>LR590083.2:792500-3192500 GCA_901457705.2 Beijerinckiaceae bacterium RH AL1
GGCACGCCCATGGCCGATCCGATTGCCTCCGCCCTCGCGGCGCGCGACACCAGTGCCGACGGCTTGCGCAACAAGCTCGAGGCGTTTCTCCTCACCAACTTCGAGCCGGTCTGGGCCTTCGTGAACGGCCAGCGCTGGCTTGCGCGGCCGATCAACCGGGTCCTCGTCGACAATGCGGTGAAGAAGGCGCCCTTCCGGCCGCTGCGGCTCAGCACGAAGGCCGATTATCCCTCGTGGTCGTCGCTCACCGATCGCACCTGGTTCTCGCGCTACCTGCCGCCGATGTCGCAGGCGGAGGTCGACGCGCTGCCGCCGGTCGACGCGCTGCGCCGGCTCTACGTCACGCGTCCGGAGGGCCCGCGGCTCTCGACCAAGTCGACGCTGCTGTTCCCGAGCTTCGCGCAGTGGTTCACCGACGGCTTCCTGATGACGTCGCCGACGAACAGACGGAAGACGACGACGAATCATCAGATCGACCTCTGCCAGCTCTACGGCCTCACCGACGAGGTGACGAACGTGCTGCGGCTGAAGAGCTCGGATCGCGGGCAGAAGGGGCGCCTCGTCTCGGAGGTGCACGCCGGCGAGGAATGGGCGCCGCGGCTTTTCGATGCCGCCGGCGTGCGCGATCCCCGCTGGAATCTCCTGCCGAACCCGATGAAGCTGCCGGCTTGGCTGCCGGCCGATCGCAAGGCGACGCTCTTCGCCTTCGGCGGCGAGCGCGCCAACTCGACGGTCTTCACGGCGGCGATCAACACGCTGTTCCTGCGCGAGCATAACCGGCTCGCAGGCATCATCGAGGCGACGAACCCCGGCTTCGACGACGAGCGCGTCTTTCAGACGGCGCGGGCGGTCAACATCGTCCAGCTCATCACCATCGTCGTCGAGGAATACATCAATCACATCGCGCCCTACTGGTTCAGGCTGCTCGGCGATCCGACGCCCTGCTACACGGCGCCCTGGAACCGCGAAAACTGGATCCCCGTCGAGTTCAACCTGCTCTACCGCTGGCACAGCCTGGTGCCGGAGACGGCGCGCTGGAAGGGGCAGACGATGCCGATGGCCGACGCGCGATTCGGCAACGCGCCGCTGCTCGCCGACGGCCTCGGTGCCGCGCTCGACGGCGCGAGCCGCTCCGACGTCTGGCGCCTCGGTCTCTTCAACACCGCCGACTTCCTGCGCGAGGTCGAGATCGACAGCGTCGAGCAGGGCCGCACGAACCGCCTGGCGAGCTACAACGACTACCGCAAATGCATGAGCTATCCGCGCGTCACACGCTTCGAGCAGATCAGCGGCGATCCCGAGGTCGTAGCGGCGCTGCGCGACATCTACTGCACCGTCGATCGCGTCGAGTTCTTCGTCGGCCTGTTCGCCGAGGACGACCCGCCGCGCTCGGCCGTGCCGCCGCTGCTCGGCCGCATGGTCGCGGTCGACGCGTTCTCGCACGCGCTGACCAACCCGCTGCTGTCGCCGCACGTCTTCAACGAGACGACCTTCACCGGGGCCGGCTGGGCGTCGATCCACGAGACCTCGACGCTGCACGACCTCGCCGAGCGCAACCTGCCCGGCGGCACCGCCGGCCTGCGGATCTCGATGGAGCAGGAAACCCACAAGTCGGTCGCGGGGCGCTAGGGCAGGTTGGCGTTTGCCGCTTCAGGCAACCTTCGTTGCTGGCGCCGGCAACGCGTGCCGGCGTCGCCAGAAGGGCATGTCCGGCCACCGCGTCTCCGCCGCATAGATGGCGTTCCGTTCCTGGCGGTAGGCGGCGAGGATCGTCTGCAGAACATGGCCGTAGTAGGCGAGCGCGTCCGCGTCGGCGGCGAGACGCCGGTCGCAAGCCTCCGCCGCGGCCAAGCCGCAGAACAGCGCGGTGAAGAGGCCGCGTGCGCCGATGGGATCGAAGCTCGCGGCGGCGTCGCCGACGGCGAGCCAGTCGGTGCCCGATATGGCGTCGAGCGTGCCCGAATGAGCGGCCCGCGTCCCGGATGCGTTGACCACGGCCGTGGCGAGCCCAAACCGGCGCGTCAGCCCCGCGTGGTGCGCGGCTTCGAGAAAGGCCCGATCGTCGGCGAGCCTGCGCGCTGCCGGCAGATCGGCATCGGTGAAGAACGCGAGCGTCGAGGCATTGCGGGTCTGCGCGACGTACCACCATCCCTCGGCGTCGGCCTGAACGTAGGTGGTGCCGGCCTCCGAGCTCTCGCCCTCGAGACGCATCCAGCGGGCAATCAGCCGATCGTCATTCGTGCGGCGGCCCGCGATGCGGCGACCGAGCGCGGCCCGCCGGCCGGTCGCGTCGATCAGGATCTTGGACGTGAGCGACCGCCGCCGGCCGTCCACGTCGAGGCCGACGCGCCATCCCGTCGACTCGCGTGACGCGCCGAGGAGCCGCGTCGCGACCGCCAGCGCGGCCCCTCGACGCTGCGCGACGTCTCGCAGCCAGCGGTCGAAGCGCGGACGCTCCAGAAGCCAGCCGTGGCCGTCGATGTCGCCGACGAGCAGGCGCGCCGCCTCGTCTGGATCGCCCCAGACGGAAAGTTTGGCGTTCACCTCTCGTGGCCCTCGGCGCGAAAGGCGTCCCAGAGGCCCATGTCGGCGAAGAGCCGCCGAGCCGCCGGCGCGAGCGTCTCTCCCGGGGCTGGGGCGGCATCGCAGAGCGCGCTGCGCTCCACGATCAGCACGCGATGGAACGGCGCGAGGTTGGCCGCAAGGCACGCCCCGGCCGGCCCGGCGCCGAAGATGATGGCGTCGTAGGCGTCGCTGTCGATCACCGCGGCGACCGTGCCGTCATGTCCGCGCGAAGCGCCGTGCCTTGGCGATCGACGCCATGTCCGTCGGGTCGCGGGTGAGATCGCCGTGTCTTGCGGTGGCGAAGGCCTTCACCGTCGCCTCGGGCAGATCCTCGACCTCCATCTGGGAGGGAAAGTTGGGGTCGTGCGCGGGGCCGTCGCGCGGCTCCACGACGCCCATCTGGTGGATGTTCTGCGCGAAGGCGTTGATCTGATCGGTGTAGGTCGGATCGTCGCCGTTCGGGAGCGGCTTCAGGAGCGGGCCGTATCCACACGGCCCGCGTCGCGAAGGCGGCCAGCCGCTCGCCGAGGTCCTTCGTCGGGTCCATCACGATCGCGTAGTTCTTGGCGCTCAGGACCTGGTTCGGGACGCGGGCCGGCCAGAAGGTCGGCAGATAGGGATCGTAGGCGGGCGTGTAGCCGCCGCGGCAGCTCGCCGTGTCGGTCTGCCAGGGCACGGCCATCCAGCGCGTGAGGCCGCCGGGCACCTGCGCGGCCAGCGGCCCGTTCGGCAGGCCCATCATGTCGTTGATGAAGGCCGGCCCGTACTCCGGCTCGATCCACCCCGGCGCGGCGTGCTTGATGCGGAAGGCCTCCTTGTACATCGTGGGCTGGCGCATCGGCCACGTCATCTCGCAGCCGGGATGGAAGGCGTCGGCCAGGCAATTGTCGAGCGCGGCGCGGGTCAGCATGTCGCCCTGGGCAGCGACGGGCACGTCCTCGATGCACCGCGGCACGGCGCGCGCGGGATCGTGATCGGCCTCGAAGTCGCCGGCCGCCCATTGCTGGAGCATCCAGAGCTGGGTGCCGCTGAGGCTCGCGAAGGCGCGCGGCGATTGCGGCGTCGGAATGTTCATCGCGTCGCCGTAGAGCCAGGCCCACGGCGTCGGCGACCAGGCATCGCGCGTCGGATCGCGAAACGCGTTCGCGATCACGTGGCGCATTTCCTTCGCTTCGGGCTTGTCGGAGGCGAGCTTGGCGAGCGCCGCCGGCGATGCGAGGTCCTGCGGCGCGTTCCAGCCGAAGCCCGCGGCGAACCCCGCATTGACCCATTGCAGGCCGGTCATGCGCTCGAGGATCGGGCGGATGTCGTGCTCGAAGGACGGGCGCGTCGGCTTGGGCAGCAGGCCTGCCCCGATCGCCGTGTCGCGCATCAGATCCCACATCGTGCGCACGCTCTTGCGCGCCGGCGCGTAGTTCGGCGGCGCGACGACGACCCAGGCGGGCGCGACCTTGAGCGCCTTGCCGCGGTAGGTGACCTCCGCCGTGACCGGGCCGTCGGCGACGTCGTCGTGCCAGCCGTCGTTGTTCGCGAAGGTGACGGCGCGGCTCTTGTCGAAGGCCGCGGACTTGCCGTGGCCGCCGAGCACGATCAGCCGCCCGGCGTCGTCGGTGCGCAGCTCGCCGAGATACACGGGCGTCCCCATGAAGGCGCCGCTGTCGAAGCGCGCGGCCGGGGCGTCGCGCCCCGCGATCGTCCGCGCACCGGGATCGATGATCAGGTCGCTGCGCTTCGAGATGGTCGCATTCCGCAGCAGCTGCTGCGGCGCCGCCGCGGCCTCTGGGATGTCCTGCGCGAGCTGGAACTGGAACCAGGCCGCCTTCTTGTTGGCGAGGTGCACCGTCCAAGTGATGTCGGCCTCGCCGGCCGTCAGCTCGGCGACCACGCGGTTTTCCGCGTTGAGCCCGTAGATGCGGAAGCGTGCGGCCTGCCGCTTCAGCGCGCCGGTCGGATCGCGATAGAAGCCGGGCGCGGCCGGCTCCGGATCGGTGACTTCGGGGCCGAAGAACCATTCGCTTTCGCTGTCGCCGACGCGTGCGAAACCGATCGAGGGGTAGATCGCCGCCTGCGTGATGCAAAGTTCGTCGGCGGCCGAGGGCAGCGCCTCGATCGGACGAGCCGGCCCCGGCTCGCGCGTCGGCACGCCGTTGGCGTCGCGGCGCACCTCGGCGCTCGCCGCATAGGTCACCTTGCGTGCCGCCGAGATGCTGCCCTGGGGCTCGTGCTCCGCGAGCGCGTGCCAGGGATTGAAGGCGAGGTTCTCGCCATAGGCCGCCTGTCCGCGTGCCTCGATGTCCTGGCGCGGAATGACGAGCGTGGCGACGCGCACGAACGGCGTCGTCCATTCTACGGTGGCCTTGTCGAGCGGCGTCGTCTCCTCGTTGTCGAAGAATTGCACCAGGAAGCGGAAGCGGGCCTCGCCGTCGCGCAGCCGCCGCTGCAGATCGGCCGCGAGATAGGTCGTGTCGCCGGGCGTCGGCACGCCGTCCAACGGCGCCTCCGGCTCGAGCTTGTACTTGACGAAGCGTCCGGGCCCGAAGGCGTAGGGCAGCACGCTCCAGAAGCTCGTCGTCAAGACGCTCGCCTCTGGCACCTGCATGAGCTTCAGGATCTCTTTCGTGCGCGGGTGCGCGTCGATCCATTCGTCCGCCTTGTCGTCGATCAGCGCGGCCCTGGTGAAGGCGCACATCGCGGCCGCATCGTCGACGAAGAAGACGGGGTAGTTCTGCAGCAGGAAGTCGTGGGTGTCGCCGTCGCCGAGCAGCTTCGGCCCCGCGACGCCGAACAGCTTTATGCCGATCCCAGACGTCGTCTTGAAGTCGCTGTCGACGCCGCCGGGATCGCTCGAGAAGCGCAGCCATGCCGCATAGGACGTGCCGGCGAAGACGCCGACCTTGAGCTCCGGCGGCAGATCAGGCTCGATGTCGAGCCGGGCCGCGGCGATCCCGTGCGTGCGTGTAAAGACCGGGCGCTGGGCGGGCGACTGGCCGGCACGGATGCCGCCGACCTGCGCGACGTCGACGAACATGCGCTTGATGTCGGTGGCGGCGTCCACGCACGACCAGCAGGGGCCGGCCTTGGGATCGGACATATGGACCTCCGATGGCCTCGCGCCGAGGCGATGTGAAACGAATGAAAGAACAGGAACGTGAAAACGAGACGGGCTCCGGGCTCCGATGGCGGAGCCCGGGTCGGCAGTCATCTAAACCGGACGGCGGGCCGCCTCCCAGTCGACTTTTGTTTGAGGAGCGCGACGGCGGCCCGGAAAACCCGGGCTCACGCCGTCGCGCCCTAGTCGCCTACCGCAGTGAGGCGCAGAAGCGCTGGATCTTGCCGCAGGCCTCTTCGAGCACCGGGGTGGCGGTGGCGTAGGAGAGGCGGAAGTTCGGGCCGAGGCCGAAGGCCGTGCCCTGCACGACGGCGACGCCCTCGGTCTCGAGCAGCGCTTCGACGAAATCCTGGTCGCTCTCGAGCACCTTGCCCTCCGGCGTCTTGCGGCCGATGGCTTCCGCCACCGACGGGTAGACGTAGAACGCGCCCTCCGGCGTCGGGCACTTCAGGTACTTCGTCTGGTTCAGCATCGAGACGACGAGGTCGCGCCGGCCCTCGAAGACCTTGCGCGACTCCGGGATGAAGGCCTGCGTGCCGTTCAGCGCCTCGACGGCCGCCCACTGGGCGATCGAGCAGGCGCCCGACGTCTGCTGGCCCTGCAGCATGTCCATCGCCTTGATGAGATGCTGCGGGCCGGCGGCGTAGCCGATGCGCCAGCCGGTCATCGCGTAGCTCTTCGAGACGCCGTTGATCGTCAGCGTGCGGTCCATCAGCGACGGCTCCACCTGCGCCGGCGTCGTGAACTCGAAGTCGCCGTAGACGAGGTGCTCGTAGATGTCGTCGGTCATCACCCAGACGTTGGGATGCTTGAGCAGGACGTCGGTCAGCGCCTTCAGCTCGCCGCGCGTGTAGGCGGCGCCCGACGGGTTCGACGGCGAGTTGAGGAGCAGCCACTTGGTCTTCGGCGTGATCGCCGCCTCGAGCTCTTCGGCCGTCAGCTTGAAGCCGTTCTCCATGCGCGTCTTTACCTCGACGCACTTGCCGTCGGCGATCGCCACCATGTCGGGGTAGGACACCCAGTAGGGCGCCGGCACGATCACCTCGTCGCCGGGGTTGATCGTCGCCAGGAAGGCGTTGAACAGGATGTGCTTGGCGCCGGTGCCGACGATGACCTGGCTCGGCTTGTAGTCGAGCCCGTTCTCGCGCTTGAACTTGTCGACGATCGCCTGGCGCAGCGGCTCGATGCCGGCGACGGGCGTGTACTTCGTCTCGCCGCGCTCGATCGCCGCGATCGCCGCCTTCTTCACGTTGTCCGGGGTATCGAAGTCCGGCTCGCCGATGGTCAGCGGGATGATCGTGCGGCCCTGCGCTTTGAGGTCGCGCGCCTTTTGGGTCGCGGCGACGGTGGCGGACGGCTTGACGCGCAGAAGCGCGGCGGAAACGATCGACATCTTCTTTTCGGGCTCCACGCCCGACGGCGGGCGAGAGGCCCCATGTCCGCGGGCGCGCGACCTTATGTTCGCAGTCGCGAGAGGGCAAGGCGAAAAGGGCGCCGCTGCCCGGGCGCATGAAGAGAGAACGCAATCTTCAGTAGTCGCCGCTGCCCACGAGCGGATGGATGCCTCCGAGACCGCCTCCCGAGCCGCGATGGTCGCGAAGGCGGGCGGCATGGTTCGACGGCCGCGCTGCCGCGGTCCGCTTTCCGAGGCTGTGGGAATGGCTCGTCGGTTCAGCAAGCGCTGTTGAGGAACCGGCGGCACATATCAGAAATATTATAAAAACGTGACGCATCTGAACTACCTTCCCAGACTATTGGGAGCGTTGCTCGCGCGACTGTAATTTGCACAGAGGATTGCAGCAATCTTTCCTTTAGATCGCGGGACGTTGAGATCGGCCGCCGGCGGCGGTGCGGCCTCTCCGAAAAAAAATCAGCCGAACGCGGCGAGACCGCGCTGCACGGCGGGGCGGCCGCCGGCGGCCTCGAACCAGCGGCGCAGGCGCGGCAGGCGCGCCCAGTCGAGCGCGGCCTGGTAATGGCGGGCGATCGTGTAGCCGGCGATGTCGGCGAGCGTGAACGTCTCGCCGCCGAGCCACGGCCGGTCGCCGAGCAGGTCCTCGAAATCGGCGAGCGCGCCTGTCGCTTCCGCCTCGAGCGGCGCGCGGGCGTCCTTCGGGAGGCCCGCCCGCTGCAGCCGGAAGGCGGCGCCGTTCAGGATGATGATGTCGGTGACGACGAACAGCCAGCGATCGACGGCGATCGCGCGCGCCACGGAATCGCGCGGCAGCAGCGCGCCCCGCGCCTGCACGTCGGCCCACAGCGCGATCGCGTTCGACTGGGTCAGCACGAGCTCGTCCGCGCCGTTCTGGTCCGCGCCGTGGCGGACGACCAGCACCGGTACGCGCCCGCGCGGGTTCAGCGCGAGATGCGCCGGGCCGCGATGCGCGCCGCTCGCGAGGTCGACCAGGCTCGGCGTGTAGGCTAGCCCCGCCTCCTCGAGCGCGATCGCGGCGCGGAAGCAGTTGCCGGTCTGGGCACCGAACAGGTCGAGGGCGGGCGGCATCGAGGTTCCTTGCACGGCGCGGATCGTACCGCGGATTAACCTCGCGTTGCTAGCGTCGTCGGCGGAGGCGCGATGCAGACGACGATCGATTTGACCGTGGCGCGGCCCGCGCGGAGCAGGGCGCTCGCAGCGCTCCGCGAGGGCGGCTGGCTGACCCCGGATCGGCGGCGCGTCTATCCCCGTCTCCTTGGCGCGGCTCTGGCGCTGGCCGTCGGCGCCCTGGTCGCGACGAGCCACCACGGGATCGATGTCTGGAACCGGCCGCTCGGCACCGACTTCGTCGGCGTCTGGGTCGCCGGCGGCGAGGTGCGCGCCGGCCATCCCGCGCTGCCTTACGACAACGCGGCGCATGCGGCAGCGCAGGCAGCGGCCTTCGGGCCGGCCGAGTCGTTCCTGCCGTGGCCGTATCCACCGTTCTTTCTTATGGTCGCGGGCGCGCTCGCCGGGCTCCCCTACCTCGCCGCGCTGGCGGTCTGGCAGGGCGGCACGCTCGCGCTCTACCTCGCGGCGGTCTTCCGTGCCGCCGGGCGCGCTGCGGCGCGTCGCGAGATCGCGATCGCCGCGCTTTCCTTTCCCGCCGTCGCCATCAACCTGATGCACGGGCAGAACGGTTTCCTGTCGGCCGGTCTCATCGGGCTCGGAGCTGCACTGCTGCCGCGCCGGCCCGTCGCCGGCGGCGCGCTGCTCGGGCTCCTCGCCTACAAGCCACAGCTCGCGCTCGCCGTCCCCGTCGCGCTCGCCGCCGGCCGGCATTGGCGCGCGCTCGCGGGCGCCGCGGCCGCGGTTGCCGCGATGACGGCGGCGACGATTGCCGCCTACGGCCTGGCGCCCTGGCAGGCGTTCGTCGCCAACCTGGGCTTTACGCGAAAGATCATCCTCGAGGCGGGTGGGCTCGAGAGCTACAAGATGCAGAGCGCCTTCGCCGCCGCGCGCCTTGTCGGCGCGCCGGTGCCGGTGGCCTATGCAACGCAGGCGGTGGCAAGCACGCTGGTGATCGCCGGCCTCGCCTGGCTCTGGCACGGTCGCCACGACCCCCGGCTGAAGCTGGCCGGCCTTGCGCTCGCGGGCCTGCTCGTCTCCCCCTACGCGCTCGACTACGACATTGTGCTCGTCGGCGTGGCGCTCGCCGCGATGCTCGGCGCGTTTCGCGGCAAGCCCCTGCCGTCCTATGCCGCGAGCCTCATGGCGCTGGGCTGGCTGACGCCGCTGCTCGCGCGCCCCGTCGCACACGTCGTTCCGGTGCCGCTCGGGCTGCTGGTCTCGTCGGCGCTGTTTGGCCTCGTCATCACGGCTGCGCGCCGCGACGCGGCGGCTGCCCCGATCGCAACGCGGCATCAACCCTGAGCGTCGGAAAAAACCGCGGCTGGTGACATTCCGGCAGCAACTGTTTCCTTTTTGCCGCGTTTTTTACCCTGATAGCTTGGCTGCGGCGCCGCGCAAAAACTCCAAATTGAGGAGTTTCGGCGATCTTCCCCAAGTCGAGTGGGACGGAGTTGGGTATGTCGATTGCTGATCATTTCGAGCATGCGCCGGACGCGCGCTTCATCCGCGATTTCGACAGCCATGTCGCGCGGCGCCAGTTCAAGATTTCGCTGACCCTCGTCGTCGTGATCATCCTTGCGGCGACGTCGCTCGGCCTGCTTGTGCGCTTCGACAATCCGGGCGCGAGCGCCTCGGGCGTGCTTGCGACGCCGCCGAGCTACGCCGGGCACCTCTAGGGGTCCCTCCACCGATCTTTTTTGGGCCACACTGTCTCGCGGCAGTGTGGCCTTGCTTTTTCGCGCGCCCTTCGGCGGAGATAGCCGACGGTCGGCCCTTCGAATAAAGTCGCGACCGGGAGCGGGCGAGTCATGATCGAGAGATTTGGAGTGTCCCTGGCGGCGGCCGCGGGACTCGCGTCGGCCTTGGCCTTGGCGGGGTGCAACGAGACCGGCGGCATGCCCGGCCCGAGCGCGGCGTCGCCGATCGCCGTCTCCTCCTTCAACCTGCCGCCCGGCGCGGCGTGCACGAAGGAAATCGGCGCCTACCAGAACGTGACGAAGAGCGACCTCGACACCGGCAACCTCGAGCAGAAGGTCTACGACCAGATCCAGCACGAGCTGGCCCGCGCTGCCACCGCCTGCTCGGCTGGCAACGGCGGCGAGGCGCATTCCATCGTCGCCGCCTCGAAGTCGAAGCACGGCTACCGCGCCTAGCGGGCGCAACCCGCCACAAGCCTAGGCCAGCTTGCCGCCGGTCAGGTCCTCGACAAGCGTGATCGTGAGCGCGCGCATGGCGTCGCGGCGGGCGCCGACGGCGTCGGCGAGGGAGGCGCCGATCAGGCCTTCGGCCAGGGCCAGCATGGTCACGAGCGACACGATGTGCCGCGCGCGCGCAGCAGCATTCTCGTCCGGCATCCAGGGCTCGAGCGCGGCGACGAGGGCCTGGGTGGCTTCGCCGAGGCCGATCTTGTCGCCGGACGCGCCGGTCAGCACCGACCACGCCATCAGGATCGCGATGCCGCCCGCATCGTAGGCGTCGAACACCTGGTTCACGATCGCCGCCGTGTCCGGCGGGGCGTCGCCGGCCTGCGCGACGAGGGTCGTCGCGCGCCGCGTGAGATCGAGCACCATCTCGTCCTTCAGCGCCGCCTGGTAGGCGTCGGCCGAGCCGAAATGATGGATCAGGTTGGCGTGGCTCATGCCGAGCTCGGCCCCGACGGCCTTCAGCGTGAGCGCGCTCGGGCCGCGGGCGATCAACAGGCGGCGGCCGACCTCGAGCGCGTCGCGGCGCACGTCCTCCGGCTTGCGCCGCCGTTCAACCGACGGAGGGGCTGTCGTCCGTCTAATTGACATCTATGTCAGTAAGCCTATTGGTAGGATATGCCAGCAAAAGCCTCCATGCGTCTACAGGATCGCGTCGGCCTCGTCACCGGGGCCGCGAGCGGGATCGGCCGTGCCATCGCGCTGTCGCTCGCCCGGCGCGGCTGCCATGTCGCGCTTGCCGACCGCGATGCGGCGGGTCTCGCGGAGACCGCCGCGCTGCTGCCGGCCGGCGTGCGCGTGAGCCTGCATGTGCTCGATGTCTCCGATGCCGCGGCGATCGCGGCGCTGCCGGCCAAGATCATGGCCGAGCACGGCCGCATCGACCTGCTCGTCAACAATGCCGGCGTTGCCATCGGCGGAACGTTCGAGCAGGTCTCGGCCGAGGACTTCGACTGGCTTTTTGCGATCAACTTCCACGCGGTCGTCCGGCTCACGCGCGCGTTCCTGCCGCTCCTGAAGGCGAGCGACGACGCGCGGCTCGTCAACATTTCCAGTCTCTTCGGCCTGATCGCGCCACCCGGCCAGACGGCCTATGTGGCCTCGAAGTTCGCCGTGCGCGGGTTCTCGGAATCGCTGCGCCACGAGCTCGCGGCGACGCCCGTCGGCGTGACGGTCGTGCATCCCGGCGGCGTCGCCACGGCGATCGCCCGCAACGCTCGGCCGCCGGTCGGCGTCGATCCCGCCATGGCCGAGAAGGAGCGGGTCAGCTTCGAGGCGTTCCTGAAGATGCCGCCGGCTGAGGCGGGCGAGACCATCGTCAAGGGCGTGGAGCGCCGAAAGCCGCGCATCGTCGTCGGCAACGACGCGAAGTTCGCCGCGCTGATCGAGCGCATCGCGCCGGTCGGCTATTGGAGCATCTTGTCGCGCGGGAGGACCTGAAGATGAGCGAGCACTTCGACGTCGTCGTCATCGGCGCCGGCCTGTCCGGCATCGGCGCCGGCTATCACCTGCAGACGAGCCTGCCGGGCAAGAGCTACTGCATCCTGGAGAGTCGCGAGGCGATCGGCGGCACCTGGGATCTCTTCAAGTATCCCGGCCTGCGCTCCGACTCGGACATGTACACGCTGGGCTACTCGTTCCGCCCCTGGACCGAGGGCAAGGCGATCGCCGACGGCGCCTCGATCCTGCAGTACATCCGCGACACGGCGCGCGAGAACGGCATCGACAAGCACATCCGCTTCCGGCACGCGGTGAAGCGGCTGTCCTGGTCGTCGCGCGACGCGCGCTGGACGATCGAGGCCGAGCGCGACGGCGCGCCGGTCACGCTGACGGCAGGCTTCGTCTTCACCTGCACCGGCTACTACGACTACGAGGCGGGCTACATGCCCGAGTTTCCCGGCGCCGAGCGCTACCGGGGCGCGCTCGTGCACCCGCAGAAATGGCCGGACCAGCTCGACTACGCCAACAAGCGCGTCGTCGTCATCGGCAGCGGCGCGACGGCGGTGACGCTCGTCCCGGCGATGGCGCAGACCGCCGACCACGTCACCATGCTGCAGCGCTCGCCGTCCTACGTCGTCTCGATGCCGGCGCGCGACAAGCTCGCCGACTGGCTGCGGGCGCGCCTGCCGGCCAAGCTCGCCTACGCGCTGGTGCGCTGGCGCAACGTCGCCGTCACGATGACCTTCTACAAGCTCGCGCGCTCGCGCCCCGCGCAGTTCAAGGCCCGCGTCATCGGCATGGTGCAGAAGGCGCTCGGCCCGACCTACGACGTCGCCACCCACTTCACGCCGCGCTACGACCCGTGGGACCAGCGGCTCTGCCTGGTGCCCGACGACGACCTGTTCCGCTCGCTCAAGAAGGGCAAGGCGGAGATGGTCACCGACACGATCGACACCTTCACCGAGACGGGGCTGCGGCTGTCGTCGGGTCGCGAGCTGGCGGCGGACGTCGTCGTCGCGGCGACGGGGCTGAAGCTCAAGCTGCTCGGCGGCGTCAAGCTCGAGGTCGACGGCGCGCCCGTCGATCTGGCGAAGACCATGACCTACAAGGGCATGATGTACTCGGGCGTCCCGAACCTCGCGAGCGCCATCGGCTACACCAACGCCTCGTGGACGCTGAAGTGCGACCTCACCTGTGCCTACGTCTGCCGCCTGCTGGCCTACATGGACCGCAAGGGCTTCGTCGCCTGCACGCCGCGCCTCGCCGACCCCTCCGTGGAGGCGAAGCCGCTGATCGACTTCTCGTCCGGCTACATCCAGCGGGCGATCGACCAATTCCCGAAGCAGGGCACGAAGACGCCGTGGCGGCTCTACCAGAACTACGTGCTCGACTGGTTCTCGCTGAAGCTCGGCTCCGTGCGGGACAGCGCGATGGTGTTCTCGAAGGCGGGCGTGCTTCCTCCCCGTTGAGCGGGGAGGACCGAGCGCGTCAGACCAGCGTCAGCCCTCTCGCCGCGAAAGCCCGCGCGATGGCCGGGCTCAAGCGCTTGCCGCTCGTGAAATGCACGGGGATCGGCTGCGGCTCTGGTGCGCCTTTCTCGAACCCGGTCTCGGCGAGCACGCTGTCGGTCCGGCGCGCGATGGCGGGGGCAGGGTCGAGCCAGGTGACCGGCCATGGCGCCAGGGCCGTGAAGCGGTCGACGAGCAGCGGGTAGTGCGTGCAGGCGAGCACGACGACGTCGGTGCGGCGCTCGCCATCTCCGTCCTGGACGAAGCACGGCGCGATCTCGGCGGCGATCGCCTCGTCCGCGACCGGCGCGCCGGCCATCGCCGCCTCGGCGATCGCGGCGAGCTTCGTCGAGCCGACCAGGGTGACGGCGCAGCCGGCGGCGAAGCTGTCGATGAGCGCCCGCGTGTACTCGCGCTGCACCGTGCCGGGCGTCGCCAGCACCGACACGAGCCGCGAGCGCGACAGCGCGGCAGCCGGCTTGATGGCCGGCACCGTGCCGACGAACGGCAGGTTCGGCAGCGCCTCGCGCAGATCGGCCAGCACGAGCGTCGAGGCCGTGTTGCAGGCGACGACGCAAAGGTCGGGGCGGATGTCGTCGACGAGCTTGCGCATCAGCGCGACGACGCGCGGCCCGAGCTCGGCCGCCGACCAGTCGCCATAGGGGAAGCCGGCGTCGTCGGCGGCGTAGGTGATCCGCGCGTCGGGCCGCAGCCTGGCGACCTCGCTCGCCACGGTGAGGCCGCCGAGGCCGGAATCGAAGACGAGGATGTTCGCGGGCGCGGCCATGGCCTCCGGCGGGCAGGGTGGGAGAGGGCGCGGGGCTCTATAGCGGCTTCCCGCCGCGAGATCGACAAGCATGGCCCGCGCAAGAGAGCACGGGCTGCTTAACGCTCCCCGAACGCCGCTGCCTCAGAGATAGGCCAGCCACCAGTCGCGCCGGCGCGACTTCAGGCGCTCGTACCAGGCCGCCAGCGGCCACAGCGCCAGGACGACGCAGATCCAGGCGAGATAGACGGCCGGGAGGCCGACGCCCGACTTCGCCGCGGCGAGCGCGTCCTCGGGCGGCCCCCAAAAGTCAGCCGGGGCGCCACGCCCATCGCCAGGCGCGTGAGCACCGCAGCGCCGTGCGCGACATAGAGATGGATAAGATAGACGAAGAGCGGGACGCGGCCGAAGGTCAGGATCATCCGGCCGAAGGCGCCGCCGAGCCGCGCGACCGCCGGCGCGATGGTGAAGACGATCCCCAGGGTGGCGAGCGTGTAGTCGAGCGAGGGCGGATACTTCGTCACCTTGAGGAACGAGAGGATCGTGTGGGTGGCGTCCTGCTGCGTCGCCCAGGGTGCGGGGTCGCCGTAGCCGTCGGGGCCGCGCAGCAGCGCGAAGCCGGCGAGCATGGCGAGGCCGAGGCCGACGAGCAGGCGATCGCGGCGCTCCGGCGCCAGCAGGAACAGGCGACCCGCACCGAAGCCGCAGGCCATGAGCCCGAACCACGGCAGCGCGGGATAGGGCACGTAGCCGTGCGGGATGCGGCCCGGCTCGACGAACAGGGTCCACAGGAGGTCGAGCGGCGGCGTGCTCGGGGCAGGAACGTGGGCGAGCAGGTCGTGGGCGCCGACGATGGCGAAGCCCAGCGCCAGCACGACGGCGGGCGGCATCAGGGTGCAGGGCGCGAGCAGGATGAAGCTCATGCCGATCGCCCAGATCACCTGCAGGAGAAAGAACGGCTCGTCGAAGCCGAACCCGAAGGAGACCCAGGTGAGCTCCAGCGCGATGAGCCACAGGCCGCGCGTGACAAGGAAGCGCACCAGCGGCAGGCCGCGCTTGCCCCGCTCCCATTGCAGGAAGACCGCGACGCCGGCGAGCGTCACGAAGGTCGGGGCGCAGAGGTGGGTGATCCAGCGGGTCGCGAAGAGGGCGACGGTGGTGTGGGCGAGATCGGTCGGCGAGAAGGGCTCGCGGGTGAAGAAGTCGCGCACGTGGTCGAGCACCATCAGGACGATGACGAGGCCGCGCAGCTTGTCGATGATCTCGAGCCGCGGCCGGGGCGTTCCGGCCTGCGGCTCCGTGACGGGATCGGCAACGAGGGGCGTGTCGAGCATGGGGCCTTTCGAGCGCGCGGCGCCACCCGCCACGCCGCAGAGATAGGGCCGCCCGGCACGGTTCGCCCATGTCGAACGGCGTCACGTCCTCGTGTTGCGGCGCGGTGAGCTTCGCCTTATTGGAAGCCTTCCAGATTTCCAGAGCGCCGCAAAGCACAGATGGCCGAGACGAAGCCCAGCCCGATCCAGACGGCCGCCGCCCGGCCGCTATCGCCGCATCTCATGATCTACCGGCCGATGCTGACGATGATGATGTCGATTGCCCATCGCATCACCGGCATCGCGCTCTACGTCGGCGCGCTGCTGCTCGCCTGGTATCTCATCGCGCTTGCGGGCGGCCCGGAGTCCTTCGCGACGGTGTCGGCGGTCTTCGGCTCGCTGCTGGGCAAGCTCGTGCTGTTCCTGTTCACCTGGGCGCTGTTCCACCACTTCATGGGCGGCATCCGCCATTTCGTCTGGGACCTCGGCTACGGCATGGGCGCGCGCGAGCGCGAGCTGCTCGCCTGGGGCACGCTGATCGGCGGCCTCGCGCTCACGCTTATCGTGTGGCTCGCGGCGCTGCTCTTCTGAGGATCGACATCATGGCCACGAACCCGAAGACCATCGAGCCCAAGTCGATCCAGACCTGGGGCAAGAAGGTCCGCTACCTCGGCGCCGCCCATTCCGGCACCGGCGCCGCCCGCATCATGCATCTCACCTCGGTCGCGCTGATGCCGCTGGCGATCGCCTTCGTGTGGATACTGGCGCGCATGTCGCGCATGGACTTTGCCGAAGCGCGCGCCGAGCTCGGCAGCATCGGGCCGGCGATCCTGATGATCCTCTTCGTCGGCGCGGCGCTTTGGCACATGAAGGTCGGCATGCAGTCGATCGTCGATGACTATATCCATGACAAGCATCTCAAGGAGGCGTCGTTGCTGGCGAACACCTTCTTTGCCGTCGTGCTCGCCGCCTGCTGCTTCTACGCGATCCTGAGGATGGGCTTCGCGCCCGTCTGAGCAAAAGAAATCTTCGAAAGGCGCTTCCTCGCATGGCCTCGAACGGCTCCACCAACGGCTCGGCTCCCGCGCAGAACGGCAAGGCCTATCCCATCACCGACCACACGTTCGACGTCGTCGTCGTGGGTGCCGGCGGCGCGGGGCTGCGCGCCACGGTCGGCTGCTCGCAGGCGGGCCTGCGCACGGCCTGCGTGACCAAGGTGTTCCCGACGCGCTCGCACACGGTCGCGGCGCAGGGCGGCGTCGCCGCCTCGCTCGCCAACATGGGCCCCGACAACTGGAAGTGGCACATGTACGACACCGTGAAGGGGTCGGACTGGCTCGGCGACCAGGATGCCATCGAGTACCTCTGCCGCAACGCGCCGCAGGCCGTCTACGAGCTCGAGCACTGGGGCGTGCCGTTCTCGCGCACCGAGGAAGGCAAGATCTACCAGCGCCCGTTCGGCGGCATGACCACGGACTTCGGCAAGGGCCCGCCGGCGCAGCGCACCTGCGCCGCCGCCGACCGCACCGGCCACGCGATCCTGCACACGCTCTACGGCCAGGCGCTGAAGAACGACACCGAGTTCTTCATCGAGTTCTTCGCGATCGACCTCATCATGGACGAGGGGCGCTGCGTCGGCGTCGTCTGCCTCAAGCTCGACGACGGCACGATCCACCGCTTCCGCGCGCAGATGGTCATCCTCGCGACCGGCGGCTACGGCCGCGCCTACTTCTCGGCGACCTCGGCGCACACCTGCACCGGCGACGGCAACGCCATGGTGCTGCGCGCCGGCCTGCCGTTGCAGGACATGGAGTTCGTGCAGTTCCACCCGACCGGCATCTACGGCGCCGGCTGCCTCATCACCGAGGGCGCGCGCGGCGAGGGCGGCTACCTCACCAACGGCCAGGGCGAGCGCTTCATGGAGCGCTACGCGCCGAGCGTGAAGGACCTCGCCCCGCGCGACATGGTCTCGCGCGCCATGACCATGGAGATCCGCGAGGGCCGCGGCGTCGGCAAGGACAAGGACCACATCTACCTGCACCTCGATCATCTCGATCCGAAGGTGCTGCACGAGCGGCTGCCGGGCATCTCGGAGTCGGCGCGCATCTTCGCCGGCGTCGACCTCACCAAGGAGCCGATCCCGGTGCTGCCGACCGTGCACTACAACATGGGTGGCATCCCCACCAACTATCACGGCGAGGTGCTGACCTCGAAGGACGGCGATCCCGACGTCATCGTGCCCGGCCTGATGGCGATCGGCGAGGCCGCCTGCGTCTCGGTGCACGGCGCCAACCGTTTGGGCTCCAACTCCCTGATCGATCTCGTGGTGTTCGGGCGCGCCGCCGGCCTCAAGGCCGCGCAGGTCGTGACGCCGGGCGCCAAGCAGGCCGAGCTGCCGTCGGGCTCCGCCGACAAGGCGCTGTCGCGCCTCGACCATTTCCGTCATGCCACCGGCCCGGTGCCGACCGCCGAGATGCGGCTGCGCATGCAGAAGGTGATGCAAGAGAACTGCGCCGTCTACCGCACCGGCGAGACGTTGGAGGAGGGCTCGGAGAAGATCCACAAGGTGTGGGGCGATGCGCGCGACATCGGCGTCACCGACCGCTCGCTGATCTGGAACTCCGACCTTATCGAGACGCTCGAGTTCGACAATCTCATCGTCCAGGCCGTCGTGACGATGGACGGCGCGAAGAACCGCACGGAATCGCGCGGCGCCCATGCCCGCGAGGATTTCTCCGAGCGCGACGACAAGGCCTGGATGAAGCACACGCTGGCGACCGTCGATCCCGAGTCGAGGACGATCTCGATCGACTACCGCCCGGTGCACTCCTACACGATGTCGAACGACATGCAGTACATCGAGCCGAAGGCGCGGGTGTACTGAGGATTCAACGGCTGGCGGTCGTCGCGGCATGAAGGCGACGCGCTACTTCGAAGAGCAGGTTTTACGGAAGCGGCCCTACATCGATCGAGCATGGTGCCAGGCGGCGCTCGATCATCCGCTCCGACGGGAAGTGCAGGAGGACGGCAGGGTGCGCGTGTGGACGAAGGTCGATGTGATGGGTGGCGATCGTCCGCGATATCTTCGTGTCGTCCTGCTCGAGGACGGAGAGACCGTGCACAACGCTTTTCTCGATCGCGACTTTCGCGGGGAGGGCCTATGAGACTGCATTATTATCCGGAAACGGACAGCCTCTACATCGATCTGAACGAGGTCCCGGGCGTCGAGACGCGCCAGATCGTCGACGGTCTGCTGGCCGATTTCGACAGCGCCGGAAACGTGGTCGGGCTCGACATCGAGCATGCCTCCGTCAAGCTCGATCTCTCGAAGATCGAGACGATCTCCCTGCCTCCAACACATGCTGCAGCCTGACTTGATGTCGGCTCGCGAGCGCTGACACGCGGCTTACCGGAACGGATCATGGTCCAGCTCACCCTCCCTAAGAACTCCCGCGTCACCACCGGCAAGACATGGCCGAAGCCGCAGGGCGCCAAGAACGTCCGCGAGTTCCGCGTCTATCGTTGGAACCCCGACGACGGGCAGAACCCGCGCATCGACACGTTCTTCGTCGACACCGACGACTGCGGGCCGATGATCCTCGACGCCATCATCTGGATCAAGTCGAAGATCGACCCGACGCTGACCTTCCGTCGCTCGTGTCGCGAAGGCATCTGCGGCTCCTGCGCGATGAACATCGACGGCACCAATACCCTCGCCTGCACCAAGGGCATGAGCGAGGTGACGGGGCCGATCAAGATCTACCCGCTGCCGCACATGATGGTCGTGAAGGACCTCGTGCCGGACCTCTCGGGCTTCTATGCCCAGCACGCCTCGATCCAGCCGTGGCTGCAGACGACGACGCCGGTGCCGGAGAAGGAGTGGCGCCAGGCGCCGCAGGATCGCGAGAAGCTCGACGGGCTCTACGAGTGCATCCTGTGCGCCTGCTGCTCGACCTCATGCCCGAGCTACTGGTGGAACGGCGACCGCTACCTCGGCCCCGCCGTGCTGCTGCAGGCTTACCGCTGGCTGATCGACTCGCGCGACGAGGCGACCGGCGAGCGGCTCGACTTCGTCGAGGACCCCTTCCGCCTCTACCGCTGCCACACGATCATGAACTGCGCCAAGGCCTGCCCCAAGGGGCTGAACCCGGCCAAGGCGATCAGCGAGATCAAGCAGATGATGATCGAGCGGCAGATTTAGCCGAGCGAAGGTTCTCGAGCCGCTTTCGATGCGCGTGAAGCGAGGGTCGAACGCCGGCCCTCGATGGCTTCGCCTCTAGCTCGCCAAGACGACGACCACGCAAAAAAAGCCCGGCAATAAGCCGGGCTTTTAAATAGAGGGCTTCCTAAAAAGCTCAGCCCGCGGCGGCGATCGCGTTGACGCGCTTGGTGAGGCGCGAGACCTTCCGCGAGGCGGTGTTCTTGTGGACGATCCCCTTCTGGGCGGCGCGCATGACCAGCGGGGCGGCCTCGCCGAGCGCGGCAGAGGCGGCGGCCTGGTCGCCGGAGGCGATCGCCTCCTCGACCTTGCGCAGGTACGTCCGCATCTGGCTGCGGCGCGAGCGGTTGACCGCGGTGCGACGCTCGATCTTGCGGACGGCCTTCTGGGCCGACTTGGTATTGGCCATTCTTCTGTCTCACGAATTCGGATGGGCGCCCGGGCCGCGCCTTGCAACAGCGCAACGACCGGAGGCCGGAGGGCCGGCGCCGAAGCGCGGCTTATAAGCGAGGCCGCGCGCTCCCGTCAACGGGTCCGCTGCGGCGTTTCTTTCAGAGGCAGCCGCCGCCGGCGGCGCGCCAGCGCCCGAAGCCGGCGTCGAGATCCGCCTGCAGGTCCGCGACGTCCTCGAGCCCGATCGAGAAGCGCAGGCCGGGCCCGCCGGGCGCCCAGGTCGTGGCGCTGCGGTAGGCCGCGCAGTCGAACGGTACGACGAGGCTCTCGTAGCCGCCCCAGGAGAAGCCCATGCCGAACAGCTCTAGGCCGTCGAGAAGCGACGCGACGGCCGCCTCCGGCCCCGGCGCGAGGATCACCGAGAAGAGGCCCGTCGCGCCGAGGAAGTCGCGCTTCCAGAAGTCGTGGCCGGGGCAGTCCGGGAAGGCCGGATGCAGCACGCGGGCGACCTCAGGGCGCGCGGCGAGCCAGTGCGCCATGGCGAGGCCCTGCGCCTGCGCCTCGCGCAGCCGCAGCTCCAGCGTGCGCAGGCCGCGCAGGCCGAGGAAGGCGTCCTCGGGCCCCGTGCACATCGCGAAGGAGTCGAAGGTCGCGCGCAGCCGCTTCGCCCACTTGGCGTTGGCGGAGGTCAGCCCGAGCAGCAGGTCGGAATGGCCGGAGAGATACTTGGTGCCGGCTTCGGCAGCGATGTCGATGCCGAGCGCGTGCGGCGGCAGGTAGAGCGGCGTCGCCCAGGTGTTGTCGAGGATCGTGCAGAGGTCCCTGTCCCGCGCGACGGCGACATAGGCCGGCAGGTCCGGCACCTCGAAGCTCTGCGAGCCCGGCGCCTCCAGGAACAGCACGCTGGTGTTGTCGCGCACGAGGCCGGCCACCTCGGCGCCGAGCATCGGATCGAAGTAGGTGGTCTCGACGCCCATGCGCTTCAGCACGCCGTCGCAGAAGATGCGGGTAGGGCGGTAGACCGAATCCATCACCAGGATGTGGTCGCCGGCCTTCACCGCCGAGAGGATCGCCACGGTGATCGCGGCGAGCCCCGAGGGCGTGAGCACGGTGGCCTCGGCGCCGGCGAGCTCGCTCCACGCCTCCTCCAGCGCGCGGACCGTCGGCGTGCCGTGCGTGGCGTAGGTGTAGGGCGCGTTGCGCGCCAGCAGGTCGGCATAGGTCGGGTAGAGGACCGTCGAGCCGCGGTAGATCGGCGTGTTGACGAAGCCGAACTGCTCGCCCGGCTTGCGGCCGGCCGAGGCCAGCCGCGTGCGCGTCCTGAGCTTGCTGCGGTCGGCGTCCGTCATCGCTGGTCCTTTTCGATGGGTCTGCGCAGTGGCCCCAAGCCGCCCCGCCGCGTCAAGCCGGCGACATCATGGTTAACGAAGCCTACAGGAACTTCGGCTTAGCTTTAGCGATCGGCCGTGCGCGCCGGCCACGCGCCGTCGGAGCGCGCGGCCGCAATGCGGAGTCTCAGCGCTGGCCGGTCCATCGCTCAAAGATCGTCTGCGCCTCCTCGCGATTCTTGCCGGACGGGCAGGGCGCAGGGCGCGACGCGCGACGGCGCTGCCCGGCCGGGCGGTTGCGCGGTTCGGCGCCCGCACGCCGGAGCGCCTGTTGATCGCGCCACAGGACATCCGCACCGCCGATCCCACCATCGCCGCCGACATCACGGCCGGCTACTTCGCCTTCGGCGGCCGCATCGTGAACGCCAGCGGGCGCTCGCCCTTTGCGATCGATCCCGGCGATGCCCAGGGCTCCGACCATGCCGCGGCGTGGCAGCGCGCGCTCTGCGGGTTCGGCTGGCTGCGCCATCTGCGCGCCGCGGATCAGCCGGCGGCGGGCGCCCGCGGGCGCGCGCTCGTCACCGGCTTCCTCGATGCGCACGCGCGGCCGAGCCAGGCCGTCGCCTGGGAGCCGCGCGTCACCGCGCGCCGCATGCTCGCCTGGCTGTCGCAATCGCCGGTGCTCCTCGCCGGCGCCGACCGCGCCTTCTACACGCGCTTCATGCAGTCGCTGGCGGCGCATCGGGCGTCGCTGGCGCAGCGGCACTCGGGCGGCCTTGCCGGGGAGGCCAGGCTTCCCGTCGCGCTCGCGCTCGCCGAGTACGGGCTCTGCGCCGCCGACAGCGTCGCGCTCCTGCGCGCCGGCACCGCGGCGCTGGCGAGCGAGATCGATGCGCAGATCCTGCCCGACGGCGGCCACATCGGCCGCAACCCGCAGACCCTCATCGATCTCCTGATCGACATGCTGCCGCTGCGCCACGCCTATGCCGCGCGCGGCATCCAGGCGCCGCCGCAGCTCCTCAACGCGATTGACCGGATGATGCCGATGCTGCGGCTGTTCCGGCACGGCGACGGCGCGCTCGCCCTCTTCAACGGCATGGGCATCACGGCGCCCGAGCTCGTGGCGACCATCCTCGCCTACGACGACGCGCGGGCGCAGCCGGTGACGAATGCGCGCTACGCCGGCTACCAGCGGCTCGAGGCCGAGGGCACGATCGTCGTCGTCGACGCCGGCGCGGCGCCGCCGCAGGTGTTCTCGACCCAGGCGCACGCCGGCTGCCTCGCCTTCGAGCTGTCCTCCGGCATCCGCCGCATCATCGTCAACTGCGGCGCGCCGGAAGTCGCCCGGGCCAATGCGCGCGAGGCCTCGCGCACCACGGCCGCGCATTCGACGCTCGTCGTCGACGACACGTCGTCCTGCCGCTTCGCGACCAACGCGGGCCTCGCCCGCTTCGTGCGCGACGAGATCCTCGCCGGCCCGACGGTGGTCACGGCCGAGCGCGGGCAGGACGACGCCGGCACGCATCTCTTCCTCTCGCACGACGGCTATTCCGCCCGCTTCGGCCTGGCGCATCACCGCGAGCTGACGCTTGCGCCGGACGGCGGCCGCCTCGAGGGGCGCGACCGGCTCGAGCCGGTCGGCAAGCGCGCCGCCGGGGCGGTGCCCTACGCGCTGCGCTTCCACCTGCATCCGTCGGTGAAGGCGCATGCCAACGAGGACGGAACGGCGGTGCGGCTCGACGCGCCGGACGGCGAGGTCTGGCTGCTCGAATCCGACACGCCGGCAGAGGTCGAGCCGAGCATCCTGTTCGCGTCGGCGGGAGGCCCGCGCGCGACCCTGCAGGTCAAGCTCGCGTCGGACACGAGCCGGCCGGAGG
The DNA here is from genome assembly GCA_901457705.2 of Beijerinckiaceae bacterium RH AL1. Classification (NCBI taxonomy): domain Bacteria; kingdom Pseudomonadati; phylum Pseudomonadota; class Alphaproteobacteria; order Hyphomicrobiales; family Beijerinckiaceae; species Beijerinckiaceae bacterium RH AL1. The sequence goes on from LR590083.2 coordinate 815,765, forward strand.
TGCGCTGGACGCTGCAGCGGATCGCGGCGGCCGAGTCGCGGCGCCGGTAGGCTGGCCGTCTGCGCAGACCTATCCGGCCAAAGCGGCGCGGTGCAGGTCGGCGGACTCCTTCGAGAAGCAGCAGAGCACGATCCGCTCGAACCCCTCGCCGTGGGCGCGGACTTCGCGCACGGCAATCTTCGCGGCGCGCTCGGGCGGGAAGCGGTAGACGCCGGTGGAGATGGCCGGGAACGCGATCGTCCTCGCCCCCGCACCGCGGGCGACCTCGAGCGAGCGGCGGTAGCAGGAGGCGAGCAAGTCGTCCTCGCCGCGCGTGCCGCCGTTCCAGACGGGGCCGACGGTGTGGACGACGAAGCGGGCCGGCAGCCGATAGCCCCTGGTGAGCTTGGCGTCGCCGGTGGCGCAGCCGCCGAGCTTGCGGCATTCCTCGAGCAGCTCCGGGCCCGCGGCGCGGTGGATCGCGCCGTCGACCCCGCCGCCACCGAGCAGGCTCGTGTTGGCGGCGTTGACGATCGCGTCGACAGCGAGCTTCGTGATGTCTCCCTCGACGACCTCGATCGTCGGGGCGGTCATCCCTTAAGCGGTCGGCTGCTTGCAGGGGATGCCGGCGGCGGCGAGGTGGTCGGCCAGCTCGCCCGACTGGAACATCTCGCGCACGATATCGCAGCCGCCGATGAACTCGCCCTTCACATAGAGCTGCGGAATCGTCGGCCAGCTCGAGAATTCCTTGATCCCGTTGCGGATGCCGTCGTCGGCGAGCACGTTCATGCTCTCGAACGGGACCTCGAGGTAGGACAGGATCTGCACCACCTGGCTCGAGAAGCCGCACTGCGGGAACTGCGGCGTGCCCTTCATGAACAGCATGACGTCGTTGGAGGAGACGGCCTTCTGGATGGTGTCGTGGGCGGACATGCGGACCTCTTGGCTAAGACAGGAATGCCTGGCGAGTATCTAAGCCTTCGGCGCCAGGGTTTGAAGCTGCAGAGCATGGAGCGCGCCACCGAGATGGTCGCCGAGCGCCTTGTAGACGAGCTGGTGCTGCTTCAGCTTGGTGAGGCCGACGAACTCCTTAGACGTGACGATGGCCGAGAAATGGTCGTCGTCGCCCGCGAGATCGATGATCTCGACCTCGGCGTCGGGCAATCCGTCCTTGATCAGGCGCGCGATCTCGGCGGCGGGCATCGGCATGGGGATATGGTCCTCGGTTTCAAGCCGAGCATAAAGGAGCCGCCGCCCGATGACGAGGGGTGGCGCTAGAAGGGCTTCACCACCACCAGGATCACGATGCCGATCAGGAGCAGCGTCGGCACCTCGTTGATCACCCGGAAGAACTTGGCGTTGTGGACGCTGGTGCCGGCCGCCAGCTTCTTGCGCTCGGAGGCGAGGAAGCCGTGCACCCCGGTCAGCAGGACGACGAGCAGGAGCTTGCCGTGCAGCCAGCCGTGCGTGAACCAGCCGCCGGCGACCGCCAGCCAGATGCCGGTGATCCAGGTGACGATCAGCGCCGGCAGCATGATCGCCTTCTGCAGGCGGCGCTCCATCACCGCGAAGGTGGCGGCCTGCGGCGAGCCCGGGCCGGCCTCGGCGTGGTAGACGAAGAGGCGCGGCAGGTAGAGCATGCCGACCATCCACGAGATGACGGCCAGGATGTGCACGGCCTTCAGCCAGAGATAACCCATGTTGCCCCGCGTCGCCCCGTGTCGCCTCGACGGCGCACTGCATGGTCAGTTTCCGTTGTGATAGCAAGGCGCCCGGTCGAAGGTCACCCGTGACTTGGCGCGGCCCGCGGCCCACTTTCCGCGCCGAGGCGCAGAGCGTCGCCGCCGGAGGACCACCATGACCAAGGGATCGATCGAGCCCACCGACACACCCACCGCCGACGCGGGCCGCCGCGTGCACGGCTGCAGCGAGGCGGAGTGGAAGGTCCGCGTCGACCTCGCCGCGGCGTATCGTCTCGTCGCGCATTACGGCTGGGACGATCTCATCTTCACGCATCTCTCGGCGCGCGTGCCGGGGCCCGAGCACCACTTCCTCATCAACCCCTACGACATGATGTTCGACGAGATCACCGCCTCGTCGCTCGTCAAGATCGACGTCGACGGCAAGCCGGTCGGCGATGCCTCGCATCCGGTGAACCCCGCAGGCTTCACCATCCACTCGGCGATCCACATGGCGCGCGACGACGCGCATGTGGTGATGCACCTGCACACGCCCTGCGGCCAAGCCGTGTCGGCAATGGCCTTCGGCCTGCTGCCGCACACGCAGACGGCGATGATTGCCGGCGGCGACATCGCCTACCACGACTACGAGGGCATCGCGACGGACCTCGGCGAGCGCGAGCGGCTGGTCGCCGACCTCGGCAAGCGCCACGCGATGATCCTGCGCAACCACGGCACGCTCGCCGTCGGCACCGATGTCGGCGCCTGCTTTCTGCGGCTCTACTTCCTAGAGCGGGCCTGCGAGGCGCAGGTGCTCATGCTGTCGGCCGGCCGCGACAACCTCAACGACCCGCCGGACGGCGTCGACGACAAGGTGGCGGGCCAGGCCGCCCCGCAATCGCTCGACGCGCTGGCCGGCCGGCTCGCCTGGCCGGCGCTGCTGCGCAAGCTCGATCGGCTGGATCCGAGCTTCCGCGACTGAACGGGCTGCAAGCCATTCGGAATGCTTGGGATTTTGACGGCCTTCCGCTAGTCTCGCCGCCTTGTCCCGCCAGCGACGACACGGCGGGGCTTGCGGCGGGAGCAACGGTGTGGCGGGCAAGGCCAAGGACGGCAGGCGCATCCACGGCACGGTTGCGTTCGACCTCGGCGTGGCGGTCGTCTCCGGCCGCTACAAGCCCGGCGACACGCTACCGGGCGAGATCGAGTTCTCCGAGCGCCTAAAAGTCTCGCGCAGCGCCTATCGCGAGGCGGTGCGCATGCTGGCCGCCAAGGGGCTGGTCGAAAGCCGACCGAAGACCGGCACGCGCGTCACCGAGCGCGCGCGCTGGAACCTGCTCGATCCCGACGTGCTGGCCTGGACGTTCGAGAACGAGCCGAGCGAAGACTTCATCCGCGACCTCTTCGAGCTGCGCTCGATCGTCGAGCCGGCCGCCGCCGAGCTGGCGGCGCAGCGCCGCGACGGCCGCGATCTTGCGCAGATGGGCCATGCGCTGGAGGAGATGACGGTGCGCGGCCTTTCGCATCCGGCGGGGCAGGCCGCGGACCGGCTGTTCCACCGCCTGATCCTGCAGGCGACGCGCAACGCGCCGCTGCTCTCCCTCGCCAGCTCGATCGAGGCCGCGGTCGGCTGGACGACGATCTACAAGCATCGCAAGGCGCTGCTGCGCCGCGACGCCATCGCCGACCATCACGCGATCTACACGGCGATCGCCGACGGCGATCCTGCCGCCGCGCGGACGGCGATGATCGAGCTGATCACGCTCGCGCTGGAAGACACGGCGGCGGGCCGCGGCGCCGCGCCGGCGATCCAGCGCGCGCTGGGGTAGCGCGCGCGACGTCAGTCTTCGAACGTCAGTGGTTGTCGCGCGGCAGGCCTTGAGTCTGCGCGATCTTCTGGAACCGCTCGGCGCCCTCGAGGATCGCGCCCTCGCTCATCTGGCCGACGACCTTGCGCTGCATCTCCTGCCACGGCGTCTGCGACGGCACGATGCCGTAGCCGCCATCGTCGGCGAGCGCCTTGCGGCGCGCCGCGAGCTCGTCGTCCGGCACCAGCATGTTCGCCGTGCGTTGCCGCAGGTCGATGCGGATGCGGTCGCCGGTGCGCAGCAGCGCGAGGCCGCCCTGGGCCGCCGCCTCCGGCGACGCGTTGAGGATCGACGGCGAGCCGCTGGTACCGGACTGGCGGCCGTCGCCGAGGCAGGGCAGGGCGGCGATGCCGTCGCGGATGAGGTAGGCGGGCGGCCGCATGTTCACGACCTCGGCGGCGCCGGGATAGCCGATCGGCCCGGTGCCGCGCATGACAAGAATGGTTTGGGACGTCACCTTCAGCGCGGGATCGTCGATGCGCGCGTGGTAGTCCTCGGGCCCGTCGAAGACCACCGCCGGGCCCTCGAATACGTCGGGGTCTTCGGGGTTCGCAAGATAGCGGGCGCGAAAATCCTCGGCGATGACGCTGGTCTTCATGATCGCCGCGTCGAAGAGGTTGCCCTTCAGCACGAGGAAGCCGGCCTCGGCCTTCAGCGGCCGCTCGAAGGGGCGGATGACGTCCTCGTCCTCGATCTCGGCGCCGCGGCAGTTTTCGCCGATCGCCCGGCCGTTGGCCGTGAGGGCGTCTTCGTGGATCAAACCGTGCCGCATGAGCTGCGCGATGACCGCCGGCACGCCGCCGGCGCGGTAGTAGTCCTCGCCGAGATAGTCGCCGGCCGGCTGCAGGTTGACGAGCAGCGGCACGGCGAGCCCGTGCGTCTCGAAATCGTCGAGCGTCAGCTCGACGCCGAGGTGGCGGGCGATCGCCATGAGGTGGATCGGCGCGTTGGTCGAGCCGCCGATCGCCGAGTTGACGACGATCGCGTTGAGGAAGGCCTCGCGCGTCATGATGTCGGACGGCTTGCGGTCGGCCGCCACCATCTCGACGATCCTGAGGCCGGTGCGATAGGCGCATTCCTGCCGGTCGCGGTAGGGCGCGGGGATCGCGGCGGCGCCGGGCAGCTGCATGCCGAGCGCCTCGGCGAGCGAGTTCATCGTCGTCGCCGTGCCCATCGTGTTGCAGTACCCCGTCGACGGCGCCGAGGAGGTGACGAGGCGGATGAAGCCGGCGTCATCGATTTCGCCCGCCGCCAGCATCTGACGCGCCTTCCAGACGATCGTGCCGGAGCCGGTGCGCTTGCCCTTGTGCCAGCCGTTCAGCATCGGCCCGACGGAGAGCGCGATGGCCGGGATGTTCACGGTCGCCGCCGCCATCAGGCAAGCCGGCGTGGTCTTGTCGCAGCCGATCGTCAGCACGACGCCGTCGATCGGGTAGCCGTAGAGCACCTCGACGAGCCCGAGATAGGCGAGGTTGCGGTCGAGCCCCGCCGTCGGCCGCTTGCCGGTCTCCTGGATCGGATGGACCGGGAACTCGATCGGGATGCCGCCGGCCTCGCGGATGCCGTCGCGCACCCGCTCGGCGAGCACCAGGTGGTGCCGGTTGCAGGGCGACAGGTCGGAGCCCGTCTGGGCGATGCCGATGATCGGCTTGCCGGAGCGCAGCTCGTCGAGCGACAGGCCGAAGTTGAGGTAGCGCTCGAGATAGAGCGCGGTCATGTCGATATTGTCAGGGTTATCGAACCAGGCGCGGGAGCGCAGCCCCTTCTTGACGGGACGCGAGCTGGTCATGGACGGCTGAGCTCCTGAGCTTGGGCTATGTCACTTGGGCAGTGTCACTTGGGCAGTGTCGAGAACGTATAGACGATTGTCGAATGGTAGGTCTGGCCCGGGTCGAGCCGCGCCGAGCCGAAGGCCGGGTGGTTCGGCGTATCCGGATAGACCTGCGGCTCCAGCGCGATGGCGTCGCTCTGGCGATAGCTGTGGCCGGACTTGCCGACCGCCGTGCCGTCGAGGAAGTTGCCGGAGTAGAACTGCACGCCGGGCTGGTCGGTGGTGATCTCCATGACGCGGCCGGAGCGCGGATCCTCGACGCGGGCGGCGAGGTGCAGAGGGCCGTTGCCCTTGTCGAGCACGAAATTGTGGTCGTAGCCCTGGCCGAAATGGATCTGCTCGTCGCGCCCGTCGCGGACGCGGTCGCCGATCCTGCGCGGCGTATGGAAGTCGAACGGCGTGCCCTCGACCTTTCGCAGCTCGCCGGTTGGGATCAAAACCGCATCGACCGGCGTGTAGGCCTGCGCCGGCAGGGTGAGCCGCTCGTCGAGGATCGTGTGCCCCGAGGCCTCGCCGCCGAGATTGAAGTAGCTGTGGTTGGTGATGTTCACGATCGTCGGCTTGTCGGTCGTGGCGCGGTAGTCGACGCGCAGGACGCCGGTCTCGTCGAGCGCGTAGGTCGCGGTCGCGTCGAGCTTGCCGGGGTAGCCCATCTCGCCGTCGGCGCTGGTGTAGGCGAGCGTGACGCTCGACGTGGCGCCGCTCTCCACCTTGACGATCGTCCAGAGGTGCTTGTCGAAACCCTGCGTGCCGCCGTGCAGCGACTGGCCGTTGTTGTTGACGGGGAGCGTGTACGTCTTGCCGTCGAGCGTGAACTGGCCCTTGGCGATGCGGTTGGCGTAGCGCCCCACCGTCGCGCCGAAATAGTTGGACTTCGCCACATAGCTGTCGACGTCGTTGTAGCCGAGCACGATGTCGCCCGGCGTGCCGTCGCGGTCCGGCACCTCGAGCGCCTGCAGGGTCGCGCCCCAGGTCATGATGCGGGCGCGCGTGCCGTGGCCGTCGTCGAGCGTCACGAGCTCGACCGGCCCGTCGGCGACCTTGCCGAACGGCGCGCGCGTCGCGGTGCCGGCGAGGGCGGACCCCGTAAAGGTCATGGTTGCGGCCAGAGCCAATCCGATCTTTGCTTCAAGCACCTTGGTCCTCCCGCGCGCCCGTTCTTGACTGACGGTCGTCGGCGCGACCATATACTCAGACAAATAGCCCACGCAATCCTCGCGAAGGGGTCGAGAGACGGGCTGGGAGGACGGCTTGGCTCATCGGATCGTCGGTCGCGAGATCAGGGACATCCTCGGTGAGGGCCTGATGTGGTCGCCGGCGCGCAACGCAGTCTTCTGGGTCGACATCATGGGGCAGGCGCTGCATCGGCTCGCGCTGGCCGACGGCACGGTGACGAGCTGGAAAATGCCGGAGCGGATCGGCTGGATCCTCGAGCGCGAGGGGCGCGACGACTTCATCATCGGGCTGAAGAGCGGCTTCGCGGTGCTGACGCTGGAGCCGTTCGCAATCACGCATCTCTGCAACCCCGAGCCGGACCGGCCGCACAACCGGCTCAACGACGCCAAGGTCGATCGCTGGGGACGCATCTGGGCCGGCACCAAGGATGATCGCGACGAGGTGGCGAGCGGGGCGCTCTATCGGCTCGATCCCGACGGGTCGTGGTCGCGTCACGACGACGACCACGTCGTGACGAACGGCCCGGCCTTCAGCCCGGACGGCCATACCTTCTATCATTCGGACAGCGGCCGGCGGACCGTGCACCGCTACGCGCTGCGCGCCGACGGTTCGCTCGCCGACAAGGACGTGTTCATCCGCTTCGACGAGGCATGGGGCTATCCCGACGGCATGACCACCGATGCGGAAGGCGGCCTGTGGATCGCGCATTGGGGCGGCGGCCGCATCAGTCGCTTCCGCGACGACGCGACGCTCGACCGCTCGATCGCGCTGCCCGTCACCAACGTCACCAACGTCGTCTTCGCAGGCCGTGATCTCGAGCGCATGTTCGTCACGTCGGCGGCTTGCGACGCCGCCGACGAGCCGCTCGCCGGCGCGCTCTTCGAGATCCTCGACCACGACGCGGTGGGCTGCGCGCACTGCCGGTTCGCCGGATGACCCCCGCGCTCATCGGCGTCGATTGGGGGACGACCAACCTTCGCGCCTGGGCGCTCGACGGCGCGGGCGGCGTCCTCGCCGAGGCGACATCGGCGCAAGGCATCGGCGCGCTGGCGGGCGAGGGCTTCGCGCAGGTGCTGCGCGACCTCGTCGGCGGCTGGACCGACGGCGGCGTGCCGATCGTCCTCGGCGGCATGATCGGTAGCCGCCAGGGCTGGCACGAGGCGCCCTATCTCGCCTGCCCGGCGCGCGTCGAGACGCTGGCCGCCTCGGCGCTCACGCTCGACACGGGCGTCGGCCGCGGCTGGATCGTCCCCGGCCTCTCGTGCCGCGCCGAGACCGGCATCATCGACGTCATGCGCGGCGAGGAGGTGCAGCTCTGCGGCCTCGCGCTCGAGGATGGCGTCGCTGTGCTGCCCGGCACGCACAGCAAGTGGGTCGTGGTGCGGCGCGGCGAGATCGTCGGCTTCCGCACCTTCATGACCGGCGAGCTCTTCGCGGTGCTGAAGGCGCATTCGATCCTCGGCCGCCTGATGCAGGAGGGCGAGCCGGACCTCGACGCGTTCGCGACCGGCGTCGCGCGCGCGCTCGCCGATCCTGCGCTGACCGCGCTTCTGTTCAGCGTGCGCAGCGAGGGCTTGTTCGACCGGCTGCCGGCGGCGTCGCTCGCCGACTATCTCTCCGGCCTGCTCACCGGTACCGAGATCGCCGCCAATGCCGTGCATCGCGACGCGCCGACGACGATCGTCGGCAGCGGCCCGCTCGCCGCGCGCTATGCGCTGGCGCTCGAGCGCGCCGGCTTCCCGGCGCCCCGCATCGTCGACGGCGTCACGGCGGCGACGCGCGGCCTGCATCTGATCGCGCGCCAACTCCCTGGAGCCCTAGCATGACCTGGTCCGAGGTCCTCGCCGAACTGCCGCTCGTCGCGATCCTGCGCGGGCTGACGCCCGACGAGGCGGAGCCGGTCGGCGCCGCGCTGGTCGCCGCCGGCTTCCGCTGCCTCGAGGTGCCGCTGAACTCGCCGCGCCCGCTGGAGAGCATCGCGATCCTGCGGAAACGCTTCGGCGACGTCGCGCTCGTCGGCGCCGGCACCGTGCTCAGCGTCGATGAGGTCGCGCAGGTTGACGCGGCCGGCGGCGCCATCGTCATCTCGCCGAATGCTGATCCCGAGGTGATCCGCGCGACGAAGGCGCGCGGGCTCGTCTCGCTGCCGGCCTTCTTCACGCCGACCGAGGCCTTTGCGGCCATCGCCGCGGGCGCGGACGGGCTGAAGCTGTTTCCGGCGGAGATCGCGGGGCCGACGGCCTTGCGCGCGATCCGCGCGGTGCTGCCGCCGGGCGTGCCGGTGCTGCCGGTCGGCGGCGTCGATGCCGCGTCGATGCGGTCCTACCGCGCGGCGGGAGCGGCGGGCTTCGGGATCGGGTCGTCGCTCTACGCGCCGGGCCGCGCGGCCGCCGAGGTCGGCCAGCGCGCCGCGGCGCTCGTGCAGGCCTGGCGCGACGCCTAGTCCTCGAACGGCTCCGCCTCGACCCGCCGCGCGCGCAAGAAGGCGTCGGCGACGTGGCGCATCGGCGCGATGTCGACGTCGCTGCGGCGCTCCGCGATCAGGGCCGCGAAATGCCGGTAGAGGTTCGGGTACGCGTCGATCGGGCTGACCGCCTGCGCCGCGCCGGCGCAGGTGAGCGCCTTGCCGCCTTGCGAGAGCACGAGCGGCCCGGCGTCGGTGGCGACGGTGATGGTCCAGGTCTGCTGACCGGTCTGGCGCCAGTCGAGCGCCATGTGGATCGGCGTCTTCGCGGCATCGGTGAAGGCGAGGTCGGCGGCGATCGGCGCGGCCTTGTTGGCCGGCACCTCGAGCGTGCCGTCGACGAGGTAGAACGGCCGCGGCAGGATGTGCGTGGCGATCGACAGCGCGTTGATGCCTGGATCGAAGACGCCGAGCCCGCCCGGCTCCCAGATCCACGCCTGTCCGGGGTGCCAGTGCCGCACGTCCTCCTTCCACACGATCTCGATGCTCTTGATCTCGCGCCCCGCGAGCCAGGCCCGCGCAGCCTCGACCGCCGGCGCGAAGCGCGCGTGCCAGCTCGCGAACAGGGTAACGCCGCGTGTTCGGGCGTGGTCGGCGAGAAGCTCGACCTCGCAGGCGGTCGCGCCGGGCGGTTTCTCGAGCAGCACGTGACAGCCGGCCTCGATCGCCGCCCAGGCCGCCTGGAAGCGCACCTGCGGCGGCTGACACAGCGCCACCGCGGCGAGGTCGTGGCCGCCGGCCAGCATCTCTTCGAGCGAGCGATAGGTTGGGCGGTCGGCAATGGCGCCCTCATGGCTCGCGCCGGCGACGAGCGCGAAGTCGGGGGACGCCTCGAGCGCCGGGATATGCTTGTCGCGCGCGATCTTGCCGATGCCGACGATGCCGAGCCGCACCGCCATCACAGCACCCGCACGGCGGTGTCGTGGGCGTCGCCGATCGCGAGCGCGTTGCGCAGCGGCAGGCGGAACGGCGCGGCCGCAATCTCGAACAAGTCGCCCGGCTCGACCTTGATGCCGTCGCTGAACGACAGCGTCGCCGTGCCGAAGAAATGCACGTGCACGTCGCCGGGCCGGCGGAATTGCGCGTACTTGAAGTGGTGCCGCTCGAGGTTTGCGATGGCATGCGACATGTTCGCCTCGCCCGACACGAAGGGTTTCTCCCAAACGATCGTGTCGCCGCGCAGGATGCGGCTCGTGCCCTCCACGTGCGCGGGCAGCTCGCCGAGCCACAGCTCCGGCCCGAGGCCGGCCTGCCGGAGCTTGGAATGCGCGAGCCAGAGGTAGTTGCCGCGTTCCGTGACGTGGTCGGAGAACTCGTTGCCGAGCGCGAAGCCGAGCCGCACCGGCGCGCCCGTCTTGTCGATGAGGTAGAGGCCGGCGATCTCGGGCTCCTCGCCGCCGTCGAGCGCGAAGGCCGGCGAGACGATCGGCCGGTTCGTCGCGACGAGCGCGCCGCCGTCGCCCTTGTAGAACCATTCGGGCTGCGCGCCCGTTTCGCCCGCCGCCGGCTTGCCACCCTCGACGCCGAGCAGGAACATCTTCATCGAATCCGTCGGCGCCGGATCGGCCTTGGCGGCGCGGTGCATCTTGTCGCGGCCTTCGGCGGAGCCGAGATGCGTGAGGCCGGTGCCGCTGACGAGGAGATGCGCGGGATCGGGATGGTCGATCGGCGTCAACAGCTCGACGCCGGCGATGTCGACGGCGTCGCCGAGGCCCAGCGAATCGATGACCTCCGGCAAGCCGCTGCCGGCCTCCAGCGCGAGCGCCGCCAGCTCGCGGGTCGACTCGACGGCGCCGACCGTGCGCACGCTGCCCGCGCGCGACACGGCGCCGACCCCACGACGCCCCGCGGCGTCGCGGTACTGGATCAAGGACTGGATCATCGTTGCATCACTCGTCGGGAAAAGCTCGCTACAACTCATACAAATAGACCGCGCGATCCACAATGCGCGATCCTGCAACGAGTGCGCTCTAGAGTGGAACGGCGCGTTGAGGCCGCCTATCCGACAACAGTGGGAGTTGACATCGACCACCACTACGATCTCAAAACTCAGACAATTAGACGTCCCTGTCGGGTGTCGGGCCCGTCGGCGTGCTGACGATCCCGGCCCGACGACGCGGACGGTCCAATCATTCGGCGGGGGCCGAAGTCTGAGGGGGGTGGCAATGACGACAAGGACGGCAATCGGGGGAGCCTCGCTCGGTCTTCTTCTGGCGTTCGGCGCGAGCGGCGTCGCTCTCGCGCAGCAGGCCGAAGGCCCGCCGACCGGGAGCGGGATCGCGACGCGCGACACCGCCAAGGCCACCTCGCGCAACGAGGGCACGGCGGCGGCGCCGCCCGGGCTCGCGCCCGGCGTGCTCGACTTGAAGAACGGCGTGTCGGTCCTGTTGAACTACACGGGCGAGTTCGCCGCCAATCCCTCAGGCGGTCTCAAGCAGGGCAACGCCTTTGCGGGCCAGCTCGCCGTCGGCGCCGACGCCGACCTGAACAGGATCGCCGGGATCACCGGCGGCTCCGTGCATTTCCTCCTCACGGACCGACAGGGGCGAAGCCTGTCGGGCTCGGACATCGGCAACGACACGTCGGTGCAGGAAATCTACGGCGCGGGGCAGACCTACCGTCTCACCCAGCTCGGCTACGAGCAGCGGCTCTTCAACGATCGGCTGGACTTCGAGGTCGGGCGCCTGAACGGGCAGGGCATGACGCTGACGTCGCCGCTCTACTGCAACTTCCAGAACAACGCGGCCTGCGGCTCGCCGACGACGGCCTTCAAGATCACGAACTTCACCTACTACCCGACGACCTCGTGGGGCGGTCACGCCAAGTTCTGGCTCGACCCGGACTACCGCGTCTTCTTCCACGTCGGCGCCTACGAGGTGAACCCGAATAGATTGTTGCCCAACGATCACGGGTTCGACTGGTCGACGCAAGGCGCGACGGGCGTCAACATCCCGATGGAGCTCGGCTACTCGACGACGGCGGCGAACGACAGGCTGCCGCGCAACTATGGGATCGGCATGATCCTCGACGAATCGAAGTACAGCGATCCGATCTACACCAATGCCGGCACGCTCCAGGCCGTGACGGCCAACGGGACGCCGCAGACCGACTTCGGCCGCAGCGCCGTCTTCGCCCGCTTCGACCAGATGATCTGGCGTCCGGATTCCTCGTCGCTGCGCGGCATCACGGTCTTCGGCGTCGGCATCGTTGGCACCGGCGGCCAGCAGACGCAGAGCTTCTTTGCGGAAGGCGGCGCCCTCTGGACCGGCATCTTCCCGAGCCGCCCGTACGACACGCTCGGCTTCGACGTCACCGACCAGCACTACAGCGGGCTCGGCCTGTTCAACCTGCGCACCGCATCGGCGGTCGCCGGCATCAACCCGGCGATCTTTCCCTCAGACCAGTTCATGCTCGAGCTGAACTACGGCATCCAGCTCGACCCCGGCCTTCGCGTGCTGCCGCAGCTGCAATATATCGTCAACCCGACGCAGCCCGCCGCGCCGTACCTGACGCGTCCGATCCCCAATGCCTTCGTGCTCGGCTTCAAGTTCAGCGCCGACCTCCTGACGCTGGCGCGCCTTGCGAAGGGGCCCGGCAGCATCTGACCACGGCACGCGCGCCCGTCCTCGGAATAAGGGCGCGCGTGTCACCAATCGTGGTCGCGGTTTCAGCCGATGGGCGGAATTGACAGGCCGCGACAACATCTGGAAACAAAACTCAGACAAATAATGGGCCGTCCCGCCATCCGCCCGGACGGCGGATCGATCGCGGAGGAATCGTCTTGAAACGCTTGAAGACTCTTGTCGCTACGCTTCTCGTCGCCGCGACGGCCTTTACGGCGCCAGCGCTGGCCGCCGACAAGGGGCTCGTCGGCATCGCAATGCCGACCAAGTCGTCCGCGCGCTGGATCGACGACGGCAACAACGTCGTCGCCGCGCTGAAGTCGAAGGGCTTCGACACCGACCTGCAGTATGCCGACGACGACATCCCGAACCAGCTCGCGCAGATCGAGGACATGATCACCAAGGGCGCCAAGGTCCTGGTGATCGCGGCCATCGACGGCACGACGCTGTCGAACGCGCTGGCGCAGGCGCACGACAAGGGCGTGATCATCATCTCCTACGACCGCCTCATCCGCCAGTCGCCGAACGTCGACTATTACGTCACCTTCGACAACTTCAAGGTCGGCGTGCTGCAGGCGCAGTCGCTGGTCGACGCGCTCGGCCTCACGAGCGGCAAGAAGGGCCCGTTCAACATCGAGCTGTTTGGCGGCTCGCCCGACGACAACAACGCCTACTTCTTCTACGATGGCGCGATGTCGGTGCTCGACCCCTACATCAAGTCGGGCGCGCTCGTCGTGCGCAGCGGCCAGATGGGCATGAACAAGGTCGGCACGCTGCGCTGGGACGGCGCCGCGGCGCAGGCGCGCATGGATAACATCCTCTCCGCCTACTACACCGACAAGCGCGTCGATGCCGTGCTGTCGCCGTTCGACGGGCTGTCGATCGGCATCCTCTCGTCGCTGCGCGGCGTCGGCTACGGCACGCCGGACCAGCCCTTCCCGTTCGTGTCGGGCCAGGACTGCGAGATCCCGTCGATGAAGTCGATCCTCGCCGGCGAGCAGTACTCGTCGATCTTCAAGGACACGCGGATCCTTGCTAAGGTCACGGCCGACATGATCGACGCGATCAAGAGCGGCAAGCAGCCCGAGGTCAACGACACCAAGACCTACAACAACGGCGTCAAGGTCGTCCCGGCCGAGCTTCTGAAGCCGGTGCTGGTGACCAAGGCGAACTACAAGTCGATCCTTATCGACAGCGGCTACTACAAGCCGGACCAGCTGAAGTAGGCGGCCTGGAGCGACAGGCCAAACGGACCCGGCCCTCGGGAGCGGAGGAAGCGTGGACACGATTTTGGAGATGCGCGGCATCACCAAGACCTTCCCGGGGGCCAAGGCGCTCGACGACGTCAATCTCTCCGTCGCGCGCGGCGAGATCCACGCGCTGGTCGGCGAGAACGGCGCCGGCAAGTCGACACTGATGAAGGTGCTGTCGGGCGTCTACCCTCATGGCAGCTACGACGGCGCCATCCTCTACGACGGCGAGGAGCGCCGCTTCGCGACGATCGGCGACAGCGAGAAGCTCGGGATCATCATCATCCACCAGGAGCTGGCGCTGATCCCGCACCTGTCGATCACCGAAAACATCTTCCTCGGCAACGAGCCGGCGCGCTTCGGCGTCATCGACCAGCACGCCGCCGCGACGCGCGCGCGGGAGCTGCTCAAGGCCGTCGGGCTCGCCGAGAACCCCGGCACGCTCGTCGGGCAGATCGGCGTCGGCAAGCAACAGCTCGTCGAGATCGCCAAGGCGCTGTCGAAGAAGGTGCGGCTCCTGATCCTCGACGAGCCGACGGCGAGCCTCAACGAAAGCGACAGCGACGCGCTTCTCGAGAAGCTGCTCGAGTTCAAGCACCAGGGCATCTCGTCGATCCTCATCTCGCACAAGCTCAACGAGATCGCGAAGGTCGCCGACAAGATCACCGTCTTGCGCGACGGCGCGACGATCGAGACGCTGGACGCGGGCAACGGCGCGGTGAGCGAGGATCGCATCATCGCGGGCATGGTCGGCCGAGCGCTCTCCGACCGCTACCCGAAGCGCACGCCGCGCATCGGCGACGTGCTTTTCGAGGTCAAGGGCTGGAACGCCTACCATCCCCTGCATGCCGAGCGCCATCTCGTGAAGGACGTCGCGCTCAACGTCCGGCGCGGCGAGGTCGTCGGGCTCGCCGGCCTGATGGGGGCAGGGCGCACCGAGTTCGCGATGAGCGTCTTCGGCCGCGCCTACGGCCAGAAGATTTCCGGCGAGGCGAGGGTGGACGGCAAGCCCGTCGACCTCTCGACGATCCGCAAGGCGATCGACGCCGGCCTCGCCTATGTCACCGAGGATCGCAAGCGCCTCGGCCTTCTGCTCGAGGAGAGCATCACGACGAACGTCAGCCTCGCCAACCTGAAGGGCGTGGCGCCGGGCGGCATCATCGATCGCCTGCACGAGGCGCGGGTGGCGAGCGGCTATCGCGCGAAGCTGCACATCCGCTCGTCGAGCATCGCGCAGAACGTCGTGCACCTGTCGGGCGGCAACCAGCAGAAGGTCGTGCTCGGCAAATGGCTCTTCGCCGACCCCGCGCTGCTCATCCTCGACGAGCCGACGCGCGGCATCGATGTCGGCGCCAAGTACGAGATCTATGCGATGATCAACGAGCTCGCCGAGGCCGGCCGCGGCATCCTGATGATCTCGTCGGAAATGCCCGAGCTGCTCGGCACCTGCGATCGCATCTACGTCATGAACGAGGGGCGCATCCTCGGCGAGATGTCCGGCGCCGAGGCCTCGCAGGAGAAGATCATGCGGACCATCATGCGGAGCCACGAGAGAGCGGCATGACCACTGGCCTCGACGTCACGGCGACAGCGCCCGCTGTCGCCCCGCCGACCCGCTCGCTCGGCGCCTTCCTGAAGACGCACGTGCGCGAGTACGGCATGCTGGCCTCGCTCGCCGCCATCACGCTGTTCTTCGAGATCATGACCAACGGCACGCTGCTGCGGCCGCTGAACCTCACCAACCTCGTGCTGCAGAACAGCTACATCGTCATCATGGCGCTCGGCATGCTGCTGGTGATCGTCGCCGGCCATATCGACCTCTCCGTCGGCTCGATCTCCGGCTTCATCGGCGCCGTTGCCGCGGTGATGATGGTGAGCCATGGGCTCAACCCGTTCGTCGCCGGCTTCGCCTGCCTGGCGCTCGGCGCGGTCATCGGCGCGATCCAGGGCGGCTTCGTCGCCTACATGAAGATTCCCTCCTTCATCGTGACGCTCGCTGGCATGCTCGTGTTCCGCGGCCTGTCGCTCACCGTGCTGCAGGGCCGCTCGATCGGCCCGTTCCCGGTCGAGTTCCAGCGGCTGTCGTCGGGCTTCATCCCGGATTTCGGCGCGACGCTGGTCGGCCACGTCCACGTCTCGACGGTGCTGATCGGCCTCCTCGTGCCGAGCCTGCTCGTCGTCGCGCAGATCCGCCATCGCCTGGCGGCACGCCGCCACGCCTTCGAGGTCGAGCCGCTCGTGCTCTTCGTCCTCGGCAACGCCATCGCCTTCCTGGCGATCGCCGCGCTCGCCTACCAGATGGCGACCTATCGCGGCCTGCCGAACGTGCTCGTCGTGATGGGCCTGCTCATCGTCGTCTACGCGTTCATGACGACGCGCACGACGGTCGGGCGCCGCATCTACGCGCTCGGCGGCAACGAGAAGGCCGCCAAGCTCTCGGGCATCCGCACCGAGCGGCTGACCTTCCTCGTCTTCGTCAACATGGGTATGCTGGCGGCACTGGCCGGCCTCATCTTCGCGGCCCGCCTCAACACGGCGACGCCGAAGGCCGGCCTGTCGTTCGAGCTCGACGTCATCGCCGCCTGCTTCATCGGCGGCGCGTCCTCGTCCGGCGGCGTCGGCAAGATCACCGGCGCCGTCGTCGGCGCCTTCGTGATGGGCGTGATGAACAACGGCATGTCGATCCTCGGCATCGGCATCGACTGGCAGCAGGTCATCAAAGGCCTCGTCCTCCTCGCCGCCGTCGTGTTCGACGTCTACAACCGCGGCAAGACCTGACGGCACGGTCGCGCTACTCGGGTCCTTGTCGTGCACTCAAACGCCGAGCAGCTTCTCGATGCGGATCGGGAGATTTCGGATGCGCGTGCCGGTGGCGTTGTAGACCGCGTTGGCCAGCGCGGCCGAGCCGCCGACGATGCCGAGCTCGCCGACGCCCTTGATGCCGAGCGGGTTGATCTCGGTGTCGATCTCCGGGACCATGATCACCTCGACGCTGCCGATGTCGGCGCAGACCGGCACGAGGTACTCGGCGAGATTGTCGTTGGTGTAGCGCGCCCGCACCGGGTCGATCTCCGTCGCTTCGTGCAGGCCGGAGGAGAGGCCCCAGATCATGCCGCCCATCAGCTGGCTGTGGGCCGTGCGCGTGTTGACGATATGCCCGGCGGCAAAGGCGCCGACCATGCGCGGGACCCGCACCTCCTTAGTGCGGCTGTGGACCCGGACCTCGACGAACTGCGCGCCGAAGGCGAACATGATGCGGTCCTTGTCCTTCGACCCGCCGACGATCGGCGTCGATCCCTTGTAGAGCTTGCCCATGGCGCCCGGCTTCGAGCCATGCGGCACGAACTCGGCATATTCCTCGATGGCGCCGGCCCCGTTGCGCGCGAACGCCTGGGTCAGCTCCTCGGAGGCGCCGCCGGTCGAAACCAGGCGGCCCTCGTTCAGGCTGTGCGTGCCCGGCTCGCTTGCGCCCGCGCTCAGTCGCTTGACGATCGCGTCGCAGGCCATCGCGACGGCGTTGCAGGCGCTGGCCGTGGTGACGGAGCCGCCGGCGACGGGGCCGGGCGGCAGGCTTGAGTCGCCCATCACCACCGTGACCTTCGCGAGATCGATGCCGAGCTTCAGCGCCGTGGTTTGCGCCACAACGGTGTAGGCGCCATTGCCGATCTCGGCGCAAGCGATCGCGACATGCGCGGATCCTGAGGCGTCGAGACGGACGCGTGCCGCAGCCGGCGCCTGCTGGCTCGGGTAGCACGACATGGCGCAACCCAGGCCGACGAGCCAGTCGCCGTCGCGCACCTGCGCCGGCTTCGGATTGCGCTTCGCCCAGCCGAAGGCGGCCGCGCCCTGGTCGAAGCATGTCATCATCGAGCGGGAGGTGAACGGGAGGCCCTTGATCGGCTCGTGCATCGTGTCGTTGACCCGACGCAGCTCGATCGGATCCATGCCGAGCTTCTCGGCCAGCTCGTCCATCGCGCTCTCGAGCGCAAAGACGTATGGCGTCTCGGCCGGCGCCCGCATGAAGCCGGGCGTGTTGCGATCGGCATGCACGAGGGTCACGGCGCTGGCGACATTGGGGCAGGCATACATGCGCGTCGTGGCGTCGATGCCGGCCACCGCGTAATCGTCCGGCCGCGAGGTGATCTCCCAGCCCTCGTGCGAGAGGGCCTGCAGCTTGCCGTCCGGGCCGGCCGCGAGCTTGACGCTATGCTTCGTCTCGGCGCGGTAGGTGTTGATGGTGAAGCCATCGGCACGCGAGGCGACGAGCTTGACGGGTCGGTTCAGCCGCTTCGCAGCGATGGCGATCAGGGCCGTGCGCGGCGTGACCAGCGATTTCCCGCCGAACGCGCCGCCGATATAGGGGCTGAGCGCCCGTACCTTCGAGGCCTCCAGCTTGAGCTCTTCAGCGGCCCCGTGCTGCAAGCCGTAGGTTGTCTGGCTCGGCTCGTGGATCGTGAGGTTGGGTCCGTCCCAGGAGCAGGTGGTGGAGAAGAGCTCGATCGCATTGTGGTGCTGGGTCGGCGTGGCGTACTCCGCCTCGACCTTGACCGGCGCGGCGGCGAACGCCTTGGCAAAGTCGCCGACCTTCGGCGGTTCGATCTTCTCTGCCTGGTGCGCGTCCTGGATCGCAACCTCGGTCGTGCCGGGCGAGCCGAAGCCCGCGGTCGGGGTCTCGCTCGTATAGTGGATCTTCAGCCGGTGCGCCGCCTCGCGCGCCGCCTCGAACCGATCGGCCACGACCACCGCGACGATCTGCCCATCGTGCCAGATCTTGGGCGAGGACAGAGGCACGATCGACGTCGAGGCGGGTCCGCCGGCCTTGCTGAACTTGATCTGCTTGACCGCGTCGGCGGTGTTCTCGTGGGTCAGGATCAGCAGGACGCCGTCGATCGTACGCGCCTCGGCATCGTCGATCGCGGCGATCGTGCCCTTCGCAATGGCGCTCGTGACGAGGTACGCATAGGCGGGATTTTTCGTGCCGACATCGGACGCGTAGCCCGCCTGTCCCGTCACCTTCAGGCGCGCGTCAACGCGCGGTGCCGGCTGACCCATGTTGTCCTTCGGCGTGGGCGCTGCACTGTTCACGGCTGCGATGCTCATGGCTCTCAGGCCTCCATCTTGGCGGCTTCGAGCAGGGCGCGCACGAGCGTCTCCTTGCCGAGCGGCACCTTGTACGCATTGTCCTTGCGGGTCGTCGCGCCGGCGAAGGCGATCTCGGCCGCCGCCTTGGCTGCCGCCTCGTCGAGCGGCTTGCCGGCGAGATGAGCCTCGGCCTCATGAGCGCGCCACGGCACGCTGGCGACGCCGCCGAGCGCGATGCGAACGGCGCCGACGTGATCGCCGTCGAGCCGCAGCACGACCGCCGCCGATACGAGCGCGAACGCGTAGGACGCGCGATCGCGGACCTTGACGTAGACCGAGCGCCGCGTGCCCGGGGCCGGCACGTGGATCGCGGTGATCAGGTCGCCCGGTTGCAGATTGGTCTCGATCTCCGGCGTCGACCCCGGCCTGCGATGCAGGTCGGCGAAGCGGATTGCGCGCGACCGTGCGGCACCGCGCACCTCGAGGACCGCGTCGAGCGCCATCAGAGCCTGCGCGAAGTCGCCGGGGTAGGACGCGATGCACTGGTTGCTGACGCCCAGCACGGCGTGGCCGCGGTTGACGCCGTCGATCGCGGCGCAGCCCGACCCCGGCACGCGCTTGTTGCATTGGGCATAGGACGTGTCGCGGAAGTACGAGCACCGGGTCCGCTGGAGGATGTTGCCACCGAGGCTCGCCATGTTGCGCAGCCCGGAGGATGCCGCCAGCGCCATCGTCTGCGCGATCACGGGATAGTCGCGCTGGACCACCTGATGGTTCGCCAGCTCCGACATGCGCACCAGCGCGCCAAGCCGCAGGCCCGCGTCGGTGACGACGATGCGGCTGGCATCGGGATCCTTGCTGAGCGGATTGATGTCGACGAGGTGCGTCGGACGCATCACGTCGAGCGTCATGAGGTCGATCAGGGTCGTGCCGCCGGCAAGGTACTGGGTCGGGCTCGCGACATGCGAGGACGCTTGGCTCGACGCCGCCGCCGCTACTGCGACAGACGTCGTGGTCGCCGTCTCGAAGGTGAAGGGACGCATCGGCTCAGGCCCCCATCTTCGATTTGGCCTCGACGATCGCGGCGACGATGTTGGGGTAGGCGGCGCAGCGGCACAGGTTGCCGCTCATGAACTCGCGGATGCTGTCTTCGGAGCCGGCGTGGCCGCCCTTGATGCAGGCGACGCCCGACATGATCTGCCCCGAGGTGCAATAGCCGCATTGAAAGGCATCGTGGTCGATGAAGGCCTGCTGCAGCGGGTGCAGCTCGCCGCTCGGCGCCGCCAGCCCCTCGATGGTGGTGATCGCGCGGCCCTGAGCCGCGATCGCAAGGGTCAGGCAGCTGTTCACGCTCTGCCCGTCGAGATGCACCGTGCAGGCGCCGCACTGACCGTGACCGCAGCCTTTCTTCGAGCCGGTGAGCCCGATGTGCTCGCGCAACGCATCGAGCAGGGTGGTCCGCGGATCGATCGCCAGCTCCTGCTTCTGCCCGTTCACATTGAGCGTGATCGGCACCAGCGGCGACGTGGGCGGGCTGGACGGCGCGGCCTGCGCGCCTGCGCCAAACCTGTCGGCGACGAGGGGAACCGTAGCGCCTGCCGCGGACGCACGTATGAACCGGCGACGGCTCAGACCGCTCCGGTCGTCCTTCTCATCGAGCATGCTGTTCCCTCGCTTCAGCCATATGCGGAAAACTCGGGGGCGGAATGGCTTTGCAATAACAACCGTTCCAGTCTTCACCTGTCGTTGAAGTCGCAGCCTCAAGCCAGCGCTGGGCTCAACGGACGACAGGGCAGCGCTGTCAGGCTTTTGGCAGGTCCGTCATGCTATCGGCTCTGCCAGCTTGGGGGACGCGATGTTGCGCCCGGCAGGGATGCTGTTCCGAGGCCGCTCACGCTTTCGACGCCGCGAAGGGCACGAAGAAAGAGGCGGCCGATCGCTAACTGGCGCGGCAACGCCGACGGGCGCACGGGGCGATAGGCAAGTCGCGGGCTTGCCGTCTCGATCGCCGCCAGCACCTGCCCGGCAAATGGCGACTCGACGATCCGCATGGCCGTTGGCCGCGGGATCGCAAGAAAAAATGCCCACCGCCACGTTGCCTTCAGTCCGCCGCTCGCATGCAAACGGCGCAAGGTACGCCGCCAAAAGCATCTGTTTACAAAGGTGAGCACGCGTTCGAGCCGAAGATCGCAGTGGCTGTCGGGGACTTCGCATCTCAGCCTGATGGTGTCCGCGACGCCCCCGGTCGCACGGCCCTCGAGGCGGCCTGACGTCACCACTTGGATCGTGGGATCATGCCGGACGACAAGATCGTGCGCACGGATCGCGTCGATGAAGGCACAATCCTCGCCTGCCGGCTGATCGGGCATACCGCCGACGGCCCGATAGGCTGTCAAACGAACGGCCAGCGTAGCCCCGGACTTCGTCCAGTGGCATGGCCACGGGTTGCCCGGCTCGGCATCGAGCCGCGCGCCGATCTCCGTGAGAATGGCTTCGTATTCGGCCTCAAGCCGTCCTCGTGCATGAAGCCGGGGAGGAAGCAGCGCTGCCTCATGAGGCTCGAGACTGATCCGTCCCGCGACAGCATCGGCGCCCTTTGCGATACAAGCGAGGTTGCGGGCCACCCAGTCCTTTCCGACGCAGCTGTCGGCATCCGTTGTGAGGAGGACGCCGTCGGCATGGCCACCTTCAACAAGCCATTCCGCGGCAGCGTCCATGGCGATACGTCTGGCCCAGCCCGCCGATGCCGCCGGATCCGTTCTTTCGATCAAGCGCAAGGGCCACGGCAGCGGCGGAAGCGCTCGAACCACATCGCAGGTGTCGTCGGTGCAGTTGTTTGCAAACAAAACGATGCCGAGGCTGCCGGGGTCGAGTCCGACCTGCGAAGCCAGGGCCGAGAGACAGCCTTCGATCCGGGCGCGCTCGTTGCGGACTGGAATGGCGACCACAACCCGCGGGGTCGCGCTCGCTGCCTTTGAACGAGCCTGGGACGTGTCTACCAGAAGAAGCTCCTGTCTTGGCGATATGAGCGCCGGCTGTTCAATAATAGGTCCAAGGTCGCATGCCAACCTGAAGCAAATGACACTGGACCTGTCTAAAAGACGCAGAAATATTGCGGTCACGTCCTTCGCATTTTGTTCAATCGCGCTCGTTCGCTTGCCGCGGCAGCATACGACTAAGAGCGCCGTCCCGGCGGACGAACAGATGCCAAGCGGTACCCGCCAGGTGCAGGACGATCAGCCCATAGACCACGAACTGGGTGATCAGCACGTGGACGATCGCCGCCGCCTTGCCCACGTCTTGGGAGACCGGCATCTTCGGCACGTCGACCAAGCCCGAGGAAGCTGATCGGCGGCTTGTCGCCGGCCGACATGACGTACCCCGACACCGGCATGATGATCAGCACGGCGTAGAGCAGCCAGTGCGTGAGATGCGCGAGGCGTTGCTCCCATCGGCCCATGGTGCCCGGCAGCGCCGGCGGTGGGTTCATGATCCTGTAGAAAATCCGCGCTGCGACGATCGCGAAAAGGACGAGGCCGACGCTCATGTGCGCTGCCGCGTAATCATCCGGCGTGCCGGGGAACGGCGCGACATAGACGTCTGGGTGCCCGGGCTTCGTCTTGAACGCACCGAAGATCCAACCAAGCGGAATGACGATGAACATCAGCACCGCGGTGATCCAGTGAAACCAGCGGGCGCCAATTGTATAGCGCCGCATATCGCTTCCCCGCGGTCCAAGCTCGAGCGGCATGGTTGAAGCTCCCTACGTCGCGAACGGCGCGAGCCTTCTGAACGATCGTGGGTCGCCGCCGTTGCGATCACGGTTCGGCCAACCGTCTAGGCATGTCTTTTCACGCCGCGTTTACGGGCGCACATGCCGCAGACAGGCTGGTGATGCCGGGTGATAGATTCGCGGTGCTGTGCATTTGCTTGGAGGCTTGCGTCATTCCCATCGCAAAGATCCATCGCAGGCTCAGCGCGCTGAACTTTGCTCTCGCCGGTGCTCGGGAAGGCTTCGGGCCATTTCTCGGCGTCTACTTGCAAGCTCGCGGCTTCGATCCGGCACTCACCGGCTTGGCGATGTCGGTTGCGGGCGTAAGCGGCCTGATCGCCACGACGCCCATTGCGGCGCTTTGAGATCGTTCCGAGTCGAAGCGTTTTGCTCTGGCCATGGCGGTCGTTGCGATCGCCATCGGAGCGCTTGTGATCGTCGCGACGAAGAGCCTCTGGGTCGTCGGCGGCGCGCAGCTCCTCATCGGAGTCGGCGATACGAGCATCGCGCCGATCTTGGCAGCGATCACGCTTGGCATCGTAGGTCCGACTGTGTTCGCCGAGCGGATCTCTCGCAACGAGGTCTTCAACCACGCAGGCAACGCGGCGAATGCTTTGCTCGCGGCCGTTTTGGGATATGCGTTCGGCTTGGGATATGTCGCGCTGGCGATCGTGGTCATGGCAGCGGCCTCGTGCCTGGTGCTGGCCCGCATCGACGCGGGAACCATCGATCACCGGCAAGCGCGCGGCGGCGACGCGGACGACCGTTCGACGATCAAGGCCCTCGCTCAGACGCCGCGCTTGCTTCTGCTCGCCGTGGCGGTCTTCATGTTCCAGACGTCCAATGGGGCTTTGTTGCCGTTTCTCGCTCAAGCCCGCACCGTGGCCGGGGACAACCCGAGCATCGTCACCGGCGTGATGACCGTCGTCACGCAATTGACCATGGTCGGTGCTGCTGTCGTAGCTATCCCGATCGCCCGGCGGATCGGTTTTGCTGGGGTGATGTCCACGGCCTTGATCCTTGCCGCGATCTGCAGCCTGCTTGCTGCCGCCACTCATTCCTGGTTCTTGGTGATCGTCGTTCAAGTCATCGGAGGGACGGCGATGGGCATGAGCGGCGTCGCGGTCCCCGCCCTCGTCGAGGACATCATGCGAGGCACCGGACGTGCCGGATCGGGCCTCGGCGCCGTGCTGACCGCGTTCGGCGCGGGCGCGACGGTAAGCCCCTTGGTCGCCGGCATGGACGCGCAACGCATCGGCTTTTCCGGATCGTTCCTGGTGCTCAGCGCCATAGCATTGATTGGGTGGGTCATCTGGGTCTTGGGGCACTGGTACTTTGAGAGAAGATCAGCCGTCCTGAACCAGCAGAAGGCCGAACCAGGTTGAGCACTCCCGTGGCGAGGGGCGGAGACAGGTCGGTACGAGAGCGCGTTCGCATCCTGATCGGAAGCTCCTTTCCGTCCTTCGCAATGCTTTATGCCGCCTTGTTCGGCGCCTTCGGGACCGAGTCGCCTTTCTTCCCATCCTTCCTTGCAGAACGTGGCTTGTCGTCTACCGAGATCGCTGCCGCGCTCGCCGCCGGCACAATCGTTCGCCTGACAAGCGGCCCGCTCGCGGGGATGGCGGCCGACTTGTTTGGTACGAAACGCATTCTGGCGTTAGCGGCCGCCTTGGCCGGCGCGATCATCCTCCTCTATCTCCCCGGCGCGAGCTTCTGGCCCCTGCTGCTTGTCTGCATGCTCCACTCGCTCGCCATCACGCCGCTCAATCCGCTTGCGGACGCGCTTGCCCTACCCGCGAGCCTCAAAGAAGGCGTGTTCTCGTATGGCGCGGTGCGCGGCGTCGGTTCCGCCAGCTTTGTGGTCGGAACGATGGCCAGCGGCTTTCTCGTAGCGCGCTACGGCCTCGACAGCATCATCGTCTCGGCTTCCGTCCTGTTTGTGTTGATGGTGCCGTCCATCCCCTTTCTGCCGCCAACGCCGAGGGCGAGCGCCGAGACCGTCAAAGGCGCGCTTTTCGTCCTTCTCGCCATCCCACCCTATCGGCGAATGCTCGTCATCGCTGCGATGGTCATCGGGAGTCACGCGATGAGCGACACCTTCGCGGTGATCCACTGGCGGACTAGCGGCATCAGCTCGATCAAGATCAGCACTCTCCTTGCCGAGGCGGTCACGTCCGAAATCGTGGTCTTCATTGTTGTCGGTCCTCCGATCCTACGACGCCTCGGTCCTGCGCGATGCCTCGCGATCGCTGCAGCCGCAGGCATCGTGCGCTGGGCGGTGTTTGCGACGACCACCAGCGTTGGCGTGCTCGCCGTGACGGAGCCTTTGCACGGCCTGACGTTTGCGCTGCTGCATCTGGCCTGCATGCGCGTCATTTCGGTCTGTGTACCCGAGCGCCTGTCGGCCACGGCGCAGTCCATCTACGGCACGTTGTTTCTCGGCATATCCTCTGCAACGTTAACCTTGGCGTCGGGCTCTCTGTATGGGCGCTACGGGGCTCCCGCATTCTGGGCCATGTCGCTGCTGTGCGTCGGTGCCTTGCCTCTGACGCGAGGCCTTTCGAAACCCTTAGCTGAATAGAAGTTGGCGCTCGGCAACCTGACGGGCAGGGCACGTTTCGCCGATCTCAGACGAAAGACCGATGCGGAATGGCGACGTCGGCACCGGCGATTGGATCGGGCGCTAAGGAAATGTTGGTGATGAGGGCGTAGGGTCGTGCTCCGTCATCTCCGAAGCCGACATGCACGTCACCGACCCCTCAACCTTACTGTCGCAGAGACGATCCTCACTTCACCGAGATAGGGTGTCGACACAGCTGACCTCCGCTTTTAACTGCAGTTGCGAGCGGCCTCAGGCGAGGCCGCCGACGTGGATGTGCGAGATGTGATGCGGGTGGGCGGCGTCGACCGCGACGTCGATCGTCGCGTCCTGCGGCACCCCGTCGAGATGTGCGATGTCCACCCAATGCGGCGCCGCGCCGGTGGCTGCGACGTTCACCGCCACGGTCGCCGCGTGGCCGCCCGGGTCCTCCGTCGCGTGGACCAGGTCGGCGGCATGCGCGGCCGGCCGCGGCGTCGCCGCGAACAGCGCCGTGAAGTCGAGCGTGTCGTGCTGCGCCGCGCTGTAATCGGCCACGTGAGCGACGAGCTTCGCGGGGCCGCTCGCGTCCGCCAGCACCTTGGCGTCGAACACGAACGTGTCGTGCCCGACGTGAGCCGGATTGCCATGGTGCTCTATGGCCACCTGCTGCGCGGCCACCGGCTGCGTCGCGAGCGGCTGGGCGACGACCTTCTGCTCGGGAAGCGACGGCGCGGCGGGCGTGCCGAGGGCGTTGGCCTCGGCGACGTCGGTCGCGCTCGGCAGCTCGCGCACGCCCTCGCTCAGCAGCCCGGATGTCAGGCTGCCGGACGCGGCGGCGTCGAAATTATCCTGCAGGCCGAGCTGCTCGCCCATCTCGTGCACGACGGTGGTGAGGAGGTCGTAGTGCCCGGCCGCCGCCGAGGTGGGGTCTGCGGTCAGGTGGGTGACGCCGGCCGGTCCCGCGAACGCGGAGGGGCCGGTGGCCGGGTCGATGTACCAGCCTTGGCCGCCCGCGTCGGGGCCGATCACGACGTGCCCCGGGGTCGACTCGCCGAGCCAGCCGCCCATGGTGTCGCCGACCTGGTAGCTCACCGATTCGAGGTGCGCGACCTGGTCCGCCGACAGCCCGGCCTTTTGCCAGACGGCGATCGCGGCTGCGACGGTGGCGTTGAGCTCCGCCTGGCTCAGGTGCGTCTCGCCGGCCGTCGGCGTCGCCGCCTGGACGCCGCCGGATCCGGCGAGCAGGGCCGTTGGGTTTTGTGGTGTGCGAACGGTGCCGTTGAACGGCGCGGCAGTGGGGATCGCCTCTGGGCCATCGGGTCCGTTGGTGCCCTGATCGCTCGCCGAGTCATTGCTTTGATTGTAGTAATAAAACGTATTTGGATTATTCACCGTATTATTGTTCGCCTGCAGCGTCGTCGCTCCGTCCGTCGTGAAGCCCTTGAGATAGACGTGTGCGCCAGTCGATTGGTATCCCTGCCCGTCCGTGAAGGCGGTGTCGTAAAATGCATTCGCCGAAGTCGAAGTATCATTGACAGCATTGTTCCGGATGTCCGCCACGACATAGGATCTATCTGTCGTAGCGCCGTTGGGAGTGAAGGAATCTATTTGTATCGCTCCATCGCCAGGGAAAGTGCCGTCTGGGTTGTAAAACGTAAATTTATTATTCACTATCGTCGCGTCAATCCGGGAAGTAAAGCTGCCTGCAGGGTCATTGTCTCCTTGCGACGCGACGGTGATGTCGGTCGTTATGGGACTGAAGGTGTTGTTGCTGATGTCGACAATGCCCTGCGCGTTTTCCGCCACTTGTGCGTTCAACCCGGCTGTTGTGTTGTTGCCGCTACCCGCCTCGATATCGACATTGCCGTCCATCCGCCCTTGGAATGTCGAGTTGCCCGTGCCGTTTACAACAATGCCGCCACCAATAATCTGGGCGTTGTTGTTAACATTGAAGTTGAGAGCGGCGTTGTCGGTGCTGTTGAGCGAGACGTTGGCAAAGAATTTGAGTGTGGGGTCGTTATCGATGCTTATGAATGTATTGCCCGTGGTCGCTTCCTGACCGGCGGTGCCGCTGAGGTTGACATTCAGCGTCGATGAACCGGCGGCGTTGCCGTAGAAACCGTTGCCGTTGTTCTGGAACGTGCTGTGCTGCAGCGCGACCGTGGCTGTGGCCGCATTCGAGGTGCTGACCTCGAAGCCGGCCGCCGTGATGGTCTTGCTGATGACGTTGCTTATCGTGTTGTCGCTGCCGGTAAGATTGAGAACGCCGGTGGTGTTCGCGATCAGAATCCCGTATCCGCCGGCCGCGTTGGTGTTTGTAGCGTAGCCGATGGTCGAGTTCGTCAGGCTGGCGGTGCCCGTGAGGTTGTTCAGGTTGATCTCGGCGTCCGTCCCGGCGCTGCCGAAGCCCAGCACCGAGACATGATCGATGGCCAGGTTGGCGATGTTGCTGCCGGTGATGGCGGACTGCCCGGCGGTGCCGTTGCCGGTGAAGTTGAGACCGGCGATCGTGTTGTTGCCGCCAAGCGTCACCCCCGTCCCGGCGGTGGTGTAGTTGAGGGTCGGCGTCGCCGTGTTGTCGAGGTCTTGCAGCACGACCTTGTTGCCGCTGCCGTCGATGTAATACGGATCGACGCCTTGGCCTTCGAGGTACTGCCCGGCGCGCAGCGCGATCGTGGCGCCGCTGGCCGCGTAGCTGCCGGTGCCGTTCTCGACGTAGACGATATTGTAGCCGTGCGCGGCATCGTTGTTGGCGTTGAAGGCCGAGACGGAGCTGTAGGGGTTGGTGAACGACCCGAGCGTGCCGCTGCGCGCCGCCGTGTAGTCGTTGTCGATGTAGGCGACGGACGCCTGCACGGTGACGTTCACCGTCGCGACGTTCGACGACAGCGTGCCGTCGGAGTCATGGTAGGTGAAGCTGTCCGCGCCGATGTAGCCGTTTGACGCCGTGTAGGTGAACGTGCCGTTTGCGTTCACCACGACGCTGCCGTGGCTCGGCTGGGCGTTGACGACGGCGTTGAGGTTGGCGTGCGGCGTGTCGACGTCGGTGTCGTTGTCGAGCAAGTTGACCGATGCCTGCATCCCCGAGGTGACCGTGGCGCTGTCGTTGAACGCCACCGGGGCGTCGTCGGCGCCGTTGATCGTCACCGCGACCGTCGAGGTCGAGGTCAGGCCGCCGTTGTCGTGGATCGTGTAGGTGAAGGTGTCCGTGAGGTGCTGGCCGGCGTTCAGCGCGTCGACCGTCGCATTGGCGTTGTTGACGGCATAGCTGTACGTGCCGTCGCCGTTGACGGTGATGGTGCCGTACTGGCCGGCGACCCCGCTGCCGACGTTGCCCGAGACCATTGCGGCCGGATGGCTGCCGGCCTCGACGCCCTGGACGGTGAGCGTGTCGCCCGTGTCCGGATCGATGTCGTTCGTCAGCACGTTGCCGGTGCCGTTGGCGCCGGGCGTGCCGTTGGCGGTGCCGCCGGCCTCCGTCGCTGTTGCGGTGTCGGGGTTGGCCGTCGGCGCGTCGTTGGCGCCGTTCACCGTCACCGTGACCTGCGTCGTGCTATCGAGCCCGCCGCTGTCCTGCACGGTGTAGCTGAACGTGTCCGTCGCGCTCTGCCCGGCGGCCAGGCCGTTGGCGGCGGCCTGGTTGACCGTGTAGGTCGACGAGCCGTCCGTGTTGATGTGGATCGTGCCGTAGGTGCCGGCGATGTCGGCGTTCGCGCCGGCGGCGAGGAACGCGGCGGTCGTGCCGGCGGCGACGCCGACGACGGTCAGCGTGTCGCCGTTGTCGGGGTCCGTGTCCGCCCCGGTGGCGATGGTCTCGTTCGCCCCGGTGACGACGTTGAAGCTCGGGTTGGTCCCCGGGATGGCGTTGTTGACGCCTCCCGCCTCGGTGGCGCTCACCGCGTCGGCGTGCGCCGTCGGGGCGTCGTCGGCGCCGTGGATGGTCACGGTGATGGCGGCGCTGCTCTGCAGGCCGCCGGTGTCCTGGATCGTGTAGTGGAAGGTGTCGGTCAGCGTCTGGGTGGGGTTGAGCGCGTTCACCGCCGGGTCGGACTGGGCGACGGTGTAGGCGTAGGAGCCGTCGGTGGCGATCGTCAGCTCGCCGTGGCTGCCGGCGATCGTGCTGCCGGTGCTCGCCACGGGGATGTCGTTGCTGCCGGCGGTCGCGCCGGGGCCGGCCGACACGACCACGAGCGCGGTGCTCGGATCCTGCTGGTCGGTGTCGGCGACCTCGCCGTTGCCGCCGGTGCCGGTGACGACGTTGCCGCTCGGGTCGTGGCCGGGCGTGGCGTTGTTGGTGCCGCCGGCCTCGGTCGCCGTGATATTGTCGGCGTTGGCGACGGGCGGCGTGTTCTGCACGACCGTGATCGTGAAGTCCGCCGTCGACGCCAGGCCCGACGAATCCGCTGCCTGCACGGTGATCGTGCGGGTGTCGTTGGCCGGGGTCGTGGGATCGTAGACGACGGGGGTGGCGCCGACGGTGACGACGCCGGTCGTCGGATCGATCTCAAAGTGGCCGCCGTCGTCGTTGGTCAGCGCATAGGTGACCGTGCCGCCGTTGGGGTCCATCGACGAGGCGGTGATGCCGGTCGGCGAGCCCTGCGGCGCGTTGGTCGAGACCTGGTTGGCGGTGGCGTCGGCGTCGACGGGCGCCGAGGGCGGGGCGTCGACGACGTTGATCACGAAGGTCTGCGCGCTCGAGAGCGTGCTGTCGCTGGCCTGGACGGTCACGTCGTAGGCGTGCCCGGCCGAGGTCTCGTAGTCGATCTTGGTTGGATTGGCGATGGTGACGGCGCCGGTCGTCGCGTCGACGGCGAAGCCGCCGTTCGACGTGTCCGCGGTGATCGAATAGGTGACGGCCGGCCCGTTCGGGTCGGTGGAGGATGCGGTGAGCCCGGTGTAGGTGCCGGCCACCGCGCCCTCGACCACGCTGTTGGCCGTGGCATCGGCGTCCACCGGCGTCGACGGCGCGACGTCGGTGACGGCGATGGCGAAGGTCTGCGCGCTCGTCAGCGTGCCGTCGCTGGCTGCGACAGTGACGCTATAGGCGTGCCCGGGCGAGGTCTCGTAGTCGATCTTCGTCGGGTCGGCGACGGTGACGACGCCGGTCGTCGCGTCGACGGCGAAGCCGCCGCCCGACGTGTCGTTGGTGATCGCGTAGATGACGGCCGGCCCGTTGACGTCGGTCGACGATGCGGTGACGCCGACGGTCGTGCCGGCGGCGGCCCTTTCCGCGACGGTGTTGTTCGAGCCGTCGGCGTCCGTCGGCGTCGACGGCGCGACGTCGGTGACGGCGATCGAGAAGGTCTGCGTGCTCGTGAGCGTGCCGTCGGTTGCCGCGACCGTGACGTTGTAGGCGTGCCCGTTCGAGGT
This sequence comes from Beijerinckiaceae bacterium RH AL1, assembly GCA_901457705.2. Classification (NCBI taxonomy): domain Bacteria; kingdom Pseudomonadati; phylum Pseudomonadota; class Alphaproteobacteria; order Hyphomicrobiales; family Beijerinckiaceae; species Beijerinckiaceae bacterium RH AL1. The sequence continues at coordinate 846,440 of LR590083.2, forward strand.
CTCGAAGTCGATCTTGGTCGGATCGGCGACGGTGACGACGCCGGTCGCCGCATTGACGGCGAAGCCGCCGCCCGACGTGTCGTTGGTGATCGCGTAGATGACGGCCGGCCCGTTGACGTCGGTCGACGATGCGGTGACGCCGACGGTCGTGCCGGCGGCGGCCCCTTCCGCGACGGTGTTGGCCGAGGCATCGGCGTCCACCGGCAGCGACGGCGCGACGTCGGTGACGGCGATCGCGAAGGTCTGCGTGCTCGTGAGCGTGCCGTCGGTTGCCGCGACCGTGACGTTGTAGGCGTGCCCGTTCGAGGTCTCGAAGTCGATCTTGGTCGGATCGGCGACGGTCACGACGCCGGTCGTCGCATTGACGGCGAAGCCGCTGCCCGACGTGTCCGCAGTGATCTCGTAGGTGACGGCCGGGCCGTTGACGTCGGTGGAGGACGCGGTGACGCCGACCGTCGTGCCGGCCGCGGCCCCTTCCGCGACGGTGTTGGCCGACGCATCGGCGTCCACCGGCAGCGACGGCGCCACGTCGGTGACGGCGATGGCGAAGGTCTGCGCGCTCGAGAGCGTGCCGTCGCTGGCGGCCACGGTGACGCTGTAGGCGTGCCCGGGCGAGGTCTCGTAGTCGATCTTGGTCGGATCGGCGACGGTGACGACGCCGGTCGTCGCGTTGACGGCGAAGCCGCCGCCCGACGTGTCCGCGGTGATCGCGTAGGTGACGGCCGGGCCGTTGATGTCGGTCGAGGACGCGGTGACGCCGACGGTCGTGCCGGCCGCAGCCCCCTCGGCGACGGTGTTGCCCGAGGCATCGGCGTCCGTTGGCGTCGACGGCGCGACGTCGGTGACGGCGATCGAGAACGTGCTCGTGGACGACAGGGTCCCGTCCGAGCCCGCGACGGTGACGCTGTAGGCGTGCCCCGGCGCGGTCTCGTAGTCGATCTTCGTCGGGTCAGCGACGGTGACGACGCCGGTCAACAGGTCGACGGCAAAGCCGCCGCCGGATGTGTCGCCGGCGATCGTATAGGTGACGGCCGGGCCGTTGATGTCGGTCGAGGCGGCCGTGATGCCGACGGCCGTGCCGGCGGCCGCGCCTTCTGCGACCATGTTGGCATCCGCGTTGGTGTCGACCGGCGCCGAAGGCGCCACGTCCGTGACGTTGATCACGAAGGTCTGCGCGCTCGAGAGCGTGCCGTCGCTGGCCTGGACGGTCACGTCGTAGTCGTGCCCGGGCGGGGTCTCGTAGTTGATCTTCGTCGGGTTGGCGACGGTGACGACGCCGGTCGTCGCGTCGACGGCGAAGCCGCCGTTCGAGGTATCCCCGGTGATCGAGTAGGTGACGGCCGGGCCGTTCGGGTCGGTGGAGGAGGCGGTGAGCCCGGTGTAGGTGCCGGCGACGGCACCTTCGACCACGCTGTTGACCGTGGCATCGGCGTCCGTCGGCGTCGACGGCGCGACGTCGGTCACGGCGATCGCGAAGGTCTGCGCGCTCGTCAGCGTGCCGTCGCTGGCCGCGACCGTGACGCTGTAGGCGTGCCCGGGCGAGGTCTCGTAGTCGATCTTCGTCGGATCGGCGACGGTGACGACGCCGGTCGTCGCGTTGACGGCGAAGCCGCCGCCCGACGTGTCCGCGGTGATCGCGTAGGTGACGGCCGGGCCGTTGACGTCGGTCGACGATGCGGTGACGCCGACGGTCGTGCCGGCCGCGGCCCCCTCGGCGACGGTGTTGGCCGAGCCATCGGCGTCCGTCGGCGTCGAGGGTGCGACGTCGGTGACGGCGATCGCGAAGGTCTGCGCGCTCGAGAGCGTGCCGTCGCTGGCTGCCACGGTGACGTCGTAGGCGTGCCCGGGCGCGGTCTCGTAGTCGATCTTCGTCGGGTCGACGACGGTGACGGCACCGCTGGTGGCGTTGACGGCGAAGCCGCCGCCCGACGTATCCCCGGTGATCGAATAGGTCACGGCATGGCCGTTGACGTCCGACGACGAGACCGTCAGCCCCGTATAGGTGCCTGCGACCGCGCCCTCGACGACGCTGTTCGCGGTGCCGTCGCTATCCGTCGGCGTCGACGGCGGCGCGTCGGTGACGGCGATCGTGAACGTGCTCGACGACGCCAGCGTCCCGTCGCTGGCAGCGACCGTGACCGCGTAGGAATGGCTCGGTCCGCTCCCCTGGTAGTCGATCTTCGTCGGGTCGGCGACGGTGACGACGCCGGTCGTCGCGTCGACGGCGAAGCCGCCGTTCGACTGGTCGTTGGCGATCGAATAGGTGACGGCCGGGCCGTTGACGTCGGTCGCGGAGGCGGTGACGCCGACGGTCGTGCCGGCGGCGGAGTCGGCGACCACGGTGTTCATCGCCGCGTTGCTGTCGACGGGCGTCGACGGCGCGACGTCGGTCACGGCGATGGCGAAGGTCTGCGCGCTCGTCAGCGTGCCGTCGCTCGCCGCGACGGTGACGCTGTAGGCGTGCCCCGGCGCGCTCTCGTAGTCGATCTTCGTCGGATCCGCGACGGTGACGACGCCGGTCGTGGCGTTGACGGCGAAGCCGCCGCCCGACGTGTCGTTGATGATGGCGTAGGTGACGGCTCCGCCGTTGACGTCGGTCGAGGCTGCGGTGACGCCGACGGTCGTGCCGGCCGCCGCACCTTCGGCAACGCTGTTCGGCGCCGCGTTGCTGTCCGTCGGCGTCGACGGCGCGATGTCGCCGACGGCGATCGAGAAGGTCTGCGCGCTCGTGAGCGTGCCGTCGCTGGCCTGGACGGTCACGCTGTAGGCGTGCCCAGGCGCCGACTCGTAGTCGATCTTCGCCGGGTTGGAGATGATGACGGCGCCGGTCGTGGCGTCGATGGCGAAGCCGCCGTTCGAAGTGTCGCCGGTGATCGAATAGGTGACGGCCGGCCCGTTCGGGTCGCTCGAGGACGCGGTGAGCCCGGTGTAGGTGCCGGCGTTCGAGCCCTCGTAGACGAAGTTCGCGGTCCCGGTGTCGCTATCGACCGGCGTCGACGGCGCGACGTCGGTGACGGCGATCGAGAAGGTCTGCGCACTTGTCAGCGTGCCGTCGCTGGCCTGGACGGTAACGCTGTACGCGTGGCCGGGCGAGCTCTCGTAGTCGATCTTGGTCGGATCGGCGACGGTCACGACGCCGGTCGTGGCGTTGACGGCGAACCCGCCGTTCGAGGTGTCCCCTGTGATTGAATAGGTGACGGCCGGGCCGTTGACGTCGGTCGACGACGCGGTGATGCCGACTGCCGTGCCGGACGCCGCGCCTTCTACGACGGTGTTGGCCGCCGCATCGCTGTCGACCGGGGTCGACGGCGCGACGTCGGTCACGGCGATCGAGAAGGTCTGCGCGCTCGTCAGCGTGCCGTCGCTCGCCGCGACGGTGACGCTGTAGGCGTGCCCCGGCGCGCTCTCGTAGTCGATCTTGGTCGGATCGGCGACGGTGACGACGCCGGTCGTCGCGTTGACGGCGAAGCCGCCGCCCGACGTATCCCGGTGATGGAATAGGTGACGGCCGGCCCGTTGACGTCGGTCGAGGCCGCGGTGACGCCGACGGCAGTGCCGGCCGCCGCGCCTTCCGCGACGGTGTTGGCCGCCGCATTGCTGTCGACCGGTGTCGACGGCGCGACGTCGGTCACGCCGATCGAAAAGGTCTGCTGGCTCGTGAGCGTGCCGTCGCTGGCCTGGACGGTGACGCTGTAGGCGTGCCCCGGCGCGGACTCGTAGTCGATCTTCGTCGGGTCGGCGACGGTGACCGCACCCGTCATGGGATCGATCTTGAAGCCGCCGCCGGACGTGTCGTTGGTGATGGTGTAGCTGATCGTGTCGCCGTCGGCCGCCGTCACGGTGAGCCCGGTGGTGGTGCCGGCCGCGGCGCCCTCCGCCACGCTGTTCGCCATGCCGTCGGCGTCGGTCGGCGTCGGCGGCGCGACGTCGGTGACCGAGATCGCGACGTTCATGCTCGTCGACAGCGCCGGCGTGCCGCCGTCGGTCGCCGTCACGACGACATTGTAGACGTTGTTGCCGCCCGCATCGGTCGGATGCTGGTAGCTCGGCGACGTCTTGAAGGTGACGGCGCCGGACGTCGCGTCGATGTTGAACTGGGCGGCGTCGGTGCCGCTCAGCGAATAATGCACGGTGTTGTTCGGGCTGGTGCCGTCGGCGTCCGTGGCATAGGCCACATAGACGGGGGTCGAGGCCGCCGTGTGCGCCGGCTCGCTCGCCGTTGGTCCCGAGACGAACACCGGCGCGTTGTCGTTGACGTCGAGCACCTGGATCTCGACGACCTTGCTGATGACCTGGCGCCCGAACTGCGCGGTAACGACGACGTCGTAGACGTTGTCGTGGTTTGCATCCGCCGGATGCTCGTAGTCGGGAGAAGCATTGAAGTGCACGGCCCCCGTGTTGGGGTCGATCGAGAAGAGGTTGTTGTCGCCGACGTTCGGCGCCAGGCTGTAGGTCACATGGCGATGCGGGTGCCGGTGGACCGTCGATGCGACGTAGACGGCTGCGGCGGGAGAAACGTTTTCGAGCGTCGCGGCGGCGTTGCCGGAATCGAAATAGAAGCGGCCCCGATTGTCGTCGGCGTAAGGGTACGCATAATTGACCATCGCAATGTCCCCCGAAAACGATTTTTGAAAAGTGTACAATCCCGCCGACCTGGCCGGGGGATTTAGCGCGCCGTCTTAGACTAATGGAAGTCGTTTGCCGTCTAACACTTTAGTCGCCCCTCGAACGGCGGCTGTGTCTTTGAGGCCGCTCCCCCAAAGAAAGCGAACGGCGGCATTACTCTTTTGGATGAGATTTGCGGCGGGCCGGCGTAGAACCTCACTTATTCCAAAGCAAAGTGCACATCATGACATTGAAAGCCGGTTTCGTAACCCTTTGGCCCAAAACACGCTTCGGCCTCGCCTGCGCGGCGCTCGCGGCGTTGTCCCTGCCGGCCATGGGTGCCGACCTGCCCTCGCGACGGGCGCCGCCAGTCTATGTGCCGCCCCCGCTGCCGGTCTTCACCTGGACGGGCTTCTACGTCGGCGCGACGGCCGGCGCCGGCTCCGAGCGCACCAACACGACGACGGTGATCTATCCAGGCCGGCATCTGGTCCTGCCGCCCGACCTCAATCGGGTCGCGGCCGCCGGAACGATCGGCGGTAATCGCGTCGGCTTCATCGGCGGCGGCGAGATCGGCTACAACTATCAGGTCAATCAGCTGGTGTTCGGCGCCGAGGCGGATGCCGAGTATCTCGGCGGCGGCGCGCTGGTCGCCACCAACGGCGGACGTCTCGTCACCGGAAACCCGTTCTCGGTCACCACGAGCTCGCGGACCGACTTCATGACCACGGTGCGCGGCCGCGCCGGCTTCACGGTCGACAGGGCCCTGTTCTACGCGACGGGCGGCCTGGCGCTGGTCGATCGCCAGCTCGACCAGAGCTACGCCGACACGCTGGTCGGCCCGACGACCGGCCGCACCTCCGCCTCGAGCCTGCGCGCCGGCTTCGTGGTCGGCGGCGGCATCGAGTATGCGTTCACGCCGAACTGGTCGGTGAAGGGCGAGTATCTCTTCGTGCGCGAGACCGGCAGCGCAGCCTACACGATCACCAGCCGCAGGGGTACCACCAACCTGCTGTCGGTGTCCGATCGCCGCGACATCAATCTCGGCCGCATCGGCCTGAACTACCGTTTCGATATGCTTGCGCCGGCGCCGGTCGTGGCGCGTTACTGAACAGTCGGGGCGCTTTAGCCCCAGCCATTGAGTTGATGCCGTGATTGTTGGTCCGCCCGATCCCAGAAAGGAGGCGCGCGTCGAGCTCGCCGCCGCGTTGCGGGCCTGCCGTGCGGCCTTCATCGGCGTCGCGATCATGACTGGGGCCCTGAACGTCCTGGCGCTGACCAGCTCGTTCTTCATGCTGGAGGTCTACGACCGCGTCATCCCCAGCCGCAGCGTGCCGACGCTGGTCGGCCTTCTCATCCTCGCCGGCACCCTGTTCGCGTTCCAGGGCTGCCTCGACATCCTGCGCTCCCGTATCCTCGTCCGCATCGGCGCGTTGCTCGATCGCTCGCTGCGGCCGCGCGTCTTCGATGCGCTGACCCGGCTGCCGCTGCTTGGCCGCACGACCGGCGGGGCCCTGCAGCCGCTGCGCGATCTCGACAGCGTCCGCGGCTTCCTGTCGGGCCTCGGCCGACGGCGCTCTTCGATCTCCCGTGGATGCCGCTCTACCTCGGGATCTGCTTCGCCTTCCATCCGCTCATCGGCGTCACCGCGCTCGTCGGCGCCTTCATCCTGCTGGCGCTGACGCTGATGACGGAGATCTCGACGCGCAAGCCCGCGAAGCAGGCCGCCGAAGCGGCCGCGGCGCGCCAGACGCTGGCCGAGCAGACGCGCCGCAACGCCGAGGTCATCCAGGCGATGGGCATGGCGAACCGGCTGTCGCTGGCCTGGGAGCAGGCCAACGAGCGCTTTCTCGGCGCCCAGCGCAGCGCCTCGGATGCAACGGGCGGCCTCGGCTCGGCCTCGCGCATCCTGCGCACGGCGCTGCAGTCCTGCGTGCTCGCGGTCGGTGCCCTCCTCGTCCTGAAGCAGGAGGCGACGTCGGGCGTCATCATCGCCAGCTCGATCCTCACCTCGCGCGCGCTGGCGCCGATCGAGATCGCGATCGCCAACTGGAAGGGCTTCGTCGGATCGCGGATGGCCTGGCGCCGGCTCGAGGACATCCTCTCGGCGATCCCCGCCGAGGCGTCCGCACTCGCGCTGCCGGCGCCCCGGTCGTCGGTCGTGGTGGAGGCTGCGAGCGCGGCGCCGCCGGGCTCGCGCGCGGCCATCATCCACGATGTGAGCTTCGCGCTCGAGGCGGGGCAGGGGGTCGGCGTCATCGGACCCAGCGCCTCAGGCAAGTCGTCGCTCGTGCGGCTCATCGTCGGGATCTGGAAGCCGCTGCGCGGCAGCGTCCGCATCGACGGGGCCACCCTCGACCAATGGTCCGCAGAGACCCTCGGGCCGCACATCGGCTACCTGCCGCAGGACATCGAGCTGTTCGGCGGGACCGTCGCCCAGAACATCGCCCGTCTCGAGCGGCAGCCCGACAGCGACGCCGTCATAGCCGCCGCGAAGGCGGCCGGCGTGCACGACCTGATCCTCCGGCTGCCGGATGGCTACGGGACGCAGGTCGGCGAAGGAGGGGCCAATCTCTCCTGCGGCCAGCGCCAGCGCATCGCGCTCGCGCGCGCGCTCTACGGCGATCCCTTCCTCGTGGTGCTCGACGAGCCGAACTCGAACCTCGATGCCGCCGGCGAGAAGGCGCTGACCGCGGCCATCCTCGCCGTTCGTGCGCGCGGCGGCATCGTCGTCGTCGTCGCGCATCGCCCGAGCGCGCTCGCCGGCGTCAACCTCGCGCTGATCATGAACGAGGGGCGGGTGCGCACCTTCGGCCCCAAAGAGGAAGTCTTGGCCTCGGTGCTGCCGCCGGCGCCCGCACCGTCCGTGGCGAGGGGCCCGGGCGGCGATCTCAGAGCCCTTCACGAGGTCCCGGCCGCATCATGAAAAAGCTCATCGCCGCCCCCGGACCGAAGCAAGGGTACGACCCGCAGCGCTCGATCCTTACGCATCTCGGCCTCGGCATGCTGGTCTTCGGCATCCTGGTCTTCGGCCTCGGCGGTCTCGCCGGCACGACGGAACTCGCCGGCGCGGTGATCGCCAGCGGCCAGCTCGTCGTCGAATCCGACGTCAAGAAGGTTCAGTCTCCAACGGGCGGCGTCGTCGCCGAGCTCGACGTGCATGAAGGCGACCATGTGCGCGCGGGCGAGGTGCTCGTGCGCCTCGACGACACGCAGACGCGGGCCAACCTTGGCGTCGTGACGACCTCGCTCGACGAGCTGATGGCCCGCCAGGCGCGCGACGAGGCGGCGCGCGACGGCACCGAGACCGTGACCTTCCCGCAGGAGCTGCTGGCCCGCATCGACGACCCCGCCGTCAGCCACCTCGTCGACGGCGAGCGGCGCTACTTCGAGATCGCCGTGAACTCGGCCAAAGGACAGAAAGCGCAGCTGCGCGAGCGCGTGCTGCAGCTGAAGCAGCAGATCAACGGCCTCACCGAGCAATATACGGCGAAGGGCAAGGAGATCGAGCTGATCCACAAGCAGCTCGGCGCGGTCGAGAACCTGTGGGCGCGCAACCTCATCCAGATGGACAAGCTCATCGGCGTGCAGCGCGAGGTCGCGCGCACCGAGGGCGAGTACGGCCAGCTCAAGGCGTCGATGGCGGAGATCAAGGGCAAGATCGCCGAGACCGAGCTCGAGATCCTGCAGGTCGATCGCACGCAGCAGGGCGAGGCGAGCAAGGACTTGAGCGAGACGCGGGCCAAGATCTCGGAATATCGCGAGCGCAAGATCGCCGCCGAGGACCAGCTGAAGCGCGTCCTCATCCGTTCGCCGCAAAACGGCGTCGTGCACCAGCTCACGGTCCACACGGTGGGCGGCGTCATCGGCACGAACGGCGATCCGATCGCGCTGATCGTGCCGGACGCCGACAAGCTGCGTGTCGACGCGCGCGTGCAGCCGATCGACATCGACCAGGTCCACGTGGGACAGAAGGCGATGCTCCGCTTCACGACGTTCAACGCGCGCACGACGCCGGAGATCGCCGGCGAGGTGACGCTCGTCTCCGCCGACGTGTCGCAGGATCCGAAGACCGGCACGAACTACTACACGATCCGCATCATGCCCTCGCCCGTCGAGCTCGCCGCGCTGAAGGGCGAGAAGCTCGTTCCCGGCATGCCCGTGGAGGCCTTCATGGAGACCCACCCGCGGACGCTGATCTCCTACCTTGTGCGACCGATCGGCGACCAGGTGGCGCGCGCGTTCCGCGAGAAGTAGCGGGCGCGTTCGAGGCGTCGAAGATCTTCGCGGAAACGGTCAGACAGCCGGCGGATACACCGTCTTTCCGGCCGCCCTGTTGAGCGTTTCGGTGCTCACGTCGACGATGATCTTTGGTGGCTCGCGATAGAACGAGCTGTTGTAGATGTGGCCGCCGGCCTCCTTAAAGCCCAATGTCGAGATGAGCTTGCCCACCTCGCGCTCCACCACCGGCGGCAGCAGCCTAAGGAAACCGGCGGCTGCGGCGAAGGACAGGCTGGGATAGAGCTCGATCCGATGGCCTGTTTTGACGAGGCTATCGAGGTAGTCGAAGATTTCGATTTTTCGCGACCTCTTGCCGGCGTCGCCGCGCGTGGCTTCGTCCTTCATCCGTGCCGCGCTCTCCGTCAGATCGATGAAGTCGTCCAGCTGCGTCCAGAACATGTCGACGTTGGCGAGGTAATTTCGGGCGCCCTGGCTGACGGTGGCTTTGGCGCGGGCTATTTCTTCGGCATCGGTCCCCCAAGCGTAGCCATCTGTGCCCACTTCCTTCGAGGCGATGACTTCCGTGAGATGCGGGTTGGGAATGAAGACGGCCGGGCAGCCGCACAGGACCGCCTCGATGGCAAGGGCCGTATTTTCGTAGGTGTAGAACACCTCGCTGGTCTGGAAGAGCCTGGCGATCTCCTCGGGAGTCTGCGCGCCATCCTGGAGACGCGTGATCTCGACGCTGCCATCTGTGATCGGCAGCGGCGTTCCGCCGTGAACCTTGCGGTACTTGTCGGCGTAGAAACACGATCCCGCGCGCGGCGAACCGTCGGGCGGAGGACGAAAAATCGAGGTGTCCACGGCCGGAATGAACAGCACGTTCTCACAGTTGGCGTGCTTGGCCAGAGCACGCGAATAGCCGAAGCAGATCTCATCGGCGTCGTAGACCGAGTCACCGCCGAGAAGTCCGGGAAAGTTCAAGATGTAGCGGACGACGATCTCAGCGCCGTAGGGGTTTCCCGTCACGACCTCCGGATAGACGACGATGGGCGTCTGCTGGCGGCGTGCGTGCGCCTCGAGAATCGTCCGCGAGAGGATGGGCGTCAGCAGGTCGGGTCCGCCGCCGAAGAACTGTGCGCCGACCATCCGGGAGACCGGATCCTGGACGATGTAGGCCGAATGCCCACGCTTGTTGAGCGCGTGGCAGAGTATATGGAGGCAACGGATCCCAGCCGATTCTTGCACGTATGACGGTGTTACTATGTAGTAGGGGTGCGGTGGAGCAGAGAAGATCTCGGCCATTCGGATGTCCGGTGAAGCGGCACGCGCCGGGCATCGACCTAAAAAAAGCGAGTGGTGAAGTCAATGCAGACACATTGTTCTTGACCAATGCTAAAGGCGTTCCTGCCCACGCGATTTATGCGGTCGATATATCGGGCGAGCGGAGCGTGACCACCAACAATGCGATTGCCGGGAAGATTTGCGGCCTCGGCTCGACCAAGAAAGCTGAGCTTCGAGGCGGCTCGCGAATTGCCTTTCGGACGCAAGTCCCCTAGTACGCTGTGCTTACCACCAAAAAATTCGAGAAAGTGCCGATGAACCTCCATGAACGAACCATGCTCGATATTCTGAAGCGCGGTCGCGACCATCATGGTTACGTTGCGGTCAAGGCGGAGTTTGAAGCGGAGGGCACGCGCGTCGACGAGCTTCTGCGCCTCCTCGAGATCTGTCGAAAGGCCGATCTGAAACTCGGGCTCAAGATCGGCGGCTGCGAGGCGGTCCGCGACCTCATGGAATCGAAGCAGCTCGGTGTCGAGTACATCATCGCGCCGATGGTCGAGACGCCCTACGCGCTGTCGAAGTTCATCGATGCGAAGAACAAGGTCTACACGCCCGAGGAGCAGAAGGACACGGACTTCCTCTTCAATCTCGAGACTCTGAACACTTTCGAACAGCGCGAGAGCATGGCGGAGATGGCGAAGGCGAAGAACGGCCTCGCCGGCATCGTCTTCGGCCGGGTCGACTTCTCGCTGTCGGCCGGCATGAGCCGCGACGACATCAATTCGAAGAAGGTCACCGATTACGCACTGCAACTGGCTGAGCTTTGCAAGACGCAGGGGCTCGACCTCGTCGTCGGCGGCGGCGTCTCCGTCGACTCGATCGAAATTTTGGAGGAGCTGCGCAAGGTGCACCTGACGCGCTTCGAGACGCGCAAGGTGATCTTCGATGCGTCGGCGAGCGAGCTGCCGAGCGTCCGCGAGGGACTGCTACAAGCCGTTCACTTTGAGCTTCTGTGGCTCATCAACAAGCGGGAATACTACAAGGTCATCTACAGCGAAGACGAGCAGCGCATCGACATGCTCGAGAAGCGCTGGAAGGTCCTGCAATCTTGATGTGAAGGCCGCCGGCTTGTCCGCATCGCTTCATCTGATGGCGGCCAACCTGGCTGCGCTGCAGGCAAGCCGGACGCGCCTCGTCGTGACGGGACCGTCGGGTTGGCTCGGCAGTGCCACGCTTGCCATGCTCGACGGCGCGCTCTCCGACGACGAGCTTGCACGCCAAGTGCTGGTGTTCGGCTCCAGCGCGAGGCGCATTGGGCTGCCGTCGGGACGGCACGTCGATTGTCGCACGCTGGCCGACCTGCCGGGCACCGATCTGTCCGACAGCCTGCTGCTTCACTTCGCCTATCTGACGAAGGACAAGACTGCGCTGACGAGCCTCGACGATTATGAAAGGTTGAACGGTGGCATCCACGACCTGGTCGTGCGCGCCGTCGCCGATCGGCGTCCGTCGGGCCTGTTCTTCGCCTCTTCCGGCGCGGTCTACCAGAACAGGCGTGGCCCCGATGAGCGGCCGGACAGGGAGGCCAATCCGTACGGATGGATGAAAGCCGCCCACGAGGACTCGTTCGCGTCTGTGACGGACGCCGCCGGCACCGCCTACGTGTGCGGCCGAATCTTCAGCCTCGCCGGCGAGCACATCAACAAGGTCGAGCTTTACGCGCTCGGCAGCATCCTCTCGGCCCTGCAGGCCGACCAGCCGCTCGTGCTGCGCGCGGCGCGCGAGGTCTGGCGCTCCTACACCTATGTCGGCGACGTCGTGAACCTGGTTTTGGCCCTGCTGCTCAAGCGGCAATCCGTCCGCGATCTCGACATGGCGGGCGCCGAGGCCGTCGAGCTGGGCGAGCTGGCGGCGCTCTGCGCGCGCGTCACCGGGCGCGAGGGCACGCCGATCACCCGGCCGCCGGTGTCGACGGACTCTCCGGACTGCATGCTCGGAGATCACGCGCCCTACTACCGCTTGCTGGAGCAGGAGGGGATCGCGCCGCTGCCGCTGAGCGAGCAGGTCCGCGCCACGGCGGATTACCTTGCCCGGTTCTCAAGCTCGGCCGCCGCACGACATGCAAGCCCATGCGCCGGGTGATCTCATGACGAGCGCAAAAGCCCTGGTGTTCGGCGCCTCCGGCATGATCGGCTCGCAGATCGCGTCGGCATTGGCGCGCGACGGGATCGACGTCGTCGGCTTCGGCAGCCGTCCGGCCGCCGAGATCGCCGAGCCCGCGTCATTCCGCTACGTGCAGGTCGGGCGGCAACTCGCCGAGGTGCAGCGCGCCATCGAGCATCACGCGCCCTACGACAGGGTGGTCTGGGCCCATGGTGTGAACACCAACGACAGCGTCTACGACGGCGATCGCCAGAAGCTGCTCTCGACCTTCGAGGCCAACGTCGTCTACATCGCCGAGACGCTGCACGTCCTGCTTGCAAAGGCGCTCGTCGCGCCGGCGTCGCGCTTCTGCGTCGTCAGCTCGATCTGGCAGACGATCGCCCGGCAGAACAAGCTCTCGTACAGCGTGTCAAAGGCGGCGCTGCAGGGATTTATCGCGTCCGCCGCCGTCGATCTCGCTAGGGACGGTCATCTCATCAACGGGGTGCTTCCCGGCGTCATCGATACCGAGATGACCCGCGCGATGCTGTCGCCGGCACAGATCCAGCGCGTCGAAGAGGCGACCCTGTTCGGCCGCCTGCCGGAAATGTCGGACGTCGTCGCCGCGGCCTGCTTCTTCTGCTCGGCCGCCAACCGCAGCATCACGGGACAATTCATGGCCGTCGACCTGGGGCTCCGTAATGTTCGCCTCCTTTGAGATCAAGGCCGACGCGCACGCCTACGAGGTGCGGGTCGATCCCGGTGCGGCCACCGCCTATCTCCGGGCGGAGAGCCGCAACGCGATCGTCATCTGCGACGAGATCTTCAAGGACCGGTTCGCGGACCTTGCCTGCCCGGTGGTGAGCCTGCCGGCTTTGGAAACCAACAAGACGCTGGAGGCCGCCGGACGGCTCGTCGAGGCGGTCCGTGCCGCGGGGATGACGCGCAAGAGCCGGATCATCGCGGTCGGCGGCGGCATCATCCAGGATGTCGCCTGCTTCGTCGCCTCGATCTACATGCGCGGCATTTCCTGGGTGTATCTGCCGACGACCGTGCTCAGCATGGTCGACTCCTGCATCGGCGGAAAGTCGTCGATCAATGTCGGGCGCTTCAAGAATCTCGCCGGCACCATGCATCCGCCGGAGCTCGTGCTCGTCGACACGGAGTTTGCGCAGACGCTGCCCATCGAGCATCGCTCGGGCGGCCTGTGCGAAGCGGTCAAGATCCTGTTCGCGCGGAGTGCGGCCGACTTCGAGCAATATCTCGCCCTCGAGCCGCATCCGGAGATGGCCGGCACGGAGCTCGCGTCCGCGGTCTCGCTGAGCCTCAAGGCCAAGCAGTGGTTCATCGAGGTGGACGAGTTCGACCAGAAGGAGCGTTTGACCCTAAACTTCGGGCACACCTTCGGGCATGCCTTCGAGTCGGCGTCAAGCTTCGCCATCAATCACGGCGCTGCGGTCGGCCTCGGCATGCTCTGCGCGCTCGATTTCGCCTTCGCCAGAGACCTGGTCCGGCCGGACACCAGGCTGCAAGCCTTGAAGGATCACACCCGGGGTCTTCTGGCCGCCGTGCCCGATGTTGCGGACGACTTCGCGCGCATCGACCTTGCGACCTTCGAGACGGCGTTCCTGTCGGACAAGAAGCACACGTCGGACGCGTTGACGCTTGTCCTGCCGACGCAGGACGAGAATGGTGCTTTGCCGCTCGCTCTTTGCAGATTGCCGCGTGATGCCGGTGTCTTGCGCAGCCTGTCCGCCGCCGTCGAGCGGACGCAGAGGATGATTTCGGGATGAAGTACAGCGACCTGATGCTCGATTGGCTGAAGGAGCTTGGCTACACCAAGTGTTTCTATGTCGCCGGCGGCAACATCATGCACTTGCTGGATTCGGCTCGAAACCGCTTCGACTGCCGGCCCTTCGTGCACGAGGTGGCGACCGTCATCGCCGCCGAATATTTCAACGAGGTGTCGAGCGAGAAGGCGTTCGCGCTGGTGACGGCCGGCCCCGGCCTGACGAACGCGGTGACCGGCTTCGCCGGCGCCTATCTCGAGAGCCGCTTCGTCCTCGTCATCGGCGGCCAGGTCAAATCCTCCGATCTCGCCGGCGACAGCCTGCGCCAGCGCGGCATCCAGGAGATCGACGGTCTCGCCATCGTGAAGCCGGTGACGGCGGGCGCCTACCGCATCGCGGCACCCGTCACGAAGGTCGAGCTGCAGGCGATGCTGGCCTCGGGGCAGGCGAAGCGCCCGGGCCCGGTGTTTCTTGAGATGTGCCTCGACGCGCAGGGCGCCCCCGTCGAGCCGAGCGCGCTCGAAGGCGCCACGCCGCCAGCCGCGGTTGCAAGCCGTCCGGCCTCAAACGAGGCCTGGAAGCCCGAGCTGGCCGAGATGATCGCGAACGCGCGACGTCCCGTGCTGCTTCTCGGCGGCGGCCTCAGCCGCAAGGCGGCGCTCGCGGCGCAAGCGCGCCTCGGCACGATGAACATCCCCGTCATGACCACGTGGAACGGCGCCGATCGGATTGCCGCCGATCATCCGCTCTACTTCGGTCGTCCCAACACCTGGGGCCAACGCGACAGCAACATCCTGCTGCAGCAGGCCGATCTCGTGCTGGCGCTGGGCACGCGCCTCGGGCTGCAGCAAACGGGCTTCAACTGGAAGGCCTTCGCGCCGGTCGGCAAGGTCGTCCAGGTCGACATCGACCGTAGCGAGCTCGAGAAGGGCCATCCGCGGGTGGACCTGCCGATCGAGGCCGATGCCGCCTCAGTTCTCGACTTCATCCTCGATGAGCCATCGCCCGACACGGCGGAGTGGCTGGCGTTCTGCCGGCAGGTGCGGGAAACGCTCGCCGGGATCGACACCAACAAGACCGGCGCCGCCTACCTCGATCCCTTCGCGTTCGCGCGCCGCCTGTCGTCGCTGGCAAAGGACGAGGACATCATCGTCCCGTGCTCGAGCGGCGGCGCCTTCACGGTTATGATGCAGGCCTTCGCGCAGAAGCAGGGCCAGCGCATGATCACGAACAAGGGCTTGGCCTCCATGGGATACGGGCTGAGCGGGGCGCTCGGCGCCTCGCTCGCCGCGCCGGATCGCCGAGTGATCCTCGTCGAAGGGGATGGCGGCTTCGCGCAGAACGTGCAGGAGATCGGCACGGCCGTCGCGATGCAGTCCAACCTCAAGATCTTCATCTTCGACGACAACGGCTACGCCTCGATCCGCATGACGCAGCGCAATTACTTCGGCGGGTCCTACATGGGCTGCGACACGTCGACCGGCCTCGGCCTGCCGAAGTGGGACGCCCTCTTTGCCGCCTACGGGCTGCCGGTGCTGCGGCTCGGGCACGAGTGGTACGAGGACGAAGCCGTGCGCGCCGCCCTCGATGGGCCGGGGCCGGTCGCCTTTCTCGTGCCCGTCGATCCGGAGCAGACCTACATGCCGAAGATCACCAGCCGGGTTGCGCCCGGCGGCTCGATGGTCTCGAATCCACTGCATGCGATGAGCCCGGACCTCGCCGAGCCCATTGCCGCGAAGGTGTTCCGTTACATGCCGAGCCCGTACGGCGCGTCGCAATCATAACGCTCGCCGGGTCGAACAAGGCCGAGCGTCGGAGGAAGAGGGTGAGGAATGACTAAGGGAAGCTCCGAGGCGCAGCCGCACGACGATGCCGGGGCTCTGAAGGACGAGATCCTCGCCCTCGTCGCGCGCTACGCCGTCGCCGCCCATACGCCGGCTCCGTTCCGGCCCGGCCAGTCCGGCGTCGCGGTCTCGGGCAAGGTCTACGGCGCGCCCGAGATGCAGGCGCTCGTCGAGGCGTCGCTCGACTTCTGGCTGACCACCGGCCGTTTCAACGAAGCGTTCGAGACGAAGATGCGGAAGTTTCTCGGCCGCAAGTACGTGTTGACGTGCAACTCCGGCTCGTCGGCCAACCTGCTTGCGGCGAGCGCGCTCTGCTCGCCGTTCCTCAAGCGGCCCATGGTCCCGGGCGACGAGGTCATCACCTGCGCGACCGGCTTTCCGACGACGGTCAACCCGCTGCTGCAGAACGGCCTCGTGCCGGTCTTCCTCGACGTCGACCTGCCCACCTACAACGTGCGCGCGGATCGAATCGAGTCCGCGATCACGGACAAGACGCGCGCCATCATGGTCGCGCACACGCTCGGCAACCCGTTCGACCTCGACACGGTGATGGAGGTGGCGAAGCGCCACGATCTCTACGTCGTCGAGGATACCTGCGACGCGCTCGGCGCCACCTACGACGGCAAGCTCGTCGGTACGTTCGGCGACATCGGAACGCTGAGCTTCTATCCCGCGCACCACATCACGATGGGCGAGGGCGGCGCCGTCTTCTGCACCAACAGCCTAATCAAGCGAGCGCTGGAATCGATCCGCGACTGGGGACGCGACTGCTGGTGCGAGCCCGGCAAGGACAACACGTGCGGCAAGCGCTTCGAGTGGACGCTCGGCGACCTGCCCGCGGGCTACGACCACAAGTACACGTACTCGAACATCGGCTATAATCTGAAGATCACCGACATGCAGGCGGCCGTCGGGCTGGCGCAGATGGATCGGCTGCACGACTTCATCGCCGCGCGCCGCAGTAACTTCGCCTATCTCACCGAGCGTCTTCGACCACTCGAAGAGTTCCTGATGCTGCCCGAGGCGACACCGCGCTCCGACCCCTCCTGGTTCGGCTATCCGATCACCGTGCGCGACGGCGCGCCGTTCGAGCGCGACGACCTGACCCGCCACCTCGACGCGAACAAGATCGCCACGCGCCTCGTCTTCGCCGGCAACCTGCTGCGCCAGCCCTACATGAAGGGCAAGCCACACCGCGTCGTCGGCGACCTCGACACGAGCGACAAGGTCATGCGCTCGTCCTTCTGGATGGGCCTCTACCCCGGCCTCACCCGGCAGCACCTCGACTATTGTGTCGAGACGATCACGGCGTTCTGTCGCGCCGCCTAGCGCGACGCCCGCCACCGGCGTCTCGAAGATTGCTGGGGGCTCGAGGTGGCGATCCCCTGGCGGACCGCCGCGCGGTATGGAGGTCCGCTTGCTTTTCGTCTAGCGTTCCGGTGCCTGTGGCGGGGATTCGATGCGCGTCTCGATTGTCATACCGGTCTACAACGAGGCCGAAGGGATCAGCGCGCTGTCCGACCTGCTGCAACCGGCGTTGGCGCTGCTTGCCGATTCGACCGAGGTGATCTTCGTCGACGACGGGTCGAGCGACGACAGTGCGGCGCAACTGGCGCGGCTGGTCGAAAGCGACGGGCGGCTGCAACTGGTCAGGCTGCGGAGAAACTACGGCCAGACGGCCGCGATGATGGCCGGGATGCAGCAGGCCTCGGGCGACGTCATCGTGCCGATGGATGCCGACGGCCAGAACGACCCCACCGACATTCCGCGGCTCCTCGCAAAGCTCGACGAAGGGTTCGACGTGGTGTCGGGCTGGCGTCGCGAGCGCGAGGACAAGGCTCTGACCCGGCGCTTGCCCTCGGTGATCGCGAACTGGTTGATCTCCCACCTTCTGGGCGTGCCTCTTCATGACTACGGCTGCACGCTCAAGGCCTACCGCCGCGAGGTCATCGAGGACGTCCGGCTCTACGGCGAGATGCATCGCTTCATCCCGATCTTCGCCTTCTGGGAAGGGGCGAGGGTCACCGAGATCGTCGTAGGCCACCACGCCCGCAAGTTCGGGAAGTCGAAGTATGGTCTAGGGCGCGTCGTTCGCGTCCTGCTCGACCTTTTGACCCTCGTCTTCATCGACAGGGCACTCGATCGCCCGATGCAGTTCTTCGGCAAGATCGGCTTCTGGATGCTGGTGGCCGCCACCTCGGTCTTCGGATGGGCCCTCGTCCTGAAGCTCGGCTATGGGGTCTCTCTGATCCAGACGCCGCTGCCGCTGCTGGCGACGTCGCTCGGCCTTTTCGGGATCTTGTTTCTTCTCCTCGGAATCCTGGCGGAGATCATGACGCGCACCTACTTCGAGTCGCGAGGCAAGGCGCCCTACAAGATCAAGGCCGTGGTCACCAGCGCGGCCAGCCCCTCACCGAAAGCCGAGCGGGCGCGGTGGTGACATGTGCGGCATAGCCGGCTTTACGGCGGCAGGACGCGACGCCCGCGTCGACCTTGAGCGTATGCTCGTCGCGATCGCCCATCGCGGACCGGACGGCGCCGGAACCTTCGTTGATCGCGGCATTGCGCTCGGGCATCGGCGGCTTGCCATCGTCGACCTTATGGGCGGTGCACAACCGCGCGTCGACGAAACGAGCGGCGATGCGATCACCTTCAACGGCGAGATCTATGGCTTCCGTGCCTTTGCCGACGAGCTGACCGCGAATGGTGTCGCGCTCTGCGACTCGTCCGACACCGAGGTGTTGTTCCAGCTCATCCGCCGCCACGGCCTGCGTCGCGCGGTGACCATGGTGGGCGGCATGTTCGCGTTCGCCTTTCGCGATGGTGCGACGGGCGCGCTGCACCTCGTCCGCGATCGTTTCGGGGAGAAGCCGCTGTACTACGGCGTGGCCGACGGACAGCTCGTCTTCGCGTCCGAGGCGTCGGCGATCCTGAGCCATCCCGCGTTCCAGGCGACGAGCGTCGACATGGCGGCCGCCTTTCAGCTGCTTCACTTCGAATATGTTCCGGGCTGCGCCTCCGGATGGAGCGGAATCCGGAAAGTGCCGCCGGCGACGATCCTCACGTTCAAGAACGGTGTGGTAACGCTCGATCGCTACTGGCGGCCGACGGTCGGATCCAAAACGTCCGTGCCCGAGCAGGTGGCGATCCGCGACATAGATGCCGCTTTGACGACTGCCGTCCGCAACCAGCTCGTCGCGGACGTGCCGGTGGGGGTCTTCCTGTCCGGCGGCCTGGACTCGAGCCTCATCACCGCGATCGCTGCGAAGGTCGCGCCCGACATCACGGCTTTCACGGTACGCGTCGCGGGCCGCGGCTTTGACGAGACGCCCTATGCCATCAGGGTTGCAAATCACCTCGGCGTTCGGCACGAGATCGTCGAGATCGCCGATGCTGACGTCGCGCAGGCCTTCGACAATCTTCGCCAGAACCTCGCCGAGCCGCTCGGCGACGCTTCGCTTCTGCCGACCTGGCTCGTCTGCCGTGCTGCGCGGCGCTCGATGAAGGTCGCGCTGGGCGGCGACGGCGCGGACGAGCTTTTCGCGGGCTATCCGAACTTCGTCGTGCAGCGCTTCGCCTGGGCGATGCGGCACATACCCTCCCGGGTCGGGAGATCGTCGAGCGCTCACTCGCCGGGTTGCCGGCGCGAGCCGGATACATGAACTGGCATTTCCTTGCCTCGCAGCTGGCGCAAGGGTTCGGCCAAAGTCAAAGCCGGCAGTCCTATCTTTGGATGGCGCCTTTCGGTCCGCGCTGGATGCGCACGATCTGGGCCCGCGATGTCGACCCGTCCGAGTTCGAGATGGCGTTCGCGCCGCTCGACGAGGCGGCCGCCGACGCTGGAGCCGGGTCCGGCATCGATCGGCTTCTGTATCAGTTCCTGATGACCTATCTTCCCGACGATATCCTGATGAAGACCGATCGCGCCGCGATGTACAACAGTCTCGAAGTCCGCGCGCCGTTTCTCGATGTCGATCTGGCAAGCTATGTCTGCAATCTGCCGACTCATCTCAAGTTGAGCGGCACCACTAAGAAGCGCGTTCTGAAGTCGGTCGCGCGCAGATATCTCCCGGACGAGATCGTCGATCGCAAGAAGCACGGCTTCGGCATGCCGGTCGACGACCTTCTCCGCGGGGTCCTGCGCGAGAGGTGCTTCGATATCCTCCTCTCGCGACAGAACCCGATCGCCCATTGGTTCGACCGCACTGCTGTTGAGGGGATGCTTCATCAGCACATGTCGGGGCAGGCGAACCATGGCAAGCGGCTATGGTCGCTCCTGGTCCTGTTCATGGTGGCGGGTCGAGATCGCACCGTCGCGGGCGTCGACGCTGCGGCCGCACGCAATCTGCCCCTTCCGACGTAGAAGCCCGACATGACCGACAACAACGATCAGATGGCGGAGGTCGACAGCCGCGGGTCCTCCGATCGGTTTGGCTACGAATGGGCCGTCTACAGCGAGATCCTGCCCGACTACGAGGAGCAGTTCAGGCGGTGGACGCCGCGGCTGCGTCCCGAGGACTGGAGAGGGAAGACCTTCCTCGACGTCGGCTGCGGCATGGGCCGCAACAGCTACTGGCCCATGCGCTACGGCGCTGCGGGCGGCGCCGCGGTCGACATCGACGAGCGCTCCCTGGAGTCGGCCCGTCGCAACCTCGCCCCGTTCCCGACCCTCGCGGTCATGCGGCGCAGCGCGTACGATCTCGTCTTCGACCAGCCGTTCGACATCGCGTTCTCGATCGGCGTCATTCATCACATCGAGGATCCCGCAAGGGCCTTGGCGGGCATGGTCGCGGCCGTGAAGCCCGGCGGCAAGGTCGCGATCTGGGTCTATGGCCGCGAGAACAATCGCCTGCTCGTGTCCATACTGAACCCGCTGCGCAAATCGATCTTCAGCAAGCTGCCGATCAAGCTTGTGCACCTGCTCTCCAACGCTCCGACGGCCGCCTTGTGGCTCCTGCTTCGTCTAGGCTATCGGCCGACCGCGTATTACCGACTCATCGCAGGCTTCAGCTTCGGCCACCTTCGCTCGATCGTCTTCGATCAGATGCTGCCGACGATCGCGAACTACTGGACGAAGGCCGAGGTCGCGGCGCTGATGAGCGCCGCCGGGCTGAAGGACGTCGAGCTGGACTGGGTGAACGAGATGTCCTGGGCGGCGATCGGCACGCGGCCGTAGCTTACCGCTTGCAGATGGCCAGAAGCGACGTCCCCCATAAAGGGCTGGCGGCAAACACTTTCGCTTCGGCGACGAACCAGGAGGCGACGATCCTGTGCGCCCAGAGCCGGCGAGGCGAGGTGGCTCGCTTGCTGCGGCTGCCGATCCTGGCGGCCAGAAGAAGGATCGGATAGAGGCTCAAGAAGATGTGCCGCGCGCTGAGCACCTTGAGGCCGGTTCTCGAGAGTAGGGCCATCAAGGTCGATCTGTCGTAGCGAAGGAAATGCCCGTAGTGCTCGTCCCAGCTGGTCCAGAGCTCCTGTCGAGCCGGGACGGTGAGGACGACGTGAGCTGCGTGCGGAAACGCTCTCAACAGATCGTCCAGGAACGCTTGCGGATCCGCGATATGCTCGATGACGTCCAGCAGAAGTAGCGTGTCGATCCGATCGCGAAAGCCTTGGTCTAGATCGGTCGCGGCAGTGCCCGTCGACACGTAGGGCACGACGGCATCATCGACGGACGGTCGCCCCAGTTCGCAGCCGTAACACTCGAACCCGCGTTGCCGCAGGAATGCGACCGTCAGCCCGCGCCCGCACCCGACATCCAGGATGCGCGTGGATTCGAGCCGGCCGAGCGCCGACTGAATGATTTCGGCGCGCGCCCGGCTCCACCAGTGATGCTCCATGCCGGGCGGGTAATTGTCGTCGTATTGCGTGTCCGAATAAGCGGTCTCGCTGGTGCTCGGCTCTGTCATGCCGGCTCTCTTTGGCAAGCTGCGGCGCGGCGATCCGGCGTGCCGGACGGGTGCTTGAACACGATCAGGCGCATGACCGTGAAGCTGACGAGCATGCCTGATATCGCCGCCGTACCGGTCGCTACAACGGGATGCGCGCGCGCGAAGGGGACGAGGAATATCAGGGTCTCGTAGACTGTGATGTTGGTGATCCCGGTTGGTGCCGTCCAGAGAACGTAGCGGGCCCACTGCAGGACGAGCGGTGCCTCGCTGCTGTATCGGAACGTCCACGTCCGATTGAGTGCCCAGGATGTCGTGACCGCGACAAGAAACGCTGGAATGGCAGCCAATGCCGGTCCCAGGAGACCGCGCGTGACATAGATCGTCGAGGTGGTGACGGCGAAGCCGGCTGTCCCGACGACCGCGAAACGCACGAACTGGCGCGCGATTGCTCTCGAGCGCGGCGAGATCGGCATCATGTCCCCGGTGGCCTTTCGCGGCGCGACGGCCAGGCTGTCTTGCGGTTCATGACCGCGCGGCGACCCTTGCTCTTCCTGCAACGCTCTCGGGAGCCCCACGGCAGCTTTTACCAGTACGTAGAGCGACGCGGTGAACAGCACGGCCGGTATCGCGATCCCCAAGGTGTTTGCGCCGCCGACGGCGCAGAGGGCGAAGAGCGACGCGAAAACGATGACATGCGAACGCGAGTCGATACCCGGGAGCGCGACGCGCGACGCCATCAACGGCGCCGCGAAGGCCAAGGCCGCAACGATCGCGGCGAGCGCTGCCGAAGGCCAAGCTTCGAGGGTTTGGCATAGCACGATCAGGATCAGGAGCGGACCACACTGCGCAACGATCGTGCGCCGGTCCGGGACCCCGAGACCGGCCGCTGCGAGAAGCAATGGGGCGGCGAAGATCAGGAGATGATATTCGGCAAAGATAGGGGTCGACAGGACGCTGAGTGTGGCCCCGAGAAAGACTGCCTCCACCTTGTCGATAAGCCGCGCGACAGCTAGTGCGACCGCCGCAAGGCAAGCGACACCCATGATGCCGGTGACGACCCTCTGATCGAAGGCCATCGCCGCCGATGGTATAGCCCCGAAACTTCCCAGCAGCCGGCTCAGCGCCAGAAGGCTCGCGTTCCAGGGCATGCCCTCGCCTCCGCCGATGAACGCCGTATTGTAGAGCGCAAGGCCGTGCAGAAACGCCGGCAGGGAATAGCTCGGGTCGATCGAAGCCGCGAGGACATAGGAAGCCAAAGCAATGGCGACGACAGTCGCCGAAGCGGCCAGGACGGAGCGGATCGTTGCTCTCAGATCGCTGCGATCGGCAAGCTCGACGAGTAGCAGCGTCGCCGTGTTCGGCCGCAGGTTGATCGCGATCGCCAGAGCAAGGATCCCCACGCGCCGCCAGCGGCCCGTCACTGCGCTGACGGCATAAAAGATGATGCAGAGACTTGTGAAGCCCGAGTGGAAATTCCCGCGATCAAGCATGAAAAGAGCAGGATAGGCGACGATGAGGAGAAGCGCGCCGTAGAGACGATCACCGGATGTCGCCGCTTCAAGGTGGCGACCGACCACGACCGCGCCGGTGCAGAATGCAACAAGGAGCATGACCAGCAGCACCGTCGGCGATGTCGCCGACATGATCTGAGCAAAGAAGATCAACCCAAGCATTCCGAGCGGGGCGGAATGGTAGATCGAGATGTGATGTTGCAGGTATGGGTTCTGGAACAGGTAGGACTGGAACAGAGCCGGCCACGAGTGGACGCGCGGATCGTCGAGGAGCCGTGCCGTCACGGCGCGGATGGCCAGGCCGCTTTTGATCGAATCGGCGAAGAGGTCCTGCGCGGTGAAGAACAGCGGGTTTTCCAGGCCGCCGATCCCGGCCAGAAGCGACGAGAGAACGCTGCGAACGACCAGCGACGAAGCAACGACGAGCACGAAATATTTGGGGTAGGTCGGTTTCTGCCCTGAAGACGGCAACGCCATCTGTCCCACTTCCTTGAATGATCGACGCTTGAGCGGCGCCCGCCCGCGGAAACCGGGGAGTGGCGTCCCGGAAGGGATTCGAACCCCTGACCTACGGTTTAGGAAACCGTTGCTCTATCCTGCTGAGCTACCGGGACGCGTGGCAGGCGCATAGCATAAGGCGGCTGGCGCGACCAGCGGGGCGCCGCGCAGGTGGGGTAGGCCGCGAGGGGCTCGCGGCCTGGGTGGGTCTGCCGCGAGGCGGCGGGGGTCGACGGGCGGCAGGCCTTAGGGCCTACTCGTCGTCATCGCCGCCGTCGTCGCCGCCCCCTTCGTCGCCGTCATCGCCGTCGTCGCTGTCATCCTCGGCGTCGTCTTCCTCGGAATCGTCGTCGTCATCGTCCGAGTCGCTGTCGTCCTCGTCGGAGTCCTCGTCGCCGTCGCCTTCGCCCTCGTCGTCGCCTTCGCTCTCGTCGTCGCCATCTTCGGCATCGTCGCCATCCTCGGCATCGTCGGACTCGTCGCCGTCATCATCGGAGTCGCCGTCCGAGTCCTCGCTGTCCTCGGCGTCGTCGTCCGACTCTTCGTCGCTCTCGTCGTCTCCGTCCTCGGCATCCGAGTCGTCGTCCTCAGAGTCGTCGTCTCCGGACTCATCATCGTCGGAGTCATCATCCTCGGAGCTGTCGTCGTCCTCGGAGCTCTCGTCCGACTCGTCGTCTTCCGAGTCCTCGCTGCTCTCCTCGGACTCCTCGCTGCTCTCTTCCGACTCCTCGCTCGATTCGGACGACTCTTCGCTCGACGACGTCTCGCTCGTCTCCGAGGCGAAGGCCTCGGTCACCAGCGTGCTCACGCCGGCGAGCGCGGCGGTCGAGGCGAGGAAGGTCCTGAAGTCGAAGGACTCGAACTCGCTCCACAGGCTCCGGCTCGCCAGCGAGACGTACTGGCCGTAGTCCGCCAGGATCGTCTCGTTGAACGGCTTGCGCACCTTCTCGAAGAGGTCGATCGCGATGTGCTCGTAGTCGGCGATCGTGTACTCGGTGATGTTGAAGTCGACGCCCTGGCCGCTGTTGGTCACCGGCTCGGTGGTGTTGGACCACACCTCGCGCGGCGGCTGCATCGGCACCTTCGGCACGAACACCCAGCAGTCGCCGTCGTTGAATTTTTCGTTCAACAGGTAGTCGTAGGGCATGTAGCAGTAGCCTTTGTCGCCCCACTCCGTGCCCCAGGAGTTGCGGACGATGAACACCTTCTCCGTGTCGGAGTAGCCGACCGCGCACATCGAGTGGCCGCTGTGCTTGGCGCGGGCGACGTCCTCCGGCGAGGGCATCGGCACGACGCCGCCGCGCTTCGAGCACTCGTCGAAGGAATCGAACAGCGCGATGCCGAAGATGATCGGCTTGCCCTCGGCCAGCGCCTGCTTCCAGGCCTCGAGCTTGAGCGGCACCTGCGCCATGTCCTGCACGCGGTAGGGCGCGGCATCCTTGTAGGCCTCGCCGCCCGGCTTCTTCAGCACGAGATGCGGATCGAACGGCCACACCGACTCCGGGCAGGCGCCGAACTTCTGCAGGCCCTCCATCGCGAGCTGGATGACGCTGCCGTCGTCCTTGTCCTGCGAGCCGTCGCGCCAGCGCGCATTATAGTAGACGAAGAGGCGCGAGATGTTTTGGTCGGCCTTTGAAGCCTTCTTGATCCAGTACTCGTAGGCGCCGGCCACCGCGTTGGCGACGCAGGAGGACGTGTCGCCCTGGTCCTCGATCGGCGTCATCAGCGGGCGCAGGTCGACCTTGTTCGGCAGCTTGCCGAACTTGACCGAGACGCCCGGCTGGTATTGCGCGGCCCCCGATTTCGCCGCCATCGGCACGTAGCCGGAGGCCTTGCCCTTCGGCACGACGTCGGCCGCATCTGGCATGGGCTCGCTGCCGTCGCCGGGCTTCTTCATGGCGTGCTTGCCGCCGGCGTCAGGCGCTTCGGCTTCGTCGCCCTTGTCCGTGTGCTCGCCGGTCTGCTCGCCGTGCGCCTTGGTCTCGGCGGCGTCGGCCTCGTCGCCGGCTTCTTCCTCGTCGCCGGCCTTCTGCTTGTCCTCGTCCTCGGCGTCTTCATGATCGTCGTGATCTTCGGCCTTGGCTTCGTCGCCCTCGGCCTCGTCGACGGTGTCGCCGTCCGCCTTTTCCGCGTCCGCTTCGCCCCCGGCCCCGGCGTGGTCTTCGCCTTTGGCTTCGTCGTGCGTCGCCTCGTCCGCGTCCTCTGCCTCGGCGTGCGGATCGGCCTTGTCGTGCGCCTCGTCCTTGTCGTGCGTCTCAGGCTCCGCGTGATCCTCGTCCTCCGCGGGCTTCGGCTTGCCCTTGGCGGCGACCGCCTTCTTGGAGCCGCCGCCGAGCGCCTCGGCCGCGAGGAGCCCGGCGCCGATCACCGCGGCGGTCTCCAGCATCGGCTTCAGGCTCGATTTCTTCGGCGCAGCGGCCGGCGCAGGGACCGGCGCCGCCGGGGCGGGCGCTGCAGCAGCGGCTTCGGCGGGCGCCGCGGCCGGGGCGCCGGGCCCCAGGTGCACGGGCGCCATCGGCGCAGCGTGCTCGGGCGCGATCACGCCGGCGCTGGCCAGCATGCCGCCGATCTCGGCGATCGACTTGTCGAGCGCGCTCAACGTCAGGTAGCGATGGTCGTTGCGCAAACCGTCGGCGATGCCGTCGCGGATCGTCTTCAGCTGGCCGAGCACCTGGGTCGGCACGGCATTCCCGTCGCCGTTCCCGTTGGCGGAGCCCGCGACGGCGGCGATCTCGGCGACCGACTTATCGAGTGCATTGAGGGTGAGGTAGCGGGGATCCCCCTGGACAGTGTCTGCGAGCCCCCCACGCAGCACTTTCAACTGGCTCAATACTTCGGCTGTCAAGCGACGTCCCTCACCCACGCAACGATCTGCTGTCATTTGCATGACTTGGCGACCGATGCGCTGGGGCGGACTTTAAAGCAAGCTTAAAGCTCGGCTTTTGAACGGGTTGCTTAAGACTGTTGCCGTCAGACAGCGCGGCGATAATCCGAAAGTATGAGATGCGACGATGAGGCAGCCTTGGGGCGGCCGATCGCCTGGTCGACGCTGGCGAGCGTGTCGCGGAACGTCACGGCGATCGAGGCGACCTTGTCGGCGACGTCGAGGTCGTGGGTGGGGTCGATCGCGGCGAGCTCGGCCTGCAGGGCCTGGAGACGTTGGAGAACCTTGTCCATCGGGGTCACGCTACTCGGTTACTGACCGGCGACATCGTGAACGAAGAGGCTTAACGGGACGTGCAGCCGGCTCAGCCCGGCAGCAGGCCGGCTGTGCGGTAGCTGGCGACGAGCGTGTCGTAGAGGGCGAGATCGGCACGGCTTCGCGCCATCAGCTGCGCGCCGGCGATGGCGGCGAAGATCGCGCGGGCGCGCGGCTCGGCGTCCTTTGGGCCAACGACCTTGCTCGCGACGAGCACCTTGCTCAGCCAGGCGACGTTGATGTCCGCGAAGGCCTGAACCTCGGTCCTCGCGGCGTCCGGCAGATCGTCGAACTCGGCGGAGAGGAAGCTGCAGAGACACAGCCGGTTTCCGTTTTCCAAGGCATGGCGGAAGTTCTCCGGATACTGGCGCAGCGCGGCGAGCGGACCCAGCTCCTCGAGCTGCGCGTCCAGTGCGCTGGCGGTGTCCTCCCAGTAGCGGCGCGCCACGGCGGCAGCGAGATCGGCCTTGCTCGTAAAGTGGTGGTAGATGCTCGCGGCCTTGATGCCGGCCGCGGCCGCCAGCTCGCGGTAGTTCATGCCGCCATACCCGTGCGCCTGTGCGATGTTCCGCGCCGCCGACAGGATCGCTTCCCTTGCATTCGTGGTCATCGTCCGCCCCAGCGAGTTCACCCGTTTATCCTAACAATCGCTAGATAGGCCTTGACCGCGAAATATGGAAGCTCTAGCTGACTCGTCTAACGAACGTTTGACAGGGAAGCAGGGCAGTGAGCAACTATATCGTCTTCGCCGACGCGACGCGCCTGGCCGAGCTGATCCGCACGAAGGCGGTCTCGCCGGTCGAGATCATGCAGGCCCACCTCGATCGCATCGAGGCGGTCAATCCGAAGATCAATGCGATCGTCACTGTCGCAGAAGGAGCAATGACGGCGGCAAGGAAGGCGGAAGCCGCGGTGATGGCCGGTGGAGCGCTCGGGCCGCTTCACGGCGTGCCCTTCACGGCGAAGGACTCGATCGACACCGCTGGCGTCGAAACCCAGCGCGCCTCGCCGATCTTCAAGGGCCGCGTTCCCGACGCCGACGCGACCAGCGTCGCGCGGCTCAAGGCGGCTGGCGGCATCCTGCTCGCCAAGACGAACCTGCCGGAGTTCTCCTACTCGACCGAGACCGACAACCTCCTCACCGGTCGCGCCAACAACCCCTGGAACCTCGATCGCACGCCGGGCGGCTCGAGCGGCGGCGAGTCGGCGGCCATTGCCGCAGGGCTGTCGCCGCTGGGGCTCGGCACCGATCTCGCCATCTCGATCCGCGGGCCGGCCGCCAACACCGGCATCGTCGGTTTGAAAGCCACCCATGGCCGCGTTCCTATGACGGGGATCTGGCCGCGCGTTCCGCGCCGCTACTGGCATGTCGGCCCGATGGCCCGCAGCGTACGCGACGTCGCCCTGGCCTATGCGCAGCTCGTCGGGCCGGATGGTGCCGATGCCTTCGCCACGAGCACGGTCGCCTTCGACGCCGGCGTCGGGCCCTCGCCCGATCGGCCGCTGCGCGTTGGCTGGCTCGTCGAGCCAGGCTTCGGGCCCATCGATCCGGGGGTCGCGGCGACAGTGCAAGTGGCGGCCGAGGCGCTGAAGGGCATCGGCGCGATCGTCGAGCCCGTCCGCATCCCGGCGCTGGAGCAGGAGGACCCCATTGAGATCTTCTGGCGCATCCACGTGATGGAGATGAAGCCGGCCTTTGCGGACATCGCCGCCGGTCACGAGGACCAGCTCTACACGGTGGCGAAGGGCATGCTGGCGACGCCGGACACCACGATCGCCGACTTCGTGCGCCTGGAGCAGGCGACCGAGCGGCTGCGCGACGGCTTCGCCGCGACCTTCCAGCGTTACGACGCGCTGCTCTGTCCCGTTCTGCCGGTGCCGGCGCATGCCCACGGCGCGGCCGAGCTCGTGATCGAAGGCCGGCGCGTGCCGGCCGGCAAGCACAGCCTGACCGCGACCGTGCCGTTCAACCTCACCGGGCTGCCCGCCCTTTCGCTGCGCTTCGGCACCAGCAGCGACGGCCTGCCGATCGGCGTGCAGCTCGTCTCGAGCTGGCTCGCCGAGTCGACCATCCTGCACCTCGGCGCGGCGCTCGAAGCGGTGAGCCCGGTGCGCGACCTGCGGCCAAAAATCTAGACGGCCGGCGGCTGCATCAGCTCGATCGTCGTGCCGTCGGGATCGCGGACGTAGACGACGCGCGTGCCGTTGCGCGCGCCGCCGGCGATGGTCTGCGGCGCGCCGACGGCGGTCCAGCCGTGCGCGGCGATGTGGGTGAGCGCCGCGTCGAGGTGGTCGACGTCGAAGGCGATGTGCACCGAGCCGAGATCGCAGGCGCGCGGGCGCAGGTGCTGGCGGTCGCCCGGTGCGATGTACTGCAGGAGCTCGATGTGGTGGCCCGGCGCCAGCAGCACGGCGATCTCGATCTCCGCCTCCGGCACGCCGGTCACCTCCTCGGCGAAGCGGCCGGTGCGGCGCGCGCGATACTGCAGCCGGAAGCCGAGCACATCGCGCCAGAACGCCAGCGACTGGTCGATGTCGCGGACCGTGATGCCGGTGTGGTGGACATGCAGGATGTTGAACGGGGCGCTCTGGCTCATAACCGGCTCCTGGCGAGCGGCGCCGCGCCGCCCGGGCAGTCTTGGTGTGCGCTCCCCGCCGCCGTGGGTCAATCGCGCCAACGACCGGAGAGGTCGAGGAGGTGCGCGACGAGCGCGGCGAGGAAGCACGCCGCGAGCCACAGCTCCGAGGCGCCGGCCAGCGCCAGACGCACGGCGAGCATGAGGAAGAAGCCCGCGGCCAGCATCGCCGGGATCTTGCGCGCGACCGGGCCGCGGCCGGTGGCGCGCCTGTAGAGCGCCAGGGCGATGCCTTCGATGACGACGAGGACGAGGATGACGTCGATCGCGGTGGCGATCATCGCGGCGCTTCGCCGGGGTGCCTCGTCACGTCGGGCGGGCGCTGGCGGTGAATGCTGCGGACGGGGTGCGCCGCACGCCCTCGAGCCGCATCGCAAGCAGGGCGGACGCCAAAAAGATCGCCGCCTCGAGCGCGAAGACGATCGCGTAGGCCGTGGCCGTCGTGCCGGCAAGCGCGCGCGCAAAATCCGACAGCATCGTCGCGGCAAGGCCGCCGGCGCCGAAGGCGCAGGCCTGCGCCGCGCCCCATAGGCCCATCTTCGTGCCTTCGTTTCGCGCGCCGTCGTGGCGCGCACTCTCTTTCCCGGGCCCGGCGCCGGTCGTGCCGACGAGCTGCATCATCGCCGCGATGGCGGCGATGGCGTAGCCGCCGTTGGCGAAGCCGAGCGCCGCGAGGGCAGGGCGCAAGAGGTGCGGGGCGTCGGCGACGCCGAGCGCGCCGAGCCCGACGAGCGCGGCGGCCGAGGCGACGCAGCCGCCGGTCATCCAGCCGCGCAGCAGCACGCCGCGCCAACGCGGCAGCAGGCCGGCGCTCAGCGGCACGGCGATCATCCCGGCGAGCGCGCCGGCGTGCAGGAGGCCGGTGAGCTTCGCCGTCTCGCCGGCGCCGAGGCCGAACAGCGCGCCGGCGAAGGGCTCGATCAACAGGTCCTCGCCGCCGTAGGCGAGCATGGAGACGAAGACGAAGATCGCGAAGCGCCGGGCCAACGGCTCCGACCACACCTGCCGCAGCGCCGCCGCAAAGCTCTCGCGCGGCGCATCGCTTGCCGAGGGCGCGGCTCGGCCTTCGACGCCGAGCACGGCGAGGCAGGTGACGAGGAAGCCGATGCCGGAGATCGCAGCCGAGGTCTCGATCAGCCGCTGCGGCGAGAAGGGCGCGAGCAGCTTGCCGGCGACGCCGGCGGTGACGATGAAGCCGACGATCATCATCACCCAGGCGATCGTCGCGGCGGCGGGGCGGCGCTCGGGCGCGGTGCGCTTGGCGATGAGCACGAGCAGCGCGGTGCCGGCGGCGCCGACGCCGAGGCCGATGGCGACGAAAGCCGGCACCGCCAGCGCGATACCGAGCGCCAGATGCGTGCGCATCAGCGCCGTCGCGCAGGCAGCCGAAAAGCCGCCGGCGGCGAGCACCGCCATGCCGCCGAGGATCCACGGCGTGCGGCGGCCGCCGACATCCGAGCCGTGGCCGAGGCGGGGGCGCAGCACCTGCATGGCATAGTGGAATGCGATGAGCGCGCCCGGCAGGACGGCCGGCAGTGCCAGCTCGATCACCATGACGCGGTTGAGCGTGGTGGTCGCGAGCACGAAGATCGCGCCGAGCGCGGTCTGCACCAGGCCGAGGCGGACGATGCCGAGCCAGGAGAGCGGCGCCGCCGATCGCTCGGGCGCGGCCATAGCGCTAGGCCTCGTCGTCGGCGGCCGCGGCATCGGCGAAGCCGAAGCGGCGCAGCTTCACGTAGAGGCTCTGGCGGCTGAGGCCGAGCATCTCGGCGGCCGAGGCGCGGTTGTCGCCGGTGAGCTGCAGCGCCGCCTCGATGCACAGCTTCTCGATGACGTCGGTGGTCTCGCGCACCAGGTCCTTCAGCGGCACGCGGCCGATCAGCTCGGTGAGCTGCTCGGCGGAATGCGGCAGCTCGCCGCCCTGGCGCGGCGGCGCCAGCCTTCGGCCGACATCACGGATCGAGAAGCCGAAGCTCTGCGCGCGGCCCTGGCCGAGCGCCACGGCAGAGACCTCGACGTCGAGCGTCGCGCCCTGCTCGCCGCGCAGCACGGTGGCGAAGAGCCGGACCGAGCCGTGCTGCTTCAGGTTGGCGACGATGACGTCGAGATCGACGCCGGCCCGGCCGAGCCAGCGATCGAGCCCGGCGCCCTCGACGGCCGACGGGTCGATGAGCTGCGCCATCTCGACGAAGGTGCGGTTGGCGCCGAGGATGCGGCCGCTCGCGTCGGCGAGCACGAAGCCGTCCGGCGAGGCCTCGACGAACGACACGACCTTGTCGTCGGGCGCGGAGCGCTGCAGCCGGGCCGGCGCCCGTGCCGCCGGAGCGAGCCGGACGAGCAGCATCGTGGCGGATTCCTGCCGGTACAGCGAAGCGGAAACGACGGTCTCGCCGCCCTCGGCCAAGGTCGCCTCGATGTCGTCGGTGCGCCCGGCGCCGCGCAGCTCGCCGAGGAAAGCCTGCACGCGCGATCGGCTCGCGGCATCGAACAGCTCGGCGAAGGGACGCCCGACGGTGCGCCGCGCATCGGTCTCGAAGAGCGCGACCGCGGCGGGGTTGGCCTCGACGATGCGGTGCGTGCCGCCGTCGAGGATCACGACGGGCTCGGCCGAGGTCTGGAAGAGCAGGCGGTAGCGCGTCTCGGCGAAGCGGAGCTTGGCGTAGTCGCGCTCCATCGACATCTGCGCATCGATGAGCCGCTGCTGCAGCGCTGCGACGGCGCGCAGGTCGCGGCCGAGCGCGACGATGCGCTCGCCGCCGCCGATGCGCACGGTGGCATAGAGGATCGGCACCTCGCGGCCCTGGCCGGACTGGTGGGTGAGCTGGCGCCAGCTCGAGGCGACGTTCTTCGTCGCTTCCTTCAGGAGCGTGTCGACCTTCGGCTGGCTTTCGAGCGAGACCGTCTCGCTCCACGCCTTGCCGTACCAGCGACCCGAGCCGTCGAGCTCGAGCGACAGGTCGGACTGCTGGAACGAAATGTCCTGGATGATGCCGTCGCGATCCATGATCAACGCGAGGTCGGCCGCCGTCGCGACGAGGGTCGCGGCAGTCGCGGCGTCGAGTGCGCCGATCGTGTCGCCTGGGGCTCTGAACGCCTTCACGGGAGCCAACAACCTCCACTGCCCAAGCGGATGTCGCTGCGGACGTCTCGGCTCGGGCCCCACGCGAAAGCGCGGAGGTCGCCTAAGAGAGTCGTTCGCGCGGCGTCGAGTTTCTGCCGAAGAATTGTTGTGCCTGCGACAGGCTGGAGAGCGGATCGGTCGCCACCCGATCGGCGCCGACCAGCCGCGCAAAATCGGGTCGATCGAGGAAAATCTGGCCGCAGACGATGATGCCGACGGACGGGTTCGGAGAGCCGCGCCGGATCGACCTGATGCCGGCCGAGATCGCGTCGAGCTGATTGTCGTCCGTTGCGAGAATCTCGACGAGGTCGAACCATTCTGCGCGCACCGTCCCATGGAAGTCGGGACTCTTCAGGTCGCGCTCGACCCAGGTGTCCCACCCTTCTCGACGAAAGAATTCCGACATCAGAACGAGGCCGAAGATCGGGAGGCCGAGATCGCTGCTCGCACGCGATGGCGATACGAGCAGCGCGCGCAGGCCAGCGCCACGGCGGCTGCATTCTGCGTGAAATTCCCCTGCGTAGTGACGCAGGATGCCCTGCAGTGCGCAAAGCGCTAGCGACACCTCGGCGAGATTGCAATCGTCGTCGCGCCAGAGATCACGCAAATGACAGCCGGTCGGCGCGAGGAGCTCGAGAAAGAGCGTCTCGATCGAGTGGCCGGCCTGGCGCAGGCCGTCGAATTGCTCGCGCACGCCGCGCTCGTCGCCGGCGAGCAGGCGATCGGCGAGAAGATGGATCTCGGCAGCGAGCGGCGCCGCCGCGCTGGCGGTCAACCGCGGCAGCGACAGCGTGCCTTGTAGAGCCGCATGCAGACGGGGAATGACCTGGCTGCGAACGGCCGGAAGCAGATTGATGCGCGCACCCTGCGCGTCAGGACGGACGGAGCGCCGCGACTTCCGCGGCGCCTCCAACAGGTCGTTCTCGTGCACCGAAGCCTGCATGTCGGCCATGATCCCGTCTCCCCATTAAGCTAGGCGCTTCGTCCGCCCATCGTCAAGTTTCTTTTACGTCTAGTTGTGTTGACACTGGTGATGTACCTGCCTACGTTTCTCCTCCTGACGGAGATCGGAAGACGGCACATGGGTCATTCCGAGGCGAACCCGAAATCACCGGACCGCACGAGGCGAAGTCGCTTTGCCGTCAAATCTTTGCGGGATGCCGAGAGGGGCGCGCCGCTATTGCCTCCGTCTATCGTTGAGACGAGGTCATCGCACCAAAGGGTAGTGGGCTTGTCAATTAAGGATGACAGCGGCCGTTCGACCCTGTTTACAAACGGCGCCGGCTCGTCGCGGCCGCTCTATACCGCGGAGCAGCGTAAGCGCCGCGATGCAACACGCTGGACCCTCGTCCAAGGCATCCTGGCGCCGGTTCAGTTTCTGATCTTCCTCATCAGCCTCTGCCTGGTGCTGCGCTTCCTGGCCACGGGCCAGGGACTGGCGATCGCCACCGGCTCCGTCGTCGTCAAGACGCTCGCCCTCTACGCCATCATGATCACCGGCTCGATCTGGGAGAAGGTCGTCTTCGGCCGCTGGCTCTTCGCGCGGGCGTTCTTCTGGGAAGACGTGTTCTCGATGCTGGTCCTGGCGCTGCACACGGCCTATCTCGCCGCGCTCTTCAACGGCGCGCTCGGGCCGCGCGGCCTCATGCTGCTCGCGCTCGCCGCCTACGCCAGCTACGCGATCAACGCGACGCAGTTCCTGCTCAAGCTGCGCGCGGCGCGCCTCGACGGCACGCGGCGCGCGCCGCTCGTCCCCGCAGCAGGCGCAGCCGGCGGGGTGGCGACGTGAACGCGCCGGTGCGCCCGCCTCTCGCGACCTGCGACGCTCCCGTCGCGACCCAGCGCCCGGTGCTGCGCGAGCGTGGCCAGCGCGAGGTCTTCTGCGGACTCACCGGCATCGTCTGGCTGCATCGCAAGATCCAGGACGCGTTCTTCCTCGTCGTCGGCTCGCGCACCTGCGCGCATCTCATCCAGTCCGCGGCGGGCGTGATGATCTTCGCCGAGCCGCGCTTCGCCACCGCGATCATCGACGAGCGCGATCTCGCCGGCCTCTCCGACGCCAACGCCGAGCTCGACCGCGTGGTGGGGCAGCTCATCGCGCGGCGCCCCGACATCAAGCTGCTTTTCCTCGTCGGCTCGTGCCCGAGCGAGGTCATCAAGCTCGACCTCTCCCGCGCCGCGCTGCGGCTCTCCAAGAGCTACGCGCCCGACGTCCGCATCCTCAACTATTCCGGCAGCGGGATCGAGACGACCTTCACGCAGGGCGAGGATGCCTGCCTCGCCGCGCTGGTGCCGGAGATGCCGGCGCCCGCGACCGAAGCCGCCTCGCTGCTCGTCGTCGGCGCGCTCGCCGACGTCGTCGAGGACCAGTTCCGTCGCATGTTCGAGGCGCTCGGCTTTGGCTCCGTCGCCTTCCTGCCGCCGCGCCGCGCCCGCGACCTGCCGGCCGTCGGGCCGGGCACGCGTTACCTGCTGGCGCAGCCCTTCCTCGGCGACACGGCGCGCGCGCTCGACGAGCGCGGGGCCAAGCGCATCGCCGCGCCGTTTCCGCTCGGCGCCGAGGGCACGAGCCTGTGGTTCTCCGCCGCCGCCGAGGCCTTCGGCATCGAGGCCGCAACGGTCGAGCGCGTGATTGCCCCGGCGCGCACCCGCGCCGAGACGGCGCTCGCGCGCTACCGCCCGGCGCTCGAGGGCAAGCGCGTCTTCTTCTTCCCGGACTCGCAGCTCGAGGTGCCTCTCGCGCGCTTTCTCTCGCGCGAGATGGGCGCGAGCCTCGTCGAGGTGGGCACGCCCTACCTGCATCGCCAGCATCTCGCCGACGACCTCGACATGCTGCCGAGCGACGTCGCGCTGAGCGAAGGCCAGGACGTCGAGCGCCAGCTCGACCGCTGCCGCGCCGCCGCGCCGGACCTCACGATCTGCGGCCTCGGCCTCGCCAACCCGCTCGAGGCCGAAGGTTTGACGACCAAGTGGTCGATCGAGCTGGTGTTCACGCCCATCCAGGGCTTCGAGCAGGCCGGCGATCTCGCCGAGCTGTTCGCGCGGCCGCTGGCCCGCCGCACGCGATTGGCGGTGTAGAATGCAGCTCACCGTCTGGACCTACGAAGGCCCCCCGCATGTCGGCGCAATGCGCATCGCGACCGCGATGGAAGGCGTGCACTACGTGCTGCACGCGCCGCAGGGCGACACCTACGCGGACCTCCTGTTCACGATGATCGAGCGGCGCAAGGCGCGCCCGCCCGTCACCTACACGACCTTCCAGGCGCGCGACCTCGGCGGCGACACGGCGAACCTCTTCAAGAGCGCCTGCCGCGACGCCTACGAGCGCTTCACGCCTCAGGCGATCCTCGTCGGCGCCTCGTGCACCGCCGAGCTGATCCAGGACGATCCAGGTGGCCTCGCCGCCGCGCTCGACCTGCCGGTGCCCGTCGTGCCGCTTGAGCTGCCCTCCTACCAGAAGAAGGAGAACTGGGGCGCGGCGGAGACCTTCTACCAGCTCGTGCGCGCCTTCGCCGGCCCGCATGCGCTGCCGCCAGGCGCGGAGCGCGCGCCGCGCGAGCCGGGGCGTCGGGCCTCGTGCAACCTGCTCGGTGCCGCCGCACTCGGCTTCCGCCATCGCGACGACGTCGCCGAGGTGGCACGGCTGCTCGATCGTCTCGCCTTAGACGTGAACGTCGCAGCGCCTATGGGCCGCGACGGCGGTGCGACGCCGGCCGACCTGGCCCGGCTCGGCGATGCCGATTTCAACGTCGTGCTCTATCCCGAGATCGCCGGCACGGCGGCGAAATGGCTGGAGCGCGCGTTCAGGCAGCCCGCGACCAAGACCGTGCCGATCGGTGTCGGCGCGACGCGCGACTTCATCAGGGAAGTCGTCGAGCTTGCCGCTTTGTCCTGCCCGGACGCGGCCGGCGAGCCTGCGATCAAGGCGAAAGCGGACGCGCTGCTCGCCGCCGAGGACGCCCGCCTTCCCTGGTACTCGCGCTCGGTCGACTCGACGTACCTCACCGGCAAGCGCGTCTTCATCTTCGGCGACGCGACGCACGCGCTCGCCGCCGCGCGCATCGCGAAGGAAGAGCTCGGCTTTACCGTCGTCGCGATCGGCACCTACACGCGCGAGTTCGCCCGCGACGTGCGCGATCTCGCCAAGCGCTACGATGCCGAGGCGATCGTCTCCGACGATTTCCTTGCGGTGGAAGAAGCGATCACCCGCCTTCAGCCCGAGCTGGTGCTCGGCACGCAAATGGAGCGCCATATCGCCAAGCGCCTCGGCATCCCGTGCGCGGTGATCTCGGCGCCGGTGCACGTGCAGGATTTCCCCGCGCGCACCTCGCCGCAGATGGGGTTCGAGGGCGCCAACGTCATCTTCGACACGTTCGTGCACCCGCTGATGATGGGGCTCGAGGAGCACCTGCTCGGGATGTTCCGCGAGGACGGCGAGTTCCACGATCGCGCCGTGCCCTCGCATCTCGCGACGACGGGCGGCCACGCCGCCGCGCCCGAGCCGCTAGTGCAGCCGCAGGCCGACGTCGCGGTGCTGGAGAAGCCTTCCGAAGCCGCGTCGTTGTCGTGGACGGCCGAGGCGGAAAGGGAACTCGGCAAGATTCCGTTTTTCGTCCGCGGCAAGGCGCGCCGCAACACCGAAGCCTACGCGAGGGAGCGCGCGATCGCCTCCATCAGCATCGAGACCTTGTATGATGCCAAAGCACATTTCTCGAAGTGAGCCTCGATCCTTCCTTCTCCCGCTTGCGGGAGAAGGTGGCCCCGCGACGCGGGTCGGATGAGGGATCGTGCCGCCTTGGTCTCGCGGGGCGCCTGGCCCCGATTCCCCTCATCCGACCCGACTTCGTCGGGCCACCTTCTCCCGCAGGCGGGAGAAGGCTGGGTCCCGGCAAACCCCTTAGAAAGGCGCTCGCCATGAACGCTCCCTTCAAGCCCCTCGGCCCGACGACCTGCCGCGCCGCCGGCTTCCTCGACGGCGAGGGCTCGGTCCAGGTCCAGATGGACCCCAACGTCAAGATCGGCACGGCCAAAGTCTTCGCCGTCTACGGCAAGGGCGGCATCGGCAAGTCGACGACGTCGTCCAATCTTTCGGTCGCCTTCTCGAAGCTCGGAAAGCGCGTGCTGCAGATCGGCTGCGACCCCAAGCACGATTCGACCTTCACGCTGACCAAGAAGCTGATGCCGACGGTCATCGACGTGCTCGAGACGGTCGACTTCCATACCGAGGAGCTGCGCACCGAGGACTTCGTGTTCGAGGGCGTCGGCGGCGTGATGTGCGTCGAGGCGGGCGGCCCGCCGGCCGGCACCGGCTGCGGCGGCTATGTCGTCGGCCAGACCGTGAAGCTCCTCAAGGAGCACCACCTCCTCGACGAGACCGACGTCGTCATCTTCGACGTGCTCGGCGATGTCGTCTGCGGCGGCTTCGCGGCGCCGCTCCAGCATGCCGACCGCGCGCTCGTCGTCACCGCCAACGACTTCGACTCGATCTTCGCGATGAACCGCATCGTCGCCGCCATCGAGGCGAAGGCGAAGAACTACAAGGTTCGCTTCGGCGGCGTCATCGTCAACCGCTCCGACGGCACCGACCAAGTCGACAAGTTCAACGAGGTCGTCGGCCTGAAGACGGTCGCGCACTTCCCGATGCTCGATGCGATCCGCAAGTCGCGCCTCAAGAAGCAGACGCTATTCGAGATGGAGGCGACGCCCGAGATCGTCGCCGTCCAGAACGAGTACCTGCAGCTCGCCGAGACGCTCTTTGCCGGCACCGACGAGCTGCGGCCGCTGCCGATGAAGGACCGCGACATCTTCGATCTCCTCGGTTTCGATTGAGCGAGGAAGACCCCATGCACTCGCCGTCCTACCTCGACCGCCGGAGCCAGCTCCTCACCTACTTCGACCGCACCGCGGTCGAGGCGTGGTCGCGGCTCACGTCGGATGCGCCGGTCTCGAAGATCCGCGCGACGGTGAGGGCAGGGCGCGACGCGATGCGCGCCGAGATCCTCTCCTGCCTGCCGGACGATCTTGCCGGCGCGCGCGTGCTCGATGCCGGCTGCGGCACCGGCGCGCTCGCCGTCGAGGCGGCGCGGCGCGGCGCCGAGGTCGTGGCGATCGACCTGTCGCCGACGCTCGTCGATCTCGCCCGCGAGCGCACGCCGGCATCGCTCGGCGCGGGCCGCATCACCTTCCTCTCCGGCGACATGCTCGATCCTTCGCTCGGCCGCTTCGACTATGCGGTCGCGATGGATTCGCTCATCCACTATCGCACCGCCGATCTCGCCGCCGCCGTCGCAGGGCTTGCGGCGCGGGTCGAGCGCAAGCTGATCTTCACCTTCGCGCCGCGTACGCCTGCCCTCACGCTCATGTATGCGGCGGGCAAGCTCTTCCCGAGGGGCGACAGGTCACCGGCCATCGTCCCGACCTCCCCCCGGACGATCCGTGACCGCCTCGCTGCCGAAGCCGCAAAGCAGGCTTCCTCCTGGCGCCTCGGTCGATCCCGGCGGATCGCCTCGGGCTTCTACATCTCGCAGACGCAGGAGGTCGTAAAATCATGACCGCCCGCGCCGACCGCAAGAGCTTCGCCGAGGTCTGGAGCCGCGTCCGCACCGAGCTTCTGCCGTTCGCCGACGTCGCGACGGCGGAGCTGCCGATGTCGCGGCTTTTGCGGCTGTCGCTGTTTCAAGTCTCGGTCGGCATGGCGATCGTGCTGCTCATCGGCACGCTGAACCGCGTGATGATCGTCGAGCTCGGCGTGCCGGTCTGGCTCGTCGCGACGATGATCTCGCTGCCGCTGGTCTTCGCGCCGGCGCGGGCGCTGGTCGGGTTCAAGTCGGACACGCACCGCTCCGCGCTCGGGTGGAAGCGCGTGCCCTACCTCTGGTTCGGCACGTTGCTGCAGTTCGGCGGCCTAGCGATCATGCCCTTCGCGCTGATCCTCTTGAGCGGCGACTCCAACGCGCCGCCGATCGTCGGGCAGTGCGCCGCCGCGCTGGCGTTCCTCCTCATGGGCGCCGGGCTGCACACGGTGCAGACGGCGGGCCTCGCGCTCGCCACCGACCTCGCGCCGCGGCATGCGCATCCCAAGGTCGTGGCGCTGCTTTGCGTCATGATGATGCTCGGCATGATGGCCTCGGCGCTGATCTTCGGCGCGCTGCTCGCGCACTTCTCCGAGGTCCGCCTCATCCAGGTCGTGCAGGGCGCTGCCGCGGCGACGATGGTGCTGAACCTCGTCGCGCTGTGGAAGCAGGAGCCGCGCCGGCCCGGCGCCACGCGGCGCGATCTCGCGCGTCCCTCCTTCGCGCAGGCCTGGGCGCTCTTCGCGGCGCAGGGCCAGGCGGTGCGCCGGCTGGCTGCGGTCGCGCTCGGCACCATGGCCTTCTCGATGCAGGACGTGCTGCTCGAGCCCTACGGCGGCCAGGTCATGCACCTCTCGGTCGGCGCGACGACCGGCCTCACCGCGATGCTCGCGCTCGGCGGCTTCGCCGGCTTCATCGCCGCCGCGCGCTGGCTCGGCCGCGGCGTCGATCCCTATCGCTTCGCCGCCACCGGCGTCGTCATCGGCATCGCCGCCTTCACGGCGGTGATCTTCGCGCAGCCGCTCGCCTCGGCACCGCTGTTCGCCGCCGGCGTCGCGATGATCGGGCTCGGCAGCGGCATCTTCGCCCATTGCACGCTCACCGCGGCGATGGGCCTCGCGCAGGGCGGCCAGACCGGCATGGTGCTCGGCGTCTGGGGTGCCGTGCAGGCGTCCGCCGCCGGCCTCGCGGTCGCCTCCGGCGGCCTCA
Organism: Beijerinckiaceae bacterium RH AL1; assembly: GCA_901457705.2. Taxonomy (NCBI): domain Bacteria; kingdom Pseudomonadati; phylum Pseudomonadota; class Alphaproteobacteria; order Hyphomicrobiales; family Beijerinckiaceae; species Beijerinckiaceae bacterium RH AL1. Next base: position 886,963 of record LR590083.2, read on the forward strand.
TCCGCGATGGCGTCTCGGCCCTCGCACAATCGGGCGCGCTCGGCGTCGCGATGGACCAGCCGTCGGTCGGCTACAGCTTCGTCTGGCACTGCGAGATCGGGCTACTCTTCGCGACCCTTGTCGCGCTCGGCCCGCTCGCCAAGGTGGTGCGCGGGCGTTCCTACGAGTTCAACGCTTTACCAAGAAACGCCTCGGGAGGTTTGACATGATACAAGCCGCTGGCAGCTACATCGACGTTGCACAGGTGACGCTCTATGCGTTCTGGCTGTTCTTCGCCGGGCTGGTCTTCTACCTGCATCGCGAGAACAAGCGCGAGGGCTACCCGCTCGAAACCGAGCGCGCACCCGGCGCCCGCGTCGCGGTGCGCGGCTATCCCGACGTGCCGAGCAAGAAGGCCTTCTTCAATCACGACGGGCGCACACTTGTCGTGCCGGCCTACGGCAACGACCGGGCCGACGCGCCCGTCACCGCTTCCGCCGAATGGCCCGGCGCCCCCTTCGCGCCGACCGGCAATCCGATGGTCGACGGCGTCGGCCCGGCATCCTACGCCCAGCGCGAGGACATCCCAGAGCTCGGCGTGCTCGGCCATCCGATCATCCAGCCGCTGCGGGTCGCCACCGATCACTCGATCTCGACGGACACGCCGAATCCGATCGGCATGACGGTGCTCGGCGCCGACGGCGCGGTCGCCGGCACCGTCAAGGATGCCTGGATCGACCATTCCGAGACGATCGTGCGCTACCTCGAGGTCGAGGTCGGCCCGCGCACCGTGCTGCTGCCGATGACCATGGCGCGCGTCAACGGCCGCAGGGGCGTGGTCAAGGTCGCCTCCATCCTCGCCTCGCAGTTCGCCGACGCGCCGGTCCTGAAGAACCCGGACGAGGTGACCAAGCTCGAGGAGGACAAGATCGTCGGCTACTTCGCCGGCGGCCACCTCTACGCGACGCCCGACCGCATGGGGCCGCTCCTGTGAGCCGGCGCGAGCACTTCCTCGAGACCCTGTTCCTGGGCGAGGGCTCGGAGGCGATCGCGCCCGACGAGACCGTGCTGTGGCAGGGCCGGCCGCAGACGCTCGGCCTCACCCGCTCGCTGTTCCACATCCGCGTGGTCATGGGCTACTTCGTCGTGCTGGCGGCCTGGAACCTCGCCTCGGCGCATGCCGACGGCCTGTGGGCCAGCGCGGCGCTCGGCGCTGCCGCGTGGGTCGCGGTGCCGGCGGCGGTGGCGGGCCTGGTGTTCCTGGCGATGTCCTGGCTCATCGCCGCGACGACGCACTACACGATCACCGATCGCCGGGTGATCATGCAGATCGGCGTCGCGCTGCCGATCGCGCTGACGCTGCCGCTGAAGCGCATCCTCGGCGCCGGCGTGAAGCTGAATGCCGACGGCTCGGGCGACATCCCGCTCTCGCTCGGCCGGCAGAAGCTCGCCTACCTCCTGCTGTGGCCGCACGCGCGGCCGTGGCGGCTCCGGCAGCCCGAGCCGATGCTGCGGGCGATCCCCGATGTCCGCGGCGTCGCGAACATCCTGTCGCGCGCGCTGCTGACGGCCTCGCCGGCCGGCGAGGCGATCGCGATCGCGCCGGAGCCGGCGCGCGCGCCGCACGGCGAGGTCGGCGTGGCGGCGGCTTGAGCACATAGGGAGAGGGCGCGATGGTCGACATCACGATCCAGGGCGGTTTTCCGCGCAGCGTGCTGATCTCGGTCGGCTTGATGCTCGCCGGCACCATCGCGCTCGCCGGGATTACGCATGCGACGAACGCCGAGCACGTGACGATGCCGCCCACGGCGGCCGTCGCCACGGTGGACCTTTCGTTCAAGGACCTGCCGGACGGCGGCATCACCATCAAGGACGCCGCCACGGGCCGGCTCGTCTCGAATGTGGCGCCGCAGTCCGGTCACTTCATCCGCGGCATCATGCGCGCGCTGGTGCTGGGCCACCGCCGGGCGGGGCAGCCCGACGGCATGCCATTTCGCTTGACGCGCTGGGCGGATGGGCGATTGACTATCGCCGACCCGTCGACGCGGGAAAGCTTCGAGCTCGAGGCCTTCGGCTCGACCAACGAACAGGTGTTCGCGGCCTTCCTCGAGGCGCCGCGAAAGACGTGACAGGCCAAGGCCTGCGGGAAGGAAGCGCGATGGGCAACGGCCCGAGCAGTGGGCTCGCCGAGCGGGACACGTCGCCGAGAGGCACGATCCAGGTGCCGTGCACGATCGACCTCGAGCAGTCGCCCGACAGCCTGCACGCCTATGTCGACCTCGACGGCATCGTCGTCGGCCCCGGCGACGAGGTGCTGGTGCACGACGCGCCGACCTCCATTTCCTTCGGCGAGCGCGCCGTGGTGCAGCGCACCGCGACGGTACGCCGCGCCGGCCCGCTGCAGCGGCTGTGGGCGCATGTCGAAGGCTATCTCGAGCTGACCGAGCTCTACGAGGTCAGCTTCTCTGACGGGAGAGCGCAATGATTGCGATGGAAGGCGGCGCGCAGGCCGGGCTCGCCCCGAGAGGCCCGGCGGGTAGCTCCGGCTCCTCGCTGGAGGCCGCGAAGGAGGACACGATCCTCTCGCCGCGCTTCTACACCACCGACTACAAGGCGATGGACAAGCTCGACGTCGGCCGCGTCCGCGCCGAGTGGGACGCCTGCATCGGCGAGCTGCGCGCCGACCACAACAAGACGCACTTCCGCCGCGAGGGTCCGTTCGACGCCGACATCGACGCGCTGCCGGACGAGCTGCGGCGCGAGTTCAAGGACTTCCTCGTCTCTTCGCTGACGGCCGAGTTCTCGGGCTGCGTGCTCTACTCGGAGATCAAGAAGCAGATCAACAACAAGGACATCCGCGAGCTCTTCACCTACATGGCGCGCGACGAATCGCGCCACGCGGGCTTCATCAACGAGACGCTGAAGGACGCCGGCATCGGCATCGACCTCGGCTTTCTCACCAGGGTGAAGAAGTACACGTTCTTCAAGCCGAAGTTCATCTTCTACGCGACCTACCTCTCCGAGAAGATCGGCTACGCGCGCTACATCACGATCTACCGCCAGCTCGAGCGCAACCCGGACCGGCTGTTCCACCCGATCTTCAAGTACTTCGAGAAGTGGTGCAACGACGAGTTCCGCCACGGCGAGGCCTTCGCGCTGCTGATGCGCGCCGACCCCTCGCTGCTGCGCGGGCGCAACAAGCTGTGGATCCGCTTCTTCCTGCTCGCCGTCTACGCGACGATGTACGTGCGCGACCACATGCGCCCGGCCTTCCACGAAGCCGTCGGCATGGATCCGACCGACTACGACTTCCGCGTCTTCCGCATCACCAACGAGATCGCGACGCAGGTCTTCCCTGTCGCGCTCGATCTCGACCATCCCGCCTTCAAGGCGGGGCTGGAGCGGATGTGGCGGATCACCGAGGCGCGCGCTGCGGCGCACGCCCAGGGCGGCATCGTCGGCAAGCTGAAGAAGGCTGGCCTCGGCGTCGCGGCGGCGGCCGTCTTCGCGCGGCTCTTCGTGCTGCCCGTCAAGCGCACCGCGCTGCCCGACACCGTGCTCCTCGCGCCGGCCTGGTGAGGGCCTGAGAAGGAAGCGTCATGACGGACGCGAGCCTCGCGATCCTCTACGCTCTGTTCGTCTGGTGGTTTTCGACCGGGCTGGTCTTCCTCGTCGTCCTGCGCCGGCGGGCCGCGGTGCGTGCCGGGCTGATCGGCGCGGCGGCGCTCTTCCCGATCTGCCTCGTCGTGCTCGCCGCGAGCGCCGGCATGACCGGCGTCGCCGGCGCCTACATCGCGTTTACCGCCGCGGTGGTGCTGTGGGGCACGCAGGAGGTCGCGTTCCTCACCGGCTTCCTCACCGGCCCGCGGCCGCTGCCGTGCCCGCCCGGCGCGACCGGCCTCGACCGGCTCGCCGCTGCGCTCGGCGCGATCCTCTACCACGAGCTGGCGCTCCTCGTGACGAGCGGCGCCGTTGTTGCCGTCACCTGGCAGAGCGCCAACCCGTTCGGCGCCGAGACCTTCCTCGTCTTGTGGATCATGCGCGTCTCGGCGAAGCTCAACCTCTTCCTCGGCGTGCCGGTGCTCAACGACGAGGTGATGCCCGAGCGGATCGCCTATCTGCGCACCTACTTCCGGCGCGGTCCGGTCAATCCGCTGTTCCCGCTCTGCGCGCTCGTCGCCGTGCTTCTCGTCGCCGGCTTCGTCGAGGCGGCGGCCGACCCGCAGGCGAGCCGCGCCACGACGGTCGGCTTCTCGCTGCTCGTCGGCCTCACCGCGCTGGCGCTGGCCGAGCACGCGTTCATGCTGGTGCCGCTGCCGATCGCCCGGCTGTGGAAGTGGAGCACGGGCGCTGCCTTTCCGTCTCCCGCTCGCGGGAGAAGGTGGCCCCGTGAAGCGGGGTCGGACGAGGGGCCTGCCCGCCTCTCTCCCCTCAATCCCGCCGAGCGGCATCGCCCCTCGTCCGACCCGACGTCGTCGGGCCATCTTCTCCCGCAAGCGGGAGAAGGCGTGCGCGCCTCCTAGCCGGCGACGATCAGTCTCCCGCAGGGGAAAACGGGACGCGCCCGCTCAGGGGATTGTCGGGGTCCCAACCATACGAGATCGTCTCGAAGCGCATCGCCATGGCGTCGACGAGCAGCAGCCGGCCGACGAGACCCTCGCCGAAGCCGACGATCTCGCGGATCACCTCGAGCGCCATCATCGCGCCGAGCGTGCCGGTCAGCGCGCCGAGCACCCCGGCCTCCTCGCAGCTCTGCACCTGCCCCTCGGGCGGCGGCGCCGGGAACAGGCAGCGGTAGGTCGGGTTCGGCTCGCCCGACGGCGAGCGCTCGAACGGGCGCAGCGTCGTCAGCGAGCCGTCGAAGGCGCCGACCGCCGCCGTCACCAGCGGCACCTTCTCGTGGAAGCAGGCGTCGGAGACGGCGTAGCGGGTCGAAAAATTGTCCGAGCCGTCGGCGACGACGTCCCAGCCGCGCACCATCTCGCGGGCGTTGCCGGCCTCGATCCGCGCCGCGATCGGCTTGACCGCGACATGCGGGTTCAGCCGCGCGATCGCCGCCGCCGCGCTTGCCGTCTTCGGCCGGCCGACGTCGGGCGTGCCGTGCAGCACCTGCCGCTGCAGGTTCGACAGCGACACCGCGTCGTCGTCGACGACGCCGAGCGTGCCGACGCCCGCCGCCGCCAGGTACTGCAGCAGCGGCGCGCCGAGGCCGCCGGCGCCGATCACCAGCACGCGGGCCGCCTTGAGCTTCTGCTGGCCGGGGCCGCCGACGTCGTGAAGCACGATGTGGCGGGCGTAGCGCTCGATCTCTTCGGGGCTGAGCATGCTCCCCTTTGCCCGAGGTCGCCCGCGTGACACAAGGGCCGCCCCGATGTGCACCTCCACCCGCGCCCTCGCCAAGCTCTGCCTGCCGCTCGCGCTCCTGCTGGCCGCCGCGCTCGCCGTCCTGGCGCTCGACCCCGATCTCGACCTCGCCGCCGCCCGCGCCTTCTACGCCGGCCACGCCCATTTCATCGGCCAGACGCCCGCCGGCACGGTCGTGCGCTACACGGCCTGGGCGATCCCGTTCCTCGTCTACGTCGGCTGTCTCGTCTCGTGGCTCGTCGCGAAAGCGCGCCGTAGTCCCGGCCCGTCCGGCCGCGCCCTCCTTTTCCTCACGCTGAGCCTCGCGATCGGTCCCGGCCTTCTCGTGCACGCGGGCTTGAAGGAGCTGTCGCACCGTCCGCGGCCCTACGACATCACGGCCTTCGGCGGCCGCGAAACCTTCCGCCCCTTCACGCGCTTCGACGGCGCCTGCCCGCACAACTGTGCCTTCGCCTCGGGCGAGACGGCGGCGACGACCTGGATGCTGGCGCCCGCGAGCCTCGTGCCGCCGCCGTGGCGGGGCCTCGCGCTCGCCGCCGCCGTCGCCTTCGCCGCCACCACGGGCCTCCTGCGCATGGCCTTCGGCGCGCACTTCCTGTCCGACGTCTGCGGCGGCGCGCTCGTCACCCTGCTCGTAGTGCTGGCGCTCCGCGCGACGCTCCTGCGGCACCACTGACGATCGCTGCCAAAGTCGAATAGCCGGGCGGCGCTTAGACCCTCCACTATCCGCTTTTCTGGTTCAGGCGCCGTGCCATCGGCATCGGATGCGCCGCCATTCATTGCGGGAGGCCGGCATGAGCGAGGTGATCGACGCGTTCACGTGGATCGCACGCATTCTCTTTGCCGTCCGCGTCAGCGTCATCAACGTCGTCTCGAGCGGCCTGTTGTTCTGGTTTGCGGTGCAGGCCGACGACCTGCTCGCCGACTTGTCTTTCGAGAACGGCTGGCAGCTCCTGTTCTGGCCCGGCGTCTTCGCCGCCACCTTCTTTCTCTGGGCCTTTCCCGTGCACTACGGCGCGCGCAAGACACTCAACAAGGATTCCTGGATCATCCAGAGCGCCACGCGCAACGGACTTCCCGCGCACTGTCGCGACGCGATCATCGGCGAGGTCCGCGCGCGCTACGGCGGGGCGATCGAATGGATCCCGCGTGTGCTCGGCGTGATGCCGTTCCTCGTACTGGCGATCGGCATCTGGGGCGCCTATGGCGCGATCGGCAGGGCGGACGTGCTTCCGGAGATCGGTCGCGCGCAGACGCAGCTCCTGGTGCTCCTCGTCCTCGACGCGGTTTTCGCGGCTGCCTTCGTTTACTTCGTCATCAGGCGCAAGGATTGGTTCGCGTCCTGGACGAGCGCCGCCCTTCACCGCCTGGCGCTGGCGGGCACCGGCGCGATCTTCGTCTGCGCCTACGTCTTCCCGATCCATACCGCGCTCGTGTTGCCGCGGGCGCTTCTCGTGCCGCCGCTGTTCGGGAGCCTCGTGCTGTTCACGAGCTGGCTGCAGCGGCTCGGCAACAAGACGGGGTTTCCCTTCCTCGTGGCACTCGGGGTCGTCGCCGGCGCGCTCACCGCGTGCAACACCAACTTCGATGCCCTGCGCACCTCGCCACAAGCGGACAAGGGCACGCCGTCGACCGACGAGCGACTGACGGTCGCCGATGCCGTGGCGCGATGGAAGGCGGCGAACGCCTGCTCGGGCGACTCGTGCCCGCATCCGATCGTCGTGGCGATCGACGGCGGCGCGAGCCGGGCTGCGTTCACCGCCGCCACCTTCGTCGGCGAGTTGCTCGACAACGTGCCCGCGGCGGAGCGCGGCGAGGTGCCATCGCCCGGTCGGCGTCTGTTCGCGATCTCGGGTGTCTCCGGCGGTGCCTTTGGCGCAGCGGTGATCCAGTCGGCACTTCGCGACGGGCAGGCCGCACCGAGCTCCGGAGTGGCGCCGTGTCGTTCGGCGCAACGCACCTGGTTCGGCTACGACGAGTGGACTCGGCAGGACAAGCCGACCATGAGCTGGCGCCAGTGCCTGCAGGCGCTGACGAGCGGTGACTACCTCTCGCCGACGATCGTCGGCCTGGCCTTCCGGGACTTCGCCGCGCCGCCGTGGCAGGACATCGGCCTGCCGCCGCTGGCCGATCGCGCCGCGCTGCTCGAGCTGTCCTGGCAGCGCCACTATTCGGCGACGCTCAGCTCGCAACCGATCTCGTTTTTGAGCGGCGAGAGCTGCGACGGCAAGACACCCGAAGGACTTTGCCGGCCTGCCGCGCACCCCGCCGCGTTCATCGAGCCGGGCAAGACGTGGATGCCGATGCTGTTCCTCAACGGCACGTCGGTCACGACCGGGCGCCGCATCATCTCCGCCGACCTCAAGGCCGAGAACGACGCCGCTTCGGTCGACGGCGGCGCGCTCTATCCGCAGGCCTACGACCTGCGCGAGGCGATGTCGTCGCCGTGCCCTGACGTCTTGCCGTCACTCGCCAAAGGAGAGGATGTCGCCTATCCGATCAAGCGCCTGATCGACGCCGCCAACGGAAAGAACGTCGCCTATCCGGTCAAGCGCCCTGAAGACGCCGCCAACAAGAAACCACCAGAGAACGAACAGACGCTGCTGCTCGGCAGTTGCGGCGGCAGGCCGGCGCCCGTCGACGGACCCGACGTGCGCCTCTCCACAGCGGCGTTGATCAGCGCGCGCTTTCCGGTGATCTCGCCGGCCGGGATCTTCTCCACGAAGGCGCGCGACAACAAGGGCGTCGGCGGCAGCATGGATCCGCAGCCCTACGGCGATCAGGTCGTCGACGGCGGCTATTTCGAGAATTCCGGGATCACGACCGCGCTCGAGGTCGTAAAGGCGCTCCGCGCGCAACATCTCAAGCCGATCCTTGTTTCGATCTCCAACAATCCGCAACTTCCGGACGCGACCGCAGCCGACATCGCCGCCTGTGCCGGCGAATCGGGCACGCCGCCTGGCGGCGAGGAGCTGCGGCTGAAGCTGGCGCGGCATTGTTCCGGCGTGCCGCCACGCACCGCGCCGACGCCGCTTCTCTTCACGGGCTTCAACGCCTTCGTCGGCCGCCTCGTCGCGCTGGCCGCGCTTCCCCTCAAGACCCTCGTCGGCACCGGCGACGGCCACGCCGACGAGGCGATGGGGCAGGCGCAGGCCGCTTTCGCGGACGGCGGCCTGTTTTGGCTCAAGGTCGACGTGGCGCCGTCCTTCGGACCGCTTCCCGGGCCGGCGTTCGGCGATGACGAGCGCTGCCAGAAAATGACGCCCAACACGCGGTTCGCCATGTCCAAGGTCTCGATGAGCTGGTGGCTCTCGGCCGCCGTCCAGGCCGACCTCGATATCCAGCGGTGCTCGATCGACAATCGCTCGCAGCTTCGTGACCTCGTCGAGGCGATGAAGGCGCGCGACGGCGTATCCCACTGAGGACCCGTTCGGCGGATTGCCCTCGCGCTGCGAAGTCGATCAAAAGACCTCGGTGTGGTCGACAACGCAGCGGGGAAAGCCTTTGGGATCGCGGCATATCGATGGGTTGCGGCGCAACCTTTTCCTGGCGAGCGGCCTCGCCACGTTACTTGGCGGCCTTGCCAGTACGGCTCCAGCCCACGCCGACTGCTCGGTCCCGGGGCTTAGCGGCACGGTCAAGGAGGCGACGATTGCTGCCGCATCGACCGTCGCCGCGGCGGGCGCGACGCCGGCCTACTGCAAGGTGGAGGGCAAGCTTGCGACGTCGGGGGAGGGCGCGGACCCCGGCTCGGCGGGCTTCGAGCTTCGTTTGCCGACAAACTGGAACGGCAAGGTGCTGTTCTGGGGCGTCGGCGGGCTCGCGGGCGCAACTTACGCCGATTTCGCCGCCAATCCCGTTGATCTCCAGGCCGCGCTGCCGAAGGGCTATGCCACCGTCATCACCGACGAGGGCCACAAGGGGGGCGGCACGGATGCGAGCTTCGCGCTCCTCGCGAAGGGCAAGCCGAACTGGGCGGCGCGCGCCGACTACGAGTTCCGCGCGACGCACCAGGTGACGGTCGCCGCCAAGCGCCTCGCCGCGGCCTACTACAGCCGCCCTGTCACGCGCGCCTATTTCGACGGCTGCTCCAACGGCGGCCGCCAGGCGATGGTCGAGGCGACGCGCTATCCGGAGGATTTCGACGGCATCATCGCCGGCGCGCCGTTCCTCGACCTGCAGGTGATCACCGCCGCCGCCGCCAAGTACAAGGCGCTGTTCGCGAAGCCGGAGAGCTACCTGCCCGCAAGCGCGCTGCCGGCGATCGACGCCAAGGTCCGCGCCGCCTGCGATGCCGCCGACGGCGTCAGCGACGGGCTGATCCAGAACCCGGCCGCCTGCAACGTGAGGACGACCGATCTCGGCCTGTCGGCACCCCAGGCGACGGAGCTCACCACCTACATCTCGGCGCTGCGCGACCAGGGCAAGCGCGTGATCTACCCCGGCTTCTCCATCACCGATTTCGCCAACGGCGGCATGGATCGCTGGTCGATCGGCGAGGTCCCGCCCTCGGCGCCGAACAGCCCCGACCCGTGGGGCAACAAGGGCTTCAAGCCGGCGCCGACCGGCTTCCAGTTCACCGATCACATCCTGCAGTACTATTACGCGCTCGATCCCGATTACGACTATCGGGCGTTCCCGGTGACGCCGGAGGGCACGGCGACCGATGCGGCGATCCGCGCCTTCGACAGCAGGACGAGCCGCGCCGACGCTGGGCGCCCGGGGCTCTACGACCGCTTCATCGCGCAGGGCCGCAAGATGATCTGGTACCACGGGCTCAGCGACCCGGCGCTGCCGCCGTTCCGCAGCTTCGTGCTCTACGAGGCGCTGGCGGCGCGCCACGGCGGCTACGACAAGCTGCAGGGGGGCCTGCGCTTCTTCGCCGTGCCCGACATGCAGCACTGCGGCAGCGGCCCCGGCCCCAACTTCTTCGACACGCTCGGGCCGCTCGAGGCGTGGGTCGAGCAGGGCAAGGCGCCCGACGCGCTGATGGCCGCGCATTACCCCAACGACAAGCCGGCGCCGGGCGTCGCGCCCGACCGCACCATGCCGCTCTGCCCGTTCCCGACGCAGGCGAGCTACGCCGGCGGCGACGTGAAGGCGGCGGCGAGCTGGTCGTGCAAGGCCAACACGCGGATGCTCGACGTCGGGCTCGACGGGCGGCTGGCCGGCTTGCCGGCACACAAATGACGGCGCCCGGCGGCCGGAAATGGTCTCGATATCGCCGGCCTCGGCCCCGGCATGACGGCGCGGGCGAATTGCTCTAAGCGAGCGCTCGTTTAGCGCCAGAGTCGCCCGATGTCCGTGTCCGACAGCCCGCTCGCTCGCGCGTCCCTTTCGACGCCGCGCATCGTCTTCCTCGTCGTGGCCGCGGCGGCGCCACTCGCGTCGCTCGTCGGCAACCTGCCGATCGCGCTGGCGCGCGGCAACGGCGCGGCGACGCCGGTGGCCTTCGCGATCGCCGGCGCGATCCTGCTCTGCTTCTCCGTAGGCTACGCGGCGATGAGCCGGCGGATCGTCTCGACGCGCGCCTTCTACACCTACATCACCGAGGGCCTCGGCACGTCCGCCGGCATCGGCTCGGCCTATGTGGCGCTCGTCGCCTATGTCGCCTTCACCTTCGGGCTCGCGGTCTCGTTCGGCTACTTCACCTCGATCGTGCTCGGGCAGGCGGGCGTGCCCTTGCCGTGGACCGCGCTTGCCGCGCTGGGCCTCGTGCTCGTCGCCGTGCTCGGCTACCGGTCGATCGATGTCTCGTCCCTCGTCCTCGGCGCGCTGATGCTCGGCGAGGTGGCGATCCTCGCGATCTTCGATGCGATGGTGCTCGCCGCCAAGGGCCCGACGCTGGCGCTGCCGGCGCAGGCCTGGTCGCCGGCGCTCGCCTTCACGCCGGGGCTCGGCGTCGGCCTGATGGTCGCCTTCACCTGCTTCATCGGCTTCGAATCCGCCGCGCTCTACGGCGAGGAGGCGCAGGATCCCAAGCGCTCGATCCCGATCGCCACCTACACGGCGGTGATCTCGATCGCGATCTTTTACCTCTTCACGGCCTGGGTGGTCGTAGGCGCGGTGCTGCCCGAAGATGTCGTGGCGCGGGCGGCCAAGGAGAACGGCGAGCTCCTGTTCAACGTCTTCACCCGCTACGGCGGCGAGGTCCTCACCGACATCATGGGCGTGTTCCTCTGCCTGTCGATCCTCGCGACCTATCTCGCGATCCACAACGCCGCCTCGCGCTACATCTTTGCGCTCGGGCGGGAATGGCTGCTGCCGCCGTGGTTCGGCGAGGCGAACCCGCGCTCGGGGGCGCCGTCGCGCGCGAGCCTCACCGTCACCGCGCTGACGGCGGTCGCGATGCTGCCCATCGCGCTCTCCGGCCTCGATCCCTACAAGGCCGGCATGCCGGTGCTGATCGGCTTCGGCTCGTTCGGCATCATCTTCCTGCAGGCCTTCGCGGCGATCGCCATCCTCGTCTACCTGCGGCGCCAGAACCGCAGCGGCGCCGGCGAGCCGGCCTGGGTGATGGCGGCGACCTGGGTCGGCGCCGCGGGCCTCGTCGTCGCCACCCTCTTCGTGGCGATCCATTTCGACCTCCTGGCGACGAGCGAGGCCGGCTGGGTGTCGCTGCTGCCGCTCGCCTTCCCGGCGATCGTCGCGCCGATCCTCGCCTTCGGCGTCTGGACCACCACCATCCGGCCGAAGGAGATCGTCCTGCCGGATACGCCGCCGGTGACGTCGAGCTTGGCGCCCGAACTCCCCGTCAGCGGCGGCGACGCCGGACCCTGGGTCGTCCGTTACACCGACACGCTCGGCCGCGAGCGCGCGAGCGAGCCGAAGCCGACGCTCGAGGCCGCGCGGCGCGAAGCGCTCCGCCTGCAGGACAGCCGCGGCGCGAAGATTTTGGAGATCGCGGCGCTCTAGCTCCCGCGAGGCTCCTACGGCAGCTCCGACGTGTCGGCCGGCGTGACGCCGTTCAGCTCGTGGCGGTGGATCGCGAGCTTGCGATAGACGGATTTTCGGGCGCGGTTGATGGCGCCGAGCGGCATGTGCGCGACGAGGCCGTGCCAGGGCGAGTAGGCGATGTCCTCGGCGAGCGCGGCGCGCGGCTCGACGGCCTGGGCGGCGATCTCGAGGCGCGCCAGCCAGACGCGCCGCGCGCCGGCCTGCGACCAGGCGACCGTCGGGTCGTCGACGGGCTGGCGCTGCGGGTCGGTCTGCACGTCGACGCCGAAATCGAAGACGAACGGCGCCTCGGCGAGATCGCGCCGGAGCGCCTCGGCCAGCCCGTCGGGGCCGTCGAGCGGGCGCGCCGTGCGCGTCGAAGCGGGCTGCGCGACCCACTTCACCGGCGTCTTGTCGATCGAGCAGGGCACCGCGCCGAAGTAGCTCTGGGTCAGCGGTGAGGTCGGCGTGCGGCTGGCGAAGCGCTTCGCCCGCAGCGCGAGCGGCAGGTGCAGGACCAGCCACAGGCGCGAGGCGATCTCGTCCCACAGGCTCGGGTTCGGCTGCATCAGGCGCTGGTTCAGGCCGACATAGAGATCAAGGTCGCCGGTGAAGAAGGTCTCGCTGTCGACCAGGATGAAGTCCTGCGCGCTCTGCGTCTCCTGGCCTTTGAGCAGCTTGGTGCCTGGCACGTCGAGCAGCTTGATCGCCATGCCGTGCGCGTCTGCGTTGCGATCGTCGGACTGGCGGCCGTTGGAGAAGCGGATTTTCGCGGGATAGCTCGCGACGGTGGCGAACACGCCGCCCCTCAGATCGGCGGGGATGTCGTCGCGGACCGTGAAGGTCGCAGCGACGCAGCCGTGGTGCTTGGCGTGCTGCGCGCGCCGCGCCGCGCCGGGCTGCGACGGCGCCGCCGCCTCGTTGACCTCTTCGATGGCCTCGAAGGCCGCGCTTTCTTCCAACGTCGTGCCTCGTCCGGCTGCGACGTCAGGTTGTGCTTGGCCCCGATCGCGTCATCAAAATCGACTTTATGATCGGGGAGGGATGATCGGGAGCGGAGGGCTCAGCCGATCTTGGCGCCCTTGAAGACCTTCGAGATCCAGGAGCCCTTGTCCTCGTTCGGCCGCAGGCCGCCGCTGCTCTGCAGCTTGGCGTAGGCCTCCTTGTACCAGGGCGAGTCCGGATAGTTGTGGCCGAGCACCGCGGCGGCGGTCTGCGCCTCCTGCGGCAGGCCCATCGCGAGATAGGCTTCCGTCAGGCGCTCCAGCGCCTCCTCGACCTGGCGGGTCGTCTGGTACTTCGCGAGCACGACGCGGAAGCGGTTGATCGCGCCTGTGTAGTTGCCCTGCTTCAGGTACCAGCGGCCGACCTCCAGCTCCTTGCCGGCGAGCTGGTCGCGGGCGATGCCCATCTTGTAGCGGGCGTCCGCCGCGTACTCGGAGTTCGGGTACTTGGTGACGATCTCGTTGAACGCGTTGGCGGCGTTCTCGGCCTGCACGAGGTCGTGGTTGATGTCGGGGATCTGGTCGTAATAGGCCATCGCCTCGAGGTAGGTGACGTAGGCCGAGTCCGGCGAGTTCGGATAGAGCCCGAGGTAGCGCTTGGCCGAGCCGATGGCGTCCGTGTAGCTCTTGTTCTCGTACTGGGCGTAGGTCGTCATGATGAGACCTTTGCGCTGATACTGCGAGTACGGGTAGGCCTTCTCGAGCGTCGAGAACACCTTGGCCGACGTCTCGAAGTCGCGCTCCTGCATGTCCTTGATGCCCTTCGCGTAGAGCTTGCTCGGCGGCGGGTCGTTGATCGGCTTCGGCGCGTATTTCTCGTCCTTCCACCAGTTCATCGGATTGATGGAATCGAGGAAGTCGGCGCGTGCCGCGACGGAGGGCAGGAACGCCGCGAGGGCGATCGCCGCGCAGAGCGAGCGCGTCACGACGGGGCGACGGGCGAGAGGCAGGGACATGTGGGTCTCGTGTGGGCCGGGGCGGACAAATGCCGCGACATTCGCGAACTCAAGTGGTCGGCGGAGCGGGCGGCAATAATGTGGCGCGGCCCGGGCGGTGGTAAATAAATCGTGTGGGTGGCGCAGGCGCGACACACCCTGCCACAGGCTTTCTGAAAACAGCAACGGCGCCCGAAGGCGCCGTTGTCAGGCTTGAGCGGATGGTGCGGCGAAAAATCAGCTCGTCTGGCGGCGCAGGAACGCCGGGATCTCGAGCTGGTCGTCCTCGCTCTGGCGCGGGGGCGCCGCGAGGCGGCCGTGCGCGTCGAGGCCATGCTGGGCCGGCCGCTGCGGGATCGGCGGCAGGGCGGCCATCGGCGCCGCGGGGCGCTTGCCGGCATAGTCGGCGTGCACCGGGCTCGGCGCCGCCGGGCGCTGCTGCGAGACCGGCTGGCCCTGGTAGTTGAGCTGCGGCATCGGCCGCTGGTCGACGGGGGCCGTCGCGCCTTCCTCGCGGCTCATGCCGAAGGCGGCGAGCCGCTCGAGGAGCGTGCGGCGCTTGACGTCGGAGCCGTCGCTGCTGGCGGCGTACTGCTGGCGGATCTGATCCTGGACCGGGCGCGGCAGGTCGCCGATCTGCGGCATGCGCTGCGAGCGCAGGACCGGGCCTTCGGGCGCCGGCGGGATGTAGGGCTCGGCGTCGTAGCGCTCCGGCTCGCGCTGGGCCGCGCGCGGCGGCTCGGCGAAGGCGGGCGCCGGCTGCGGCGCGATCGGCTGCAGCTGCACGCCGGAGGTCGGGGCCGGCGCGGGCGCGTAATGCTGCGCGACCGGCGCCGGGGCGTAGTGCTGCGGGGCCGGGGCGGCCGCGACCGGCGCGGGGGCCGGCTCCTGGTAGACGGGCTGCGGGATCGCGGTCGAGAGCTCGACGCGGCGGCTCTCGGACTGGGCCCGCAGGCGGGCGGCGGCGTCGGCGACACGCGCCTCGGCGGCCTGCAGGTCGCGGTTGTCGAGCGCCTTGTCGATGCCGGTGGCGACGACCGAGACGCGGACGATGCCGTCGAGCGACTCGTCGAAGGTGGCGCCGAGGATGATGTTGGCGTCCTCGTCGACCTCCTGGCGGATGCGGCTCGCCGCCTCGTCCACCTCGTAGAGGGTGAGGTCGTTGCCGCCGGTGATCGAGATCAGGAGGCCGCGGGCGCCCTTCATCGAGACTTCGTCGAGCAGCGGGTTGGCGATCGCCGCCTCGGCGGCGAGGATCGCGCGCTTCTCGCCCGACGCCTCGCCGGTGCCCATCATCGCCTTGCCCATGTCGCGCATGATCGCGCGGACGTCGGCGAAGTCGAGGTTGATGAGGCCTTCCTTGACCATGAGGTCGGTGATGCAGGCGACGCCCGAGTAGAGCACCTGGTCGGCCATCGAGAAGGCGTCGGCGAACGTCGTCTTCTCGTTGGCGATGCGGAACAGGTTCTGGTTCGGGATGGTGATCAGCGTGTCGACCGACTTCTGCAGCTCGCCGATGCCGCCGTCGGCCGTGCGCATGCGCTTCTGGCCTTCGAACTGGAACGGCTTGGTGACGACGCCGACGGTGAGGATGCCCATCTCGCGCGCGCAGCGGGCGATGACGGGGGCCGCGCCGGTGCCGGTGCCGCCGCCCATGCCGGCTGTGACGAACACCATGTGGGCGCCCGCGAGGTAGTCGCGGATCTCCTCGATCGCCTCCTCGGCGGCCGCGCGGCCGATCTCGGGATGCGAGCCGGCGCCGAGGCCCTCGGTCACCTGCAGGCCCATCTGGATGACCCGCTCGGCCTTCGACGAGGCGAGCGCCTGGGCGTCGGTGTTGGCGACGATGAAGTCGACGCCGATGAGGCCCGACACGATCATGTTGTTGACCGCGTTGCCGCCGGCGCCGCCGACGCCGCACACCATGATGCGGGGCTTCAGTTCACGGAGTTCCGGTGCCTTCAGGTTGATCGTCATCGCATGGCCTCTTGCGTATGGGAGCGCCGGAGCGCCGTTGTTTGATTACAAACTGATTTGTCCCGGTTTGGGAATGGCCGCCGCGCCATATCCTTCGACCGTGACATCTCAGAAACTATCCATCAGCCAGCGACCGACGCGGCTGATGTAATTGTCGTTCGTCGCCTCTCGCACCTTCGCCCCGACGGGGCGGAAATGCTCGACTCCGGCGACCTGCGGGTAGATGAGCAGGCCGACCGCCGCCGAAAATCCCGGGCCCTTGGCCGATTCCGGCAGGCCCTGGATGCCGAGCGGGCGCCCGACGCGGACCTGGCCCGAGATGATGCGCTTCGCCGTCTCCGGCAGCCCGGCGAGCTGGCTGGCGCCGCCGGTGAGCACGATGCGGCGGCCGGAATGCGAGGGCAGGCCGGCGGCCTTGAGGCGATCGCGCACCAGCTCGAGGATCTCCTCGACGCGCGGCTTGATGATGCGGGTGAGCTGCGACTTCGGAATGTGCGTGGCGTGGTCGCCGTCGTCGCCGACCTGCGTGACGGCGATCGTCTCGCGATCGTCGGAGGCCGAGCCGAGGCAGGAGCCGTGCAGCGTCTTCAGCCGCTCGGCATCGGCGAGCGGCACGTTGAGGCCGCGCGCGAGGTCCATGGTGACGTGGCGGCCGCCGACGGCGAAGGCGTCGATGTGCGTGAGGTTGCCGCCGGCGAAGAGGCCGACGGAGGTGGTGCCGCCGCCGATGTCGATCAGCGCGGTGCCGAGCTCGGCCTCGTCGTCGACGAGCGCGGAAAGCCCGGAGGCGTAGGGGGTCGCCACGACCGCCTCGATCGCCAGATGGCAGCGCTCGACGGCGAGCATGAGGTTGCGGGCCGCGACGGAGTCGGCGGAGACGACGTGCATCGCGGCGCCGAGCTCGTCGCCGACGAGGCCGCGCGGATCGCGGATGTCGCCGGCGGCGCCGAGCGTGAAGCCCATCGGCAGCGAGTGCAGCGCGCTGCGGCCCTCGGGCACCGAGGCGTGGCAGGCCTCGAGCACGCGGTGGACCTCGGAATCGGACACGGCGTGGCCGCCGACCGCGATCTTGGCGTCGAAGAACTGCGAGGTAAGCCGGCCGCCGGTCATGCCGACGATGACGCTCTGGACCTGGACGCCCGCCATGCGTTCGGCCGCATCGACCGCGAGGCGGATCGCGCCTTCCGCGGCTTCCATGTCGACGACGGTGCCCGACTTGATGCCGCGCGAGCGCTGGTGGCCGATGCCGAGGATGCGGCAGCGATGCGTGCGGCCGCGCAGCATCTCCGACGGCTCGATCGGCTGCAGGCGCGCGATGAGGCAGACGATCTTCGAGGTGCCGACGTCGAGCACCGAGAGGATCGCGCTCCGGCGCGCGGACAGAGCACGCATGCGCGGCGGCAACAACGCCGAACTCATGTCTGAGCGCCTTTCTTCTTGGGCTTCTTGGCAAGCGCCTCGAGCCGCGCCGCCGCGGCATCGGCGGAGAGGCGGGCGACGACTCGGTCGGGCATGCGCAGGTCGAGCGAGACGATGTCCTTCTCGAGGATCAGGCCGTCGTGCTCGAGGCCCGCGAGATGGGCGATCGCCGCGCCGGGGTTCTCCTCGGGCAGCGCCACCTCGATGCCGTTGTCCATCTTGAGCGTCCAGCGGCGCCCGGAGACGTACATGCCGGCGCGGATGCGGTCGCGCAGCTCGCCGGCGTCGGCCAGGATCGCGACGTAGCTCGCGATCTGCGCGTTGGCGCCGTCGCCGACGACGAGCGGCAGCTTCTCGAAGCGCGCATCGTGCATGTCGTCGATCGGCGTGCCGTCCTTGGCGACGAGCTGCACCACGCCGTCCTTCTGCCAGAGCGCGAAAGGCTTGCGCTCCTCGATCTCGATCAGGAGGCGGTTCGGGTAGAGCTTGGTGACGCTGGCTTCCTTGATCAGCGGGATCGCCTTCAGCCTTGCGCGCAGCGCGGCGACGTCGAGCAGCAGCAGCGAGTTGCGCGGGCGCACGCCGGCGATGCCGAGGATCTCGCTCTGCGACAGCTCCTGCGCGCCGGCGATCGACACCGTCTTGATGTCGAAGCCGATCGTGCGGGCGATGATGTCGGGGATCGTGCCCTGGCTCTCGACAAAGTCGCGATACTGGCCGCCCTGGACGGCGCCGAGCAGCAGGCTGCCGGCGAAGAGGCCGACGACGAGCGTCGAGCCGAGGTAGCGGGTGTGGACGAGCTGCTCGAGGCGCCAGCGCAGGCGATGGTGGCGCGGCAGGCCGCGACGGGGCAGGTGAGGCGCCGCTTGCGGCTGGGTCGGGAAGGCGAAGGGATCGACGGCGCCGGCGTAGGCGAACGAGGGCGACGGCGCGAGCTTGGCGCCGAGCACTTCGCCTAGCGATCTAAGGAGGCGTCCTCCACGATCCATCGCACCAGCTCGCCGAATGAAAGGCCGACGTAGGCCGCCAACTCGGGCACCAGCGAGGTCTCGGTCATGCCGGGCTGCGTGTTGACCTCCAAGACGACGAGGTCGCCCGTACCTCCGGGGCGATCGTCGTAGCGGAAATCCGCACGGCTCACGCCACGGCATCCGAGAGCGCGATGCGCCCTTAGAGCGAAGTCTTGTACAGAATGGTAAACATTTTCTTTAAGATTTGCCGGAAGCACGTGGATCGAGCCGCCTTTCGCATACTTGGCGTGGTAGTCGTACCAGCCCCCGTCCGCGGCGCGTATGTCTATGACATCCAAGGCCTTATCGCCGATGACGGCACAGGTCAGCTCGCGCCCGGCGACGAACTTCTCGACGAGCATCATATCTCCGTGCGACCAGTCCGGACGCGTTAACTCCTGCGGGGGGTGCGCGTGGTCCTCCTTGACGATGAGGATGCCGACCGACGACCCCTCGGAGACCGGCTTGATGACGTAGGGCGGGGCCATCGGGTGGCCCTTGGCGACCTCGAGCCGGTGCATCGTGACGCCCTCGGCCACCGGGATGCCGGCGGCCTTCATGACGTCCTTGGCGCGGTCCTTCTGCATCGCCAGCGCCGACGAGAGCACGCCGGAATGCGTGTAGGGGATCGCCAGCATCTCGAGGATGCCCTGGACGATGCCGTCCTCGCCGAAATTGCCGTGCAGCGCGTTGAAGGCGACGTCCGGCCGCAGCTCGGCGAGCTTCTGCGAGACGGTGCGGTCGACGTCGATCAGCGTGACCTTGTAGCCCTGGCCCTCTAGCGCCCTGGCGCAGGCGGCGCCGGAGACGAGCGACACCTCGCGCTCCGCCGACAGCCCGCCGTAGAGGACGGCGACGTGCTTTCTCAAGGCTGCCATGGCGTGCCTCCATGTTCGGGCGAGAGGTGCGCACCCTCCTTCTCCCGCCTGCGGGAGAAGGTGGCCCGACGAAGTCGGGTCGGATGAGGGGCGGTGCCGCTTGGGCGACGATCGGGGCTGAGACGGAGAGTCCCCTCATCCGACCCCGCTTCGCGGGGCCACCTTCTCCCGCAAGCGGGAGAAGGGAGGGGGGCGGGGCTCGTCAAGCGCGCCTCCCCACCCGCGCGATCTCCCACTCCAGCGCGATGCCGCTCGTCTCGAGCACGCGTGCGCGAACGATCTCGCCGAGGTCTTCGAGGTCGGCGGCAGTCGCGGCGCCGCGGTTGATCAGGAAGTTGGTGTGCAGCTCGGAGACCTGCGCGTCGCCGTGGACCAGCCCGCGGCAGCCGGCGTCGTGGACGAGCTGCCAGGCCTTGTGGCCGGGCGGGTTCTTGAAGGTCGAGCCGCCGGTGCGGGTGTTGACGGGCTGTGTCGCGGCGCGCGCGGCGGTGATCTCGGCCATCTCCTTGCGGATCGTCTCGGGGTCGCCGGCGCGGCCGGCGAAGCGGGCCTGGATGAAGACCACGTCGTCCGGCACGCCGCAATGGCGGTAGGTGAAGCCCATGTCGTCGCGCGAATAGGTGCGGATCGAACCATCGCGCGCGACGCCGCGCGCCTCGATCAGCACGTCGGCCGTTTCCGCGCCGTAGGCGCCGCCGTTCATGCGCAGCGCGCCGCCGATGGCGCCCGGGATGCCGCGCAGGAAGGCGAGGCCGGCGATCCCGGCCTGGGCCGCGGCCGAGGCAAGCTTGACGTCGGGCACGGCGGCGCCGGCCGCCACCGTCTCGCTGTCGACGGCGATCGTCGCGAAGGGCTTGCCGAGCTGGATGACGACGCCGTCGATGCCGCCGTCGCGGACGAGAAGGTTGGAGCCCAGACCGACGACAAGCACGGGAATGCTCGCCTCGCAGCGCGACAGGAAATAGGCGAGGTCGTCCTCGTCGGCGGGCTGGAAGAACGCTTCCGCCGGACCGCCGGTCTTGAACCAGGTGAGCGGCGCCAGCGGCACGTGCGCGCGCAATTCGCCGCGCAGCTGCGGCATCGTGCCCTTAATGTCTTCGGCGAGGCTCACTTGCCGTTCGTCGACGCGAGCTGGCCGGGGAGCGCGTAGGCCCACTGCGTGATGTTGCCGGCGCCCAGCAGCACGACATAGTCGCCGGGCTTGGCGAGCGAGCGGATGATGTAGGGCAGGTCGTCGGGGCTCGCGAGCGCCAGCGGCCGGCGGTGGCCGTGCGCCTTCAAGGCCGTGACGAGCGCGTCGCGGTTGATGTCGGGGATCGGCTGCTCGCCCGCCGCATAGACGTCGGCGACGAGCACGGCGTCGGCGTCGTTGAAGCAGGTCGCGAACTCGTTGAACAGCGACTGCAAGCGCGTGTAGCGGTGCGGCTGCACCACGGCGATGACCTTGGCCTTGGTCGAGGCGCGGGCGGCGCGCAGCACCGCGGCGATCTCCACGGGATGGTGGCCGTAGTCGTCGAAGATGGTGACACCGTTCCACTCGCCCGTCTTGGTGAAGCGCCGCTTCACGCCGCCGAACTTCGACAGGCCCTCGCGAATCGCGTCCGCACTCATGCCGAGCTCGTGCGCGACGGCGATGGCGGCCGTGGCGTTGAGCGCGTTGTGCAGGCCCGGCATCGGCACGACGAGATTGTCGATGCGGGTCTCGTCGCGTGTCTTGCGGTTGGCGATGATGACCGAGAACCTCGACTGGCCGCCAGTCAGGTCGACGTCGATGAGCCGCACGTCCGCCTGCGGCGTCTCGCCGTAGGTGATGACGCGGCGATCCTCGATGCGGCCGACGAGCTCCTGCACCGTCGGATGATCGAGGCACATGACCGCGAAGCCGTAGAACGGGATGTTCTCGACGAAGGCGCGGAAGGCGTCCTTGATCGCGTCGAACGTGCCGAAATGGTCGAGATGCTCTGGATCGATGTTGGTGACGACGGTGACGTCGGCCGGCAGCTTGAGGAAGGTGCCGTCGGATTCGTCGGCCTCGACGACCATCCAGTCGCCGCCGCCGAGCCGCGCGTTGGTGCCGTAGGCGTTTATGATGCCGCCGTTGATGACGGTCGGATCGAACTTGCCCGCATCGAGCAGCGTGGCAACGAGCGACGTCGTCGTCGTCTTGCCGTGCGTGCCGGCGATCGCCACGCAATGCTTGAGGCGCATCAGCTCGGCCAGCATCTCGGCGCGGCGCACGACGGGCAGGCGCGCGGTGCGTGCGGCCGCGAGCTCCGGATTGTCGCGGCGGATCGCGGTCGACACGACAACGACCTCGGCCTCGCCGAGGTTCTTGGGATCATGGCCGATATGGACCGTGGCGCCCTTCTCGCGCAGGCGCTGCACGTTGGCGTTCTCCGAGGCGTCGGAGCCCTGCACGGTGTAGCCGAGGTTCAGGAGCACCTCGGCGATGCCCGACATGCCGATGCCGCCGATGCCGACGAAATGGATGGGCCCGAGCTCGGTCGGCAGCTTCATGCGGTGATCTCCAGCTTCTCCGTCTCCCGCTTGCGGGAGACGGGGGTCCCGCCACTCCTACGATGCAGGCCCGAGCGGCGCGACCCCTCATCCGACCCGACTTCGTCGGGCCACCTTCTCCCGCAAGCGGGAGAAGGGATGTGCGCGAGGCTCGTCACGCCTCCTCCGGAAGCATCAGCGTCTCGACGAGGTCGGCCAGGCGCTCGGCGGCGTCCGAAATGCCGGCGGCGCGGGCGGCATTGGCGCGGGCCTCGAGGCCGGCGGGATCGGCCAGCGCCAGGCGGATCATGTCGGCGAGCCACTCGGTGGTGAAGTTCGCCTGCTTGACGACGAGCGCCGCGCCGGACTTTTCCAGGAGCGCCGCGTTGGCGGCCTGGTCCTGGTCGAGCGCGTGCGGGAACGG
This sequence comes from Beijerinckiaceae bacterium RH AL1, assembly GCA_901457705.2. Lineage (NCBI taxonomy): Bacteria > Pseudomonadati > Pseudomonadota > Alphaproteobacteria > Hyphomicrobiales > Beijerinckiaceae > Beijerinckiaceae bacterium RH AL1. Next base: position 909,385 of record LR590083.2, read on the forward strand.
CACGAGGATCGACGGGCGGCCGATGACGGCAAGCTCGGAGACGGTCGAGGCGCCGGCGCGCGCGATGACGAGATGCGCCTGCGCGATGCGCATCGGCAGATCCGCGAAGAAGGCCTGCACCTCGGCCACGAGGCCCATGGCCTCATAGGCCGCCCGCACGCGCGCCTCGTCCTCGCCGCGCGCCTGCTGCACGATGACGAGGCGGGCGCGCTCCATAGGATCGAGCAGGGCGACGGCGGCCGGCACGATGTCCGACATCACGCGCGCGCCCTGGGAGCCGCCGGTGACGAGGAGGCGGAGCTGCCCGCCGAACGCCGGGTAGGGCTCGCGCGCCGCGGCGAGCACGCTCGGGCGCACCGGGTTGCCGATCAGCTTGGCCTTGGCGGCGAGCCTGGGGTTCTCGATGCGCAGGTTGTCGAAGCCCTTGGCGAGCGCCTGGACGCGGCCGGCGAGGAACTTGTTGGCGCGGCCCATCACGGCGTTCTGCTCGTGCAGGATCGTCGGCACCTTGAGCTGCGTGCCGGCGAGCACCGGCGGCACCGTCGGGTAGCCGCCGAAGCCGACGATGCAGCGCGGCTTGACGCGGCGGATGATGCGCCGCGCCGCGTGCGTGCCGCGCAGCAGCGTGAGGATCGCCCTCGCGCGGCCGATCGGGCCGCCGCCGGTCGGCGTCGCCGCCGCGACATGGTGGATGATCCGGGCGGGGAACTCGGCGCCATAGCGGATGGCGCGGTCGTCGGTGACGAGCTCGACGGGGATCTGGCGCTTGGCGAGCACCTCGGAGAGGGCCTGAGCCGGGAAGAGATGGCCGCCGGTGCCACCGGCGGCGACGAGCACGGGGCGTTGCGTCACAGCGCGTAGCCCGGCGCGGCGGCGTGCTGGGGCACCGCGTCCTTGGGCATCGCGTCTTTGGGCACTTGGCGGTCGTAGAGGATCTCCGAGCGCGGGCGCTTGCGCGTCACGGCGACGAGGAAGCCCATGCCGAGCGCCACCGAGACGAGGGACGAGCCGCCGTAGGAGATGAACGGCAGCGTCATGCCCTTGGCCGGCATCAGGTGCAGGTTCACCGCCATGTTGATCGCCGCCTGGATGCCGAACAGCATGACGAGGCCGGCGCCGGCGAAGGCGCAGAACGGGTCCTCGCTCTTGCCGGCCTTGACGAGCCCGCGCACGACGATGAAGCCGTAGAGCGCGCAGAGCGCGATGCAGGCGACGAGGCCGAATTCCTCGCCGGTGACGGCGAAGATGAAGTCGGTGTGGGCGTCTGGCAGGATGCGCTTCACCGTGCCTTCGCCCGGCCCCTTGCCGAGCCAGCGGCCGGCCTTGATCGTCTCGAGCGCGGTGTCGACCTGGAACGTGTCGGTGACGCCGTTGCCGGACGACGGGTCCATGAACTTCAGGATGCGCGCTCGCACGTGCGGCACGAACTTGTAGGCGAGGAAGACGCCGGAGAGGCCGAAGCCGCCGAGCCCGAACACCCAGAACCAGTGCAGCCCGGCCATGAAGAACAGCGCCATCCAGACGAGCGAGACCAGCATGGTCTGGCCGAAGTCGGGCTGGAGCATCAGCGGGATGATGGTCGCCGGCCAGAGCAGGATCGCGATCAGCGTGCCCGGCACGTCGCGCCGCTTGCCGCCCTCGGCGAAGGCCCAGGCGACCAGGATGACGAAGGCGGGCTTCAGGAACTCCGAGGGCTGGATGCCGAAGATCCAGCGGCGCGAGCCCTTCACCTCGTGGCCGAACAGCAGCGCCACGATGATGAGGCCCATCGACACGAGGAAGACGATGACCGCCATGCGCCGCACCTGGCGCGGCGTCAGGAAGGAGACGGCGATGAGCGTGGCGATGGCCGGGATGAGGGCGATCGCCTGGCGGTCGACGAAGTGGAAGGTCGGCAGGTTGATGCGCTCGGCGACGGCGGGGGAGGCGGCCATGGTGAGGATCATGCCGGCGACGACGAGGATGGCGAGCGCGGCGAGGAGCCAGCGGTCGACGGTCCACCACCAGTTGGCCAGGGCCGTCCGTTGCGCGCGCGAAACCATGGGGCGTGACCTCACCGCCGGGGCAACCCGGCATTCCTCCTCGGGATCATCGCAAAGAACGATTAACCATGCCTTTCCGGCTCAGGCCTTTAGCAGGTCTTCGGCGAGTTGGCGAAACGCGTCGCCGCGCTTCTCGAAATCGGGGAACTGGTCGTACGACGCGCAGGCCGGCGACAGCAGGACGACCTCGTCCGCACCCGAGCGCGCATGCGCTGCGCGGGCATCGGCGGCGGCGGCCTTCACGGCGACGTCGAGTGTGCCGCACATCTCGAACGGCACGCCGGCCTCGTGCAGCGTGGTCGCGAACGGCGGCCCCGCCTCGCCGATGCAATAGGCCTTCGCGACGCGCGAGAAGAGCGGCCGCAGCGGCGCGATGCCGCCCTCCTTGGCCCGGCCGCCGATGATCCAGTGCACGCGCGGGAAGGCGAGCAGCGCCTTCTCGGCGGCGTCCGCGTTGGTGGCCTTGGAATCGTTGATGAACAGCACGCCGTCGCGGCGCCCGACCTGCTCCATGCGGTGCGCGAGGCCGGGAAAGCTCGCCAGCGCGGCCTGAAGCTTGGCCAGGTCGTCCGCCTCGTCGCCGAGCGCCAGGACCGCGGCGGCGGCATTCTGCGCGTTGTGGGCGCCGCGCAGCGACGCGATGCCGTCGAGGTCGGCGATCGCCGTCGTCGCGCCGGCGCGGTGGCGCAGCAGGCGGGTGCCGTCGAGCGTGATGCCGTTTTCTACCGGGCGGCCGGCGACCGAGATCGTCGCGACGTCGTGCCCCTGGCTGGCGAGATGCATCGCGATGGCCTGGCAGTCGGGATCGTCGATCGAGACGATGGCGCGGTCGGCGCCGGCGACGAGCCGCGCCTTGATTGCCGCGTAGTTCGCCATCGTGCCGTGCCGGTCGAGATGGTCGGGCGTGAGGTTCATCAGGATGCCGATCGACGGGTGGATCGTCGGCGACAGGTCGATCTGAAACGACGAGCACTCGACGACGTGCACGCGGTCCGGCGACGGCGGCGGCAGCTGCAGGATCGGCGTCCCGATGTTGCCGCCCATCGCCACCTCGTGGCCGAAGCAGCGGAAGAGATGCGCGGCGAGCGCCGTCGTCGTCGACTTGCCGTTGGTGCCGGTGATCGCAACGAAGGGCGCGCCCGGCGCGATGGCCTCGCGCTCGCGGCCGAAGAGCTCGATGTCGCCGATGATCTCGACGCCGGCGGCCTGCGCCAGCGGCACGGTCCAGTGCGGCGTCGGGTGCGTCAGCGGCACGCCGGGGGCGAGCACCAGCGCGGCGAACCGCGACCAGTCGGCTTCATGCAGGTCGACGATGGCGATGCCGGCCGCCGCGGCCTTGTCGCGGGAGGCCTCCTTGTCGTCCCAGGCGGCGACCTCTGCGCCGCCGGCGAGCAGGGCACGCGCCGCATCGAGCCCCGACGCGCCTAGGCCGAAGAGGGCGAGCGTCTTGCCCGCGAACGCCGTGAGGGGCGTCATGCTCGGCTACCCCTTCTCCCGCTTGCGGGAGAAGGTGGCCCGACGCAGTCGGGTCGGATGAGGGCGGTCGGGCGAAGGCGGCAACGTCGAGCGCGCGCTGGCACCTCCCTCATCCGACCCCGCTTCGCGGGCCACCTTCTCCCGCAAGCGGGAGAAGGAATAAGAGCTGCGGCAACTTCATCGCAGCTTCAACGTCGAGAGCCCGATCAGCGCGAGCGCGAAGGCGATGATCCAGAAGCGGATGACGATCTGCGGCTCCGACCAGCCGAGCTGCTCGAAATGGTGGTGGATCGGCGCCATCTTGAAAACGCGCTTGCCGGTGAGCTTGAAGCTCGTCACCTGCACGATCACCGAGACGGCCTCGAGCACGAAGAGGCCGCCGACGATGACGAGCACGATCTCGTGCTTCACCGCCACGGCGATCGTGCCGAGCAGGCCGCCGAGCGCCAGCGATCCGGTGTCGCCCATGAAGATCTGCGCCGGCGGCGCGTTGAACCACAGGAAGCCCATGCCGGCGCCGATCATCGCGCCGCAGACGACGGCGAGCTCGCCGGCCTCGATGACGAAGTTGATGCCGAGATATTTCGCGAAGATCGCGTTGCCGACGAGGTAGGAGATGAAGCCGAACGCGCCCGCCGCGATGATCACCGGCACGATCGCCAGCCCGTCGAGGCCGTCGGTGAGATTGACCGCGTTGCCGGCGGCGACGATGACGAAGGCGCCGACGAACGGAAACAGCAGGCCGAGATCCGCGACGTAGCCGTTGATGCCGGGGATCGCCAGCGCGCCCGCGTGCACGGTGCCGCTGAAGTACATGATGAGGCAGGCGACGAAGGCGACGGCGCCCTCGATCGCCAGGCGCGCCCGGCCCGAGAAGCCGGCATGCGTCTGGCGCGTCACCTTCAGGTAGTCGTCGTAGAAGCCGACCATGCCGAAGCCGACGACGACGAGCAGCACCGTCCAGACGAAATAGTTGGACAGATGCGCCCAAAGGAGCGTCGCGACGATGAGCCCGGCGAGGATCATCAGGCCGCCCATCGTCGGCGTGCCCTTCTTGGTCAGGAGGTGCGAGGCCGGACCATCGGCGCGGATCGGCTGGCCCTTGCCCTGCTTGACGCGCAGCGCCGCGATGATGGCGGGCCCGAAGAAGAAGACGAAGAGAAGCGCCGTGCCGACCGCACCGCCGGTGCGGAAGGTGATGTAGCGGAACACGTTGAGAGGCCCCGTATGGGGCGTCAGGTTCGCGAGGTAATAGAGCATCCGGCGGTCCCTATGCGTGCGCCGGAGCGGCGGCGTGATGTTGCTTCAAGGCAGCGACGATCGGCGAGAGCCGGCTGCCGTTTGAGCCCTTGACGACGACGACGTCGCCCCCGCGGACGATGTCGAGCACGGTCGGCTGCAGCGCGGCGGCGCTCTCGCGCCACTCGACGGGGACCTTGTCCTCGAGCGCCTCAGCAAGCGCGCGCATCATCGGTCCGGCGGCGAGCACGAGGTCGAAGCGGTTGGCGGCGATCTCGTCGGCAAGCTCGGCATGCAGCTCGCCGGAGCGGGCACCGAGCTCCAGCATATCGCCGAGCACGGCGATGCGGCGGCCGTCGTCGGCCGGCGCCAGCGTGCCGGCGAGCGACAGCGCGGCGCGCATCGAGGCGGGGTTGGCGTTGTAGCTCTCGTCGATCAGCGTGATCGGGCCGTCCGGCGTGGCGATGGCGACGCGCTCGCCGCGGCCCTGCTGCGCCTGGAAGAAGGCGAGCGTGCCGGCCGCCTCCTCGAGGTCGGCGCCGACGGCATGCGCGGCGAGCAGCACGGCGAGCGAGTTTTCGGCAAGATGACGGCCCGGCGCACCGAGCCGATAGGTAAGGTCGTGGCCGACGATGCGGGCGCGGATCGTCGAATGATCCGGCGCCGGCGTGAACTCGAGAAGGCGCGCATCGGCCGAGTCGTGCGCGCCGAAGGTCGAGACGAGGCCGGCGGCCGAGCGTCGCGCCGCCTCGTCGAGGCGCGCGAAATGCGGGTTGTCGCGGTTGAGGATCGCGACGCCGCCGGGCTCGAGGCCCGTGAAGATTTCGGCCTTCGCGTCGGCGATCGCCTCGACGGAGGGGAAGAACTCGAGGTGCACCGGGGCGACCGTCGTGATGATCGCGACGTGCGGGCGCACCATGGCGGTGAGCGGGGTGATCTCGCCCGCGTGGTTCATGCCGATCTCGGCGACGCAGAAGCGTGTCGCCTTCGGCATGCGGGCGAGGGTCAGCGGCACGCCCCAGTGATTGTTGTAGGAGGCGGCCGAGGCATGCACGGCGCCGGCCTGGCTCAGCGCGAGACGGAGCGCCTCCTTGGTCGAGGTCTTGCCGACCGAGCCGGTGACGGCGATGACCCGCGCCTGGGTGCGGGCGCGGGCGACCTTGCCGAGCGCGACCATGCTGTCGAGCACGTCGTGCACGACGTAGAGCGGGCCATGTCCGGCAAGCGCATCGGCATGCGCCTCGTCGACGATAGCCGCAGCGGCGCCGGCCGCGAAGGCCTTCTCGACGTAGTCGTGCCCGTCGGTGTTGTCGCCCTTGATGGCGAAGAACAGGTCGCCCGGCTGCAGCGTCCGCGTGTCGATCGAGATGCCGGTGACCGCGGGGAGCCCGCCCGCACCGAGGCCCGCGACGCGCGCGTGGAGCGGCGCGACGAGGCCGAGGCCCGTCCAAAGCGGTTCGTTGGCGAGCGTCATCGGGCGTGCTTCTGCAAAGCGGCGTGCGCGGCGTCAAGGTCGGAGAAGGGGAGCACGGTTCCGCCGACGATCTGGCCCGTCTCGTGGCCCTTGCCGGCGATGACGAGCACGTCGCCGTCCATCAGCGAGGCGACGCCCTCCTCGATGGCCCTGGCACGGTCGGCGATCTCGAAGATTCGCGCCGCGCCGCCCGTCGCGCCGTCGAGGATGGCGCGGCGGATCGCGGCGGGCTCCTCGGAGCGCGGGTTGTCGTCGGTCACGATGACCACATCGGCGAGCCTCGCGGCGATCTCGCCCATGATCGGGCGCTTGCCCTGGTCGCGGTCGCCGCCGCAGCCGAAGACGACGGTGAGCTTGTCCTTCGTCAGCGGACGCAGCGTCGCCAGCACCTTGTCGAGCGCGTCGGGCTTGTGCGCGTAGTCGACGAAGACCGGGGCGGCGCCGCGGCGGCCGACGAGCTGCAGGCGGCCGGGCGCGCCCTCCAGCGTGGCGAGCGCGTTCAGCACGGCGTCCGTGTCGCCGCCGGTGGCGAGGCAGATCGCGGCGGCGACGAGGGCGTTCTGCACCTGGAACTCGCCGGCGAGCGGCAGGCGCGCCTCGCGGCGGCGACCGTCGACCTCGAGCGTCAGCACGGCTGCGAGATCGTCAGGGCGGACATCGACGAGGCGCAGGCGATGCCCGCGACGGCCGACGTCGACGACGTCGAGCCCGTGCGCGCGGCAGACGGCGACGACCCGATCGGCCACGTCGCTGTCGGCATTCACGATCGCCGGCTTGCCGGCCGGCAGCAGCGTGTCGAACAGCCGCATCTTGGCGGCGAGATAGGCGGCGAGCGTGCCGTGATAGTCGAGGTGGTCGCGCGACAGGTTCGTGAAGGCCGCGGCGGCGAGGCGGACGCCGTCGAGGCGGCGCTGCTCGATGCCGTGCGAGGAGGCCTCCATCGCGAGGTGCGTGACGCCGTTGCCCGCGAGCTTGTCCAGGCTCTCGTGCAGGGCGATGGGGTCGGGCGTCGTCAGCGAGCCGTAGACGCTGCCGTTCGGCGCGACGACGCCGATGGTGCCGAGCGAGGCGGCGGGGTGGCCGAGCGACAGCCAGATCTGGCGGCAGAAGGCGGCGACCGAGGTCTTTCCGCTGGTGCCGGTGATCGCGACGATCGTCTCGGGCTGCCGCGGGTGCACGGTCGCGGCGGCGCGGGCCAGCGCATGCCTGGCGTCGTCGACGAGGATGCATGCGACGCCGGGCGGCAGCGGCGCCTTGGGCTGGTGGTCGGCGACGATCGCCACCGCGCCCCGCTCGACCGCCTCTGCGATGAAGCTGGCGCCGTCCGCCTTGGAGCCGGACAGCGCGAAGAACACGTCGCCCCGCGCGACCTTGCGGCTGTCGGCCGTCAGGCCGGCGACCTCGATGCAGCCCAGCCCGGACGGGCAGGCCGCCTCCGGCAGCAGGGTCGCAAGTCGCGTCAGTGGATCCCCTCCGACGTGTGCGCGGGCATGTTGGCGAACCCGTACCCCATTCGCGCCAGCAGAGGGAAGGGCAGCTGCGGCAGGTTCAGCATCGGCGGCAGGCCGAGCAGCGGGGCCACGCGCTCGATGATCTTGCCGGTGACGTCGCCGGAGTTCCAGGCGGCGGTGTGGTAGCCGTAGGTGCCGGGGATCGCCTGCGGCTCGTCCATCAGCGTCAGGAACAGGTATTTCGGCTTGTCGGCCGGCAGCACGGCCATGAAGGTCGTGAACACCTTGTCGTGATCGTAGTGCCCGTGCACCAGCTTGTCGGCGGTGCCGGTCTTGCCGCCGATGAAGTAGCCCGGGATGTTGGCGTTGCGCGCCGAGCCGACCTCGGCGTTGAGGCGCATCACATAGCGGATCGCCTCCGACACCTCGGGGCGGATCACGCGCGGCGCGTCCTTCTGGGCGTCCTCGACCGAGCGCTTGAGGAAGGTCGGCTTGACGAGCAGGCCGCCGTTCGCCAGCGCACCGACCGCCATCAGCGACTGCAAGGGGGCGACGTTGATGCCCTGGCCGAAGGCGATGGTGATCGTGTTGAGCATGCCCCAGTGCCGGGGGATTAGCGGCTCGGCCGATTCCGGCAGCTCGGTGCGCAGGCGCGTGAGCTGGCCCATCTGGCGCAGAAACTGCTGGTGGCCCTCGATGCCGACCATCATCGCGATCTTCGCCGCGCCGATGTTCGACGAGTGATAGAAGACCTCCGGCACCGTCATGATCTTATGCTCGGCGTGGAAGTCGTGGATGGTGAAGCGCCCGTACTGCAGCGAGTTGCGGGCATCGACCGTCGAGCGCAGCGTGATCTTGTTGGTCTCGAGGCCCATCGCGATCGTCAGCGCCTTGAAGGTCGAGCCCATCTCGTAGACGCCGACGGAGAGCCGGTTGATGCGGTTGGGGTCGAGCGCGTCGGCCGGCTGGTTCGGGTCGAAGTCCGGCAGCGAGGCCATCGCGATCACCTCGCCGGTGTTGACGTCGAGGATCGCCGCGGCGCCGTTCTTGGCCTTGAACTTGGCGATGCCCTTCTCGAGCTCGTCGCGCACGGCGTAGGTGGCGCGCAGGTCGAGCGAGGTCATGACAGGCTTCAGGTCGTCGGCGGCGACCTTGAAGCCCATGCTGGTGAGGTCCGACAGGCCCTGGGTGTCGATGTACTTCTCGAGGCCGGAGATGCCGACGCCGTCGAGGTTGGCGAAGCCGAGCACATGCGCGGCGATCGGCCCGTTAGGATAGACGCGCTTGTTCTCGGGCAGGAAGCCGACGCCGGGCAGGCCGAGGTGGAAGACCTCCTGCTGCTCCTTCGGCGTGACGGCGCGCTTCACCCAGACGAAGCCCTTGCGCGAGCCGAGCTTCTTGCGCAGCTCGGCGGCGTTGACGTCGGGCAGCGCCGCGGTGAGCAGCTCGACCGCCTCGTCCTTGTCGATGAGCCGGCGCGGCTCGGCGAAGATGCTCATGACCTTGACGTCGGTCGCCAGGACCTCGCCGTTGCGATCGAGGATATCGGGGCGCGCGGCGGCGACCTGGTCGGAGGCGGCGCTGCGGATCTTGTCCTCGGCCAGCGGCTTCAGCCCGAACATCACGAGCCGGCCGGCGATGACCATGAAGACGAGCGAGAACGCCGCCGCCACGAGCATCGTGCGCCGCGGGGTCTTGTCGAGCCGCGTCGCGAACAGCGCGCGGATGAAGGCGCGCGGGCTGAAGCTCAGCACGCCCTGCGCGGAGCCGGCGATGGCCCGCGCGCCGAGGCGCGCCGCGCCGCGAGTCGTGCGGCCCGCGAGCCGCGCCGCGACAGCGCCGACCTTTCCAACGATGGCGTTCATCGCGTGCCCTTCTTGGTGGAGGACGGGGTCGCGCTGTTGCCGGCGCTGTCGCCCGGGGTCGCTGTCGGCTGCGAGAGCCCGAGATCCTCGAGCTTGCGGCCGATCGTGTCGATCGGCGCGGTCTTGGCCGGCAGCTGCTCGGCCTGGGCGATCTGGTTCAGCGCCATCGGCTGCAGCGGCAGGAGCTTGTCGGAGAGCGCCTGGATCCGCTCCGGCCGCGTCAGGTGGCCCCAGTCGGAGCGCAGCTGGCCGATCTGGTCCTGCTCCTTCTTGATCTCGGCCTTGAGGCTCGCGACCTGCTCGGCGTGGAAGATCGTCTGGTACTTGATCGAGTAGGCGTAGATCGCCGAGCCGATCAGCGCCGCAATGGCGATGAAGTTGAGGATGCGGATCATCTGACCTTCCCCGATCTCGGCGCGGCGCGATGCGGCAGGGTGGCGAGCTTCAAGAGTTCAGGCTCGAGCGCGAACGCGGGATTGTCGGTGCGCAAGCCTGTGCGGAGCTTGGCGGAGCGGGCGCGGGGATTGGCCCGCGCCTCGGCCTCGCCCGGCCCGATCGGCTGGCCCTTCGGCAGCGTGAAGCTTGGCGGCGTTGCCTGCGGCTCGCCCGGCAGGCGGCGGCCCTTGGCGTCGCCCCGGCCGGCGCGGCGCGCCAGGAACTGCTTCACGATGCGATCCTCGAGCGAATGGAACGACACGACGGCGAGGCGCCCGCCCGGCTTCAGCACGCGCTCGGCGGCGGACAGGCCGTGCACCAGCTCGCCCAGCTCGTCGTTCACCGCGATGCGCAGCGCCTGGAAGGTGCGCGTCGCCGGATGGATGTCGGTCGGCTTGTGCGGAACGATGCGGCCGACGAGCTCGGCGAGCTGGCGCGTCGTCGTGAACGGCGTCGCCATGCGGTCGTGTGCAATCGCACGGGCGATGCGCCGCGAGTGCCGCTCCTCGCCGTAGTGGTAGAAGATGTCGGCGAGCACTTCCTCCGACGCCTCGGCGAGGAGGTCGGCGGCGCTCGTCCCATGATTTCCCATGCCGCCGCGGTCCATGCGCATGTCGAGCGGTCCTTCCCTGAGGAAGGAGAAGCCGCGCTCGGCCTCGTCGATCTGCATGGAGGAGACGCCGACATCGAAGCAGACGCCGTCGAACGGCCCGAGGTTTTCCCGTGCCGCGATGGCCTCGAGATCGGCGAAGCGGCCCTCGACGAGGCGCAGGCGGTCCCCGAACTTATCCACAAGCGGCGCGCCGCCGGCGATCGCGGTGGGGTCGCGATCGAGCGCCAGCACGCGCGTTCCGGGCCGCGCGAGGATCGCGGCGGTGTAGCCGCCGGCGCCGAAGGTGCCGTCGAGGTAGAGGCCGCCCGACTCATCGGTCGGAAGGAGCGCGGAGAGAACCTCCTCGCGGAGCACGGGAACGTGCCGGGCTGGTCCGCCAGCGGCACCCTGATCGCCTGGATCGTGGTCGCCGCCGCCCGTCATTCCCGTGCTCCAGGAGGCCGCGGCGCCGGTGCCGCGTATCCGGAGCCCAGTTCCTGCCGGACCTCGCGCAATCGAAGCTTGGCCTCTTCGAAGCGCGCGCGGAACCGGCTGGGCTCCCAGATCTGGAACTTGTGCCCCTGGCCGACGAAGGTCACCTCGGTGGTGATCCCCGCCGTCGCCCTGACCATCTCCGAGAGGACCACGCGGCCCTCGGCGTCGATCTTCAGAACCTCGCTCGCGCCGTAGAGCGCGACCGAAAGGGTCTCCCATTGCTCCGAATAGGGGGAATAGCGGGACAGCACGTCGTCGATGGCCTGCTTCAAGGCGTTGCCGCCACAGTCCACCGCAGCCGTGTCGAGCGAGGGGTAGAGGAAGAGCCCCTCGTGGCCGTCCCGCGCCAGGATCGCCCTGAACGGGGCTGGGATCGACACCCGGCCCTTCGCATCGAGGCGATTCGAGTAATTCGAGACGAACCGGTCCACGCCACACGCCCCCATCCGTCGAGCGCCCGGATCGCGCGAACGGGCCGCGTGACGCGGCGCCGATCAGGTCGAGTGGGGCCCGAGACGGGATGATTTGGGATAGCATGGGATTTGATGGGAAGCAACGCGCGTGGGTCGAGCCGTGCACAGGCGCACGTCCCCGCCCACTAGGCCGCATTAGGGTTAATGGGCGGTTGCGGGCCGCAAATTCTGCGCGCAGAGAGGTCGGCAGGCACGAGCAGCGGAGGCGCGGCGATGACGAGCTTGGACACCCGTCGGGATCGCATCGCCGGTGGCCTCCTCGGCCTCCTGGTCGGCGATGCCCTCGGCGTGCCCTACGAGTTCCATCCGCCGTCGACGATCCCGGCTGCGCATCTCATCGAGTTCGCGCCGCCGCCCGGCTTCCGGCGGGCGCACGCGCGCGTGCCGCCGGGGACCTGGTCCGACGACGGCGCGCAGGCGCTCTGCCTTCTCGCCTCGCTGCTGCACTGCGACCGGCTCGACGCCGACGATCTCGGCGCCCGGCTGCTCAAGTGGCACGAGCACGGCTACATGGCCGTCGACGGGATCGTCTTCGATGTCGGTATCCAGACGGGAGAGGCGCTTCGCCGGATCGCGGCCGGCGTCGACCCGCTGAAAGCCGGCGGCGACGCGGAGCACTCGAAGGGCAACGGCTCGCTGATGCGCGTGCTGCCGCTCGCGCTCTGGCACCGCGGCGACGATGCCGCCCTCGTTGCCGACGCGCACGACCAGTCGCGCGTGACGCATGGTCATGTCGCGGTGCAGGTCTGCTGCGCGCTCTACTGCCTCTGGGCGCGACGCATTCTCGAAGGCTCAGCCGATCCGTGGCGCGATGCAGTCGCCGCCCTGCGTGTCGTCTATGGCGGCGCCGGTGCCCATGCCGACGCGCTCGATCGCGAGATCCGCCCCGACGCCAAGCGCAAGGTGACGGGAAGCGGCTTCGTGATCGACTGCCTGTTCAGCGCCAAGCATGCGCTCGACTCCGGCTCGTACGAGGCCGTGGTGCGCGCCGCGATCGCGCTCGGCAACGACACGGACACCACCGCCTGCGTCGCAGGCGGCCTCGCGGGCTTGCGCGACGGACGTGCGGCGATCCCCGAGCGTTGGCTCACAAACCTTCGCGGGCGTGATCTCCTCGATCCGCTGCTGGACGCGCTTCTCGAAAGGTCCGCGTGAGGTTGTTGTTTAAAATGCCAAGTCGTTGATCGAGACCGAAGGTATACCGCAGCCGCAGAGTTTGCGGGTTGCGCCCCGGACCTTGATGCTGGCGTGGGTCGGCAGTATGTAGGAACGTATCAACAGGGAGAGCGCACGGTGCTGACGATCTCGAGCCGTGTCTTCAACCAGGACACGGGCTTCGCGAAGAAAGCTGCCGCAGACGGACCGGTCACGATCACTGATCGGGGCAAGCCGGCGTTCGTCTTGATGACGCATGCGGCCTATCAAAAGCTGATCGACGGGGGCCCGACACTGGGTGATGCGCTCTACATGCCGGGCGTCGCCGATATCGATTTGAACGCCGAGTTGCCTTCGTGCGCGGACGAGTTCTCGCGGGACGTCGATCTTTCCTGATGTATCTTCTCGACACCAACGTCGTCTCGGAAACGAGAAAGACGCGGACGGCCAGGATCGATGCCAACGTCGAGGCCTGGTGGTCGCGCGCGAAGCTGAGCCTGTTCTTCATCTCCGTCATAACGCTGTTCGAGATCGAGGAGGGCGTCCTGCGCATCGCCCGGCGCGACGCCACGCAAGGCAAGGTTTTGCGGACGTGGCTCGATGACCTCGTCTTGCCCGCATTCGCAGGTCGGCTCTTGCCCGTCACGCCGGCGATCGCGCGCGCCTGCGCCGCCTTGCAGGTGCCTGACAAAAGGCAGCTCACCGATGCGCTCATCGCCGCCACGGCCCGCGTCCACGACTTGAAGGTGGTGTCACGCAATGTCGCCCACTTCGAGGGCGCAGGCGTCGAGGTGATCAGTCCTGGGTCCGCGCCCCGTGACCATGCCTTGAGCGCGTTTCCGCCCGCCCGCATCGTCTGCCTCACCGAGGAGACGGTCGAGACGCTCTACCTGCTCGGCGAGGAGGATCGCATCGTCGGCGTCACCGGCTATGCAGTGCGTCCGCCACGCGTGCGGCAGGAGAAGCCGCGCGTCGGCGCGTTCCTCTCGGCCGACGTGCCGAAGATCCTGGCGCTGGAGCCGGACCTTGTCCTTACCTTCTCCGACATCCAGGCGGACGTCGCCGCGGCGCTGATCCGCGAGGGCGTCGCGGTGCACGCGTTCAACCAGCGCTCGATCGCCGGCATCCTGGCGATGATCCGCACGCTCGGCGCGCTCATCGGCGCGGGCGGCAAGGCCGAGGCGCTGGCGGCGGGATACGAGCGGCGCCTCGCCGACATCGCAGCCTCCGTCGACCCGACGCGCCCGCGCCCAAAAGTCTATTTCGAGGAATGGGACGAGCCGCTGATTTCCGGCATCGGCTGGGTGTCGGAGCTGATCGAGGTGGCGGGCGGCGTCGACGTGTTCGCCGACCTGCGGACGCGGCAGGCCGCCAAGGACCGCATCGTCGCAACCGAGGCGGTGATCGCGGCGGCGCCAGACCTGATCCTCGCCTCGTGGTGCGGCAAGAAGGTCGTGCCGGCGAAGATCGCTGAGCGGCCGGGCTGGGACGCGATCCCCGCTGTGCGCGCAGGCAAAATCGTCGAGATCAAGTCGCCGCTGATCCTGCAGCCGGGCCCGGCCGCGCTGACGGACGGGCTCGACGCGATCGTGGCGGCGCTCGGCGCTTTCTAAGCCCTAGCCCCGCGCCCGCGCCGCCATCTCCACCAGCACCTTGCGCAAATCGCCCGGGTGCATGATCGGCGTGGCGAAGGGGATGCGGGCGGTGAGGTCGCCGCAGGCGAGGTCCATGCCGTCGGGGTCGAGGCCGGTGGCGAGCCAGTCGCCCTTCGGCTTGCCGGCGATCTTTTCCGCATAGAGCGCAAGCGCGTCGCGATGGTCGGCGTTCATATGCGCGACGGCGCCGTCCTCGGCCGCGAGCAGCGTCTCGGCGCCGGCGAGCGGGGTCAGCAGGCGGGGCGCCGGGAAGCGGGCGGCGCGCGCGAAGCCGCCGTTGAGATGCGCCTGCTCGAGGTCGATGCGCCAGAACGAGAAATCGGCGAAATCGGCGTAGAGCTCGGCCTTCGGGTGGCGCGCCAGGAAGCGCCCGCGCACGATTTTACGCGCGGCCGGCTCGACGACCTTTTCGGCGCGGCCGGTGAGGGTGAGGCGCGGATGCGCCAGCGGGTCGCCTTCGCCGGTCTCGGGGAGCAGCAGCGAGACGCGCGGGTCCTTGTCCATGTGCCGCGTGTGCGAGGAGAGCTGCGAGACGAGGATCAGCGGCGCGCCGTCGTAGTCGGTCGCCACCGTCACCAGCGAGGCGAACGGGTCGCCGGAGCCGTTCAGCGTCGCCAGCGTGCCGGCGCGCACCTCGCGCAGCAGCCGCTTCGATTCCGCGAGCGCATCGAAGGCAGGTGCCTGGCTCGCTCCCTCGTCCTCGCTCATCTGTCCTCGCTCACGTCCGGCGGCACGCTCTGCCTCTTAGGCGTAACGCGATGATCGCGGAAGCCGTCGCAGTGCCGCGGCCTACTTGCAGTACTTGCTGTCGCCGTGTGCGCCGCGGACCTCGAGGTCGAAGTGCCAGTGCGTGCGGTGGTAGGCGTCGGAGCCGGGGCCGAGCACGGTGTGGAAGTAGCCGCAGGCGCCGGCCCGCGCCGCGGTCTCGAAGGCGGCCTCGGCCGGGGTGTTCGGCGTGCCGACCTCGATGAGCCGCCCGTCGGCGAGCTTGAGCCGCGCGATGTCGATCGCCAGCCCCTGGCCGTGCGCCGAGAGCCGCGCGCCAAAGATGTGGTCGCGCGAGCGGCACTCGAGGCCGGGTCCCGTCCACACCGCGACGACGGGCGCGCCGAAGGTGCCCTTGGCGAGCGGCGAGAGCATGTCGCGCACGTAGGACGAGAACGAATCCGCGGTGACGCAGGCAATCGTCGGGTGCTCGGGAAAGGCGACCTTGCTGCCGTCGGGCATGGCGACGTCGGAGAGATGCACGGGCTCGACGACGGTGCAGCGGGCGTCGGGCTGCTGCCCCAGCGTGGTCGGCTCGATGCCGACCTTCTGCGACATCAGCCGGGCCGGGCACTGCGGATCGTCCTCCGGCGAGCGCGGCGTGAAGGCCAGCGTCGCGCCACTCGGCGCCGCGGTCGGCGCGGCGGCCTCGGGCTTTGCGCCCGGCGCTGGGGCTGGCGCGGCGAGATCTGCGGGTCGCGGCGGGGGGCTCGGCGGCACGGCGGGGCCGGCCGGCGGCGCCGGCGGCGAGGCGGCGGGCGTCTTGGCGCTCTCCTCGGGCTTCGCCGGCGGCGTCGGGGGTGAGGCTGGCGGTACGGGGGTCTGCGCCTTACCCGGTGCGACGAAGGGGTCGTGCGTCGGCGTCGCGGTTGGCGCACCTTCCTGCGTCTTGGCCGTGGCCGCCGGCGCACGCTCGGCCGGCACAGGCTTGGTGGCACGCTCGGGCTCGGCCGGCGGCTCCGTCGACTTGGGCGCGGCTCTGTCGACCTTAGGCGGCTCCGGCGCTTCGGCCCTCGCGCGGGATCGCCAGCGAAATGCGGCCGCGGAGGCGGCAGCGGGATGGTCTGCGTCAGGGGCGGGGCAGGCTTTCGCCGCAGGCGGTAGGCCGGCCGCGACGCCAGAGGGGGCCCGCCGAAGAGGAAGTCGAGCGGCGCGGCCTTGCCGCCCTCTGGAGCGAGCGCCGTGGCGCCAAGAAGTGCAATGAGGCCGACCGAACCGAGATGTCGCATCGCGCCCCGCTGATTCCCGCCGGCGAGCATAGGCCGGCAACGAAGCGCGAACCATAGACCGGGACATTGCTTGAACGCCTCTCTCGAGGGTCCATATTGTGCATGCGGCGCAAGTCGTGGGGAGTGCCTTCGGGGCTCCTCGATCAACGAAGGCCGGAAGGCTTCGACAAGGTTCGTCAATGTCCCGCATGCCGCCTCTGGGCACCCCGTTTCTTCTGGGGTTCGACGAGATCGAGCGCGCACTCGAACGTGTCGGGCGATCGACGCCCGAGGGCTATCCGCCCTGCAATATCGAGCGGATCGCCCGCACCGAGAGCACGCCCGAGACGCTCAGGATCACGCTCGCCGTCGCCGGTTTTACCCGCGACGAGCTCGAGGTCCTGGTCGAGGATGGCCAGCTCCTCATTAGGGGGCGGCAAGTCGACGACAGGGAGCGCGTCTACCTGCACCGCGGCATCGCCGCGCGGCAGTTCCAGCGCGTCTTTCTTCTCGCCGACGGCATGCAGGTCGCGGGCGCCGACCTCGTCAACGGCCTCCTGTCCATCGATCTGCACCGGCCCGAGCCACAACGTCGCGGGCGGGTGATCGGCATCAACGTGCGCGACTAGGTCGGCACAGGTCCGCGGGCCTCGCGGCCGCGGAGAATGAGGATGAAGACAATGTTGAACGTAACACAGAGAGTTCCGGGCACGCCCATCCTGACCGAGGAACAGCTCGAGCACCTCGGCGAGGGTCTCGTCGCCTATCTGAAGCCGATCCGCACCGAGGATCTCGGCTCGATCTTCCAGGAGGTGCCGGAAGGCATCGCGCCCGGCACGCAGCTCTTCGCGCTGCTCGGCGCCAGCGGCAAGCCGCTCGTTCTCACCGACTCGCGCGACGCCGCGCTCGCCAATGCCATGGAGAACGAGCTCCACATGGTGAGCGTGCACTAAGCCTCGTGTCGCGCCAATTTATCGGGTCAGGCGGCGCTGTGGCGCCGCCTTGCCGTTTTGAGCCCGGTGCTCTATACGCTCGCGCCGACGCGGCCGTCCCGCGACCCAATCCCGAAAAATAGAGCCGAGACATGAAAGCCGACATCCATCCGTCCTACCACATGATCAAGGTCGTCATGACCGATGGGACGGAGTTCATGACGCGCTCGACCTACGGCGCCGAGGGCGACACGATGCAGCTCGACATCGACCCGAAGACGCATCCGGCGTGGACCGGCGGCTCGCAGCAGCTGCTCGACCGCGGCGGGCGTCTGTCGCGCTTCAACTCGCGCTTCGGCGCGATCGGGCTCGACAAGAAGAAGTAGCGCCCTCCGGCGCCGGCACGGCGCAGCCTCCATCGATCGGCCGCGTAACGAAACTTTGCGGCGTTCGAACTATTGGTCGGGCCAAGGGCGGGTTGAACCCGCCTGCTCACCACGGAGGAAACCGCTTATGCTGAAGAAGCTCCCGATTGCTGCCCTCGTCGCGGCCATGTCGTTCGCGTCCGTGCCGACGATGACCTCCGTCGCGCTGGCCCAGGGCGCGGCCAACGAGCCGCCGACCGCGCCGGCGCCGGACGAGGCCATGAAGGGCGGCGACACCTCCAAGGACAGCATGTCGAAGAGCGGCTCGATGTCTTCCAAGTCGTCGATGAAGTCGATGAAGAAGTCGAAGAAGCACTCGATGAAGAAGCACATGTGATCTTCGTTTCGAGCGGTTGCGCTGCATCCAGCGCGCCGTCGAGATGAGATCGAAAGTTTCTATAACTGCGGTGGGGCGCTCGGATGCCTCGCCCACACGAATAACCTCCTCGCCCGGCCTCGCGCCGGGCTTTTTTTCGCTCAGAGCGGCGAGCCGAACAGCTTTTCGACGAGCGTCCGTTCGTGGCCGGCCTCGGCGCGGCGCGACGGCGCGTCGTCGTCCGGCGGGGGCCGCTCGCGCGGCAGCGCCTGCGGCGGGCGCGGCGGCTCCATCTCGTCGTAGGCGTCGTGCACGCGGCCCTGCGGGCGCGGCGCGGCCTGCGCGACCGGCTCGTCGTGGCCCGGCAGCGGGATGCCGAACAGGCTCGACGGCAGGCCGCCGTTGTCCGGCTCGGGCGCAGGCACCGGCGCCGCGTGCGCGGTGCCGTAGGGCAGGGGCGACGGCGGCGTGCCGGCCAGTGCCGTCTTCATGAAGCGCGACCAGATCTCGACCGGCAGGGTGCCGCCAGAGGCTTTCTTCGTCGGCGAGGAATCGTCGTTGCCGAGCCAGACGCCGGCGACGAGCGTGCCGGTGTAGCCGACGAACCAGGCGTCGCGGTAATCCTGGCTGGTGCCCGTCTTGCCGCCGGCCTGCCAGCCGTCGAGCTCGCCCTTGCGCGCCGTGCCGGTGAGCAGCGTCTCGGTCATCATCGTGTTCATGAAGGCGACGTCGTGCGGCGCGATCACCCGGCCGTTGTTGCCGGGGCGGCGCTGGTAGAGCAGGCGGCGGCCGGTCGTGCGGATGCGCAGGATCGCGTGCGGCTGCACGCCGATCCCGCCATTGGCGAACGGCACGTAGGCCGAGACCAGCTCGAGCGGCGACACCTCTGACGTGCCGAGCGCGATCGAGGTGTTGGGGTCGAGCTCCGAGCCGATGCCGAGCCGGTGCGCCACCGCGACGACGCTCTTCGGCCCCGCCTCCAGGCAGACGCGCACCGCCACGGTGTTCAAGGACATCGACAGCGCCTTGGTCAGCGTCACCGGCCCGAGATAGGCGTGGCTGTAGTTCTCCGGCCGCCAGCCGTGCACGTCGATCGGCGCGTCGGTGCGGATCGTCTCCGGGGTCAGCCCCTTCTCGACGCCGGCGAGGTAGACGAACGGCTTGAACGCCGAGCCCGGCTGCCGCTTGGCGGCGACCGCGCGGTCGAACTGGCTCGCGGCATAGTCGCGGCCGCCGATCAGCGCGCGGATCGCACCGTCCGGCGCCATCGCGACGAGCGCGCCCTGGCTGACGCCGAACTTCGCGCCCTTCTTGGCCAGCACGTCGTCGAGCGCGCGCTCGCCGTCGAGCTGCAAGGCACGGTCGATCGAGGTGTCGACGACGATGTCCTCGTCGACGGCGCCGATGACGTCGTCGAGCGAGTCGACGACATAGTCCGCGGCGTAGTTCAGCGAGCCTGAGCCGGGAGGGCGCACCACGCGGGCCGGGTCGGCTAGCGCCAGCTTCGCCTGGCCCTCGCTGATGTAGCCCTCCTCGCGCATCGCGGCGATCACCTGCGCCGCGCGCGCGGTCGCCGCCTCGATGTTGCGGTTCGGCGCGAGCTTGGTCGGCGCCTTCATGAGCCCGGCCAGCATCGCCGCCTGCTGCACCGTGACGTTGCGCGCGTCGGTGTTGAAGTACTTGTGCGCCGCCGCCTCGACGCCGAAGGCGCCGGAGCCGAAGTAGACGCGGTTGAGGTACAGCTCGAGGATCTGCGCCTTCGAGAACTTGTGCTCGAGCCAGACGGCGAGGATCGCCTCCTGGATCTTGCGCTGCAGGCTGCGCTCCTGCGTCAGGAAGACGTTCTTGGCGAGCTGCTGCGTCAGCGTCGAGCCGCCCTGCATCGAGCGATGCAGCACCACGTCGGAGAACACCGCGCGGACGATGCCGACGGGATCGATGCCCCAGTGCGAGTAGAAGCGCCGGTCCTCGATCGCCACGAAGGCGTGCGGCAGGTAGGCGGGCAGCTCGGAGAGCCGCACGGCGGCGCCGCCGGTGTCGCCGCGGTTTGCGAGCAGCGTGCCGTCGGCGGCCATGATCGCGATGTTGGGCGGTCGCTTCGGCACCGCGATCTGGTCGATCGGCGGCAGCTTCGCCGCCTCGTAGGCGATGACCGCGGCACCGAGCACGCCGGCCCAGATGCCGACGACGAGGCCGGTCGAGAGCAGGCCGCCGAAGATCGACGAGCGGCGGCGGCGCGTCTTGCGCTTGGCGCGCTCGCGGCCCGTCGCCTTGCGCTCGGCGCGCTCCTCCGCCTCGAAGTCGCGCCCGAAGCGCGGCTCGCGTCGCTCCTGTGTCCCGCGCCGCTTCGCCATCTACGCTTTACGCCCCCGTCGGCCCGCCGGGGCCCGAGAGCGCGAAGGCTAAGCGCGGCCGCTTAAATCCCCGTAAAATGCGACCGATCGGCCGAGCGCCGCGCGGCGATGGCCGCCACGCGGGCCTCGAGCCGGCTGCCGGCCGGCTGGCGCGCCGGGGCGGCGTCGTTCGCCGGCGTCGGCTGCGGCACGGTGCGGCGCTCGCCGAAGGCGAAGCCGGCCTGCCCCTTGGCGTACCAGATCAGCTTGGCCTGGCGCGGCCCGCCGTCGGAGACAGCGAGGCTGACGTGCTGCGGCACGACGACGTCGCCGGGCAGCGCGAGGCGCGCGCCGGTCTCGCTGAGGTTGCGTACGGTGCACTCGAGGCTCCAGCCGTTGAGGGCGGCGATCTCCAGCCGGCCGTTCAAAAGGGTGCGGCGGCGGACGTGCTTGCGGCGCTCGGTCATGTTCGTCCTCTGGAAAAAAATAGAGTAGTCAGCCAGCAATATACGGTCGGCATCTCCTTGGGAAAGGCCGTCGCTCAAATGCCGATTATTAAGCCTAATCGGCAAGTCTATTTACTTCGACGGGAACCAGCTCATCCGAAGAGTGCGACGGTCTGGCGCCCGACGGCGAGGCGTCGGCCATCGGTGTTCCACAGTTCCATCGCCTGCAGCGAGAGCCCGTGCGCGGCCTGCTCGCTCGTCGAGCGCAGGAGGTGCCAGCCCGACGCCGGAATCGGATGGAAGAGGTCGATCGTCCAGGTCATCGTGCTGATCGGCGCCATCTTCGAGAAGGCGGCCAAGGCCGCCGGCGGCGGGCAGTCGGCCAGCGCGAGCAGCGCGATCAAGGGATCGACGCCGGTCGCATCGCGGTGGCGCACCCAGAGATCGAAGGTCGGTCGCGCCGCCTGCGTGACGGGCGGCGTCCCGCGCACGAAGCAGACCTCGAAGTTCTGGAAGAAGGTCGGCCGCACGGCGCCCTCCGGAAACAGCGGCGGGCAGGTTTCCGGCGGCGGCGCCTCCGGCATTGCGGTGATGTCGTGCGCGACCTCGCTGTCGCGTTCGGTGGCGTAGAGAAACAGCGCGCGGGCCGCCGGGCCGGCCTCGCCCGTCGCGTCGACGCCGACGAAGGTCGCCGAGCGGCCGCGCCGCAGCACGTTCGGCTTGAAGCCGATGCGACCGCTCGCCGGCCCTACGAAGGCGAGCTGCGCCGCGCGCAGCGGCGGGAGATCGGGGATCGCGCGCGCCGCCGCCTCGGCGCAGAGCGCGGCGGTGATGCCGCCAAAGAGCGTGCGCCCCTGCGACCAGGCCTGCGGGGCCTCGATGGAGAAGACGCCGTCCGTCTCGACGAGCGCTGAAAGGACCGAATGTAGGCTTTGCATCGCAGCATCGTGCGGCATCGCGCCGGGGCGCACAACATGCCGGCCTCTCGCGCGTTCGAGCGTGATAGAGGCTGCCGGGCCGACTGGGGTCGTTGCGCATGATCCAGATTCTCGAAGCCCTGACAGGCGCTTTTCGCGCCGCCGGCTGGCACGAGGACCGCCGCATCGCCGTCAGTCCCGACGTCCCCGCCGGGCATCCCGCCGCGACGATCCTGGCGACGTTGAGAGGTCTCACCGTCGGACCCTGCGGCGAGGGCGAGACCTGCGCGGCCAGCGACATCGCCTTCGGGACGATCCGCGGGTGTATCGCGCTTGGAGGTAACGCTCAGTCGAGATCGCCGACGAGCTCGTAGAGGGTCACCGTCCCGCCGACGAATCGCGCCATGCGGGCCATGCCGGTGCGCGTCGAGCCGATGTCGAGATTGAGCCGGTGGCGAGCGATCGCGGCCGCCGGCGGCACCGCGAGGCCGTCGTGCGGCGAGTGTCCGTGGCAGACGAACAGCCCATGGTGGCTCGCCGCCCGCAGGAACGGGGCGCGGATCCAGCACCAGTGCTCGTCCTCGCTCGCCGTGGCGAAGCCCTCGTCCCAGGCCTTGGCGAGGAACGTCGCCGGCGGCACGTCGGGCGCGAGCCCCGCGTGCACAAAGAGGACATCGCCGCTCTGCCAGTGCGAGCGCAGGCCGCGCAGCAGGTCGAGCCGCGGCCCGAGCATCTCGCGCAGCGCCGTGGGTCGCTGCCGCCACCTGGTGCCGAAGCACTCGCGCAGCACCGCCTCGCCGCCGTTGCCGATCCACAGCTCGTAGATCTCCGCCTGCCGGACGCCTATGCCGGAGAGCGCGAAGACGAGCATCTGCTCGTGATTGCCCATCAAGCCGATCGACCTGTCGGCCCCCGCGAGGCGCTGCGCCTCGGCCATCAGGTCGAGCGTGGCGAGCGAGCGCGGCCCGCGGTCGACGAGGTCGCCGAGCTGGACGAGCGTCCGCCGCGCCGCCTGTCGCGGCTGGGCGCGGGCATGCTCGAGCAGGGCCGCCAGCAGACCCGCGCCGCCGTGGATGTCGCCGATCGCGAAGACCTCCTCGCTGGGCGCCACGGCATGCGGGATCTCGAACGTCGCCTGCGAGATCACCGGTGCCTCCTTTCTGCGCGTGTTTCTCCCCAGGGGCCACCTTGCGCTTACAGCCACGTCACGCCACAGTCCTCGGCCCTGAACGTTCCGGACCGGGTGTGGGATCAGCGCGTTATGAAAGTCACCCTTGAGAGAGCCACGCTGCTCAAGTCGCTCGGTCACGTGCATCGCGTCGTCGAGCGGCGCAACACGATCCCGATCCTCTCGAACGTGCTGCTGCGTGCCGACGGCCAGTCGCTGACGCTGAAGGCGACCGACCTCGATCTCGAGGTGACCGAGATCGTCGCTGCCGAGGTCGGCACCAAGGGCGCGACCACGCTGCCCGCCCACATCCTGCACGACATCGTGCGCAAGTTTCCCGACGGCGCGCAGGTCTCGCTCGAGACGGCGGGCGACGCAGGACAGCTGACGCTGCGCTCCGGCCGCTCGCGCTTCAACCTGCAGGCGCTGCCCGAGGCCGACTTCCCCGACCTCACGGCGGGCGAGATGAGCCACGCCTTCTCGATCCCGGCGCTCGAGCTGCGCAAGCTGATCGACAAGACGCAGTTCGCGATCTCCAACGAGGAGACGCGCTACTATCTCAACGGCATCTACATCCACACGATCGACGTCGAGGGCGCATCCATGCTGCGCGCCGTGGCGACCGACGGCCACCGCCTCGCGCGCGTCGAGATGCCGGCGCCCTCGGGCGCCGCCGGCATGCCCGGCATCATCGTGCCGCGCAAGACGGTCGCCGAGGTGCAGCGCCTCGCCGAGGCCGGCGCCGAGGAGGTGAAGGTCGAGGTCTCGACGGCGAAGATCCGCTTCACCTTCGGCGACGTGGTTTTGACCTCGAAGCTGATCGACGGCACGTTTCCCGACTATCTGCGCGTCATTCCGAACGGCAACGACAAGCGCCTCGTCGTCGACCGCGCGCCGTTTGCCGCCGCCGTCGACCGCGTCTCGACGATCTCGTCGGAGCGCGGCCGCGCGGTGAAGCTCGCCGTCGCCGACGGCAAGCTCACGCTCTCGGTGACGAACCCCGATTCCGGGTCGGCCGTCGAGGAGCTCGAGGTCGACTACGAGGCGGCGCCGATCGATATCGGCTTCAACGCCCGCTACCTCCTCGACATCACGTCGCAGATCGATTCGGACCAGGCGCTGTTCAAGATGGCCGATCCCGGCTCGCCGACGCTGGTGCTCGAGAAAGAGGGCTCGCCCGCCCTCTACGTGCTCATGCCGATGCGGGTGTAGCTTCGGATCTGGGCGCGTGGGATCCTAGCCGAGCCCGGCGAGCTCCACGGCGTCCGCCATCAGGCGCCCGTAGCGCTTCACGGTCGTGACCTTCAGGCCGAAATGGCGAGCGGTTTCGGGAATGCTGGCGCCGGTCTCCGAGCGCCAGGCGAGCACCGTCGCCGCATCCGTCGCCATCGGGCGGCCGAGGCTGGCCTTGCGCGACGCGCCCGCCGGGGTCAGCGCGGTGCGAGCGGCCTCGCGCGCCGCGGCGGCGCGCCGGGCGATCCGCCGGTGCTCGAGTGCGGCGAGCTGCGCCAGCGTGCCGAGCACCGGTGCGGCCGTCGCGCCGGCGATCGGCCCGATGCCGTGCACCTCGACCGTCACGCCGGCCATCACGAGGCGCCTTACCGTGGAGCGCACGTCGATGGTGTCGCGCCCGAGCCGGTCGATCGCGAAGACATGCACCGAGTCGCCGTTCCTCACGTCGTCCAAGAGCCTGGCGAAGCCGGGGCGCCTGGCGGCGACGATCCCGTCGGAGACGCCCTCGTCCCGGTATTCGCGGTCGAAGTCGCCGCCCATGGCGTCGCGCTGCGCCTCGATCGAAGGGTCGTCCGATCTCACACGATAGTAGGCGATCCTCATCAGCGCGCGATTGTCCCTGCGACCCCCTCGGCGCGCCGGCGCCGATCCCGAAGAAAAGCGGGCCGTCGTCTTCAGGGAAGGTTGAAGACGACGGCCCTTGCGCCGCACCAGACACTGCGGCGTGACCACTGCCCGGGCCCGCGACCCCGAAGCTAGAACCGTGACGGCGCCGGTGCGCGCCGATCCGCGCTCTCGGTCTGCCGCTGTGTGCCGCTTTGCGCCCCGCGCGAGGCGGACCGCTTCAGCGTCAGGAACCCACCCGAGGAGGAGGCGACGACCGGCCGAACGGTCAGTTGAGCAGCCGCTGCGATCTTCGCCTCCCGCGCTTTGTTTCCCAAAACATGATCAAAACGGCGCAGCCGGCATAGTGCGGCTCTCCCGATAACAGCGATCGGGGCTGGCGATGACCGCGGCTTCCCGCGTGGCCAGCTACCTGAACGCCGGGCACGAGTGGTCCATCAGGGCCTCGCCGTGCGCTTCGTCGAAGACGTGGGTGAGGCGCTTGCGCGCGAGCACGACGAAGCCCGGCTTGCCGGCGATGTCGTCCGAGCCGACGACGACGATGGTGATCTGGTCCATGTCGGCGGGCGCGACGTGCAGGCCGTCGGCAACGAGGTCGAAGAGGTTGATGCCGGCGAGCGCGTCGCTCTGCACGCCCTTCGCCCAGTAGCGCGGGGACGCGGGCAGCGGCTTCACGCTCGTCCAGCGGCCGGAGCCGATGTCGGTCGCGTCCCTCGCCAGCGCCTCGCGGACCTTGGGGCGGATGCAGTCGACGTGGATGTGCAACTGGTCCTGGCTGCGGCCGGCACGCGAGTTGACGGCGAGCGCGAAGTCGGCGCGGTCGGGCAACCGCTTCAGGCCGCGCGTCGCGAAGTGCCGCGCGGTCCACGCATCTGCGAAATAGTTGGGCGCCTCGGGGCCGCGCAGGCGCGGCGCCTCGATGCCGACGGTCTGCACGATCGGCGTGACGATGGTGTGGGACTTGACGAAGGGGGCGCGCAGCACGGCGTAGCCGCGGTCCGGGCCGCCGGTCGCGTCCACCTGCAGGCAGGGGAAGGCGAGGCCGGTGAGGTCGTGGTTGGCGACGCAGGCCTGGACGACGTGCCAGAGCACGCTGCGCTGCACGTCCTGGCCGAGCTTCGGCAGGAACAGGAAGACGCCGACGAGAAGAGCGAGGGTTGTGCGGAGCATCGGATCGGGGATGTACAGCCTCGATCCGGCCTTTTGGCGGTGAAACGCTAATTTTTAGCGCCTGCGCCTCTCCAGCGGAGCGGCGCAGGCCGCGAGGCTAGCGTCGCGTGAAGTTCAGCACCAGCGAGATGAGCAGCAGGATCAGCGCGACGTAGAAGATGATCTTGCCGATGCTCTCGGCGCCTGCCGCGACGCCGCCGAACCCGAGCACGCCGGCGACCAGCGCGATGACGAGAAAGATGAGCGCCCAATAGAGCAGGTTGCCGGTACCCATGATCTTTGACCTCCAGATGTGGTGTCGAAACTGTGGCAAGCGCAGCAGGTTCCGCTACGTGCCTTGAATTCACAACGACTTCGCGTGCAGGCGCGGCGCGCCGGCGCTCTTGAGCCGACGCAGGCTGGCGAAGGCGGCGACGAGCGCGAAGGCCGCGCCGATGACGAGGTCCGCCGTCTCGGCGTGCGCCGGCGCGAGGCGGAACATCGCGGCCGCTAGCGTCGCGCCGCAGGTGAAGCCGACGATCCGCGACATCGCGAGCAGGCCGCCCGCCGCGCCGGCCCGCTCGCGCGGCGCGCTGGCGAGAATGGTGCGATTGTTGGGGGCCTGGAAGAAGCCAAAGCCGAGGCCGCAGAGCACCATCCGCCACAGGATGTCCGGCACGCTGGCGTCGACCGGCATCGCGGCGAGCAGGGCGAGGCCCACCGCCAGCAGGCTGAGCCCCGCGGCGCCGAGAATGGCGGCCGGCAGTCGGTCCGACAGCACGCCGGCGAGCGGCGCCGCGAGGCCGAGCGCCGCGGGCCAGCCGGTCATCAGCAGGCCGGTCTGCACGGCGTCGCGATGGAGTACGGTCTCGAAGTAGAAGGGCAGGGCGACGTAGGCGAGCATATAGGCGGTGAAGGCTGCCACCGACGTCGCGATGGACAGCGCGAAGACGCGGTCGCGCATGAGGTCGACCGGGATGAGCGGGGCCGCGCGCTGCCGCGCCCGCCGCCACAGGAAGACGCCGGCGACGACGGCGATCGCGATCTCGCCGACGGCGAGCAGGCTCTCCCGGCCGCCGCGCGTCAGGGCGTCGGCGCCCACGAACAGCAAGCCGAAGGCGAGCGCATTGAGCAGGGCGCTGGCGAGGTCGAGCGGCCGGTCGTTGCGCTCCGAATGCGGCAGGAAGCGCGACGCCAGCACGATGTTGATGAGCCCGAGCGGCACGTTGATCGCAAACAGCCATTCCCACGAGCCGACGGCGAGGATGCCGGCCGCCACCGTCGGCGCGATGGTCGAGGCGAAGGAGACGACGAGCGCGTTGATGCCGACGCCGCGCCCGAGCTTGCGATGCGGCCAGGTGTGACGCACCAGCGCGCCGTTCATCCCCATGATGCCCGATGCGCCGATGCCCTGCACGATGCGCGCGGCGACGAGCGCCGGCAGCGTGTGCGACAGCGCGCAGCCGAGCGAGCCGACGACGAAGACGACCAGCCCGGCGAGATAGATGCGGCGGTAGCCGATGCGCTCGCCGAGCGCGGCGATCGGCAGGAGCGTGACGATCGAGGCGAGCTGGTAGGCGTTGACGACCCAGGTCGCTGCGGCCGGCGTCGCGCCGACGCGCCGCGCGATGGTGGGGAGCGCAACATTGGCGATCGAGGTGTCGAGCACCGCCATGGTGATGCCGAGCCCGATCGCGACCATCGCCCAGTAGCGGCGCGGCGGCGGCAGCCCCTCGGTGCTGGAGGTCATCGTGCGCCCTTTCCTTCTCCCGCCTGCGGGAGAAGGTGGCCCCGCGACGCGGGGTCGGATGCGGGATGTGCGTGAAAGTCTCTCAGGATTGGCATGGAAGACTGTACCCAGTGCCCCTCGTTCGGGAGCAGACGGGTCAGGCTGCCTCCCGCTCGAGCATGGCGCCGATCGCGTCGATCGCCTTCTGCGACGCGGCGCCGTCGGGCCCGCCGGCCTGCGCCATGTCGCGACGGCCGCCGCCGCCCTTGCCGCCGAGCTCGGCCGCCGCGGCGCGCACCAGCGCCACCGCATCGAAGCGCGCTGTGAGGTCCTCCGTCACGCCGACGACGACGCCGGCCTTGCCGTCGGCCGCGACGCCGACGATCGCCACGATGCCGGAGCCGATCGTCTGCTTGGCCTCGTCGGCCAGCGCCTTCAGATCCTTCATCTCGACGCCGCTCACCGCCTTGCCGAGATACTTGACGCCGCCGATCTCGGCGAAGGCCGGCGCGTCCGTGCCGCCGCCGCCCATCGCCAGCTTCTTGCGCGCGTCGGAGAGTTCGCGGTCGAGCTTCTTGCGCTCGTCGAGCAGGCTCGCGAGGCGCTTCGCGGCCTCGTCTTCCGGCGTCTTCAGGAGCCCCGTCAGCGCGTCGAGCTTTTCCGCCCTCGCGTTGAGATGGTGGCGCGCGGCGGCGCCGGTCTTGGCCTCCACGCGGCGGACGCCGGAGGCCACCGCGCTCTCGCCGACGATGGTGATGAGGCCGATGTCGCCGGTGCGCTCGACATGCGTGCCGCCGCACAGCTCCACCGAGAAAGCGGGCCCATGCGGGTCGGGCTCGGCCGCGTCGTCGGCCTGAGCGAGACCCATCGAGACGACGCGCACCTCGTCGCCGTACTTCTCGCCGAAGAGCGCGCGGGCGCCGGTCTTGCGCGCCTCCTCGAGCCCCATCTGGCGGGTCAGGACCTCGGCGTTCTCGAGCACCGCGCGGTTGGCGATGTCCTCGATCCTGGCGAGCTCGTCCGCGCTGATCGGCTTTGGATGCGAGAAGTCGAAGCGCAGGCGTTCCGGCGCCACGAGCGAGCCCTTCTGCGCGATATGGTCGCCGAGCGTGAGGCGCAGCGCCTCGTGCAGGAGGTGGGTCGCCGAATGGTTGGCGCGGATCATCGCGCGGCGCTTGTGGTCGACGATGCAGTCGACCGTCATGCCCTTGGCGAGCGTGCCGTCTTCGACCTTGCCGTCGTGGACGAACAGGTTGCCGAGCTTCTTCTGCGTGTCGGCGACGACGAAGCGCATGCCGTCGGCCTCGAGCACGCCGGTGTCGCCGACCTGGCCGCCGGACTCGCCGTAGAACGGGGTCTGGTTCAACACCACCATCGCCTCGTCGCCCGCCGCGACGCTCTCGACCTCGGCGCCGTTCTTGAGGATCGCCATCACCTTCGCCTCGACTCGCTCCGTCGCGTAGCCGAGGAAGTCTGTGGCGCCGGCCACATCGCGCACCGCGAACCAGTGCGTCTCCGAGGCCGCATCGCCTGAGCCGGACCACGCCGCCCGCGCGTCGGCCTTCTGCTTCGCCATCGCGGCATCGAAGCCGGCGAGGTCGACGTCGAGGTTCTTGGCCCGCAGCGCGTCCTGCGTCAGGTCGAGCGGGAAGCCGTAGGTGTCGTA
Organism: Beijerinckiaceae bacterium RH AL1; assembly: GCA_901457705.2. Taxonomy (NCBI): domain Bacteria; kingdom Pseudomonadati; phylum Pseudomonadota; class Alphaproteobacteria; order Hyphomicrobiales; family Beijerinckiaceae; species Beijerinckiaceae bacterium RH AL1. Next base: position 938,648 of record LR590083.2, read on the forward strand.
GAGGCGGAAGGCGATCTCGCCCGGCAGTGTGCCCTTGTCGGGCAGGCGCTGCGTCTCCTCGTCGAGCATGGCGAGGCCGCGCGCCAGGGTGACGCGGAAGCGCGTCTCCTCGAGGCGCAGCGTCTCGGTGATCAGGGCTTCCGCGCGCAACAGCTCGGGGAAGGCCTGGCCCATCTCGCGCGTCAGCGCGGGCACGAGGCGCCACATCAGCGGCTCCTTGGCGCCGAGCATCTGCGCGTGGCGCATCGCGCGGCGCATGATGCGGCGGAGCACGTAGCCGCGACCCTCGTTGCCCGGCAGCACGCCGTCGGCGACGAGGAAGGCGCAGGCGCGCAGGTGGTCGGCGATGACGCGATGGCTGGCGCGCAGCGGCCCGTGCGGGTCGGTCGAGGTGGCATCGGCGATCGCCGCGATGAGCACGCGGAAGAGATCGATGTCGTAGTTCGAGGTGACGCCCTGCAGCAGCGCCGCGATGCGCTCGAGCCCCATGCCGGTGTCGACCGAGGCACGCGGCAAGGCGCGCCGCTCGTCCTTCGTCACCTGCTCGTACTGCATGAAGACGAGGTTCCAGAACTCGAGGAACCGGTCGCCGTCCTCGTCCGGGCTGCCAGGCGGGCCGCCGGCCAGCGCCTCGCCCTGGTCGTAGAAGATCTCCGAGCACGGCCCGCACGGGCCCGTCTCGCCCATCGACCAGAAGTTGTCGGACGTCGCGATGCGAATGATCCGCGACTCGGGCAGGCCGGCGATCTTCTTCCAGAGCCCGAAGGCCTCGTCGTCGTCGTGGTAGACGGTGACGAGGAGCTTTTCGACCGGCAGCTCGAAGGTCTTGGTGATGAGCGTCCAGGCCAGCTCGATCGCCACGTCCTTGAAGTAGTCGCCGAACGAGAAGTTGCCGAGCATCTCGAAGAACGTGTGGTGGCGCGCCGTATAGCCGACGTTGTCGAGGTCGTTGTGCTTGCCGCCGGCCCGCACGCACTTCTGGCTCGAGGTCGCGCGCGAGTAGGGGCGCTTCTCGTGGCCGGTGAAGACGTTCTTGAACGGCACCATGCCGGCATTGGTGAACATCAACGACGGATCGTTGCGCGGCACGAGCGGCGCCGACGGCACGATCTCGTGCGCGTTGCGGCCGAAATAGTCGAGAAACGCCGCGCGGATCTCGTTGACGCCGGTGCCGATCATGCCGTGTTACGTACCTGGTGGGCGGCTGCAGGGAAGGGTTCGTTCTAGCGAGGGGGCAGAGGGCTGTCGAGGCGCGCCGCGCCGCTTAAGCTCTTGCTCTGATGCGAGGATCGTAGTCGCCCGAGCAAAGGTGCCAGCGCGGCGCCGCGTGACAGCGGCGCTTCGGCTGCGCCATATGGCCCGCGACACGGCCCAGCGCGACAGGACGGTCGGTGAGAAGCCCTGACATCACGATCGTCCTCAATGCGCATCGCGAAGGCCCGCTGCTGGCGCCGACCCTTCGGTCGCTGACCGACACCGCCCTGCATGCGACGACGAGGGGCCTCTCCGTCGAGCTGGTCGCCGTGCTCGACAGCCCCGATCCCGCGACCCGCGCCGCTCTAACGTCGTTCGAGAGCGCGGCCTTCGCCCGCATAGAGGTCATCGAGGTCGCGCACCGCTCGCTCGGGCCGTCGCGCAACGCCGGCCTGGCGGCGGCAAAGGGCGCCTTCACGGCGACGGTCGACGGGGACGACCTCTACTCGTTCAACTATCTCGCCGAGATGCACGCGGCGGCGACCTCCGGCGGCCTCGTCGTGGCGGTGCCGGGCATCACGGTCTGGTTCGATGCCGACACCAGCGTCCAGCGCTTCGAGCCGCTGGCGCGCACCGGCCGCTTCCGGCTCCTCGGCGCGCACACGTTCATCTCCTGCATCCTGGCGCCGACGGCATTCCTGCGCGACCTCGGCTATCGCGATTGCGCCAGCCGCGCCTACGCGTACGAGGACTACGACCTGAACTGCCGCGCGGTGGCCGCCGGGGCCGACATCCGCGCGGCGGAGGATGCGGCGCTATTCTACCGGCGCCGCGCCGGCAGCATCATGGCCGACATCGGCGACGCGACGCAGCGCATCGTGCCGCCGAACCCGCTGTTCGACCCCGCGGCGGTCGTCGCGCACGGGGACGGCGACGCGGTGGTGGAGGACGGCGAGACCCTGCGACCCGGCCTCCACGCGCTGCGCGCCTCGCACGTCCTGGCCGAGCTCGTCGCCCATGCCGGCGCGATCGAGCCGCGCATCGAGCTCGCCAAGCTGCGCGAGGCGCCGGTCTGGACCAACGCGATGTTCGCGCGCGACTTCGGACGCGCCTACCATGACCTCTGCCGCAGGCTTCAGGGGCAGCGCTTCGACGGCGTGCTCGTCGTCGCCGCGCTTGCCGGCCTACCGGCTGGTCTCGTGCGGATCGCCGAGAGCCGAGGGCGGCGCCTGATCATCGAGACCGCCGCCGCGGCGCCGTCGCCGCTGGCGCTGCCGGACGGCGTGCAGGCGATCGGCCTCGGCGACCTGCCGGCGGCCCGGCGCGCGGAGATGATCGTGCGGCTCGTGCACGCCTTCGCGCCGCAGGCACCCCTGCATCTCGTGCTCGGCGGAGAGGAGGATGCGTTGCTCGGCGGCCTCGCCGAGGCGCTGGAGGGCCACAGCCTCGTCGTCTACGATCTCGGCGCCGACGGTCGCGCGCAGGCGCTCCCGCCCGAGGCGTTCGCCGCCATCGATCTCGTCGTCTGCGACGACCGGAACGCCGCCGACGCGCTGGTCGCGCGCCAGCCGGCGCTGGCGGGCCGGGTCGCGATGCTGCCGGCGTCGGCGAGCGCGGACGAGGTGGCCCGCTTCCTCGACGACATCGAGGCCCGCCTGCGCCCGCGGCCCACGGAGAGACGATGGACGAGAGCCTAGACGCCAAGACGCTGGCCGAGACCTGCCGGGCGCTGCGCGCCGACAACGAGCGCCAGCGCACCCTGACCCTCGAGGCGCACGAGCGTGCGCTGACCCTCGCCAAGCGCTGCGACGCGCTGGAGGCCAAGCTGGCAGCCCGAGGTCGCTGGCCCTGGCCGTTCCGGCGGCGCCGGGCTTGAGCGTGGTGCGCCAAAACGCGCTGGTTGTCGCGGCGCTGGCCTGGGGCGCGGCCGCGGTCGTCTACGTCGCCGGCGAGGCGCTCGCGGCCGCCGCCTACACGCCAGCCTACAGCTATGCCGAGAACTACATCAGCGATCTCGGCGTGCCCGCCTGCGGCATCGTCTTCGCCGGGCGCGCGGTGTGCTCGCCGCTGCACGCCGTGATGAACGGCGACTTCGTGCTGCAGGGCGTGCTCTTCTTCGTCGGCGGCCTCGCGGCGGCGCGCGCCCTGTCCGGCGTCGGCCGCTGGCCGCTCGCCGCCTGCGCGGCGCTCAACGCTATCGGCATTTCGCTCGTCGGGCTGTTTCCCGAGACGAGCGGCGTCGCGGGCGTGCACGGCCTCGGCGCCTTCCTGGCGATCGTCTTCGGCAATGCGACGGGCTTCGTCTCCGCCTTCGCCTTCCGCGAGCTGCGGCTGCCCACGGCGCATCGCGTCGCGAGCCTCGCACTCCCGGTGCTCGGGCTCGCCGCGCTGGCGGTTCTCATCGCGGCGCGAGAGCATGGGCCGCTGCTCGTGCCCGACGGCGTGTGGGAGCGCGCGAGCGTCTACACGATCACGGCATGGGAGGCCGTCACCGCCGTCTTCCTCCTCAGGCGTCCCGCGACCGCGAGAGGCAATGACGGCGTCATCCCGCCCGCATAAGGTGCGGCGACGCCGGTCCTCTCCCCAAGAGGCGCCGGCCTCAGGGAGCCCGCATGAACCCCGCCGAGATCACCCTCTCGATGACCTTCATCACCATTCTCGTCATCATCGTCCTGGTGATCCTGGCCGCCGGCCTGTTCACGGTGGAGCAGCAGAACCGGGCGATCGTCGAGCGCTTCGGCAAGTTCTCGCGCGTCGCGGGGCCGGGGCTCAACGTGAAGATCCCGCTGTTCGACCGCGTCGCGGCGACGATCAACCTGATGGTCAACCAGGTGCAGCTCGAGGCCGACACCAAGACCAAGGACAACGTCTTCGTCAAAATCCACTTCGCGGTGAACTACCGCATCGAGGCGGGGCGCGAGACGCTCGCCTACTACGGCCTAGCCGACATCCAGGCGCAGATCACCGCCTATGCGCTCGACTCCGTGCGCTCGCAGGTGCCGACCATGGACCTCGACCATGTGTTCGAGCGCAAGGACGACATCTCGGTGGCGATCCAGGAGCACGTCGGGCCGGCGATGGGGCAGTACGGCATCATCATCGTCTCCTGCCTCGTGATCGACATCACGCCGGCGGCGCAGGTCGTGGCGGCGATGAACGACATCCAGGCGCAGGCGCGGCTGCAGGTGGCGGCGGCGTCCAAGGGCGAGGCGGAGAAGATCCTCGTCGTGAAGCGGGCCGAGGCGGAAGCCGCCTCGAAGCGGCTGCAGGGCGAGGGCATCGCCGGCCAGCGCAAGGCGATCATGGAGGGCTACCAGGCCTCGGTCGAGGAATTCCAGAAGCACGTCTCCGGCGTGCCGGCCGCCGAGGTCATGCAGATGCTGCTGCTGACCCAGTACTTCGACACGCTGAAGGAGTTCGGCACCTCGACGGCCGCCAAGGTGCTGCTGGTGCCGCACTCGCCCGCCGCAATGAAGGACTTTGGCGACCAGATCCGCAACGCCGTGCTGATCGGCGAGGAGATGGCCGACGTGCCGGAGCCGCCGGCGCGCCCGCGAGGGGCGGGGCACGGTGGGCAGGGCGGCGGCCCGGCTCGGCCGGACCAAGGCGCGGGCGCTCCGCCGACGAGCTGCTCTTGGAATCGGGGCGCAAGCTGATCACGGCCATTTACGGCTCTGGCTGCAGATGACGCTTCGCTAGACTGGGTCTCGTTCAAACGAGCTCAAGCCGCAGCTTGCGGCCGACGACCTTTGCGGCGCGCATGAGCGTCTCCAACGTGACGTTGCCGGCGTCGGGGTCGAGCAGGCGGTCGAGCTGGGCACGGCTTGTCTGCATCCGCTCCGCCATCTTCACCTTGGTGAAGCCGTGTTTCTTCATCTCCGCGCCGATCTGCATGGCGATCACGGACTTGATGGCCGCCGCCGTCACGTCCTCGCGGATGTCCTGCTCGTCGAGCCAGCTGTCGAAGCTCGAGCCGATATGCGATCCGGTCATCCGCGGAACCCCGTCGCCAGCACATAAAGCTCCGCCGAGCCCTGGCGGCTCGCCTCGGGCTTGACGTGGTGCACGGAGGTGAAGTCGGTCTTCAGGCGGCGCAGCAGCTCGCCCTCGGTGCCGCCCTGAAACACCTTTGCGAGGAAGGCGCCGTCCTTGGCCAGCACCTCGCAGGCGAAGTCGATCGCGAGCTCGAGCAGGCCCATGATGCGCAGGTGGTCGGTCTTCTTGTGGCCGGTCGTGTTCGCGGCCATGTCGGACAGCACGAGGTCGGCCGGTGCCCCCATCAGCTCCTTGAGGCGCGCCGGCGCCTCGGGCGCGAGGAAGTCGAGCACCTCGAAGTGCACGCCGGCGAGCGGGTCGATCGGCAAAAGGTCGATGCCGACGATCCTGCCCTTGCCGGCCTCGACGCCGACCTTGGCGGCGGCGACCTGCGCCCAGCCGCCCGGCGCCGCGCCGAGGTCGAGCACGCGCTGCCCGGGCTTCAGGATGCGGTAGCGCTTGTCGATCTCGAGGAGCTTGTAGGCGGCGCGCGAGCGATAGCCGTCGCGCTTGGCCTGCTGCACGTAGGGATCATTGAGCTGGCGCTCGAGCCAGAGGGTGGAGGAGAGCGAGCGCTTGCGCGCGGTCTTGACCCGCGTCTTCAGCTCGCCGCGCGGTGCCATCAGGAATATCCCACTTGGCTCAATACCCGTCGTGGGACCACATGCGGTCGGCGGCCATCAGCTGCATGAGGATGCCCTCGCGCAAGCCGCGGTCCGCGATACGCACGCGCTCGGCGGGGAAGGTCCGGCGGATCGCCTCGAAGATCGCGCAGCCGGCGAGCACGAGGTCGGCGCGATCGCTGCCGATGCAGCCGTTCATCATCCGCTCCTCGTAGGACATGCCGCGCAGCACCGCGACGGTGGTCGCGATCTCGGCCTCGCTCATCCACAGCCCGTCGACCCGGCGCCGATCGTAGCGCGGCAGGCCGAGATGAACGCCGGCGATCGTCGTCACGGTGCCCGAGGTGCCGAGCAGGTGGAAGCGCGCGCCGCGCGGCGCCTTCGCCACCTGGGCTGCGAAGGGGGCGAGCGCGTCGAGCACGTAGGCGACCATGGCCTCGTAGATCTCGGGCGTCACGATCTTGCCGCCGAACTTTTCGGCGAGGCTGACGACGCCGAGCTTCATCGAATCCCAGGCGCGCACGCGGGCGCGCAGCGCGTCCTCGCCGTTGCCGGGGCGCCCGCCGGCCGCGCCGAGCCAGACGATCTCCGACGAGCCGCCGCCGATGTCGAACAGCACGACGCCGTCGGCCTCCGGGTCGGCGAGGCTGGCGCAGCCGGCGGTGGCCAGCATGGCCTCGGTCTCGCGGTCGACGATCTCGAGCGTCAGCCCGGTCGCCGCGTGCACGCGCTCCAGGAACTCGCCGCTGTTGGCGGCGGCGCGGCATGCCTCGGTGGCGACGAGGCGGGCGCGGCTGACGTGGCGGGCCCGCATCTTCTCGCGGCAGATGCGCAGCGCCGCAATCGTGCGGGCGATCGCCGTCTCGGCGAGCCGGCCTTCGCGCGAGACGCCCTCGCCGAGGCGGACGATGCGGCAGAAGCTATCGATGATTCGGAAGGCGCCGGGGTCCTGGCCCGGCAGCGGCCGGCGCGCGAGGAGGAGACGGCAGTTGTTGGTGCCGAGATCGAGCGCGGCGTAGACGGGGCCCTGGCGCGGTCGCACCTCGACGGGCTGCGGCGCGGGGGCCACCGGCTGGCGCAGGATGCGCAGGCCGCCCGCGTCGAAGGCGCAGTCGCCGCCGGAGGTCGCGCCGTAGCGGGACCCCGTCGCGTCGATACCTGGCTCGGACCGGTCCATGCGGGCGGGGCTCCTCGGGTGTCACAGCGCCGCACTGGTGCGGCGGAGCAACACGGGTTGTCAGAATAAGCCTCGCATAGTCGAATGTTCAAGAGCTTAAGACTCGCAGCGGCGGTTCGCGCGGGGTCAGCTCCGCTTCGGGCGGGCCGCTTTCCCTTTGTGACGCACGGGCGCCGGCTTCGCATGCGGCTTGGCCTTCGGCGGCGGGGCTGGCCTGCCGGCGCCTGGCCTGCGCGCCGTCGCGCGATGCGAGGCCGCCGCAAGCTCGGGCGGCCGCGAGGGCGGCAGCGGGATACGTGCCGGCGGCGCAGGCGGTTCGGGTGGCGGCGCGGGCGGCTCCGGCGCCGGCGGGACAGGAGCGGGCGAGGGCGGCACGGGAGCGGGAAGCGGCGGTGTCGGCGGCTGCGGCGGAGCCGGGATCGGCGCTGGAGGCGACGCCGCAGCCGGAGGACTGGGTGTTGGAAGCGGGGCAGCCGGCTTTTCCGGGGTCGGAGTCGATGGCGCCGGCACCGGGACGGGTTGCGGCGGGGTCGCGGCCGGCGCCGTCGGCGGTAGCGTCATCTGTGGTGCAGGCTTTGGCGCGGCGGCCGGCGGCGCTGGCGCTACGGACGGCGCGGCGACCGGCGCGGCTGGCTTGGCCGGCGCGGCCGGCGCAGCCACCGGCGGCGCGGGCGCGAGCGGCACGAGCGCCTGCTGCGGCGGTGTCGTCGTGGGATGCAGCGGCGGGGTCGGCACTGCTGGGACGGCGGTCGTCGGCGAGGTCGGGGCGGCCGGCACCGCCGCGGCGACCGGCGCGAGAGGCGGCGGCTCCCTCAGCGCTTCGCTGGCGACGACCACGCCTGCCGCGTCGCGCCGCCAGGCGGCGAGCAGGGTGTCGTCGCCGTCCGTCACGCGGGTCAGGTGCGTGCCGTCGGGCTCGTCGCGCGCGACGATGCGCATCAAGGCGCCGCCCTTCGGCTCGGCCAGCACGATCGTCGTCGCGTCGCCGACGCGCGTCGCCGTGGTGCGTGACTTCACGTCGCCCTTAGGCCCGGTCTCGATGGTCACCCGCGCGCCGCTCGCCTCGAGATGCGTCGCGAAGATCAGGAAGGGGCCCTTGGCGTCCGACAGGGTCAGCGTGCTCGCGCCGTCCGGCGCCACGCTCGTCTCGCCGACGATCTCGTCGCCGTCCGTGCCGGTCTGCGTGATCTTCCCCGCCTCGGCGCCGGGATCCTGCGGCAGCGGCAGCGCGATGGGCAAGAGCCCGCGCGGGGCGGGCGTCGGCATCGGCAGGCCGTCGTAATAGGCGGCGTCGGCCGGCGGCAGCAGCGCGACGGGCGGCGCCGGCATCGGCGGCAGCCCGCGCTCCGCCTCGCGCGGATGCGCGAGGAGGGCGAGCTCGCTCTCGGCGGGCGGCGGGACGTCGAAGACGACGGGGTCGAAGCGCGGCGGCGGCTCGAGCGCCGCCTTGAGCGCGGCGAGCCGGCGCCTGGCGTCGAAGCGATGCGGCCCGCGAAGGTAACGGCGCATGTAGGTCCAGGCGGCGCGCGGATCGTCCGCCGCGGCGACCGCCTGCCAGATCGAGGCCTCGCGGCGCAGCGCCAGCAGCACGCGCGCGCGGGCGGCAAGCGGGCCATCCGGCACCGCACGCACGAAGTCGGCGTAACCCTGCAGCGTGTCGCGGGCCAAAGCGGCGGCGAAGCCGACCTCGCCCGGCTGATTGCCCGGAGGAAGGCGGTCGACCCGCGCGGGGTCGCTCGACAGGGCCCCGGCGCTCCATGGCACCTGCGCGCCGTTGGTGAGCGTCGCGACGCGCAGCCTGACCCGCTCGAGGAGGACGCCCATGCCGGGCGCAGGCGCCTCCGGCCGTGGCGGCCCGAGCGCCTCGGCGAGGGCGCGGGCGTAGGGCCCGTAGGGCAGCAGGCTCGGCGGCGCGACCTGGCCGGGCGCTGCGGCGAAGCCGACGAGCATGTCCTTCGCCGGCGTCAGGAGCGCGAGGCCGGGCGCCAGCGGCATCTCGTCGGTGGGCGCCAGCGGGCTCTCGCGCGCCAGGTCGTAGAGGAGAATGCGCGACGCCGCCGGCGCCGCCGCGAGCGCGCGGGAAAAATCGCCGAGGTCGGCGCCCTGCAGCGGAACGTCGTCGTCGTGCGCCAGCGCGGCGTCGACCGGCAGCATGTAGTTGTTGCCGTCGAACTGCACGCCGTCGCCGGCGAGATAGACGAAGACCGTTGCGTCGGGCCCGGCGTCGCGGGCCGCGTCGGCGAAGGCATGGAGCGCCGCGCGCAGGCCCTTGGCGTCGAGGTCGTGGGCCGCCGTCACCGCATAGCCGGCCTGGGACAGCGCCTGCGCGACGAGGCCGGCGTCGGCCGCAGCGGTGGCGAGCGGGCGGCCGGCATAGGCGGCGTTGCCGATGACGAGGGCGAGCCGCTGCGCTGCCGCCACGGGGGTGGCGGATGCGACGGCGACGAGGCAGGCAAGCGCTAGGACGAGGCGGCGCATGCAAGGCACTGACGGGAGAAACCGCGCGTTTCTGGGGCGCGGCCCGCGCCTCTCGCGCGCTTCGTGAGACTTAAGCATGAGACGAGAGGCCCGGTCTCGACGCCGGGTTGTCATGGAGCCGCGCTTAGCTCGGCCTGGTGCGACAGGGTTTCGTCGCCCGCGACACGTCCGCAGATCCCTTGAGCCGGGAGGCGTCGATGAACAGGTTGCTTCTGGTCCGCCACGGCGGCAGCACCGGCAACGAAGACAATGTCTTCTATTCCTACCACGACAGCGCGCTTTGTTTGACGACGAACGGCATCCGGCAGGCGCTGAGCACCGGCCAGGCGCTGGCGCAGCTCGAGCCGCGCTGGCTGCGGCCGGGCGACTTCACGCTGGAGGTCTACGCGTCGGAATATTTCCGCGCCCAGCAGACCGCGCGCATCGTGCTTGACCAGATGGGCCTGCTCTCGCTCTCGCCACGCATCCGCGCCGACCTCAACGAGCGCGACTACGGGACGGCCTACGATCCGCGCATGGACAGCGACGCGACCTTCGCGGGCAACGGCTCGGAGAGCGCGATCAACGCAAGGCTGCGCGTGCGCGGCTTCCTCTCCGACATCGCGCCGATCCTCTATCGCGCCGACGTGCTGGCCTTCTCGCACATGGGCGCCATCCGAGCGATGACGGCCGAGCTGCTTGGCCTCACGGACGCCGACATGATGAAGCTCGACATCCGCAACGGCGGCGCGCACCTCTTCCAGCGCACGGGGGGCGCGGACGGCCGCGCGACCTACGCGCTGCAGGACCTGCCGCCGCGCGTGCTGCCGAAGTCGGCGCCGCCCATCAAGCCGCCGGAGGATGCGCCGCCGGTGTTCTGAGGCCGCTCACATCAGCGCCGCCACAGCCTGCCGCAGGGCCGGCAGCACCTCTGCGTCGAACCACGGGTTGCGCTTCAGCCAGGCGTTGTTGCGCCAGGAGGGGTGGGGCAGGGCGATGATGGTCGGCGACCCGGCCGAATAGGCGCGCCAGTCGCGCACCAGCGCGTCGAGCGTCAGCCCGGGCGGCAGCGGCCGGCCCAGTCGGCGGTAGTGGTAGAGCTGCGCGTAGCGGCCGATCGCCAGGATCAGCTCGACCTGCGGCATCGCCGCGAACAGGCGGTCGTGCCAGACGCGCGCGCATTCCTTGCGCGGCGGCAGGTCGCCTTTGTTCGGCGTGTGGCCGGGAAAGCAGAAGCCCATCGGCGCGATCAGGATCTTCGTGCCGTCGTAGAAGCGCTCGTGGTCGAGCCCGAGCCAGTCGCGCAGCCGGTCGCCGGAGGGATCGAGGAACGGCTTGTCGCCGGTGTGTGCGCGGATGCCGGGCGCCTGGCTGGCGATGAGGATCTTGGCCCGAGGATCGACGCGCAGGATCGGTCGCGGCTCCTGCGGCAGGGGTGGACCGGCGAAGGGCGCGTCGCGGCAGATGCGGCAGCGGCGGATATCTGAGGCAAGGGACGCGAGGTCTTCGGGCGGGGCGGCGGTCACGGCTCCACCAACGACCGGGCGGCGGCGGATGCAAGTGCGTCATGGCGCCCGGCGGCTCAGCTCTGGGCGCTGATGACGAGGGTGGCCACCGCGTTGCCGCCGTCGTCGCGCACGATCATCGTCCATATGCCGCCGTTCCACTTGCACGGCCACTTCTGCAGGTGGCGCGAGAGTCTCGCCATCGCCTCGCCCTGAGCGGCTTCGAGGTCCGCGCACTCCTGCCCGCGCTCGTCGGTGAAGCGCTGGCCGTCGTGGACGTCGAAATAGTAGCGGGGCACGTGACGCTCCTGTGATCTCGGGAGCGGGAGCGAAGCGGAACTCTCAGCCGTCGACGCTCTGTGGTCCTGCCGACGATGCGGGCAAAGCGCGCGGTCTGCGAGAAGTTCCTGACGTGATTTGTCGCGATCAGGTGAGCAGGCCGAAATCCAGCGAGCCGACGATCTTGCCGCGCTCGTCGAACGCCTCGATCGACCACGTCGCCTTCTGGGAGTCGACGCCCTCGATGGCGGCGCGCGCGATCGCCAGCATGTGCAGCCGCACGTCGCGGATATGCTCGAAGACCGTGCCGACGCTGTCGAACGAATCGGCGCCGTCGAACACGTGGAAGAAGTAGCGGGGCATGCGTGCGTCCTCTGCTGGGGAGCGGGAGCGCACGCGTCTCTCAGGCGTCGGTGCTCTGAAGATCCCGGCGATGGATCAACCTATCCGCAGCGGCCGGCCTTAGCAAGAAACGCCGGGCCGTGACGTCGGGAGGCAAAGCGTCTCGACGGGGTTGCGGAGAGCATCCTGTGGCCGGGCTGCCGACTGCGTCTCCGGCCCTTTCGCCGCGCCGCAACATGGCCTAAGCGGACGCGCCTCCCGACGACAGAGACCCCATGATCCGCCTCGACAAGATCAGCAAGCAGAACGGCAAGCAGATCCTCTTCATCGAGGCGTCGGCGGCGCTCAACAAGGGCGAGAAGATCGGGCTCGTCGGGCCCAACGGCGCCGGCAAGACCACGCTGTTCCGGATGATCAACGGCGAGGAGGCGCCGGACGAGGGCCAGATCTCGACGGACCGCGGCATCACCATCGGCTACTTCAGCCAGGACGTCGGCGAGATGGCCGGCCGCAGCGTGCTGGCCGAGACGATGGACGGCGCGGGGCCGCTGGGCGCGGTGGCCGCCGAGATGAAGGAGATCGAGGCGGCCTTTTCCGACCCCGCGCGTGCCGACGAGATGGACGACCTCGTCGCGCGCTACGGCGAGGTGCAGGCGCGCTTCGAGGAGCTCGACGGGTATTCGCTGGAGGGCCGCGCGCAGGACGTGCTGGCCGGCCTCGGCTTCTCGCCCGAGATGGTCGAGGGCGACGTCGGCCATCTCTCCGGCGGCTGGAAGATGCGCGTCGCGCTCGCCCGCATCCTGCTTATGGCGCCCGACGTCATGCTGCTCGACGAGCCCTCCAACCATCTCGATCTCGAGAGCCTGATCTGGCTCGAATCCTTCCTCAAGGGCTTTGCCGGCGCGCTCCTGATGACCTCGCACGACCGCGAGTTCATGAACCGCATCGTCGGCAAGATCGTCGAGATCGACGGCGGCTCGCTCACCACCTATGCCGGCGACTATGCCTTCTACGAGCAGCAGCGGGCGATGGCGGAATCGCAGCAGCAGGCGCAGTTCGAGCGGCAGCAGGCGATGCTGGCGAAGGAGATCAAGTTCATCGAGCGCTTCAAGGCGCGCGCGTCGCATGCCGCGCAGGTGCAGAGCCGGGTGAAGAAGCTCGACAAGATCGAGCGCGTCGAGCCACCGCGCCGGCGCCAGACGGTGGCGTTCGACTTCCCCACGGCGCCGCGCTCCGGCGACGACGTCGTGGCGCTGAAGTCTGTCGCCAAGCGCTATGGCTCGCGCACGATCTACGAGGACCTCGACTTCTCCGTGCAGCGACGGGAGCGCTGGTGCGTGATGGGGGTGAACGGCGCCGGCAAGTCGACGCTCCTGAAGCTCGTCACCGCCACCACGACGCCGGATACCGGCACGGTGGCGCTCGGCGCCAGCGTCAAGCTCGGCTACTTCGCGCAGCACTCGATGGAGCTGATCGACGGCGAGGCGACGATCTTCGAGGACCTCGAGGCCTCGTTCCCGCAGGCGGGCCAGGGCGCGTTACGGACGCTCGCCGGCTGCTTCGGCTTCTCGGGCGACGACGTCGAGAAGCGCTGCCGGGTGCTGTCGGGCGGCGAGAAGGCGCGGCTCGTGATGGCCAAGATGCTGTTCGATCCGCCGAATTTCCTGGTGCTCGACGAGCCGACCAACCACCTCGACATCGCGACGAAGGAGATGCTGATCAAGTCGCTCGTGCGCTACGAGGGCACGATGCTCTTCGTCTCGCACGACCGGCACTTCCTCGCCGCGCTGTCGAACCGCCTGCTCGAGCTGACGCCCGACGGCGTGCACGCTTATGGCGGCGGCTATACGGAATATGTCGCGCGCACCGGCCACGAGGCGCCGGGCCTCAGGGGCTGAGCGCGCAGCTCGCCGCCTGTGAAATCCTCGTAGATTCAAGTTGAAGCGCCGGAGAGAGCGGTTGCTTTCCCTTCCGTGATAGGGGCAAGGTAGAGGGTGATGATCGGGGGCTCATCCGCAAGGTCGGGGGGCTTGCGACTGCTGTACGGATTGCCGTGATCACGTTGATTTCCCACCGCCTGCTGCCCGCTCCGTCCGATGGAACCTGCGGGAGGGATGGATGATGAAGGGGTCCGAGCGACGGGTCCACGAGCGGTCCGACTGCGACATCGCGGCGAAGATCGAGCTGGCCGACGGGCTGGTCATGGCCTGCCGGCTGAAGGATCTCTCGACGTCCGGCTTCAAGCTGCAGATCGCGGACGCGGTCCACCTGCCCGACGAGTTCGATCTCCTCATCCCCGTCGTCGAAGGCGTCGACCAGCGCTGCCGCGCGAAGCTCGTGCGGCGCGACAGCGACATGGTCGGTGGCGTGTTTCTCACCCCGCTGGGGCAGTAAGCGCCTGAGGCCGATCAGGCCCGCAGGCCAGCTTGTCCACAGCAATCCGCCGGTCCGCCGATCCAGGCAACCTACCGGCTTCCCGCCCGTGGCGCGCACCGAAACGTCGACGCTTTCTGGCCGGCGAGATTAAGATCTTAATCATTTCGTCGACCCCTCGTTAACGATTTGCCGGCATCGTTTTCGGGCGCCGTTTTGAGTTCCGCCCGCATGTTCGAAGTCACCGCCGAGATGATCGCACGGGGTCGCGGCGCCGACCCGCGGACCGTGGCGGAGCGGCGCCGCGTCGCGCTTCACGTGCGCGAGGCGCGCGAGAAGCTGACCTCCTCCGGCACAGGTCATCGCGCCTTCGATCTCGAGCTCTTGCGCATCTACGCCGAGCGCCGTCGCGGGGCGCTCCCGGGGCTGGCGCTTCTTGCGGTAGCGCTCGCCTTCGTCGCCCTGCACTGGACCTCGCAGATGGCCGTGCTCGTATGGGCCGGCATCGTCTGCGCCGCCCTGTTGCTCGTCAGCCGGCTCGCCGGCAGCTTCCTCGCGCAGATGGACAGCGCCACGCCGCCGAAGCGCTGGGCGCGTCTCTTCGCGCTCGGCGAGGTCGTGCTCGGCTCCGCCTACGCGCTCATCGTGCTGTTCTCGTGGATCGGCGAGGCGCCGCAGGAGACCACGTTCATCCTCATGGCGCTGCTCCTCGTCGCGGCCATGAACGCGACGGTGACGGCGACCGTGCCGAGCGCCGTCTACGGCGGCCTCGTGCCGATGACGCTGGCGATCCTCGCCGTGCTGCATCCCGCCGGGCTCGCCGGCAACGACTGGCTGATCGCGGTGCTGGCGCTCGGCACGCTCGTCTACTTCGTCGATCTGTCGCGCAAGCTGCACGCCTCGGCGCTGCAGGCCCTGACGTTCGAGGTCGAGAAGGACGAGCTGATCGCCGAGCTCGAGCAGAGCAAGGCCAACAGCGACCTCGCGCGGCGGCGCGCCGAGGAGTCGAACCTCGCCAAGTCGCGTTTCCTCGCCACCATGAGCCACGAGCTGCGCACGCCGCTCAACGCCATCCTCGGCTTCTCCGAGGTGATGAAGAGCGAGCTTTTCGGCCGCCACGCCGTGCCGGCCTACAAGGACTACGCCGGCGACATCCATTCGTCCGGCGAGCATCTGTTGATGCTGATCAACGAGATCCTCGATCTCTCGCGCGTCGAGGCGGGGCGCTACGAGCTTCGCGAGGAAGCGGTCGACCTCGCCGCCATCCTCGACGAATGCCGCCACCTGATGGCGCTGCGCGCCAAGAAGAAGGGCATCGAGATCATCGAGGAGCCGGCCGGGCTCCTGCCACGGCTGTGGGCCGACGGCCGCGCGCTGCGCCAGGTCGGGCTCAACCTCCTGTCGAATGCGATCAAGTTCACCCCGCAGGGCGGCCAGGTGCGGATCAGGCTCGGCCTCGACGACATCGGACGCCAGTACTTCGCCATCGTCGACACCGGCGCCGGCATCCCGGAGAACGAGATCCCGCTCGTCATGGCCTCGTTCGGGCGCGGCACCTTCGCCCACAAGGCGGCGGAGGAGGGCACCGGCCTCGGCCTGCCGATCGTCAAGGGCCTCGTCGAGCTGCACGGGGGCACATTCGCGCTACGCTCGAAGGTGCGCGAGGGCACCGAGGTGACGGTGACCTTCCCGCTGGAGCGGGCGATGGACGTGCTGCCGCCGCTCGACCTCGAGGTCCGCGACGCGGCGTAGGGCGCGCTGGCGCGCTAGCCCCCGAAGGTCTCGTCGAAGGCGTAGCCGGCGCCGCGCACGGTGCGGATCGGGTCGGGCTCGCCGTCCTGGGAAAGCGCCTTGCGCAGCCGGCCGACGTGAACGTCGACGGTGCGCTCGTCGATCTCGACGGAGAGGCCCCAGACGCTGTCGAGCAGCTGCGCGCGCGAGAAGACGCGGCCGGGCTTCGCCATCAGGTACTCGAGCAGCCGGAACTCGGTGGGGCCGAGATGGATGGTCCGCTTGCCGCGGTGGACGCGCCAGCTCTGGCGATCCAGCTCGAGGTCGCCGGCGGTGAGCCGCGAGGCGACCCGGTCCGGGCTCGCGCGGCGCAGCAGCGCGCGCACGCGGGCGATGAGCTCGGGCACCGAGAACGGCTTGACGATGTAGTCGTCGGCGCCGGTCGAGAGGCCGCGCACGCGCTCGCCCTCCTCGCCGCGCGCGGTGAGCATGATCACCGGCAGCGAGCGCGTCGCCTGGCGGGCGCGCATGCGCCGGCAGATCTCGAGGCCGGAGACGCCGGGCAGCATCCAGTCGAGGATGACGAGGTCCGGCGGGTTCTCCTGCAGGCGGATATCCGCCTCGTCGCCGCGCTCGACGCATTCGACGGCGAAGCCCTCGCTCTCCAGGTTGTAGGAGAGCAGGAGCGACAGCGTCTCTTCGTCCTCGACGACGAGGATTCGCGGCGTGCCCGTCTGGGTCGTCGCGGCGCGATTGGTCTTATCGGCAAGGGTTTCCATGGGCCGTCAGGTCAGGCGTCTTGCGGCAGGCTCGTGAACGAGGGTCCTTTCGGACGCTCGACCGGCAGCGCCTCTCCGGTCACGAGATAAACGATGGTCTCGGCAATGTTCGTCGCGTGATCGCCGATGCGCTCGATGTTCTTCGAGACGAATAGCAGATGGGCGCAAAACGAGATGTTGCGCGGGTCTTCCATCATGAAGGTGAGGAGGTCGCGGAACACGGAATCCTCGAGCGCGTCGAGCTCGGTATCGCGCATCCACACGTCGCGCGCCCGCTCGACCTCGCGATGGGCGTAGGCGTCGAGCACGTCCTTCAAGGAGAGCGCCGCTACCTCGTTCATCGACTTCAGCCCGATGATCGCGCGCGGCAGCCGCGCCTCGGCGGCGATGATGACGGCGCGCTTGGCGATGTTCTTCGCAAGGTCGCCGACACGCTCGAGATCGGCCGAGATGCGGATCGCCGCGACGATCTCGCGGAGGTCGACCGCCATCGGCTGGCGGCGGGCGATGGTCATGATGGCGTGCTCCTCGATCTCGCGCTGGAGCTGGTCGAGGCGCGGGTCGACGGCGACGGTGGCGCGGGCGAGGTCGGCATCGAGGTCGGCGAGGCCGTCCATCGCATCCGACAGCATCTTCTCCGCGATGCCGCCCATTTCCGCGATCTTGCGGCTGAGGAGGTCGAGCTCCTTGTCGTAGGCCTTGACGATATGGTCGGACATCAAATCAATCCCGGTTCGTCGGAGGAGGATCAGCCGAAGCGGCCGGTGATGTAGTCCTGCGTCTGCCGTTTCTCGGGCGAGGTGAACATCCGCTTGGTGTCGCCGAACTCGATCAGCTCGCCGAGATACATGAAGGCGGTGTAGGTCGAGACGCGCGCCGCCTGCTGCATCGAGTGGGTGACGATGACGAGCGTGTACTTCGACGACAGCTCGTCCATCAGCTCCTCGACCTTGAGCGTCGAGATCGGGTCGAGCGCCGAGCAGGGCTCGTCGAAGAGGATGACCTCGGGCTGCACCGCGACGGTGCGCGCGATGCAGAGGCGCTGCTGCTGGCCGCCGGAGAGCGACAGGCCGGAATCGGAGAGCTTGTCCTTGACCTCGTTCCAAAGCGCGGCGCCGCGCAGCGCGGCCTCGACGCGGCCCTCGATCTCGCTCTGCGGCAGGCGGTTGTAGAGCTTGATGCCGAAGGCGATGTTCTCGAAAATCGACATCGGGAACGGCGTCGGCTTCTGGAACACCATGCCGACGCGGGCGCGCAGCAGGTTCAGGTCCTGGGCCTTGTCCAGGATGTTCTTGCCGTCGAGGATGACGGCGCCCTCGGCGCGCTGGCGCGGGTAGAGATCGTACATGCGGTTCATGACGCGCAGCAGCGTCGACTTTCCGCAGCCCGACGGGCCGATCAGCGCCGTGATCTTGTTGGCGTAGATCGGCAGGTTGATCGTCTTCAACGCCAGCGAGTCGCCGTAGTAGAAGCGCAGGTCCTTGACCTCCATCTTCGTCGGCAGGTTCGCGACGTGGCCGTTCGGCGCGGACACGACGTCGTCGGCGGTCTCGTTGCGGGTCATCGTTTGCTCCTCGGCGTCGCGAGCGTGCGCGCCGTGATCGACAGCGTCAGGACGGCGAGTGTGATGATGAGGGCGCCCGACCACGCGAGGCCCTGCCAGTCGGGATAGGCGGAGCCGGCGTACTGGTAGATGACGTAGGGCAGGCTCGCCATCTGCTTGGTCAGATCCCACGAGGTGTAGGAATTGTTGAGCGCGGTGAAGAGCAGCGGCGCCGTCTCGCCCGAGATGCGCGCGATGCCGAGCAGCACGCCGGTGGTGAGGCCGGCGCGCGCCGCCTTGTAGGCGATGCGCTGCACGATCAGGCTCTTCGGCATGCCGAGCGCCGAGGAGGCCTCGCGCAGCGGCGTCGGCACGAGGCGCAGCATGTCCTCCGTCGTGCGCACGACGACCGGGATGACGATGATCGCCAGCGCGATGCCGCCGGCGAGGCCGGAGAAGCCGCCCATCGGCACGACGACGATCTGGTAGACGAAGAGGCCGATGACGATCGACGGCGCCGAGAGCAGGATGTCGTTGATGAAGCGCACGACGAAGGCGAGCCTCGAGCCGGTGCCGTACTCGGCGAGATAGGTGCCGGCGAGGATGCCGATCGGCGTGCCGACGATCGTGCCGATCAGGGTCATCAGCACCGAGCCGATGATCGCATTGGCGAGGCCGCCGCCCGAGCCCGGCGACAGCGTGCGCGTCGTGAAGAGCGACGGCGAGATGCCGGCGAGGCCCTTGTAGAACAGGATGCCGAGGATCCACGCCAGGAAGGCGAGGCCGAACGCCGAGGCGGCGTAGCAGAGCCCGACGTAGATGTTGTTCTTCAGCCGGCGCGAGGCGAGGAGATCCATGTCAGTGCGCCCTTCTCTCGATGCGCATCAGCATGTAGCGGGCGATCGCCAGGATCATGAAGGTGATGCCGAACAGGATGAGGCCGAGCGCGATGAGCGCCGACGTGTAGAGGCCGCGGTCGGCCTCGGCGAACTCGCTGGCGATCGTCGCCGAGATCGAGGTGCCGGGGGCGAACAGCGAGGCGGAGAGATTGTGCGCGTTGCCGATGACGAAGGTCACGGCCATCGTCTCGCCGAGCGCGCGGCCGAGCGCCAGCATGATGCCGCCGACGATGCCGATGCGCGTGTAGGGGATGACGACGCGCGACACGACCTCGCGGGTCGTGAAGCCGAGGCCGTAGGCGCTCTCCTTCAGCATCGGCGGCACCGTCGCGAAGACGTCGCGCGAGATCGAGGTGATGAAGGGCAGCACCATTATCGCCAGGATGAAGCCGGCGGTGAAGACGTCGGTGCCGTAGGCGGGGCCGGCGAAGATCGTGTTGAGCACCGGGATCGGCCCGGTGACGGCGATGATCGCCGGCTCGACATAGGCCTGCAGCAGCGGCTTCAGGATGAAGAAGCCCCAGATGCCGTAGATGATCGAGGGGATGCCGGCGAGCAGCTCTATGGCGATGCCGATCGGCTGGCGCAGGCGCGGCGTGCACAGCTCGGAGAGGAAGATCGCGATGCCGAGGCCGATCGGAATGGCGATGACGAGGGCGATAATCGAGGTGACGATCGTGCCGTAGATCGCAGTCGCCGCGCCGTAGACGTCGTTGACGGGATCCCAGTCGGTCGAGACGAGGAACTTGAAGCCGGACGCCTTGAAGATCGGCAGTGCGCCCCAGATCAGCGAGCCGATGACGCCGCCGAGCAGCAACAGGACCAGGATCGCAGCGGAGAGCGTGAGGATGCGGAAGACGTTATCGGACGTCTTGAAGCGGGCGAGCGCCTGGGCGCGGTCGAAGACGCTGGGGGCGGCAATGGACTGTCGGGCGGCGAGGTCGACCAACGGGTTCTCCAGACGCGGGCTGTCGAGTTTTTTGAAAGAGCAGACCGGAGGGCAGGGCCCCCCGGTCGCTGGTGACGGTTGGGATCAGAACTGCAGCGGCTTGCCGTCCTGGCCCTTGATCTGCGTCGACCACTCCTTCTTGACGAGCTCGACGACGCTCTTCGGCATCGGGATGTAGTCGAGCTTCTTGGCGGCGTCGTCGCCGTTCTCGTAGGCCCAGTCGAAGAACTTGAGCGCCGCGGTGGCGGCGGCCGGGTCGGTCGGCTCGGTCGGCATCAGGATGAAGGTCGAGGCGGTGATCGGCCAGGACTTCTCGCCCGGCTGGTCGGTGAGGATGAGGTAGAAGCCCGGCGCCTTGGCCCAGTCGGCGTTGGCGGCGGCGGCGGCGAAGGCATCGGCCACCGGCTCGACCTTCTTGCCCTCGTGGTTCACGAGGTCGGTGTAGGTCAGCTTGTTCTGCATGGCGTAGGCGTACTCGACGTAGCCGATCGAGTTCGTCGTCTGCTTGACGTTGGAGGCGACGCCCTCGTTGCCCTTGGCGCCGAGGCCGGCCGGCCACTTCACCGCGGCGTCCGCGCCGACCTTGCTCTTCCAGTCGGGCGAGACCTTCGAGAGGTAGTCGGTGAAGTTGAAGGTCGTGCCCGAGCCGTCCGAGCGGTGGACGACGGCGATGCCGGCCGACGGCAGCTTGACGCCGGGGTTGAGCTTGGCGATCGCCGGGTCGTCCCAGGTCTTGATCTCGCCGAGGAAGATCTTGGCGAGCGTCGGGCCGTCGAAGGTCAGCGCGCCCGGGGCGACGCCCTCGATGTTCACGACCGGCACGATGCCGCCCATCACCATCGGCCACTGCACGAGCTTGGCGGCGGTGAGGTCTTCCTGCTTCAGCGGCTTGTCGCTGGCGCCGAAGGTGACGAGGCGGGCCTTGATCTGCTTGATGCCGCCGCCGGAGCCGATCGCCTGGTAGTTGAGCTGGACGCCCGAGGACTTCTGGTAGCTCTCGGCCCACTTCGCGTAGATCGGATAGGGGAAGGTCGCGCCGGCGCCGGAGATCTCGGCGGCATGCAGCGGAAGGATCGCGGCGCAGGACACGGCACCGGCGAGCGCGACGCGGAGAAGAACGTTGGATTTCATGGGCAAAGCCTCGTGCGGAGGGACGTCTGAGGGCGGCCTGGGGGTGGCGGCCGAGGGCATCCGTATGGCGGCTCCACGAGGCTTCTAAGACAGCTGGATTACGGTTATGTGACGCAGTCGGATCGTATTCGACCGGCTGGCCCCTACGTCACCGTAGGCGTCGGATAGACCTTGCCGGGGTTCAGAAGATTTTCCGGATCGCAGAGCTTTTTCAGCGCGGTGGCGAAGGCGAGCTCGGCCGGCCCGCGGCAGTAGGCGAGGTCGCGCACCCTGTACTGCCCGATGCCGTGCTCGGCCGAGATGCTGCCGCCGAACGTCGATATGAGGCCGTGGACGATGCGGTTGATGTCGTCGGCCGGCGTGTCGTCGCGCGGGATCACGTTGAAATGGATGTTGCCGTCGCCGACGTGCCCGAAAAGGTTCAGGATCGCCCCCGGGACGGCGGCGAGCACGGCGTCGCTCGCGGCCTCCAGGAAGGCCGGGATGCGGCCGATGGGCACCGAGACGTCGTGCTTGACGCTGCGGCCCTCGGCGCCCTCCGCCTCGGTGATCCGCTCGCGCAGCGCCCAGAGGCTCGTCGCCTGCTGCATCGAGGCGGCGAGCACGCCGTCGGCGGCGAGGTCCCGCTCGATGCAGTCGGCGAGGAACGTCTCCATCGCCTCGCGCAGGGGCAGGCAGGAGCCCGCCTCGATCAAGAGGCTCCACGGCGAGGGCTCGAGCGGGCTCTTCAGGCCGGCATGCCTGGCGACGAGGTCGAGCGAGGCGCTCGAGATCAGCTCGCAGGCCTGCAGCGTCTCGCCGAGCGCCTCCTGCGCAGCCTGCAGCACGGCGAGCGCGGCGGCGGGGTCGGGCAGCGCCAGCAGCGCGGTCTCGGTGTTGGTCATCCGCGGCGCGAGCCGCAGTATGGCGCCGGTGACGATGCCGAGCGTGCCCTCGCTGCCAATGAAGAGCTGCTTCAGGTCGTAGCCCGCGTTGTCCTTGCGCAAGGCGCGGCGCGCGTCGAGCACCGTGCCGTCGGCGAGCACGACCTCGAGCCCGAGCACAAGGCTGCGCGTCATGCCGTAGCGCAGGACGTTGAGGCCGCCGGCATTCGTCGCGATGATGCCGCCGATCGTCGCCGAGCCCTCGGCCGCGAAGCTGACGGGCAGCAGCCGGCCGGCCCGCGCCGCTGCCTCCTGCACGTGCTGCACGATGCAGCCGGCCTCGACCTCGATCATCGCGGCGAGCGGGTCGACGTCGACGATCCTGTCCATCCTCTTCAGCGACAGCACGATCTGCGCGCCAGAGGCGTCCGGCGTCGCGCCGCCGGCGAGCCCCGTGTTGCCGCCCTGCGGCACGACGGCGACGCCGGCCGCGTGGCAGAGGCGCAGCGTCAGCGACACCTCCGCAGTCGAGCGCGGCAGCACCACCGCCGCCGGGCGGCCGTGGAAGAGGCGGCGCCAGTCGGTGGCGAAGGCCGCCATGTCGGCCTCGGCCTGCACGACAGAGCCGGGGCCGAGCTGCGCCGCCAGCGCGGCCAGGCACTCAGCGAGGCGGTCTGGCGGCGTCATCGCGGCTAGCCCCGCGCCGGCGCGGCGACGACCGGCGGCGGGATGAGCCGCGCGTGCACCGTGCCGGGGATGGCCTGGAGCGCGGCCAGCGTGGTCTCGAGGTTTCCGGCAAACGCGTCCGCCTCGATGACGACGTAGCCGAGGTCGCCCTCCGTCTGCAGGTACTGCGCGGCGACGTTGATGTCGGAGCGCGCCATGGCGTCGTTGATCTGCCGCAGCACGCCGGGCACGTTGCGGTGGGTATGGAGGAAGCGGGCGCCCTCGCGCCGCGTCGGGATCTGCACCTGCGGGAAGTTGACCGCGCCCGCCGTCGAGCCGCTCTGGATGAAGTCGGCGAGCTTGCGCGACACCTCCTCGCCGATGCGGTCCTGCGCCTCCATGGTCGAGCCGCCGATATGCGGCGTGAGGATCACGTTCTCGAGCCCCTGGAGCTGGGATACGAATTTTTCCCCGTTGGCCTTCGGCTCGACGGGGAACACGTCGATCGCCGCGCCGGCGAGATGATTGTCGGCGAGCGCGGCGGCGAGCGCCGCGATGTCGACCACGCGCCCGCGGCTGTTGTTGATGAGATAGGCGCCGGGCCTCATCGCCCTGATCTCGGCCTCGCCGATGAGGTTGTTGGTCTCGGCCGTCTCCGGCACGTGCAGGCTGACGACGTCGCTCTGGGACAAGAGCTCGGCGAGCGTGTCGGTCGGCATCGTGTTGCCGTGGCGCAGCTTGTCGGTGACGTCGAAGAAGATGACGCGCATGCCCATCGCCTCGGCGAGGTTGGAGAGCTGCGCGCCGATCGAGCCGTAGCCGACGATGCCGAGCGTCTTGCCGCGCACCTCGTAGGAGCCCGTGGCCGACTTGTCCCAGCCGCCGGTATGCATCGCCTGCGAGCGATGCGGGACGCGGCGGAACAGCATGACGATCTCGCCGATCGTCAGCTCCGCGACGCTGCGGGTGTTGGAATAGGGCGCGTTGAAGACCGGGATGCCGCGCGCCCGCGTCGCCTCGAGGTCGACCTGGTTCGTGCCGACGCTGAAGCAGCCGACCGAGATGAGCGCCGGCGCCGCCGCGAGCAGGTCGGCGAAGACCTTCGTCTGCGAGCGGATGCCGAGCACCTGCGTCGCCGCAAGCTCGCGCGCATCCTGCGCCCCGACCGCGCGTGCCACCCGGCTGATCTCGCGGATGCCGATGCGCGTGAACGCCTCGTTGGCGGACGGCGCGATGTTCTCGGCGAGCAGGACGCGGACGTCGTGAGGAAACGGGCTGTGGCTTGGCATGGGGGTGAGCGGCGCTCCGCGTGTCGGCACGAGCGCGTCTAGCCCTCCCGGCGGGCGGCTTCAAGCAAGCGTACGCGCCGCGCCCTGCGCAGGGGGAAAGCCACGTATTCGTGGCGGTCGGGGGTCGTTCGGCTTTCGCGCGATGCAATCCCGCAAGCTGGAAATGGCTGCGAGAGAGGCGGCGAGAAGAAAAGTCCAATTATCGCAACTTGTCTGCATAAATCGAACAAGAACGCCCTCAAATTTGCCAACAACGCACTATTGACGATCTTCAGTCTGAAAAAGATAGATAGCGCATGAGCAGAGTCTCACGCTTGTCGATAGAAATACTCGAAAAACCAGTGGCGATGTTGGCCCTGCCAGGCGCGCATGGCCGCGTCGCCGACCAAAAGCCAATTCGGTTTGCGCCGAAACGATGAGTATCGCAGGCGCACTCGCAACGAGCGCTGACCGACGGCGGGAGGTACCTGCTGCGGCTCACGCATCTCCGCAGGAGACGACAGCGCAGCGCGAGGCCATCGCGCTGACGCTGCGGGGCGTGACGAAAAGCTTCGGCGGCGTGCTGGCGGTTGCGGATGTCGACATGCAGGTGGGGCAGGGCGAGATCCACGCCATCATCGGGCCGAACGGTGCCGGCAAGAGCACGCTGCTCAACCTCATCACCGGCCTCTATCCCGCCGATTCCGGCACCATCGCCGTCGGCGGCGTGACGCGGGCGAGGGCGCGCGACCTGTCGCGGCTCGGCGTCGCGCGCACCTTTCAGAATCTCGCGCTGTTCGAGGGCCTCACCGTCGCGCAGAACGTCGCGATGGGGCGCGCGCGCAGGCGACGGCGAGCATCGTCGAGCAGGTCTTCGGCCTGTCCCGGGCGCGGCGCGACCGCGACGAGGCGGCGCGCCGTGTCGACGAGATGCTGGCCTTCCTCGAGCTCGACGCGGCGCGCGACCGCAAGCTCGACGGCCTGCCCTATGGCGTGCGCAAGCGCATCGAGCTTGCCCGCGCGGTCGTCGCCGAGCCGCGCCTGCTGCTCCTCGACGAGCCGCTCGCCGGCATGAACGGCGCCGACAAGCCGGACATGGCGCGCTTCATCCGCGCGACGCGCGATCGCTTCGGCACGACCATCGTGCTCATCGAGCACGACGTCGACATCGTGCTGGGGCTGGCCGACCGGATCACCGTGCTCGACTATGGGCGCAGGATCGCCGACGGCACGCCCGACGAGATCCGCAAGAACCCCGCCGTCATCGCCGCCTATCTCGGGCAGGAGCCGGCCGACCACTCCCACGCCGGGGGGACCGCGGCGTGAGCGGGCTCGACTGGTCCTTCTTCGTCGAGGTGCTCGTCGGCGGCCTGCTGTCGGGCGTCATGTATTCGCTCGTCGCGGTCGGCTTCGTGCTCATCTACAAGGCGTCGGGCGTGCTCAACTTCGCGCAAGGCGCGATGCTGCTCTTTGCGGCGCTCACCTTCGTCAGCCTCGTCGAGCGCGGCGTGCCGGTGGCGGCGGCGCTCGGCGTGACCTTCGCGCTGATGGTGCTGCTCGGTATCGCGATCGAGCGCACCGTGCTGCGCCCGCTCGTCAACAAGCCGCCGATCACGCTCTTCGTCGCGACGCTCGCCGTCTCCTACATCATCGAGGGCGTCGCCCAGCTGGTGTGGGGCACGCAGGTGCATGCGCTCGACCTCGGCATCGACGACACGCCGTTCGAGGTCTGGGGCGTGTTGATCAGCTGCTTCGACCTGTTCGCCGCCGCCGTCGCCGGCACGATGGTCGTCGCGCTCACGCTCTTCTTTCGCTTCACACGCACCGGGCTCGTCTTCCGCGCGGTGGCGGACGACCAGCTCGCCGCGCTCGCCGTCGGGCTGCGCCTCGGCCGCGCCTGGGGCGCGGTCTGGGCGGCGTCGGGCCTCGTCGCGCTAGTCGGCGGCCTTATCTGGGGCGCGCGGCTCGGCGTGCAGTACTCGCTCTCGCTCGTCGTCCTGAAGGCGCTTCCCGTGCTGGTGCTCGGCGGCTTCGACTCGATCGCCGGCGCCATCGTCGGCGGCCTGCTCATCGGCGCAGCCGAGAAGCTCGCCGAAGTCTATCTCGGGCCTTTCGTCAGCGGCGGCATCGAGGGCTGGTTCGCCTACGTCGTCGCCATGCTCGTCCTCCTGGTGCGGCCCGGCGGCCTGTTCGGTCGCAAGCTCGTGGAGCGCGTGTGATGACGCCGGTCACGCTGCCCCGCACCGCGCGCGCCGCGCCGCTCGTGACGAGGCCGCGCGCCGCCGTCGCCGCGCTGCTGCTCGTCGCCTTCGTCCTCGTGCCGCTCGTCGGCTCGAGCTACCTGCTCGACGCGATCCTGACGCCATTCCTTATCCTCTCGCTGGCGGCGCTGGGGCTGAACCTGCTGACCGGCTACACCGGCCTCGTCTCGCTCGGCAGCGCCGCCTTCATGGCGGTCGGCGCCTTCGCGGCCTTCGATCTCGATCTGCACGTCCCAGGCCTGCCGCTCGTCGCCAGCGTGCTCGGCGCTGGCCTCGTCACGGCCGCGGTCGGGCTCGCCTTCGGCCTGCCGAGCCTGCGCCTGCGCGGCTTCTACCTCGCGGTCTCGACGCTGGCGGCGCAGTTCTTCGTGCAGTGGGTGTTCACCAAGTTCGGGTGGTTCTCGAACTTTTCGCCGTCCGGCGTGATCGACGCGCCGGCGCTCCGCATCGGCAGCCTCGATCTCTCCTCGTCGGGCGGGCGCTACCTGTTCACGCTGGGCTTCGTCGCGCTGCTCACTCTCCTGGTGCATCGCCTCGCCTCGAGCGAGGCCGGCGAAGCGCTCGTCGCGGTGTGCGACAACGAGATCGCGGCGCGCGTCCTCGGCATCCGCGTCCTGCGCACCAAGCTGCTCGCGTTCCTCGTCTCGTCCTTCGTCATCGGCGTCGCCGGCGCGCTGTGGGCCTTCGCCTATCTCCGCACCGTCGAGCCCGCCGGCTTCGATCTCGAGCGCTCGTTCCAGCTCCTCTTCATCATCATCATCGGCGGCCTCGCCTCGATCCGCGGCGCCTTTCTCGGCGCGGCGCTCATCGTCACGACGCCGATCCTGCTGTCGCGGCTCGGCAGCGCGCTCCTGGGCAACCGCTTCGATTCCGGCACGCTGGACCTCAGCCAGCACGTGCTCCTCGGCGTGCTCATCCTCGTCTTCCTCATCGCAGAGCCGAAGGGCCTCGTCGCCCTCGTCGACCGCGCCACAGCCCGCGTGTCGCGCGCCTTCTCTTCGATCGCCGACTGATTTTCCGGAGACCCCACGCATGCCCATCGCACGAAATAGAATGCGCAAAGCCCTTCTCGCCGGCGCGCTGTCGATTGCCGCCGCCCTCGGCTCGTCGGCCGCGAACGCCGACGAGCAATATTTTCCGCTGCAGAGCTATCGCGTCGGGCCTTATGCGGCCGGCGGCACCGGCTTCTTCGGCGGCTTCATCGACTACCTGAACCTCATCAACATCCGCGACGGCGGCGTCAACGGGGTCAAGCTGACCTGGAGCGAGTGCGAGACGCAGTACGAGGTCGAGCGCGGCGTCGAGTGCTACGAGCGCCTGAAGGACCACAAGGACATCGCCGCCTGGACGCCGCTGTCTGTCGGCATCGCCTACGCGATGATCGACCGCATCACGCAGGACCACGTGCCGCTGACGACGATCAACCACGGCCGCACGGATTCCACCGACGGTCGTGTGTTCCCCTACGTCTTCCCGCTGCTGCTCAACCCCTACAGCGAGACGTCCGGCATCGTGAACTTCATCGCGACGAAGCTCGGCGGCCAGGACAAGCTGAAGGGCAGGAAGATCGTCGTGCTCTACCACGGCTCGCCCTACGGCAAGGAGACGATCCCGATCTACGAGCTGCTGGCGCAGAAGTACGGCTTCGAGGTGCAGCAGATCGAGGTGCCGCATCCCGGCAACGAGCAGCAGGCGCAATGGCTCACGATCCGCCGCGCGAGGCCCGACTACGTGGTGCTGCGCGGCTGGGGCGTGATGAACCCCGTCGCGCTGAAGACCGCGCAGAAGGTCGGCTTCCCGGCCGACCACATCATCGGCAACGTCTGGTCGAACTCGGAAGAGGACGTGCTGCCGGCCGGCGCCGCGGCGAAAGGCTACACCGCCATCACGACGCAGGCCTCGGGCCAGAGCTATCCCGTGGTGAAGGAGATCATCGACAAGGTCTATGGCGCCGGCAAGGGCAACCTCGACGACAAGCGCCGCATCGGCAGCGTCTACCACAACCTCGGCATCGTGAACGGCATCTTGAACGTCGAGGCGATCCGCATCGCGCAGCAAAAATTCGGCAAGCGCACGCTGTCGGGCGACGAGGTGCGCTGGGGCTTCGAGCATCTCTCGCTCGATCCCGCCCGCGTCGAGGCGCTCGGGGCCAAGGATCTCTTCCATTCGATCAACGTCACCTGGAAGAATCACGAGGGCGACGGCCGCGTCACCTTCCAGCAGTGGGACGGCAAGGAATGGAAGGTCGTCTCCGACTGGATCGCGCCGGACTGGGCGCTGTTGCGGCCGATCATCGAGAAATCGTCGGAAGCCTACGCCAAGTCGCACGACATCAAGCTGCGGACCGCGGCCGACGCGGACAAGGTCATCCACGACGTGGGTCAATGAGCGCTGTCGCCACTCTCGTCGGCTCGAAAACCATCGACGACATCCTCGTCGTTGATGGTCTGGCCTCGCACTATGCCGGCGGCATCGCCGGCCTGCAGAACGTGTCGTTGCGGCTCGCCCGCGGCGAGATTCTCGCCATCGTCGGTCCCAACGGGGCCGGCAAGACCACGCTCATGCGGGCGATCGCCAACCTGCTGCCGTCCGAGCGCGGGCGGGTCACGGCCGGCCGCATCCTGTTCGAGGGGCTCGAGGCGTCCCGCACGCGCTGCGATGCGCTGGTGCGCGCCGGCCTCGCCTCCGTGCTCGAAGGGCGGCATTGCTTCGCGAGCCTGACGCTCGAGGAGAACCTGCTCACCGGGGCCGCGGCGCAGGGCCTCAGCCGTGGCGCCGCCCGCCGTGACCTCGACCGCATCTACGATCTGTTTCCGAGCCTGGCGACGCGCCGGCGGCTCCTCGCCTCGCAGGTCTCCGGCGGCGAGCAGCAGATGACCGCGATCGGTCGCGCGCTGATGTCGCGCCCGACGCTCCTGCTGCTCGACGAGCCGTCCATGGGCCTGGCGCCGCTGGCCGTGCGCGCGATCTTCGAGGCGCTGGCCCGCCTCAACCGCGAGGACAAGCTCAGCGTGCTGCTCGCCGAGCAGAACCATGCGCTCGCGCGGCGCTACGCGCATCGGGCGATGGGTCTCGCCGCGGGCATCTCGACGTCGGCCGATCTCGCCACCCGCGAGCAGCTCGACAGCTTGTATTTTGGGTCGCCGGCAGCAGCGACGCAGGGCGAGCGACGCCTGCCGAGCGCTGTGGCGACGTAGGCATGCGGCGCCGGGTGCCTCGGCGCCGGGATTTGTATTGGTTTGAACGAACGCATCGCGGGGGCGATGCGGATTACGTGAGGGGGTTGAGTTACATGTCTGGCTTCAAGAAGCGGTCGCGCGTCGATCAGGGCCGCCCAACACGGCTCGGCCGCACGGTCGGCACCGCCGGCGGCGCTCTCGCGCTGGCCTTGCTCGCAGCGGCCGCCGGCCCCGCCCGCGCGCAGGAGGCTCCCGCGCGCTCGGACTCGGCCCCGTCGGCGCCGCTGGGGCTGCCCGGCGAGACGAACCCGCGCGTCGTGCCGGGCCTCGTGCGCTCGGTCGGGCCGTCCGGCCGCAACGGGCCGCTGGCGCCGCTGGCCAACGACCTCGACACCTACGGCATCAAGCTGCACGCGATCTCGATCGACTTTTTCACGAGCAACGAGTCGGTCGGCCTGCTCCCCGGCCACACCGAGAACTCGCTCTACAACATCCTCGGCGTCGACTGGGACCTCTCGAAGGTCGGCGGTCTCACTGGCACGTCGCTGCATTACGAGACCACGATCTTCGGTGCCAACGCCGGCGTCGGCCGCACCGGCGCGAGCGGCTTTCTCGGCCAGACCGGCGATGCGCTCGTCGGCTACCAGGGCACCTTCAACACCAAGACGGCCGTCCTTTCGGTCGCGACGATCCAGCAGAAGCTCTTCGACGATCGCCTCGCCTTCGAGATCGGGCGAACGCATCCCAACCGCTACTACGCGCTGCCGCTCTGCCAGGTGCTCGACAGCTGCTTCCAGGACGTCTTGTACTACAACGCCGGCTTCACCTCGCCGCAATACTCCGTCTACGGCGCCAACCTCTCCTACAAGCTGACGCCGGCGACTTACGTCGAGGGCGGCGCGTTCTCGACGAACGACGGCACCCGCATCGGCTACGATCTCGGCGCCGAGAAGCAGACCGGCGTGCTTGCATTGGGCGAAGTCGGCTACAAAACCGATTTCGCGATGGCGGCCTTCCCGACCACCGTGTCGCTCACCGGCTTCTACAACTCCTCCGAGCACCAGGTGCTCGACGCGCAAAGCGCCTTCGGGCTCGATGGCGGCGGCGTCGAGCGGCACGGCACCTCGGGCCTCGTCGTGCAGGCCAGCAAGATCGTCTGGCGCGCCGACGGTGGCCACCCCGACGGGCTGCCGACCGCCAAGGTGCCGACGTCGGTCCTGCTCTACGGCAGCTTCGGCAACGCTTTCGACACGACGACGCCGATACTCTCGTCGAGCTACATCGGCGCGACGCTGCAGGCGCCGTTCGCCGGCCGCCCCGCCGACCGGTTTGGCGTCAAAGTCAACTACGAGAAGCTCAACAGCAATTACGCGCAGTACCTCGCCGCGGCGAACTTCGTGTCGGGCGGCTCCGGCGCGGCCTTCCCCGGCAACGAGTTCGTCTTCGAGGCCAACGCGCACATCCAGCTGCCCGCCGGCCTCGCCTTCGAGCCGACCGTCCAGTACGCGATCAACCCCAACAGCTACTACAACCCACTGACCGCGCGCCGCCCGCAGAACGGCCTCTTCGCCATCGGCACCTTGATCATCCCCGTCGGCATCCTGCTCGGCATCTCGCCGGGCTGAGCAAGGCTGACGGGCCGGAAACGAGGGCTCGATTAAATTGGGCCGCACAGACTGAAGTAAAAGCTATTGCTGCATTTGTTAAGACCAAGATCTCTAGGGTCGTACGACTTGGGAGTTCGGAACCCCTCCAAGCAGGCAGAGTTCACGGCGCGTCTGTCTTAGGGAGGGTTTGATGAAACATCTGTTCGCATGCGCCACGGCGCTGGTCTTGTTCAGCGGCGTAAGCGTTGCCGATGAGACCGTCATTCATCGTGACGGACGCGACGCCACCGTGGTGCATCACGACGATGCGACCGTCGTCCACCACGACGGACCGGTCGTCCACGACGGTGGATGCGCGAGCAAGACCGTGACGAAGTCGAACGGCGAAGGCGACACCGTCTCCAAGACGAAGTCCGTTTGCTGAAGCCTGGGTCGACTTGCGGGTAAACCGGCGATGAATTCTAGCTCGGGCGTCACGGCGCCCGAGCTTTCGGACTCGGACTTCGGCTTGATGTTGGCAAGGTCGAGATTGCCGCAACGAGCCACTCCGACACAGCGCTCGATCCGATGTTTTCGTTTGACGCCGCATTTACGATCGCGCGGTGGATCACCGGAGCGCCGTCTCAACGTAGGGGCGGCAGAGGTGTTGCTGGCAGCCCGGCGCCATTGATAAAGCCGGTCCGGGAATAAATCGCGCCGACCTGCTGTCTCCTCATCATCGCGCGCCGATCACCGGCGGCGATTGCTCCAGGAGACCGCCATGAAGACGCTCGTTCACATCATCGCCGTGCTGTCCGTGGTCGCGGCCGCGACGCCGTCGCGCGCTTACGCCCCGCACCACGCGCTTCCCGGTCAGGCCCGCGACGTCCAGGCGACGGCGCCGCGCGCGCTGCCGCGGGCGGAGGCCGCGCCCGGCGTCTCGCTCGGCGGCGACGACGATACGCATCAGACCGCGACGGGTGGCCCCTCCGGCAGCCTTTTTTGATCGGGCGCGGGAATAAACCGTCCGCAGCCCCTGTCTCCTCTTCGACGGCCGCGCCCGCGGCCACGACGGAAGGAAGCGCTGCGATGTCCGCTCACGATCACGATCGACGCCACGATGACCGGCCCGGCGCATCGCGGCGCCAGGTTCTCGAATGCATGAGGTGGGCGGGCACCGGCGTCCTGTGGACGCTGGTCGGCGGCGTGCCGACCTCGCGCGGCTTTCTCGACGCCGCCGCGGCGGCGCCGGCTGCCGGCTTCACCTTCCTGCAGATCTCCGACAGCCATGTCGGGTTCGACAAGGCCGCGAATCCGCATGCCATCGACACGCTGAAGGAAGCGATCGGCAAGATCGAGGCGATGCCGGTGAAGCCGTCGTTCATGATCCACACCGGCGACATCACGCATCTGTCGCGTGCGCAACAATTCGACGATGCCGCGCAGATCATCGGCGGCGTCGGCGTCGACGTGCACTACGTGCCGGGCGAGCACGACATGGTCGACGAGACCAACGGCCGGCTCTACCGCGATCGCCACGGCAAGGGCACGCAGGGCGCCGGCTGGTACGCGTTCGACCAGCAGGGCGTGCACTTCGTCGGGCTCGTCAACGTCGTCGACTCGAAGGCCGGCGGCCTCGGCAATCTCGGGCCGGAGCAGATCGCCTGGCTCGCGGCCGATCTCGCAGGGCGGCCGGCCTCGACGCCGATCGTCGTCTTCGCCCACATCCCGCTGTGGACGATCTACCCCGACTGGGGCTGGGGCACCGACGACGGCGCGCAAGCGCTGCAGCTCCTGACGCGCTTCGGCTCCGTCACCGTGCTGAACGGCCACATCCACCAGATCATCCAGAAGGTGGAAGGCCACATGACCTTCCACACCGCGCGCTCGACGGCCTTTCCGCAGCCGGCGCCCGGCACGGCGCCCACGCCCGGCCCGCAGATCGTGCCGGCCGAGAGGCTGCGCAGCGTGCTCGGCCTCACCCGCGTCGACGTCGCGTTCGGCCGCCACGACCTGGCGATCGTCGATTCCACCCTCGCCTGAGGCTCCCTCATGAAATCGCTGCTCCTCGCCGGCTTGATCGGCGTGCTGTCGCTGCCGTCGCTGGCGGAGACGCCGTCCGGCGTGTCGATCGAGAACTTCACCTTCAAGCCGGCGACGCTCACCGTGCACGCCGGGGCGCATGTGACGTTCAAGAACGCCGACGACATCCCGCATTCCGTCGTGATGAGCGACGGCAGCTATCATTCGCGCGCGCTCGACACCGGCGAGAGCGTCGACGTCGCTTTTCCCAAGCCCGGCGACTACAGGTACTTCTGCGGGCTGCATCCGCACATGCAGGGCCTCATCACGGTCGTGCCTTAGGTCGGCCGTGTCGCGGGAAACGTCGGTGGCACAACACGGGGCCAGGGAGGGCGCGGCCACACGGCCGCCCCATCGCTTCGACGAGGTGGTCATGCCCCACCTCGGCGACGCGCTTGCGCTCGCGCGCTGGCTCACCGGCAACCGCCACGATGCCGAGGACGTGGTGCAGGAGGCCTGCATCCGCGCGCTCTCCGGCCTTTCGACCTACGAAGGGCGCGGCGCGAAGGCCTGGCTGCTCACCATCGTGCGCAACACGTGCTTCACCTGGCTCGCGCGCAACCGCCCGAAGGATCTCGTGCTGGCCGGCAGCGCCGCCAATCTCGACGAGATCGAGGCCGGCGCCGCAAGCTGGGACGAAGGTCCCGAGGTCGCGCTGATCCGCAGGGCCGAGGAGGCCGCGGTGCAGGCGGCGATCGCCGCGGTGCCGCCGCCCTTCAAGGAAGTGCTGGTGCTGCGCGACATCATCGGCCTCAGCTACAAAGAGATCGCGCACATGATGGAGGTTCCGATCGGCACGATCATGTCGCGGCTCGCCCGCGGCCGCTCGCTCGTCGCCGCCGAGCTCGGAAAGGTCGTCGCATGAGCGACAACGACGATCGCCTGCTGCTCAACGCCATGGCCGACGACGAGCTCGACGCGGCGACGGCGCTCGCGCTGGAACGACGCCTCGCCGCCGACCCCGCGCTCGCGCGCGAGTACGAGCGCATCGGGGCTGTGAAGGCCGCGGTGGGGCGGGTGGAACGGCCGGCGGTGTCCGACGATTTCGCCGCGCGCATCGCGGCGCTGGCCGCGCCGCGTGCCGGCGCATCGGCCGTCGCGCCGCCGGCTGCGCAGAGGCCGGCGCGCGGCGTGACGTGGATCGACGACTGGCGCGCCATGGCCGCCTCGCTCGTCGTCGCGGCGGGGCTCGCGAGCGGGCTCACCTATGCGCTCGTCGCGCCAGGCGCCTCGCCCTCGGCGGAAGACGAGATCGTCGGCGGCCACCGCCGCTCGCTTCTCGCCTCGAGCGCGATCGACGTCGCCTCCTCCTACCGGCACACCGTGCGGCCCTGGTTCGACGCCAAGCTCGGCGTCTCGCCGCCGACGCCGGACCTGTCGGCCAAGGGCTTTCCGCTCGTCGGCGGCCGCGTCGAGGTCGTCGCGGGCCAGCCTGTGCCGACGCTCGTCTATCGTCGCGGCCCGCATCTGATCACGGTCGTCGCCAAGCCGGTCGCAGCGGGCCTCGCCGCACAGCCCATCGCCAGCACCGACGAGGGCTACAACATCGTGCGCTGGACAAGCCGCGGCTTCAGCTACTGGGCTGTCTCGGACCTCGACGCCCCCGAGCTCGGCGCCTTCGTGGAAGCCCTGCGCGCGGCGGCGGATCCTTTGTGACGCGCGCGAGGTTTTTTGGCGACCACCTGCTTTAGGAGGTCGACTCGCTAGGACCTGTTGTTTTAGCTAAAACCTTAAAGTGCGACCAACCGCCATCGACCGGAAGCTCGGCGCCGGTCGTGTAGGTCGCGTCGAATGCGAGGAAGAGCACCGCCTTCGCGACATCTTCGGGCGTCCCGAACCGCTTCATCGGGCTGGCGTCACGCATCTGCCTGGTGAGATATACGAACTATAGAGTTCATAGAGTGGGCCGCGACGCCCTTACTGTCGCGGCCGGCGCGCCTTCAGGCCAACGGCCTCGAGGAGGCCGGGTCGACCCAGTCGACGCCGGAGAGTCTCACGACGGCCTGCCACGCGGCGTCCTGGCTGGCGCGATCGTGGAGGTGTGGCTGGCGCTGCACCTCGATGGGGCCTGAGACCTTCCCTTTTGCCGAGGCAAAGAATTGTCCCGAGACGTCGGTCCCGAATTCCGACGCCTGAAGGTAGCGACGCGCCGCCGTCTCCGGCGTCTGGTTCATGCCGGGGATGAGGTTCACGATCGGTATGAAGACATACTTCATCATCGGGCCGGCGTTCCGCACGACCTTGGTAGCGGTCGCGCCGCCTGGCGACACGGCGTACACGGCCATGCCGGAGGGGAGCCGGCGCGCGAGCGCCGCGGCCCACCACGCGACGATGAGCTTGGCATCGGCATACGCGTTGTTCGGCACGTACTTCACACTCGGCCCGTTGCGTATCAGGGCTTCAACCGCGGCGGTTCGGTCGCCGTGGTGGTGTTTGGCTGCAAACGCTGGCAGTTCGGTGTACTTGAAGAGGGGCACGCCGCCGCGGGCAGGTTCCGCGCCGGCGATGACGATCCGCGCGTTGGGGCTCAGAAGGTTGGCGCGCAGCAGGCCGACGGTGAGATGATGATGGCCGATCAGCGGGGCCTGCGACGCCTCGATGCCCGTCGTGGTGATCACGCGCCGCTTGCCGGGGACCAATCCGGCATTGAGCAGCAGGAAATCGATGGGCCGGCCTCGCTTTACCAGCTCGGCAAGCGCGGTCTGCACGCTGGACGGCGTATCCAGATCCAGCCCGAGCGGCGTGCAGACCCGGGTGTTGGTCTCGGCTGCGAGCCGCGCGGCGGCGTCTTGAGCCCGAGCCTGGCTGCGCCCCGTGACGAAGACCTCGCGCCAGCCGTCTTCCGCGAGCAAGCGGGCCGCCGCGTAACCGAGCCCGGAGGTGGCGCCGGTCACGAGCGCGATCGATCGGTCCATGGTCGGCTCCAGATAGGGTGGGGAATTCGAGTCGTGAAAGGCCGGCGACACATGCGCCTGCCTTGCTAATTCCCAACTGCTTGGTATCGTAATCGCGAGGAGGGTCGGCTTGCAAGGAGTTTCTGACTAGATGGTTCAAAATATTGTGCGGCCGCGCGGCCGCCCGCGCAGCTTCGACGAGAGCGACGCGCTGGAGAAGGCGACCCAGGTCTTCTGGTCGAAGGGCTACGACGGCGTGACGATCGACGATCTCGTCGCCGGCATGGGTGTGGGCCGACCGAGCCTCTATGCCGTCTTCGGCGACAAGCGGACCATCTTCCTGCGCGCGCTCAGGGCCTACGCGGAGGCGAAGGGTGCGCGTGCCGCAAAGGCGTTGCTCGCGCCGCCGACGCTGCGCGACTCGCTCACCGGCTTTCTCAAGCATGCCGTCGAAACCGCGACCAGGAAGGGAAGCGCGCGGGGCTGTCTTCTCGTCTGCGTCGCGCCGCTTGTGGACGACCCCGAGGTCCGGCAGTTCCTGCAGCACGCCGCCGGCGCCGCCGCGACGCTGGTCGAAGGTCGTTTCCGCGACGCGATCACCGCCGGCGAAATCCCCTCCGACTTTCCCGTCGCGGTACGCGCGCGCCAGGTCCTGGACTTCGCGCGTGGCCTCACGATGCGCGCGCAGATGGGTGCGCCGCGCAAGACGCTCCTCAAGGACGCCGAAGAAGCGGCCGATTTGGTGCTGTTGCCACGGCGTGGACTTGCGGCGCCGGAGTCTTAGCTAGGATCGTCGCGGCTTTCGACTAGAGTCTGGCTTTCATCATTCGGCCGGATGGGTGGCGCGTCCCTCGATTTGCCGCTCGCTCGGGAAGATGAGCGCGCCGGCGAGCACCATGACGCAGAGAAGGCCCAGGGCCTGCAGCGTCAGAGCGAAGCCACCTTTGTCGTGCAGCCACGCCACGAGCCCGACGGAGACGCCGGCCGCCGTGAAGCCGAGAAAATAGCGGGCCGCGAAGGCCCGCGCGCGCCACGCGTCGCTGGTGTACTTCCCAACCATGGCGTCGTTGATGGTCACCTGGCCGAAGATGCCGATGATGATGCCGATCGACACCACGATCAGCGGCACGCTGCCGAGCCGCGCGGCGACGAACAGCAAGGGGGCGAGCAGCACCGACAGCGGCAGGAACACAGCTTTCAGCGAATGGCGGTCGAGCAGACAGCCGATCACGTACTGCGCCAGCGCGCCGAAGACGTAGGTGCCGGCGGCCAGCAGGCCGATCATGGCGGGGCTGCTCGTCAGGTCCGAAAGGCGCTCGGCAAACAGTTTTGGCAGGGCGACGGTGATCGCGTTGAAGGTGGTCGACGAGGCGATGATGGTGACCACCAGCGCGACCACGACGCGCGGCATGGCGGACGGGTGCACCCGCGCGCCGCCCGCCCGATGGTCGGCGGCGCGGACCTCGTGTCGGACGTTGCGCATGAACGGGACGCCGAGCGCGATGGTCACGAGGCCAGGCAAAATGAAGGCCCAGCGCCAGCTGAGATACTGGCAGGCGATGCCGGTCACCAGCGCGGAGGACGCGACGCCGAGATTGCCGTAGACGCCGTTGATGCCTATCTCGCGGCCGAGCTCGCGCGCGTAGGACACCAGCATCGCGGTGCCGACCGGATGGTAGATGGCGGCGAACGCGCCGACGGCGAACAGGGCGAGGCCCAACTGAATCGGCGTCTGCGTCAGGCCGACGCCGACGAGCGCGGCGCCGATGCCGAAGAAGAAGATCGCCATCATGTGCCGGCGGCTCCAGCGGTCGCCGAGCCAGCCGGTGACGAGCGAGCCCGCGCCGAACGCCACGAAACCCGGAGTCGCGTAGGGCAGGAGCTCGGAGTAGGTCATGCCGTAGACGGGGGCGAGCGCGATCACCGCCGCCGCGAAGATGAGCATGGCGTAGTGATCGATGAAATGGGCGACGTTGACGTAGGCGATCACGGTCCGCCGTGCGTTCATTCGTTTTGACCTTTTTCGATCGCGGCTCGTGCATGCCGCATGGCCGGTTGCCCGGTGCCAATGAGCAAGCTAGCCTGGCCGCATAGCGAGATACGGCCAATGAACATCGCCAAGACGCCAAAGACCGCCGCGCGGCGCCCGCCAAGGCCGGCGCGCGACGCGTCCGGCGTGCTGGCGCGCTCCTACCCGCGCGGCAAGGCGATCGGCCAGCACATGCACCGCGAGGCGCAGCTGCTCTTCGCGGCGCATGGGGTGATGCAGGTGACGACGCCGAAGGGGCGCTGGCTTGTGCCGCCGCAGCGAGCCGTCTGGCTGCCGCCGCGCATCGCGCATTCCGTCGACGCCCTGGCGAGGGTCGAGATGCGCACGCTGCTCATCGATCCCCGGCGGCTCGCAGCGCACCCCGAAGCGTGCCGGCTGGATCGCGAGTTCGTGGTGACGGTGGGGCCGCTGCTCCGCGAGACGGTCCTCGCCGCCTTTGCCGACGCGCCGACCCGCCGCCCGCTCGGTCTGTTGTTGGACCTCGCCCTTTTCGAGCTGGCCGAGGCGGAGGATCCGACGACCTTCATCCCCATGCCGAGCGAGCCGCGCGCCCGGCGCGTCGCCGAGCTGGTGCTGGCCGACCCGGCGCGGCAACGCTCGCTGGAGGATCTGGCGCACGAGGCGGGCGCGTCGCTGCGCACGATCACGCGGTTGTTCCCGGCAGAAACGCAGATGACCTTCAAGTCGTGGCGGCAGCGCGCCCGCGTCCTGGCGGGGCTGCAGGCGCTGAGCGAGGGCCGCACGACGGTCAAGCAGGCGGCCGCCCGTCTCGGCTTCTCCAGCGTCGCCGCGTTCGGCCACGCCTTCCGCCAAGTGTTGGGGACCACACCACACGCTGTGATGCTGACACGCGGCTCGCGGGGCTGAAGGCCGATCCTCCGAAACATCGCGCGGCGCTAAGGAGCGCCGCACCGCAGCTCGCTGGGCGAGCGCTCGAAGCGTCGCTTGAACGCTTTGCTGAAGGCGGCCTGCGAGGCATAGCCGGCCTCGCTGGCAATCTCCGCCAGCGGCTGCGCCGAGGCGGCGAGCGCGTGGCGCGCGAGGCCGAGGCGGACCTCGGCCAGCACCTCGAACGGCGTCGCCTGCGCAAGCGGGCGGAACTCGCGCACCAGCGTGGCGCGCGAGGCGCCGGCGGTCGCGGCGAGGTCGTCGCGGCGCCACGCCCGCGCGAGCGCCTGCATCATCGCCGTCATCGCGCGGGCGGTTGGACGATGGGCGAGCAGGCCGAGGAGGCCGAGAATGCCGTCGCCTGCGGCATGGCGCTGGAAGTGGACGCGCAGGATCATGACCAGCAGCGCGCTCGCGAGATCGCACGTGATGGCGCGGGCGCCGGGCGCGGCGCCGTCGAGCTCGTCGCGGATCGCGATCAGCAGGGCGTGAAGCCGTGCGCCCGCGTTACCCTCGGGCCGTGCCGACGCGGATGACCTGCGGCAGCGCGAGCCTGACGAGATTGTCGTGCGGCTGTTCGAAGGCCAGGCGCCCGCAGATTAGCTCGACCTCCGGATCGTCGCTGTTCGACTTGATTGCGATGGCGCGCGTCGTCTCGGTTCGCACCGGCGCTGGCGGCCGACCGGGCCGCGCCGCCGCCGCGCCGCGCACGACGTGGGAGTCGCCATGCGGCAGCACGACGACGTCTCCGGCGCCGAGCGGGTGAAGTTTGCCGCCGACATCGAGCACGCAGCTGCCCAGCGTCACCATGTGGAACGGCGCCCACCCCTTCGTCTCTCGCGCATGCGGCGCGGCCCAGGGCGACTCGAAGCGGCAGAGGCTCTGCAGCTCCGGCTGCACGCGCAAGAGCGGCGCGAGGGCGCTCAGGGCATCCACGGTTTCGGCGACGGGCATTCGAGGAATCCCGAGGGTTGCGCACGAGCCTACCGCGTTTCGATCCGCCCGGTCATAAAGCCGTGCAGGCATCGAGGTCCCGCGGATCCCGCGCTACGACGGACGAAGATGATCCTCATTCTTCTATGGGTGTTGGCGAGCGTGACCATCAGTGCATTGCTGGTGTGCAAGCTCGTCGGCGTCGCTCGCGCTGAGCTGGAGACGCTGAGCGCTTAAATGTTTGTTGCCTGCGCTGCGCGGCAATCTGGGTGCGGCCTTGGCTTAAGACCGAGAGCCCGCTATCGGGGTTTTGTAAAGGACGGTTGGGATGAACGATCGCGTGCAGCACCTGACGGTCGAAGCCAACGACTGCGCTTTTCACGTGGCGCGCGCCGGCGAGGGACCGCCGCTTTTGCTGCTGCATGGCTGGCCGGAGTTCTGGCTGACCTGGGCGCCGGTGATTAGCCGGCTCGCGGATCGCTACACGCTGATCGCGCCCGACTTGCGCGGCTTCGGCGACAGCGCAAAGCCCACTGGTGATTTTGGTCCGAACGATCATGCAGCGGACATGATCGCCCTCCTGGATGCGCTCGGCCTCGAACGCGCAGGCGTGGTCGGCCACGATGTGGGCGGCGCGGTGATGCAGCCCCTGGCGCGCCGCGCGCCGGACCGCGTGGCCGGGCTGTTCTTCTTCGACTTCGTCTATCCCGGCATCGGCCCGCGAATGGCGGCGCCCGATCGTTTGAACGAGATCTGGTACCAGTCCTTCCACCAGATGCCGATGGCAGCCAAACTCGTGGGCGCCACGCGCGAGAGCTGCAGAAGCTATATCGGTCACTTCCTTCGGCACTGGGCTTATCGCAAGGACGCCTTCGACGATGTGCTCGAGCGCTTCGTCGACAACTTCCTCAAGCCCGGCAACATAGATGGCGGGTTCGCGCACTACCGCGCCTCGCATGCCGGACGCATCGCCATGATGAAGGGCGAGACACCGCCGCTCCCGCCGATCAGCGTGCCGACCTGCGTCCGGTGGGCGGAGCACGACCCCCTGTTTCCCTACGCCTGGACCGACCGGCTGGGCGAGTCCTTCGCCGATCTCGATCTTGCGCCCTTCCCGGGCGTGGGACACTTCCCGCACCGCGAAGCCCCGGACCAAGCCGCCGCCGAAATCGACCGCTTCTTCAGCCACCTAGGCTGGCGGTGACCGCGCGAGACCAAGGTGGCAGTCCTTCCGCTTGCCGGCCGAAGAGAGCACGCCGATCGCACCTCCCGAAATCGCCGACCTCAGCCCCTCGTCCAGCAGCGGATAGCCGTAGGCCCGCGGGATCAGCGAAGATTCGCCCAACGCGACCGCTGTGCCCAGCAAGGAGAGCGAATCCTCACCCCTTTTGCCCGACGAAGCGAATGAATCGCGACTCTCCAAACGGCTCCATCTCGATGAGTTTCAGGGGTCCTAACTGTGCAAGAAACATCAGATGTTCCGCCGCCTTCACACGCCGCATGCTTGCTGCCACCGGCGATCCGCCAAGCTGAAACGCGGGCACGAAGCCAAACAGCTCGTCCTCGCCGGGACGGCCATGGCGTTTGCATGCTTCGTCGAATAGCTCAGTGTCGAACATCCTGAATTGGTACAGGTAGGCGCCGATGAGTTCCTCCTCCGACCATCGCTGACCGGTGTCCTTGTCGATATCTGCGGAGGGATGCGAAACCGTCACCAAGGACTGGTCCATCGTGACGATAATCTTTCGGCCATCTCGATGCCATAACAAGAGGAAGTTGCTGTCGCCCGTGTAGCCGACGGCTGCGAGATCGGCGGCGTGAAGCTCGGGGTCGTCCTTGAACAAGACAGCGACCACTGGGTCGAGCGTGCGCGGATCGCAGATGACGAAATACCGATTCTTGTATGAGCCGAAACCATGCCTCCGCCAAAAGCTCAGAAGTGCGTCCGGGACCCGCCCCCGAAGAAGCTCGTCATCCGGTGCCAGACGACGCGCGTCGGAAGGCTCGCCCAGCTCTTCGACAAGGTCATCGAGCGTAGTCAACCGCATGGGACCTCCTCGCCGACACGTCGTCAGACTGCTCCTAACGTAATATTCATCGGGCATTTGTTTTCACACATCTCCTTACCATAGCTTTTCATCTTGCCCCCGCGCTCGCGCCAGGACCAGAATGGCGGAACCGGCCCACAGCTTTGCGGCTGAGGTGCGATGAAGGGATCGGAGACCGGCTCGCGGACGCTGTCGATCTGCGGCGCGCGCAACGGCTTCCCCGGTGGCGTCCAATCGGCGTGCAGTAGCCCGGGACCGATCGGGTTGCGCTGGTCGAGCCCTCCGTCCGGATCGCCCGCGAAACGCCCACCCGAGGCGAGCCGATAGTCGAGGGCAACACCTTTCACTGGCTCGGCGGCCCCAAGCTTCCAGGTCGGCTTCAGTCGGCGCAACGTCGGTTCCCACTGGCGGGGACCGTGCACGCGTAACGCCACTCGACGGGCGCCGATGGCGATCGCGACCTCCCAGCTTTCCGCGGGCAGGCGATGGGGCGCATGCGCCGTTCCCAGCACCGTGACGTCGGCGGCGGGCTTGTAGGCGATAAGATCGCCCACCGGACCAACGGCGTTCGCAATGGATCGCCCTCATAGACGTCGGCCAGCGCGATCTCCTGCCGATTGGCGAGTCGCAACATGCCATCCACCGCGAACTGATAGGTGCCACGTGCGCAGATCACCGCCATACGCATGCCATCGCGGTGGAGGTCACCAAAACCCTGCGCCGCGAAGGGCGTGTCGTTGCGGATCAGCATGGTGCGGCCTCAACTCAAGGGATTGAGGTCGATGACCTTGCCGAAGTGGGTCACCTGGTCGGAGAACGTCGTGGTGAACTTGCTGCCCGTAATCGAGACGTTCCCCTGATTGTCCATCGTCAGCGTCGCGGCGCCGCCGACGATGATCTGGAAGGTCTCGCCGACGTTGAGCTGCATCTGCTGGCCGACGTTGACGATCATTTGCTGGCCAACGGTGTGGTGTGCTGCCTGGCCGATCGTCTCCATCTTGGTCTGGCCGATGTTGACGGACTGGCTCATGCCGACCTGCATGGCATGCGCGATGCCGATCGAATCGGTACGGGTGTTGGCGACCGAGACGTTGAGCATGCCGGGCAGCGAGAAGAGCGAGCCGACGGCGGCGCCGAGCGAGGCGCCCGAGGCGGCCAGCGCCGTGCCGGCATCGGCGAGCGGGCTCGAGGGCGAGACCACGCCGGATTGCGCGGACTGGCCGGCCGACGAGAGCACGCCGATGGCGCCGCCGGCGATCGCCGGCACCATGCTCGTCGCCGACGACATCAGGCCGCCAAGGCCGCCGGCGAGGCTGCCGAGCCCGCCCAGCCCGCCCAAGCCGCTTGGGGCGCCGGACAGCGCGCTCGTCGCGCCGCCCGCGACGCTCGAGGCCGCGCCGGCCGCGCCGGACAGCGCCCCGATCGCGCCCGACAACCCGCCGCTGACGCCGCTCGCCGCATCGGCGCCCGCGCCGCCGGCCACCGACAGCGCCTGGCCGAGCATGCCGACGTGATGCCCATCATCCCCATCAGCGGCGCCATCATCGCCGCCGCGCCGGCGCCGGTGCCGCCGACGCTGATGTTCATCGAGCCGCCGACCTCGGTCGTCGCGTTACTCCCGATGGTCGTCGACTGGTTCTGGCCGATCGAGCTCGACTCGTTGGCCGCGATGCTCGTCGTCGCGTTGTTGGTGACGTTGGTCGTCTGGTCCTTCGAGGCGTTGAAGAACTGGTTCTCGCCGCCCGTCGCGTCCTCGAAGGTCATCTCGTTGTTGCCGGAGGATTTGTACGACTTCGAACGGAACACAATGCGCGTCTTGTTGTCGGGCAGGGTGTAGGGCACGGGGTTCGTCGGGTCCGGCAGCACGGCGGTGATGAAGGGCCGGTCGGGGTCGCCCTCCTGGTAGGAGACGACGGCCTCCATGCCGATGCGCGGGATCACCTGGTGGCCCCAGGTGGTGCCGGCCAGGGCTGGCCGACGCGGATCCACGGCGTGTCGGAGCCGTCCTTCTGCGCCTCGGCGGCGCGTTACTCTGCGTGCAGCAAACCGCCTATGTGGGAGGTGGCTTCATCGGATCGGGGGATGGCCGGGAAAGTCGATTCGCTCCCATGTATTTCCGTCGAAACGGACGATGTCCTTCAAGCTCATCGCCCACAAGACGCCGTGCGAGCTGTCGACGAAGTGCGGATTCCTGATCTCTGGCTGCAGCCCGGTGACAACACGCGCAAGCCGATTGTTATAATATTTCATCAACCCTCCCGGATTACCTGCGCTCGCCACAAGGTAGAGCACGCCCTCGAGCATCGTCATACGCTGAAACAAGCCGGTGCCACGTCCCACACCCGGACAGACATGGAAACCCGTTTTGTGATTTCCTTTCAAAAGAGTGGCATCCCCACCGCAAATCCAAATAACGTCGTCTCTTTCGACGTGTATATCGATCAAAGTCGAGTTGACAGGGCAATCGAGCTTCGTGACAGTTTTGCCATTCCAGAAATAAATAGAACCGCGCTGACCGACGGCATAAATCTCGTTCTCGTTGGGACCGTTGATGCGCGGCATGATCCGATAGTCGGATCGGGGTACGCTGGGCGGCTGCCTAAGGTCCGGCGCGAGGCATTGCCATGCGCCCCTCATCTCACGCTTGTAGAACTGGCGCCCGTCCCCGCAGGCAAATAGGGTGTCACCGAC
This sequence comes from Beijerinckiaceae bacterium RH AL1, assembly GCA_901457705.2. Taxonomy (NCBI): domain Bacteria; kingdom Pseudomonadati; phylum Pseudomonadota; class Alphaproteobacteria; order Hyphomicrobiales; family Beijerinckiaceae; species Beijerinckiaceae bacterium RH AL1. Next base: position 983,074 of record LR590083.2, read on the forward strand.
GGCCTGTATGTCCTGCATGCGACCAAAGCGTCGCGAATCGGCTGCCTGCAGCCCTGTTTCGGGAATATGCTCGAAGACGTCTTTGTCCAGCACGTAGATGACGTCACCCTCGGCTGAAATCATGATGTATTTATCGTCAGGCGCAAATTCGCTTTTGCCGCGTGTAATTCCCTGCACGCAAACGTCATAGGAAAAATTATACCATTTCTGATCATCCGGATTCTGATGAAAATACCACCAAAATCTCGTAAACGGAGCAAAGGTGTCATGCTCCTGCGGAGACGAAGCGATCCCCAACGCCCCGCTTGCCTTCGCGCGAGTGAGATCATATTGCGTAAACGGCGGCTGCATCTGGTTCCTTTACATCGACGGCGGTTTGATGTTTACATTCCCCGACGCGGGACTGTCCGGTCCTATAGGGTTGTTTGTACCTCGCACGTTCGTATTTGGATCAAAATCGCCAAAGGCGTCGTAGGTCTTGGTGAGAATTTCGCCAGCGCACTCGGGTCGCGCTACCAAAGCAGCCGAAACCGAAATGTCGACGGCGTCGCCAAGCGGGATGACGCCTCCATTAGTAGCGGCCTGCTCCTGGATCTGGGCACCGCCACCATGTGCAATCTGATGAGGCGTTCCTTGAGTCTTGGCGTTGCCGATGAGGCATATAGCCGGTCCGTCCTGGAAGGAAGTCAGCGCTCTGCCCTTGTTGTCGTACAAGCGGCTTCCTTGCATTCGCTGCAGTCTGTTGCCTGGTCCGAGAAGGTAATCCGGCACGATGTGATGCGCCTGCGAGCCTTCGCATTCTGTTGGGCATTTCGTCTTTTGAACCGAGTAAGGCGCAATAGTGCAAGGGCATTTTCTTTGTTGCTCTGCCGTCGTTCGTACAACATATTGGGTAATAGGAACTGCGGGGGCTTGTTCTTTTTTTTCTTCAGACCAAGATTGTAAAGTGGCCGCTGCATGTATTCGCCAAATGTTTCGCCCTGCTCAGGCGCGAGTCCTTGGATGCCTTTTACCAGAGCGCCGGTCGCGTTTTGCAATTGTTGATATTGCTGAGGTCCTGGCAATGGCCCCACGGGTGTCTCCATTGGGATCGCCACCTGTGCCACTTGTGCTCCGTTGGCAAGCGCCTGTTGGTCTTCCTCTCTGCTCGGGATCGGCGACAGCTTTGCATCTATATTCTGCAGCTTCGGCGCGTCATACTTCCCCATATCCTCCGAGTTGTTCAGGCACCCCCACGTATTCTTGTGGTTCATCCACCACTTGTCGAGGTAGCGGACCATCGGCTTGCCTTCGGCGCGCACCGTCGGCGAGGCGGAGAGCGGCGTGCATTCGGCGAGGTTGGTGCCGGACTTGACGCCGCCGCCGGTGCCGGGTTCGTCGCCGTAGCATTGGTTGACGATCGAGCCGAGCACGTGCGAGCGGCAGTCCGTCTGGCGCACAGTGTTTGCCAAGTTGCTCGCCGAGGATTGCCAGGCCCAGATGCGGTAGGGCACGGGCGAGTCCGTGCTCTTGCACCAGTCGTGGGGGACCGAGATGATCTTTCCCTTCTGTGGGATGTCGCGCGAGCCTTCCCTCGGCACGTCGCCGGACGGACACGGGGCTGGCACCGACGAGGGAACAGCCGTCGAGCCGCCAATGCCGGCGCTGTGTGCCTGCGCGTCGACCTCGCTGCCCTTGGGGATGCTCACGTAGCGACCTCTTCAAGCGCGAGCCCATACTCGCCCTGGGTCGGCAGCCCGGCCGTCGCCTCAAGGCTTGCCCAAACGAGGCTGGCGCCGTGGTAGGCCGGGCATTGCGTCACCCAGCCGCGCCAGGTGAGATCGGCGCGCCAGGGGCCTTCCGGGGCGCGCAGGTCGAGGTGCAGCCCGTCGAGCGTCAGCCGCGCGTCGACCTCGCGGCCGTCGAGCCACTGGTGGTGCGCGACGATGGCGACGTCGGGCAGCGCGAAGGCGAGCGAGCCGCCGCCGGGGACCAGGCCGTCGAGCCGGACGATCTCGTCGCCGACGAGCCGCGGCAGGATCAGGTTGGGATGCGCCGTCTGAAAGAAGCGGTACGACAGGTCGACCGGCATCTGCGGGCAGCGGTCGCGCGCCCAAGCCTCGTCGCGCGTGCCGAGGTGGCTTTCGCGCCACTGCCAGAACGGCGGGATTGGACCGAACCCTTGCGGCCGTGGCGTGTCGAAGGGATCGTCGACCGGCGCCTGCGCCGCATCGATCTGCGGCGCGCGCAGAGGCGTGCCGAACCGGCTCCAGTCGGCATGGAGGATGCCGGGGCCGAGCGGGTTGCGCCGGTCGACCGCGCCATCCGGCTCGCCGACAAACCGACCGCCCGCTGCGAGCCGATAGTCGAGCGGGACGCTGGTCACCGGCTCGGGGGAGCCGAGCTTCCACGTCGGCTTCAGGAACTTCAGCGTCGGCTCCCAACGGCGCGGACCGTGCACGCGCAGCCGGGTCCTATGCGCCCCGACCGCAACGCCGACCTCCCAGCTCTCCATCGCCCGGCCGCCGGGCGCGTAGGCGGTGCCGAGCACGGTCACGTCGGCGGCCGGCTTGTAGGGGATGAGATCGCCGACGCGGACGAGCGGCGTGCGATGGGGATCGCCCTCGTAGATGTCGTTCATCGCGACCTCCTGCGCGTTGGCGAGCTGAAGGGCGCCGTCGGACGAGATGATGTAGCTGCCGCGCACCGCGGTGACGGCCATGAGCATGCCGTCGCGGTGCTGGTCGCCGAAGCCGATCGCCGCAAAGGGGGTGTCGTTGCCAAGAAGCATCGGCGCGCGCTAACCTACGCCCGTTCCGCTGCTCGGTCCGCCGCCGGCGTCGTTGCCGGGTCTGCCGCTGCGGCTGGGGTTGAGGTCGATCACCTTGCCCCAGTGCTGCACCTGGTCGCTGAAATCCGTCGTGAACGTCTTACCCGTAATCGAGACGTTCCCCTGATTGTCCATCGTCAGCGTCGCGGCGCCGCCGCCGACGATGATCTGGAAGGTCTCGCCGACGTTGAGCTGCATCTGTTGGCCGACGTTGACGATCATTTGCTGGCCAACGGTGTGCGTGTGCGCCTGGCCGATCGTCTCCATCTTGGTCTGGCCGATGTTGACGGACTGGCTCATGCCGACCTGCATGGCATGCGCGATGCCGATCGAATCGGTACGCGTGTTGGCGACCGAGACGTTGAGCATGCCGGGCAGCGAGAAGAGCGAGCCGACGGCGGCGCCGAGCGAGGCGCCCGAGGCGGCCAGGGCCGTGCCGGCATCGGCGAGCGGGCTCGAGGGCGAGACAACGCCGGATTGCGCGGACTGGCCGGCCGACGAGAGCACGCCGATGGCGCCGCCGGCGATCGCCGGCACCATGCTCGTCGCCGACGACATCAGCCCGCCAAGGCCGCCGGCGAGGCTGCCGAGCCCGCCCAAGCCGCTGGGGGCGCCGGACAGCGCGCTCGTCGCGCCGCCCGCGACGCTCGAGGCCGCGCCGGCCGCGCCGGACAGCGCCCCGATCGCGCCCGACAACCCGCCGCTGACGCCGCTCGCCGCATCGGCGCCCGCGCCGCCGGCCACCGACAGCGCCTGGCCGAGCATGCCCGACGTGATGCCCATCATCCCCATCAGCGGCGCCATCATCGCAGCCGCGCCGGCGCCGGTGCCGCCGACGCTGATGTTCATCGAGCCGCCGACTTCCGTCGTCGCGTTTTGGCCAATGGTCGTCGACTGGTTCTGGCCGATCGAGCTCGATTCGTTCGCGGCGATCGAGGTCGTCGCGTTGTTGGTGACGTTGGTCGTCTGGTCCTTCGACGCATTGAAGAACTGGTTCTCGCCGCCCGTCGCGTCCTCGAAGGTCATCTCGTTGTTGCCGGAGGATTTGTACGACTTCGAACGGAAGACCATGCGCGTCTTGTTGTCGGGCAGCGTGTAGGGCACGGGATTCGTCGGGTCCGGCAGCACGGCGGTGATGAAGGGCCGGTTGGGGTCGCCCTCCTGGTAGGAGACCACGGCCTCCATGCCGATGCGCGGGATGACCTGGTGGCCCCAGGTGGTGCCGGCCCACGGCTGGCCGACGCGGATCCACGGCGTGTCGGAGCCGTCCTTCTGCGCCTCGCGATCCCAGGGGAACCAAACTTTTACGCGCCCAAATTGCTCGGTGTAGATCTCCTCGCCCGACGGGCCGGCGATGAGCGCGATCTGCGATCCGACGATTCTCGGCCGCGGGATCGTGCGGTGCGGCGTCGCCGGGGTCGTCGCGGGCATCGCGGTGAAGGTGTTGTCGTAGGAGGGGCGGCTCGTCGCCGCCGCCTCATAGGTCTGGTCGTGCGCGACATGGCGGATCGTGAGCAGCACCTGCTGCGCGAACGTGTCGGACGGGTTCGCCACGTCCTGCGGCGTGAAGCGCTGGCCCGGCGCCAGCGTGCGCACGGTGGAGGCGGCGGCGACCGTCTCGTAGCCGGTCTCGGTCGCCTGGATGCGGTATTTCATCGCCTGCTCGGCGGAGGTCGAATCGGAAAAGAGGCCGGGGAACTCGTAGCGCTCGGTGGCGGCGCTGCCGGGCACGATGTCGAACGAGGTCTGGTCGCCCTCGGGCGCGCTCATGGTAAGAAAGTTCCAGTCGCGGCCGCTGCGCTTGCCGGAGGTGAAGGCGAAGCTGCGCCGCCACGCGCTGATGTGGTCCTGCGCCGCCGAGCCGAGCGAGTAGCGCACCTGCGGCTCCGAGCTATCGCGGTAGCCGGAGACATGGTCGGCAACGACGAGCGTGTGCTTGCCCTGTTGGTGCTCGAACCAGTAGAACAGGCCGTCCTGCTGCATGCGGCGCAGCATGTAGTCGAGGTCGGTCTCGTTCCACTGCACGGAGTATTCCTGCGCCGCGGGCGAGCCGGTGACGCGCAGGTCGAGATCGCTGATGCCGTGCTCCTTGCAGAGCTGCTCGACGATCGCCTGGCTCGCGAGGTTCTGGAACTTGCGGCAGTTCGACGTCTGGCTCAGCGTCCACAGCTTCGGGCGTACGGTGAGGCCGTAAGAGCGCGTCCCTCTCGACGTGAGCGAGCCCTCGTGCAGGTCGGTGACGAAGCCGTTCCACCAGCGGGTGCCGTCGTCCTTCAGCTTGAGGCGGACATCGACGCTGGCGCCGATGAGGTCGGAGGCCTTCAGGTCGTCGCGCTGCGACTTGACGGCCGCCTCGATCGTGAAGAGGCCGTTGAGACCCTCGTCGATGGCGAGGTGCTCGAGCAGCAGGACGTCATGGCCGAGCGGCGTCGCAATCGCCATCATCCGGCCGGACTGGGTGTAGGGCACGCGCTCCGACGTCACCTTGCCACCTCGCGCAATAAGACTTTGGACCAACACGGGCAGAGTACACGCTCGCGCGCCGCCCGCAACCGCGACGAGCTTACGGCGGGAACGACAACGCTGGGATGACGGGGCGGAGAGGTGGGTCGGACTTTGAAGCGGGGACGTATGGAGTTCGGCCGTCGCGCTGCCGGTGACGACTGGCGAACGTGTCCTGCGTCGAATGTTTGGAGCTGCGCATGGGCCTCAGGTGCAATAGCTCCAACGCTTATTGGAACGGGACGAATTTCGTATCGATCGACCGTGCTTCGAGCTTCCTTTTCATCGTCGTGCCGTTTCGAGAAGATGAGGTGAAGATCGTCATCCGCAAGACGGTATTCAGCTCGGGCGAGAACCAGGCTTCTTGGGTCATGACGATCGATTGCGACGTTTGATTTACTTCGTAATGTTTGACGGGAACGAGCAGGTGTCCAGAGTCATGACTTCGTCTGGAAGCATCGTGTAACGGGCATCAAATCCGGGGCCCAAGGACTTGCCGTCAACGAAAGAGGTTTCATGGAAAGTGTTGATACCTTGATCCCAGATATACTTGCTTGTCGGGACGGTATAGGATGTGGTGATCTTCTCGCCGTCGAAGCCTTGGCTTTCCAACTGAAAATTGGCTTGAAAACGCGCGACATTCAGATGATTATTCCCGATACCTAGCTGCCTCCGCGTGAGATCTGCGCCACGATAGATCTGAACGGCGTAACGATGGATGTCGTTCTCGACCATGTCGAGCTGGTACGGCGCGTTGGTCGTCTTTAAAGGGGTACAATCGATCGCACGAGCCTCGACAGAAATGGAAACGAAAATAAAACCTGTTCCAAAGCTTAGGAGACTCATTTTGCTTAAAAAATTATTTATCTCTTGTCGGAGTATTACGTAAAATAATCCCTTCATCACTCGGCGCCCTATTTGAATTACGGTCTGATTGGGAGCGTGGGGCCTCGACGATGCGCGCCGCCCACTTGTCCAGTGCCGCAGCGTCGGCTTTCGTCGTATCCTGGCGAAGCCGAACGAAATCATACCACTCGAGTTCTCCGGGTCGCCAAGCGAGAACAGCACGACGCCTGCCGGCATCTCTGTCGGAAAAGAGTTCAATGTCACCGTCAAGGAAATCATGGAACCGCCTGACGCTGAGTGACAGGGCAATGAACAGGAGTAATAGAAGGGTGAGAAGCATCAGTACATATAAAACACCCGAAAGCTCGCGCGACAAGACCGCGGCGAGTTCCTGGGGAACGCGCTCGCCCATCGACGGCGCTGAAAGGGCGTAGGTCGACACGGCGCCGAGGAGCGTTGTGACCTGGATGGCGACCCAGCACAGAGCGGCATGGAGCGCGAAACGGCTCCTGCCGATGCGGCCTTGGAAGGTGATCATGGCGGCCTCTTTTCAGCTACCTCAAGCGTGCTTAGAGTCTAGAAACTCCCGACACCCTTTCCGGCGTCGCCAGGCGGGACCGCCCGGGTGTCGGGGTACTCGCCTTGCGGCGGATCGTTCGCGTGCGCGCCCTGCTCCTGCATCTGCTGATTGACGAGCTTTTTCCCTTTCGACCACCAATGAAGGGCCTGCTCACTCCACTTCGCCGCTAACCCGAGGGCGATTGCCAGACATCTCACCGGGTTCCAGCCGTTCGTTACTGCGTTCTCGACAACCTTCGACGCCAGTTTCGCGCCTTTACCCACCCCCTTACCCTATTGGCCGGGAATGATTTCGCCGATTGTTTGTGCGGCGACGCCGGCAACATCTTCGGTTGTCCCCGCTGTTGGGAGCCGTTGTGACTTCACTAAGCCGTCGCAGATCGTGACGCTGGCGCCTCCTGCCTCCAAGACGATCTTGTCCTTCAACATGAGGATCCTGGTCTTTTCGGTCGCTCGCTGAAAGGCGTCGCATGCCAGCCGCTACGACGCCGACTTAGGCGCAGGCGGACTATCTCGCGTAGGCTCCAACTTCTTCGAATATGCCGGAGCCGCGGATAATAATGCGAACCATATCCACTGCCAGATCGACCCAAAAGGAAACGGCAAGTCGATCTTCGGAAGGAATACTAGGACGACAATTGCCACGATTACGCTCCAACCGGGCAACCCTATATCACGCAGCCGGCGTATAGAAAATGATAGCATAAGCATTCCCAAGATGATGGCGGCGATCATGGCCAGCGTTAAAAAAGGGATTGCAAGGCTATGTGGCACTGGATAAATTCGCAGGCTAGATGGCAACGTTACATCGGTGTCTTCCGGATGCAACGTAGTCCATGAGATACTTCCTATCGAATCGATAATTAGGAAAATCAGATATATTGCTAAAGCACCACGAGCGAAAGTCGAACGACCGATGCGACCGTACCAAGTGAAAAGCGTTTTCATACTTTCCTGTTCCTCAGCTTACGATAGAGGCGTCAGCGATTTCCACCGCGCCTGACTGAAGGATAGCTGTTGGCTTTGTCGACAATTGCTTTTCCCTTTTCGTAGAGGTGGAGCTTCTGTTCGACATAGGACGCAGCGGAACCGGCAGCCTTTACGATCCATTTCTTTGAGCCCGGTATCTTTTCCACGATTAGCTCCGTGACGTTTTTAACCACATCGGCGGCAAGTTTGGATTCTGGCCCTCCGCCCGTTTGTATTTCTGGGTTTGACAAAACACCGCCAGGTCCAACATTGATGCTTGCTGTGCCTGCTTGCAATGTGACCTTTTCGCCTGCTGCAATGACGACATTTTTTGTCGCCCAAAGCACCATCGTCCCGTCTTTCTTTATCGAAATATTGTTTTCACCCACCATCAATATTAATTCGTCGCTTGCGGATATCGTTATCTTTTCAGCTGCTTGATCCATCTCATCTTCAGCAGAAATAAAAATCGCATTGTCCGATTTAAGTCCGACACCGCGACCGGCGTGCAGTTGAATATTGTGAGTCGCCGTCATATCGATTGTATCGCCGGCGACGAGTGACCAATCTTGGCCCGCGCCAATATTGATATTTTTGCCCGCGGAAAGCCCCGTGGTCATTTCCGACACAAGTGCTGTGATTGCCACCGACGTTCGTGACCTTGCTTGATCCTACCTGTTCGACGCGCGCACATCCCACATGCTCGGTTTTCATGGTGCCCGTGATGTGGTTGTGCATACCAGGTAGCGCGAAGAGCGCTGCGACGGCTTCGCTCAACTGCGCGCCGGCAGCGGCAAGTGCGGTCCCGGCATCCGGTCGAGGGCTCGGTCCGTTCCATACCTGCTGTTGCGCCTGATCTCCCATCTGATTCAAAATTCCAATCAACGAGCCCACCAAGGGCGCGACCATCGCATCAATGCCGCCCGTCAGAGTTTTTTCGAGCGCGCCCGCGAGGTCCGGCAGCGCAGTCCCTTCGCTCGATGCACTTGCCGATGGAGAGCTTGAGCCGCCTTGCTCCCCGCCGAGGCCGAGCGACTCGCCAAGCATCGTCGCCGTTACGCTGGCCAATCCTGCGACAGGAGCCATCAAACCGGCCACTCCGGCACCCGTGCTGCCTATTGTGAAGTTGATCGATTTGCCGGCCTCAAAGGTCATGTTCTGGCCGACCGTGACCGATTGGTTTTGGCCGACCACGCTGGCTTGGTTTGCACCTACGCTGAGCGTTTGATTGTTCTCGATCCTCGTCGTGTGGTCCTTCTGCGCGTGGAAGAACATGTTCTCCGCGCCGGTCGCGTCCTCGAAGGCCATCTCGTTGAAGCCCGATGACTTGTAGGAGTTCGAACGGAAGGTCATCCGCGTCTTGTTGGTCGGCAGAGGATAAGGCGGCGGATTGGTCGGGTCGGGAACAAGAGCAGTGACAAAAGGACGGTCGGGATCGCCCTCCTGATATGAGATCAAACATTCCATGCCGACGCGTGGGATGACCTGGTGCCCCCAGGTGGAACCGGCCCAAGGCTGGCCGACGCGAATCCAAATAGTGTCCGATCCGTCCTTCTTGGCTCGTCGGTCCCACGGAAACCAGACTTTCACTCGTCCGAATTGGTCCGTAAAGATCTCTTCGCCGGAAGGCCCGGCGATCAGGGCAATTTGTGAGCCAACTATTTTCGGCCGTCTAACGGTACGGTGCGGTGTTGCCGGCCTCGTTGCCGGCATGACCTCGAAGGTATTCGCATAAGCTGGCTGGCCGCCATTTGTCTCATAGGTGCGGTCAGTGGCCTCGTGGCGAATCGCGGTTACGACCTGCTTGGAGAACACATTTGACGGCTTGGCAACGTCCTGCGGAACAATGGTCTGCGCTGGCGCAAGCGTGCGAACTGTGGACCGCGCTTCCACAGTTTCGAAGCCGGTCTCCGACGCCTGGATGCGATTCTTCATCATCCCTTCCGCTCCCCAGGTGTCGGCGAAACGGCCGGGGAACTCGTATAGCTCGGCCTGTGCGTTGCCAGGCACGTCAGCGAACGTGTCTTGCGTCGCCTCCGGCGTCGACATGGTGAGGAACTGCCAGTCGCGTCCCGAGCGTTTGCCAGGAGTGAAGGCAAAACGGCGGCGCCATGCATTGATGTGATCCTGCGCCGCTGATCCTTCTGCGAAACGCACGTTCGGCTCGCTTGCCTTGTCGTAGCCCGACACATGGTCGGCGACAATCAGCGTGTGTCTCCCCTGTTGGTGGTCAAACCAATAAAACAGCCCGTCTTCTTGCATGCGTCGCAGCATAAAATCGAGGTCGGTCTCGTTCCACTGGACCGAGTAGTCTTGCGGAACGGGCTTCCCGGTGATCCGCAGCACAAAGTCGACTATGCCGTGTTCCCGGCACAGGATCTCTATGATTTGCGGGCTGGTCTGTCCGAGAAAGATACGACAGTCGCTCCTTTGGCTCAGCGTCCACAGCTTCGGCCGCACGGTGAGCGCATAGCTGCGCGTGCCGCGCGAGGTGAGCGAGCCCTCGTGCAGGTCGGTGACGAAGCCGTTCCACCAGCGGGTGCCGTCGTCCTTCAGCTTGAGGCGGAAATCGACGCTGGCGCCGATGAGGTCGGAGGCCTGCAGGTCGTCGCGCTGCGACTTGACGGCGGCCTCGATGGTAAAGAGGCCGTTGATACCCTCGTCGATCGCGAGGTGCTCGAGCAGCAGGACGTCCTGGCCGAGCGGCGTCGCAATCGCCATCATCCGGCCGGACTGGGTGTAGGGCACGCGCTCCGACGTCACCTCGCCACCTCGCGCAATAAGACTTTGGACCAACACGGGCAGAGTACACGCTCGCGCGCCGCCCGCAACCGCGACGAGCTTACGGCGAGGATTTCAACGATATGATGACGGTGGCGGGCCCTTTCGCAACGCGGCAGGAAAGTTGCGCAACAAACATCGACGAGGCCGCGATGTCGGCGCTCGCCGACCTCCATCCCGCGTGTCGGCGCGCGCCAACAAAGGTCCTTGCCGGGGTCGGCGCACGCCGACATTGGCCCTTTTCGGTTTCGGCGCTCGCCGACTTTGGCGCGCTTTGGAGTCGGCGAAAGCCGACAGGCGCGTGACGCGGACCATGCAGGGCGGGGCGATTGACGTGCCTCCAACGTCCGGTTATAATACCGGATCGCTCATGCGTCGACCTCGGCGTGGGCGGAGTAGAGCGGCAGGCGCACCTCGAAGGTCGAGCCTTCGCCAAGCTTGGAGTCGATCGCGATGTGGCCGCGGTGGCGGGCGACGACGTGCTTGACGAGCGCGAGGCCGAGGCCGGTGCCGCCCTTGGCGCGGCTCTGGCCGGCGTCGACGCGGTAGAAGCGCTCGGTGAGGCGCGGGATGTGCTCGGGCGCGATGCCGGGGCCGTGGTCGCGCACCACCAGCCGGCCGTCGCCGCGCACGCGCTGCACCTCGATCTCGACCATCGGCTCGGCCGCCTCGCTCGCCCCGTACTTGATCGCGTTCTCGATGAGGTTCTCGGCGACGCGGACCAGCTCGTCGCGGTCGCCGATGACGATCACCGGCTCGGGCGCCCGCAGCTGCAGCGTCACGCCGTCGTCGTGGGCGAGCGGGGTGAGCGTATCGACGATGTGGCGGGCGACGAGCGCGAGGTCGACTGGGCTCTTCGGCTTCAGGTGCAGGTGCTGCTCGATGCGCGACAGGGAAAGCAGGTCGTCGACGAGGCGGGCCATGCGCTGCGCCTGCTCGCGCATGATGGAGAGGAACTTTGCGCGCGCGGTCTCGTCGTTGCGGGCGGGGCCTTGCAGGGTCTCGATGAAGCCGAGCAGCGAGGAGAGCGGGGTGCGCATCTCGTGGCTGGCATTGGCGATGAAGTCGACCCGCATGCGCTCGAAGCGCCGCGTCTCGGAGATCTCGTGCAGGTAGACGAGGACGAGGGGGCCGCAGTCGAGCCCGGCGACGGGCGCGACGGAGATCTCGAACAGCCGCTCGACCGGCACGCGCTCGAGCCAGGTAGTGCGCGTCGTCGCGCCCGCCTCGCGGGCATCGAGCACGGCGTCGAGCACGTCGGGCGCGCGCAGGTGGCTTGCCAGCGGCGCGCCAACGCGCAGGCTGGGGAAGAGCGCGCGGGCCGGCGGGTTGACCTTGATGATCCGGTCGTCGGCGTCGATCGCCAGCACCGCCTCGGGCAGGGCGGCGAGGATCGCGGCGAGCGAGGCGCGGTCGTCGTGCGGCGGCGGCGGGGCCGGGGGGTCGAGCGCCAGCGCGCTCAAGACCTTGCCGAGCCCGCGCGCCACGTCATGCCCCTCGCGCCGCCGCGGCGGCGGCGAGGTCCGGCGCGTCGGCGGCGACCGCCGTACTGCGGCGGCGGTGGGCGGCGAGCAGAGCCACCACGTGCTCCCGCGCCTCGCGCGTCACGATCTTGCGGTCGGCGTCGGGCCCGTAGGAGATCGGCGCCCCGAGCGCGATCGCGCAGGTGATCCGCGGCCCGCGCAGCACCCGCCAGAGGTGCGGCAGCAGCGCATCGTCGCCGAGCCAGGCGGCGACGGGCGAGGAATAGGCCAGCGCCACGGGCTGCACCGCGACCTCGTCGCAGGCAGGATCCTGGGCCAGGAAATCGCGCGCGGCGGCGAGATGCGAGCTCATGAACCGGCCGGGCTCGGCGCCGCCGAAGGTCGTGCCCTCGGGGAAGATCAGTGCGGTGCGCCTCTCGCGCAGCCGCGCCGCGAGCTTGGCGTTGGCCGGCGGGATCGAGCGGCGGCGGCCACGGTCGACGAAGACGGTGCCCTGCACCTCGGCGAAGGCGGAGAGGATCGGCCAGGCAGAGACGTCGCGCTTGGCCAAAAAGCAGAACGGCTCGACGCTGCCGAGCGCCAGGATGTCGATCCAGGAGACGTGGTTGGCGACGCAGAGCACCGGCTGCCCGCGCACCAGCGCGCCTGTTGTCGCGACGTCGACGCCGACGAGCGCGAGCAGCGAGCGGCAGAACGCCTGCGGAATCAGCGCCGCGTGCCCGGGCGCCCAGCGCGCCACCAGCCATTGCAGCGGCACGCCGACGAGGAAGAAGGCGAGGAGGACGACGAAGATCAGGGCGGCTCGGAACGGGGCCATCACAGCTCTTGGGCAGGCCCCTCCGCGTGGAGCACAGTGAGGCAAGAATCGCACGCTGCCGTGGATATCGGGTTTCGATATCGTTGGCGTGACAGCCGTGTGCAATGTCGTCATGAAAGCTTTATCCGGCCTGCCTAACGCAAGACGATCTCGAGCACCAGCGAGTCGATGACCATCCTTCTTCACAACCTTGTCGATGCGCCGCGCGTCGTCGATCTCCCCCATCCCGACCCGGCCGCGACGGTGCTCGAGACGAGCGGCCCCTTCGAGATCAGGCTCGTCAACGGCGGCAAGCTGCTGCGCCAGGCGCAGCGCCTGCGCTACACCTGCTTCTTCGAGGACGGCGGCGCGATCGCGTCCGCGGCCGCCGCCGCGTGCCGCCGCGACCTCTGCGACTTCGATGCCATCTGCGACCATCTCGTCATCGTCGACACCGAGGCAATCGGCCGCTCGGGACGCCAGAAGCCGCGCGTCGTCGGCACCTATCGCCTGCTCCGCCGCGAGGTCGCCGAGCGCCACGGCGGCTTCTATTCGCAGAGCGAGTTTGACCTCGCGCCGCTGCTGGCCGCGCACCCCGGCGCGCGCCTGCTCGAGCTCGGCCGCTCCTGCGTCCATCCCGACTACCGCGCCAAGCGCGTCATCGAGCTGTTGTGGCGCGGCCTGTGGCTCTACGCCTCGCGGCATGCGGTCGAGGCGCTGATCGGCTGCGCGAGCCTGCCCGGCACCGACCTCGAAGCGCTCGAGCCGCAGCTCAGCTTCCTCACGACGCACGCCCGCGCCGGGGACGACTGGCTCGTCGCCGCCCTGCCGCACCGGGCGGCGCGCTTCGTGCCGCGCCCGGCCGAGGAGATCGACGCGCGGCGCGCGCTGATGCAGCTGCCGCCATTGGTGAAGGCCTATCTGCGCACCGGCGCGCGGTTCGGCTGCGACGCCGTCATCGACCATCAGTTCGGCACGACGGACGTCTTCGCCATCATGGCGATGTCGGACATCGAGGAGCGCTACCTCGCCCATTACGGCCAGCCGAGCTGCGTCTCCGGCGCCCCCGTCGCCTGACGACCGGGGAGAAGTGTGATTTCGATCGCACGCCTCGCCCTTAAACGAAGCTTGGCCGTGCGATGCGGCCGCGTGGCGGCGTTGCCTTTCGCCGAGGGCCCCCGCATAGTCGATGACATGAGACGCGATCGATCCTCTCGGAGCCGTTCGCAGCAGATCATGCTGTGTCGCGCCCGCCTGCGCGTCCCGCTCTTCGCCCTCATGCTCGGCGTCGCCGGCGGCGCGGCGTGGGCCGAGCCGGTGCCGAACACGGCCGTCGACGACCATCGCGCCTCGGCGATCGCTGCGGAAAAGCCGTCGATCCTGAGCCTGAAGGACGCGCTGCTCCACGATGCCGCGGCCCCTGTGCTCGGCGATCCCGACGCCGACGTCACGATCGTCGCCTTCCAGGACTACAACTGCCCCTTCTGCCGCAAGAGCGATGCCGACCTCGACGCGCTGCTCGCCGACGATCCGAAGATCCGCGTCATCTACAAGGAATGGCCGATCCTCGCGAAATCCTCGGTGAAGGCCGCCAAGGTTGCGATCGCCGCGGCCTGGCAGGGCAAGTACGCCGAGCTGCATAAGGCCTTCATGCAGATGAATGCCCGCCCGGCGACGGACGCCGACATCGGCAAGGCGGTCGTGGTGGCCGGCCTCGACGTCAAGCGGCTGAACCGCGACCTGGCGCGGCGCGACTCCGAGATCGTCGCGCTCCTCAAGCGCAACATGCAGGAAGCCGACGCGCTCAATCTCAAGGGGACGCCGGTCTATCTCATCGGGCCCTTCATCACCGCGAGCCCGCTCGACCTGCCGCAGTTCAAGCAGATCGTCGCCGATGCGCGGGCCGACCAGGCGAAGCCGGCGGAGACCCCCGCGGCGACGGACGACGCGAAGCCGTAAACGCCGCTACAAGCCGGCCAGCGACAAGGCGACGGCCGCCGACAGCAGCATCCAGCCGGGATGGCGGCCGCCGCTGACCCAGGCATTCCCAAAGATCCCGGCCGCGTAGATCGCCGCGCAGGTCAGCACGATCCAGTGGCGCGCCGCCGGGTCGAAGCGCGGCGCCGCGATCAGCAGCACGCCGCAGCCGCACCACGCGACGGTGCCGGCCTGCCAGATGAGGCGCAGCAGGAGCCGGATCCGCGCCGGCTCGATGTGCGCGTGGCGAAAGACCGTCGTCTCGCCGATGACGCCGTGGAAGAGGGCGACCGCGATCGCGAGCGCGCCGCCGGCCTGCAGAAGGATGTCGCGCCAGGGGCCATGCATCGACAGCTCCATACAACAGTGTACGGTAACCCGTGCGCCTCAAGGCGGCGTGAGTCAAGACAGAAGTGTATGGTACGATGACCGAGCGATTGTCGCGGGCGGATTGGCTGAAGGCCGGCCTGCAGGCGCTGGCCCGCGACGGCGCCGCGAGCCTGAAGGCGGACGTCCTGGCGAAGCGGCTCGGCGTCTCGCGCGGCTCCTTCTACTGGCACTTCGCAGACATCGACGCCTTCCACTATGCGCTGGCCGCGGCCTGGCGCGACGTGGCGGTCGAGCAGGTGATCCGCCTGCTCGAGCAGGCCGCGCCGAAAATGCGGATGCGCCGGCTTCTCGGCATCGCGCTCGGCGCCGACCCCTCGCTCGAGATCGGCATGCGGGCCTGGGCGGCGTCCTCGCCGCGCGCGCAGGAGGCCGTGACGGCGGTTGACGCGCGGCGCCTCGCCTATATGGAACGCATGCTCACCGCTGTCGGCGTGGCGCCGGAGGCTTCCGGGGTTCGGGCGCGGGTGATCTACTGGGCCTATCTCGGCAGCGTCCTGTCGCGAGTCCGAGTCGAGGATTCAATGTTGGCGCGCTTGATCGACGAGCTGGCGGACTTCGCGACGAGAGACGAGCGCCTCTAGATGCTGTCCAGCGACCGATCCCTGCCCGCGGCCGCCGCCGCCGCTCGCTACGATCTCGTCATCCTCGACTTCGACGGCACGCTGGCCGACAGCATCACCTGGTTCGCCGGCGTCTTCAACGAGGTCGCGCGCCGCTACCGCTTCCACCAGGCGACGCCGGCCGAGCTCGAGGCGCTGCGCGGCGAGGGCGTCGCCGGCATCCTGCGGGCGCTCGGCGTGGCGCGCTGGAAGGTGCCGCTGATCGCCCGCCACATGCGCAAGCTCGTGGCGCGCGACATCGCCAAGATCGCGCTCTTCCCCGGCGCGCTACAGCTGATCCACGATCTTGCCGAGGCCGGTCTGCGGCTCGCCATGGTCAGCTCGAACGCCGAGGCCAATGTCGCGCGGCTGCTCGGCCCCGAGGCGACTGCGCTGATCGACCATTTCGCCTGCGGCGCGTCGCTGCACGGCAAGGTCGCGAAGTTCCGTGCCGTGCTCGATGCCGCCGCGGTGGCACCGGCGCGCGCGATCGCCATCGGCGACGAGGTCCGCGACGTCGAGGCCGCTGCCGCAGCCGGGATCGCGTCGGGCGCGGTCGACTGGGGCTACGCGACGCGCGCCGCGTTGGAAGCGCGGCGCCCGACTGTGCTCTTCCACGAGATGTCGGCGATCACACCGTTCGTCCTCGGCCTGACCGCCTGAGTGTCGCTTAGGGCGAGGCGATCCAGGCAGCCGCGACATCCATCGGCGCCGGGTCGAGACATTCGATCGTGACGCTCGCGGCGCAAAGGGCGATTGCCCACAGGAGGAACATCGACGGTCGCGCGCGAACCCGGGATGTGCGGGGCATCAGCAATGTCGGCATCTTGTCCTCGCGTCGCTGGCGGAAGCACGCCGTGGGACTCATCATCCGCCAGCAAGTCGTCGGTGTCCTCACCCGGATGAGGGACAGCGGACGAAATCGCGTTTGGTGCGATGGGGCGGGCAACGGATGCGGTTGCGCAGGGCGGCGGGAGCGTCGCGACCGTTACCAAAGTGTTAAGTCGGCGCGCCATTTTCGCCACGAGCCGGCGCATCGGCGAAAAATCCAAATAATCGGTGCAGAAAACACTTGTGCGCAGGGGGAATGAGCCTATGTTCCGCCCTGCCCAAATCGCACGTGCCTGTGGTCGTGTGTCGGTGGACGGGGTCAGGACAAGAGGCCTGTGAACCGTCCTTAATAGCCGGCAGCCGGAGCGAACCGGTGAACCCCGCCAAAACGGGGACGCGACTTAAAGCAACGACGGACCGGGCTTTTTCGTCTCTGTCGGCCTCCAACGCCGACTTACCGAAGAGGCTAGTCTCTCTTGCCGGGCGTGCGGATCGGGGGCTCACCCTAATCCAATCGATGGCTTTGATCCCGACGCCAGGACTCCATCCTGGTCGACGACGGTCATCAGCCACGGCGCAGCATCCGGGACGGCGTAGCCGACGGCCATGAGGCCTTCGGCGATCCGGACCGAGAATGGCATTCGAACGTCGCTTGCGCGTCTCCACATCGCGCGGGCAGCGAACGGTGTCGTTCACCCCTTTGTACTCAATCGTTTGCCGACCAACGGGTCGGCGCGAAGGGATGCGGCGATGACACAGAAGATCCAAGACTTCCTGCGCACCCGCCGCGAGATCGGCGCCGACACGGGCCCGTGCCTCGTGGTCGACCTCGACGTCGTGCGAGAGAACTACCACACGTTCGAGCACGCGCTGCCGGACAGCCGCGTGTTCTACGCCGTGAAGGCCAACCCCGCTCCGGCGGTGCTGAACCTGCTCGCGCAGCTCGGCTCGTGCTTCGATTGCGCGAGCGTCGTCGAGATCGAGCAGGTGCTCGCCACCGGCGCCACGGCCGACCGCATCTCCTTCGGCAACACGATCAAGAAGGAGCGCGACGTCGCGCGCGCCTTCCAGCTCGGGATCCGCCTCTTCGCGGTCGATTGCGAGGCCGAGGTCGAGAAGATCGCGCGCGTCGCGCCGGGCTCGAAGGTGTTCTGCCGCATGCTCTGCAACGGCGAGGGCGCCGAGTGGCCGCTGTCGCGCAAGTTCGGCTGCGAGGTCGCGATGGCGCCGCGCGTGCTCGAGCATGCGCAGCGCCTCGGGCTCGTCGCCTACGGTCTCTCGTTCCACGTCGGCTCGCAGCAGAACGATGTCGGCATGTGGGACGGCGCGCTGAAGGCGGCGTCGGAGATCTTCAAGGATCTCGCCGAGCGCGGCATCAACCTGCAGATGGTCAACCTCGGCGGCGGCTTCCCGACGAAGTACCTGAAGAACGTGCCGAACGTGATGAGCTACGGCCATGCGATCTTCGCCGCGCTTCGCAAGCACTTCGGCAACCGCATCCCGGAGACCATCATCGAGCCGGGTCGCGGCATGGTCGGCAATGCCGGCATGATCGAGGCCGAGGTCGTGCTGATCTCGAAGAAGTCGGACGAGGACAAGGTGCGCTGGGTCTATCTCGACATCGGCAAGTTCGGTGGTCTCGCCGAGACGATGGACGAGATGATCCGTTACCCGATCAAGACCGCCTTCGATGCCGATGCCAAGGAGCCCTGCGTGATCGCCGGCCCGACCTGCGACTCGGTCGACGTGCTTTATGAGAAGGTCCCCTACGACCTCCCCGTGAGCCTCGAGATCGGCGCCAAGGTCCTGATCGAAGGCACCGGCGCGTACACGACGACGTATTCCGCCGTCGGCTTCAACGGCTTCCCGCCGCTGAAGAGCTACGTGATCTGAGACCCCTTCTCCCCCTTGCGGGAGAAGGTGCCCGAAGGGCGGATGAGGGGTTCTCTCCGCTGCTTCCACCAACGTCGATGAGGCGGCGTCACGCCCATCCGACCTCGCGTCGCGAGGCCACCGTCTCCCGCAGGGGAGAAGGTTGGCGCGCGACACCCTTCCATCCTTCTGACCCAGGAAAGGGTTGGTTCGATGTCCACCATTTCGACCCACGACCCCGCCGCCGCCTTCGTGCCTGCGCCGCAGTTGCAGGCCGGTGTCGATCCCGTATGGATCGACGCCGAGCGACCCGAGGATCGTGACGCGCGCGAAATGCTGCTCGACCGCGCGTTCGGGCCGTCCCGCTTCGGCAAGACCTGCGAGCGCCTGCGCGCGCAGCGTCTGCCGGCGGCCGGCCTCTCCCTTGTCGCGCGAGCCCATGATTACGGGCTCGGCGGCGGCGAGGTCGTGGGTACGGAACTGGTGGGCACCGTGCGCCTCTGGCACGTCGAGGCCGGCGGCGTACCGGCGCTGATGCTCGGGCCGCTCGCCGTCGACGCGGGCTACCGGCGCTTCGGCATCGGGGCGCGCCTCATGGAGGCCGCGATCGAGCGGGCGACGGCGCTCGGCCACCAGGCGATCCTGCTCGTCGGCGACGCGCCGTACTACGCGCGCTTCGGTTTTGGGCGCGCGCCCACGCTAGCCCTGCGCATGCCGGGCCCGGTCGAAGCGGACCGCTTCCTGGGCCTCGAGCTGCGTCCCGGCGCGCTCGCGAGGGCGCGCGGGGCGGTCCGCGCCACAGGCGCCCTTGACCTTGCGGCACGCCGCGTCCGCCTTAAGCCGAAGCTGAAAAAGGCGGCATAGGCCGTCACACCGACGTCATGTCGCACCGGCAGTGACGGCCAGCCCTTCTCCCGCTTGCGGGAGAAGGTGTCGGCGCGTAGCGACGACGCATGAGCGGCGAAGCCGCCTCTCCGTCGCGGCAGAGCTGGTGGCGACACACTCATCCGACCCTGCGTCGCAGGGCCACCGTCTCCCGCAAGCGGGAGACGGATCAGCTCACAGGAGACCAACGAAAAATGACGGACTGGCCGGTGCACGGGACCATCACGGGACCCATCGTGATGATCGGATTTGGCTCGATCGGCCGCGGGACGCTGCCGCTCATCGAGCGCCACTTCAAGTTCGATCCCAAGCGCTTCACCGTCATCGATCCCGAGGACAAGGATCGCGGCCTCCTCGACGAGCGCAACATCCGCTTCGTCAAGGATCGCGTCACCAAGGAGAACATCGACGCGCTGCTGCGCCCGCTCCTCACCGAGGGCGAGGGCCAGCCGTTCATCGTCAACCTCTCGGTCGAGGTCTCGTCGACCGCCGTCATGCGGCTCGCGCACGATGTCGGCGCGCTCTACGTCGACACGGTCGCCGAGCCGTGGCCCGGCTTCTACGGCGATGCGTCGCTCTCCGTGTCCCAGCGCTCGAACTACGCGCTGCGCGAGGGCGTGCTTGACCTCAAGCGCGAGCTCGGCCCCAACGGCGCGACCGCGGTGTCGTGCTGCGGCGCCAATCCCGGCATGGTCTCCTGGTTCGTCAAGCAGGCGCTGCTCAACGTCGCCGCCGACCTCGGCATCGATGCCGGCTCGCCCGAGGGCAGCCAGGAGTGGGCGGCGCTCGCGCACAAGGTCGGCGTCAAGGGTATCCACATCGCCGAGCGCGACACGCAGCGCGCGGCGCAGCCGAAGCCGATGGGCACCTTCGTCAACACATGGTCGGTCGAGGGCTTCGTCTCCGAGGGCCTGCAGCCGGCCGAGCTCGGATGGGGCACGCACGAGAAGGAGCTGCCGCCGGAGGGCCGCCGCCACGAGTTCGGCCAGGATTGCGCGATCTACCTGATGCGCCCCGGCGCCGGCACGCGCATCCGCTCATGGTGCCCCACGCCCGGCGCCCAGCACGGCTTCCTCGTCACCCATAATGAGGCGATCTCGATCGCCGACTACCTGACGCTGCGCGAGGGCGACAAGGTCGTCTCCCGCCCGACCTGCCACTACGCCTACAGGCCGGCGGACGATGCCGTGCTGTCGCTCGACGAGATGGCGGGCTGCCAGTGGCAGCAGCAGAAGAAGAGCCACATCCTCGACGAGAAAGAGATCGTCGACGGCATCGACGAGCTCGGCGTCCTGCTCTACGGCCACAAGCTCAACGCCTATTGGTATGGCTCGCAGCTCTCGATCGAGGAGACGCGGCGCATCGCGCCCTACCAGAACGCCACCGGCCTGCAGGTGACCTCCGCCGTTCTCGCGGGCATGGTGTGGGCGCTGGAAAACCCGTCGCGCGGCATCGTCGAGGCCGACGAGGTCGACTTCCGTCGCTGCCTCGAGGTGCAGACGCCCTACCTCGGGCCGGTGATCGGGCAGTACACGAAGTGGACGCCGCTCGACGACCGCGCCAAGCTGTTCCCGGAGGACCTCGATCGCGAGGATCCCTGGCAGTTCAAGAACATCATCGTGCGCTGACACAGGGTGGGCTCGCGCAGCGCGAGCCCGGACCGACATGAGACGACCCGCGCCGGTACGCCGGCGTGGGTGATTGCAACCAACCGATTTTCAACGGAGGTGCCGTGATGCGCCATTTTGCTCTTCAAGCCGCGCTCGCCGGCCTGGTTCTCGCCTCTGCCGGTCCGGCCGCGGCAGAGGTCCATTTCGGCAACAACGTCTTCATCGGCGGCCACAACTTCTCGCACCAGACCTACAACCGGCACCACCGGCTGCACGTGATGCTCTACGATCACCCCATCCGCGGCGCCGGCTGCGTCACGCGTGGCGCGGTGCGCACGTGCCGGCTGCAGCGCATTCCGCACTGAGGCTGCGCCGCACGAACAGCAAAGCCCTGCAGGCGATGTCGAGCTCGATCACCACCAGCGCAGCGGTAGCCCGCTCAACAGCTTGAGCGCCGTCGTCAGCGGCCAGCCGAGGGTGCGACTCAGCTCGGCACCGTTTGTCGCAAGGCATGATGCGAGGCGGGAGCGGCGGCGCCAGCGGGGCAGGGCGGGGTCGCGCTCGCCGCGGTCGAGGAGGACGAGCAGCGCGAACAGGTTCAGCTTCAGCCAGAGATTCGGGGCGAAGCGCTCTGCCTTCGCGACGAGCTGGTCGATGATGACGAGGCGCGCCCGGTCGTTCGAATCGCCGTGGCCGCCGGGCCGGAAGCAGAGCGTGCGGTCGAGCTGCGCGCGCTGGGAATAGATGTTGCCGCCGTGGATGCGGTAGGCGAACACCGGCTCGTCGATGAGCGCGCTGCCGCAGAGCGCGCCGATCGCATGGCCGAAGTACATGTCGGTCCCGGTGCGGAGCGCTGCCAGCGCCGGGTTGTCGGCAAACATCAGCAGCGCGTCGCGGCGGTAGCAGGAGCCAGAGGTCGGCGACCAGACCCACCGCGTCGTCATCGGCGGCACGAGATGGATGCGGCCGTCGAGCCGGCGCGCGGTCTCGTCGAAGCGGTGCTCGTCACCAGGCGCATGGCGGAACGGGCGCAGCATGTCGCGCTTCAGGCCCTTGCGCGAGCGCACGTAGGCGCCGAAGCCCTCGCCGCCGGCGACGACGATCTGACCGTCGGCCACCTGCACCATGTCGCCCGAGGTGAAGCCGACATGCGCGCGCAGCGAGAGGTGCGCGTAGACGTGCGTCTCGACGCAGCGCGGCAGCAGCAGGTCGTCGGCATCGACGAAGATCACGTAGGCGCCCTGCGCCGCCGCGAGCCCGTCGAGCGAGGCCGGCGTCTGCCCGTCGTTCCGGCCGCGGGCGATGATTTTTACGGGATGGCGTTCGGCCAGCGCCGCCAAGGTCTGCAGGCTGTCGTCGGTGGAGGCGTTGTCGACGGCGATGCACTCGATGTTCGCGTAGGTCTGCGCAAAGATCGAGTCGACGAGCGATCGGATGAAGCGTCCGTAGTTGAAGTTGACGATCACGACGCTGACGAGCGGGAGCGCGATGCCGTCTGCGTCGAGCGTCGCGCCGACGGCGTCGGGGGACGATCGCGTCATGGCCGCGCCTCCATCGCTCGCGCCGGACGGGCCGCCATGGGTTGACTGCGCGCGGAAATCACATCGCGGTAGAAGGGCTCGAGACGCGCGCCGATGATCGCCCAGTCGAGCTCGCAGCGGGCCGTCGCCGCAGCGCCGGCTGCCAGCGACGCGACCTTCGAGCGATCGGTGAGGAGCAGCGCCAGAGCCGCCGCGAGCGCTGCCGGATCGGCCGGCGGCACGAGCAGGCCGTCGCGCCCGTGCGTCACGAAATCGGGCAGGCCGCCCACGGCGGAGGCGACGACGGGGCGGCCGTTGGCGAAAGCGGCGGCGACCACGGCGCTCTGCGTCGCCTCGAGGTAGGGCGCCACCACCAACGACGCGCGCTGGAGCAGCGCAATCGCCTCGCCGTGCTCGAGGAAGCGGTCGTGAACCTCGGCATCTGGCGCATCGAGGCGTGGCCTGAGGCGATCGAGCTCGGGCCCGCGTCCCGCCACGACGAGCCGGAAGGCAAGGCCCTGCGACCGCAGGATGTCGGCCGCGTCGAGCAGCGTCTCGAGCCCCTTGTAGGCCTCCATGCGGCCGAAGAAGAGCAGGCATCCCGCCTCCGGCGCGCGAAGATCTTCGGGCACGAAATGCGCGCCGAGCGCCGTCGAGAGAAGCGGGCGGTCGACGTTGCGCGAGGCGCGCAGCTCGCGCTCGCAATAGGCGCCGTGAACGTGGTAGGCGGCCGCGTTGGCGCGCAGGCGCTTGCGATGGGCGGCGCCGCGCATGGCGAAGGCCGTGTCGTTGCCGACGTGCGGGCGGGGGTCGTGCACCGTCAGCACGACGGGCATGCGGCGCGACAGGCGGGTCAGCATCGCCGCCGTCGGGGCGTCGGCCTGCTCCTGCACATGCGCGATGTCGGGCCGAAAGCGGCTGACGAGCCAGGGCAGGCGCACGTGACGTGCGAAGGGGCCAGCCGGAATGCCGGCAGAGCCGTCGAAGGTCGTCAGCGCGACGCCGCGGTCTCGCACCCGCGCCACAATCTCCACGGGCGCCTCCGCAGCGAGGTTGCGACGCTCGCACACGAGCATGACGCGCGCCCGCGCGGCGAGGCCTTCGGCCAGCCGCAGAGCGTATTCCGCGAAGTGCGGCGCATAGAGGAGGATGCGGAGGGGCTCCGTCATGCGTCCCTCGCGCGGGGCGGCGCTACACTCATATCGCGGGCTGGCCGAGCGCATGGGGCACGCTGGCGCGGCGCTTGCCGCCGCTGCCCTGCACCCGGTTCTGGCGCTGCAGCAGGTAGATCGAGGCGGCGAACTCGCAGAGGATCGCGAAGGCGACGATCCAGACGAGGCTCGGATCCCTGCGCACCAACGTCTCCATCGAGATCAAGAGGCCGATGTGCAGGCTCGGCACCGCAAGGATTGTGAGGGTGGTCGCCGTCGAGCCGCGGCCCGTCGCGGAGGAGACGGTGAGCACGAGCGCGATGCCGAACAGAACGTGAGCCAGGGCGAGCACGGGTATGCCGAGGCGCTTGGCCGCCTCGCTGGTCCATTCGGAGAGCTTGTGCGTGTCGCCGGCCTCGGTGGCGCGGTCGGCGAAGAACTCCCCGCCGGGCATCTCGAACACGCCCTTCCACCCGCGCTTCGGCATGCCGCCGGTCCCCTGCATGGCGATCGGCATGACGTATTCCTCGAAATTCGTCGCGCGCATGCTGAGGCTGTCGGCGGCCCGCGTCTGGATCGAGCCGTTGGTCAGCACCAGGACGACGCCCTGCTCGTTGCGGCGGAACTCGGCCTGGTCCGCGGTGATGATCTGCTCTTCCTGCTTTTCCGAGTTGAACTGGTTGATGAAGATGTTCGAGGCGATGTCCGGCGTCTTCCAGCGCTGGAAGTACATCGTCCGGCGGCCGTCATCGAAGGTGTAGAAATGCGCCGGCTCCAGCATCCGGTGGTTGAGCGAGTTGCGGATGACGTAGATCACGTCGTGCATCTCGCCGACGTAGTTGGGCGCGACCCAGGATGACAGGATGTATCCGATTATGACCGCGACCAGCGCCACCGCGGCGGCCGGGGCGCAGATCGCCCAGACCGAGAGGCGGAGCGAGTAGAGCACCGCGATCATGCCCTCCGACGACATGCGGACGAACTCGAGCATGACCGCGACGCCGACGGCGATCGGCAGGGCGATGTAGAGCACGGTCGGCATGGTGCCGAGCAGGGCCGGCCAGAGAAGCCCGCTACGCAGCGCGGTGGGCGGCAGGTAGTGAAAGATCGAGGTCATGACGACCGGGACGCAGAGGCAGACCTCGATGAGCAACGCCGAGACCGCCATGCGCTTGGCGAGGTAGAAGAACAGCAGCTTCGGCATCAATTCCTCGTGTCGCCGCGATTGCGCAGCGGCAGGCTCCCGTGCCTCGTCTTAAGGGCATTTGAACGGCGGTGCCCGGGGACGCAGAGAAGGAGTCTAGCAGTCCGAAGGGCGCCACGACAACACGGCGCGGCAGTTGCTCTCCCGGGCCGGCCGCGATAGCTGGGGCCATGAATTCGACCAGCCCGTCGCGCGGAATCGCGATCGTTGCCAATGACAAGGTGATGCACTGGCTCCTGGCCTTCCTCGAGAGCTGGAAGGCCACCAACGCGAGCCTGCCCGTCCACCTGGTGCCCTACGACGACAACGTCGCTCAGACGCGGCGCGTCGCGGAGGCCTACGGCGTCACGTTCGCCGATGTCGACTGCGAGGCGCTCGACAAGCTGTCGCGGCGGCTCTACCCGCTGGCCTGGGCCAAGCGCAATCGGCTGCGGAAGCTGCTCAGCCTGGTGTTGCCGTTCGACGAGGTCATCTACTTCGACGTCGACATCCTGCTGTTCCGCGATCTGACGTCGGCGCTGGGTCATCTCGAGCCGGGCGTCACCGACTTCATCATCGTCGCCGAGACGTTCGACTACGTCTACAATGAATCCGCCAAGCAGATCGATTACCTGCGCGGCGCTAAGCTGTTCAACGACGGATTCTTCATCACGTCCCGCAACATCCTCAGCGTCGATGATTTCTACGAGGCGATGGCGGCGGACGAGGCGACCTTCGACAAGGTGCGCCAGCGCGGCGGACTCTACGCCCAGCCGCTGGTGAACTTCGTGGTGCACCGCAAGCGCCTGAAGATCCGCACGCTTCCGGAGTTTATCCCCGACCTGTCGACGGAAAGCTATCACAAGGCGCAAGGGATCGACTTTAGAAGCGACGGGCCTTACGACGACTGGGGCCGTCCGATCACCTTCATCCATTGGCCCGGGGTCAGCCGTCCGAGCAACCTCGCCTTCGATCGGGTGTGGCACGAGCACGAGCGGGCCGGCCTGGCCCGCATGGCCGCAGCCGGAATCGACCTGCGATAGGGCCTTGCAGGTCCTGCGGAACGGAATGGTTTTACGCCGAGATGAGTGACTTCAAGATCCATCCGACCAGCGTTCTCGGCCCGCACGTGACGGTCGAGCCGGGCGCGATCATCGGCGCGAACTGCACCATCGAGGGCCGCACGCGGATCGGGGCCCGCACGACTTTGGCGGGCGGCGTCGCCCTGGTCGGCGACGTGGATGTCGGCGCCGACTGCATCATCGAGGCGAACGTGTCCGTCACGACGGCCGCCGCCAGCGACGGCCCGCAAGCGCGGCCGCTCGTCATCGGCGCCAAGGCGCGCATCGGCGCCGGCGCCGTCTTGTCAGCCGGGGTGAGGATCGGCGCCGATGCGACCGTCGAGGCCGGCACCGTCGTCCTCCGCGACGTCCCCGCGCATGCCGTCGTGCGCGGCAACCCGGGCATCGTCGTCGGCTTCCAGGGTCCGGCCGTGCGCGCCGCTGACCTGATCGAGACGGTGGCGGACCCGAAGGTGACCGGCGTCGCGGAATGCGGCGTGGCCGGCGTCAAGATCTATCGCTTCCCACGGGTCACCGATCCGCGCGGCAGCCTGACCTTCGGGGAATTCGGCCGCAACATCCCGTTCGTCCCGAAGCGCTACTTCATGGTTTTCGACGTCCCGAGGGCGAGCTGCGGGGCGGCCACGCGCATGCGACTTGCGAGGAGCTTCTCCTGTGCATCGGCGGCAGCGTGGCAATCGTCGTCGACGACGGCAAGGTTCGCGAGGAGATCGTCCTGGACAGTCCGGACCTTGGTCTCTACCTTCCGGCGCGCGTCTGGGGCATCCAGTACAAGTATTCGCCGGATGCCGTCCTGGTGGTGCTAGCCTCGCATTACTTCGACCCGGAAGACTACATCCACACCTACGACGACTTCGTTGCCGACATCGCGAGGCGGGGATGATCCCGTTCCTCGACGTCAAGGCGGCCTATACCGAGCTCTCCGCCGAGATCGACGACGCGATGCGGCGCGTCATGACGGCGGGCTGGTACGTGCTCGGCCCCGAGGTCGAGCGGTTCGAGGGCGATTTCGCGGCCTGGGTCGGCGCCCGCCACTGCATCGGCACGGCGAACGGTCTCGACGCGATCGCCCTGGCCTTGCGGGCAGTGGACGTCGGGCACGGCGACGAGGTCATCGTGCCGTCGAACACCTACATCGCGACCTGGCTCGCGGTGACGATGGTCGGCGGCACCGTCGTGCCCGTCGAGCCGGACCCGCTGACCAACAACCTCGATCCGGCGCGCGTCGAGGCCGCTATTACCCCTCGGACGAAGGCGCTGCTGCCGGTCCACCTCTACGGCCATCCCGCCGATATGGCCGCGCTCGGCGAGATCGCGACGCGGCGCGGCCTTCGCCTCGTCGAGGACGCCGCGCAGGCCCACGGCGCCGCAATCGACGGGTGCGGATCGGCCACCACGGCGACGCGGTGGCGTGGAGCTTCTACCCGGGGAAGAACCTCGGGGCCGTCGGCGACGGCGGAGCTGTGACGACCGACGACCCCGAGATCGCGCGGCGCATCGCGATGCTGCGCAACTACGGCTCGGCCACCAAGTACGTGAACGAGGTCAAGGGCGTGAACAGCCGCCTCGATCCGCTCCAGGCGGCCGTGCTGGCGGTGAAGCTCCCGAGGCTCGCCGAGTGGAACGCGCGGCGGGCCCGCATCGCGGCGATCTATGCCGACGGGCTAGCCGGCACGCCCCTTACGCTTCCGACGACGGCGGCGGGCGCGACCCATGCGTGGCACCTCTACGTCGTCAAGACGCCCCGTCGCGACGACCTGCAGCGCGCCCTGCGCGAGCGCGGCGTCGAGACGTTGATCCACTACCCCATCGCGCCGTTCCGCCAGGGCGCCTATGCCGAGATGAAGGACGAGGCCGGACGCCTTCCCTCGCAGACACGTTCGCCGCGCAGGTCCTCAGCCTGCCGATGGGGCCGCATCTCGCCAAGGCTGACGCGCACAGGGTCGTGGCGGCGGTGCACGCCTCGCTCGACGCCCTGCGCCTCGCAGCCTGAAACGTCGGCAGCACGCGTCAGCAGCCCAAATTAGCAGCGTCGCGGGCCGACCTTCGCCTGCTCGCGATAGGCCAGGTGCGCGACGCGATCGAACACCTTGCTGCGGCGGGCCGCGCGCCACCATTCGCCCTCGAGCGCGGTCGGCTTGGCGTCCTCGAGCCACGGCTTGTTGGCGCCGGCGTAGTGGACGATCTTCGCCTGCGTGCGCCAGATCCTGGCGATGCGATGCAGGTCGTCGCCCCAGCCGCGAAGACGGTCCCAGAAGGAGCGCCCGTCGCCGAAGGCGATCTCGGACTGGGCATTGTACTCGGGCGGCAGACGCGTGAAGTTGCCCTTCAGCACGGCCGAGATCGCATCCTGGTCGAGGAAGTCCAGCGTCTCCTTCGACGCCATGAAGTCGATCGCCGCATCGCAGACCGCGGGCCACTTGGCGAGATCGATGAGCAGCACGCCGACGCTCATGTAGTCGAAGTTCTTCCAGTCGACGCCGAGCACCTCGGTCATGTACTCGGGCGAGCGATACGTCCTGCCGCCGTACGAGAAGGTCAGGCCCTCCCAGTACTTGTCACCGAGGACGAGCGGGTAGTCGGGCACCGCGGCGACCGGCGTGTCCTTCAGGTCGAGATCGAACAGGTCGGTGACGTCGCTGCGCAGCACGATGTCCGTGTCGAGGTACAGCACGCGGCCGTGCGCCGGGTCGACGTACTGGGCGATGACGAAACGGAGGAAGGTCGCCGGCGAGATGTGGCCGCGGCTCGGGAAGGCGTCGAACGGGTTCTGGATCGTCGAGACCTCGATCCGCACGTCCTTGCCGCGGGTGTCGATCTCGCTGATGTCGAAGGCGAGGTCCGTCGTGATCATGTGGAGCAGGACGGGGCGCTTGCTCTCGAGGGTATCGATCACGCTCTGCGCCGAGACGATGGCCGGCAGCGTGTTCTTCCTGTCGAAGCAGTAGCAGAAGACGCACGGAGAACCGGTCATAGCGCGAAAGCCTCCTCATCCGAGGACGACGCTCGTTCCCGCTCCCCGACGCGAGGCGGTCGGCTAGCACGGGGCCGCACGCGGCGGCAAGGCAGCGCGTCAGCCGCGGGTCGCGTAGCTCGTGTAGGCGATCTGCCGGAGATCGCGGAAGGGCGGCTGCCGGAGATCGCTCGAGGCGACGCGATAGTTGCCGTCGTGGCCTTCGGCGTAAACGCGCTCGCCGGTGTTGTGCAGGATGATTTGGCCGCCAGGGGCCAGGAACCGGCTCCACGTCTCGAAGATCGCGCGCGCGCCGACCGGCGAATGATCGCCGTCGAGCAGCAGAAGATCGATCGGCCGCGACCAGCTTGCGGCAACCAGCGCGGAGGGCCCTTTCAGGACCTCGACCCAAGGGTCGAGCCCGCGCGAGCCGATGTTGCGCCGGAACGCCTCCTCGAGCGACCGCGCGCCGACCTTGTCGAGCTCGGCCTGGTAGAAGGGCACCGAGAAGTCGTCGCCGGAGCCGTCGAACGGGTCGACGCAGAAGACCTTTCCGCTGCCCCGCGCGCGGCGCGCCGCGGCGAGAAGCGCCGTGGAGCGTCCCATGAAGACGCCCACCTCGACGATAGCCGGGTCACCGGGGAGCAGCAGGCTCCGGGCGGCGACCTCGCGGGCGGCGGCGCCCTCGACCCATCCGGGGATTTTTTCGGCATCCCGGGCGATCGTCCAGACCGACCGCGCGTCGCGCAGCGAGCCGGCTCTCGCGGCGATCGACATGAACTCCCCGGCCAGGGCGGCGAGCCGGCGAGGATAGCGCGTGACATCTGCCATGCGGACGGGTGGGCTCCTTTTGGCGGCACTCGTCGGGGCTTCACTTCGGCATGTCAACCCGGTGGCGGCGTCAGCCTTGCCAAGCCGGCGCCCGCTCTCTAACCCGTGCCGAGCCGACCGGGGCGCCGGTTTTGGAGGCGAGATGAACGTCGGATCGATCGTGCGTCTGCTGGTGCGTCTCGCGTGGCGCGTGGGTGTGCCGCTCGCCTGCATCGTGGCGCTGATCGTTCTCTTCCGCCCGAACGATTATGCCTACGCGCCGGTCAAGATCGCGGTCGCGTTCGCGATCCTCGGTGTCGCGATCGCCGCGCAGACGCGCGGCGTGCTTCAGAACCTCCTTGTGACGGCGGTGACGCTCTGCGTCGGCTTCGCGGCGGTGGAAGGCTATTACGAGACGCACGAGCCCGACAACGTCGACCTCTCGACGCCGGGCATGTGGCGCGCCGACGACGATTTCGGCGCGGCCGCCGTCAGCGCCGGCCCGCATCAGGTCTACGAGACCATCGAAGGCAAGACGATCTACAGGGTGACCTACACGCTCGACGACAGGCTGCTGCGGGCGACGAAGTCGGCTGCCGACGCGCCGCGCGTCCGCTTCTTCGGCGACAGCTACACATTCGGCGTCGGGCTCGACGATGCGGAGACGCTGCCGCAGGCCTTCGCCGACCTCACCGGCGCGAATGTCGAGAACTACGGCTTTCCCGGCTACAGCCCGGCGCAGACGCTCTATGCGATGCAGAAGGGGATGTTCGACAAGGACATCGCGAAAGCCAACCTCTTCGTCCTGCAGACCGCGACCTTTCACGTCGATCGCACCGCCTGCCTGCCGTCATGGACGGCCGGCGCCCCGCGGTACGTGCTGAAGGACGGCAAGCTCGAGCTCGCCGGCCACTGCACCGCGCACCCCTGGCAGTCGCTGTCCTCCTACCAGCATCTGCTGGCGCCGATCATGGAACGGCCGAGCCGGGCCGATGCCGACACCTATCTAGCCGTCGTGAAGGCGATCGCCGATCTCGCGCGCACCAAGTACAAGGTGCCGCTCGTCATCCTGAACATGGAACGCGACGATCCCAACTATCTCGCGCGCTTGAACATCACCGCGGCTGACCTCGACGCGCGCTTCCGCGAGATGAGCGCCATCGTCGTGCCGGACGACACGACCGAGCCGTTCGACAGCCTTCACATCCCCGGCGACGGACATCCCAACGGCAAGCTCAATCGGCTGCTGGCGCGCAGGCTCGCGGCCGCCGTCGCGAAGGACACCGACATCAAGCTCCCGCGCGGACCGGATGCCGCGCCGCAATCGGCGGGTTCGCGATGACGTCGTCGCAGGAGCTCGGCGTGCTCAAGCCGACGCAGCTCACGCTGCCGCTCGTGAGCGTCTGCGTCGTCTGCTACAATCACGCGCCGTTCCTGCGAGCCTGCCTCGACTCGGTGTTGCGGCAAACCTATCCGCGCCTGCAGCTCCTCGTCGTCGACAACGTCTCGACCGACAGCTCCCGCGACGTGATCGACGCCTTCGCCGCCGAGCTGCCGTCGCTGCGCGCCGATGTCGCCTTCGAGAAGATCTTCTCGCAAGTGAACGGGCACGAGACGGGCGCCGTCGTTCAGGGCTTTGCCCGCGCGACCGGCCACTACGTGATGTTCATCGACGGCGACGATCTTCTGCTGCCGACGAATGTCGAGACCCACGTCAAGGCGCATCTCGTCAGCCGCATCCCCGTAGGCGTCACGTCGGTCGACATGTATCAGAGCGACGGCGACGACATCGTCGTCGGATCGGGCACGCTCTTGTCTCGCTTCGTGGCGTCCGGCACCGGCCGGCGCGCCGACCTCTGCCGCATGTCCAATCTCGCGGCCTTCGACTTCGGCCGCGATCCCGCGCCGCTGGCGCCCGAGGACCTGCATTACCTGCCGCCGTCGCGGGCGAACGAATGGGTGTGGTCGCCCTCGACGGGTCTCTGCTTCCGCCGCGAGGCGGTCTCGCTGATGCTCGATCCGACGCCGACGCTGCGCGCAGGCGCCGACAACTTCCTGGTGCGCGGCATCACGGCGCTGACAGGCGGCATCGTGATCGACAGGGCGCTCGCGGTCTATCGCATGCATGGCGCGAACCTGCTGACGCGGCATCCCGCGCTCGCCAACTTCTACCCCTTCGACCCGGGGCAGCGCGACAGCCTCGACAAGGACGTCATGCCGGCGATCGTCGCCTGCTACCGCGCGCGCCTGGCGGACCTCGCGAACCGGCTCGAGGATCCCGACATCTTCGTCACCGCGCTCGACCATTTCGGCAGCATCGCGCCGGGCCTCGCCGGATCGGAGCACTCGTCGTTCACGCTCCGCTTCCTGCGCGAGAATCGCGCGGCGGTGATCGCGAGCTTCGGCGCGGCGCGCTACCGCAAGTGGGTGGCGCGACGACTGCGGCCGGCGGACGTCATCCGCCTCGTCGCCGGCAAGAGAAGCTAGCTCGCCGAGACGGTCTCGACCTCGTCGAGCCGCTTCGCCTTGTAGATGAGGAACGCCATCGCCCAGGCGGCGGCGAAGAGGCCGATGATCGCGAAGCCGATGTTGTTGAAGTTGTCGTTCAGCATGCCGATCACGTCCCAGGCGCCGCCCTTCAGCCCGAGCTGATCGCTCAGAAGCCCGAGCGCCTCGATGCCGCCGACCACCAGCGCGACGACGACCGACACGGCCGTGATGGTCATGTTGTAGAAGAGCTTGCGCATCGGCTTGACGAAGGCCCAGTCGTATGCGCCGAGCATCATCACGCCGTCGGTCGTGTCGACGAGCGACATGCCGGCCGCAAACAGCACGGGAAAGACGAGGATCGCGGAGAACGGCACGCCCTTCGCCGCCTGCGCCGCCGACACGCCGACCATCGCGACCTCCGTCGCCGTGTCGAAGCCGAGCCCGAAGAGGAAGCCGAGCGGGTACATGTGCCAGCTGCGCGTCACAAGCTTGAACACCGGGCGGAAGATCCGCGAGAGGAAGCCGCGGTTGTCGAGCAGAAGGTCGACGTCTTGCTCCACATAGCGCCCGCCGGCGCGGATCTGCCGGTAGGCTTTGAAGACGGAGATGAAGATCGCGATGTTCATCGCGGCGATGGCGAGAAGGAACAGCGCCGACACCGACGTGCCGATGAGCGCCCCGTATTGCTTGAACGCGCCGAACCGGCCGAGCAGCGTCGCCGTGGCGGCCACGGCACCGGCCGCGATGACCACCACGGTGGAGTGGCCCATGGCGAAGAAGAAGCCGACGGAGACAGGGCGCAGCCGCAACTGCATCAGCTTGCGGGTGACGTTGTCGATCGCGGCGATGTGGTCGGCATCGACGGCGTGGCGCAGCCCGAACCCGTAGATGGTCAGCGCGATGAGGAGCAGGGCAGGGCGATCACGGAAGGCGACCAGGGCCCAGATCCAGGCGCCGACGTTGAGGAGGCCGAGCACGCTGTAGATCGCGACGAGCCGCGCCTTCAGGTTCGGGGCGCTTTCATCGAACAGGTCGCGAAGAGGTTGCAGCATGCATCCCGCCTGAAGCCATCGTCATCGCGGCGGACGACAGGCTCCCCGCCCGGCGGCTTCGCTCCGACCATCGACGACGGCAGGGTTCCTGGCTCGCGACGCGCTCTCGCCGCCGGCCTGCCGAGCCGGGGGACAACGCCTATCGCTCACAGGTGCGGGGAGGCAGCCCTGGCTTCCGGCGTCGCCGCCGCCACCATGTTTCCTCGAAGCTTCTCGAGCACCGTCGGGCGAGCCTAATCCGCTCCGCGGCGCGGGGTCAATCGAGGCCAGATGACGCTGCGACGCCGGCGCGAAAAGTTGGGGCTGCTGCCTATTGCTCGTCGAGCGGGCTCGGCGGCGCGCCGCCGCCACCCTGGTCCATGTCCATCGAGTCGTCGCGGTGCGAACGCACGCGCGGCGCCGGGCTCTCCCCGCCGCCATCCCTGTAGGCCGCCTCCGACCCGCCGGCGAGACGGGTCGCGAAATAGGCGATGGTGCGCGAATAGATCTTCGCCTTGTTCCATTCCTGGATCGCCGCGAAGTTCGGCTCGCCGGGCGCCCAGCCGGCGCCGCGCTGCCAGCCGTGCGCCTTCAGGAAGTTGGCCGTCGACGAGAGGACGTCGGATGGGGAATGATCGAGGTCGCGGCCGCCGACCGCGTACTTGATGTAGGTCGAGGGCATGAACTGCGTCTGGCCGATCTCGCCGGCCCAGGCGCTGCGGGCGTCCGGCGAGACGCCGGCCTGCACCATCTTCATCGCGTAGAAGAGCTCGGACTTGAACATGTCGCTGCGGCGGCAGTCGTAGGCGAGCGTCGCGATCGACTGGATCATCCGGAAGTTGCCGTGGGTGGCGCCGAAGTCGGTCTCGAGGCCCCAGATTGCCAGCAGCGGCTCCGGCGGCACGCCGTAGGTGGCCTCGATGCGCTGGAAGACGTCGGCGTATTTCTTCTCGAGCGCCCGAGCGCGGGCGAGCCGCGGCGGGACCATGCGCTGGGAGAACTGCTCGAACGACTGGTGGAACACGCCCTGGCCGTGGTCGCGGTGGATCACGTTCTGGTCGAACTGCACGCCTGCGAGCGCCTCGTCGGCGGCCTGCGCCGAGATGCCCTGCGCGACGGCCTCCTGCTTGATCTTCGCCTTCCAGGCGTCGAACCCGGCCGGATCCTTGCAGGTCGCGGCGGCCGAGGCCGGGGCGGCGAAGCCGAGGGCGGCTGCGAGGGCAAGAGCGATCGTCGGTAGGCAGTCTCGTTTGCGCATGCGTGTCTCCGCAACTTTCGCGGCGGACAAAGCAGCCCTCTAGGGCCAATACAAGGCGGATCGCCGGCAGAAAGCGTGCCTGGGCCTCCGCGGCGGCCCCTGGGCGAGGCATTCGGCGAAAAACACGAAACGTTGCCGTATCGGGCCGAACGGTCTCCCTGTATGGGGAGTTCTCACCAGGGCAGACGGAGGCGGAGACGATGCGGGCGGTGCGGATCCTAGTCGCGGCGGCGGCTGTAGCCTGTCTGTTTGGCCCGGCCGCGGCGAAGCATTACGGCGGGGGCGACGCGCTTCCCGAGCTCAACGTCAAGGGCTCGTGCTCCGACGCGCAGAAGTTCTCGACCGGCGACGACCGGCAGAACGCCTACAAGGGCTGCATGCAGGACGAGATGGCGGCGAAGGACCAGCTGAGGAAGCGCTGGTCGTCCTTCAAGCCGAAGGACCGCTCCAATTGCGTCGAGCAGTCGCGGGCGCCGAGCCCGAGCTACGTCGAGGTGCTGACCTGCCTCGAGATGGATACCGACGCGATCAAGAACGCGCCGCGTGTCGACGGCAAGCCCGTGCCGCAGATCGGCGGCCCTGTCGCCCCTGGGCTCTCGAGCAACCCGGCGTCCACGATGCCGAGCACGAAGTAGCCGACGGCAACGTAAGGTCGCTCGCTTCCTTACCATTTGATTGCAAACCTATATTCGCGTCCACTTTCCTCGCCTTGACGCGCGGAGGGCGCCAGCTTTTCCCTGTCGGGCGGCAACGAAAGCGTCCGGCGCAAGCAACGACAGGGAGAAACACCATGCGTCTCATCATGGCTGCCGGCATCATCGGCGCGGGCGTTCTGGCCGCGAGCCCGGCCTTCGCCGTCACCGTCATCAACCAGGATTCCAAGTCGCACACGATCGTCGTCAACGACGGCAAGTCCGACACGACGAAGGATCTCGCGGCCGGCGCCTCCGCCGAGTTTCCGTGTCCCGAAAAATGCGGCTTCCGCGACCTCGCCTACGGCACCAGCCGGCTTGCGGGCGGCCAGGCGAAGCTTGTGATCGACAAGGACGGCGAGGTCCACGTGGCCGGCGGCCACGGCGACTTCGAGCTGAGCAACGGCACGAACTAGCCGCCCGAGCGCCGCACGACGCGCACGCGCACCGCGTCGCTGCGGCCCGCGGCATCCGTGACCGTCAGCGTCGCGAAGCCTTCGCTGTCGGGGTGCCACTCGGCCGAGCGGGTGAAGCCGCGGCTTGCGAGCGGGCGCCCGTCGATGACCCAGGAATAGGGACGTCGGCCACCCTCGACGGCGAGCGCGACGCTCTGCGAATCGCCATCGACGAGAAGCTGGGCGCCCGGCAGCGGGAAGGTGATGCGCGGGTCGCTGGTGCGGGGTCCCTGGGCCGCCGTCGTGAGCCGGCGGAGGGCGGCCGGTGGCGGCCCGGCGAACACCGGCGTCAGCGTGCGCGGCGGCAGCGGCGTCGGCGCGAGCTGGTCGAACAGGCGGAACAGAATGCCCGCCGACGCCATGCCGACGCAGATGACGCAGGTGCCGCCGTCGGCGCGGCCCATCCACACGCCGATGACGCGGGTGCCGTCGAAGCCCACCGCCCAGCCGTCGCGGAAGCGGTAGGACGTGCCCGTCTTGTAGGCGATGCCGCCGCTTCGCGTCGCGAGGCCCTTCGGCGGCGGCATGCCGGCGAGAATATCGACGACGGCGTCCGCTCCGGCGCGGTTGAGCAGCCGCGCATCGCTCCGTGCGGGCGGCGCGCCGTCGGTGCGATCGACGAGCGGCTTGACCCGGCCGCCGTCGGCCAGCGCGGCATAGGCCGTCACGAGCCGTTCCAGCGAAATGCCGACGCCGCCGAGCGCGATCGGCAGGCTCGGCACGACATGGTCGTCGTCGAAGGCGAGCGGCAGGCCGGCGTCGCGGAAGCGGGCCGCGAAGGCGATGGGCCCGACCCGCTGCAGGGTCACGACCGCCGGCAGGTTGAGCGAGGCTTGCAGCGCACGGCGCACCGTCACGTCGCCCGAGAAGCCGCCGTCGAAGTTATGCGGGGCGTAGTCGTCGAACCGCGTGGGCTCGTCGCGGACGAGGCTGTCGGGGTGCGCGAGCAGGCCGTCGAAGGCCATGCCGTAGATGAACGGCTTCAGGGTCGAGCCGGGCGAGCGCAGCGTGCGGGTCATGTCGATCGCGCCGCTGCGCCGGGCATCCCCGTAGTCGCCGCTCCCGGCGCGCGCAAGAATCTCGCCGGTGTGCCAGTCGGCGACGATCGCCGCGACATTGACCGGGCGGGGCAGGGCATCGAGCGTCTGCCGCAGCACGCGTTCGACCGAGGCCTGGATCGTCGCATCGAGCGCGGTGCGGATCGGCGTGGGAGCCGTGTTCGCCGCGACAAGCTCCTCGGCGAGATGCGGCGCGAGGCGCGGCAGCGGCCTGCGCGTCGTCGGGAGCGGCGTGGCGCCGGCCGCGCGTGCGGCGTCGGCCTCGAGCACGCCGGCCTCGCGGGCCAGCGCGACGATCCTGTTTCGCGCCCAGGTCGCACGCGCGGGGTGGGCGCTCGGCCGGTTGGCGCGTGGCGCCTGCGGCAGCGCGACGAGCAGCGCCGCCTCGGCATCCGAGAGGCTTTTCGGCTCCTTGCCAAGCCAGGCGAGGCTGCCGGCGCGCACACCCTCGAGATTGCCGCCCATCGGCGTCAGCGTGAGATAGGCGGCGAGGATGTCGCGCTTGCTCAGCCGCGCCTCGAGCTGCAGCGCGCGCGCCATCTCGATGATCTTCGAGCGCAGCGTGCGCGGCCGCGGCTCGAGCAGGCGCACGACCTGCATCGTCAAGGT
Source organism: Beijerinckiaceae bacterium RH AL1 (assembly GCA_901457705.2). NCBI lineage: Bacteria > Pseudomonadati > Pseudomonadota > Alphaproteobacteria > Hyphomicrobiales > Beijerinckiaceae > Beijerinckiaceae bacterium RH AL1. The sequence continues at coordinate 1,020,296 of LR590083.2, forward strand.
CGAGCCGCCGGACACGATGCGGCCGTGCGTGACGAGCTGCCCCAGAGCGCGAACCATGGCGGCGGGATCGACGCCAGGGTGGTGCCAGAAGCGCCTGTCCTCGATCGCGACGAGCAGGCGCAGGTAGTTTTGCGACACACGGTCGGGATCGGCGGCGAGCCGCCACTGCTGGTCCGCGGTCTCGAAGGCGCGCAGCATCGCGCCGTGCCGGTCCTCGACGATCGGGGAGGGCGTGAGGCGCGCGAGATTGGGCGGGAATGCGCGGTCCAGGGCGACGGCGGCGAGCGGCAGCGCGATCAGGCAGCCTGCGACGACGGCAAGAGGCCGCCGTCCCTTCCTTCTCCCGCTTGCGGGAGAAGGTGGCCCGACGAAGTCGTGTCGGATGAGGGATCGTGCCGCTCGCGCGACGTTCAAGAGAGAAACGACGAAGTCCCTCATCCGACCCCGCTTCGCGGGGCCACCTTCTCCCGCAAGCGGGAGAAGGGGAGGGCTGCGGCGTGTCATGGCTTTGCTGCCGCCGGCGAGCGCGCCGGCAGCACGACGAGCGTGCCGGCCGCGCCGCGGGCGTGGAAGGCGGGGGCATACATGTCCTCGACGTGCGGCCCCGGGTTCGCGAAGGTGCCCGGCGTCACCGCACGGACGACGTAGGCGAACTTGAACCGCGGCTGGCCCTCGTAGAGGTCCATGCCGGCGAGGTAGCGGTCGTCGCGCAGCGCGAAGAAGGTCGGCTCGGTCAGCCCCTTCAGCCAGGCGAACTGGCCGTCGTCGCGATCGGTCGAGAGTCCCACCGTCTCCGGCTCGAGGCCGGCCGGCAGCATGTCAACGGCGAGGATCTTGCGCTGGAACTTCTGGTCCATCGCGCCCTCCACCGTCACCACCAGCTCGTCGTTCTGGTGCACGTCGGCGAGGTTCGCCGGCGTGCCGTCGAGGTCGTAATAGCTGCGCGTCACCGAGAAGCCGGCGCTCTCCGCCGGCTGCGCGCCGGCGGGGATGCCGGTCGCCGCGAGCGCCACCGAGATCGGCGAGGCGCCGTCGTTGGCGAGGTCAGTCTTCAGGCCGCGGGCGAGCGGCATGACGCTGTGGACGGTGCGCGCGCCGGCGGGCGTGGGACGACCGTTCATCGTGACCGCGAGCGGCGTCGGCGCGGTGAGGTCGAAGGCGGCGCGCAGCAGCCATGCTTCCTCCTGCGTCGACAGCCACGTTGTCTTTGCCGAGACACGCGCGAGGTCGTCGGCACGAGTGATCAGCTTGGTCTGCGGCTCGAGCTTCTCCTCGGCGGCCAGCGACAGGCTCATCGCCTGGTCGCGGATCTGGCTGCCGTAGTCGTTGAGATAGACCGCCGGGTTGCGCACCACGACGGCCGACTGCAGGAAGTCGGTCGCCATGTCGCGCTCGCCGACGTGCGACAGCGCCGCCGCCATCTGCAGCCGCGCGAGATCGCTCGGCAGCTTGCCGCGGATGCGGGTCGCCACGTAGCGGAGCTGCGAGAGATCGAGCTTGTCGGCGCGCGACAGCACGATCGCCGCGTAGGCGGCCCCCGCGGTGTCGCGCGGCTCGAAGCCGACGGTGGCGAACTGCCCGGCGAGCCAGGATGTCGCGCGCGCCTCCATGTCCTGCGGCACGTTCACGCCGGCGGCGCGCGCGTGCTGCATGAAGTCGACGGCGTAGGCGGTCAGCCAGAAGTTGCCGGTGTCGAACGACGTCCAGTAGCCGAACGAGCCGTCCGACGACTGCAGCGAGTAGAGCCGCTGGATCGCACCCTGGCCGCTCACCGCCTCGGCGGTCTGGGTCGGCAGCCTTGCGCCGAGCCGCTTGGCGAACAGCTCGGGGAACGCGCGGCTGATCGTCTGCTCGGCGCAGCCGTAGGGATACTGCCGGAGATCGGCGAGCAGGCCGGGCACGTCTATGGCCGGGCCGGTCGAGGCGGTGATGTCGAGCTTGGCAGTGCCGGGCACGAGGTCGGCGCCGAGCGTGTCGTCGATCGCCAGCTTCTGGCCCGGCGCCAGCGTCACGATCCGGCGCTCGGTCGTGAACGCGTTTGGCGAGCGCACCGAGATCTCGAAATCGCGGGCCACGCTCGTGCCGTCGTCGCCGGTGACGGCCATGTGGATTCGGCCGACGCCAGGCGTCGCGCCGGCGACGATGGTGCGGTCGACGAAGCGGCGACGGTCGCGCTTCACGTCCTCGAAGAGGGCGTCATCGCGGTCGAGCGCGATGGCGCCGGTCGCCTTCATCGCGACATGCCATGTCTGCTCCGCCGCCTCGAGGTCGGTGACGAGGATGCGGGCGCGGATCTTGTCGCCGGGGGCGAGGAAGCGCGGCAGCGTCAGCTCGGCGAGCAGGGCCGGGCGCACGGTGACGGGCTTGTCGGCGGCGCCGAAGCGCGTGCCAGTCCAGGCCTGCGCCATCAGCCGCAGCCCGCCCGAGAAGTCGGGGACGGCGAGCGTTATCTTGGCGTGGCCGTCGGCGTCGAGCTTCACCGGGCCCTTGAAGAAGGCGACGGTCTTGAAGGTCTTCACGTCGAGCCCGCCCATCTTCAGGTTGGCGTTGCCGTCGCCGCCCTGCGTGAGGCGGCCGGGCTGGCCGGCGGGATCGATGAGCTGGTTGTAGACGTCGCGCAGCTCGACATCGAGCGCGCGGCGGCCGTTGAAGTGGTCGGCCGCGTCCGGCGTGGCGAAATCGGTCATCCGCAGCACCGCCTCGTCGACGGCGGCGAGCGTGACGTAGGCCTCGTCGCCGGGGGCCTCACCCTTCACCGCGACATCGACGTCCAGGGCGGATTGAGGTCGAACCTTCTCGGGCGCCGCGATCGCGACGTCGAGCTTGTGCCCGGCGGCGGCGCCGGCCACCCAGGCGATGCCGACGGCGCGCACCGGCAGCCGCGGGACGACGGCACCCGCCGGCGAGATCGCGACCGCGACGACGTAGGCGCCGGAGGCGGGCACGTCGGCGGCGTCGAACTCGACCGCGCCGCCGCCCTTCCTCATGTCCACCTCCTGCACGCCGTGCAGGCCGTTGCCGTCGAGCATGACGAGCACCCGGCCGGCGAACGACGGCTCGACCATCGCGCGGACCTTGCCGGCGGGCGGCGTCGCATCGACGGTGACGTTCATCACCTCGGGCTTGCGCGACTGCTGCTCGGAGGAGGCCCACCAGCCGGCCGCGAAGCGCACGCTGGTCGCGGTCTTGCCGGCGGCGTCGTAGGCCTCGAGCCGCCAGCGGCCGTTGGTCACCTTGGCGGAGATCGTGCCGCGGCCGCGTGCGTCGAGCCCGAGGTCGCCGCCGTTGACGCGGGCATCGGTGATCGTCTCGTGCGACTGCCAGCGGCCGTCGCGGTAGAAGAAGTTGTAGTCGTAGTCCTCGCGCACAAGGTCCCACTTCAGGCTCTCCGGCGGCAGCGCCTTGCCGTCGCCGTCGACGAGCGCGATCTCGAACGTGGCGGTCGAGCCGTCGGCGAGGTTCTCGCTCGTCTGCCGGATGCCGATGAAGCGGTCCGACGTGTGCAGCACCTTCGTCGTCTCGGCGACGACGGAGCGGCCGTCGACGTCGTTGACGGTGGCGCGCAGCGCGACCTCGAGCGGCACGGTCGTGTCCGGAACCTGCTCGGGCTTCAGCTCGACCTGCGCCTTGCCCTTGTCGTCGGTGGTGAAGTCCTGCGCCGGCAGCGACTTCGCCAGGAACGGCTCCTGCGTGAGGCCGAACGAGAACCCGTCGAGATCCTTGAACGGCGTCTCGGCCGCCTGAAGCGTCGCCTCGACCGAGCCGGTGAGCCCGGCGCCCGGGCTCCCGTAGAAGTAGTCGGCGGCGACGTCGGCCGTGATCGTGCCGTCGGCGGCGACGGGGCCCTGCGGCGCGCTCACCTTGGCCTCGAGGCGCGGCGGCACGAAGTCCTGCACCGACACCGAGGTCTCGCCGACCTGCGTCTTGTCGGCGGTGCCGGCCCACAGGCGCCACGTGCCGGAAATGGCATTGTCGGCGGTCTTGATGTCCATCGTGCCGCCGCCGGCCTGGGCGAGCGGCAGCGGCCGCGCCTCGACCTCGACGCCGTCGGGGCGCACGATGTGAAGCGTCAGCGGCACGCCCGTGACGGGCTGCCCGTTGCGGTCGCGCAGCAGGGTGCCGAGGTGGATCGTCTCGCCGGGGCGGTAAACGCCGCGGTCGGTCCACAGGAAGGCGTCGTTGGTGGTCGGCGGCGCGCGGCCCTTGATGTCGAGGTCAGAGAGATCGAGCGCCGGCTGGTCGAGCTCGATCCAGCTGAACTGGCCGGAGCCGTCCAACGCCGAGAGGATCTTCGGCGCATCGCCGTGCTCGCCGCGCAGCAGGGCGCCGGGGATCGTGACGCGGCCCTCGCCGTCGGTCCGGTAGCTGCCGAGCACCTCGTTGGCGCGCGAGACGAGCCGCAGCTCGACGCCGGCCATCGGCTTGGCGCTCTGCAGCGAATGCGCCGCGACGAGCAGGCCCGAGTCCGTCTTCACCGTCACGAGGCCGATGTCGGAGACGCTGAACCAGACGGTGGCGCGCTCCTTCTCGCGGTCGAGCCGGTCCGAGGGCGTGGTGGCGAGCGCGACATAGACGCCGGGCTCGAGCGTCTTCACGAGCTGGTCGAGCGGCAGCGTCGTCGAGATTTCCTGGTTGCGCACCTGCGCGATGTCGACCGAGCCGTCGAAGAGCTTCTGGGCGCGGTCCTCTATCGTCTCGAGGCCGTAGCCGCTCACGCCCTGGCCGAACCAGTCGTTGGCGAGATGGTCGACCATCGTGCGGTCGGAGAAGCGATAGAGCGTCACGTGCGCCTTGGCGACGTTGATGCTCTTCAAGGGCAGGCCGACCCCCTTCGTGTAGGGGAGCAGCGTCTTGCCCTGGTCGAAGCTCACCTGCGCCTCGCGGTCGGGGATGTCGACCGCCACCGGCACGTCCTTCGCCAGCACGGTGCCGTCGGCGCCGGGCAGGCCGGCCTTCAGGCGGAAGGCGTAGTGGTTGCCGTGCTTGAGGCCGCCGACGCAAAGGTCCTTGCCGCGCGCCTCGAGCGAATGGTCGGTCGCCGGCGTGATCGCGACGAAGGGCTCAAGCGACTGCGCCTTGCCGCGCGGCAGCTCGGCTGTGAAGGAGAAGCAGGCCGAGGGCACGGCGCGATCGGGCTGAACATTCACGTTGAGGTAGTCGAGCGCGAAGGCGGGACCTGAGGCCACGCCCGTGGCGAGAAGGCCGGCGAGGACGAGAATTCGGGGGCTCAGGCGCATCGTCATCTCCATCGCGGCGGGCCGGGCGACGCGGCGATCTTTGCCCGCCGCGTGTGTCGCCGCAACGAACAACGGCTCGTGCTTTCTGCCAACTGGACGCTTTTGCCGGTTTCGGCGCGCAGCGGGGCGCGGTCCGCACGACGCCGGACGGATGCGCACCCGCCTTCAACGGAAGTCGACTAGCCGCGCCTACGGTTTTGCGATGCACTGCCGTCATTCCCGCAGGCCCGAGCGCGCCGACGTTTCATGCACGCGTCATCGGGGGCTGCTCTCCTCGCGCGACCGCGTCGGAGGATCGTTGATGGATGCCGTCGTCTTCACCGGGGCCGCGGACGGCCTCAGCGTCGTCGCCTATCCCGGCGACAACAAGATCCTTCTCGCGATGTCGCTCGCCGTCGACGCCGTCGGCAAGACCGACGGCAAGAACCTCGCAGGCTTCGCGATCTGGCGCACGCGCTTCGGCATGAAGGAGGAGATCCTTTCAAACCGCATCGGCTTCACCATCGCGGTCGAAGGCGCCTCCGACGGCAAGTGGACGCCGTCGGACAAGGCGCCGTTCCAAAAATTCCGCTGGATCGACGTGCCGCCCGACGGCTTCGACAAGCCGATGAAATACCGCATCCGCGCACTCTTCTTTGCGGGCGACGGCCACGATCTGACGGACGGCCCGGAAGTGACGCTCGACGTGCAGCCGGCGCGCAACCGGCACTCGGCATTCCGCGCGGCCTTCACGCGCGGCTACATCGCCTCGCAGGCCTATGCCGACAAGTTCCAAAACAAGGACATCCGCCCGTCCGGGCCGAAGTCGCCGACCTTCGACACCGCGCCGTTTCAGCCGCAGTACAAGTGGCTCGGCGCCGATGCGCGCGAAGAGCTCATGGCCTTCATCGCCGATTGCGAGAAGGACACGGAGGCGCTGGTCGACGTCTTCGCCTACGATCTCGACGAGCCCGACGTCATCGCGGCGATCTGCGCGATGGGCAAGCAGGGGCGGCTGCGCGCGATCCTCGACAACGCGCCGCTGCACGCGAAGGTGTCGAAGTCGCATTTCGGCGGGGGCGACGGCACGCCGCCGCCTGAGATCGAAGCGGCGAAGATGATCATCGATGCCGCCGGCGCGGACAACGTGCGCCAGGGTCACTTCCAGCGATTCCAGCACAACAAGGTGTTCATCAAGCGCGACGCCGCGGGCAAGGGCCAGCGCGTCCTCTTCGGCTCGATGAACTTCTCGGTCCGCGGCATCTACGTGCAGGCAAACAACGTGATGGTGGTCGACGATTCCACCACCGCCGACATGTTCGCGAAGGCCTTCGACGTCGCGTTTGCCGACGACGTGACGGCGCCGCTGTTCCGGCAGAACCCGATCTCGCAGGGCTTCATGGTCTGCTCGGCGCAGGGCTCCGACGCGCTGCCGAAGTTCTCGCTGGCGCTGTCGCCGCACACGAACTGGAGCGTCTCGCTCGGCCCGATGGTGGCGCGCATGCGCGCGGCGACGAGCTCGATTCTCTATGCGGTGATGGCGCCGACGGGCGGCGGCCCGGTGCTCTCCACGTTGCGCATTATCGCCGGCCAGCCGACGATCTTCAGCTACGGCACGGTCGAGACCGACAAGGGCCTCGCGGTGCAGAACCCGCAAGGCCAGATGGGCGGGATCACGAGCTTCGCGGCGCTCACCAAGAACGTGCCCGCGCCGTTTACCAAGGAGTTCTCCGGCGGCCCCGGCATGCACATCCACGACAAGTTCGTGGTGGTCGACTTCAACGGCGACAACCCGACGGTGTTCTCCGGCTCGTCCAACCTCGCGGCCGGCGGCGAGACGCAGAACGGCGACAGCCTGGCGATGATCGAGGACGCGTCGATCGCCAACATGTTCGCGGTCGAGGCGCTGGCGCTGTTCGACCACTATCATTTCCGCAGCGATGCCGCGAAGGCGACCAAGGCCGAGCCGATCACATTGTGGTCGCCCGACAAGGGCGGCACGCCCTGGTGGCAGCCCTACTACGATGAGAGCAGCATCAAGATGCGCGACCGCTGCCTGTTCGCGAAGATCGAGCTGCCGGCGGGCATGGAGAGCGTCAAGTCGGTGGACTGGGCGTCCGTCGATGCGCAGGACAGCGCAGCTTCGGGCTCGGGCAAGGCGCGTCGCAAAGGCGCCGCGGCACCTGTGAAGACCGCGGCGCGCGCGACGACCGGAGCCGCCGCGACGCGGAAGGCGAAGCCGGCCAAAAGCGACACCAAGGCCGAGCCGTCTGCCAAGAAGTCGGTGGCGAAGAAGTCGGCGGCCAAGCACAGGCCCAAGAAGCGGACGAAGGCGGCATCCCTCGAGCGAAAGCCGGCGAAGAAGGTCGCCAAGCGCAAGTCGCCGGTTCGCAAGGCCCAGGGTACGGCAAAGGCCAAGAAGCGCGCCCGCAAGCGCGCGTAAAATCAGTGCGCGAGCTGGCGCGGATCGACGCCGGTCTCCGCCCGCACCAGCCGCGCGACATGCGCGCTGAGCGCCTCGACCTGCGCACCGGAGGCGCACGCCTTGCGGCCGATGGCGTTCACGGAGGCGACGAGGCGCAGGCTGTTGGTGACGAAGACCTCGTCGGCGCGCTCGAGGTCGGCGAGGCTGAGGCTGCGCTCGACGCCTTCGAGCCCGAGGTCGTCGCACGTGTCGAGCAGCACCCGCCGCACGATGCCCGGCACGACGCCGTCGGCCATGGGCGGCGTCGCCAGCGTGTCGCCGATCAGCACGAAGACGTTGCCGACGCTCGTGCAGGCGACGTTGCCGCGCGTGTCGAGAAACAGCGCGTCGTCGCAGGCGGCGCCGAGCGCCTCTCGGCTCGCCAGCACGCCGTCGAGGTAGTTGAGGCTCTTCATCCGCGAGATCGGCGAGGTGTCGTTGCGGCGGATGTCGGTGAGGTGGAGCTTCAGCGGCGCGAAGAGCGCCTGCGGGCGCAGCGGCGCCAGCGTCACGAGCAGCGACGGCTTCGGCTCGGCCGGGGGCGCCAGGCCGCGCGGGCCGCTGCCGCGCGTCGCCGTGATGCGAAGCGACCCGTGCTGAGCGCCTGAGAGGACGGCATCGATGCCTTCGGCGACGCGGGCGGGATCGAGGGTGAAGCCGAGCGTCGTCGCGGCCTCGAGGAGGCGGGCGACATGCGCCTCGCGCCAGACCATCTTGCCGCCGAGCACGAGCGAGGTGTCGAAGACGCCGTCGCCCAGCAGCAGGCCGCGGTCGGCGACGTCGAAGGGCAGGCGGCTCGTCGCGTGCAGCGTGCCGTCAAGCCAGAACATGCGATGTCTCCGCGCGGAACGCGGACGCCATTGTCACGAAGTTCGTGACGAGCGCGAGACCGGCGGGAGTGAGCACCGATTCCGGGTGGAACTGCACGCCCCAGGTCGGGTGGGTGCGGTGCGACAGCGCCATGATCTCGCGGTCCGGCGACACCGCGTCGACCACGAGGTGTCGCTCCATCTCAGGCGTCGGCTCGACGATGAGCGAGTGGTAGCGGCCGACCGGCAGCGGCTGCGGCAGGCCGGCGAAGAGGCGCTCGCCCGTGTGCGAGATGTCGGAGGCAAGCCCGTGCATCGGCCGCCGCGCCCGCGAAATCCTGCCGCCGAAGCTTGCCCCGATGCACTGATGCCCGAGGCAGACGCCGAGGATCGGCACGCGGCCCGACAGCTGCTCGACGATCCCGTTGGAGATGCCGGCCTCCGCCGGCGTGCAGGGGCCGGGCGAGATGACGATCGCTTCCGGCGTCAGCCGTCCGATGTCGTCGAGCGAGAGCGCGTCGTTGCGCACGACCTCGACGTCCCGGCCGAGCACGGCGACGTAGCGCGCGACGTTGTGGACGAAGGAGTCGTAATTATCAACGACGAGAATCACGCCTCCGCCTCCGCCGGCGCGCGCGAGAATGCGGCCAGCACGCGGTTCGCCTTGGTCAGCGTCTCTTCGTATTCCTGGTCGGCGTCGGACAGGATCGTGATGCCGCCGCCGGTCCGCAGCTCGATCTCGCTGCCTTCGATCACCAGCGTGCGGATCGCGATATTGAGCGCGACGTCGCCGGAGAAGCCGACCGCGCCGATCGCCCCGCAATAGACGCCGCGCGCGCGCCCCTCGATCTCGGCGATGATCTCCATGGCGCGCAGCTTCGGCGCGCCGGTTATCGAGCCACCGGGGAAGGCGGCGGCGATGAGATCGAGCGCGTCGACGCCCTGGCGCAGCGTGCCGGTCACGGCGGAGACGAGGTGATGCAGTCCGGCGTAGCTCTCGAGCGCGCAGAGCACCGGCACCTCGACGGAGGTCGGCGTGCAGACCTTGGCGAGATCGTTGCGCAGCAGATCGACGATCATCACGTTCTCGGCGCGGTCCTTCCGCGAGGCGAGAAGCGCCGCTCGCCGCGCAGCATCCTCCAGCGCGTCGTCGTGCCGGCGCGCGGTGCCCTTGATCGGCCGCGTCTCGACGACGCCGCCCTCGCTGCGCAGGAAGAGCTCCGGCGACGATGAGAGGACCTTTCGCGCGCCGCAGTCGAGATAGGCGGCAAACGGCGCGGGATTCTTGTCGCGCAATGCCTTGTAGAGCGACCACGGCTCGGCCCCACGCGGCAGGTCGGCGACGAAGCGCTGCGCGATGTTGGCCTGGTAGATGTCACCGGCGCGGATCAGCTCCTGCACGCGCGCGATGCCGGCGGCATAGGCGTCCCGCGTGATCGTCGGGTGCCAAACGATCTCCGGAACTCGCGCCGGCTCGGCCGCCGGCTGATCGAGAACCTCCATCACCGCGTCGAGCCGCATGGCGGCGCGGCGCCGGCGGCCAGTCCCCTCTTCGACGGGCAGACCGGAGGAGATCAGCCAGCAGGCGCGCGACACGTGATCGAAGGCGAGGACGACGTCGTAGAACGCAAGATGCACCTCGTCGCCGACGCCGGGATGCGGCGGCGTGCGGCCCTCGAGCCGCCAGCCGAATTCGTAGCCGAAGACGCCGATCGCCCCGCTCTGGAACGGCGGCAGGCCGGCGACCGGCTCGATGCGGCACGCAGCGAGCCGCCGGCGAAGCGCCTCGAGCGCCGGCGCGTCTTCGGGGACGCCGTTCCACAAGGCTTGGCCGTCGCGCACGGCGAAGACCCCGAACGGATCGGCGGCCAGGTAGGAGTAGCGGCCGAGCCTTGGATGGCCCATCGCGCTGTCGAGGAGGCTCATGTGCGGCAGCCGGACGAGGCGGGAGGCCGCCGCAACCGGGTCGATCCATTCGAGCTGCCGAACCTGCATCGCGCGCCTTCGCCGGCGGGGCGCCGGATCCCGTTAGTAGGGAGGATCGCTCCATCGTTTCAAGGTCTCGCGCGTTATGGACCGATCCGGGCCGCGGAGCTGTAGAAAAACGGAGGACATGCCATGCGGACGATCGCAATCGGGACGGCGGACGTGCCTGTGCTGGGGCAGGGCACTTGGTACATGGGCGAGGATCGCGCCAGGGCGCGGGCGGAGACGGCGGCCCTGCTCGCCGGGCTCGACGCCGGCATGACGCTCATCGACACCGCCGAGATGTACGGCGATGGCGCCACGGAGACCTTCGTCGGCAAGGCGATCGCCGGGCGCCGCGACGAGGTCTTTCTCGTCAGCAAGGCCTACCCGCAGCACGGCTCGCGCGAGGGCCTGCGCAAGGCCTGCGAGGGCAGCCTGCGCCGGCTCGGCACCGATCGTCTCGACCTCTACCTGCTGCACTGGCCGGGCAGCGTGCCGATCGCGCAGACTGTCGAGGGGATGGAGGCGCTCGTCGCGGCAGGCAAGATCGCGCGCTGGGGCGTCAGCAATTTCGACGTGGCGGAGATGGAGGGGCTCGTGCGGGCGGGCGGCGGGGCCTGCGCCACGGACCAGGTGCTCTACAACGTCACGCGTCGCGGCCTGGAATACGACCTCGCCCCGTGGCTCGCCAAGCACCGCATGCCGCTGATGGCCTACAGCCCGGTCGAGCAGGGGCGTCTCCCGAGCGGAGGTGCCCTCGACCGGATCGCGGCGCGCCATGCGGCGACGCCGTTTCAAGTCGCGCTTGCGTGGCTGCTGGCGAAGCCGAATGTGCTGGCGATCCCGAAGGCGGGAACGGTCGCGCATGTGGCCGAGAACCGGGCGGCGACCGACCTCGTCCTCGACGACGCGGATCTCGCGGCCATCGATGCCGAGTTCCCGCCGCCGCACCGCAAGACGCGCCTCGCGATGCTATAGAGCGTCGCCGCCCTTAACGTTTTCTCAACCATGATCTGGTGCCTCTAGGCCGTTGCCGGGAGCAATACGGGCCGCGGAATGACCACGATCGAGGACACGAAGACGCTTCTGCGCCGGGCGATCGCCGGTGAAAGCCTGACGATCGACGCCACCATCCACTCGCTACACGAGATGACCCAGCTTGCGGTGGCGCTCGAAGAGGATGCGAACCTCGCGATCCGCAATGCCGAGCTCATGAGCCCTATCGAGCGCGCCAGCGTGTCGACCGTCGGACGCGGGCGCGTCGTTTTCCTGTAGGGCTGGCGACTAGCCGGACGTCAGCTGCGCGAGCACGTAGCCGATTAGGGCTGCGATCAGCAGCGCGATCAGCGGCCGCGCCTTCACCTCGCGCTCGAGCGTCTCGCGGATCGGTTCCGCCGCGTCACGGGCCGAGTTGACGACGCGCTCGGTCGAGTCGGCGACATTGGACAGCGTGTCGGACAGGCTGTCCTTGGCCTGGCCGTAGAGGTCCTGGGCGGCGCCGGCGGCTTGGCGGGCCCGACCCGAAGCCTGGGTCTCGCGGTCGCCGAGCGCATCGCCGATCCCGGCCTCGACCTTGCCGACCGTCTCCTTGGCCTTGCCCGTAATCCGATCCGTGTCCATTGCGCCCTCCTGGTCCCTGCTAGGCGCCAGATATGGCGCGGCTTTCCCGCCCTGCAATGGCGGTCGGGCGGCCCGGGTTCCTTGCAAAGCCAAGCTCACGCGACGGTATCGGCCTGCGTCGCGCCGCGCAGGCCGAGCGGGAGCGGCGCGCCCGTCGTTGTGTCCCGCGCCGTCTGATGCTCGATCTCGGAATCGAGCTGCGCGCCGCCGAGCGCGACCAGGGTCGAGAGCCACAGCCAGACCATGAAGCCGACGACCGTGCCGAGCGAGCCGTAGGTGCGATCGAAGCTGCCGAAATGCTGGACGTACCAGGAGAAGACGAACGACGCGGCCACCCAGGAGATCGCGGCAAGCGCTCCGCCGAGGGTCACCCAGCGCCACTTCGGGTTTTCGCGCGACGGCCCAAAGCGGTAGAGGCTCGACAGGAACAGCGTGACGACGAAGAGAATGATCGGCCAGCGCACCCAGCCGAAGAGGTCGCGCTCGTGATCGCTCAACCCGAGCTCGCGCAGAACAACGGGGAGCAGCAGGACACCGATTGTCGCGACGATGACGAAGGCGATCGCGCCGAGCGTGAAGGCGAAGGCGACGAGGACGAAATAGGGGTAGGAGCGCTTCTCCTTCTCGCGATAGATCACGTTCAGCGCCTCGAACAGCGCCTTCGAGCCCTGGTTGGCGCTCCACAGGGTCGCCGCGAGGCCGACGGCGACGCCGATCGTCAGGCCGCGAGGGCCGTTCTGGACGAGCGCGCGCACCTGCCCGTGCAGCATGTCGAGGCCGCCCTGAGGCACGATGCCGTTGAGGGCGTCGACGACGCGATCGAGCGCCGCGGGGTCGGCGAACAGCCCGGTCAGCGAGACGGCGACCGTGAGCGCCGGGAACAGGGCCAGCAGCGAGTAGAACGTGACCGCCGCGGCCTCGGCCATGAGGCGGTTGGTGGCGAAGAGCACCACGGTCCGGCGGACGATCTCGACCCAGCCGGCCGGCGGAATGTCGACGGGCGACTCGGCGTCGCGGCCGACATTGCCGCCGGCGAGGGCGCGGATCGCACCGACGGGCGTGCGCTCGGCGACGCCCTCCCGCCCAGCAACGACGAAGGCCGCCGCCGCAAACCCCGCGATGGCCGCCGCGACGACGGCAAGCCCGAAGCCGGCCGCGCCGGGAGAGGGTGATCGGGGGAGGCGGCACGACATCGACAGCGCTGGTAGCATCGGCGCGCGGCTTCGTCATCGCGCCGGCTTTCCCGGGGGCGCGCGGACCGCGCTGCTATGCCCCGGCTCCCGCACTGCGGCAATCGCCTATAGTCGCGGCATGACCGTTTACGTCGAGCCTGCCGCACCGCCGCTCCCGACCCGCCGCATCGTGCCGCCGGCGCCGGTGCCGCTCGAGCACACGCTTCGGCCGATCGCCTTCCTGCGCACGCTGCGCCGCAACCCACTGGAGACGTGGACGCGCGCGCATTTCGAGCGACCGATCCTGTCGGGACGCGGCCTGCTCGGCATCGGCGCGGTGGTGAGCCACCCGCCGTCGATCCGGCGCGTGCTCGTCGACAACGCGCAGAACTACCGCAAGGACGCGCTGCAGAAGCGCGTGCTCTCGCCCGGCATGACCGATGGGCTGCTGACCGTCGAGGGCGCGGCGTGGCGCGTGCAGCGGCGCGCCATCGCGCCGATCTTCACGCCGCGGCTCGTACAATCCTTCGCCGCGCCGATGGCGCGCGTCGGGGACACGCTCGCCGCACGATGGGCGCGCATCCGCCCGGGCCGCATCGTCGACGTGCACACCGAAATGGCTCGCGTCACGCTCGAGATCCTGGGCGAGACGATCTTCTCCGGCGGCATCGAGCGCGACCCCGACGAGTTCCTGCGCGCGATGGGCGAGCTCTTGTCCGCGATCGGCGTGCTCGATCCGGCCGACCTGCTCGACTTTCCGGAATGGGTGCCGCGCCTGTCGCAGCGGCGCTCGCGGGCGTCCGTCGCCTTCTTCGAGGAGGCGGTGAGCGCGATCGTCGATCGGCGCAAGGCGATGATCGCGGCCGGCGAGACGGCGCCGCGCGACCTGCTGACGTTGCTCCTCGAAGCCTCCGACCCGCAGACCGGCACGGGCCTCACCGACGAGGAGGTGCGCGCCAACGTCGTCACGTTCATCGGCGCCGGCCACGAGACGACGGCCAACACGCTGACGTGGACGCTCTATCTCCTGTCGCTCTCGCCGGAGTGGCGCGAGCGCCTTGCCGCCGAGGCCGACCGCGTGCTGGCGGGCCCCATCGAGGCCGCCTTCGACAACCTCGTCGAGACCCGCGCGGTGATCGAGGAGGCGATGCGCCTCTATCCCCCCGTCGCCAGCCTCAGCCGTGAAGCTTTGGGGCCCGACGATCTCTGCGGCCGGCGCATTCGTCGCGGCGCGCTGATCATCGTCTCGCCGTGGGTCCTGCACCGCCACAAGCTTCTGTGGCGCGACCCCGAGCGGTTCGATCCCTCGCGCTTCCTGCCCGGTGCACGCGAGACGATCGATCGCTTCGCCTACCTGCCGTTCGGCGCGGGCCAGCGCGTGTGCATCGGGGCCGCCTTCGCGTTGCAGGAGGCGGCGATCGTGCTCGCCTCGATCATGCGGCGCTTCGCCCTGACGCCTGCGCCGGGCTTTTCGCCGGAGCCGGTGCAGCGGATCACGCTGCGTCCCCGCAACGGGCTCAAGCTGCGGCTCGAGGCACGCGGTCGCGCCTAACCGGGAAGCGTTGGAACCGTTCTAAAAAACAGGGCGACGCAGTGACGGCTCAGCTTCGAATGGGGTAGCCGCTCGGCAACACCCCCAAAGCGGAGAAGCGGCCATGAAGGGCGACGCGAAAGTCATCGAATATCTCAACCGCGGCCTGCGCAGCGAGCTCACCGCCATCAGCCAGTACTGGATGCATTTCCGCATCCTCGACAACTGGGGCTACCTCGAGCTGGCGAAGTTCTGGCGCAAGGAGTCCATCGAGGAGATGAACCATGCCGATCGGTTCGTCGATCGCATCCTCTTCCTCGGCGGCTTCCCGAACATGCAGGAGCTCGACCCGCTGAAGATCGGGCAGAGCGTCGAGGAGATCATCAAGTGCGATCTCGCGGCGGAAGAGGGCGCCCGCGCGCTCTACCTCGAGGCGGCGCAGTACTGCGTCTCGATCAACGACCGCGTGTCGAAGAACCTGTTCGAGGACCTTGCCACCGACGAGGAAGGCCACATCGACTTCCTGGAGACGCAGCTCGAGCTGATCGGCCAGATCGGCATCCAGCTCTACTGCCAGAAGCACGTCGGGGGCCTCGGCAAGATCGAGCCCGAGAAGGGCTGATCACGCGGCGTCGAGCGCCTCCGCCAGCGCCGGCTCGTGGCGGCGCTGGTCGTCGTGCGAATGGGACATCGGGCAGGCGGTCGCGCAGTCGCCCACCGCGCACGGCGCCACCGCGACCGGCACGTCGACGCCCATCAGGGCATTTGCGACGATCTGCCGGATGGTGCGGGCGCAGCGCCCGCATTTCGGGCTGCAGCCGAGGCACTGGTAGACGTCGGCGGCCGTGCGCGGGCAGCTCGGGCCTCCGTTGACGCAGGCCTTGATCTGGCCATCGGACAGCACGTTACAGGAACAGACGATCATTGCGGCTCGCGACAGGTCCGGTGCACAGCTTGGCCCATCGGGCCGGCAATTCGTGAGATAGCGGGTAAGCTCTCGAGACGTAAGGGCTGTGCCGCTTCTTTAGAATAGATCAAAACTGCTGATCTATCAGTACCTTAGCGGCCTTTTCCAATATGTGCAACGGGGCGTGGGCGGACAGGGCGCCGCAGCCGGATCGTTCGCCGTCCGACTAATGCACGGCCTTCCGCCGCCGCCGCTCCACCGACGAGGGGATGCGCATGCTCTCGCGGTACTTGGCGACCGTGCGACGCGCAATGTCGATATTGGCGTCGCGAAGCTTCTCGACGATGGCGTCGTCGGAGAGGACATCGCCGACCGTCTCGCGCTCGATCATCTGCTTGATGCGGAAGCGCACCGACTCCGCCGAATGGGCCTCGCCGCCGTGGTTGGCGGCGGCGATCGAGGCGGTGAAGAAATACTTCAGCTCGAACAGGCCGCGCGGGCTCGCGAGGTACTTGTTCGAGGTGACCCGCGAGACCGTGGATTCGTGCATGCCCGTCGCTTCGGCGATGGCTTTGAGGTTCAACGGCCGCAGATGCTCGACGCCGTGGGCGAAGAAGGCATCCTGCTGGCGCACGATCTCGGTCGAGACCTTAAGGATCGTGCGCGCCCGCTGCTCCAGGCTCTTGGTCAGCCAGTTCGCGGTCTGCAGGCAGCCTGAGACGAAGCTGCGGTCGGCTTCGCTCCCCTTGCCGCGCGCGATCTTCGCCGCGTAGGTCTGGTTGACGAGCAGGCGCGGCAGCACCTCGGTGTTGAGCTCGATGATCCACGAGCCGTCGGGCGCCGCGCGGACGACGACGTCCGGCACGACTGGCTGGATTGCCGCCGAGCCGAACGCGCGCCCGGGCTTGGGGTCGAGGCGGCGGATCTCGGCGATCATGTCGGCGATATCCTCGTCGTCGACGCCGCACGCCCGCTTCAGGCCGTTGATGTCGCGCTTGGCGACGAGCGGGAGATTGGCGACGAGCGCCTGCATCGCGGGGTCGAAACGATCGCGGTCGCGCAGCTGGATTGCCAGGCATTCGGCGAGGTCGCGGGCGCCGACGCCCGACGGATCGAGCGTCTGCACCGACTTCAGAACCGTCTCGACACGGGTGACGGGCGTGCCGAGCCGCCCGGCGATGTCGGCCACGGACTCCGTCAGGTAGCCGGAATCGTCGATGGCATCGATCAGGGCGTGGCCGACGAGCCGGTCGCCGGGGTCGGCGACGGCGAGCGGGAGCTGCTCCAGCAGGTGATCCTTCAGCGAGAGCTTGGCGGCGAGATAAGCCTCGAGGTTCGAAGCCTCGCCGTCGCCGCCCGGGCCGCCGTTCGCCGCGCCGGACCACGAGGATGAGGAGAGCCCGGCCTCGCCGATCTGGTCGCGTCCCTCGGCCGGCGTCGGCGCGCGGTCGTCGTCGAAGCTGTTGGACAGCTCGGTGCCGAGGCTCGCCTCGAGGTCGGTGCGATCGGTCGCGAGCTGCTCGGAGCTCCAGTCGGCCTCGGCATGGTCGTTGAAGGCCTCGCCGATGGCCCCATCGGCCGGCGGCGCATCGTGGGCGTGATCGCCGGGCTCGTCGGCGGCGCGGCCCTCCTCGGCGCGTTCGAGCAGCGGGTTCCGCTCCAATTCCTCCTGGACGAAATTGGCAAGCTCGAGATTTGAGAATTGCAGAAGCTTGATGGCCTGCAAAAGCTGCGGCGTCATCACCAGGGATTGCCCCTGGCGCATCATCAGCTTCGTTGAAAGTGCCATTCGCCCCGACGCTGCACAGCGGGTTAACTAATCGGCCCGCTTCTTGCTTGTAGCACTAACCTCATCGCTTGTCTCGCGCCAGCGACAAGGATGCATAGTGCGTGTGCACGTGTTCGTGATCGCCGCACCAGACAGATACCGGCGAGCCGCTAGAGCCTGAAGTCCTCGCCGAGGTAGTGCCGGCGCACGTCGGGATTCTGCACGATGGCCTCGGGCGGCCCAGACGTCAGAACGTGGCCCGAGTGGATGATGTAGGCGCGGTCGATCAGGCCGAGCGTCTCGCGCACGTTGTGATCGGTGATCAGCACACCGATGCCGCGCTTCTTCAGATGCTGAGTCAGCAGGCGGATGTCACCGACCGCGATCGGATCGATGCCGGCGAACGGCTCGTCGAGCAGCATGAAGCTCGGGCGGTTGGCCAGCGCGCGGGCGATCTCGCACCGGCGCCGCTCGCCGCCCGACAGGGCTACCGACGGCGCCTTGCGCAGGCGCGCGAGGTCGAACTCGTCGAGCAGGGCGTCGAGCTCGCGCTCGCGCACGGCCTTGTCGCGCTCGGAGATCTCGAGCACGGCGCGGATGTTGTCCTCGACGGAAAGGCCGCGGAAGATCGAGGCTTCCTGCGGCAGGTAGCCGATCCCCAACCGCGCGCGGCGGTACATCGGCAGGCTCGTCACGTCGTTGCCGTCGAGGAGGATCGAGCCCGAGTCGGGGCGCACCAGGCCGGTGATCATGTAGAACGTCGTGGTCTTGCCGGCACCGTTAGGGCCGAGAAGGCCAACGGCCTCGCCGCGCCGCACCGTCATCGAGACGTCCTCGACGACACGGCGCGTCTTGTAGGCCTTGGCGACGTGGTTGATCGTAAGGACGCCGTCGCCAGCCTCGGGCGCCACGCTGAAGCCCTGCGGCTCCTCGAGGCCCCAGGCCGGCGGCGCGGCAGGCCCGTTTGCCGTCGCCGGCTGAGGGCCGGTGGCCAAGCTTCGTAGGCGCTGCATCATGGGTCCGAACGAAATCAACCGCGCGCTTTCATCGAGGTCGCCACGCCACGTCCGTGCCATTCAGGCGCGAGCGCGGCACCTTCCTATGCCGTTTCGCGGACTTAGTATAACCGAACTCGTCGGTTCCGTTGCGTGCTTTCGGCCACAATCGCCGGAAGCTCGCGCTACTTGCCGGCGGCTGCGCGGCGCCGGCTCTTGGTGGCAGCGGGCGCGGCCGGCGTGGCGTCGCTCGTCGCGGCCGGGCTGCTGCCGTTGTCGGGGATGAACATGCTTTTGACCCGACCCGTTACCACTGCCTGGCCGGTCTTCAGGTCATAAGTGAGCTTTTCGCCCTTCGTGACATTCGGGCCCTGTGTCAGCGTCACATTGCCCGTCATCACGACGCTATTCGTCGCGCGGGTGTAGACGGCATTGTCGCCGGTGCCGATCTGGTCGCGCTGCGTCATCGTGACCGGGCCTGTCGCGTACATGCGCTGGACCTGGTTCGTGCTGGCGCTCGTCGCAGCGCCGGGTGTCTTCGGCGTAAGGAAGATGGTGAGCACGCTCGAACGCAAGGTTGAATCGCCCTGGGTTGCGACAACGTTGCCCGTGTAGATGAGCTTCTGTTCCTTGTCGAAATAGTCGAGCTTGACGGCTTCGATGTTGATCGGCTTGCCGGAGTTGCCGCCTGGCAGCACCGCGCCGCCGTTGCTCTTCTGCGCGAGCGCGGAGGACGCCGCGGCTACGGCGACTAGAAGCGCGACGGCGGCGGCGAGGCGCCGCGTCATCGAGAGGCCTGAGCGCTGGCGGCAGGCGCCGGCGCCTCGTCCGGCGCATCGAACGTAGAATCGATATGGCCGCGGAAGGCGATGACATGGCCGTTGTTGGAGATCGCCAGGTCGTCGGAGTTGACCACGCCGCCCTTCAAGTCGACGCGCAAGCGCTCGTGGGAGACGAGCAGCCCGGCTTGGAAGTTCATCGTCGCGCTTTGCATGTGGAACGTGTAGCCGCTCGTGTTGGCGATCTTCACGTCGCCGCTGAGCACCATCGTGTCGGCCTTGCTGTCGTAGAGGCCATGCTGCGAAAGAATGTGCGTCGATGTCTTGTCGGCCATCCCGACATTCGCATCGACCCCGATGAGCTCGATGACGCTCGGCTTGGTGATGTCCTGGATGCCGGACTTGGCGACGATCTGGTAGGGGCCGCCGCCCTGCTGGACGCCCGAGAGCTTCGGATTGTCCATCGTGATCTTGGTGCCGTGGACGCCGACCCCGCTCACCGTGATCGCCGGCAGATTCCGGAACGGATTGAAGATGGCGATGATAGCGATCGTCGACGGTCCGAGGATCGCGCCGAGCACGATGGCCCGCTTGAGCAGCCTGACCCGCGCGGTGTGGCGCGCCGCCGCCTTTACGGCGTTCGTGCGCTCCGGCGGCGTATAATCCATGCCGGCGCGCAAATCCCTGTCGCGGGCATCGACATAGGCCAGCCGATCGTCGACGTCGCTCGTCAGATCCGTCATCCTGGAAGAGACTCGGTCCCGCGCTGATCCGGCCTCGCAGCCTCAGCTTCTCACCGGTTTTTACACCGCCAGAACGGCGAACCTAAGGCAGCCGCCTCCGGCGCGCTCAGCTGTGCGAGAAGATGTCCGTCTCCGCCCACCCGTCGAGGTCGAGCCGAGCCCGCGTCGGCAGGAAGGCGAAGGCGGCCTCGGCATAGCCTGTCCGCCCCTCTCGCAGCAGCATCGCGTCGAGCGCCCCACGCAGCTGGTGCAGGTGCAGGACGTCGGAGGCGGCGTAGGCGAGCTGCGCGTCGCTCAGCGTGTCCGCGCCCCAGTCGGAGGACTGCTGCTGCTTCGAGATCTCGACGTTGAGAAGCTCCCGCACGAGGTCCTTCAGCCCGTGCCGGTCGGTGTAGGTCCGCGCCAGCTTGGACGCGATCTTGGTGCAGTAGACGGGCGCCGTGGTGACCTCGAAGGTCTTCATCAGCACCGCGACGTCGAAGCGGGCGAAATGGAACAGCTTGGTGACGGCGGGGTCGGTGAGCAGGGCTTCCAGCACGGGCGCGCGGGTCTGGCCGCGGGCGATCTGCACAAGGTCTGCGGTGCCGTCGCCGCGCGACAGCTGGACCACGCAGAGGCGATCGCGCCCCGGCACGAGGCCGAGCGTCTCGGTGTCGATCGCGACCACGGCACCGAGGCCGTGGTCCGGCGGCAGGTCGCCGCGGTGGAGTCGGATGGTCATGCGGAAAGCCGGGGTGAGAGCGAGTGCGGCGGGTAGCACCCGGCGTCCGGGGCGACAAGAGCGGCGCCGCCGCGCGTCTGGCGCCGAAATCGCGCGAGATCGAGGGAACCCGCAGAAAGCGCCGCCGTTTCTTCCCGATGTTGGAGGCGAGCATGCAGAAGAAGTTCGGGATCGTCGTCGTCGCTGCGATCGTGGGATCCGGAAACAAGCAGCAGAGCCGCCCCGGCGTGAGCAAGGCGTCGCGGCGTCGCACGATCGCTACGCAGCCTGGCGCGCTTCCCGCCGCAGCGTAGTCTATTCGCTTCAGATGCAGCCGATCAAAGCCCGCGTTCAGCGGGCTTTTTTGCGTCCGCTCGCCGGCTCAGCGCAGGCTCCGCCGCATGATCAGCGCCGTCGCCGCCTCGCCGCCCGCCGTTCGGTAGTACGACTTCCGCTCGCCGACCTGCTCGAACCCGAAATTGCGGTAGAGGGCGATCGCGGCCTGGTTCGTCGCCTCGACCTCGAGAAACCAGCTCTTCGCGCCGGCGACCTGGAGGCGCGCCATGCTGGCGTGCATGAGCCGCCGCGCGATTCCCTGGCTGCGGCGGCGCGGCTTCACGGCGATCGTCAGGATTTCCGCCTCGTCGGCGGCAAGGCGCGACAGGATGAACCCGACCAGCTCGTTGCCCCTCGCGTAGGCCCCTTCCGCGAAGGTCGTGCGCGCGGCGAGAAGGTCCTCGAAATCGGACTGCGGCCAGGGGTAACGGAAGCTCGCGGCGTGTAGCGCGGCGCACTCGTCGCTCTGCTCGGCGGAGAGCGCATCGAGGCGCGGCATGTCCTTTTGGAAGAGCCCGAACACGTTGCTCAGCCCACCACGGTCTCAGGGGCGCGCGCGGCCATCGGCTTGGC
The DNA here is from genome assembly GCA_901457705.2 of Beijerinckiaceae bacterium RH AL1. Taxonomy (NCBI): domain Bacteria; kingdom Pseudomonadati; phylum Pseudomonadota; class Alphaproteobacteria; order Hyphomicrobiales; family Beijerinckiaceae; species Beijerinckiaceae bacterium RH AL1. Next base: position 1,041,877 of record LR590083.2, read on the forward strand.
GTCCGGCGCCTTGAGGTAGAGCGGGCGCGGCGGCGCGCTGGCCGGATCGGCGAGGAGGCCGAGCCGCGCGACGAAGGCGATCTCGGGCGCGATGCGGTCGCCGACGATCTCCGCCTCTATGCCGCGCGACCAGGCCTCGATCGCAAGCAGCGGCGCGCCCGAGCCGGCGAGCCGGAGCGGGCCCGGGCCCAGCTCGCGCACCGCCTCGTCCTTCGAAGCGAAGCGCGGCATCAGGAGGATGCGGCCGTCGCCGTGAAAGGCGGCGAGAAACACGTGGCCGTGCCGGGCATCCACCGCCACGGCGACCGTGCCCGGCTTCTCCTCCAGGATGAGCGGCGCGGCGAGCGCGGCCAGCGTCGACACGCCGACGGCAGGAACGCCCCAGGCGAGCGCCAGCGCCCGCGCCGCGGCGATCCCGACCCGGAGCCCCGTGAACGAGCCGGGTCCGACGGTGACGGCGACGCGATCGATCGACTCGAAGCCGCCCTCGACGCGGCTCAACACGCGATCGATGAGCGGGATCAGCGCTTCGGCGTGCCCGCGCTCCATGCCGAGCGACTCCTGCGCCTCGGGCTCGATCGCGCCCTCCGTGAGCACGCACGCGGAGACGGCAGGCAAGGCGGTGTCGATCGCCAGAATCTTCATGGCGCGACTGTGACCGCTTTAGTCTTGCCGATCAATCGCGCCGAAGCGCGCGTCCGAGCGCGGCTCAGAAATACTCGAGGTAGAGCTTGATGCTGGCCCAGGTGACCGCGGCGATCTCGACGGCGACCAGGACGAGCCCGAGCGCTCTGAAGCGGGCGCTGTGCCAGGCGAGGAGACCGACGATCGCGGCGACGACGAGCGCGACGAACCCGCTAGCGGCCCACAGCGCGATCGTCCAGGGCTCGAGACCCGCCTCGATAAGCTCGCTCGGTCCGAGCGACGTCGGCATGACGACGAGGACCGACGCAATCAGGCCGCCGACGATGAGACAGAGAAAGGTTGCCGCCCATACGGCGGACGTGACGAGCTGTCGCCTCATGCCTCGCTCCCGCCCAGTGACGCAACGCGGGACGCGACCGATCGCATCGCGCCCGGGAGCGATCGGTGGTCACCAAGGAGAGTGGTCAATCGATGGCCATTCCGCGGCCGCAATGCGGGGCGGTGGCGAATAGACCGAATGTCGCTGGCGTGATGTTAAGGCGCCCTTCGAGCGGCCTGCAGCGCATCCCCTAGGCTCGGCCGCCAACGACAGGCGAGGCCATGCGCAAGCTTAAATCTCTTCTTCTCGCGAGTGCGGTGATTCCCGCCCTCGTCGTGACCCCGATGCAGGCGAGCTTCGCGCAAGCGCCCGACCAGGAGCGGCCCGGCCACGGCCCGCGCGGCGAGGGCGGCGGCATGCGCGGCGGCCCAGGACACGAGCCGGGCGAAGGCCCGCGCGGCGGTGCCCGCGGCGAGGGTGGCCCCGGCATGCGTGGCGGTCCGGGTCACGAGCCGGGCGAAGGCCCGCGCGGCGGTGCCCGCGGCGAGGGTGGCCCCGGCATGCGCGGCGGTCCGGGGCACGAGCCGGGCGAAGGCCCGCGTGGCGGTGCCCGCGGCGAGGGCGGTCCGGGCATGCGTGGCGGCCCGGGACACGAGCCGGGTGAAGGCCCGCGCGGCGAGGGCGGACCCAATGCGCACGGCGCTCCAGGCCGCGAGCCCGGCGAGGGGCCGCGGGGCCCCGGCGGCCAGCGGCATGCCCCGGCTAATGCCGAGCGCGCGGCGCCGGGGGCGCCCGGCGCGCCGGCAGAGAACGGCGCCGAGCGTCGCCAGGAGCGTCAGCAGGAACGCCAGCAGCGGCAAGACGATCGCCAGCAGCAGAAGCAAGAGCGGGCGGGTCGTCCCGGCGCCGATGCGCCAGGCGGCGACGAGACGCGGCAGCGCGGCCAGCGGCGGCAGGATCGCGAGGACCGCGGCCAGCGCGACGACAACGGCCGCGGGCCGGTCGGCGGTCCGCCGGCCGAGCCGCCGCGGGCGGGCGGGGCGCCGGGGCGTGGTCCCGACGCTGGTCCCGAGCGGCGGCTGGGCGGTCCCGAGCGTGGTCCGGGTCCGGGCGGGCCGGGCGGCGAGCGTGGTCCCGGGCCTGGCGTCGGCGATCGCGGACCGGGCGGCGATCGTCGCCTCGGCGACAATCCCGGTCGGCGCGACGACCGTCGTGGCATGAGCCCGGCGGGAGCGGCCGCGGTCGGTGCTGCGGCGGGCTTCGCCGGCGGCTTCATGGCCGGCACGGCCGCGAGCCGGATCGACGACATCCGCCGCGATCGCCGCGAGGTCCGCGAAGGCGACCGTACCTTCATCCGCGAGCCGGGCCGTACGATCGTCCAGGACGGCGACCGCCGCTTCCTCGTGCATGATCCGAACGACCGGTTCCGCGAGCTCGGCTATCGCTCGAACCGCGAGAGGCGCGGCAACAACTTCGTCGACACCGTCGTGCTCGCCGGCGGCGTCAGCGTCCTCACCTTCACGACTCCCGACGGCCGCCTGCTGCGCCGCGTGCGGCGCGGTCCGGACGGCCGCGAGGTAGTGCTGTTCGCCAACGACGTGCGCCCGGTGGAGGACGACGTCGTCGTCCTGCCGCCGCCGCCGATGCGCATTCCGCGCGACCGCTACGTCGTCGATTATGCCGACGTCGACGAGGGTACGATCTACGACACGCTGATCGCCCCCCCGCTGGCGCCGCCGCCGCAGCGCTACACGCTCGACCAGGTGCTCTACAGCCCGACGGTGCGCAACTACGTGCGCTCGGTCGACATCAACACGATCAACTTCGACACCGGATCGTGGGTGGTGCCGGGCGACCAGACCCGTAAGCTCGTCGCGCTGGCGCAGGCGATCAACAAGGCGGTCGACCGCGACCCGAGGTCGGTGTTCCTGATCGAGGGCTACACCGACGCCGTCGGCAACCCGACCGACAACCTGTCGCTCTCCGACCGCCGCGCGCAGTCGGTGGCGGCGATCCTGACGAAGGACTTCAACGTCCCGCCGGAAAACCTCACCACGCAGGGCTACGGCGATCAGAACCTGAGGGAGCAGACTTCGGGCCCGTCGGCCGCCAACCGGCGCGTCGTGGTGCGCAACATCACGCAGCTGCTCGCCGCGGGCGGTGCGCCGCCGCAATAGCGGGTCCGCTGAAGCCAAACCGCGCCTGCCGCGTTGCCGGTCATGGACCTTTTCATCCTGACCGGCGCCGGCATATCGGCGGAGAGCGGCATCGGCACGTTTCGCGACCCCGGCGGCCTGTGGGAGCAGCACGATCCGCGTCAGCTCGCGACGCCAGAGGCCTTCGAGCGGGACCCGATCCTGGTGCACCGCTTCTACAACTGGCGCCGCGAGACGTGCCGCCGCGCCGAGCCGAACGAGGCGCATCACGCGCTGGCGCGTCTCGATCGCGAGATGACGGCGCGCGGCGACCGGCTGATGCTCGTCACGCAGAACGTCGACGATCTGCACGAGCGCGCCGGCGCCCGCGTCGTGCACATGCACGGCCAGCACAACGAGGCACGCTGCACGCGCTGCGGCAGCGTGCATCCGTGGACGGGCGAGATGACGGTCGAATCGGTGTGCCCGACCTGCGAGCGCGCCGGACGGCTGCGTCCGAACATCGTGTGGTTCGGCGAGACGCCGATGCATCAGGGGCGCATCGCGGCGGCGCTCGGGGCGGCAGACCTCTTTGCGGCGATCGGGACGTCAGGCGCCGTCTATCCCGCCGCCGGCTACGTCGCCGCGGCGCGGCACGCCGGCATCGCGACCTGCGAGCTGAACCTCGAGCCGGCCGACAACGCCGGGCTGTTCGACATCGCCTTCTACGGCAAGGCCACCGAGACGGTGCCCCGCTTCGTCGACACGCTGCTGTCGGAGGGGCCGGGCGCCTTCGTGCCGGACGGCGCGGCGCGGCCTTAACGCGGCGTTAACCTTGTTCGCCCAACCTTGAAGAAATCGTTAAGGCCGCGCGCCGTCGCCACCCAGAAGGGATCAACGACGATGTTTCGGATCGCCGGGACGACTGACAAGGGACGCCGCCGCGCCTGCACGGCGACGGCAACGCAGGCGCTGCGCCAGCATAGCGACATGACGGTGGCCGGGCTCGCGCCGGTGATCACCGACCTGAAAGGGCGCAAGCTGAGCCTCGAGACGGTGCATGGCAGGGCGCGGCTCGAGGCCATCGCGTCCTGAGCGGCGTCACGTCTCGACGCCGACCGCCGCCTGCACGACCCGCTCCGGAAAGGTGCGGGCCAGCGCCTCGCGCGTCGCGGGGATCACGCCGCGCTCGGTGATGAGCCCGGTGACGAGCGTCGCCGGGGTCACGTCGAAGGCGAAGTTCATCACCGCGCTGCCTTCCGGCACCAGGCGGATGCGGGCGACGTCGCCGGCATCGGTCAGGCCGGTCATGTGCGTCACCTCCTCGGCGCCGCGCTCCTCGATCGGGATGCCGGCGACGCCGTCGTCGACGGCGAAGTCGATCGAGGACGACGGGGCGGCGACATAGAACGGCACGTCGTTGGCCTTGGCCGCCAGCGCCTTCAGGTAGGTGCCGATCTTGTTGCAGACGTCGCCGGTCGCCGTCGTGCGGTCGGTGCCGACGATGACGCAGTCGACCTTGCCGTGCTGCATAAGATGGCCGCCGACATTGTCGACGACCACCGTATGCGGCACGCCGTGGCGGCCGAGCTCCCACGCGGTGAGCGAGGCGCCCTGGTTGCGCGGGCGCGTCTCGTCGACGAACACGTGGACGTCGATGCCGGCCTCGTGCGCGGCATAGATCGGCGCCGTGGCCGTGCCCCAGTCGACGGCCGCCAGCCAGCCGGCGTTGCAATGGGTGAGCACCTCGACGGGCCGCCCGGGATGGGCGGCCGCAAGGTCCTTGATGATGGCGAGGCCGTGCTCCGCCATCGCGCGGCACATCTCGACATCGGCCTCGGCCATGGCGGCGGCCTCGGCATAGGCGGCCTCGGCGCGAGCGGGCGGGGGCAGCGGCTCGAGCACGGCCTGCATCTTGGCCAGCGCCCAGGCGAGATTCACGGCCGTCGGGCGGGTCGCCCTCAGGGTCTCGCAGGCTTCGTAAAGGCTGGCGTCGGACGGGTCGGCGCGCATCGCCAAAGCCACCCCGTAGGCTGCGGCGACGCCGATCAGCGGTGCGCCGCGAACATGCATGTCGCGGATCGCGCGCGCCGCGTCGGGCATTGTGGCGAGCGTGGCGATCGTGAAGCGGTGCGGGAGGGCCACCTGATCGATGATCTGCACGTCGCCTGACGGCAGCGCCCAGATCGTGCGGCGGCTCTCTCCATCGACCTTCATGCGACGCGCTCCGTCAAAGTGACCGGGCAGCGTCTATACCCTGATCAGCAGCCCTTGCAGATGCTCGAGTCGATTTTGTTGTCGCGCTCCTGGATGCCGCGATCCATCGGAGTCGTGCCGGCCCCCTGCGACGCGCCGGGATTGGGCACCGTCTCGCCCGTCGAGGTGATGTGGCCGGCGCGGACGCCGGGGCCGCCGTCGCGCGTGCTGTCGCTGGACGGCGGGTCCTGCGCGAAAGCGCTGCCGCCGGCTGCCGCTGCGAGCCCGGTCGCGAGCAAAACGATAAGACGTGTCTTCATGGCCTACGCCTCCCACATCCGCGCAACGCCTTCTTTTAGCTCAGGTTGCAGGAAATCCTCGCAGCCCTGGCGGACGCCGAAAGCCGAGCTTGGTTAAGGACGTGTGAAGCTTTCACACATTTTTAATTAAGCTTTGACCAAATCGGCCAAACGCAACGCGATCGATGGACAGCGCGACAATGACCGACGCCACGGGACCCGCTGACGACTCTTCCAAGCTGAACGGCGCTGCCGGCGAGACCGCGGCGGAGGCCGATGCCGCCAAGGGCGCCGCGAAGGGCACCTCGCTCGCCCCGGCCACCGACAAGCCGTCGTCGGGCATCGATCCCTTCATCGCCATCGCCGCGACCGATGCGCCGGCCGCTGCCGCTGCCGACACAGCGCAACGCCCCTTCTATGCCAAGGCGCTCGACTACAGCGCGCATGCCGCGATGGTCGTCGGCCTCGTCGGGTTCGTCTGGACGGTGAGCGACCATGTCGTGTCGCGCCAGCCCGCCGAGAAGCCGGCCGCCGCAGCTGCCGCAAAGCACGCCGACGCCACGCCCGTGGTCGCGCCCAAGCCCATCGAGGCGGCGAAGGCTGACCCGGTCGACGAGCTGCGCAAGACGAACCAGAAGATGGCGTCCGAAATCCGCAACCTGCGCGCCAGCCTCGAGGCGCTCCGCACCACCGTGGTGCGCGAGCGGGCCGCCGGCACGGCGTCGGACGAGTCGCGCGCCGAGATCCGCGCGCTCTCGGCCAGCATCGACAGCCTGAAGTCGAGCCTCGCCGGCACCAAGAGCGAGCAGAGCGCGACGCTGGCCCAGCTCTCGGCCAAGCTCGAGAAGCTGCAGCGCGAGGAGAAGGCGCCGCAGCCGGTCGTCGAGCACAAGCCCGAGCGCCAGCAGCTCGACACGACGACGACGGCCTCGATCCCCACGCCGCCCGCGAAGGCCGTGCCGACGCCGCCCGCGAAGCCCACGACGCTCGCCTCGGTCGAGCCCGAAGCCGCGGCGGCCAACGCCGACAAGCCGCAGGTCATTTCCGGCTGGATCGTCCGCGACGTCTACCAGGGCGTGGCCCTGATCGAGGGGCGCCGCGGCCAGATGGAGGTCGTCCCCGGCGTGTCGATCCCCGGCGCCGGCACCGTCAAGTCGATCGAGCGCCACAACGGCAGCTGGACGGTGACGACCACCAAGGGCCAGTTCGCCTCCGCCGCCCCGCAGCCGCAGCACGAGCAGGCGCCGCACCGCGGCTACCGCGACTACTACGGCCCGCGTCGCTGGGATTTCTGATCCGGTAGCTCGCTCAGCGTGTCACGCGCTCGCGTGCACGCCGCCGAGCGCCGCAAGAAGCAGCGCCAGGCCGAGCCCCAGCACCGCCAGTGCCGCGCCTAGCTCCAGCACCCGTCCGACGAGTGCCGCGCGCGGCGAGCCGGCGCCGGCGACCTTCTGCGCCGTGTCCTTGGCAAGCACCGCAAGCGTCGCCAGGGCTCCTGTCGTGATCGCGGTCCCGAGCGCCATCGCGAAGGCGGCAGCGATGCCGGCCGACAGCACGCCCTGCGCCAGCGCGAAGACGAGGACGAGGATCGCCCCCGAGCAGGGCCGCGCGCCAGCCGCGACGACGGCGATCGCCGCGGCGCGCCAATCGAATTTGGAGCCGGCGAGCAGGGCGGGGTCCGGCATGTGGCCGCAGTCGCAGCCCGCGTCGTGGACATGCGTCGCCGCGCCGTCGTCGGCCATGAAGCGACCGCGCGCCGACGACCAGCTCATCTCGGCCGCGCTGCTGCGCAAGGCCGCGCCGGCGGGCGCGAAGGCGAGGCCGGCGAAGGCCGGCGTAAGATCGGCGGGCGGGGCCCGGCGGCGTCGCGGCAGCGTCGCAGCCAGAGCGCGACCCTTGCGCCAGGTGAGGGCCAGGCCGAGCACGACGATGCCGATGTAGCTCGCGAGCTCGATCGCTTGCGACGCCACGGTCATCGTCGGTGCCGTGGCATTGAAGACGAGCGCTGCGATGCCGACCACCGCTGTCGCGACCAGCGCCTGCAGGATCGCCGCTGCGAGCGCGATGACGAGACCGCGCCGCAAGGCCACCTCGTTCGAGACCATGTACGACGTGAGCACGGCCTTGCCGTGGCCGGGGCCGGCGGCATGGAACACGCCGTAGGCGAAGGACAGGCCGACGAGGGTCGCGAAGCCGGTCGCGCTCTCCTTGGTGAGCCGCACCGCCTGCGTGAGCTGGAGATAGAAGTGGCTCTCCATCCCGAGCAGCCAGGCGCCGAGCGCGTTCTGGTGGCCGACGGCGCCCTCGCTTGCCCCGACGGCGAAGGGATGGTGCGCGAGCTGCGCCGCCGCAGGATGCGCGACGAGGGTGAGCATGAGGGCGGCCGGCAGAAGGTTGCGCATCGAACCTTGTATCCGACGACTCACGGGCAGGCCACGATGGTGCGGGCCGCCATCTTCAGCGCGAAATCGTCGCTCGGCGTCAGGCCGGTGTCGAAGGCCTTGGCGAGCTCCTTGCCGTCCTGGAGAACGAGCGGGTTGGCGCCGAGCACCGACTTCGAGCAGCCGGCCGGCGCACCGGCGAGCTGCACCGGGTCCTTCGCCGCCAGCTCGAAGTCGACGAAATATGTGGGATCGTAGACCTGCAGCGACATGTAGCGGCCGGGCTTCAGCGGCGTCGCCAGCGGCAGGGTGAAGTGCAGCACGACGCGCTTGTCCGGCCGCTCCTCGAGAAAGTAGTCCTTCGGCGGCGCGAACACGACCTTGCGGCCGTCGCTCTTGGCGAAGGTGAAGTAGTCGAATTCCTTCAGGGACTCGACGTTGGTCTTGGCGAGCGGCGCGAGCTGCGCGGAGGTCGCCAGCGCGCCCGGCTTGGCGAGGCCCTGCACGGCGAAGGCCGAGTACATCTCGTCGAAGACCCAGTCGTTGCGGATGCCTTCGACCTTGCCGGCCTGGTCGAACAGCACCTGCTCGCGCGCCTCGACCCACACGTGGGGGTGGGCGAGGGCCGGGGCAGCACAGCCAATCGCGGCTGCCACGCAAGCAAAGCGGATCGAGGCCGTGACGCCCATGGGTCCCCTGTCGAATCGCGCTCCGGCGACCGGTGTTCGAGATCCTTGCGCGCCGCTTCGGGCTAAAGAGAGGCGGCAAGCCCGGCGGCCGTGCGGCCGAGGACGTCCGCGGGTCGCGATGTCCCGAGCCGGTCCAGGAGCCCGCGCTTGATCCTGTCGACCAGCCCCGGTCCCTCGTACACGAGCGCCGAGTAGAGCTGCACCAGCGTCGCGCCCGCCTCGAGCTTGGCGAAGGCGGCGTCGGCGCTGTCGACGCCGCCGACGCCGACGAGGGGAAACTGCCGCTCCACCCGCAGGAAGGTGGCGGCGAGCATCTGGGTGGACAGCTCGAACAGCGGCCGTCCCGACAAGCCTCCCACCTCGCCGCCGCGCCGGTGCGCCGCGATGGCGGGCGGACGCGAGATCGTCGTGTTGGAGATGATCATCCCGTCGATCCGCCTGGTGCGGGCGACGCGGACGATGTCGTCGAGGTCGGCCAGCGCGAGGTCCGGGGCGATCTTGAGCAGCACCGGCCGGCGCCCGAACATCTCGGCCTTGGCGTCGCGCGCGTCGAGCACGCGGGCGAGCAGCTCGTCGAGCGCGTCGGGCTTCTGCAGGTCGCGCAGGCCGGGCGTGTTCGGCGAGGACACGTTGATCGTAAAGTAGTCGGCGATGCCGACGAAGGCGCGGATGCCGGCGACATAGTCGGCGACCCGGTCGGCGGCGTCCTTGTTGGCGCCGACGTTGACGCCGAGCACCGCAGGCCCCTTGCGCAACAGCGCGAGCGCTTGGGCATGCCCTTGATTGTTGAAGCCAAAACGATTGATGACGGCTTTGTCGTTCGTGAGCCGGAACAGGCGCGGCTTCGGATTGCCGGGTTGGGCCAGCGGCGTCAGCGTGCCGACTTCGGTGAAGCCGAAGCCGAGCGCGCCCGCCTTGTGGGCGATGGTGCCGTTCTTGTCGAAGCCGGCGGCGAGGCCGATCGGGTTCGAGAAGCGCAGGCCGAACGCGTCGACCGCAAGGCGCGGGTCATCTGCGGCGGGAGCGGGCAGAGGCAAGGCGGCGAGCGCGCGAAGCGTGAGATCGTGCGCCCGCTCCGGGTCGAGCGCGTGCAGGAGCGGCCGCGCCAACGGCCAGAGGGCTCTCACAGAAGGCCGGCGAAGGCGTGGCGACCGTCGGGTCCGAGCGGCAGCGGCTTGGCCCAGGCCACGTCGGCCACCATCAGCGGCGCGTAGAGGTGGGGGAACAGCGCGCCGCCGCGCGACGGCTCGTAGCGCAGCGCCTCGCCGAGCCGCTCGGGATCGACCGCGACCAGCAGCAGGTCGTGCGCGCCGGCAAAGTGCTTGGCGGCCGTCTCCTCGACCTGCTCGGGCGTCGAAAAATGGATGAAGCCGTCGGCGCGGTCGACCGGCGCGCCGAGGAAGAGCCCACGCTCCTCGGCCTCCAGCCACAGCGCGCGCGGGACGATCTTGAGGATCAGGGATCGGCCGCTTGTCACGCCGGCTCCTTGACGAGCGCGCCGGCGAGCGCCTGCGCGATCAGCGCGCGCGTTTCGGCGATGCCGTAGAGCGCGGCGAACGAGCCGAAGCGCGGTCCTTTCTCCTCGCCGAGCAGCACCTGGTAGAGCATGGCGAAGAAGTCGTTCGACACGCCCGGCCGCTCCGGCGTCGCGCCCTTGGCGGCGAAGTTCTGGTAGCGCGGGATCGGCCGCGCGACGTCGTAGAGCGCGGCCTGGATGTCCTCGCCGGAGGCGCCGGCCGGCAGTGCGGCGAGCGTGTCGGCCAGCGTCTCCAACGCCTCGCGCTCGACCTCGTCCGGCGCGCGATAGGCCTTCAGCGGCAGCACCCGGTCGCGATAGTAGGCGACGGCATAACGCACCAGCGCGTCGAGCCGGGGATGCGTCTCCGGCGAGGCATCCGGCGCGTAGCGCTTGAGGAAGCCCCACAGCACGGCGGGATCCTCGCTGTTCGCCACCGTCGCCAGGTTGAGCAGCATCGCGAAGGACACGGTGGTCGCGCCCGAGGTCGAGGTCAGCACCTCAGGCGGCGGCGGGTTGCCGCCGTGCATGTGCCACACGGGGTTGCCGAGCAGACCCTTCCAGTCCTTCGCCGCCGTCTGCTTCTGCGCGCCGTCGAGGAAGGCGAGGTACTCGTCCACGTTGCGGGGGATCACGTCGAAGTGAAGCTTCTTCGCCTCGCGCGGCCGCTGGTACATGAAGAGCGCCAGGCTCTCGGGGCTCGCATAGTGGAGCCACTGCTCGATCGTCAGGCCGTTGCCCTTGGACTTCGAGATCTTCTGCCCCTGCTCGTCCAGGAACAGCTCGTAGTTGAAGCCCTCCGGCGGCGTGCCGCCGAGGGCGCGCACGATCTGGCCGGACAGCTTCACCGAGTCGATGAGGTCCTTGCCGGCCATCTCGTAGTCGACCTTGAGCGCATACCAGCGCATCGCCCAGTCCGGCTTCCACTGCAGCTTGGCATGGCCGCCGGTCACCGGCGTCGTGTAGCTCTCGCCGGTCACCGGGTCGCGCCAGGAGATCGTGCCGGCCTCGGCGTCGACGGCATCGAGCGGCACCTGCATCACGTCGCCGGTCACGGGGTGGATCGGCAGGAACGGCGAGTAGGTCGCTGCGCGCTCCTCGCGGAAGGTCGGCAGCATGATCGCCATCACCTTCTCGATGTTGCGCAGCATATGCAGCAGCGCCGCGTCGAACCGGCCCGCGGTGTAGTACTCGGTCGAGGAGGCGAACTCGTAGTCGAAGCCGAACTGGTCGAGGAAGGCGCGCAGCCGCGCGTTGTTGTGCGCGCCGAAGCTGTCGTGGGTGCCGAAGGGGTCGGGCACCTTGGTCAGCGGCTTGTTGAGGGCGGCGCGCAGCAGATCCTGGTTCGGCACGTTGTCCGGCACCTTGCGCAGCCCGTCCATGTCGTCTGAGAAGGCGAGCAGGCGGGTCTTGATTGCGCCGCCAGTCAGCACCTCGAAGGCATGGCGCACCATCGAGGTCCGCGCCACCTCGCCGAAGGTGCCGATGTGCGGCAGGCCCGAGGGGCCGTAGCCGGTCTCGAACAGCACCTCGGTCTGGCCCGTCTTCTCGATGCGGGCGACGAGCTTGCGCGCCTCCTCGAAAGGCCACGCCTTTGCAGAGGCGAGCGCCTGGGGATCGAAGGGCAGCATGTTCGGGGCGGCCGAGGCCGCGGCGCTGGTCATGGAAGGTCCGGTCTGGTAAGGAAGCAGCGTCGGGACGCTGTCGCGTGTTGCGCGCGAGCGGCGGCACCCTAAAAAGCGAGGCTCGGCCCGTCAAACGGCGGGCGGGCGTGTTGCGTGATAACGTGGCGCGCGTCATAGACACCCTGGGCTCCCGACCTATATCCAGGGCCTCGTAGTCACCCAGCAAAGGTTTTAGATTGGCTCGCTTGAAAGACGTCGGCTTTGCCGAGCGGCGTGAGAACGCCACGAATACACGTTTGGCCCTCGTGAAGAAGATGCAGGAGCGGCTCGCCAGCCCGGATGTCGAGGCAAAACTGGCGGAGCGCCATGTGATCGTCGAGGCCCGCAATCAGCGTATCGCGATCAAGGAAGAAGAGCGTCGGCAGGAAGAGGCGCGCCTCGCTGCTCTCCGCGCCGAGGAAGAAGCGCGGCTCGCCGCCGAGCGTGCCGCCGAGGAAGCCCGCCTCGAGGCGATCCGCCAGGAAGAGGAGCGTCTCCGCGAGGAGAAGCGCAAGGAGATGGCCGCCCGCGCGACGTCGCGTGCTGCCGCCGCCCTCGCGGAGCTCACGTCGGCCCGCTCGCGCGACTCGCGCTACCCCGCTCGCAAGCAGGCGCGTCAGGCGTCCTGAGCGACCGGCTCTCTGTCGAGACAGGCGAGAAGCGCCGCTTCGTTCGGCGCCGCCGCCACCTCGACCAAAGGGAGTCCGCGCTGACGCAGCGGCGTCGCGACATCAGTTGAGAGGCAGAGGTGCCGCAGCTTCGAGATATCGAGGCCTGCGGCATTCGCGCGTTCGCCGAAGAGGCTCGCGCTGCGTCTCGAAAAGTGGAGCGCAGCGTCGATCTTCTGCGCTCTGATCTGCGCCATGACTGCCGCCNGCAGCTCCGCGACGACCTTGGCTTCGTAGACTTCGAGGACATGCAGGTCCTGCGCGGCGACCTCGAGTGCGGTCTCGATGTCGGGCTTGCGGTCGCGCCCGGCGAGATAAAGCAGGCGCCGCGGCGCGCCGGAGATCGAGCCGAAGCGGGCCAAGAGCTCGGCGGCGTTGGCGGCGATCGTCGCTGCGCCTTCGAAGCCGCGGAGGCGGGCTACGGCGGCGGTGCGCTCGCCGACGAGGTGGAGCGGCATCAGCCGCGTCACTTCAAGGCTCGGTCCGCTGTCCAGCATCGCGAAGGCATGCGCGCTCGTGGCGAGGACGGCATCGAAGAGGCCGTCGGGCCAGTCCGCGCCGGTCGCCACGATCTCGATCACCGGGGCGAGCACGGCCTCGTGTCCCGCCGCGGTCAGCGACTCGGCCGTACGGGCCGCATCCTCCGCCGCGCGCGTGACGAGGACGCGCATGCCCGTCAGGCCTCGAAGAAGCCGGGCGGCAGGCGCCCCTTGATCGCCGAGCCGACTGCGGTGCCGAGCGCTGCCGCATCGGCGGTGTCGCCGAACATCTCCTCGTCGAAGGCCTGCGACCCGTCCGGCCGCAGCACGGTGCCGCGCAGGGTCACCCGGCCGTTGTCGACCGTGGCATGCGCGCCGATCGGCGTGCGGCACGAGCCGTCGAGCACGCCGAGGAAGGCGCGCTCGGCCTCCAACGCGACGCCGGTCGGCCCGCACAAAATCGGCGCCAGCGCGCGCGCGACGCGCTCGTCGTCGACGCGGGCGGTGATGCCGATCGCGCCCTGGCCGGCGGCGGGCAAAAAGTCCTCGACGGGAATGAGGTAGGTCGCTCGGTCTTCGAGGCCCAGGCGCCGGAGACCGGCAAGCGCCAGCAGCGTGCCGGAAAACTGGCCCTCCTCGATCTTGCGCAGGCGCGTCTGCACATTGCCGCGGATTAGCGCGATCTCGACGTCGGGCCGCATGCGGCGCAGCATCGCGCCGCGGCGCAGCGAGGCGGTGCCAACGATGGCGCCCTGCGGGAGCTCGCGGGGCGAGGCGGCGACGGGCGAGATCCAGACGTCGCGCACGTCCTCGCGCGGGAGATAGCCGGCGATTGTGATCGCGTCCGGCAGGAAGGTCGGCAGGTCCTTCGCCGAATGCACGGCGAGATCGATGCCGCCCATCATCAGCGCGGTGTCGAGCTCCTTGGTGAAGAGCCCCTTGCCGCCGGCCTCCGACAGCGGGCGATCGAGGATCGCGTCGCCGGCGACCTTGATGACGCGGATCTCGACCTCCGCCTCGCCGAGCCCGTGCGCCGCGCGCAGCGCGTCGGCGACCATGTGGGCCTGGGCCATCGCGAGCGGGCTGCCGCGCGTGCCGATGCGAAGAGGCTGGGTCTCTGTCATAAAAGCGTCCGGTGATCGTCCAGCCTTGTACCGGGCGCGATCACGCTGCGAAAGGTGGCTCCGCACCGGCCTTCCGGCGGGCGGGTCAGAGATCCGGCACCTTGATCGCCGGATCGTACAGCGCATGCAGGCGATGCGCGGCAAGCTGCGCGAAGCGCAGCGTCATCATGCGCCGCGTCGCCGGCGGCAGCCGGTGCTCCGGCGCCTCGCGGAGCAGCGCGGCCCCGTAGGCGTCGGCGACCACGAGACCCGCGTCCTCGGGAAAGATGCCGGCCGGCACCTCGGCCACCGTCGCGAAATAGAGGCGATCGCAGTGGAGGCGGTAGTCACGCCATTTCTGGTCGGCGCGGAAGTCGGCGACCGAGGACTTGATCTCGAACACCAGGAGCGTGCCGTCGGAGCCTAGCGCGACGAGGTCGGCGCGCCGCCCCGAGCGCAGGCTCATCTCGGTGACGGTGGCGAAGCCGAGCGCGCGCAGATAGCGTCGTGTGCCGCGCGCGATGAGGAGCGCGGTCTCGGACTGTCGCCCGTCGACGGGCGCGATCGGCTCGATGAGGCGTGGCGGCATAGGGCGGCTCGCGAAAGCCACGAGCCTAGCACGTCATCGCGGCCTGTCGCGCGGCGCCGAGGTGCCGAGCTAGGTCGCGTCGATGGGAGCGCTCGCCTCCATCGACGCGACGCGCCGGCTAGCGGCGGTAGTAGCCGCCGCCGAAGCCGCCGACGAGGCGAAGCAGGAAGAGCAGGATCACCGCGCCGACGGTCGCCTCGATGATCGCGCTGACGATCGGGCCGGTGCCGAGATGCCAGTGGAAGTAGGTGAACAGATAATTGCCGATGAACGCGCCGACGATGCCGACCACCAGGTCGCCGATAAGGCCTAGCCCGCCGCCGGCGACGATCAGGCCGGCCAGCCAGCCGGCGACGATGCCGACGACGATGATGATGATCAGGTGCTCGCCGCTCATTCAAATCTCCTCAAGCCAAAAAGACGGGGGAAACGCCGATGCGGTTCCGGTCCGTCGGGGACCCAGGAGATAGGGCGCTCGCGCACATTCGCGATGCCGATTTCGTCGGGCGCGGCGAAGAATCCGAGGGTCGGGCGACGTTATCGCGCCGATGTCGAGCCGGCGAAGACACGGTAGAAGAACCCCGCGCCGGCGCCGGCCGCGGTGTCGATCGCCAGACCGTGCGAGGGCAGGAGGCCGGCGTCGAGCAAGCCCGTCTGCGCGACCAGCGCCGTGAGGTAGGAGAGCGCGCCGGCGACGGCGGCCCCGCCGAGCGCGTAGGCGACATGGTGGGTGAGCGCGAGACGGCGAAGCATCCCGTGCGCGAGGAGCAGGCTGGTCGCCGCGGCCCGCGCGCCGCCGGCGAGCCCGAGCAGGACGACGACGGGGACGAGCTTCGGCGTCGCGTCGCCGGCAGCAGCCCGCTCGTGAGGGCGCGCAGCGTCTCGCCGGCATTGGTGACGTCGAGGCCGGCGAGGCAGCAGCCGACGACGAGACCGGCGAGAAACGCGGCGCGAAACGAGCGCGGCACGACGCGCTCGGTCGGCTCCTCGATCGTGTCGGACCGTATGGCCGCAAAGACGGCGGCGTGGTCCGGTGGCACCACGGCGGCGGTGGCGGCAGGCACGTCGCGCCGGGGCGCCCGCGTCGGCGCCGAGCGTCGACCGAAGGTGGGCGCGGGCTGCATGCCGCGATGCTAGGCTCGAGCCGTGAACAAGCGCTTGCCGGCCTTTCGAAAAAGCGATCCCGTCGCGCAGCTGCGCGCGACCTGCCTCGCCTTGCCGGAGGCGACCGAGCGCGAGACGTTCGGCGGCCCGACCTTCCGGGTGCGCGACAAGATCTTCGCTATGGAGACCGGACGGCACGGCTTCCCGGCCGTCTGGTGCAAGGCGCCGCCGGGCAGCCAGGCGGTGCTCGTCGGCGCCGATCCGCACCGCTTCTTCGTGCCGCCCTACGTCGGGCCGAAGGGCTGGATCGGCATGCGGCTCGACGAGGGGCCGGACTGGGACGAGGTCGCGGCCATCGTGCGCCGCAGCTACCGGCTCATCGCACCGAGGAAGCTGGCGAAGCTTGTGGAGTGATTCCGCTCACGCGTAGTCCACGCCGACGAGATACAGCCCCGCCGCCGGCGCGACCATGCCGCAGCGGCTGCGGTCGCGGGCCTCGAGCGCGTCGCGCAGGTCGTCGGCGCTCCACTTGCCCGAGCCGACGTGCTCCAGCGAGCCGACCATCGAGCGCACTTGTCTGTGCAGGAAGGAGCGCGCCGAGCAGCGCAAAAGAACGAGGTCGCCGTCCTTCATCACCTCGAAGCGCTCGAGCGTGCGCACCGGGCTCTCGGCCTGGCATTCGGAATCGCGGAAGGTCGAGAAGTCGTGCCGCCCGACGAGCACCTGCGCGGCCTCGTGCATCGCGCCGGCGTCGAGCTTGCGCTTTATGAGCCAGGCGCGGCCGGCCTGCAGGGTGAGCGGCGCGCGTCGATTGAACAGGCGGTAGACATAGTGGCGGCGGATCGCCGAATGGCGGGCGTCGAAGTCCGCGCCGACGACCTCGGCGCGCAGCACGGCGACGGGATGCGGGCGCAGATGCGCGTTGACGGCCTCGCGCAGCTTCTCGGGGCTCCACTCCTTGGCGAGGTCGGCGTGCGCGACCTGTCCTTCCGCATGCACGCCGGCGTCGGTGCGCCCGGCGCCGCGGATCGTCACCGGAGCGCCGTCGACCGCGGCGAGCGCCACCTCGACGGCCTCCTGCACGGAGAGCCCGTTCGCCTGGCGCTGCCAGCCGACGAACGGGGTGCCGTCATATTCGAGGAGGAGCTTGTAGCGGGGCACTGCGGACCTGGATCGGGCGCCGACTCCATCGACGCCATCCACTTCGCCGGTCCGACGCAATCGTTCGCTCTTAGGCGATTGCGCCGATCGCGACCAGCGTCGCGTGCAGCGAGCCTACTTGGCCGCTGCGTCCGCCGCCGGCGCAGCGGCGGACTCGGCCGCGGCGGCCGCTTTCGCGACATGCTTGCGGCGCGCCTTGTGCGCGGGCTTGGCCGGGGCCTCCTCGGGCGCCGGCGCGACCGCCGCGATCGGCGCCGGGGCCGGCGGAGCCGCGTCGTCGTCGCGATGGCCGAACATGCCGCAGACGAAGTCGTGGCACGGCAGATGGGTCGGGTCGGGCGGCGTCGCCGCCACGATCATAGCGTGCGTGGCCGGCGTGTCGGGGACGGACTGCCCGTCGGGCCCGACCGGCACCTTGTGGCCCACCATGCCCATGTCGCAGAGGAGGCCGCCGCAGCTCTGGCCGGCCGGAATGTTCTGCGCGAGCGCCGCCGGGCTCGTCGCCATCGCCGCCGCCAGCGGCGCCAGGATAATGTAGCGTGCGAACTGTCTCATCTGACCCACTCCCGTTCGTCGTCGCTTTGACGCCGGGCTGAGGGCAAATTGCGGCAGCCACAAAAACGGCCGCCGCCTTGGGATGGCTGTTGCATTTGCGCCTCAGCGCACGCCCGTCAGCGGCGCGGCAGGCAGTCCAGCCACTCCTCGCTGCCGCGCGCCCGGGCCATGAGGCTTGCGGCCAGCCGGCGCTGGAACGGCTCCGGATCGGCGGCGTCGCGCTCGATCGGGTTCGGCAGCGACGTCGCGAGCAGCGCCGCCTCCCGCGCGTCGAGCCGGGCCGCGCTCTTGTGGAAGTAGTGCTGCGCCGCCGCCTCGATGCCGAAGAGGCCGTCGCCCCACTCCGCGATGTTGAGATAGACCTCGAGCGTGTGCGCCTTGGTCCAGACCTTGTTGAGCCCGAGCGCGATGACGATCTCGATGCCCTTGCGGATCGCCGAGCGGCCCGGCCACAGGAACAGGTTCTTGGCGACCTGCATCGTCAGCGTCGAGGCGCCGCGCGAGGGCCCGTCGGCATCGGCCTCGTCGAGCACCTGATGCAGCGAGTCCCAGTCGACGCCGTCGTTGCGGCAGAAGCGGGCATCCTCGGACGCGATCACGGAGGCGACGAGCACGGGCGAGATCGCCTTCAACGGCACCCAGTGGCGCTCGTAGGACCGGCCGGTGAGCGTCCGGCCGATCATCAGCGTCGAGACCGGCGGCGCCACGGTGTCGAGGACGAGGAGACCGAGGAAGGCGAGCGCCACCACCGCGACGACCGCCAGGGCGCCCCGCCACAGGAAACTCAGACCCCCGCGTCGTCGCCGCCTCACCGCCATGGCGCTGCCCAATGGCGCAAGGCGAGGGCCGGAGCAAGGTGGCGGCGGGGCTCCCGCTGCCATCTGACAGAGGACTGCGACAAACTTGACCCGCTCAGACCGATCGGGCAAGCGAGGCCGACTTTGGAGAGCTTGTAAACAGATGACCCGTTCCGCCGGGACCAGCGAATTCGAGAGCCGCCTTGCCGCCGTCGCCGAGGCGACCGAGCGGATGCTGGAGCGCCTTCTCGATGACCGGCCGCTGCCCGGCGAGGTCGCGCGGCCGGCCCGCTTCATGGAGGCGATGCGCTACGCGAGCCTCGGTGGCGGCAAGCGCCTGCGGCCCTTCCTCATGGTCGAGAGCGCGCGCCTCTTCGGCGTCGAGGGCGACGGCGTCCTGCGCGCCGCCTGCGCGCTCGAGATGATCCACTGCTACTCGCTCGTCCACGACGACCTGCCGGCGATGGACGACGACGACCTGCGCCGCGGCCGCCCGACGACGCACAAGGCCTACGACGAGGCGACCGCGATCCTCGCCGGCGACGGCCTCCTGACCCTCGCCTTCGACGTCACCGCCGATCCGACGACGCATCCCGACCCGGCCGTGCGCGCCGAGCTGGTGCTGCAGCTCGCCCGCCACTCCGGCGTCGGCGGCATGGTCGGCGGCCAGGTGCTCGACCTTGCGGCCGAGACCTCGACCTCGCCGCACACGGCCGACGAGGTCATCCGCATCCAGTCGATGAAGACCGGCGCGCTCCTGCATTACGCGGTGCTGGCCGGCGCGCTGTTCGGCGGCGCCGACGGCGAGGCGCGTACGGCGATGTCGCGCTTCGGCCGGGCGGTCGGCGCGGCGTTTCAGGTCGCCGACGATATCCTCGATGTCGAGGCCGACACCGAGGCGCTGGGCAAGAAGGCCGGCAAGGACGCCGACCGCAACAAGGCGACGCTCGTCGCAGCGCTCGGCCTCGAGGCCGCGCGGCGGCGGCGCGATCAGCTCGCCGACGAGGCGATCGCCGCGCTCGAGACCTTCCCGGAAGGCAGGAAGGCGGAGGTGCTTCGCGCCGCCGCCCGGTTCGCTGTCGAGCGCAAGAATTGAGCGCGCGCGACGTCGACGGGGCGGATCGCGATCGCCCCGGACGTCGCGGTCCGACCTTCGTCAGGGCGATGCGCGCGCGGCCGCGGCTGCTCGCGAGCATCCTGGTCGCGATCGTCGTCTTCGTCCTCGAGCCGGCCGGATGGCGTCTCGCCACCCGGCTGCTGATCGCCTGGAACGCCGGCACGATCCTCGACATCGCGCTCACGCTTCGTTCGATGGCGGTCGCGACGACCAAGACGATCCGCTGGCGCGCCGCCGAGACCGACGACGGCAAGTGGGCGGTTCTCGCCTTCACATCTGTCGCGGCCGTGGCGGCGCTCTGCGCGATCTTCGCGCAGCTCGCGGCGACCAAGGACCTGCATGGGACGCTGAAGACCGCGCATCTCGGGCTCGCCGGGCTGACGGTCCTCACGGCCTGGGTCTTCATCCACATGGCCTTCGCGATGCACTATGCGCACGAGTTTTTCGATGAAACGAAGGTCGAGGACGGCGAGAAATTCACGCTGCGCGGCGGTCTGAGGTTCCCCGACACGGACGAGCCCGATTATTGGGACTTCCTCTA
Organism: Beijerinckiaceae bacterium RH AL1; assembly: GCA_901457705.2. Lineage (NCBI taxonomy): Bacteria > Pseudomonadati > Pseudomonadota > Alphaproteobacteria > Hyphomicrobiales > Beijerinckiaceae > Beijerinckiaceae bacterium RH AL1. The sequence continues at coordinate 1,061,835 of LR590083.2, forward strand.
CTTTTCCTTCATCATCGGTGTCGCCTCGCAGACCGCCGATGTCGAGATCACCTCCAAGGCGATGCGGCGCACGTCGCTCGGACATTCCGTGCTGGCGTTCTTCTTCAACTCGGCGATCCTCGCGCTCACGATCAACATCGCCGCCGGGCTGGTCTAGCCGATCGCCCAAAAAAAACGTCGGCCCGAAGGCCGACGTCCGTATGCTTCATAGCGTCGAGGCTACGATCACATCTTGTCGCCAGCCGGCGCGGCGGCCGGTGCGGGCTTCGGCAGCGCCTTCTGCTCGCGCATCTGCTTGTTGTAGAGGTGGCGGCGGTACATGCCGGCGGCGCAGCCGGCGAGGAAGCCCTTGACGCCGTGGTGCACGGCATGGCCGGCGACCGCGCCCATGGCGCCGTACTTGAGGCAGCCGCCCGGCGCAGCCTGCGCGACGGGGGCCGACATCGAAAGGCCCGCGGCGAGGGTGCCGCAAAGGGCGAGAGACAGGATCTTCGTGGTCATCGCAAAGCCTTCCTAACGCGCGACACGCGCTGTGACGAAACGCGCCCTTACGGCTAAGGTTCAGGCGCGTCGCGGCATCCTGCGTCGAGGCGCATGAACCGCCGATGACAACCGGAGGCGCGGTGCTCAAGACGATCGTCTACCTGCTCGCGGCCTCGGTCGTGTTCGTCTCCCTGTCGCGGCGATTCGGCTTCGGCTCGATCCTCGGCTACCTCATCGCCGGCGCGGTGATCGGGCCCGGCGCGCTGCGTCTCGTCACGGACGTCGAGACGATCAAGGAGATCTCCGAGTTCGGCGTGCTCATGCTCCTGTTCCTGGTCGGGCTGGAGCTGAGGCCGCAGCGCGTCTGGCTGATGCGCCGCTCGGTGTTCGGGCTCGGCACGGCCCAGGTTGCGGTCACGGGCGCACTTCTCGCCGCCGGCATCGGCTGGACGTCGCAGCTCGACGTGCGCGAAAGCCTCGTGCTCGGCGTCAGCCTTGCCTTCTCGTCGACGGCGATCGTCCTGCCGATGCTGGGCGAGCGCGACCTGCTCGGCACCGGCGCGGGACGCGATGCCTTCGCGGTCCTGCTGTTCCAGGATATCGCCACGGTGCCGCTTGCCGCCCTCGTCCCGCTGATCGGCGACAACGGCGGCGTCGCCGGCCCGCTCTGGCCGCCGATTCTGAAGGCGATGGCGGCGGTGGCGCTGATCCTGCTCGGCGGCCGCTACGTGGTGCGGCCGCTGTTCCGGATCGTCGGCGGCATCAAGACCGGCGAGGTCTTCACCGCCACCGCGCTGCTGGTCGTCGCCGGCGCGGCCGTCGTCGCGGGTCTCGCCGGCCTGCCGATGTCGCTCGGCGCGTTCGCGGCCGGCGTCATTCTCTCGGAGTCCGAGTACCGCCACGAGCTGCAGGTCGACATCGAGCCGTTCGAGGGGTTGCTGCTCGGCTTCTTCTTTATCTCGATCGGCATGTCGGCCGATCTCAGCCTGATGGTGAGCGAGCCGCTGAAGGTCGTCGGCTCGGTGCTCGGCCTCATCCTCGTCAAGGTGGTCGTCGCGTTCGTGCTCGAGCTTGCGGCCACGCGCAATCCGGCGCGGTCGGCGCGCTTCGCGCTTGCGCTCAACCAGGGCAGCGAGTTCGGCTTCGTGCTGTTCAGCGCGGCTTTGGCCGCAGGCGTCATCGGCGAGCATGCGCTCGGGCGCTCGACGCTCGTCGTGGCGCTGTCGATGGCGGCAAGCCCGATGCTCTTCGCGCTGTCCGAGCGCTTCCTCCTGCCGCGCCTGCGCGGGTCGACGCCGCCCAAGCGCGAGGAGCCGATCGACGCCAGCCCCGCGCCGGTCATCATCGCCGGCTTCGGGCGCATGGGCCAGATCGTCGGCCGCGTCATGCGCATGCGCCACATCGCCTTCAATGCGCTCGACGACGATCCCGACAACGTCGAGACGATCCGCCGCTTCGGCCAGAAAGTGTTCTTCGGCGATCCGACGCGCATCGAGCTGCTGCGCGCGGTAGGCGCCGAGCAGGCCAAGGTGCTCGTCGTGACTCTCGACGACCAGGCGCAGACGCTGGCGACCGTCGAGCGCGCGAAGACCGCGTTTCCGCACCTGAAGATCTTCGCGCGGGCGCGCAACCGCCAGCACGCGCATCTTCTGATGGAGTACGACATCGCCGGGATCGTCCGCGAGACGTTCTTCTCCAGCCTGCGGCTGACGGAGCAGGTCCTGGAATCGCTCGGGATCGACCCCGAGGAGGCGCGGCGCACCGTCGAGGCATTCCGGGAGAAGGACGAGAAGGCGCTTGTCCTGCAGCACGACATCTACGACGACGAGTCGAAGCTGATCCAGAGCTCCAAGGAGATCGCCGAGGAGCTCGAATCGCTGTTCGAGGAGGACAAGGCGACGGCCTGAGGCGTGCCGCTCAGCTCGAGCTGTTGCCGGCGCTGCGCGGCATCCCGCCGCGCACGCCCGGCGAAAGCGGGAGGTTTTCGCATTGCCGCAGCGGCGTCTTCCGTTTTAGACAAGCTCTAGAGAACGAAAATTCAGCAAGGGTGGACGCCATGTGCCGCATGTTCGCGCACCAGCCCATGAGCAACTACGAGGCGCAGACGCGCTCGGTCCGCATCGGCGGCCATTCGACCTCGATCCGGCTCGAGACGACGTTCTGGGACATCCTCGAGGAGATCGCCGCCTGCGAGGGGACGAGCGTCGCCAAGTTCATCACGACGCTGCACGACGAGGTCCTCGCGCACCGCGGCGAGGTGCAGAACCTCGCCTCGCTGCTGCGGTGCTCGTGCGTGCTCTACGTCTCGCAGAACGCCGACCGCCCGCTGATGCCGGCGGTCGCCGCGGAGTAGCTCACGGCTTCGCGCCGGCCGACGGCTGGTCCGTCGGTGCCCCGGGATAGGCGGTCGCCGGCGTGCCGGTCGACGCCTTCGCGCCTTCCGATCCCGCCGAGCCGCCGGGTCCTGGCTTCGCCGCCGCGTCGCTTTTCGGCGTGACCGGCTTGCCGTGGTCGCCGGCCGCCGGCGTGCCGGCGGGCGAGCCTGGATAGGCCGCAGAGTCTGGCTTCGCGGCCGAGCCCGAGGCGTGGTGATGGTGCTTGCGGGCCTGCGCCGGCGCCGCAAGGAGGAGCGCCAGCACAGCCAGCGCCCCTGTCGTCAAAAATAGTCTCGACGCCCGCACCTTAGACGTCATGCCGCTTCATCGAGTTGGCGATGTGGTCCGCCTGGCGGATCGCCAGCGACACGATCGTCAGCGTCGGGTTGCAGCCGGCGCCCGACGTGAACTGGCTGCCGTCGGAGACGAACAGGTTCTTGATGTCGTGCGTGCGGCCGTTGCGGTCGACGACGCCGTCGCGCGGCTTCTCGCTCATCCGGCAGGTGCCCATGTTGTGCGTCGACGGATAGGGCGGCGTCGGGAACGTCTGCGTCGCGCCGACGGCGTCGTAGACCGCCGCGCCCTGCTGGTAGGCGTGCTTGCGCATCGCGATGTCGTTGGGGTGATCGTCGAAGTGCACGCTCGCCACCGGCATGCCGTGCGCGTCTTTCACCACCGGATCGAGGGTGATGCGGTTGTCGGCCTGCGGCATGTCCTCGCCGATGAGCCACATGCCGGCCATCCGCGGATAGGCCTCCATGGCGCTCGTGAACGTGCGGCCCCAGGCGCCGGGCTTCAGGAACGCCGCCATGAACGGCACGCCGAGCGAGATCGTCTCCATCTCGTAGCCGCCGACGAAGCCGCGCGACGGATCGTTCTTCGCCTCGTCGCGGATGATGCCGGCCATCGTCGTGCCGCGGTACATGTGCACCGGCTTCTCGAACACGCCGTACACGCTGCCGGTCATGTGGCGCATGTAGTTGCGCCCGACCTGGCCCGAGGAGTTGGCGAGCCCGTCCGGGAACATGTTCGAGGCGCTGTTGAGCAGCAGCCGCGGGCTCTCGAGCGAGTTGCCGGCGACGCAGACGATGCGCGCTTTCTGGCGCTGCTTGACGCCCTTCTCGTCGGCATAGACGACGCCCGTCACCTTGCCCGACCTGTCGTGCTCGATCTGCAGCACCATCGACTTCGGGCGCACCTCGAGATTGCCCGTCGCCTCGCCCTTCGGGATCTCGGTGTAGAGTGTCGACCACTTGGCGCCCGACTTGCAGCCCTGGAAGCAGAAGCCGATCTGCTGGCACGAGCCGCGGCCGTCACGGGGCTGCGAGTTGATAGCCATGCGGCCGGTGTGGCACTCCTTGTAGCCGAGCTTGGCCGCGCCCGCGGCCATCACCTTGAAGTTGTTGTTGCCGGGCAGGCCGGGGATCCCGTTGGTGCGCGTGACGCCCATCTTGGTCTCGGCCTTGGTGTACCAGGGGTCCATCTCCTCGCGGCTGATCGGCCAGTCGAGAAGGTTGGCGCCTTTGATGTCCGAGTAGGTCGTCTTGATCTTGAACTCGTGCGGCTCGAAGCGCAGCGAGGCGCCGGCCCAGTGCACGGTCGAGCCGCCGACCGATTTGACGATCCATGCCGGCAGGTTCGGGAAGTCCTTGGCGACCTGCCAGGTGCCGGAGTCGGTGCGCGGGTCGCGCCAGGCGAGCTGCGCGAAGCTTTCCCACTCGTCGTTGACGAAATCCGGGATCTCGTTGCGCGCGCCGGCCTCGAGGATCACCACCTTGACGCCCTTTTGCGCCAGCTCGTTGCCGAGGGTGCCGCCACCGGCGCCGGAGCCGACGATCACGACGACGCTGTCGTCGCTCAGATCGAAATGAGCCATGTCTTCCTCCAAACGATTTTAATATCGGCGCCGGCGTTTACGCCTTGGGCAGCCAGTCGATGTCGTTGAATCCGCGCTGGATGTAGCCGCCCTTGTCGGCGGACGAGCCCTCGTAGCCGAACTTCGGCCAGATCTCGTGCTGGTTGTAGACCGACACGACGAGGTCGGAGCGCACCTTCTGGAAGAAGTCTGAGTCCTCGATGCCCTGCAGCAGCGCGACACGGTCGGCTTCCCAACCGACGTCGTTGTAGTTCGACTTGTGCTTGTCCTGCGCCGCGAGGTTGAGGCGGAGCACGCCGTTCTCCAGCATCTCCTTCACCTTCGGATCGGCGCCGGCCTTGTCGTTCCAGGGCTTCACCGCGGTGATGTAGACGCTGTCGCCGAGGAAATCGTGCGGGTAGATGTCGCGCGCCATCTTGACGAGCGTCTTCATCGTCTCGGGCTTCAGCGCGCCGCCCTCGGCCCAGGCCTCGCTGACGGCGCCGGCCGCGGCAACGGCCGGGATGGTCGCCGCGCCGGCCTTGAGGACGAAGCGGCGGCTGAACTTCGACCGCGGATCGACTTCTCTCATTGGTTCTCCTCCCTAATGTCGCTTTTGCAATTTTCGTTTGTGCTCAGACGAAGCGGCCGCCGCGCTGGATGACCTCGATCTTGTAGCCGTCGGGGTCCGAGATGAAGAAGAAGCGCGCTAGCGTCTTGCCCTCGTGCTTGAAGTCCTTGGCATCGCCCGGCTTCAGGCCGGCCTTCTCCAGCCGCTCGTGCTCGGCGTCGACGTCGTCGACCGTCACCGCGAGATGGCCGTAGCCGTTGCCGAGGTCGTAAGGGGTCTTCTGCTCGCGATTGACGGTGAGCTCGATCTCGAACGGCGACTCCTCGTTGCGCAGGTAGATCAGCGCGAAGGATCCGAAATCGAACTTGTCGGCGATCTTCAGCCTAAACGCCTTGTCGTAGAACTCGACCGCGCGCGCCTCGTCGAGCACGCGGATCATGGAATGTACGGCCTTGGCCTTGGTCATGGAGTCCTATCCCGAAGCTATCTCATCGACGCGGCCCGACGAGGCTACAGACCGCCGCCGCGAGCCGGACGCAGTCCGGGTCCCGAAGCGAGCCGGGCGTCACCAGGTCGAGGCCGGCAGGCGCGAGCCGGACCCCGGTGCCCGGTGCCCGTCTGCAGGGCGATCATGGGTCGGCGCCCGCGTGCCCGGGTGGTATCGGGCTGTTGCGCCGCGCCCCCGCCCCTCGGCCAAAAGGCGGAGGAATCAGGGGCTTTTCGGGTGCCGGCCCGCTCGCGCCTGTGCACGACGGGGCGCTGCGGGCCGCTCAGCCCTTGCGCGCGTTGATCTCGCCTCCCGACTCTGAGAAGAACGGCCAAGGTCAGAAGAGGCGGGATCGGGAGACCATGACGGACGCCTGCACGTCGGGGCTCGACACCGGTTTCGTCGAGCTCGGCTATCTGAAGGTCGGCTTCCTCGGAATCGTGCAGGGGATCACCGAGCTTTTGCCGATCTCGTCGACCGCGCACATGCGCGTCATCCCCGCGCTGCTCGGCTGGCAGGATCCCGGCTCAGCCTTTTCGGCGGCGATGCAGCTCGCCGCGCTCGCCGCCGTCGTCTCCTATTTCTGGGCCGACGTGCAGGGGCTTGCCGAGGGGACGCTAGCCGCAATCAAGCGCCGCGACTTCGAGGACTGGAACTTCCGGTTCTTCATGTGGATCATCTTCGCCACCGTGCCGATCGCGATCTTCGGTCTCGTGCTGAAGTCGAAGCTCAACGCCTGCAACTCGCCGCTGCGTACGCTCGCCGTCATCGGCGTCGCCTGCATCGTGATGGGCGCGCTGCTCGCCTATGCCGAGCGCGCCGCGAAGCACGTGCGCACGATCGACAACGTCTCGCTGTGGGATGCGATGATCGTCGGCTTCGCGCAGGTCGGCGCGCTGATCCCCGGCGTCTCGCGCTCGGGCTCGACGCTGACGGCCGCGCTCTTCCTTGGCCTAAAGCGCGAGGAGGCGGCGCGCTTCTCCTTCCTCATCGGCATCCCGGCGATCGCGCTCGCCGGCCTCGCCGAGCTCTTCGCCTTGCGCAAGGCCGGCCTCGGCCTGCACGGCTGGTCGATCCTGATCTTCGGCCTGATGGTCGCCTCGGTCTCGGCGTTTGCGGCGATCTGGGGCCTGATGCGGGTGCTCGAGCGCTTCTCGGCCTGGCCGTTCGTGATCTACCGCTTCGTGCTCGGCATCTTCCTCGTCGTCAGCGTCGTCATGGGCTTCCTGCCGAACTGACGCCACGCGCCTCGGCGGCGCTGCCCATTGCGCCAATCGTGGCGGCGGCGACCCGATTGACGCGTGACGGATTTCGACGCCCTATGCGCGCATGCCGGGCCCGACCTGCGTCGCGACGCCGGCCCCTTTTCGAAATCCTCGATCGAAAGAGCGGACCGACCGCCGCATGGTGTCGAAAGACGGCGTGACCTTCAGCCCTGCGCAGGAGGCCGCGCAGGCGCTGCTGGACGGCCCCGCCCGCTACGTCTGCCTTGCCGGCGGCGCACGCTCCGGTAAGACCTTCCTCATCACCCGCGCGATCGTCGCGCGCGCCATGCAGGCGCCGGACTCGCGACACGCGCTGCTCCGCCTGCACACGAATCACGCGAACGCCTCGCTCGCCAAGGACACGCTGCCGACTGGGATGCGGCGCTGCTTCGAGCACGTCACCTGGAAGGAATACCGCCAGGACGGTGTCGTCGTCCTCGACAACGGCGCGCGCCTCACCATCGGTGGCCTCGATACGAGAGATCGCGTCGACAAGATCCTCGGGCTTGAGTTCGTCAGCGTCTTTCTCAACGAGGCCTCGCAGATCCCGTACAAGTCGGCGCTCGTCGCCTTCACCCGGCTGGCGCAGATGGTGCCCGGCCTCACCCAGCGCGCCTACGTCGACCTCAACCCGACGGCGAAGTCGCACTGGACGAACCTTCTCTTCGGCGAGAAGCGCGAGCCGACGACGCGCAATCCGCTGACCAACCCGGACCTCTACGCCCGGGCCTTCCTGAACCCGGTCGACAACGCCGCGAACCTGTCGCCGGCCTTCATCGCCAGCCTCGCGGCGCTGCCGGAGCGCCAGCGCAAGCGCTTCTACGAAGGCGTCTATGTCGACGCCCTCGACGACGCGCTCTGGTCTTACGAGATCATCGACATGCACCGCTGCGAGGCGCTGCCGGTCGAGCTACGGAAGAGCGTGGTCGTCGCGGTCGATCCCTCCGGCGCGCAGAGCCCGGACGACGACCGCGACGAGATCGGCATCGTCGTCGCCGCGCGCGGCCAGGACGGCGATGCCTATGTTCTCGACGACCTCTCCTGCCGCGAGGCGGCGCCGGCCTGGGCGCGGCGGGCGGTGCATGCCTTTCATGAGTATCGGGCCGACTGTATCGTCGCCGAGAGCAACTTCGGCGGCGACATGGTCCGCGCGACGATCCACGCCGCCGACCCCAACGTGCCGGTGAAGACGGTAACGGCGAGCCGCGGCAAGGCGGTGCGCGCGGAGCCGATCTCGATGCGCTATGCGCTGGGCCAGGTGCACCACGTCGGGCGCTTCGGCAAGCTCGAGGACCAGCTCTGCGCCTTCTCCGGCGCCGGCTACAGCGGCCAGGGCAGCCCCGATCACGCCGACGCGGCGATCTGGGCGCTGACGCATCTCTTCGGCGACGAGCCCGGCATGATCGGCTTCATGCGGATCGTCGCCGACGGCGAGCCTCGCTCAGAGTTTTGAACGATCGGAGCCAAACCATGGTCGACCGAACGACGGGTCGCGCCTCCTATGCGCTCGACCCCTACCAGGTCAGCCTGTCCTTCGCGGCGCGGCAGGCCGCGGGCGGCGAGGACTGGTTCGGCCCGCTGTCGCCGATCGCCCCGACGGCGCCGGCCAACGTCGCCGGGCGCCAGTGGGACTACCCCGCCGGCTACAACCTCGCGCTCGAGCCGCGGCCGTATTCGCCGGTCTCCTTCGCGACGCTGCGCCAGCTCGCCGACGGCTGGGACCTGCTGCGGCTCGTCATCGAGACGCGCAAGGACCAGATCGCGCGTCTCGCCTGGTCCATCAAGCCGCGCGCCGGGGGCGGCAAGCCCGACGCGCGCTGTGCCGCGATCACCGCCTTCTTCGCGCGGCCGGACGGCATCCATGGCTGGGCCGACTGGCTGCGGCTCCTGCTCGAAGAGTTGCTGGTCATCGACGCGCCGGCGCTCTACTACCGCCGGACGCGGGGCGGCCGTCTCGCGGCGCTGCTGCCGATCGACGGGGCGACGATCAAGCCGGTGATCGACGCCTGGGGGCGCACGCCGCAGCCCGGCACGGCCGACGGCAAGGTCGTCTGGCCGACGGCCTATCAGCAGGTGCTCAAAGGCTTTCCGGCCGTCGACTACACGACGCGCGACCTGGTCTACCGGCCGCGCAATGTCCGGGTGAACCGCGCCTACGGCTACTCACCCGTCGAGCAGGTGGTCACCACCGTCAACATCGCGCTGCGGCGGCAGCTGTTCCTGCTCGAGTATTTCACGGAAGGCAACATCCCGGACAGCCTGATCGGCGTGCCGGAAGGTTGGACGCCGGACCAGATCGCATCCTACCAGAAGTACTGGGACGCCTATTTCTCCGGCGAGAGCGGGCGGCGCCGGCGGGCGAAATTTGTGCCCGGCGCGGCGGCGCAGAGCTTCGTGCAGACCAAGGAGCCCGAACTCAAGAGCGCCTTCGACGACTGGCTCGCGCGCCTCGTCTGCTTCGCCTTCTCGATCTCGCCGCAGGCGCTCGTCTCGCAGATGAACCGCGCCACCGCAGAGGTGCAGAAGACGCTTGCCGAGGAGGAGGGGCTGGCGCCGCTGCTCGCCTGGGTGAAGGCGTTGATCGACGACGTCATCGCGGCCGAGCTCGACGGCGCCGACCTCGAGTTCGCCTGGACGCCGACCGAGACGATCGATCCCGCCCAGCAGGAGACGATCCTGTCGAGCTACACGAGCCGCGGCATCCTCACGCTGAACGAAGCGCGCGCCGCGCTCGGCCGCGAGCCGCTGGCGGACAGAGCCGCCGACACGCCGATGGCGCTGACGGGCGCGGGGTATGTCGGGCTCACCGCGAACGCCACCGCGACGAAGCCTGCGCGATGACTTGAGTGGCAAGAAGATCAGCATCGGTTCGCGCCGGCCGATGCGGGACATGTCCCTCCGGCCCGCCTTGCCATGGGTTTCGTCAGTGAAGCCTGCGGAGGGAATCCGGTCTGATGATGGAGCTTCAGCGATACTGGGCCCTTTCGGAGGAAAAGAACTGGGCGGCCCTCCATGCCTTGCTCGACGAGATGCGGGCGAATGCAGCTACGCCCGATGAAATAGCGAGTGAAGTGGCGTTCCGAGTCAGCACTCTCGAGAAGCAAGGACGTAACAACGACGCACTCGATCTCCTGCGTGACCGAGGGCATCTATTTCTTTCGCAGTCCCATGCCACGCAAATTACGGCCCGCGTCTTGATAAAGCTAGGCCGCGAGCGGGATGCCTTGCAGGTCATGAGCGGCTCTCCCTACGAAGCTGAGATGAGCTCATGTCCGATGCGCGCGATGGACGCGAAGTTCTTTCACGCGGTTCTGCTGGCGAAATCGGGCGATCCGTCGGCGAAACAATGTCTGGAAGGCATCCCGGACGACTACATCCAAGTCACGGTCGATGGCGACGATCTCATCACCAAATCGGACGTCGTCGCGCTGATCGACAAACACCTCTAGCGCGGGCCGGAGCGTCTTCGCCCGACCTGAGCATCGCACCGACCTTTTCCGCCCTGTTCGGGTAAAAACGATCGATCTCAAACAATCCCAAACCAAGCCCGACATGCCCGTCCGACGCGAGCCGGACGATCGTCGACGCACGTCTCGAAGGAGCCCCCATGCTGCGACTCGACATCCCCATCACCAAGGTCGATGCCGCCAAGCGCCTCGTCTTCGGCGTCGCCACCGCCGAGGTCGAGGACCGCGCCGGCGAGATCTGCGACTACGCCTCGACGAAGCCGATGTACGAGAAATGGTCGGAGGCGATCGCCACCTCGTCGAACGGCCGCTCGTTCGGCAACCTGCGCGCCATGCACGGCCAGGTCGCGGCCGGCAAGGTGACGGAGATCGCCTTCAACGACGACGCCAGGCAGATCGAGATCTGCGCCAAGGTTGTCGACGACGCCGAGTGGCAGAAGGTTGAGGAGGGCGTCTACACCGGCTTCAGCCAGGGCGGCACCTACGCGCGCCGCTGGACCGACGAGTCGGGCGCCAAGCGCTACACCGCCGATCCGCACGAGATCTCGCTCGTCGATCTGCCGTGCCTCGCCGAGGCGCGCTTCGAGATGGTGAAGGCCGACGGCTCGCACGAGTGGCGGCCGTTCAAGCCGGCCGCCGATGGGGTCAAGAAGATCGGCGCGCGCAACTCGGCCGAGGACCAGGCGCGCATCCAGGAGATGCACGACACCTCCGTGGCGCTCGGCGCGACCTGCGTGGTCCGGCGCGGCGGCGGTGCACACGCAGGGCACCATCACCTTCACCTCCGGCGCGAACGCCGGCGTCTCCGCGACGGTGAAGAGCGTGGCGGCGGGCGCCTCGCTGACGCTCGCCTATCCGCTGCAGGCGGCTCCCGCGCCCGGCGACGCGTTCACCGTCTACCAGGGCTGCGATCATCGCCTGACGACCTGCCAGTCGCAGTTCGCCAACCAGGCCAACTTCCGCGGCTTCCCCTTCGTGCCGCCGCCGACGGTGGCGTTCTGATGCCTGTCTCGTCCGCCGACGTCGTCGCCGCCGCGCGCGCGTGGCTCGGCACGCCATACCACCCCTGCGCCGACATCCCTGGCGTCGGCGTCGACTGCGGCATGCTCATCGTGCGCGTCTATGTCGACCTCGGGCTCTGCGCGCCATTCGACCCGCGCCCGTACGCGCCGGACTGGCACCTTCATCGCGACGAGGAGCGCTACCTCGGCTTCCTGCTCGCGCGCTGTGTCGAGGTGCAGGCGCCGGCGCCCGGCGACATCGTGGCGCTGCGCTACGGCCGCTGCTGGTCGCACGCCGGCATCGTCAGCCGCGCGACGCCGCTCACCATCATCCATGCCTATGCGCCGGCGCGCTGCGTGCTCGAGGACGAGATCGCCCGCGATCCCGCCCTCGCGGCACCGGCGCGCGCGATGCGCATCTTCCGGCCGAAAGGTCTCGCGTGAGCTTCTTCCGCTCCCCCGGCAACAGCCAGGTCGTCACGCCACAGTACACCGGCGTGCAAATGCAGGCGTCGTCGTCCGCGCTGCCGATCCCGATCCTGTGGGGCATGACGCTGGTCGCGCCCAACGTCGTGTGGGCCGGCGACTTCAACGCCTCGCCGCAGTACTCGCAGACGAGCGGCAAGGGCGGCATGTTCGGCGGCGGCAGCGGCCAGCCGACGAGCTACGAATATTTCACGGCGCTCGTCTTCGGGCTGTGCGAGGGCCCCATCACGGCGGTGCGCTGGGGCTACGACGGGCAGGACACCTACTCGCTCTACCAGCTCAACTGCCAGGTCATCGGCGGCGCCACGCCGCAGGCGCCGTGGAGCTACCTCACCGCCAATCATCAAAAGCGCGCGCTCGCCTATCCCGGCACGGCGCTCGTCGTCTCGCCGTCCTACGATCTCGGCTCGTCGGCCTCGGTCGGCTCGCTGTCGTTCGAGGTGGTCGGCACGTTCTCGGGCTCGAGCGTCACCGCCACGGACGCCGATCCCGCCGAGATCGTGTTCGACTTCCTCACCAACGCGCAATACGGCGTCGGCTTCCCCGCGGCCTCGATCGACGCGACGAGCCTCTACGGGCTCACCGGCGCGACCTACCAGGCCTATTGCGCGGCGGCCGGGATCGGCCTGTCGCCGGCGCTCGTCGACCAGGAGGGCGCGAGCTCGATCCTCGCGCGCTGGCTGCAGCTCACCAACTCGACCGCCGTCTGGTCGGGCGGCCGGCTCAAGATCATCCCGTTCGGCGATGCGCCGATCGGAGGCGTCCTCGCCAGCGGCGCCACCGCAAGCTTTTCGCCCAACGCGACGCCCGTCTACGATCTCACCGACGACGACTTCATCGCCGGCACCGATGCCGACCCGGTTCTCGTTACCCGCTCCGACCCCTACAGCGTGCCGAACGTCGTCAACCTTGAGGTGCTGAGCCGCGCGCCCACGGCGGCATATGGTCAGATCACCAACCAGCCGAACTACTACGCGCCGACGCCGATCCAGGCGCGCGACCAGAATGCGATCGAGACCTACGGCCTGCGGATCGGACCGACCGTAACAGCACATGAAATATGCACGGTCGCCATTGGCCAGATCGCCGCCCAGCTCATCCTCCAGCGCGCGCTCTACGTGCGCAACACGTACGCGTTCAAGCTCTCGTGGGAGTGTTGTCTGCTGGAGCCGATGGACATCGTCACGCTGAGCGATGCCAGCCTCGGCCTAGTCAAGGCGCCGGTGCGCATAATCGAGATATCCGAGGATGGCGACGGGCTGCTTGATGTGACGGCCGAGGAATACCCCGGCACCGTCGCCTCGACGCCGGGCTACGCTGTCGACCCCTCGACCAACGAAGGCACTGTCCCGCGCAGCATTGCGCCGGCGCCGGTCAATGCCCCGATCATCTTCGAGCCGCCGTCCGAGCTCACGGGCGGCGTCGCGCAGCTGCGAATTGGCGTCTCCGGCGGCACGAACGGCATCGCCGATCCGAACTGGGGCGGCGCGGCGATCTTCGCGTCAACCGACAACACCACCTATACGCAGATCGGCTCGGCTACGAACCCGTCGCGCATGGGTGCTCTGACGGCGGCGATCGGCGCGCCACCTGGCGGGTCGTCCGACACGCTGCAGGTGAGCTTCGCCGAAAGCGGAGCGACAATCGTCGCGTCATCGACGCCGACGCTGATCCTGGTCGATGCCGAGATCATGAGTTTCACGACCGCGACGCTGACAGCCAGCAACGCCTACACGCTCGGCGGCCTGTCGCGGAAGCTCTACGGCCAGCAAGGCGGGGCGCATGCCGTCGGCGCGCCGGCGCTGGTGCTCGATGCTTCGGTCTTCACCTGGGCATTGCCGCAAAACCTGGTGGGCACGCAGCTCTGGCTCAAGTTTGCGAGCTTCAATGTCTTCGGGGCGGCTCAGCAGGATCTATCGACTTGCACCGCCTATCCATACACGCCTGTCGGCTCGAGTCTGTTTGGTCCGGTCAGCCAATCGATTGCCGCGGGCAATTCCTTCGACGAGGGCCTGGCCTCGGCGGCGGTGACGCAGAGCGACGACTACGGCCTTGCCTCCGATCCCTACACGCGCACCCTCGACATGGGGCTTGCCTCGGAGAGCGCGACGGCGCTCGCCGTGCAGTCGGGCGGCACAGGCGCGGCCTCGCCGGCCGCGGCGCGCCAGAATATTGGCGCAGCGGCCAGCGGCGCCAATAGTGACATCACGAGCCTCACCGCGCTCACATCAGCCACGATCGGCAAGGCCAAGGCGACCGACACGGGCGCGCTGTCCTATCTCTCCGGCGGCACGACCCGCGCCTCGGCGGGCCTGCTGGCATCGGACCGCTACCGCGTCTCGGTCTCGACGTCGGGCGTCAGCTTCGCGCAGGCGCTGGACCTCGACCCGGCGACGGGCCACGTCGGGCTGGCCGGTTACACCGCCGACGGCAACAACGCGCTCGGCGTGCTCGGCACTGCCTGCCTCTTCGCCGCCTCGACCGACTCGATGCGCTTCACCTTCTCCAAGGTGGCGACCGCCAACGACGCAACGCTGTCGTTCCAGACGAGCTTCTCGACCCGCGCGCTGCTCGGCACGACGGGGTCCGACCAGTTCCAGCTCAAGGTCTCGCCGGACGGCTCGAGCTACTACCAGGTCGTGGTTTGCGATCAGACGACCGGCAATGCGCTTTTCAAGGCGCTCGTCGGCCTCGCGTCCTACACCGTCGCGGCACTTCCCGCCGCCGCCTTCAACGGGGCGCTCGCCTTCGCCAGCAACGGCCGCAAGGCGTCGGAGGCGGCAGGCGCCGGCACCGGCGTCGTCGCGGCCTATTCCAACGGCGCCTGGCGGCGCCTTGCCGACGACACCGTCGTCGCCTCCTGAGCAGCGAGATCAGCCATGTCCGTGCAAGTCCGTCGCCGCCGCGAGGCGGGGTCCTTCCTCTCGACCTACGTCGGGGCGCAGGGCGAGCTCCTCGTCGACACGACCAACAATCGCGTCCAGGTCCACGACGGTGTCGCGCCGGGCGGCTGGCCCGCCGCCGGCATCGCCGATCTCGCCGGCCGCAACATGATCCTCAACGGCACCTTCGCGATCAACCAGCGCGCCTACGCGTCCGGCACGGCGCTCGCGGCCGGCGCCTATGCCCACGACCGGTGGAAGGCCGGCAGCGGGGGCTGCACGTACACGTTCACGCAAGCCGTCCCGGACACGAGCGTGATCATCACCGCCGGCAGCCTCGTCCAGGCCGTCGATGCCTCGAACGTCTACGCGACGACGGCGCTGTGGCTGACGTGGACCGGCACGGCCACCGCGCGGGTGTGGCAGGGCACCGCATCCGGCGCCTTTGCGAGCGGCACGGCGGTGAAGGTCGGCGGCGTGCAGGTGAACGCCTTGCCGGTCGCCGGGCTGACCATCGGCACCGCGCTCAGCGTCGAGTTTTCGAGCGGCACCGTCGGCCTGGTGCAGCTCGAGGCGGCTCTGCCGAACGCCGGGCCGACGCGGTTCGAGCGCCGGCATGGCGAGATGGCGCTGTGCCAGCGGTACTACTGGGCCTACGCGGCTTCGGGCAACGGCGAGTACTTTTGGGGCCTGCTGTCGGGCACGCCCTACCTCGGCCTGCGCGTCGCCTATCCGGTCACGATGCGGGCGGTCCCGACGATCGTCTTCTCCGCGAGCAGCACCGGGACCTTCGCGTCGGGCATGCCGCTCGTCCAGAACATATCGTCCGGCGCGGCCTTCCTGCGTGGCGACAACACCACCACGGCCTTGACCTACCTGAACTCCATAGCCGCCAACGCGGAGATCTGACGTGAGCTACACGGTGCTGATCGATCCAACGACGGGGAAGAAAAACCCGGGCCTCATCGCGCGCGACAGCGATGGCGCCGTCATTCCCGCCGATCCGATGAACGCGGACTGGGCGGCGTACCAGGCCTGGCTCGAGGCCGGAAACAAGCCGTCTGAGCCGCAGGCACCAGCGCCGCAACCATCGCACAAGGCAAGTCGTCCTGGCCAACAGTAATGCGGCGCGGCGGCTACCACCTTCGGACTAGGAACGAACGTCAGGATCAACAGATTATCACTTCGCGGAACTAAAACTTACGAATGCGCGGAGTGACGGACGTGGACAAGGCCGGGCAGCCGATCGAGCTTCATCGCGGGGATCGTGTCGCGCTTGCGGACGACGATTGGGATCTCGTCGGCCACAAGCTGATCATCGTCGATCCGGAGCCCGTGCCGGGGTCGTTCCAATGCGTCATCGACGCCGACGGCGAGCAGCTGACCGTCAGCCGCGCCTCGCTTCGCCCGTTCTAGGCCGCCGCCCGCGGAAGCGGGACGATCGAGCCTAGAGTCCAAGAACCTTCGGCCCGCCCCTCCGGCGGGCTTCTTTTTTTTTCGTGCGGCGGCGCGCCAGCGTCGCCGTGACCCCTCACGGCCCGAGCCCCCGCGCGGGCCGTTTTCGTTGGAGGACAGCATGGTGCGACATATCGACGAGGCCGGACGCGCTGCCATCAAGCACTTCGAGTCCTGCAGACTGGAGGCCTACCGCGACGCCGGCGGTGTCTGGACCATCGGCTGGGGCTCGACCCGCGGCGTCACGCCCGGGATGACCATCACCCAGGCGGAGGCCGACCAGCGCTTCGAAGCCGACCTCGCGCCGGCCGAGACGGCGGTGGCGAGCCTCGTGCGGGTCCCGCTCACCGACGGCCAGTTCGCCGCGCTCGTCAGCTTCGTCTTCAACTGCGGCGCCGGCACGCTGCGCACGTCGTCGCTGCTGCGCCTCCTCAACGGCGGCGACTACGCCGCCGTGCCGGCCGAGCTCCGGCGCTTCCGCTTCGCGCACGGCAAGCCGCTCAAGGGCCTGGCCGTGCGGCGCGCGGCGGAAGCGGCGCTCTGGGCCGGACTCGATCCGCTGCCGACGGCGCGGCCGAAAGCCGCCGCGCCGCACGGCACGCCCCAAACTCCCGGATCGCGGCCGCCGTCGTCCGCACCGGCGAGCCCTCCCACGACGGATAGGACAAGCAGCATGGGCGCACTCACCACCATCTCCTCCATCTTCAGCCTCGTCGAGACCTTCGGCCCGCTCATTCCCGAGGTCGTCGCCGAGGTGCCGGACATCGCCAAGAAGGCCGCCAAGCTCGCGACCGACGTGAAGGCCATGGACGTCACCGACTCGATCTCCGACCTCGAGGCGCTCGTCGCCGCCGCGGCGGTGCCGTTCGGCGTCATCACCAAGACCGTCGAGGCCTCGAAGTCGCTCACCGCCTGAGGCGGCGCGATCCTGCGGCGGGCGTCCGCGCCCGCCGCTTCCGTTGACGCGAGGCCTTGATGAGCGAGCTTCCGGACGACCTCAGCGAGACGAACATCCGCTTCATCGTCGAGACGGTGCGGGACGCGCTGCGCAACGACCGCCCGACGCCGCAGCCCGGCCTCGTGCGCCTGCCGGAGGACGACCGGCTGCGCTCGATCGTCGGCGATATCCTCGAGCGCAAGCTGTCGCAGTTCGAAAAGCGCGTCGAGGCGATCGTGCGGACCGAGATCGAGACCTCGCTCCGCCGCATCGGCCTGCGCATCGACGACGCGCACATCGACCAGACGGCGGAGGAATTTCGCTCGATGATCAGGACGCACCGCAACGTGAACCGGCTCGTCACCGGCCTCGGCATCACGCTGGTGACGGGCATGTTCTTCGGCCTGCTGAAGCTGCTCGGGCTGAACCTCGGCGCAATCGTGGGCGAGCATTGAGCCGGCTTGCCGACACCGTGACGTGGCTCGCAGCCCCGCTCTTCGGCGGCTATCTCGGCGTCGTCACGCTCGGCGGCCTCGACGCGCTCGTGATGCGCGTGTGCCCGGCACTCGAGGCCTGGCTGTCACCGGTCGTCGCCATCGCGCCCGTCGACACGATCCTGCGCGACAAGGCGCATGTCTGCTTTGAGCTGCACATCACCAAGCTGCATGCGGCGGTGCCGATCAAGTACGCCTTCTTCGTCGAGGCGCGGCTCTCCGACCGCATCCCGGTCGCCGCCTATCTCGTCGACGAGCACCTGCACCGGCAGAAGAACGCGGACCTTGTCACGCATCCCGTCGGCGAACGTTGGATGCGCCACTATTGCTTCGACCTGCCGCAGACGGTCGAGGATCTCGATCTGCGCGTGACCGGCAGCGCGCTGCACCGCCGGCATCCCTTCTACGACACGCCGACGCCGATCCCGAGCTTCTTCGTCGCGGCGCCGGGCTGAGGCCTTATTCCGCCGCGCGGATGAACGGGCGCGCCTGCTGCTCGGCGTCAGAAAAATCCATCGCGTCGATGCGCTCGCCGCGCTTCAGGATCTTCTCCGACGAGGTCAAGGCCTGCGTCACGTCGCCGTCGACCTGCTTGAAGTGGGTTTGCAGCTTGCTGACGCGCTCGTGCAGCCGCGAGACGTCGGCGACGAGGTTGCGGACCTCGGTCTGGATCACGTGCGCCTGCTCGCGGACGCGCGCGTCGCGGACGATCGCCTGCATCACCTGCACCGCCATCATGAGCAGCGACGGCGAGACGATGATGATGCGCGCCTTGTGCGCCTTGGCGACGAGGTCCTCGAAGGTCTCGTTGATCTCGCCGTAGAGCGATTCCGACGGCACGAACAGGATCGCGATGTCCTGCGTCTCGCCGGGCACGAAGTAGCGCTCGGCGATGTCGCGGATGTGCTTCGTCACGTCGGTGCGCACGCGCGCCGCCGCGGCCTTCGCGGCCGCCTCGTCGCCGGCCGCGCTCTTCAGGGCGGAAAACGCCTCGAGCGGAAACTTCGCGTCGACCACCATCATGCGGTCGTCGCCGGGCAGGCGGATGCAGCAGTCCGGCCGCGAGCGGTTCGACAGCGTGTGCTGGAACTCGTAGGCGGAGGCCGGCAGGGCGTCGCGGATGATCGCCTCCATGCGCCCCTGGCCGAAGGCGCCGCGCGCCTGCTTGTTGGCGAGGATGTCCTTCAGCACCAGCACCTCGCGCGTCAGGTCGGTGAGGCGCGACTGCGCGGCATCGATGACGGCGAGCCGCTCGTTGAGCTTGCCGAGGTTCTCGTTCGCCGCCCTCGACGAGGTCTCGAGCCCCTGTCCGAGCCGGTGGCCGACCGCGTCGAGCCGCTCGGAGACGAGCCGCGCGAGATCGGCCTGGCGCGAGCCGAACACCTCCGCCACCGTCTGCAGCCGCGCCGTCATCTCGATCGACGAGCGCGACAGCTCCGTCATCTGCGACTCGATCTCCTCGTGCCGGGCCTCGGCGGCCTCGCGCTCGGCGCGGGTCGCGCCCGCGCGGATCAGCGCGACGACGAGCCCGAGCGCGAGCAGCGCCGCCGCGGCGAGAGCGGCGACGAGCATCTGGGTGCCCGTGATGGGATGGCCGGCGACGACGAGCAGGGTGCGATCCATGCCGCCACTGTAGCCGATTCGCACTGGTTCTGGAACGAAGCCGGAACGCTCTACACGTTGTCGAGACGCGTGCGGTCCAATCGTGCACGATTGATGAAACGATTGCCGCCGCCTCGACTTTCCCTGGCGAGCGGCCGGCCGCAGGCGTCGGCCGCGATCCAGGGAGGATGCATGCCAGCGATCAACACCGGCTCGGCCACGTGGGAGGGCGACCTCAAGAGCGGCAAGGGCACGATCTCGACGAAGAGCGGCGCGCTCTCGAGCCAGCCCTACGGCTTCAACACGCGCTTCGAGGGCAAGCCCGGCACCAATCCGGAAGAGCTCGTCGGCGCCGCGCACGCCTCGTGCTTCGCGATGGCCATGTCGCTCTTCCTCGGCAACGAGGGTTTTACGGCCGAGCACATGGACGCCAAGTCCGACGTCGCTCTGGAGCAGGAGGGCGAGGGCTTCGCCGTCAAGAAGATCCACCTGACGCTGAAGGCCAAGATCCCCAACATCGAAGAAGCGACCTTCCAGAAGATCGCCGAGGCGACGAAGGAGGGCTGCCCGATCTCGAAGCTGCTGAACGCCAAGATCACGCTCGACGCGTCGCTCGTCTGAGCTTGCATGCAGGGAGGCGGGGTGAAAGCCCCGCCTCCTTTTACTTTTCCCAATAGACTTCCGAGCTGACGGTCAGACCGCCTCGTCGAGCAGACGCTGCCGGGCCAGCTCAAAATCCGGCTGCAGTTCCGGCGGCACCATGATGGGCTGGCCGGCAAGCAGGGTCAGCATGCCCAGCTGCGAGGCAAACTCGGCGAGGACCGATGTCGCTGCGTCGTCGCGCTCGAACGGCGACAGGAAAGCGGCCACGTGGCGGGGCTCGACAACGTCCTGCATGACCCACTCCCGACTCTGATCCGGGCGGCTCGTTGAATGGCTCGCCACGTCTCTTGCGGCAGGATTGCCACACTTTCCCGAAAACAGACAGCCTAACAAATGGTATATGGTGACTGGCGAAGACGCCGAGCTTTAGCGGCTCAGAGCTGGTCGAGCCGCTTGCGGTCCTCCTCCGGCAGCGCCGCGAGCCACGCCTCGTCGTCCTGCGGCTCCGGCAGCACGTGTCCGAATTCCGCCATCGCGCGCGGCGGCAGCTCGCTCAGGTAGATCCAGATCGCATAGCGCGGCACGCCCAAAATCTCGCTGACCTTGGGCAGCAGCGCGCGGATGATCGCGGCGCGCTCGATGGCGCTGCGCCCGGCGCGGATGTGGCCCTGGATGACGCAATGCGGGCCCTCGAGCACCTTGCCGGCGATGTAGCAATCGTCCTGGTGCGTGCCGCGGAAGATCACCTGCGTGAACTGCCGCCGGCCGCCGGTCACCTCGGCGTGGATGTCGGTGATGCAGCCGGCGAGCGCGGCCTTGCTGGTCGGCGCCAGCAGGCCCTCGGGCGCGCGGCAGATGTAGGTCGGCACTCAAAGCTCTCCTCGATGCGGTCCGGGCGCCTGACGCGGCGGCCCTAGATATGGGCGCAAATTGACCTCGCCGCGCCCCGCGCTTATCTCGGGCGTCCGCCGCCCAAGTGAAGCCTCGACGCCCTATGGCCCGCCGTCCGATCCTCATCATCCCCGATGCCAAGCTCCGCCAGACCGCGGAGCCGGTCGGCCACGTCGACGACGAGGTCCGTGCGCTCGTCGATGACATGTTCGAGACGATGTACAAGGCGCCGGGCATCGGGCTCGCCGCGCCGCAGATCGGCGTGCTGCGCCGCGTCGTCGTGCTCGACGTCGCCAAGCGCCGCGACGAGGAGGCCGCCTCCGAGCCGATGGTGCTGATCAACCCCGAGATCACCTACGAGTCGGAGGAGACGGCCGTCCACGAGGAAGGCTGCCTGTCGATCCCCGATTTCTACGAGGACGTCGAGCGCCCCGCCGTGATCCGCGTCGACTTCCTCGATCGCGACGGCAAGCCCCAGTCGATCGAGGCCGAGGGCATCCTCGCCGTCTGCATCCAGCACGAGATCGACCATCTCAACGGCGTCCTCTTCATCGATCACATCTCCCGCCTCAAGCGCAGCCGGGTGATCAAGAAGTTCGAGAAGGCGGCCCGCGAGACGCAGGACGTCTGATCCCTTGCGGATCGCCTTCCTCGGCACGCCCGCCTTCGCGCTGCCGACGCTCGAGGCGCTGCACGCCGCCGGCCACGACATCGCCGCCGTCTACACGCGCGCCCCGAAGCCGGCCGGGCGCCGCGGCCTGTCCCTGACGCCGTCGCCCGTCCATGCCCGCGCCGAGGCGCTCGGCCTTCCCGTGGCGACGCCGCGCACGCTGCGCGACGCGGCCGAGGCGGCGCGCTTCGCCGCGCTCGACCTCGAGGCCGCCGTCGTCGTCGGCTACGGGCTGCTGCTGCCCACGCCCATCCTGCAGGCGCCGCGGCACGGCTGCTTTAACCTGCATCCCTCCCTGCTGCCGCGCTGGCGCGGCGCGGCGCCGATCCAGCGTCCGATCATCGCCGGCGACACCGAGACCGCGGCGGCGATCATGCGCATGGAGGAGGGCCTCGACACCGGCCCCGTCGCGCTGGAGCGGCGCGTGCCGATCCCGCCAGAGGCGACCGCCGGCGAGATGCACGACCGGCTCGCCGCGCTCGGCGCGCGCCTGATGGTCGAGGCGCTGGCGCAGCTCGCCGCCGGCACGCTCGCGCTGCGCCCGCAGACGGACGACGGCGTCGTCTACGCCGACAAGATCGACAAGGCGGAGGCGCGCATCGACTGGCGCCAGCCGGCGCGGCGCGTGCACGACCTGATCCGCGGCCTCTCCCCGTTCCCCGGCGCCTTCTGCGAGCCCGACCTCGGTAAGGGCCCGGAGCGTCTGAAGATCTTGCGCGCGACGATTGTCGAGGGGAGCGGTACGCCCGGCACGGTACTCGACGACCGCCTCACCATCGCCTGCGGCGAGGGTGCCGTGCGCGTGCTGGAGGTCCAGCGCGCGGGCAAGGGCCCGATGAGCGCCGAGGCGTTCCTGAACGGCGTGAAGCTGGGACCGGGAACGACGCTCTGACGCGATCTGCCTTCTCCCCTCGCGGGAGAAGGTGCCCGAAGGGCGGATGAGGGGGGTGGGCAGAGCGAGGTCCTTCCGGAAAGGACCCCTCATCCGGCGCTGCGCGAGGGGAGAAGGGGCGCTACAGCCGCGCCATGTCGCACACGAGCTTCCACTCCGCGTCCGTCACCGGCTGCACCGAGAGCCGGGAGTTCGCGACGAGCATCATCTTGGCGAGCTTCGGCTCGGCCTTGATCGCGGCGAGGGTGACGGGCTTCGGCACGTCCTTCACGGCGCGGACGTCGACCATGCCGAACTTGCCGCTCTCGTCCGACGGATCGGGATAGTAGAGCTTCGTCACCTCGACGATGCCGACGATCTCCTTGCCCTCGTTGGAATGGTAGAAGAACGCCTGGTCGCCGAGCGCCATGGCCATCAGGTTCTGCTTGGCGACGTGGTTGCGCACGCCGTTCCAGTGCGTGCCCTTCTTGCCCGCCGCGACCATCTGCTGCCAGGACCACGAGTCCGGCTCGCTCTTCACCAGCCAATGCGCCATGCGCCACCTCCGCACGGCGTTGATAGCATCACGACGAGTGCCGGTTACAACGAAGAAAGGGCCCGCGCGGCAATTGCACAGGCCCCTCCAAAGGATTGCAGCGACTTCGTACCCCGACCCTCAACGCAGATGGTATGAAATCAAATCTTCCAAAGACGCCGGCCGGCTGCTGCAACCTTCCGAGGCCATCCGTTGCCGGATGCGAAAATTAACACCTGAGGTTGCTTCGCGGTCAAGCTAATAGCGTCTCACACTTTCGTCAGACATCCGGCCGCGCGGGGCGCGAGAGCAGCGCGTCGATCATCGCATCGACGGTCGCGGCGCCCGTCAGCACGGCGTCGACGGCCTGGGCGATCGGCATCTCGATGCCGTCCTTTCGCGCCAGCTCGCAGAGGATCGCGCAGGTCATCGCGCCCTCGACCGTGCCGATCTTGGCGCGCGCCGCCTCGACGTCCATGCCCTCGCCGAGTGCCCGGCCGAACGAGAAGTTGCGCGACTGTGTCGAGCCGCAGGTGAGCACGAGGTCGCCAAGCCCCGAGAGCCCGGTGAGCGTGCCGGGCCGCGCGCCGTTGGCCATGCCGAAGCGCGACAGCTCGGCGAAGCCGCGCGCGATCAGCGCCGCGCCGGCCGACGCGCCGAACGCCTTGCCGGCGGCGATGCCGCAGGCGATCGCGAGCACGTTCTTCGTCGCGCCGCCGATCTCGACGCCGCGCAGATCGCTCGAATGGTAGAGCCGGAACCACGGCGCGGCGAGCGCCATCGCGAGCATCTTGGCGCGCGCCGTGTCCTGCGCGGCAAGGGTGACGGCGGTCGGCTTTCCCCGCGCGACGTCCTCGGCGAAGCTCGGGCCGGAGAGCACGGCCGGCGGGTGGCCGGGCAGCACCTCCTCGATCACCTCGCTCATGTAGCGGCCGGTGCCGCGCTCGATGCCCTTGGCGCAGGCGACGACCGGTGTGCCATCGGCGAGATGCGGGCGCACGCGCTCGGCCATCTGGCGCAGCGCCTGGGCCGGCACGGCGAACAGCACGATCTCGGCTGCGGCGACCTCGGCGAGCTCGTGGGTCGGCGCGACGCCGGGCACCAGCGGGATGCCTGGGAGCCGCCGCGCGTTGACGCCGGTCGCCGCCATCTCGGCGACATGGCTCGGCTCGCGTCCCCACAGCGTGGTCGCGGCGCCGGCGCGCGCGGCGAGATTGGCCAGCGCCGTGCCCCAGGCGCCGGCCCCGAGAACCGCGATGCGGCGCATGGCCGGACTCCCGTGAGATCAACGCCTTGGTGATGCGATGTTTTGCCGGGGATGTCGAGCGGGGGGCGACCCCGGATTTAAATCGCTGCAGTCCTCTGGAGCGTCGAATTTGCATGCCGTAGGCAGACGCAGGCTACGGATTTACCGGTACTTGCGGTTGATCTGTGGCTACACCGGCCGGGGGTGCTCGCGGAGGTAAGTTCTGCGTCAATATCTTTATGCCCTCTGATGCGATTCTCTCGCCAGTCACGTTACGCTGTACAAAGGAACCAATAAACGCTCCTACAGTTAGTTTAGTCAAATCTAAATAACCCTCAATCTTAAAGATGGCTCCAACAGCAAAAAACAGAGTGAGGCCTACTGTTGCAAGAGGAAGTCCAGTGAGTCCGAGCCGTGTCGCAGTTCCTGTAGTACCTGATAGACTGCTCAGACGCACATACTGATCAATACCCTTGTCGTTGCCAGCTCGTATCAATTCCTCAAGCAGATTTCGGTCTTCCGGTGGGATCACGACCTTTGGCGGAGACGCGTCGGAAAGCATCACCTTTCCGCCAAGCACTATCGAAATCAGCGCAACAACAAGGCCAACAGCCAAAATTATAGTTTCGTATACGCCAAAGGACTTAGCATCGTGTGCTGACGCGTATTTGTAGATACCCAGCGTAACGGCCCCAGCAAAAACGATCAAAAAAAAAGCCACCATAGAAAGCCATAATTGTACGCGCGGCTGTCTTTTTGTCGCCCTGCGAAGATGGTGGTACTGTATCCGCGTTTTTCATAATATTAAAGCCTTTGAAATCCTATTTACAGCATCCATATCATTGCAAAAAGGTAA
Organism: Beijerinckiaceae bacterium RH AL1; assembly: GCA_901457705.2. NCBI lineage: Bacteria > Pseudomonadati > Pseudomonadota > Alphaproteobacteria > Hyphomicrobiales > Beijerinckiaceae > Beijerinckiaceae bacterium RH AL1. The sequence goes on from LR590083.2 coordinate 1,086,867, forward strand.
AGTAATACCTTAGTGCAAGGTGGCTTAGCGCCTTCTCGTGGTTCGCCGCCTGCGCATTGGCGTCGAGCGGCCAGCGCGGGCGGGCGGCGAAGGTCTTGTCGTCGACGAGGTTTAGGCCCAGCCGCTCGATGCCGGCCCAGGCGATCATCGCGCCGTTGTCGGTGCAGAGTGTTGGGGGCGGTATGACGAGGTTGACGCCGGCCTCGCCGCAGTAGCGGGCTACCGCGCAGCGCAACGCGTCGTCGGGGGCGGCGCCGCGGGCCGCGACGATGGCCGAGCAGGGGTCGGTCCTCTAGCGGAGCGGGCGGGTCGCGACGCGGATGCGGTCGATGATGGTGTCGACGACGGCGGCCCGGAACGAGGCGCAGAGGTCGTTGACGCCGGTGGCGGTCAGCGGCGCTGACTTTCGATGCGCACCGCGGTCTTGAAACCCGAGAGTAAGAAGTCGGGCTTCGGGCGTCCGGCCATCGGGGGCGGGTGTCTCGCGCGGGATGTCGAGCGGGGGGCGATCACCGCGCCATCCATGGTCCTCGGCCGCCTACCGTGCCAAGGTCGCGCATGGCTCCAGGGCTGCCGCTCACCGTTTACTACAACACGAAGTGCCCGGTCTGCGACGCCGGGATCGACTTTCAGCGCAACCGCCTCGTCAAGGCGGCGCGCGCTGGCGCGATCGCCTTTCGCGACATCAACCTTGAGCCCGACGCGCTCGCGTCGTACGGGGCGGCGCTGAACGACGTGCGCCGCCGCCTGCACGCGACCGATGCCGGCGGCAGGCTCTACGTCGGCATCGACTGCGCCGCCGCCATCTGGGAACGGACGCCCGGCGACGGATGGCTCGCCTGGCTCGTCAGCCGCCCGGTCGTGCATCCGATCGCGGCGTTCTGCTACGATCGCTTCGCGGATGTCCTCTATGCCTGGAACCGGCGAAACGGCCGCTGGTAGGCCTCACGCCTTGCCGTGGTGGGCCGCCTCGGCGTTGGCGTCGAGCGGCCAGCGCGGGCGGGCGGCGAAGGTCATGTCGTCGACGAGGTTCAGGCCCAGCCGCTCGATGCCGGCCCAGGCGATCATCGCGCCGTTGTCGGTGCAGAGCTTTGGGGGCGGTATGACGAGGTTGACGCCGGCCTCGCCGCAGTAGCGCGCCATCGCGCGGCGCAGCGCGTCGTTGGCGGCGACCCCGCCGGCGGCGACGATGGCCGAGCAGTGGCCGATCCTCTCGCGGAACAGGCGGGTCGCGACGCGGATGCGGTCGATGATGGTGTCGACCACGGCCGCCTGGAACGAGGCGCAGAGATCGTTGACGTCGGTGGCGGTGAGCGGCGCCGACTTTTCCGCCTCGATGCGCACGGCGGTCTTCAGGCCGGAGAGCGAGAAGTCCGGCTTCGGGCGCCCGGCCATCGGGCGCGGGAAGGCGTAGCGCTCGGGGTTGCCCTCGGCGGCGTGGCGCTCGACGAGCGGGCCGCCGGGGTAGGGCAGGCCCAGGAGCTTGGCGACCTTGTCGAAGGCTTCGCCGACCGCGTCGTCGACGGTGGCGCCGAGCCGCACGTAGTCGCCGACGCCGCGCACCGCGACGAGCTGCGTGTGGCCGCCCGAGACGAGCAGCAGCAGGTAGGGGAAGGCGACGTTGTCGGTGAGGCGCGGCGTCAGCGCGTGCGCCTCGAGGTGGTTCACCGCGACGAACGGCTTGCGCAGCCCGAGCGCCATCGCCTTGCCGGCGGTGAGCCCGACCAGCACGCCGCCGATGAGGCCGGGTCCCGCGGCGGCGGCGACAGCATCGATCTCCTTCATCGACCGCAGGCCGGCCGTCGCCACGGCGCGGGCGATCAGCCGGTCCAAAACCTCGACGTGGGCGCGCGCGGCGATCTCCGGCACCACGCCGCCGTAGGCCGCGTGCTGCTTGATCTGGCTCATGATCTCGTTGGAGAGGATCTCGCCCGACCCGTCAGGCTTGCGCTCGACGATCGCCGCCGAGGTCTCGTCGCAGGTCGTCTCAATCCCCAATACGCGCATCGTCGACTCCAGGTGCGGGCCGACCATGGGCGAGACGGGCGGCGGTGCCTAGCGGAATCTGGACGCCTCGTTCCGCGGCGCTGACGCCTGACGCATCCTGACGCGAAAATGCGGTGACGCGTGACGCATCGTGACGCGTAAATGCGGGGGAATGCTCACGCGTCGGCGAGCGCACCCGGCTTTTCCTCGATCATCGCAACGATGCGGTTCGTCGCATCGAGCACGGCGACCGAGGCCTGCACAGGCGTGGCGGTGAGCTCGAAGCCCATGACGATGATCTGCTCGCCCGCGCCGATGAGGTGGGCCGCCGCGCCGTTCATGCAGATGGCCCGCGAGCCGCGCGGGCCGGCGATCGTGTAGGTCTCGAGCCGCGCGCCCGACGTGTTGGAAACGACCAGCACCTTCTCGCCCGGCCATAGGCCGACGGCGTCGAGCAGGTCGGCGTCGATGGTGATCGAGCCGACATAGGCGAGGTTCGCCTCGGACACGATCGCATTGTGCAGCTTCGATCGCATGACCCAGCGCATGCATCCGCCCCCAAGAAATCCGTGCGCCCTATAGCCGGCGGGACGCCCGCAAGGTCAACCGGGGATGTCGGGGCTGCAGCGCGGGCAGGCCGGCGCCTGCGGCAGGTCGTGGGGAAACTGGCGGCCGCAGGCGATGCACGTCCCTCGCGCGGCGCGAAGGCGCTCGAGACGCGCCGTCCGCGATTCGGTCGGATGCGGGGCGACGCCGCCCTGCGCTGTCCCCAGCCCGGCGAGCCTCAGGTACAGCGTGGTCGCAAAAGCGACGCAGAAAACGACGATGGCTTGCCAAGTCGGCATCGGGCGTCGGCCGCGTGTTGTTGTCGTCTTCCTCTAGAGGAGGCGCAACGAGCTGAAAGAACCGTTGTGAACATTGGTTACCGCACGCTGCGGCGCGACCAAATCTCGGAGGGATTTATCGCAAGGCGGTTCTCTTCAGCCGCGAAAGGCCGTACAACGGGGTCGGTTTCCGGCGCGGGCGCGCCATAGCGGGTGCGATGACGAAGTTCGAGGCGCGGCAGGATAGCATCACGACGGTCGACCGGGCGGATGGTCGCAAGGTCTTCGTGAAGTCCTACGGCTGCCAGATGAACGTCTACGACGCCCAGCGGATGACCGACCAGCTCGGCGACGGCGGCTATGCCGAGACCGCGCGGGTCGAGGACGCCGACCTCGTCGTGCTCAACACCTGCCACATCCGCGAGCGGGCGACGGAAAAGATCTTCTCCGAGCTCGGCAAGCTGCGGCTGCTCAAGGCCGAGCGTGCCGCGGGCGGCCGCGACACCAAGATCGTCGTCGCGGGCTGCGTCGCGCAGGCGGAGGGCGCCGAGATCCTGCGCCGCGAGCGCGCGGTCGACGTCGTCGTCGGGCCGCAGAGCTACCACCGCCTGCCGGACATGTTGGCGAGGGCCGGGCAGGGCGAGCGCGTCGTCGACACCGAGTTCGAGCTCGAGGACAAGTTTTCCCGCCTGCCGAAGCCGCGCGCGACCGGGCCGGCGGCCTTCCTGACGATCCAGGAGGGCTGCGACAAGTTCTGCACCTTCTGCGTCGTGCCCTACACGCGAGGCCCCGAGCTGTCGCGGCCGGTCGCGGCCATCGTCGCCGAGGCGCGGGCCCTCGCCGAGGCCGGCGTGCGCGAGATCACGCTGCTCGGCCAGAACGTCAACGGCTACCACGGCGAGGACGAGCAGGGCCGCACGGCCGGCCTCGCGGCGCTCTGCCGGCGGCTCGCGGTGATCCCCGGCCTCGACCGGCTGCGCTACACGACGAGCCACCCCAACGACCTCGACGACGATCTCGTCGCCGCGCACCGCGACCTGCCGGCATTGATGCCGTTCCTGCACCTGCCGGTGCAATCGGGCTCGGACCGCATCCTCAAGGCGATGAACCGCCGGCACACGGCCGCCCGCTACCTCGAGCTCGTCGCTCGGCTGCGCGCGGCGCGGCCCGACCTTGCTTTGTCTTCCGACTTCATCGTCGGCTTCCCCGGCGAGACCGATGCCGACTTCGAGGCGACGCTGGACCTCATCCGGCGCGTCGGCTTCGCCTCGACCTTCTCGTTCAAGTACTCGCCGCGCCCCGGCACGCCCGGCGCCGAGATGGACGACCAGGTGCCCGACGCCGTGATGCGCGAGCGCCTCGCGCGGCTGCAGGCGCTGGTGGAAGAGCAGCGGCAGGCGTTCAACGCGGCGACGGTCGGGCGCACGCTCGACGTGCTGCTCGAGCGCCCCGGCCGTCATCCCGGCCAGCTAACCGGCAAGACGCCCTACCTGCAGCAGGTGCAAGTTGAGGGTCCGCCGGACCTCGTCGGGACCATCGTGCCGGTGACAATCGACGCCACCGCCCCCAATTCCCTGTTTGGAAGCTTGGCCCATCGGGATTGGGCCCGCCAGCCCGCGAGGTCCGTGGCTTGAAATCTCCGAACCGTGCCGCCGTGTCGCCGGCCAGCGCGGCGCCCACGACCCTCTCGGCGCCCGGCGAGCTGACGATCTCGTTTCCGGACAACCGGTACGCGTCGGCGCTGTTCGGCCAGTACGACCAGAACCTCGCGCGCGTCGAGCGCAGCCTCGGCGTGGTGTGCCACGCGCTCGGCAACCAGGTGACGATCAAGGGGCCGCCCGACGTTTGCGAGCGCGCCCGCCACGTGCTGCAGATGCTCTACGACCGCATCAAGCTCGGCCAGCCGATCTCGATGGGCGACATCGACGGCGCGATCCAGGAGGGCCTGCTGCAGGGCGTGCTGTTCCCGGCGAGCGCCGACGGCGCGGCCGAGAAGGCGCCGTTCGAGCAGATCGCAACGCGCAAGCGCGGCCCCGTGCGTGCCCGCAACGCGACGCAGAATGCCTACATCAGGGCGCTTAAGAAGCACGAGCTGGTGTTTGCCGAGGGGCCGGCCGGAACCGGCAAGACCTGGCTCGCGGTCGGCTACGCCGTCTCGCTGCTCGAGCAGGGGGTCGTCGAGCGGCTGATCCTGTCGCGCCCGGCGGTCGAGGCCGGCGAGAGGCTCGGCTTCCTGCCCGGCGACATGCGCGACAAGGTCGACCCCTACCTGCGGCCGATCTTCGACGCCCTGGCCGACTTCATGGACCCGCGCCTCGTCGAGCGCGGCATGCAGACCGGCATGATCGAGGTCGCGCCGCTCGCCTTCATGCGCGGCCGCACGCTATCCAACGCCTGCGTCCTGCTCGACGAAGCGCAGAACGCAGCCTCCATGCAGATGAAGATGTTCTTGACGCGTCTCGGCGAGAACTCGCGGATGATCATCACCGGCGACCCGACGCAGATCGACCTGCCGCACGGCCAGCGCTCGGGCCTCTCCGAGGCGATCGGCCTCCTGTCGGGGCTGGAGGGCATCGGCCACGTGGTCTTCCAGGAAGGCGACGTGGTGCGTCACGACCTCGTTCGGCGTATCGTCGGGGCCTATGAGGGGGCGGCCCGTCGCGCCCGCGAGATCGCCGGGGCCGACTTTTCTTCGGGAGCCGGGAGACCGGCCTGACCATGAGCCTTTCGATCGATATCGCGATCGAGCACGACGCCTGGCGTGATCTCCCCGACCTCGACGCCAGCGTCGAGCGCGCCGTCGGCGCGGCGCTCGCTGTTGCCGCCCAAGCTGAGGCCGCGCAAGCCGAGGCCACGCTCGCCGCCGACACCGAGCTGTCGCTCATGCTCTGCGACGACGCGTTCATCCGCGACCTGAACGCGCGCTGGCGCGACAAGGACGCGGCGACGAACGTGCTCTCCTTCCCGTCCGCCGATCCCGCGATGCTCGGCGACATCATCGTCGCCTACGAGACCTGCGCCAGGGAAGCGCGGGACGAGGGGCGCTCGCTCGCCGATCACCTCGCCCACATGATCGTGCACGGCGTCTTCCATCTCTTAGGGTTCGATCATCTCGACGACGACGAAGCCGAGGAGATGGAGCGGCTCGAAGCGCAGGCGCTGGCAAGCCTCGGCATCGCCTCGCCCTATGCCGTAGAGGCCACGCCATGAGCGATCCCGCGGTCGTCCGCGTCGATCCCGACGAAGAGCCGCAGAGTCCTGCCCACGGCCCCGGTCTCTTCGATCGCCTGCGCGCCGCCTTCGGCCTCGGCAACGCGTCGATCCGCGACGACATCCAGGATGCGCTGGAAGACAGCTCGGCGCAGGCCGACTTCTCGGCGCAAGAGCGCCTGATGATGAAGAACGTGCTCGCCCTGCACGAGGTCAGGGTCGAGGACGTGATGGTCCCGCGCGCCGACATCTTCTCCGTCTCGCTGAAGATGACGCTCGTCGAGGTGCTGGCGATGTTCCGCACCGCCGGCCATTCGCGGCTGCCGGTCTACGGCGCGACGCTCGACGATCCGCGCGGCATGATCCACGTGCGCGATCTCGTCGACTACATCGCCGCCGCCGAGGAGCCGATGCCGAAGGGCGACATCGCCCCCGTGGCGACCGAGGGGCCGGAGCCGGCGCCGGACAAGATGGTGCGCTCGCTCGGCGCGCTCGACCTGACGCTGCCGCTCTCGGCGGCGAAGATCCTGCGGCCGGTGCTCTTCGTGCCGCCGTCGATGCCCGCCCTCGACCTGCTCGTGAAGATGCAGACGACGCGCACGCACATGGCGCTCGTCATCGACGAGTACGGCGGCACCGAAGGTTTGGCCTCCATCGAGGACATCGTCGAGATGATCGTCGGCGACATCGAGGACGAGCACGACGAGGCCGACGAGCCGACCGTGGTGAAGGCCGAGGACGGCTCGTTCCTCGTCGACGCCCGCGCGCCGCTCGATGAGCTGTCGACGACACTCGACACCGACCTCGAAACAATGTCGGACGCCGAAGACGTCGAGACGGTCGGCGGCCTCGTCACCGCGCTCGCCGGCCACGTGCCTGTGCGCGGCGAGATCGTCGTCGAAGGCGGCCTCGAGTTCGAGGTGCTCGATGCCGACCCGCGCCGGGTGAAGCGGCTGAAGGTGTACCGCAGCACCCGCGGCGCGCCGTCGGGCGAGGATGCCGCGAGCTGAGCCCAAGCGCGATCAGGCGTCCTGGGCCATCGCACCAGCCGGATGCGGGCGCCGACCTGCGGCCCGGGCTCGCCTGATGCTCGCGTTGCTCGCCGAAGGGGTCGCCCGCGCACAGGGCTGGCGGCGACGGCTGATCGCCGTCCTCGCCGGCGCGTTCGGCGCGCTGGCGCTGGCGCCGATCTCGATCGGCGTCGCGCTCGTCCCGACGCTGGTCGTCGCGGTCTGGCTCCTCGACGGCACCGCGCAGGGCGAGGGCACGCGCCGGGCGGCGCTGTGGCGCGCGTTTTCCGACGGGTGGTGGCTCGGCTTCGGTTATTTCGTCGCCGGCTTCTGGTGGCTGTCGGCGGCCTTCCTCATCGATCCCGAGTTCACCTGGGCGATGCCGTTCGGCGTGCTCGGGCTGCCGGCGCTTCTCGCGCTGTTCTTCGGCGCCGGCTTCGCGCTGGCGCGGGCGCTCTGGCGGCCGGGGCCGGGGCGGGTGCTCGCCCTCGCGCTCGGCCTGTCGGCAGCGGAGGCGGCGCGCGGCCATCTCTTCACCGGCTTCCCCTGGAACCCGCTCGGCATGGGGCTCGGCGGCACGCTCCTCACCGCGCAGCCGGCGGCGCTCGTCGGGCTCGACGGGCTGACGCTGCTGACGGTCGCGATCTTCGCCGCGCCGGCGACGCTCGCCGATCGCGGCGACCGGCGCCGCGCGGCGGCCCCGACCCTCGTCGCGCTCGCGGCCCTGGCGGCGATCCTCGCCTACGGCGGCCTGCGCCTCTCGCGGCCGGCGCCGCCCGAGGGCGACCAGATCGTGCGCATCGTGCAGCCGGGCCTGCGGCCCGACAGCGAGTTCTCGCCGGAAAACCGCGATCGCATCGTCGACCACTACATCGCGCTCTCACAGACCGACGATGCCGCAAAGCACATCAAGCTCGACGACGTCGCCATGCTGGTGTGGCCGGAATCCGCCTTCCCGTTCATCCTGCAGCGCGACCCCTATGAGCTCGGCAAGATCGGCGGCATGCTGCCGGCGCGCACGCATCTCGTCACCGGCGCGGCGCGCGAGGTCGAGGTGCCGGCCGGCAACGGCCATGTCGCCCACAGCGACTACTACAACTCGATCCTCGTCATCGCGCGCGGCGGCGCGGTCGTCGAGAGCTACGACAAGGTGCACCTCGTCCCGTTCGGCGAGTACCTGCCGTTCGATTCGGCGCTGCGGGCGCTCGGGCTGCGGAACTTCGTGGCGATCCCCGGCGGCTTCGAATTCGGCGTCGGGCGCCACGCGCTCGTCGTGCCGGGCCTGCCGCCGGCGGCGCCGCTGATCTGCTACGAGGCGATCTTCCCGGGTGAGGTCACGATCGCCGGCGCGCCGCGGCCGGCCTATCTCCTCAACATCACCAACGACGGCTGGTTCGGGCTTACCGCGGGGCCGCACCAGCACTTCGCGCAGGCGCGCCTGCGCTCGATCGAGGAAGGCCTGCCCATGGTGAGGGGCGCGGCCACCGGCATCTCGGCGGTGATCGATCCCTATGGGCGGATTCTCCAGTCGCTGCCGCTCGGTCCGGAGGGCATCATCGACGCGCGCTTGCCGGCGCCCATCGATCCACCGCCCTTCGCGCGGTTCAGCCTCTGGTTGTCGTCGCTGGCCTGGATTGCTACCTTATTGTTTTATTTGCGATTTCTATAGTCTATATCTGCATTAAATTGTCACGTTGCCATTGTTTTGCCGCAAAAAAAGCTGGATTAGGATGCGCTTTCCCCTCACATTGCCTTATGAGGGGCACACAGGATGAAGAGGCGAAGCGACCCTTGGATCAAAGGCTTATAGGCGTGAAGAAGGTTCCCAACCCGATCGACAAGCATGTCGGTAGCCGTGTCCGCATGCGTCGCGTTCTCTTGGGAATGAGCCAGGAAAAGCTTGGGGAAGCGCTCAACCTGACCTTCCAGCAGGTGCAGAAGTACGAGAAGGGCACCAACCGGATCGGCGCCAGCCGGCTGCAGCAGATCTCGAAGACGCTCAACGTCCCGCCGGCCTACTTCTTCGACGGCGCGCCCTCGTTCGACGGCAGCGCCGACGGGATGGCCCACTCCGCCGCGGCAGAGGAGGGCTCGGCCTATGTCGTCGACTTCCTGTCGACGACGGAAGGTTTGCACCTCAACCGTGCCTTCGCGCGCATCCAGGACCCGAAGGTGCGCAAGCGCATCGTCGATCTGGTGACGACGCTCGCCGGCGACGACGAGGCTCCCTCCGCGCAAGGGTGACGTTTCCCCAACGTCGGATTTGCTCTAACACGAGGCCGGGCGATGCGGCCGACGACAAGATCGGTGTCCCGTCGGCCCTGGAGGTGTCTTGCCCGCGACGGAACGAACCGAACTCGATAGCCTGCTCGTCGCCGTTGCCGACGCCGACAGGGCGGCATTCCGGCGCCTGTACGATCTGACCGCTCCGAAACTTTTCGCGACGATTCTCCGTATCGTGAAGGTCAAAGCGTCGGCGGAAGAGATATTGCAGGACGTCTATCTACGAGTTTGGCAGAACGCCGGAAGCTACTCGCCGGAGGCGGCGCCCGCGCGCGTCTGGATGAACTCGATCGCGCGGAATCGGGCGATCGACGTCCTGCGGCAGAAGACGCCGGCGTCGGCGTCCAGCCTCGACGACGGCACCAACTGGTTCGAGCGCATCGCCGAGGACAGGGACAGGGAGGCGGACTTGATCGACGTCGCCTCGCTCCGCCACTGTCTCGGCACCATCGAGCCGCAGGCGCGCGACTGCGTGCTCGCCGCCTACTACCAGGGCCTGTCGCGCGAGGAGCTCGCGCAGCGCTACGCGCGCCCCGTCAACACGATCAAGACGTGGCTGCATCGCAGCCTCGCCTCGCTGCGTGCCTGCCTCGACGAGGGCGGCGCATGAGCGACCCGGCGCCGACACCTCCCGACATGGACCTCGAGGCGGCCGAGTACGTGCTCGGCACCCTCGACGCCGCCGAGCGCTCCGCCTTCGAGCAGAGGCTGCGCACCGACACCGCCGCGCAGCGTGCCGCGCGCGCCTGGGAGCGCCGCTTCTCCGGCCTGGTCGGGCGGATCGACCCGGTCGAGCCGCCGGCCGTCGTCTGGGAGCGCATCGAGCGCGCGCTCGGCGGGGCCCGACCGACCCTCACGGCGATCGACGGCGGCGCCCAGGATAATACCCCGCAGCTTGCGGCCTCGCGGGCGCGATGGCGCACGGCGGCCCTCTCGCTCGGCGCGCTCGCCGCCGCGCTCGCCGCCGTCGTCATCGCGGACCTGTGGCAGCCGCGGCTCGCGCCGCCCGCCCGCGGCGAGCGCTACATCGCCGCCGTCACGCGCGGCGGCGACCAGCCGGCGCTGATCGTCAGGGTCGATCTCGCGACGCGCCAGATCATGGTCACCCCCGTCGCCGCCGAGGCGCCGGCGGGGCATAGCCTCGAGCTCTGGTACATCGGCGACGACAAGCCGCCACGGCCGATGGGCCTCATCGACAAGTCGCCTGCGACGATGTCGATCCCCGCCGGCGCCGGCGGCGCTGGCGCGACCTTCGCGGTCTCGGTCGAGCCGCCGGGCGGCTCGACGACCGGCGCGCCGACCGGGCCGGTGGTGTACAAGGGCACGCTCATCCAGGAATGAGCGGCCGACAGGCGCGCGAGCGGGGTTGCTCGCATCGCCGCCGCGCGCCAAGCTCGCCTCCCGATTCCCGCGGACATCAGGACTTGACCGCAGCCAGAGACCGCCTCGCCCCGCGCCTGACGCTCGACGCGCCGGGGCCGGAGACGACGCCACCCCAGAGCAACGTGCCCGAGCTCACCGTCGGCGAGCTGTCGGGTGCGCTGAAGCGGACCATCGAGGACCGCTTCGGCTTCGTGCGCGTGCGCGGCGAAATCTCGAACTACCGCGGCCCGCATGCCTCCGGCCACGCCTACTTTTGCCTGAAGGACGACAGCGCGCGCATCGATGCCGTCGTCTGGCGCACGGCGTTCCAGCGGCTCAAGGTGAAGCCGCAGGAGGGGCTCGAGGTCGTCGCGACCGGGCGCATCACGACCTTCCCGGGCAAGTCGACCTACCAGATCGTCATCGACGCGATCGAGCCCGCCGGCGTCGGCGCGCTGATGGCGCTGATCGAGGCGCGTCGCAAGGCGCTGGCGGCCGAGGGCCTGTTCGACGAGGCGCGCAAGCGCCCGCTGCCGTTTCTGCCGGCGACGATCGGTGTCGTCACCTCGCCGACCGGCGCCGTCATCCGCGACATCCTGCACCGCCTCGACGACCGCTTTCCGCGCCGCGTCCTGGTGTGGCCGGTGCGCGTGCAGGGCGAGACCGCGGCGGCCGAGGTCGCGGCCGCCATCGCCGGGTTCAACGCGCTCCCGCCGCTTGGTGCGATCCCAAGACCAGACGTGCTGATCGTCGCGCGCGGCGGCGGCTCGCTCGAGGATCTGCTGGCGTTCAGCGAGGAGATCGTCGTCCGCGCCGCCGCGGAGAGCGCCATTCCGCTGATCAGCGCGGTCGGCCACGAGACCGACTGGACGCTGATCGACCATGCCTCCGACCTTCGCGCGCCGACCCCGTCGGGCGCGGCGGAGAAGGCGGTGCCGGTCCGCCGCGATCTCCTGCTGCAGACGACCGAGCTTGGGCGGAGACACGCGGCGGCGATGCTGCGCCTCGTCGAGCGGCGCCGCGCCGACGTGCGCGCGCTCTCGCGGGCCCTGCCGGCGGCCGAGACGGTGGCGGCGGTGCCACGCCAGCGACTCGATCGCGCCGAGGGGCGCCTCGCGGCCGCGCTCGCCGGCGCGCGCGACCGCCGGCATCTCGATCTCGCCAAGCTGGCGCACCGCCTGTCGCAGCAGGCGCCGCGCGCCAAGCTGGCGCGGCTGCGGCAGCAGCTCGCCGCCTCGGAGCAGAAGCTCGTCTTCAACGTCGAGCGGATGCGCGATCGCAACGCGACCCATCTCCGCCACCAGGGCCAGCGTCTTGCCGGCACAGCGCTCGGGATCGCGCGCGCGCTGACGGCGCTGGGCGAGCGGCGCGACCGGGCCGCCGATGCGCTGGCGCGGAGCTGGTCGGTGAATGCCGCGCGGCGGCGCGACGACGTCGCGCGCGTCGGCAAGCTCCTCGACACGCTCGGCTACCGCAACGTGCTGGCGCGCGGCTACGCGCTCGTCCGCGATGCCTCGGGGCAGCCGTTGCGATCCGTGACGGCGGTGGAGGCCAATGCCGTGCTCGACATCGAGCTGGCCGATGGCCATATTGGCGCTCTGGTCGCGCCGCGGCGTTCGTTGCCGCGCAGGCCGAAGCCGAAGGCGGAGCAGGGCGATCTCTTCTAGCCCGATGCCGTCGGCGTCGGCCTCGCGAATGTTGGGTCTCGAAGCAGATGAACCGTATGCAGCGCCCGCCCGCCCCCGATAGCGAGGCTGTGCTCGAATATCTCGACGGCGACTTCAAGATCGTCCGGCCGGGCGCGTACGTCCGCTGCGCGGCGACGGGCGTGCCGATCCCGGTCGACGAGATTCGCTATTGGAACGTCGACCGCCAGGAGGCCTATGCCGGCCCAGATGCGAAGCTCCTGAGCCTCGGCATCAAGCGCTAGCAAGCCGGCTGTCGCCGACCTGCGTCACGTCGCGCGACGCTAGCGCGGCGCGCGCTTCGCCAGGATGCGCTGCAGCGTCCGGCGATGCATGTTGAGCCGCCGCGCCGTCTCCGACACGTTGCGCCCGCACAGCTCGTAGATCCGCTGGATATGCTCCCAGCGCACCCGGTCGGCCGACATCGGGTTCTCGGGCAGTTCCGCCTTGTCGTGCTGCGTCGCCATAAGCGCGTTGAAGATCTCGTCCGCGTCGGCGGGCTTGGCGAGATAGTCGAAGGCGCCGAGCTTCACCGCGGTGACGGCGGTGACGATGTTGCCGTAGCCAGTGAGCACGATCGCGCGTGCGTCAGGTCGCCGCGCCTTCAGCTCGGAGATCACGTCGAGCCCGTTTCCGTCCGCAAGCCGCATGTCGATGACCGCGAAGGCCGGGGCCGTTTCGGCGATGGCGGCGAGCCCTTCCTGCACGCTCGACACCGCAGTCACCGCAAAGCCGCGGCTTTCCATGGCGCGTGCGAGACGCTGGCAGAACGCCCGGTCGTCGTCGACGACGAGCAAGCTCTTGTCGCCGAGCCCGTCCATTTGCAGGATGGCGGGATCGGTCATCGGCTGGCTGCCGGTCGCAAAGCTCTCCATCAATAGAACCTCCACAAGTTGACTCCCGGGCCGATCTGCTCGCCCCGACCGTTCGGGAGGAACAGCGTGCTCGGGGCACGTCCAGTCTCGAACGCAGCACGTTGCCAAAGGATCGTGACGCGGGCGCCTTTTGCAGGTGGAGCCGCGTTGACCATCGTGACGTTCGCGCCGGAACGCTCCAGCAGCGTCTTGGCGATGAACAAGCCGAGCCCGAGACCCCCGGAGCTGGCGTCGCCCTTCGCGCGGCGGTTTGCCTTGTGTGTAAGATAGGGCTCGCCGAGCTGCATCACAATGTCGGGGGCAAATCCGGGACCGTCGTCCTCGATGACCACGGCCACGATGCTCTCCGTCCAGCGCGCGACGATGCGCACTTCGGTGGTCGCGAAATCGATGGCGTTCTCGATGAGGTTGCCGAGCCCGTAGATGACGCCGGGGTTGCGCTGCGACTGCGGCTCGCTCGCGTCGCCTTCCTTGGCGACGGTGATCTTGATGCCGAAGTCGCGCTGCGGATGCACCGCCTCCTCGATCAAGTGACCGAGCGACAGCTCGCCGATGATGTGGCCGGGCTCGCTGCCGAGCGAGGTCAGCGTGCCGAGGATCGCGCGGCAGCGATCGAGCTCCTGCTTCAGCAGCGTAAAGTCCTCGCCGACGGCGCTGTCGGCCGGAAACTGCTTCTGCAGGTCGTTGACCACGAGCTTGATCGTCGCGAGCGGGGTGCCAAGCTCGTGCGCCGCCGCGGCGGCGAGGCCGTCGAGCTGCGTCAGATGCTGCTCGCGCGCCAGGACGAGCTCGGTGGCGGCGAGTGCATCGGACAGACGCCGCGCCTCTTCCGCGATCCGCCAGGCATACGCCGACGAGAAGACCGCGCCGGAGACGACGGCCCCCCAGATGCCGCTCTGGTACAGCGGCGGGAGATGGACCCGCTCGCCGGGGAACCACGGCAGCGGCAGGTGGTAGAGCGTCAGCGTCGTCGCACAGACGACGACGAGGAGCGTCAGCGCGGTCGTGTAGGCCGCCGACAGCGAGACCGCCGCGATCATCAGCGGCGCCAGGAACAGCATCGCGAACGGGTTCTCGAGGCCGCCCGTCAGGTAGAGCAGCAGCGTGAGCTGCAGGAGGTCATAGGCCATCAGCACCGACGCCGCGCGATCGCCTAGGCGATCGCTGAAGGCGAAGCGGATGCGCAGGCCGATGTTGAGCCAGACCGAAGCGCCGATGACGACGCAGCACGCGGTGAACGGCATCTCGAAGCCGAGCAGGAACCGCGTCGCCAGCACGGCCCCGAGCTGGCCGGAGATCGCGAGCCAGCGCAGGCGCACGAGCGTCGCGACGCGTGGGCGCCGCGATCGGGCGCCGAGGTCGAGTGTGCGGGTCATCAGGTCGGTCAAGCGGGGTCTCAGGTGAAGGTCGCAAAAGCTTATCGCATGAGCAGGTGATGTGGTTGCTCAATGGGCAGGCGTCGCCGCTGCGGACGCGTCAAACCGGCAGCAAGCACGTGCGACATATCAGCTGCGGGACCATCGGCCGTTCTTGGGCGTACCAGACGTCCAGCGTATCGGCTGCGCTTTCGCAGCTGCGTAAGGTCACCATTGCGAGAAAAGACATAGCGCCAGCGGCCCGCTTTACTGTGGCTCCACGAGCGCAGTCTGCCTATTGAACTTGCAACACATTTTCACCACGTGACGAAAGGGTGGCTTTCGCAGTGCACAAGGCTGGTTTATCCAAGCCGCCCGAGCGCGTCGGGGAGCTGGAGTGTACATGAACCCCTTGTCCTACCAAGCCCACGAGCTCGCCTACCTGGCGCTGGCGCCGGCACGTGCCGCAACGGAAGTGGCGCGTTTCTGGGCACGTAGTCCGATGAACCCGCTGGCCAGGACGCCGGTCGGCCGCACCATCGTCGCCTCCGCCGAGATGTTCGAGCGCCTGACGCGCCGCTACGGCAAGCCGGTCTTCCATCTCGAGTCGACCGAGATCGCCGGCCATCGGGTCGCGATCGAGGAGACGGTGGTTTGGCAGAAACCCTTCTGCCGGCTGTTGCGCTTCAAACGGGATCTGCCGGGCGTGCAGGCGGCGCCGAAGCTCCTGATCGTCGCGCCGATGTCGGGCCATTACGCAACGCTGCTGCGCGGCACCGTCGAGGCGTTCCTGCCGCACTACGATGTCTACATCACGGACTGGACCAATGCGCGCCTCGTGCCGAAGGCCGTCGCGCATTTCGACCTCGACGACTACATCGACTACCTCGTCGAGATGTGCGTCGCGCTGAAGCGCGACGGATCGGTGCTGCATACGCTCGGCGTCTGCCAGCCGGCGGTGCCGCTGATCGCGGCGATCGCGCTGATGGAAGCGGCCGGCAACGTCAACGTGCCCGACACGATGACGCTGATGGGCGGCCCGGTCGACACGCGCCGCTCGCCGACCGCGGTCAACCAGCTCGCCGAGAAGCGCGGCAGCCAGTGGTTCCGCGAGAACTGCATCTTCCCGGTGCCGTATCCCTATCCGGGCTTCGGCCGCTCGGTCTATCCGGGGTTCCTGCAGCTCTCCGGCTTCATGGCGATGAACATCGACCGCCACGTCGATGCGCATGTCGAGATGTTCAACCATCTCGTGAAGGGCGACGGCGAATCCGGCGAGAAGCAGCGCGAGTTCTACGACGAGTATCTGGCGGTGATGGACCTCACCGCCGAGTACTACCTGCAGACGATCGACACCGTGTTCGTCGACCACCTCCTGCCGAAGGGCGAGATGACGCACCGGGGCGTGCCGGTCGACCTGTCGAAGATCCGCAAGTGCGCGCTCCTCACCGTCGAGGGCGAGAACGACGACATCTCCGGCATCGGCCAGACGCATGCCGCGCACGACCTCTGCTCAAACCTGCCGGCGGAGCGCAAGCAGCACCACCTGCAGAAGGACGTCGGCCACTACGGCGTCTTCAACGGCTCGCGGTTCCGGCGCGATATCGTCCCGACGATCGTCGACTTCAACGCCCGGATGGCCTGACGACGCAGGCTCAGTGCTCGCGGCCGCTCCCGATGACGGTCGCCAGCACGCGCTCGAGCAGGGCGGCCAGCCGGATGTCGCCGTTGTCGCGCGCCATGCCGGCGAGCTGCCCGATCATGTCGAGGATGTAGCTGCGGACCTCGTCATGGGGCGTTTGTTCGGAAGCGAAGACGATCTCGGCCATCGGCGGTCCTGGCGGTGACGTCAGGACACTTAATACAACCTATGGTTTAATCAAGCCATAGTTAATTGATCGCATTGGGCGTATGGCGCCGCTGCGCCGGCGACGCGTGCACGCTGGGCGTGTAGACGGTCAGAGTGCGTCGAGCCTGGACGGCTCGACGAGCGCCTGGTGCCGCTCCGGCTCGTCCGCGCGGGCCTCGTCCGGCCGGCTGCGCGACATGCGCGCCACGGCGAGACCGAGCGCGTGGATGCCGGCCCGCAAGCCGCCGTCGCTCTCCTCTCCCATCGTCGCGGGCGCGGCCCGCAGCTGCTGCAGCGCCGCCTGCAGCGCGGCGTTCTCGGCGCGGAGCGTCTCGAGCGCCTCGACCTGCGCCTTGTCGCCGTCGCGGGATTGGCCGGCCTGGAGGCTGCGTTCCAGCGACATGGTCTTGGCGCGCTCGCGGTCCTGAAGGGCGAGCTGCTCCTCGAGAAGGCGGATGCGCGTGCGCGCCTCTTCCAGCTCGCGTTGGGAGGACGCCCCGCTCGATTCGTGGCGCGCGGCATGGGCCATCGCCGTCTCCAGCTTGCCGCGCAGCATCGATTCGCGCATCTCGCCGGCCTTCGTGGCGTCGGCGAGCTGCGTCTCCAGCGCCGCGATGCGCGCCTCGAGCGAGGCAACGAGCTGGCGCTTGCTCTCGGCATCCTGGCGCAGCGAGGACTGCGCCTCGGCCGTGCGATCGCCGCGGTTGCGCCAGCGCTCGATCAGCGCATGCGCGTCGTGCAGCTCGACCTGCAGCGTCCCCACCTCGGCGTTCGCCGCCGCCAGTTCGTCGATCAGGCGGCGGATCTCCGCCTCCTGGCTCTTCTCGAGCTTGCGCAGCGCGTTGATCTGGTCGGTCATCGCCGTCGCCGCGAGGCTCTGGCGCCCGATCACCGCCATGTCGCGCGTCTTGCCGGCGCGGACCTTTTCCAGCGCCTGCTCGGCGCGCATGCGCTCGATCGCGAACTCGGCCCGGAGCTGGTCGCGCTCGGCCAGAATCTCCTGCATCGAGAGCGGGACCTGGAGCTGCAGGCGGGCCCGGGTCAGCCGCAGCGCCCGCCGCCAGACGATGGGCAGGAACAGCAGCGCCGCAAGCGCCGTCACGATGCACCCGAGCGCGAAATAGATGGCCTGTTCGATCACGTCGGGCGAGCCTGCAAGCGCTATTTCAAACCAAGGGGCCTTATGCCACGCGCACCGGTGGGGGGCAAAGCCGACCCCCGGCTTAGAGTGTGGCGGGAAGGTGGTTGCCGTCGCGCGCGGGACAGGCCATGGCTTCCCAGGAATGGCTTGGCTGTACGAGGGGATGTCTCGGCCGATGCGCCGTCGCCGCTGGCTCTTGATTCTCGGCCTCGTCGCCCTTGTTGCGGGCGGGGCGGCGTGGCCTTTGCGCAGCACCCTCTTCAAGGAAGGGCGGCGCAACGCCGTTCCCGAGGCCCTGGTCGAGACCGCGAAGGTGCCGGGCTACGACATCCGCTACTGGGGCGACGAGCTGACGCCGGCCTTCGAGGGCTTCGTCACCAAGCTCTACGAGGAGATCAAGCAGAACTCCGAGCGCAAGGTCGGCCCCGATTTCGCGCGCGAGGCGAACTTCATCGCCATCTCCGGCGGCGGCGACAACGGCGCGCTGACCGCCGGCGTCATGAAGGGCTGGACGGCGCGCGGCGACCGGCCGATCTTCGAGGCGGTCACAGGGGTCTCGACAGGCGCGCTCGCCGCGCCCTTCGTCTTCCTGGGTCCGGCGCACGACCAGGACCTTGCCGACATCTACCTGAACAACGGCTCGGACGAGCTCTACACGAGCCGCGGGCTCTTCGGCCTGTTCGGCAACTCGCTCGAAAGCACTGCGCCGCTGGAGCGGCTCATCCGTCGCTACGCGACCGACGCCTTCCTCGACGAGATCGCCGCGCAGTCGCGCCTCGGGCGCCGCCTGCTCGTCGCGAGCACGAACCTCGACGCGCAGCGCCCGATGATCTGGGACCTGACCGCGGTCGCAGCGAGCGGCCAGCCCGACCGTCGCGATCTCTTCGTGAAGATCCTGCTCGCCTCCGCCGCCATCCCCGGCATCTTTCCGCCGGTCGAGTTCCGCGTCCAGGCCGCCGACGGCCACGACTACACCGAGCTTCACGTCGACGGCGGCGTCACGGCGGAGGTGATCTTCGTGCCGCCGGAGTCGCAGCTCTCGGAGCTCGAGAAGCGGATCTTCGGCGCGACGCGCAAGCGGACCTTGTGGATCATCCGCAACGGCAAGCTCGGACCGGAGTACGCGCCCTCGCACGACAAGATGTTCGCGCTCGCCTCGCGCGGCGTGCTGACGATGGTGAAGTACCAGGTGCTGGCGAACCTGCGCGTGCTGGCGCGCGAGATGCAGGCCGGCAATTCGGCGTTCCGCTACCAGGGCATCCCGCAGGCGTTCAACACGATCAAGAAGACGCAGTTCGACCGCGCCTATGCGCGGGCGTTGTACCGCTGCGGCGTCGAGGTCGGGCGCGCCGGCAAATGGTCGGTGGACGTCCCGACGACGCCGATCATGGTGTGGAGCGCGCCGGCCAAGGCGCCGGAGACGACGGACGATCCGATCGAGAAGGCCTGCCGCTCATGAGCATCGATCTCGCCGGTCGCGTCTACGACCACTCCTTCCGCATCGATCCGATCGTGCGCACGCTGCTCGACACGGATTTCTACAAGCTGCTCATGCTCCAGATGATCTGGAAGCTGAAGCCGACGACGCGCGTCGCCTTCGGGCTCTACAATCGCTCGAAGACGGTGAAGCTCGCCGAGCAGATCGACAAGCACGAGCTGAAGGCGCAGCTCGACTACGCCCGCACGCTGCGCTTCCAGAGGAACGAGCTGGTCTGGCTCGCCGGCAACACGTTCTACGGCAAGCGCCAGGTCTTCGAGCCCGATTTCATCGAGTTCCTCGCGACCTTCTCGCTGCCCGACTACGAGCTCTCCGAGCGCGACGGCCAGCTCGAGCTGCGCTTCGACGGCCTGTGGACGCAGACCACGATGTGGGAGGTGCCGGCGCTCGCCATCATCAACGAGCTGCGCGCGCGCGAGGCGATGCGGGCGATGAGCCGCTTCGAGCTCGACATCTTCTATGCTCGCGCGAAGGCGAAGCTGTGGGACAAGATCGAGCGGCTGCGCATCCTCGCCAGCGAGGGGCCGCTGCGGCTCGGCGACTTCGGCACGCGGCGCCGGCACGGCTTCCTGTGGCAGCGCTGGTGCGTCGCCGCGCTGCAGGAGGGGCTGGGGTCGAGCTTCACCGGCACGTCGAACGTCAAGCACGCGCTCGACCTCGGCTGCGAGGCGATCGGCACAAATGCGCACGAGCTGCCGATGGTGTTTGCGGCGCAGGCGGAGAGCGACGAGGCGCTGGCCGCCGCGCCCTTCGAGGTCTTGAAGGCATGGTCGAAGCTCTACGCCGGCAACCTGCTCGTGCTGCTGCCGGACACGTTCGGCACCTCGAACTTCCTCGCCGCCGCGCCCGACTGGGCCGCCGACTGGACGGGCGCGCGCCCCGATTCCAAGCCGCCGATCGAGGCGGCCGAGGAGCTGATCCAGTGGTGGCGCTCGCGCGGCCGCGACCCGACGAAGAAGCTCGTCGTGCTGTCGGACGCGATGACCATCGACACGATCGAGCAGAGCGTGCGCGCGCTGCGCGGCAAGGTGCAGGTCTCGATCGGCTGGGGCACGGCGCTCACCAACGATTTCGTCGGCTGCCTGCCGAAGGCCTATCCGATCGACCTGAAGCCGGTGTCGCTCGTCTGCAAGGTCTTCGAGGTCGACGGGCGGCCGGCGGTGAAGCTCTCGGACAATCCCGCGAAGTTCCTCGGGCCGCCGGACGAGGTCAAGCGTTACACGCGCGTCTTCGGCTACGTGCCGGGCGAGCTACGCGACGCGTAAGCCGACGCACAAGAGACGCGCAAGACAAGGAGGCGTTCGATGCGACTGATCGGCATGCTGGACTCGCCCTACGTGCGGCGTGTCGCGATCTCGCTGCGGCTGCTCGATCTGCCGTTCACGCACGACCAGGTGTCCGTGTTCCGCCACTTCGACGAGTTTGCGGCGATCAACCCCGTCGTGAAGGCGCCGAGCCTGGTGTTGGACGACGGCATCGTGCTCATGGACTCGAGCCTCATCCTCGAGCACGCCGAGCGCCTGGCGGCGCCGGCGACGCTCGCTCCTGCGACGACGCTCGCGCATGCGCGGGCGCAGCGCATCGTCGGCCTCGCGCTGGCGGCCGCCGACAAGTCGGTGCAGATCGAGTACGAGCGCAAGCTGCGGCCGGCCGAGAAGCAGCATCAGCCCTGGCTCGATCGCATCGCCGGCCAGCTCGCCGCCGCCTATCGCCTGCTCGAGGCGGAGATCGGCACGCACGAGCCCTGGCTCTTCGGCGACAGGCCGCTGCAGGCCGACGTGACGAGCGCGGTGGCGTTCCGCTTTACGAGCGAGATCGTGCCCGACGCCGTGGACCTCGCCGCCTTTCCGCGCCTCGCCGCGCTCTCCGCCAGGGCCGAGGCGACCGACGCGTTCCGCGCGTCGTCCTTCAGCTAGAGGGATCGAGCGCTTCAGGAGTCATTCGATGCACCTGACAGGCTTGCTCGAGTCGCCCTTCGTGCGGCGCGTCGCGATCTCGCTGCGGCTGCTCGGTCTGCCGTTCACCCACGATCAGGTGTCGGTGTTCCGGCACTTCGACACGTTCGCCGCCGTCAATCCCGTCGTGAGGGCGCCGACGCTCGTCACCGACGACGGCATCATGCTGATGGAGTCGAGCCTGATCCTCGCGCACATCGAGCGGCTCGCGGCGCCTGCGAGCCTGATGCCCTCCGGTATCGCCGCGCACGCGAGAGCACAGCGCATCATCGGTCTGGCGCTGGCCGCGGCCGAAAAGTCCGTGCTGATCGAGAACGAGCGCCATCAGCGGCCTGCTGAGAAGCAGCATCAGCCCTGGCTCGACTGCGCCGCGGGCCAACTCGCCGCCGCCTACCGCCTGCTCGAGGCGGAGATCGATACCGACGACACCTGGCTCTTCGGCGAAAGACCGCGGCAGCCGGACGTCACCAGCGCTGTCGCATTCCGCTTCACGCGCGAGGTCGTGCCGGATGCCGTCAGGCTCGCCGACTATCCGCGCCTCGCCGCGCTCTCGGCGAAAGCCGAGGCGACCGACGCCTTCCAGGCTTGCCCGTTCCAGATCATCTGAAACAATTGCGCGCTACTTATTTGGGGGAAGCTGGATCGTCTGGACGATCTCGTGCTGCGGCGGATGCAGGAAGGTGACCATCGCCAGCATGCCCCCGTAGGCGAGGCCGGCGATGAGCGCGAGGACGAACAGCAAGCGGAAAAGCGTCGGCACCCAAAAGCCCCCGGGCCTGACATCGGCCCTCAGATCAGGCGCGAAGAATACCCGGCGGGAACGGAATTTCCCACTGATTCGCGCGCCTTACCCATGTGGAGGCGGCGCGACGGCGCGGTCGCGTTGCCGCGATACCACCGGCACCCTCGCAGCGGCGCTCGCGGCATCCGGCGAGGGGCGTAAGACCAAACGAGGCGTTGATCGATCGCCGCTTCGGGTTAACGTTTCTCGACGAACCAAAGTGCGTGGGCGAGCGACGCGCGCTATGGGAGTCGAACAGGTCTCGTTCGAACAGATCTGCTACTTGGGAGAAGAGAATGCTGAAGACCGCGATTGCCGCCTCGATCGTCCTCGGGTCGGTGTCCTTTGCCTCGGCCATGCCGATGGCCTCGTCGGTGCAGACCGGCGCCTCGCTGCCGGTCGTCAAGGCTGCCGTCATCGTCAAGAAGGTGGTCCGTCGCCCGCCCGTGCGTCGCACGGTGGTCAGGAAGACCATCATCCGCCGCTGATTGCCCCGTCGAGGCCTCTCCCGTCGGGAGAGGCCTTTTTCTTTCGGCGTCAGGCCGCCTCGAAGTCGAGGCCGAGGTCGAGCACCGGCGCCGAGTGCGTCAGCCAGCCGACCGAGATGAGATCGACGCCCGTCGCCGCGATCGCCGGCGCAGTCTCCGGCGTGACGCGGCCGGATGCCTCCGTGATGGCGTGGCCCGCCACCATTGCCACCGCCTGCGACAGCTCCGTCACGCTCATGTTGTCGAGCAGCACGGCGTCGACGCCGATCGCCAGCGCCTCCTCGAGCTGCGCCAGCGTGTCCACCTCCACCTCGATCTTCACGAGATGACCGACGCCGGCTTTCGCCCGCTCGATGGCCGGGCGGATGCCGCCGGCGATGGCGACATGGTTGTCCTTGATCAGCACCGCATCGTCGAGGCCGAAGCGATGGTTGCCGCCGCCGCCGGCGCGCACGGCGTATTTCTCGATCGCCCGCAGCCCCGGCGTCGTCTTGCGCGTGTCGACGATCGTCGCGTGAAACGAGCTGACGGAGTCGACGATCGCGCGGGTCGCGGTGGCGATGCCGCTCATGCGACCCATGAAGTTCAACGCCGTGCGCTCGCCGGTGAGAAGGCCGCGCGCCGGACCCTCCAGCCGCCCGACGACGTCGCCCGGCGCGACGCGGCTGCCGTCGGGTTTCTCGACCTCGAGCACGATCGCGGGATCGACGAGCGCGAAGGCGAGGCGCGCGAGGTCGAGCCCCGCGACGACGCCCGGCTGCCGCGCGCGGATCGTCAGACGGGCTCGCGCCTCGGCCGGCACGATTGAGTCCGTGGTCAAGTCGCCGGCCCGGCCGAGATCCTCGCGCAGCGCCGCCGCGACGAGCGGCTCGATGAGGACGCGGGGCAGCGGCGTCAGCATGGTCACGCGGCGGCGACGCGGGTCGTCGCGTAGTCGGCCATGCGCAGCGCGTCGGCGAGCGTGAGCCTGCGCGAGCGCGCCTGCCACGGATCGGTCTCCGGCCAGTCGGTGCGATAGTGGCCGCCGCGGCTCTCGCGCCGGTCCAGCGCCGCGACGGCGATCATCAGCGCGACGAGGGCGGGATCGCTCGCGGCGCTCGTGCCGCGGGCGAGCGGCAGCAGCGTCTCGATGCCGGCGAGCAGGGTGGCGCGGTCGCGCAGCACGCCGAGGCTCGCGGAGACGAGATCGCGGATCGCGGTGGGATCGGCGGCGACGGGCACACGCGGCACCGGCGCGGCGCGCACCTCGCGTGCCGGCGTCGCGGCGACGCTGGCGGCAACGGTGCGACCACAAACCATCGCCTCGAGCAGCGAGTTGGAGGCGAGCCGGTTGGCGCCGTGCAGGCCGGTGCGCGCGACCTCGCCTGCCGCCCACAGGCCCTCGATGCTGGCGCGGCCCTCGGCGTCCACGTCGACGCCGCCCATGTGGTAGTGCTCGGCCGGACGCACCGGGATCGGCTCGCGGTCGGGATCGATGCCGTGCGCGTGGCACGCCGCGGCGATGGTCGGGAAGCGCGTCGCGAAGCCGCCGGCGACGAGGCCGCGGGCGTCGAGCGAGACGGTGTGGCCGGCCGCGATCTCGGCGAAGATCGCGCGTGCCACGACGTCGCGCGGCGCCAGCTCCTGGCCCTGCACGTCGGCCATGAAGCGGCGGCCGGTTTCGTCGATGAGCTTGGCGCCTTCGCCGCGCACCGCCTCGCTGATAAGTGCGATCGGTGTGCCCGGCGCGTCGAGCGCGGTCGGGTGGAACTGCACGAACTCGAGGTCGGCGAGCGTCGCGCCGGCGCGGGCGGCGAGCGCGAGGCCCATGCCGAAGCACTGCGCCGGGTTCGTTGATTGCGCGAAAAGGCCGCCGATGCCGCCCGTCGCCAGAACGACGCGGCTCGTCGGCAGCACGAGCGTGCGGCCGTTGCGCGCCAGCACGCCGGCGATCCGGCCGTCGACGGTGATGAGACGGCGCGCCACGACGCCTTCGAGCACGGTGATCGACGGGCAGGCGCGCACCGCGGCAACGACGGCGCGCATGATCTCGCGGCCGGTCGCGTCGCCGGCGGCATGAACGATGCGGCGGCGGGCGTGCGCGGCCTCGAGCCCGAGCTTCAGCGCGCCGGCGGCGTCGCGATCGAATCGCGCGCCGAGATCGACGAGCCGCGCGATGGCGGCGGGCGCCTCGGCGAGGATGCGATCCGCCGCGCCCGCGTCGCAGAGCCCGTCGCCGGCGGCAAGCGTGTCGGCGACGTGCAGCGCGGCCGCGTCGTCGGCGCCGACGGAGGCGGCGACGCCGCCTTGCGCCCAGGCGCTCGAGGCCTGCTCGCCGAGCGGCGCCGGCGAGAGCACGACGCAGGGCATCGGCGCCAGCGCCAGTGCGGTCGTCAGCCCGGCGAGACCGGCGCCGACGATGACCGGCTGGTTGGCTAGAGGCGAGAGCGCGCTCACGCGATGGCCAGCATGCGCTCGACGGCGCGGCGCGCCGCCACGGCCACCGCGGGGTCGATCATCACCTCGTGCGTCCTCGTCTCCAGCGAGTGGCGGATGTTGGCGAGCGTGATGCGCTTCATGTGCGGGCAGAGGTTGCAGGGGCGCACGAAGTCGAGCTCGGGGTGGTGCACGGCGACATTGTCCGACATCGAGCACTCGGTGAGCAGCATCACCTTCTTCGGCTTCTTCTCGGCGACATAGGCGATCATCGCCGCCGTCGAGCCGGCGAAGTCGGAGGCCTCGACGACGTCGGGCGGGCACTCGGGGTGCGCGAGCACGACGACGCCGGGGTTGGCATCGCGGAACTCCTGCACCTCGGCCGGGGTGAAGCGCTCGTGCACCTCGCAGTGGCCGGGCCAGGTGATCATCTCGACGCCGGTCTGCTTGCCGATGTTCTGCGCCAGGAACTCGTCGGGGATCATGATGACGCGGTCGACGCCGAGGCTCTCGACGACCTTCACCGCGTTTCCGGAGGTGCAGCAGATGTCGCTCTCGGCCTTCACGGCGGCCGAGGTGTTGACGTAGGTGACGACCGGCACGCCGGGGTGCTGCGCCTTGAGCCAGCGCACGTTCTCGGCGGTGATCGACTCGGCGAGCGAGCAGCCGGCGCGGGTGTCGGAGATGAGCACGGTGCGCTCGGGATTGAGCAGCTTCGCCGTCTCGGCCATGAAGTGCACGCCGGCGAGCATGATCGTCGAGGCGTCGGTCTCCTGCGCCTTGCGGGCGAGCGCCAGCGAGTCGCCGACGATGTCGGACACGCAATGGAAGATCTCGGGCGTCTGGTAGTTGTGCGCCAGGATCACGGCGTCGCGCTCGCGCTTCAGGCGAAGGATGGCGTCGACGTCGGCCGCGTAGGCCGGCCATTCCATCGCCGGGATGAAGCGCGAGACCTTGTCGTAGAGGCCGGCTGTGCGCGCGATCGCGCCAGCGTTGTCGGCCAGGGCCGCTGCCTGCATGACTTATACTCCAAACGAGCATTTCCTCCGGCTCAAAATGGATGGAGGTCGACGCCCCGTCAAGGGGCTGTCATCGAATCGTGCCGTTCGGCGTAGTCTGCGGAGAAGGAGCACTGCGCATGGACCGCCTGGACGAGCTCGCCATTCTCGTCGCCATCGTCGATGCCGGCAGCCTCGCCGGCGCGGCGCGGCGGTTGCGTCGCTCGACGGCTGCAGTCACGCGCGCGCTCGCAGCGCTGGAGGAGCGCGTCGGGGCCCGGCTGATCGATCGCACCACGCGGCGGCTCTCCGTCACCGAGGCCGGCCGCACCTTCGCCGAGCGGGCGCGTGCGCTTGCCGCCGACTACGAGGCGGCGATGACCGACGTGGCGGAGGCGCAGGTGCGCGGGCTCTTGCGGGTCACCGCGCCGACGCCGTTCGGCCGGCGCTACGTGACGCCGATCGTGTCGGATTTTCTGGAGGCCAACGCGGCCGTGCAGATCGAGCTGGTGCTCGACGATCGCAATCTCGATTTCGTCGAGCAGGGCATCGACGTCGCGCTGCGCATCGGCGAGCTCGCGGATTCGAGCCTCAAGGTGCGCCGCGTCGGCGTCGTCTCGACCGTGCTCGTCGCGAGCCCGGATTATTTGAAGACCAACGGCACGCCGGGCGAGCCGGGCGAGCTTGCCGATCATGCCGCTCTGTTCTCGACGAGCCGCGCCGGGCTGTTGGAGTGGCGCTTCGGGCCCGCGCGCGACATCGTCGTCAAGCTGCGGCCGCGGCTGCTTGTCAACGATGTCGACGCGCGTCTTTTGGCGGCGAAGGCCGGGCACGGCATCGCCCGTGTGCTCTCCTACCAGGCGGCGGACGGGCTCGCCGAGGGCTCGCTGGTGCGCCTGCTGCCCGAGTACGAGCCGCCGCCGGTGCCGGTCCAGCTCGTCACCGGGCAGGGGCCGCGCGCGGCGAAGGTCGAAGCCTTCCTCGAGGCCGCGACCAAGGCGTTGCGCGCGCTGCCAGCGATCAAGGGCTAGCCCGGTCGTCGAGCCCGAGGAGGCGGACAAACGCGAGCGCGGCCTCGCTGCGATGGCGATCGCGGTGGTGGATGATGCTGAAGCTCCGCGCCGGCAGATCGAACGCCACCTCGTGCAGCAGCCCGGCTTCGAGGCTCGCCACGGCGACCGACGCCGACAGCGCGGTGGCGCCGAGACCGGCCTCGACGGCGGAGCGCACCGCCTCGTTGCTCGGCAGCTCCAGCGCGACGCGCATCTTCGCCGGGTCGACGCCGCGCGCCCGCAGCGCCGCCTCCAGCGCCGATCGCGTGCCCGACCCGCTCTCGCGCAGCACCCATTCGGCCTCGCGCAGGTCGGCCTCGTCGATATGCTCGCGCCGGCTCCAGGGATGGTCGGCGCCGACCAGCACGACGAGCTGGTCCCGTGCGACCTCGCGGGCCTCGAGCATCGGCTCGTCGATCTCGCCCTCGACGAGACCGATCTCGGCGGCGCCCTCGTGCACGGTCTTCGCCGCCTCGGCCGTGTTGCCGATCGCCAGCTTCACGTCGATCGACGGGTGCTGCCGGCGGAAGTCGGCGAGGCGGCGCGGCAGCCAATAGCCGGCGATGGTCTGGCTCGCCTGGATCAGCAGCGTGCCGCGCTTCAGGCCCGCGAGGTCGGCGAGCATCGCCTCCGCCATCTCGGCGCGGCCGAGCACCGCGCGCGCCTCGTCGAGGAAGAGCCGGCCCGCTTCGGTGAGCTCGATGCCGCGCCCGACGCGATGAAACAGCTTGGTGCCGTGCCGCCCTTCGAGCGCGGCGATGGCGGCGCTGACGGCGGATTGCGCGAGGTGCAGGGCCTCGGCGGCGCGCGTGACGTGCTGGCGCTCGGCGACGGCGACGAAGACGCGGAGCTGCTCGAGCGTCACGGCGAGGATCGATTGCGGCCAGGCATGTTCTGTCCTAGCGCGCACGCGGCCGGGAGACGAGGAGATTTGTTCTGCGACCGGCCGCTCCAGGAGATCGATCGTCTCGCGCGATCGAACCGATAGCGAGATGCTGTTGGAAGCGCGAGCCCGCCGACGCCATCCTCTTCAGCGAGGAGAGCGACGATGGCGACGATGAACCAGGCGACGGAATTGAGCCCCTTACCCCTGGCGCCGACGATCCCTGCAAGAAAAGTCTGGTCGTATCTGCCGGGCGTCGCGCTCTGCGTCGGCGTGACGGCCGTCGCCTACGGGATGGAGGCGGTGGAGACGCGGCTCGCCGGCCGCGCCTGGCTGGAGGCGCTGGTGCTGGCCATTTTGCTCGGCGTCGCCGTCCGCTCGGCCTGGGCGCCGCGCGAGATCTGGCGGCGCGGCATCGACTTCAGCGCAAAGATGCTGCTCGAGGTCGCCGTCGTCCTGCTCGGCGCCTCGATCAGCGCGCGCGCGGTGCTCGCGCTCGGGCCGGCGCTGATCCTCGGCATCGCCGCCATCGTGGCGCTGGCGATCGCCGCGAGCTTCGTCATCAGCCGCGCGCTCGGCCTGCCGCGCCGCATGGCGATCCTCGTCGCCTGCGGCAACTCGATCTGCGGCAACTCGGCGATCGCCGCGGTGGCGCCGGTGATCGGCGCCGACGGCGACGATGTCGCCGCCTCCATCGCCTTCACCGCCGTCCTCGGCGTCATCACGGTCCTGCTGCTGCCGCTGCTGGTGCCGCTCTTGGCGATGAGCCTCACGCAATACGGCGTGCTGGCCGGCCTCACCGTCTACGCGGTGCCGCAGGTGCTCGCCGCGACGCTGCCGATCGGTGCGCTGTCGAACCAGATCGGCACCGTCGTCAAGCTCGTGCGCGTGCTGATGCTGGGGCCGGTGGTGCTCCTGATGTCGCTGCTCGCGCCGCGGCTGCGCGAGGAGCTGGGCGAGGCCACCGCCGTGCCGAGCCGGCCGCCGCTGCATCGGCTCGTGCCGTGGTTCATCGTCGGCTTTCTCGTGGTCGCCGCGCTGCGCACGGGCGGCGCCATCCCGGCGTCGATGCTCGGGCCGACGGCTTTGGTCGCCAACCTCCTCACCACCGTCTCGATGGCGGCGCTCGGGCTCGGCGTCGACATCCGCGTCGTCGCCCGCGCCGGTCTCCGCGTGACCGCCGCGGTGACCCTGTCGCTCGTCGTGCTCGGTCTGATGAGCTACGCGCTGATCCGCGCGTTCGGCGTCGCCTGACCCGTCAGGCCAGCTTGCGGGTGAGGAAATCGTCGATCAGCGTGGCGATCTCCGCGGCGTGCGTCTCCAACGCGAAATGGCCGGTGTCGAGGAGGTGCGCCTCGGCGTCCGGGAGGTCGCGGCGGAAGGCCTCGGCGCCCGCCGGCAGGAAGAAGGCGTCGTTGCGGCCCCAGGTCGCGAGCAGCGGCGGCTTGCTGTCGCGGAAATAGCGCTGGAAGTCGGGGTAGAGCGCGACGTTCGAGCGGTAGTCGAGGATGAGGTCGAGCTGGATCTCGTCGGCGCCGGGACGCTCGAGATAATGGCTGTCGAGCGTGTAGCCGTCCGGCGAAACACGCGTCGCGTCGGCGCCGTTGAGATACTGGACGTCGCGGATGACGTCCGGCCGCAGCGCGATCCGGCAGGCCTCGCGGTTCTCCGCGCTCGGCTCGCGCCAGTAGCGCTGCCAGGCCTCCCATTCCTTGCTGAGGCCGTCCTCGTAGGCGTTGCCGTTCTGGCTGATGATCGCGGTGACGCGCTCCGGGTGCCACATCGCGAGGCGGAAGCCGGTCGGCGCGCCGTAGTCGAAGACGTAGAGCGCGTAGCGCGTGAGCTGCAGCGCCTGCGTGAAGCCGTCGATCACCCGCGCGATGCCGTCGAACGAGGGCGTAAAGCCGGCGGGCGTGCGCGTCAGGCCGAAGCCGGGGAGATCGGGGGCGATCAAACGATAGCGGTGCGCGAGCTTCGGGATCAGGTCGCGGAACATGTGCGACGAGGTCGGGAAGCCGTGCAGCAGCAGCAGGACCGGCGCGTCGGGCGCGCCGGCCTCGCGGTAGAAGACCTCGGTGTCGCCGACGGCGACGGTGCGGTAGCTGATCTCGGGCATGATTGCCTCCTCGTGGTCGTGGAGGTCACATGAGACGCCTGCGCCGCAGTTCACACGGCTGCAGCCCGCAAGTCAGAATCTCGCGCCGCGCAACGACAGGCCGCGTCGGGCAGGGGAGCGCTTCAGGTCTCGGGCGGCAGCTCCTCGCCGCGGTAGGCTTCGATCTCGATCGGGCCGCCGGCCGCCGCGACCTCGGCGCGATCCTCGGGGCCGAGCGTCTCGGCGAGCGGTGCGATCCGCTTCCACGCCGGAAACGGCTGCCGCCCTTCGGCATCGGGGATGTGGCGCGACAGGCTGACCGACCCGGCGGGATGAATGTAGCGTCCGCAATTGACGAAGATCGTCTCGACCTCGACCCGCACCAGGAGATCGGCGCCGGGATATTCGGCCAGCAACGGATCGTCGTCGGGAGCGATCCACGCGTCGCCCTGCACGCGCAGCCGGCGCGGGGCGGTGAAGTCGATGAACAGCAGGCCGACCTTCGGATTCGCGGCGAGATTGCCGAGCGAGAGGAACATGCCGTTGCCGTCGTAGGAGGGAAAGACGAGCTCGCTCGGCCCCGTCAGGCGCACGAAGCCGGGCGCGCCGCCTTTGTACGAGACGGTCGGGCGCCCCTGGTCGTCCACCGTGCTGAGGAAGAACATCGCGGCCGCCCGGATGAAGGCCGCGTCCGCCTCGTCGAAGACCGGATGCGCCAGCGCCTCCAGCATGTCGGCGAGGCGGCCCGTGCCATGCCGCTCCTGCAGCGCACGGTGGGTCGATCCATAGAGGTCGCTCATCATCGGGATCCGGTTACGTCACCGGCATCCTCGCGGGGCCGCGGCGCCGGATCAATTCGCCGAGCGGCGGGCTTTACCCGCCGGCCAGCGGCAGCTTCGAGCCGGCGACGGCGCGCGCGGCGAGCACGTCGCGGCGGAAGGTGAAGAGCTTGGCCGGGCGGCCGCCGGTATCGGTCGCGAGCTTGCCGGTCTCCTCGACGAGATCCTGCTGCTCGATGAGGCGGCGAAAGTTCTGCTTGTGCAGGCGCCGGCCGGCCAGCGCCTCGACGCTGCGCTGCAGCTGGTAGAGCGTGAAGGTCGGCGGCATAAGCTCGAAGACGACGGGGCGATACTTGATCTTGGCGCGGAGCCTCGCGATGCCCGTCGCCAGGATGCGGCGGTGGTCGCCGGTCATGCGGCGGCCCAGCGTGCCGTCGCCGCCCGCCTCGGGGATCAGGCCGGCTTCGAAGAGCAGCTCGTAGCGCTGCAGCACAAGCTCCTCGTTCCAGCCGTAGGGCTCGTGGCCGAAGCTGATGGCGACTCGCTGCGCGCGCGCCTGGTTCGCGCCAGCGTCGGTGGCGACCCAGCGCGAAAGGCCGTCGGCCAACGCGGCGTCGCAGGCCGGCGCGTCGCCGCGGCGATCCTCCCAGGGGAAGAACGTGTACCAGTCGCGCCAGGACGATGCGGTCTCGGCCGCCGCCTTCTCCTCGCGCGTCAGGCCGAGATAGCTGATCGACACCATGCGCTGGTCGGTCTCGCCGAAACGGTCCCGGTCCGCGAAGGTGTAGAGCTGCTCGACGTAGCCGATCGGCCGGTGCGTCTGCTGCTCGACCCAGTCGCGCAGGCCGGATTGCAGCGAGCGGTGCGCCAGCTCGAACGGGCCGGACGGCAGCGCCGCGCCGCCGCCGATCGTAAGCACGCGCGGCTGGTCCTCGCGCACGGCGACGAGCACGGCGATGAGGTTGACGGCGACCGCTTCCGCGACGCTGAGCGGCGGGGCTTCAAGCATGCTTCCGATGGACCGTGAGAGCGGCCGCCCGTCAAGCCCCGAACAGGCTACTGCCGGCCGGCCTTGAACGCGCCGTCGTAGGTGAAGGGCGGGGCGGCCTTCATCTGGTCCGCCGTCGCCTTCATCGTCGCGCGATAGCTGTTCGAGCCCTGGTCGTAGATCAAGGTGATCGCGACCGGCGCCACCGCGACGTAGCGGTCGCCGATCCCCATGACCCCGCCGGTGGCAATGATGTAGGCTTCGACGCCGCCGTGATCGATGGCGAAGTCCTTCACCGTTCCGATCTCGTCGCCGTCGATGCCGCGGACCTTGAGCCCGATCAGGGTCGAGGCGAGCCGCGCCGTCGGCAGGACGGCGGGGAAGGTCGGGTTACCGGTGAGCGGCGCGCCGCCGTCGCCCGCCGCGGCAGGGCCGCTGTGCGGATCGAGCGTCACGACCTCCGTCATCGAGCTGGGGTTGAGGACCATGGCGACCGGGTTGCCGGACTTGTCCTTGCCGCGCACGAGGATCGAGTTCGGCATCACCTTCAGGTCGGTGAAGCCGGCCTTGCGCAGCGAGGCCTCCATATCCGCCGAAAGGGCGTTGTCGTGCGCCTTGTCGGACGAGGCGGCCTGCGGCGCGGGCGGCGCTCCCGACGTGGCGCTGCCTGCGGCGGCCGGCGCTGCCGGCAGCGAAAGCGCTGCAAATACAAGCGTCCGGCGGACCCAATTCGTCATCTGCGCGTGCCTCGGTCGTTCCGATCGATTTGAGGAAACGAGCTGATTCCGCGCTTGTTCCGAGTGCCGGCGGTCAGAGGCTGACGCGCCGGTGCGGCTCACCTAGGCGTAGAGGTCGTCGTCATCGTCCCAGTAGCGCCGCGTCGTGCGTGCTCGCGGCGGCGTCCGCCTGGGCTCGGCGCGCGGTCGCGGCACCGGCTCGGGCTGCGGCGGCTCGTCGAGCGCCTCCTCGCGCTCGAAGAAGCGGTCCTGCTCCAGCGGCGGGCTGAGGCTCTCGGCGAAAAGCGCGGCGGCGAGACCGAAGAACAGGCCGGCGGCAAACGCGATCGCGCCGACGAGCGACTTCTTCGGACGCGCCGGCGAGATCGGCGGCCGCGCGACCGAGATGACGCGGCCCGGCGGCGTATCGCCCTCCTGCTGCGCGAGGCTGTCGTCGACCTTGGAGAAGTGGTCGAAGCTCGCGCGCAGCAGGCGCACGTTGCGCTCCAGCGTCTCGAGCGGGACGATCGCGCGGTTCATGTCGGCCGACTGCGACTTCAGCTTCTCGACGCCGCTGGCGATCTGGCGCTCGTGCTGATGCGCGACCTGATAGTCCTGCTGCGCGGACAGTTTTAGGCGCGCCAGCTCGGCGCGGATGAGGCTCTTGACCTCCTTGGCGCGGGCCTGTGCCTCCTTCAGCTCGGGATGGTCCGGGCCGAGCGTCATGGAGAGCCGCGCGACGCTCTGGTCGGTCTCGGCCTGCGATTGCCGCAGCCGCTCGATCGTCGGCGAGCGCAGCGCCTCGCTGATCGCATCGAGGTGCCCGCTCTTCGCCATCGCGTCGATCTCGGCGAGCGCGGCCTTGGCGTCGGATTCCTTGGCGCGGGCGTCGCCGAGCGCCTTCGTGAGATCGGCGACCTGCTGCTCGTTGGAGCGCAAACCGGTCGTGTCGATGATGTTGTGCTCGACCTTGTAGGCCTCGACCTTCTCCTCCGCCTCCCGCAGCTGGTTCGAGAGCGTCGCGAGCTTGTCCTTCACGAAGGAGGAATCGTCGCGCGCCGCGTCGACGCGCGAGGAGATCTGGTCCTCGATGTAGGCCCTCGGGATGTCGTTGGCGATCTCGGCGGCGAGCGTAGGGTTGCTCGCGAGCACGTCGATCCCGACGACATACGTCCGTTCCGGCCGCTTGATCGTGATTGCATCCTCGAGCGCGCGCAGGTCCACGTCCTGGTTGAGGTCCGAGCCCGGGTGCAGCAGGCGCTGCAGCAGGCTGCGCTGCGAGCCGTTGAACTCCGGCACGTCCTTGAGCTTGGCCATCTGCGCAACGCGGCTCAGCACCGTCTGCGACGTGAACAGCTTGATCTGGCTGTCGATCGTGCTCGCGTCCGGCATGAAGCCGGGCGTCAGCGGATCGGCGCCGACCGTCTTGCCCAGACGCGGGTCGATGAGCATCGAGGTCGAGGCGAGATAGCGCGGCGGCGTGACGAGAATGTAGAGGATGCCGCCAGCGAGGAAGACGAGAAGCGTGACGAGAACGGTCAGCTTCCGCCGCCACACGATCTCGAGCAGGTTCGGCGTTGCATCCGCGCGCGACGGCTCGCGCGCGATGGTGCGCACGGGGGCAGCTTGCGGCGCCCGAGAGCGTCCTGCCAGTTTCCGAACACCATGCTACGCAGCCCTCGCAGGAACGTCGGAGCGGACCTGCACGCGGGCCGCACGATGCGATTGATGGGCGAGGCGGACGATCACGGCGCGGGCTCCAGGGGATCGCGCATGAGGGGGACGGCGGACGACGGGTTCGTCGGCATGAGCTTCGGCTCGAGCCGCTTGCCCTCGAGCCGCTTCCTGTCAATGCGCTTGGCGATGCGGCCGAAGAAGGCGCGGCCCGGCACCTCGATCCAGAGGTAGGCGGCATAGGCGAGCGCGACGACCGTGACGAGATAAAGGATCGCGCAGAGCCACAGCAGGGCGGGGTTTGCGATGTGCAGGACCTCGACCGTCGCGGGCGCGCCCGGGCGGCCCGCCAGCGGGTTCACCATCATCTGGAACAGCGGCTGGCCGGTTGCGCGA
Source organism: Beijerinckiaceae bacterium RH AL1 (assembly GCA_901457705.2). Lineage (NCBI taxonomy): Bacteria > Pseudomonadati > Pseudomonadota > Alphaproteobacteria > Hyphomicrobiales > Beijerinckiaceae > Beijerinckiaceae bacterium RH AL1. The sequence continues at coordinate 1,121,165 of LR590083.2, forward strand.
GCGAGCGCGTGCATGCCGGCGAGGAAGAAGATCAGGACGAGCGCGTGCACCATGTAGATCGCAAACGACAGCTCGGCGAGGAACTGCATCGGCTTCGTCACGAGGAAACGCGAGACGAGGCCCTGCTCGCTCGCATAGGCGAGCACGAAGAGGCAGAAGACGAAGGGCGCGGCGAAGACGAGCAAGCCCCAGGACGAGAAGGTCATCCAGACGATGACGAGCGCCAGCGCGCCGAGCTGCATCAGCGTCGGCATGCGCCAGTTCGGGCGCAGCCAGCGGCATGCCGCCTCGTAGCACAGCGTGCCGGCGAAGAACCCCGCAAAGCAGCGGAACAGGCCGTAATCGAATGTCGAGCGCATGTGATAGGGCGCGACGAAGATGAGGACGGCGAGCGAGATCGCGATGGTGATGACCGCCGCCGCGCGCCGCCAGGCCGGCCCGATCAGGCAGAAGGCCGCAAACATCACGTAGGTGACGAACTCGACGCTGAGGCTCCAGCTCGGGAAGTTCCAGGTCTCGCGGTCGTGCAGGCCGATCGCCTGGATCAGCAGGAGATTGGTGGGGATCGCGCTCAGGAGATTGTAGCCTTCGTGCGAGAAGGGCGCGGTCGAGAACTGCCGGCCGAAGCCGGCCTGCAGGACGAGCTTCAAAAGCTCGTAGCCGACGAGCAGGGCGAGCGTCGCCGCCTGCAGCGGCCAGATGCGGCCGAAGCGGCGGACGATGTACTCGGGGATCGCGCGCGCATTCGCGAGCTTCTCCGAATAGACCTGCGCGATGACGATGCCGCTGAAGACGAAGAACATGTCGACGAGCAGGGCGATCGGCTCGAGCCTGCGGTAGGTCACGAGCTCGGAGGCGACGGCGAAATGGGCGAACGCGATCGCCAGCGCGCCGGGCCCACGCCAGCCGTTGATCGAGCGAAGCGAGAGCGGTGTCGCGGGCTTGCTGCTGGGGTCAGAACGCATTCTCGAATGCCTTCGGCGAGAGCAATGTGGAGGCAAGGATGCGAAGGTCGAGACCAAACGACCAGTTGTCGATGTAGTAGAGATCGTGCTCGACGCGGTCGCGCATCTTGGTCTCGGAGGTGATCTCGCCGCGCAGGCCGTGGATCTGCGCCCAGCCCGTCATGCCCGGCTTGACGTTGTGACGGCGCGCGTAGTCGGCGATCGTCTTCTCGTACTGCTGGTTGTGCACGAGCGCGTGCGGGCGCGGCCCGACGAGCGACATGTGGCCCCAAACGACGTTCACGAGCTGCGGCAGCTCGTCGAAGTTGGCGCGGCGCAGGATGCGGCCGACCCGCGTGACGCGCGGATCGTCGCGCGTCACGCCGCGCACCGCCGCGCCGTCCTCGACGACGGTCATCGAGCGGAACTTCACGATGCGGAACTCCTCCTGGTTGAAGCCGTATCGGCGCTGCAGGAAGAAGACGGGACCCTCGCTGTCGAGCTTGATCGCGATGGCAATGGCGATAAAGAGCGGCGCGAGGAGCACGAGCAGGATCGAGCCGGCGACGATGTCGAAGGCGCGCTTCGCGATCTGCTCGAACGTGTTGAGCGGGCGACGCACCAGATGCAGGCTCGCGATGTTGCCGATGCGGGACACGCGTGCCTTCGCGAAGCGATCGAGCACGCGTTGCGGGCCGAGGTGGATCGAGGCCGGGACCTGCGTGAACGCCTCGACGCAGGCGTCGATCGCCTCGGTGCGCGACCACGGCAGCAGGATGAAGATGTCGTCCGGCCGCAGCACGCGGGCCGATGCGGCGGCCAGCGCGAGATCCTCGCGAAGGCTCTCGCCGCCACGCAGCACGGCGGAGGCGACGATGTCGATGCCGACGGTCCAGGGCTCGTAGTTCGAAAGGAAGCTCTGCAGGCTGTCCTCCTCGCCGACGAGCAGCGCGCGCAGCGACGCGATGCGGCCGGCCGCGGCGCCCGCCCGCACGTGATAGACGGCGACGGCCCGCACGAGCGCGAGGCACACGAGCCCGACGAGGAAGAAGACGACGATCGAGACGCGCGAGAACTCGGCGGATTCCTTGGTGAGGAAGAACACCACGAGCATCGTGAAGAAGGTGGCGTTCCAGCCGAGGATGGCGCGCCGCGCGTTCGAGCCGTAGTTGAGGTAGCAGGCGAAATCGTATTCCTGCGCGAGCAGGTTGATCGTGACGAAGAGGGTCGAGACCGACAGGCCGAGCGCCGCGAAGGTCTCGAACATGCCGCCGACGCCGAAATAGGCCTGGTGGTAGACGATGCCGACCACGATCGAGGAGACCGTGATGGTGACCGTGTCGGCGGCAATCGCGAGCGTGGTGAAGAGGGCGCGGCTCAACGTCGTGCTGCGCGCCGCGAGCCGCGCGCCGGTCCGCCGCGACAAGGGTCGACGGCGCCGAGTTGGTTCGAAGTCGTGCAGCTCGATGCCGGTACTCAGCACGCTCTCCCGCGCCTGGACGACCGACGTGCCGAAACGAGACACATCGACGTCTGCATTAAGTCTTGCTTAAGCAGTCGCAATTGATGCGCCGATGCGGGGAAGTAGACGGTTCGGTAATTTTTATAGTTAATGAATTTGGGATCGAGGCATTTAGGGCGAGGGTCCGTGGCCATCCCAGCGCAAGGCGATCGTATCGAGCCGGCCGGCAACGGTCCGTCGCGCCGAGCGAAGCTCTTCACGACGGCGACGGCCGTGGCGATCGCCGCGGCGACGGCCGCCACCACCGGGTTCCTGCTGCCGCGTCACGCCTTCGTCGCATCGGCGATCATCGGCGTCGAAGGCGGTCCCGGCGCGATGCGTCCTGCCCTGGCACAGGCGGCCGCCGACGCCGCGGTGTCGCGCCGCGTGCTCACGCGCGCCGCGGCGAACGGCACTGTCCCGGCCGACGAGCTGTCGCGCACCGTGCGGGCCGAGGTCGGGCACGTGCCGGGCTCGCTGATGGTGCGCGCCCAGGATAACGATGCCGAGCGGGCCGCGGCCATGGCGACGTCGGTCGCGACGGCGCTCGTCACCGATCTCGAGGACAGGGCGCAGGACGCGGGCCGCGCCGCGGACGCCGCCGCTGCGATGCGCCTCGCCAAGCTCCAGGACGCTGCCGTCGCGGCGCATCGCCGTCTCGCCGAGCTCGGCGAGGATGCCAGCGATGGCGCGGCCACCGGCGTCGGCGCCGCCGCGCGCGTCAACGCGCTGCGCGCCCGGCTCGACGCGATCCACGCGATCATCGCGTCCGGCAACCCGCCGCTCGGCACCGGGCGCGACGTGCCGACCTATATCGATGCGCTGCAGACGAGCTATCTCGACCTGACGCGCCAGCTCGCCAAGGCGACCGAGACGCTCGGCGACCGGCACACGACGGTGATCGGCCTGCGCGACGGCATCAAGCGCACCGCCGCCGATCTCTCCGCCGCCTGGGCCAGGCTTGCCAAGACGACCGAGGCCGATCTCAGCGACGCGAAGACGCGTGCCGCGGCAGCTGCCAAGGGCGGCGCGCGCGATGCGAGCCGCGTCGGCCTCGTCGCCGCCGCCCGCGCCGGCGCGCAGGCCGCCGACGAGGCGGTCGCGCGGGCGCAGGCCTCCGCCCGCGACGACGACCAGGCGCACTATCGTCTCATCGCCCGCGCGCCCGTTCCGGCGCTGGCCGACGGCCTTGCGCCGCCTGTTCATCTCGCCGCGGCGGGGCTCGCCGGCCTCGTCATGCTGCTCCTGTCGCTCCGCATCCTTCGCCCGAAGGCGGTCGAGGCGCTGGCACGCGAGGCGGAGCCCGCCGAGATGTCCGACGAGCCCGCCGCACCGCCGCTCCGCATGAGCGAGCGCGAGCCGGCCATGCACATGTTCTTCGAGGACGAGCCAGCGCGGGAGCCGGCGCCGGCCGCCCGCATCGAGCCCACGGCGGTGCCGGCCGCCTCGGCGCACGACGAGGCCGCTGCGAGCGCGTCGCGTGAAGACCTCCTGCAAACCGCGTTGCAGGCCCGGGCAGCCGAAGCGCTCCGCAAGCTCGAGCGAGCCTCCGCGGCGGCGCCCGCGCCGGCACCGCGCCGCGAGCCTTCGGATCTGTCCGACGCGATGGCGGCCGTGCTGCCGGCGATCGCGGCGATCATGCCGCGCGACGAGGTGCCGGTGATCCTGGTCGCGACCAACGAGACCGGCGTCAGCACGATGGACACGGTGCTGGCGCTGGGCGAGGCCGCCGCTGCCGCCGGCCGGCGCGTGCTCCTCGTCGAGGGAGACAAGGCGCGTCCGGCGCTCGCCGCCGCGGTCGACGAGCGCGCCGAGCCCGCGCTGATCGAGGTGTTCGGCGACTGGCGCGTCGTGCTGCGCGCCGAGTGCGGCGGGGGGCTGCTCTATCTCGCCCCGTCGTTCCGCGACGGCGCCAGGCTGGCGGAGGACCTTGCCGAAGCGGGAGACACGCTCATCGCCGACTCGCTCGCCGACGAGTTCGACCTCGTCGTCATCGACGGCGATCGCGCCGGCGAGGCCTGCGAGCTCGCGCGCGACGCCGATGCGTTTCTGCGGGTCGGCCGCTTCGCGTCGCTGCGCGACGACGAGCGCTTTCTCGCCAAGCTCGGCGCGCCCCGTCACGCGCTGCTCGGCACCGTCGCGGCCGACGTCTTCAGGCGCGCCGCGAGCGATCGCCCGGCGCCGGCCGCCGACGAGCCGACGACGCCCGTCGCCGCGGCGCTGCGGGCCGCCGCGGGCGCACGGCCGCAGCGCGCGCCCTTCGTGGCGAGCCGCAAGCCGGTCGGTTCCGACCTGCGTCGCCGCATCGGCCTGCGCTGACGCCTTAACCAAATGCGAGGCGCGTGCGTGCGCGCCCCGGCGCTTTTGCGCTAGCTGACGCGCGGCTGCTTTCTTGGCCGCTCCGAGGCTGTCGATGCCGCGCCGTCTCGCGCTCTTTCACACCATGGACCCGCGCGGCGACAAGCTCGGCGGCATCGAGACGCATGTGCGCCTGATGCTCGCCCGGCATCCCGCAGACATTGAGCTGCTCTTCGTCGGCATCGACGAGCGCGGCGATTGTCCGCTCGGGCGCGTCACGCCGATCATGTGCGACGGCCGCACCATCGCCTTCCTGCCGGTCGCGCGTATCCCGTCGGATCGCATCAATCTCGCCGCCAAGCGGGTCTTCCAGTCGACCACGCTTCGCTACGCGCTCGGCCTCGTCCGCCATCTGCCGGCGTTGCGGCGCGCGTTGCGCGGCCAGGCCGCCTCGGGCGAGATCGAGCGCTACGAGTTCGCCGCGATCCCGAAGCTCCTGCGGCTGCCGTTCGTCCTGCTCGTCCACAACGAGGGCACCAAGGACGACAAGATGGACTCGCTGCTCAAGCGCTACTGGTTCCTCCACCAGTGGAACGAGCGCTGGGCGCTCGCGCTCGCCGACAGCGTCTTCGCCGTCAACGAGGCGATCGCCAGGCACGTGGAGCGCGTCGCGCCCTCGCACGCGCGCAAGACTGCGGTGATGTCGGTTTCGGTGGATACCGAACGGTTCGTCCCCACGCCATTCCCGGCCAGCGACGATGCCTTCCACGTCTGCTTCGCCGGCCGTCTCGACGACTTCAAGGACCCGCCGTTGATGTTCGCGACGCTGGCGAAGCTCGCCGCGCGGCTCGAGGCGACGCCGGTCGGGCGCTTCCGCCGCGTCGTCTTCGACTATGTCGGCGCGTCGGATTCCCAGCGCTTCGCCGAGTTCGCAGGCATCGAGCGCTTCACCGTGCGCCACGGGCCGCGCAAGGCTGCCGAGGTGGCGGCGCTGATGGCGCGCGCGCATGCCGGCATCATCACCTCGTTCTTCGAGGGCATGCCCTGCTACCTGCTCGAGATGCTGGCCTCGGGGCGGCCGGTCGGCGCGATCGCGCTGCCGCAGTTCTCGCGCCTCATCCTGCCCGGTTACAGCGGTACGCTCGTGGAGCGCCAGCCCGAACCGGAGGCCTCCGCGGAGAAGCTGGCCGAGGCCTTCGTCGGCATCGCGCGGGCGATCGACGAAGGGCGTCTCGATCCCGCTGCCATGGCCGCCCTCGTCGCGCCGTACTCCGTGGAATCGCAGATGGGGCGGCTCTTCGCGTGCCACGCCGCGCTGGCGACGCAGCGGTGATCTCAGCCGAGCGAGTCCGCCAGCGCCGCGTAGGCGTCGCGCACGGTGGAGAGCGCGAAGGTCTGCGCGCGGGCGACGAGGGGCGCGGGATCGCTCGGCGCCGCCAGGGCCGCGCGCAGCGCATCTGCCATCGCCGCGGCGTCGCCGATCGGCACGACGCGGCCCCACTTTCCGTGCCCGAGGATTTCGGGCGGCCCGCCGCAGTCGGTCGTGACGACGGGCTTGCCGTAGGCCAGCGCCTCGGCGGCGGTGAGCCCGAAGCTCTCGCTCTCCGACGCGATCGCGACGCAGGCCGCGCGGGCGTACCACTGTCGCAGATCGCCGACGTGGCCCGGCAGCTCGACGCGCGCCTCGAGGCCATGGCGCGCGATGGCGGCCTCGATCGCCGCGCGCTCCGGTCCCTCGCCGAGAATGGCAAGCCGCGCTTCGCTGTCCCCGATCTGCGCGAAGGCGGCGACGAGATCGGGGAATCGTTTGACGGGCACCAGTCGTCCGATCGCCACGATGAGCTTTTCGCGGGGCGCGGTCGCGCAAGGGACGATGTCGCCGGGCAGGGGATTGTAGATGCGCAGGGTCCGTGTCGGGCTCGCGTGCCAGCGCCGGCGCATGTCGTCGAGCAGCACGTCCGAAACGCAGATCGTGCGCGCGGCAAGCCGCGTCGCGAGCGCTGCGAAGTGGAAGGACGCCCGAGCGAAGCGCCTCGGCTCGGCGACGGCGAATCCGTGGTAGCCGAGCACGCAGTGCCGTGCACGACCCGCGAGCTGCGCGGCGGCGAGATGCTTCAGGTTCTGCGCGCCGAGCGCCGAGAACGACGCATCCGGCCGCTCGGCCCGGAGCAGGGCGGCAAGCGCGCGTGTGCCGGCGGCATGGCCGGGCGGCAGCACGAGTGTTGTGAGACCGCTGCGCGACGGCGGCGGGGGCTGGTCGGCGGTGTCGACCGCAAGGATCGCTATGTCGCCGGCGTCCGCGAAGGCCGTAGCGAGCCGCGCGAACACGACCTCGGCACCGCCGCCGCCGAACGCATGGGTGTAGAACAAAAGCTTCCGCGCCATCGCGCCGCATCCCCTCGCGCGAGCGTCATAAGGGCGATCGACGCCCCTGTCGAAGCCGGCGTCGCGTCGTGAAGGTCGTGCTGCGGACCGATGGGCCGATCCGCCGCTGGCACCAGCGGGTCGGGGAGCGGCTCGCCGCCGCGGGGCACACGCTCGTCGTGAGCAAGACGCCCGGACGCGCCTTGCCGACCGGCCTGCGCCTGCTGCTCGCGCTGGAGCGGCGTTTGTACGGCGATGCGGCGGCGCTGTTCGATCCTGTCGGCGAGCCGGTCGCCGACTCGGACGGCGACCTCGTCCTGGAGGTCCGCTACGACGCGCGCCCGGGCGAGCGAGCGCTTGCGGGCACGCTGCTGGCGCGACGCGTGCCGTATGTCGAGGTCGTCGACGCGACGGGGCGCGCCCTCGCCGCGGGCCTGCCGGCGGTCGAGGCGCCGGATATCCTCGCCTGCGGCCTCGACCATGTGCTCGCGCGGACCGCGAAACTGGTCGTCACCGCGGTCGGCAGCGCCGCGACGGCGGCGTCTTTGCAGGCGGCCTCCGCGCCGCTGCCCGCCGGCGCCCGGGTCCCCGCGCCGGTGTTCGGCGCGCGAACGCTCGCAACGAAGCTCGCCAGCCGGCTCCGCCCGGCGGCCGCTCGGCTGCCGCCGTGGCGGATCGCCATCCGCCGCGCGGATACGCCCGATGCGGCGCCGGCCCAGGCCTGGACGAAGGACGCGTTCACGCCCTTCGCGCACGACGGCCTGCGCTTCGAGGCGGACCCGTTCCTGATCGCGCACGCCGGTCGCACGTGCCTCTTCTACGAGGATTTCCCCTTCGCGACGCGCCGCGGCGTCATCGCCATGCGCGAACTCGGGGCGGAGGGCTGGTCGTCGCCGCGCGTCGTGCTCGACGAGCCGTTTCATCTCTCCTACCCGCACCTCTTCGTGTGGGACGGTACGGTCTACATGCTGCCGGAGGCCGCGGCGGCCGGCTGCATCCGCCTCTACCGCGCCGACCCGTTTCCGGATCGTTTTGTGCCGGACCGCGTGCTCGTCGAGGGCGTCGAGACCGGCGACGCCACGCTCGTCGCGCATGACGGCCACTGGTGGCTGTTCGCGACGTTGGCCGGCGACGGCGGCTCCAGCTGGGATGCGCTGGCGCTGTTCCACGCGCCGCATCCCTTCGGGCCGTGGACGCCGCATGCCGCCAACCCCGTGCTGATCGATGCCGGCGCGGCGCGGCCCGCCGGGAACATGTGGCACGAGGACGGCACGCTGATGCGCGTCGCGCAGGATTGCCGCACCGGCTACGGCAAGGGGCTTTCGATCTGCCGCGTCGATCGCCTCGATGCCGCCGGCTACGCGCAGACCGTCGTCGCGCGCCTGTCGCCGCCGGAGGGTCTCGCGGCGCTGGGCGTCCACACGCTGAACCGCGCCGCGGGCTTCGAGGTCATCGATCTCGTTTGATCGGCGGCTTGCCGTTCGCCTCCTCCTGGCCCGGCAGCTGCTCGCGGACGGGCTGGTGATTGAGGATTGCGACAAGCGAGACGCCGCCGATCGTGTTGCCGATCAGCGTCGGGATCATGAAGCGCGTGAAGTACTCGCCGAGCGTGATGTGCCCGACGAACACGTTGAACGCGGCCTCCACCGAGCCGGCAATGATGTGCGAGAAATGCGCGGCCGCCACCACCCAGGTGAGGATGAGGATCAGCAGCAGCCGCGACTGGCCGGCGCCGGGCATCAGCCAGACGATGAGCGCGATGAGCCAGCCGGCGAGGATCGCCTTCACCATCGTCGGCACGAACGGATCCTTCATCGACTCCTCGGCGACGGTGCGCAGAGCCTTGGTGACCTCGGCGTCGAACAGGCCCGCCCGACTGACCAGCCACGCGAAGACGAAGGTGCCGATGATGTTGAAGGCAAGCACCACGAGCCAGAGCCGCGCGACCTGGTAGAGCGTCTTGCCGTTCGCCCGCGTCAGCAGCGGCAGGATCGAGCTCAGCGTCGATTCCGTGAAGAGCTGCTGGCGCCCGAGGATCACGATGATGAACCCGATCGTGTAGCCGAGCGCGGCGACGAGCTTCGTCCAGGGCGGTCCCTCGGGGAGGGCGGCGCGGATGATCGCCATCGTGAAGAACGAGAAGCCCATGGACAGTCCGGCGCCCAGCGCCGACCAGGCCATCGCGCGCACCGAGCGGACGAGCGTCTTCTCGCCGTCCTCGCGGATCAGCTCGTGGATGATGCGGGCGTCGGGCGGCGTCGGTCCGGAGCCGGAGTGGTGACGCTCGTGGTGGTCGAGGTCGGGACCGTGCTCGTCCTGCCCCGCAAGCGTCTCTTGGTGGTCGTCCATTCGGTCTCCGATCTCGGCGTCAGCTGACTCCGGTCGGACCATCCAGGATGACACGCACTTTTCGGGCGAGATCGCTGCGGCCGTACGGCTTGCTGAGGACGTCGAATTCGCGTCCCCCCGCATCGGTTCGTTCGATAGAGGCCTCCGCGTAGCCCGTGGTCAACAGCACCTTCATGCGCGGGTGCCGGCGCCGCGCCTCGCGCGCCAGCGTCACCCCGTTCATGCCGCCGGGCATGATCATGTCGGAGAAGAGCAGGTCGATGTCCTGCCGCTCCTCCAGGACGGCGAGCGCGGCGCGGCCGTCGGTCGCGTGATGCACGGTGTAGCCGAGGTCCTCGAGGATCATCCGCGCCATCTCGGCGACGTCGGTGCGGTCCTCGACGACGAGGATCGTCTCGGTGCCGGGCCGGTCGAACGCGCGCGCGCCGCGGTCCCGCGCCTCGTGCACCGGCTCGTCGACGGCGGGAAAGAAGATGCGGACGGTCGTGCCCTCGCCCTCGACGGACTCGATCTGCGCCGCGCCGCCCGACTGCTTGGCGAAGCCGTAGACCATGGAGAGGCCGAGGCCCGTCCCCTTGCCTTCCTCCTTCGTCGTGAAGAACGGGTCCATCACGCGCTCGATGATCTCGGCCGACATGCCGCTGCCGGTGTCCGAGATGGAGATCGAGGCATAGCGCCCGGCGGACAGATGGCTCGCGCGCCCGGCCTCGTCGTGCCCGACATCGAGGTTGCGCGTCGCGATGGTGACGCGCTTGTCCTCGCGGCCGACCATGGCGTCGCGGGCGTTGATGAGGATGTTGATCAGCGCGACCTCGACTTGCGTCGGATCGACGCGGCAGTTGGCGAGATCCTCGGCCAGGTCGCTGATGATGGTGACGTCGCCGCCGAGCGTGCGCTCGGCGATGTCGCGCACGCGCGCCGCCATCGCATTCAGGTTGAGGACCTGCCCTTCGAGCCGCTGCTTGCGGGCGAAGGAGAGCAGCTGCTGCGTCAGGCTCGCGGCGCGGTCGGCGGCGCTTTGGGCGTTGGCGATGCTGCGCTGGAGCTTCTCCATGTTCGGCGCCGGCTTCTGCAGGCCGCTGGCGATCATCTCGAGATAGCCGACCATCACCTGCAGCAGGTTGTTGAAGTCGTGCGCGATGCCGCCCGTGAGGCGTCCGAGCGCCTCCATCTTCTGCGCGTGGCGCAGCTCCTCCTCGGCGGCGCGGCGGCGGCTGACGTCGAGTTGCGAGGCGAAGAAGTAGACGAGCTCGCCGGCGACGTTGAAGATCGGCGAGATGAACAGCGCGTTCCAGAAGGTGTAGCCGTCCTTGCGGTAGTTCAGGATCTCGACGGCGACCTCCTGCCGTGCGGCGATGGCATCGCAGACCTCGGCGATCGTCTCGGGATCGGTCTCCGGCCCCTGCAGGAAGCGGCAGTTGCGGCCGATTAGCTCCTCCTGCGTGTAGCCGGTCATCGCGCGGAAGGCGCGGTTGGCGAAGACGATCGGGTTGTCCTCGCGCCGCGGGTCGGTGACGATCATCGGCATGCGCGTGGTTTCCACGGCGGCGAAGAAGATGTCGCCGTGCCGGTCGGTCAGCGGACCATCGCCCGTCTCGATCGTCACGCGCTGGCGCAGGGGGCCTGCGTCAGGGCCGATCGGGTCGTCCGGCGCAGAGCCTTTGCTGCTCAACACGTTCTCCCGCGGATGCAAGGCTCGGGTAGATAGGGACGTCGGCTGCGCTCGACAACAGCCAAGCTTGGCATGGTCGCAGCCGCCCGGCTCACCACCCCAGCGTGCCGGGGGCGCCCTTGAAGGGGCCCACGAGATTGCTGGTGATCCAGCCGCCGTAGAAGCCGCCGGGCTGCGGCGTCACCTGCTCGCCGTCGACGAAGCAGGCGTCCATGGCCTGCGGGTAGACGGCGAGGTAGTCGCGCATCGCGGCGAAGGCCGGCGTCGGGTCGGGGTAGCTCCAGGCGCAGTCCTCGGCCAGCGTCTCGCCCTCGCGCAGGCTCGCGTAGGCGGCGACGCCCTTGAACTCGCAGAAGCTGCGGCGCGCGCTCGGCACGATCTCGCAGGTGAAGCAGCCCGGCGGCAGATAGTAGACCGGCGGGTGGGTGGTCTCGAGCACCCGCATGGCCTCGCGCGTCACGGCGATCGTGCGGCCGGCGAGCACGATGCGCACTTCCTGCGGCACGGGCTCGAGGCGCGGCGGTCGCGGATAGTCCCAAACATTCTCCCGTTGCATCTTGGGTGACCTCGCCAATGGGATTGCACGATGCAATCGGATCTCCACGCCATCCAAGCAAACGCGCGGCCGAAATGCCACGGCCGCCAGCTTCCGATGCCGTGTGACATCGCACCCTGTCCAAACGCGCGAAATCTGCGCTAAGCTGGACACAATGCGGTCATCATCCTGGGTCCCGCGCGTTTGAGACCACTGCTCGCCCCCGTCACCGAATGGCGTGACATCGCCGCCGAGCAGGCGGGGACGACCGTCACGGTCGATCTCGATGCCATCGCCGCCAACTGGCGCCTGCTGCAGGACAAGGCCGGCAAGGCAGAGTGCGCCGCGGTCGTCAAGGCCAACGCCTACGGCTTGGGCCTGGACGCGACGGTGACGGCGCTGCGGCGCTCCGGCTGCAAGACCTTCTTCGTCGCGCATGTCTTCGAAGGCCAGCACCTGCGCGCGCTCGCGCCTGACGCGACGATCTACGTCTTCAACGGGCTGATGCCGCGCACCGCGCACATCTTCCTGAAGTGGAAGCTGCGGCCGGTGCTCGGCTCGCTGCCTGAGATCGAGGACTGGATCGAGGCCTGCGCCAAGACGCGTGCGCCCTGCGCCATCCAGCTCGACAGCGGCATGAACCGCCTCGGCCTCATCGCCGAGCAGATTCCCGCCGCCGCCAGCCTCGCCGCCAAGCTCGAGATCGGGCTCGTCATGAGCCATTTCGTCTGGTCCGGGCGCCACGCGCATCGCGACCGCGTAACCCGGCAGATCGCGACCTTCGAGTCGGTGCGCGCGGGCTTCCCCGGCGTGCCGGCCTCACTCGCCAACTCCAGCGGCATCTTCTACGGCGCCGAGGCGCATTTCGACGTCGTGCGGCCGGGCTACGCGATCTATGGCGGCAATCCGACGCCGGACGATGCGAACCCGATGCGGCCGGTCGTCACCTTCGAGGCCAAGGTGATCCAGGTGCACGAGGTCGCGGCGGGCGCCGGGGTCGGCTACGACGGGCGCTGGACGGCGCCGTCGCCGCGGCGCCTCGCGACCATCTCCGCCGGCTACGCGGACGGCATCCCGGTCGGCGCCATGGGCGCCGAGGGCGAGCCCAACGGCTACGCCTCGGTCGACGGCGCGCTCTGCCCGATCGTCGGGCGCATCTCGATGGACCTCACCGTCGTCGACGTCACCGACGCGCCGATGGTCGAGCGCGGCGACTCGGTCGAGCTGATCGGCGCCGAGATCTCGATCGACGACATCGCCGAGCGGGCCGGGACGATCGGCTACGAGGTGCTGACGCACCTCGGCCCGCGCAGCCATCGCCGCACGATCGGCAGACAGGCAACGGTGCTGACGAGCCTCGGCCGGTAGCAATAAAAGAGCTTGTCTTACCTCTGACAAGCAAGCTCAATACGGCGACGCGGATCAGTAAAACCGATTTGCGCGGAGTTGCGACGGGCGCGACCCGAGTGCACGCGGGACGGCCCCTTATGTTTCTTCCCAAATATTTGCTGCCATCCGAGCAATGGCGCTACTGGCGCGAGCGCAACGTCCATCTGCCGCGCCGCATCAAGAAGATGGCGGCGACGAACGCGTCGCTCAACGATGCCGATCTCAAGTCATATCTGAAGACTCATTTCTGCACCAAGCCGTTCGACACGATGGAGACCTTGGACCAAGGGTCGGTCAACATCTGCTGCCCGGACTGGCTGCCGACGCCGATCGGCGGCATCGACGACCTGCCGGGCGCCTGGAGCGGCACCACCGTCAAGAAGATCCGCCGCTCGATCGTCGACGGCGACTTCAAGTACTGCAGCCATCTCGATTGCTCGTTCATCTCAGGACGCAAGCTGCTGCCGCGCGATAGTGGGCCGGCGCAGGCCCTCATCGAACGTTTCGAGGCCGACGGCTCGGCGCCGCCGCCGCGCGAGCTCAAGCTGTCGCACGACCGCTCGTGCAACCTCTCCTGTCCCTCCTGCCGCACCGAGATCATCGCGGTCGGCAAGCCGAAGCAGAAGCGCCTGGACGACCAGCTCGAATCCTCGTTCGTGCCCATGCTGAGAGATGCGACCTCGGTCTACATCACGGGCTCCGGCGATCCGTTCGGGAGCGCGCATTTCCGCCGGCTGATCAAGCGGCTCAACCGCGCGGAATTTCCGAAGCTTCGATTCCGTCTTCATACCAACGGGCAGCTCCTGGACGAGCGGGCCTGGCGCGATCTCGATCTGGCAGGCCGCGTCGAGATGGTGCACGTCTCGGTCGACGCGACGACGCCCGAGACCTACGCGGTCCTGCGGCGCGGCGGAACGTTCGCGCGCCTGCTCAAGAACCTCGCCTTCGTGAAAGAGCTGCGCGACGCCGGCGAGATCGAGCGGCTTGAGTTTTCGATGGTCGTGCAGGCACTGAACTTTCGCGAGATGCCCGACTTCGTGCGACTCGGCATCGCCCATTCCGCCGACGACATCGCCTTCGAGATGATCCACGACTGGGGCGTCTATTCGCCGGAAGAGTTCGAGCAGGTCTACGTCGGCCCGCGCCACCCGGAGGTCGCCCGCCTCGCCGAGGTGCTCCGCGATCCGGCGATGGCCCATCCGAACGTCTCGATCGGCAATGTCGTCGCGCACATCGCGCAGGAGGCGCGCGGGCCGCGGCGCGTCCCCGAGGCCGTGTGATCTACGCCGCCACCGTCGTCGCGGCGCCGACAAGCTTCCTTGCGTCGAGAGCGCTGATCGGGTGCCCAAAGGCGTAGCCCTGCGCGTACTCGCAGCCGAGCTGGTACAGCTCGATCGCATCCGACTCGCTCTCCGCGCCTTCCGCGACGACTTCCATGCCGAGGTCGTGGGCGAGCGCCACCATCGAGCGCAGAATCACCGGCCGCGCGCCCCTGGCGCCGTTATTGTGCACGAAGGAGCGGTCGATCTTGATCGTGTCGAAGGGAAAGCGCTGCAGGTAGGAGAGCGACGAGTAGCCGGTGCCGAAGTCGTCGAGCGACAGGCCGGCGCCGAGCTCCTTGATGCGCGTCAGGATCTGCGCGGCGTACTCCGGATTCTCCATGACCAGGCTCTCGGTCAGCTCGAGCTTGAGCGAGCCGCGGTGCACGTCGCAGCGCGTCAGCACGGCCTTCACGTCGTGCAGCAGGTCGTGGCGCAGGAGCTGGCGTGAGGAGACGTTGACCGAGGCGAAGATCGGCGGGTCGACGTCGAGCGCGCGCTGCCAGGCGGAGAGCTCGCGCGCGGTGCGCTCGAGCGCGAAGATGCCGAGATCGACGATCGCGCCGGTCTCCTCGGCGATCGGGATGAACTCGGCGGGCGACAGGCGGCCGAGGCGCGGATTGTCCCAGCGCAGCAGCGCCTCGAAGCCTGCGACGGTGCGATCCTCGAGCCGCACGACGGGCTGGAAGAACACCTTGATCTCGCCGCGCTCGAGCGCCTTGCGCAGGTCGGATTCGAGCGCGAGGCGGTCGGAGCGCAGCGTGCGCATAGCCGGGCGGAAGACCTCGATCCGGTTACCGCCGCCCTTCTTGGCGTGGCGCATCGCGATCTCGGCGTCCTTCAGCATGTCCTCGCGGCGCGGATGCAGCTGCGGATCGAAGAGCGCGAGGCCGATCGACGCGGTGAGCGGGATCTCGCGGTCGGCGAAGGTGACGGGCGTCGAGAGCGCGCGGCGCACGACGTTGGCGAGCTGGATCGTCTGCTCGGTGTCGTTCTCCGACACCAGGATCGCCGCATACTGGTCGCCGGCGAGGCGGGCGATCGTGTCCTGCGGCTTGAGCAGCCGGGAGAGCCGCCGCGACAGGGTCAGCAGGATCGAGTCGCCGGCGGAGAGGCCGACCGTCTCGTTGATCTGCTTGAAGCGGTCGACGTCGATGCAGAAGACGGTGGGGCGTAGGCGCGGGTCGTTTTGCGCATAGGTCAGCGCGGCCTCGAGCCGGTCGAAGAACAGCTCGCGGTTCGGCAGGCCGGTGAGATTGTCGTGCACGGCATCGTGCAGCAGCCGCTCCTCGGCGACCTTGCTCTCGGTGATGTCGGAGAGCGTGCCGACGATGCGGATCACCTCTCCGTCCGGCCCGACGACGGGGCGGGCGCGCATCGCGTACCAGAAGTAATGGCCATCGGCGGCGCGCAGGCGGAACTGCTCGTTGATGCGGCCGCGCCGCTGCTCGAGCATCGTGTCGAGGCAGGCGCGGTAGCGGTCGCGCTCGAAGGGATGCAGCACGTCGAGCCAGCCGGAGGCAGGGCCTTCCAGCGCGCCGCGGCCGATGCCGAGCTGGGCCTCGACCTCCGGCGAGACGAAGACGCGATCGGCGGCGACGTCCCAGTCGTAGATCACGTCGCCGGAGCCGGTCAGCGCCAGCGCCTTGCGGCTCGAGTCGGTGACCGCGCCGGCGCCGAGGCCGCCGCCCGCGAACGCGTTCTGCATGATCGTGAAGCCGATCAGCATGACGATGAGGACCAGGCCGCCGATGAGGGCGGGCGAGACGAGATCGTTGGTGAGCGTGCCGGTCACCGTGAAGCTCGCGCAGATGACCCAGGCGAGCAGCAGGAACCAGGTCGGGATCAGCATCACCGCGCGGTCATAGCCGTGCGTCGAGAGGTAGAGGACGAGGATGAAGCCGACGCCGGCGATGGTGGCGAGCGACAGCCGCGCGACGCCGGCGGCGACCGGCGCGTCGAACACCGCGAAGGCGATCAGCGCGAAGAGGAAGACGAGCCAGGCGGCGGCGACGCGCGAGGCGCGCACGTGCCAGCGGGAGAGGTTCAGGTAGGCGAAGAGGAAGACGAGCAGGGTGGCGGAGAGGGTGGTCTCGGCGCCGGCGCGCCAGATGCGGTCGCTGGCGCCCGACATGCCGAACAGCTTGTCCCAGAAGCCGAAGTCGATGCAGACGTAGGCGAGCACCGCCCAGGCGAGCGCGGCGGCGGCGGGGAAGATCACCGCACCCTTCACGACGAAGACGATCGTCAGGAACAGCGCGAGCAGCCCGGCGATGCCGATGACGATGCCCTTGTAGAGCGTGAGGCTCGTCACCTTGTCCTTGTAGGCGTCGGGGATCCACAGGGCGATCTGCGGCAGGTTCGGCGTCCGCAGCTCGGCGACGTAGGTGACCGTCGTGCCGGGGTCGAGCGTCAGGCGGAAGACGTCGGCATCCGTCGCGTCCTCGTGCTCCGGCGAGATGCCCTGGCTCGCGGTGATCGCCGAGATGCGGGTCGAGCCGAGGTCGGGCCAGATGACGCCGGAGCCGACGAGCCGGAAGTGCGGGGCGACGATGACGCGCTCGATCTGCTCTTCGGTGTCGTTGGTCAGCGCGAAGACGATCCAGCTCGGCCGCGTGCCGGATCCTTGGCGCGCACCTCGATGCGGCGGACGATGCCGTCGGCACCCGGCGCCGTCGAGACCAGCAGGCGGTCGCCCTGCGAGGAGTAGCTCTCGATCGCCTTGGTGAGGTCGATCGCCGGCGTGTCGAGCGGCACGCGCACCGACTCGATGGCGCGGGCCGAGCCGAGGCTCGCAAGCAGCATCAGGAGCGGCAGCAGGACGGGGACGAGGCGAGAAGTCAGCTTCACTCGGGTCTCGCGGCTCGAAGCGCAAGGCTCGCTGAAATCAGGCGTTTTTCGCGAGCCGCCCAAGTCGCGGGCGCCGGACCGTAAAGCTTGGCGGTTGGCAGGGCAAGCATCCGGACGGCCCTGTTCACGGGCGGTCGCGGCGCGGCAGACGCAGCGAGACGGGATCCGACTCGAGGAGCGCGAAGAGCAGGTGGTCCTGCCACATGCCGTTGATGCGCAGGTAGGCGCGGGCGAGCCCCTCCTCGCGGAAGTTGGTGCGCCGGAGCAGGCGGATCGACGGCTCGTTCTGCGGCAGGCAGGCGGCTTCGATTCGATGCAGGCGAAGCGTCGCGAAGGCGAAGCCCGTCGCCGCGCGGACGGCGCGCGCCATCCAGCCCTGGCCGGCGAACGGCTGGCCCATCCAGTAGCCGAGCGTCGCCGCCTGGGCGACGCCGCGCTTGATCTGACCGAAGGTCAGGCCGCCGAGCAGCGCGTCGTCGGCCTCGCGGAACAGCAGGAAGGGGTAGGCGTCGTCGTTCTCGATCTCGGTCGCGTGGCGCTTGATGCGGCGGCGGAACGAGCCCTTGGTCAGGTCGTCCGGCGGCCAGGTCGGCTCCCACGGCGTCAGGAAGTCGCGCGAGAGGTGGCGGAGGGCCGCCCATCGCTCGAAGTCGTGCATTTCGGGTGGCCGCAGGTAGACGCCGTCGCCGCGGATGAAGGTCGCGTTGTCGTTCGTGGCGCCGATGCGGAAGAGTGCCATGTCACGCGGCCCTCGCGTGCAGACGCTCGCCGACGCGATCGGGGGCCCACACCTTGCCGATCGGCCCGATCGAGGCGACGGTCGGCGCCGAGCGCAGCGCGCGGGCGCCGGCGGCGCGGATGTCGTCGAGCCGCAACGTCTCGACTTTGGCGATCATCTCCTCGCGCGGCAGCACGCGGCCAAGCGCCAGGAGCTGGCGGGCGACCTGCTCGGCGCGCGCCGTCGGCGACTCGAGCGCGGCGAGCAGCGACACCTTGGTCTGCGCCTTGGCGCGCTGGACCTCGGCCTCGCTCAGCGTCTCGCTGGCCTCGGCGATCGAATCGAGCGCGACGGGCATCAGCTCGGCCACGTCGCGCTGGCTCGTCGCCGCGTAGAAGCCGAAGAGGCCGGTGTCGGAATACGCCCAGTGGAAGGCGTAGATCGAGTAGGCGAGGCCGCGCTTCTCGCGCACGTCCTGGAACAGCCGCGAGGACATGCCGCCGCCGACCGCGTTCGCAAAGATCTGCAAGGCATAGTTGTCGGGTTGATCGTAGGCGACGCCCTCGAAGCCGACGACGACGTGCGCCTGCTCGAGCCGGCGCTTGAGGCGCGTCTCGCCACCGATGTAGCGCGCCGGCGCGGCGGGCACCGTCAGGCTCGGCGAGGCCTCGAGCTTGGCGAAGCGCGTGGCGGCCTCGTCGACGAGGCGGGCATGCTCGACGGCGCCGGCGGCGCCGACGATCATGCCGCCGCCGTGGTAGTGGCGCGAGAGGTAGCGCCCGATCGTCGCGCGGTCGAAGCCCGAGACGCCCTCGGGCGTGCCGAGGATCGGCCGGCCGATCGCCTGGCCGGGATAGGCGCAGGCGTTGAAGAGGTCGAACACGAGATCGTCTGGCGTGTCCTCGACGGCGCCGATCTCCTGCAGGATGACGCTCTTCTCGCGCGCCAGCTCGCTCTCGTCGAAGGTCGATTCGGTGAGGATGTCGGCGAGGATGTCGAGGGCGAGGCCCGTGTCCTCGGCGAGCAGGTGCGCGTAATAGGCCGTCTGCTCGACGCTCGTCGCCGCGTTGAGGTCGCCGCCTGCTGCCTCGATCTCCTCGGCGATGGCGCGCGCCGAGCGGCGCCGCGTGCCCTTGAAGGCCATGTGCTCGAGGAGGTGCGAAAGCCCGTGCTCGCGGACGTCCTCGTGGCGCGAGCCGGCGCCGACCCAGACGCCCAACGCCGCCGTCTCGAGGTGCGGCATGCGGTCGGTGACGACGCGCAGCCCCGAGGGCAGGGTGGTGATCTCGACGCTCAAGACGCCACCTTCAGCGCGCGCCCCTGGTCGACGCGGGCGCGGATGAAGCGCTCGATCTCGGCCTGGTCGTTGGGCAGGACGGTGAAGCGCTCCGGCTTGCCGAGCATGTCGGCCATGAAGGGCGGGAGCGGCGGCCGCAGGCCGATCGCCCGCTCGATGGCGTCGGGAAACTTCGCGGCATGGGCGGTGCCGAGCACGACCATCGGCGTCGCCGGATCGTGCGCGGCCGCCTCGCGCGCCACATGGATGGCCACCGCCGTATGCGGATCGACAAGCTCGGAAGACTGCTGCCAGCAGCGGGCTATCTCGGCCGTCGTCGCCGCCTCGTCGGTGCGGCCGGCGTCGAACTCGGCGCGGATCGCGTCGAGCGTCGCCTCGGGGATGCGGAAGCCACGCGATTGCTTCAAGGATTCCATCTGGTTGCGGACGGCGGTCCCGTCGCGGCCGCCGAGCTCGAACAGCAGCCGCTCGAAGTTCGAGGACACCTGGATGTCCATGGAGGGCGATTGGGTGTGGGTCACGCCGCGGGTCTCGTAGCCGCCGTTCTCGAGGGCGCGCGCGAGAATGTCGTTCTCGTTCGTGGCGATGACGAGGCGGTCGATCGGCAGGCCCATGCGCTTGGCGATCCACCCGGCGAGGACGTCGCCGAAATTGCCGGTCGGCACGGCGTAGCTGACCTTGCGTCGCGGCGCGCCGAGCGCCACCGCGCTCGTGAAATAGTACACGACCTGCGCCAGCACGCGGGCCCAGTTGATCGAGTTGACGCCGGAGAGGCCGTACTCGTCGCGGAAGGCGGCGTGGTTGAACAGCGCCTTCACGGCGGCCTGGCAGTCGTCGAAGGTGCCCTCGAGCGCGACGACGTGGATGTTGTCGCCCTCGACCGTCGTCATCTGGCGGCGCTGCACCGGGCTCACGCGCTCGTGCGGATAGAAGATCACGACGTCGACATTGGCGAGGCCGCGGAAGGCCTCGATGGCGGCCGCCCCCGTGTCGCCCGACGTCGCGCCGACGATGGTGGCGTGCTGGCCGCGCTTGGTGAGCGCATGCTCCATCAGCCGCGCCAGGAGCTGCATCGCGCAGTCCTTGAAGGCGAGCGTCGGCCCGTGGAAGAGCTCGAGCACGAAGAGGTTGGCGTCGATCTGCTGCAGCGGCGCGATGGCGGCGTGGCGGAACGGCTTGTAGGCCGTCTCGATCATGCGGGCCAAGGTCGGCTCGTCGAGGTCCGCGCCGACGAACGGCATCAGCACCGCGCGCGCCACCTCGCCGTAGGAATTGCCGGCGAAGCCGGCGATCGTCTCGGCGGAAAGGGTCGGATAGCTTTCCGGCAGGTAGAGGCCGCCGTCGCGGGCGAGGCCTGCGAGCATCGCCTCGCTGAAGGACAGGGCGGGCGCCTCGCCGCGGGTCGAGATGTAGCGCAAGGTCTCGGGCTCGTTCTGGTTGGTGCTGATGCGACGACCGCAATTCAGTTGGGCCGCCGATGTGGTGATTTTCTGGGCTCTAGCACGAAAGCCGGCGCGTGGCTCGTGTCCGCCGGGAGAGTTTCGGCCTAGCCCGCGCCGGCCGACGCCGGGTCGCGCGGCGCAGCGGGCTCCGCCTCGCCCTTCAGCCGCTTCCAGGCAAAGCTGCCGAAGACGCCGAGCAGGGTCAGTGCGATGCCGAACCACGTCATCGCATAGGAGAAATGGTTGTTGGGGATGTCGATCACCGTGGCGCCGCCGCGCGGCCAGCCGCCGAGGTTCGCCGGCGTCGCGTCGGCGTCAACGATGAAGGGCGCGGCGGCGATGCCGTCGTGGGCCGCGATTGTCGTCGGGTCCTTGGTGAAGAACTGGCCCGTCGCCGCGTCGTCGGCCGGCGTGAAGAGGTTGCGCGCTTCCGGCGCCCGCATCAGGCCCGTGACCGTGACCGGGCCGGCGCGGTCGCCGGCGGCGCGGGCGGCGTGGTCCTTCAGGCGGTCCGGCACCCATCCGCGGTTGACGATGACCGTGCCGCCGGCGGCGAGCGCAAGCGGGGTCATGACGAGGTAGCCGGGACCGTCCTCGGAGGGACGGAAGACCAGCGTCTCCTTGACGTTGTCGAACGTGCCGGAGAGCGCGACGTGGCGATACTCGTAATCGTTCGGGCGCAACGCGCTCCAGTCGGCGGTCGGCGGCAGGGGCGCCGGCGCCGCGTGGGCGCGGGCGTCGATCTCGGCAATCAGCCCTTCCTTCCAGCTCAGGCGGTGCAGTTGCCAGACGCCGAGGCCGACGAGCAGGATGAAGGCGACCAGCGTGGCGAGGGCCGGCGCAACCAGCGATCGGGCCTGCGGGCTCATGGCTCGGGCCGCGTCGGCTCAAAGCGTCCCTGCTCGGCCTTGTTGGCGTACTGCAGCGCGACGAGCACGCCCTTCATCGGGCGGATCATCAGGACGGTGGCGACCATGCCGACGATCAGCAGCAGGGCATAGACCCACCAGTCCGGCGAGTAGACGATCTGCGCATAGACGCCGACGAGCAGGGTGAGGAAGCCGCCGAGAAACGAGGCGAAGAACGACGGCCCGTCGCCGGTGTCGGCGAAGCGCGTGTCGAGCCCGCAGACCTCGCAGCGCGGCGCCAGCGTCAGGAAGCCGGAGAACAGCGCGCCCTTGCCGCACCGCGGGCAGCGGCAGAGCAGGCCGGTCGGGATCGGGGAGGGCGCGCCGCGTGTGTCGGTGTCGGGCATGCCTCTCACGTAAGACACGAAAAGGGCGGCACTAGGCCGCCCTTCGAAGTTTAGCTCCGTGAGACGAGCGAATTACGGCTTCACCGCCTCGGTCGCGGCGCCCCACGAGCCCCACACGTAGATGCAGGCGAAGAGGAACAGCCAGACGACGTCGACGAAGTGCCAGTACCAGGCGGCAAACTCGAAGCCGAGGTGCTGGCGCGGCGTGAAGTGGCCGAGCAGGACGCGGGCGAGGCAGACGATCAGGAAGACCGTGCCGATGAACACGTGGAAACCGTGGAAGCCCGTCGGCATGAAGAAGTTCGAGCCCATCGCCGAGGCGAAGGTGAACGGGGCGTGCGCGTACTCGAAGAGCTGCACGCAGGTGAACAGCACGCCGAGCACGATCGTCAGGATCAGGCCCTTCGAGACCGCCGAGCGGTCCGAGTGCAGCAGGGCGTGGTGGGCCCAGGTGACAGTGGTGCCCGAGGTGAGCAGGATCAGCGTGTTGAAGAGCGGGAAGTGCCAGGGGTCGAGCGGCTCGATACCCTTCGGCGGCCAGACGCCGCCGATCGCCTTGGCGCGGGCGATCTCGTTGGCGGCATCCGGATACAGCGCGACGTCGAAATAGGCCCAGAACCACGCGACGAAGAACATGACCTCCGAGGCAATGAACAGGATCATGCCGTAGCGGTGCGAGATCTGCACGACGCGGGTGTGGTCGCCGGTCTGCGCCTCGTGCACGACGTCGGTCCACCAGGCGGCCATCACGTAGAGCACGCCGATGAGGCCGGCGCCGAAGACGTAGGGGCCGACCGGCGCGAGGTTCTTCATCCAGGTGATGGCGCCGACCGCCATCACGAATGCCGAGATCGAGCCGAGCAGCGGCCACGGGCTGAGGGGAACCAGATGGTAATCGTGGTTCGGCTTGGCGTGACCGTCGGCCATGGACTCTTTTCCTCTTCCCCCGCGACCAGCCCTCGAGCCGGTCGTTCGTCCTTTTGATGGACCGCCCGATGGCGTTAGCGTGCCGATCGCCGGACGGTCAAGAAATCTTCCAAGCCGCGCTAGAGACGCGGCTTTCCCGTCTCATCCCCGGCGGCGACCGACGCCGGCTTCTGCTCGTAGAATGTGTAGGACAGCACGACCTCGTCGACGCCGGCCATCGTCTCGTCCTTCTCGAGCGCCGGGTCGAGATAGAAGACGACCGGCATCTCGACGGTCTCGTGCGGCTTCAGCGTCTGGTCGGAGAAGCAGAAGCAGGAGATCTTGTCGAAGTAGGCGCCCATCGAGGGCGGCCCGATGTTGTAGATGGCGCGCGCGGTGATCGTGCGGTCGGAGGTGTTGGTCACCTTGTAGAAGACGGTCGCAGTCTTGCCGGTGACGAGGTCCATCGCGTCGGTCTCCGGCGCGAAGGTCCACGGCAGGGCGCCGCCGACGTTCGAATCGAAGCGTACGTGCATCGAGCGCGTGCCCTTGACGAGCGAGCCGGCCTTGGCGATCCGCGGCGTGCCCTCGTAGCCCGTCAGCGAGCAGAAGGCACGGTAGAGCTGCGGCGAGACGGCCACGAGCCCGAGCATGCAGACGACGACGCCGGTCGCGGCGATCGGAGCGATGTGGCGGCGCCCGAGCCCCATCAGAGCGGCCGGTCGAGCACGTGCGAGCCGAGCTTGGCGATGGTGACGAAGTAGATGAGCCCGACGAAGACCGCGATGGCGAGGCCGATCGCGATGTTGCGGAGCCGCCGGCTGCGCTGCTGCGCCGGCGTCAGGACGATGCCGTCTTGCTGGTCCTGGCGGGTCACGGCCATGCGACCATCCCGGCGATCATGAGCGCGCGCTCGCCGATGATCTCGGCAAACAGCAGGAACAGGTAGAGGATCGAGTAGGAGAACAGCGCGTAGGCGGCCTTGTCGGCCTCCTTGCCCTCGCGCAGGCGATAGACGCGCCAGGCCAGCCCGAGGAGCGCGACGCCGAGCGCGGCGGAGAGCACGCCGTAGGTGATCGTCGCGAAGCCCATCATCCAGGGCAGCATGCCGACGGGGGCGAGCAGCAGCGAGTAGAGCAGGATGTCGCGGCGGGTGCGATCGGGCCCGGCGACGTTGGGCAGCATCGGGATGCCGGCCTTCGCGTACTCGCCCGACTTGACGAGAGCGAGCGCCCAGAAGTGCGGCGGGGTCCAAACGAAGATCAGCGCGAACAGCGCAAGCGATGACCACGACAGGGTGCCGGTGACGGCGGCGTAGGCGACCATCGGCGGGAAGGCGCCGGCAGCGCCGCCGATGACGATGTTCTGCGGCGTCGCGCGCTTCAGCCACATCGAGTAGATGACGATGTAGAAGAAGATCGTGAAGGCGAGCAGCGCGGCGGCGAGCCAGTTCGCGACGAAGCCGAGCGTGAAGACCGAAAGCGCGGCGAGCGTCAGGCCGAAGGCTAGCGCCTCGGAGGGCGCGACGCGGCCCATCGGGATCGGGCGCTTGGCGGTGCGCTTCATCACCGCGTCGATGTCGGCGTCGTACCACATGTTGAGCGCGCCCGACGCGCCGGCGCCGACGGTGATGGCGATCAGCGCCGCGACGGCGAGCGTGAAGTTGAGGCCGGGCGCGGCGATCAGCATGCCGGCGATCGCGGTGTAGACGACGAGCGACATGACGCGCGGCTTGAGCAGGGCGATGAAGTCGCCGGGCTCCGCCGTGGAGATGTTCGCGGTCGAGATTACCGGCGTCGTCGTCGTGTCGGTGATGAAGCTCATATCAAACCATTGGTCGGCGCTCGTTCGCGCATCGCGCGGCCCGCGCTTCAGGCCTTCGGAGCGTTTCGTCTCGCTGCCCGGCGGGCCCGCCGTCGTCGCGGCGGGTCGGCGAGGAAGCGAGGCGCCGGGTCGGTCCCCGGCGCCTCGGTCTTGTTTAGTGCCCGCCGGCCGCGGTGATGCGCGGCAGCGTCTCGAACTGGTGGTAGGGCGGCGGCGAGGACAGCGTCCACTCCAGCGTGGTCGCGCCGGGGCCCCACGGGTTGTCGCCCGCGAGCACCTTCTTCTGGAAGGCCTCGAAGATGATGTAGAGAAACAAGAGCACGCCGGCGAACGACAGGTAGGCGCCGAGCGACGAGACCAGGTTCCACAGCGCGTAGGCATCGGGATAGTCGATGTAGCGGCGCGGCATGCCGGCAAGGCCGAGGAAGTGCTGCGGGAAGAACGTCACGTTCACGCCGACGAACATCAGCCAGAAGTGAATCTTGCCGAGCCGCTCGTTGTACATGTAGCCGCTCATCTTCGGGAACCAGTAGTAGAACCCGGCGAAGAGCGCAAACACCGCTCCGAGACTGAGCACGTAGTGGAAGTGCGCGACGACGTAGTAGGTCTCGTGCAGGTAACGGTCGATGCCGGCATTGGCGAGCACGACGCCGGTGACGCCGCCGACGGTGAACAGGAAGATGAAGCCCGTCGCCCACAGCATCGGCACGCGGAACGAGATCGACCCGCCCCACATCGTGGCGATCCACGAGAACACCTTCACGCCCGTCGGCACGGCGATGACCATCGTCGCGAAGACGAAGTAGCGCTGCGTCGTGAGCGACAGGCCGACAGTGTACATGTGGTGCGCCCACACGACGAAGCCGACGACGCCGATCGCCACCATCGCGTAGGCCATGCCGAGGTAGCCGAAGATCGGCTTCTTCGAGAAGGTCGAGATGATGTGCGAGACGATGCCGAAGCCCGGCAGGATGAGGATGTAGACCTCGGGGTGACCGAAGAACCAGAAGAGATGCTGGAACAGGATCGGGTCGCCGCCCTTCCCCGGATCGAAGAAGGTGGTGCCGAAGTTGCGGTCCGTCAGCAGCATGGTGATCGCGCCGGCGAGCACCGGGAGGGACAGCACGAGCAGGAAGGCGGTGACGAGCACCGACCAGGCGAACAGCGGCATCTTGTGCAGCGTCATGCCCGGCGCGCGCATGTTGAAGATCGTCGTGATGAAGTTGATCGCACCGAGGATCGACGAGGCGCCGGCGAGGTGGAGCGACAGGATCACGAAGTCCATCGCGGGGCCGGGCGAGCCGGCGTTCGACGAGAAGGGCGGGTACATGACCCAGCCGCCGCCGAACCCGTGGAAGCCCGGCGAGCCTTCCATGAAGGCGGAGATGCAGAGCAGCGCGAAAGAGGCGGGCAGCAGCCAGAACGAGATGTTGTTCATCCGCGGGAAGGCCATGTCCGGCGCGCCGATCATGATCGGGACGAACCAGTTGCCGAAGCCGCCGATGAGCGCCGGCATGACCATGAAGAAGATCATGATCAGGCCGTGCGAGGTGATCAGCACGTTGTAGAGGTTCTTGGCGCCCTCGATCGCGTTGGATGCGGGCACGCCCTGCAGCACCGCGATGTGGTTGAGCACCTGGATGCCGGGGCTCTGCAGCTCCATGCGCATCAGGATCGAGAAGATGCCACCGATCGTGCCCGCCGCGATCGCGAAGATCAGGTAGAGCGTGCCGATGTCCTTGTGGTTCGTCGAGTACATGTAACGCCGCCATCCGTGCGGGATGGCGTGGGCGTCACTGTGGCCGGCGACTGAAGTGTCCATTGCGTGTGTCCTGGAGGCGTTCGGCTGGCAGGGCGGATCAGTTGAGGCCGGCGGCGAGCCGCAGCTTGCGCTGCGTCGCGGCCGAGGCGAAGGTCGGCGTCGCCGAGGGCGTCGTCGCGGAGGCGAAGTTCTTCTTCGCGTCCTGCAGCCACTTGGCGTACTCGTCCGCGCTCACGACCTTGAACGCGATCGGCATGTAGGCGTGGTCCTGCCCGCAGATCTTCGAGCACTGACCGTAGTAGGTGCCCTCCTTGTCGGCCCTGAACCAGCTTTCGTTCATGCGGCCCGGCACGGCGTCGATGCGCACGCCGAAGGAGGGAATGGTAAAGCTGTGGATCACGTCGGAGCTGGTGACGAGGAGATGCACCGTCTTGCCGACCGGCACGACCGCTTCGTTGTCGACCGAGAGCTGGCGGATCATGCCGGGCTTCAGGTCCTCGTCCTTGACGAGATAGGAGTCGAACGAGAAGCCGCCGTTCTGGTCTTTCGGATACTCGTAGCTCCAAAACCACTGGTGGCCGAGCACCTTCATCGTCATGTCGGACTTCGGCACGACGAGCTCGTCGGTCAGAAGCTTCATCGAGGGAATGGCGATGACGAAGAGGATGAGGACGGGGATGATCGTCCAGGCGATCTCGAGCGGCGTGTTGTGCGTGGTCTTCGAGGGGACCGGGTTCGCCTTCTCGTTGAAGCGGACGACGATGTAGCCGAGCAGCGCGGCAACGAAGAGCGAGATGGCAACGATGATCGGCAGCAGCAGGTCGTTGTGGAACCAGTGCATGTACTCGGCGATCGGCGTGACCGCGGGCTCCATGCCGATCTGGCCGGGCACCGCGTAGCCGTCCGCGAAGGCGCGGCTGGCGGAGAGCAGGCTCGCCGGAAGAAGCGTGAATGCCGCAACGACCCGTGTGACCGCCCTTAAGAGACGCATTTGACCCCGCCTGTGTCGCCGGCTTGTTGAGGTGTGCCGGCTTGCCCCGAGAGACCGACGGCTCTCGCCGATAGAGCGCCTACCGCTCGACGTTCGATGCGGCCGCCTTGAAGGGTTCCAAATCACAAACCATTGGCGAGCGCAATATTTCGGGCTCGCGATTGCCCGAGCGCGCTCGCGCGGCATAAAAGCGCTGCACAAGGGCGCGTGGTCTCGCTTTCGCCTCAGCGCTCGCGTTTGTCCTGCGCCCGGAAAAATCTGCGCCGCCAAGGCGCGCCGACGGGGACATTCGTTGAGACATCCGATCATTCGACACGCCCGGCTCGGGCGGTTCGCGGTGGCGCTTCTGCTCGCGGCGGCCGGGGGGCCCGGCGCCGCCGTGGCGCAGGGTAAGGTCAAGTCCAAGCATGG
This sequence comes from Beijerinckiaceae bacterium RH AL1, assembly GCA_901457705.2. Classification (NCBI taxonomy): domain Bacteria; kingdom Pseudomonadati; phylum Pseudomonadota; class Alphaproteobacteria; order Hyphomicrobiales; family Beijerinckiaceae; species Beijerinckiaceae bacterium RH AL1. The sequence goes on from LR590083.2 coordinate 1,148,992, forward strand.
CGACTGGCAGGTCCGCTGCGAGACGCCGCCGGGCGCCAGCAAGCAGCAATGCGCCCTGGTGCAGAGCATCGCCGCCGAGGATCGGCCGAACATCGGCCTCATCGTGATCGTGCTGAAGACCGCGGACGGCAAGAGCCGGCTCTTGCGGGTGATCGCGCCGCTCGGCGTGCTGCTGCCCTCGGGGCTGGGTCTCAAGATCGACGACGTCGACATCGGCCATGCCGGCTTCGTGCGCTGCCAGCCGTCGGGCTGCATCGCCGAGGTCGTGATGGAGGACAAGCTCCTGAACCAGCTGATGACCGGCAAGACGGCCGTCTTCATCATCTTCCAGACGCCGGAGGAGGGGATCGGCATCCCGCTCGCTTTGGAAGGCTTCAAGGACGCCTATGCCGAGCTGCCCTAGGCTCGCACTCGCAATCTGAAAGCACGAATCGAGATCGGCTGATTTTTCGACAAGATCGTCACGTATGGGCGGACGATGGGTTTCGTGTTGGGGGCAATTCCCGTGACGTCAAAACATTCGACGAGCCGCCGATTCGGCCGCGCCGCGCTGCGGTCAGCCGCCGTCTCCGTCGTGCTGATCTCGACCGGTCCGCTGGCGCATGCGGCGGACGACGATATCGATGCCGACATCCTGACGCCGAGCTGGAGCGACAAGTTCGGCAAGATGTTCCAGGGCGGCATGACCAGCGTCACCAAGACGATCGGCTTCGGCAAGCCGCAGGGTCCGCCGCCGCCGGAGGCGCCGTCGGGCTGCCCGACGATCGCGATCCTCGATGGCACGCAGTCGCAGCGGGTGATGGCGGCGGGCGCCAGCGACAATCAGGGCGTCCGCTACCAGTTCTCGCTCTTCAACGTCGGGCGCCAGTGCTCGATCTCCGGCGGCCGCATCACGCTGAAGGTCGGCGCGGGCGGGCGTGTGCTCCTCGGGCCGGCCGGGAGCGCGGGTCACTTCGACATCCCGCTGCGCGTCGTCGTCTACAGCGAGCTGCAGCAGAAGCCGGTCGAGAGCAAGCTCTACCGCGTGTCGGCCTCGGTGCCGTCGGGGCAGGCCGGCGCGCCCTTCGAGTTCGTGTCGGACGGCATCGTCGTGCCGCTCGGCGCGAACCAGAGCGGCCGCGACTATTCGATCAAGGTCGGCTTCGATTCGAAGGGGACCGACACCAGCCGTCCCGCGAAGACCGCGCGCCGCCATCACGGCAAGCCGGTCCAGGCCGCCGCCGCGCAGTAAGCGCCTGCGACATCGCACAAAAAAGGCCGGCGCAAAGCCGGCCTTTTTCGTTAGTGAGTGGGAAAAGCTCAGTGCGCGAGGCGCGAGACCTCGCCGATCGACTTCTCGATCAGGCTGTCGGCGAGGTTGCCCGCCTTCGTCTCGCCCTTCAGGATCGCCTCGGCGGCGGCAGCCGCGGCATCGGCGGCGGTCGCGCGGACCTGGGCTAGGGCCTGCGTCTCGGCGGTCGCGATCTTAGTCTCGGCCTGCGCCGTGCGCCGCTTCACGTAGTCGCCGAGCCGCTCCTCGGCGTCCTTGGCGAGCATCTCGGCCTCGGCATGCGCCTGGCTGACGATCGCCTCGGCTTCCTTCTCGGCATCGGCCCGCTTCTTCTCGAACGAGGCGAGGATGTCGGCGGCTTCCTTGCGCAGCCGCTCGGCTTCCGCCAGCTCGTCCTTGATCTTCTGCGCGCGGCCGTCGAGGGCCGCGTTCAGGCGCTTGTGCGCACCGACATAGATGCAGACGCCGACGAAGACGGCGAAGCCGACGGCGACGAAAAACTCGGCGTTGAACATGTCTGCCTACTTCCCGGTCGCGGCGACGGCGGCGCTGACTTTGTCGGCCTCGACCGGCTTGCCGGTCAGGTGCTCGACGATGGCGGAGGTCGCCTCGCGGGCGATCTCGCCGACGTTGGCCATGGCCTTCGACTTCATGTCGCTGATCTGCGCCTCGGCCTGCGCGAGCTTGCCGTTGAGCTCGGCCTCGAGCGTCGCGCGCTTGCCGTCGGCGTCGGCCTTGATCTTGGCCCGGGTCTCGGCGGCGAGATCCTGCGCCTTGCCCTTGGCCTCGGCGAGCGTGCGCTCGTAGGCCTTGCCGGCTTCCTTGGCCTCCTGCTGCATCGCCGCCGCCTTCTCGAGGTCGGCGTCGATGCGCTTGCGGCGCAACTCGATGGCTTCCGCCACGCGCGGCAGCGCGACGCGCGACATCAGCAGGTAGAGCGCCCCGAAGGCGATCGCAAACCACAGGATCTGCGAGGGAAAGGTGCGCGCGTCGAAGGGCGGGAACATCTCCTTCTTGGGGGGGACGCCCGTCTCGGTCTGATGCTGTGCCGGCTCGCTGGCCATGTCGTTCCTAGTCCCTGCGCCGGCGAGGCCTTGAGCGCCCCGCCGCGATGATGGTCGTTGCCTGCGGTCGCCTTAGACGGCGAAGAGCAGCAGGAACGAGATCAGCAGCGCGAAGATGCCGAGCGCCTCGGTCACGGCGAAGCCGAAGATCAGGCGGCCGAACTGGCCCTCGACGGCCGACGGGTTGCGCAGGGCGCCGTTCAGGAAGTGACCGAACAGCGTGCCGACGCCGATGGCCGCCGCACCCGTGCCCATGGCCGCGAGGCCCGCGCCGATGAACTTGGCTGCTTGAGGATCCATTCGTTTCGCTCCTTGGGGTCAGACGCTCGCGTCGATGGTCGTGCTTGCGTTGTTGGGATTTCGGGGACGGCGCGACCGCGCCGGTCAGTGGACCGGGTGCAGCGCGTCGTTGAGGTACATGCAGGTCAGCATCGTGAAGACGTAGGCCTGCAGGAAGGCGACGAGCAGCTCGAGCGCGAACATCGCCACGGTCATGAGGAAGGGCAGCGGCGAGATCACCGCCCAGGCGCCGGCGCCGAGCAGCATCAGCACGAAGCCGCCGAACACCTGCAGCGTGATGTGGCCGGCGAGCATGTTGGCGAAGAGACGAACCGAATGGCTGACCGGGCGCGACAGGAACGAGATGATCTCGATGCCGACGACGAGCGGCAGGATGTAGATCGGCACGCCCTTCGGCACGAACAGCTGGAAGAAGTGGCCGCCGTTGCGCTTGATGCCGGTGAAGATGACGAGGAAGAAGACGAGCAGCGCCAGCACCGAGGTGACGATCACCTGCGCGGTCACCGAGAAGGTGAAGGGGATCAGGCTGATCACGTTGGCAAACAGCGTGAACATGAAGATCGTGAAGACGAGGGGCAGGAAGTGCATGCCGCCCTGGCCGGTCGACGAGCGCAGCATGTCGGCATTGAACTCGTAGGCCATCTCGGCGACCGACTGCAGCCGGCCCGGCACGAGCGCCTCGCGCGAGACGGCGAGGATCATCAGGCCGGTGACCGCGGCGACGACGATGAACATGTAGAGCGAGGCGTTGGTGAACGAGAAATCGTGCCCGAAGAGATGGATCGGCACGATGTCATGCACGCTGAACTGCTCGGTTGGATCGAGGGACGATCCGCCGCCGGCTGCCACTTGACTACTCTCCCTGCTCGCTGCGCGGCCTCTTTGCCTCAAGTCGATCGGAAAAATCAACCGCCGCGGCGCGACCTTTTGGAGTCGTTTCACGAATGATGTTCCAGAAGCCGCCCGCCGTGCCCACAAGACCGAGCAGGATCAGGAACAAAGGCTTGGTGTGGAACACGCTATCGAGGCCGTAGCCGATCGCCCCGCCGACCGCGATGCCGGCAATGAGCTCCGAGACGACCCGCATCGCCATGCTCATGCCGCGCCCGAGGCCGCCGTCGGGCTGCTGCTGCCGGGCCTCGGTCTTGCGGGTCTGGGCGTTTTCGGCGGCGCGGCGCGCGTCGAGGTCGCCCGACAGCTTGTCGAGCCGCGCGCGCATCGCCGCATCGTCGGGATCGTTTTTATCGGCCAAGGGACCGCCCGGTCGAGAGGAAGCGGGCTCTATAGAGAGGTCGCGGCGGAAAAGCGAGGGGCGTTCCTCTCCCGCAAGCGGGAGACGACGATCAAGACGCCTCCAGCATCTCCTCGGCCTCGGCGAGCGCCACGGAGACGAGCTGGCTGACGCCGCGCTCGGCCATGGTCACGCCGAACAGCCGGTCCATCCGCGCCATGGTGATCGGGTTATGGGTGATCGCGATGAAGCGGGTGTCCGTCTTCTTGCGCATCTCGTCGACGAGGTCGCAGAAGCGCTCGACGTTCGAATCGTCGAGCGGCGCGTCGACCTCGTCGAGCACGCAGATCGGCGACGGGTTGGTGAGGAACACCGCGAAGATCAGGCTCATCGCCGTCAGCGCCTGCTCGCCGCCCGACAGCAGCGTCATCACCTGCGGCTTCTTGCCCGGCGGCCGCGCCAGGATCTCGAGGCCCGCCTCGAGCGGGTCGTCGGACTCGATGAGCTGAAGCTCGGCCGTGCCGCCGCCGAACAGCGACGTGAACAGGTCCTTGAAGTGCCCGTTGACCGTGTCGAAGGCGCCGAGCAGGCGCTCGCGGCCTTCCTTGTTGAGGCTGGAGATCGCCTGGCGCAGGCGGCGGATCGCCTCGGTGAGGTCGGCCTTCTCCTTGTCGAGCCCCTCCCGCTGGCCCTCCAGCGAGGCCAGCTCCTCGTCGGCGCGCAGGTTGACGGCGCCGAGCCGCTCGCGCTCGGCCTTCAGTTGTTCCAGCCGCGCCGCGACGAAGGCCGCTGCCGGGCGCGCCTCGCCGGCCTTGACGCCGGCCATCGCTGGCAGGGCCGCGGGCTGGCATTCGAGCTCGGCCGCGGCGGTGCGCACCACCGCCTCGAGACGCTGGTCGGCGGCCTCCGCCCGTGCCTCGGCGCGCGCGTTGGCCTCGCGGGCCTCGGCCATCGCGTCGAGCGCGGCGCGGGCGCCGCGATCGGCCTCGGCCAGCGCCGCCTCGGCGCGGGCACGCGCGTCGGCCGCGGCGCGCAGCCGCGCCTCCGCCGCCTCGACCTCGGCGAGGATCTGCCGGCGCGCCAGGATGAAGCGGTCCGGCGCCTCGGCGAGCGCGTCGCGCTCCTGCCGCGCTTCGCCGAGCCGCTCGTCGATCTCGGCGCGATGCGCCGTCGCCTGCGCGCGCCGCGCCTCCCAGGAGGCCAGCTCCTGCGTGATCGCCTCGCGCCGGCGCTCGCGCGCCTGTCGCTCGCGGGCGATCGCCTGCAGCGTGGCGCGGGTCTCGGTCTCGATGGCGCGGTGCCGGGCGGCCGCATCGCGCGCCGCCTCCACCTCGGCGGCGATCGCGTCCGACGGGGCCAGCGCCGCCAGCGCGGCGGCCGCCGCCGCGTCGCGCTGCGCCGCCTCGGCGTGCGCGGCCCTGGCGCTCGCCGCCGCGGCGTCGAGCGCTGCGAGCTTCGCCGCCGATTCGGCGAGGCGGCGCTCCAGCGCCGCATGCGCCTCGCGCGCCGTCTCGTGCGCGCGCCGCGCGTCGCGTTGTGCCGTGCGCGCCTGCGCCTCGTGCGCCACCGCGGCGCGCAGGCTCGCCTGCGCGGCGTCGCCGTCGGCCTTGAGCTTGGCCAAGGCCTCGGCGGCGCGTGCGGCCTCGCCGCGAAGGTCCGCGAGCCGGTTGCGCTCGACGAGGCGGCGCGCCGCCGGCGTCGGCGCCTCGGCGGCCTGGGTGAACCCGTCCCAGCGCCAGATGTCGCCCTCGCGCGACACCAGCCGCTGGCCGGGCTTCAACGCGGCGCGCAGGGCCGGGCCTTCGGCGCGGGCGACGACGCCGATCTGGGCGAGGCGGCGTGCCAGCGCCGGGGCGCCGTGCACGACGCTGGCGAGCGGCGTCGCGCCCTCCGGCAGCGGCGCGTCGCCGGCCTCGGCCGCGCCGCCGGCCCAGTGCGCCGGCGCGCGCGGGTCCGACGAGGCCTCGAGGTCGTCGCCGAGCGCGGCGCCAAGCGCCGCCTCGAATCCCTTGTCGACCTGCAGCGCATCGGCGATCGGCGGCCACTTCGCGCCGGCGGCCGACTCCAAGAGCTTGGTCAGCGTGCGCACCTCGGTCTCGAGCCGCTGCGCGGCGCGATCGGCTTCGGCCAGCGGGCCGCGCCCGGCCTGCTCGGCCTCGCGGGCGCGGGCGAGCGCCTGCTCGGCCTCGCGCGCGGCGGTGTCGGCCGCGGCCATCGCCGCCGCCGCGCTCTGCGCGGTGGCGGCGGCGGTGGCCAGCCCGTCGCCGGGGTCGGCGCTGGCGCGCAGGCGCGCCAGCGCCGCCTCGGCGTCGGCCAGCTCGCGCGTCAGGCGCGCCAGGCGCGCCGCTTCGTCGGCGCGGCGCTGCGCAAGCGCGCGGCGCTCGGCGCCGGCATCGGCGAGGCGCGTCTGCGCCGAGGCGAGCGCCGCCTCGGCCTCGAGGCGGGCGCGCTCGGCCTCGGCGAGCCGGGCCGCGAGGCCCGACTCGTCGGTGGCCTCGCCGCCGACGGCGTCGAGCTCCTCGGCCTCGCCGCCGAGCCGCGCCAGCATGCTGGCGGCGTCCTCGACGACGGCGGCGTCGCGCTCGAGGTCGCCCTCCATCTCCTTGATGCGCCGCTCGATCTCGGCGAAGCGGCTCTTCGCGCGCCGCTCCTCGCCGTCGAGCGTTTCGCGGGCGACCACCACTTTCTGCAGCGCAGAGCTCGCCTCGCCCTCGGCCTCGCGCAGGCCGGGCAGCGCATGCGCGGCGACGGCCTGGTGGCGCGCCGCCTCGCCCTGCAGCCGCGTGCACTCGATGACGGCGGCGCCGGCTTCGGCGAGGCGCCGACGCGCCTCCTCGACCTCGCGCTCGGCCTCCTCGTGGTCGATCAGCACGGCGAGCGCCTGGGCGCGGCGGATGTCGGCCTGCAGTTCGCGGTAGCGGTGGGCGTGGCGCGCCTGCCGGCGCAGCCCGTCGCCCTGCGCCGCGATCTGCGCGATGACGTCGTCGATGCGGGTGAGATTGTCCTCAGCGCCCTTGAGGCGCAGCTCGGCCTCGTGGCGGCGGGTGTGCAGCCCCGCGACGCCGGCCGCGTCCTCGAGAATGCGGCGTCGGGCCTGCGGCTTGGCGGCGATGATCTCGGCGATCTGGCCCTGCCGCACGAGCGCCGGCGAGCGGGCGCCGGTGGCCGCGTCGGCGAACAGGATCTGCACGTCGCGGGCGCGCACCTCGCGGCCGTTGATGCGATAGGTCGAGCCCTGCTCGCGCTCGATGCGGCGGGTGATCTCGAGCACGTCGGCATCGTTGAAGGCGGCCGGCGCGGTCCGGCTCGAATTGTCGAGCGTGAGGCCGACCTCGGCGACGTTGCGGGCCGGACGGTCGCCGGCGCCGGAGAAGATGACGTCGTCCATGCCGGAGGCGCGCATGCTCTTGTACGAGCTTTCGCCCATCACCCAGCGCAGCGCCTCGACGAGGTTCGACTTGCCGCAGCCGTTCGGTCCGACGACGCCCGTCAGGCCCGGCTGGATGTCGAAATCGTACGCCTCGACGAAGCTCTTGAAGCCGACGAGGCGGAGTTTGGTGAGTTGCATGACCGCCCGATTCTTTGGACCGTCAGCGTGCGCGAAACGCCGGGCGGTGCAAGACCGGCGGGCGACTCGGCTGTGCGGAACGCGCCGTCAGAAGCGCGGGTAGCAGAGCGGCACGCCGGGGCGCGGGTCGCGATAGTAGCCGCGCGGGCAGGGCGGCGGCAGGCGCACCGGCTCCACGACCCGGGGGCCGACCGGCTCGACGACCCGCGGGCCGACGCGGCCGCCGTTCGGCACGCACTCGCCGGGGCCGGCGCGATGGAAGCCCGGGCCGCAGCCGTCGCGCACCAGCACGATCGGGGCCGCGGCGCGCGCGGTGGCGGCCGGCGCGGCCGGCATCGCCGAAGCGGCGCCGGCGGTGGCGAAGACGAGCGCAATGGCGGCGCCGAAGCTTTTCATGTCGGTGGTCCTCCCAGGGTGGCGGAGGCTTAACGCATCTTAAGAGCGAAGCCTATGCACGCTGCCGCGAGCGGCTGCGGCGGCTTCTCATCGCGGGGCGGATTCGCTACACGGGCGGGGCAGGGCGGTTAGCTCAGTTGGTAGAGCATCTCGTTTACACCGAGAGGGTCGGCGGTTCGAGCCCGTCACCGCCCACCAGCACAACACACGTGAGACGCTGTCGCGCTTGGCTCCCACTGATCTCGCATCGCTCCGGGTGGGCGCCACGGCCGGCGTCACGCGCCTGGACCTCAGCGGCTGCGACCTCGCGGAGGTGCCGCCCGAGGTGTTCGAGCGTGCCGAGACCTTGGAGGCGCTCGACCTCTCCGGCAATCGCCTCACCGATCTGCCGGACGATTTTGCGAAGCTGACGCGGCTGCGGCGGCTGTTCTGCTCGCACAATCCCTTTCGTGTGCTGCCGGGGGTGCTCGGCCAGTGTCCGCAGCTCAGCCAGATCGGCTTTCGCGGCTGCGGCCTGCGCGAGCTGCCGCTCGACGCGCTGCCGCCCACGGTCCGCTGGCTCACCCTGACTGACAACGCGCTGCACGACTTGCCGCCTCGACTTGGAGAGCGGACCTCGCTGCAGAAGCTGATGCTCGCCGGCAACAGGTTGCAGGCGCTGCCGGAGTCCCTGGCCGGCGCGCCGCGGCTCGAGCTGCTGCGCGTCGCCGCGAACGATCTCGAGGCGCTGCCCTCCTGGCTCGCGGAGATGCCGGCCCTGAGCTGGCTGGCCTTCGCGGGCAACCCCGCCGAGGCGCGCCGGTCGGACGCGCCGAGCCGCGACGTCGCGTGGGCGGAGCTCGAGCTCGGGGCCCTGCTCGGCGAGGGCGCCTCGGGGCGCATCCATGCCGCGCGCTGGGCCGGCGACCAGGACGTCGCGGTCAAGCTCTTCAAGGGCGCGATGACCAGCGACGGCCTGCCCGAGCGCGAGCGTGCGGCGAGCCTCGCCGCCGGGCTGCATCCAAACCTCGTCGGGGCGATCGGACGGCTGACAGGGCATCCCGAGGACGTCGAAGGGCTCGTCATGCCGCTGCTCCCGGCGCACTGGCGCGTCCTCGCCGGGCCGCCCAGTGCGGAGAGCTGCAGCCGCGACGTCTATGCCGCCGATTGCACGCTGCCCATCGAGGTCGCGCTGCGCATCGCGGGCGGCGTCGGCGCCGCGGCGGCGCATCTTCACGCGCGCGGCCTGATGCACGGCGATCTCTATGCGCACAACACGCTGTGGGACGGCGCGTCCGGCGAGGCGCGGCTCGGCGACTTCGGCGCGGCGACGTTCCTCGCGGGCGCGCAGCAACGGCTGACGCGCTGCGAGGTCCGCGCCTGGGCATCCTCCTCGGCGAGCTTCTCGACATCAGCGATGGCGAGGCGCCCGCGCGCGTTCGCGATCTGCAGCGGCAGTGCGTGGCGGCCGATCCGTCGTCGCGGCCGACGATGCGCGACGCGCTGGACGCGCTTGCGGGCTGAAGGGCGGGCCCGCGCGCCCTTGCCATCGTCCCGGCAACATGACATCCGGCTGCCGCAGCCGACGTCAGTTTGGCGCCAACCGGAGGGACCTCGCCATGGCGCGCGGCGTGATCAAGGCACGGCACGCGGTCCTTCTGCTGCTCTGCGTGATGTACTTCCTGACCTACATGGACCGGGTCAACGTCTCCACGGCAGCCGAGGCGTTCGGCAAGGACCTCGGCTTCAGCGACACGCAGGTCGGCCTCGTCTTCTCGCTCTTCGCCTATCCCTATCTCGTGTTCCAGATCGTCGGCGGCTGGTTCGCCGATCGCTTCGGGCCGCGCTGGACCCTTGCCGTCTGCTGCATGGTGTGGGCTGCCGCCACCGTGTTCACCGGGCTCGCGACGGGCATCTACTCGATGGTGTTCGCGCGGCTGCTGCTCGGCCTCGGCGAGGGCGCGACGCTGCCCGTCGCGACGCGCGCCATGGCCGACTGGCTGCCGGGCGGCAAGTCCGGATGGGCGCAGGGCCTCACGCATGCCGCCGCGCGGCTCGGCAATGCGGCGACGCCGCCGCTCGTCGCCGCGCTCATCATCGCGACGTCGTGGCGCGGCGCGTTCGTCATCACCGGGCTCGGGTCGGCGGCCTGGGCGATCGTTTGGTTCTGGTACTATCGCGACGATCCGCGCCGCCATCCCGCGATGACGATGGAGGACGAGGCGATGCTGCCGCCGCCGCGCGAGCTGGCCGCGCGCCGGCCAATCCCGTGGATGCGCCTCGCCAGGCGCATGGCGCCGGTTACCTTCACCTACTTCTGCTACGGCTGGACGCTGTGGACGTTCCTGAGCTGGATGCCGAAGTTCATGCTCCACCAGTATCATCTCGACCTGAAGCACTCGGCGCTGTTCGCCTCGATCGTGTTCCTCGGCGGCATGATCGGCGATGCGCTCGGCGGCCTCATCAGCGACCGCATCCTGCGCGCGACGGGCAGCCTCGTGCGGGCCCGACGCGACCTCGTCGTCGCCTGCCTGCTGCTGTCGCTCGTCAGCTCCATTCCCATCCTGTTCGTGCACGACGCGACGTCGGCGGCGCTGACGCTCGGCGCCGCGTTCTTTTTCGCCGAGATGACGATCGGCGCGATGTGGGCGACGCCGATGGACATCGCGCCGCAGCTTGCCGGCACTGCGAGCGGGCTCATGAACTGCGGCTCGGCGCTCGCGGCGATCATCTCGCCGACCGTGTTCGGCGTGATCATCGACAGGACGGGCAGCTGGCCGTTGCCGTTCGTCGGCACGATGATCCTGATGGCGGCCGGTGCGGTAGGGGCCTTCTGCATGCATCCGGAGCGGCCGTTCGACGCCGAGCCGAGGCCGCCGATGCCGGGCGCGCTCAAGCTCGGGTTGCGATGACCGGCGCGGCGTGCCAGCAGACCGATCGATATCCAACGAAAGACCGCCATGCCGCTCAAGGTCCACGGCCTCGACCACATCGTCATCAACGTTCGCGACGTCGAGGCGTCGGCGCAGTGGTACCAGAGGGTGCTCGGCGTCGAGCGCGAAGACTTCGATCCGGGCCAGGGCAAGCCGCGTCGCGTCTCGATCAAGTTCGGCCGGCAGAAGATCAACCTGCGCCCGATCGACACGGATGCGGCGGTCTGGCTCACCGGGCGGCAGCCGATGCCGGGCAGCGACGATCTCTGCTTTCTGACCGACAGCGCGCCGGAGGACGTGGTGCGACACTTCGGCGACAACGGCGTCGCGATCGAGGAAGGACCGGTGACTAAGCAGGGCGCGCTCGGGCCGCTGCGCTCCGTCTACTGTCGCGATCCCGACGGCAACCTCGTCGAGGTGGCGAGCTACGCGGACGCGCCGTGAGTCCCGCAGGCCTCTGCCGAAGGGCATAACCAAGCTGTGATCGCGTCGACCTTCCCCGAAGCGGCTGCGCGGTCCAGCTTAGCCCCGGGAGAGGCGTCCATGATCGGTCCGCGTGGCACGGCTTCGAAGCCGACGGCCTATCAACTCACTGGGATGCTCGCCGCGCTGCTTCTCGTCGGCGCCGGCGCGTACGCGGCCGACGCGCCGATCGAGCTGCCCGGCCCGCGCGCGGCGCCCGAAAGCATCACCTCGACGTCGGATGGGACGCTCTATGTCGGGAGCTTCGCGGAGGGCGGCGTCACGCGGATCCGGAAGGGCGAGAAGCCGGAGATCTGGATCAAGCCCGGGGCCTACGACACGCGATCCATCCTCGGGGTGCTCGCCGACGAGGCGCACGGCAAGCTTTGGGCGTGCTCCAACGATCTTTCCGCGCGCGGCGTTGCCGGCCCGAGCGACGTGAAGGGCTCGTTCGTCAAGGCGTTCGACGTGAAGAGCGGGGCGCTCGTCACCAGCGCCAAGCTACCCGGCGATCGTACGCTCTGCAACGATATCGCGATCGGGCGGGATGGCGCGGCCTACGTCACCAACTCGCTGCAGCCCGACATCCTCAGGCTGAAGCCGGGCTCCAACACGCTCGAGGTCTGGGCGCACGATCCGCAGCTCGCGCCGCCGGGCGACGGCAGCTCCGGCCTCGACGGCATCGCCTTCGACGACGAGGGCAACCTCTATGTCGACCTGTTCGTCGCGGCGCAGCTCTTCCGCGTCGACGTGAAGGACGGCAAGCCCGACCGCGTCGTGCACCTCGCGCCTTCGCGCCCGCTGAAGCTGACCGACGCGATCCGCCCCCTCGGCGACGGCTCGTATCTCCTCATCGAGGGCGCGGGGCGTCTCGACCGCCTCACCGTCAGCGGCGATGAGGCGAAGGTCGACACCATCAAGGACGGCTTCATCGGACCGACCGGCGCGACGAAGGTCGGCGCGACAGCCTGGGTCTCCGAAGGCCGTCTCGCCGAGATCGTGCATCCGACGGGACGTCCCTTGAAGCCGTTCAAGATCTATCCCGTCGCTCTCCCAAAACCCTAGCCCGCCAGCTTTCAGCAGAGGACTGCCATGACGAATACCATCCCGACGTCCGCGTCACTCCTTGCTCTCACGCTCGCCGCCGGCCTCGGCGCGCTGGCCTCCGCCGGCGCCGCGCGCGCGGCGCCTGCCGCCTGCGCCGGCGACAACGGCGGCCTCAAGCTGCCGCCCGGCTTCTGCGCGACGATCTTCGCCGATCACATCGGCCATGCGCGCGACCTCGCGGTGGCCGCCGACGGCACGGTCTACGTCAACACCTGGAGCGGCCGCTACTACCACAACGATACGCCGCACCCCGGCGGCTTCATCGTGGCGCTGAAGGACACGACGGGCGCCGGCAAGGCCGACAGGATCGCGCGCTTCGGCCTGACGCCCGATCACGGCGGCCACGGCGGCACCGGCATCTATCTCTACAATGGCCGCGTCTACGCGGAGGAAGCGGATCGCATCGACGCCTATGCGGTGAAGCCTGGCGAGCTGGCGCCGACCGCGAAGGCTGAGACGGTGGTGTCCGGCATGCCGCTCGGCGGCGACCATCCGATGCATCCCTTCATCATCGACGCCAAGGGCGACATGTTCGTCGACATGGGCTCGGCGACGAACGCCTGCCAGGCGGAGAACCGTCAGCCGCGCTCCCCCGGTCTGTCGCCCTGCACTGAGCTCGAGACGCGCGGCGGCACCTGGCGGTTCGATGCCAATCGGATGGGCCAAAAGTATTCGGCCGCGGCGCGCTACGCGACGGGCATCCGCAACGGCGAGGGGTTCGGGATCGACTCCGCCGGCCGTCTCTATGTGACGCAGCATGGCCGCGACCAGCTGTGGGCCAACTGGCCGGCGCTCTTCAAGATGCGCCAGAGCGCCGAGCTGCCCGCCGAGGAGGTGGTCGAGCTGAAGCAGGGCGGCGACTACGGCTGGCCCGAGTGCTACTTCGACGGCACCCAGGGCAAGCTGGTGCTCGCGCCGGAATATGGCGGCGACGGCAAGAAGGTCGGCGTCTGCGCCGACAAGCTGGCGCCCGTCGCGTCCTTCCCGGCCCATTGGGCGCCCAACGATCTCGTCGTCTACAAGGGCGACATGCTGCCCGCTGCCTACAAGGACGCGTTGTTCATCGCGTTTCACGGCTCCTGGAACCGCGCGCCGGCGCCGCAGGGCGGCTTCAACGTTGTCGTGCAGCCGATGAAGGACGGCAAGGCGTCCGGCCCGTGGCTGACGTTTGCCGATGGTTTTGCGGCCATCAAGGACCCGGGCGCCGCCAAGCATCGCCCGAGCGGCGTTGCGGTGGCGCCGGACGGCGCGCTCTTCGTCTCCGACGACATCGGCGGGACGATCTACAGGATCACCTACAACGGCGACAAAGGCGCCGCCGTCGCCGGCGTGCCGGACACGCCCTCGCAGAGCAACGGGCTCGCCGACGCGCAGCCGCCGGAGGGCACGCACGCCGACGCCGGGCGCGAGGCGGTCGGGCTGCAGCCGCCGGAGGGTGCGACCATGGCAGACGTGGTGCTCGGCAGCCGCATCTTCCACGGCGACGAGCAGGAGGGCACCTGCGCCGGCTGCCACGGCCTGAAGGGGCAGGGCGGCCACCAGGGACCGAGCCTCGCCGATCACAAGTGGCTGTGGAGCGACGGCAGCTTCAAGGGCATCGAGCAGACCGTGGCGTTAGGCGTGAGGAAGCCGAAGGAGTTCAGCGGCGTGATGCCGCCGATGGGCGGCTCGCCGCTGACGCCGGATGGCGTCAAGGCCGTCGCCGCCTATGTGTGGGCGATCTCGCACAAGTCGGGCGGCTGACCGCGCCACCTTCGCGAGCGCGGAGCTGACGTTCCGGCAATTCGCCGAAAACTTGCCGGGATCCGCGCGCGAAAACTCGAATGATGAAATTTTCGTTGTCGAAAAGGCTGGTGGATTACCAACGACTTATGACCGCGCCTCGGTCCAGGGGATGAATGTCGATGAACGTTTCGCCTTTCGCCGCGACGCTTTCCGCCGCCGCCTTGTCGTGCGACCGCTACGAACACCACGGGGAGGCCGTCCTCGTCAGGCCGCGGCTGGCCTGTGCGATCGACGACAGGGTTTTTGCGAGCCGGGCGGCGTTCACCCGGCGTGCCGCGACGGCGTCCATCCCGCAGGCCGGCGGCGGTGTCCTGCGCTACCTCAGCTACAGGCCGGTCGCCGCCTTCGTCGAGGTCGCGCTGCCGGCGGCGCTCGCCGTCGGCGACCGCATCACGCGGAGCTGGGACGGCGTCGCCTTCGAGATCGTCGGCCTCTTCCGCGAGGGTCGGATGCTGTGCTGCGAGCTAAAGGAGGTCGCGGGCCACGCCCACTAAAAGAAAGAGCCGCGCCTTCGGGTGAAGGCGCGGCTCTCGATGTCGTTTCCGTCCAAACCGCTCAGTGCGCGACGGCGCCGGCCGGCTCGTCCTCGGGAAGCGGCGCCGACTGCGTCACCGGCTTCACTTCCTCTTCCCAGACGATCGGCGTCGGCTCGCGGGTGAGCGCGTGCTTCAGCACCTCGTCCATGCGGGCGACCGGCACGATCTCGAGCGCGTTCTTCACGTTCTCGGGCAGGTCGGCGAGGTCCTTGGCGTTCTCCTCAGGAATCAGCACCTTCTTCAGGCCGCCGCGCAGGGCGGCGAGCAGCTTCTCCTTGAGGCCGCCGATCGGCAGCACGCGACCGCGCAGCGTCACCTCACCGGTCATCGCGACGTCGCGGCGCACCGGGATGCCAGTCATCGTCGAGACGATCGAGGTCGCCATCGCGATGCCGGCCGAGGGGCCGTCCTTCGGCGTCGCACCTTCCGGCACGTGCACGTGGATGTCGCGCCGGTCGAACAGCGGCGGCTCGATCCCGAAGTCCACGGCGCGCGACCTGACGTAGGATGCGGCAGCCGAGATCGACTCCTTCATCACGTCCTTCAGGTTGCCGGTGACGGTCATGCGACCCTTGCCGGGCATCATGACGCCTTCGATCGTGAGCAGCTCGCCGCCGACCTCGGTCCAGGCGAGGCCCGTGACGGCGCCGACCTGGTCCTCCTCCTCCGCCATGCCGTAGCGGTACTTCGGCACGCCGAGGAAGTCGGCGACGTTCTTGTCCGTGACCGACACCGTCGTGGTCTTGCCGAGCAGGATCTCCTTCACCGCCTTGCGGGCGAGGTTCGAGATCTCGCGCTCGAGGTTACGCACGCCGGCCTCTCGCGTGTACCTGCGGATCAGCTCCAGCAGGCCGGAGTCGTCGATCGACCACTCGTTGGCTTCGAGACCATGCTTCTTGATCGCCGCCGGGATGAGGTGGCGCTTGGCGATCTCGAGCTTCTCGTCCTCGGTGTAGCCGGCGATCCGGATGATCTCCATGCGGTCCATCAGCGGCGGCGAGATGTTGAGCGTGTTCGCCGTGGTGACGAACATCACGGAGGACAGGTCGTAGTCCACCTCGAGGTAGTGATCGGCGAAGTCCTTGTTCTGCTCGGGGTCGAGCACCTCGAGCAGCGCCGACGACGGGTCGCCGCGGAAGTCCTGGCCCATCTTGTCGATCTCATCGAGCAGGAAGAGCGGGTTCGACGTCTTCGCCTTGCGCATCGACTGGATGATCTTGCCGGGCATCGAGCCGATGTAGGTGCGCCGATGGCCGCGGATCTCCGCCTCGTCACGCACGCCGCCGAGCGACATGCGCACGAACTCGCGGCCGGTCGCCTTGGCGATCGACTTGCCGAGCGACGTCTTGCCGACGCCGGGCGGTCCGACGAGGCAGAGTATCGGCCCGTTCAGCTTGTTCGCGCGGCTCTGCACGGCGAGGTACTCGACGATACGCTCCTTCACCTTGTCGAGCCCGAAGTGCTCCGTGTTGAGCAGCTCCTCGGCGATGTTCAGGTCCTTCTTGACCTTCGAGCGCTTGTTCCACGGGATCGAGAGCAGCCAGTCGAGGTAGTTGCGCACCACCGTCGCCTCGGCCGACATCGGCGACATCTGCCGCAGCTTCTTCAGCTCGGCATTGGCCTTGTCGCGCGCTTCCTTGGAAAGACGCGTCTGCTTGATGCGCTCCTCGAGCTCGCCGAGGTCGTCCTTGCCGTCCTCGTCGCCCAGCTCCTTCTGGATCGCCTTCATCTGCTCGTTGAGGTAGTACTCGCGCTGGGTCTTCTCCATCTGGCGCTTGACGCGCGTGCGGATGCGCTTCTCGACCTGCAGCACCGAGATCTCGCTCTCCATGAGCGCGAGGCACTTCTCGAGCCGCTTGGCGACCGAGGTCATCTCGAGCACCGCCTGCTTGTCGGCGATCTTCACCGCGAGGTGCGAGGCGACGGTGTCGGCGAGCTTCGAATAGTCCTCGATCTGCGTGACGGCGGAGACGACCTCGGGCGAGATCTTCTTGTTGAGCTTCACGTAGCCTTCGAACTCGGCGACCACCGAGCGGGCGAGCGCCTCGACCTCGGTCTCGTCGACGCGGTCGTCGGCGATCGTCTCGGCGTCGGCTTCGTAGAACTCGTCGGTGTTGGTGTAGTCGTGCACCTTGGCGCGCGCCTGGCCCTCGACGAGCACCTTGACGGTGCCGTCGGGCAGCTTGAGCAGCTGCAGGACGGAGGCGAGCGTGCCGGTCTGGTAGATCGCATCGACGGCCGGATCGTCGTCGGTCGCGTTCATCTGCGTCGCGAGCATGATGAGCTTGTCGGCCTTCATCACCTCCTCGAGCGCCCGAATGGACTTCTCGCGGCCGACGAAGAGCGGCACGATCATGTGCGGGAAGACGACGATATCGCGCAGCGGCAGGACGGGGAAGTTCTCCACGACGCCGGGCGGTGAAGGCTCACGCTTTTGGCTGGCCATTTTCTTTTCCTATCTCCGGCGGGCCCTTCAGGCGAAGCAGCGGATGCCGGGAACTGTATCAGCTTCGTTCACGCAGATGGCGACGGCGTGGCGGGCTTTCAACGGCGATGTCAGCTGAGTGTCACAGGGACTGTGGCTCGAACATGTCAGCCGTGCGCGACACACGTACCCGTGAGACCGCACCTGTCCCTTCGACCGGCCGGCTTCATCGCCGGCCGGGACGCGTCGCCCGGAGCCCAAGCTCAGGTGCCGGTGTTCGACTTCTCGCGCTCGGAATAGATGTAGAGCGGGCGCGACTTCCCGTCGATCACCTCGGGGCCGATCACCACCTGCTCGACCGAGTCGAGGCCGGGGAGGTCGAACATCGTGTCGAGCAGCACGCTCTCGAGGATCGAGCGCAGGCCGCGGGCGCCGGTCTTGCGCTCGATGGCCTTCTTGGCGACGACGTTCAACGCCTCGTCCTGGAAGGTAAGGGCGGTGTTCTCCATCTCGAACAGCCGCTGGTACTGCTTGACCAGGGCGTTCTTCGGCTCCGTCAGGATCTTCTTCAGCGCAGGCTCGTCGAGGTCCTCGAGCGTCGCCAGGACCGGGAGACGGCCGACGAACTCGGGGATCAAGCCGAACTTCAGCAGGTCGTCCGGCTCGACCTTGCGCAGCACCTCGCCCGTGCGCCGGTCGTCCGGCGAGGCGACCTGCGCCGAGAAGCCGATCGAGGTCGACTTGCCGCGGTTCGAGATGATCTTCTCGAGGCCGGCGAAGGCGCCGCCGCAGATGAACAGGATGTTCGTCGTGTCGACCTGCAGGAACTCCTGCTGCGGGTGCTTGCGGCCGCCCTGCGGCGGCACGGACGCGACCGTGCCTTCCATGATCTTGAGCAGGGCCTGCTGCACGCCCTCGCCCGACACGTCGCGGGTGATCGACGGGTTGTCGGACTTGCGCGAGATCTTGTCGATCTCGTCGATGTAGACGATGCCGCGCTGCGCCCGCTCGACGTTGTAGTCGGAAGCCTGCAGCAGCTTCAGGATGATGTTCTCGACGTCCTCGCCGACGTAGCCGGCCTCGGTCAGCGTCGTGGCGTCGGCCATGGTGAACGGCACGTCGAGGATGCGCGCCAGCGTCTGGGCGAGCAGCGTCTTGCCGGAGCCGGTCGGGCCGATCAGCAGGATGTTCGACTTCGCCAGCTCGACGTCGTTGTGCTTCGTCGCGTGGTTGAGGCGCTTGTAGTGGTTGTGCACGGCGACCGAGAGGACGCGCTTGGCCTGGAACTGGCCGATCACGTAGTCGTCGAGGACCTTGCAGATCTCCTTCGGCGTCGGGATGCCGTCGCGGCTCTTGACGAGCGCGGACTTGTTCTCCTCGCGGATGATGTCCATGCACAGCTCGACGCACTCGTCGCAGATGAACACGGTCGGGCCCGCGATGAGCTTGCGCACCTCGTGCTGGCTCTTGCCGCAGAACGAACAGTAGAGCGTGTTCTTCGAGTCGTTGCCGCCGACCTTGGTCATGGCTTATCTCCGGGCCGCCGGCGCGTGCACGCCGAGCGGGCATTATGATCAGATGGGGCCGCCCGGCGCAACGCGCCGAGCCCCTGGCGGCGATGGCGCTGCACGCGAACCCATCGCCCCCGCTCTCGTCCCGAGCTCCGAGGAGCTTTTGCCGTGCCGCCGTCGAGCGGCCCGGAAGTCATTTTTGGTCGGCTGACGCGCTTGCACAAAGCGGGCCTTCGCCAATCGACTGTCACGGCAAATCACTTAAACCGAGCTTAAGCCGGGAGCTGGGCGAGCGCAAACCCGGCGCCCGCCGCCATCCCGCCTATCCTCAGGCCTTGATCTCCGGCTTGTCGTCCGGGCGCTCCGTGATGACATGGTCGACGATCCCGAAGTCCTTGGCTTCCTCGGCGGTCATGAAGTGATCGCGATCGAGCGTGCGCTCGATCGTGTCGTAATCCTTGCCGGTATGCTTGACGTAGATCTCGTTGAGCCGGCGCTTGATCTTCATGATGTCGTCGGCGTGACGCAGGATGTCGGATGCCTGGCCCTGGAAGCCGCCCGAGGGCTGGTGGACCATGACGCGGGCGTTCGGCAGGCAGTAGCGCATGCCCGGCGCGCCGGCGCAGAGCAGCAGCGAGCCCATCGAGGCGGCCTGGCCGGTGCAGAGCGTGGTGATCTTCGGCTTGATGAACTGCATCGTGTCGTAGATCGCGAGGCCCGCCGTGACCACGCCGCCCGGCGAGTTGATGTACATGTTGATCTCTTTCTTGGGGTTTTCCGCCTCGAGGAAGAGCAACTGGGCGATGATCACCGAGGCCATGTGGTCCTCGACCGGCCCGGTCAGGAAGATGATGTGCTCGCGCAGCAGGCGCGAATAGATGTCGAACCCACGCTCGCCGCGCGTCGTGTTCTCGATCACCTGCGGGATCAGGTAGTTGTCGTAGAGCTCGTACGGGTCGCGGTCACGCATGGGAGGTCTCGTATCGATTCGGGTGGGGCGACCCGGGCGCTGATCGAAGATAGGGATACGCGGGCACCGGTGCAAAGGGCTTTGACCGCGTCGTTGTGTCCACCTATTGTGGACACGGGATGGCGCCCGAGTCACGGCGATGGATGCGACAAACGAAGTCAAGATCGGCGTCAGGGAGCTTCGCAGCAATCTCTCGCACTACTTGAGCTTGGCCGCGGAGGGAACGACGGTGCTCGTGACCTCTCGCGACGTGGTGGTCGCCGAGATCAAGGCGCCTGCGCCGAAGCAAGACCTCAGGCGTCGTCGCGGCGGCCTCAAAGGTCGCATCTGGATGGCCGAGGATGCCGACATCCTGCCTGAGGATGTGCTGCAGGCGATGGAAGCTCCCAAGTTTTGAAGTTGCTTCTCGATACGCACACCTTGCTGTGGTGGATCACCGACGATCCAAGGCTTCAGGCGACCGTGATCGCGGCGATCGAGAGCCCCGACAGCGAGGTCTGGGTCAGCATCGTCTCGCTCTGGGAGATCGCGGTCAAAGTCCGCTCAGGCAAGATGGCCGTGGACATCAAGGATGTGGAGCGCGAGATCGCGACGATCGGCTTCAAGATGCTGGCGATCACCGCGCAACATCTCGACGTCCTGATCGGCCTCCCGATGCGCCACCGCGATCCCTTCGATCATCTGCTCATCGCCCAGGCGATCAGGGAAGGCGCGAAGCTGGTGACCACGGATCGCGAGATCCGCGGTTACCCCGTCGACGTTTTGTAGCTCCTGCGCCTACGCCGCCTTCGCGTCGTCCTCGTCGAGCTTGGTCAGCTCGTCCTTCGACACCTTGCGCTCGGTGACCTTCGCCTTCGAGACGATGTGGTCGACCACCTTCTCCTCGAAGAGCGGCGCCTGGATCTGCGCCATCGCCTGCGGGTTCTGCCGGAAGTAGTCGAAGACCTGCTTCTCCTCGCCGGGGAACTGACGCACGCGCTCCATCAGCGCCTGGTTCATCTCCTCCTGCGTCACCTGAACGTTGGCGTCCTTGCCGATCTCGGCCAGCACCAGCCCGAGGCGCACGCGGCGCTCGGCGATCGCGCGGTACTCGGCCTTGAGGTCGTCCTCGCTCTTGCCGGCGTCCTCGGCATCCATGCCGCCGCGCGCCTTCTCGGCCTGAACCTGGCGCCACACGGCGTCGAACTCCTGGTCGACGAGCCCCTGCGGCAGCTCGAAGCCGTAGCGCTTGTCGAGCGTGTCGAGCAGCGTCTTCTTCCACTTGGCGCGCGAGGCCTGGCCGTAGTCGCGGGCGATGTTGTCGCGAATCGACTCCTTCAGCTTGTCGAACGACCCGAGGCCGAAGTTTTTCGCGAACGCGTCGTCGAGCGCGAGCTCCTGCGGCGCCGCGATCTCCTTTAGCTTCACGCCGAAATTCGCTTCCTTGCCGGCGAGGTTCGCCGCGCCGTAATCGGCCGGGAAGGTGACGGTGACGGTCCGATCCTCGTCGACCTTCATGCCGACGATCTGGTCCTCGAAGCCGGGGATGAACGAGTTCGAGCCGAGCACGAGGTCGACGCTCTCGCCCGAGCCGCCCTCGAAGGCCTCGTCGCCGATCTTGCCGACGAAGTCGATCGTCACCTTGTCGCCAGTCTCGGCCGTGGCGCCGGCGCCCTTGGGCTCGAAGGTGCGGTTCTGGTTGGCGAGCAACCCGACGATGCGGTCGACCTCCTCCTCAGGGACGTCGGCGACCAGCTTCTCGATCTCGATGTCGTCGAGCGAGCCGACCTCGACCTTGGGCAGCACCTCGAGCGCCACCTTGAACGTCAAGTCGCCCTTGGCCTCGAGCGCGCGCTCCAGCACGTTCTCGTCGCCGTCGACGTCGAACTTCGGCTCGCCCGCGACGCGCAGATCGTTCTCCTCGATCATCTTGGTGCGGGCCTCGCCGACCGCCTCCTGCACGACGTCGGCCATGATGGCGCGGCCGTAGAGGCGCTTCAGGTGCGGGATCGGCACCTTGCCGGGCCGGAAGCCCTTGATCCGCGCCTTGGCCTGCATCTCCGACAGCTGGGTGGCCATGCGGCTCGAGAGGTCCTCCGCCGGCAGCACGATCTGGAACTCGCGCTTGAGCCCGTCGGCGTGGGTCTGGGTCACTTGCATGTTCGAAACGGCCTAAGGTTCTTGGCGGGGCGCATGCCCAGCGGGAGACGGACTGCGGCGCGGCAGCGAAATGGTGCGGGCGGAGGGACTTGAACCCCCACGATTTTCACCACTGGAACCTAAATCCAGCGCGTCTACCAGTTCCGCCACGCCCGCGCGCGCGGCTCGCACCGGCACGTCTCGCTGTCATCGCCTTTCGGATCGCGCTCTATAACAACGCAGTTCCGGGTGCGCAGCAAAAAAGTGCGGGGCCCGCAGGGGCGGCGCGGGAGGCGGGATGCGGGTGGATCGACGGCGGCTGGGCGGGCTCGTGGCAGGCGGGGTGGCGGCGACGTTGTTGCCGACCCGGGTCGCGGGGGAGACGCCGGACAAGCCGATCGTGCTTCAGGCCGGCCCGGCGCAGCTCCGCCTTGTGCCGACAGGCGACACGGCCGTCTGGGCCTACGGCGGCCAAGTGCCGGGCCCGCTCCTGCGCATCAAGCTCGGCGAGAGCCTGCGCATCTGCCTCGAGAACAGGCTGGCCCAGCCGACGACGCTCTGCTGGCACGGCGTCCGGCTGCCGAACGCGATGGACGGCGTCGCCGGGCTGACCCAGCCGCCCGTCGCGCCCGGTGCCAGCTACGACTACGCCTTCACGCCGCCGGACGCGGGGCTCTTCTGGTACCACCCGCACATCTTCCCGCAGTCAGCCGAGCAGGTCGGCCGCGGGCTCTACGGTGCGCTGATCGTCGAGGAGCGCGAGCCGCCGCGCGTCGACGACGACATCCTGCTCGTCCTCGACGACTGGGCGCTCGACTCCAAGGGTGCGCTCCTCGGCGATTTCGCGAGCCTCGCCCAGGCGCGCGGCGCCGGGCGGATCGGCGCGCTCGTCACGGTCAACTCCAAGCCCGTCCCGCTCCCGCTCACCGCGCGGCCCGGCGCGCGACTGCGGCTGCGCGTGCTCAATGCCTGCGCGGCGCGCATCGCGCTCGTCGGCTTCGACGGCGCGCCGCCGACCCTCGTCGCCATCGACGGGCAGCCGAGCGAGCTGTTCCGCCCGGCCCGCGACACGGTGCCGGTCGGCCCCGGCTCGCGCTTCGAGGTCATGCTCGACATGCCGGCCAAGGCGGGACGGGCGGCCATCGTGCTGCGCGGGCTCGGCTCGCCCGATGTCGCGCTGGCCGAGGTGGCGATCGCCGGCGCGCCGGTTCCGCCGCATCCGCCCATCGCCAGGCTACCCGAGAACCCGCTGCTGCCGACCCGCATCCCGCTCGAGCGCGCGGTGAAGCGCGACCTCGTCATCGCGCTGGCGCCGTCGAGCGACGCGCACTGGGCCTGGAGCCTCGGCGGCGCGCCGTCCGACGGCGTCTCGGGCATGCCGCTCTTCAAGGTGAAGCGCGGCGGCGCGGTGACGCTCGGCTTCGTCAACAAGAGCGAGCAGGTCCAGCAGATGCACGTGCACGGCCACGTCTTCCGCGTGCTGCACGATCTCGACGATGGTTGGGACCCCTACTGGCGCGACTCGATTTTGATCGGCCCCGGCAAGACCAAGCACGTTGCCTTTATCGCGGACAATCCCGGCAGGTGGGCGATCGAAAGCCTGATCCTCGATCGCCAGGTCACCGGCCTCGCCGGCTGGTTCGAGGTGGGCTAGTTCGAGATCGGCCTAGTTCGCCACCGCCCTAGTTCGACGTCGTGGCCGGCGGCTTCGCGGCGGGGCGGAAGCGGCGCACGAAGATGCTGGCCACCATCGCGTGCGCGACGTGCTCGGCCATGCATTGCGTGCCGAGCTCCGACAGGTGGTAGTTGTCGCTCGTCATCAGATGCACCTTGGCGCGCGTCTGGGCGATGAACTTCATCGCGTCGTAGCGCTTGATGTAGAGGATGTTCTCCTCCTTCGCGATCCTGTCGAGCGCACGCTTGATCGCGAAGTAGTTCTCGTCGCGGGCGAAGCGCGAGGTGTACTGCAGGCCGACGAGGACGACGTCGATGCCCTGGCCTTTCAGCCAGTCGATGGTCGACTTCACGATCTCGGTGAACTGCTCCGGATCGACCCGCGCCAGCGCGTCATTCGTGCCGAGCTGCCACAGCACGAGGTCGGGCTTGGTCAGGCCCACCTCGCTGTGGATGCGGTCGGACGACGTCTGCGCGACCTCGCCGCCGGTGCCCCGGTTGATGATGTCGACGTCGACGCCCTTCAGCGCGGCCTTGAGCAGATCCTCGATCTGCACGGGATAGCTCTTCACGCCGTTGGCGCTGCCGATCGTCTCCATCGAAGCCGAGCCCACGGCGAGGATCTCGAGCGTCTTGTGCTCGGCGATGGCCTTGGCGACGTTCGGCAGCGGCGCGGTCGCGGCGATGTCGGTCGCCGGCGCATCGCAGGACGGGCTCAAAGGCGGCGGCGCGGTGGTGGCCGTCGGGCCCGGGCCGGGGCCGCCGGCCGAAGGCACGGGGACGGGCTGCGGCTGCTGCGGCGCAGGCGCACCCTGGGCGGCGGGCGGCGCGGCCGGAACCTGCGCCGCCACGGCTCCGCTCATCAAGGCGCCGGCTAGGAGGACGAGGCCGCCGCGACCGGCTGCGCGACCGGCGCGGAGGCCGGGGCGGCTTGGGCCTTTGTACGGGAACGCCATTCGAGCACCCATGCTGTCGCGGCCATGATCGAGACCCCGACGACGAACAATATCGCATCGGTCGCGATCGAACCGCCATACATAAAACGGACGATCTGGCCGCATAAGCTCAACAGCGAGCCGGCACAGAAGACGTGCAGGCCGTTGCGGCCGAGCATCGACAAGAAGTTCGTAAGTCCTGGAAGCCAGGCGTCGATGTAGGTGAAGATGCCGCCGCCGAGCGCGATCAGCGCCAGCACGCTGGCGAGCCGGTCGGGGGACATGAAGGTCTTGTCGTAGACTTTCACGGGCAGGCCGAGGCTCGGCAGCGAGATCCAGTCCCAGTACCGAGTCGAGGCAATGACGAGCCCGACCAGCACGATCGGGATCGCGACCATCTGCAGCACGCGCAGGTGCCGGCGGCCGAAGGCGCCGAGGTCGGTGCGCTTGCCGGCGAGCAGGAAGCCCAGGACGTAGATGAGCTGCCAGGCGAAGGGCGAGAAGAACCACGTGCCCTCGATCGGCCAGGACGGCAGGTTCCAGCCGAGGATCAGCGTCGCCACGTAGAGGCCGACCGACAGCGGCAGCACGACCATCGGGAGCGCGCGGTAGAGCAGGGCGACCGCCGGCGCTGCCAGCATCAGGACCACGTAGAGCGGCAGGATGTTGAAGTAGCCGAGCTGGTGGGTCAGCAGCACGAGCCCGATGTGCGCCTCGACCGGCTGGTGGAACACCGCGCCGACGTTGTGCCAATCGAGCAGGAAGGGCGCGTCGAGCCAGACCGAGGCGGCTGCCAGGATGAAGATCGCGATCTCGGTGATGAAGGTCTGCGCGACGTAGATCGTGAAGGCGCGGCCCCAGAGCTTGTAGACGATCGCCGAGTTCGACATCGGCCGCTTCGGGTTCTCGATCGACAGCCGCATCGCCCAGCCGGCGAGGAACACGAAGAGCTCGGCGGAATCCGACAGCGTCAGGTTGCGGTACTGGAAGCGCTCGAAGAAGTTGCCCGGGATGTGATTGACGAAGATCGAGATCAGGGCGTAGCCGCGCCAGAAGTCGATCGCGTTGGCTGGGCGCATTGGCGCTCCCGGTGGCGGAATGGGCGGGCGTTGACCACGAGATTAGGGCCATTTCGCGAATCCGCGAGGGCTTGGCCGCCTGATCGCGGCCTGTTGAAGCAGGAAGCGGACCTGCGCCGTCTCAGGGTTGCAGAAGATCGCGGAGCACGCCCGGAAGGAGATCGGGCAGATCCTCCGAGATCAGGCCGGGACCGAACCGGCGTGCCGCCTCGGCGTGCAACCAGACCGCCGCGGCCGCCGCCTCGAACCCCGGCATGGCCTGCGCGAGCAGCCCCGCGACGAACCCGGCCAGGACATCGCCGGAGCCGGCGGTGGCGAGCCACGGCGCGTCGCTCGCCGCGATCGCCGCGCGGCCGTCCGGCGTCGCGACGACCGTGTCGGCGCCCTTCAGGAGCACGATCGCGCCGCTGCGCTTGGCCGCGGCCCGCGCGCGTTCGGGCTTGGCGGCGGTCATGTCGATGGCGGCGCCGAACAGCTTGGCGAACTCGCCGTCGTGCGGGGTGAGGACCACCGTCATCGTCGCGGCGGCGATGGCCTCGAAGAGGGCGTCTGGCGTGTCGGCGAAGCTCGTGAGCGCATCGGCATCGAGGACGATGCCGCGCGGTGGCGCCTCGGGCGCAGGCGGCGGAGGGGCGAGCGCCGCCAGCACGAGCGCGCGCGTGCCCGTGCCGACGCCGAGGCCGGGTCCGAGCGCGACGGCGTTCTTGCGGCGGTCGGCGAGGATCGCGCCGAGCTCCGCCGCATCGTCGGCGACGCGGGTCATGATCGCGGTCAGCGCGGCGGCGTGAATCGGCAGGGCGTCCCGAGGCGTCGCCACGGTCACCAGCCCCGCGCCGATGCGCAGGGCGCCGCGCGCGCAGAGCCGCGCCGCGCCGGTCTGCGCGATGGGCCCCGACACCACGAGCGCATGGCCGCGCGCGTACTTGTGGCCGGCGAGACCGGGGCGGGGCAGGGCGTCGCGCCAGAGGCCCGGGGCATTGAGGCACGTCGCGGGGGCGATCTCGTCGAGCACCTTGGCCGCGATGCCGATGTCCTCGAGCACCAACCGGCCGCAGGCGGCGCGGCCGGGCATCAGGATGTGTCCGGGCTTGAGCCGGAAGAAGGTGACGGTTTCGTCCGCGTCGATGGCGATGCCGCGGATGGCGCCGCTGGCGCCGTCGACGCCCGAGGGGATGTCGACGGCGAGCACCTGGCCGTCGGTCGCCGCGGACCAGGCGTTGATGCGGGCGACGGCCGCCTCCGCCGCGCCGTCGAGGTCGCGGGCAAGGCCGGCGCCGAACAGGGCATCGATCACGAGGTCCGTCGCCTCAAGCCGGGCGGAGGCGACGGCGACGGTCGGCCCGCTCCAGCCCGCGGCTGCGGTGGCGGCGTCGCCCTTGAGCGCGGCGCGGTCGCCCAGGATCGCGACCTCGACCTCGCAGCCGGCGTCGGCGAGCAGGCGCGCCGCGACGTAGCCGTCGCCGCCATTGTTGCCGGGGCCGCAGAAGATCGTCACGTGGCGTGCGCCTGCGGCCGGCAGCAGCCGCAGCGCCGCCCGCGCCACGGCGGCGCCGGCGCGCTCCATCAGCGCGATGCTCGGGATCGTCTGGGCGGTGATGGCGTCGGCCCGCGCCATCTCCTTCGGCTCGAGCAGCTCGAGCGGGAACTCCGGTGGGTGGCTCGATCGGGTCATCACTCTCCCGGCACGGTCTGGCGGCAGGCGCTTGCGCCCGAGCGGTCGCTCAGGGCCAGTCGCATTGACAACGATTTGGGCGCTGGCTACCCAAGCAAGCTAGGCATCGAGTGTACGCGCGCGTTCCCATGACAACTCGACAGGCGAAGTTCGGGATCGGACAGGTCGTAAGGCACCGGAAGTACGCTTTCCGCGGCATCATCTATGATGTCGATCCGGTCTTTGCGAATACGCAGGAATGGTGGGAGTCGATCCCCGAGGACGTGCGTCCCCGCAAGGACCAGCCGTTCTACCATCTCTATGCCGAGAACGCCGACACCGAGTACGTCGCCTACGTCTCCGAGCAGAACCTGCTCGCCGACACGTCGGGCGATCCGATCCGCCATCCGCAGGTCGACGAGATGTTCGTCCGCGCCCAGGACGGCGCCTACCAGATGAAAGCGGCCCGCCTCAACTGAAGCGGGCCGACCTGATCGTTTCCCTCGAGCGACTTACTGCTTCGGGATCGCAGCGCCGCCCGCCGCGCCGCCGTTCGCCTTCTGCGCCTCGAGCCGCTTGCGCTCCTCCTCGGCCTGCTTCTGCAGGCCCGCCTGCAGCTGCTCCTGCTGCTTGCGCAGAACTTCCGGGTCGATCGCCGGGCCGTCGAACGCCTTGCCGAAGCCGGCGAGCGGCACCGCGAAGGTGACCTCGTTGTTGGCCTGGTTGCGGACGCTGACCGCGAGCTTCGTGCCGCCCTTCATCGTGTCGACCGACGAGGTGCGGACCTTCGACTCGGCGAAGCAGCCGTTCGGGAAGCAGATCTCGTAGGAGCCTTCCGCGGTCGGGCCGTTGTCGACCGAGAAGCGGAAGCCGGGCCGCAGCATCAGGCCGATCGGCATGAGCATGCGGATGATCTTCACGTCCTCCCCCTTGATGTCGTAGACGGCGAGCGCCAGCACCGGCGGCTTGCCGGCCTCGGCGGAGAAGTCGCGCGTCGTGTAGCAGACCTCCTTGCCGGCCGCCTGATCCTTGCCGCACACCTTGGTCCAGTCCTTCTGGGTCGGCACGAGGGCCAGGACGTTGGACTGGGGCGCGCCGCCCTGGGCCGGGGCCGCACCGGCGTCTGGCTGTGCGGCGGGGGCGGCCGGGGCCGGCTGCTTCTTCTTGGACGCGGCGGCGGCCGGCGTGATCGCCACACCGGTGGCCAGCAGGGCGAGTGCGAGACCGCGCTTGGTGATCAGCGGCATCTTCGATCCTTTCGTTCGGGCGCTCGTCCCGGGGGCTTGCGGAATGCGTTGTTCGGCGCCGGCCTTGCGCGCGCCGAAAGACGTCGCGGCGCGACGCCCTGAACCGCGCCGCTCTTTGCCGCTCTTTGAGGCGACATATTGGCGGGTGGCCATCTCGTAGCGCGAGGCTCTCTATCAGAGCGCACGACGTCACGACAGCCCTCGCGATGGGATCGCGAGAAGGCGATGGATGGCGCCCAAACAGCCCTCGCGCCGCCGTGGCCTTTGCCGCATGATGAGGCGTCGCCGGCCTGGTGCCGGATTCGGGTGCATGGTCGAAGGCATGACGAGCGCGTTATCTGTGGGCCCGGGATCCGTGAGCCACGGACAAGAGAGCCAGGACACAGCCTTTCCCGCCAGCGGCTTCGACGCGCTCGTCATGGCTGCCGCTAGGGAATGTCCTGACCTCGTCCTCGTCAGCGACGACGGCGGCGCGACGACGGCCGGCGTGCTGGCGCGCCGGGTGGGGCGACTGGCCGCACTGCTTCACCACGCCGGGTTCGCGCCGGGCGAGCGCATCCTCCTCGTCGCCGGCGCGACGACGGCGTCCATCGTGGCGCTGGTCGCGGTGCTGCGCGCCGGGCTGCAGCCGGCGCTGGCGCCGGTCGGGCTCGGCCCGGTCGAGCTCGTCGCGCACGCCCGCGCGGCAAACGCCGTCGCGCTGATCGGGCCGTCGTCCTACGGCGCCGCCGACTGCGGCGAGGCCTACCTCTCGGCCGCCGCGCTCTCCGATTCGATCCGCATGGTCGCGACCCAGGGGCCGGGGCCCGTCGACGGCGCCGCCGACATCTCCTTCGAGCGCCTCGACGCCATGGTCGACGTCGAGACCGCGTTTCCCGGCGGCGAGCCGGGCACGATCCTGACCTTCGCCGGACCCGCCACGGCGCCGGACCTGAAGGCGCATCGCCAGGTCGCGCTGTTTGCCGATGCCCTGTCGCTGGTCGAGCAGGCGCGGATCAACCCGTCGGCGCGCATCGTCTCGCTGCTGCCGCCGGCGAGTCTCGCCGGGCTCGTCGCCGGGCCCTGCGCGGCACTCGTCGGCGCTTCGAGCCTGGCGCTGCATGGGCCGTTCGATGCCGCGCGCTTCCTCGCCGCCTGCGACGCCGAGCCCGGCTTCCATATCGTCGCGCCGGCCGCCATCGGCAGCGCCTTCGAGGACGGCGCGCTCACCGTCGACGCGATGTCGCTGATCCTGGTGTCGCGCTTCGCCGATCCCGGCGCCTTCGCGCTGCCGCAAGACCTCGCCTGCGACCGGCCGATCACCGACCTCTACGCCTACGGCGAGGACACGGTGATCGCGCAGCGCCGCCAGGACGGCCGCGCGCAGCCGCCGGCGCGGGTGACCGACAAGAGCGAGAGCGGCAGCCTCGGCGCCCGCCTCAACCGCGCCCGCGCCGCGCATCGCCGGCAGGGAGCCGAAGGCTGATGCCGCCGCGTCTCGTCATCGGCAACAAGACCTATTCGTCCTGGTCGATGCGGCCCTGGATCCTGATGCGCGCGCTCGACATCGCCTTCGACGAGACGGTGCTGCCGCTCTACACCGAGGAGACGTCGGCGACGCTCCGTACGCTCAGCCCCGGCGCCAAGGTGCCGATCCTCATCGACGGCGATATCACGGTGTGGGAGTCGCTCGCGATCATCGAGCATGTCGCCGACAAGCACCCCGATCGCGCGGTCTGGCCGCGCGAGACCGCCGCACGCGCCCTGGCACGCTCGCTGGCCGCCGAGATGCACGCCGGCTTCCTGTCGCTGCGCCGTGCCTACCCGATGAACCTCGGCCGGGCGCCGAAGCGCGCGAAGCTCGACCCCGAGGTCGCGGCGGCCGCCGTCGCCGACATCGCGCGGATCGAGGCGGCCTTCGCCGACGCGCTCGAGCGCTCCGGCGGACCCTTCCTGTTCGGGGCCTTCGGGGCGGCCGACGCGATGTACGCGCCCGTCGTGGCGCGCCTGCACACCTATGCCGCGAAGGTCGAGGCACGTACGCAGGACTACATGGAGGCCGTCATGGCGACTTCGGCCTGGCAGGACTGGGCCGCCGGCGCCGCCGGCGAGGGCTGGCGGATCGAGCGGTTCGAGGTGCCCTAGGGAATCTCGGGGGCAAAATGCCGCCGACCCTTCGCGCCGCACCGCGCCCGGCTTATCAAGGCCGCATGGCTCTGCATCTCCTGAAGCTTGCGGTCGGCGCGACGAGCGTCGCCGACATCGAGGCGTATGTCGTCGAGCGGCTCAAGCGCCGCGGTGGCGAGACGCCGCACGGTCCGGTCCACACGACGCGCATGGTGCCGAAGCGCGCCGACGAGATCCTCGACGGCGGCTCGCTCTACTGGGTCGTGCGCGGCCAGATCGCCGCCCGCCAGGCGGTGCTGGCAATCCGCCCGTTCACCGACTCGGCCGGCATCGGCCGCTGCGATCTCGTGCTCGACCCGGCCGTCGTCGCCGTCGCCCCGCGGCCGTGCCGGGCCTTCCAGGGCTGGCGCTATCTCGCACCGGACGCGGCGCCGCCGGACCTTTCGAGCCTCGTCGGCGGCGTCGACCTGCCCGAGGCCCTGCGACGCGACCTCGCAGAGCTGTGCCTGCTCTAGGCCGGCGTTCCGCTTGCGGAGGCGGGCGCGACGCGCGATCTTCCGCCGGTGGCGAACGGTACGACCTTCCCGCGGATGACGCCGCCTTGACGCGACGATGATCTATCCGCTCGCTGCGATCGTCCTGCTGTGGCTCGCGCTGTCGAGGTCCGGCGCGTTCCCGCGGCTCTTCCCCTTCATGACACCCGGCACCCTCGAGAAGCTCGCCTCCGTCGCGTCCGTCGCCGTCGCGCTGCTGGTGCTCGTGCGCGGCAACGTCTGGGCGGCGCTCCTCATCTTCGGTGTTGCGCTGTGGCTGCTCGGGCGCTCGAGCCGGCGGCCGGGGACGGCATCCAGCACCCGCACGCACGTGTCGCGGGTGCGCTCGGCGATGATCGAGATGGACTTCGACCAGGCGCAGGCGCGGATGACCGGCCGCATCATCGCCGGTCCTTACGAGGGAAACGCGCTCGATCGGCTCGATCAGGCGCAGTGCGAGACCGTCTACCGCATGTGCCAGCGCGACGATGCCGACGGGGCGCGGCTCCTAGAAGCCTATTTCCACCGCCGGTTTGCCGGCTGGCGTCCAGCAGGAGAGGCTCACGCCGACACGCGGTCCGCTCGGGCGCGCGGATCGAGCCGCATGTCCGAGGACGAGGCTTATGAGGTACTCGGTCTTCGCCGCGGTGCGGCGCGCGACGAGGTCGTGCGCGCGCATCGCGCGGTCATGAAGAAGTGGCACCCCGACCAGGGCGGGACGGCCGATCTTGCCGCCCGCGCCAACGAAGCCAAGGAAGTTCTGCTTCGCCGCCATGCGTGAAACTCCGTACGCGACACTTACGCTCGAACTCGACCGGTGGGCGACCGGCGGCGCTTAGTTTCTCGTCGTGAAGCAGGACATGCCGGCGCGCTTCAGGGCGCGACAGGCGCCGTCGGCCGCATCGGGATCGAGCCCGGCGAAGCGGGCGCGGTAGAGCGTCGTGCCGCCCTTCGAGACCTTCTCGGTGAAGGGATGCGCACCGGCGAGCGCGCCCCGCGCCGAGCCCTTGGCGCGGGCGAGCAGGTCGTTCGCCTTGGCGACGCTGTCGGGCGCGCCGATCTGGATCATGATCCCGCTGTGCGAGGGGCGGCCGGTCGGCTGCGGCACGACGGGCTCGAGGCTCGCGACCTTGATCGGCTTCATCAGCTCGGCCTTGTCGTGCCGGCTGCGGCGCGAGGGCGTGGTGGTCGCTGCGCCGTCGTAGTGCGAGGTCGAGCCGTCGAGGCGCGCGGTCTGGAGGCGGCCCGAACGGCGGATCGAGCCGGTCGCCAGCATGTCGCGCTCGGGCGGCGTCGGGACGTTCGACACGAAGGCGGGACGGGCGCGGACGGCGGCCGCCGGCGCGCTTTCGGCCTCGGCGACCTCGACGTGGGCCCGGCGCAGGTGGACCGGGCCGCGCACCGGCTCGGGCTCCGGCGCCGCTTCGGTCTCGGCCGGCGGCAGCGGCGCCGCGTCGGCTTCGGCGGCGGCGACCTTGGGGCGCGGCGCGGGCTGCGGCGCCTCGGCCGCGGCCTCGTCGTCGACGCCCTCGACCGGCGGAGCTTCCTCGCCGACGTGGGTCACGACGGGGATCGCCTCGGCGACGTGCTCCAGATCCGGGTTCTCGGCGACCATCGGCGCCGAGCGGCGCGTCGCGCAATGATCGATCTGCGCCTCGATGAGGTCGGCCATGATGCGGTCGCGCCCGAGCCGCGTCTTGCCGCCGAGCACCACCGACACGAGCCAGTGCCCATTGCGGTTGACCGAGGACAGGAGATTGAAGCCCGAGGCGTTGGTGTAGCCGGTCTTGATGCCGTCCATGCCCTCCACCTGGTCCATCAGGTGGTTGTGGTTCGGCATCGTCTGGCCGGCGTAGGTGAAGGAGTGCGTCGAGAAGTAGTGGAAGTATTGCGGGTAGCGGTCGTGGATTGCCCGGCCCAGCGTCGCGAGGTCGCGCGCGGTGGTCCACTGCTCGTCGGCCGGCAGGCCGGAGGCATTGACGAAGTTGGTGCGCGACATGCCGAGCGCGTGCGCCTTGCGCGTCATCATCGCGGCAAAGGCCGGCTCGCTGCCGCCGATCCTCTCGCCGATCGCGACCGCCATGTCGTTGGCCGACTTGGTGACGATCGCCTTGATCGCATCCTCGATGCGGATCGTCGAGCCGGGCCGCAGGCCGAGCTTCGTCGGCTTCTGCGCCGCGGCATGCGCCGAGACCTCGATGCGGGTGTCGAGCGACAGGCGGTGGCGCTCGAGCTCGCCGAACAGCAGGTAGAGCGTCATCACCTTGGTGATGGAGGCGGGGTGGCGCAGGCCGTTCTCGTCCTGCCCGTAGAGCACGCGGCCGGAATTGCCGTCGATCGCGAAAGCCGAGAACGGCGGGGTGTAGCCGCCGCCGCGCTGATGCACGCGGATGAGTCGGGCCGAGTGGTTCACGATCTCGACGCGGGCCCGGAAGGCGTGCCGGTGATGGTGGTGGCGGGCGGACGCCGGCGAGGCGGCGAGGGAGGCGGCGACGGCGCACAGGCCCGCAACCGATGCGCGCTTGAGCCGCGGGTGCAGCGGCGCGCCAAACTCGAACTTCATGCGTCCTCGCCCTCGACACGGGGCGTCCAGCTCGCAGAATTGCCCCGGTGGACACGATAGTCGCGTAGCGGTTACCCCGCGGTTAAGCGGACCGGTCGAGCGCAACCGTCCCGTGCCACCGCGGCACAGCTTCGGGGGTATCCCCCTTTCGACATATGTTGCAGTGCACCCAGAGGCGGTTGCGGCCTTTTGTGCAGTGCACTATATCCCTGTCACGCACTGAGACGGACGCAACGTCGTCTCCGTGACGCGATACGAAATAAGGAGCAAATCGATGGCTACGCAGTTCGGAGATTTCACCAAGCTCGGTCAGGAGCAGGTCGAGCAGATGTCGGCGACCGCCGCCTCGATCGCCCGCGGCTTCCAGGCCATTGCGGCCGAGACCACCGACTACTCGAAGCGCTCGCTGGAGAACACCTCGGCGTACGTCGAGAAGCTGCTCGGCGTGAAGTCCTTCGACACCGCGATCCAGCTGCAGAGCGAGTTCGCCAAGTCGCAGTTCGAGGGCTTCCTCGCCCAGACGAACAAGATCGGCGAGATCTACAAGGACATCGCCAAGGAGGCGTTCAAGCCGGTCGAGACCGCGATGGCCAAGGGCCAGGACGCCGTTCACTCCAGCTAACTTTCGCTGAGGCCGTTCGGGTCGCCGCTGCGTCAGCGGCGACCTTTACAACACGCCCGGCTTTTGAAAGGCTCGACCATCCGGTCGGGCCTTTTGCCGTTTTTGAGGTGTCGATCTTGCATGGTTGCCCCGCGCGGCGGATGGAGGCTCGAGGGGTTCGAATGTGCGTCTCGACACTGGCGAAGGCCGGTTCGCCACCGCATATCTCGCACGTCACGATGAGGGATTAGGGTGAACGAGGTGCTCACTTCGAGCGAGGACGTCGAGCGGCGAGAGGCCCTGCCTTTCGTGCTGCCGGTCACTGCTGCATCGGCGTCCGCGGCTCCGCGCGGTGCCGACAAGGACGGGCAGGACGGCGGCGGCGGCGACGACGGCAGCAACGGCACTGGCGGCAACGGCGGCGGCGGTTCCGGGACGGCCGTCATCACGCGGACGCGCACGCAGACGCGACGCCCCGGCATGTACCGCGTGCTGCTGCTCAACGACGACTACACCCCGATGGAGTTCGTGGTCGTCGTGCTCCGCAAATATTTCAGCAAGGGTCCCGACGAGGCGACGCGCATCATGCTGCACGTGCATCAGCACGGCGTCGGCGAGTGCGGCGTCTTCACCTACGAGGTTGCCGAGACGAAGGTGACGCAGGTGATGGACTACGCCCGCAAGCACCAGCACCCGCTGCAGTGCATCATGGAAAAGAAATAGGCGGCCTGATGAAAGCCTTGTCCCGCGATCTCGAGAAGACGCT
The DNA here is from genome assembly GCA_901457705.2 of Beijerinckiaceae bacterium RH AL1. Taxonomy (NCBI): domain Bacteria; kingdom Pseudomonadati; phylum Pseudomonadota; class Alphaproteobacteria; order Hyphomicrobiales; family Beijerinckiaceae; species Beijerinckiaceae bacterium RH AL1. The sequence continues at coordinate 1,183,802 of LR590083.2, forward strand.
GAGCAAGGCGATCACGGTTGCCGGCACAAGCCGCTCCCGCTCCTCGGCCACCGCCGGCTGCGACGTCGTGGCCCGCTGCCTTGGCCCTGCGCAAGTCGCGTTCGCGCGCCGACATCTCTCTCATCGCATTCCAGAACAACACGAGGTCTGACCGATGCCCTCCTTTTCACGAAACCTCGAACAGTCGCTGCATCGGGCGCTCGCGATCGCGAACGAGAAGAACCACGAGTATGCCACGCTCGAGCACTTGCTTTTGAGCCTAACCGACGACGCCGAGGCCTCAGCGGTGCTCCGTGCCTGCTCGATCGACCTCGACCTCCTGCGCAAGAACCTGCGCGACTACATCGAGCGCGAGCTGGAAAACCTCGTGTCCGACGGGCGCGAGGATGCAAAGCCGACCACCGGCTTCAACCGCGTGATCCAGCGCGCGGTGATCCACGTGCAGTCCTCGGGCCGCGAGGAGGTGACGGGTGCCAACGTGCTCGTCGCGATCTTCGCCGAGCGCGAGAGCCACGCCGCCTATTTCCTGCAGGAGCAGGACATGACGCGCTACGACGCCGTGAACTACATCAGCCACGGCATCGCCAAGCGGCCTGGCCTTGCCGATTCGTCGAAGTCGCCGCGCGGCGCCGACGAGGACGGCGAGCGCGACGGCAAGGACGGCAAGGATCCGGGCGACCCGAAGAAGAAGGAGGGCGCGCTCGATGCCTATTGCGTCAATCTCAACAAGAAGGCCCGCGACGGCAAGATCGATCCGCTGATCGGCCGCGAGGCCGAGGTGCAGCGCACGATCCAGGTGCTGTGCCGCCGCCACAAGAACAACCCGCTGCTCGTCGGCGAGGCGGGCGTCGGCAAGACGGCCATCGCCGAAGGCCTGGCGCGCAAGATCGTCAACAGCGAGGTGCCAGAAGTGCTCGCCGAGGCGACCGTCTTCGCGCTCGACATGGGCACGCTGCTCGCCGGCACCCGCTACCGCGGCGACTTCGAGGAGCGCCTCAAGCAGGTGATGAAGGAGATCGAGAACCACAAGAAGGCGATCCTCTTCATCGACGAGATCCACACGGTGATCGGCGCCGGCGCGACGTCCGGCGGCGCTATGGATGCCTCGAACCTCCTGAAGCCCGCGTTGTCGCAGGGCACGCTGCGCTGCATCGGCTCGACGACCTACAAGGAGTACCGCCAGTACTTCGAGAAGGATCGCGCGCTCGTCCGCCGCTTCCAGAAGATCGACGTCAACGAGCCGTCGGTCGCGGATGCGATCGAGATCATGAAAGGTTTGAAGCCCTACTTCGAGGACTTCCACAAGATCAAGTACACCGGCGAGGCGATCAAGGCGGCCGTCGAGCTTTCGGCGCGCTACATCCACGACCGCAAGCTGCCCGACAAGGCGATCGACGTGATCGACGAGACGGGCGCCTCGCAGATGCTGCTGCCCGAGGCCAAGCGGAAGAAGACCATCGGCATCAAGGAGGTCGAGGCGACGATCGCGACGATGGCGCGCATCCCGCCGAAGACCGTCTCGAAGGACGATGCCGAGGTGCTCGAGCATCTCACCGAGACGTTGGAGCGCGTCGTCTACGGCCAGAACTCGGCGATCGAGGCGCTGACGTCGGCGATCAAGCTCGCCCGCGCCGGCCTGCGCGACGGCGAGAAGCCGATCGGCTCGTATCTGTTCTCCGGCCCGACCGGCGTCGGCAAGACCGAGGTGGCCCGCCAGCTCGCGACCTCGCTCGGCGTCGAGCTCGTGCGCTTCGACATGTCGGAGTACATGGAGCGTCACACGATCTCGCGCCTCATCGGCGCGCCGCCCGGCTATGTCGGCTTCGACCAGGGCGGCTTGCTCACCGACGCGATCGACCAGCATCCGCATTGCGTGCTGCTGCTCGACGAGATCGAGAAGGCGCATCCCGAGCTCTACAACATCCTGTTGCAGGTGATGGACCACGGGAAGCTCACCGACCACAACGGCAAGCAGATCGACTTCCGCAACGTCATCTTGATCATGACGACGAATGCGGGCGCCGCCGACATGGCGCGCGCGGCCTTCGGCTTCACGCAGAACAAGCGGGTCGGCGAGGACACCGAGGCGATCAAGAAGCTGTTCACGCCGGAGTTCCGCAACCGCCTCGATGCGATCGTTGCGTTCGGCCACCTGCCTCCGGAGGTCATCGCCAAGGTCGTCGACAAGTTCATCATGCAGCTGGAAGCCCAGCTTGCGGACCGCAACGTCACGATCGAGCTGACCGACGAGGCGCGCCGCTGGCTGGTCGAGAACGGCTACGACGAGCAGATGGGCGCGCGCCCGATGTCCCGCGTCATCCAGACGGCGATCAAGACGCCGCTCGCCGACGAGGTGCTGTTCGGCCGGCTGAAGAACGGCGGCACGGTGCGCGTGATGGTGACGACGGCTGAGGACGGCTCGAAGAAGCTCGGCTTCGTCTACCCCGAGGGCCCGGTGCTGCCGCGGCCCGAGCGCGACATCGTCGAGGCGGGCAAGAAGCGCGTCCGCTCCGAGCCCGAGGTGCGCCGCGCCAAGGCGCGCAAGTCCGGCGAGGATGATCCGGGCGACGACGATGCCGAGGCGGACGAGGAGGAGATCTCGGAAGAGGCCGAGGTCAGCGCGGAGACCGAGGAGCCGGCAAAGCCCGGCCGCAGCGTGCCGAACATCCCGCTGAAGAACTGACGCGATAGAGCTGTCGCGCGAAAGGCCCGGTCCGAAAGGATCGGGCCTTTTCGTTTGGCTACGGATCATTCCGCGATGGGCGCCAAGCCTCGCGCAGCAGGCCGGCTTCGCCGAGCGGGTCCGGCACGTCGGCCGAGACCGCCGCGGCGGCGGCCTTGGCGCGCCGGTGGTCGGCGGGGTCGCCGCGGCAGATGTCCCATTCGTGCCCGCCGGGATAGGCGCCGACGATGAGGAGCTCGTCGGACTGGCCCGCGTTGCAATGCGCGACGCCGGCCGGGATCACGACGACGTCGCCCGCGCCGACGGCGACGATGGCGCCGTCCGGGCCGCCGAAGGCGATCTTCACCTCGCCCTCGGCGATGCCGAGCACCTCGTGGGTGATGCTGTGGAAGTGGTGGTACCCGAAGACGCCGTTGCGCCAGGCATTCGACCAGCCGTTGTCGGCGAAGGCGCGCTCCATGACCGGCGCATCGCCGCGCAGAGCGCCGCGGAAGACGACGACCGGCAGGCGCGAGTTCGGAAAGCCGTGGCCGTCGTCGGCGAGGTAGTGGGTTTCGAGATCGGTCATCGCCGGAAAGGTGTCGCGATCGCGCGAGGCGTCCAGGTCGCTGCGGCTACTTGCGCGCGAGCTTGGCGACCTCCTTGTGCCGGAAGCAGGTGACGAGGTGGTCGTTCACCAGCCCGCAGGCCTGCGCAAAGGCGTAGACGATCGTCGGGCCGCAGAACTTGAAGCCGAGCCGCGCCAGCTCCTTGGAGATCGCCAGCGACAACGGCGTCTGCGTCGGGATCTCGCCGCGCTCGCGCGCCTTGGTGCGCACCGGCGCGCCGCCGTGGAAATCCCAGAGCAGCTTCGAGAGGCCGCCTTTCTCCTGCAGCGCGAGATAGGCCTGCGCCGAGGCGATCGTGCCGACGATCTTGGCGCGGTTGCGCACGATGCCCGCGTCGCCCATCAGCGCGTCCACCTTGGCCGCGTCGTAGCGCGCGATGACGGCCGGCTCGAAGCCGTCGAAGGCGCGGCGGAAGGCGTCGCGCTTGCGCAGGATCGTGATCCACGAGAGGCCGGCCTGGAAGCCGTCGAGGATCAGCTTCTCGAACAGCGCGCGGTCGTCGTATTCCGGCACGCCCCATTCCTCGTCGTGGTAGGCGACGTAGAGCGGGTCGACGCCGCACCACCAGCAGCGGCAGCGTCCGTCGGCGTGCGGGGCGGCCTCAGCCTTCGACATGCGCGGCCGGCGGCGTGACGGCGACGGGCGCGGCGCCGGCGCGCACGGGCTGGTGCTCCGCCTCGGCCTCGGCGAGCCGGTCGAGGCGGACGCTGGCGAGGCCGTCGGCGCCGGCGAGCGAGGTGAGCGTGCCGATCTGCGCCGGGCCGGCCGTCATCGCGGCGCCAACCTCGGGCGGGGGCCCCTCGAAATGGATCTTCACGATCCGCTTCCGCGCGGAGTTGCGATGGTGCACGCGCGAGACGACCTCCTGGCCGACATAGCAGCCCTTGTCGAAGTCGACGCCGTGCAGCAGATCGAGATTGGCGTCATGCACGAAGGTGTCGCCGTAGACGAAATCGACGCCGCCCTTCGGCACGCCGAGCGCGATGCGGTGCGCCTCGTAGGAGGCCTCGTCCGTCGGCAGCGCGGCGAGCGCCTCGCGTAGCGCGACGATGCGGGTGCCGAGCATAGCATGGCGGGGGTCGCGATAGGCTTCGCCCGGCGCGCCGGCCGGCACCTCGCCCCACGCCGCGGCGACCGCAAGGTCCGGCCGCGGCGCGATCGCCACCTTGGCGCGCAGCTTGAACATCGTGAGCTTCTTCGCCAGCGCCTCGGCGTCTTGCGCCGGCGCGTCGAGAAGGAAGCCGTCGGCGCGGCGGTAGACCAGGAAATCGAACTGCAGCTTGCCTTGCGGCGTCAGCAGCGCGGAATAGCGCGCCTCGCCGACCGCCATCCCGGTCATGGAGCGGGTGAAGAGCCGGTTCAGCAGCGCCTCCGCCTCCTCGCCCGAGACGAGGAGCAGCGCGCGATCGGGCAGCAGGCTCAAAGGCATGAGATTTCGACTTTCCGCTTCGACCCGGCTAGGACGGCGCGACACCGGAGGCGACCCATGCCCGCGACCTACGACCTTCTTCTCAAAGGCGGGACGCTCGTCAATCACGACGGCGTCGGCCTCCGCGATATAGGGATCAAGGACGGCAAGATCAGCAGCATCTCCGGCACGCTCGACCCCGCCGCGGCCGGCGAGACGATCGACGCGACGGGCCTGCACATCCTGCCCGGCGTCATCGACACGCAGGTGCACTTCCGCGAGCCGGGCCTCACCCACAAGGAAGACCTGGAGACGGGCTCGCGCGCCGCCGTCATGGGCGGCGTCACGGCCGTCTTCGAGATGCCGAACACCAACCCGCTGACGACGGGCGAGGCCGAGCTTGCGGACAAGGTCGCGCGCGCGCACCACCGCATGCATTGCGACTTTGCCTTCTGGGTCGGCGGCACGCGCGAGAACGCGGCCTCCGTAGCCGAGCTCGAGCGCCTGCCGGCGGCCGCGGGCATCAAGGTGTTCATGGGCTCATCGACCGGCTCGCTGCTCGTCGCCGACGACGAGGGCGTCGCCTCGATCCTCAAGAACACGCGGCGCCGCGCGGCCTTCCATTCCGAGGACGAGTTCCGGCTCGAAGAGCGCAAGAGCTTCCGCGTCGAGGGCGATCCGGCGAGCCACCCGGTCTGGCGCGACGTCGAGACGGCGATGCGCTGCACGCAGCGACTCGTGCGCATCGCGCGCGAGACCGGCGCGCGCATCCACGTGCTGCACATCTCGACCGGCGACGAGATGGCGTTCCTGCGCGACCACAAGGACGTCGCGAGCTGCGAGGTGACGCCGCACCACCTCACGCTGACCGCCGACGACTACGCGCGCCTCGGCTCGAAGATCCAGATGAACCCGCCGGTGCGCGAGGCGGCGCATCGCGACCGCATCTGGTGGGGCGTCGCGCAGGGCATCGCCGACATCCTCGGCTCCGATCACGCGCCGCACACGCTCGAGGAGAAGGCCAAGCCGTATCCGGCGAGCCCCTCGGGCATGACCGGCGTGCAGACGCTGGTGCCGATCATGCTCGACCACGTCGCGGCCGGCCGCCTGTCGATCGAGCGCTTCGTCGACATGACCAGCGCCGGCCCCGCGCGCCTGTTCCAGATCGCCGGCAAGGGCAGGGTGGCCGCCGGATACGATGCCGACCTCACCGTGGTCGACCTGAAGCGCGCGACGACGATCTCGGATGCGTGGATCGCCTCGCGCGCGCCGTGGACCCCCTACGACGGCAAGCGCGTCACGGGCTGGCCCGTCGGCACGATCGTGCGCGGGCGCCGGGTGATGTGGGAGGGCGAGCTGGTCGGCCCGTCGGGCGGCGAGGCGGTGCGGTTTGCGGAGACGCTTCTGCGCCCGGCCTGACGCTCAGACCAGCGGCGCCACGCCGACCCCCTCGTCGGCCGGTGCATGGAATCGGCGTCCGAATGGTGAGGCCGCGTATTCGTCGAGATCGAAGACGATCGGCACGAGGTACTCGCGGATGCCGGGGTCGAAATACGCTTCCCCCGCAGCCTTGGCGCCGCAGAGGAGATGGAAGTTCAAGGACCGCGGCAGGGCGAGGCCGGAGAGGTCGCCGGCTTCCGCGCGCTGCCGCTGCTCCTGCGAGAAGAAAGGACGTCGTGGGGGCGCAAACGGTGCGTGTCGCGGACCGCGGATGGCCGTGAACCGCGACGGCGCGAAGCGCCGCGCCAGGAGGAGGTCGATGAGGCCGGCGTCGGTCGCGCAGTCCGTCTCCGTCAGGCTCGCGGCGACCCAATGCGTGATCCCGGCGGCGCGCGAGGCGAGATAGGCCGCGCGCATGAGATGCCCGATCACCGGGCTTCCCCGATAGGCGAGTGAGACGGCGGAGCGCCCGATCTCGGCGACGGCGCGGCGATCCGGCACCGGCCCGATCGCCGCATCGAGGGTCATCGGCAGGCCGAGCGTGCAGCCGTACCAGTCGGCAAGCTCGGCCGACGGCAGCACGATGCGTAGCGTTCCGATCGGCTCCCCATCGACAGAGGCGAGGAAGAGGTTTGCTTCCGGCACGACGTCGAAGCCGGTGATCTCGCAGAGCGCCGGCGCGACCTCGCGGCCGTAGCCGATCGCCTGCGAGAAGACCTCCCATCGCAGCCGCCCCACCGTCTCGAGCTGCGCGACGCTCGTCGCGCGCTCGATGCGGCAGCGGAAGCGCTCGCCGGCGCGTGCGGCCATGGCGATCGCCTCCGCCGCGCCGCTCTACGCCTTCAGGCTTTCGCCAACGGCTTCGAGCTGTCCGACATAGGCGGTGCGCGTCATCTGCGCGGTGAGCAGGATCGCCTCGTCCTCGTCGGCATCGCCGATGTCGTTGAGGATCGCATCCATGTCGGCGACATGCGCGACGTCGGCCTCGGCATGCAGGTCGAGGAAGCTGACGGCGTCGGCGATGCCGTCGATCTTGCCGGCGTCGCGCAGCCCGTCGGCCATGGGCTTGGCGCGGTGGATCGACAGCGCCTCGAGCACATAGGCGCTGCCGAGAACCCCGATCGGGTGCTGGCCCGTCGACATCGCGGCGCTCCAGGCATTGTAGGTGCGGATCCAGTGGTTGGGCCCCGTGGCCGCCATGGTCGCGGCGGGGTCGGCGCCGAGCGCCTTGAAGTCGTTGTCGATCAGCACCTCGTGCCCGTGCTCCTCGTCCGCCTTCTGCTCCAGCAGGGCGGCGAGCTTGGGATAGCGGCCGAGCGCGCGCATCCGCTTCCCGGCGTCGACGAGCGTCGGATAGGTGCGCGCGACGTAGTGACGGGTCTGCACGAGGAAGCCGATGTAGAGGTCGCGATCGGCCGAGCCGTCGAGCAGCGAGGCCATCACATGCGTCCTGTCGGTGTGCGCCAGCAGGAGGTCGACCTCGCGCTGCAGGTCGGTGACGAGGTTGGCTACGAGTCCGCGTGTCATTTTGGGCTGTCTCCCTGGATGGGATGCAACCTATGCGGGATATCTTATACAACTTCAAGTTGTTTTATCAGGCGTTCGCGAAAGCGCATGCGCTAAGCGGCGGCGGCGTATTTCGCTTGCGTGAAAAGTAGATGAATCTTGCAGCGGCAGTGGAAGAAGACTAGCGGCTAGTCGGTGCCAGTTCAGAATTAAAGATCGGATCACCTTCCAAAAACAGTGTCGATACCGAACATTTTTACGTCGGCATCAAGTGCTAGTATTGATCGACGTTCGACAGCCCTCGTCGGATGGTCGCTTAAAGCCTTCTCAAGATGAGTGATTTGTGCGGATGACATTTTAGGGCGCAGTTGGTTGGCTTTTGACGCCCGATCTATCAAGTAACAAGCAATTGATTCTGGCATGCGATACCGCTTTGGAGCTAAGATACCTCCTTTAACCTTTATGTCAGCGCCAATCCATTTTTCATCTCCGATCAAAATACCGAATGTAGCAAACGGGCCCGTTTTAGTGTAAACGAATAACATTGAACGAGAGGCTGCTACATCAAATTCGGTAAAGTTATGACAATCTCGGTTGAGATTCGGTGGAACATAAATCCCGCGAGATTTTCCAAAATATAAAAGAGATTCGGGTAAATCAAAAGTATGTACAAAATAATTACGATATGGACCGGGACTCCCGGTCTCATCTCTCAAAAAAGCTGCCCAGTGCTTCACGGCTCCGGCGGCTTTCGCAACTAGTTCAGGTCGTTGATCTTGACCATGGAACGCCATCACACGCCACGACAGCGATACGCAAAACTTCAGAAGCCAAGCTCCATACGCAATCTTAGCTTCTCGATTCAACACCAGAGCGTGAAATGCTTGAGAGAACGGTGTTTCATACGCATTCAGCAGGCCTTCGCAGTCCTTGCACAGCCACCTGTCTTTAAGCCCGTCCTGAACGCGCCTAGTGAGCTCATTGGAGTATCTGAGAAATGGCGTCGGTCCATTTTGCTTCATCCATCGAAATATAAACGCTGGAATAAGGTGGCTTTCTAATAAGTCCTTCTCTTGTAAACATAGTCGGCATTTAGGCATTTCGCATCTCGGCCGGACTGCGAGCATTCGACGACCCAACAGTGTCACTCCCTCGCGAAAAAGTCGATCACCGCGCGCAGCGCCGGCCGCATCTGCCGGCGGCTCGGGTAGTAGAGAAAGAAGCCGGGGAACGGCGGGCACCAGTCGTCGAGCACGGTGACGATGGTGCCGCTCGCGCGCGCAGCTTGCGCGTTCGCCTCGAACACGAAGCCGAGGCCGAGACCGTTGGCGACGGCCTGCATGATGAGCCGCGTGTCGTTGAGGATCAGCGGACCCGTCACCGCCACGTCGAGCGCCTCGCCCTCCTTCTCAAGCTCCCAGCGATAGATCTGGCCCGACGCGCGGCGCATCCCGATGCAGGGGAAATCGACGAGGTCGCGCGGGTGGCGCGGGGTGCCGCGCTCGGCCAGCAAGGCCGGCGCGGCGACGACGATCATGCGCTGCTTGCGCGGGCCGAAGCGCACCGCGACCATGTCGGCCTCCAGGCTCTCGCCGAAGCGCAGGCCGGCGTCGTAGCCCTCGGCGACGATGTCGATGAGCCCGTCGTCGCCGTGCAGCTCCAGCGTGATGTCGGGGTAGGCGGCGGCAAAGGCCGCGGCGCGCGGCAGGAAGATGTGGTCCACCGAGGAGCGCGGCACCGTGATGCGCACGAGGCCGGAGGGCCGCGCGCCGCTCTCGGCTGCGCGCAGCAGCGCGGCGTCGATCTCGCCGAGCGCCGGCGCGAGCTGCGCCAGCAGCGCTTGGCCGGCCTCCGTCGGCGCGACGCTGCGGGTGGTGCGCGCCAGGAGCCGCGTGCCGAGCCGCGCCTCGAGAGCCGAGACGGCGTGGCTGACGGCGGAGGGCGACAGCTCGAGCTCGCGTGCGGCGGCGCGGAAGCTGCGGCGCGCCGCGACGGTCGCGAACACGGAGAGGGCGGCAAGGTTCTCGCGGGACATTGATGCACCAGGTCGAACAGGCCGTGCATCATTGCACAGATTTTCTGGCCACCCTTATCGCTGCATATCTGCCGCGAGCGGAGGAGGCTCAATCATGCAGAAACGTCATCTCGGGAAGCTGCAGGTCTCGGCCATCGGGCTCGGCTGCATGGGCTTCACCGGCGTCTACGACGGCGGCTCGGCCGAGGCAGACGCCATCGCCACGCTGCGCAAGGCCGTCGATCTCGGCATCACCTTTTTCGACACGGCCGAGGTCTACGGCCCCTACGAGAACGAGGTCGTCGTCGGCAAGGCGCTGAAGGGCATGCGCGACAAGGTGGTGATCGCCACCAAGTTCGGCTTCGACATCGCGGAGCAGAGCACCGGCATGGGCCGCATCGCCGGGCTCGACAGCCGGCCGGCGCACATCAAGGAGGTGGCAGACGCCTCGCTGAAGCGGCTCGGGATCGAACACATCGATCTCCTCTACCAGCATCGCGTCGATCCGAACGTGCCGATCGAGGACGTCGCCGGCGCCGTCGGCGAGCTGATCGAGGCCGGCAAGGTGCGCGCCTTTGGGCTGTCGGAGCCGTCGGCCGCCACAATCCGCAAGGCGCATGCGGTGACGCCGGTCAGCGCCGTCCAGAGCGAGTATTCCCTCTGGACGCGCGACCCCGAGGCGGAGGTCCTGCCGGCCTGCGAGCAGCTCGGCATCGGCTTCGTGCCATACTCGCCGCTCGGCCGCGGCTTCCTGTCCGGCGCGCTGAAGGATCTAGCGAGCCTGCCGGAGGACGATTACCGCCGCACCTCGCCGCGCTTCCAGGGCGAGAACCTCGCCGCGAACCTGAAGCTCGTCGAGACGGTGGAGACGATCGCCAAGCGGAAGGGCGCGACCGCCGCGCAGCTCGCGCTCGCCTGGGTGCTGCACCAAGGCGATGCCATCGTGCCGATCCCCGGCACGCGCAAGATCGATCGTTTGCAGGGAAACATCGGCGCGACCGAGATCGCGCTGACGAAGGCCGACCTCGACGAGATCGAGGCGGCGATCCCGCACTACGCCATCGCCGGCGGCCGCTACAACGAGGCCGGCATGAAGATGCTCGATCGGCGCGCGTAGCGCCGATCGTCATAGCGGGTCTTGTAGATCGTCAGGATCGCCGCCGCGCCGCATAGGCCAAGCAGCGCGCGGCGATCCATGAAAGCGCCGTCAGCCCGCCAGCGCTTCCTTGCTGCGCTCCATCCGCTTGCGCTCGTTCGGGTCGAGATACATCTTGCGCAGGCGGATCGACTTCGGCGTCACCTCAACCAGCTCGTCGTCCTCGATGTAGGCGAGCGCCTTCTCGAGGGTCATGCGGATCGGCGGGGTCAGGCGCACGGCCTCGTCTTTGCCGGCGGCGCGGATGTTGGTGAGCTGCTTGCCCTTGAGCACGTTGATCTCGAGGTCGTTCTCGCGGGTGTGCTCGCCGACGATCATGCCGCGGTAGACCTTGATGCCGGGGTCGATCATCATCGGCCCGCGGTCTTCCAGCTTCCACATCGCGTACGCAACGCTCTCGCCCTGGTCGTTGGAGATCAGGACGCCGTTGCGGCGGCCGGCGATCTCGCCCTTCCAGGGCGCGTATTCGTGGAACAGGCGGTTCATGATCGCCGTGCCCTTGGTGTCGGTCAAAAGCTCGCCCTGGTAGCCGATGAGGCCGCGGGTCGGCGCATGAAAGACGATGCGCTGGCGGTCGCCGCCGGAAGGGCGCATCTCGACGAGCTCCGCCTTGCGCTCGCTCATCTTCTGCACGACGACGCCCGAGTGCTCCTCGTCGACGTCGATCACCACTTCCTCGATCGGCTCGAGCAGCGAGCCGTCCTCGCCTTCTGGTAGACGACCTTCGGGCGCGAGACGCCGAGCTCGAAGCCCTCGCGGCGCATCACCTCGATGAGGATCGCGAGCTGCAGCTCGCCGCGGCCGGAGACGATGTAGCCGTCGGAGCCCGGCGCGTCCTCGATCTTGAGCGCGACGTTGCCCTCGGCCTCCTTCATCAGCCGCGCCCGGATGACGCGCGTCGTGACCTTGTCGCCCTCGGTGCCAGCGAGCGGGGAGTCGTTCACGAGGAAGGTCATCGAGAGCGTCGGAGGATCGATCGGCTGCGCCTGCAGCGGCTCCGAGACGTCGGTCGCGCAGAGCGTGTCGGCGACGTTGAATTTTTCGAGCCCCGCGATCGCGACGATGTCGCCGGCCTCGGCCTCCTCGATCGGCGCGCGCTCGATGCCGCGGAAGGCGAGGATCTTCGAGACGCGGCCCTGCTCGACGACCTTGCCGGAGCGGTCGAGCACCTTCACCGCCTGGTTCGGCTTCACCGAGCCCGAGAAGACGCGCCCGGTGATGAGGCGTCCGAGATACGGGTTCGCCTCGAGCAGCGTGCCGAGCATGCGGAAGCCGCCGGCCTCGATGGCGGGCGCGGGCACATGCTTGATGACGAGGTCGAACAGCGGGCCCATGCCCTCCTGCGGACCCTCGGGCTCGTTGGCCATCCAGCCCTGCTTGGCGGAGCCGTAGAGGATCGGGAAGTCGAGCTGCTCGTCGGTGGCGTCGAGCGCGGCGAAGAGGTCGAACACCTCGTTGACCACCTCGGTGACGCGGGCGTCCGGCTTGTCGACCTTGTTGATCGCGACGATCGGCTTCAGGCCGATCTTCAGCGCCTTGCCGACCACGAACTTGGTCTGCGGCATCGGCCCCTCGGCGGCGTCGACCAGCACGATCGCGCCGTCGACCATCGAGAGGATGCGCTCGACCTCGCCGCCGAAGTCGGCGTGGCCGGGGGTGTCGACGATGTTGATGCGGGTGTCGTTCCAGGCGATGGAGGTGGCCTTCGCCATGATGGTGATGCCGCGCTCCTTCTCGAGGTCGTTCGAGTCCATCACGCGCTCGGCGACACGCTGGTTGTCGCGGAAGGCGCCGGACTGCTGGAGGAGGCGATCGACGAGGGTCGTCTTGCCGTGGTCGACGTGCGCGATGATCGCGATGTTTCGCAGCTGCATGGTTGGGCCAGGTCGGAGTAAAGGAGCGGTACGCCTGCGAGACAGGTGGACGCGCGAGCGCCTACCGCATTGCAGCACGCTCTAGACTATCGTGGGCGTTTTGGGAACCGGGGGTAGAAGTCGGGAGCCGACAATGTCGCAATACGTCATGCCTGCCGGCGCGTAGCAGCGGGCACGCGCCTCAGTCCGTCTCAACTCGCAGCGCGTCGCGAGCCCAGCGCCGACAGCGCGATCCCGGCCAAAATCAGTGCCATTCCGGCGACATGGTAGCCGTGCAGCGGCTCGCCGAGCAGGGCGGCGGCGAGGAAGGCGCCGAAGATCGGCATCAGGGTGATCGTCTGCCCGGCGCGGGCGCCGCCGATCATCCCCACCCCGAGATTGTAGAGGTAGTACCCGATCAGCGACGGGAAGATCGCGACGTAGGCGAAGGCGACGAAGGTGATCGGCTGCCAGACGATGCGCTGGCCTTGCACCCACTCGCCGACCGCCAGCGGCAGCATGGCGAGCGCGCCGACGACGAAGGTCGCGGCCAGCAGGCTGCGCGGGTCGACGGGGGGCCGGTCGCGCAGCAGCGCGGTGTAGACCGCCCAGCCGACGACGCCGCAGAGCACCATCAGGTCGCCGACCGCGAAGCGCAGGCCGAGGAGCACGCCGAGGTCGGCGCGCACCACGACGAGCACGACGCCGAGCGTCGACAGCGCCACGCCGAGCACCTGCAGCGCCGTCGCCTTCTGCCGGTAGATGAGCAGGTTGGCGACGAGGATCATCGGCGGCGTCGCGGCCTGCATGAGGATCGCGTTCGACGCGGTCGTGTGGTGCAGGCCGAGGTAGAGGAAGCCGTTGAAGCAGGCGATGCCGAAGAGGCCGAGCGCCAGCACCATGCGCCAATGCGCGCGCAGCACGCGCCAGTCGCGGCGGAGCGGTGCGGCGACCAGCGGCGACATCAGGAGCAGCGCGCCGACCCAGCGCTCGAAGGCGAGCGTGAAGGGCGGGATGTTTCCGCTGGCGAGGCGGCCGACGATCGCATTGCCAGCCCACGTCAGCATGACGATGAGAAGCAGCAGATAGGCGAGGCCGGCGCGGGCCGGCAGGGGCGACGCGGCGGAAGAGCCGGCGGCGGCAGCGGAGAGCGACATGGGGACCGGAGTGCCGCAGCTGCGGCGCGGTGTCTGGTACGTTTGTGACGCGGCTTAGAAGGGCGCCGCTTGGCCGTCGCGGTACTTGCCCGGGCTCACCCCGAACGCCCGCTTGAACAGCCGGCCGAAATGGCTCTGGTCCGAAAACCCCGTTTCCGCCGCAACGGCCGCCACCGGCGTTCCGGCCCTGAGCAGCGCGCGGGCCTCGTCGAGACGCGCGGCCAGCCGGAAGGCGTGCGGCGGCATCCCGCGGCTCTTGGCGAAGCGGCGGGTGAACCCCTCGCGGCTCAGGCCTGTGCGCGCCGCCAGCCGGGCGATGGGCTCGTCGGGGAGGATCTCCGAGAGGACCTCGCCGGCGATCGGGTCGCGTCGATGCCGGCCGATCAGGCCGGCGAGGTCGGCGAGGCTCGTCGGGGCGTGCGGGTCCCAGGCGCGCTCGATGTCGGCGGCGACGTCCGCCAGCGCGTAGACGCCAGGCGACACGAAGGCGATCAGCCCGACGACGTCGGGCGGCTCGGCGCGCGAGGCGTGCGGGACGCCGGCCGGGATGCACAGGCAGCGGCCGGCGGCGAGCTCGATCTCGTCGCCGCCGACGACCAGCGTCCGGCGCCCCGCCAGCACGAGCGTGACCTGCACGGTCTCGTGGACATGCGTCGCAAGCCCGGGCGCGCCGCCGCGCAGCGCGCCGAGCTCGACGATCCCGTCGGTGCCCGGGCGCCAGTAGCGCCAGGCGTCGGCGCCGGCGGTCTCGAGGAGGGGTGGCATGGCCTCATATAGGCGCGGCAGCCGCTGGGCCGCCACGCGCAACATGACTTGCATGATGAAAGCCACGTGATATCTCTGTCGCATGAAGCGCAAGACCCTCGGCAACATGCAGTGCCCCGTCGCCCGCAGCCTGGAGCGCGTCGGCGACTGGTGGAACATCCTCATCCTGCGCGACGCCTTCTACGGCATACGGCGGTTCGACGGGTTCCAGCAGAGCCTCGGCATCGCCACGAGCACGCTGGCGCGCCGGCTCGACGACATGGTCGCCTCCGGCCTGCTCGAGAAGCGGCTCTACAGCGAGCGGCCGCCGCGCCACGAATACGTGCTGACGCAGGCCGGTCGCGATTTCCGGCCGGTGCTGCTCGCCATGGTCGGCTGGGGCAACCGCCATTTCGCGCCCGAAGGCCCAAGCGTGCTTCTCGCCGACGTCGAGACCGGCGAGCAGGTCGAGCCGGTGCTCGTCGACCGCGCGACGGGTCGCGAGCTGCGCGCCGTGCGCCCCATCGCCGGGCCCGCCGCCGACGCCCTGACCCGCAAGCGCGTCGACGGCCACCCGTCGCTGCCGAGAGTTTTGGAGTTCTAGCGATGGACACGCCGTCGGCGCTTGCGGCGCCAAGGTCATGAGCAATGCGTCCATGAGCAACGCGACCATGAGTGACGCGACGGTCGTCGAGCGCGACGCGGGCAGCGCGGGCCGCAAGTCGATCCGCAAGACGATCGGCCGCGCGATCAAGCGGCTCGTCGTCGCGCTGATCGGCGCCGGCGCGCTCACGGCGGCGTTCTGGTACGGACATCAGTGGTGGACCGTCGGCCGCTTCGTCGAGACGACGGACGACGCCTATGTCGGCGGCGACGTCACCGCGATCGCGCCGCATGTCGCGGGCTTCATCTCCAAGGTGGACGTGTCGGACAACGGCTTCGTGAAGGCCGGCCAGCTGCTCGTCACCCTCGATGATCGCGACATGCGGGCCGCGCTCGATCGCGCGCAGGCGATCCTCGACGAGCGACGGTCGTCTCTCGACGGGTTGCGCTCGCGGCTGGCGCTGCAGACGACGATCATCGATGCCGCCGCCGCCGATCTCGCGGCGAAGCGCGCGCAATCCAGCTTCGCGGTGTCGGACGCCGCGCGCTACACGAGCTTCGGCAATTCGAACGCGGTGACGAAGCAGGAGACGGAGAAGGCCGTGTCGCTCGGCGCCGCCGCGCGCGCCAGCGTCGCTTCGGCCGAGGCCTCGCTTGCCGGTGCCAGGCAGCAGATGGTCGTGCTGAAGGCGCAGATCGCCGAGGCCGAGGCCCATGTCGGCGAGGCCGAGGCGGACGTCGCGGCGGCGAAGCTGAACCTCGGCTACACGCAGCTGCGCGCCCCCGTCGACGGCTTCGTCGGCAACCGCGCGGCGCGCGTCGGCGCCTACGTGACGGTCGGCAGCTACCTGCTCACCGTCGTGCCGGCCAAGGGGCTGTGGGTCGACGCCAACTTCAAGGAAGACCAGCTCGCGCACATGAAGGTCGGCGACACGGCCGATGTCGTCGCCGACGTCGCGCCCGACGTCACCATGCACGGCCATATCGCCAGCCTGGCGCCCGGCACCGGCGGCGTCTTCTCGGTGATCCCGCCGGAGAACGCGACCGGCAACTTCACCAAGATCGTGCAGCGCGTTCCCGTCCGCATCGTGCTCGACGGTGACGACGGCGCGCTCGGCGTGCTGCGGCCGGGCCTCTCCACGACCGTGTCGGTGGACACCAGACAGACGCGCCGATGAGCGACGCGGCGACAGCGCCGGCGCCGGCCGCGCCCCAAGCCGCGCACCAAGCCGCGCCGCCTGCGGCGCCGGCCGCGAAGCCCGCCGCGCAGAGCTTCCTGCGCTCTATCGTGCCCTTCGCGGTGATGTGTGTCGGCATGTTCATCGCGCTGCTCGACATCCAGATCGTCGCCTCGTCGCTGCAGGACATCGGCGGCGGCCTCTCGGCGGCGCAGGACCAGATCTCCTGGGTGCAGACCGCCTACCTCATCGCCGAGATCGTGATGATTCCGCTCTCGGGCTGGCTGACGCGGGTCCTCTCGACGCGCTGGCTGTTCACCGCCTCGGCTGCCGGCTTCACGATCGCCTCGATGCTCTGCGGCCTCGCCTGGAACATCGAGAGCATGATCGCCTTCCGCGCGCTGCAAGGCCTGCTCGGCGCCTCGATGATCCCGACGGTCTTCACCTCGTCGTTCCACTACTTTCAGGGGCCGAAGCGCGTCTATTCCGCCGCCGTCATCGGCACCATCGCCTCGATCGCCCCGACGCTCGGGCCGGTGATCGGCGGCTACATCACGGACACGTTGAACTGGCACTGGCTGTTCTACGTGAACCTGCTGCCGGGCGTGATCATCACCATCCTGGTGCCGCTGCTCGTCGACATCGACAAGCCCGATCTCTCGCTGCTCAAGGGCGCCGACTATCCCGGCATCGCGCTCATGGCGATCTTCCTGAGCACGCTCGAGTACGTGCTGGAGGAGGGCACGCGCTGGAACTGGTTCGACGATGCGACGATCCGCAACTGCACCTGGATCTCGGCCGGTGCGGGTGTGCTCTTCATCGTGCGCAGCCTCACCTACGCGCAGCCCGTCGCGGACCTGCGCGCCTTCGGCAACCGCAACTTCGCGATCGGCTGCACGCTGTCCTTCGTCACCGGCATCGGCATGTTTGCGACGATCTACCTGACGCCGCTGTTCCTCGGCTACGTGCGCGGCTATTCCGCCTGGCAGACCGGCACGGCGATCTTCTCGACGGGCGCCGCCTCGCTCGTCGCCGTGCCGTTCTACATCATCCTCGCCAAGCGCTTCGACACCCGCTGGCTGATGATGGTGGGGCTCGCAACCTTCGGCTTCGCGATGTGGAAGTACAGCTTCATCATGCACGACTGGAGCGGGGCCGAGCTGCTCGTCCCGCAGATCCTGCGTGGCTTCCCGCAGGTGTTCGCCATCGCGCCGTCCGTGAACCTCGGCCTCGGCAGCCTGCCGCCAGAGCGGCTCAAATATGCGAGCGGCCTATTCAACATGATGCGCAACCTCGGGGGCGCCGTCGGCATCGCGATCTGCGGCGCCATCATCAACGACCGCACCAACCTGCACTTCGATCACATCGCCGGCCACATGAACCCGACGAATGGGCCGATGATGCGCTTCATGGCGGCGGCGCAGGAGCGTTTCGCGGCGCTCGGCGGCCTCGATCACGGCCACGCGGCGGCGCTGAAGCAGCTCTTCCGCCTCGCCTATCGCGAGGCGCAGACGCTGGCCTTCGCCGACGCCTTCCGCGCCATCATGGTGGCCTTCATCTTCGCGACGCTGCTGGTGCCGCTGATGCGCAACGTCGCGCCGAAGCCGATGCCGGCCGACGCGCACTGAGCTACTTGGCGGGCGCCAGGCTCTTCACGATCGCGTCGATCTCGGCGGCATGCGACTTCTCGGCGTCGGCATCGCCCCAGCGCAGCAGCAGCACCTCCTGGCCGGGCTTGGCCTTCAGCACAACCATGTGCACCTGCGTCGTGCCGTCGCCGTCCGTGGCGTCCCAGGAGATCAGCGCGCCCGGCATGCCGGAGACGGTCAGCGGCGTCGCCTTCTGCGTCTTCGGATCGATCTTGATCTTCTGCTCGGCCAGCGTCTTGGCGACCTCCTGGCCGGCCGCCTTCAAATCCTCCGAGGCGACGATCTCGCCCGAGACGTAGATCGACTTGTCCGGCGACAGCGACTCGACGCCGCCGTCGGCCGCCGTGGTGTCCCAGGCATCCGGGAAAGTGAGCGTGGCGACGGGCGCGTCGCCGGCCAGCGTCACGGATTTCGCGAGCGCCGGCGCGGCGCCGAGCAGGGCGCCGACGAGGATCGAGGGGACGACGACCTTCAGCATGGGTACCGCCTTTCGCATGCGGCGCCATGAACTTGCGGCCGCGGCCGATGTCAATTCTCTCAGGCCCTGCGTCTCATCACGATCGTGGGCTGCGGGCGCCGGCTGATGTCCTTACGGCGTCCCACGTCTGTTTGCCGGGCGGACGTCACGCAGAAAGTCGTCAAGCTGTTCTATAGTAGAATGAGAACGAATAGTTCGTTGGCTTGGCAGCGGTTACCTGCAGGTAACTGATTGTCGGTGCAAGAAAACACTCTAGCATGCCCGCACGCGTTCAATAACGGCTCGCGGCGAGCCGGGAGGAAACCGATGATCCTGATCACTGGAGCGTCCGGCACAGCCGGCGGCGCCGTTCTCGGTGCCGCGCTGGCGCGCGGGCTGCCGGTTCGCGCGATGTATCGCAGCGAGGCCGAAGCCGGCCGCGGCCCCGCTGCGGCAGAGCGCGTCGTCGCCGACTTCGCGGACGCGGAAAGCCTCCGGAAAGCTCTCGACGGCGTCGATGCGGCCTTCATCGTGTGCGGTGCCGTTCCATCGCTGGTGGAGCTCGAAGGCAACATGATCGAGGCCTGCGCCGCCGCAGGTGTCGGCCATGTCGTGCTGAACTCGGCGCTGGGCGCCGGCGATTACCCAAAATCCTTCCCGAGCTGGCACGCGCAGGTCGAGGCGAAGCTGAAAGCATCGAGCTTGCGCTGGACGATCGTGCGCCCGAACGGCTTCATGCAGAACATCGCCGTCTACAACGGCGCGACCATCCGCGCGGACGGTGCCTTCTTCGCGGCCCTAGGCGACGCCAAGGTCAGCCTCATCGACGTGCGCGACATCGGCGATGTCGTCGCAAGCATCCTCGGCGCGCCCGCGCCGCACGTCGGAAAGACATACGAGTTGAACGGGCCGGAGGCGCTGAGCAACGCCGACATCGCGGAGCGTCTTTCGCGGGCGATCGGCACCCCCGTCGCTTACGTCGATATTCCCGAGGCGGCGCAGCGCGAGGCGATGCTCGGCGCCGGCATGCCGGATTGGCAGGTGACCGCGGTGCTGCAGTTGCAGGACTATTATCGAAGCGGCCGATGCGCCGCGACGAGCCCGATCATCGCGGAGATCACCGGCAAGCCTCAGCGAACGCTCGATGCCTATCTCGCCGAGAATGTTCAGCTGTTTCGTCGCTCCGGCAGCTGAGGAGGCAGAGCGATGGAAGAGCAGGTCAACCCGAAGACCGGCATGACGCTCGGCGAGATGAAGAGCTTCATCCGCGGTCACTTCGAGGACTTCGTCAACCGCAAGAACATCGACGTCGCCGACGTCAACTTCGCGCCGGACTTCGTCGATCACGGCGCCGACGTGCCGCCAGGCCTGCCGCCCGGACCTGCCGGCGCCAAAAAATACGTCGGGGGCGCCTACAAGCGTTTTCCGGACATTCGCGTCGAAATCGAGGATATGGTGGCCGAGGACGACAAGGTCGTCGTGCGCAACCATTGGACCGGAACCGAGGCCGCCTCGCAGCAACGCCTCGAGTTCCGCGGTATCGTCATATGGCGAGTGGCAGATCGTCGGATCGTCGAGCGCTGGGCTTACCTGGAAGCGCCGCATCCAGCAGCGTGACCGCGACCGAGCCGGCGCGCGCTGCGCAGCCCACCGTCATCGATCCCAGCCTGCTCGGCGAGGGGTGCCCGACGCGGCGCCTGCTGCGTCTCGTCGGCGACAAGTGGACCCCCATCGTTCTCTACTGCCTCTCGGCCGGCGAATGCCGCTTCGGCGAGCTTCACCGCCTCATCCCCGACATCTCGAAGAAGGTGCTGACGCAGGTGCTCCGCAAGCTCGAGGCCGACGGTCTCGTGCTCAGGACGATCAACGCGGGAAACGTGCCGACCACGACCTACCGGCTG
Source organism: Beijerinckiaceae bacterium RH AL1 (assembly GCA_901457705.2). Classification (NCBI taxonomy): domain Bacteria; kingdom Pseudomonadati; phylum Pseudomonadota; class Alphaproteobacteria; order Hyphomicrobiales; family Beijerinckiaceae; species Beijerinckiaceae bacterium RH AL1. Next base: position 1,204,159 of record LR590083.2, read on the forward strand.
ACCGAGGCCGGTCATCGGCTTCATGAGCCGGTGGCGATGCTGTGTCGCTGGGCGGAGCAGAACGCGGATGTGCTCGCCGGCTACGAGCCGAGGTAGCCGCGCTTGCGAGGCCTAGGCCTGGACGCGGCGAAGGCTCAGGCCGCAACCACGCAGACGTAGTCGCCATCGATCGAAAAATGCGCGGAGATCGTGCCGTCGGCGTGATCGAGCGCGATCGTCTCCTGCTCGAGGTCGATGTCGGTGATGACGAGCGCGGCCTCGTTGCCGATCAGCGGGAAGCCGAGCGCTTTCGCCGCCGCCTCCTTCGCCGACCAGGCGATCGCGATGCTGTCGCTCTGCGCCCAGCCGATCGCGTCGAGCAGCGCTAGCTCGTCCTCTGCGAACGCGGCGTGGGAGAACAGGCCGGGGTCGTGCACGGCCGAGAAGCGCTCGAGGTCGATGCCGATCGGGCGATCGGCCACCGCCGCGGCGCCGATTCCGTCCTTGTGCGTCACCGACAGGAAGACCCGGTCCGCGAACCCGTTGGCGAGCATGGGGCGGCCGTCGTCGCTGTAGACGATCTCGTGGGTGCCGCCGTCGCCGGCCCAGCGCGACAGCGCCCGCCGCGTCGCGAGACGGCCGAGCAGCCAGTCGCGGCGGCGAAAGCCGCCCTGCGGCGCGATCTCGCGTTCGTAATGATCGACGTCGCTCGGCGCGAGCTGCGCAAGGAGCGGCGCCCCGTCGAGCCGGTCCGGGCTCTCGATACCGACCATCTCGACGCTCGCGGCGAAAGGCAGGGCGAGGCAGCCGCTCCAGGCGGCGATCTCCGGCGCGTCGGTGGACGCGGCGGGAGCGGCGCCGACGATGTCGCGGAGGCGAGCCGCCTCGGCCTCGTCGATCCCGATGAAGGGCAGCGCGCTCTCCAGCACGGGCATCGGCTTCGCCGGCGCGGGCGCGTTTGTGTCGAGCGCATGCAGGGGTGCGAGATCAAACGGCACGCCGTTGGCGAAAAGCTGCGCCAGCACGCCGAGCAGATGCTCAAACCCGTCGCCGCGCCGGCTGTCGGCGGCGAGCGCGAGGTGCGGCTCGCCGCGCAGGATGTCGCCGACGAAGCCGGTAAGCACGCCGCCGGGGCCGACCTCGACGAAGGTGCGCACGCCGTCGGCGTGCATGCGCCGGATCGTCTCGTCGAAGCGGACGCGCGAGACATATTGCGCGTGCATCGTGCCGTGGATGCCGGCCGGATCGGTGGGGAAGGGCGCCGCCGTGGCGCAGGAATAGAGCGTCGCCGACGGCTGGCCGATCAGCTCCCGCGGCAGGATCGCCGCAAAGGCGTCGGCCATCGGCGCGACGTAGCGCGTATGATAGGCCCAGGACATCGGCAGCTCGGTGCAGACTGCGCCCGCCTCGGAGAGCGTCTCGCGCACGTCGGCCATGGCCTGTTTGGGCCCAAACAGGACCTTCTGGTTCGGGCAATTGTCCATGGTGAGGTGCACGTCGGGATGCGCCGCCATGACGGCGTCGATCGCCTCGGCGCTCGCGGCACCGACGGTGAGCAGCGTGCCGGTCGGCACGCTTGCGGCGGCGCGCACCTCGTTGAAGACCGCGTTCATGCGCCGCACGATGCCGACCAGAGAGCCCGGCGTGACCTCCACTAGGCCGCTCGCAAAGAGCGCCGCGTTCTCGCCCGTCGAGTGCCCGGCCATGGCGTCCGGCGCGAGCCCTAAAGCGTCGAGCAGCGTGAAGAGCGCCATGTCGGCGACGAAGACGGTCTCGGAGCCGAAGTCGACCTGGCGCAGCCGCGCCTCCAAGGCCTCGCGCTCCGCTGAGGTTGGCCCGAGGCGCGGCGGATAGAGCACCGAGCTATGCGGCACGTCGCGCTCGCCGGGGAACACGCCCTCGAGCCAGTCGAGCCAGGCAAGAACGAGCGGCGACGCCAGCGCGAGATCGCGCAGCATGTTGGCGCTCTGCGAGTTCTCCCCCGGGAAGACGAAGGCGAGCTTCCCGCCGATCGGCGCGTCCGCGAAGAACAGCCCGCGGCGCGTCTTCACGCGGTGCGTATCGGGCTTGGCGATCTTGTCGAGCGAGCCGGCGAGCTTGTCCGTGAGGCTCGCGGCATCCTCGGCGACGACGGCGAGGCGGAAGGGGCCGCTCGCGTGCTTCGTCGCGACCTCTGCAGCGAGCGCGCGCAGTGGTCCCGCGTGCGTCGGCGCGCGCTCGATCAACGCCTTTGCCGCGGCAACGAGGCCCTCGCGCGTCTCGGCGGCGAGCGTGAACAGCTCCGGTGCACGCGGGCGCCGCAAGCCGAAGGCGGCAGTCGGGTCGGCACTCGAGCCCGGTGCCTCCTCCAGGATCATGTGCGTGTTGATGCCGCCGAAGCCCATGGCATCAAGCGCGGCACGACGCGGCGCGCCCGCGCGCTGCACCCACGGCAGCGCGTCGACGTTGAGATAGAACGGCGTCCGCTCGAAGCCGAGCTTGGGATTGGCCTCGTTCGCCAAGGTCGGGGGCAAAACCTTATGCCACAGCGCCGACGCCATCTTGATGAGCGAGGCCATGCCGGCGGCGGGGATGGCATGGCCGATCATCGACTTCACCGAGCCGATCGCGACTTGCGGCGCGCCGCCTTCGCGGGCGCCGAAGACGCTGGTCAGCGCGCGGATCTCGACGTCGTCGCCGAGCGGAATGCCGGTCGCATGCGCCTCGACGAGGCCGACCGATCGCGGATCGAGCCCGCAGGCCTGGTAGGCGCGCTGGATCGCGAGCTGCTCGCCCTCGAAGCGCGGCGCCATCAGGCCCATGGCGCGCCCGTCCGAGGCCGTGCCGATGCCTTTGATGACGGCGTAGATGCGGTCGCCCGCAGCGAGCGCGTCCTCGAGCCGCTTGAGCACGACGACGCCCTGGCCCTCGCCGAGCAGCGTACCGTCGCCCGCGGCATCGAACGGCCGCACGCGGCCCGAGCGCGATAGCGCGCCGATCTTGCAGAAGATGATCTGCACCAGCACCGAGGTCGAGGTGTTGATGCCGCCGGCCAGCATCATGTCGGCGCGGCCGCGCCGGAGCTCGGTGATCGCAGCGTCCACGGCCAATGTCGAGGAGGCGCAGGCCCCGTCGACGATGAAGTTCGGTCCCATCAGGTCGAAGCGGTTGGCGATGCGCCCGGTCATCATGTTGGGGACGAGGCCGGGCAGGGTGTCGACGTTGAAGCTCGGCAGCTTCTTGCGCAGCATCGCGTCGATCTCGGCGGCATCGCTGTCCGAGAGCCCCGGATAAACCGCGCGCAAAAGCCCCATCATCTGGCCGAGCGCCAAACAGTGCTGCATGCCGTTGACGTTGGCGCGATGCGGATGCACGCCGTGGCCTAAAATGATGCCGGTACGCTTGCGGTCGTAGTCCTTGTCGGCGTAGCCGGCGTCGGCCAGCGCCTCCGCTGCGGCGCGCATCGCGAGGAACTGGTCGGGCTCCGAGCCCGAGAGCGCCACGGGCATCTGGCCGAAGGGACGCGGATCGAAGCCGGCCAGCTCGCCGAGGAAGCCGCCGAGCTTGGTGTAGATGCGGTTGGCGTCCGGCGTGCAGTCGGGATCGAAGATGTCGGGGTCGCCGAGCCAGTGCGGCGGCGCCTCGCGGATGGCCTCGACCTTGCCGAGGATGTTCGACCAGTACGTCGCGATGTCGGGGGCGCCGGCGAAGGTGCCGGCCATGCCGATGATGGCGATGTCGTCGGGAGTGCCCATGCTCATGGCTTTGCGCCGCGCGGTACGTTCATCTCACGCCACCTGTCGCGCGGCCGGCGTCGGACGCCCCGCCGCGTCTTCGTAGGCGTCCCAGTCGTGCTTGCCGGCGACGACCTCGACATCGCCCGGCAGCGCGTAGAGCAGCTCGTCGATCAGGAAACGGCCGCCGGGCTCGGGCTCGATCAGCTCGAGGCCGCGCTCGCGGAACTGCCGCGCCGTCTCGGGTGTCAGCATGCCGTGGCCGTTGGTGGTGCGCGCCCACGCGCCCCAGTTCACGGACACGACCTTCGTCCGCGGGCCGAAGCGCGCCTGCAGCTGCCAGGCGTACCGGTTCAAGACCTCGTTGGCGGCGGCGTAATCGCCCTGGCCGCGGTTGCCGTAGCGGCCGGCGACCGACGAGAACAGCGCGAGAAAGCGCAGGCTCTCCGGCCTGAGATGGCGCGCGAAGAAATACGCGCCGTCGACCTTGGTGTCGAAAACGCGATCGAGGCTGTCGCGCGTCTTGTCGGTGATCAAACGATCCTCGATCAGCCCGGCGCCCAGCAGGACTGCGTCGATGCGGCCGTAGCGGGCGTAGAGCGTGTCGAGGAGCGCGGCGACCTGCACCTCGTCGCGCACGTCGCAGAGGCGCGCGTCGAGCGTGCCGCCGAGCGCTTGCAGATCCGTGACGTTGGCCCTGATCTCGCGATCGCGCAGCACGGCCTGCACCCTGGCCTCGATCTTGGCCGGGGTCGGCCGGGTTCCGGCGGCGGCCGCCTCCTTCAGGAAGTACCGCCGCAGCTTCGCGGCGTCGTCGTGCGCCGCCGTGGCCGCATCCTCCGGGCCGGGCAGGGCGGCGCGCGCGACGAGGACGCAGGTCGCACCGGCCGCCGCGAACGGCCGCAACGTTTCCGCCGTGATCCCGCGCGCGCCGCCGACGGCAACGACGACCCAGTCCTTATCGGGTCGCATCTCGCGCGTCGCGGCGCGCTCGAGCGGTGCCAGCGTGGTCCGGAAGATCGTCCGCGTGCCGGCGGGATAGCCGACCTCGCGCCGGCCCGCGTCGGCGGCGAGCTCGGCATGAAGATGCGCGGCGAGCGCGGCAGCGGTCTCGGCGGGATCGAGATCGACCGCCTTGCAGCGGCAGTGCTCCCACTCCATCGCCAGCGTCTTGATCAGGCCGACGCCGCCGCCGGCGCCGGGGAAGAGGGCGGCGCGATCGGCCCCAAGGCCGTCGCGGCTGAACCGGCCGCCCATCGCGCTGGCGACGAGCACGCGGCCGCCCTGCTGCAGATCGGGCGCCATCCCCCTCAGCAGCGGGAACAGCGATTTTACGCAAGTGTCCATGCCGGCATGCCACGCGGCGATGTCGCGCGGCATCGGGTCCGGCGGCAGGATCGCGGCGAGGCCGACGAGGCCGCGGATGCGACCGCCCGCTCGTACGCGCTCGAGCCAGGCGGCTAGCGCCGCTTCGTCGGAGGCCAAACCATCCGGCGGCATGTGGACGTCGCCGCCGTCGCGCGCGATCAGCGTGGCGAGCGCGGCCGCGACGCCGAGCGTGTCGGGGACCACGACATAGATCCCAGGCTTGACCTTCGTGGGCTGACCGGCCGGCAGAGACTCGGCCTCGGCGCGCATCACATACCGGGCCAGCACGGCGCTGGGCACCGACCCGGTGAGGTCAAAAGGGCGCGCGGTCTCCGCGGCGGCGGGGGTAGAGCCGGCCGGCGCCGCCATCGCCTCGGCGAGGCGGTCCAGCACCTCCTGCAGCGTCTTCGCCTTGGCGACTTTCTCCATGTGCGGCTGCAGCTGCGCCGACACGGCCTCGGGCTGGCTCTTTCGGTAGGCGGCGAGGATCTCGACGCGCTTGATCGAGTCGATCCCGAGATCGGCCTCGAGGTCCATGTCGAGGCCGAGCATGTCCTCGGGATAGCCGGTGCGCTCGGCGGCGATCGCCAAGAGCTGCGCCTTGGCGTCGCCCGCGGGCGCCGGAGCCGCGCTGGGAGCCATGGCAGGGGCGCTCACGGGAGCCGGCGCGGGGCTCGGGGCCGGCATCGGGGCGGCGGCGCGCGGCGGGGCGATGGGACGCGCCGGCGCGGGACGCGGCGTCGAGAACGGCCGCGCCGGGCGGGTCGTCGCGGGAGCGCTCGTCGCGGCGGGAGTGCCGCCGAGGTAGGCCATCATCAGCCGCTCCTGCATCTGCAGGAACTGCCGCATCGTCTCCTGGTGCTCGGCCATCGCGCGGTCACGGGCCGATTCGGGCGCCTCGTCGGGCTGACCGCCGTAGGGCGGCGGGCCGCTGTGGCCGTGCATGGGTGTCTCCTTCGTCGGTCGCGCCGTCGTCGGGCGGGCGTCGGGCTCGGTGTCAGTCGCGGCGGCAACGCGCGCCACCGCGGTGCGGATCGTCTCGCCGACGCGGCGCGCCCGCGAGCCGTTGACCAGCCAGCCCGGTGCGCGTTTCGTGCCGTCCTTCGCGACGGTCCAGCTTGCCACGTCGAGGACGGCGAGATTGCGGCCCTCGAAGAGCCGCGCGAGATCGAGGCTCACGCCCTGCACGATGAGCGCGCCGAGCGCCTGCAGGCACCCGTTGAAGCCGCCGCCCGCGCCGTCGAGCGCCACCGCGACATGCGGCCGGCTGCCGAGAATGCGACGCGTCAACCCCGTCAGCACGGCCTTCGGGCCTATCTCGAGGAAGACCCGCGCGCCCGCGGCGTACATCGCCTCGATGGTGCCGACGAAATCGACGGGCGCCGTCAGGTGGCGGCCGAGCAGGCCACGGATCTTGGCAGGATCGGCGTCGTGCGGCGCGGCGGTGGTGTTGGCGTAGACCGGGACGCGCGGCGCGGCCCAGGCGACCTCGTCGAAGAAACGAACTAGCGGCGCCTGTGCCGGCTGCATCAGCGGCGAGTGGAAGGCCGCCGCGACGGGGATCGGCGTCGCCGCGAGCTTGTGGGCGGCGAGCCGCTCGATCGCCGCCGCGATCGCCGGGCGCGCGCCGGAGATTACGGTCTGGGTCGGGGCGTTGAGATTGGCGACGACGACATCCGCGTCGCCGAGCGCCTCGCGCGTGCGCGCCACATCGGCGCCGACGGCGGCCATCACGCCGAGATCGCCGTCGCGCGCGGCGCCGACGATGGCGCGGCCGCGCGCCTCGGAGAGGCGCAGCATGTCGGCGCGCGAGAGGACGCCGGCGGCGTGCAGCGCGACGTACTCGCCGTAGCTGTGACCGGCGACCATGCTCGGCGCGAGGCCGAGCGCGTCGGTGAGCGCCAGCATCGCCGCCTCGATCGCGCCGAGCGCCGGCTGCGCCGTGTCGGTGGCGGCGAGCGCCCTGGCGGCCGCCTTTTCGGCAGCCTCGTCGAAGCGGGCGGGCGGGAAGATCGCGCGCGAGAGCCGCGGGTCGCGGCGCGCCCGGTAGGTCGGCGTGGCGGCGAGGATCGCGTCGGCTTCGGCGAGCACGGCGGAGACTTCGGGGAAGGTCGCGGCGAGGGCCGCGCCCATGTCGGGGTACTGCGAGCCCTGGCCGGCAAACAGCATCGCGGCGCGTCCGTCGGCGGCAAGCGGCGTGTCGGAGAGATGGAGGCCCGGCGGCAGCGGCTTGTCGGATGGCGCAACGAGGCGGGTTTGCGCCTCGCGCAGGAGACGCTCGAGGTCGTCGTGCGAGGCGGCAACGATGGCCAGCGTCGCGGAGCCTTCGCCCAGGGTCCGCCACAAGGTATGGGCAAGCGCGCCGAGCGGCGGCCGCGCGCCCGATCCGAGCGCCGCCAGCCCCGCCCCGACCAGCCCGGCGAGCGCCGCGCGGTCGGCGGCGCGCCAGACGAGGAGCTCGCAGGGCCACCGGTCGCGCGGCGCCTGCGCCGTGGCGCGCGGATGCTCCTGCAGCGCGACGTGGTAGTTCGCGCCGCCGAAGCCGAAGGCGCTGATCCCGGCGCGTCGCGGCGCATCCGCCGTCGCGAGCCAGGGACGCGCCACGTTGTAGAGCGCCAACGGGCCGTCGCCGAGCGCGGCATTCGGCGTCTCCACGCCGGCGTGCGGCGGCAGCACGCGATGATGCAGCGAAAGCGCGGCCTTGACGACGCCGGCGAGGCCGGCCGCGCCCTCGGCATGGCCGATCAGCGTCTTCACCGACCCGACGGCGGCGCTCTGTGGTGCCGCGCCGTGCGCGGCAAGCAGGGCGGAAAGCGACTCGATCTCCGAGGCGTCGCCCGCCACCGTGCCGGTGCCGTGCGCCTCGAACAGCTCCACCGAAGCCGGCGAGTAGCCGGCCTGGGCGTAGGCGCGCTGCAGCGCCAATTGCTGCCCCTCAGGGCGGGGCGCCATCAATCCCTTCGCGCGCCCGTCGCTCGAGCCGTCGATGCCCTTGATCACCGCGTAGATGCGGTCGCCGGCGGCCTCGGCATCGGCGAGGCGACGCAGCACGAGCATCGCGATGCCCTCGCCGAGCGCCGTGCCGTCGGCCGCGGCGTCGAAGGCGCGGCAGCGGCCCTGCGGCGACAGCGCGTGCGCCTTCGAGAAGCAGGTGAAGGCGAAGGGGCCCTGGCCGGCCTCGACGGCGCCGCAGAGCACGAGGTCGCTGCGGCCCGACTCGAGCTCCATCACGCCCTGCCGCAGCGCCGCGAGCGAGGTCGCGCAGGCGGCGTCGACGACGAAGTTGGCGCCGGCGAGATCGAAGCGGTTGGTGATGCGACCGGCAATGACGTTGGGGAGCAGGCCGGCGAAGGAATCGGAGGTCCAGGCCGGCAGGAAGTCGAGCGTCTCGGCCGGCGCGTCCGGCAGGGCCCGCGCCAGCTCGGCGCGCGCGGCATACTGCAGGCCGAGCTCGCCGAGGCCGCCGGTGAAGCCGAGGATCACCGCCGCGCGGCGGCGCAGCTCGGGGGCGGCGTCGATGAGGCCGGCGTCGGCGAGCGCCGCCTCTGCGGCGACGAGCGCGAGGAGCTGCGCCGGGTCGATCGCGCCGACGGAGGCCGGCGGGATGCCGTAGCGCGTCGGATCGAACGGCACGTCCGGGAGGAAGCCGCCCCACTTCGAGGCGATCTTGTCGGGCGCCGCGCGGTCGGCGTCGAAGTAGCGCTCGGCCGGCCAGCGGTCGGCGGGCACCTCCGTGATCGCCGAGACCTTGTCGAGGATGTTTGCAAAGAAGCGGCGCAGGTCGGGCGCGCCGGGCATGATCGCGCTCATGCCGACGATGGCGATGTCGGCCGGTCGCGGAGCGCCGCCCGTTGTTCCGCTCGTCATCGGCTCCGTGCGCTCCATGCGCGGTCCAGCTAGGCCGATTCGCGCTTCGGGGCGTCGCCTGGCTCGATGCCGTCGAGACGGCGCAGATCGGCGATCGTCTCCGCGAAGATCGCCTCGAGAAGATTGGCGCGAAACAGAATCTTCTGTCGATAGCGGCGGATCTCGTCCGCCGTGCTCGACGTCGTTCGCATGTCGGCGAGGCCGGCGGTCCACACCTCGTCGACGGTAAGGCCGGCGCGCTCGATCGCGCGCGTGTAGCGGTTGACGACGCGACCCGACTGCATCTGCCGCCAGAGCTGCAGCGCATACTTCTGCAGGTCCTCGTCGGACGCCGCGCGCGACGAGCTCGCGCCGATGGGCTCTCCGCGCGGGTCTAAGGGCTGGCCCAGCTCGGCGGCGAGATAGCGCGGCTTCGCGGGCGCCTTGGCCTTGCGCGATGTCTGCTTCGCCGCGGCGGCCTTGCCGGATGCAGGTGCCTTCGCTGTCTTGGCGTCGGGCTTCGCGGGTCGTGTCGTCACGCTCTTCGCCGGCTTCGGCGCGGCGGCCTTGGTCTTCGGCTCCGCCGGGGCCGCCTTGGTGCGCGGCGCCTTGCTTACCGCGACGCTGGCGGCAGCCTTTTTCGGGGCCTTGCCCGCCGGGGCTGCTGCAGCGGAGCGAGCCGGCTTCGCCGGCGACTTGGCGGCAACAGGCGTCTTGGGCTTTGCAGGCTTTGCTGTGACAGGCTTGGCCGCGGCAGGCTTGGGCTTGGGCTGCCGCGCCGTCGGCGCCTTGTCGAGGGTCGGGGCCGAAGCCTCAGCCGCCTTCGCTGACCGCTGCCCTTCCTTGCGCCGAGACGTGGCGGCTGCCTTTGCCGTCTTCGCGGCACGCTTCGCCATCGCGATTGAAACTCCTTGGCGTTCTGGCCGGTCCGCTCGATCCCGATCCGCCGAGCGCGCGCAATCCCACGAACGCGGCTGGCCTGTCAACGCAAGCGGACGGGCCGCACGCTTTCGACCTGCTCGCCGGTCGCCAGGAACGTCTTGCGGCGCGGGCGTGTCGAGAAGAAGCGCCAGATCGCCTCGCTCGCCGAGAAGCTTGGCTCCGACGGCGTGCCGGCTGCCGGCGTCGTCGCCTTTCGCACCGGCCAGGAATGCGTTCCGTCCTCGATCGTCCACAGCTCGATGTCGGCAAGGCCTCGATAGAGCAGCCCGGTCACGCCCGGATGCTGTCGTCGCGGATCGGCGGGGCCTCGCAGCCGTTCGCGGCGCGCCAGAAGTCGATGCCGGCCTGCACCGGCGGCCACTCGTTGGCCTCGGCGGTCGAGCGTCCCTGTCCGCCTTCGAACGGTACGCGCTGATCGGCCAAGCCGTGGATGTGGATCAGCGGGACCGGCCGCGTCGGCCGTGCGATCGCGTCGAGCATCGATCCGCCGACGACGCCGATGGCGGCGACGCGGTCGGCCATGAGCGTGCCAAGCTCGTAGACGAGGGTGCCGCCGATCGAGAAGCCCGCGAAGAAGATCCGCGACGGATCGATGTCGTACTGCCGCTGCAGCCTCAGAAGCAGCCGGCGGACGAAGCGGATGTCGCCGATCTTGCGGGATGCGTTGCGGCCGGAGGGCTTCCAGGTCAGCCCGGCGCCGCCCTGGGTGCCGACGGGATAGGCGACGGCGAAGCCCTTCTCCTCGGCGAGCTTGTGCATCGCCGAGCCCTTGGCGATCGCTTCGGCGTTGCTTGCGCCGCCATGGAAGAGGACGACGAGCGGGTAGCCGCCGCGGCGCTTGATGTGCGCCGGCACGTAGAGCAAGGCCGAGCGCGGCTTGCCCTCGTGCTCGATCTCAACGGTGATGAGTCGGCGGCTCGCGAGACGCTGCCAGGTCTCCCCCGAAGTCGGGGAGGCCCTCTGGGAAGGGTTCGTCACGTTCAGTCCTACCCAACCAGATTTCGAGGCCGCCACGCGGGTTGGGCTCGTAGCGAACCGCATCCTGCTCCACAATCCCGACCATGGGCGCAAATGGATTGACGAAGCCGACCGCGAGACCGATCGGCGTCGAGACCAGCGTTCGGATGCCGTAGTTGTAGGGATTGTCGAAGCCGTTGCGCGTCACGGCGAGCCAGTTCTCGCCGTCGCAGGAGCGGTAGAGGTGCGCGCCGCAGAGGTTGTCGAGCACGGCGCGGTCGCCGAGCCGGTCGTAGACGCGGGTCATAAGGCCCGGCCAGTTGGCGTGGTCGGCGTAGGGCATCATCGTCGCCCAGTTGAGCGTCCCGAGGTAGAGCCAGCCGTCGTGGACGGTCATGCACCAGAAGTAGCCGTTGGTCACGAAGCCGAAGCCGGGACGAAACCCGGATAGCGCCGTCTTCCAGCCGCTCGCCGTCTCGCGGCTGAGCCCGACGATCAGGTCGTAGCTGCCGTCGGCGTTGATCCTGATGACCTCCGGCCCGGCGGGGCCCGTCTTGTTGGCGACGTCGACGCCGCCGTGCTGGATGCCGCCGCCGACGTAGAGCGCATCCTTGAAGACGCGCATGCTGAAGACGCACTGGTTGAGCTTGCCGCGGTAGGCGCCGCGCGTGACGACGCACTCCCACCTGTAGGGCGGCTTGCCTTCCGCACGCGTGCGCCAGACTTGGAAGCCCTCGTAGTTCAGGGTGCCGGCGTAGAGATGATCGCCGAACGCCGCCATCTCCAGCACGCTGACGTTGCCGGGATCGCCGAAGCCGAGCTCGCTCGCCGCGACCCACGGCTCCGTGGCGGGATCGGCGGACTCGAAGACCACCGCGTTAAACGCCGCGTTCGGGTTGCCGCCCGCAACGCCGGCCGGCGACGTGAACAGCCGGCCCTTGAAGGCGACGAGGGAGCGGACCGTGATCACCGAGCCCGTCGCGAAGCTCTCGGGCCGCAACATCGGCTCGAACGTCTCGCCGTCGAGCGAGCGGAGAATGTGGGCGCCGTTGCCGCGCGCCGAGGCGTAGGTCACGCAGTAGAGCGCCGGCTTCGGGTCGCTGCGACCCTTGAAGACCGCCATGCAGCGGTAGCTCATCTCGCGCGGGATGCCGCGACCGACGGACGGGTCGAGGATCGGCGAGCGGTGCACCTCGCGCCACGCGCCGGTCGCCAGATCGAGCGAGTGGATCTGCGCCCGCATGTCGAGATCATAGAGGCTCGCCGGCGTCTCGATCGGCCAATGCTTGATGCGCGTCTTCATCTTGGAGACGCGCAGCATCGCGAGGTTGCTGCGGCTCGTGCCGACGAACAGCTTGCCGTCGAAGAGCGCCATCGAGTGGGGATAGGCGTTGTGCTGGTCGCCGAGGCCGTTCGGGGCGATCTTGCGGAAGTCGGTGTAGGCGAGGCCCCGCTGCGGCCATGGGCTTGTCGTCGTGGCCGGCACGACCATTCGCTTTGTCATCACGCGCGGTAATTTCGAGGGGGCAGGCGACTGCCTTAGCCGATGTCGCAAGGCGGCAGCAACCCTCGGCGGAACAGCGCTCTGGCGAGCGCCCTTGTTTCCATTCTCGCCCGCATGATAGACCCCGCGCGAAGTTACGCGGGCGCCCCGACGAAGGGCGCCACCCATCCGAGGCCTCGTTGGCGAAGAAGACCAAGGCGCAGACGAAGACGTCGCCGCGCGCACCCGCCGTCCTGCGACACGCACGCGAGGATTTCCCGCCGCCGGTGTTCCTGCTCGCGCCGCCGCGCTCGTTCACGTCGGTGGCCTGCGGCATCATCGGGCAGCATCCGGAGCTGATGGGCTCGCCGGAGCTGAACCTCTTTCGGGCGCGGTCGATGAGCCATTTCATCGGGCTCACGCGCCTGCACATGGGCCTGCATCGCTTCGTGGCGCAGGTGTACGCGGGGGAGCAATCGATCGAGTCGATCATCATGGCGCGCAACTGGATGCTGGCGCGCCGCTCGAAGACGACGATCGAGGTCCATCGCGAGCTCTGCGCCAAGATCGCGCCGCGCGCCCTCGTCCAGAAGAGCCCGCGCTACCATCGTCGCCTCAGCTACATGACGCCGATGCTGGAGGCGTTCCCGAACGCCCGCTTCATCCACCTGCTGCGCCATCCCCGCGGCATGTGCCGCTCCTACCTCGACATGAACGAGCCGGCGGCGCAGCTGCTGGCCTGTGCCGACCTTGGCGCGCTCGACCGCACCGGGGACGAGCCCGTCGCCGATCCGCAGATCCTCTGGCACGACTACAACCTGCGCATCCTCGAGTTCGAGAAGCGCGTCGATCCCTCGCGTTGGCTCAGGATCGTCGGCGAGGATTTCCTCGCCGATATCGACGCGCAGCTCGTGCGGCTTTGCCGGTGGCTCGGGATCAGCGACTCGCCCGAGGCGATCGCCGCCATGAAGCGGCCGGAGGAGTCGCCCTTCGCCTGCTTCGGCCCGATCAACGCGATGATCGGCAACGACCCGAACTTCCTGCGCGAGCCGCACCTGAGGCCGTACACGCGCAAGCCCCAGTCGCTCGAGGGGCCGCTGGCATGGCGCCCCGACGGGGCGTCGTTCCATCCGCGCGTCGTCGCGATGGCGCACAGCTTCGGCTACGTCTGAGCTTTGCTGTCGGATGGGCGGCGTCTCGCCCAAGCCTGTCTCTCCGAAGTCTTACGCCTCCGGCGGGCCTTGCATGGCCGCGCATGGCGCCTAGTATTTTTGGCCTACATGTCAGCAGAGGGCGTCGGTTACGCCCCTCGTTCTGACGCGTGATCCCCCGCATCGTCGCGCCGCCATCTCGTTTTCGAAGGACAACTGCAATGCTTCGCACTTCGCTTCTAGGGGCCATCGCGGCCGCCGCCTGCGTCGTCGCCATCACCCCGGCGTCCGCCGACGTCGAGTTCGAGCAGCGGGGCGCCGTGGGCTATCTCCACTCGCAGCACCTCCGCCCCGGCGACGAGGAGCAGGTCCGCGCCTATCTCGACGGCGCCCAGGGGCTGCGGATCATCTACTTCGACAGCCGCGGCGGCAATCCGCAGGCTGCGATGGCGATCGGCCAGATGATCCGCGAGCGCGGCCTCGACACCGGCTTCGATCCGCGCGGCGGAAACCGCTGCGTCAGCGCCTGCACGGCGATGTTCATGGGCGGCGTCCGTCGCTACTACGTCGGCGGCGAGCACATCCGCGATGCCGCGAACACGCGTCGCGGGCTCGGCTTCCACATGCCGCGTCACCCGACGCCTGAAGGCGAGGATGCGATGAACGGCTACTACGCCGCGATGGGCGCCCCGGGCGCCACCAACCTGCGCTACCACATCTACCCGCGCGACTCGCTCGACCAGCCGTTCGAAGGCGTCGGGCCGCGCGGCACCCGCATGATGTACTTCACCGGCAGCCGCACCGCGGTGCGCGCCGGCGTTGCGACGGGCACGGTGGCGCCGCCGGACGAGCGCGACTGACGCCGAGCAGGATCGGCGTCAGCCGCTGCGCTCGAACACCCGGAACAACGGGTAGAGGATGTACTGGATCGCGCGGCGACGCGCGGTCTCGATCTCTACTGCCACCGACATGCCCGACGTCAGCGGCACGTCGCGTCCGTTGACCGGCATCGTCGTCCGGTCGAGGCTGACGGTGACGGGGAACACCAGGTCCTTCATGACCTGGGTCGAGTTCGTCACCGACAGCGCGCCTTTCGAGAAGGTCGCCGCATCGTTGTTCTGCTGGACGGCGGCGAGGCGGCCCATGATCGCGTCGGCGCCGACGCTGACGACCTTCCCCGAGATCGTGCCGTAGCGGGTGTAGGGGAAGGTATCGACCTTGATCGTCGCCGGCTGCCCGGCCTTCACGAAGCCGATGTCCGAGTTCAGCACGTAGGCGGTGATCTGCAGCGGCGCTCCTTGCGGGACGATCTGCATCATCGTCTCACCGGTCTTGATCGACTGGCCGAGGCTGACCGCCGCGAGCCCCTCGACCATTCCGGTCACCGGCGCGCGAAGGGTCAAATTGTCGAGCGCGAGCTTCTTCACCTTCAGGTCTTCCGCGTCGATCACCGTTTCACGCTCGGCGGTCGCCGCCGCGGCGACGTTCTCGGCGATGAAGGCCTCGCGAGCCGCGTCCTTCTGCTTCTCGAGCACCGGGATCGCCGCCTTGTCCTGGGCGAGCTCGCCTTCGTAGTCGGCGAGGTGCACCTGGTCCTGGCGCAGCGGCTCGAGCGACTGGAGCACCACGGCGCGGCTGTCCCAGCCCTGGTCGGCCAGCGTCTGGTGCATGGCGGTGCGCTTGGTGCGCGAGTCGATCAGCACCTTCTGCTGGGTGATGTTGCCCTGGATCTTGTCGATCGAGGCGCGCGCGGTCGCGAGCTTCGCATCGAGGTCGGCGAGCGTCGCGGCGAGCTGGGAGAGGTCGGCGCGGAGCACCGTCTCCTCGCGCGCCTTGACGTCGGCGGGGATGCCGGTCGGCCAGGCGAGCGGCGCGGCGAGCGCGGTCACCTTCGAGCGGGCGAGGAAGGCCGCGGACGAGCGGCGGAAGGCGTCGCCGCGGGCGTTCGCGAGCTTCGCCTCGGCGATCAGGACGTCGGCGCGGGCTGCCGTCGGATCGAGCTGGAGCACGGGGGCGCCGGCCTCGACGCGGCTGCCGTTCTGCACCGGGATCGCGCTGATCTGGCCCGGCTCGATTGGTTGCACCACCTGGTTGCCGCCGCGCGCGCCGATCTCGCCGGTCGCGACCGCGAACAGGCGCAGATCGCCGAAGATCGACCACAGGAAGCCGACCGCGATGGAGCCGCAGAAGACGTAGGCGATGTAACGGCGCGTCCGTGAGGGCGGCGTCGCCACGATCTGCTGCGCGACGGGCAGGAACTCGGTGTAGCGCGCGTCGCCGCTCGTCGGCGGATCCATCCCCGTGAAGTCGGGCAGGGGCCGCCGCGGCTTGCGCTCGATCGGCTCGTTGAGGTCGCGGCGGCGCCGCGGCACCGGGAGGTTGCCGTCCTCCGGTCGCCCTGGTCCACCGCGTCTCGATTGATCCATTGTCTTTTACCCGGATCGTCAGGCGAGGTGCGGCGAAAAGCCTTGCCCTCGCGCGCGATCAATCCTCGTCGTCGCCGCCCTGCCGCGCGGCGCCGCCGGCACCCTGGCGTCCCGCGCCGCCGCCCTGCCGCCGGCCCCCGCCACCGGCTCCGCCGCCACCCTGGCGCCGACGGCCACCGCCGCCGCCTCCACCTCCACCGCCACCCTGGCGGCCGCGACCGCCGCCGCCGCCACCGGGGGCGCTGGCACGGCTCCAGGCCGTCGAGTCGATCTTCCAGACGCCGTCGACCTTGATCCACAGCGAGATGTACTTCGACGCGACATTGAACGTCTCGCGGCCCTGGCCGCGGGTGGTGACGAGCAGGTTGCCGGCTTCGCGCAGGGCGTCGGTGCCGAGCGCCCGCGTGTCGGTCGCCTCGAACACCAGGTCCTGGATCCGCTCGGCCTTCTGCCAGTAGCCGACGACCGCCTCGCGGCCCGCGATCATCGGCTGGCCCGGCGGCAGCAGCACCGCGTTCTCGGTGTAGCAGGCGCCGAGCGCTGCAAGGTCGTTGCTGCGCAGCGCCTCGACGAAGGTCTCGTGGAGCTGCTCGAGCCAGGCGGGATCGTGGTTGGTCGGCATCCTCAAGCTCCCGCTCGTTGCACCTGTCGTCGGACGCGAGCCATCGTCCTCTGGAGGGCCGCGAGATGTAGTCGAGCCGTCCGCCCTGGGCAAGCAGGCCGGGGGCGAGGGGCGCCGGGCGGCGCTCACGAAAAGCGGCGCGGCCTGTGTAGGCTTGGCCGGGCTCATGCGTTTGTTTCTTGCGCCTTTTCGGGGTTTTGCGCATGGTCTCTGCAGAGAAGGGCAGGCCGCCGCTTCAGCATGCGACGAAAGGGCCGCCACGGCGCCGGCGCCCTGCCGGCTTCCCCGACATTCGGAAAATTTCCCGGGAATGACTCGATCCGACCCCTCCACGGACGACCCGCCGGTCTTCAGCGGCGGCTACAAGGCCCTTGCGACGGTCGCCAAGACCATGGGGTACCACGTCACCGCGCAGCAGCTGAACCACCAGATGGGACAGAGCCGCGGCAACCCCTCGACCGACGACCTGATGCGGGCGGCCAAGATGATCGGCATGCGCGCCCGCCTGCTCAGCGACCCGAGCGAGCAGAAGCTGCGCACCGTCCCGACGCCGGCGATGATCAAGCTGTCGGACGGCACCTGGCACGTCTTCCGCGGCGAGGTGCAGGGCAACCTGTTCAAGGTGCAGGACCCGGTCGAGAAGCAGGTCTCCGAGATCAGCATGGAGGAGCTCTACGCCCGCTTCGGCGGCGAGGTGCTGCTCCTCGGCAAGAGCTTCGCGCACGCCACCGAGGACCTCCACTTCGGCGTCAGCTGGTTCGTGCCGATGATGAAACGCTACAAGCGCACCATCATCGAGATGCTCGTCGTCTCCTTCTTCGTGAACCTGCTGGCGCTCGGCTACCCGCTGATGTTCCAGCTCGTCATCGACAAGGTGCTGCCGCACAAGAGCTACTCGACGCTGATCGTCATCACGCTCGGGCTGTTGCTGCTCGCCGTGTTCTCGTGGGTGCTCTCGTACCTGCGCCAGTATCTCGTGCAGCACACGGCGAACCGCATCGACGTCGAGCTCGGCGCCAAGCTCTACTCGCACCTCCTGCACCTGCCGATCTCGTACTTCGAGAGCCGGGCGGCCGGCGTCATCGTCACCCGCGCCCGCGAGCTGCGCTCGATCCGCGCCTTCCTGACCGGGCAGGCGATGCTGACGATCATCGACCTGCTGTTCATCTTCATCTATTTCGCGGTGCTGTTCGTCTACTCGAAGACGCTGACGCTCGTCGTCATGGCGTCGCTGCCGATCTACGTCGCGATCGGCTTCTTCATCCGCCCGATGCTGCGCCGCCATGCCAAGGCGCGCTTCCGCGCCTGGGCCGCCGGCCAGAAGCTGATGGTGGAGAGCATCGTCGGCATCCAGACCGTCAAGTCGGCGGCGGTCGAGCCGCTCTTCGAGCGCAAGTGGGAGGAGATGCTCGCCGCGTTCGCGCGCACCAGCTTCGATTCGAAGATGCTCGGCGTCGGGGCCGGCACGACGGTGAAGTTCATTACCAAGGTCACCTCCGCGGCGATCCTGTTCCTCGGCGTGCTGCAGGTCATCAACGGCACGCTCACGGTCGGCGGCCTCATCGCCTTCAAGATGATCTCGCGCCTGATCTCGAAGCCGATCATGCGTATCTCGCAGCTCTACCAGGACTTCCAGGAGGTGCAGATCTCGATCGAGCATGTCGCCGACATCTTCGATGCCGAGGTCGAGCGGCGCGACACCGCGACGCTCGCGGGCCAGCAGATCCGCGGCCACATCGCCTTCAACAACGTCACCTTCCGCTACAAGCCCGAGCTGCCCGCCGTGCTGCGCGGCATCAATCTCGAGATCCAGCCCGGCGAGGTGATCGGCATCGTCGGCCCGTCCGGCTCCGGCAAGTCGACGCTGACGAAGCTTCTGCAGCGCTTCCACACCGTGACCTCCGGCGAGGTGCTCGTCGACGGCATCGACCTCTCGCAGGCCGATCCCGCCTGGCTGCGCCGCCAGCTCGGCGTGGTGCTGCAGGAGAATTTCCTGTTCAACCAGTCGGTGCACGAGAACATCGCGATGGCCCGGCCCGAGATGCCGCGCGCGCAGGTGATCCGTGTCGCCCGGCTCGCCGGCGCCGACGAGTTCGTCTCCAAGATGCAGCAGGGCTACGACACCAAGATCGAGGAGCGCGGCGCCAACCTCTCCGGCGGCCAGCGCCAGCGCCTGGCGATCGCCCGCGCGCTCGCCACCAACCCGCGCGTCCTCATCCTCGACGAGGCGACGAGCGCGCTCGACTACGAGAGCGAGCGGATCATCCGCGCCAACATGAGCGCCATCGTGCAGGACCGCACGGTCATCATCATCGCGCATCGGCTGGCCGCGGTGCGCGAGTGCGACCGCATCGTCGGCATGGTCGACGGCGAGATCGTCGAGGTCGGCACGCACGAGCAGCTGCTGCGCCGCCGCGGCGGCCTCTACGCCCACCTGTGGTCGCTGCAGAACGAGCATCTGAACGCATGAGCGATCGGCGCGACGACGACGGCGACGATCGCAACCTGCCGGCGCGCCGCGGTGGCGGCGGCCGTCGCGCCGCGATGCGCGGCGAAGGCGGTGCGCTCAGCCGGCGCATGCAGGGCCTCGCGCCGGGGACCTTGGAGCAGGGCCCGGGCCGGCGATGCGGCAGGCGCCGCGCCAGCTGCCGGCGCGGCGGCCGCGCACGCCGAGCGAGCTGGTGCCGGCGCCGCCCTCGCGGCGTGCTCCGCCGCCGCGGACGCGGATCTCCGTCTTCGGCATCCGCAACGACGCCGAGTTCCATCCGGCACGGCTCCAGCTCGACGAGCATCCGCGCTCGCCGATCCACGGCCTGGTGCTGCTGACGCTGGGCGTGCTCTTCCTCTGCGCGCTCGCGTGGGCGATGTTCGGCCACATCTCGACCTACACGTCGGCTCCCGGCAAGGTGCAGATGCTCGGCCGCACCAAGGTCGTCGAGGGCCTGTCCAAAGGCAAGGTCCAGAAGATCCTTGTCGCCAACGGTGATGCGGTGACGCAGGGCCAGCCACTCGTCGAGCTGGATCCGACAAGCGCGCTGGCAGCGCGCACGATCGTCGCCGACAAGCTCACCGACGCGCGCGCCGAGGTGCAGCGCGCGCAGGTCGAGATCGCCGCGGCGCGCGTCGACAACGTGGACCCGGCGACGAAGATCAAGTGGGCGCCCGAGGTGCCGGCGGACGTCCGCGCCCGCGAGGACGCGGTCGCACGCGCCGATCTCGCCAATCTTGCCGCGCAGATCGAAACTCTCCGGGCGCAGAAGGCCTCACGCGAAGCCGAGCGCGACAAGTTCGTCAAGAACATCGCGGCGCAGAAGGCGCTGGTGGCGGTCACGCAGGAAAACCTGACGATGATCGAGACGCTGATGAAGAGCGGCTTCAACAGCCAGGCGAAGTACCTCGACATGAAGGCGACGCTCGACAGCCAGCAGGTTATGCAGACGAGCTACGAGGGCAGCCTCGAGAACGCGAAGCAGGCGATCCTGGTGCTCGACAGCCAGATCGCGCATGCGCGCGAGGTCTTCGTCGCCAAGCACACCCAGGAAATCTCCAACGACGAGCAGGTCATCGTCGACCTCGCCCAGCAGCTCGTGCGCGCCAACGTGACGCTCGCCAACATGACGCTGCGCGCCCCCGTCGCCGGGGTCGTCCATGCGAGCGCCGTGACGACGATCGGGCAGGTCGTGCGGCCGGGCCAGCAGCTCCTGCAGATCGTGCCGAGCGGGCAGCCGCTCGAGATCGAGGCCTACGTGCAGAACGGCGAGGTCGGCTTCATCCGCAAGGGCGACAAGGCGACGGTGAAGGTCGATGCCTTCACCTACAACATCTTCGGCGCGATCGACGCGACGGTGACGGACGTCGCCAACGATTCCTCGAAGCTGCAGGGGTCAAGTCGACCGTGCAGGACGCCTCTCTCGACGGCGCCTACGGCTCGACCTCGGCCGCCGACAAGACCGGCAACCTGCAATATCCCGTGCACCTGCGGGCCGACCAGACGTGGATGATGGTCGAAGGCAAGAAGGTGCCGCTCGTCCCCGGCATGCTCGTCAACGTCGAGATCGAGCTCGAGAAGCTGCGGGCGATCGACTACGTGCTGTCGCCGATCGAGGCCTTGTTCTCGACCGCCGCGCACGAGCGCTAGGCGCGGGCCGCCCGCCGGGGTTGGCGACGGCCAAGCCGAAGCTCTAGAAATGCGCCGTGCGCCTGCGTCCTGCCTCTTTGCTGCTCGCTGCCCTCGGCCTCGCCACCACGTCGGCCTCCGTCGTCTCGTTCGACGATCGCTGGCGCGACCCGACGGTGACGCCCGATGTCCGGGCGCAGGCCGCGCTGCAGGCGATGACGCAGGACGAGAAGCTGGCGCTCGTGCACGCCCGCTATGGCCTGCAGCCGGTGCACGGACGCAAGGCGGCGGACGCCATCGGCTCGGCCGGCTTTGCGCCCGGCCTCCCGCGGCTCGGCCTCCCGCCGCTGCAAGAGAGCGACGCCGGGCTCGGCGTCGCCAACCCCAGCGGCATAGATCGGCTGAACGAGGTGACGGCGCTGCCCTCGAGCCTGGCGCTCGGCGCGACCTTCGATCCCGCCTTGGCGCACGCCGGCGGCGCGATGATCGGCGGCGAGGCGCGCAGGGCCGGCTTCAACGTGCTGCTCGCGGGCGGCGCCAACCTGACCCGCGACCCGCGCGGCGGCCGCAACTTCGAATATCTCGGCGAGGACCCGCTGCTGACGGGGCGGATGGTCGGCGAGGCGATCGCCGGCATCCAGAGCCAGCGCGTCGTCTCGACGATCAAGCATTTCGCCCTCAACGACCAGGAGACCGGCCGCATCGTGCTCAGTGCCGACCTCGGGGAACGGGCGGCGCGCGAGTCCGACCTGCTCGCCTTCGAGCTGGCGCTGGAGATCGGCCACCCCGGCGCGGTCATGACGAGCTACAATCGCGTCAACGGCGTCTACGCCTCGCAGAACGCGGCGCTGCTCTCGATCCTCAAGCGGGACTGGCACTTCGACGGCTGGGTGATGTCGGACTGGGGCGCCGTGCACGACACCGTGCCGGCGGCGCTCGCGGGTCTCGACCAGGAGTCGGGCGAGGAGTTCGACGACGAGCCCTATTTCGGCGCACCGCTCGCCGCTGCCGTCGAGCGGAACGACGTGCCGCAGGCGCGGCTCGACGACATGGTGCGGCGCCAGCTGCGCTCGGTCTTCGCGGCGGGCATCGTCGACGACCCGCCGCGGCGTACCCGCCCGGGCGATCTCGAGGCCGATGCCGGCATTGCCCGGACGATTGCGGAGAATGGCATCGTGCTCCTGCGCAACGAGAGAGGCGCGCTGCCGCTGCCGCGGGATCTGCATCGCATCGTCGTCATCGGCGCGCATGCCGATCGCGGCGTTCTCTCTGGCGGCGGCTCCTCGCAGGTAACGCCGAGCGGCGCCTTCTCGCTGATCAAGGAGCAGGCGACCGGCGTCACGAGCGGGCTGAAGTTTTATCTGCCCTCGCCGCCGCTGGCCGCCATCCGCGCCCTCTCCCCGCAAGCGGAGGTGCAGTTCGTCGCCGGCGACGATCATGCCGCAGCCGCTGCGGCCGCAAGGGGCGCCGATGCGGTCGTCGTCTTCGCCGAGCAGTGGACGGCGGAATCCTACGACGTGCCCGACATGTCGCTGCCGACCGGGCAGGACGACATGATCGCCCGCGTCGCCGCCGCCAATCCCCGCACGGTCGTGGTGCTGGAGACCGGGAATCCGGTCGCGATGCCGTGGCGCGACAAGGTCGCCGGCATTGTCGAGGCCTGGTACCCCGGCGCGCGCGGCGGCGAGGCCATCGCGGACATATTGTTCGGCCGGGTCAATCCGTCGGGGCGCCTGCCGATGACCTTTCCGCAGGACGTCGGGCAGTTGCCGCGCCCCGCAGCGCACGATCTCAGGTCCACACAGGGCAGCCCAGGCGCGCCCTACAAGCCGCGCTTCGATGTCGACTACGGGATCGAGGGCGCCGACATCGGCTACAAGTGGCACCTGCGCCAGCGCATCGTGCCGCTCTACCCGTTCGGCTTCGGGCTCTCCTTCACGCGCTTTGCCGAAACAGGGCTCGCGGTGACGTCCGAGGGCGGCCGCGTCGTCGCCTCGTTCGAGGTCGCGAACATCGGCCCGCGCGCGGGCACCGACACGCCGCAGATCTACGTCGAGAGCGAGGATCGCCACTTCGTGCGCCGCCTCGCCGGCTTCGTGCGCGTGACGCTGGCGCCCGGCGAGCGGCAGCGGATCGAGATGACGATCGATCCGCGCCTGCTGGCCACCTTTGACGAGGCGACGAAGCGCTGGGTGATCGCGCCGGGGCGCTACGCCGTCTCTGCGCGGTCCGACGCGCTGGCGGACGGACCGCTGGCGACCGTCACGCTCGCGGCGCAAAGCCTGGCGCCCTAGTCCGCTGCCTCGCTTCCCGTCGCCGTCGATTCCTGTATGACGACGCAAAGACAGGCCTTCGGGACGAGCAGCGGGATGAGCAAGGTGGCAGGGATGTTCGGGGCTCTGTTTGGAGGACACCGCAACGCCGCGGCGCGCGCGCCGGAGGGCGGCGCCGGCGCCAAGCCGGTTCCGGTCGCGGACCTGCCGAAGCCCGCCCCCGACGACCTCGCCAACTGGCATCTCGCCGCGCGCATCGCGCTCTCGGCGGCGCTCTTCGGCGTCGGCGTCTACATGCTCTCGAACTACATGCGCGCGCTCGTATGGGCAGTGGTGCTGGCGATCGCGCTGTGGCCGCTGTTCGAGCGCGCGGCGGCGCGCGTCGGGCCGAAGATGCGCGGCGAGGTGCTGCCGCTTCTCTTCACGGCGATGGTGGCGCTCATCTTCGTCGTCCCCTTCGTGCTTCTCGGCGTCGAGGCGGCGCGCGAGGCGCACACGGTGCTCGACACCTACAAGCAGGCCGAGGCGAACGGCATTCCCGTGCCCGACGCCGTGAACAAGCTGCCCGAAAAGATCGCGCAGCCCGTCAGCAACTGGTGGAACGAGAACCTCGCGCATTCCGGCTGGGCCAAGGACCTCGCCGAGAAGGTCGACACCGCGTCGAACCGCGAGCTCGGCAAGAACGTCGGCCGCGACGCCGTCCATCGCGTCGTCCTGTTCGGCTTTGCGCTGCTCGCGTTGTTCTTTCTCTTCAAGGAGGGTCACAGCGTCGTCGAGCAGGCGCGCGCCGCCTCGCATCGCATCTTCGGGCCGCGCGGCGAGCGCATCGGGCGGCAGGTCATCTCGTCGATCCACGGCACGGTGAACGGGCTCGTGCTCGTCGGGCTGGGCGAGGGCGTGGTGCTCGGCGTGGTCTATTTCTTCGCCGGCGTGCCGCATCCCATCCTGTTCGGCGCCTTCACCGCGGTCGCGGCGATGATCCCGTTCGCCGCCGCCGTTGCGATCGTGCTTGCGGCCGGCGCCGTGCTCGCCGCCGGCAAGACGATCCCCGCGGTCGTCATCCTCGGCGCAGGCTTCCTCACGACCTTCTCGGCCGACCATTTCGTGCGGCCGTCGCTGATCGGCGGCACGACGCGGCTGCCGTTCATCTGGGTGCTGCTCGGCATCCTCGGCGGCGTCGAGACCTTCGGTCTGCTCGGCCTCTTCGTCGGGCCGGCCGTCATGGCGGCGCTGATCCTGCTCTGGCGCGAGATGGCCGGCGACGAGGCCGCGAACTAGGGCCGCGGGCAGCCGCCGCTATTCGGCGGCGGCGCGCGTGGCGAGCCGCACCGGCGCCCGCGTCTCGGACGCGACGCGGTCTCGCGAGCGATCGCGGGCGACGAGCGTGTAGACCGCGGGCGTGACGAACAGGGTGAACATCGTCCCGATCGACATGCCGAAGGCGATGACGATGCCGAGCGCGAAGCGGCTGCGCGCGCCGGCGCCTTCGGCCACCATCAGCGGGACCATCGCGACGACCATCGCAGCCGTCGTCATCAGGATCGGCCGCAGCCGCACGGCGGCGGCCTGCTCGATCGCCGCGCGGCGGCTGAGACCCTCCTCCTGCAGCCGGTTGGCGAACTCGACCATCAGGATGCCGTGCTTGGAGATGAGGCCGATCAGCGTGACGAGGCCGATCTCCGAGTAGATGTTGAGCGAGGCCAGGCCCATCACGCCGAGCGCGTTCAGCGGCAGCAGCGCGCCGAACATCGAGGTCGGCAGCGCGATGAGGATGATGAACGGATCGCGGAAGCTCTCGAACTGGGCCGCGAGCACGAGATAGATGACGATCAGCGCGAAGACGAACGTGTAGAGGAGCGTGTTGCCCTCCTGCACGAACTGCCGGCTCTCGCCCTGGTAGTCGAGCGTGAAGCCCTCCGGCATCAGCTCCTTCGCCTGCTGCTGCAGGAAGGCCAGCGCCTCGCCGATGGTGTGGCCGGGGAAGGGCACGCCCTGCAGCGTCGCCGAGTTGAGCTGCTGGAAGCTCGGCAGGCTGTTCGGCTGCACGGTCGGCGTCACGCTCGCCACGGCCGACAGCGGCACGAGGTCGCCGCCCGCCGTCCGCAGCTGATAGCGCAGCAGCCAGTCCGGCACCAAACGATTGTCGCGCGGCACCTGCGGGATGACCTCGTAGGAGCGGCCGTAGAGGTTGAAGCGGTTGACGTAGTTGCCGCCGAGGAAGGTCGCGAGCGAGGAGCCGATCTCCTGCATCGAGAGGCCGAGGCGGTTGGCCTTGGCCGCGTCGATCTTCACCTCGAGCTGCGGCGTGTCGAACTTGAGGTCGGAGTCGGAGAAGATGAAGAGGCCGCTCTTCTGCGCCGCCGTCTCGATCTTCGCCATGGTCGCGGCGATGTCCTTGTAGTCGCCGATCGAGCGCAGCACGAACTGGATCGGCGGGCCGCCGGTCGAGCCGGGGAGGGCCGGCGGGGCGAAGCCGATGACCTTGGCGCCGGTGATCTGGTCGAACTTCGGCGAGATCGCCTGCAGCACGTCCTTCTGGCTGCGCGTGCGGTTGCCCCAGTTCTTCAGGATGATGCCACCGAAGCCCGACGTTACGCCCTGGTAGCCGTTGATCGCGAAGAGATGGTCGTATTCCGGCAGCTCGGACGAGAACTGCGCGAGCTGCGCGGTCGAGCGCTCGATGTAGTCGAGGTTGCCGTACTGCGGCGCCTTGACGAGTGCGAAGATGACGCCCTGGTCCTCTTCAGGCGCCAGCTCGCGCGGGGTCGTCTGGAACATGATGGCGGTGAGCGCCAGCACGCCGACGAGGATCAGGAGTGTCAGCGCGCGGAAGTTCAACGACCGCACCAGCATCCAGGAATAGATGCGGCGGAACCAGTCGAACACGCGGTCGAGCACGCGGGCGAAGGAGAACGTCCCCTCCGGCGGCGGCGGCCGCAGCAGCTTCGAGCACATCATCGGCGACAGCGTCAGCGCGATGACGCCGGAGACCACGACGGAGCCGGCGAGCGCGAAGGCGAACTCGCGGAACAGCGCGCCGGTGAGGCCGGAGACGAAGCCGATCGGCGCATAGACGGCGGCGAGCGTGATGGTCATCGAGATCACCGGCCCGGTGATCTCGCGCGCGCCCTTGATCGAGGCGTCGTAGGGCGTCAACCCTTCCTCGATATGCCGGTAGATGTTCTCGACGACGACGATGGCGTCGTCGACGACGAGGCCGATCGCCAGGACCATGGCGAGCAGGGTAAGCAGGTTGATCGAGTAGCCGAGCGCCAGCAGCGCGATCATCACGCCGACGAGCGACAGCGGGATGGTGACGATCGGGATCAGCGTCGATCGCAGGTTGCCGAGGAAGAGGAAGATCACGGCGACGACGATGAGCGCGGCCTCGGCCAGCGTCTTCTCGACCTCGGAGATCGAGGCGCGGATGAACTTCGTCGCGTCGTAGCCGATCGCCGCCGTCATCCCCGCCGGCAGGTCCGCCTGGACCGACGGGAATTCCTTGCGGACCTTGGTGATGACCTCGAGCGGGTTTGCCGTCGGCGTCGCGTTGATGCCGATGAAGACGGCCTTCTCGCCGTCGAACACCGACGACGAGTCGACGGCCTCAGGCCCGAGCTCGGTCGTCGCGATGTCGCCGATGCGGATCAGCGCGTCGCCGCGGCTCGCGACGATGAGCTGCGCGAACGCCTTCGCCGAATCGAGCGAGGTCTGCGCATCGATCGAGGTCTGGGTGAAGTCGCCCTTCACCTGGCCGGCGGCCGAGGTGAAGTTGTTGCGCGCCAGCGCCGCCGAGACGTCGCCCGCGGTGACGCCGCGGGCCGCCATCTTCATCGGGTCGAGCCAGATGCGCATCGCGAAGGTCTGGCCGCCGAGGATGTCGGCGGAGGCGACGCCGTCGATCGTCTGCAGCCGCGGCTGCACGACGCGCGTCAGGTAGTCGGTGATCTGCGGCGGCGTCAGCACCTTCGAGTTGAAGGAGAGGTACATGAGCGCCGTCGAGTCGCCGGTCTTCTTCACGACGACCGGGTCCTGCGATTCGCGCGGCAGCTGGTACTTGACCTGGTTGATCTTGGAGAGGACGTCGGCGACCGCGCGGTCGGCATTAGCATTGAGGCGCAGGTTCAGCGTGATCGTCGAGACGTTCTGCTGCGAGTTCGAGACCAGCGTGTCGATGCCCTCGGAGGAGGACACGGCCTGCGCGATCGGCGTCGTGATGAAGCCCTTGATGAGGTCGGCGTTGGCGCCCGGATACGTCGTGGTGATGGTGATCGAGGTCGATTCGAGCTCGGGGTACTGGCGGATCTGCAGCTTCGTGAAGGCGCCGAGCCCGACGAGCAGGATCATCAGGCTGACCACGGAGGCCAGCACCGGGCGACGGATGAAGAGGTCGGTGAAGGAGCGCCCCACGCGCTATTCCTTCGGCCGGATGTCGGGCGGCGTCAGCCGCGCCGTGGGGTCGATGACCACCGCTGAGTCGTTGAGCAGCTTG
The DNA here is from genome assembly GCA_901457705.2 of Beijerinckiaceae bacterium RH AL1. NCBI lineage: Bacteria > Pseudomonadati > Pseudomonadota > Alphaproteobacteria > Hyphomicrobiales > Beijerinckiaceae > Beijerinckiaceae bacterium RH AL1. Next base: position 1,231,528 of record LR590083.2, read on the forward strand.
ATCTGGCCCTCGGCGACGACGGTCTCGCCGGGCTTCACGCCCTCCAGGATCGCGACCTGGCCCTCGCGCGTGTCGCCGGTCCGCACGAAGCGCCGGCTCGCCACATAGACCTGCCGGCCGGGAGAGGTCGCGGCCTTCGCGCTGCCGGGCTGCGGCTCGTCCGGCTTCGGCGTCAGCACGAAGACGCTGTCGCCGTAGAGCGAGAAGCTTACCGCGGTGCGCGGCACCACGACGGTGCGGCGCGGCGCACCCGCCTCGACCTCGACGTTGGCGAACATGCCGGGCAGCAGCCGCTTGTCCGCATTGTCGAAGATCGCCCGCACCATGACGCTGCGGCTCTCGGCGGCGACGCGCGCGTCGATGATGTGGATCTTCCCCTTGAAGGTTTCCCCGGGGTAGGCGTCGACCTTCACGTCCACCACCTCGCCTTCCTTGAGCTGGGCGAGCGACTGCTCGGGCATCGGGAAGTCGACGTAGATCGGGTCGAGCTGCTGCAGCGTGATGAGGCTCATGCCGGGCGAGGCATACTGCCCGACATCGACCTTGCGGATGCCAAGCCGGCCGGCAAAGGGCGCGACGAGCGTCTTCTGGGCAATCGTCGCCTTGATCCGCTGCACGGCGGCGGCGGCCTGGTCGCGGGTCGCCTGCGCCGTGTCGAGATTCGCCTTCGACGTGTTGCCGCCGCCGATCAGCATCTTCTGGCGCTGCAACTGCACCTCGGCATTGGTGAGCGTCGCGCCGTAGCTCGCGAGGTCGGCGCGCTCGACGTTGGTGTCGAGGTCGAACAGCGGCGCGCCGCGGGCGACGTCCTGGCCCGAGCCGATGTGGACCGCCGTCACGATGCCGCCCAGCTGCGAGGAGACGTCGATGCCCTGGTAGGCGCGGGCCGAGCCGATCGCCGCGAGGATCGGCACCCACGAAACCTCCTCGGCCTTGGCGGCGGCGACCGTCGTCGGCGGAGGCACCATCTTGGCGATGAAGCCCTTGATCATCTCGGGCTTCGTCACCGTCTGGAAATGGTAAAGGCCGCCCGAGAGGCCGACTAGCGCGACGAGCACGAAGACGAAGAGAAAGAGGCGGAAAACGCGCTTCATAGTTGCCGATGACCGTCCGCGGAACCGTACCGCGTGGTCTCATTAGGCCGCGATTGGGCGGCAAATATGTCGGCTGGCTCCGGCTTTCGGATTGGGGAGCCCACAGAAAAAGCCCGCCGGACGATCCGGCGGGCTCATGGAATGCGTGCGAGAGGGGCGCTTAGCGGCGGACGGCGTCGGCGGCCTTGCGGCCGGCATCCTTGACGTCGCCGACCGACTCGCGCGCCGCGCCGGCTGCCTTGTCGGCCTTGCCCTCGGCCTGCAGCTTCTCGTTGCCCGTCAGCTTGCCGGCGGCGTCCTTCACGGCGCCCTCGACCTTCTGCGCCGCGCCCTTGATGTGTTCCTTGTCCATGATGCGTCCTCTCGCGTTTTGGATGTGGTAGTGGCAAACTTGCCGCCTCCCGCTCGGTTCCGGCAGCTCCATTGCGGCCACAGTCGCATGGTTTTGGGAGGCCGCGCGTTGACGGGGCAGACCTCAACTGGTCTATCTCGCGCGCCCGCGAGTGGGCCGGAGAACCAAAGGTTGCAAGCGAGTTTGGACAGTGGGCTTGGCCTCGTCGCGCCGCTGGAGCGCGGCTGGCACTATCGCGAGCTCATCCGCGCGGTCGTCCGCCGCGAGCTGGCCGCAAGGTTCCGCGGCTCCATCCTCGGCTGGCTCTGGGCGGTGTTCGGCCCGATCGTCATGTTGACGGCCTACACGATCATCTTCTCGAGCGCGGTCGGCGTGCCGCGGTCGGCCCAGGCAGGCGGCGTCGGCAGCTACGCGCTGTCGATCTTCACCGGGCTCATCATCTTCAACCTGTTCTCGGAACTCGCCTACCGCGCGCCGGGCCTGCTGCACGAGCACGTGCACTTCATCAAGAAGTCGATCTTCCCGTCCGAGACGCTGGCTTGGACCGCGACGATCCGCGCGCTCACCTATGCCGGCATCTCGTTTGCCGTGCTCATCGTCTTCGCGCTCTACCGGCTCCACGGCCTGTCCTGGACGATCCTCTTCCTGCCGTTCGTCGTCATCCCGCTGCAGCTCTTCCTGCTCGGCGCGACGTGGTTCCTGATGGCGCTCGGCTCGTTCACGCGCGACGTGGCGCATCTGATGATCTCGATCGTCCCCGTCCTCATGTTCGCGACGCCGATCTTCTACACGATCGACGATGCGCCGCGCAGCGTGCGCTTGGTCATGCATCTCAACCTGATCGGCAATTACGTGGAGATGGTCCGCGACATCCTCATCCACGGCCGACTTCCGAATCCGTTCGTCTACCTGGGGTCCGTCCTTGTCTCGCTCATCGTCTTCCGCTTCGGTTATCGATTTTTCCAGCGCTACAAGGCCATCTTCGTCGATGTCATCTGAGCCGGCGCAGACGGTCATACGCTGCGAGGGGATCGGGAAGGCCTTCCAGCTCTACATGCATCGCAACGACCAGCTGAAGCAGACGCTGCTCGGCCCGTTCGGACACAAGTTCTACAAGGAGCACTGGGTGCTTCGCGACGTCTCCTTCGAGGTGGCGCGCGGCGAATGCGTCGGCATCATCGGCCGCAACGGCGCCGGCAAGACGACGCTGCTGCAGATCCTCTGCGGCATCACCGCCCAGACGCACGGCACCGCCTCGATCGAGGGCCGGCTGGCGCCGATCCTGGCGCTCGGCGCCGGGTTCGACCTCGATCTCACCGGCCGCGAGAACGTGCTGATCGGCGGCGCCATCCTCGGGCTCAAGAAGGCCGAGATCGTCGCGCGGATGGATTCGATCGCCAAATTCTGCGACATCGGCGACTTCTTCTACCAGCCGCTGCGCATGTACTCCTCGGGCATGTTCGCCCGCCTCGCCTTCTCGATCTGCGCGCATGCCGACGCCGACATCCTCATCGTCGACGAGGCGCTCTCCGTCGGCGACCAAGCCTTCGGCGCCAAGTGCGACGCCTTCATCAAGGACTTCGCCCGCAGAGGCACGATCCTCGTCGTCTCGCATGCGCTCGAGACGCTCGAGGCGCTCTGCGACCGTCTGGTCTGGATCGACGACGGCAGGGTGCGCGCCATCGGCACGCCTTCCGACCTCATCCCGGAATACCGCCTCGTCATGGAGCATTACGGCGAGGAATAGCGCTCCCGGGTCGCTTCCTGTCGCGGCTCAGCCGAGCTGGCGGTTGTGCAGCCGGCGCTCCCAGTCGAGCGCCTGCTTGACGATCGCATCGACGTCGTCGGCGAAGCGCGGCGCCCAGCCGAGCGTCGCGCGCACGCGGTCGGCGCCGGCGACGAGCGATGCCGGGTCGCCGGCGCGGCGGCTGGCGATACGGACGGGGAAGTCGACGCCGGACACCTTCTTCACGACGTCGACGATCTCGAGCACCGAGAGGCCGCGGCCGTAGCCGCAGTTGCAGGTCAGGCTGTCGCCGCCGCCGCGCAGGTGCCGGAGCGCCAGCATGTGCGCGTCGATGAGGTCCGACACCTGGATGTAGTCGCGCACGCAGGAGCCGTCGGGCGTCGGGTAGTCGGTGCCGAAGACGTCCATGCCCTTGCGGTGGCCGAGCGCCGCCTGCACGGCGATCTTGATGAGATGCGTCGCGTTCGGCGTGGACTGTCCCAGCCGGCCTTTCGGATCGGCGCCGGCGACGTTGAAGTAGCGCAGCACGACGGCCTTGAGGTCGTGCGCCTTCAAAGTGTCGGCGAGCATCCACTCGACCATCAGCTTCGAGCGGCCGTAGGGGTTGATCGGCGCCTTCTCGATGTCCTCGACGACGGGGCTCACCGGCGGCTCGCCGTAGACGGCGGCGGTCGACGAGAAGATGAAGTGCTTCACGCCGCCCTTCACCACGCTCTCGATCAGCGTGCGCGCCTTGGCGGTGTTGTTGAGGTAGTAGCCCAATGGATCGGAGACCGATTCGGGCACGACGATCTTCGCCGCGAAATGCGCGACCGCATCGACCGCGTGCTCGCGGATGACGCTGCCGACCAGCTCGGCATCGCCGAAGTCGCCCTCGACGAAGGTCGCCTCGTCCGGGACCGCCCAGCGGAAGCCCGTCGAGAGGTTGTCGAGCACCACGACCTTCTCGCCGGCATCGAGCAGCGCGAGCACCATGTGCCCGCCGATATAGCCGGCGCCGCCGGTCACCAGAACGCTCATGTCGGCCACCCCTGCGTTGGATCGGGCCACCATATCGCACGCAGCTTGATAAAGAGCGAAGGCCGTCGCACCCTCGGGGCCGTGACCCGGACGCCATGATCGCCGTCGACCCCAGCCTGCTGGCGCTGCTCTTCTCCGTCGCGCTGCTCGCCGGCGCGCTCGACGCGATCGCCGGCGGCGGCGCGCTGCTGACCATCCCGGCGCTGCTGCTCACGGGGCTCGACCCGGTCGTCGCGATCGCCACCAGCAAGGCGCAGTCGAGCTTCGGCAATGCGTCGGCCTGCGCCTACTTTGCCCGACGCGGCTTCTACGGCTGGCGGCGCGGCCTCGCCATCGCCCTCGTCGCGGCAGGCTTCGGCGCGCTTGGCGCGCTGCTCATCACCTTCGTGCCCCGGCGCGTGCTCATCGCGGCGGTGCCGCTCGTGCTGATCGGCGTCGCGCTCTACTTCGCCTTTGGCCATCGCCCGCGCGAGGGGGAGCGCCGGGCGCGGCTCGCCTTCCCGCGCTTTGTGGCGCTCGTGATCCCGCCGCTGGCGCTCTACGACGGGGTGTTTGGCCCCGGCACCGGCATGTTCATGATGATGGCCTTCGTGCTGCTGAACGGCCGCCACATCGTCGACGCCAACGCGCAGACGAAGCTCTCCAACACCTCGAGCAACCTCGGCGCATTCCTCAGCTTCCTGGCGAGCGGGCACATCGAGTGGCGGATCGCCGCCGTGATGATCGTCGGCGCCGTCGCGGGCGGCCAGCTCGGCTCGCACCTCGCGCTGCGTCATGGCGCCCGCATCATCCGGCCGGTCGTTGTCGTCTTCTGCTGCGTGCTGGCAGTGAAGCTGCTCGCCGACCCGGCGAACCCGCTGCGGATGTGGGTGATGTCGTTGGTTCGCTGAGCAACGTCACGGCACGAGCGCCGACGCCCCGCTTTGCGTCGCGGCCACGACGATCGAGAGGACCAGGAACAGCGCGACGGCGCCGACCACGAGCGTGTAGCTCGCGAGCCGCCGGTGAAGCGTGCAAGCCGGCGCTTCGCTTGCCGTGTCCGACATCGGCGCGGCTCAGGCCGCGGCGGGCGCGACGACGAGGCCGCCGAAGCGGCGCGTGCGGCCGAGGAAGGTGACGACCGCGGCGTCGAGCGCGGCGCCATCGAAGTCCGGCCACATGAGGTCCGAGAACATCAGCTCCGCGTAGGCGCATTCCCAAAGAAGGAAGTCGGAGAGGCGCTGCTCGCCGCCGGTGCGGATCATGAGGTCGACGTCGGGCGTCGTTCCCCTCAGCGTCCGCGCGAATTTTTCGCGCGTCAGCGCGAGGCCGCAGCGGGCCGCGGCGAGGACGATGGCGTCGCGGCCGGAATAGTCCAGCGCGACGCGCAGATGCAGCTTGTCGCCGGTCGCCGTCGCGGCCTCCGCCCGCTCGATCGCCCGGACGAGCCCGTCGGCGAGGCGGTCGCGCCGGCCGATCACCTCGAGCCGCACGCCGGCATCGGCGAGGCGCCGCGTCTCGCGCGCGAGATAGGTCGACAGCAACACCATCAAGGCCTCGACCTCCTCGGCCGGGCGGCTCCAGTTGTCGGTCGAGAACGCGAACACGGTGAGCGTGCCGATGCCGGCGGGCGGCGCCGCCTCGATCGTCCGGCGCAGGGCAGCGGCGCCGGCGCGATGGCCGGCCGTGCGCGGCTTGCCGCGCCGCTCAGCCCAGCGCCCGTTGCCATCCATGATGATCGCGACGTGCAGCGAGCTTGCCTCAAGCAAAGTACTCTGCATCACAAAGTCTCCCGATAAAAAAAGGGGGTTCAGGCCGGCTTGAGCCGCGGCATTGCATCCGTGTCGCGGACTTTATGCGGCTCGCGCCCTTCTCGGACCTCGTGCGCGTCGCGCCCTTTGCGGACTTCGTGCGCGTCGCGCACGATGGCTTCGAGCACGTCGAGATAGTCGAGGAAGTGGCGGCGCCCCTTCTCGGTCAGCCGGCAGACCGTCACGGGTCGTTTGGCCTCGAACCCTTTCGTGATGGCGACGAAGCCCGCCTCCTCGAGCGTCTGCAGATGGCGCGAGAGGTTGCCGTCGGTGAGGCCGCACAGGCTCTTCAGGTCGGCGAAGGCGAGGCCCTTGGGATGGCGCGCGAGCGAGGTCATGACGCCGAGCCGCGCCTTCTCGTGGATGACGCGGTCGAGCCCGTCGTAGGCGAAGCGGCCGGGGTCGGCCTTCTCCACGGGATCGTCACGCCGCGCCATGGTCGCTCCGCAGGCCGATGTGGAGAACGAGCGCGAGGCCGAGCTGGCCGAGCGTGAACGGGACGCCCATCATGCCCGGCGTTGGCACATGGCCGGCCGCGGCGATCATCAGGACCGCGAGCCCGGCGACCATGTAGAACGCCGCGACGATCGCCACTGCGCGGGGCAGGGTGCGGCTCGCGGCAAACAGGCCGAGCCCGACGAGCACCTGCCAGAGGCCCGGCAGCATCCACAGCGACCCGGGTTCGACGCGGGCCAGGACGACGAGGAGCAGCACCCCGGCGCCGGCGGCCGGCAGGAAGTCGGCGACCGCCGTCGCGATCATCGCGTCGGCGAGCCGCGAGTGGTAGCGCCGCGATCGCGTGACCAGCTCCGCGCCGGCGATGACAGCCGCGCCGACGGCAGCCGCGATCCAGGTCACGAGGTAGGCGGTGATCCCGGCCTCGGGAAAGAGCCAGCTCTGGCCGAGCGCGACTGCCCCGGCGAGCAGGCCGGTCGCCGCCATCGCCGCCGGCCCGAGGCCGCGATGCAACTCGCCGCGCGCCAGCTGCAGGCGGATGGCAGCGATGTCGGCGAGGGCGCGGTCGATATCGGGCATGGCGTCCAGCTACTCTGCAATGCAAAGTACTCTGGATCAACGAGCTTGGCAAGCGTTAGTCAGACGGCTGCGGTTGCGTCGATGGCTTATGCCGACGCGCCGCGCCGCCCCTCGTAGAGCCACGCCGCGAGGACGCTGCCGAGCAGCATGACCAGCCCCAGGAAGCCGACGGCGAGGGGCGAGAAGCCGATGCCCTTCACCTCGCTTGCGCCGGTCTTGCGGATGGCCGTGTAGTCGGAGCCGCCGTAGATCGGGCTGTCGCGCATCTCGAGGACGCGCGGCATGGTCACGGCGCCCTCGGTGCCGTCGGCGATGCGGCGCACCGTGCCGCCGGTCGCCTCGGCGAGCGGGCGCAGCTTCTCCGTCGTCGAGACGACCTCCTGGAACTCGCGGGGGTTCTCCGGCCCGACGTTGGCGAGGATCGACAGCTCGCCGTCCTGCACCTTGTAGAGGCCGAGCTCCTTCGCCTCGATCGAGCCGGTCCAGAGGCCCGGCTCGCCGGCCGAGAGCTTGACGCTCTGCGTCTTGCCGGAAGGCAGGGTGACGGTGGCGGGCGGCACTTCCGCCTTGAGGCTCTGGCGGGTGATCGTGAACGTCTTGCCGTCGACCGAGGCGCGCAGCGCCTCCTCCTCGAGCTCGGGCTCCTTCATCAGCCAGTGCGCGAGGCGGCGCAGCAGGTCGAGATACGGGCCGCCGCCGTCGTAGCCGCGCGCCCAAAGCCACATCTGGTCGGAGAGCAGCTCGGCGACGCGGCCCTTGCCCTCGCGCGACAGCACGAGGATCGGCTTCTTCTCGGCGCCGTCCATGATGGCGGTGCCGCGCATCACGTTGGCCGAGATCTGCCGGAACCACGGGGCCCACGCCGGCGGCGACTGATCGGCCCCGACGAGGCCGCGCGTCACGGGATGCTTCTTGCCGTCGTCGGTGACGCCGGCGCGGAACCCCTCCTCGACGAGCGTGCCGTCGGGGCGCGCCGGGGCGATGCGGCCGATCGGCGAGAAGAAGATGCCCTCGCTGCGGGCGAAGTCCGGGCCGGCCGCGAGCATCAGCGCGCCGCCGTCGCGCACGTAGCGCACGATGTTGTCGAGGTAGACCGGCGGCAGCACGCTCTGGTTCGAGTAGCGGTCGAAGATGATGAGGTCGAAGTCCTTGATCTTGCGACCGAACAGGTCCGCGGTCGGAAAGGCGATCAGCGACAGCTCGTTGATCGGCGTGCCGTCCTGCTTCTCCGGAGGGCGCAGGATGGTGAAGTGCACGAGGTCGACGTTGGCGTCGGACTTCAGCAGGTTGCGCCACATGCGCTCGCCCTGGTGCGGCTCGCCGGAGACGAGCAGCACCTTCAGCTTGTCGCGCACGCCGTCGATCGTCACGACGGCCTTGTTGTTGATCGTCGTCAGCTCGTTCGGCAGCGCCGCCACCTCGAGCTCGATGACGTTGTCGCCGCCGTGCTCGATCTTCACCGACACGCGGATCGTCTCGCCGACGTTGGCCTGCACGGTCGCGACGGGGTTGCCGTCGCGGCGCACGTCGAGCGTGACGGGCTCGCCGTGATTGTCGGTGTCGAGCACCTTCAGCGCGATCGTCTGCTCCTTGCCGACGATGCCGAAGCGCGGCGCCTCGACGAGCTCGATGCGACGGTCGCGCTCGCCCTCGTGGCCGGTGATCAGCGCATGCAGCGGCGCCTTGAAGCCGAGCCCCGCCGGGCTCGCCGGGATGTCGTGGACGACGCCGTCGGTGATCATGAAGACGCCGGCGACCTGCTCGGCCGGCACGTCGGCAAGCCCGGTGTTGAGCGCCGAGAAGAGCTGCGTGCCGTCGTTGGCGCCGGCGTCCTGCCCGGCCTCGATGGTGCGGATGTCGACGTTGCCGAGCGCCTTCAGGCGCTTCGTCAGCTCGGCGACGGCGGCATCGGTCTGCTTCATGCGCTCGCCGATGGTCTGCGAGCCTGACCGGTCGACGACGATCGCCACGACCTGCTTCAGCGGCGTGCGGTTCTCGCGCACCAGCGAGGGATCGAAGAGCGCGAGCAGCACGAGCGCGAGGCCGAGCGCGCGCAGCCAGACCGCGCGCTGGCGCAAGGCGACGCCGATCGCCACGATGGCCGCGCCGGCGATCGCCAGCGCGATCAACAGGGGCAGCGGCAGGAGCGGCGACAGCGCGAGCGAGTATGAGGTCATACGGCGCGACCCTATAGGGTTTTGCGGCGTTCGTCAGGCGGCCGAAGCGCACGGGTGCGACGTCTCAGCTATCCGCGAGATATTGCTGGAGGTAGGCCTTCATCGCCTCGGCGAGTGCCCGGTTCTGCGCGGCGCGGATCCCCGGGTCGGGCGGGGCGGCCGCGCTCGACGCCTGCGGTCCCCAGATCGCCTCGATCAACGCCTCGGTCTCGCGCCGGCTCTCGTCCGTCGACTCCATGCCGCAGCCTCGCAGGGATCGTGCCGGGCGATTGTCGGCTTGCGAGAATGGCGCGAGTGGGGCGCGCCGCGCCGTCGGGCGGCGACATCGATTTGCTTGGCGGACACTGGCCGTATCACTCGGTTGTCCACGAACGGTCGCGCGGCACCGACGTTGAATCGCTTGGGCGCCAAATAAAACGCCGAACGATTCGCGCTGGGGGCAAAGCAAAGCAGGGTTCCAGGTTGCGCTTGACATTGTTCATCTTGGCGTTCACGCATTCATGTACATCCGGTGCCACATTTCGGCCACCATGGACGCCAAGGGTCGCGGTTCAAACGGGCCTGTCCGGTGCGCGGTGATGTCGGCGTGATTGATCCGTGGCTGCCTTTCCCCCGAGGCGTCCGGACCGCCCCTGCCTGACCGTCGTCCCCCGCGGCGGTCGCGACAAGACGCGTGAGACCGACATGCCGAACATCGCCCTGGTCGATGATGACCGTAATATCCTGACGTCCGTGTCGATCGCCCTGGAAGGCGAGGGTTACCGCGTACAGACCTACACCGACGGCTCAATGGCTCTCGATGGTCTTAAGACTAATCCGCCCGACCTCGCGATCTTCGACATCAAGATGCCGCGCATGGACGGGATGGAGCTTCTGCGCCGCCTGCGCCAGAAGTCCGATGTGCCGGTCATCTTCCTGACCTCGAAGGACGAGGAGATCGACGAGCTGTTCGGGCTCAAGATGGGCGCCGACGACTACATCAGGAAGCCGTTCTCGCAGCGCCTGCTCGTCGAGCGGGTCAAGGCGATCCTGCGCCGCGCCAACCCGAAGGAAGCCGCCGCGCAGAAGGAGTCGGAGGCCAAGATCCTCGAGCGCGGGCTCCTCAAGATGGACCCCGAGCGCCACACCTGCACCTGGAAGAACGACCCCGTGACGCTGACGGTGACCGAGTTCCTGATCCTGCAGGCGCTGGCGACGCGCCCGGGCGTCGTGAAGAGCCGCAACGCCCTGATGGACGCGGCCTACGACGACCAGGTCTACGTGGACGACCGCACCATCGACAGCCACATCAAGCGGCTGCGCAAGAAGTTCAAAGCCGTTGACGACGATTTCGAGATGATCGAGACGCTGTACGGTGTCGGTTACCGCTTCAAGGAATAGCGCGCGCATGCGGCCCCCGGCCGCCGAGGCTGTCCTTTGACGATCGAGAATGCCCACGAGACCGCGAAGCCGCTCGTGTGGACCGGTGCGCGGCGCCGCGCCCGGCGGCTGCGGCGCGGCCTCGGCCGGCGCGGGCGCGCCCTGACGCGGGCGCTGTCGGCGCGCTTCGCCTCCTCTCTCACCCGGCGCATCGTCTTCCTCAACCTCGGCGGCCTCGTCGCGCTCGCGGTCGCGTTTCTCTACGTCAACCAGTTCCGCGAAGGGCTGATCGACGCGCGCGTGCAGAGCCTGCAGACGCAGGGCGAGATCATCGCCGCGGCGATCTCGGCCTCGGCGAGCGTCGACACCGACACGATCACCGTCGATCCCGAGAAGCTGCTGCAGCAGGCGCCGAGCCAGGCCGCCAGGTCCGGCGAGGACAACCCGTCGCTCGAGTTCTCGATCAACCCCGAGCGCGTCGGGCCTGTGCTGCGCCGCCTCGTCATGCCGACGCGCACGCGAGCCCGCATCTTCGATCGCGACGGCTACCTGCTGCTCGACTCGCGCTCGCTGTCGAGCCGGCGCGACTCGCTGCACCGCGCCGAGCAGCCGGCGGCGCCGGCCGCGCAGAACGACGAGGCGCTGACGCTCATCGAGCGCACCTGGAACGCGGTGAAGGGCCGCTTCGGGCACACCGAGCCGCCGCCGGCCGAGGAGTTCGCCGGCCGCAACGGCAAGAATTTTCCCGAGGTCGCAGCCGCGCTCGACGGCGACGTGCAGAGCGTCGTGCGCGTCGACGCGCGCGGCTACACGAACATCTCGGTCGCCGTGCCGATCCAGCGCGTGCAGGCGGTGAAGGGCGTGCTGCTGCTCTCGACGCTCGGCGGCGACATCGACTCGATCATCGCCTCCGAGCGGTGGGCGATCGTGCGCATCTTCCTCGTCGCGGCGGCGATCATGTTCCTGCTGTCGCTGCTGCTCGCCGGCACGATCGCCGAGCCGATGCGCAAGCTCGCCGAGGCCGCCGACCGCGTCCGTCGCGGCACCAAGTCGCGCCAGGAGATCCCCGACTACACCGTGCGCTCGGACGAGATCGGCCATCTCTCAGGCTCGCTGCGCGACATGACGAAGGCGCTCTACAACCGCATCGAGGCGATCGAGCGCTTCGCCGCCGACGTCGCGCACGAGCTGAAGAACCCGCTGACCTCGCTGCGCAGTGCCGTAGAGACGCTGCCGATCGCCAAGACCGAGACCTCGCGCGAGCGCCTGCTCTCCATCATCCAGCACGACGTGAAGCGCCTCGACCGGCTGATCACCGACATTTCCGATGCGTCGCGGCTCGATGCGGAGCTGGCGCGCGCCGACAACCACGACGTCGACCTCGTGCAGATCCTCGAGGCGGTCGTCGCCGTCGCCAACGGGATGAGCAAGAACCAGGTGCGCGTGCGCCTCACCGTCGCGCCCGCCGCGCGCGGGGACGACGACCCGACGCTCTACAGCGTCATGGGCTACGACTCGCGCCTCGGGCAGGTCTTCAACAACCTGATCGACAACGCGCGCTCGTTCTCGCAGGAGGGCGGCAGCGTGCGCGTCGACCTGCGCCCGAAGCTCGGCGGCGCCGGCCCGCAGAAGCGCGGCTACGAGGTCGTCGTCGACGACGACGGCCCGGGCATCCCGGCGGACGCCTTCGAGCGCATCTTCGAGCGCTTCTACACCGATCGCCCGAACCAGGGGTTCGGCCAGAACTCGGGTCTCGGCCTGTCGATCTCGCGCCAGATCGTCGAGGCGCACGGCGGCAAGATCGTCGCCGAGAACCGGACCAAGGCGCGGGAAGCGGGCGAGGACGCCGGCGCGGTGCTGGGCGCCCGCTTCACGGTATGGCTGCCCGCCGCGTGCGATGCCCGCTGAGGGCGCCCGCGCTCCGCTCGCGATCCATGCCACGGCGGTGGCGATCGGCGACCAAGCTGTGCTGATCCGCGGCGCCTCGTGCGCCGGCAAGAGCCGGCTTGCGCTCGCCCTTATCGCCCGCGCGACGCCCGCGATGCCGATCCGCCTCGTCGGCGACGACCGCATCTTGCTGCATTCTGTCGCGGAGGGCCTGGTCGCGTGCCCGCATCCGCGCATCGCCGGCTTCGTCGAGCGCCGGGGGCTGGGGCTCGTCGCGATGCAATGGGTCGCGCGCGCGAAGCTTGGCGGGATCGTCGACCTCGGCTCGGCGGACGCGGCGCATCCGCGCACGGAGGCCGACCGCCGTGACCCGCTGCCGGCTCGAATGCCTCGGCTCGCCCTTGAATGCGCTGCGGAAAGTGAGCGCGCCGAGCGTGTGCTCGCCTGGTGGGCAGGGCTCGGCGCGACCTCGGCACCACACCCGCCGGAGAAAGCCCTCCGCCCACGCCCGTCTTACGCAAAAGATTAGAATTGGTAAGATAATCCCGCTTCATATATATCCGCCCGCTCTGAACCAGCGGTCGCGTGGAGAGACGTCGGAACATGACCGACGAGACATCAATGCCCTGTCCTGCGGTGATGCCGCGATGATCGGCATGGTCCTCGTGACGCACGGCGAGCTCGCGACGCAGTTCCGCGCCGCGCTCGAGCATGTCGTCGGGCCGCAGCAGCAGGTCGCGACGATCTCCATCGGTCCGGAGGACGATATCGAGCGCCGCCGCGGCGATATCATCGAGGCGGTGAGCAAGGTGGACAGCGGCGCCGGCGTGGTGCTGCTCACCGACATGTTCGGCGGCACGCCGTCGAACCTCGCCATTTCCGTCATGAACGGCGCGCACGTCGAGGTCGTCGCCGGCATCAACCTGCCGATGCTGATCAAGCTCGCATCGGTGCGCGACGCGGCGAGCCTCGAGCAGGCGGTGATCCAGGCGCAGGATGCCGGCCGCAAGTACATCTACGTCGCGAGCCGAGTCCTCGCCGGCAAATGAGCGACGGTCCGCTCACCCGCGAGATCGAGATCGTCAACCGCAAGGGCCTGCACGCGCGGGCGACCGCCAAGTTCGTGCAGTGCGTCGAGTCCTACGATGCCATCGTCACCGTCACGCGGCATGAGGAGACTGTCGGCGGCACGTCGATCATGGGAATCCTGACGCTCGGCGCCGGCATCGGCTCGACGATCCTCGTCGCCGCCGAGGGGCCGCAGGCCCGGGAAGTGCTCGAGGCGATCACCGCGCTGATCGCCAACCGCTTCGGCGAGGACGAGTAGCGCTCAGCCTTGCTCGCGTTTTGCGGCCGGCTTGTCCTTGTCGCCATGGCCGCTGCCGGGCTGCGTCGCTGCCGGCGCGTCGCTCGCGGGAAGGTCTCGTCCAGGCCGTTGTCGAGGTCGGCCTCCTGACCCTTGGCCTTGTCGGCGTCCTTGTCCTTGATGGTCTCGTTCATGGCAGCCTCCGTGTGGTCGAGCCAACCGGCCGCGGCACATACCGTTCCCGCTAATAGCGTCCGGCGGCGGACGGGTCGCCGGCCGCGCCGGGCTGCTGCGGCGTGAAGCTCGGCTCGGGCGGCCGAGGCTGCCTCTCCTGCGGGGGCAGGGAAGCGGGAGGGGGCGGCGGCTGGGACTCGCGCAGCACGCGCGCGGCGCGCTCCTCCATCTCCTTCTGCTTGGCGGCCCGGTCCTGCTCCGCCTTCTCCTGTGCGGCCTTTTCCTGGGCCGCCTTGGCCGCGGCCTCGCGGCGCGCCTTGGCTTCGCGGGCGTCGGCCTCGGCCTTGGCCTTGTCCTGCGCCCGCCGCCGCTCCGTCTGCAGCCGCGCGTTGAAGAAGGCGCGCTCGCGGATGTCGAGCTCGTAGGCCTCGATGCGGGCCGTCTCGCGCGCCAGCGCGCGCGCCGCCACGGCGTTGATGAAGGCGCTGACGTCGACGCTGCGCGTCGGCGCGCGCGGCGGCCCGGTCCAGGCGACGACGAGCTTGGGCGGCGCGCCGCTCCAGCCCTTGGGCAGGGCGTGCAGCGTCTCGGTCACCCGTAGCGCCAGGCTCGGCTGGCGCAGGTCGAGCGAGCCGTCGACGTCGCTCGACACGGAGCCGGAGGGCTCTCCTGCGCCTTTCGGGATCAAGGCGAGCGTGCCGCCGGCGAGCGAGAGATCGAAGGCGCGCGTGCCGAGCGCCGCCGGCGCCTTCGCGGCATCGGCATAGGCGCGCGCCACCGTGTCGGCATCGACCGACAGCTCGTCCCCCTCGACCTCCGCGAAAAGCTTCGGCAGCACGGCCGGATCCGCCTCGGCGACGGCGAGGTCAGCCACGGTGGCGGCGCCGGAGCCGGCGAGGCTCGAGACGAGGACCAGCGCCGAGGTGCCGCTGCCCGCGAGGTCGAGCTTGCCCGTGAGCCGGCCCTTGGCGGCGGGCAGATCGAGCGCGACGCCGTCGAGCCCCAGGCTCGCCTCGAGCCCGGCATGGTCGCCGTCGCGGCGCAGGCTTGCCGAGCCCGTCAGGCGGCCGCCGTCGAGCGTGGCGGCCACGTTCTTCAGCGCGACGACGCCAGGCGAGAGCGCGAGGTCGAAGGCGGCGTCGCTCGCGTCGAGCCCGTCGGCGAGATGAAGCGCGCTCGTGGTGATCTGCAGCGCGGTGCGGGGCGGATCGGCAAGGCCGCTGCCGAACGCCAGGCTCGACCAGGCGCTCTGGGCCGTCGCCGGCTGCTCCGCGCCGAGCGCAATGGACAGGAGGCTCGCCAGAGAGACCTTGTCGAGCTTGAGCGCGCCGGTTAGCGACGGCGTGTCGCCGCCTTCCGGCGCGAGGCGCAGCGTGCCGGTCGCCTGTGCGCCCGCCAGCTCGGCCTGGACGTTGGTCAGAGCGAGGCCGGCCATGCCGTAGGCCAGCGTGCTCGTCGCCTTGGCCGGGAGCGTGCCCGTCAGGTCCGGGAAGGCGAGGGCGGTGACGCGAAGGAGCGGCGAGAGGTCGGGCGAATCGAAGGTGAGCGTGCCGGAGCCGCCGTGCGGCGCGGCGAGCAACTTGAACTGACCGTCGACCTCGACCTTGGTCGCGCCGAGCGCAGCGGTGAGCTTGGTGTCGAGCGGCGCATCGGCCTTGCCGTGCGCCTCGAGCGCGAGTCGGCCGGCCCCGAGCTTGTCGGTCGGCAGCGTGGCGACGCCGAGCTGCTGCAGCAGCGTCGCGGCGTCCGGCGCCTCGGCCGCGCCAGCGAGCGTGACGGTGTCCGCACCGGCATCCGGCGTCAGCGACGCGCGCAGGTGCGTCGCCCGCAGCGTGCCGTCCAGGCTGCCGCCGGTCGCGCGTAGCGCGCCGGCCGTGTTCGCCGCCCAGGACCCTTCGAGCCTGAGCTTTGCCGGCGCCAGCGCCGGTGCGCGCGCCGCGAACGTGTCGGCGAGGTCGCCCGCCGCGACCTGCTGGGCCAGCCGGGCCGCCGCGTCGAGCTTCGGCGCGTCGACATCGAGGCTGAGGTGGGCGGCGCGCGGGTCGAGCGTGCCCTGCGCCGAGATGCGGGCGCCGCCGAGATTTTCGGCGGAGAACGAGTCGAGGGCGAGATGACGCCCCGTCTTGGTCACCGCGAGGCGCATCGGCCCCGTCGCCAGCGTCCCCTGGCCCGCGGCCGCGACCTGCAGCGAGGCCGCCTCGAGATGCAGGTCGAGGTCGAGCGAGCGCCCCGTCCGGCGCCAGGTCGCGAGATCGGGCAGGGTGTCGAGGTAGAGCGTGGGCGCGCTCAGGGCCGCGGTGAGCTTCGGCGTGCCGGCGTCCGGCGCATCGAGGCGTGCCGAGCCGGTCAGCTTCGAGCGGCCGACGGCGAGCGCCACATGGCTCGCGTCGATGTGGCCGTCGGCGACCGCGACGTCGGCCTTGACCGACAGGTCGCGCGCCGGGAGATCGCGCGCCTTGATCGGCACGCGCGGGTCGATCGCCGCGAGCCAGGTCGCGGTTCGCGCCGGGTTCGCGGCCGAGAACGCCACCTTGCCGGCGAAGCCTGCCTGCGACAGGGCACCGTCGACGGCGAGGTGCGAGTCGCCGGGGCCGTCGCCCTTCAGCGCCAGCGGCTGCGGGCCCTGGCCGCCGACCGCGACGTGCGCGGCAAGGCCCGACAGGGTCTCGCCGGCCCAGGTGGCGGTGTCGATCGCGGCGTCGATCTTGAACGGCAGCGGCGGCGTCGCGGCGAGGATCGCGCGCTCGATCGTCGCCAGCGGCGGCAGTTGCGGCGGGGGCGGCGGCTTGCTCGGGTCGGCCGGCGCGCCGGCCAGCCGATCGAGGTCGAGCGTCCGGGCGGAGAGATCGAGGTCGATGTGCGGGCTCTCGCCGAGGTCGGCGGTGGCGGAGGCGGCGAGCGTCAGGCCCGTGTCCTCGCCGCCGAGCCGGAGCTCGCCGCCGTCGAGCGTTGCGCTGCGCGGGTCGGCCTTGAGCGGCCCCGAGAGGGTCCAGGCGACAGGCGCCGCGTCGCGCTCGTCGAGCTTGCCGGTCACGACGACGCGGCCGTCGAAGCTCTGCCGGATCGTCGAGCGGCCGGCGGACGAGAGCGCCAGCGTGCCGTCGAGGTCGAGCCCGGCATGCGCGGCGTTCCCGGCGACGAGCAGGCGCACGTGGGCGCGCCCGTCGCGCGCCGCCGCCGTCGTCAGCCGGAAGCGCGTCGGATGGCCCGCCGGCCCCTCGGTGCCCGAGACCTTGAACGGCCCCGACAGCGAGGCGGCATCGGCGTCGAGGTCGAGATTGTCGAGCGCGAAGGTGCGGCCCGACAGCGGATCGGCGATCGCCAGCGTGCCGCCGGTGACGGCGATATGGTCGAGCGAGACGTTGGCGTGGAAGGCCGGGGCGTCGGGCATCGCCGGGAGCGTGCGATCCTGCGCCAGGGTCACGCGGATCGTCGGCTCGACGAGGCGGGCCTGCGTGACGTCGAACTCGCCGTGCAGCAGCGGGGTCGGCGAGAGCTCGAGGTCAAGATGGTGGATCGACAGCCGCAAGGGGGACTCGTCGTCGCCGATCACCGTCTGGCCGAGTACGAGGGACGGGGTGGGCAGGAGCTTGACGTCGATGTTGCCGCCGACCGTCACCTTCTGTCCGAGCACGTCGGACAGCCGCGCCTCGATGAAGTCGCGCTGGCCGTTCCAGTCGATGACGTAGGGCGCGACCAGCGCCGCCGTCAGCGCGACGATGAGGACGATGGCCAGGCCGGTGAGAAGCTCGCGCAAGGAGGGGCTTTACGTTGCGGGGCACCGCTGCCTTCCTTGCATCGCACGCCTGCGAATTCAAACGAGGTTGCTGCCTAATCCTCCTCCAAGGCGCCGGCGGAGGCGTCGGCGGCCCCGCGACGAGGCGGGAGAAGGGGTGGGCTGCGGCGTCCGCGTGGTCGACTTTGCACCCCGGCGGCCCCACATTCGCCGTATGATTCGCAGTTTGTTCCCGCATGCCTAGGCCAGCCGAGGCGCCAGCGCCCTTCGACGACGACCTTGCCCCGCGCCCCGGCGGCATCGCCGATCGCGCGCGGGCGCGGCCGGCGCCGCGCTATCTCGACGGGCTGAACCCCGAGCAGCGCGAGGCGGTCGAGGCACTCGACGGCCCGGTGCTGGTGCTGGCCGGCGCCGGCACCGGCAAGACGCGTGTGCTGACGACCCGCATCGCGCATGTGCTCGCCTCCGGCAGGGCGCGCGCCTGGGAGATCCTCGCCGTCACCTTCACCAACAAGGCGGCGCGCGAGATGCGGGAGCGTGTGGCCGTGCTCGCCGGCCCCGTCGCCGAGGGCATGCCCTGGCTCGGCACCTTCCACGCCATCTCGACCAAGATCCTGCGCCGCCATGCCGAGCTCGTCGGCCTGAAGTCGGGCTTCACCATCCTCGATACCGACGACCAGATCCGCCTCCTGAAGCAGGTGATCCAGGCCGAGGACATCGACGACAAGCGCTGGCCGGCCCGCGCGCTCGCGCACCAGATCGACGCCTGGAAGAACCGCGGCCTGGCGCCGAAGGACGTGCCCGCCGCCGATGCGATGGCGTTCGCCAACGGCAAGGGGCGCGACTGCTACGCGCAGTACCAGGAGCGCCTGAAGATCCTGAATGCCTGCGACTTCGGCGACCTGCTGCTCGAATGCGTGCGGCTTTTCCGCGAGAACCCGGACATCCTCGCCGAGTACCAGAAGCGTTTCCGCTTCATGCTCGTCGACGAGTACCAGGATACCAACACGATCCAGTACCTGTGGCTGCGCCTGCTGGCGCAGGGCCGCGAGGAGGGTCGCCAGAACCTCTGCTGCGTCGGCGACGACGACCAGTCGATCTACGGCTGGCGCGGCGCCGAGGTCGACAACATCCTGCGCTTCGAGAAGGACTTTCCAGGCGCCAAGGTCATCCGTTTGGAGCGCAACTATCGCTCGACGGGTCACATCCTGGCGACCGCGGCGCATCTCATCGCCAAGAACGACGGGCGGCTCGGCAAGACGCTCTTCACCGACGGCGAGGACGGCGACAAGCCGACCGTCACCGGCGTGTGGGATTCGGAGGAAGAGGCGCGCACCATCGGCGAGGCGATCGAGCAGCTGCAGCACAAGCAGCATTCGCTGGAGGAGATCGCCATCCTCTGCCGCGCCTCCTTCCAGATGCGCGAGTTCGAGGAGCGCTTCATCACGCTCGGCCTGCCGTACCGGGTGATCGGCGGCCCGCGCTTCTACGAGCGCGCCGAGATCCGCGATGCCCTGGCCTATTTGCGCTGCGTCGCGCAGCCCGCCGACGACCTCGCCTTCGAGCGCATCTTCAACACGCCAAAGCGCGGCCTCGGCGATGCGACGCTGCAGATCCTGCACGATCACGCGCGGCGCGAGCGCATCCCGCTGATGGCCTCGGCGCGCCTCATGATCGAGACCGAGGAGCTGAAGCCGAAGCAGCGGCAGACGCTGCGCGCGCTGCTCGACGACATCGCCCGCTGGGCCTCGCTGATCGACCAGAAGCCGCAGGGCCAGCTCGCCGAGCTGATCCTGGAGGAATCCGGCTACACCGAGATGTGGCAGAAGGACCGCACGGCGGAAGCGGCGGGGCGGCTCGAGAACCTAAAGGAGCTCGTCCGCGCGATGGAGGAGTTCCCCGACCTCGCGGCCTTCCTCGAGCACATCTCGCTCGTCATGGAGGCGGCGGACGCCGGCGGCGGCGAGAAAGTGTCGGTGATGACACTGCACGCCGCCAAGGGCCTCGAGTTCGAGACGGTGTTCCTGCCGGGCTGGGAGGAAGGATTGTTCCCCCACCAGCGCTCTCTCGACGAGAACGGCCGCGCCGGGCTCGAGGAGGAGCGCCGGCTCGCCTATGTCGGCATCACGCGCGCCAAGCGCCGGGCGAAGATCTTCTTTGCCACCAACCGCCGCATCCACGGCCTGTGGCAGACGACGATCCCCTCGCGCTTCCTCGACGAGCTGCCCGAGCGCCACGTCGAGGTCGTCGAGGCGGCCTCGGGAAACGCCTACGGCGGCTACGCGCAGTCGCGCTTTGCCAACATGGACCAGTTCGTCTCGCCCTACGCGACGCCTGGCTGGCAGCGCGCGCAGCAGCGCGGCGCCGGCACCGCGTCGCAGGGCCGGGGCTACAAGGCCGAGAAGGCGCGGCGCGGGCCGCTGCAGATCGAGGGCGAGCTCGTCGCCAAGTCGACGGTAACGTCGGGTTTTACGAGGGGCGCCCGCGTGTTCCACCAGAAGTTCGGCAACGGCACGGTGGCGGCGGTCGACGGCAACAAGCTCACGGTCGACTTCGACAAGGCCGGCCGCAAGATGGTGCTGGAAAGCTTCATCCAGGCGACGTGAGGGCCTAGCCGCCGCCGAGGTCGGGCATCTCGGCGACGTCGCCGAAGCGCTCGAACAGGGTGCGGCCGCCGATCCTATAGGCCGCTATCAGATGCTCGCGCTTCTCGCTCTCGTCGTCGCTGGTCTCGCCGAGCCGCAGCTCGATGTAGCCCGAGAGCGGGGGATCGGCCGTCAAGCCGGCGAGGTCGCAGGCGACCGACGCTTCCTGCCGATTTTTCAGCGCACGAAAACCGTCGCCTTGGAGACGCCAGACGAGCGCCATTTCGGGCCGCGTCAAACTTGCTGCTAACCCGCCGAACGCCTCTATGGCCGGCTTCGACAGCGCCTCCACGGCGTCGTAGCGACCCTGCACGAAAGCCTGCTGCATCTGCGCGTAGCATCGCGACGCGATGCCGCTGGCGGCATCGGTCACCTTCATCGGCGCGTTGAGCTCGCGCGCGATCGCGTCCGTCGCCGCAGCACGCGCCTTCGCGAGCCGTTCCGCCTGCGCCGTGCGGAAGGCCGCATCCTCGAGGCCGTCCTGCGGGCCCGTGGTGCCCTTGATGCGCGCGATGAGATCGGGATCGAGCGTGCGCGAGGTCGAAACGCAATCCACGACGCTCTCCTCGGCGCAGGGGCGATCGACGGCGACCATCGTGGCAAGGTAGCGGAGGCCGCCGCGTCCGTCGTCTGCAAGCACCGCCCCGCCGGAGGCGCCGGGACCGCTGAAGCAATCCGACTCTTGCAGGCTCGGGAAGCGCAGCGCCGTGTCGGCAGCGCGCACGAGGGTCCGGCATGAGCCGGCGAGCGATGCCTTCTTGCCGTGCCAGTTCTGGGTTTGAGGGCTGACGGTCACGATCCGTTGGTCCGGTTCCTGTAGCCGCGCGACGTCGGCTTGCGGGACGAGCGGATAGGGCGTGATGCCGGTCACCGGCCTCGCGAGCCGCGCGACGGCCCAGTCGACGACGACGCTCTGCAAAAAGGCGTCACCGCTGTCGGCGCCCTTCTCGACGAGCGGACCGTAGTCGAGCGTGTCGAGGAGAATCGGATAGTCCTCGACGTGCGTCCGCCCGTCGCCGTCTGTCTTCGTCACGCTGAACGCACAATGCAAGGCGCGATCCCGCAGCGTGCCGTTCTCGTTCAGGATCTCGTGCGCTGTGAAGACGATTACGTCGGGGCGATAGACGAGGCTCGCGGCCGCTCCGCAGCTGAGGCTCTGCGTGGCGGCAAGCCGATGGCGCATCTCCGCCTGGTCCTTGGCACCGGCAAGCGTGAACTCCTCGATCGGATGGCGCTGGTCGCCAGGCGGCGACAACCTCTGGAGGGGGAGCGCGGGCGGCGGTGGGACGCCGACGGGAAGCGCGGCGTAGAACACCAGCTGCGCGACCATCAGGGTCGCCAACAACAGCAGGATAAAAGGCGTGAGCCGAAGAAAAAAGGCGCGCATCAAACAAGCCGGACGGCCAAGAGCAATGCGCGGACAATGCGGCGGACGGGCCGGCGGATCAAGCCGACCGCGGCCTGACGGATCAGTTCGGCTGCTTCGACTGCATCTGCTCGCCCGCGTGCGGCGCCTCGGGCGAAACGGGCGGCACCGGCGCGGTCGCGGGGTCCGGCGCCTCGGGGTAGGGCGCGATGCCGAGCTCCTGCAGCGCGAGCGAGGTATCGGCCTTCTTCTCGAACGCGGCCTTGAGGTTCTTGGTGACGAAGGCCTGCGCCTCGGCCGCCTTCTCGACCGCCGCGCCCATGCCGAAGAAGTCGTGCGTGACGCCGGGATAGTCGCGCATCTCGACCGGCACCGTGGCGCGCTTCAGCTTGCCGCCGAGCCGCTCGCCGTCGGACCGCAGCGGGTCGTCCTCCGCGGTGACGATCGTCGTCGGCGGAAAGTCGTCGACGTTGCCGTTGCCGACCACGTCGACGCGCGGGTCGAACTTGGTGTCGGGCGCCGGCAGGTACTGCCTGATCGCCCATTCCACGGCGGCCTTGTTCCACGGCCGCGCGGTCGAATCCTCGATCCAGGAATTGGTCTTGAGGTCGATGCCGGCGGACGGCGTGATCAGCACCAGCGCCTTGGCTTTCGGCAGCTTCGCGTCGCGCGCCGCCATGGCGGTGTCGATGGCGAGCAGCGCGCCGGCGCCCTCGCCGGAGAGCGCGACCTTGTCGGGCTCGCCGCCGAGGCTCGCGGCGTTGGCGAGGACCCATTTGTAGGCGGCGAGCGCATCCTCGGACGCCGCCGGGAACTTGTGCTCGGGCGCTAGCCGATAGTCGGGGGCCACGACGATGAAGTCGCCGCCGCCGGCGATGGCTCGCGACGAGGCATCCGTCGAGGCGCCGTTCTCCAGGACGAAGCCGCCGCCGTGGTAGAACAGGACGACGGGGCGCGGCTTGCCGTCGGCGTCGCCCTGCGGCGTGTAGAGGGTGGCCTTCAGGTCCCCGTCGGGGCCAGGGAAGGTGATGACCTTCGTCGCGATCTTGTAGGAATCGAGCGACTTGCCCTGGTCCTTCAAGAGGCTCGCGGCGGCCTCGATGGGCGTCGGCTGGCGGCGGGCGTCCTCCGGCGACAGCTCCTCGAGCGGCTTCGGCTTCAGGTCGCGCCAGCGGTCGAGCACGTGCTTCATGTCGATGTCCACGCCGGCGGCGGGATCGCCCATGAAGGTCGCGACGATCTGCTCGAGGCGGTCTTTCAGCGAGGCCTGCTCGGCGGCCGCGGCGGAGAGCGGCGCGAGCGCCAGCAGGGCGGCGAGGAGCGCGGTGGAGCGGGTGAGGGTCGTGCGGCAGGTCATGGGAACAGCCCGGCGTGGGAACGCGCCAGTCTTTCCACAGAGCGGCGCCCTTCGTCCAGGGCGCGCGCGGCTCAGGCGTGCCGCGGCTCGGGCTCTCGCACGCGCATGGACGGCATCGCGTGGCCGCCGGAGACCCACTGGCGCAGGAAGGCAGCCAGCCAACGGGCCACCGCGCCGTCGTGGGCGTACCAGTCCTGGAAATGGCGATCGCGCGGGCAGGCATTCGGCTGGGTCAGCCTCTCGGCCGCGAGCGTCGTCCAGCGGCACATCATCTGGTAGGTGACCTCGGGGTGGAACTGCAGGCCGTAGGCGTTGCGCCCGTAGACGAAGGCCTGGGCCTCGAAGTCGTCGCCCTCGGCAAGGAGCGTGGCGCCGGCCGGCAGGTCGAAGCCCTCGCGGTGCCACTGATAGACCTTGCTCGGCAGCAGCGGCCACGCGGCGCGGCCCTGCGCGGTGGGCCGGATCGGGTAGTAGCCGACCTCGACCTTGCCTTCGGGGTGCGGCGCGACGCGATGACCAAGGTGGCGCGCCAGCATCTGCGCGCCGAGGCAGACGCCGAGGTACGGCTTGCCGGCCGCGAGCGGCACGCCGATCCAGTCGATCTCGCGGCGGATGTGGTCGTGCTCGTCGTTGGCGCTCATCGGGCCGCCGAAGATGATCGCGCCGTCGTGCGCATCCATGGTGCGGGGGAGCGCGTCGCCGCAGGCCGGGCGGCGGATGTCGAGCTTGTAGCCTTGCTCGCGAAGCAGGCGGCCGATGCGACCCGGGTTCGAGCGTTCCTGATGTAGCACCACCAGGATCTTCCGCGTGCGCGATCTCGTCTCGCGCATCGCGGTGAAGTCCACGAGCAGGTCGCTCTCTTCAGGGTTCAGCCGGCCGTCGGTCAGCACCGGGTCATTCTCCTCTATCGCGCCCGTGCTTCATGTGACGGTCACGATGGTTAAGAGGTCGTAAACTAGAGCCTGATTCGAGGCAAAGATCGGGCCGAGTGGCGCGGCGGCAAGGCCACGACGCTCTTCCTTTTCTTCGCCGCCGGGGCCGCCTTGCGGCTAAGCTTCGACCAGCCCGCGGTTGCGCAGCAGCGGCTCAGAGGACGGCGGCCGCCCGCGGAACGCGGCGTAGGCCGCGTCAGGCGCGACCTTGTTGCCGGCGGCATAGACGTGATCGCGCAGGCGCTTCGCCGTCGCGGCATCGAAGATGTCGCCCGCTTCCTCGAAGGCGTCGAAGCCGTCGGCGTCGAGCACCTCGGACCACATGTAGGAATAGTACGCCGACGAGTAGCCGTCGCCCGCGAACACATGCGCGAAATGCGGGGTGCGGTGGCGCATGGTGATGCCGTGCGGCATGCCGAGCCCGGCGAGCGTCCTGTTTTCGAAGGCGACGACGTCCTCGACGGGCGTCGCGCTGGCATGCAGGTCGAGGTCGACGAGCGCGGAGGCGGTGTACTCGACGGACCCGAACCCCTGGTTGGCGTTGCGGGCGGCAAGCAGGCGCTGCAGCAGCGCTTCGGGGATCGGCGCGCCGGTGTCCTTGTGCACGGCGAAGCGGCGCAGAAGCTCGGGCTGCTCCATCCAGTGCTCGTAGAGCTGCGAGGGGAACTCGACGAAGTCGCGCGCGACGCTGGTGCCCGACAGAAGCGGGTAGGTGACGTCCGACAGCATGCCGTGCAGGCCGTGGCCGAACTCGTGGAACAGCGTGCGCGCGTCGTCGAAGGAGAGCAGCGCCGCCTCGCCCTTCGGCGCCTTGGCGAAGTTCATGACGTTGATGACGATCGGCAGCGTGACGCCGTCGAGCCGCTTCTGGTCGCGGAAGCTCGACATCCACGCGCCGCTGCGCTTCGAGGCGCGGGCGAAATAGTCGCCGATGAAGAGTGCGATCGGCGTGCCGGCGGCATCCCTGACTTCCCAGGCGCGGGCGTCGGGATGGTAGAGCGCGATGTCGGCGCGCGGCGTGAAGCTCACGCCGAACAGCTTGCCGGCGGTGAAGAACGCCGCCTCGATCATCTTTTCGAGCTGGAAGTACGGCTTGATCTCGCCCTCGTCGAGATCGAACGCGGCCTTGCGCCGCTTTTCGGCAAGATAGCGCCAGTCCCACGGCTCGACGCGCCCGTTGACGCCGTCGGCGGCGGCGATCGCCTGCAGCTCGCTTTCCTCGCGCGCGGCGCGGGCCTTCGCCGGCTCCCACACCGACTGCAGCAGAGCGCGCGCGTTCTCCGGCGTCCGAGCCATGGAATCGGACAGCCGGTAGGCGGCAAACGAGTCGTAGCCGAGCAGCCGGGCGCGCTCGGCCCGCAGCTTGATCATCTCGGCGGCGATCGCGCGATTGTCGGTCGCCCCACCATTCTCGCCACGCATCGACCAGGCCTTGAAGGCCTTTTCGCGGAGGTCGCGACGCGCGGAGAAGGTCAGGAACGGCTCGACGGAGGAGCGCGACAGCGTGATCACGTGCTTGTTGGGGTGACCGCGCTCCTCGGCGGTCGCGGCCGCGGCGTCGACGAGGGCCTTCGGCAGGCCGGCGAGATCGTCGGCGCCGTCGAGCACCAGCTCCCAGCCCTTCTCGTCGGCCAGCAGGTTCTGCGAGAAGGTGGTGCCGAGCGTCGCGAGCCGCTCCGAGATCGCCGCCAGCCGCTCCTTCGTGTCCTGCGGCAGGCCGCCGCCGGCGCGCAAGAAGATCGTGTGGTAGCGCTCGAGCACGCGCGCCTGCTCCGCGTCGAGGCCGAGCGCGTCGCGGCGCGCCCACAAATCGGCGATGCGCGCGAACAGCTTGGCGTTGAGGTAGATCGCCGAGGAATGGCGCGACAGCACCGGCGCCATCTCGCGCTCGATCTCCTCCAGCGCCTCGTTGGTGTCGGCGCCGGACAGGTTGAAGAAGACCGAGCAGACGCGATCGAGCGCCTGGCCCGCGCGCTCCAGCGCCGCGATCGTGTTGTCGAACGTCGCCGGCGCGGCGTTCTCCGCGATGGCGTCGATCTCGGCGACGTGCTCGGCGAGCGACGTCTCGAAGGCGGGCTTGAAGTCGGCAGGCGCGACCTCGGCGAACGGCGGCGCCTCGAACGGGCCGGTCCAGGGAGCGAGCAGCGGGTTGTGCGAGGTCATGCTTGGTTCCGTTTCAAGGTTGGTCGCGCGCCTAGGCTGCACAAAAGGCCGCGTACACGTGCGCTGCTGGGCGGCCAAGCTGCCATCTGACGCGCCTAAAGTCGTGAGGCCAAAGTCGCGAGGCGGCGGCGTCCCGTTTCACCCAGTCCGGTGATGTGAGCGCGCCTGGTTGGCGGCACAAGTGCGATGCCTACACGAACTGGAGGGCGCCATGATCCAATCCAGCAGCCTACCTTTCCCCCTGGACACATTTACGGGCAAGCGCCCGCCGAAGCGCTTCGACGTGGTGCATGTCGCGATTGCAGTCGCACTTGCGCTTGTCGTCGTGTGCCTGTTTCTGCCGCCCGCCGGGATCGGTGCCGCGTCCTCGGGCGACGAGATCTTCATCGGGCCATAGGTCGAAACCTTGCACAACGCGACATTTGCTGCCATGTAGCACCCAGACGAGCAGAGCGACCGCGGATGAACCGGCGCCTGACACCTCGTCTGACCTGACCCCGTCGATCGTGTCGCTTGCCTTCCAGAGCCTTGGAGCGACTTCACCGACCGCTCAGCGCGCGCGACGCGGGTCAGCCATCCTTTCCTCTCCAGCCGTCACGACATAAAAGCGGCGTCATGGACCTCCGCTTTTGCGTCGCACCGATGATGGACTGGACCGACCGGCACTGCCGGGCGTTCCATCGCGTGCTGTCGCGCCGCGCGCGTCTCTACACCGAGATGGTGACGACGGGCGCGGTGCTGCACGGTGATCGTGAGCGGCTGCTCGGCTTCGATGCGGTTGAGCATCCCGTCGCGGTGCAGCTCGGCGGCAGCGACCCGCGCGACCTCGCCGCGTCGGCGCGAATCTGCGCCGATCTCGGCTACGACGAGGTTAATCTCAACGTCGGCTGCCCCTCCGATCGCGTGCAGAACGGCGCGTTCGGCGCCTGCCTCATGCGCGAGCCGGCGCTCGTCGGCGACTGCGTCGCGGCGATGAAGGCGGCGGTGGCCGTGCCGGTGACCGTAAAATGCCGCCTCGGCGTCGACGAGCAGGGGCTCGAGGCGCTCGACCATCTCGCCGACGCCGTGCTCGCCGCCGGCGCCGACGCGCTCATCGTGCACGCGCGAAAGGCCTGGCTGAAGGGCCTGTCGCCGCGGGAAAACCGCGACGTGCCGCCGCTCGACTACGAGGCCGTCTATGCGCTGAAGCGCCGCCTGCCGCACGTGCCGATCGCCCTCAACGGCGGGCTGACGGGCTTCGACCAGATTGCGACGGCGCTCGATCGCCTGGACGGCGTGATGGTCGGGCGCGCCGCCTACGGCGATCCCGCGCTGCTGCTTGAAGTCGACGCGCGCATCTACGGCGAGACGGCCACGGCGCCGGCGCGGCTCGAGGCGCTGGAGGCGTACCTCCCCTACATTTCCGCGCGACTCGCAGAGGGCGTGCCGCTGCACGCCATGACGCGGCACATGCTCGGGCTCTTCAACACGTGGCCCAGGGCGCGTGCCTGGCGCCGCCACCTCTCGGTCGAAGGCGTGAAGCGCGGCGCCGGCCTCGATGTGGTGCGCGAGGCGGCAGCGGAAGTGCGGGCGCCGGAGGCGCTCGTCGCCGCTTAGCGGCGCGGGCGCGGCGAAGATCTAGCGCGCGTCCGAGCTGATTGCGTGACAGCCCGACATCATCTGGCGATGACATCGAGCTGTCGTTTGATCCTCAAGCTTCAGCGGGCGACGCCGCCTCAGTAGTAATAGCGGCGGTGGCAGAGGTGGTGCAGCCTGCGGTAGGGCGTGCAGCGCAGGTAGCGGAAGAGGCCGAGACCACCGAAGCCGTGGCGGAAACGATGCAGGCGACTGCCGTAACGGAGGCGGACGCCGCGCTCGATCCGTGTGCCGCGAAGGCCGACCCGGCCGGCGCCGCGGATGCGGCCGATGCCTGCCCGGGCACCCGCAACCCGCGCGCCGCGGAACGCGGCCACGCCGCCGGTCCGATACCCCGCGCCGCCGGTCCGATACCCCGCGGCGCCGCGCGGGGCGATCGCGGCGTTACGCCCCGCGGCGAAGGCTCCCGCGCCATACCCGCCACGCGTGCCGGCTCCGACGCGGCCGCCGCCGCCGCCCATGGCGCCGCCGAACCCGCCGGAACGGGCGCCGGCGCCGATGCCGCCGCCCATCCCGCCAGCGCGGGCGCCACCCATTCCGCCGCCGCCCATGCCGCCGCCGCTCATGCCACCGGCATGACCGCCGCCCATGCCGCCGCCGCCCATGCCGCCGGCATGACCGCCGCCCATGCCGCCGCCACCGCCCATGCCGCCGCCACCCATGCCGCCGCCGTGACCGCCGCCGCCGCCACCACCGCCTCCTACGCCCGCAGCCTGGGCCTGTTGCACCGTCATCGTCGCCGTGCCCATCGCGGCGACGCCCGTGACGGCCGCGCCCACGACGAGCATCTTCATCAAGAAATGTCGCATCTCAAAACTCCCATTCGTGGGAGCAAACCGGCAAGTATGCGAAACGATCCGTTCCTGCGACGTTGTACGTCGTTCGATCCCCGACCTTCGGGATCGGCGCTCAGGCGCCCATCGAGCGGTACAGTCCGGCGATGCGATCGAACCACTCGTGGCGCGCCTGCAGGTGCGCGAGGCCGGTGCCGCGCTCCGGCAGCTGCAGGGTCGTCAGCAGCGCCTCGATCTCGCGCCGGGCCGCCTGCTGCGAGGCGGACAGGGTGCCCGTGCGCATCGCCTCCTCGATCGGATCGAGCGCGGTGAGCCCGATCGGGAACAGCTCGCGGAAGATGACGCGGTCGTGCAGGCCCTCGGCGGCGCGGAACTTCAGCTCGCCCGACATGCGGCCGAGCGAGACGGCGATCTGCTTGGCATTGTTCGACTGCAGCGAGGCGATGCGGTTGCGCACCAGCACCCAGTCGATGATGCCCTGATCGACCTGGTGGCGCTTGCGGCGCGCGTCGATCACGAGGTCCGCGTAGTGCGCCACCGCGCCGCGCTTGGTGCGATCGTGGTGCACGCGCGAAAACACGTCGACGTCGATGTAGGAATCGTTGACCGGCGAGACGAGCGTGTCGGCCAGCGAATGCGCGAGCCGCATGAGGTAGGAGTCGGAGGCCGGCGTGTCGATGACGACGAACTCGTAGGTGTGCTCCACCTCTGAGATCGCCTCGGCGAAGGCGGCGAACTCGCGCGTTTCGTTGTCGCGCAAGTTGTCGGACGTGCCGCGCTCCAGCGCGAAATGGTAGGGCAGCTCGACGTCCCACGGTGCGCTCTGCGCCCACGAGGTGCGGTTCTCGAAGAAGCGTGTCAGCGTCTGCTGGCGCGTATCTAAGTCGATCGTGGCGACGCGGAAGCCCGCCTTCATCAGCGCGACGGAGAGGTGGATCGACAGCGTCGACTTGCCGGTGCCGCCCTTCTCGTTGCCGACGACGATGACATGCGCCGAGCGGAGCTCGGGCGGCAGGATGTCGTCGAACTCGTCATCGTCCATCATCTCGATCACGGGGCCCTCGGCGGGAGTCGCGAATCTATCGGTCGAAACGTAAGCTGTCGCTGCGGCGACTGTCACGTTCCCCTGAAGATCACAGGCTTATTGGGCGAAATTCGGCTTTTTACGGAGCGGACGGCCGATAGACCCAGTCGTAGCGCGCCAACAGCTGGCGCGGACCGGCGAATCGCATGGCGAGGTTGCGCGCGGCGCCGGCCGGCCCGGCCAGGTGGTAGATGCGGCCGAGCTCGCGGGAGGCCTCCTGCACGCGCGTCGCGCGCGCCAGCCGGGCCGCGGAATAGGCGGCCAGCGCCGCGCTCACGTCGCGCGTCGCGGCGATGGCGTCGGCGAGCGCCTGCGCGTCCTCGATCGCCTGCGCCGCGCCCTGCGCGAAGAACGGCAGGATCGGATGCGCGGCATCGCCGAGCAGGGCGATCAGGCCGGCGTTCCAGGCGGGCAGGGGCTTTCGGTCGTAGATCGGCCATGTCGTCCAGGACGGCGCGGCCTCGATGAGCGCGCGTGCCGAGCGGTGCCAGCCGGCCAGGCGCTTGCCGATCACCGCGGCGTCGCCGGGCTGCGACCACAGGTCGGGCGCCGCTTCGGTCGTGTCGCGGGTGACGGCGACGATGTTGACGAGGCTGCCGCCGGCGACGGCGTAGTGGACGAGATGCGCGTCGCGTCCGAGCCAGAGCCCCGTCTCGGCATTGCGCAGCGCCTCGGGCGCGGCGTCGGCGGGGACGAGCGCGCGCCAGGCGGTGCGGCCGAGCTCCTGCGGCGCGTCGAGGCCGGCGTCGCCGGTGCCTTCGCCGACGAGCCGCGCCCGCACGGCGGAGCGGATGCCGTCGGCGCCGATCAGCGCGTCGGCCTCGATCGATCGCTTGACGAGACCGCGGGCGACCGCGGCGACGACGCGGCCCTTCGTCATGCCGAAGCCGGCGAGCGCGGTGCCGAGGTCGAGGGCGATGGCGGGCTCCGCCGCCACGGCGTCGGCGAGCGCCCGCTGCAGGTCGGCGCGGCGCGTGACGAGGTAGGGCGCCCCCCACCGGGCCTCGGCCGTGTCGAGCGGCATGAAGGACAGGGTGCGGCCGCTGCGGGCCGACCGCACGCGGACGCCCGAGGGCCGCGTCGCCGTGGCGGCGATGGTGTCGAGGAGGCC
This sequence comes from Beijerinckiaceae bacterium RH AL1, assembly GCA_901457705.2. Classification (NCBI taxonomy): domain Bacteria; kingdom Pseudomonadati; phylum Pseudomonadota; class Alphaproteobacteria; order Hyphomicrobiales; family Beijerinckiaceae; species Beijerinckiaceae bacterium RH AL1. The sequence goes on from LR590083.2 coordinate 1,262,292, forward strand.
CAATCGCGCCAGGATGCGCGTCGCGTTGGGGGAGAGTTGGAGGCCGGCGCCGGCCTCGGCGAGCGTCTCGGCCCGCTCGATCAGAGTCGTTTCGACACCGACGCGGGCCAGCGCCAGCGCTGACGTGAGACCGCCGATCCCGGCGCCGGCGATCAGGACGCGCATCGGCCGTCAGGCCGGGATCAGGCGGCCTTCTCTTCCTTCGGCATGTAGAAGCATTCGATCGGCTCGCAGGGCGTCTTCAGGCTGGGATCGTAGACGAAGCGCGTCGAGCAGTACGAGCAGACGATGTCCGTCTCGTCGCCCATGTCGATGAAGATGTGCGGGTGGTCGAACGGCGGCAGCGCGCCGATGCACATGAACTCCTTCGCGCTGACCGTGATCTTGGGCAGGCCCGGCTGGTTGTGGAAGTGCGGCGTGCCGTGCGCGTCGGCCATGGGGCGATCTCCGATGTTGCGTCTCACGTGCCAAGATCGGCCGGGGAATGCAAGGCGGGCCGCCACCTTCCCGGCGCCGGCGCCCGTCAGCCGCCGGTCGCGAACCCGGGATAGAGCGTCATGCCGCCGTCGACGAACAACGTGGCGCCGGTGACGTAGTCGGCATGGTCGGAGGCGAGCCATGCGGCGGCCTGGGCGATGTCGTCGGGCTCGCCGATGCGCTTGTAGGGCACGAGCGTCATCAGGCTCTTGTAGGCCTCGGGCGTCTGCCAGGCCGCCGTGTTGATCGGCGTGCGGATGGCGCCGGGACCGATCGCGTTAACGCGCACGCGATGCGGCGCCAGCTCCTGCGCCATCGATTCCATGAGCAGCTTGATGCCGCCTTTCGACGACGCGTAGTTGGCGTGCCCGGCCCACGGGATCACCTGGTGCACCGAGCTCATGCAGATCATCTTGCCGGCCGCAACCGACACCTTCTCGTCGACGCCGCGGCGCAAGAACTCGCGCGCGGCCTCGCGCTGGCACAGGAACTGGCCGGTGAGGTTGACGCCGATGACCGTGTTCCACTGCTCGAGCGTCATCTCGGTGAAGGCGGAGTCGCGCTGCAGGCCGGCGTTGGAGACGGAGATGTGCACCGTGCCGAGCTCGGCGATGGCCCGCTTGTACATGGCGACGACCTCGTCTTCCTTGGAGACGTCGGCCTTGATCACCAGCGCCTTGCGCCCGTAACCCTCGATCTTGTGGGCGACCTCCTCGGCGGTCTCGGGATGCGTCACGTAGTTGACGGCAACGTCGGCGCCGGCGCGGGCCAAGCCGATCGCGACGGCCTCGCCGATGCCCGAGTTGGCGCCGGTGACGATCGCCGGCTGGCCTTCGAGAAACGATGGGTAGCCAACCTTCGGCTCGGGAACGTCGCCGGGAGCGGCGGGGGCGGCGGGATGCTTGGGATGGAGGTCGGTCATGGCGGTGCCTCGTGCGTCGCGTGGCTGAAGAACCGCGCGTCACAGCCGAGGTTGCTCGCGAGCGAGCCGATTGCAGAAGTTTAATGATCTTCGCGCCGGGGCCGCGGTCCGACCGCCGCCGCGCGCGTCAGCGCGGAGCCTCGCGCTCGCCCATCTCGGGGTCGATCTCGCTCGGCGGGTGCAGCAGCAGCGCGACGAGGCCGGTCCAGCCGGTCTGGTGCGCCGCGCCGAGGCCGCGGCCGGTGTCGCCGTGGAAGTGCTCGTAGAACAGGATCAGGTCGCGGAAGTGCGGGTCGTGCTGCATCTTCTCGCAGTCGTCGTAGATGGGCCGCCGGCCGTGCTCGTCGCGCAGGAAGAGGTGGGTCAGGCGGCGGGCGATCTCGTGGCCGATCTGGCCGAGCTTCATCTTGTTGCCCGAGCCCGTCGGGCATTCCAGCGCGAAGTCGTCGCCGTAGAAGGTCTGGTAGCGGTGCAGCGCGACCACGATGAGGAAGTTGACCGGCATCCAGATCGGCCCGCGCCAGTTCGAGTTGCCGCCGAAGAGCCGCGTCGTGCCCTCGCCCGGCTCGTAGTCGACGCGGTTCTCCGTGCCCTGCACCCAGACGACGGCGGGATGCGCGCCGTGCACCTTCGACACCGAGCGGATGCCGTAGGACGACAGGAACTCCGTCTCGTCGAGCATGCGCGTCAGCACGCGATTGAGGCGGTTCTTGCGCATCAGCGAGAGCAGCGAGTAGTCGGCGCTGTTGCGGTCGTTCCAGCGCGAGACGAGCCGCGACAGCTCGGGGCGGTTGGCGAAGAGCCAGCGCACGCGCTCGCCGAAGTCCGGCAGCTTCTCGAAAATGTCGCCGCGCAGGAGCTCGACGGCGAACAGCGGGATGAGCCCGACCATCGAGCGCACGGGCAGGGTGATCGCGTCCTGGCCCGGGATCTCGAGAAGGTCGTAGTAGAAACCATCCGTCTCGTCCCACAGGCCGTCGTGGTGCGAGCCGATCTCGCGATGCACGGCGCCGGCGATGAGCAGGAAGTGCTCGAAGAACTTGATCGCCATGTCCTCGTAGACGTGGTCGTCGAGCGCCAGCTCGATCGACAGGCGCATGAGGTTCAAGGCGTAGACGGCGGCCCACGCCGTGCCGTCGGCCTGGTCGAGATGGCCGCCCTCCGGCAGCGTGCCGGAGCGGTTGAAGAGCGAGATGTTGTCGAGGCCGAGGAAGCCGCCCTCGAAGATGTTGCGGTCCTGCGCGTCCTGGCGGTTGATCCACCAGGTGAAGTTCAGCGTCAGCTTGTGATAGACGCGGCGCAGGAAGGTGAGGTCCGGCTTGCCCGATCGCGCGCGGTCGATGTCGTAGATCTGCAGCGCGGCGAGCGCGTGCACCGGCGGGTTGGTGTCGGCGAAGTTCCACTCGTAGGCGGGCAGCTGGCCGTTCGGGTGCAGGAAGCGCGACTGCAGCAGCAGCACGAGCTGCGCCTTGGCGAAGGCGGGATCGATCAGCGCGAAGGTCACGCAGTGGAAGGCGAGGTCCCAGGCCGCGAACCACGGATATTCCCAGGCATCCGGCATCGAGAAGATGTCGTCGGAGAAGAAGTGCTGCCAATCGCAATTGCGACCGTGGCGGCGCTCCGGCGGCGGCGGCGGCTCGGCCTCGTCGCCGGCGAGCCAAGTGCGGATGTCGTAGCCGTAATATTGTTTGCTCCACAACATGCCGGCGAAGGCCTGGCGCTGCACGAGGCGGGCGTCGGCATCGTCCATGCCGGCCTGCAGCGCGGCGTAGAAGGCGTCGCACTCGTCGCGGCGTGTCTGCATCACCGCGTCGAAGTCGACGAAGGGGCCGTGCGCCTCGTCGGCGCGGCGAAGGCGCACCCTGATGACGGCCTCGCCTTTCGCCGGCACATCGAGCCGGTAGCGCGCCGCGACCTTGGTGCCGATACGCTCGGGGTTTACCGCGGCGGCCTTGCCCTCGACGACATAGTCGTTGATGCCGTCCTTGAAGTAGCCCGGCGCGTCGACGTTGTAGAGGCGCTTCTGGTTGGTCTCGTTGTCGCAGAAGAGCAGCTCGGGATCGCCGTCGCACTCGAGCCGCATCGGCGGCAGCGCGGGATGCGCGATCGTCACCGCGCGGACGCCGTCGGCGGCGAGGCGCGGCCTGAGGCTCGCGTCGCCCGACCACGTCCAGGTGTTGCGCGACCAGAGCTGCGGCAGCACGTCGAGCGGCGCGTTCGCGTCGCCGCGGTTGGCGACGGTGATCAGCATGAGCACGTCCTCGGGGCCGGCCTTGGCGTACTCGACGGTGACGTCGAAGTAGCGGTCGTCATCGAAGAGGCCAGTGTCGATCAGCTCGTACTCGCGCTCGGTGAGCGAGCGGCGGGCATTGGTGTCGAGCAGGTCCTGGTAGGGGAAGGCCGCCTGCGGATACTTGTAGAGCATCCGCATGTAGGAATGCGTCGGCGTGCCGTCGACGTAGTAGTAGAGCTCCTTGACGTCCTCGCCGTGGTTGCCCTGGCTGTTGGTGAGCCCGAACAGCCGCTCCTTGAGGATCGGGTCCTTGCCATTCCACAGGGCAAGGCCGAGGCAGGCCGCGAGCTTGTCGTCGGCGAAGCCGGCGATCGCATCCTCGCCCCAGCGATAGGCCTTCGACCGCGCCTGGTCGTGCGGCAGGTAGCTCCAGGCCTCGCCGTCGGCGCTGTAGTCCTCGCGCACCGTGCCCCATTGCCGGTCGGAGAGGTAGGGGCCGAACTTGCGCCAGGGGGTGCCGCGATCCGCCTCCGCCAGGCGCTGGGCCTCGACACAGTCGGCCACCGCCCGGTGCGGCGCATTCGGCATCTCGATCTTCATGAGCACTCCGGGGGCAGGGCGGTCCGTTCCCTATGGGAGCCGAACATTGCAGGGATGCAACAGCCGTTCCCCGGCCACCTTCATTTCAGGTAGGTGCGAATGACCTCGAGCAGCTGCTCGACCGCGTCGGCGTCGAGCGCATCGGGGTGCGCTTCCTCGTCGACGAGATGCGAGCGCACGTGATCCTCGACGACCTCGGCCATCAGGCCCGCCGTCGCCCCGCGCACGCCGGCGATGAGGTGCAGAACCTTGTCGCAGCCGGCCTCGCCGTCGAGCGCGCGCTCGATGGCATCGACCTGGCCGCGGATGCGCCGGACGCGGGCGAGGAGCTTCTGCTTATGGGCGACTGTGTGAGACATCTCGAACTCTGCGTATGCTTTGCTCTAGCACGCTTTCGCGCGGGCTCGAGTCCATCGCGGTGGAGGACAGGATGACGGCCCGCCTGCTGATGATCGCCCACGCCGAGACGACGGCGACGCGGCGTGCCGCGTTCCCGGCCGGCGAGGGGCTCGATGCGCGCGGGCGCGACGCGGCGGCGGCGTTCGCCGTGCCGCGCCACGATCTCGCCGTCGCGAGCCCGGCGCCGGCGGCGCGCGAGACCGCAGCGGTGCTGGCGCTGGCGGCGCAAGAGGTGGCCGCCCTCGACGATCTCGATGTCGGCACCTGGGCCGGCCGGTCGCTCGCCGAGGTGGCGACCGCAGATCCCGTCGGGGCCGCGGCCTTTCTCGCCGATCCGACCTTTGCCGGGCACGGCGGTGAGTCGCTCGAAGCGCTCATCGCGCGGGTCGGCGCGTGTCTAGAGACCTGGCGCGAGCATCGCGGCAGCCTCGTCGCGGTGAGCCATGCGGCGGTGCTGCGCGCCGCGACACTCGCGGTGCTCGGCGCGCCGGCTTCGGCCTTCTGGCACATCGACGTCCCGCCGCTTGGCGCGCTCGCCTTCACGAGCGACGGGCGGCGATGGGCGCTGCGCGCGCGGTGACGCGCTTCAAACGCGCAAGCTGCGCTCCGTCAGCGCGCCGAACATCAGCCCGATGCCGCCCCACAGGATGGCCTGGATGCCGAGGCTGACGAGCCGGAACGTCCACAGCGTCTGCGCGGGGAAGATCTCGGGCACCTCGTTGACGGTGGGCAGCGCGTAGCAGGCGATCGCGATCATCACGACGAAGGCGAAGGCGCCGACGAGGGTGGCGTCCCAGGCGCCGAGGCGCGCGGCGACCATCTTGCGCAAGCTGAACGCCGCCAGCGCCGCGACGATCGAGATCGCGATCATCGAGAAGTAGAGCCCGGTGCGCAGCCCGATCGTCTCGGGCTCGCCGATCGACGGCGGATTGGCCGGGTACTTCAGGTCGGGCACGAGGGTGGCGATGACGAAGGCGATCGCTGCCAGCAGCGCGGCGAAGGCTCGAGGCGTCAGCGTCGTCGCGAAGCGGCCCCAGAGCAGCGCGAAGAGCAGGGCGAAGATGCCGCCGAGCGCGCCGCCGACGACCACGACGCCGGTGAAGAGGCCGAGCGTCGACTGCACGGCGCGGCTGACGAGCTCAGGCTCCGGCGTCTCGCCCTTGGCCTTGGCGATGGCGCTCTCGACGGCGATCGCGCGATCGACCTGCGGCTCGCCGTAGACTTTGGCGAAGGTGAAGGCGAGCAGGCCGGCGAGCACGCCGACCAGCATGCCGCGGAGGAGCAGCTGAGGCATCGTCATCTCTGGGCGACGCGCAGGCTCAGTGGCAGGGGAAGCCGAGGAGGTGGCGGCCGTCGTGGACGAACTCGTGCACGTACATGCCCTTGATGAGCGACGTGGCGCCTTCCTCGGCGCCGACGAAGTAGATCGCGAGCAGGCAGAGCGGCACGAAGAGCAGCCAGGGCAGGATGGCGCCGACCGGGATCGGCTGTGGCAGGGCGACGGCGCGGTTGGCGAGGGAGGAGATCGACATGCGGTCCCTTTTCGATGGCGTTCGATGGCGTTGCCGCAGTGGTGGCGCAAGCGGCGGCGTCACGCAAGAGCATTCGCAAGTGATCGCGATATTTTCTTCACTCGGCAAAATATAGGGTGGTGGCCTATACTTCCTCGACTGATCGGCGGCGTTGCGGCCCGCGGATGCCGCGGGGCCATATTCACATTCTCGCGATCGGATACGGATAATCTCGCCAAGTGTGGCATATTCGCAATAGTCCAAGGTAATCTCCGACGACTATAGCTTGGAATATATCCAAACAGAAATAGTCCGGCGCATTTCTATTTGCCTGTGCAGAAAGCTGCGGCTTAATCCTTGCGCGATAGACCTCGTCGCATGACGACCCACACGGATCACGGCCCTATGCGCACGCTCGCCTCCTCGCTCCTTGTCCTGGCAGGTCTGCTGGCCAGCCACCCGGCGCTGGCGCAGAGCGACCAGGGCCCGGCGCCGGACGCCAACGTGCAGACGCCGGAGACAAGCGGCTCGCAGGCGCCGGCCACGACGCCGTCGATCCAGTCCTCGCTCGGCACGTTCGGCGATCCCGGCAGCATCCGCGCGACGCTCGACAAGAAGGGCATCGACTATTCCTTCACCTACATCGCCGACCTGCTCGGCAACACGAGCGGCGGCGTCAAGCAGGGCGCGACCTACGAGGGTCGCCTCGACATGAACCTCGACGTCGATCTCGAGAAGCTGGTCGGCTTCAAGAACGGCGCGATCCACGTCGAGGCCTTCGAGATCAACGGCCGCGGCCTCACCGGCAACAACACGATGGACCTCTTCACGACCAGCGGCATCGAGGCCTATCCCTCGGCCAAGCTCTACGAGGCCTGGTACGAGCACAAGCTCGACGACGGCAAGCTCTTCGTGCGCATCGGCCAGCTCGCCGCCGACACCGAGTTCTTCATCTCGCAGACCGCCACCCTATTCGTGAACTCGAGCTACGGCTTCCCCGCGATCCTCGCCAACGACCTGCCGAGCGGCGGCCCCGCCTATCCACTTGCAACGCCCGGCGCGCGCGTCAAATACGCGCCGAACGACAATTGGACGTTCCTCGCCGCGATCTTCAACGGCGATCCCGCCGGCCCGTTCGTCCCCGGCCAGAACGCCTTCCTGCCGCAGGTGCGCGACGGGTCCGGCACGCTGTTCCGCCTGCAGGATGCGCCGCTCATCTTCACCGAGGCGCAGTACGCCTACAACCAGGGCAAGGACGCCAAGGGGCTGCCGGGCACGATCAAGGTCGGCTACGTGCACCACTTCGGCGACTTCCAGGACCAGACGGTGCCGAGCTCGATCTACCGCGTCCAGCGCGGCGACGATTTCGCCTACGGCATCATCGACCAGACGATCTACCGCAAGCCCGGCACGGACGACCAAGGCGCCTCGGTCTTCGTGCGCGTCTCCGGCAGCCCGAACGACGTCAACCTGATCGATTTCTACGCCGACGCCGGCGTCAGCTACAAAGGCCTGATCCCCGGCCGGCCCGACGACACGGCGGGCATCAGCGGCGCCTACGCCCACATCTCGAACGACGTCTCGACGCAGGACATTCTGGCCGGCAACGCGCCGCTGATCCGCGACTACAGCGGGCTCATCGAGGCGACCTACCAGTACGTGGTGGCGCCGGGCTTCTCGCTGCAGCCGGACTTCCAGTACCTGTTCCACCCCGGCGCGCACGGCGTGGCGATCCCGAACCTCGCCTATAACGTGCCGATCCACGATGCCGCGGTCTTCGGCCTGCGGGCGACGATCCACTACTAGGATCGCAACGCGCGGCGGCTCGTCGAAAAGCGCTTGTGCACTGCGAGCCCAGCCGCTATATCCGCGGCCCTCGTCGGACGTCAGTCCGCGAGGCCGGCCCTTCCCATGGGGCCGCCGCAAAAACGGCCGGGGTCATAGCTCAGTTGGGAGAGCGCTTCAATGGCATTGAAGAGGTCGGCGGTTCGATTCCGCCTGGCTCCACCACTCTAATCCCGCATCAGACAATCGGTGATTTGCCGCTTCGCCAATCGGGCAGCCGTGCGCTTCATCTCGATGGTGACTCGCTGCGATAGCGCGGGTGGTGCTTGCTCCTCCGGTGGCGCGGGGTCGCATAGGCTTGCGCCTGCGGTGAGGCCCCGGGCGCCGGCCCCGGGTGCAGCAGAGGCAGGACATCCGGGTACACCGGGCCGGGCAGAGGTGACGGCACCGGGGGCGGCGACGGGGTTGTACAGCTCAGAGCAAGATAGACGCAGAACGCATCGGCCGGCGTCGCAGCGGCAGGCGATGAGGCTGAGACGAGAGCCACGATCGTGAGCGGAGGAGGCATGCGAAGGTGCTGCTCTTCACGGATCGAGGCCGCCACTTACGACATCCAGCCAAAGCGTAACTCCCATTCTGCTTGCCATCTCATATCAGAGCGAAGCACCGGCCGGCCGCCGCGCGAACCAGGCTGATGAAGAGACAACGATTATGCTGCCGGCCTGTCGAGCGAGGGTGACTTCACAACTTGCTTCGCTCCCTGCCTCAGGGGACACGCCCCTTTGCTTGCATCACGGTGAGAGAGCAGAAGGCGCCGAGCCACGAGCCGGCGGCGGCGAAGAGAACGTAGAAGGCGTTGTGCGTGTAGCTGATCACGGCGAAGGCCGAGAGCATGTACCAGATGCTGCTCCAGTTGGCGGCAGCGAACCGCCGGCGGTCCGACACCGCGGCGTTGAACAGCACGTACGCAGCGTCCGTGACCGCAGTCGACGCGAGGACCCCTGCCGCGATGAGGGCATTGAAGTCGGCCATGTCGTCGCGCTCCGCCTGGTTCGTTGCTCGCCGTAAGTTGCCTCGTCGAGCGAGGGCGCGTCGAGTCAGATATGTTTGCCGGCCGTCGGCAAGCGCGCAATTTCTTTGATTGCGAGGGCCACGTTAGACTTTTTGCCGTCTTGCGACGTCTTTGTCCTATGTCGATGCTAGACTTGAGACGGAGGAAACGCTCATGTCTAACAGCAATTTTTGGACTTTCGCCGCGCTGCTGGCCGCTGGCTACGGACTGGCGTTTGTGTTCGCGCCGGCAGTCGTCGGCTCCATCTACGGCGTAGACTATGCACCGCCCGTGAAGATGGCCTTTCAGTATTTCGGGACAGCGCTCATCGGATTTGGTATCTTCTGTTGGGTAGCAAAGGACGTCTTGGAGCTGGCAGTCCAGCGGAATCTTCTGCTTGCGCATGGCGTCTCGGACGTGTTCGGGATTGCCGTTTCGTTGATCGCCACGTTCGAGCACACGGTCAATGCGCTGGGATGGTTCAACGTCGGTCTCTATGCTGCGCTCGCGGCGTGGTGCACCTACCTCTACCAGCAGACGTCGCTGCGTTACGCGCCGGTGCGACCGTAGCATTGCGCCTTGGCGGGCCGGGGCGTCACCGCAGCGCTTCGCCTTCACCAAAGTGCCGCAGGCAGCAGATGGGACCATCCGCGATCTGAATGATTTGACACACGACTGAGCCAGCGGCGGCGAAAACGCTCTGACCGTTGAGCGACGTCAGCGGGCCGCCGGCCCCAGACAGAAAGTGTCTCATCAATGCAATTTCTACCCCTCCTCATGGGGCCCATCGCGTCCACGATGGTCTCTGCGGTCATCTTTGTCTTCTTCGTGCTGATGAATAAGCCCAATGCACGAGCTGGAAGAAGCCCGCATCATCGCTGGAATATGCAGGTCGACTTCCTCGCAGCCCACGAACGCGCGGCGTTTGCTATCCAGCAGTCGTGAAATCGATCAAGTGCGGCATCATCGGCGCCGGGGCCGACGGAGCGGCGAGTGAGGCCTGAGGAGCTTCGCCTGCGTCATCGCCAACATGCACGATGACATAGGCGTAGTTCGCCAGCCTGCAGCTCAGCCCCGATTGCCGAATGCCCCGCGCGCGGCATATGTCGGGCATGCCACACTCATCGCGCGCTTCCGTCCTCCGCTGCATGGTGCTTCTTGCGGCTTTCGTCCCGAGCGGCTGGGCGATGGCTCAGACCGCTCCAGCGCCCGGCGACGAGACGGCCATCCAGAGCTATCTCGCGATGTGGTCGCGCGACTCCGACATCAACGCGGCCTCGGTCGATCGCTTCTACGCGCCCGAGGTCGACTACTACGGCAAGCATCTCAGCCGCGCCGCCGTGCTGGCGGACAAGCTCAGATACATCCGCGGCTGGCCCCAGCGTCGCTACACGGAGGTGCCGGGCAGCATCCGAGCGCGCTGCAACGCCGATCGCAGCCGCTGCCGTGTCAGCATCGTCATGGCGTGGCGTCGCGTCGGCCGCAGCGCCAACGTCTCGGTCGGTCGCGCGCGGATGACGTTCGACTTCGTCCCCGTCGAAGGCAGCCGCAAGATAGCGCGGGAGTCGGCGCACATCCTGTGAGGCTGCGCCGAGACCGCAGGTCGTTATGGCGCAGCAACCAAGCATGAGAAATCGGGCTTCTCCTCGCAGGAGGATGCATGGTTCAGCGCGGAGATCGCTATCGTTTTACGCCACACGGCGGCAATCGGCGTGTGGCGGCGCAGACGGTGGTCGTACAGAAGGTCGTCAGCCACGAAACATTTTGGTGTCTGGTTAGAGATGTCGATGATGCCGGTGTCGAGGTGCTGTGCCGGCTGCTGGAGGTGCCTGGTTACGGCAGTCTCGAGCGGATCGACGACGTCGCCACCAAGCAGCACGACCAGATCACGCTGGAAGAGTGGCGGCAGAAGGCGCGCAGCCCGGACTGGCCTTGGGGGCATTGAGCCGGCGGCCACCGCGCTTGAGGCGCGGCAACCGTCTTGAGCACGAAGCTATGCTCGGTCGCGCTCGATGATGACCGACGTGTAGGCGAACAGGGCTTCGATCGGTGCTGATGGCTTGCGGACCTCGACGCGGACGTGAGTGGCGCGGTCGAAGTGCGCGAGCACGGCTTTTGCGATGGCTGCGGTCGCGGCTTCGATGAGCTTGTAGCGGCGCTCGGTGAAGGCGGTCGTGGTCACCTCGACGAGGTCGGCCCAGTTCACGGTGCCGTCGGCCTCGTCTGCGTTCTCAGCGTAGCTGAGGTCGGCGTGGACCGTGACGTCGATGTAGAAGCGCTGGCCGAGCTCGGCCTCGGCGTCGAAGAGGCCGTGACGTGCGAAGATCGCGAGATCCTTCAACACCAGTCGGTCGGTCGCGCTCATTCCTGCCGCCTCGTCACCTTGCCGCCTTCGGCTTCGTCGTCGACGCGCTCGCCGGGCGGCGACACCTCGCCGACCCCGTCGCCGTCGCGCTTGAGGGCCCCACCATCATCTGCAGGCACCGGCGCCTTCGGATGCGCCGGGCCTTCCTCGGTCGAAGTCCCTGCCGACCCGCGCGTGTCCGGCGATGGCGCGGACGGCACAGTGGGCGGCGCGCCGTCCTCGGCGGCCTGATCGTTCGATTGTCCCATAAGGCTCGATCTCCTAACACGAGTAGGCGCGGCAGGACTTTTGAAATCCTCCCGCGGTCGCTGCGCGGCCTTATTGGCGCGGGTTGGTGCCGGGGTTGGGCGTCGACGGCGGGTTGACGCCCGGATTGGTCGATCCGGCGGCAGACCCGGCCGCTGCGGCAGAGCCGGGGCTGGTCATCGGGTTGGGAGCGATCCCTGCGGCTGCCCCGGCTCCGTGGCCGGACACGCCACCGCCGGCGCCGCCCGCGCCAGCACCACCGGCGCCCGCACCCCCGGCCCCGCCCGCGCCGCCGCCGGCACCTCCGCCGCCGCCGGCCGCATAGGCCGGCGCTGCGGCGGCAGCCGCCAATGCAAAGATGATAACGAGAGCTGTTCGGCGCATGATGGTCTCCCTCGGGAGCCGGCCGAACACGGGGCCTACTGTTTTGTTCCCACCGATGGACGCGCTGTCGCTATAGCGTAGAGATTGTCGCAGTTGCAGTGCGTAGCGCGTCGCCTGTAGCAGCGCCACGATGTGTACTTTGATGTGTTGCGCTTGCTGCGGCTTTGTCCGAGCCCCTACTTGCCGCGCAACGGTATGAAGGGGAGCCTCTCGCAGCCGGTGACGACGAGCAAATCTAACCGACCCGCCGCCTCAGGCCGCCGAGCCCAACTGCCGCGCGAGACCGACCTGCGCCAGCGCGGTCGTCAGCGTCAGCAGCTGCGCCGCCGTCATTCGTCGCGGATCAAAGCGGCCCTGGGCCGCCAGGCCTTCGAAGAGATGCTCCGTTTTCGCATGCCGCGTCGCAAGGCCCATCCACCAGGTAGCGAACGACCGCTGCTCGATCTCGACGAACTCGGCGATCACGACGTTGTCGTGCCGCTCGTCGTCGCGGATCCGCTCGAAGGTGGTCCACACGCTCGCGCGCTCGCCTTCGAGGACCTGCACGAACCATTGATTGTCGAAGACGAGCGCGCCGGTGAGATCGAGAGGCTTGTTGTTGCGATTGGACTTGCTGAGGATGTCGCCGAGCGTCGCGAGCACCGACTTGGTGCCGGGCACAAGCTGGTTTTCGGAGAAATAAATCAAACGCGTTAAGGGCATAGCGGCCTCCAGCTTGATCCAGCCCGACAATCGTTAACCCGCGCCTACCCAGCGTCGCGCTGCGGCGATCGGCGGCAGCCGTTTTCCCTTGAGCTGTCAGGCAAGGCCGGTCGCCGTGTTCGCGCAACAGCGGCAATCGTGCTGGGTTCAGGCCGGGCGCGAAAACACCCGGTCGACGAGCGCCTCGACCTCGGGCGCATCCGCCGGCTTGCGAAACAGGACAGCGTAAAGGATCGGCGCCACCACGCCGTCGATCACGGCGTCGACGGGCGGGAAAGGTTGCCCACGCACCCGCGCCCGCTCGGCGATCACGGCGACCTGCTGTTTGCTGTAGTCGCAGCATTGCCCCGCCGAGACGCCGTCCTGCGGATAGAGCACGTCGCGCACCATCGCCCGGCCCGGCGCCGAGGCCATTTCCTCGGCATATTGCTCGGCCCAGGCGAGCAGGTCGGCGCGCGCGTCGCCGCTGTCGGCGGGCTCCGTCTCCGGGCGAAGGTGCTCGGCGGCGATGTCCGCGAGCAGCTCGGCCAGGCCGCCCCAGCGGCGGTAGATGGTCGACGGCGTGACGCCGGCGCGCTCGGCGATCGCCGGCACGGTCACGTCCTCGCGCGGCATCGTCGCGAGGAGCGTACGCGCCGCCTCGTGCACCGACGCCTGGACCCTGGCGCTACGCCCGCCGGGGCGCAGCCCTTGCCGACCAGCCAACTCATCATCTCCCAAACGTCTTAACGCAAAGAATTTGCATTAAGTCCGCACCGTGCTTAGGTGCACCGCCGATGCCGATGCGCCACTCCGCCTGCGAGGATCGACAAGTGTCCCCCAATCCCGCCGTCCGCAAGTCGTTACCTCTGCGCACCACCGGCTTCTTCGGCCTGACGATCGCCGCCTTTCTCGCAGCGGCCGCCGCGCCGACGCCGCTCTACCGGGTCTACCAGGCGCACTACGGCGTCTCGCCGGTGCTCATCACCGTCGTCTTCGCCGCCTATGCGATCGCACTGCTGACGGCGCTTCTCTTCGTCGGCTCGCTGTCCGACCATCTCGGCCGCAAGCCGCTCATCCTCGCCGCGCTGCTCATCGAGATGGCGGCGATGCTCCTGTTCATCGTCGCTGAGGGGCCGGCCTGGCTCATCGCCGCGCGCATCGTGCAGGGCGTGGCGACGGGCATCGCGGTCGCGTCCTGCGGCGCCGCGCTCGTCGATGTCGATCGCGTCGCCGGGCAGGTCGTCAACGCCGTCGCGCCGTTCCTCGGCATGACGGCCGGCGTGCTCGGCTCGTCCACTCTCGTTCAGTTCGGCCCGCTGCCGCTGCAGCTCGTCTACGCGCTGCTGCTCGCGATCTTCGCCGTGCTCGCGATGGCGCTGGGCCTGGCGGTGCCGGAGACCGGCCTCAAGCGCCCGGGCGCCTGGGCGGCGCTGCGGCCGCGGATCGCCGTGCCTCGCCATATCCGCCGGACGTTCGCCCTCATCACGCCGATCAACGTCGCCATCTGGACGCTCGGCGGCTTCTACCTATCCCTCGTGCCGGCGCTCGTCGCGGCGGTCACCGGCAGCCGGGCGCCGTTGACCGGCGGCGCCGTCGTCGGCGCGCTGATGCTCGCCGGCAGCGTGACGATCCTCGTGCGCCGCACCAGGGCGGCGGGCGCGAACCTGAGCTTCGGCGTGCTCGCTTCCAGCCTCGGCATCATCGTCGTCGTCGCCGGCATCCATCTCGCGAGCGTCCCGCTGCTGATCCTCGGCGCGGTCGTCACCGGCATCGGCTTCGGCACGAGCTTCCTCGGCTGCGTCGGCTCGATCGTGCCGCTCGCCGCGCCGGACGAGCGCGCGGCGCTGCTCGCGGCGTTCTACGTCCAGAGCTACCTCGCCTTCAGCGTGCCGGCGATCCTCGCGGGCTATCTTGCGAAGACGGTCGGCTATGCCGTCACCGCCGACGTATTCGGCAGCGCGATCGTCCTCGCTTCGTTGGCCGGCCTCTACGGTCTTCGCGCCGAGCGCCAACAGGTCGTCGCGGCCTGAGCCCGGTTCTCCCACTTTCGAAGGGCGCTTCGCGACATCGACATGTCGCGATGACGCGCCACGTTCGAATCGGCCGAAGCGAGGGAACGACGATGGACGAGGCAACGGAAGACCGCATCCGGCGCCGGGCCTTCGAGCTCTGGGAGCAGGACGGCCGGCCGCTTGATCGCGGCATCTCCTACTGGCTCGCCGCCGAGCGCGAGATCGTCGGCATCGTGGATGACATGCCGAAGCGCGACGCGCAGGCGGGCGCCGAGCCGGCGCAGGACGCGGCCGGCCCAGGCTCCATCGTGTCGGCCTTCGCGGCGGGGCCGGCGCCGTCGGGCACGCGGAACGACGGGTGACGCCTCATCCGCTTCGGTGACTCGCGGGCGGCGCCGTGCGTGCTAGGCTTCGCGGCTCGCGCGTCGTGATGTGAGCCCGCCACCGCCTTGGACATCGATCATTCCCGCCTCGACGACGCCGCGCGCGCCGGCTGGCTCTATTTCGTCGCCGGGCGCACGCAGGACGAGATCGCGCGCCAGCTCGGCGTGTCGCGGGCGACGGCGCAGCGCCTCGTCGCGCTGTGCCGTTCGGAAGGGCTGATCTCGTTCCGGCTGGAGCATCGCATCTCCGCCTGCATGGAGCTGGCGCGACGGCTCGCGGCCGCCTTCGCGCTGCGCTTCTGCGAGGTCGCGCCGAGCGATCCCGCCGCACCGCTGTCCGTCGCCGGAATCGCCGAGCGGGCCGGCCAGCTCATGGAGGACACGCTGCGCGCCGACACGCCGGCGATCATCGGGCTCGGCACCGGGCGCGCCGTGCGCGCGGCGGTCGAGCACGTCGTGCCGATGGATCGCGCCAACCACCAGCTCGTCTCGCTCGTCGGCAACATCTCGGCCGACGGCTCGGCGAGCCGCTTCGACGCGACCGCGCGCCTTGCCGACCTCACGCGGGCGCGGCACTATCCGATGCCGCTGCCGTTCCTGGCGCCGAGCGAGGCCGAGCGCGCTCGTTTGCAGCGCATCGATCCGATCTCGCGGGTGCGAGACCTCGCCGCGACCACCGACCTGCGGCTGGTCGGCATCGGCCAGATGGACGAGGAGGCGCAGCTGCTGGTCGATGGTTTCGTCACCCGCCACGAGCTGATCGAGCTGATCCGCTTGGGTGCGGTCGGCGAGGTGACCGGGTGGGCCTTCGACGCGAAGGGGCGCATCCTCAAAGGGGGCACCAACAAGCGCGTGACGAGCGTGCCGCACCCGCCGGCGCGCAAGGACGCGCTGATCGTTGCCGCCGCCATCGGGCCGGCGAAGGTCGCGGCGATCAGGGCCGCGGTGCGCGGCGGCCTCGTCAATGGTCTCGTCACCGACGAGGCCACCGCGACCCTCCTGCTGACGGAGGGGGGACTTTCGGCGGGTTGACACTTTGGCCCATCACGATGAGCATATGCCCAACCAATAAGCATTTGCTCAGGAGGGATGGCATGCGGCGTGCGGCCGGCATTCTGGCACTCGCATTCCTGTCCGCGACGACGCTGGGGCAGCCCGCGCGCGCCGACACCACGCTGACGATCGCCACCGTCAACAACGCCGACATGATCCGCATGCAGTCCTTCACGCAGGACTTCGAGCAGGCGCATCAAGGCATCCACCTCCGCTGGGTGACGCTCGAGGAGAACGTGCTGCGCCAGCGCGTGACCACCGACATCGCCACCGACGGCGGCCAGTTCGACGTCATGACGATCGGCACCTACGAGATCCCGATCTGGGCGAAGCGCGGCTGGCTCGTGCCGCTCACCGACATGGGCGCCGACTACGACAAGGCCGACATCCTGCCGCGCGTGCGCGAGGCGACGAGCGTCGACGGCAAGCTCTACGGCGCGCCGTTCTACGGCGAGAGTGCGATGACCTACTATCGCACCGACCTGTTCAAGAAGGCCGGCCTGACGATGCCGGACAAGCCCGACTGGGCCTTCATCCGGCAGGCCGCCGACAAGATCACCGACCGCAAGGACGGCATCTACGGCATTTGCCTGCGCGGCAAGGCCGGCTGGGGCGAGAACATGGCGCTGATCACGTCCATGTCGAATTCCTTCGGCGCGCGCTGGTTCGACGAGAAGTGGAACCCGCAGTTCAACACGCCGGAGTGGCACCAGACGCTGCAGACCTACGTCGACCTGATGCAGAAGGACGGGCCGCCCGGCGCCGCCTCCAACGGCTTCAACGAGAACCTCGCGCTGTTCAACGCCGGCAAGTGCGGCATGTGGATCGATGCGACGGTGGCGGGATCCTTCACGACCAACCCGAAGGAATCGCAGGTCGCCGACGAGGTCGGCTTCGTCGTCGCGCCGACCGACAAGCAGCGCGCCAACTGGCTGTGGGCGTGGAGCCTCGCGATCCCCTCGGCCTCGAAGAAGATCGACGCCGCCAAGACCTTCATCGAATGGGCGACGGACAAGGCCTACACGCAGCTCGTCGCCTCGAAGCAGGGCTGGGGCTCGGCGCCGCCCGGCACGCGCACCTCGCTCTACCAGAACCCCGAGTACCAGAAGGCCGCGCCCTACGCGAAGCTGACGCTGGCCTCGATCGAGGCCGCCGACCCGAACCATCCGACGGTCGAGCCCGTGCCCTATGTCGGCGTGCAGTATGCGGCGATCCCGCAGTTCCAGGGCATCGGCACGGCGGTCGGCCAGCAGTTCGCCTCGGCGCTGACCGGCGCGCAGAGCGTCGACCAGGCGCTGGCCGCCGCCCAGCACCTCACAGAGCGGCAGATGCGGCACTTCGGCTACATCAAGTAGCGGACGGTTCACCCACAAACCATTCGGACGGCAGGTCGGAGACGAGATGGCGACCCAGCAGACACAGACCTTGGGACGCACGCTGCTGATGCCGGCGGTGATCATCCTGTTCGCCTGGATGATCGTCCCGCTGCTTCTGACGATCTACTACTCGCTGCAGCGCTACTCGCTCGTCGATCCCGGGCACGGATTCGTCGGCCTCGAGAACTACACGTACTTCCTCACCGATCCCGCGTTCTTCGCCTCGCTGTGGAACACCTTCGTGCTCGTCGGCTCGGTGCTGCTCATCACCATCGTCGGCGGCGTCGGGCTCGCGCTGCTCATCGACCAGCCGATCATCGGGCGCAACGTGCTGCGCATCATGGTGATCGCGCCGTTCTTCGTCATGCCGACGGTTTCCGCACTGGTGTGGAAGAACCTCCTGATGAACCCGGTCTCCGGCTTCTTCGCCTGGATCTCGAAGAGCCTCGGGATGCAGCCGATCGACTGGTTCAACGACTATCCACTGCTCGCCATCATCCTCATCGTCGCCTGGCAATGGCTGCCGTTCGCGACACTGATCCTGCTCACCTCGCTGCAGTCGCTCGACGCCGACCAGAAGGAGGCGGCCGAGATGGACGGGGCAGGGGCGCTCTCGACCTTCCTCTACATCACGCTGCCGCATCTCGCGCGACCGATCACCATCGTCATCCTCATCGAGACGATCTTCCTGCTCACGGTGTTCGCCGAGATCTACGTGACGACCGGCGGCGGCCCGGGCCTCGCCACCACCAACATCGCCTTCCTCATCTACTCGCAGGCGCTGATCCAGTTCGACGTCGGCGCCGCCTCGGCGGGCGGTCTCGTCGCCGTCGTCCTCGCCAACATCGTCGCGATCTTCCTCGTCAGGATGGTCGGCAAGAACCTGGAGGCCTGAGCATGGCGCGCCAAGACACAGCCGCGCGCGTCGCGGTCTCCACCGCCGCCGCTTGGATCGTCGGCTTCATCATCTTCTTCCCGATCCTCTGGATGGTGCTGACGAGCTTCAAGTCCGAGCTCGACGCCGTGGCGATCC
This sequence comes from Beijerinckiaceae bacterium RH AL1, assembly GCA_901457705.2. NCBI lineage: Bacteria > Pseudomonadati > Pseudomonadota > Alphaproteobacteria > Hyphomicrobiales > Beijerinckiaceae > Beijerinckiaceae bacterium RH AL1. The sequence goes on from LR590083.2 coordinate 1,280,806, forward strand.
CGCCGAAGTTCTTCTCGTTCCAGTGGACGACGGAAAACTTCGTGCTGGTGCAGAAGCAGGGCAACTATCTCCTGCACGCGCTGAACTCGGTGATCGAGGCCGGCGGCTCGACCTTGCTCGCGATGCTGGTCGCGGTGCCGGCGGCGTGGTCGATGGCCTTCGCGCCGACGAAGCGCACCAAGGACGTCCTGCTCTGGATGCTCTCGACCAAGATGATGCCGCCGGTCGGCGTGCTCGTGCCGATCTACCTGATGTATCGCGGCGCCGGCCTGCTCGACTCGCGCATCGGCCTCGTCATCATCCTGGCGCTCGGCAACCTGCCGATCGTGATCTGGATGCTCTACACCTACTTCAAGGACATTCCGAAGGACATCCTCGAGGCCGCGCGCATGGACGGCACGACGATCACCCAGGAGATCTTCAACGTCCTCCTGCCGATGGCGGTGCCGGGCCTCGCCTCGACCATGCTGCTCAACTTCATCCTCGCCTGGAACGAGGCGTTCTGGACGCTCAACCTGTCGACCTTGAACGCGGCGCCGCTCACCACCTTCATCGCCTCCTACTCGAGCCCAGAGGGCCTCTTCTGGGCCAAGCTCTCGGCCGCCTCGACCCTGGCGATCGCGCCCGTGCTCGTTCTCGGCTGGTTCTCGCAGAAGCAGCTCGTGCGCGGCCTGACGTTCGGCGCGGTCAAGTGAGGTTCAAGTAATTTGCGGCGCTCCTCGGTGACCCGCGGCGCCGGCACATAGTTCAGAAGGAAACGATCATGGGGCGCATCACGCTCGAAAACGTCCGCAAGTCCTACGGCGACTTCAACATCATCCAGGGTGCGAACCTCGACATCGAGGACGGCTCGTTCGTGGTCTTCGTCGGCCCTTCGGGCTGCGGCAAGACCACGCTGCTCCGCCTGATCGCCGGCCTCGAGGACGTCACCGGCGGCGCCATCGTCATCGACGGCAAGAACGTCGTCAACGTGCCGCCGGCCAAGCGCGGGCTTTCCATGGTGTTCCAGTCCTACGCGCTCTATCCGCACATGAGCGTGCGCAACAACATCGCCTTCGGCCTCAAGATGGCAGGCGAGGACAAGAGCGAGATCGACCGCAAGGTCGAGCACGCGGCCGGGCTCCTCAACCTCACGCCCTACCTCGAGCGCAAGCCGCGCGACCTCTCCGGCGGCCAGCGCCAGCGCGTGGCGATCGGCCGTTGCATCGTGCGCCAGCCGAAGGCCTTCCTGTTCGACGAGCCTCTGTCGAACCTCGATGCGGCGCTCCGCGTGCAGATGCGGCTCGAGGTGACGAAGCTGCAGAAGCAGCTCGCGACCACGGCGATCTACGTCACGCACGACCAGGTCGAGGCGATGACCATGGCCGACAAGATCGTCGTGCTCTCGGCCGGCAAGATCGAGCAGTACGGCTCGCCGATCGAGCTCTACGACCGGCCGGCCAACAAGTTCGTCGCCGGCTTCATCGGCTCGCCGCGGATGAACTTCATCGAAGGCGAGCCGGCCGCCAAGGAGGGCGCCGCCTCGATCGGCGTGCGGCCCGAGCACCTCAAGGTCGTGCGGGACGGCCAGGGTGAGGACGGGGGCTGGCCGGGCACCGTGTCCGTCGCCGAGCATCTCGGCAGCGACACGTTCCTCTACGTCGATGCCGGCGCGCTCGGCACGCTGACGGCACGTTCGACCGGCGAGCTCGGCATCAAGATGGGCGACAAGATCAGGCTGAAGCCGGACGCCGGTCGCGTCTATCGCTTCGACAAGGACGGCAACGCGCTGCGGGCTTGAGCTCGCTAGACGTCGGTTGCGTCGAAAACATCTGCCAAGGCGCGCATTTGGGTCGATCCGCGCGGCTCGGATCTCGAAAGGAGAGGCCATGTATCTCGAGAAGTTCAGGCTCGACGGGCGCGTGGCGCTCGTCACCGGCGGCGGGCAGGCGATCGGCCTCGCCTGCGTCGAGGCGCTGGCCGAGGCCGGCGCCAAGGTGATCATCGCCGACCGCGACGAGAAGATCGCCGAGACGGGGCGGAACACGCTGAAGCAGAAGGGCATCGAGGCCGAGGTCGTCATCATGGACGTGACCGACACGGCGCGTGTCCAGGCCGTTGCCGACGACGTCGTCGCGCGGCACGGCAAGATCGACATCCTCGTCAACAATGCCGGCATCGCGCGCTCCGAGACGCCGGCCGAGACCGTGACCGACGAGCACTGGCTCAACGTGCTCGACGTCAACCTCAACGGCACATTCTGGTGCTGCCGCTCGTTCGGCAACCACATGCTGAAGGCAAAGTCCGGCGTCATCGTCAACATCGGCTCGATGTCGGGCTTCATCGTCAACAAGCCGCAGGAGCAGAGCTACTACAACGCCTCGAAGGCGGCGGTGCATCACCTCACGAAGTCGCTCGCCGCCGAGTGGGGCGCGCGCGGCGTGCGCGTCAACGCGGTGGCGCCGACCTATATCGCGACGCCGCTCAACGCCTTCGTCAAGTCGAACCCGGCGATGTACGACGCTTGGATCAGCGGCACGCCGATGGGGCGGCTCGGCGAGATCGAGGAGATCGCCTCGGTTGTGCTGTTCATGGCATCCGACGCCGCCAGCCTGATGACGGGCAGCATCGTGCTCGTCGACGGCGGCTATACCTGCTGGTAGCGCCTTCTCGGAGACCCGCCATGGGGACTGCGGTCATCGGCATCGACGTCGGCACGGGCAGCGCCCGGGCCGGCGTGTTCGACGAGACGGGAACGCTCGTCGCCACCGCCAAGCACCCGATCCGGATGTGGCGCGAGGCGGGCGACATCGTCGAGCAGTCGTCGAACGACATCTGGGCCGCCTGCTGCGCGTCGGTGCGCGCGGCGATGGCCGAGGCCGGCGTCGCGCCGGAGGACGTGAAGGGCATCGGCTTCGATGCGACCTGCTCGATGGCGGTGCTGGGCCGCGAGGGCGAGCCGCTCGCGGTCAGTGCCTCGGGCGATGCCGAGCGCAACGTCATCGTCTGGATGGACCATCGCGCGCTGCAGGAGGCGCGCGAGATCAACGCGAAGAAGCACGCGGTGCTCGACTACGTCGGCGGCATCATCTCGCCGGAGATGCAGACGCCGAAGCTGTTGTGGCTGTCGCGTCACATGCCGGAGACCTTCGCCGCGGCGGCGTACTTTTTCGATCTCGCCGACTTCCTCACCTGGCGGGCAACCGGCGCGACGACCCGCTCGTCCTGCACCATCACGTGCAAGTGGACCTACCTCGCGCACGAGAGTCGTTGGGACGACGACTATTTCCGCGGCATCGGGCTCGAGGCGCTGGCGGGCGAGGGCCATGCGCGCATCGGCACCGAGATCGCGTCGCCCGGCACGCCGATCGGCGGCGGCCTCGACGCGCGCGCCGCGCAGGAGCTGGGCCTGCGCGAAGGAACGCCCGTTGCGGCCTCGCTCATCGACGCGCATGCCGGCGGCGTCGCCACGGTCGGCGCGCGCATCGAGGGCGAGACGGGCGACGTCGATGTGTTCGGCCGCCTCGCCTACATCATGGGCACCTCGGCCTGCATCATGGCGACGACCAGGGAGCCCAAGTTCGTGCCCGGCGTCTGGGGCCCGTACTATTCCGCGATGGTGCCCGACCTCTGGCTGAACGAAGGCGGCCAGTCGGCGGCGGGCGTCGGCATCGATCATCTCGTCCAGTCGCACCGCCGGTATCCGCAGGTCGTCGCCGAGGCGGAGGCTGCCGGCGTCGATCCGCTGGAGCTGCTCGAGCGCCGCGCGGTGGGCTCGGGCGCGCTCGGCGAGGCGGCGCTGCTCGCCCGCGGCCTGCACGTGCTGCCGGAGTTCATGGGCAACCGCTCGCCGCACGCCGACCCCGGCGCCCGCGCGGTCGTCGCCGGGCTCGATCTCGATACCGAGCCGGAGCGCGTCTTCGTTGCCGCGCTCTGCGGCCTCGCCTACGGGCTTGCCGACGTCGTCGACGCGATGCGGGCGCAGGGCATCGCCTGCGACACGCTGGTCATGAGCGGCGGCGCCAGCCGCTCCGACCTCGTGCGCCAGATCATCGCCGACGTGACGGGCCTCAAGGTGGCGCTGCCGCAGACGGCGGAGCCGGTGCTGCTCGGCGCCGCCGTGCTCGGCGCGGTCGCGGGCGGCCTCCATCCCACGCTGCCGCGCGCGATGGAGGCGATGACGCGGATCGGCCGCCTCTCCGCGCCGACGCCGCCGAAGCTGCAAGCGTTCCACCGCGCCAAGCGCGAGGTCTACGCGCGCATGCGCCGGCTCGATCTCGACGCGCGCGCGCTCATGGCCCAAGGCCTCGAGGCCGTCGACTAGAGGGGTGGCTCATGCGCGCAGCGATGGACCCCGATCTCGATCTGGCGCTGCGCTGCGCGTGGCTGTCGCTCGTCGGCGGCTACACGCATGAGGAGATCGCCGCGCGCGTCGCGACGTCACGCGTGAAGGTCACGCGGCTCATCCAGTCGGCGCAGCGCGCCGGGCTGGTGAAGGTGTCGATCGAGGGTGCGCCGGCGCGGTGCGCCGCGCTCGAGGAGGCGCTCGTCGCGCAGTTCGGGCTCGTGCGGTGCTCGGTGGCGCCGGATCTCGGCGAGCCGGGGCTGCCGCTCTCCGCGCTCGGCACGCTCGGCGCGCACGTCATCCGGGCGGCGCTCGAGCGCGACGGCATCGACGTCATCGGGCTCGGCCACGGCCGCACGCTCGCCGCCTGCGTTGATGCGCTGCCGCTCATCGCGCGCCCGCGGCTGAAGATCGTGTCGCTGCTCGGCAGCCTGACGCGCGATGCGGCGACGACGCCCTACGACGTCATCTTCAAGCTGGCGAGCCGGACCGGCGGCACCGGCTACTGCCTCGCGACGCCGCTCGTCTGCGCCTCGGAGGCCGATCGCGGCGTCTTCCTCGCGCAGCGCGACACCGTCGCCGCGCAACTCGCCGCGTCGAAGGCGTCGATAACCGTCGCCGGCGTCGGCGCGGTCGACCGCGACAACGGTCTCGTCACGAGCGGGATGATCGCGCCGGCCGAGCTCGACGCGCTGGCGGCGGCCGGCGCGGTCGGCGAGGTCCTGGGCGCGTTCGTGGATCGCGACGGGAGGCCGCTCGACATCGAGCTGACGCGCCGCATCGTCGCCGTCGCGCCCGACATGCTGGTCCCGCGCCGCGTCATCGCGATCGCCGGCGGCCCGGGCAAGGCGGCGGCCATCGCCGCGGTGCTGAGGAGCGGGCGAATCGGGCATCTCGTCACCGACGAGACGACCGCGCAGGCGCTCGCCGAGCCCATGATGACGGCGTCATTTCCGACGTTCGTCAGATGACGCAAATCTGACACAGCTTGGCGACGAACAATTGTTCGGCCGTTCTGCCGTGGAATCAACGGCCTTTGCTCCTCTATAGTCATTTAATGGAGCCGCGGACGACGAATCGCGGCCACTGTCATGCCGGGGGGCATCATGAGGGTCGATTTCACGAGGGCGACGGCGCTCGCCGTCTCGCTGCTGGCAATGACCGCCGCAGGCTCCGCAGTCGCGCAGCAGGCCGATGGGCCGCCGCCATCGACGCAGACGCTCGCGCCGCGTGACACCGCCAAGGGCACGGCGCGCTCGCAGGGCACCTCCGCCGCGCCGCCGTCGCTGGCGGCCGGCACCTACGACATGAAGAACGGCCTCTCGTTCCTGCTCAACTACACGGGCGAGTTCGCGGCCAACCCCGCCGGCGGTCTCAAGCCCGGCGGCAACGCCTTCGCCGGCCAGCTGTTCGTCGGCGCCGACGCCGACTTCGGCCGGATCTTCAACCTGCAGGGGCTCTCGGGCCACTTCATCTTCACCGACCGTCAGGGCACCAGCCTCTCGGCGCGCAACATCGGCAACGACACGTCGGTGCAGGAGATCTACGGCGCCGGCCAGACCTACCGCCTGACCCTGCTGACCCTCGAGCAGCGCCTCTTCAACGACCACCTCGACATCGAGGCCGGCCGCACGCAGGCCCAGGGCGCGTTCATGATCTCGCCGCTCTACTGCGACTTCCAGAACAACGCGACCTGCGGCTCGCCGTCGACGGTCTTCAACGACACCAACTTCAACTACTTCCCCGATTCGACCTGGGGTGGGCACGCCAAGCTGTGGCTCGACCCGAACTACCACTTCTTCATCCACGGCGGCGTCTACGAGGTGAACCCGGATTCGCTGCGCCCGGACGACCACGGCTTCAACTTCTCGACCAAGGATGCGACGGGCGTCGTGGCGCCGATCGAGGTCGGCTACTCCAGCATCGGCACGCCGGGCATGCTGCCGACCAACGTCGGCGCCGGCGTGATCATCGACCAGTCGAAGTACACGGACCCCGTGCTCGACATCCTGGGCGGCCATGCCATCACCTCGGGACTGCCGTCCCTAACGGAAACCGGCCGGGCGCTGGCGTTCGCGCGCTTCGACCGGATGATCTGGCAGCAGGATCCTCTCACGCCGACGCGCGGCATCACGATCTTCGGCGTCGGCATCGTCGCCACCGAGCCGCAGCACCAGCCGCAAAGCTTCTATGCGGAAGGCGGCGTCGTGTGGACCGGGCCGCTGAAGTCGCGGCCCTACGACACCCTTGGCTACGTCATCTCCGACCAGCACTACAGCACCGCGGGTCTCTTCAACCTGCGCGCCAACGCCGCCTCGATGGGCATCAACCCGGCGATCTTCAAAAGCGACCAGTACCTGATGGAACTGAACTACGGCTTCCAGGCCGGCCCGGCGATCCGCCTGACGCCGAACCTGCAGTACATCATCAACCCGACGAACGGCGGCGCGCCGTATCTCACCAGGCCGATCCCGAACGCTTTCGTGGTCGGTGCCAAGGTCAGCGTCGACCTGTTCACCCTTGCCGGCCTCGCCAAGGGCCCGGGCAGCCTCTAGCGGCTGCCGCGCACAAGCTCCCCCTGCGACCAACGCAATGCCCGGCTTCGGCCGGGCATTGTCGTTTGGGGCCCGCCGTTCTCGGCGGATCGCCTCGTAAACCATCGTTAACCGGCTCGGCGGCAGCCTCGATGCTGCAATGCAAAAACATGCATACCGCAGGTGCGAGCAGGGGATTAAATCATCCACCAGGAGGTTTTCAGACCCTCCTTGGAGATGACACCATGTCCCTCACCAAAACCTTCGTCGGCGATCTCGTCGCCGCCTGGAGCCGCCGCCGCGCCGTCGCGCGCCTCACCGAGAAGCTCGAGCGCTCGAACGATCGCCTTCTCGACGACATGGGCGTCGCCCGTGCCGACATCGCGCAGGTCGCGCTCGCCGCCTACCCCAGCCGCACCGTCGCGGCCGCCGTGCTGCGCTCGCGCACGCCCTGGGTGTTCACCGGCGTCCCGTCGCACGGCTGACCCCGCGTCGCGCCGGCCGCCGTCACCCAAGCCGTCATCCCACGCCGTTACCCACCTGGTGACGGCCGCGGCGGCGCTCTTGCCAAGCCCGGCGAAACTCGACTTATACCTCGTTCGGACCCCGATGCGCGCCGTGCGTGAGCCGGCCGGGTGAGCGGCATGAGCAAGCAGACGACCGACGACGAGCGCGCGGCGCAGAGCGCCGAGCTCGAGCACCTCCGCCAGGAGCACCGCGACCTCGACGCCGCGATCGAGGTGCTCGTCCACATGGGCTCGATCGACCGGCTGCAGGTGCAGCGGCTGAAGAAGCGCAAGCTCGTGCTGCGCGATCGGATGACCTATCTTGAGGATCAGCTCTTCCCCGATATCATCGCCTGAGCCGGCCTCGGCCGGCTTGCGAGCCGTCGGGCGTTCCGGTACCACGCGCGCTTTCCAGCCGAAGCCGAAGCCGTGCCGCCACCATCTCAAAAGCCCGTCGCCATCATCATGGGCAGCCAGTCCGACTGGTCGGTGATGCGCCACACGGTGGCGACGCTCGATGCGCTCCAGATCGGCAACGAGGCGCTGATCGTCTCCGCGCACCGCACGCCGGACCGGCTGTGGGATTTCGCGCGCACGGCCAAGAGCAAAGGCTTCGAGATCGTCGTCGCCGGCGCCGGCGGTGCCGCGCATCTGCCCGGGATGACCGCCGCGATGACGCCGCTGCCGGTGTTCGGCGTGCCGATCCCGACCCAGGCGCTGGGCGGGCGCGATTCGCTCTATTCCATCGTCCAGATGCCGGGCGGGGTGCCGGTCGGCACGCTGGCCATCGGCAAGGCCGGCGCGATCAACGCGGCCCTGCTTGCCGCCGCGGTGCTGGCGCTGCACGACGAGGCGCTGGCCTCGCGCCTCGCCGCCTGGCGCGCCGAGGCGAGCGCCGCCGTGGCGCTCGTCCCGCAGGACGACCCGACGCCGTGACGCTCGCTCCCGGCGCGACGATCGGCATCCTCGGCGGCGGCCAGCTCGGCCGCATGCTGGCGTTCGCCGCCGCGCGGCTCGGCCTGCGCACCCATGTCTACTGCCCCGATGCGGACAGCCCCGCCTTCGAGGTGGCGTCACGGCACACCATCGCCGCCTACGAGGACGAGGATGCGCTGCGCGCCTTCGCGGCTTCCGTCGCGGTGGTGACCTACGAGTTCGAGAACGTGCCGGCGCGCACGGCCGAGGTGTTGTCGCAGGTGCGCCCGGTGCGTCCCGACGCGGCCGCCCTGGCGGCGAGCCAGGACCGGCTCGTCGAGAAGCAGTTCGTCGCCTCGCTCGGCATCGCCACGGCGCCGTTCCTGCCCGTCGACACGGCGGGCGCGCTGCCGCGCGCGGTCGCCCAGTTCGGCCGCCCGTCGATCCTGAAGACCCGCCGCTTCGGCTACGACGGCAAGGGCCAGACGACGATCAAGGACGGGTCGGATCTGGCCGCGGCCTTCCGCTCGCTCGGCGGCGGCGAATGCATCCTCGAGGGCATCGTGCCCTTCACCAAGGAAGTCTCGGTGATCTGCGCGCGCGGGCTCGACGGCGGCTTCGCCGCCTTCGACGTCTGCGAGAACGTGCACAGGGGCGGCATCCTGCATCGCACCGTCGCGCCGGCGGCGCTGCCGCCCGAGACGGCGGCGGAGGCTGTGGCGATGGCCAGGACGATCGCAGATGCGCTCGCCTATGTCGGCGTGCTGGCGGTCGAGTTCTTCGTGACGGAGGAGGGCGGTCGCACCAAGCTCGCCGTCAACGAGATGGCGCCGAGGGTGCACAATTCCGGGCACTGGACCGAGGCCGGCGCCGTGACCTCGCAGTTCGAGCAGCACATCCGCGCGATCTGCGGCTGGCCGCTCGGCGTGACGACGCGGCATGGCGCCTCCGTCGAGATGGAGAACCTGATCGGCGACGAGGTGGCAACCTGGGCGACGCGGCTCGGCGAGCCGGGCCTCTGCCTGCACCTCTACGGCAAGGAGGAGGCGCGTCCCGGCCGCAAGATGGGGCACTGGACGCGGGTGCGCGACGAACGGGCATAAAAAAAGCCGCTGTCGGGGGTCCGACAGCGGCGCCATCGTGCGTGTGCGAGAAACAAACACGGTGTGTGTGAAGCACCCGGCCGGGCGCGCCGCGCCCGACCGGCATCGTCAATGCCGACCTGCTAGTGCAGGGTCTTCGCGCTCCGCAGCTTGGCGATCTCGTCCTTGAGCAGGAGCTTCTTGCGCTTCAGCTCGGCGACCTTCGCCTCGTTGGTGGCAGCGTGGACCTGCTCTTCGGAAATCGCGCGATCGAGCGCCGAATGGCGCCGCTCGAGCTCCGTCAGGTGGTTCTGCAGTGACATGCGGGTCTGTCCTTTCGTTGTTGGACAGCGCTCAGTGTGACACAGGCACGACGGCCGGCAAGTGATTTTGTATTAATACGGAATGGTCCTGCCTGTGGTTTTGGAGCCGCGATCGGATCGCGAGCAAGTTGCTCGCAAGCGCATCGCGTCGTCGCCGCACATCGCGGCACCGCTGCCCGTTGGGCAGACAGACCGAGCTACTCCATCGCCTCCAGCTCGCCGATCAGGCCCTCGACCATGCCGAGGCCGATCTGCCAGAAGCCGGGATCGGCGGCGTTGAGCCCAAAGGGCGCCAGCAGCTCCGAATGGTGCTTGGTGCCGCCCGCCGCCAGCATCGCCAGGTAGCGCTCGGCGAAGCCGTCCTGGGCCTTCTCGAACACGCCGTAGAGCGAGTTCACCAGGCAATCGCCGAAGGCATACGCGTAGACGTAGAATGGCGAGTGGATGAAGTGGGGGATGTAGGACCAGAAGACCTCGTAGCCCGGCTTCAGCTCGATCGCCGGCCCGAGGCTCTCGGCCTGGACGCTCATCCAGATGTCCGAGATCGCCTCCGACGTCAGCTCGCCCTCGCGGCGGGCGAGGTGCAGCTTGCGCTCGAACGTATAGAACGCGATCTGGCGCACGACCGTGTTGATCATGTCCTCGACCTTGGCCGCCAGCATGGCGCGGCGCTCGGCGCGCGACCCCGTCTTGTCGAGCAGCGCACGGAAGGTCAGCATCTCGCCGAACACGCTCGCCGTCTCGGCCAGGGTGAGCGGCGTCGGCGCCATGAGCGCGCCCTGCGGGCCCGCCAGCACCTGGTGCACGCCGTGGCCGAGCTCGTGGGCGAGAGTCATCACGTCGCGCGGCTTGCCCTGGTAGTTGAGCAGGACGTAGGGGTGCGCCGAGGGCACGGTCGGATGCGCGAAGGCGCCCGGCGCCTTGCCGGGCCGCGTCGGCGCATCGATCCAGCGCTCGTCGAAGAAGCGCTGGGCGATGCCCGCCATCTTGGGCGAGAAGCCGGCATAGGCGTCGAGCACGGTGGCCCGCGCCTCGCTCCACGGCATGGCGCGCGAGGGCACGTCCGGCAGCGGCGCGTTGCGGTCCCAATGGGGCAGGGCGTCGACGCCGAACCACTTGGCCTTCAGCCTGTAGTAGCGGTGCGAGAGCCTGGGATAGGCGTCGCGCACCGCCTCGACCAGCGCATCGACGACCTCGCGCTCGATGCGGTTCGAGAGGTGGCGCGCATCTGCGACGTCGGTGAAGCCGCGCCAGCGGTCGGCGATCTCCTTGTCCTTGGCGAGCGTGTTGGTGATCAGCGCGAAGGTGCGCAGGTTGCCCTTCAAACCTTTGGACAGGGCCTCGGCCGCCCGGCGGCGCACCGCGCCGTTCTCGTCCTGCAGCAGCGAGAGGGTGGGCTCGAGCGACAGCTCCTCGCCGTCGACCTCAAAGCGCAGCGCCGCCATCGTCTCGTCGAAGAGGCGGTTCCAGGCGGACGCGCCGGTGGTCGATTTCTCGAGGAAGAGCTGCTCGAGCTTGTCGTCGAGCTGGAACGGCTTGTCCTTGCGGATGTCGTCGAGCCAGGGCTTGTAGTGCGCGCATTCGCCGGCCGCGGCGGCATCGAGGATCGCATCGTCGATGCGGTTCAGCTCGAGCTGGAAGAACAGCAGGTCGGTCGAGGCTTGCGTCACCTTGTCCTGCGCGTCGACATAGAACTTCGAGCGCGCGGGATCGGTGGTGTCGCCGGCGTAGACGAGGCCGGCGTAGCTCATGATGCGGCCGAGCGTGTCGTCGATGGCCTCGTAGCGGCGGATCGCCTCGAGGAGGCCGCCATCGCGTGCGAGCGCCTCGAGCTTGCCTTTGTAGTCGGCCGCGAAGGCCGCGCAGTCCGCACCGGCGCGCTTCATGTCGTCGGCGAAGGCGGGCGAGTCCATGCCGGGATAGAGGTCGGCGAGGTTCCACTCCGGCAGGTCGCCGAGGTTCGTCTCGGCGCGCAGGGCGGCCTCGGCGGGGGAGCGGAAGGGATGCATGGCAAATCCTCGTGGCGGCACGAGGCCCGTGGTATCTCGCGCAGAGGGGCGCGGGCAAGGCGGCATGGCGCCCCGAGGCTAGAGGCTTAGGCCTGGGCGATCGGCCGGCCGGTCATGTCCTCGCGCAGCTCGACGTACCAGCCGCGATGCAGGGCCTCCTCCTCGAGGCCGAGGTCGGCCGCGTCGACGGTCTCGGCGACGAGCGTCCAGTTGCGCTTCGTGTAGGCGGCGACCGGGAACCTCATATCGCTACGGACGAACAGGAAGCGGTCGGCGTCCCAGGCATGCTTGTAGAGGCGTCCGAACATGCCCGGTCCCGCAGGGTCACCCGGTCGCCGCTTTTAATCGCGCGCGCTTTAACGCGCGCGCCTTTTGGCGCATAGCGGCCCAGCGTGCTGCGCGTATACCGGGGAGCCGCCGCAGCGATGCGAAGAATTCGTGACGGGTTCGAGCGATCTGTCAGCCTCTTGCGAAGGCTTGATGACATCCGATGGAGCCTCGATGCCCTAGCCAAAAAGGTGGTGCTCGAACGTTTTTCGGCGCCGAGGCTACTCCGCCTCTCAATCGGCGAAGAAAACATTGGATTTTAATACGACATTATAACCCCCTCGGTATCTTCCCGGGTCCATAGGAAAGGCGGTTCAATTCTGTACTTTATCGTCGACTGTCCTAGCTTTTCGACGATACCGAGTATGTGGTAGGCGATACCCTCAAATATTTTGAATGGGATATGTTCGGCAAGTTTCCTGCTATGCAGAAAGTTCTCATTGGTCACGTTGGAGATTGTCTTGATATGCAGCACGTCCTTAGGATCGAACTCCTCGATATAAATACGATAGATTGTTCTATCAGAAAAGATGGCTGGGCTCTTGTTGTTTATAGGGAGGTCGCTGCCGCAAAAGGGACAAAGGCCCTTAATTGTCAGGTGGCGAATGTCCGAGCAGCAACTGGGGCAGGTCGGCGGGTACCTCTCTGTCATGACGCAAGTCCTGCCGCAAAATAAGCCGCTGGCCGCGTAGCCCTGGAGTTGGTCCAGCCTATCGCGCCTCGTGCTTGCCGAAAATCTCGCACGTGGTTTCGTTTACGTAGACAGCGTGATCTTGGCCAACGCCCGACAGCACGATCCGCAAACGAGATCCCACTTACTCCGCATAGTAAAACGCAACTCCCGAGCTGCCTGCAAATGGATTCTTGAGCACGCCGCGAAGGCTTCCACCGCAATTCAAGATAGACGCTTCATCGACTCCGCCGCCCGGCACATCCTCGATGACGATCGGCAATCCAACTTCATGTGTTAGACTTTGCTCTCAAACCTATCACGGCAATGCACGCAGCCCGGCAGTGGTCGTCGCCGACGTCGAGACAATAGGCGAGCGGAGCGAAGGCAAGATCGTCAGCGCACGATCTTCTTCAAAAAATCCGCGCCGAGGCCGACGGCGTCGTAGTGGCGGCTGGCGTTCTCGAGCTTGGTGAAGACGTCCTCGTAGCCGAGCGCCTTCCCGTACGGGTCGACGTAGGTGTAGCCGCCGGTGACGTGGAAGAGCGTCGCCATCTCGGTGACGTCGTCCGGCACGACCAGCGTGTGCGTCTCGCCCGGCGGCTCGAAGGCGTAGTCGCCGGCCGACGCGATCCAGTCGTGCTCGAGATAGTGCCACTTGCCGCGCAGCGTCAGCGCGTGGACCGGCCCGCTGTGGCGGTGGCGCGACAGCACGCCGGCCTGCCGCACGCGGAGGATGTTGACGTAGTAGCCCTGGCTCACGTTGAGCAGCAGCGGCTTGAACGAGACATGCGCCGATTGCGGCACCCACTCGCGCGGGTCGCCGCCGTCGAGGTCGAGGACGTTGGCGGTGAACGTGTCCGGCACCATGCCGAACGGCTGCGGCTTCTGGTAGGCGACCTTGCTCTCGTCGAGCTCCGAGGTCCGGACGGGGCTGTTCACGTTACGCTCCATGCTTTGAGATTAAACGATCCGCGGCCGACCATGAGCCGGACGTCGCCGCATCGCAAGCATCGCGATCGGATGCCGAAACGTCAGCGTCGGCGAGCGCCGACAAAGGTTCTCGCCCAAGTCGGCGCACGGCGACATTGGCTCCTTCCCAAGTCGCCGAGCGCCGATATTCGACCCCCGCCGATGTCGGGGGCCGCCGACATCACACCGGCGACGGGTTGCGTTCGCGGAAGCCGGCCTGATGCCAGTAGGGATAGGGCGCCGGCCGCGCGCTCGCCTCGTCGAGCCGCTTCACCTGCTCCGGCGTCAGGTTCCAGCCGACGGCGCCGAGATTCTGGCGCAGCTGCTCCTCGTTGCGGGCGCCGACGATCACGTTGGCGACGGTCGGGCGCTGCAGCAGCCAGTTGAGGGCGATCTGCGGCACGCTCTTGCCCGTCTCCTTGGCGACGGCATCGATCGCATCGACGACCTTGTAGACATACTCGTCCTCGAGCGGCGGTCCGGCATCGGCGGTCTTGTGCAGGCGGCTCGTCTCGGGCAGCGGCTGGCCGCGCCGGATCTTGCCGGTGAGCCGGCCCCAGCCGAGCGGGCTCCAGACGATCGCGCCGAGGCCCTGGTCGAGGCCGAGCGGCATCAGCTCGTGCTCGTAGTCGCGGCCGACGAGCGAGTAGTAGGTTTGGTTCGCGACATAGCGCGGGTAGCCGTAGCGGTCGGCGCAGGCCAGCGACTTCATGATGTGCCAGCCGGAGAAGTTGGAGACGCCGATGTAGCGGATCTTGCCGGCGCGCACGAAGTGGTCGAGCGTCATCAAGACCTCCTCGACGGGCGTCAGCGCGTCGAAGCCGTGCAGCTGGAAGATGTCGATGTAGTCGGTGCCGAGCCGCTTCAGCTGATGCTCGATCGTCGAGGTGAGATGGGCGCGCGAGGAGCCGACCTGATTCTGCGCGTCGCCGAAGCGGAAGGTCGCCTTCGTCGAGATGATGAGGCCGTCGCGCGGGCGCCCCTTGATCGCCGCGCCCAGCACCTCCTCCGCCGCGCCGGACGAATAGATGTCGGCGGTATCGAACATGTTGAGCCCGGCCTCGAGGCAGATGTCGATCAGCCGGCTGGCTTCCTGCACGTCGGTCGTTCCCCAGGCCTTGAAGAACTCGCCCTTGCCGCCGAACGTGCCGGTGCCGAAGGAGAGAACGGGGACGGTGAAGCCGGATGCGCCGAGGCGTCGGTATTCCATGGGATCGATCTCCTTCGATGGCTGTGCCGATGGAGATAAGCGTCGAGTGGAGAAGCGCCAGCTATCTTGGGCGCCGTCGATGCGCCGCCATGACGAGAAGGACGAGGGCGGCGAGCGGAGCGGCCACCGCCCAGAGCAGGGTCGTGTCGAGGCCGGCGAGATCGCCCCGGTTAACGAGCCCGGCGATCTGGCCCGCCGCGTCGCCGCCGAGCGCGATCGCCGCGGTCCAGACGATGGCGCCCTTGAAGGGCATGGGGCGCGTCGGCGCCACGCAGGCCACAAGGCCGAGGGCGAGATCGGCCAGCCCGACCTCGCGCTGGAACGGGCTCGGCTCCAGGCCGATCATCTGCGCCGAGGACACGGGTCGCGCGAGGTGCCACCACGCCGCCCAGAGCAACGGCAGCGCGAGGCCCAGGAGGAGCACGTAGCCGAGCAGCCGCTCGGCCTTGAGGTGGGTCTCGAGGCAGAGCGGGATGACGAACGCGAGCACCAGCCCGATCACCGGGACGTTGCCGAGCGCGAGCCCGATGAGGCGGTCGACGTCCATCCCTTGCCGTGGCTCCTCGTAAGTTGCGGAAGCGCGCATTACGCAGGCCGCGCGCGTGGATGCAACGGCCCTTGGCGCGAGGGCCAAAACCGGATGTCGCACTTGGACCTGACGTCGAGCGGCAGCCCGATGCCTCGTTTGCCGGCGTCGCGCATTCCGCCTAGATAGGCCCATGGACACACGCATCAGCCGCCGCTTCGCCGCGCTCGCGCGCGAGGACCGCGCGGGCCTCATCACCTTCACCATGGCCGGCGACCCCGACGGCGCCACGTCGCTCGAGATCCTCCGCGCGCTGCCTGCGGCGGGGGCCGACCTCCTCGAGATCGGCATGCCGTTCACCGACCCGATGGCCGACGGGCCGGCGATCCAGGCGGCCGGCCTGCGGGCGCTGAAGGCCGGCATGACGCTGGAGGCGACGCTCGACATCGTCCGCGCCTTCCGCAAGGGCGACCAGGACACGCCGATCATCCTGATGGGCTACTACAATCCGATCTACATCCACGGCGTCGCGCGCTTCCTGGACGAGGCGAAGGCCGCCGGCGTCGATGGGCTGATCGTCGTCGATCTGCCGCCGGAGGAGGACGCCGAACTCTGCCTGCCGGCCCGCGCCGCAGGCCTCGACTTCATCCGCCTCGCGACGCCGACCACGGACACCGCGCGCCTGCCGGCCGTGCTCGCGAACACATCGGGCTTCCTCTACTACGTGTCGATCGCCGGCATCACCGGCACGGCGGCGCCCTCGTACGACGCGGTGGGCGCGGCGATCACCAAGCTGAAGCGCGAGACGAGCCTGCCGATCGCCGTCGGCTTCGGGGTCAGGACCGCCGACAGCGCCGCGGCCATCGTGCGCTCCGGGGCGGATGCGGCCGTGGTGGGCTCGGCCATCGTCGACCGGGTGAAGGGCTCGCTCGACGCGGAGGGCAGGGCGACGTCCGGAACGGTCGAGGCGGTGGCGAGCCTCGTGCGCGAGCTCGCCGAAGGCGTGCGGGCCGCCGCCAAGGAGCTGACATGAACTGGATCTCGAACGTCGTCCCGCCGAAGATCCGCTCGTTCCTGCGGCGCGAGACGCCCGAGAACCTGTGGGTCAAGTGCCCGGACTCCGGCGAGCTGGTCTTCCACAAGGACCTTGAGGCGAACCTGCATGTCGTGCCGAGCTCCGGCTATCACATGCGCTTCCCGGCGCGGCAGCGGCTCGACACGCTCTTCGACGAGGGCAGGTACGAGGAGCTGGCGACCCCCGAGGTGCCGACCGATCCGCTGAAGTTCCGCGACGTGAAGCGCTACACGGACAGGCTCAAGGAATACCGCACCAAGACGAACGCGCCCGACGCGATCAAGCTCGCCGCCGGCGCGGTCGAGGGCGTCGAGATGATGGTCGCCGTGCAGGACTTCGACTTCCTCGGCGGCTCGCTCGGCATGGCGGCGGGCGAGGCGATCATCACCGGCATGACGGCGGCGATCGATCGGCATCTGCCGTTCGTCATCTTCACGGCATCGGGCGGCGCGCGCATGCAGGAGGGCATGTTCTCGCTGATGCAGATGCCGCGCACGACGCTGCTCGTGCAGCGCTTGCGTGCGGCCAAGCTCCCTTACATCGTTGTGCTGACCAACCCGACCACCGGCGGCGTCACGGCCTCGTACGCGATGCTCGGCGACGTGCACATCGCCGAGCCCGGCGCGGTCATCGGCTTCGCCGGCGCCCGCGTCATCGAGCAGACGATCCGCGAGCGGCTGCCGCCCGGCTTCCAGCGCGCCGAGTATCTGCAGAAGCACGGCATGGTCGACATGGTCGTGCCGCGCAAGGACATGCGCTCGACACTGGCGACGCTCTGCTCGGTGTTGATGAACCAGCCGAAGGCGGCGGCGTGAAGCGGCGCCCATGAAGCAGCGATTGGCGGCTGGCTCCGACGCGATCCTCGAGCGCCTGACGGCGCTGCACCCGAAGAAGATCGACCTCTCGCTCGATCGCATCGAGATCCTGCTCGAGAAGCTCGGGCGGCCGCAGGACCGGCTGCCGCCGGTGATCCACGTCGCCGGCACCAACGGCAAGGGCTCGACCGTCGCCTTCCTGCGCGCGATGCTCGAGGCCGCCGGCAAGCGCGTGCACGTCTACACCTCGCCGCACCTCGTGCGCTTCCACGAGCGCATCCGCCTCGCCGCGGCGGGCGGCGGCCGCCTCGTCGACGAGGACGAGCTCGCCGCGACGCTCGAGACCTGCGAGCGGGTCAACGACGGCGCGCCGATCACCTTCTTCGAGATGACCACGGCCGCCGCCTTCGTGCTCTTCGCCGCGCATCCCGCCGACTACCTGCTGCTCGAGGTCGGGCTCGGCGGCCGCTACGACGCGACCAACGTCGTCGCCGCGCCCGCCGCGAGCCTCGTCACGGCGGTCTCGATGGATCACGTCGAGTTCCTCGGCTCGTCGCTCGAAGGCATCGCGCGGGAAAAGGCCGGCGTGTTCAAGGACGGCTGCCCGGCGATCGTCGCCGCCCAGACCGAGGTGCCCGAGCGCGTGCTGGAGCGCGAGGCGCGCCGCGCCGGCGCGACCCTGACGCTCGGCGGACGCGACTTCACCGTCCGCGAGGAGCACGGGCGCCTCCTCTTCGAGGACGAGGCCGGCCTGCTCGACATGCCGCTGCCGCGGCTGACCGGGCGGCATCAGCATCAGAACGCCGCGACCGCCATCGCCACGCTGCGCCGCATCGCGCCGGACATTCCGCTCGATGCGATCGAGCGCGGCCTGCTCACCGTCGAGTGGCCGGCGCGCCTGCAGCGCCTCTCGCGCGGCACGCTCGCCGCCGCGGCGCCGGCCGGCGCCGAGCTGTGGCTCGACGGCGGCCACAACGAGGACGGCGGCAAGGCCCTGGGCCAGGCGATGGCCGACCTCGAGGAGAAGGCGGCGCGTCCGCTGATCCTGATCTGCGGCACGCTGACGACCAAGGACACCAAGGCCTTCCTGCAGCCGTTCGCCGGGCTCGCGCAGGAGGTCATCGCGGTCCCGGTCGAGGGCGAGCATGCCGGGCGCCCGGCGCGCGACGTCGCGGCCTGCGCCACGGCCGTCGGCCTGCCGGCCGCTGCCTGCCAGGGCGTCGAGCAGGCGCTGGCGTTCCTCAAGGCGCGGACGTGGCCGGTGCCGCCGCGCATCCTGGTCTGCGGCTCGCTCTATCTTGCGGGCGCGGTGCTGGCGGCGAACGGCACGCCACCGACTTAGCCGAGACTGGCCTAGTAGCAGATGGTCTTGGGCTCGTTGCCTTCCATCGTCGATTCGCAGACGCGCTTCGGCTTGTCAGGGTCGTCCTCGTAGCGCTTGGGCGACGCCGAGGACGACACATCGGCATCCTTGCCGCCGCCCGACCCGGACACGCAGCCGCTCGTCAGCAGCACCAGCACCGTCAAGGCGGCGAGGGTTGGCCGCGCCATCATGTTGTCTCCAATCGACTCTTCACAGACGCGTGATGCAACACTTCAGCGGCAAAGGTTAGGCGCGCCTGTCGTGACGAAGTGATCTTTCGCCTTTAGCGTCATTTCAGTCTAGCAGCGAGGGCGTCATGCTCGATACCGTCGAGAATTCCGGGCTCATCAGCGGCTATCGCATCGATGGCGAGGGGCAGGCGACGGAGCTGCTCTGGGACGATGCCGAGGCCGCGCTCGCCGACGAGGCCAGCGTGATCTGGCTGCACTTCAACCTCGCCGACGCGCGCGCCCGCGATCGCATCCAGTCGATCGGCCGCATCCCTGAGTCCGCCAAGGCGCTGCTGCTCGGGCGTGATTCGCACATGCGCATCGAGGTGACCGGCGGTGGTCTTGCCGGCGTCGTCGGCGACCTGCACCACGACGACATGAAGGAGGGCGAGCACTTCGGCGTGCTGCGGCTCTACCTCGACAGCCACTGCCTGATCTCGGCGCGCTCGCGGCCGTTGCAGTCGATGCAGAAGCTGCGGCAGGAGGTCGACGGCGGCCTCAAGGTGCCGCGCCCCGTGGCGATCCTCGCCCACTTCCTGCACCACGTGACGGACACGCTGAGCGACCTGCTCGTCGAGCTGACCAACGATGTCGACGATCTCGAGGAGGAGCTGCTCGCCGGCAAGCTCGACTGTCAGGTGCCCGAGCTCGGCCGCATCCGCCGCATCGCGGTGCGTCTGCGCCGCCACATGGTGCCGCAGACGCATGCGCTGACGAGCCTGCTGACCCGCCTGCCGCCGTGGGTCGGCGAGGACGGTGCGCGCGACCTGCGCGCGGCGATCGAGCGGCTCGCCGCGCTGGGCCACGATCTCGATCTCGTGCAGGAGCGCGCCCGCCTCGTCGGCGACCAGCTCTCGGGCCGCCTGATGGAGGCGACGAACCGCAACCTCTACATCCTGTCGATCGTCACAACGATCTTCCTGCCGATGACACTGATCACCGGCATCTTCGGCATGAACCTCGGCGGGCTGCCCTGGCAATCGCATCCGCAGGGGTTCTGGATCGGCATCGCCATCATGGTCGGCCTCGGTGCGTTCACGTGGTGGATGCTGCGCCGCTCGAAGCTGTTCTAGGCCGCCAGCGGCCGCGGCTCGAGCCGCTCGACCTCGACTGTCACGTGCGACAACCCGGCGATCGTCCGCAGCCGGCCCTTGTAGGCGTCCGGTGTCAGCGGCTGCTCGGCGACGACGGAGAGAATCGCCGCCGTGTGACCGGGCCCAACGCGCCAGACGTGAAGGTCGCAGAGCCGCGTGCCGTCGGTCTCGATCGCCGCGCGGATCGCCTCCACCACCTGCTCGCGCGGGGTCATGTCGAGCAGCGTCGTGGCGGCAGTCCTGATCAGGCTCCACGACCAGAGCGCGATGACGACGGTGCCGAACATCGCCACGAGCGGGTCGAGCCACGTCCATCCGAGGAGATACGCGGCGCTCAGCGCGACGATGGCCGTCACCGAGGTCAGCGCGTCGGCCAGCACGTGCAGGTAGGCCGCGCGCAGGTTGGTGTCGGCGTCGTCGTGCCCGTGGTGGTGGTGCGCATGATGGTGGTGGTCGCCGCGATCATGGTCGTGATGCTCGTGATCGTGCGCGCCGTGCCCGCCGTGCAACAGAAAGGCGCTGGCGAGGTTCACGACGAGCCCGAGCGCCGCGATCGGGATCGCCTCTGCGAAGGCGATATGCACGGGGGAAAACAGCCGGCTGACGCTCTCGATCGCGATGTAGAGGGCGATCATCGCGAGCACGATGGCGCTGCCGAAGCCGGCGAGCTCGCCGAGCTTGCCGGTGCCGAACGAGAAGCGCGGGTCGTGACGGTGCAGGCGCGCGTAGCGGTAGGCGCCGGCCGCGATGCCGAGCGCCGCGACATGCGTCGACATGTGCCAGCCGTCGGCGACGAGCGCCATCGAGCCGAAGAGCGTGCCGCCGATGATCTCGATCGTCATCATGGCCGCTGTCAGCGCGACGACGAGGTGCGTGCGCCGCTCGTTCTCCTCGTGCGCCTCGCCGAGGAAGACGTGCTCGTGCCGCCGGGCCTGGACCGCATCCGGATGCATCATGAGGGCTCCCTGTAAAATGGGGGGGTACCCTATATCGCGACGGGCCGCGCGTCGAGCCGCCGGACGCCATCCGACGTCAGCCATGTCGAAATACGATCGGTCGATAGTTTGGCTCCACTCGAACGCTGCGCCAGACTGGATTTAGAAAAACTCGCAACTGCAAAGGCTTGGCGACGTCGGCAGGCCGGTCCTACGCAACGGCGATCTCGTTCGACGAGTCCCGTGCCATCGCGTCAGATCGGTTCCAGCCAGTGTCTCACTTGAAGTCTACGCCCGCCCTCGCTCTCCTCCTCGTCTGTTTCGCGCATAGCGCGATCGCGCAACAGAACATCCAGCTCGACGAGATCCAGATCGACGCCAGGAGCGCGCTCCCGAAGGAAACCGCGACCGGACCGATCGCCGGCTACGACGCGCACGTCAGCGCCACCGGCACGAAGACCGCGACGCCGCTGATCGAGACGCCGCAGTCGGTCTCGGTGATCGGCGCGCGCGAGATCCGCGACCTCGGCGCCCAGTCGGTCGTGCAGGCGACGGAATACTCGTCCGGCGTGGTCTCGCAATACTTCGGCGCCGACACGCGCAACGATTGGTTCCTGATCCGCGGCTTCCCGGGGCAGGTGTCCGGCTACTACCTCGACGGACTGCAGCTCTATTCCTACGGCTTCGCGACCTACCGCGTCGAGCCGTTCGGACTCGAGCGTCTCGAGATCCTGAAGGGCCCGGCCTCCGTGCTCTACGGCGGCTCGAACACCGGCGGCATCATCAACGCGGTCAGCAAGGCGCCGCCGGACGCGTTCCACGGCTCGATTGAAACCGGCATCAACACCTGGGGCAACAAGTACACCGCGTTCGACGTCGGCGGCCCGGTCGCGCCGGGCCCAAACAACACGCTGTACTATCGCCTCGACGCCCTCGCCCGCGGCGGCGGCACGCAGGTCGACTACATCAAGGACGATCGCCTCTTCATCGCACCGAGCATCGCCTGGCGCCCGGATGCCGACACGTCCGTGACGGTGCACGGCTCCTACCAGAAGGACCGCACCAACGGCCAAAACTTCCTGCCCTATGTCGGCACGGTCATCCCGTCCCCGGCCTTCGGCAAGATTCCGACGAGCCTCTTCACGAGCGATCCGCAGCTCGACACGTTCCAGCGCAGCCAGGCGCTGATCGGCTCCGAGGCCGAGCATCGCTTCAACGAGACTTTTACGGCACGCCAGAAGGTGCGCTACGCCGACCTCAAGATCTACTACAACACGCTCCAGGCGATCGGCTTGGCGAGCGACACCAGCCCGCTCCTCAATCGCGGCAACTTCCAGACCGAGCCGCACAGCACGCAATTCGCGCTCGACAACGAGCTCGAGGCGCGCTTCCGCACCGGCCCGATCAGCCACACCACGCTGCTCGGCCTCGACTACAAGCGCTACACGCTGGTCGACATCCAGGGCTTCGGCGGCGCCAGCCCGCTCAATCTCGAGGCGCCGGTCTATTTCATCGCGCCGACGACGAAGCCCGGAAACTACGCCCAGAACTACCAGGTGCAGAACCAGGTCGGCCTCTACGCGCAGGAGCAGGCGAAGCTCGGCGGCTTCACGCTGGTGCTGAGCGGCCGCCACGACCAGCTCCAGACCTCGCTCGACAATGCGCTCAACCCCGCCAACGACCGGCGCAGCGCCGATGCCGCGTGGACCGGGCGCGCCGGGCTCATCTACACGACGCCGCAGGGCCTCGCGCCGTACGTCTCGTACTCGACCTCGTTCGATCCGCAGCTCGGCACCAACACGTCGACGGGCCAGCTCCTGGTGCCGGAGACCGGCGTGCTCACGGAGGTCGGCCTGAAGTTCCAGCCGATCGGACAGCACATCACGCTCAACGGCGCGCTGTTCGATTTGACCCAAAACAACGTGCCGACCACCGATCCGACCAACATCAACAACCAGCTGCAGACCGGCCAGGAGAACTCGAAGGGCTTCGAGCTCGAGGCGCAGGGCAACATCACGCCGGAGATCAGCGTGCTCGCTTCCTACACCGGCTATCGGCTGCGCAACACGATCACCAACGATGCCGCCGCGCTCGGCAAGGTGCCGGTCAACACGCCCCAGAACTTCGGCTCTCTGCTGCTCGACTACACGTTCAAGAGCGGCCCGCTGTCCGGCTTCGGCGCCGGCGCCGGCCCGCGCTACGTCGGCGGCTCCTTCGCGATCAACGACAACAGCTACGGCGTGCCCGGCTACGTGCTCGCCGACCTCAACGTCCACTACGAGCGTGGGCCGTGGCGCGCGCAGGTCAACGTCGTCAACCTCACCGACAAGACCTATGTCGCGAGCTGCCAGACGCTCGGCGCCTGCTTCTACGGCGACCGCCGGCGCGCGCTGTTCAGCCTCGCCTACCGCTGGTGACGCGGGCGGAAGAGCCAATGCCGGACGAGGCGGTGACGAAGCGCCTGCCTCGCTTCGGCTGGCTGCCGTTCGCCGGCGTCTACGCCGCCTACGGCGCAACCTTCGGCGTGCTCGGCGGCGGCGCGCCCCTGGTGCTGCGGGCGCACGGCATGGCGCTCGCGCAAGTCGGGCTCCTGCAGCTCATCTACGCGCCGATCGGTGTCGCCTTCCTGTGGGCGCCGCTGCTCGATCGCTACGGCCTGCCGCGGCTGCCGCACCGGCTCGGCTGGATCGGCGCGGGGATGATCGCCACGGCGCTCCTGCTCGCCGCCCTGGGCGCGTCCGCGACCTGGCCGGTGTGGGCGATCTTCATCGTCGCCATGGCGGTGAGCGTTACCATAACGACGTCGGACATCGCGCTCGAGGCCCTCGTCGTCGAGACCGTGCCGCGCGAGCGGCGCGCCGCCCTGACGACGGCGAAGCTCGTCTCGCTTTCGCTCGGCACGATGGTCGGCGTCGAGCTGGCGACGGCGCTGCCCGACACGCTCAGCCTGTCGGCGGCCCTCGTCGTCGTCGCGGCGCTCGTGGCGCTGCTGGCGCTGCCGCTGGTCCTCGTGCACGAGCCTCGGCGTGCCCGTGCGGCAGCCGCCTCGCCGCGGCCCGCGGGGAGCCTGCGGCTGCTCGTGCGCCGCGCGGCCTTGCTCGGAGCCTTCTACGTCCCTGCCATTCTCATCATTACGGTGCCGAGCCTCGTGCTGCTCGACCTGCACGTGTCGCTGCCCGCCGTCGGCTTCTTCACCGGCACGCTGACGACGACCACCGGCGTCGCGATGACGCTCGCCGCCGGCGCGCTGATGAAGCGGATGCCGGCCCACCGCATCGTCGCGTGGCTCACCGCAGGCGTCGCGGCGACGTCGTTGCTTCTCGCGCTCGCCGCGGCGCTCGGTGCGCCGCGCTTCGGCTACACGATGGCGACCGTGCTCATGGTCTTCGAGGGCGGCCTCGGCGTGCCGATCTTCACCATCGTCTACCGCTGGGCGGAAGGCGAGCATGCGGCCACCGACTACGCCGTGCTGTTCGGCATCGCCTTTCTCATCTCGTTCCCGGTCCGCGTGGCCGCACCGATGCTGGCGGCGGCGATCGGTTGGCCGTCGTACTTTCTTGTCGCGGTACCGCTGTACGTCGTGGCCTGCGCCGCGCTGGTCCTCGGGATGCGCGAGACGCCTGTGGGTGGGGCCGCATGAGCGGGTGGGCCGAGCCCCGCAAGTCCCTGCACGCGGCGATGCTGGCGCTGCGCCCGCTGCCGCGCGGCGAGCGGCTCGCACGCGCCTCCTCGTGGACGATGTACTATTTCTCGGCGCTGATCATCCCCGTCGTCGCGAGCGCGGCCCGCACCGGCCGGGTGCCGGTTGTCGGCATCGACGATCTGCTCTGCGAGAGCGATGCGGCCGGCCATGTCGTCGGCTTCAAGCCGCGGCAGGGCGCCGGCGATCGGACCGGCTTCGAGGCGCTCGTCGACGATCACCTCGCGGTCGCGGTGGAGACCTGTGGCACGGTCGCTGGGTTCCCGGCACGGGTCGCCTGGAGCAATGCCGCGGTCGTCCTCGACTATGCCATCGTGGCGGCGCGTGTGGAGGGCGATGCGGGCGACGCCCTGGGCGAGGCCGAGGCGCTGATCGGCGCCTCGGGCGATCCGCGGCTCGCGGGCCCATACGGAGCGGGCGAGCCGCGCGCACGGCGCGTGTGCTGCCTGCGTTATCTCTCGCCCGACGGGGCGCTGTGCCCCGGGATCTGCCCGAAAGCACCGTTCGTCGCCTTGTCCTAGTCCCCGATCGTCTTAGGTGCCGAGGCAACAAAGCAAAGGGAGGAACGCTCATGCCATATCGGCAAACACACGCGCGCGCCGTGCTCATCGGGGCTGGTCTGCTGGCTTCGGCCGTCGCCACGCCGGTCGGCGCCGACACCAAGCCGAAGCTCGCCGTCTTCGACTTCCAGCTCGCCAACCTCGCCCAGCTTCCGCCGACGCAGGCCGACAAGGACCGCCTGCCGCGCATCAGCGATCTCCTGCGAAAGCAGCTCGCCGACAGCGGCAGGTTCGTGATTGTGCCCGTGACCGACAAGGTGAAGCAGGAGGTCGCGAAGGCGGCGCCGCTACGCGACTGCGGCGGCTGCGCGGTCGACTTCGCCAAGGAGCTCGGCGCCGACGTCGCGGTGACCGGAGAGGTGCAGAAGGTCTCCGACCTCATCCTCAACATCAACGTCTACATGAAGAAGGTCGGCAGCACGGACGCCGAGACCGCGACCAGCGTCGACATCCGCGGCGACAACGACGATTCCTTCAATCATGGCGTCAAGTATCTGGTGAAGAACAACATCCTGAAGGAATGATCGCAGCCCCACGCGACCAATTTCCAATAGGCGTCGCGCGCGGTCGCCGGTAGCTTCGGCTTGGGTCTGGACCAACAGGGTTGGTGACCGATGCGCAACGCCCTCGCCGCCATCGCCGCATGGCTGAAGGACAACCCGCTCCTCGCGATCGTCGGCGCGCTCGTCCCCGTGTTCGGCCTCGTCGCGGGAGGCCCTGCGGCCTGGGCCGGCCTGACGCAGATCCTCGGCATCCCGAAGTGCGTCACCTACGCTAAGGTCTACTCCTACTCGTCCGGCGCTTTCGCGGACGGCGGCGACAAGTGGGTCGAGAGCGTGAAGGGCGTCGATACGTTCACCTTCAAGCTGGCGCACCGCAATCCCGAGTTCATCATCCTCCTGAACCAGACGCCGCGCGTCGGGTATCGCAGCGACATGATCGTGCGGCTGCCGGTCTGCGGCGGCACGGCGCAGTGGACGCTGGAGAACCCCGAGCACTGGATCGATCTCTACCAGATCTGGCGCGGCACCTAGGGCGCTGCGGTTTCGCAGCCTTGGGCTCTGCCAATGCGGCGGCGCGCCCCCACATAGGGCGCATCCGACCCGCCCAGAGAGTTCCTTGCCCTTCCTTTCCGATCTCATGTTCGAGGCGCGCACGCTGGCGCAGACGCTTGCCGAAAGCCTCGGCACCCCCGTCATCCGCCTCGGCGTCACCGGCCTGTCCCGCGCCGGCAAGACGGTCTTCATCACCGCGCTGATCCAGCATCTCACCGAGCTCGGCGCGCCGGGGCGGCGGCGCAAGGGTGCTCTGCCGGTGTTCCGCGTGATGGCGGAAGGCCGCCTCACCAAGGGCCGGCTCGAGCCGCAGCCCGACGATGCCGTGCCGCGCTTCGCCTACGAGGACCATCGCGCCGCGCTGAAGGGCGGCGACACCGGAGCCTCGCGGCACTGGCCGGAGTCGACGCGGCGCATCTCGGAGGTGCGCATCCGCCTCGAGTTCGAGCGCGCCGAGGGGCTGCGCGCGGGACCTGCCGCGCTCATCATCGATATCGTCGATTATCCCGGCGAGTGGCTGCTCGACCTGCCGCTGCTCGGCAAGAGCTATGCGGAATGGTCGAAGGAGACGCTGGAGGCGTCCGCCTCGGCGGCGCGCGCGAGCCTCGCCGCCGACTGGCGCGGCTTCACCGTCGCGCTCGATCCCGGTGCGGCGGCCGAGGAGGAGGTGGCGCGCCGGAGCGCCGAGCTCTTCACCGCCTACCTGCGCTCGTGCCGTGCCGACAATTTCGCGCTCTCGACGCTGCCGCCGGGGCGCTTCCTGATGCCGGGCGACCTCGAGGGCTCGCCGGCGCTCACCTTCGCGCCGCTGCAGCTCGATCCCGCCCGCATCTACGGCTCGGAGACGCTGGCCGGCATGATGGAGCGCCGCTACGAGGCCTACAAGGCGCACGTGGTGAAGCCGTTCTTCCGCGATCACTTCGCCCGGCTCGACCGGCAGATCGTGCTCGTCGACACGCTCGCCGCGCTGAATGCGGGGCCCGCCGCCGTGCGCGATCTCGAGACTGCGCTCGCCGACATCCTGCAGGCCTTCAGGGCAGGGCGGAACTCGATGCTCTCGGCGCTCTTCAAGCCGCGTATCGACAAGATCCTGTTCGCCGCGACCAAGGCCGACCACTTGAACCACACGAGCCACGATCGGCTGGAGGCGATCCTGCGCACCATCGTCGCCCGCGCCATCGCCCGCGCCGACGATGCTGGCGCGGCGATCGACGTCATCGCTCTCGCCGGCATCCGCGCGACGCGCGAGGCGCGCATCGGGAAGGGCGCCGACGCGCTCGACGCCGTCGTCGGCGTGCCGGCCGCCGGCGAGGTGATCGACGGCGAGACCTTCGACGGCGAGAGCGAGGCCGCCATCTTCCCCGGCGACCTGCCGGCCGACCCCAAGGCGGTGCTGCGCGGCGACACCTACCACCCGGCCGGCCGCGAGGATTATCGCTTCGTGCGGTTCCGTCCGCCGCGCGAGGCACGCGACGAGGACGGGCTCGCGCTGCCGCCGCCGCACATCAGGTTCGACCGGGCGCTGCAGTTTCTCTTGGGAGACAGGCTCGCATGAGCGAGGACATCCGCCGCCGCCCGCGCGCCGTGCGCATCGAGCCGCTCCCCGGCTACCAGGACGAGAGCGACGTGCCGCGCGCGCCGCGGCCGCCCGTCGAGATCCTGCCCGATCCCGCCGTCTTCTCCGGGCTCGAGCTCGAGCCGGAGGAGCGGGCCGTCGAGGTCGCGCAGCAGCGCGGCATCTTCCGACGCAGCCTGATCTCCTGGGCCGGCTTGTTCTGGTCGGCGCTGGGCGGCCTCGTCTCGCTCGCCGCGAGCTTGTGGGCCTGGAACACGGTCGAGAACCTGTTCGCGCGCTCGCAGGTGCTGGGCGATGTCGGCCTGGCGCTGCTTGCCGTGGCGCTCCTGGCGCTTGTCGTGATGGGCGCGCGCGAGGTGCGGGCGATCGGCCGCCAGCGGCACATCGCGCGGCTGCACCAGGATTTCGCCAAGGCGCATGCCGGCGACGATCGCCCGGCGGCGCGCAAGCTCGTCGGCGACCTCGCCTCGCTCTACGGCGCGCGGCCCGAGACGGCGCAGGCGCGCCAGGACGTGCTGGCCCTGACGAAGGAGATCGTCGACGGCCGCGACCTCGTCGAGATCGCCGAGCGGACGATCGTCGGTCCGCTCGACGACCGCGCCAAGGCGGCGATCGCCACCGCCGCCAAGCGGGTCTCCGTCGTCACCACCATCGCGCCGCGCGCGATCATTGACGTCGCCTTCGTGCTTTTGCAGGCGGTGCGCCTCATCCGCCGCATCTCGGAGATCTACGGCGGCCGTCCCGGCTTTCTCGGCTTTCTCAAGCTCGCCCGCTCGGTCGGCGCGCATCTCGCGATCACCGGCGGCATGGCCGCCGGCGACAGCCTGCTGCAGCAGGTGGTCGGGCATGGCATCGCGGCGAAGGTCTCGGCGCGGCTCGGGGAGGGCGTGCTGAACGGGCTGCTCACCGCGCGGATCGGCGTTTCCGCCATGTCGGTGTGCCGCCCCATGCCGTTCGAGGCGCAATCGACGCCGACGCTGCGCAAGGTCGCGCCGTTTCTCTTCAAGTCGAAAGAAGACGCGGCGACATCGATCGACCGGTAAAGGCCCCGCTTGGCGACCGTCACGGCTATGTCGTATGACGTTCGCATGACAAAGGATGCCGCGCCGAGTCGGGAATACGAGCTCAAGTTCGCGATCGATCCCAAGGCCTACGACGCTGTCATGGCGCATCCGCTGCTCGCCGACGTGCCGAGCGCGGCGCGCGCGCTCTCCTCGACCTATTTCGACACGCCGGACGACCGCCTGCGCCGCGAGCACGTGAGCCTGCGGCTGCGCGAGGGCGAGCCCGGCGGCACGGTGCAGACGCTGAAGAGCGCGCCAAGCTCGATCGTCGATCGCTCGGAATGGGAGCAGCCGATCAGCGGCGCGCGACCCGACACCGCTCTGCTCGGCGAGACGCCGCTGAAGCCGCTGCTCGACGAGGTGGATGCCGCCCTCGTGCCGCGGTTCACGGTCGAGGTGAAGCGCGACATCTTCCCGCTGCGCCGCGGCGCCGACGAGGTCGAGGCGGCCATCGATCGCGGCACGATCCGCGCCGATGCCGGCGCCCTGGCGATCAGCGAGCTGGAGCTCGAGAGCAAGGCGGGCGAGCCGGCCGCGGTCTTCGACCTCGCCCGCGACCTCGTGCGCGACCTACCGCTCGTGCTGAGCCTCGAGAGCAAGGCCGAGCGCGGGTTCGCGGTCGCGAACGCCTCGATCGGCAAGCCGGTGAAGGCGCTGGCGCTGAACATCGATCCCAGGCTTACGCGTGCGGCCGCTTTCGAGGCGATCGTACAGGCCTGCCTCGCGGCCGTGACGCACAATTCCGCGCTGATCGGCGGCGCCGACGACGGCGAGGCGGTGCACAAGACGCGCATCGCCCTGCGCCGGCTGCGCGCGTTCATCGAGCTGTTCCGCCCGAGCCTGCGGCGGCGCAAGCTGCAGCCGCTCGAGCGCGACATCAAATGGGCGGCGTCGCGGCTCGGCGACGCGCGCGATGCCGACGTGCTGCAGCAGTCCTACGTCGATCCCGTCGTGAAGGCGGGGCAGGTCGAGGGGGCGGGGGCGGTCGCGGCGCTGATGCTGGGGCAGCGCATGCGCGCCCACGAGGCGCTGCGCGAGGCGCTGGCCTCGCCGCGCTGGCGGCTCCTGCTCGTCGAGCTGCTCGCGTTCTCGATCGACGGGGTCCGCCGCGCGCAGCGCAAGCGCGGGTGGCGCGGCTTTGCGCGCCGCCGGCTGAGCGCGCATCGCCGCCGGCTCGCCCGCGACTCGTCGCGGTTCTCGCGCCTGTCGACGGAGGCGCTGCACGACGTCCGCAAGGCGGCGAAGATGCTCCGCTACGATCTCGAGCTGCTTGCCCCTGTCGTGGGGCTCGGCGGCACTGAGGCGAGCGTCACGCGGCTCTCCAGCGCACTGGAAACGCTGCAGGACTCGCTCGGCATCGTGCAGGATGAGGCGGCGGCGCGCGAGGCGCTGGGCAATGCGCTGAAGAGCGCCCGGCGTCCGGCCGGCCTGTCGCGGGAGACCTGGCGCGCCGCCACCCGAGAGATCATGCCGCGCGGCGGCGGGCGCGGGAAGCTGAAGCGCAAGGCGGAGAAAGCTGCCCGCCGCTTGTCGCGGCCGGTCGCCTTCCGCTGAGGCTCAGTCCGCGTCGCCCGGTGCGAACAGCGCCGCGAGGCCGGTCAGCATGACGAGCCCGCGCGAGGCCGCGAGCCTGGCGTCGCCCTCGTTGATCTCGCTGTAGAGGATCGCGCCCGAGACGGCGGCGACGAGCGCGCCGCCGAGCCGGCGCGTCGCGCGCGGCACCATCAGAAGGCCGCCGACGACCTCGGCCGCGGCAGCAGCCTCCATCTCCCGACGCGACCAGCCCAGGTGCCGGAACATGCCGCGGTAGCCGCGATCGCCAACGAGCTTGTCGGCTCCGGCGAGTGCGACGGCTGCGCCCGCGACGGGATAAAGGTCGGCCATGGTCGTCATCTCCTTGCTCAAGCCTGGCGCGAAACGCCACGGGCCGCCAACGCGGAGAGCGGGCGCGCGATCCACCGGCGAGCGGTTTGCGTGCGTCTCGAAGGGTGAGGGAGCGGCGCCGCAGCCTCAGCGCCGGAAGGCTGAAAAGTCTTGCTACTTCAGCAGGCTATCGTGGTGGGCGCGACAGGGATTGAACCTGTGACCCCTTCCATGTCAAGGAAGTGCTCTCCCGCTGAGCTACGCGCCCGGCACGATATGCCGCAGACCCACGCCGTGGGTGCGAGAGCGCGGGGTATAACGAGGCGCCGCGTCCCGCGCAACCGCAAAACCCGCGACTTGATGGGCTCGACAACAGCATGCGGCTTTCTCGACGCGGGATGCTCTTCGCCCTCTGTGCGGCCTCCCTTCCCATGCCGGCCGCCATCGCGGGGAACAACGTTGTGCCGCCGGGGCGCACCTCGGTGACCGGGTCGCGGCGGGCCGAGCTCGTCGACCTCCATGTCTCGGCCTTTCCGCTCGTGGGCAACCCGGTGATTCCCGGCACGACGGAGCCGTTCTTCCAGACGGACGAAGGCGGCCGCTTCCATCTCGCGCCACGCGGCGGCAAGCTCTACGAGCATCCGACGTACGACGATCCGCGCACGTTGCTGGTCCTGCCGCCGGCGAAGGCCAAACCGCAGGCACTCGTCGTCTTCTTTCACGGCAACCTCGCGACGCTGGAGCACGACGTCGTCGGCCGCCAGCGCGTGGTCGCGCAGTTCGAGCGGTCTGGTCTCAATGCCGCGCTGGTCGCGCCTCAGCTCGCCGTGAATGCGCTCGATTCGAGCCCTGGGCGTTTTTATGAGCAGGGCTTCCTCGACGACTACCTGGCGGCGGCTGGCGTAGCCCTCGCCGAGCGATCGCAGGGACGCTTAACGGCAGCGGAGCTCGACGCCCTGCCGGTGATTTTCGTCGCCTACAGCGGCGGCTACCTCGCCACGGCTTACAGCCTGCCGGCGCAGAGCCGCACGCAGCGCCGCATCCTCGGCGTCGTGCTGCTTGACGCGCTGTTCGGCGAGGAGCCGAAATTCGCCGACTGGCTGAGGGAGCGGCCGGACGCGTTCTTCGTCAGCGCCTATTCGGCGTCCTCGGCCGCACTGAACGGCAAGCTCGCCGACGAGCTTGGCCGATCCGGCGTGACCGTCCTGCGCACGCTCCCTGGCAGGCTGAAGCCCGGCGATGTCGTGCTGCAGGCCGCACTGACGGCGGTCCACAACGACTTCGTCACCGCGGCGTGGACGCGCGATCCGCTCGCCGCGGTGCTCAAGCGGGTCGATCTCGGACCGGAGCGCTGACGGCTATCCGCAGCGCCGAGACATGCTACGGGAGCGCATGACCAACGACACGCGGGCCTGGGTCCGCCTTCCGTCCGGCAAGCGCCTCGATCTTCTGCATCCGACCCCGTTCGATTGGGACGACGAGGATCTCGCCGTCGGGCTCGCACGCACCTATCGCTGGGGCGGCCATTCGGCCTGGCCGCTGCCCTTATCGGTCGCCCAGCATTCGCTGATGGTGATGGCGATGCACCGCCGCGCGGCCGGCCGTCGCGAGGCGGACGCCGACCTGCGCGAGTTGCTGCACGATGCCGACGAGGGTCTCCTCGGCTTCGACTGCATCTCCGTCGTCAAGCCGTTCCTCGGCGAGGCGTTTCGCGCGCTAACCTCGGATCTGCAACGCGCGGTGGCGATCCGCTACCGCGTGACGCCGTTCGATGCGGCGACCCAGAAGGCGCACAAGCGTGCAGACCGCGTCGCCGCGGCATCGGAAGCCGTGCACGTCGTCGGTTGGACGCGCGACGAAGTTCGCCATACGCTTCGCATTCCCTACGAGCCGCTCGCAAGCGACCCGCTCGTTGCGCTCTTCCAGGGCACCCCATGGGAGCCCTGGCCGCCGGCTGTCGCCGCGGAGCGGTTCCTTGCGGAACTGCGTGCGCTGACGCGCTGAGCCGTCTACTCGGCCGCGACCGCGAGCACGTGGTTGTAGTGCGCCTCGACCTCGTCCGCCGCGGCGGCGAACATCGCGATGCCCTGCAGCACGAGCTTCTCGATGCGCTCCGGCGAGCCGGAGTCGTCGTACGCCCTGGCGAAGTCCATCACGATTTCCTCGTGCGACGGCTCGCCGTCGTGGGGAACGGTGTGGACTTCCATCCAGATCGAACGTTTGCGTGCGAACAGTTGCGTGTAGGCCGGCGCGTGCGCCAAAGTCTCGCCGGCGGTCTCGGCAATGAACTCGGTCGACGCGAGCGACCGGGCGAAGAACTCGACGAGGTCGCCGTTGCCGGTTTCGTCGATCAGGCGCTGGATCAGCGGCGTCGCCGGCTCCGACTGCAAGACCTCGTAGCTGATGCCGAGGTTACGCGCGTCGGCTTCCCAATGCTTGGAGTGCCGATACTCGTCCTTCTGCATCTCGATGAGGCTCGCACGCGCTTCCTCGAAGACGCCGGCGATTTCGCTATCCAGCAGATTGCGGATCGACTTCGCCGAGCCAAGTAGCGTTTCCCTCGTTTTGTTGCGGCCGAACTTGGCGTACAGCGGCTCGCGCGGCAGGTTGCTTGAGTTGGCCCGCCGATCGATGGCCTTTTCGAAGTCTCGCGTGAATGGCCAGAATCCCCGCATGTGGGCGATCGCAGCAGACCGATCGCCTTCGCGGCAACGCTGAATAAGAGAGCAATTGGCCATCGCATCACGCGCGGCCTCCTCTAGACGCTCCATGTTGAAATATTCATGGTTATCGTCGTGGAACAGCGACATGCCCGACCCCTTTATGCCGTGGTAAGCAATTGTTTACCATTGTGGCGAGGTTGGCAATAGAATTGTTTGTTCGGCAACTAGGCCGGCATGGCTTCATTCGCCATCAAGGTTAACGGCACGCGCCAGCGGCACGGTCCCAAAAGCAGGCCAGAGTGTCGAACGTTCGTAATGAAACGTGAGCTTCGATCGCGGCCAAAGCGTCGCTTACGCTGAGCGAGGCTTCGTCAGGCGAGCCGGCGTCGTGCCAACTCTGTCCGATCCACGTCTGGTCGATAGAGCATCGTTTTTGCCACACCCTCGAACTGAGCCGTAAACGGCTTGGGCGTGGCGATACCGTAGCCCTGAGCAAAATCGACGCCAATGTCGCGCAGCGCCGAGGCAATCTCTTCCGTTTCGACGAACTCGGCGACGATTTGCTTCCCCATCACGTGCCCGACGTGGACGATCATTTCGACCATCGCCCGGTCC
The DNA here is from genome assembly GCA_901457705.2 of Beijerinckiaceae bacterium RH AL1. Lineage (NCBI taxonomy): Bacteria > Pseudomonadati > Pseudomonadota > Alphaproteobacteria > Hyphomicrobiales > Beijerinckiaceae > Beijerinckiaceae bacterium RH AL1. Next base: position 1,314,812 of record LR590083.2, read on the forward strand.
GAGCGTTCGAGGAGAAGGTTTTTCACAAAAGCGCCATCGATCTTCAGGACGTCGACCGGCAGCTCCTTCAGGTAGTTGAACGACGACATGCCGGAGCCGAAGTCGTCGAGCGAGAAGGTGCAGCCGAGCGCCTTCAGCTCGTGGATGAAGGCACGTGCGGCATCGAGGTTGACGATCGCGGTCGTCTCGGTGATCTCGAACGAGATGATGCTCGGCGGGACGCGGAACTCGGCGAAGGCCGCCTTCAGGAAATCGAGGAAGGCGTCGTCGCCGACGGTCACGCCCGAGAGGTTGATGCCGCAGCGCACGATCGGCTCGGCCTGCGCGATCTTACGGCGCTCGGCCAGCGTGCGGAAGGCCTGGCGCACGACCCACCGGTCGACCTGCTTCATGAGGCCGAAGCGTTCGGCCGCGGGCAGGAAGCTCGAGGGCGGCACGAGCGCGCCCTGCTCGTCGCACATCCGGATCAGCACCTCGAGGTGGACGCCGGGCTCGCCCCCGTCCGCCAGCGCGACGATCTCCTGCGCGTGCAGGACGAAGCGATCTTCAGCCAGCGCGTGCTGGATGCGGTGCACCCAGTTCATCTCGCTGACGCGGCCGCGCGTCTCCTGGTCCTCCTTGCGGTGGATCTGGACGCAGTTGCGGCCCTTCTCCTTGGCCATGAAGCAGGCCATGTCGGCTTCCGACATCATCTGCTCGGGCGAGATCGTGCCGGCGTAGTCGTGCGCAAGGCCGATGCTGGCGGTCACCTTGAAGCTGCGGCCGTGCCACGAGAACTCGACGTGCTCGACCGCGACGCGAACGGCCTCGGCCAGGGCAAGCGCGCTGGCGACGTCGGTCCGCCACACGAGGATGCCGAACTCGTCGCCGCCGAGGCGGGCGATGAGGTCGTCCGGCCCCAGCAGGTCCTGCAGCGGCGGCCCGATCCGGCGCAGCATCGCGTCGCCGGCGGCGTGGCCACAGGTGTCGTTGATGATCTTGAACTGGTCGAGATCGATGAACATCAGCGCGCAGGCGGCGCCGCGCTCGCCCTTGACGGGTGTCAGGGCGTGCAGAAGATTTTCCTCGAACGCGCGGCGGTTGGCGAGCGAGGTCAGCTCGTCGTGCGAGGCCTGCCAGGAGAGCGCATCCTCGAAGCTGCGCCGCTGCCGCAGGACCTTGCCGACGCGCCAGATGGTCAGCATCGCCAGCACGCCGGCGAGCGCGATGTTGACGACGAGCAGGATGCGCTCGACGATCCGCGCGCCGTCGTCCAGCACGCGGGAGAAGGCGATGGCCTTCGGCGTGATCGCCGCGTCGACTTGCTCGACCCGGCCTCTCAGCTCGGCGACCCGCCCGGTCGGGAACTGCGTGCCGACCGACGCGCCGATCCTGTCGAGCTCGAGGATGTAGGGGTCCGTCTCGCTCCACTTGGCGAGTGCTTCCTTAAGGTAAGGCAGGCTGCGGAAGTTCGAGTACATCCAGATGAGGCTGGGGATGTCCTGCGGCGCGATGCCGGCGCGCAGCAGCGCGCGACGCGCCGCAACCGGATCGGGGTTCTCGCGCTCCAGGTCGAGGCGCCCCTCGCGGTAGGCGAGCGGGACCGCGATGGCATCGTGGAAGGCCTTGAGGACCCGGGTATCTTCGGAATCGAGGTAGAGGCTGAGGAAGTAGACGGCCTCGTGCTGGCTCTTCGACCACAGGCTTTCGCCCGACACGAAGGCGCGGATCGTCGACAGCGTGTAGACGCTGAAGCCTCCGACCGCCATCTGGGTCAAGATGACGACGACGAACGGCCAGGCCGAAACATTCGGCCCGAGGCGGAATCGCTCCCGCCATCCGTGCTGTTTCGCCATGGTCGAAATCGTCGGCTCTCCGAAAGGGGTGATGTTTGGCTACGCACCGTAGCGTCACCGCACATTCCACCGTTGCCATGAAGAAACCCTTGCAGTGCAACGCCACCGAAGACTGCAAAAAATTTAGCTTAAGCGAAGTAATTCAAATGCGTTTCAAGGCGTTAACTGCAGGCACCATCGATCGGACGCGCCGGCCTCAGAACAGTGTCGGGCGCCCGTCGAACCACACGCAATTTTGCGCCGCCTGCCGGGCGTCGAAGCCGGGCGGAGCACTGACCGGGGCGATGTAGCGGCCCTCGGCGGCGATGTGCAGCGTCTTGAAGCTCTGCCTGTCGATGCCGTCGGCGAAGTAGCAGTACTGATGCTCGGGCACGGTGCCCTGCGGCGCGAAATTGTAGCCGGTGACAACTTCGCCCGTGCCGAAATGCACGGCCTTGAAGATCGTGTAGTTGGTCTTCACCTGCGCCTTGCTCGCGGGAGAGGCATCCTCCTTCAGCTGCTCGCGCGTGGGATGCGGGAGCGCCTTGTCGTCGGCGAGATGCACCTGCGCCGCCGGGTCCATCGCGACCTGCGCGGCCGGGTCGAGCTTCACGCTGGCGTCGGGGTTGAGTTCCGCGTGCAGCTTGGCGCGCTCCAGGGCCTTGGTCAGCGTGTCGGCGAGGCGCTCGGCGGCGCCGCTCGCGTCCTTGCTGCGCGCGTAGCCGAGGAACGCGAGCCCGACGCCGGCGCCGACCATCATCGCCAGCACGCCGACGGCCGTGCAGCGGAGGAGCCAGGCCTTGGCGGCGACCATGCTCGCCTCGGCGCCGACGCGCCGATGCACCGCGCCGGCCAGCTCCCTGTTTGCTTTGCTGCCGGCGATCAGCACGGCTCAGGCCGCTCCCGGCGGCGGGTTGGTTGCGACAAGCGTCGGGCGCGTCGGGCCGAAGGGTCGCGTCGGCTCCGGCGGCGCCCCGGCCGTGGCGGCGGGCTCCGTGGCGGCCGGCGGGTCCGGCGGCACGGGGGCCGCGGGCTGCGCGGGGATGTCGGGCGCCTGCGGCTCGATCTTCTGCGCGACGACGGCCTTCGCCACGGCGATGTTGGCGGCCTTCTCGGCATGCGCGTCGAGCGTCCGGGTGAGAGGGGACAACAGCTGGTCGACCAGCGCCTGCTCGTCGACCTCGAGCGCCTCCGGCGGCTCGCGCAACGGCGTCACCGAGGCCAGCGCCAGCGCGGTGGCGGCCAGCGAGGCGAAGATCGCCGGGAAGAACACGAAGATGCGCAGGAAGCTGTGCAGCTCGGCCTCCGTCACCTCCGTCGGGTCCTTGCCGAAGAACATGCCGGTGAAGGAGTGGAGCTGCGAGTTCAGGATCGCGTCGCGGCGCTTCAGCTCGGCGTCGGCCACCCCCTTCGCGACCGCCGTCGCGTCGAGCGCGTCGCGGACCTTACGGGCGGCGTCCAGCTTGTCGGAGGCCTCGGCCCGCGTCGCCTGGGCGTCCGAGAGGTTCGTCGACATCACCTTCTGCCGGCCGTCCGTGTGGCACTCCTGCGTGGAATAGCGGCGGCCGAGCGAGTTCAGGTGCCAGACGCGGCTGCACTTGTCGGCGGGCAGGGCGCCAAGCTCGGTGTTGACGGCCTTCAGGCGCGTCTCGGCGTCGGCCAGCTCGGCGGTGCGCTGGGCGACGACGGCATCGGCATCGCGGACCTTGCCCGCGAAGGCGGCCTGCGTGCTCTCGGCATCCTTCAGCGCGGCCGTGGCACGGGTGACGTCGATGAGGCGCGGGCGGAACATCACCTCGCCGAGCTGCGACAGCGACTTCACGCTGACCGCGACGGCGCAGAGCACCATGATCGCGAAGACGAGCTTCCAGAACCAGGAGGGCTGCGTGCGCAGCGCGAGCGCCAGCGGCACGCGGGCGATCTCGATCCCGGCATAGGCGACCGGCGCCAGCATCATCATCGCCATCGTGTCGAAGTCGTTGTGGCCGTAGATCTTGGCGAAGAACCAGGCCGACAGCAGCGAGGTGGACACGACGGCAAGCTCGATGCCGTAGGCCATGCCGAGATACTTGTAGTCGATGCGGTAGCCCTGCTTCGCGTTGAAGGCCTCCTTCTTCGCGAAATAGCCGAGCGCGGCGTCGCTCATGTGCGCACCTGAATTCCCATGATCCGTCGCGAGCAGACCAGCGGCTTGTGGCGCGACAAGGGCAGGGCGGCGCGGCCAAATCGCCGCCGGACAGCCGACATGGCGTCCGACGGCCGGCGGACGGGCGTTGCAATAAGGTCGCACGGGCCGGCCATGTAACGCCGCATGCCTAGAGTTGCGGCGGCGCTCCCAACTTTTGCTCTTTTCAGATGATCCGTGTTCGGCAGACTTGAGATGCTGCAACATCGGGAAACGACGATGGCCGACATTGTCCTGATCAATCCGCGTTTCGAAGCAAGCTACTGGGGCCTGGAGCACGCGCTGCATCTGGCGGGCAAGAAAGCCAACATGCCGGTCGCCGCCCTGCCGCTGCTGGCCGCCCTGACGCCGCCCGGCCACACGATCACGGTCATCGACGAGAACGTCGAGCCGATCGACTACGAGCGCTGCGCCAGGGCCGACATCGTCGGGCTCACCGGCATGATCGTCCAGCGCTTCCGCATGAGCGAGATCCTGACGGAGCTGAAGAAGCGGGGCTGCTTCGTGGTGCTCGGCGGCCCGTGGGTCTCGGTGAAGGAGGACTATTTCGGCGAGCTCGCCGACGTCGTCTTCGTCGGCGAGGCGGAGACGACCTGGCCGCAGTTCCTCGAGGAGTTCGCCGCCGGCACGCATTCGCGCCGCTACGAGCAGGCGGAGCGCACCGACATGTCGACGGTGCCGGTGCCGCGCTTCGACCTGCTCAAGATGAAGAACTACGTGCTCGGCACGATCCAGTTCTCGCGCGGCTGCCCGTTCATGTGCGAGTTCTGCGACATCATCGTCACCTTCGGCCGCAAGCCGCGGCTGAAGACGGCGGGGCAGATCACCGCCGAGCTAGATGCTCTTTTAAAGACGAAGATGCGCGCGGCCTTCATCGTCGACGACAACCTGATCGGCAACAAGAAGGCGGTGAAGGAGCTGCTGCACGCGGTCATCGCCTGGCAGGAGCGCCACAAGTACCCGCTGACCTTCATCACCGAGGCCTCGCTCGATCTCGCCGACGACGAGGACATGATGGAGCTGATGGACCTCGCCAACATCCGCTCGGTCTTCGTCGGCATCGAGACGCCGAACGAGGACGCGCTGAAGGAGACCAAGAAGACGCAGAACCTGCGCGGCCACAACCGCTCGATCCCCGAGAAGGTGGCGGCGATCCAGGCGCACGGCATCGAGGTCTGGTCCGGCATGATGCTCGGCTTCGACACCGACCAGCCCGACATCTTCGAGCGCCAGGTGAAGCTCGTCGAGGAGGCGAAGATCATCCACTCCTCCGTCGGCATGGTGACCGCGATCCCGAAGACGCCGCTGCACGCCCGCATGGACAAGGCCGGCCGGCTCGACCATGCCGACAGGTCGGAGTGGGGCACCAACGTGATCCCGGTCTCGATGAGCCGCGAGGCGCTGCGCGACGGCTACATCAAGGTGCTCGCCGATCTCTACAGCGCCAAAAACTACTTCAAGCGGATGGACTCGCTCTACCTCGACGGCGCGCTCGGCGAGTCGAAGCTGCGCGCCGCGACGCTGCGCACCAAGCCGGTGCAGTACCTGCTCGCGAGCGCCGGCGCGCTTTTGATGTCGGCGGCGGTGTTCGTGCGGCTGCAGACCGCGGTCGGCGACAGGGAGCTGCGCCGCGACTACCGCCAGTCGACGTGGAACGTGATCCGCCGCCGCCCGAACCCCTTCGTGCTGCAGACCTACGCGCTGAAGTCGGTGATGCACTACCACTACCACCGCCTGCTCTCCGGCATGATGGTCGACGGGCACCTGATCAACATGTTCTGAGGAAAAAGCCGGCCGACCCGCTGGCTCTTGCCAGCGGCGTCGGCGGCGATACGTTCGAGCCTGTTTTCAGTCGGCTCGGTGATTTTCCATGAGACATTTGATCGTAGGCGTTTGCCTGCTCGCCGCCACTGCGGCCTTCGCTGCGGAAAACGACACGCCTCCGCCCGCGTCCGGCACTGCAGCGGACGCGCGCGAGGCGGCCATCAGGCGCATCAGGGCGCTCCCTTGGAAGATCGTCCAAGGCATGAGCCTGCCGCAATCCAAGGCGACGATCGCTAACCTTCCCGATTTTGCCGGCGTTGCGGGGGACGACGCGCGCACGTTCCGCTCGATCGTCGACGGCAGGAGCGATCCTTCCGTCGAAGGGGACATCATCCGGCGCAGCAACTCGTCCGAGATTTTGTTCTCCTGGCACGATGTCGGCTACGTCGATGCAAAGGACTTCGCCGACATTGACCCCGACAAGCTCATCGAGAGCGTCCGCGAGGCCACGTTCGCGGGCAACGAGGAGAGCACGCGCGCCGGGCTGCGCCCGATCACCGCCGTCGACTGGATCCGCAAGCCGACATGGAACGAGAACCTGCATACCGCCTACTGGATGATGCAAGGCGTGCACGACGACGGCGAGCGCACGGTCAACGCGGTCGCCCTCAAGCTCGGGCGGCGGGGCTATGAGAAGATGGTCTGGATCACGTCGCCGGACCAGATCGGTCGCGCCGACGATCTGTCCCTGGTGCAGGATGCGTACAGCTACCCGTCGGGAGACCGCTACGAGGATCACGCCACGGGCGACAAGGTCGCGGCCTACGGGATCGCGGGTCTCGTCGCCGGCGTCATCGGCCTCAAGGCGGCCAAGGTGATCGGCATCGGCGCCTTCCTGCTCGCCTTCAAGAAGTTCTTCTTCCTGCTGCTCGTGCCGTTCATCTGGGTCGGCAACAAGATCAGGGCGTTGTTCCGGAAGCGGGAGACCGGCGACTCCTGAGCGAGGCCGGTCGACGACGTGAGGTGGCTCTAGTAGCCGGCGAAGATCATCGGAATGTCGGTGGCCCCGGTGGTCTCGCCGGCCGCCGTCAGCATGGCGTGCGCCTGGCCGCGGTGATGCGTCTGGTGATTGAAGAAATGCATGACGAGCAACGCGCGCGGCTTGGTCATCGCGCGCCCCGCCGCGCCGCTGAACCAGGTGAGGTCGCCCTCAAGCCAGGCTTCGTCCAGCTCGGCCGCCCAGGCCTCGATCTTGCGGTCGTCCTCGGCGCGCGCCGCGGCCATGTCCTCGAAGACCGCGAACAGCGCATCGCTTTCCGAAACCGCGACGGGCGGCGGCGTCCAGCCGGCGAAGCGCGACATCCACATCCGGTCGCCCCAGACGAGATGGCTCAGCGTGCCGTGGATCGAGTGCCAGAAGGCGCCACGATCCTCGCGTCGCGCGGCGTCGTCGAGACGGCCGGCGGCCGCGTAGACGCGCCGGTTCATCTCCGCGTTATAGGCGGCCATAAGCTGCACGTACGAGAGCGAAATCAACGTCGTTCCTTTGCTCGAAGCGGAGCCATTTCGACATTAAGCCGTTGCAGATCAAGGCGACAATCGAGATTGCTTCACAGGAAGGCCACGATGTCCGACGCCGGTCAAAAGCCGAAGATGCCCTACTGGCACGTCTACACGGATGCCGATGGGATCAGCCGGCAGCAGAAGTTCGAGCTCGAGAACTTCGAGCTGAAGGGCATCGACCCGCAGACCGCGCCGCAATGGAACGACAAGCAGGAGAAGACGCCGGCCATCGTCACCTTCACCGTGCTGCCGGTCGGCTGGGTCGGGGACTGGCACGAGAACCCGCGCCCGCAGTGGATCGCCGTGCTCTCCGGCCGCTGGTTCGTCGAGACGATGGACGGCACCCGCGTCGAGATGGGCCCCGGCGAGCTGATGATGGGCGAGGACCAGGGCACCAAGGGCCGCAAGGGCCACGTCTCCGGCACCGTCGGGAATGAACCGTGCACCATGATGGTCACCGGCCTCGTCGTGACACCGACGGTGAACCAGCCGGGCCGTTTCAAGTAGGGGCACCCATGGCAACCCATTACGACATCATCGTCGTCGGCTCAGGGCCCGGCGGCGCCTCGCTCGCGCAGCGCCTGGCGCCGACCGGCAAGAAGATCCTGATGCTGGAGCGCGGCGGCTACCTGCCGCGCGAGCAGCGCAACTGGGACTCGAAGGCGGTGTTCGTCGACGGCATCTACCAGACCACGGACACCTGGTACGGCGCCGACGGCAAGACGTTCCAGCCCGGCCTGCACCGCTGGGTCGGCGGCAACTCGAAGCTCTACGGCGCCGCGCTCCTGCGCCTGCGCGAGAAGGACTTTGGCGAGGTCCGCCACCACGACGGCATCTCGCCGGCTTGGCCGCTCGGCTACGACGTGTTCGAGCCCTACTACACCGAGGCGGAGCGGCTCTTCCACGTGCACGGCCTGCGCGGCGAGGACCCGCTGGAGCCGTGGGCCTCGGCGCCCTACGCCTTCCCGCCCGTGAGCCACGAGCCGCGCATCCAGGAGCTCGCCGACGGCCTGACGGCGCAGGGGCTGCACCCGTTCCATCTGCCGCTCGGCATCCTGCTCGACGAGAAGGACGGCAAGCCAACGCAGACGAGCCCGTGCATCCGCTGCGACGCCTTCGACGGCTTTTCCTGCATCCTCAACGCCAAGGCCGACGCGCAGGTGATCTGCGTCGACCCGACGCTGAAGCTGCATCCGGAAAACTTCACGCTGCTGACACACGCGCTGGTGACGAAGCTCGAGACCGATCCCTCGGGCCGCAGCATCTCCGGCGTCCATGTCGTGCGCGACGGCGTCGCCGAGACGTACACGGCCGACATCGTCGTCGTCGCCTGCGGGGCGCTGTCGTCGGCGCTGCTGCTGCTCGCCTCGGCGAACGACAGGCACCCGAAAGGCCTCGCCAACGGCTCCGACCAGGTCGGCCGCAACTACATGCGCCACAACATGAGCGTGATGATGGCGGTGCTGCGCAAGCCGAACCACACGCAGTTCCAGAAGACGCTGGCGCTCAGCGACTTCTACTTCGGCTCGCCGGAGACGGAGTATCCGCTCGGCCTCATCCAGATGTGCGCCACCTCGCATGCCGACCAGATCCGCGGCGAGGCGCCGCTCTCGAAGCTGATGCAGCTGCTGCCGAGCATGCCGTTCGAGGTTATGGCGACGCACTCGATGGATTTCTGGCTGCAGACCGAGGACCTGCCGAACCCGGACAACCGCATCTACTTCGACGGCGACAAGATCGTGCTGGCGCTCGAGGAATCGAACGCGGTCGAGGCGAAGGGCCTGAAGCACAAGCTGCATCAGATCCTGAACGCCAGCGGCGAGACCCCGCTCTTCGTCGAGCGCTCGCTCTACCTCGGCAAGAACATCCCCGTCGGCGGCACCGCGCACCAGGCCGGCACGCTGCGCTTCGGCACCGACCCGAAGACAAGCGTGCTCGACCTCGACTGCAAGGCGCACGAGATCGACAACCTCTACGTGACCGACGCGAGCTTCTTCCCCTCGATCGGCGCCGTGAACCCGACGCTGACCATCATCGCCAACGCGCTGCGCGTCGCCGACCGCATCAAGGAGCGGATGGGGTAGGGCGAATCGAACACATTCGTCAGCCTCGGCTGACGTCGGCCATCGGGACACGTGCTGTTTGAAGTCCGCAATGACGCGTCATGATGCGTCATGCGTCATGCGCGAGCGCCTGGGAGCTTCCAGAAAACGACCGGGGGCGGCGCCGGGTTTCACGGGCCGATTCGCCGGCTCCGGACATGCTGCAGGGAGGCGTCGTGCCCGTCGTTGCCGTCATTGCGAGCCGAAGGCGAAGCAACCCAGGGGCAACGGGCTCAGGTTTTCCCCCTGCCGCCCCTGGCTTGCTTCGCTGCGCTCGCAATGACGGCCCGCAACACGGACCATCGGGCCCTTTCCCGCGGGCCGCCCCACCTGCTATCCCGACGCCCATGCGCACATCCGACGTCGACATCGTCATCGCCCCAGGCATCGGCGGCGGCACCGACGAGCACTGGTACTCCCGCTGGGAGGCCAAGCTGCCGACGGCGCGCCGCATCGTGCAGGCGGATTGGGACCACCCGACCCTCGCCGCATGGACGCGCGAGCTCGTAGACGCCGTCGAGGCGGCTGGCAAGCCGGTGGTGCTCGTCGGCCATTCGCTCGGTGTGCGGACGATCGCGCATGCCGCGGACCGCATCGCCGAGCGCGTCGTCGGCGCCTTCCTCGTTGCGCCGCCGGCGGCCCGGGCGCTGCGCGAGATCCCCGAGATCGATCTGGCCTTCCGCGACGACCGCGCGACGACGCTGCCGTTTCCCGCCGTGCTCGTCGCCAGCCGCGACGATCCCTACTGTACCTATGCGGAGGCCGAGGCGCTGGCGACGGCCTGGGGCGCCACGCTCGTCGATGCCGGCACCTCCGGCCACCTCAACCACGAGAGCGGGCATGGGCCCTGGCCGGAGGGGCTGATGCGCTTTGCCGGCTTCCTCAAGAGCCTGTCGTGACGGCCCCCGCGTGACCCACAGCAAAGAGACCGAGATGAGCATCGACACCGAGGTGGCGGACGTTGCCGGCTTCTCCGGCGCCCGCCTGGCGCGGATCGACAACTTCTTCAACGTCGAGGTGGCGCGCGGCGCGGTGCCGGGCGCCGTGCTCCATGTCGAGCGCGCCGGCGAGGTGGTGATGCGCCGCGTCTGGGGCTACCGCAACCGCGCCGCCGGCACGCCGATGACGACGGACTCGATCTTCCGCATCTACTCGATGACGAAGCCGATGGTCTCCTTCGTCACGCTGATGCTGGCGGCCGAGGGCCGGCTCTATCTCGACCAGCCCATCGCCGACTTCGTGCCCGCCTTCGCCTACGTGCGGGTGCTGGCGGACGACGGGCGCGTGTCGCCGCGTCGCGCCCCGACGATCCACGACCTGCTGCGCCACACCGCCGGCCTCGTCTACGAGCGCAACGGCGGCCCGGTCGCCGAGCTCTATGCCGGCGTGATGGACGGCGACCCGACGAACGAGGCCTTCGCCGACCGGATCGCGCGCCTGCCGCTGGCGCATCAGCCCGGCACGGTGTGGGAGTACAGCCACGCGACCGACGTGCTCGGCCGCGTCGTCGAGGTGGCGGCGGGCCGCTCGCTCTCCGGCGTGCTGCGCCAGCGCCTCCTCGAGCCGCTGGGGATGGCCGACACCGGCTTTTCCGTGCCGCGCGACGAGGACCATGCGCGCATCGCCGAGCCGTTCCCGGACGATCGCTTCAGCGAGAACGGGCCGCCGATGTTCAACCCGCGCAAGCCGCGCGCCTTCGAGGCCGGCGGCATGGGCCTCGTCTCGACGCTCGACGACTACGCGCGCTTCTGTCGCCTGCTGCTCGAGGAGGGCACGCTCGACGGGCGCACCTACCTGTCGCGCGAGATGCTGCGCTTCATGGCGAGCGACCACGTCGGGCCGGAGACCGGCATTACGCGGCTGCCGGGCTCGATCCTCGATCCGGGCTTCGGCTTCGGCCTCGGCGTGTCGGTGCGGCTCGGCCGCGGCGCCGTGCCGGCACCGGGCTCCAAGGGCGAGTTCGGTTGGTCCGGCATCGGCGGCACCTACTTCTGGATCGACCCGCGCGACGAGACCTTCGGCATCCTGCTCACCCAGTCGCCGCGCCAGCGCTCGCGCCACCGCATGATCCTGCGCACCATGCTCGCCGACGCCGACGTCGGCGCGCGCGCGCTCAAGGCCGAGCGCAAGCGGGCCAAGCAGGAGGCGTAGCCAGGGCTACGGTCCGTGGGCCGTCATTGCGAGCGCAGCGAAGCAACCCAGGGGCGGCAGGGCCCGCACCATCGCGCTGCCACCCTTGGATTGCTTCGCTGCGCTCGCATTGACGGGTGGTTGGCATCAAACAAAAAAGCCGCGACCCGTAGGCCAGAGCTCAAACTCCGGGCCGTCATTGCGAGCGCAGCGAAGCAACCCAGGGGTGGCCGGCCCCGCACCTGTCGCGCTGCCACCCTGGCTTGCTTCGCTGCGCTCGCAATGACGGGTAGGTAGGCACCAAACAAAAAGCCGCGGACCCGAAGGCCGCGGCTTCTTTCGTTGGTCCTTAACCAAACGTCAGCGCGAGTAGAACTCGATCACCAAGTTCGGCTCCATCATCACCGGATAGGGCACTTCCGACGGCAGCGGGATGCGCGTCAGCTTGGCGTTCATCTTGGAATGGTCCGCCTCGTAGAAGTCCGGCACGTCGCGCTCGGCGAGCTGCGTCGACTCGATGACGATCGCCAGCTCGCGCGAGGAATCCTTCACCTCGACGAGATCGCCGACCTTAACCTGGTAGGAGGCGATGTTGACCCGCCGCCCGTTGACCTTGACGTGGCCGTGGTTGACGAACTGCCGCGCCGCGAAGACGGTCGGCACGAACTTGGCGCGGTAGACCACCGCATCGAGCCGACGCTCGAGCAGGCCGATGAGGTTGTCGCCCGAGTCGCCCTTCATGCGGATCGCCTCCGCATAGTACTTGCGGAACTGCTTCTCGGAGATGTTGCCGTAGTAGCCCTTGAGCTTCTGCTTGGCCTTCAGCTGGGTGCCGAAGTCGGAGAGCTTGCCCTTGCGCCGCTGGCCGTGCTGGCCGGGGCCGTACTCGCGGCGGTTGACCGGGCTCTTCGGACGGCCCCAGATGTTCTGGCCCATCCGGCGGTCGAGCTTGTACTTGGATTCGGCGCGTTTCGTCACCGCGTTCCTCTTTCGCTTCGATGCGCCGCCGACGACGCGCGAAAGAGCCGGCTGACGGACTTCATGTCCGTCGCAGGTCGCTCGATCTCGCGTCGTCCACCGGCAGGGGTGGAGGATCGCGCCCTCCTGGCACCCCTTGCGGGGCCGACAGGCCGACGTCGACTGATGTCGGGCGGCCACGGGTGCGGACCCCCGCCGAGCAGGCCCGGCAGGGGAGGGCGCTTCGTAGAGACATCGCCCGCCGCCGTCAAGCGCGGTCCCCGCGACCGCCGCGCCGCTTGCGCCGCCGCCCGCGAGCCTCTACGTCGTCCCTCGACCCTTCGAGCGCGTAGCTCAGCCGGTAGAGCATCTGACTTTTAATCAGAGGGTCCCGGGTTCGAGCCCCGGCGCGCTCACCACCTAAACCCCCGTAATGGTTGACGTTTCTTCGTCGGACTCGCACAAGGAACCCGCCCGGAACGGCCTTGGGCGACTTCTGGGCGCCGCCGCCGGGCGCCCGATCGTCCCCCGATCCCACCAAAGGAAGACGCCCAAGGTCCTTCGCGGCCCCGTTCCGGGCGCGGAAATCCGGCCGCCGGGGTCGATGGCCGCCCCGCCGGGGCCCATGGGCCCGGCCCGAGGAAACTGCTACGGTTCCTTGGCGAGGCACGACATGGAGAGACCCGTCAGCCTGGATCCCGAACAAGTCGACGGCCTGCTGGCGATCGCGGTCGCCAAGATGGCGGGGCTGCCGGCCGCTACCTGGACCCGGTCCTGGGTTGGATGCGGGAGCACCCGGACGGCGCCGTCGAACGGCTCGACCCCGCCGACCCGTTCACGGAATCGCGGCCCCGCACCATTCGTATTGCCCGCTGAGGTCGACCGGTCCGTCCGCCCCGAGCACGACGAAGCGCGTCGGCGCCATGACGCGCACGACCCAGGTCAGCGACGCAGGCCCGCCGCCCGCGCGGAGGTCCTCCGACAGTTGGTCGACGACGAGCGCCCCGTTCTCCCCGCGGACGTGGACGACCCTTCGGGCGTGGCCCGAGTCGGACACGCCCCCGCGGTCGACGTGGAGCAGGGCGGCGTAGGCGCCGGCGTCCCCGCGCGTGGCGCAGGGCCGGTCGGCCCGCGCGTAGAAGCCCGGGCGGACGGGTAAAGTGTCGGCCGACGCCGGGGTCGCCAGGAGCGCCAAGGCGGCGAGCGCGCGGGCGCTCACCGGTCTTCCAGGACGGCGCGCTCCAGGGCGTCGAGGGCGGCGCGCTGGCGGGCGTCGCGGCGCGCGGCGGCGTTGGCGAGCGCGCGGCGGTGCTCGGCCTGGGCGGCGGCAAGGTCGCGGCGCGCGGCCCGCAGGTCGGCGCGGGCGTGGGCGGCGGCGGCGCGGTTGGCGGCGTGCGCGGCGCCGTAGAGGAAACCGTCGTTCATCGTTGTCGTCCCCTTCGTTCGATGGGGCGACCGTAGTGGGGAGTCTCGAGGATTCCCGGCCGGAAATGCCTCGAATGCCGTCGGACGGCTATTTCGGTAGGAGAACCGGCAATCCGGTCCTTGCCCCCGCGCTGCCTAGATCTTCGGGATTTCCAGGACCGGAGGGAACATCCTTGAATGTCCAGTTGATGCGAACTTGAGCTTTTGGCTTCCCTACCTGTCATGACGCACGCGGCTGACTCGTACACAACCTTTCGGAAGCACGCCCGTCCGCGTGCCTTCGAGCGCATGCGCGAGGAGGTCGTCAGGCGCATTCTCCAGCGAATACCCTACGGCACGACGGCGGCGACGATCAGCGCCCGGATGGGCCTCGATTTCACCAAGAGGGACCTGTACGAATTGCGCGAGGGGAACCTCGTCAATATTTCGGACAACCGATTGTTTCTGTGGGCCGAACGGCTCGGCGTCCCGCTGGTCCTGACCTTCTCCGACGACCCTTCGCTCCATCCCGTCCATAGCCCGCTCCCGTCCCCGGCCGTCGTCGCCCAGGCGGCATGAGGTGTCCCGCGTCGCGCGCGCCCGCGCCGTCGTCTCCGACCACGCGGTGGTCCGCTATCTCGAGCGCGTCCTGCGCGTCGACGTCGACGCGTTGAGGTGCGAGGTCCTCGGCCTCGTCGAGGGCGGCCTGGAGCGCGGCGCCGCCTCCGTCCGCCGCGACGGTCGCTCCTACGTCGTCGACGGTGGGAGGATCGTGACGGTCCTGCCGAAGGGGGGCCGCGCCGGCGCGCGCCGACGTCCGACGAGGGCCGAGCGCGAGGTGATGGCCGGCTAGGGCTTGGCCATTCAGGTCATGATTCAGGTTCAGATTCAGGTACCGATTCATGTACTGATTCAGGTGGCCGTTCAGGTCCCCATTCAGGCTGAACGGGTACCTGAATCCGCGCCGTTTTCCCTCTGATTCAGGTGCCCGTTCAGGTCGCCGTTCAGATGTCGTTCAAAACTGATTCAGTAACCCGTTCAGTAGTCGGCGCTCGGCGACAGTAAGGTCGGGACTAGTCGGGACTTGCCGCCGCCCCGGCAAATAACGGCGGGCCGACCTCACGCATTTTTGCTGTGGAAAAACCGCGGACGCGTTTGGCGCCGGGGCGGTCCTGCGGCACGATCGGGGCCTGTCGCGCGCCTACGCGGGCGACAAAAGTTCAGTGCGCCGCCCCCTGGGACGGCGGGGCGGGGGGCCCGGCTCCTCGCCCGGTTTTAGTCTTCCCTATCCTCGAAAACCGCCAACGCGAAATGCGCGCGCATGCACGCCTCGGTCTTCGGAATGTCGGGGATCGTGTTCGTGCCGGGCCAGGGCAACAACGTCTACATCTTCCCCGCCATGGGCATGGCGGTGCTGTCCAGGTGACGTGGATTCCGCCCTACCGGGCGCTACGGCGCGGGGATGGCCTGTGTTTCGGCCTGCAAAACTGACCCCCTTATCGGGGTGATCGGCGTCCAAAACTGACCCCTTAATCTTGGCCTGTTGCGCTGTCCGTTTTGACGGCGGGCGGGCGGCGGGGATGTTGGTTGTGGAGACGGTCGGCCGGATACGGCGGGAGCATCTGGTCAAGGGCAAGTCGATCAAAGAGATCGCCCGCGACCTGAAGATCTCGCGCAACACGGTGCGCAAGGTGCTGCGCTCGGGCGAGACCTCGTTTGCTTACGAGCGCGAGGTGCAGCCGCGGCCCAAGCTCGGGCGCTGGAAGACCGATCTCGAGGCGATGCTCGCCCGCAACGCGACGAAGGCGGCGCGGGAGCGCCTCACGCTGATCCGGGTCTTCGAGGAGCTGCGGGCGCTCGGCTACGAGGGCGGCTACGATGCGGTGCGCCGCTATGCCAGGGTCTGGGCAAAGGGGCACGCGGCGGCGAGCGCGGAAGCCTATGTGCCGCTGGCCTTCGCGCCGGGAGAGGCGTTCCAGTTCGACTGGAGCCACGACATCGTGCTGATCGGTGGCGCGACGACGACCGTGAAGGTGGCGCACGTCCGGCTCTGTCACAGCCGCATGATGTTCGTCCGAGCCTATCCGCGCGAGAGCCAGGAGATGGTCTTCGACGCGCACGACCGGGCCTTCGCCTTCTTCAAGGGAGCCTGCAGGCGCGGCATCTACGACAACATGAAGACGGCGGTCGAGACGATCCTCGTCGGCAAGGACCGCGGCTACAATCGGCGCTTCCTGCAGATGTGTGCGCACCATCTCGTCGAACCCGTCGCCTGCACGCCGGCGTCGGGCTGGGAGAAGGGGCAAGTCGAGAACCAGGTCGGGCTTGTCCGCGAGCGCTTCTTCACGCCTCGGCTGCGCGTGAAGAGCTACGACGAGCTGAACGGCATGCTGCTCGACCGGTGCGTTGCCTATGCCAAGGCGCACCCCCATCCCGAGCAGACCGACCGAACGGTGTGGGAGATGTTCGAGGCCGAGCGCCCGCACCTCGTGCGCCACGCCGGCCGGTTCGACGGCTTCCATGCGCTACCGGCATCGGTCTCGAAGACCTGCCTCGTGCGCTTCGACAACAACAAGTACTCGGTCAGCGCCAGCGCCGTCGGACGACCCGTCGAGATCCAGGCGTATGCCGACCGCGTGGTGATCCGCCAGGACGGCCGCATCGTCGCCGAGCATAGCCGCGTCTTCGGCCGCGGCGCGACCATCTGCGATCCCTGGCACTACGTGCCGGTCCTCGCCCGCAAGCCCGGTGCGCTGCGCAACGGCGCCCCGTTCAAGGACTGGGTGCTGCCGCAGGCGATCGATCGCATTCGCCGCAAGCTCGCCGGCTCCGACGACGGCGACCGGCAGATGGCGAAGATCCTCGCCATGGTGCTCAGCGACGGCCTGCAGGCGGTCGAGAGCGCCTGCGCGGAGGCGCTGATCGAGGGCGTCTCGTCTGCCGACGTCATCATCAACATCGTCTCGCGGCAGCGCGACCCCGCGCCGCCGATCACCATCATGACGCCGGACGCGCTGACCCTCCGCCATGCGCCGATCGCCGATTGTGCCCGCTACGACAGCCTCAGAAGGATCTGACCCATGGAACGTCTACTGGAACGCACCGACATCCTCGACATGATGGGCTCGCTCAAGCTCTTCGGCATGCGCTCGGCCTTCGACGAGATCGTCACCACCGCCGTCAAGCGCCAGCACGAGCCCCAGCGCCTCGTCGGCGACCTGCTCAAGGCCGAGATCGACGAGAAGCTGGCCCGATCCATCAAGTACCAGATGACGATTGCCCGGCTGCCGCTCGCCAAGGACGTCGCCGACTTCGCCTTCGTCGGCACGCCGATCAACGAGGTCCTCGTGCGCGATCTTGCCGGCGGCCACTTCATCGCCGAGCAGCGCAACTGCGTGCTCGTCGGCGGCACCGGTACCGGCAAGACCCACCTCGCGATAGCGATCGCCCGCAGCTGCATCCGTGCCGGCAAACGCGGCCGCTTCTTCAACACGCTCGATCTCGTCAACAGGCTCGAGGCCGAGACCCGCGCAGGTCGTCAAGGACGCCTTGCGGACTATCTCACCCGCATGGACTTCGTCATCCTCGACGAACTCGGCTACCTTCCCTTTGCGCAGAGCGGCGGCCAGCTGCTGTTCCACCTGATCAGCCGCCTCTACGAGCGCACCTCGGTCATGGTCACCACCAACCTCGCCTTCGGCGAATGGCCCAGCGTCTTCGGCGACGCCAAAATGACCACAGCGCTGCTCGATCGCCTCACCCACCACTGCGACATCGTCGAGACCGGCAACGAGAGCTGGCGCTTCAAGAACCGAGGCTGAAGGGGGCTTGGGACCGCGCTCGCCCCGGCTCCGCAACCCCGACCAGCTTACGCCGGGGCGAGCGCTACTGAAGCGCCCGTGCAAGCGGCAACAGAGGGGTCAAAGTTGGGCTCTGTCGCATTTCTGATGATGGCCCCCGGTTACGCGGCGCCGATGAGCCGAGCTTGCAGGAGATCGATCTTCGCCCGGCCGTACATCTGGCGTTTCACAAGCTTCAGTCGCGTCACCTGGCCTTCCGTCTGGCCGTTGGACCATGAAGTTGTGATCGCGGCGCGGACTGCGGCTTCATCTTTGGCGATGCCGTTGGCGAAGGAGACGACGAGACTGTTGCGCGCCATCTCGAGCCAAGGTGTCAGATCATCCTTGATCTTGCGGCGGATCATCGAGTGGAAGCGATCGATGCTATGTCGCGCCTCGACGAGCGTCGGCAAGCCGGCTTCGATGGCGGCGATCGTGACCGCGTCGGCCTTGCTGAGATGATCACGCCCGATCGTCATCATGCGTGCGATGGTTCGGGCTGACGGCACCCGCTGCAACTGCTTGTCGCTAGCCTGTTCGGCACGGCGCCGGCGCGTAGACCATTCGCCGACGACCCGCAGCGATCCACGGAAGCCCTTCTCCTGCAACTGCCGCCAGAGTGCGGCGCCGTTCCGGCAGCCACCTTCCCAAAGCGCGTCGAGAAGCGGCAGGTACGCCTCGAGCGAGCTCTGCCGAACACGGAAGACGTCGCTTCGGCACCCGCGAACGATCTGTCGGACGGTCCCGCGGCTAAGGCCCGTGCGTCGGACGATCTGCTTGATCGGCATGCCCTCCGTCGCCAGAGCCATCACGG
Organism: Beijerinckiaceae bacterium RH AL1; assembly: GCA_901457705.2. NCBI lineage: Bacteria > Pseudomonadati > Pseudomonadota > Alphaproteobacteria > Hyphomicrobiales > Beijerinckiaceae > Beijerinckiaceae bacterium RH AL1. The sequence continues at coordinate 1,333,384 of LR590083.2, forward strand.
CGGCGTTGGCGTCCTCCCGCCGCAGATAGCCCTCGTACTGCAGTCGTTCGGCAGATGTGAGAAGGTCCGGATCGATCGTCGTCGAGCCGATCGCCCGCCGGATCTCCCGCATCGATTTGCGGACCGCGTCGAGGAACGCGCGGCTGGCGTTCTCCATCAAGTGCCAACGATCGGCGACCTGGGTGGCGTGCGGCAATGCCTTCGCAACCGCTTCGCTATAGGCACCGCCGCGGTCTCGCGCGACGATCTCGATCTCTGGGCGCAACGCCAACCAGGCTTGCGCCGTGGCGCGCTCGCGATCGGGCAACAGCGCGACGACCCGACGGCGCTCGAGGTTGCAGACGATCGTGCCATACCGGTGATTGCGCCGATACGCCCAGTCGTCGATGCCAACGACGCGCAAGGGCTCTGACGGCTCCAGGCTTCGCCGCCTCACGACGCGCAGCAAAGTGTCCTTGCTGACCGGCAGCATCAGCCGCTTGGCGAAGCCTTCAGCCGGACGCCCACCCAAGGCGAGGCCGAGATGATGGACGATGATCTCCAGCCTCGAGGTTCGTCGCGCCGATGGTGCCAAGACCTCGGCGCCAAAGCGTTCGGTGAAGATCTGTTTTGGGCACGATGCGAAATCACACCGGAAGCGCCGCGCGACGATGGTGATCGTGACGCTTCGTCCCGATGACGGGAGATCCGCCACCGTCCTTCGGTAGCGACTGTGAACGCGGCGAGAGGCAAAGCCGCACGAGGGGCACGGCTGAGACGTCAAGGTCGCCCTAGCTGTGATCGACGTTTTGGTGTCTTCCGTGCTTACGCTCTCGACGATCAAGCCCGCCGGCACGAGGCATCTGGGACGAAGGGCGGCCATGCGATGATTCTCCTCGAGAGAACCGTAGGCCGACACCCAACTTCATCAGAAGTGAGTCAGAGCCAAAGTTGGACGCCGATCAGGGGTCAACATTGCGAGCCGATTGACAGATGGCCGAGACCCCCAGGAAGCCCCGCAAGCCCGCCAGGAAGCCCGCCACGGCCCCCGTCGCGGTCGCGGAGGTGGCGCGGCCCGACTTCGCGTCCAAGCTGCGCGAGCGGTCCGTGGGCGGCCTCTCGGACCTGCTCGGGATCGACAGGTCCACCATCAACAAGTGGGTCAAGAAGCACGGCTGCCCGGTGGTCCGCGAGAGCGCGGGCCGCGGCGCCGGCAACGAGTGGAAGCTCGACGTCGCCGCCGTGTTCGCCTGGCACGCCAAGTGGCAGCGCGAGCAGCTCCTGGAGGCGACCGCCGGCGGCGAGGGCGACGACCCGGACGCCGACCTGAAGCTCTTCAAGCTGGCCGAGATGGCGAAGCTCCTCGTCCCGGTCGACGAGGTCGTGGCCATGCAGGCCCGCGTCTACTCGCAGATGCGCCAGACCGTGATGGCGATGCCGTCGCTGATCGGGCGCGGCTTCCCCGGCTTCCCGAAGGAGCGCGTGAACGCGGCGGTCGACCGGGCGGATGACCTCGTCGGGCAGGCCCTGGAGACCTTCGCGAAGATCCAGGCGTCCGCCGTCCCGGAGCAGTCGGACTCGATCCGGATCGTCGACGATGCTGCTCAACCTCCGCAGGAGTAGGCTCGACCGGGTCAAGGCGCTCTGCGCCACCGGCATCGCGTTCCTCGCGTCGAGCGAGGTCGCCGCCCGCGACGCGGCGGTGCCGAAGCCCCGCGTCGACATCGTCGACCGGAACCATGACCACGACTATGAGCCGCCCGGCTCGGGACATCTGCGCCTCACCAAGCTGTAGAAAGCATCTTCGCTATCTCCACGCGCTAGGCTAGTATCCTTCTTACAACAAAAGCCGCGATTGGATGAAGAGGGGTCCTTGATTATATTCGTGTGCAGCCGACACCATCGTCAAGATTGTTCAGCGGTGGGAGAATCCTAATGATCACACGAGGTACGCATCATCTACATACGGAAAGCGCCGTTGGTGTAGCAATGGGGTGCGACTCGTGGTCAGTTGCGCACAGAGAGGATAAGGTCTCGCCGTCAGACGGTATCGACGATTTCTCTGCCGAAGAAAGCCCAGCGATCTCAACCTGCGAGAATTCGTCTGAGCATCCCGACGCTTTTCTAGCGCGCTTGGCTCACGAGTATTGGGAGAAGTTGCGACATGCGCGACTGGATTACGAGGCATTATGGCTTGAGGAGGGTACCGAGAAGTAGACCGCGAGTCCGCTTCGTGCCCAGATCGGACGCTCAGCGGATTGCCTGCATTTCCCCAAAGCGGACATCGAGAAATCGTCGACGCTCGAGGGCGCAAGTTCGACGAGGCCACCCTCGACCTAGGGCCACAAGAGGCTCCAAAGTATGCTGTCGACAACTTAACCGCTTGGTCAAATGGTACAATCGACAAGTCGAGGATCTAATTTCCTCAGCCTAGGCTCAAGTATGGGCTCCTTCGAGGATGAACGAGAAGCGGGTACCGCTTCCGACCAAACTCGAGACGGTCAACGCACCGCCCATTCGCTCGACAAGGTCGCGACACAGCAGGAGGCCTAGCCCGCTACCACGCTCCCCCGCCGTGCCGTTCGTGGACGACCTTCGGTCGAGCTTGAAGAGGTCGGCGACCACGTCCGGTGGCATTCCGATCCCTGTGTCGAAAACAGCGATCTCGGTCTTACCACTCTGCAGACTTGCGCAAATGGTGATCTGTCCGCCCGGCTGCGTGAACTTGATGGCATTACTCACGAGGTTGCGGAGCACTGCCGCCACCATTCCCTCATGCCCGATCGCGCGTGCGCGGTCGCAGTCAAGGATGATCGTCAGACCCTTGTCTGAAGCCGCCACCTCGGCTCCCGATCTAGTGAGCATCGCGATTTCTTCGACGTCGATCTCGGCCAAGGTCGTGGCGACCGTATCCATCTGGAGGCTTGCCCAGGCAAACAGCCCTTCCATGAGATCGGCCGCTTGACTTGCCGATCCGAGCACGGCGCGCGCCCGCTTCTCGACTGAAGCGTGATCACGAGCCTCCACGGCTTGGCTAAGCGTTTTGGATAAGCCGAGGATGGCCTGGAATGGATTTCGGAGATCATGGGCGAGGATCGAGAAGAACAGCGACTTCTGGCGATTGAGAGCATCAAGTGCAAAGCTCTTCTCTTCGGCCTCGCGCCGGGCGCCGCGTAGTTCGGCTATGAACTCCCTCCGAGCTTTCGCGTAGCGGATCGCTCTCGCGAGGCTCGACGGCGTCAAGTCGGCCTTCGTGAGATAATCGAGCGCGCCGGCTCCGATCAATCTCACGGCCACGTCGGGGTCGGCATCGCCGGTCAGCATGACAACCGCCTGGGCGCCGCCTTCCGGCGCGATCAGCGCGGCGAGGAGGTCAAATGTGTCCACGTCGGGGAGCCGATAATCGAGGAGGACGCAGTCGAAGTCGTGTAATCGGGCAAGGTCGTGGCCAGAAGCGCCGTCCGTCGCCTCGGTCAGAGTATGCTCAAGGCCCGACTTAATAAGCGCACGGCGCACCACGGCTCTGTCGACCTGGTCATCGTCGATCAGGAGGATCGTTGACGCGCTCATGGGATCAAGCCGGGAATTCGACGATCCTCCAGTAGTGCTCGAGCAAGGACACCGCCTGCATGAAGGTGTTCGCCGGATCCTGCTTTACGATGTAGCCAGCGACATGGTGACCGTAGGCGCGGGCCTTGTCCTCCTCCGCCTTCGAAGTCGTTACCATGAAGACGAGCGCAGACCTGAGGTCCTCGTCGGCACGTATTGCCTCCAGAAATTCGATTCCGTTCATCCGAGGCATGTTGAGATCCAGGAGGATGAGATGGGGCTTGTCGAGCTTGGTTCGGCCGTTCTCGCCGCGGAGGATCTCCAAAGCCTCTATGCCGTCGCGCGCAACGGTGATCGGATTGGCGATTTTACCTTTGGCGAAGGCTCGTTTAAGGCCCTGGACGTCGACCTCGTCGTCATCGACCAGAAGTAGGTTCACTGTCGGCGCCATCGTCCATGTCCTTCGGATTGCGCGGCCAGGTAAACCGCACGGTCACGCCGCGCTGCTCTCGGCCGTCGTCGAGCCAAATCCTGCCGCCTTGACGGTCGACCAGCTTCCGCACGATGGCAAGGCCCATGCCGCTGCCCTCAATCTGGTCGCGGGGCTTCAGCGTCTGAAACATGCCGAATACGCGATCGCGATAGTTCAAGGGTATTCCAGGGCCGTCGTCCGCCACCGCGAACTCGAGCATCGGCCCGTCTTCCAGCACTTCGATCCAGATGTGACCGTCGTCGAGATGATCGTGGTGCTTGAGCGCGTTGCCTATGAGGTTCTGGAACGCCTGCATCAAAGGTGCCTTCGCCGACCTCATCGACGGCATCACCCCTTCGGTGGCGATCATGAAGCCGGCGGGTGGATCGACCATCGACGATACGTCGGCGATGAGGCGGCCAATGTCGATATCTTCGACCTGGGCGTCGTCTCTTCCCGCTCGAGAGTAGCCGAGGAGATCGTCTAGAAGGCTCTCGAGCCGTCGCACCCTGCTTTTCAACAAGTCCATGTTCTTCCGCGTATCGGCGGTCAATACGGCGTCTAGATCTTCTTCGATCCAGCCCACCAGGTTTTCGATGGCGCGCAGAGGTGCCTTCAGGTCGTGCGAGGCAACGTAGGCGAACTGCTCTAGCTCTTCATTCGCGCGCCTCATGGTCTTTGCCTGCTCGGCGAGCTCGCGGGCCATGCGCTTTCGTTCGGTGATGTCGGTCAGCAGGACAACGACGCCAAGCACGCTGCCGTCTGAACCTTTGTGTGGTCGATAGAATGCCTCGACGTCGCGGCGCTTTGAACCACGCCGGGTGAGGCGGTGCTCCGATCGCGTCTCTGTTCCCTGCAGAGCCATCTCGAGCTGTTCCAGCCCAGGAAAAGGATCTCGGGAAAATACTTCGGAGAGAGGACGACCGAACAAGTCAGCGACATCCTGCGTTCGGAGGTCGAACCAGGATGAGAACTCATCATTCAGAAAGCCGACGCGATGCCGTGCGTCAACATAGCCGACCATGCCCGGCAAGGTGTCAGCGGTGGCACGGAGCAGCGACGCGGTATCCATGAAGTCACCCTATACCGTAATCGCGCAGCCTACCTCCTTTAATCGACATCGATGACGCTCTGACGCCTGCAGATGGCATCGAGCTGTAGCCGGCTGCTTTCTCGTTGAAGGCCGGAAGGCCAAGCAGCGCTCGCGCCCGTCTAGGTCGCCTAAGACCGCGCTACCCGCATTCGCTTGCGAGTCAGTCCTACTCCTGGATTGAAGACCGCTTGGCTGCCTCGCCTGCTTATGCGAACGTTCCGGTAGAACGCGGCTGCGGGAACGGCTGAGGGCATCAGCCGCGCTGGCCCCTCCAGCTACAACCCCACTTCAGAGAGGAATGGAACGTGACTACCGACGCAGCTGCTCCAATTAGCGAACACGATTTGAACGAAAAGATCATGGGCCTGCTTCGAGCGCGCAAATCGACGGCGGATGCTCGCAGCGTAATGCTTTATTTGGACAAAGATCTTGAGACAACCGACAATTGGCGTATTGGTCACTTTGATCCCGGCACCGGCGATAGATATCAATGCAAGCTTGCGCTCCGCTCGATCTACGCTTCGCTTTCCGGTAAATATCACATGATTGGCGAAAGCTAATCAAGCGACGCGATTATTATCGCTGTCGAACGTGTCTATTTATTCGACGCTCAAAAGTTGATGAAATTCATGCATATTTACCGCCGCGCGAAGCCGGCCTGCCAATTACATCTTTTTTAGAGCTCCGCCTGAGAATTAGTGTATGAATGCTGGTCGCTGTCGCGATCAGGGGACCGTCGATGTGACGAACATAAACGACTGGCACGAGACCGACCGGCTGCATGCGGAACAGGGTCAGGGCGATCCATTTGCAGCGGCGGTGCGTGCGACGCGGATGGCGATGATCATCACCGACCCGCGACAGCACGACAACCCGATCGTCTTTGCGAACGCGGCTTTTCTCAAGCTGACCGGCTACGACCGAGACGAGGTGCTTGGCGCGAATTGCCGTTTCCTCCAAGGGGAGAAGACGGATCGGGTCGCTGTGGCAACAATTCGCGCAGCCATAGAACGCCGCAGCGACGTTTCGATCGACATTTTGAACTACCGCAAAAGCGGTGAGCCGTTTTGGAACGGCCTGTACATGTCGCCCGTCATCAACGCTGCCGGCGAGTTGCAATTCTTCTTCGCATCCCAGCTCGACGTAACCGATCGCGTATCGGCGCAACAGCAGATCACGACACAACGCGAATGGCTCGAGCGCGAGGTTTCGCGTCGCACGGAAGAGCTAAGCGAAGCGCTCGCCGCGCAGACGATGCTGGTCCACGAGGTCGACCATCGCGTCAAGAATAACATCCAAATGATTTCTGCCCTGCTTTCGATGCAGACCACTGCAATCCCGGATCCGGCAATCCGGGCCACGCTCGCAAGCATGCTGCAGCGCGTAGAAGCCATCGGCGCCGTGCATCGAAGGCTCTATCAATCCGAGGACGTGAGGCGGTTCGATCTCACTGAGTTCATCCGCGACATCTGCGATGAACTCATCAAGGTTTCCGGCCGCGACGACATCGCGGTGATTTTCGATCTGCAGACGGTTCGCGTGCCCGCGACGCAGGCGTCTCCGATCGCGTTGATGCTAAACGAGCTTCTTATGAACGCCCTCAAGCATGCTTTTCCGGTGGGACGGACGGGACAGCTTCGGATCACAGTCAGAGAAACGCAGCACTACCTGCAAGTCGAGATCGCCGACGACGGCGTCGGGATGTCTAGCACCGCGCCGCGGAATGGGTTCGGCAGTCGGATGATCAGGACACTGGCGCGACAGCTTCAGGCCGAAGTGCTTTGGAGCGCAGGCGATGCTGGGACAATCGTAGAGTTGAGGCTGCCGATCCACCCAGCCTCGCAGGTCCGTGCGCATGCCTGACCCCCTTCGCTTTCTGATCGTCGAGGACGAAGCGCTTTTGATGATGCAGCTCGAGGCGAGCGTCGAAGCAGAGGGCCACGAAGTCATCGGCACGGCGATGACGGCCGGCGAAGCAATAGCGCTTGCGCGCCTGGTCGAGCCCGACGTCGCTTTCATAGATCTTCAGCTGTTGGACGGCCCGAGCGGCATTTTCGTCGCGCAGCATCTGCGCAGGACCGAGAAGACTTCATTCGTCTTCATCACAGCCAACGCAACGCGGCTGCCGAACGATTACGAAGGTGCTGCAGGCGTCGTGTCGAAACCGTTCTCTCAGGCCGGCATCACTGCAACGATCCGCTTTCTCGCCGCCTGCAGGCTTGGGGCATCCGCGGACCTCCAGCCTCCCCCAGAGCTGCGCGTCCGGAAGAGTGATCGTTCGACAGGTTGATCGGGCCATCGATGTCTCCGAAGCTGTGGGATGCCTGGCCAGCTCCGCCGCCCCGTGCCGCCGAGCAACCGGGGAACCAGGAGACAGCTTCGATGACGCCGGAGTCGTCGCGTATGCCGTCGTCGACGCGGCGAGAGTCAGGTGTGGCGCAAGGTCGTGTTTTAGCTGCTTGGGTAGGCTGCTGCGCCTACTTGCCGTCATTCCCTTTTGTGCTCGCCGCTCGCCGGCGGAGACATTTTCCTCAACTGCACTAACTCCGTGATGTCGGTTGCGGTGACAACAAGCCCCGCTTCACTGTTTCGAAGCTTGTCGAACGGCCGGATAAGCAGACGGTAGTAAGTGCCTCCGTCCCGAGCCGGGACCTCTACTGACTTAGACGAGCCTTCCAAGAGACAGGTCTGCAGATCCCGTTCGAAGTTCGGATAATCGATCCTTGTAGATAGATCCGCAAGCGCGCGCCCCTTGTCAGCGGGCTTCATCCTAAAAACTTCAAGTGCAGGAACTGTGTAATTGCGGATCGTAAGTTGTGAGTCTAAGAATACCGTCGCGACTTCGGTGCTCTCGAAAAAATGCCGAAGATCCTCGTTGGCCGCATCCAGCTCTATGATATTCATTTTAAGTTCGGCGTTGACCGTCTGTAACTCCTCATTCAGAGATTGGAGCTCTTCGCGTGACGCCTCCAGTTCCTCATTCGAGGACTGCTGCTCTTCATTGAGCGAGACAAGCTCTTCATTAGCCGAGCGCAATTCCTCCATCGATGTCTCGTATTCCTCGATGGTTGCCTGCAGTCGATCGCGAATGTCCTTCATTTCAGCGTCGACGTCTGCTGGGTCTTCATTAGTTGCCGACTGCGATGCCGCTTCGGCAAAACGCCCGGCTACCTCCTCGCCTACCTGATGAAACACGACGAGCAGTAGCGGCTCCTCCCCATCGCGCTTCGCGAGAGGCTCGATAGTAATAGTATGGACCAGCACCTTCCGAGGTTCGATTTCGATTCTCAGGCCACTTCGTCGGACTGGCTTCCAAGTCTCCATACACTCGCGCAAGGCGCTCCTGACTTCGACGCGAGCCCCTTTACGCACGAGATCGATTAAGGCGCGCGTGGGGGCGCCGGCAGACGGCTGAAGGAATGATCCAGTATCGGAGGAGAAGTAGACGATGTCGCCCGCCGTGTTGACGAGAACGAATTGGGGTGCGTGCCGCTCCAGAATTTGCATTTCGGCCTCGCGTCGGAGCCGTGAGACGCTGGAAGAACGTGGCACGGAAGCCGGGTATCCGGGTTTGCGGTCCAATCTGAAAGGCAATTGCGGCATCGCCCGCTTGTCGCCGCGTGCTCGAAAGATACGATTTTTACGATCTATCGGCTCGAAAAGATCGGAGTGGCTGCCAATGTTTTCTGATAAGCCAAGAAATAGATATCCACGCGTGCGCAGTGAATAGTGGAAGATCGGCAGCACCTGATGCTGGACGTCGCCACCAAGATAAATCAGCAGGTTACGGCAGGAGACAAGATCGATGCGCGAAAAGGGCGGATCCCGGAAGACACTGTGAGGCGAGAAAATACATATCTCGCGAATGGCCCGCGTAATCAAATAACCTTCGCCGTCTTTTACAAAGAAGCGCTTCCGTCTCTCTTCCGAGACCTCCTTCATCATTGGCGCCGGATATCGCCCTGCTCGCGCAACGTCGAGAGCGCGTTCGTCGATGTCAGTCGCGAACACCTGCACGCGTGGTGCCGACTCCCGCCCCTCGATCGCTTCCATCAAAAGGATCGCAAGCGAAAACACTTCCTCGCCGGTTGCGCATCCCGGTACCCATACGCGCAACGTGTCCTGGCTCGTTCTGTTTTCGAGGAGCGAAGGGACAACGTCCTTCGCCAAACTATCGAATGCGTCGGCGTCCCGGAAGAAGTCGGTGACGTTGATGAGCAAGTCGCGGAAGAGTGTCGCGGCTTCTGCGGGTTCAGCGCGCAATTTTTCTACGTACTCCGATGCCAGAGCAATGTTGAGAAACAAGCAGCGCCGCTGGACCCGCCGAGCGAAAGTTGCATCCTTGTAGCCGGAAAAGTCGTGACCGAGCTGGTCAAGCAAGATCGTGCAGATTTCAGCTTTCTTGCTGATGATGTCGTTCAAGCGTGTGCGACCGGCGCCCGGACCAAGATCGGCAAGCGCGCCCATGCCACGTGCGAACTCGATCAGGCGTGGTCCCATTTCCTGGGCCGGAAGGGCGAGGTCGACGAGGCCGGTTGCGATTGCGCTTTGCGGCATGCTGTCGAACTTTGGCGACGGGCCGTTGCCGGTCTGTGCCATGGTCAGCCCGTTGCGCTCTTTGATTGCCTTGATGCCGAGGGTCCCGTCGCCATCGAGACCGGAAAGCACTATGGCGGCAGCATACTCGCCTTGGTCTTCGGCGAGGCTGCTGAAAAATATGTCGATTGCCTTCGTTCGGGCAAGATCGCTGCCGTCATGATGGACTTTCACCCGGCCGCTGCTCATCGTCATCGTGACACCGGGCGGCGACACATACACATGGTTCGGTGCGATCTGGACGCCGTCCTCTACTGTGAAGACGCTCAATGTCGTGAAATTGCTCAGTAGCGTTGCAAGCTCGCTAGGACGATCGCGACCGATATGCGAGATGACAACAAAGGCCATTCCGGGCGGCTCGCGGAGCCCCTGGAAGAAGAGCCCGAGCGCTTCAAGGCCGCCGGCGGACGCACCGATGCCGACCATTAGGAAGCGGTGCTGACGGTCCATCGAACGACCTTTCGAGCGTAAGAACTGCTTGTGGACAACCAATTCGGACGCCACTCTTAGCAAGAGATAAACGGTTGTGTTTAGCACGCGATGCAATCAGGTCCACGGAGGTGCCTATGGCGATCGATCTGTTGCCGGACGAAAAGAGCATAGCGCAAACCGCGAAAGAATTTGGCGTGAGTTTTCGTACTCTGCGTTTTTACGAAAGCAAGGGATTGATTAAACCCCTGCGGATCGGTACCTCACGGATCTATACGAGCGACGACCGCGTCCGGTTGAAATTGATAGCTACGGGCAAGAGACTCGGCTTCAGCCTCGCTCAGATCCACGAGCTGATTGGTGAGGCGGCTATGAAGTCGGAGGCTGACGAAAGCGAACGGGCTGCTGGCAGCTCTCTGACGGAGCTGCTATCCAAGGACCAAATAGGGCAGCAGCTTCAAATCATTGAACGGCAGAGAGAGGAAATCGATCAGTCGATCGCCGAACTCAAGCAGATACTGCAGCGCGACACGACAAGCTCGACATGACGTCGAATGGCGTTGCTCGAGGGCTGAAGGCTTCCGCAGAACGAATATTGCACACGCGCAATCGTATTGAATGGCAGAAACGTTTAATTGCCAACACCACGGACCCCGGGTCCGGCAATTCGGCGAAAAAATGCTCATTACCCTCGAAAACATCTTACACACGCTTGAGGAAACACATCGACTGCTCATGAAGCGGGCACAAGACGGAGTACCTGATTGATGTTCGCGGGCGCATGCACGACAGCGCCTTTCAAGGTGGCGACTTTGCCAAACTCGCTACGATAAGGCTGTCAGCGGCAGCTTCAAGCGCAGATGGCCTACATCGCGCGCAGAGTTTCGGGTAGAGCCGCGGCGTCGCCCTCTTAGGTCGATACAGGCTCGGCTGCTGTTCCGACGACCTTATTGTTCCACTTACGGCAGGTCGAGCTGCCAGGCGACTTCGCGCCGAAGCATGACCGCCGGTGACACCGTCACTCCAGCGGAGGCTTCATTATATCACGGCTGCGTGTAAAGCGCAGGTGAGTGATGTCGGTGGGAAAGAACATACCCCAGGCCCATTCGAAGAAGATGCGCAGCTTGCGGCCCACGGTCGGCATCTGCATCAGGTAATAGGCCCGCCAGACGAGCCACGCGGCGAAGCCGTGGAACGGCCAGCCACCGACTTCTGCGACGCCGTTCAGGTGACCCATCGCAGCCATCGAGCCCCTGTGTCGGTAGCGGAACGGCGTGAGCAGCGCGCCGGCCAGCGCGGCGGCGATGTTGGCGGCGAGCTGGTGGCCCTGCTGCACGGCGACCTGAGCCGTCGCCGGGTGCGGCGTGCCTGCTTCCCCGTACCATACACAGGCGCAGTCGCCGACCGCCCAAATCGTCTCCGATCCTTCGACGTGCAGCTCCGGCGTCACCTTGAGCCGGTCCCTGTCGAGCGGCAGGCCGAGCGAGGCCAGCAGCGCGTTTGGCTGCGTGCCGATCGTGCCGACGACTGTCTCGCTGGCAAGCCAGGTGCCGTCCGCCACCATCACGCCGTCGCTGCGGATCTCGGACGCGCGCGTATTCAGCCGCACGTCGACACCGCGCTTGCGCAGCGATGCCAGCGCGGCCTTGCCGAGCGCCGGATGCATCTCGGGCAGCAGGCGGTCGGCGCCTTGCAACAGGGTGACCCGCAGCTCACGCGGCTTCACCAGCCGGTAGTAGCGCGCCATGCAGAACAGACAGTCGACGAGTGCACCGGCGACCTCGACGCCGGAGAATCCGCCGCCGAGGATGACGAAATGGCCAAGGCTGGCGCGCCGCGCCAAGTCGTCCTGTAGCTCGATCATCGACAGCCGTCGCAGGACGGTATTGCGGATGTGCATGGCATCGCCGACGGTCTTCAGCGGAAGCGCATGTTCGGCCATGCCGGGCACGAGGTCGAGCCGCGCCCGCACTCCCAGAGCAAGGACGAGATGATCGTAGTTGAAGGTACGCTCGCCAGCGAGCGTACGGCAGGTGATGCGCTGGCGAACGGCATCAAGGCTCAGCATGCGCCCCATGACAAAACGGCCGCGCTTGCGGATACCCACGACCTCGCGAAGCGGCGCAACGACGTGCTCGGGGAAGACCGCCGCCCCGACGGCTTCCGGCAGCATTGGATTATACGTCGTGTAGCTCTCCTCGCTGACGAGGAGGATTTCGCAATCTGGGATCGCGCGCGCTATGAGGTCGCGCGCTACCCGGACGCCTGCAAATCCACCGCCAACCACAAGGATCGTCTTCATCAAGCGTCTCCCGCCGCGCGGAGCCGGCGAATTTGATGCCAGACGATACCCACCGAGCGGGTCAATAAGGCAGAGCGCTGCCGCCTCAGCCGCACCAAGCGACTTTGCGGCTATCGAGAGCAACTATCCCGTTTTCCGCTAGCGACGCGGGCAAGTTCTCCGCTGGCACGCGCGTGAGCCCTATCCGCCGAGGGGCGGGACATCTATCCCTTTGAGACTCAGAGCTTTTATTTTAGTTTCGGGGCGTGACGCGAGATTTCGAGCTTCTGGCGCAGGTTGCAGCGCTCCCAGTGAAGGGCAAGCCCGGAGATTACCGTGTGCTGCTTGTGACGTCGCGCGAGACGCAGCGCTGGATCATCCCTAAGGGCTGGCCCATGAAAGGTCGTAAGGACCATGAGGCTGCCGCGAAGGAGGCGCGAGAGGAGGCCGGCGTAAGCGGTCGCATCCATAGGCATCCCATGGGTGCCTACACCTACGACAAGCGTCTAAGTGATGGTGTCGAACAGGTCCGGGTCATGGTCTATTTGCTGGAAGTCGACAAGGTGAGCGGCAACTGGCTTGAAAAGGACCAGCGTCGGCGCGAATGGGTATCGACAAAAGAAGCAGCGAAACGCGTCGCGGAAGACGGCCTTACGGAAATCTCGGCGAGGCGCTCGGAGCTAAACATGTTCTCGGTCAACGAAGTCTGCATCGCTCGTCACCCCAGCCACCAGAACGCCGTCGATCTGTTCAGCAGCTGGTCGTCGGCCTTCCCGCCCAATTTCGACGTGACGACGAACGGCATTCCTCTCTTCGCCGACAGTCGCGTGAGCTGGGCGATCGAGCAGCTTGGCGGCGTGAGCGGCAAGAACATCCTCGAGCTGGGGCCGCTTGAGGGCGGACACACCTACATGCTCGAGAACGCCGGCGCCGCGTCCATCCTCGCCATCGAGGGCAACAAGAATTGCTTCGTCAAATGCCTGATCGCAAAAGAGATCACGAGGCTCGAGCGGTCTCGCTTCATGCTCGGCGATTTCGTCGAGTTCCTGAAGACGAACACCCAGAGGTACGACATCGCCTGGGTGGCCGGCGTGCTCTATCACATGACCGATCCCGTGGAGCTCCTCACGCTGCTCGGGCGGACGACCGACGCGATCTACATCTGGACCCACTATATCGACGCCGAGGCTCTCACCAAGACGTGGTCGAACCCGGTCGTCGCCGTCCTTGAGACGGAAAAGTATGGGAGGACCTACACCTATTATCATCGGTCCTACGAGGGCGCGCAGGGGACGAGCGCTTACAGCGGCGGCGTCTACTCAGGGGCCGTCTGGCTGACGCAGCTCGATCTGATGGCGGCTCTGGATCAAGCCGGCTTCAAGCGCTTGATGATACAGTCCGTCGACCCTCACCATCCCAACGGTCCCGCGATATCCCTGGTGGCGCAGAAATAATGATCGAACACAAGAACAATTCATCGATGCTGCAAAATGTTCTTGCTTCGACGATCCGGTGGCTATTTCGACTGAAGACAAAGGGCACCAACAACGCGTATCTGGCTTGCAGGGACTTCATAGATCACCAGTTCTACGCCAGGCAGGCGGACGATCTGTGGAAGACGGCGGGAGATATGTCGCTGCATTACCATCTCTTGGGATGGAAGCGCGGCCTGGATCCCCATCCTCTGTTTGCCACATCATGGTATCTGGCACGCTATGGCGATGTCCGGCGAGAGAAGATCAATCCTTTCGCCCATTATCTAATCCATGGCGGCCGAGAGCATCGTGATCCGTCACCCGCCTTCAACACCGCCTGGTATGCGCAGCGCTATACCGACGTGCGCATCAACCCTCTCGCTCACTTCATCAAGCATGGGAGGTCCGAAGGACGATCGCCGCAGCCGCCGGCTGTCTTGAGTGATCTCGAAGAAGACACGTTCGTTGCGATCCACACCTTAAATGAGCACGCAACGCCGGAGAGAAGGCTGCTCGCGTTGAGCGACTTCGATGCGAATGATGCTTTGGTTCGCATCGATGGCCAGCGGTGGCGTTCCCTCGGCAGGGATCCGCAGCTCACGCACGAAGGAAACGTTGAGGCGGGCTTCCTGCGCGTGCGCCTCCGGGCGACGTACCACAACATGCGTTCGCCGGCGGCGCGCGAGGCGATCGTGGAGCTGTTCTTCGATCAGGGCAAAGGTATCTCGCAGGTCGATGCTTTTACGTTTGCGCTCGACGGGGAGACCGTCGACATAGACGCGCTTTTGCTGCTCGAAAGCGACGCGACGCTTGTCAGGCTCGATCCGATAAACACGGAATGCGAAATCGATCTCGAGCTTTGCGAATTCAGCCGCGTGGCCTTCGATGATGCTATCCGCGAGCTATACGCCTCGTACTGCTGGGATGGAGATCGACCGCTTCACTCGGAGCGGGAGTTTTTCGATCAGATCCAGTGGGCCAACATCAGCCGCTTCGTCCGTCAGCAAACGGGCGCGATCGATCACAGAGCCGATCCCTATCGTCGGTGGATCGAGGCCCGCCGGCTCACGCCCTCGATCCTGCGAAGGCAGTCCTCGGTAGGTGCGGCGCGCGAGACCCCGCTCTTCTCCATTCTCATGCCGACCTACAAGTCCGACCTGTCCTTCCTGAAGAAGGCCATCGACAGCGTTCGTGCGCAAACATATCGCCACTGGGAGCTCTGCATCGTCGATGATGGCTCGGCCGATGACGCCTTGCATGACTTCCTGGAGCGGCAAGCCGCCAAGGACCCGCGCACGCGCTACGAGCGGCTGACGGAAAACGTCGGCATCGCCAACGCCTCCAATCGAGCGCTGGCGATGGCGCGCGGAGAGTTCGTCGCCCTGCTTGATCATGACGACGAGCTCGCCCTGCACGCGCTGTCCGCGATGGCGGCTGCGATCGAGCGCACGCCCAACGTCGACATGCTCTACTCCGACGAGGACAAGATCGACCGAGAGGGGACGCGCAGCGGCCCGCTGTTCAAGCCCGACTGGTCGCCGGAATTCTTCCTCAGCTGCATGTACACCTGCCATCTCGGCGTCTACCGGCGCTCACTCGTCGAGGCCGTCGGCGGCTTTCGCCCGGCATTCGATTTCGCGCAGGACTACGATCTCGCCATGCGGGTCAGCGCAAAGGCGCGCGCGATCGTCCACGTCCCCGACGTGCTATACCATTGGCGCATGCTGCCGACCTCCACGGCGAGCGGCGCCGATGCAAAGCCGACGGCCGAGCTCGCTGCGCGGCGCGCCGTCCAGGACCACGTCGACGCGCAGGGCTTCGACGGCCATGTCATGGCCGGCCCGATCCCCGGCACCCATCGCGTCAAGCTGAACCTGCAGGGATCGCCGCTCGTCAGCATCGTGATCCCGACGGCCGCACGCCGATTGGACCCAAACGTTCCGCGCTGGTACCTGCTCGATCTCCTGCGCTCGATTCGCGAGCGATCGACCTATCCGCGCTACGAGATCGTCCTCGTCGAGAACGGCGACATCGAGCCGGCCCTCGAGGAAGAGCTTCGCGCCTTCGAGACGGTGAGGGTCACCTATCGCGCGCCCGTGTTCAACATCTCGGAGAAGATGAACCTCGGTGTCGCGGCGGCGCGCGGCGAGGCCGTCGTCCTGTTGAACGACGACATGACGATCATCACGCCCGACTGGCTGGAGGAGCTGATCGCCTGGCTGCAGCGCCCCGGCATCGTCGGCGTCGGCGGCAAGCTTCTCTTCCCCGACGACAGGGTGCAGCACGCCGGCATCCTGTTGCTGGCGCAGGGCCCCTCGCATGTCTATTACGAGGCCGCCGACGTGGATGCCGGCCTCGTCGGCAGCGCCATCACCCATCGCAACTATGCGGCTGTCACGGGTGCATGCCTCGCCGTGAGCAAGGCGAACTACGAGTCGGTCGGCGGCTTCGATCCGAGCCTGCGCATCAACTACAACGACGTCGACTTCTGCCTCCGGCTCGGCCGGATCGTCTACACGGCCTTCGCCAAGCTGTACCACTACGAGTCGGTGAGCAAAGGCGAGGTGATCGCCTCCGAGCTCGGCGCCTTCAACGAGCGATGGGCGGACGTGCTCGGGATGGATCCCTACTACAACATCAACTGCTCCCAATCCTCGCCGAACGCCGTGACGCTGCGACCTCTTCCCCTGGTGTGACGCAGGCGATCGCGGGGCTTGAGTGAGTCGGCCGCCAATCGCGTAGGGCCGTCCCATCGATTGCCTGAGGGGCCACCTTGAAGCCCGTTGGAGCACCGTCGTCGCGTCCTTCGCTAAGCCGAATTGCACCGACATGCTATTTACGCTTCTGTAGGGTTCAGGCACGGCGAGGCTTCCTCGTGAGACAACATGTTTTCGGACTAGCGTTACTCATTGCAGCGTCAGCGCCACTTGCCGGATGCGGGCAAGGAGGCCAAACTGGCCCGCAAGGACCAGCAGGGCCGCCAGGCCCAGCCGGACCAGCCGGCCCACCCGGCCCGTCCGGCGAGAATGCACGTGACGCCAGCCAGCGCGGTGGCGCAATCTTGCGGTTCCCGCAAATAAGAGAGGAGAAAACGGCCACCGTTGCGGCATGCAACGCAGACGAGACGGTGGTGAGCGCGCTCTGTATCGGACGAGGAAATCGGAGCAACGGCGCAGAAATCGATCTCGAGCAAAAGTCGGCACGGTGCACGCGCAGCAAACTTTACATGGTCTGTGCAAAATCCTCCGCTTTCATGAAGCCGTAATGTCCGTGGAAGCCGAGACGAACTCCGCGCGATGGCAGCCTGTCGTCTTTGCAGCCCCGGGCGCGTGACGATGCTCGTCACGGCTCGACGTCGCCGACGCCCTCGCTTCGCCTTCGATGGGTGGTGTGGCACTGCCGCCAGCGCTTACTTGCTGCCGCCGAACTGAATGGCCGTATCGCAAATCGTCTTCCAGGTCACCTCGGCTTGGTTGGAGAAGGGGTCGCGACCATTCCAACGTCCACATTATAATCGCTGTTTCAGGACTGCGGCACAATGTATGTATAAGGCTCGTCCGAGTCTATGCCAAAGTAAATGTCTCATTCGATACAAACAGTGAGTAATCTGTATTTGCGCTGTCTGCAAGGCCGGACGAAGCATTCGAATAGTCGATGACCTTTTGGCGCGGCGCGCCCGGCACGGTTTCGAATTCGTAGTCGAGCTTCGTTTGGAACAGGAACGCGATGAGGTCCCGGCGCCCTTCGAAATCGTTGGGCGACTCGTCGTCCAATATCCAGTCCGGCAGGGGGGTCATCGAGCCGAAGAGCTTCGATCCGGGCGGCACCTCGTGCGTCAGATGAAGGCGATGAAAGGCGACAGGCGACACGCAGTCTGTTCGGACAGAAATGTCCTCGTTGCGGGACACGAAGACGCGGAAGAAGCTCTGGTAGTCTGAGAAGAAGGCGCGATCCAGAGTCGCGCCGGCGAGCGGGACCGGCAGCTTCGGCAGAAAGCTATCGTCGTCGACGTGGTCGGTGCTGGCGAACACGGAAATGGTTCGGCCGCACCAGCGGTGGGTCTCCGGCATTGCGATCTGGAAGAAGAAGGTCATCTCCGTTCTTGTTTTTTCGTTTTGAGGCAAAGGGAAGCCTGACGGGAGCATCGGGCAGCCGCCGATAAAAGACCGCTCGGAGCCAGTCTGCGTCTCCTTCTCGTTGGCATGCCAGATGTGCACCGTTCGCTCCGTGTGCAGGCTGGGGGATTTCGCTGCCTGGTGACATACATGCCGTGACGCCGGTCGCAAAAAAAGCGCCGGCACGATCATGCCGGCGCTCCACACAAAACAGCCTGCGGACCTAGACGCTCCGCGACTGGCCGCCGTGCTTACCCTCAGCGAACTCCTCGACGATCTTGGCGCAGAAGGCGGGCAGGTCCTTCGGGTTGCGGCTCGTGACGAGGCCCTGGTCGGTGACGACTTCCTGGTCGACCCAGGTGCCGCCGGCGTTCTCGATGTCGCGGCGGACGGAGGGGAACGAGGTCAGCGTGCGGCCCTTCACGACATCGGCCTCGATGAGCACCCAGGGACCGTGGCAGATGACGCCGACCGGCTTCTTCTGCTCGAAGAAGGCGCGGACGAAGGCGACGACCGCGTCGCTCGCGCGCAGCTTGTCGGCGCCGACACAGCCGCCCGGCACGACGAGTCCGTCGAACTCGTCCGCCTTCACGTCGCCGATCGCCTTGTCGACCGCGTAGCTCTCGCCGGGATCGAGGTCGCCGTTGACGGTCTCGGCCTTGCCGGCCTCCAGGCTGATCGTCGTCACCTTGCCGCCGGCCTTCTCGACAGCCGCTTTCGGCTGCGCGAACTCCGGCTCCTCCGTGCCGCGCGGCGCGATGAGGATTGCGATCTTCTTGCCTTCGATGGTCATGCGATCTCCTGTGTTCAACGTAAGACGGGCAGCGTGAGACGACCGCCGTTGTGGATCGTGCCGCTCGTTGGCCGTCAGGGTTTCAGAGGGTGAGCTACGACGCGCCGCTAAGCGCGACGACCGCGCGGGACACGTGCGCCGGCAACAAGGAATGTATCAAAATAGTTGCTTCTCAAACGCCGAGTATTGCGATGTCATTTGCTGCACGCGTCAATTCACTTATCGCTTCTCGCGGAATTCTGCCGCATGTCGGCGTGCGACGGGAACTTGCCGGAAGCCGGTGGCTTGCTGTCGCGGTAGTCGAATAGGCCTGAGTGATCATGTGGCACGTTGACGATGCGAGAACCGGTCCGCACAGCTCGGACGCGGTGTCGTGCGTCGTGGCGATCCCCGTCAACAACGAGCGCGAGCGGATCGTCGACTGTCTCGAGGCGGTGTCGAGGCAGACCGGCGTTGCGCGGGCCGGTTTTGGGATCCTGCTGTTCCTCAACAACTGCAGCGATGGCACGCGTGAGATCGTCGAGGCGTGGCTCGGCAGCTCGCCCGTGGCGGTCCGCCTCGTCGAAGAGGACAGCGCAGAGGCCTCGGCCGGCTGGGCGCGGCGCAAGGCGATGGATGCAGCCGCCGATTGGCTCGCCGAGACGCCTGCACGCGACGGGGTGCTCCTGACCACCGACGCCGACAGCCGCGTCCCGGCGGACTGGGTCGCCCGCAATCTCGCGGCGATCGCCGCCGGCGCCGACGCCATCGCCGGCCGCATCGTCTTCGATCCGCTGGAGCTTGCGAGCCTGTCGCCCGGCACCAAGCGGCGGCTCGATATCGAAGGCCAATACGAGGCGCTGCTCGCCGAGATCGAGGCGCGGCTCGCGCCGCAGCGCGGCAACCCGTGGCCGTGCCACTCGATGAAGTCAGGCGCCTCGATCGGCGTCACGCTTGCCGCCTATCGCTCGGTCGACGGCATGCCGGCGTTGGCGAACGGCGAAGACCGCGCCTTCGTCGATCTCCTGCGGTCGCGCGGGTTCGCGGTGCGGCATGCGCCCGATATCGCCGTCATTACGTCGGGCCGCATCGACGGCCGTGCGCGCGGCGGTGCCGCCGACACGCTGCTCGGCTGGAACCGAGATCTCGACGGCCCCTGCGACACGCGGTTGCAGCCGGTCGGTGCATTCGTCTTGAGCGTTGTTGCGGGCCGGTCGGCGCGCGGTCGCGCGCTGCTGCCGCGCGAGCTGCCGCGCCAGATCGCGCGAGCCGAGCTTCTGCTCAGGTGGCTGCGGTGGCGCGCAGGAGATCGAGCCGATAGGCCTCGTGTCGCGTCGCCGACAGCGGATGCGTCCACGAGCCTGTCGATGCCGTAAAGAGCGCGACCGCTTCGTCGCCGCTCAGCGGATAATGCGTGTCGCCGAGCCAGTGCACGAGCAGGATGTCGCCGCCGGGCACGATGGCGTCGCGCACGCGGGCGGCGAGCGCCGCGACGTCGGCGCGATCGAGATAGTAGACGACCTCCGAGAGCACGATGAGGTCGAAGCGGCCCTCCGGCCAGTGCGCGGGCACGGCGCCTTGCTCGAAGCGGACGTGAGCGAGATCGGCGCACCGCCGGCGGGCTTCCTCGAGCGGCCGGGCGGCGACGTCAACGGCACAAAGCGCCTGCGCGCGCGCCGCGAGCTGGCGCGTCAGCACGCCGATCGAGCAGCCGATCTCCAGCGCCGACGTGTATGTGTCTCGCGGCAGCGCGGCGATGGTCGCCGCGTATTTCTCGCGCTCGTAGGAGCTCGACGCGAAGCGCCAGGGGTCGGCGTCCCGCGCGTACAGCTCGTCGAAGTAGCTCGCCGGCAGGGAGGACTCGAAGCGGCTCATGGCGACGGGATCCGCGGCTCGCGGAGGAAGACCTCGTACGGCCCCTGGAAGCGCGCAATCATGTCGGGCGCCAGCCGAAAGCCCTCGGGGTCGTCGTCGATGAAATCGGTGGTCTGCGAACGATGCGCGGCGATGGCCGCGGCTTTTGCCGCAAGGTGCTGCGAGACGTCGAGGCGCAAGCCGACGGGCATTGCGCCGACCTCGGTTGCAGGCGGCAGCGTCCAGCCCCAGACGGGATAGGCGAAGACGCGCGCCCCGAGCTTTGCTGCGGCGGCGTCGACGAGACACGCACTGGCGGTGTGATCGCAGTGCGGATCGTGCCGCCACGTGACGCACAGCGCGCTGGCCCGCACATCGCGCGCAGCCGCGACGATGGCGTCGATCGCGGCGTCTGCCGCGGCGCCGCGTGTCGGCACGTGGCGATCGGGCAGACGGAGGAAGGTGATCGCGCCGGCCGCGAGACCCAGGGCGGCCGCCGCCGCGCGCGTCTCGTCCTCGCGCAACGCGCGCAGCTTCGCTGGCGGGTAGCGCCGCGAGTTCGGGTGCGAGCCGACGCCGTCGCTGACGACGACGAGGCGGGCCGCGACGCCCGCGGCGCAGGCCGCGGCGATGAGGCCGCCGCAGCCGAGGCTCTCGTCGTCGGGATGCGGCGCGACGACGACGAGGCCGCCGCCCAGAGTCAGATCCTCGAGCGTGCCGATCGGCAGCGCCGCCAGCGCCGGCAGGACCTCGCCGGCCGTCACCGCGTCTCGCTTTCGCGCAGGCGGAAGGCCGCGGCCAACATCAGCGAGACGTCGAGGTTCGGCTGGCGCAGGTAGGTCGTGAGATCGCGGATCAGCCGCTCGAGCGGGTTCGGCCGCAGGAAGGATTTTAGGCCGACCGCCTTCTGGGCGAGGGCGACGACCTCGAGCGCGGCGGCCTCGAAGGCGTTGCGCGCGAGGTCGACGGTGGCGTCGATGGCGTCGGCATCATCCACCTGCCCTTCGGCGATGCGTGCGGCCTTCGCGACCCAGAGGCGTGCCGTCTCGCAGGCGATCTCGGCCTGGCCATAGCGCATGAGCTGGAGCGGATGGTCGCGATGCGGGCTCGCGCGTACCTGCGTTGCGTAGGCCTCGAGCACGGCCTCAAGACCGCCGAGTTGCACGGCGATGACCCGCCACGCGCCGCCGCGGAAATACGGGGTGCGGAGATAGTCGCCCGGGCCGCCGACGATCTCGTCGGGCGACACGGCGATGCCGTCGAAATCGACGGTGCCGGTCGCGGTCGCCCGCATGCCGTGCGCCGTCCAGCCCGAGGCGTCGGCGCGCTCGGCATCGACGGCGGGGATCACCATCACGGAGCCGTCCGCGCGGTCGGCCGCGACGAGCGGGCGCCGGAAGTGGCCCGAGCCGGAGCACAGGATTTTCCGCCCGCGCAGAACGAAGCAGGTGCCGTCGGGCTCGAGCCGCAGCGGCTCGCCGGCCATCCACACGCCGCTCGGGATGCCGGCTGCGGCTTCTGTGGCCAGCAGCCGGAGATTGGCGTGCGAGCCGTAGCGCGACGTGAGCACCACCGCGTTGACGTGCCCTTCGTAGAGCCGCCCGAGCGAGAGGCTGCCGTGCCCGATCGTGGTGAGCACCTCGCGCAGACGGTCGGGGTCGCCGATGCCCAGGTCGTCGCCGCCGAGCGTGGATGGGAACGGTGCCATCAGAAGGCCGGCGTGCGCCAGCGCTCCGATGTCCTCTGTGGGAAAGGCGCCGTCCTCGTCCTTGTCAGCCGCGCGCGTTGCGGCCGCGGCCGCGACATGGCGCGCCCGCTCGACGAGCCGGCGACCGTCCGGCGTCTTGACGCGCGCCAAGGAGGCGACCTCGCTCATCGATGTTCCTTTACGACCTTCGTTGAACCGCAACGTCGGGACGCGACGATCGTTCGAGTTGCGACGGACCGGAGGACATCATGACGATGGGGCAGGCCACGACGCGCTACGGCGCCGGCGCACGCTGGTTCCACTGGCTCACGGCCGTGCTGATGTTCACCGTCATCCCGCTTGGCTGGATCTTCGGCGCCTTCAAGACGAAGCCCGATCACCCCGACACGTTCGTTGCGCCCTTTCCCGGCACGCCGGACGACTATGCCGCCGCGCACATGACGGTCGGGCTCGTGATCTTCGCCGTCGTCTTAGCGCGCATCCTGCACCGCGCCCGCACGCGGCCGCCGCCGCTGCACGGGTCCGCCTGGGAGCGGCGGCTCGCAGCGGCGACGCATGTGCTGCTCTATGTCGTGCTCATCGTCATGCCGTTGTCGGGCTACATCATGTCGTCGGGCGACAAGCCGCCGATCAGCTTCCTCGGCCTTTTCGACGTGCCGAAGGCGCCGATCTCGCCGAGCCAGGGCAAGGCCGCGGCGATCGTCCACGTGCTCGTCACGCAGTTCGTGCTCTACGCGCTCATCGTGCTGCATCTGGCGGGCACGGCCTGGCACCTGTTCGTGCGCCGCGATGGAGCGCTGAGCCGGATGCTGCCGCAGCAGGCGAACGAGATTGGCGCGGAGTAGGGCGGCGGCCTCGCCGCTCGTCCTGTGGGTCGCGTTCGCGAGCCTCTATGCCCCTCTGTTCGGCGCGTTCGGCGCCGAGGTGCCGTACCTGCCGGCCTACCTTCTCGGCATCGGGCTTTCGACGCAGCAGATCGGCTTCGTCCTCGCCGCCGCCACGCTGGCGCAGTCCGTCTTCGCGCCGCTGACGGGGATGGTTGCCGACCGCGTTGGCAAGAGGCTGGTTCTGGCCTGCGCCGCCGCAGCCTCCGGTGCCGGGATGGCGCTCTACGGCGTGACGAGCGGCTTTGCCGCGGCGCTCGTCGTTGCCGTCACCGTCGCGATCGCGACGGCCGCGCTGTCGCCGCTTGCCGACGCTCTCGCGGTGCCGACGTTGGGCAAGAGCGGGGCCTACGGGCGCGTGCGGGCCTTCGGCTCGGCCGGGTTCATCGCCGGATCGTTCGCGAGCGGCGCGCTCATCGAGCATGGCGGGCTCGCGAGCATCATCCCGCTGGCCGCCGTCCTCTTCGTCGTCGCGGCGGCGCCGCTCCCCTTTCTGCCGGCGATCCCGCGCGCGGATCGCGAGGCGGCGCGCGGCGGACTTTTCATGCTGCTCCGGAGCCGCCCCTACCTCTACGTGCTCTGCGTGTCGGCGCTGGCGATCGGAAGCCACGCCATGGTCGACAATTTTGCGGTGATCAGCTGGCGCGCCGGCGCCGTCAGCGGGACCACCGTCGCCATTCTGCTGGCCCTCGCCGTCGGCTCGGAGCTGGTCGTCTTCACCTTGCTCGGTCCCCCACTGGTCCGGCGCTACGGCGCCTCCGCCTGCATCTGCATCGGCGCGATGGCGGGTTGCGGTCGCTGGATCATGTTTGCAGAAAGCCGCGCGCTGTGGGTGATCGGCGCGTCGCAGGCGCTGCACGGCCTCACATTTGCGCTCACGCATCTCGCCTGCATGCGCGTGATCGCCGAGGTCGTCCCGCGCAAGGTCGCCGGCACCGCTCTGGCGCTCTACGGCACTATTTCTTCGGGGCTTGCCTCCGCGGCGATTTCGCTCGTGGCCGGCAGCCTCTACGCGACGTTCGGCGAGCGCGCGTTCTGGTTGGCCGCCGCCTTGTCCGCGGCCGCCATCCCGTTCGCGTTGCGTCTGGATCGCTACGCCGTCCCGTCAGAGACCGTCACTTGAGATGTTCGGGCGTCTCGCCGCCGCGCACGGCGGTGTGAGCGGACGAGCCGTCTTCCCGAAGCGTGTTGCGCGCCGCATCGCGATTGCGCGGCTCGCGCATCTGCTTAGCGAAATGCGTGACGGCGAAGCCGATCACGATCAAGAGCGTGATGATCGCCAACAACCCAACCAACCATTCCATGTCGTTCCTCCCGCTTTGCGGGAACAACAGCAGGCCGGTGGCTTCGATCCGTGCCTTTTATGACGTATCCCGGAGAGGTCGTTTGGACGAGCGCGAAAAGAAGGGCACCCCCGATACGATCGGCGATGCCCCGCTGGCTCAATAGTTTGTGGTACAACGGTTGCCGTGCGGCGCGATCGCTTGGTCGCACCACGTGGCTTTCGGCAAAAGCTTAGTTGCCGTGGTCGCCGTTGCGCGAGCCGCCGCCGGCCGCCGAGTCGCCGCGGCCCGTCGTCATGCTGGCGCCGCTCGCGCCCGAGCCGCTCTTCATCGCGCCACCGCCCGTCGAAGGGTTGCTCATCTTGCTCGGGCCCTGGTTGTCGCCGGCCGGGCCGGCCGGGGTCGAGGTCGCGGTACCCGAATTTGCGCCCTCAGCAGCGTAAACAGCGCCGATCGGCGCAGCGGCTATAATAAAAGCCATAGCGACGGTGTGTACTTTCATGCATCTCGCTCCCTGGACGGCAGTGTTGCCGGCACACCCAACTGTCCTGTGCCTGCAAGTTTCCATCTCGGCCGGAAGAAAGGTGAGTCTTTACGTCGCGAGGACCGAACGAGACGATCCGACCCCAAAGCATGACGACAACCATGCGACAACAACGAGATGACGGGAGGCATGCGCTGGCGGGGCGCGAGGGATGCACGTGGTGATGTATCGACGCGAGGTCGCGCAGGGGCTAGCCTAAGGGCGGCCGTCGCTGCCGCCTTGGGCGCAGCGGCGGCCATAGCCTTCAGTCTTCGAGCGCATATGGCGCCGACGAGGAGCGAGTCGTGATTGCTTTGAACATCAACGGCGAGGTGCGTCAGATGGACGTGCCCGAGGACATGCCGCTTCTCTGGGTCCTGCGCGATGTCGCGGGTCTCACCGGCACCAAGTTCGGCTGCGGCATCGCCCAGTGCGGCGCCTGCACCGTGCACGTCGACGGCGAGGCCGTGCGCTCGTGCCTCTATCCGGTCGGTGCGCTCGGCGACAAGAAGATCGTGACGATCGAGCACGTCGGCGAGACGCCCGCCGGCGCAAAGATCCAGAAGGCCTGGCTCGACAAGGAAGTCGTGCAGTGCGGCTATTGCCAGTCGGGCCAGATCATGTCGGCGACGGCGCTGCTGCAGAAGACCGCCAAGCCGACAGACGAGGAGATCGACGAGGCGATGTCCGGCAACATCTGCCGCTGCGGCACTTACGTCCGCATCCGCGAGGCCATTCACGCAGCTGCGGAGGCCTGATCATGGCGATCTCGGACCATATCCCCGACCTCAAGTCCCCCTCGCGCCGCACGCTTCTCCAGGCCAGCGCGCTTGCCGGCGGCGGCCTGGTCATCGGCCTGCGCCTCTCCGGGCGCGCCGCCGCCGACGACGCCGCTACCTTCATGCCGAACGCCTTCGTGCGCATCGAGCCCACCGGCAAGATCGTCCTCATCGCGCCCCATACTGAAGTGGGGCAGGGCATCGACACCGCGCAGGCGATGCTGGTCGGCGAGGAGCTCGACGTTGGGCTCGACCAGATCAGCGTGCAGCCGGCGCCGCCGGACATCAAGAAATACGCCGATCCCATTCTCGGTGATCAGGCGACCGGCGGCTCGGCCTCGGTGCGCGGCGACTGGGAGCGGCTGCGCAAGGCCGGCGCCACGGCGCGCGCGATGCTCGTCGCCGCAGCCGCCGCCAAGTGGCAGGTCGATCCGCAGAGCTGCACCGTCGCGCGCGGCGTCGTCTCGCACCAGGCGAGCGGGCGCTCGCTGAAGTACGGCGAGGTCGCGAGCGACGCCGCCAAGCTACCCGTGCCGACGGACGTGAAGCTCAAGGACCCGGCGCAGTTCAAGCTGCTCGGGACCAATGCCAAGCGCATCGACACGCCGGCCAAGGTCAACGGCACGGCGGTCTTCGGCATCGACGCCAAGGTCGACGGCATGAAGATCGGCACGCTGGCGCTCGTCCCCGTCGTCGGCGGCAAGCTGACCGGCATGGACGAGGCGGCCGCGCGCAAGGTGCCGGGCGTGCGCGACGTCGTGCGCGTCGGCGACGAGGCCGTCGCCGTCATCGGCGACCACATGTGGGCGGCCAAGCAAGGCCTGGCGGCGCTGGCGCCGGTCTGGTCCGCGGGGCCGAACGGCGCGACGACGGTGGCGAAGATCGTCGCCGACATGGACCAGGCCTCGCAGAGCCAGGGCGTCGTCGCCAAGAAGGAGGGCGATGCGGCCGGCGCGATCGGCAAGGCGGCGAAGACGCTGAATGCGGTCTACGAGCTGCCCTTCCTGTCGCACTCGCCGATGGAGCCGTTGAACTGCACGCTCCACATCCAGCCGGACAAGGCCGAGATCTGGGTCGGCACGCAGGTGCCGGTGCGCGCGCAGAAGGCGGTCGCCGACGTCACCGGCCTCGCGCCAGAGAAGGTGACGGTCAACAACCTCTACATGGGCGGCGCCTTCGGCCGGCGCCTCGACATCGACAGCGTCGAGATCGCGGCGAAGATCGCCAAGGGGCTCGGCTATCCGGTCAAGATCGTCTGGACCCGCGAGGAAGACCTCCGGCACGACTATTACCGCCCCTACTACTACGACCGGCTGAGCGCCGGGCTCGATGCCGACGGCAAGCTCGTCGGCTGGACGCATCGCGTGACCGGCTCGTCGGTGATGGCGCGCTGGTTTCCCGGCGGCTTCAAGGACGGGCTCGATCCCGATGCCGTCGAAGGCGCGGCGGAGACGCCCTACGACGTGCCGGCGACCTTCGTCGACTACGTGCGGCACGAATCGCCGAACATGAACACGGGCTGGTGGCGCGGCGTCGGCCCGACGCACAACGTCTTCGTCGTCGAGAGCTTCCTCGACGAGCTCGCCGCCGCGGCCGGCAAAGACGCTGTGGCTTTCCGCCGCCCGCTGCTGGACAAGAACCCGCGCGCGCTCGCCGTGCTCGAGCTGGCGGCGCAGAAGTCGGGCTGGGGCTCCGCGCTGCCGCCGCGCCACGGCCGTGGCGTCGCGCTGCAGTTCGCCTTCGGCTCCTACGTCGCCGCGGTCGTCGAGGTCGAGGTGACGCCGCCGGGCGAGATCCTGCTGCGCCGCGCCGACGTCGCCGTCGACTGCGGCCTGACGGTGAACCCGGACACGGTCGTCGCGCAGATCCAGGGCGGCCTCATCCTCGGGCTCAGCACCGCGATGTACAACGAGATCACGCTGACGGGCGGCGCGATCACGCAGAGCAACTTCCACGACTACCGGGCGATGCGCATCAACGAGGCGCCGAAGATCGCGGTGCATCAGATCCGCAACGGCGAGAAGCCCGGCGGCATCGGCGAGACCGGCACGTCGATCGCCGCGCCGGCGCTCGGCAACGCGATCTACGCCGCGACGGGCCAACGGCTGCGCAAGCTGCCCTTCGCCACCGGCCTGCGGGGAGCTTGACCATGTCGATCGTCCGCACCCGCAGGGCGCTCCTCGCGGCGGCCCTGCTGCTCGCTGCGCCGTCGATGGCGGCGGCGCAGTCCGACCAGATCGAGCGCGGCGCCTATCTCGCCAAGGCGGCCGACTGCGTCGCCTGTCATACGGCACCGGGCGGCGCTCCGTTCGCCGGCGGTCGCGCCTTCAAGCTGCCGTTCGGCGTGCTCTACTCGCCGAACATCACGCCAGACGAGAAGACGGGCATCGCCGGCTACACCGACGAGGCGTGGCTCGGCATGATGCACAAGGGCGTCGGGCGCGCCGGGCACCTCTACCCGGCGATGCCGTATGCCTCCTACACGGCGATGACGGACGACGACGCGCTGGCGATCAAGGCCTACCTCATGAGCCTCAAGCCGATCGCCGCGAGCGTGCCGGAGAACCAGATCGGCTTCCCCTTCAACCAGCGCTGGGGCCTTGTCTTCTGGAACCTGTTCAACAATCCGGACCGGCGCTTCGCGCCCGACCCCGGCAAGTCCGAGGCTTATAACCGCGGCGCCTATCTCGCGACCGCGCTCGGCCATTGCGGCGAGTGCCATACCCCACGCAACTTCATGATGGGGCTGAAGAGCAGCAAGGAGTTCGCCGGCGCATTGCAGGCCGACTGGCAGGCCTACAACCTCACGAGCGATCACGCGGCCGGCCTCGGCGCGTGGAGCGACGAGCAGCTCGCGCAGTACCTGTCGACCGGGCAGGCGACGGGCCACGGTCCGGCCTCGGGGCCGATGGCCGAGGCCGTCGAGCACAGCCTCAGCGGGCTGAAGCCCGAGGACATCAAGGCGCTCGTCACCTATCTCCGCGGCGTTCCCGCGCAGAGCGACGGCGCGCCGCCGGCGCCGACCGAGGCGGCCTCGTCGCCCTCGGATGCGCTGGGCCAGCGGCTGTTCGTCCAGGCCTGCGCCGGCTGCCACCTGCCGAGCGGCGGCGGCCGCCAGTCGGCCTGGGCGGCACTTGCCGGCTCGCACTCGACGCGCGACCCCGCCGCGACGAACCTCGTGCAGGTCCTGGTCGGCGGCAGCGAGATCAAGACGGCGCAGGGCCTGATGTTCATGCACCCGTTCACGGGCGCCTACACGGACGAGGAGCTGGCGGCGATCGCCGGCTACACCCAGCGCCAGTTCGGCGGCATGCCCGGCTCCGTGACGCCCGAGCAGATCGCGAAGGCGCGCGGCGCTGCGGCCCCGCCGCCGGCGAAGCCGTCGTCGTAGACGCGAGACGTCCTGCGGGCGGCGTTTACGCCCGCAGGCCGCTATCAGGATCGCCCGGCCGCCTCGAGGATGAGGTTGGCGATCGTCTCGGGCTGCGAGATCATCGACAGGTGGCTGGCCTTCACCTCGATCGTCTTCGCGCCCATCCGCTTAGCCATGAAGCGCTCGAGGTCGGCGTCGATCGTGCGGTCCTCCGTCGAGACGGCATAGAAGCTCGGCTTGGAGCGCCACGCCGCGACCGTTGTCCGGCCGGCGAGCAGCTCTTTGCGGAAGGGCTCCTGCACCGCGATGCCTTTCGAAACGGGCTCGTTTGCAGGCTGGAGTTCGTCGTCTCGGAGCAAACCGTTACATCGAGAGTCGGGCTGCTCGGTCGCCGCCGCCGTGGCATGAAGGTCGCGGTTCTGCATCATCCGCGTGGAGCGACGTTCGCCCGCCCGGCCGGCCCGCGATATGCTTCGAAGCAGCGGAAAGGGCCGGGACATGGACCTCAACACGATCGAAGCCTTCGAGCGGCCGCGCACGCGTGACGCGCTCCCGCGTCCGGCCGCCGGCGATGCCTGGCTGGCGGGCGGGACGTGGCTGTTCTCCGAGCCGCAGCCGAGCCTGAAGCGCCTGGTCGACCTCACCGGGCTCGGCTGGCCGCCGATCGAGATGCACGACGACGGGGTCTTCGTCGCGGCGACCTGCCCGGTCGCGATGCTGGAGGCGCTCGCCTATCCGAGCGCCTGGCGCGCCGGGCCGCTGATCAGCCAGTGCTGCCACGCGTTTCTTGCCTCGTTCAAGATCTGGAATGCGGCGACCGTCGGCGGCAACATCTGCATGGCGCTGCCGGCCGGCCCGATGATCTCGCTCGGCGCGGCGCTCGATGCCACCTGCCTCCTCTGGGGTCCGGACGGGGCCGAGCGCCGCATGCCGGTGCTCGACTTCGTGCTCGGGCCGCAGCGCACCGCGATAGCTCCTGGCGAGCTGCTGCGCGGCATCGCGTTCGGGGAAGCCGCGCTGCGCCGCCCCGCCGCCTTCCGCCGCATCTCGCTCCAGGCGCAGGGGCGGTCCGGCGCCGTCGTCATCGGCACGCGCGACGAGGACGGGGCGATCGCGATCACCGTCACCGCCTCGACACGGCGGCCGCACCGCCTCGTGCTGCGCGAGCGCGTCGGCGGCGAGGCTCTCGCGCGGCTCGTCGATGCCGAGATCGGCGCGGCGGACTGGTACGACGACATCCACGGCCGCCCCGACTGGCGCCGCCACATGACGATCGTCTTCATCGAGGAGATCGCGGCGGAGCTTGCCGGCGCGCCGTCATGACGATCATCGTCAACGGGGCGTCGTTTGCGCAGGAGCCGCGGCCGGGCCAGTGCCTGCGCACCTTCCTGCGCGATCTCGGCTGGTTCGGCGTCAAGAAGGGCTGCGACACCGGCGACTGCGGCGCCTGCACTGTGCACCTCGACGGCCAGCCCGTGCACGCCTGCCTGGTGCCGGCGCGGCGCGCCTGCGGGCGCGAGGTCACGACGATCGAGGGTCTGGCGGAGGCCGGAAGCCTGCATCCGATGCAGGCGGCGTTCCTCGCCGCGCAGGGCTTTCAGTGCGGGTTCTGCACGGCCGGCATGGTGATGACCTCCACGTGCCTCGACCAGGCGCAGCGCAAGGACCTGCCGGTTGCTTTGAAGGGCAACCTTTGTCGCTGCACCGGCTACCGCGCGATCGCCGATGCGATCGAGGGGACGCGCACCGTCGAGACGGCGGAGCCGGGCGCGGCGGTGGGGCGCGGTCTCGGCGCGCCCGCCGGGCCGGCCATCGTCACCGGCCAGGCGCGCTACACGATGGACGTCGCCGTCGACGGCCTTCTGCACATGAAGATTTTGCACGCGCCGCATGCCTCGGCGCGCATCGTCGCCATCGACGCGCGCGCCGCCGAAGCCGTGCCAGGCGTCGTCGCGGTGCTCACCTTCAAGGACGCGCCGTCAAAGCTCTTCTCGACGGCGCAGCACGAGCATGCGACCGACGACCCCGACGACACGATGGTGCTCGATCCGATCGTTCGCTTCGCCGGCCAGCGCGTGGCGGCGGTCGTCGCCCAATCCGAAGCCGCGGCCGAGGCCGGCCGCGACGCGCTCCGCGTTGACTACGAGATCCTGCCGGCCGTGCTCGATCCCGCCGACGCGCTGAAACCCGGCGCGCCGGTCGTCCACGACAAGCCGCCGTCGAGCCGCATCAAGGATGCCGCCCGCAACCTCGTCGCGGAGGTGCAGGGCGGCGTTGGCGACGTCGAGGCAAGCTTCGCCGCGGCCGACATGGTTTACGAGGAAACCTTCGAGACGCAGCGCGTGCAGCATGCCGCGCTGGAGACGCACGGCGCGCTCGGCTGGCTCGACGAGGAGGGCCGGCTCACGCTGCGCACTAGCTCCCAGGTCCCGTTCCTGGTCAGATCAGCGCTCGCCGATCTCTACGACCTGCCGCCGGACAAGGTCCGCGTCTTCGCCGCCCGCGTCGGCGGCGGCTTCGGCGGCAAGCAGGAGATGCTGACGGAGGACATCGTCGCGCTCGCCGTGCTGCGCACCGGGCGGCCGGTGAAGCTCGAGCTCACGCGCGCCGAGCAGTTCACGGCGACGACGACGCGGCATCCGATGCGCGTGCGCGTGAAGATCGGCGTCACGCGCGACGGCACGCTCACCGCGATCGCGATGCACATGCTCTCGAACACCGGCGCCTACGGCAATCACGGCTCCGGCGTGATGTTCCACGGCTGCGGCGAGGCGATCTCGCTCTACCGCTGCCCGAACAAGCGCGTCGAGGCGCAGGCGGTCTACACCAACACGCTGCCCGCCGGCGCCTTCCGCGGCTACGGGCTCAGCCAGACGAACTTCGCGATCGAATCCGCAATGGACGAGGTGGCGGCGCGGCTCGGCCTCGATCCCTTCGCCTTCCGCCGCAAGAACGTCGTCGTGCCCGGCGACCCGATGATCTCGTTCGAGGCCGGCGCGCACGACGTCGCGTACGGCAGCTACGGGCTCGACCAGTGCCTCGACCGCGCTCAGGAGGCGCTCCAGGCCGGCCCAAGACCCGACCTCGGCGACGACTGGCTCATCGGCCGCGGCATGGCCGCCGGCATGATCGACACGATCCCGCCGCGCGGCCATTTCGCCGACTGCGTGATCAGGCTTGCCGACGACGGCTGCTACGACCTCCGCGTCGGCACCGCCGAGTTCGGCAACGGCACGACGACCGTCCACGCGCAGATCGCCGCGACCGCGCTCGGCACCACGGTCGAGCGCATCCGCATCCACCAGGCCGACACCGACGTGGTGGGCCATGACACGGGGGCCTACGGCAGCACCGGCACCGTCGTTGCCGGCCTCGCGACGCAACGCGCGGCTGAGGCTTTGCGCGCCACGATCCTCGACTTCGCTGCGCTCACGCTCGGGTGCAACGGCACGGGGCCGACGCTGGTGAAGGACACCGTGGCCTGGCCCGACCACGACGTCCTGCTGTCGAACCTCGCGCGTCTCGCCGCCGACGCCGGCCATGCGCTCGAGGCGGCCGGCCACGCCGATGGGACGCCGCGCTCGGTCGCCTTCAACGTGCAGGCGTTCGAGGTGGCGGTCCATCGGCGCAGCGGCATCGTGAAGATCCTGCGCAGCATCCACGCGGCCGACGCCGGCACCGTGATGAACCCGCTGCAGTGCCGCGGCCAGGTCGAGGGCGGCGTCGCCCAGGCGATCGGCGCGGCGCTCTACGAGGAGGTGGTGATCGACGCCGAGGGCAAGGTGACGACGGACGCCTTCCGCAGCTACCACATCCCCGCCTTCGCCGACGTGCCGCGCACCGAGGTGCATTTCGCCGACACCTACGACACCGTCGGTCCGCTCGGCGCGAAGTCGATGAGCGAGAGCCCGTACAATCCCGTGGCCGCCGCGCTCGGCAACGCCATCCGAGATGCGACGGGTGTCCGCCCGACGCGCACGCCGTTCAAGGCGGACGAGCTGTATCGGCAGGTGGTGGAACGAGGACCGCGACCCTAGCCCGCGTAGCGGAACGGCTCGGCGGCGGTGCGGTCGTAGACGCGCTCGCCGGCGACAAAGGTGGCGCGCACCGTGCGATGGTCGCCGAGCGTGACGAGCACGAAGAGGATCTCCTCGAGGCTCTCGCAATAGCCCATGCGGAAGTCGAGCAGCGGCGAGCTTTTGAGGTCGAGCACGCAGAGGTCGGCGTCGAAGCCCACCGCGACCTTGCCGATGCGGTCGTCGAGGTAGAGCGAGCGGGCGCCGCCCGCCGTCGCGAGGTAGAAGGCCTGCGTCGCATCGAGCTTGCGGCCGGTCAGCGCGGCCACCTTGTAGGCCTCGCCGAGCGTCTTCAGCTGCGACAGGCTCGTGCCGGCGCCGACGTCGGTGCCGAGCCCGACGCGGACGGGGCGCTTGGCGTCCTGCGCCTCGAACAGCCGGAACAGCCCGCTGCCGAGAAAAAGGTTCGATGTCGGACAGTGAGACAGCGCGACGCCGGTGGCGTGGCAGGTGCAGAAATCTTCTTCGCTCATGTGGATCGCGTGGCCGAACACCGCGCGTTCCCGCGCGAGCCCGGCATGCGCGTAGACGTCGAGGTAGCTCGCGCGCTTGGGGAACAGCGCCTTCACCCACTCGACCTCGGCGACGTTCTCGCTGAGGTGCGTCTGCATGAAGAGATCGCCGTGCGCGTCGAGCAGAGCGCCGGCCGCGTCGAGCTGCGCCTCGGTGCTCGTCGGCGCGAAGCGCGGCGTGACGCAGTAGCGGCAGCGGCCCCGCCCGTGCCAGCGCCTGATCAGCGCCTCGCTCTCGTCGTAGCCGCGCTGCGCGGTGTCGAGCAGCGACTGCGGCGCGTTGCGGTCCATCAGCACCTTGCCGGCGACCATCAGCGTGCCGTAGCGCTCCGATTCCTCGAAGAAGGCGTCGACGGACTGCGGATGCACGGTGCAGTAGACCGCCGCCGTCGTGGTGCCGCAGCGCAGCAGCTCGCGGAAGAACAGCTTTGCGATGACGTCGGCATGCGCCTTGTCGACGAACTGCGCCTCGGTGACGAACGTGTACTTGTCGAGCCAGGTGAGGAGCTGCTCGCCGTAGGCGCCGATCATCTGCATCTGCGGATAGTGCACGTGCGTGTCGACGAAGCCCGGGCAGATCAGCGCGTCCCCGTAGTGGGTGATCACGACGCCGGCGGCCAGCGTCGGCGCGAGCGCAGCGTAGGCCCCGACGGCGACGATCTTGCCGCCCGCGATCACCACGAGGCCGTCGTCGATCGCGTCGAGCGAGGCCTGCGAGCCGTCCTGGAACGGGTCGCCCTTGAACGAGATGATCCTGCCGCGCAGAGCGTGGCTCGGCGCAGCCACTTAGGCCGCCACGCGGAGGACGATGGACCCGGTCGGGTCGGTGAGCGCGTGCATCAAGACCTCCGCGATGTCGCTCGGCTGTCGCAAAGGGTATGCCTCTTGCGCCGTCTTTTGCATGGCACGTCCATCACCTCGGCAAGGAGGCTGCCCTGACTCGTCTCACCCGTTTCGCCGTCGCGCCGCTGCACACGATGACGCGTCGCCTGGCGGATGTCGCCTCCGGACGCGCCGCGCCGGATCTCGTGATCACCGGCGCGCGTGCGCTGTCGACCTATTCCGAGCGCCTCCTGCCCGAGCGCGAGATCTGGATCTCAGGCGGCCGCATCGCCGCGCTGAAGCCGGCCGGCGCGCACAAGGCGGCGGGCGGCACCGCGCCGACCTATGATGCCCGCGGCGGCATCCTCGCACCCGGTCTCGTCGACCCGCATCTGCATATCGAGTCCTCGATGGTCACGGCCTGCGCCTATGCCGAGGCCGCGCTCGTCAACGGCACGACGACGATCTTCTGCGACAGCCACGAGATCGGCAACGTCATGGACGTCGCCGGTGTCGAGGCGATGCTGGAGGACGCGCGCCAGGCGCCGCTGTCGATCTACCTCACCGTGCCGAGCACCGTGCCCGCGACGTCGCCCGAGCTCGAGACCGCGGGCGGCGACCTGACGCCCGAGAAGATCGGCGCGCTGTTCGACCGCTGGCCCGAGGCGCTCGTGCTCGGCGAGAAGATGGACTTCGTCCCCGTCGCGACGGGCGATCCCCGCGCCCACGCGATCATCGCGGAGGCGCTGAAGCGCGGGCGGCCGGTCTCGGGCCATGTCTACGGCCGCGAGTTCGTCGCGGCCTATGCCGCCTCCGGCATCACCGACACGCACGAGGCGATCGATCGCGAGATCGCCGACGACCTCCTAGAGGCCGGCGTGTGGATCTTCCTGCGCGGCGGGCCGCCGACGACGCCGTGGCACAGCCTGCCGCAGGCGATCAAGGCCGTCACCGAGCTCGGCGCCTCGCCGAAGCGGGTGGCCGTCTGCACCGACGACCGCGACGCCGACGACCTCCTCATGTTCGGGCTCGACTGGGTGGTGCGGCAGGCGCACGCGGCCGGCGTGTCGCGCGAGACGGCGTGGTCGATGGGCTCGCTGCACGGCGCCACGCATTTCGGGCTGGAGGGCGAGGTCGGCGGCCTGGGTGGCGGCCGGCGCGCCGATCTCGTGCTGCTGGACGACGACCTCGTGCCGCGCTGCACCTGGTACGGCGGCGAGCTGGTCGTCGAGGATCGCAAGATCACCCCGCGCCTCGATGCGGCGCTGTCGGATCGCTACACCTATCCGCGGGCCGCGTTCACGACGGTGCATCTGCCGGAGGTCGCGCGCCTGACACCGGACTGGGTCGCCGGCGCGACGTCGCTGCATGCGATGCGCACCGCTCTGCCCGGCATTGCGCTGTTCCACGATGTCCTCGACATCGAGGGGTGCGCGAGCTGGGGCGATGCCGTCGCGAAGCACGACCTCTGCTTCGTGACCGTCGTCGAGCGGCACGGGAAGTCGCAGGGCAACGTCGCCTTCGGCGTGCTCAAGGACTTCGGCCTGAAGCGCGGCGCGGTCGCCTCCAGCGTCGGCCACGACAGTCACAACGTCATCGTCGCGGGGAGCAACGAGGCCGACATGCGCGTCGCGCTCGAGGCGATCGGCGCGGCGCAGGGCGGCGTCTGCGTCGTCGCTGAGGGCGAGGTCGTCGCGATGGTGCCGCTGCCGATCGCGGGCCTGCTCTCCGACAAGCGGGTCACCGAGGTCGCGGAGGACATGCAGGCGGTGAAGCGGGCCTGGGCCGAAGCCGGCTGCACCATCCCCTACATGGGCTTCAACCTGATCCCGCTCGCGGTGATCCCGGAAATCCGCCTCACCGACAAGGGCCTCGTGCTGGTGCCGGAGATGCGGCTCGTGCCGCTATTCGCGTAAGGGCGCTCGCGGCAGCAGGGGCGCGGCTCAGCTCGTCGCGTGAAACGTCTTGCCGAGGCAGGCCGGCGCAGTGAGCCGGATGCGCGCCTTGTTCGACGAGATGATCACCAGCACGACGATCGTCGCGATGTAGGGCAGGGCCGAGATGAACTGCGATGGGATCGCGACGCCGAGGCCCTGCAGGTAGAACGACATGTACATGATCGCGCCGAAGAGATAGGCGCCGAGCACGAGCCAGAACGGGCGCCACATCGAGAAGACGACGAGCGCCAGCGCGATCCAGCCGCGGCCGGCGGTCATGTTCTCGGCCCAGCTCGTGTTGTAGGCGAGCGACATGTAGGCGCCGGCAAGGCCCGCCATCGCGCCGCCGAAGGTGGTCGCGAGATAGCGCACCTTGATGACGTCGTAGCCCAGCGCGTGGCCGGCATCGGCGGAATCGCCGACCGCGCGCAGCACCAACCCGGCGTGCGTGCGCGTCAGGACGATGTGGACCAAAACCACCGCCGCGAAGCTCAGGTAGACGAGGATGTCCTCGCCGAAGAGCACCGGCCCGATCACCGGCAGGTGGCTGAGACCGGGGATGTCGAGCTGCGGCAGGCGGGTTGTCGAGTTGCCGACGAAGCCGCTGCCGATGAGCGCGCTGAGCCCCGTGCCGAAGATGGTGAGCACGAGGCCGGCCGGCACCTGTGCAGCGAGGAAGCTCAGCGCGAGGACGCTGAAGAGCAGCGAGAACAGGGCGCCGGCGACCATGCCGCCGAGGACGCCGAGCGTCGGGCTCCCCGTCTTGAAGGCGAGGGCGAAGCCGCAGACGGCGCCGACCAGCATCATGCCCTCGACGCCGAGGTTCAGCACGCCGGACTTCTCGACGACGAGCTCGCCGGTCGCCGCCAGCAGAAGCGGCGTCGAGGTGACGATGATCGAGAGGACGACGTTGGTGAAGACGATCAGCGTCATGCGATCTCGCTCATTCTGCAAGCGTTCATTCTGCAGGCTTGGGCTGGGCGACCGCCGGCCGCGCGGCGATTGCGGCGCCGGGCTTGCGCCAGCGGATGCGGAACAGGATCAGCGCGTCGCAGGCGAGCAGGAAGAAGAGCAGGACACCCTGGAAGATGCCGGTCACCGCCGAGGGGAGCCCGAGGTCGATCTGCGCCGCCTCGCCGCCGAGGTAGGAGAGCGCGAGCAGGAGCGCGGCGAGCACGACGCCGGCGGGATGCAGACGCCCGAGGAAGGCGACGATGATCGCGGTATAGCCGTAGCCCGGCGAAATCTGCCCGGTGAGCTGCCCGATCGGCCCCGAGGCCTCGAAGAGGCCGGCAAGGCCGGCGAGCCCGCCGCTGACCAGCATCGCGAGCCAGATGATCCTCTTGTCGCTGAAGCCGGCGAAGCGCGCGGCCCGCGGCGCCGAGCCCTGGACGCGGAGCTGGAAGCCGAGGATCGTCGCCGTCAGCGTGAACCAGCCGACGAGCGCTACGGCGAGCGCCACCGCGACGCCGAGATGCAGGCGCGTACCGTCGACGAGGATCGGCGCGGTGGCGTTGGCCGAGAACATCGCCGTCTGCGGGAAGCCGAAGCCCTGCGGATCGCGCCAGGGCGCCGAGACGAGGTAGATGAGCAGGAGCTGCGCGACGTAGTTCAGCATCAGGCTCGTCAGGATCTCGCTCGCGTTGAACTGGACGCGCAGCCAGGCGACGATCCCCGCCCAGGCCGCGCCGCCGATCAGCGCGATCGCGAGCATCGCGGGATAGAGGATAAAGGGCGATAGATCGGGGAAGGCGAGGGCGAGGCCGCCGCCGCAGATCGCGCCGATCGTGAACTGCCCCTCGGCGCCGATATTCCAGACGTTGGCGCGCGCGGCGAGCGCGATGCCGACGCCGATCGTGACGAGCGGCGCCGCCTTGACGCAGAGTTCTGCGAGCCCGTTCAGGCTCATGATCGGCTCGACGAGGAACACGTCGAGCGCGTGCAGCGGCGGCTTGCCGAAGGCAAGGAAGAGCAGGCCGGTGACGAGCACCGTGAGCACGATCGCCAGGATGGGCGAGGCGACCGCCCAGGCCTGCGAGCGATGACCGCGTGCGACGAGGCTAGGCAGCGGCGTCACTCCGGGCTGGCGCGGCGTCGGCCTTGTCGGCGCTGCCCATCAGCAGGCCGACCTCGGCGATCGAGGTGTCCGCGACGCGCTTCTTCGCCGACAGCTCGCCGCCGGCGATGACGGCGATCGTATCGCAGAGCGAGAAGATCTCGTCGAGGTCCTGCGAGATGACGACGACTGCGGTGCCGGCCTCGGCGAGGCGGATCAGCGCGTCGTAGATCGCATTCGCGGCGCCGGCATCGACGCCCCAGGTCGGCTGGCTGACGACGAGGAGCTTCGGCTCCTGCATCACCTCGCGGCCCACCACGAACTTCTGCAGGTTGCCGCCCGACAGCGAGCGCGCCTCGGCGGCGGGTCCGCTGGTGCGCACGTCGAAGTCGCGGATGATGTCGCGCGCGAAGACCGTCGTCTTGCCGCGGTCGATGAGGCCGAAGCGCGCCAGCGCCTTGCGCACATAGGCCGAGAGCAGGGCGTTCTCGCTCAGCGTCATGCCGGGCACCGCGGCGTGGCCGTTGCGCTCCTCCGGCACGAAGCAGGCGCCGAGCGCGCGCCGCTCGCTCGGCCGCATGTGGCCGGCGGCCTTGCCCTCGATATGGATCGTCTCCGGCCTGCCGGCGGGAATCTCGCCCGACAGGGCATCCATGAGCTCGGTCTGGCCGTTGCCGGCGACGCCGGCGATGCCGAGGATCTCGCCGGCCGCGACGGCGACGTCGATCGCCTTGAGGTCGGTGCCGAACTTGCGGTCCGAGGCGATCGTCAGACGCTCGACGAGGAGGCAGGGCGCTGGTGCCGCCAATGCCGCACCGGCCCGCCCGCGCGGCGCCGCGAGCGTCTCGCCGATCATCAGCTCGGCGAGCCGAGTCGTCGTCTCCTGCCGCGGGTCGCAATGCGTCACCACCCGGCCGGCCCGCATGACGGTGGCGGCATGGCAGAGGGCACGGATCTCCTTCAGCTTGTGCGAGATGTAGAGGATCGAGCAGCCCTGGTCGGCGAGCCGGCGCAGCGTCTCGAAGAGCTTGTCGACCTCCTGCGGCGTGAGCACGGAGGTGGGCTCGTCC
This sequence comes from Beijerinckiaceae bacterium RH AL1, assembly GCA_901457705.2. Taxonomy (NCBI): domain Bacteria; kingdom Pseudomonadati; phylum Pseudomonadota; class Alphaproteobacteria; order Hyphomicrobiales; family Beijerinckiaceae; species Beijerinckiaceae bacterium RH AL1. The sequence continues at coordinate 1,373,022 of LR590083.2, forward strand.
ATGATCAGCAGCTTCGGCGACTGCATGAGGCAGCGCACGATCTCGATGCGCTGGCGCTCGCCGAGCGAGAGATCGGAGACGTGCTTGTCGGGGTCGAGCGGCAGGCCGTAGCGTTGCGAGATGCCCGCGACCTCGTCGCGCAGCGCCTTGCGCGACTTGCGCTCGTTCATGCCGAGCGCGAGGTTTTCCGCGACGGTGAGGCCCTCGAATAGCGAGAAGTGCTGGAACACCATGCCGACGCCGAGCGCGCGCGCGGCGTGCGGGCTCGGGATCGAGACGGGCGTGCCGTCCCAGATGATCTCGCCGGCATCGGGCCGCACGACGCCGTAGACGATCTTGACGAGCGTCGACTTGCCGGCGCCGTTCTCGCCCAGCAGCGCATGGATCTCGCCCTGGCCGATCGTGAGGTCGACGCGATCGTTGGCGAGCGTCATCGGGTATTGCTTGGTGATGCCGCGCAGCCGCAGCAGGTCGGGCCTCGCCGGATCGGACTCGGCGCGGGTCATGCCGGAACGCGTCCCGCGGCGCTCCGACCGCCCCGCGCGCATCCTCCCCCGCGCAGCGGGGAGGGGGACCATCCGAAGGATGGTGGAGGGGGCTGCCAACGCCTCGCTTTTCGGCGGATAGAAGGTCCGTGCTCAAACGACCCAAAAGCGTCACGCGGCAGCCCCCTCCACCGTGCTGCGCACGGTCCCCCTCCCCCGCTGCGCGGGGGAGGAAGCGCGCCGCGCGCGCCACCTCAAACATGCTCGGCCGAGGCGGCGACGAGGGCGGCCTGGCTGCGCGCCTCGTCGATGGTCTTGAGCCCGTTGAAGAACAGGTTGAGCATCACCGACACGAGCGCCGCCAGCAGGATGCCTGAATCGAGCAGCGGGTGGATGGCGTTCGGCATGTTCTTGAAGAAGTTCGGCGAGACCATCGTGATCGTGCCGAAGCCGATCGAGATCGCCACGACGTAGAGATTGAACGGGTTGTCGCGGAAGTCGACCTCGGTGAGGATGCGTGCGCCGGTCGCCGCCACCATGCCGAACATGACGATGCCGGCGCCGCCGAGCACGGTCTGCGGGATCGCCTCGACGAGCGCGGCGGACTTCGGCAGCAGGCCGAGCACGATCATGATGCAGCCGCCGGTGACGGTGACCCAGCGCGACTTGACGCCGGTGATGCCGACGAGGCCGACGTTCTGCGAGAAAGACGAGTAGGGAAACGTGTTGAAGATGCCGCCGAGCAGGGTGCCGACGCCGTCGGCGCGCAGGCCGCGGGTCAGCTCGGCCTGGTCGATCACCTTGCCGGTCATCTCGCTCAGCGCCAGGAACATGCCGAGCGACTCGATCATCACGACGATCATGACGACGCACATCGTCAGGATCGGGAAGAGGTGGAACTGCGGCAGGCCGAAGTGGAAGGGCGTGACGAGCGCGAACCACGCCGCCTTGCCGACCTTGTCGAAATGCATCAGCCCCAGCACCGCGGCCATCATGGCGCCGCCGACGATGCCGAGCAGGACCGAGACGTTCTTCACGAAGCCGCCGCCCCAGCGGATCAGCGCGAGGATGAGCACAAGCGTGAACAGCGCGAGGCCGAGCCCCTGCAGCCCGCCGTAGGCGGGGTTGGGGAACTGGCCCGGCACGCCGTCGACGACCTTCATGATTGTCGGCTGGCCGCCGGCGGCCCAGTTGATCGCGACGCGCATCAGCGAGATGCCGATGACGAGGATGATCGTCCCCGTAACGACGGGCGGGAACAGCGGCAGCAGCCGGCTGACGAACGGCGCGACCAGCACGCCGAAGAGGCCTGCCGCGATCACCGAGCCGTAGATGCCGAGCACGCCGATGTCGGGATCGGCGGCCATCGACAGCATCGGCCCGAGCGCGGCGAAGGTGACGCCCATCATCACCGGCAGGCGGATGCCGACATACGGCATGCCCCAGCTCTGGATGACGCTGGCGAGCCCGCAGGTGAAGAGATCGGCGCTGATGAGGAAGGCGACGTCCTCCGGCGGCAGCTTGAGCGCGCGGCCGATGATCAGCGGCACGGCGACGGCGCCGGCATACATGACGAGGACGTGCTGGAGGCCGAGCGTCAGCAGGCGCGGCGGCGGAAACATCTGGTCGACGGCATGCGGTTGCGCGGACATGACGACCTCTGAGCTGACCCGCATAGATTCAATTCAAGCCTCGTGCCATCCCGCAGCCGTCGCAACGATTGCCTCCGCGATACGCCGAATGGCATAACGGTTGCTGCGGCGGTCGCCGATCGGCCGTCCCACCCGGTGTCTCGCTTGAGCGGACTGACCACCCACATCCTCGATCTCGTCACCGGCAGGCCGGCCGCGGGCGTCCGCGTCGTCCTCTCCCGGCACGAGGCCGGCGAGACGCACGAGATCACCGAAGCGGTCACCAACGCGGACGGGCGGCTCGATGCGCCGCTCCTCGCCGGGCCCGCGCTGACGGCGGGCACCTACGAGCTGGCCTTTCACATCGGCGACTATTTCGCCGGCGCGACGACGCAGCCCTCGGGCGTGCGCTTTCTCGACGTCGTGCCGCTGCGCTTCGGCGTCGCCGATCCGAGCCTGCACTATCACGTGCCGCTGCTCGTCACGCCGTGGGCCTACTCGACCTACCGCGGCAGCTGACGGCCCGGAACTTGATTGCGGGCTCGAGCGACCACGGCCCGCGGCGGTCCGAACGCAAGGAGCGAAGGCGATGACTCTCGTCATGAACCGCTACGGCAAGGGTCGCGTCCGCGTGATGCGGCTGACGCGCGACACGCCGCGCCACGAGCCGCGCGAGCTCACCGTCGAGGCGATCATCGAGGGCGACTTCGGCAGGGCCTACACGGCGGCCGACAACTCCACGTCGGTCTCGACCGACACGACGAAGAACCTCATCAACGTCGTCGCGCACGACAATCTCGATTTGCCGACCGAGCTGTTCTGCAAGGCGGTGACCGAGCGCTTCTTCCGCGACTATCCGCAGGTCGAAAAATGCACGGTGACCGCAAAGGAGACGAAATGGACGCGCCTCGTCATCGACGGCAAGGAGCATCCGCACAGCTTCACGCTCGATTCGAACGGCAAGCCGTTCGCCGTCGTCATCGCGACGCGCGCGGGGCTGAAGACGGTCTCCGGCATCGAGGGCTTCACGATCCTCAAGACGACGGACTCGGGCTGGGCCAATTTCTACCAGGATCCGCTGACGACGATCCTGCCGGCCACCGATCGCATGGCCTCGACGAGCCTCGTCGCCTCCTGGGACTGGACGCGGGCGCCGGCCGACTACCCGGCGGCCAACACGAAGATCCTCGACGCGATGGTCGAGGTCTTCGCGACGACCTACTCGAACAGCATGCAGGACAGCCTGTACCGGATGGGCACCGCGGCGCTGGAAGCGGTGCCGGAGATCGCGACGGTGTCGCTCGCGGCGCCGAACAAGCATTACCTGCCGATGAACCTCGCCGTCTTCGATCGCCCCTTCGACGGCACGCTGTTCCTGCCGACGGACGAGCCGCACGGACAGATCGAGTGCACAGTCGGGCGCGGGTGACGGGGTTTTTGGCGTGACGCCCGCGGAGCTGGCTTCGCTCGACCATGCGGGCTTCATGGCAGCGTTCGGCGGGATCTTCGAGCACTCGCCGTGGATCGCCGAGGGCGCGTGGCGCGACGCCCCGTTCGGCTCGTTCGCGGCGCTGCATCTCGCCATGTGCGCGGTGCTCGACGCGGCCGGCCCGGCGGCGTCCGTGGCGCTCGTGCGCGCGCACCCCGATCTCGCCGGCAAGGCGGCGCTCGCCGGCGACATCGCGCCGGAGTCGCGCGTCGAGCAGAAGGCCTCGGGCCTCTCCAGCCTGACGCCGGACGAGCTCGCCCGCTTCACGCGGCTCAACGAGGCCTACAAGGCGAAGTTCGGCTTCCCGTTCGTGATGGCCGTGCGCCGCAGCGGCAAGGATGCCATCCTCGCCGCCTTCGAGGAGCGGCTCGGCAACGATGCGGAGGCCGAGCTTGCGCGCGCGATCGCCGAGATCAAGACGATCGCGCGGCTGCGGCTCGAGGCGATCGCGGCGGCGCCGTGAGCGAGGGCATCGCCCGCGCGCTTCCGATCAGTAGGGGTGGTGATGCGGCCTGTAGCCCTGGTGCAGATAGCGCAGCTGCTGGGCGCGCGAGAGCGCCTTGAACTGCTTGCCGCGCTGGTCGATCGGCGGCGTCGCGGCGAGCGACGAGCCCTTCGGCAGCGAGCGCGATTGGGCGTGGGCGCCGGTCGCGCCGACCAGGGCCGCGATCGTCGCGGCGGACAAAAGAACAGCACGAGCTCGCATCAGTGTCTCCCAGCCTGCGGCCAATTGCATCCACTTTACAACCGGCATCGATATCGAAAGGTTCGGGGGCTGACTAGCGGGAACATCGAAACATGATGAGTGCCTATATTTTAATCCTCTGAACGGAGACTGGCTGTGTCGAGCAACGCGCGGCTCTGGATACGCAATCCCCTGGCGATCTTCGCGGAGGAGGCCGGCGGCGGCCTCGTCGTCGAGCACGGCAGGATCGTCGAGCTCGTCGCCGCGGGACGCATGCCGGCGCAGCCCGTCGACGCGAGCTTCGATGCGAGCCGCCACGTCGTGCTGCCGGGGCTCGTCAACGCGCACCATCATTTCTACCAGACGCTGACGCGCACGCATCCCGCCGCTCTCGGCCAGGAACTGTTCGGCTGGCTGCAGGCGCTCTATCCGATCTGGGCGCGGCTGACCCCGGAGAGCTTCCGCATCGCCGTCCGGCTCGCGCTCGCCGAGCTCCTGCTCTCGGGCTGCACCACGGCGGCGGACCACCACTACCTCTTCCCCGCGGGGCTGGAGCAGGCGATCGACATCGAGGTCGAGGAGGCCCTGGCACTCGGCCTGCGCATGACGGTCACGCGCGGCTCGATGAACCGCTCGCAGAAGGACGGCGGCCTCCCGCCCGACGGCGTCGTGCAGGATGCCGCGACGATCCTCGCCGACAGCGAGCGCGTGCTCGCGCGCTACCACGATCCGGCGCCGGGAGGCCGCATCCAGATCGGGCTGGCGCCGTGCTCGCCGTTCTCGATCACGCCGGAGCTGATGACGGAGACGGCGGCGCTTGCCGCGCGCTTCGAGGCGCCGCTGCACACGCACCTCGGCGAGACGCACGACGAGGATGCCTATTGCCAGTCGCTCTATCGCTGCCGCCCCGTCGACCTGCTCGAGGAGACGGGATGGCTGCATGGCCGCACCTGGCTCGCGCACGGCATCCATTTCGATGCCGGCGAGATCGGCCGGCTCGGGCGCCACGGCGTCGGCGTCTGCCATTGCGCGACCTCCAACATGCTGCTCGCCTCCGGCACCTGCGCGACGCGCGATCTCGAGGCGGCGGGCTGCAAGGTCGGCCTCGGCGTCGACGGCTCGGCCTCGAACGATGCCTCGAACATGATGGAGGCGCTGCGCCACGCGCTGATGCTCGGCCGGCTGAAGTACGGCGCCGCGGCGCTGTCGCATCTCGATGTGCTGCGCTGGGGCACGCAGGGCTCGGCGCGGTGCCTGGGCCGCGAGGACGTCGGCGTGATCGCGCCGGGCTTCGAGGCCGACCTCGCGCTGTTCACGCTGGACGAGCCGCGCTTCTCCGGCCACCACGATCCGCTGGCAGCGCTGGTGATCTGCGGCGCCACGCGGGCCGATCGCGTGATGGTGGGCGGGCAGTGGCGCGTGGTGGATGGCGCCGTGGTGGGGCTGGACCTGCGGGGGCTGATGGACGCGCACGGCAAGGCGGCCGCGCTTTTTTCGTGAAGCCTCGCTTTTCCTTCTCCCGCTTGCGGGAGAAGGTGGCCCGACGAAGTCGGGTCGGATGAGGGCGGTTCCAGCGCAAGCTCTCGGCTCGAGAGCTCTCCGCCCGACCTCCCTCATCCGACCCCGCTTCGCGGGGCCACCTTCTCCCGCAAGCGGGAGAAGGGATGCCGCGCGCGCTACCTCTCGCGCCAGAAGCGCTCCTGCAAAGCCGCGGCTTCGGCCTCGAGCAGCGGCCCCACGACCTCGACCTGGCGCTGGCCGGCGGCGAAGACGGTGCGGCAGGGCAGGGCGAGAGTCGGGTTCTCGGGATGGTTGCCCGTCACACGTTTGAGGTCGGCCTCGCTCTGCCCGTAGACGAGCCGGCCGATACCGGACCAGTAGATCGCGCCCGCGCACATTGCGCAGGGCTCGGCCGACGCATAGAGCGTGCAGCCCGCCAGCACGTCTTGGGAAAAAACCTTGGCGCGCGAGGCAAGCAGGCGCTCGGCATGCGCGGTGCGGTCGCCGCCCTCGCTCGAAAAGCCGTTGCCGGCCTCGAGCAGGACGGTGCCGCCGGCGTCGACGAGGATCGCGCCGAAGGGATGGTCGCCGCCGGCGCGCGTGCGCTCGGCGACGGCGAAGGCGAGGCGCAGGAAATGCTCGTCCTCGGCGCGCGACATCGGCGCGAGCCTCAGGCCGGCAGCTTGCCCTCGACGCCCTGCACGAGCCAGTTCATCGAGGCGATCTGGCCGTCGTCGAGCGCCGACTTCACGCCGCCGGACTGATCGGTGATCTTGCCGCCGAACGGCAGCAGCTTGCCGCTCTTGATGTCGGCCTCGGTCTTCTTGGCGAGCGCGACGACGTCGTCCGGCATGTTGCGGTAGGGCGCCATCACCAGCATGTCGGCGGAAAGGCCGCCCCAGATGTCGTCCGGCTTCCACGAGCCGTCGATAAGGGCCTGGACGCGCTTGATATAGTAGGGACCCCAATTGTTGACGGGCGCCGTCAGCTGCGTGCTCGGCGCGAACTTGATCATGTCGGTCGCCTCGCCGAACGCCTTCAGCCCGCGCTGCTGGCAGACTTGCAGCGGCGCCGGCGAGTCCGTGTGCTGGGTGATGATATCGCAGCCCTGGTCGAGCAGGGCCTTGGCGGCGTCGCCTTCCTTGCCCGGGTCGTACCAGCTGTTGATGAAGACGAACTTCATCTTGGCGTTGGGATTGACGCTCTGCATGCCGAGCATGGTGGCGTTCATGCCCATCACCACCTCGGGGATCGGCACCGAGCCGATGTAGCCGATCATGCCGGACTTCGACATCTTGCCGGCGATCACGCCCTGGATGTAGCGGCCCTCGTAGAAGCGGATGTTGTAGACGCCGAGGTTGGCCGCGTGCTTGTAGCCGGCGCAATGCTCGAAGAAGGTCTTCGGCATCATCCTCGCCACCTTCACCGTCGGGTTCATGTAGCCGAACGAGGTGGTGAAGACGAGATTGTAGCCCTTGTGGCCGAGCGCCGAGATCACGCGCTCGGCGTCGGCGCCCTCGGGCACGTTCTCGACATAGGTCGTCTCGATCTTGTCGCCGAACTTCTCGACCACCGCCTTGCGGCCGAGCTCGTGCTGGTAGGTCCATCCGAAGTCGCCGATCGGCCCGAGATAGACCCAGGCGGCCTTGGCGCCGGCGGCTTCCGCACGCCCGGCGAGGCCCGGCACGGTGCCGAGCAGCGTGCCGGCGCCGAGTGCCTTGTTGAACGACCTACGCGTGATCATGACGCTGTCCTCCGTGCGGGTCCGACGCGAGGCAAGGTCGATGCCGGACCGTCCTCTCGCGCGACGCGGCTGCCGCGCGCCTAGTTCAGATGGTAGTCGAACCCGACATAGGCCTGGTTTTCGTAGGAGCCGGGCGTGAACCCGGTCGAGCCGTAGGTCGCGTTGGCGCCAAACTTGTTCAGCCAGAACTTGTAACCGACGAAGCCGTCGATGACCTTCGGATGGCCGAAGTAGGAGCCGACGTCGAGCGTCAGCCGGTTCGACGTCAAGACCTCGGTGCGCGTCTGCACGTTGAAGCCGTCGACGCCCTTCGGCAGGTTGGCGATGGTGAAGCCGTTGAAGGTGAGCGGCAGGCCCGTCCACTTGTTCAGCGGCTGCAGGTAGACCGCCTCGAACTGCACCGTCGGCTGGAAGCTGACGCGACCGCTCGCGGCGTTGTAGTCGGGGTTGTTCGGCAGGCCGAGACCCTGGGCGATGCCGTTGTGGTTGTACTCCTTGTAGAGCATGGCCGAGAGCGTGAAGACGCCCGGCACGTCGAAGGAGAGCTGCGGGCCGACGACGAAGTCGGTCTGCTGCGGCGCGAATGCGGTGTTCTGCGACTCGAGGTCGCCGCCGTACTCGAGCGACAGATCCTTGATGAAGCCGTAGCTGAACATGTGCGAGTGCGTGACCGCGTTGCCGCTGAAGGTCGCGCGATAGGTGGCGAACACCTCGGTCGAGCCTTCGCCGGTGAACGACGTCGTCGCCGGGGCCGCCGGGTCGGCGCCGGTCGACTTCAGGACGTCGACGCTGATGAAGTTGGTGCCGTACTGGTAGGCATCGACGTGCGTGATGTTGGCGATCTGCTTGGGAAAGAAATGCGGAAAGCCGGTATCCGTGCCCTGCGGCTCGAAGCGATATTCCAGCACCGTGCTGCTGAACAGGAAGAACGGCGGGGGCGTCGTCGCCGCGGGCGCCTGCGCCGGAACATCGGCGGCATTGGCGAGATGAGATATAGTCAAGCTACAGATTAGACCGGTCGCGCCGGCCAGCAATATCCGTCTCATCGAACCCCCCGGTTTGAGACCCGACGTATCTGTAGAAAAATAGTCTTGAACGACTAAGCGCAAAGAATATGCGTCGTAAGATTACAAACGAGGCAGCAATCGAGCCGAAGCGCGAAAACCCCTCGGAAAAGTGGGTACAGTTTGTGCCCAGATTCGCGCCATGCCGCGGTTCCGCGACGTCAAACGAAACCTTAGTGTGACATGTCGGCGACAGACGCCGCGGGCGGCGGCTAGCGCAGATGCGTGCGAATGAAGTCGAGGAACAAGCGGACGCGCGGCGCCAGATGCTGGCGCGCGAGGTACACGGCGCTGAGCGTGATCTCGCCGCGGCGGTAGGGCGTCAGCAGCCGCACGAGCCGGCCGGAGGCGAGGTCCTCCGCGACGTCCCAATAGGCCTTCAGCGCGACGCCCTTGCCCGCCAGCGCCCAGTCGTGGACGACCTCCGCGCTCGTCGAGGTGAGGCTCCCCGACACGCGCAGATCCTGCGGCTTGCCGTCGATCAGAAACGTCCAGAGGTCGACGATGCGGCGGCCGCGGACGAGGCGGATGCAGTCGTGGTCGAGGATGTCGCGCGGCTCCCGCGGCGTGCCGCGCCGCGCGAGATAGTCCGGCGCGGCGCAGATGAGCAGGTCGCTCGACAGGATCTTGCTGGTGATGAGGCCCTGCTCGGTCGGCGTCCCGATGTAGAGCACGACATCGAGCGCGTCGCCGACGACATCGAGGATGGCGTCCGAGAGCATCAGGTGCACCTCGACCTTGGGATAGAGCGCGACGAAGTCGGCGACGAGCGGCGCGATGCGGCGGCGCCCGATCTCCAGCGGCACGCCGATGCGCAGGAGGCCGCGCGGCACGACGCCGCCGGCCGCCGCCTCGGCTTCCGCCTCGTCGATCTCCTCGACGATGCGCAAGCAGCGCTCGTGGAAGAGGCTGCCCTCGGGCGTGAGGTCGAAGGAGCGGGTCGTGCGGTGCACGAGGCGCACGCCGAGGCGCGTCTCGAGCGCCGCGAGCCGCCGGCTCATCGCGGCCGGCGACGAGTTCAGCGCCCGCGCGACAGCCGAGAGGCTCCCGGCGCCTGCGAGCCGGACGAAGAAGCGCAGGTCCCCGACATCGTCGGCCATTGTTCCAGCGGGTGCAAAGATGTTGTGCCGGACGCAGCAGTATCATGGCCGCAACCGGCGACATAGCTGAGCATTGTCACGCCGAACGCACAGATGGAGAAAACCCATGCGTCACATCGTCATTGCAACGGCGCTGGTGATTGGCCTCGCCGGCCCCGCCTTCGCCCAGAACCGTACGCTCCCCGCCGGCTCGGAGGGCGCCGCTCAGCCGCCGATCGATTGGTCGGTCGGCATGCAGCGCCGGGCGGCGCGCCACATCCTCGAGGGGCGTTCTGTCTCCGTCGGGCCGGTGGTGATCGTCCCGGCGCCGTCCGGCGACGAGGACTAGCGCTCTCATCCGGACGGCCCCGCAGCGCCGGTCGGAAACTTGCTAACCCCACCCCCGATCACGGGGTGGGGTTTTATGCGCGAGTGGAAACTGTCGACCACGGCGGGCGTCGTAGCGGCGGTCGCCGCCGCGTGCCTGTTCGGTTCGTCGTCCAGCCCAGTGCGGGCTCAGGCGCGCGGCGTTATCATCCAGATCCCAGACGACGTCATGCCGGGCGCACCGCGACCGACGCCGCCGCAAGCCCCGGCGCCCCCGCCGGCCGCCGCGCCGGCTCCGGCCGGCCCGGGCGCGACCGCCGGTGCCGCGCCAAGCGCCGTCATCGCCGGCAAGGACGCCTGGCACGTCATCAACACGGCCAACCGGACGTGCCTCGTGCTGTCGGCCGGCGACCTGAAGGGCGGCAAGGACGTGCGGAAGCTGGCGAGCCTCCTGCCGCCGCCACGGTTCGTCGTGGCGGCCGGCGCGTGTCCCTGAGGCGCGAGACGGCGGCTCTACTTCAGCGTCGCGACGAAGCCGCGCACGCCGTTCAAGATGAGCTCGACGCCGATGCTGAGCAGCAGGAAGGCCGACAGCCGCGTGACGATGCTGGCGCCGACCCGGCCGAGCATCGAGATCAGGTGGTCGGCCCAAAGATAGGCGATGGCGATCGCGAGCGCCGTCGTCAGCGCGGCGAGCGTGCTGCCGAAGATCGAGACGAGCTGGCCGGTGCCGCCGCTCGGCGCGTTCGAGCTGAGCGCGATGGCGACCGAGATGGTGCCGGGGCCGACCGTGAAGGGCAGGGTGAGCGGAAAGAACGCGTCCTCCGCGCCGCTCGGCGTTGCCGCGGCATCCGAGGCCTTGCCGGCCTCGGCGTGATCGGGCGCGTAGAGGAGCCGCCAGGCCGAGAACATGATCACCGAGCCGCCGGCGATGCGCAGCGCCGTGAGGTCGACGCCGAAGAAGGCGAGGATCTGCGCGCCGAACCACAGCGCGCCGGCCATCAGCGCGGCCGAGTAGATCGCGATGCGCTTGGCGAGAAACGAGCGTTCCGCCTCGGTGCGATGCTCGGTGACCTGCCGGAAGAACAGCGCCGAGCCGACCGGGTTGACGATCGAGATCAGCGCGGAGAGCGCGAGGAGGTAGGCTTGCGTGGCGGTGGCGAGCACGCGGCGTCCCGGTCGGTGAGGTCAGGCGCGCCCACTTAGCCGCCGTCGCCGCGAAAGTCTCGCCGCGGGGACGACGCAACCGCGGGCCGCCTGCCGGATTTTGTGAGGGACCGCAGCGGACGAGGGGACACGGCGATGGCGCACGGGCTTGCGAAGTTCGACGCTCAAGATTTGATCGACAAGGCGCGCTCTGCATCCTCGCTCATCGATGGCAGCCTCGAGCCGGACAAAGACCTCGGCGCCGATGCGCTGGTCGAGATCCTGAAGATCACCCTCGAGAACCAGATCAAGATCGCCGAGACCCTCGATCTCATCAAGCAGGAGTTCGACAAGTTCGAAGAGGGGATCAACAAGATACTCTGATGTTGCTCGCTTTTTTGCCCGGCCCGGTGCAACGCGCCGCGCCTGTCGACGATTGAATCGAACACATTGGAGTGAGCGCATAATGGACGCGGAAACGGAGCAGAAGATACGGCATCGTGCCTACGAGCTCTGGATCGCCGCGGGCAAGCCGGAGGGCTCGTCGCTGAGGTTCTGGAAGGCGGCCGAGGCCGAGATCGTTGCGGAATCGCAGGGCTCGGACGGCGACGACGCGTCGTCGGGCTCCCACGGCGGGTCGCACGACTAAGCCGGACGTTCCGATCCCACGCGATTGGTGCGATCATGCCGGTTGAGCAAGCCGGTGGGGCGAACAGGGTCGAGAATGCTTCAGGTTGGTGTCGTCGCCGTGTTTGTCGTCGCGGCCGCGCTCTACACGGCGCCGAGCGTGATCGCTGCGGTCAAGGGCAGAAAGCGCTGGCTGACGATCGTCATGCTCAACATCCTGCTCGGCTGGACCCTCGTCGGGTGGCTGGTTGCGCTAGTGATGGCGCTCGATCTCAAGCCGCGCCGCCCGGCCTGGATGAAGCGCGCGCCGCGCCCCCGCAAGGCGATCAAGCCGAGTACCGCTTCGGCGCGGCAGGAGGCGCTCGATCCCCCTGAGGTTCGCGAAGACGTCTACGCGGCCTGGCTCGAGGAGGGCGCCGGCCTGAACGCCGGCAACAAGGGCTGAGCCCTAGTCCTTGAGCGCCAGCGCCGGCTCGTCCTTGGGAGCGGCGCTTCCGATGTCGTCGTGCGGCACGCCGGCACGGTCGAGGCAGAGCGCGATCGCCTGCGGCAGGCTGGCGACGCAGGTCTCGGCGCGGACGTTGGCGCAGAGCTCGTTGGCGCGCCCCTCGTCCGGCTCCGACATCCAGAACGCTGCGGCGATCGGCGCGTCGGGCGCGCGGCGACGCAGGCGCCGGATCGCGAACCGCGCCTGCGCCAGCCGCAGGTCGGCGTCGAGGAACGACAGCAGGATGAGCTTCGCTTCGGGCCAGCGCGGCGCGGTCTCGTCGGGCTGCGCCAGAGTCTCGGCGGAGGCGACGCGGACGCCGAGCCCGCGGCGCTGCAGGAGCAGGGCGAGCAGCATGGCCGCCGCCTCGTCGAGCGGCGTGCGGCCCGCGAGGCAGAGCACGGCGCCTTCGGTGCGCCATTCCGGGGCGATCTCGATGTCGGGCTCGTCCGCCGCCGTCGGCGGCGCTTCGCCCGTTGCGGCAAGGTTGCCCTCGGCATCCTCGTCGGCCTCGGACGATCCCTCGTCGACGATATCCTCGACGAGCGAGTGCATCGTGTCGCGGATCCGTGACTGCCGTTCCTCCTCGAGCACGCCGCGGCGGACGTCGGCCTGAGCGAGCAGGAGGGTCGGCATCACCACCTCGTCGCAGTAGTCGATGAGCGGCCGGTCGCGCAGGAACAGCTCGGCATGGTCGGCGATCTCGGAGAGGTCGCCGGCGAGCATGCGCTGGTAGAAGCTCTCGACCGGCGTCAGCGCGGGCTCGTCGCCGAGCAGCACGTCGAGGAAGCCGAAGCGCTCGACATGGCGCCCCATCACGACGAGGCAGACGGTGAGCGGCGTCGCGAGCACCAGGCCGACGGGCCCCCAGAGCCAGGTCCAGAAGGTCGCCGAGGCGACGACCGCGATCGGCGAGATGCCGGTGCGGCTGCCGTAGACGAGCGGCTCGACGAGCTGGCCGACGATTGTCTCGAGCGTCACGAAGAGGATCAGGGTCTCGATCGCCAGCGACCAGCCGGCGCCGGCCACCGACGCCATGATGAGCGGGCCGGCGGCGGCGCCGATCGCGCCGATGTAGGGGATGAAGCGCATCAGGACCGCGATGATTCCCCACATCAGCGCGCTCGGCACGCCGATGATCGCCAGCGCGCCGCCGACGACGATGCCGAAGGAGACGTTGAGCAGCACCTGGGCGAGCAGGTAGCGCGACAGCCGGTCGGCCGCATCGCTCATCGCGAGCGTGGTGCGCTGCAAGTCGCCGTAGCTGACGAGGCGGATGAAGCGGTTGCGCAGGTCCTCGCGCTGCATGAGGATGAAGACGATGAAGATCGCGACGAAGGCGGCGGTCGCGAGCGGCGAGGCGGCCGTCCCCGCATATTCCTGCAGAATCGTCAGCACGCCGGGCGGCGGCGTCACGATCTCGACCGGCACCGGCACCTTCGGCTTGCCCTCGCCGAGCGACGACGGCTGGCCGCGCTGGCGCGTGGCCTGCGCTTGGCGATCCTGCCCCTGAGGCTGAGCCTGCGGCTGCGGCGCCCCTTGCTGGGGCGTCATGTGCGAGACGCTGGCGATGACGTCGTTGAGCTTGCCGATGATCGGGTTGCGGGTCGCGAAGTCGCGCAAGCCCTCCATCTTGCTCGAGACGGTGACCTGGTAGCGGGGCGCCTCGGCGGCGAGGTCGGAGATTTGCTTGCCGAGCACCGCGCCAAGGCCGACGGCGACGCAGAAGGCGGAGAGCACGACGAGGCCGACGGCGACCTTCTTGTTGATGCCGAGCTTGCGCAGCGCCTTGACGAGCGGCGACAGCACGAAGCTTAAGAGGATGGCGATCGCGATCGGGACGAGGATTTCGCGGGCGAGATAGAGAACGGCGACGGTGACGACGGTGATGAGGATGGTGGCGAGCGTGTCGAGCGTATGGGCGGGATCCGGCGGCGGCGCCGGCGTCCGTCGTTCGCGCCCGGGCAGCAGAACGGTCATGTCTTGGCTCGCTGGTCGTCCCGCATGTCATCCCCTTGAAGCGCGTCGGTTCGCGATGCAACAGGCGGCACGCCGCCCGGTTCCCCGGCGCCGCGGTCGTAGGCTCTTTATGTTCAACGGCTTGGCTCGCGCTGACATGGTGCGGTCGTGCGCGGATCACCACATGGCAGCGAGGGACACGGAGGTCCGATGAACGAGCCCCGCATCGACACGACCGAAGCTCGCGCCGCGCCGGGACCGGGCATGGACGCGCTCGCGGTGCTGCCGGTCTTCTTCCCGCTCGAGGGCAAGCGGGCGGTGCTGGCCGGCGCCACCGAGCGTGCGGTGTGGAAGGCCGAGCTGCTGGACGCGACCGGCGCTATGCTCGAGGTGTTCGCCGCGGCGCCGTGCGTCGAGATGCGGGCGCTCGTCGCGGCGCGCCCGCGCGTGCGTCTCGTCGAGCGCGACTGGGCGCCTGCCGATCTCGCCGACGCCGCGATCGCGCTGATCGACACCGAGGACGATGACGAAGCGGCAGCCTTCCGCGCCGCGGCCAAGGCGGCCGGCGCGCCGATGAACGCCATCGACCGCCCGGCCTTCTGCGATTTCCAGTTCGGCGCCATCGTCAACCGCTCGCCCCTCGTCGTCGGCATCTCGACGCACGGCGCCGCGCCGGTCTTCGGGCAGGCGATCCGCGCCCGGCTCGAGACGCTGCTGCCGCCGCGCCTGAAAGCCTGGGCGGAGGCCGCGCGCGCCTGGCGCCAGCGGCTCGATCCGTTGCACCTGCCGTTCCACGCGCGCCGGCGCTTCTGGGAGCGCTTCTCCGATCATGCGCTCGCTGACGAGGGCAGGGCGCCGGAGGCCGGCGACTTCGACGCCCTCCTGGGCGCCGCGCGGGAGCAGGCCGCTCCGTCGGCGGCGCGGCTCGGGCGGGTGACCCTCGTCGGCGCGGGGCCGGGCGACCCCGATCTCATCACGCTGAAGGCGCTGCGCGCGCTGCAAGGCGCCGATGTTGTCCTTTACGACAAGCTCGTCGCGCCGGAGGTCGTCGCCATGGCGCGGCGCGAGGCGCGGCGCGTCGACGTCGGCAAGCGCGGCTACAAGCCTTCCTGCAAGCAGGACGACATCACCGCGATGATGGTCGAGCTGGCGCGCGAGGGGAAGCACGTGGTCCGTCTCAAGGGCGGCGACCCGATGATCTTCGGGCGCGCGACGGAGGAGATCGACGGCTGCCGCGCTGCCGGCGTGCCGATCTCGGTCGTGCCGGGCGTCACCGCGGCGCTGGGCGCGGCGGCCTCGCTGCAGACCTCGCTGACCGAGCGCAGCGTCGCGCGGCGCCTGCAGTTCATCACCGCGCATGCCAAGGACGGCAGGCTGCCGGAGGACATCGATTGGCGCGCGCTGGCCGACCGGCATGCGGCGAGCGTCGTCTACATGGGCGTGCGCACGATGGCGCCGCTCATCGAGCAGCTCATCGAGCACGGCGCCGATCCGGCGACGCCGGCGATCCTCGTCGAGGGCGCGACGCACCGCGACGAGCGGCATGTCGTCGGCACGATCGCGACCATGCCGGCGCTCGCCGCGGCTGCGGCGCCGACCGGACCGTGCCTCTTGATGATCGGCCTCGCCTTCGCGCGTGCCGCCGCGATAGCGCCGGCGGAAGCGCAGGTAGAGACGGTGCAGGCGGCGACGGCCTGAGCAGCGATATGATCCGGCCATAAGTCCCGCATCGCGCTCAGCCTGCCGGTGCTGTGAATTCGGCAGGGCTCTGCTGCAGCGACTAGCGTGGTGACGCGCCGGCTGATCCCGTATGTCCTCGCTGCCCTCGGGTTCGGAGCTCGACGTGTCCCTGCAGACTTGGTGGCTATTCGCAGCAGCCGTGTTCCTGTTGTCGGGGACACCGGGACCGAACATGCTGCACATTATGCGCAAGAGCGCCGAGGTCGGCTTCCGTGCCTCGGTGCCGGCCATGCTCGGCTGCCTGTCGGCGCTGATGTCGGTTCTCGTCCTGTCCGCGATCGGACTTGCGGCTGCGTTCGCGGCCGTGCCTGCCGTCTTCGACGTCCTGCGCTACGCGGGCATCGTCTATCTGATCTATCTCGGCGTGAAGGCATGGCGCGCCGACGTCGGGCCCATGCATTTCACGGAAGGACGTCCGCCTTCGTTGGGTCCGTGGAAGCTGTATCGCGGTGGTTTCCTCGTCGGGATCACGAACCCGAAGCTGATCATCTTCGCGACGGCCTTCCTGCCGCAGTTCATCAACGGCGCCGCACCTCAGACGGTGCAGTTCGTGATCCTGCTGACCACGTACGGCGCGATCGAGCTTGGATGGTACGTCGTCTACGCGATAGGCGGCAGCTCGCTCGCCAGATCTCTTCAGCGCCCCTCCTGGAGGCGCGTCTTCAATCGGATCAGCGGCAGTATCTTCGTCGGTTTCGGATTGATGCTTTTCGAGGCACGAGCGTAGCACGTCGTATCGGTGGGGCGGACGCTCGACACCCCGGGGTTGCGCCGGCGGGCTTGACCCCCGTGCATTGATGCCCCATGCGGGATTCACCGCCGCAAGCGATCGGGATCCCATGACGTCCTCCCCCGCCGTCACGACCGAGCCAGCGCTGGAAGAAGCCGAGGCGCACTACACCGACTCGCAGCCCTCCCTCGTCGAGCGGCCGCTGCGCACGCTGAAGTACGGCGACATGTTCGCGGTGCTCGATGCCAACGGCGACATGGGCATGTTTCCCGATTCGCCCGAGGGGCTCTTCATGCGCGACACGCGCTACCTCTCGCATTTCGCGATGAGCATCGAAGGCAAGCACCCGCTGATCCTCGGCTCGGTGCTCGAAGACGACAACGTCTCGCTCACCGTCGACCTGACGAACCCGGAAATCCGCGACGGCGACAAGCTCCTGATCCCGGCCGATGCGATCGCCATCGATCGTACCAAGTTCCTGTTCGCCGGCGGCTGCTACGAGCGCGTCGGCTTCTGCAACTACTCGGCGCGCGCGCGCAAGTTCGAGGTGACGATCCGCTTCGGCGCCGACTTCCGCGACCTCTTCGAGGTGCGCGGCACCGCCCGCAAGGCGCGGGCACCGGCAAGACGGAGATCAGCGACGCCTCGACGGTGACGCTCAGCTACACCGGGCTCGACGAGGTCTCGCGCTTCACCACGGTCGCGTTCTCGCCGAAGCCGGAACGCCTCGAGGCTGGCTTCGCGCTGTTCTCGATCGAGCTCGAGCCCGACGCGAAATGCTCGATCATCGCCGACATCGCCTGCGCCGAGGGCCAGGCCGCGCGGCCCGTCGCCTTCCTGCGCGCCTACCGCGCTAACCGCCGCGGGCTGAAAGACCTCACGAAAGGCATCGCGACGGTGACGAGCACCAACGCGATGTTCAACGAGATCGCCTGCCGCGCCGCCTCCGACATCTACATGCTGGTGACCCGCACCAAGCACGGGCTCTATCCCTTCGCCGGCATCCCGTGGTTCTCGACCGTGTTCGGCCGCGACGGGATCATCACGGCGATGATGACGCTGTGGTTCGACCCGCGCATCGCCGAGGGCGTGCTGCGCTACCTCGCGGCGACGCAGGCGAAGGCCGTCGATCCGGCGGCCGACGCGCAGCCCGGCAAGATCCTGCACGAGACCCGCCACGGCGAGATGGCCAACCTCAAGGAGGTGCCGTTCGGCCATTACTACGGCACCGTCGATGCGACGCCGCTCTTCGTCATGCTCGCCGGCATGTACTTCGAGCGCACCGGCGACCTCAAGACGATCGCCGAGATCTGGCCGAGCATCGAGGCGGCGCTGGCCTGGTGCGACGAAAGCGGCGACCGCGACGGCGACGGCTTCCTCGAGTACATCCGCGAGACCGAGGCGGGCCTCGCCAACCAGGGCTGGAAGGATTCGCAGGACTCGATCTTCCACGCCGACGGCAGCGAGGCGAAGGGGCCGATCGCGCTCTGCGAGGTGCAGGGCTACCTCTTCGCGGCGAAGGAGGCGGCGTCGACCCTCGCGCGCCGGCTCGGCCTGCCGCAGCGCGCCGAGGACCTCCGCGACGAGGCCGCCGCGCTCAAGCTGCGCTTCCACGAGGCGTTCTGGGTCGAGGAGATCGGCACCTACGCGCTGGCGCTCGACGGCAAGAAGCAGCCCTGCAAGGTGCGCTCGTCGAATGCCGGCCATACGCTGTTCACTGGCATCGCCGATGCCGCCGTGGCGCAGAGCGTCGCCGATCGCCTGATGAGCCCGGAGGCCTTCTCGGGCTGGGGCATCCGCACGATCCCGATCGGCGAGGCGCGCTACAATCCGATGAGCTATCACAACGGCTCGATCTGGCCGCACGACAACGCGCTGATCGTGATGGGCTTCGCCCGCTACGGGCTGAAGGATCAGGCGGTGCAGGTGTTCAGCGGCCTGTTCGATGCCGCGGGCTACCAGGAGCTGCGCCGGCTGCCGGAGCTCTTCTGCGGCTTCGTGCGCAAGCCGCGACGCGGACCCACCGCCTATCCCGTCGCCTGCGCGCCGCAGGCCTGGGCCTCGGCGACGCCGTTCGCGCTCGTCGCCGCCTGCCTCGGCCTCAAGCTCGACCACGAGCGCAACGAAATCTCCTTCTTCGATCCGCGCATGCCGGGCTTCCTCGACGAGATGATGCTCTTCGACCTGCGGATCAACGGCTCCAGCGCCGATGTCCGGCTGAAGCGCGACCACGACGGCAAGGACATCACGGTCAGCGTGCTGCGGCGAACCGGCGACGTGCGGATCGTCCAGGTGAAGTAGGCTCGTGCGCGCCGCCATCGAGCCGAGCTTCAACTTCCTGGTGCTCGTGCTCGTCTTCACCGGCACCGGGTCGGCGCTGTGGAACGGCTGGGTCGACGGTCCCGTCGCCGTCCTCGTTCTCGTCGTGTCGGGCTGGGTCGTCAGCCTCTGCCTGCACGAGTTCGGCCATGCGCTGACGGCCTATCTCGGCGGCGACGGCACCGTCGCCGCCACCGGCTATCTCACGCTCGATCCGCTGAAGTACACCGATCCCGTCCTGTCGCTGATCCTGCCGGTGATCTACCTCTTCTTCGGCGGCTTCGGCCTGCCGGGCGGCGCCGTCTACGTCCGCACCGACCTGCTGCGCAGCGCCGGCTGGGCGTCGGCGGTGTCGGCGGCCGGTCCCTTCGCCACCCTCTGCTTCCTGCTGCTGCTTGCCGCGCTCATCGCGGTCGCGCCGGTCAGCGCCGACGGCGACGTCACCGATCTGCGCGCGGGGCTTGCCGTCCTCGCCTTCTTCCAGGCGACGGCACTCGTCTTGAACCTCCTGCCGTTTCCCGGGCTCGACGGGTTCGGCATCGTGCGTCCGTTCCTGCCGCCGTCGGTCGCGGTCGCGACAAGGCGGGCCGGCAACGGCGTCTTCATCCTCCTCATCCTGGCGCTCTGGTACACGCCGCTCGGCGGCGCCGTCTTCCGGCTCGGGCTCGAGATCACGCACGCGCTCGAGATCCCGCTCAGCCAGATCGCCCGCGGCTTCCGGATGATCCGGTTCATCCGGCTCTGAACGCCACGCGCGCAAACAAAAAAGCGGCGCCCGAAGGCGCCGCTTTCGTTTGATCTCGAACGCTTCGTCGCTCAGCGCGACGCGAGGTTCTTCGGCAGGTGGAAGGCCCAGAACGAGCCGCCCTGGTTGATGCCGGCGGTCGACTTGGCGACCTCGCCACCCCACAGCGGAACCGCGCCGCCCCAGCCGGCCGCGACGCCGACCCACTGCTCGCCGTCCTGCGTCCAGGTGATCGGCGACGAGACGACGCCGGTGCCGACCTGGAACTTCCAGACCTCGTTGCCGGTCTTGGCATCGAGCGCCTTCAGGTAGCCCTCAGGCGTGCCGTAGAAGACGAGGCCGCCGGCGGTCGAGAGGACGCCGCCCCAGAGCGGTGCCTTGTTGTTGACCTGCCAGACGATCTTGCCGCTCAGCGGGTCCATGGCCTTCAGCGCACCGATGTGGTCCTGGAAGGTCGGGACGATCGTGAAGCCGGCGCCGAGATAGGCCGCACCCTTCTTGTAGGTGACGGGCTCGTTCCAGATGTCCATGCCCCACTCGTTCGAGGGGACGTAGAACAGCTTCGTCTGCGGGTCGTAGGAGACCGGCATCCAGTTCTTGCCGCCGAGGAAGCCAGGCGTCGCGTGGACGGTCTTGCCCTTCTGCGCGTTGGTCGGGTCGCCCGGACGGTTCTCGTCGATGAACTCGGGACGGCCGTCCTTGTCGATGCCCTTCGCCCAGTTGATCTTCTCGACGAACGGATGCGCGGTGATGAACTTCCCGTTCGTGCGGTCGAGCACGTAGAAGAAGCCGTTGCGGTCGGCGGTGCCGCCGAGCTTCATCGGCTTGCCGTCGACCGTGGCGTCGAAGGGCACGAACTCGTTCACGCCGTCGTAGTCCCAGCCGTCGTGCGGGGTAGTCTGGTAGCCCCAGACGATCTCGCCGTTGTCGGGGTTGAGGGCGAGGCGCGAGGCCGACCACTTGTTGTCGCCGGGACGCAACCACGAGTTCCACGGGCCGGGGTTGCCGGTGCCGATGTAGAGCAGGTTGAGCTCGGGATCGTAGGTGCCGCCGAGCCAGGTGGCGCCGGAGCCGAACTTGTAGGTGTCGCCCGGCCAGGTCTCGTTGGCCTTGCCGGTCATCGTCGACTCTTTGCCGTTCAGCGTGCCGACGTTGCCTTCGATGACCGGGCGGCTCCAGATCTCCTCGCCCGTGTCGGGGTCGCGGGCCTGGACCTTGCCGACCACGCCGAACTCGCCGCCGGACAGGCCGGTGATCAGCTTGCCCTTCACGATCATCGGCGCGGCGGTGTACGAGTAGCCGGCCTTGAAGTCGTCGATCGTCTTCTTCCAAACGACCTTGCCCGACTTGGCGTCGAGCGCGACGAGCTTCGCGTCGAGCGTGCCGAAGATGAACTTGTTCTTCCACAGGATGCCGCCGCGATTGACGACGTCGCAGCAGGGCAGGATGCCTTCCGGCAGGCGGGCATCGTATTCCCAGATCTTCTCGCCGGTGTGCGCGTTGATCGCATAGGCGCGCGAGTAGGAGCCGGTGACGTAGATCACGCCGTCCTTGATGAGCGCCTGGCTCTCCTGGCCGCGCTGCTTCTCACCGCCGAACGAGAACGACCACGCCGGGATCAGGCCCTTGATGTTGTCCTTGTTGATGATCTTCAGCGGGCTGAAGCGCTGGTCCTTCGGGCCGAAGCCGTTCATCAGCACCGAGTCGGTCGACTTGGCGCCGTTGTCGAGCATCTCCTGCGTGACGTCCTCGGCGAACGCCGGGAGCTGCATCGCGGTGACGAGGGCTGCGGCCCCCGCTGCAACGAGCAGACGTTTGCGGAACTCCATTCCATCCTCCCCTGTACCGCCGCCCTTGAGGGCGGCCTTCACTGATTAAGCAGCAGCGGTGTCCGACTCGCGGCCGCGTCGCTTTTAGCACTGCCTAAGTTTTTTTTAATAGGCATTTCGTAGGAAGCCGGACGTTTTTATGGCGCTTTATTGGTCTGCAACGGCAGCTTTACTGCAAAGCGCAGACGAAGAGTGTCGCTCGGCGGAGCGCCGAGCGAGCTCGATGATGCGCCTCGCGAGCCGGCTCGGCTATTGCACGTCCGGCGGCGTGAACTTCACGCCGTACTTCTCGCAGATCGCCTTCATGCGTCCATCCTTGACCATCGCGGTCAGGATGTCGCCAACGGCATAGCCGAGGTCGCGCGAGTTGCCGCGCACGGCGCCGGCGAGCTCCCAATGGTTCTTCACCGGCCCCATGATCTCCGGCACCAGGATCGGATTGTCGGCCTCGGGTATCTTCAGGTCGAAGAAGGCGTTGTCGATCTGCGCCTCGGTGCCCGCCAGGATCGGCGTCTCGCCGGCCTTGTAGGCCTCGGCCGCCTTCTCGAAGTTGGAAAAGTGCGTCGCGTTCGGGCGGAAGCGGCCGCCAACGGCGGTCATCAGGGCGAGATCGGAGGCGCTCGTGCCTTCCACCGCGACCTTGCTGGCGCCGATGTCGTTCAGCGTCTCGAGCCTGTCGACCTTGTCCTTGCGCGACGCGAAGGCGAGATGCTCCATGAAGTAGGGTGCGGTGAAGAACACCTGGTCGTCGCGCAGCATCAGCACGCGGTCGTTCGGCACCTGCAGCATCAGGTCGGAGAGCGGCGTGCCGACGAGGTCGCCCTTCCAGAGGTTGAGGCGGAAGTCGCCGCCCATGTCCTCTGCCGCCTGGTACATCACGATCTGCGGCTTGACCTTCAGCTGCTTGGCGATCTCGTTGGCGATGTCGACGTTGATCCCGTAGGGCTTGTTGTCCTTGTCGACGTCCGAGAACGGCTTGTCATCGAGGTAGAGCGCGACGCGCAGCACGCCTGCCGCCTTCACCTCGTCCAGCGGCCGCGCGACGACCGACGTCGTCAGCCCCGCTGCGATCAGGATCGCGCCGAGAATCTTCGAAACCGCGCGCGCGCTCATTCCGGGATGTTCTTCGAGATCATGAAAGCGCGGATCGCCCACAGCTCCTCGTTCGGGAGCAGGCCGTAGAACACGGGCATCATGGTGACGCCGTTGCGCTGCGCGCCCTTGTGCATGCGCTCGGTGAAGAGGTCGTCGCCTTCCTGGTCGGCCGGCACCTTGCGCAGATCGGGCGCGATGCCGCCGGAGATCATCTCGAGGCCGTGGCAGCGGGCGCAGTTCTCGTTGTAGGCCTGGGCGCCGATCGAGATCGCATCCGCGTTGCCGGTGTAGGGGCTCTTCGAGGGCCAGTCCTTCAGCGGCGGCAGCTTGCTCGTGTCGACCTTCGCGGGTGCCTCGTCGGCGTGCGCCTGAAGCCCGACGAGCGCGGCGCCGCCCGCCAGAGCAACGGCCGCGGCTGCTGCAACAATGCCCCTCATCTTGTTCCGTTTCCCCCCAAATTTTGCCCGCCTATAGCATGAGAACTGCAGAAGGAAATCGGGCTCGCCCAAAAAAATCGCGCCCCGAAAGACGGAGCGAGACTTAAGTCGCGTGCGGCGAATCTGCTCGATAGAAACGCTTAATTAATCTTGATGCTTCGACTCGATATAGGTGCGGATCGCCCACAGGCCGGTCTGCGACACGGTGCCGAAGTACTTCTCCATCTTGACCTGGCCGTTGCGGGTGACGCCGTTGATCACCTTCTCCTTGTAGAGGTCGTCGCCTTCGGCGCCGGTTGGCAGCTGGTGCAGGTCGGGCGCCATGCCGCCGGACTCCATCTCGAGCCCATGGCAGGCCGCGCAATTGGCGAGATAGCCGTGCGCGCCGATCTCGATGGCCTTTTCCTTGTCCTTGCTGTCGCGGAACGGGTTGGTGTCCTTCCAGGTGTTGCCGAGGTCCGGCAGGCCCGGCGTGTCGAAGGCCTGCGGCGTCACGCTGCCGTGCCCGAAGACGGGGGCGGTCGCAGCCACCGCGAGAGCGACGACACCCGCCGCGATGAACCACACCTTCATGTTCCCAGACCCCTCATTCGTGGATGACGCCGACACCCGGCCGCGGAGCTTTAGCCGACACACCGGCCCTAGGTACAGGCGCCAATCGCGGGTGGAGAGGCGGTCTGCCGATCGGATGAGCTTGCGCATATCGATTGCGCTTTTCGCGCCGCCGTGACACGTGCTCGCCCTCAATGAAGCGGTCGAAGACAGACGGCATGGGGAGACGGACGGGCCGCGTGCCGGCGGTCGCCGCAACGCCGCGTAAAGCCGGGACGCGGCGCATCGCGCGCGACCTCGCCACGGCTGGGCTTCTCCTCACGATAGGCGTGCTTGTCGCCGGACCGGCGCACGCCGTCCCGCCATTGAAGGGGCCGCCGGTCGAGGTCCTCTACGTCGAGCGCAAGGTCGAGCATCTGCCGCCGCTCAACAACGAGGAGCCGATCCCTGACGATCTCGGCCGGGCCGGCGCCGAGCTCGGCATCAAGGATTCGAATGCATCGGGCCGCTTCGTCGGCGTCGCGCTCGCGATGAAGAGCGTCGTCGTCGCGCCGGGCGCCGACATCAGGAGCGCCGTCACGGCGGCACTCGGCCCCAGCAGGGTGCGCTTCATCGCCGTCAACGCGCCGGCCGACGACCTGCTCGCGATCGCCGACATGCCGGCGACGCACGACGCGGCGATCCTCAACCTCGGCGCCACGGACACCCGGCTGCGAGATGCCGACTGCCGCGCCAACGTGCTGCACACGAGCGCCTCGCGCGCGATGCTCGCCGACGCGCTGATGCAGTTCCTGGTCTTCAAGCGCTGGCCGAAGATCCTGCTCGTCTCCGGCCCGCATCCCGCCGACAAGGACTACGCCGACGCGCTGCGCCGGAGCGCGAAGAAGTTTGGCGCGAAGATCGTCGGCGAGGCGAGCTACGACGCGCAGGGCGGCGACATCCGCGACACGGCGCTGCGCGAGTTCGCGCTGGTGACCCGCGGCGCCGCGCACGACGTCGTCGCCGTCGCCGACGAGGAGAACGAGTTCGGCACGAGCCTGCCCTACAACACCGACCTGCCACGGCCCGTCGTCGGCACGCAGGGGCTGACGCCCGCGGCCTGGGGGCGGCCCGTCGAGGCCTGGGCGGCGGCGCAGCTGCAGGGCCGCTTCAAGAAGCTCGCCGGCCGCGACATGCGCCCCACAGACTATGCCGGCTGGATGGCGACGCACGCCGTCGGCGAGGCGGCGGTGCAGCTGAAGAGCGCGGACCCCGCCGCGATCCACGACCTTCTCATGTCGCCGAGCTTCGAGGTCGGCGGCTTCAAGGGACGCTCGCTCAGCTTCCGCGCCTGGGACGGCCAGCTGCGCGAGCCGATCTTCGATCTGTGGCCCGGCGCCGTGGTCGCGACCGCGCCGCTCGACGGCTTCCTGCATCCGCGCACCGATCTCGACTCGCTTGGCATCGACGAGCCCGAGAGCCGCTGCACATCACGGCGAGGTCAGCCGCGAACATGAGACGCCTTCTCGCAGTCGCCCTCGCGGCGCTCGCCGTCGGCACGCTGCCGGCCCGCGCCTTAGAGGTCTTCGTCACCAACGAGCGCGACAACACGATCTCGGTAATCGACTCCAAGACCTTCCAGGTGACGCGCACCTTCAAGGTCGGCCAGCGGCCGCGCGGCGTCGTGTTCTCGAAGGACGGCAAGATTCTCTATCTCTGCGCGAGCGATTCGGACGCGGTGGAGGAGATCGATCCCGACACCGGCAAGCTGCTGCACGACCTGCCGTCCGGCGAGGACCCCGAGCAGTTCGCGATCTCGCCCGACGGCAAGCGCCTCTACATCGCCAACGAGAACAACGCCGCAACGACGATCATCGATCTCGCGACGCGCAAGGTGGCGGGCCAGATCGACGTCGGCATCGAGCCCGAGGGCATGGCGGTCTCGCCCGACAGCAACACCGCGGTCACCACCTCCGAGACCACCAACATGGTGCATTGGATCGACCCCAAAACCTTTCAGTCGAACGATGCGACGGCGGTCGGGCAGCGCCCGCGCGAAGCGAAGTTCAGCAAGGACGGCTCGCTGCTCTGGGTCTCCTCGGAGGTCGGCGGCACGGTGGCGATCATCGACGTCGCGAGCCACAAGGTGATCCACACGATCTCCTTCCACCTGCCGTCGATCTCGGCCGACAAGATCCAGCCGGTCGGCATCAGCCTGACGCGCGACGGCAAGCTCGCCTTCATCGCGCTCGGCCCCGCCGACCACGTCGCGGTCGTCGACGCCAAGACCTACGAGGTGAAGGGCTACGTTCTCGTCGGGCGCCGCGTCTGGCATACGGCGCTGACCCCTGACGAGGACCTCTTGTTCACCACCAACGGCGTCTCAGGCGACGTCACCGTCATCGACGTCGCCAGCCACAAGCCGATCCGCACCATCAAGGTCGGTCGCTTCCCCTGGGGCGTCGCGGTCCGGGCGCCGGCGACGCCGTGAAGCGGATCCTCGGACTTCTCGTCGCGCTGCTCCTTTGCTTCGGCGCCTCGGCGCACGCCTCGACGCTGACCCGCGACGAGATCCAAAAATATTTTCCCGCGCCGCTCGTCGTCGGGCAGGAGGACGACAAGCTGCCGATCTGGCCGATCCTCAAGCAGGAGGTCGGCGCCTACGACGTCATCGCCTACGTCTTCCAGTCCAACGACTTCGCGCCCATCCCGGGCTTTGGTGGTTCGCCGCCCAACCTTCTCATCGCGATGGCGCCGGACGGCACCTTCATCGACGTGAAGGTGCTGGCGCAGCACGAGCCGGTCTTCGTCGACGGCCTGGGGCCGGGCCCGCTCAACGACTTCGTGCAGCAGTACGTGGGGATGAGCGCGCGCCACACGATCGCCGTCGGCCGCCCGAATGCGCGCCAGCACGGCGCCTCGTCGGCCTCGACCGTCGACGGCGTCGCGATGGCGACGGCCTCGACGCGCATCATCAACCAGGAGCTGCTGTCCTCGGCGCTCGCCGTGGCCCGCAAGAAGCTCGGCTTCGGTGCCGCCGACACGCTAGGCCTCAAGGCCGTCGCCAAGCCGGCGCCGGCGACGCCGCTGACCTGGCCGCAGCTCCTCGCCAAGGGCTACGTCAAGACGCTGCACCTGACGAACGCCACGGTCGACGCCGCCTTCGCTAACACGGCGGTGGCAGACCAGAGCGACGGCGCGGCCGACGCGACCTTCGCCGACACCTATGTCGCCGAGGTCGACGTGCCGGAGATCGGCCGCAACGTGTTGGGCGCCAAGCTCTACGCCTACCTCATGGCCGGCCTCGCGCCGGGCGACCACGCGATCATGGTGCTCGCCGCCGGCCCGTGGTCGCCGATGGGCGACGACTTCGTCTACGGGGCGATCCCCAGCAACATCTCGATTGTCCAGAACAAGTTTCCGGTGACCGCGCGCGACTTCGCCATCGAGCGCGGCAGCAACGGGATGGCCGGCATGCCGGCCGGCGACTGGACGATCCTCAAGATCAACCAGGATGCCGGCTTCGATCCCAGCCGCACATGGGCGATGACGCTGCGCTTCACCCGCGAGCACGGCCAGATCTACCCGGTGAAGGTGACGCGCGAGTTTGCGCTCGACTATGCGCTGCCGGCCGACTTCTTCACGATCACGCATGCGACGCAGGCGCCCGCCTGGAGCGACCCGTGGTTCGCGCGGAAGTGGGAGCTCCTCGTCATCGCCGCGATGCTCGCGGTGCTCGTGCCGGTGCTGGTGCGCCAGCGCGGCCTCGTCGCGCGCGAACGGCGCTTCGAGGCCTTCCGCCTCGCCTATCTCGCGCTGACGCTCGGCTTCATCGGCTGGTACGCGCAGGCGCAGCTCTCGATCGTCACGCTCGTCGGCCTCGTCCGCACGACGCAGGGCGGCGATCTCTCGTTCCTTCTCTACGATCCGCCGTCGTTGCTGCTGTGGGGGTTCGTGCTCGTCACGCTCGCGATCTGGGGGCGCGGCACGTTCTGCGGCTGGCTCTGTCCGTTCGGCGCGCTGCAGGAGCTGGTGGCGTGGCCGGCGCAGAAGCTGAAGCTGCGCCAGGTCGGCGTGCCGCCGCGCCTCGACCGGGCCCTGCGCAAGGTGAAGTACGTCGTGCTTGCCGGCATCCTCGTCGCGGCCGCGGTCTCCACGCCGACCGCCGATCGCCTCGTCGAGGTCGAGCCGTTCAAGACCTCGATCACGCTGTACTTCGTGCGCTCATGGCCGTTCGTCGTCTACGCGGTCGGATTGTTGGTCCTCAATCTTTTCGTCTACAAGGGCTTCTGCCGCTATCTCTGCCCGCTCGGCGCCAGCCTCGCACTGGTCGGCCGCCTGCGCGTGCTCAACTGGATCCCGCGGCGCGCCGAGTGCGGCAGCCCGTGCCAGCTCTGCAAGGTCAAGTGCCGCTACGGGGCGATCGAGCCGACGGGCAAGATCGACTATCCCGAATGCTTCCAGTGCATGGACTGCGTGACGATCATCCAGGATCCGCAGCAGTGCGTGCCGCAGATCCTGGCCGCCAAGAAGCGCAAGGTGCTGGTGCCGACGCCGGAGCCGCAGGCGGCGGAGTAACCACCGTCATTGCGAGCGAAGCGAAGCAAGCCAGGGGCCGCGGGGCGCGATCTACGTAGTTTAGCGCGCTGCAACCCCTGGGTTGCTTCGCTTCGCTCGCAATGACGGCTAGGAGGTCGAGAGATCGCCGGCGTCGCTGCCGTCCTTGGCGAAAAAGCGAGCCCGGCACTCGGGGTGCTGCGCCATCAACGCCCGCGCCTCGGCCGGGCTCGAGGCGAACAGCGCCGTCGCGAGCCCGTTGGCGACGAGCCCCGTCGGCGCCTCGACGGTGATCGAGGACCAGTGCGGCGGCGAGTAGCCGGTGCGCGGATCGAAGATGTGGTGGTCGCGGAAGTCCGGCGAGAAGTACGTCTTGTAGTCGCCCGACGTCGCGGCGAAGCGCCGGAACGGATCGAGCGTGAAGGCGATGCGGTCGACGTCGCGCGGGTCGGCGACGCCGAGCCGCCAGGGACGCCCCTCGGGATGGTTGCCGCGGGCGCCGAACTCGCCGGTGTCGATGAAGGCGTGCGCGATGCCGTGCTCGGCCAGCACCGCCATCACGACATCGGTCGCGTAGCTCTGGTTGATCGAGTTCAGCGTGACGGCCATGCCCGGCCGGTCGAAGACGATGGCATCGTCGCCGATCGAGACGCCGCGCCAGTCGATGCGTGCCAGCACCGGCGCGAGGTCCGCGGCCGTCGGGCGCCGCCCGGCAGCATGGGCTGCCGCCCAGTGATCCCACAGCGGCTGCACGGTGTAGTCGAAGCGCCCGTCCGTCTTGCGCGACAGCTCGGCGCCGTAGCGCAGCATCGTCAGCAGGTGTCGGCAGGGGCGCTCGAGGCGACCGTCGCGATTGAGGCGCGAGACCTCGGCCTCCGGCCTGTAGACCGAGGACGCGTTCTCGACGTCGCGGATGGCGCGGAAGCCCGCGTCGAGCGCCGCCTCGAGCGCGTCGGCATCCGGGCCGGCGACCGTCAGCGCGACGCTGGTCTGGAAGGCGACGCCTGCGCGCGTGCGCAGCACCAATCCATGGGTCTGCGCCAGCGCGCCGAATGCGGTGCGCCCGCCGGCCGCGACGGCCAACAGGCCGGTCGCTCCGACCAGCGCCTTGCGTCGGGAAACATGCGTCATCGGTCGCTTTTGCATGCGCGAGCTATCGAACCGCCGACGCCAAAAAGAAAGCCCGCCGAGCGGCGGGCTTTCCGGGTCGTGGAAGCGGTGGAGCAGCCTTACTCGGCCGCCTGACGCATCGGCGCCTTGCTCTGGTGCGCGGCGATGACCTCCATCGCCGCCTGCACGCCGCCCTTCTTGTGCGGGATGCCGGCGACCTCGAGGCCCATCTCGACGCCGGCGAGGGCGCCCATGATGGTGAGGTCGTTGGTGTCCGCGAGATGGCCGATGCGGAAGATCTTGTCGGCGATCTTGTTGAGGCCGGCGCCGAGCGACATGTCGAACGTGTCGAGCACGACCTTGCGGAAGGCGTCGGCG
The DNA here is from genome assembly GCA_901457705.2 of Beijerinckiaceae bacterium RH AL1. NCBI lineage: Bacteria > Pseudomonadati > Pseudomonadota > Alphaproteobacteria > Hyphomicrobiales > Beijerinckiaceae > Beijerinckiaceae bacterium RH AL1. The sequence goes on from LR590083.2 coordinate 1,402,716, forward strand.
CCCTTCTCGCCCGGCATCATCACGGCGGTCATCACGGGCGACTCGTAGCGCGCCTCGCGGCAGAGCAACTCGAGGCCCCAGGTGCGCACGGCGGCGCGGGTCGCCTCGCCGTGGCGCTTGTGGCGGGCGAAGATGTTGTCGAGCCCTTCCTCGTGCATGAGGTCGATGGCGACGTCGAGGCCGTAGAGCAGGGTGGTCGCCGGCGTGTAGGGGAAGAAGCCGTTCTTGTTGTTCGTGATCATGTCCGACCACGACCAGTAGCCCTTCGGCAGCTTCGACGTCTCCATCGCCTTCAGCGCCTTGGCGCTCACCGCGTTGAAGGCGAGGCCCGGCGGCAGCATCAGGCCCTTCTGCGAGCCGGCGACGGCGACGTCGATGCCCCACTCGTCGAAGCGGAAGTCGGCCGAGCCGAGGCCCGACACGGTGTCGACCATGAACAGGGCAGGGTGGTTGTTGTCGTCGATCACCTTGCGGATCGCCGCGAGGTCGGAGAGCAGGCCGCCCGACGTCTCGTGGTGGACCACGCAGACCGCCTTGATCTCGTGGTTCTTGTCCTCGCGCAGCTTCTCGTCGATCTTCTGCGGGTCGACGCCGGTGCGCCAGTCCGAGGGGATGAAGTCGGGCTTGAGACCGAGGCGTTCGGCCAGCGCCTTCCAGAGGGTCGCGAACTGCCCGGTCTCGTACATGAGGACCTTGTCGCCGGGGTTCAGCGTGTTGGTCATGCCCGATTCCCAGGCGCCCGAGCCCGAGGCGGGGAAGATGATGACCGTGCTCTGTGTCTTGAAGACCGTCTTCACCTTCTCGAGCACGCGCTTGGCCAGCACCTGGAACTGCGGGCCGCGGTGGTCGAGCACCTGGTAGTCCATCGCGCGCAGGACGCGATCGGGGACCGGCACGGGGCCGGGAATCTGCAGGAAGTGACGGCCGGGCTTACGCGGGGTGCTGGCGCTCATGAGGGAATCCTTTCCTCCCGATTGATTGTTTCTATTGTTCGGACGCGCGAGGGCCCGCCCAAAAATCAAAGCGTTGCAGGGAATTAGGGCTGCCTGCCCCGTCGATCAACTCCAATTTTCTTTGTCGATCGATAGCGAAAATTGTTGCGATGCTTCCTATCAACGTCGCGTCGCGGCGGCGGGTTGCGACCACGGCGGACCTCGACGAACGGCAACGTTCGTGCCTCTCTCGCCGCCGTCCTCATCCGGAGCCAAGCCATGCGCTGCGTCACCCTCGCCACGGCCGTGGCGTTCTCGCTCCTCGCGGTCCCGCTGGCGGCGGCCGCCGGCTGCCAGAAGGGCCTCGCCAGCGCGCCGTTCATCGGGGCCGCCGACATGCGGGCGATCGACCGGGCGGCCGACCACCTGCCGGCGCATCGCCCGGGCCTCCTGCATCTCTCGGTCGGGGCGGCGGTGCCGCGCAGCCTCGCCCGCAAGCCGCTGCCGGCCGCCGTCGCGAGGATCCTGCCGCAGTACAAGGGCGCCGGCTACACGGCGTTTCGCGTCGGCAAGCGCCTCGTCATCGTCAACCCGCACGGCATCTTGACCTACATCATGCCTATCGGGCCCGTAACCAATCCGGGAAACTGCCCCTAGGGCAACGGCCGGCGCGTGTTGAAAGCCTAGTCGATTTTGCCTAAGCCGTCGCTCAACGTGGCGGAGTGCGACATGGCTGACGAGACGAAGTGGCGCCGGGTCGTCGTCAAGCTGTCCGGCGAGGCGCTGCAGGGGCGCCAGAGCCACGGGCTCGATCCCGCCGTGCTCTCCCGCATCGCCGCCGACCTCGCCCGCGCGTCGCAGCTCGGCTTCGAGGTGGCGGTCGTCGTCGGCGGCGGCAACTTCTTCCGCGGCATCCAGGGCGCCGATTCCGGCATCGAGCGGGCGCGTGCCGATTCGATCGGCATGCTGGCGACGGTGATGAATGGGCTCGCTTTGGAATTCGCGATCGAGAAGGCCGGCAAGCCGGCGCGCGTGCTCTCCGCCGTTCCCATGCCTTCGCTCTGCGAGCCGTACTCGCGGCAGGCGGCGCTGCATCACTTGGCGAAGGGCCGCATCGTCATCCTCGCCGGCGGCACCGGCAACCCGTTCTTCACGACCGACACCGGCGCGGTGCTGCGCGGGGCCGAGCTCTCCTGCGACGCGATCCTCAAGGCGACGCAGGTCGACGGCGTCTATTCCGCCGACCCCAAGCGCGACCCCGCGGCCACGCGCTACGACGTGCTGACCCACGACGAGGCGATCGCCAAGAACCTCGCGGTGATGGATACCGCCGCTTTCGCCCTTGCTCGCGAGAACCGAATTCCGATAATCGTCTTCTCCATCCAGACGGACGGCGCGATTTCCGACGCGCTCGAAGGGAAGGCGACCGCGACCCTCGTCAAGCCCTAGGCGTTCCGCCTTTCCGAATTGCCGAGCGGCCGCGCGAGCTGGCTCCGAGGCCGGCTGCGAAGAAGGTATGTCCATGAGCCAGGGTTTTGATCTGCCGGACTTGAAGCGCCGCATGCAAGGCGCCGTGCAGACGCTGCGCCACGAGCTCGGCGGCCTGCGCACCGGGCGCGCTTCGGCGAGCCTGCTCGAGCCGATCGAGGTCGAGGCCTACGGCCAGAGGATGCCGATCAACCAGGTGGCGACGCTGAGCGTGCCGGAGGCGCGCATGCTGTCGGTGCAGGTCTGGGACAAGAGCATGGTGGGCGCCGTCGAGAAGGCGATCCGTGATTCGAACCTCGGCCTGTCGCCGACGACCGAGGGCCAGATCCTGCGCATCCGCATCCCGGAGCTCAACGAGCAGCGGCGCAAGGAGATGGTCAAGATCGCCCACCGCTACAGCGAGGAGGCGCGCGTCGCCGTCCGCCATGTCCGCCGCGACGGCATCGACACGCTGAAGCGCCTCGCAAAGGACAAGGAAATCAGCGAGGACGACCAGAAGAAGCTCGAGGGCGACGTGCAGAAAGTCACCGACCAGTATGTCGCCGAGATCGACCAGACGCTGGCGACCAAGGAAGGCGAGATCATGCAGGTCTAGGCCGACGTGCCTCAGGCTTGCGGTAGCGTTCGTGTTTTGCGGTAGAACCTCGAGTGAGGCGGCCCGAGCCGTCGTCGCGTAACCGGAAGGTCGATGTCCAGTCTCGCTGAGGATCAGTCGATCGTCGGCCCCAGGACCGCGCAGGCGGCGCAGGGCCGGCCCTCGCACGTCGGCCTGATCATGGACGGCAACGGGCGCTGGGCGTCGAGCCGCGGGCTGCCGCGCCTCGAGGGCCACAGGCGCGGCGTCGAGGCGCTGCGCGGCGCCGTGCGCACGGCGATCGAGTGCTCGCTCGAATACCTCACGGTCTACTCCTTCTCAGTCGAGAACTGGTCGCGCCCCTTCGAGGAGGTCCAGGACCTGATGGGCCTGCTCAAGCGGTTCATCCGCAAGGACCTCATCGAGCTGCACGACGCGGGCGTCCGGGTGCGGGTGATCGGCCATCGCGACAACCTGCAGCCCGATATCCGCAAGCTGCTCGAAGAGGCCGAGGCGCTGACGCGGCTGAACCAGGGGCTGACCCTCGTCGTCGCCTTCAACTACGGCGGCCGCCAGGAGATCGCCGCCGCGACGCGGGCGGTCGCGCTGGCCTATGCCGCGGGCCAGATCGGCGAGGAGGAGATCGACGCCGCGCTGATCAGCCGCTTCCTCGACACATCGGGGATCCCCGATCCCGACCTCATCATCCGCACCTCGGGCGAGCAGCGGCTGTCGAACTTCCTGCTCTGGCAGTCGGCCTACAGCGAGTTCGTGTTCCTGCCGGTGCTGTGGCCGGACTTCGACCGCGAGGCCTTCATCGGCGCGCTCGCCCAGTTCGCGGCGCGCGAGCGACGGTTCGGCGGCCTCGTCGCGGCGCGCTCGGCTGCGGCGAGGACGGGCTCGTGAGCCGAAGCCGGTAGCAGATCGTGGAAGGCTCGACTGACGCTGGTCCCGAGATCGCCGCCAAGCGACGCTGGGGAGACCTCGGTGTGCGGGCCGTGTCGGGCCTCGTGCTCATCGCCGTCGCGCTCGTAACTGCCCGGGTCGGCGGCCCGCTCTTCCTAATCACCTGGATCGTCGCCTCCGCGGCCATCTTCTGGGAGTGGCAGCGTCTCCCTGGAGCGGCCGCGATGTCGCGGCTCGTCGTCGGCTTCGTCGCGCTCGTCGCGGCCGCCATTGCCGCGGCTGCCGATTCGACCCTGCTGGCTCTCTTGATCCTCGCCGTCGGAGCCGGCGTGCTCGCCGCCATCCCGGCCGCGGATCGCCTATGGGCAGCAGCCGGCCTCGTCTACGCGGGCCTCCTCGTCGTCGCGCTCGTCTCGCTGCGCTCGTCGTTCCCGTTCGGCAGCCACGCCATCATCTGGCTCTTCGCCACCGTCTGGTCGACGGACGTCTTCGCCTATTTCGGCGGCCGGCTGATCGGCGGCCCAAAGATCTGGCCGCGCGTGTCGCCGTCGAAGACATGGTCGGGGACGCTGACGGGGCTTGCCGCCGGTGCGCTCTTCGGCACTTGGGTGGTGCTGCGCGACCCGCCGGCGCCGACCCCGATGGCGCCGATCTTCCTGCTCAGTCTCGCGGCGGCGGCCCTGTCGCAGGTCGGCGATGCCTTCGAATCCGCCATCAAGCGTCATTTCGGCGTCAAGGACTCGAGCAATCTCATCCCCGGCCACGGGGGCGTGATGGATCGGCTGGACGGATTCATCGCAGCCGCGGTGTTCGCCTTCGTGTTCGGGCTCATCCGGGCGCAGACCACGGTCGCCGGTGGCCTTTTCTACTGGCCCTAAACGAGCCTATGGGTAAGCGCATGGATCAGATCGTCGGCTCCCGGGACAATCATGCAGCGACGCGCCAGCCCCGCGTCATCACGGTGCTCGGCGCGACCGGCTCGATCGGCCGCTCCACCGAGGAGATCCTGCTCGGCGCACCCGACGACTTCTCTGTCGCCGCCGTCGCCGGCGGCCGCGATGCCCAGGCGCTGGCGAAGACGGCGATCCGCCTGAAGGCCTCGTTCGCCGCGCTCGCCGATCCCGACGGCTATGCCGAGCTCAAGGACGCGCTGGCCGGCACGGGCATCACGGCCGCGGCCGGAGACGAGGCGGTCATCGAGGCGGCGCTGCACCCCTCGGACCTCGTGATCGGCGCGATCGCCGGCGCGGCCGGGGTGCGGCCGACCTTCGCCGCGCTCGAGGCGGGGCGCACGATCGCGCTTGCCAACAAGGAATGCCTCGTCTGCGCCGGGCCGGCCTTCATGCGGCAGGCCGAATCCTCGGGCACGCGCCTCCTGCCGGTCGACAGCGAGCACAACGCCATCTTCCAGGCGCTCGGCGACGCCGACCTCGCCTCGATCGAGATGATGACGCTGACGGCCTCCGGAGGCCCGTTCCGCTCGTGGACGCGCGAGCAGATCGCCGAGGCGACGCCCGAGCAGGCGCTGGCGCATCCCAACTGGGCGATGGGGCCGAAGGTCACGATCGATTGCGCCGGCCTCATGAACAAGGGCCTCGAAGTCATTGAGGCGCATCATATTTTCGGCATCGAGGCGGCGCGGCTCGACGTGCTGGTCCATGCCCAGTCGATCGTCCACGGCCTCGTCAGCTTCACCGATGGGTCGGTGACGGCGGGCCTCGCCTCGCCCGACATGAAGGTGCCGATCGGCCACTGCCTCGGCTACCCCGATCGTTTGCGCACGAAGGCGCGCCGGCTCGACCTCGCGACGATCGGCACGCTCACGTTCGAGCGGCCGGATCTCGAGCGCTTCCCGGCGCTCAGGGTTGCGCTCGACTCGCTCAGGGCGGGGCAGGGGATGCCGACGGTGATGAACGCGGCGAACGAGATCGCCGTCGAGGCCTTTCTGAAAAAGCTGATTTCCTTCCACGACATCGCCCGCCTCGTTGAAGAGGCCTGCGAAGCGGCGTCCCGCGACGGCACGGCGGGCGAGCTGGTCACGATCGAGGACGCGCTCGGCGTTGACCATGTTGTGAGAGAAAGGACGAGGTCGGCCCTCCAACGCCTCGACGTGGGCTGATTTTTAACGGATCAATAACCATGTGATCCGCGCATCGGCAGCCCTAGCGGCGCCGCTCTGCAGGTGCGGGCGCGGCTGGAGGCCACTGGTGTCGCTGTATTCCGTCTTCATCAACGTCGTACCCTACGTCTGCCTGCTTCTGGTGATCGTGCTCGTGCACGAGCTCGGGCACTTCCTCGTTGGCCGCTGGTGCGGCGTGAAGGTCGATGCCTTCTCGCTCGGCTTCGGGCCGGAGATCGCCCATTACGTCGATCGCAAAGGCACGCGCTGGCGCCTCGCCGCGCTGCCGCTCGGCGGCTACGTCAAGTTCCACGGCGACGCCAACGGCGCCTCGGCGCCGGATGCCGAGGGCCTGTCGGCGATGCCGACGGCCGAGCGCGCGGTGACCCTGCACGGGCAGAACGTGTGGCGGCGCATCGCCATCGTCGCCGCCGGTCCCGCCGCCAACATGATCTTCGCCTTCGTGGTCTTCGCGAGCCTGTTCCACTTCAACGGCCGCGTCGTCGTCAGGCCCGAGGTCATGACGGTGGTCGCCGGGGGGCCGGCCGAGAATGCGGGCTTCCAGAAGAAGGATATCATCAAGTCGGTCGATGGCACCCCGATCGAGTCCTTCGAGGACATGCAGCGTATCCTGCTGCTTAGCGACGGCGCGCCGCTCAATGTCGTGGTCGATCGCGCGGGGACACCCGTCACGCTGACGCCGCTGCCGCTGCCGCACACGCAGCAGACGCCGTTCGGGCCGATGCGCACCATGATGATCGGCGTGCAGGCGCCGAACGTCGCCGGCGCGATGTGGATGCAGACCTACGGCTGGGCCGAATCGTCGAGGATGGCGGTCTCCGAGATCTCGTTCCGCATCCAGACGATCCTGCACTTTTTCAAAGGCCTGGCAGTCGGCACGGCCTCGACAGACGAGCTGTCCGGCCCGATCCGCATCGCCCAGGTGACCGGCATCCTCGCGCAGGAGGGCTTGATTCCGCTGGTCTATCTCGCCGGCGTGCTGTCCGTGTCGATCGGCTTCCTGAACCTCCTGCCGATCCCGATGCTCGACGGCGGCTACCTGATGTTCTTCGCCTTCGAGGTGATCCGCGGCAAGGAGCTGCCGAAGCGGGCGCAGGAGGTCGGCTACCGGATCGGCCTGACGGTCGTGGCGAGCCTCATGATCTTCGTCGCCTACAACGACATCGCGCGCACGTACCAGTCGATCGTTCAGGCTCGCGCGACGCAAACCACGACTAACAAATAGCAACCGATAACAGAGGGTTAACCTTGTCTGTTAACCCTCTCATTACCGTGAAGCGTGTCTTGACCGCCACGGGAGGGGTAAAACGGGGCTGACGGACCGTTCGCCGTTTTCTAGCCCCGGTAAAGCAGGTAGAACCGGACGTAGGGGTGGAGGCGACTGCGCAAGCGGATGCCTCCAGTGTCCGGGTGCGCTTCGCGGACCCGGTCGCCGCCAGAAAGCGGCGTAAAGCGAAAATGCATGCGGGGGCCGGACCGGTAATGTTTCGTATCAAGGGTCACATCCACCGGCTTGCCCACTTCGCTGCCGTGCTGATTTGCCTGACGACCTTTGCTGCCTCCGCCTTCGCGGCGCAGATCTCCATCCGCGGCAACCACCGCGTCGACTCCGAGACGATCCGATCGTACTTCGCCGGCACGTCGGCGGACGAGGTCAACAAGGGCGTCAAGGACCTCTACGCCACCGGGCTCTTCTCGAGCGTCAAGGTCAGCCGCGCCGGCGGCGGCGTCGTGATCACCGTCGACGAGAACCGCTCGATCAACCGCGTGGTCTTCGAGGGCAACAGCAAGGTCAAGTCCGAGCAGCTCGCCGGCGAGATCGTGTCGAAGACGCGCGGCTCCTACAGCCCGACGATCGTCAACGCCGACATCGAGCGCATCAAGGACATCTACCGCCGCTCCGGCCGCGCCGCCGCAACCGTGACCGCGCGCACGGTCGAGCTGCCGAACGGCAAGCTCGACGTCGTCTTCACGGTCAACGAGGGCGATAAGACCGGCATCAAGCAGATCAACTTCGTCGGCAACCACGCTTTCTCGGGCGGCAAGCTGCGCGACCTGATGGAAACGACGGAGATGAACTTCCTGTCGTTCTTCAAGTCGTCGGACGTCTACGACCCGACGAAGATCGGCAGCGACCTCGAGCTGATCCGCCGCTTCTACCTGAAGAACGGCTACGCCGACTTCCGCGTCATCGGCTCGGACGCCCAGTATGTCCCGGCCAAAAACGGCTACGTCATCACGATCACGGTCGAGGAAGGCCCGAAGTACACGGTCGGCTCCGTCAGCGTTGATTCGCGCGTCCCCGCGATCACCAACGCCAGCCTGCAGCGCTTCATCCGCCTTGGCGTCGGCGACACCTACAACGGCGACCAGGTCGAGAAGACCGTCGAGCAGATGACCCGCGAGGTGAACCGCCGCGGCTACGCCTTCTCGCAAGTCAAGCCGCGCGGCGACCGCGACCCGGTCTCGCGCAAGGTCTCCATCGTCTTCACGGTGGAAGAGGGCCCGCGCGTCTACATCGAGCGCATCGTCATCACCGGCAACACCCGCACGCGCGACTACGTCATCCGCCGCGAGTTCGAGATCGGCGAGGGCGACGCCTACAACAAGGTGCTGATCGACAAGACGGAGCGGCGCCTCAACGGCCTCGGCTTCTTCAAGAAGGTCACGATCACCAACCAGCCGGGCTCGGCGCCCGACCGCGTGATCCTCGTCGTCAACGTCGAGGACCAGCCCACCGGCTCGCTGTCGCTCTCCGGCGGTTACTCGACGGTCGACGGCATCATCGGCGAGGTCGCGGTTACCGAGACCAACTTCCTCGGTCGCGGCCAGTACGTCCGCGCCGCCCTGACGGCCGGCCAGCGTACCCGCGGCATCGAGTTCAACTTCACCGAGCCGTACTTCCTCGGCCAGCGGCTGGCGGCGGGCTTCGACCTCTTCGCCAAGCAGACCGACGTGTCGCAGTACTCGTTCTACAACAACTTCGTGCTCGGCGGCACGTTGCGCCTCGGCCTGCCAGTGACGGACGAGATCACCTTCTCGCCGCGCTACTCGATCTACCGCTCGGAGATCTCGATCCCGAACAGCGCGCAGTACCCGTACAACGACTGTTCGTCGCCGATATACGGCATCACGCCGTCGCCGGATCACTCGGGCCACGCCTACGGCACGCTCGGCGCCAACCCCTACTACAACTGCTTGAACAACGGCGAAGCCTCGCTGGCGCTGAAGCAGGCGGCCGGCCAGACCGTCACGTCCCTCTTCGGCTACACGCTGTCCTACAACTCGATCGACAACCCGAAGAACCCGGCCGAGGGCTTCCTCGCCGAGCTGCGCCAGGACATCGCCGGCGCGGGTGGCACGGAGCACTTCCTGCGCACCACGGGCGACATCCGCTACTATCACCCGATCTACGACCAGATCATCGGCCTGGTGCACCTGCAGGCCGGCGACATCCGCAGCACCAGCGGCGGCAACAACAACCTGCGCATCGTCGACAACTTCAACCTCGGCCCGACCCTGGTTCGCGGCTTCGCCCCGGACGGTATCGGTCCGCGCGACGTGTCGAACGGCATCGACTACTCGGGCAACCCGCTCGGCGGCACCGAGTACTGGGGCGCCTCGGTCGAGAGCCAGTTCCCGCTCTACGGCGTGCCGCGCGACCTCGGCCTGAAGGGCGCCGTCTTCTACGACGCCGGCTCGGTCTTCGGCTTCCACGGCCAGACCAACTTCACGAACGGCGGCAGGGTCGTCCCCTACGATACGGCGCCGCTCTACACGCAGGGCAACACGATCACCGTCGGCGGCAACACGACGTCGATCCGCTCGGCGGCCGGTGTCTCGCTCATCTGGGCATCGCCGCTCGGTCCGATCCGCTTCGACTTCGCCAAGGCGATCACCAAGAACCTGTACGACCAGACGCAGATCTTCCGCTTCTCGGGTGGCGCGACCTTCTGATCGACCGGCCAAGGCAGGAAATCGCGGAGGGGAGCCGGCAACGGCTCCCCTCTTGCATTTCGGCGGGTCGCGACCGATCAGGCGAGCGCCGTCGCGTCGCGGCCATCGGACCCAACGCCTCATGAGCGATCCCGTATTCCGCAGGCCGGCCAACGTCCTGTCGCTTGCCGCGGCGGCCGCCGCCGCCGGCTGCGCGCTGCCGGCGGGCTGCGATCCCGAGCGCCTGATCGTCGGCGTGGCGACGCTGGCCCTCGCCGCGCGCGACCAGCTCGCGCTTGCAGCCGACGAGAGCGTGCTGCCCGAGCTCGCCGCGACGCGCGCCGCCGGATGCCTCGTCCCGCCCGCGCTTGCCGCGCATGTTCCGGCCTGGACCATTGCGCTGGTCAGCGAGGCGCCGGTCGAGGCCTTCGCACGGCTCGCGGCGCGTTTCGATCCCGAGACCCGCCGCCCCTCCGTCTGGCTCGATGCCGAGATGATCGATCGCCGCGCGCTCGTGGCGGCGGACGCCAAGCTCGAGCCGGGCGTGCGCGTGGCGCCTGGCGCGGTCATCGGGCCGGGCGCCGAGATCGGCGCGGCGACGAGCATCGGCGCGAACGCGGTCATCGAGGCTGGGGTGCGCGTAGGTCGCGGCTGCGCCATCGGCGCTCATGTCACCATCGGTCATGCACTGGTCGGCGATCGCGTCGTGATCCATCCCGGCGCACGCATCGGCGTGATCGAGCCTGGCGGCCCGCCGTGCCTCGGGCGAGCGATCATCCAGGATGCGGTCGAGATCGGAGCCAACGCCGCGATCGCGCGCGGGGGCGCCGCCGACACCATCTTGGGCGAAGGCGCCGTCGTGGCGGCGTGCGCCTACCTGGCGTGCGACACGGTCGTGGCCCGCTTCGGCCGAGTCGATGCCGCTGCCGGCGGCGGTGCCTCGCGTCGGGGGTGACGTCGAGCGGCGGCGTTTTGCCCGCCGCCAAAATGGTCTAGAGGGAGCGTCCGCGGCGGCGCAGGATCGTCCCGGCGAGCGAAGGCACAGAAATGGACGATGTGGTGACCAAGCGCGTTGCCCAGGGCTTCAACATTCAAGAGATCATGAAGCACCTGCCGCATCGCTATCCCTTCCTGATGGTCGACCGCATCCTCGAGTGGGACGAGGACAAGACCTGCGTCGGGTTGAAGAACGTCACAATCAACGAGCCGCACTTCCAGGGGCACTTTCCCGGCGAGCCGGTCATGCCCGGCGTGCTGCTGATCGAAGGCATGGCGCAGACCGCCGGTGCGTTCTGCATCGCGCATAGCGCGCAGGACGGGAAGCCGGCGCCGCTCGTCTATTTCATGACCATCGACAACGCGAAGTTCCGCAAGCCGGTGGTGCCTGGCGACCGCGTCGAGTTCCATGTCGAGCGCACCAATCGTCGTCGCAACATGTCGTGGTTCAAGGGACGCGCGCTGGTCGACGGCGTCTGCGTCTGCGAGGCGGAGTTTTCGGCGCTGCTGGCGGAGAAGCCGGTCTAGGCGCAGGCGGAACATGCGGAGGCAGGAATGGTGAAGGCGATACGGGTCCACGAGTTCGGCGGCCCGGAGGTGATGCGCGTCGAGGACATCGAGATCCCGCCGCCCGGCAAGGACGAGGTGCTCGTCCGCTTCCATGCGGCGGGCGTCAACTACATCGACACCTACTTCCGGAGCGGCGCCTACAAGCCGCCGGAGATGCCGTTCATTCCCGGCAGCGAGGGCGCCGGCGAGATCGCTGCGCTCGGCAAGGGCGCGAAGGGGTTTAAGGAGGGCGACCGCGTCGCCTTCGTCGGGTCCCTCGGCTGCTACGCCGAGCAGCGCCTCGTGCCCGCCGACCGTCTGATCAAGCTTCCCAAGGCCATCTCCTACGAGACGGCGGCGGCTATGATGCTGAAAGGCCTCACCGCGCAATACCTGCTGCACCAGACCTACAAGGTGAAGTCCGGCGACCGGATCCTCGTCCATGCGGCGGCGGGCGGCGTCGGGCTCATCCTATGCCAATGGGGCAGGGCGCTCGGCGCAACCGTGATCGGCACCGCCGGAACGCCGGAGAAGGCCGAGCTTGCCAAGCAGGCCGGGGCGAAGCACGTGATCCTCTACCGCGAGGAGGACTTCGTCGCGCGCGTCAAGGAGCTCACCAAGGGCAAGCTCTGCGATGTCGTCTACGACGGGATCGGCAAGACGACGTTTCCGGGCTCGCTCGATTGCCTGCGGCCGCTCGGCATGTTCGCGAGCTTCGGCTCCGCCTCGGGCAAGATCGACGCCTTCGACATCGGCCTGCTGGCGCAGAAGGGCTCGCTCTTCGCGACGCGCCCGACGTTGGCGACCTACACGGCCGACCCGGACAACCTGCAGAAGATGGCGAAGGACCTGATGAACGTCGTCGCCGGTGGCGAGGTCCACATCGCGCTGCACGCGACCGCGCCGCTCGACGATGCTGTCGCCGTGCACAAGTCGCTCGAGTCGCGCGCAACGACGGGCTCGACGGTTCTCACCTTCTGATCGAGCGCACGCTCACGAGAAGAACGCGCCCCCGCAAAAGAAAAGAGCCCGGCTCGGCCGGGCTCTTTCCGTGTGCTTCGTCGAGGTTTTCGGCTCAGTAGCGAGCGACGACCGGAGCGACCGCCGGCGTCTCGAAGCGGTAGCTGAAGCCGCCCTGGACGCGGTTGTTGGTCTCGTGGTGGCGGACATTCAGGCCGCCCGCCGTGGAGCCGGCGAGATTCTCGGTGAACGTGCCGTAGTCGGTGTAGCGGTACTCTGCGCGCAGCGAGAAGTTGTTGGTGATCGCGTACTCGATACCGCCGCCGACCGTGTAGCCGACCCGGGTGTGCGACGAGTTGTCGGAGAGACCGTTGATCGTGTTCACGTAGCTGTTCTTCAGGTCGCCGAAGGCGGCGCCGCCCGTGGCGTAGAACAGCACGCGATCGTAGGCGACACCGACACGGCCGCGGATCGAGCCCTGGATGTCCTCGCGGATGCCGTTGTTGATCCCGCCGAGCAGGTAGTTGCTCTTGTAGTTGGAGCCGTCGGCGTCACCCTCGATACCGACCACGAGGCCGCCGCCGCCGAAGCCGCCGAAGCCGTTCAGGAACGGCAGCGACTGGGTCGAGAAGTTGTAGCCGACGTGACCGCCGCCGATGAAGCCGTTCGCCTTCTGGCTCCGCGACGCGAGGCCGAGGCCAGCCCTGTCGAACGCGTAGGCGTTGGACGCGCCGAACTCGTAGCCGGCCTGGCCACCGATGTAGAGGCCGGTCCAGGTGAAGACCGGGATCGGCGGCGGGACGTAGACCGGGGGAGCGCGGCGCGACGGCAGGTCGGCCGCAAGGGCGGTGGTGGACAGAAGCGCAAGGCCGAGAGCGGCGGCGCCGTAGCTCTTGATCTGCATGGTGAGATCCCCTCTCTGAAGCAGCACACCTGTGTAACGCAGCGATCGTGGCAAAAGGCGACGAACGGACGAGTCCACCGGTCGCTTAAAAACACCCGTTGCAAACACGCTACAGAATGCTCGTCTATTGAGCAGACACACGAAAGCCCGGCCGGGGCCGGGCTCTCGCGATCGCGTCGCCCGGCCTCAGTAGCGCGCGACGACCGGCGCCGGCACGAACGTGTCGAACTTGTAGCTGAAGCCGCCCTGGACGCGGTTGTCGGTCTCGTGATGGCGCACGTTCACCGCGCCGATCTGGTCGTTGAAGGTGCCGAAGTCGGTGTAGCGATACTCGGCGCGCAGCGACCAGTTGTTGGAGATGGCGTACTCGACGCCGCCGCCGGCGGTCCAGCCGACGCGGGTGTGCGACAGCGACGAGTTGAGAGCCCCGAACGTGTAGTTGTTCTTCAGGTCGCCGAAGGCGGCGCCGCCGGTGCCGTAGACCATGAAGCGGTCGAAGGCGACGCCGAGGCGGCCGCGGACCGAGCCCTGAATGTCCTGGCGGGTGGCGTCGCTGACGGCGCCGAGCAGGTAGTTCGACTTGTAGTTGGAGCCGTCGACGTCACCCTCGACGCCGAGCACCAGGCCGCCGGCGCCGAGGCCGCCGAAGTTGCCGAAGCCGAGCGACTGGGTCGAGAAGTTGTAGCCGACGTGGGCGCCGCCGATGACGCCGTTGGCGTTGACGTTGGCCGCCGAGAGGCCGACGCGGTTACCGGCCGACGCGAAGGCGTTCGACTTGCCGAACTCGTAGCCGACCTGGCCGCCGACGTAGAGGCCGGTCCAGGTGAAGACGGGATCGGCGGCGGGATGTAGACCGGCGGCGCGCGACGCGAGGGGAGGTCGGCCGCGAAGGCCGTGCCGGCGAGCGCACCGAGCGTCACCGTCGAGAGGAGAATCTTCTTGATCACGGGGGTGGTCCTTTTCTGAAGCAGTGACGCTCGCCCGGCGGTTCGCCCGGCAAGCACCGAAAGCTCCTGATCGAAGCTTCGCCCGATGGTTTAGATCGTCAGAAGTATCTGATTGGTTACTGCAATTATTTGTTAAGCACGTTTATAATCACAAAATCGCGAAATAAAAAGCAAATATAGACCATTAACCAACAATACCGGTAAGGTCGTAGGCGTCCGAGGTCTGGATGCTCGCCGTCACCATATCGCCGACGCGGAGCGGCCGGCGGCTCGTGAGGTGGACCTTGCCGTCGATCTCGGGCGCGTCGCCCATCGTGCGGCCGATCCCGCCGCGCGGACCGCCCTCGTCGACGATGACCTTCAGGTGGCGCCCGACTTTTCGCTTGAGCAGCCGCGCGCTGATCGGCTGTTGGTGGGCCATCAAACGATCGCGTCGGCTCGCCCGCAGCTCGTCCGGCACCGGCTCGCGGCCAAGGTCGTTCGCGGCTGCGCCGGCGACGGGCTCGTAGGCGAAGGCGCCGACCCGATCGAGCTTCGCTTCGCTCAGCCAGTCGAGCAGGGCCTGGAAATCCTCCGTCGTCTCGCCGGGGAAGCCAGTGATGAAGGTCGAGCGAATCGCGAGGTCCGGGCAGTCGCGGCGCCAGGCGGCGATGCGGTCGAGCGTGCGGAGCTGGTCGCCGGGGCGCTTCATGGCCTTCAGCACCGCCGGGCTCGCATGCTGGAAGGGAATGTCGAGGTAAGGGAGCACCGCGCCCTCGGCCATCAGCGCGATGACCTCGTCGACGTGGGGATAGGGGTAGACGTAGTGCAGGCGTACCCAGGCGCCGAGCGAGCCGAGCTCGCGCACGAGGTCGAGGAATCGCGCGCGCACCTCGCGGCCCTGCCACAGGCTCGATTCGTAGCGCAGGTCGACTCCGTAGGCGCTGGTGTCCTGCGAGATGACGAGCAGCTCCTTGACGCCGGCCTTCACGAGCCGCTCGGCTTCGCGCAGCACGTCGGCGGCCGTCCGCGAGGCGAGTCGCCCGCGCAGATGCGGGATGATGCAGAACGAGCAGCTGTTGTTGCAGCCCTCGGAGATCTTCAGATAGGCGTAATGGCGCGGCGTCAGCCGGATGCCCTGTTCCGGCACCAGCGACAGCTTGGGGTCGTGCGGCGCAGGGGCGGCGGCGCGCACCGCGCCGACGACGCTCGCATAATCCTGCGGCCCGGTGATCGCGAGCAGATCGGGAAAGCGGTCGCGGATCGCATCGGGCTCGGCGCCCATGCAGCCGGTGACGATCACCTTGCCGTTCGATTCCATCGCCTCACGGATCGCGGCGATCGATTCGGCCTTGGCGCTGTCGAGAAATCCGCAGGTGTTGACGATCGCGAGGTCCGCGCCGGCGTGCGTCTTCGAGAGCTCGTAGCCCTCGGCGCGAAGCTGCGTGATGATCCGCTCGCTGTCGACGAGTGCCTTGGGGCAGCCGAGCGACACGAACGAGACTCTTGGGGCGGGGGCGGACAGGTCCGCTGGAGACGACATCGCGGTCTGGTGCCACGCCGCCGGCGGGTCGAGCAATAGAGGCCCGACAAAAAAGAACCCGGCGCAAGGCCGGGTTCTTCGTAAGCGTTGAAGTCGTAGTACCGCTCAGTAGCGGGCGACGACCGGGGCCGCGATGACCGGGTTGTCGAACTTGTAGCTGAAGCCGACGGTCGCGCGCTGCACGATCTCGTGGTGACGCGTGTTGAAGCCGAGGCCCGGCGTCACATTGGTGAAGGTGCCGAAGTCGGAGTAGCGGTACTCGCCACGCAGCGACCAGTTGGTGGTGATGGCGTATTCCATGCCGCCACCGACGGTCCAGCCGATCTTGTCGCGCGTGAGATCGGTGTTGAGGGCCGTCGCCGGGCCGCCGAGGAACGAGTAGGTGTTGCGGAACTGCCCGAACGCCACACCGCCGGTGGCGAAGAACAGAGCGCGGTCGACCGCGATACCGACGCGGCCGCGGACCGAGCCCGCCACTTCCTGACGCGTCGCGACGCCGAAGGGGCCGCCGAGGGGGCCTGCGGCACCCGGGAAGATGACCTCGCCCTTGTAGTTCGAGCCGGTGATGTCACCTTCGATACCGATCACGCCGCCAGCGCCGCCGAAGCCGCCGACGAAGGGAATGCCGGCGATGCCGTTAGCCGCGCCGCCGAGCAGCGACTGCGTCGAGAAGTTGTAGCCGATGTGGCCGCCGCCGACGACACCGTCCGGCCGACCCACATTGTAGGTCACCCCACGGGCGCCAGCATACGACGTGGCGACGTCCTTGCCGAAGCCGTAGCCGATGTCGCCACCGACGTAGAAACCGGTCCAGGTGAAGACGGGGATCGGCGGGGGATGTACACCGGAGGAGCCCGGCGCGAAGGCAGATCGGCTGCGAAGGCCGTTCCGCTAATGGCGACCAGCGCCACCGTTGACAAGAGGACTTTACGAATCACGCTGGTGTTCCTTTCGGGTGCGGAATGCGATGTCCAATGGATAGCCGAAAGCGTTCGAGCCACAACCGGTAAAGGCGGATTCAAGGCTGCGGGAGGGCCTTATCCTGGCCGGTGTTACCGGGGAGCAACGAAATAAGCAGCGCCCCTCAGGCAAGTCCTAATAGCGACTTAATCTAGAGCTGACGGGCGTTATGGCGTGTGCGTTGCAGCACAAATCGGCCGTCGCGACGGTCCCGAAGCCGCAGCTGCAGGGATACGCTTTGCTTCGCACCCGCAGGATGCTTACAAGCGCCGCAACGCCAAGGAGCACCAGATGACATTCCGCGCCTCGCCGATCGCCGCTTCCGCCGTCGCTCTGGCCCTCGCCCTGCCGTGCGGCGTCGCGCTCGCGCAGGATTCGCCGAGCTACACCATCGAGGACGTTACGGCCTGCTCGGCGGACGCCATGCGTCTGTGCCGAGACAAGATGCCCGATATCGACCGGATCGAGGCGTGCATGAAGGCGAACTACGAGAACCTGCGCCCGAAGTGCAAGGCGCGCTTCGATCACGACCACTAGGCTGGCTAGGGAGACCGCCGCTAGCTCGCCATGGCGATCGTGTCGCGGACGAACGGGTAGATCTCGTTGGTCCAGCGGCGCCCGCTGAACACGCCGTAGTGGCCGACCCCGGTCTGCACGTGGTGCGTCTTGCGATACTGCCGCACGCCCGTGCAGAGGTCCTGCGCCGCCATCGTCTGGCCGAGGCCGCAGATGTCGTCGCGCTCGCCTTCCACGGTCAGCAGCGACAGCCGTCGGATGGCTTTCGGATCGACGGTGCGCCCCGAGATCTTGAGCTCGCCCTTCGGCAGGGCATGGTCCTGGAACACCAGCCGCACGGTCTCGAGATAGAAATCGGCGGCGAGGTCCATCACCGCGAGATATTCCTCGTAGAACGCCTGCAGCTTCGCGTACCGCGGCGCGTCGCCTTGCGACAGCGCCGCCGACATCTCGGCGAAGGCTGCCTTGTGACGCTCGAGGTTCATGCTGAGGAACGCCGTCAGCTGCACGAAGCCCGGGTAGACGCGCCGTCCTGCGCCCGTGTAGCCGGCCGGCACGCGGTCGATGAGGTTGCGCTCGAACCAGCCGATCGGCTTCTCGCTGGCGAGCTTGTTGACCGTCGTCGGGTTGATGCGCGTGTCGATCGGACCCGCCATCAGGGTGAGGCTGCGCGGCAGGGCGGGATCGTCGTCCTCGGCCATCAGGGCGGCGGCGGCGAGCGCCGGCACCGCCGGCTGGCACACCGCCATCAGGTGCGTCCCCTCGCCGAGCACGTGCAGGAAGTGGATGATCTCCTGGACGTAGGTCGAGAGGTCGAAGCAGCCGGCGCCGCGCGGCACGTCGCGGATGTTGTGCCAGTCGGTGACGTAGACGTCGTGATCGATCAGCATCGTCTGAATGGTGGCGCGCAGCAGGGTCGCGAAGTGCCCCGACATCGGCGCGACGAGCAGCACCTTGGGCTGCGCGACCGCGAGGTCCTTCTTGAATCGCAGCAGGGTGGCGAAGGCGGTCGTCGCCACGACCTCTTCCGTGACGGCGACGAGCGCGTTGCCGACGAGCACGGGCTCGATGGCGAAGGCCGGCCGCCGCGCTGTGATGCGCAGCCCGGCGAATGCATCGAGATCGCCGGCGGTCCCGCGCAGCAGCTTTGACAGAAAGCTCGGCCAGGGCAGCCGCATCGTCGTGGCGGCCATGGCCGCGAACGGGCGCATCAGGTCGACGACAGCCATCTGCGCTTCGAAGGCCTGGTAGATCATCTCTCCACGGCCTTCATCTGGTGCACAATCCGGCGGCAGCTTCAGCGTGACTATGATCGGGCGGCATGCAACATGCAAGCCAGGGTCGGACCGGATCGGGAGGGGACGTTGGCCGAGGCCACGCTGACGATCAGCAGCCGCAACTACTCGTCGTGGTCGCTCCGCGGCTGGCTGCTCGCCAAGATGTCGGGGCTCGACTTCGACGTCGAGATCGTCTCGCTCGACGATCCCGCGACCCGCGCCGAGCTGCTCCTGCTCTCGCCCTCGATGCTGGTGCCGTGCCTGCGCCACGACGGGCTGTCGATCTGGAACAACCTGGCGATCGGCGAGTACCTGCACGAGATCAGGCCGCAGGCCGGCATCCTGCCGCCGGAGCGCGACCGCCGCGCGCGCTGCCGCTCGATCTCGGGCGAGATGCAGGCTGGCTTCGCGCCGTTGCGCTCGGCCCTGCCGATGAACCTCAAGGCGAGCTTCCCGACCTTCCGGGTCTTCTCGCGCGCGCAGGCCGACATCGACCGCATCACGACGATCTGGCGCGACTGCCTCGCCGAGTTCGGCGGCCCGTGGCTGCTCGGGGCGCAGCGGTCGATGGCCGATGCGATGTATGCGCCCGTCGCCACGCGCTTCCGCACCTATCACGTGCCGGTCGACCCGATCTGCCAGGCCTACTGCGACCGCGTTCTCGACATGCCGGAGATGCGCGAGTGGGACGCCGCCGCGCGCGCCGAGCCGGACGAGATCGAAGAGCTCGAGATGGAATTCTGAGCGAAGCCGCCTGGGCGCGCCGCCTCAGCGGCGGTAGCAGCTCCAGGGGTCCTTGTTGCTCGCGCAGTGCCGCTCTTCCGGCTGCTCGATGACCCGCGAGGGTTCTTCCGTCTGCGGCGCAAGGTCGGGCGTCGGCTCAGCACCGGTTGCAGCGCGCTCGGCGCTGGGCTCGGTTTTTTCCGGCGTGGGGCCGCCATAGTAGAGATCGCAGAGCGTGCCGGAGCAGCGCTCGTCAGGGGCGCCTTGCAGCTTGCCGAGCAGGCCGCCGCCCTGGACCGCGACGAGCGGCTTGCGCGCCGGCGCGCTGCCGTCGGCGGGCTGCTGCTGTTGCTGCCCGGAGCCGCCGAACAGGCTTCCGAAGATCGTGCCGTTCGGCGCGACGAGCGGCTTGGCGCCTGCAGGCACGCCGGGCGTGGGCGTCGCCGGCTGTACCGGCGGCGGGGCCGGCCGGTTCGCGTAATAAAGGTCGCAGAGCGTGCCCTCGCAGCGGTCCTGCGCAAGCGCCGAGCCCGCGCAAAGGATCGCTGCAGCGCCGACGATCAAGCTGATGAGTTCGAAACGCAAATCGAGACGGAACATCGGGCGCGCCCCCGGTGGCGACGAGCGACCCGTAGCATCTCCGAGCCCAGGCCGCCAGCCGCACGCTTGTCTTGCGCGCGGCTGTGGCGCGGCTGCCGCTAGTTGCGGAGCGGATCGACGCCGCGCGCCAGGACGACGGTCGCGAGCGTCAGCGCCGCTAGAACTCCGGCGATGGCGAAGGCATGGCCCACCGGGACATGCCCGACTGCGGCCGCCGCGAGATCGCATGGGATGATGATCGCGCTGATGCCGGCGGTCATGAAAGCCAGGATGCGCACCAGCACCGCGGCCGGGCGGGGCGCTGCACGGAACGTGCGGAACTCGATCATCGGAAACCTCGAAGCTGTGAAGAGGAGCGTTTGTTGCATCGCAGTATGGCGATGAATCAAAGCTTCTCCAATAGCTTACGAGCCTACGATCGCGCCGGGGCAGCCCTGCGTTTGCTGCGACGCAGCATAATTTTCGTGCGCGTTCAAAAAATGTAAGGGTCGCAACAGCTGTCATGAGCACGCCTGCTGGCGGTTCGCCCGGCATCCGCGCAGCGACCGCTGTCGGATATGGAAGTAGTTTGGCTCTGCCCGATGCGAGCCGATCACTGCGCGCTCGAGACCCTCAGGCCTCGATGCGCTCCCAGCCGTTCATGCCGAGGCGCTCCTGCGGCAGGTAGCGCGCCTTGTAGGCCATCTTGCGCGAGCCCTCGACCCAGTAGCCGAGATAGAGGTGCGGCAGCCCGAGCTTCCGCGCCCGCTCGATGTGATCGAGGATCATGTAGCTGCCGAGCGAGCGCGACTGCAGCTCCGGGTCGAAGAACGAATAGACCATCGACAGGCCGTCGGCGAGCACGTCGGTGAGGCAGACCGCCGCGAGCCGGCCGGCCGAGGACGCGCTGGCCGGGCCGATGCGATACTCGACGAGCCGCGTCTCGACATGGCTGTCCTCGACCATCATCGAATAGTCGAGCACCGTCATGTCGGCCATGCCGCCGTCGGCATGGCGGGCATCGAGGTAGGTGCGAAACAGCGCGTACTGCTCGGAGGTCGGGTCGGAGCGGACCACCGTGCCGCGCACGTCGGCGTTGCGCTCGAGCACGCGGCGCAGGCTGCGCGTCAGATGAAGCTCGTGCGTCTTGACCCTCACCGACACGCAGGCGCGGCAGGATTCGCAGGCCGGGCGGTAGGCGATGGTCTGCGAGCGGCGGAAGCCCGACTGCGTCAACGTGTCGTTGAGCGAGGCGGCGCGACGACCGATGAGATGAGTGAAAACCTTCCGCTCTTCGCGGCGCGGCAGGTACGGGCAGGGCGACGGCGCCGTCAGGTAGAACTGCGGTGCGTCGCGCGGCTCTCTCGACACTCAGGGGTTCCTCGCAGAGTCGGAGCGTAGCTTAGCGCGCCGCCGTCCGCTCGCAAGCGCGGTCTGGGGACAAGTTTGCCGCGGGAGCGGCTGCGCCGACGCGCCCCAGCATTCGCTCGAGAGGTCGCGGGTGATCGGGCCGGCCCCTTGGGCGCGTCGGCGTGCGAGAAATTTCGCGCCGCAGACGTTAACGAAACCCTACCTCACTTAGCGGCAGTTGCGCGACTTCGTCGCGTGGTTGCCAAAGCGCCACCGGCCTGCCGGAAACAGCCGGCCGCGGCCCTTGTGAAGCCGGGGGCGGCATGCCTTAAGGAGGCCGCGCGCAGAGGGAGTTACACCATGGCCGAGACGCTGGTTCGCACGGGCAAGCTCGTCACCGTGTTCGGCGGGTCGGGCTTCGTCGGCCGCTATGTCTCGAAGGCGCTGGCGCAGCACGGCTGGCGCGTGCGCGTGGCCTCGCGTCGGCCCGGCAACGCCTTCGTGCAGCAGCCCTCGGGCGTCGTCGGCCAGATCACCGCGGTGCAGGCGAACCTCCGCTACCCCGACTCGGTCGCGCGCGCCGTGCGCGATGCCGATGCGGTGATCAACCTCGTCGGCCTTCTCTCGAAGGCCGGGCCGCAGACGTTTGCCGCCATCCATGTCGGCGGGACGCGCGCCATCGTCGACGCGACGAAGGCCGCCGGCATCACCCGCTTCGTGCAGATGTCGGCGATCGGCGCCGACCCTAGCTCCCCCGCGGAATATGGTCGCACCAAAGCCGAGGCGGAGGCGATCGTGCTCGCGGCGCTGCCCGAGGCCGTGATCGTGCGCCCGTCGATCATCTTCGGGCCGGAGGACAAGTTCTTCAATCGCTTCGCCGCGATGGCGCGGCTGATGCCGGCGCTGCCGCTCATCGGCGGCGGCACCAGCCTGCTGCAGCCCGTCTTCGTCGGCGACGTCGCGGAGGCGATCGCGCTCGCCGTCGACGGCAAGGCCAAGCCCGGCACGATCTACGAGCTGGGCGGCCCCGAAGCGCGCTCCTTCAAGCAGATCATGACCTTCATCCTGCAGACGACCGGCCGCCGTCGCCCGCTCGTCACCGTGCCGATGCCGGCGGCCCTCCTGATGGGCAGGGGCACGGAGACGGTGAAGAAGCTGGCCTTCGGCCTGTTTCCCGAGATGCTCGACATGACCGAGGATCAGGTGAAGCTCCTGCAGATCGATAACGTCGTCTCGCCGCAGGCCGACGCCGAGGGCCGCACGTTGAAGGGCCTCGGCATCCGGCCCGAGAGCTTCGAGGCCTACGTGCCGGGCTACCTCTCGCGCTTCCGCAAGACCGGCCAGTTCGCGGAATATTCGAGCTGACGCGCAGCGCGCACGCCGGCCGGGCTTGCGACCTCAGTGGCCGAGCCGCGGCTCCTGCGCGGTGTCGCGGACGGCGCGCAACGCCGGGCGCTGGCGGCCGACGATGGGCTGCGCGACGCGCACCAGCAGCGCGGTGGCGAAGAGCGGCGTCAGCAGGTTGACGAGCGGCACCGCGGAGAGCGCCGCGCAGAGGCACCCGGCGAGGAAGATGCGCAGGCCGTGGCGGCGGCGCAGCTCGCGCACCTCGTCGATGTCGCGATAGCGCAGGGCGGCCAGCTCGAAGAAGCCGCGTCCGATCAGGTAGGCGTTGGCGCCGAAGAAGGCGATCGCGTTGACGCCCGGCAGCAGGAGCAGCAGCAGCGCGACCGCGTTCACGACAAGGCTGATCGCGCCGAACTTGAGGCCGACCCAGAGCGCAGGCCCGATCGCCATCGGGCGCCCGCGCCCCGCCGGCCCTGCCATCTCCGCCTCGACGTGATCGGCCAGCTCGTCGAAGAAGAAGCCGGCGACGACGAACGAGGCCGGCGTCACCAGGAAGACCAAGCCGACGACGAGCCCGAGCCCTGCGACGACATGCAGCGTCGTCGCGAGCCACGCCGCATGCGGCAACGCGACGTAGGCGATGACGAGCTTTTCAGCCACGACGCCGAGCAGTGCCAGCATGAGGACCGTCAGGCCGAGCGTCTTCCAGAGGACGGTGCGGAAGGGTGGAGAGAAGATCTGCCCGGCGGCAGCGACGGCGGCTTTGATCATGCGCCCTTTGGCCATAGCGGCGCGCGTCGCGCAACGCGGATCGCGGCCCAGCATGGACGGCTTGCCGCGTTGCGGCGCGACGGCCCATATGATGCAAACCGATCGTCGCCAGCACGCGAAGGCACTCTCACATGGCCGCCACGGGCGCGCTCTTTTCGGACATCTTCAGCTCCATCACCGAGCGGGGGCGCAGCTGGATCGCGCGCAAGCCGGCGGCCGAGGCCGACGCGGCGAGCCCGGCGCGGTTTCTCGCCTGCTGCGAGAGCCTGCTTTCGGGGCGCGGCGAGGCCTCCGGCACCGCGCTCGCAGCCGAGCTGATCGAGCGCTACGCGGCGCTCGACGATGCCGGCAAGCACACCGTTTTTCGCGCGCTGCTCGACGACTTCGGGCCCGACAAGGAGCGGCTGGCGGCGCTGACCCGGCAGTGGCTTGCCGAAAAGACCGACGCGGCTGCCGCCGAGCTGCACTTCTCGTCCGAGCCGCGGCGCCAGGAGCTGCTGCGCCGGATCAACCGCGCGACCGGCGGCACCAAGGCGCTCGTCGCGATGCGCGCCGACCTGCTCGCGGCATTGAAGACCGACAAGTCGCTGATGCCCGTCGACCGCGACTTCGCGCATCTCCTGTCGTCGTGGTTCAACCGCGGCTTCCTCGTGCTGCGCTCGATCGACTGGTCGACGCCGGCCATCGTTCTCGAAAAGATCATCCGCTACGAGGCGGTGCACGAAATCCGCGACTTCCCGAGCCTGCGCCTGCGCATCGATCCGCCCGACCGGCGCTGCTACGGCTTCTTCCATCCGGCGCTGCCGGACGAGCCGCTGATCTTCGTCGAGGTGGCGCTGACCGACGCGATTCCCGGGGCGATCGGCCCGCTGCTCGATGCCGAGCGCCGCCCGGTGACGCCGGACAAGGCGAAGGTTGCGGTCTTCTACTCGATCTCGAACTGCCAGAAGGGGCTCGCCGGCATCTCGTTCGGCAACTTTCTGATCAAGCAGGTCGTGCAGGAGCTGCGCCGCGACTTCCCCCGCATCGAGACCTTCGTGACGCTGTCGCCGGTGCCGGGCTTCATGCGCTGGCTAGGCAAGCTCGACATGTCGTCGCTGTCCGTCGAGGACCGGCAGATGCTCGCCAAGCTGGAGGCGCCGACCTGGCGCGAGGAGACCGGCGTGCCCGAGCGCATGCGCAAGCTCGTCGAGCCGCTGGCCGCCGCCTACTTCCTCACCGCCAAGCGGCCCGACGGCCGGCCCGCCGATCCCGTGGCCAACTTCCACCTCGGCAACGGCGCGCGGCTCGAGCGGCTGAACTGGCTGGGCGACCTGTCGGACAAGGGGATGCGCGACTCGGCCGGCCTGATGGTCAACTACCTCTACGATCTCGACGACATCGAGCGGAACCACGAGGCCTTCGCCAACCAGGCGGAGATCGTCGCGGCCTCGTCGGTGCGCAGGCTGCTCCGGCCCGAGCCGAAGCCGGCGCCGGAGCCCGCGCGCTAGAGCCTACTCGTCGTTCGCCGAGCTCAGGTCCTCGTCCGGGATCGCGCGGCCGCCGTCGTCGCGCTCGTCGTAGTTCGCCGCGTCCTGCTTGCCCGACTTCGGCTTCGGCGGCTCGCCGCCGGGGCGCGGCGCGTGATCGGCGGCATCGTCGCCGCGCTTCTGGTCGTCCATGGTGACCTCCTTGTCGTCGGCGGTGGAATGCTCGCGCCGACAAAGGGTTCGCCCCTTTGCACGGAGGCCGACCTGCGCGACAATGCGGCAGGCCAGGGCAGGGCCGAGCGCTAGACGAAGCAGAGATGAAGTCGATACTCGTTCCCGTGGAAGATCACGACCGCATGGAGGGCGTCCTCGAGACGGCGCTCACCTTCGCGCGCCGCTTCGACGGCTACATCGAGGGCATCCCGCTCGGGCCCGACATCGCCGAGATGGTGGCGGCCGACTTCTCGATGAGCGGCGTCATCTTCGACGATCGCACGCGGCGCGAGTTCCTGCGCAACGCCGCCGATACCTTCGAAGGCTTCATGACGCGCAAGGGCGTGCCGCGCCGCTCGGACGAGACGCGGGGCCCGAGCTTCGGCTGGATGGGCGAGGCGCTGGTCTCGCCGACCAGCGTCGGCGAGTACGGGCGCGTGTTCGACATCATCGTGGTCGGGCGCCCCGGCACGGCGTCCAACGAGCCGCACCGCTCGACGCTCGAGACGGCGCTGTTCGAGAGCGGGCGCCCGCTGCTCATCGCGCCGCCGGAGCCGGCGACGACGATCGGCGAGACGATCGCGATCACCTGGAACGGGTCGTCGGAGACGGCCCGCACCATCGCCTTCGCGATGCCGCTGCTCTTGAAGGCGCGCGACGTCCCGGTCCTCGCCGTGCCGGGCCTGCGCCTGCCGGGCCCCTCCGACGCGCAGATCGCCCGCGCGCTGCAGCGCCACGGGATCCCGGCGCGCCCGGTCGAGGTGCGCGAGGAGGGCCGCACGCCCGGCCGCGCCCTGCTCGCCGCCGCCCACGACCTCGGGGCCGACCTGATGCTCAAGGGCGGCTACACGCAGAGCCGCATCCGCCAGATGATCTTCGGCGGAGTCACATCGGACATCATCGCCGAGGCCGCGCTGCCGGTTTTCATGGCGCATTGACCGGGCTCGATCTCTCCCCCTTCGACGCGGCGGCGGCCGTCGTCGTGCTCACGGCCGTCTTCGCGACGATCAACGCGCGATTCCTGCGCCTGCCGCCGGCGATCGGGCTCACCATCCTCGGCGCGCTGGCCTCGGCGGCGATCATCGTCGCCTCGCGGCTGCTCCCGGCCTGCATCTGCACGCCTTCGCGAAGGATTTCGTCGACCGCCTCGACTTCAAGACGACGCTGCTCGACGGCATGCTGTCGTTCCTCTTGTTCGCCGGCGCCTTCCACATCGATTGGCGCGACATGCGCCAGGGCCGCTGGGCGATCCTGGCGCTGGCCTCGTTCGGCACGCTGCTCTCGACCGCCCTCGTCGGGCTCGGGCTGAAGGGCCTTCTGCTGGTCGTCGGCCACGACATGCCGCTGATCTGGTGCCTGGTGTTCGGCGCGCTGATCTCGCCGACCGACCCCGTCGCCGTCATCGCGATCCTCAAGGACGCCTGGCTGCCGCCGTCGATCCAGGCGACGATCGCGACGGAGAGCCTGTTCAACGACGGCGTCGGCGTCGTCGTCTTCACGATCGTCTTCGCCGCGGCCTCCGGGCAGCAGCAGATGACGCTTGGCGAGGCCGCGCGACTCTTCGCGCTGGAGGCCGGCGGCGGCATCGTCTTCGGCGCCGTCGTGGGCGGCATCGCCTTCTTTCTGATGCGCGGCATCGCCGACCTCGTCGCGGAGGTGCTGATCACGCTCGCCGTGGTGATGGGCGGCTATGCGGCCGCGCAGGCGCTCGGCGTGTCCGGCCCGGTGGCGATGGCGGTCGCCGGGCTCATCCTGGGCAACCAGGGCGTGAAGTATGCGCTGAGCGAGCGATCCCGCGACTATGTTGTGAGCTTCTGGCTGCTCATCGACGAGATCCTCAACGCCGTGCTGTTCCTGCTCGTCGGGCTGGAGGCGATCGCGGTGTGGCGCGAGAACGCCGTCATGCTCGTCGCGCTGGCGACGGTGCCGATCGTGCTCCTCGCCCGCTTCATCTCGGTCGGCGGGCCGCTGCTCGTGCTCTACCGCATCTCGAGCCTCGGCCGCGGTGCCGTGCCGATCCTGGTCTGGGGCGGCCTGCGCGGCGGCATCTCGATCGCTTTGGCCCTGTCGATCCCCGAGGACTCGCACAAGGAGCTGATCCTCGCGGCGACCTATGCCGTGGTGTTCTTCTCGGTGCTGGTGCAGGGCGCGACGATCGGCCGGCTCGCGCAACGCTACCGGCCGGACGAGGACGCGGCAGAGGCAGAAACGACCTGATCGCCTCGGCCCCGCTCCCGCCCCGTTTGCGCCTTATCCCCTTGTCCGCATGAACTTGTTCGTCTTCGGTCTCGGCTACAGCGCGCAGCACTTCGTGCATCTCTACAAGCATGCCTTCGAGCATGTCGCCGGCACGGTGCGCGATGCCGCCACCCCGCGTCCGCTCGCCGAGGGCGCCGAGATCCTGCACTTCGGCCAGGACGGCGCGGCCGAGGAGATCGACGAGCGGCTCGGCCAGGCGGACGTGATCCTCGTCTCGATCGCGCCCGGCACCTCGGTCGACCCGGTGCTGGCGCGCTACGGGCGCCGGCTCGCGGCGATCAAGCGCCGGCAGAAGGTGCTCTACCTCTCGACCATCGGGGTCTACGGCGACCGGGGCGGCGAGTGGGTCGACGAGACGGCGGTGCCGCGCTCGGAGAACGACCGGTCGAAGGCGCGCATCCATGCCGAGCGCGCCTGGCTCGCCATCGCCAAGGACCCCGCGAAGACGGTGCACGTGCTGCGGCTCTCCGGCATCTACGGGCCGGGGCGCAACCCGCTGGTCAACCTCGCCGAGGGCAAGGCGCGCCGCATCGTCAAGCCGGGGCAGGTGTTCAACCGCATCCACGTCGAGGACATCGCCCGCGCCTGCGCGGCGCTCGTCGCGCACGAGGGGCCGTCCGACGTGTGGAACGTCACCGACGACGAGCCGGCCGCGCCGCAGGACGTCGTCGCCTTCGCCGCCGAGATGATGGGGATCGAGCCGCCGCCCGAGCAGGACTTCGCCACCGCCGACATGACGCCGATGGCGCGCTCGTTCTACAGCGAGAGCAAGCGCTGCGCGAACCGCAAGATCAAGGACGAGCTCGGCCTCGAGCTGGCCTATCCGACCTATCGCGAGGGCATCGCCGCGCTATGGGCCGACGGCGAGGGCCGCATCGCGTCGAGCGTCGGCTAGCCATGTCTGCGGGTCCGCTCGAAAGCTACCGGCCATGATCGGCGCCGGCGCGTGACCACCGGCCTCGCCGCCCCGGACGCTGGCGCGCGCCCCGCCGAAACGCACATCGGCGCCATCGACGGGCTGCGCGCCATCGCCGTCCTTTCGGTGATGATCTGCCACCTCGAGCGCGCCTGGCTGCCCGGCGGCTTCGCCGGCGTCGACGTCTTCTTCGCGATCTCCGGCTTCGTCGTCACGCTGTCGATGATGGACCGGCGCTTCGAGCGCGTGCGCGAGATGGTCGCCTTCTTCTACGCGCGGCGGCTGCGACGCATCGCGCCGGCGCTGATCGTCGTCCTCCTCGCGGCGACCCTCGCCACGGTGCTGTTCGTGCCGGACGCCTGGCTCAGCGAGGCGATCCCGTCGACGGGGCTCGCCGCCTTCTTCGGCCTCTCCAACGTCTCGCTGGCGGCGCATACCGACACCTATTTCGCGCCACGCGCCGAGTACAACACCTTCCTCCACACCTGGTCGCTCGGCGTCGAGGAGCAGTTCTACCTCGTGTTTCCGGCCCTCATCGCGCTCGTCACCGTGACGCGGCTGCGGCGCTGGCGCCGGCTCGCCGTTGTCATCCTGGGTGTGCTGTCGGCGGCCTCGCTCGCCTATTGCGCCTGGCTGACGCCGCGCGAGCCGGCCGCTGCCTTCTTCCTCCTGCCGGCGCGCTTCTGGGAGCTCGGCCTCGGCATGATCCTGGCGCTGACGTCGGCGCGCTGGCGCCCGGCGCTGGCGACGATCTCCGGGCGCCTCAGCGACGGGCTCGCCGTGCTCGCCGTGGCGGGCCTCGCCGCGACCTTCGCGCTCGCGCGCGAGACGGCCTTCCCCTATCCCTGGGCCGTCCCGCCGGTCGCCGCGACGCTCGTGCTCATCGCGCTCGTCGGCGCTGGCGTGGCCGGACGCACGGCCGGCGTCCTCGCAAGCCGCCCCGTCGCCTACGTCGGGCGCATCTCGTACTCGCTCTATCTCTGGCACTGGCCCGTCTACGTGCTGATGCGCTGGACCTACGGCCTCGACAGCGCCCTCGCGCGAGTGATCGCCGTCGCGCTCACCTTCGGGCTGGCGGCGCTGTCCTATCGCTTCGTCGAGCAGCCGTTTCGCCGCTCGTCCCGCCTGCGCCGCCTGCCGCGGATCGTCGTGGTCGCCGGCGGGCTCGGCGCGCTGGTCGTGGGCGCCGGGCTCGCCAAGGTCGGCTTCGCGCTGACCTCGGTCCTGTCGCTGTCGCAGACCCGGAACACCCAGCTCTGGAGCCCGTACAGCAAGCCCCCGGCCGACGGGGCCTGCAGCGTCCAGGTCGCGACGCACTGGGAGGGCGCCGTCAAGATACTCGACCTCGAGCCGAAGGGCTGCGGCGCGCCGGCGCCGGGTGGCCTCATCGTCGCCGGCGACTCGCATGCCGGCGCCTACACGCGGATGCTCCGCGAGCTGGCGCAGGCGAAGCCTGTCGAGGTGACGATCTTCGCCAGCCCCGGCTGCGCGTTCATGGACCTGATGACGCCTGTCGCGACGCTCGACGACGCCTGCCGCGCGGCCAATACGAGGATCCACAATACGATCCTCAACGGCGCCCGGGAGGGCGATGTCGTCTTCCTGCCGTCGCTGCGGCTCCACCGCTACCGCAGCCAGGACGACGACGTGATCGATCTCGGGCCGACGGTCGCGCCGGCGGCCGCGTTCGACGAGGCACGAGCCTTCATCGCGGCGCTCACCGCAAAGAACGTCAAGGTCGTGCTCGAAGCGCCGAAGCCGGTGTTCAAGTCGCCGCCGTTCCGCTGCGTCGACTGGTTCGACCGCATGAACCCCATGTGCGCCGCCGGCTTCTCCGAGGATCGCGCCGACTTCGAGCGACGGCGGGCGCCGGTGCTCGAGCGGGAGCGGGCGCTCGCAGAAGCGCCGGGCGTGTCGATCTGGGATCCGGCGCCTGTCCTCTGCGGACCCTCGCGCTGCGACGCGATCGTCGACGGCAAGCCGCTATTCTTCGATGCCGATCACATCAGCGGCTACGCGGACGACCGCCTGCTGCCGAGCTTCGCCGCTCATCTCGCTGCGCTGCAACGATAACGCGCGACGAGCGTACGACCCGATCGGGAACGACGGTTTGGCCGCAAAGGGCCTTCGTTTTTCTTTGGAAGAGGTCTAGTCTCCGCGCTTGGCGATATGCGCCCAACACCCAAGGAGAGGGTCCTTGATCAAGCTGACAGTCAACGGCGAAGCGCGCAGCTTCGACGGCGATCCGGATATGCCGCTGCTCTGGTATCTGCGCGACGAGGTCGGTCTCACCGGCGTCAAGTTCGGGTGCGGCGCGGCGCTGTGCGGCGCCTGCACGATCCATCTCGACGGCGAGGCGGCCCGCGCCTGCGTCACCCCCGTCTCGGCCGCGGCGAACGCCAAGGTCACGACGATCGAAGGTTTGTCGCCGGACGGAAATCATCCCGTGCAGGTCGCCTGGCGCGAGCTGAACGTGCCGCAGTGCGGCTACTGTCAGGCCGGCCAGATCATGCAGGCCGTGTCCATGCTGAAGTCGACGCCGAAGCCGACCGACGCCGACATCGATTCCGCCATGAGCGGCAACATCTGCCGCTGCGGCACCTACCCGCGCATCCGCGCCGCGATCCACAAGGCCGCCGAGAGCAAGGGAGCGATCTGATGACCCGCGATCATTACTTCGCCTCGCTCACCGAGGCCGCCGAGCGGCCGCGCCTCGTCAACGTCAGCCGCCGCGGCATGATCGCCGGCCTGGGCGGTCTCGTCATCGCGCTGTCGGTCGACGGCCCCGCGAAGGCCGCCGGCTTCGGCGCCGCCGGCATGCCGAACGGCTGGCGCGACGACCCGAAGCTCTTCGTCGCTATCGCCGACGACGGCATCGTCACCATCACCTGCCAGCGCTCCGACATGGGGCAGGGCGTCCGCACGGGCTGGGCGATCATCATCGGCGACGAGCTCGATGCCGACTGGGACAAGATCCGCGTCGTCCAGGCCGAGGGCAACGAAGGCAAGTACGGCAACGAGGACACCGACGGCTCGCGCTCGACGCGCCAGAACATCGTGCACATGCGCCATGCCGGCGCCGCCGCGAAGCTGATGCTCGTGCAGGCGGCCGCCAAGCAGTGGGGCGTGCCGGTCGAGGAGTGCTCGGCGAAGGGCCACCAGGTCGTGCACACGAAGTCCGGCAAGTCGCTCGGCTACGGCGCGCTCGCCAAGGCCGCGGCTGCGCTGCCCGTGCCGTCGCCGGAGATGGTGGTGCTGAAGCAGCCCGCCGACTTCCGCTACATCGGCAAGGGCAATGTCGGGCTCTACGACGGCTTCGACATCACGACGGGCCGCGCGATCTACGGCATGGACCACAAGATCGACGGCATGCTGCACGCCGTCGTCGCGCGCTGCCCGGTGTTCGGCGGCACGGTGAAGAGCGTCGACGACTCCGAGGCGCTCAAAGTGCCGGGCGTCGTGAAGATCGTGAACATCCCGCCGGCGGTGGCGCCGGTGAAGTTCCAGCCGCTCGGCGGCGTGGCGGTCGTCGCGACCAACACCTATGCCGCGATGAAGGGCCGCGATGCGCTGAAGATCGTCTGGGACGAGGGGCCGAACGCCGACTACGACTCGGAAGCCTTCCGCAAGACGCTCGTCGAGGCGTCGAAGCAGCCGGGCAAGGTCGTGCGCAGCGACGGCGACGTCGATGCGGCGATGGCCAAGGCGACGAAGCGCCTGAGCGCGGACTACTACGTTCCGCATCTCGTGCAGGCGCCGATGGAGACGCCGGCGGCGATCGCGCACATGAAGGACGACGGCTCGATCGAGCTGTGGGCCTGCGTGCAGTCGCCCCAGGCCGCGCACGACAACGTCGCCAAGGCGCTCGGCCTGTCCGACGACAAGGTGACGGTGAACGTCACGCTTCTCGGCGGCGGCTTCGGCCGCAAGTCGAAGCCGGACTACTGCGTCGAGGCGGCGCTCTGCGCCAAGGCGGCGGGCAAGCCGGTGAAGCTCCTGTGGACGCGCCAGGACGACATCCACCACGGCTACTACCACACGGTGTCGGCCGAGCATCTCGAGGCCGGCCTCGACGAGAAGGGCATGCCGGTCGCCTGGCTGCACCGCTCGGCGGCGCCGACGATCGGCTCGATCTTCGCCAAGGGCGCCAACCACGAGATGCCCTTCGAGCTCGGCATGGGGCTGGTCAACCTGCCCTATGCGATCCCGAACATCCGGATGGAGAACCCGGCCGTCGACGCGCACGTGCGCATCGGCTGGTTCCGTTCGGTCTCCAACATCCCGCACGCCTTCGCGGTGCAGAGCTTCGTCGCCGAGTGCGCGGCGGCGGCGGGACGGGATCCGAAGGACTACCTGCTCGACGTGATCGGCCCCGCGCGCAAGCTCGATCCCGTCGCCATCGGCGATAGCTGGAACCACGGCGAGGACCCGAAGCTCTACCCGATCGACACGGGGCGCCTGCGCAACGTGATCGACGTGGCGGCCAAGGCGATCGATTGGGGACGGACGATGCCGAAGGGCTCGGGCCTCGGCATCGCCGGCCACTACTCGTTCGTCACCTACACGGCGGTGGCCTGCGAGGTCGCGGTCGACGAGAAGGGCAAGGTCGTCGTGAAGCGCGTCGACATCGCGATCGACTGCGGGCCGGTGGTCAACCCGGAGCGTGTGAAGTCGCAGCTCGAAGGCGCGGTTGTGATGGGCATGGGCCTCTCGCTGATGTCGAAGATCACGTTCAAGGACGGCAAGGCCGTCCAGAACAACTTCGACGGCTACGAGATCCTGCGCATCGACGCGGCCCCGAAGATCGTCAACGTGCACATCGTGCCGCACGACGACTGGACGATGCCGCTCGGCGGTGTCGGCGAGCCCGGCGTGCCGCCGGTCGCACCGGCGATCACCAACGCGATCTTCGCTGCGACCGGGCATCGCATCCGCGAGCTGCCGATCGGCCACCAGGCGCAGAACGCCTGAGCGATTGAGACAAAATCCTCCTCCCGTCCGCGGGAGGAGGAGTTATGACCCTGCCGGAGGCCATCCGGCGCTTTGACGTTTCGCCGGCTTCATCCTAGCCTGCGGAGATGGTCTCCGGCTTCCGCTGCTCTGCTGCCATCTGCATCATGGCTTTCGCCCTGGTGCCGCCGCCCGCGTTTGCGGAAGCCGATCCCGTCCAGCCGGGCGCCGGCGAAGTCTTGAAGCTGCCGGGCCTGCCGGACATCAAGATGCCGCCGGGCGTGCACGTCTACGGCCCTCGCGGCGACGCGCCGAACGGCATGACGCCCGGCCGCCCCGATGGCGGCATGGTGGTCGGACCAGGCGGCGTCTTGCCGAACCCCGACCTGCAGCCGATGCCGCAGCGCAAGGCCGCGGCGCCGCCGAAGCGCGTGCCGACCCCAGCCGAGCGCGCGGAGGCGATCCGCAAGGCGTTGCAGCCGCATCCGCCGCTCGCCGTCGCGCGCCGCCACACCCTCGACGAGCTCTACGGCAAGCTCGCCGTCGCCAGCGACACCGAGGAGGCCAAGGGCCTCGCCGGGCTGATCTCGGCGATCTGGATGCGCACGAGCTCGGACACCGCGAACCTCCTGATGCAGCGCGCGGTGGTCTCCATCCAGGGCAAGAACCTCGACGTCGCGGCGCAGCTTCTCGACAAGCTGGTCGTTCTCGATCCGAGCTGGGCCGAGGCCTGGAACAAGCGCGCCAGCGTGCGCTTCGCGAAGGGCGACCTCGACGGCTCGATGGCCGACGTCAAGCACGTCCTGCAGCTCGAGCCGAAGCACTTCGGCGCGCTCGAGGGCATGGCGATGATCTTGCAGCGCACGGGCTTCGACAAGCAGGCGCTGGAAGTCTACCGCCGCGCCCTGGCGGTCTATCCGCACCAGCCCGAGGTCCAGCAGATCGTCGACAAGCTCACGATCCAGGTGGAAGGGCAGGGGATCTAGCCGCGGCAGAGGTCAGCCGGCAGATCGAGACCCACTCGTCGAAGGCGATGTCCCAGTAGTTGCCGTCGGCGACGCCGAGGCGGCTCAAAAACCCCATCCAGCGGCGCTCGCCGAGGGCGACGATCTCGCCCGGCGCCCCATGCTTGAGGCCAGGCACCGTTGCGGGCTGCACCGCGAGCAGGCGGATGCGGCCGTAGGCCTCCAGCGCCTCGTGCAGCGCGGCGAGCCGCGCCTCGTCGACCCCGGCCGAGCGGTAGACGAAGATCTTCTCGGCGGCCTCGAGATCCTGGACGAGCTTGTCGCGGAGGTAGGCGACGCGCCGGCACATCTTCGGATAGAGCGCGGCCGGGTCGGTCTGGCCCTCGAACAGGAAGGTGTGCATCCAAAGCGACCAGCGCTTGTCCCTGATCGTGTACTCGCCGTTGCCGATCACCGGCATCTCGGTGTGCTCGGGCAGGCCCATGCCCTCGAAGCGATGCGCCAGCGCCGCAATGAGGTCGTCGAGCTGCACGTCGTTCCAGCGCAGCAGGCCGAGCGGCTCGGCGCCGTAGCGGCGTTGCACCGAGCCGAACTCGCAGCTGTCGCCGATGCTCTCGAAGGCGAGCATCAGGGCGCGGGTGTCCTCGTCCTCGACGACGTCGAGCTTCAGCGGCGCTGACAGCACAGCCGGCGCGACAGGCGCCCCGGCGTCCTCGGCCGCCAGCAGCGCGCCCTGCACGGCGCGGCCGTGATGCTCCCAGCCTGTCTTGTCGTTGGGGAAGCGCTGGCGGTACGCCGCCCAGAGCGCCGTCGCCGCCGGCCAGTCCTCGCGCGAGGAGGCGAGGATGCCTTGCACCGCGAGCAGCATCCGCTCGTCGGGATGTCGCGCCAGCGCCTCGGCGATCGCCGTCTCGGCCTCGTCAAACCGGCCGAGCAGAACGAGCGCGTGCGCGTGGCCGCGCAGCCAGTCGGGGTGAGGGCGCTGCCGCCGCACCAGCCGGCCGAAGAGGGTCGCGGCGTCGGCAAACCGCCCCTCTGCCTCGGCGATGCGGCCGGCCTCGCAGATCACGCTCGGGTCGCGCGGAAAGCGCGTCAGAGCGGCCTCGATGACGCGACGGGCCTCGACGCTCTCCCCGATCTCGCGAAAGTCCGCTGCCAAACTGAAATGGCAGATCGACTCGCCCGGCGCCACGGCCAGCGCCGCCTGCCAGCGGGGGATCGCCTCGCGGTAGCGTCCGGCGCCATCGGCGGCGCGCGCATGCTCGATCAGATGGCCGGGATCATCGGGAAAGACGGCGAGCCCGCGCGCCAGAAGGCTGTCGGCCTCCGCGAAGCGACCCGCTCCTCTGAGGGCGACGGCGCTGGCCAGCGTCGCGCGCCAGCCGGCTTTCGCGGGGTCGAGCCCAGGGTCGCCAGGCCGGTGCGGCGCTCTGACGCGAACCAGGCGATACAGCGCGAGCTTCAAAAGTGTCGGCAGGCGTTCTGGCGAAAGCGGCACTATTCCCATGCTCGGCTTGTATGGCGCCGGTCACTAGCATAGAGCGCGCGGCGAGGCACTCGAACCCCGGGGCTAGCGATGACCGACGCGACGCTGCGCGAGATGGCGGAGGCGTTTCTGACGGCGGATGCACGGGTGTCCGCCTTCGCGCTGTCGGACGCGGACGGCAAGCTCGAGATCGCCGTCACGCCCGCGCCGGCCTGGGTGGCCGGCGAGCGAGCTGCTGCCCATGCCGCGCTCGTGTCACGCATCCTGAAGCAATGGCAGATGGTCTACGACCGCAGCTACCGCTGGGATCGCGAGATCAGGCCGCCGAACTTCGACGCCTGGATCTCCGGCTTCACCGGCGAGGCGATCCCCGTCGAGCGCATGCAGGTCTGGCTCGACGATGCGCTTGGCCTGATGCGCGGCGTGCCGCACGATCGCGTGATCGAGATCGGCTGCGGCGTCGGGCTCGTCGTG
This sequence comes from Beijerinckiaceae bacterium RH AL1, assembly GCA_901457705.2. Lineage (NCBI taxonomy): Bacteria > Pseudomonadati > Pseudomonadota > Alphaproteobacteria > Hyphomicrobiales > Beijerinckiaceae > Beijerinckiaceae bacterium RH AL1. Next base: position 1,438,825 of record LR590083.2, read on the forward strand.
GCGGCGCTGGCGCCCGGCGGGCGCGCCTATCACGGCCTCGACCTCTCCGGCGAGGCGATCGCCTCGCTCGCCGCCTGGGTCGCGACCCGGCCGGAGCTGGCGCACGTGCGTCTCACGCAGGGTGCTGCGCACGATCTCGACGCGCTGGACGACCTCGCCCCCGGCGGCGCCGACCTCGCGGTGCTGAACTCGGTGGTACAGTACTTCCCTGATGCCGCCTATCTCGAGCGCGTGCTTGCGGCCGCGCTTTCCAAGCTCGCCGAGGGCGGCGCGATCTTCCTCGGCGATCTGCGCGCCGCGGCGCTCCTGCCGATGCGCGCGACGAACGTCGCCGTGGCCCGCGCCGAGCCGGGCGCCACCGTGGCGAAGGTCAGGGCGGACGCGCATGCCGCGCTCGGGCTGGCGCGCGAGCTGGCGATCGATCCCGCCTACCTGGCCGGGCTCGGCAGGGCCCTCCCGCGGCTCGGCGCCATCACCTTCTCGCTGAAGCCCGAAGCCGCGGACCACGAGCTCTCGGGCTACCGCTACGACGCGATCCTGCGTCTCGATGTGCCGCGAGAGCCGGCGGCGCCCATGGCCGAGGCCGGCACGCTCGCCGACATCCTGGCGCGGCTCGACGACGAGCGACCCGCCGCCGTCTGTATCGGTGGGATTGCCAACGGTCGCCTCGCCCGCGACGCCGCGCTTACGCGGGCCGTCGCCGCGGCGGACCCCGATACGCGCGTCGCCGATATCGCCGTCACGCCGGACCCCGCAGCGATCGAGCCCGCCGCTCTCGCCGCCGCGGCCGCGGCGCGCGGCTACGCGACCGAGCTGCGTTTCTCGCCGGGCTCGGCCGAGGGAGCGTTCGACGCCTTGCTGCGGCGGCCTGGTGCACGCTCCGGCTGGCCCGATCCGCCGCCGGTCCCTCGCTCGACCAACGATCCGCTCGGCGAAGACCTCGTCGCGCGCTTGCGGCGCGAGCTGCAGGCGAGCCTCGACGACGCGCTCGGCGGCAAGGGCAGGGGGCGGATCACGATGGAGAGCGCGCCGGCGTGAGGTGCGCCTCCTTGGCCTCGAGCGTCCGCGCGAAGACCTGCGTCCAATCCTCGAACGCGATGTTCCAGGCCCCGAGCGCGTCCGTGCCCGAGCGCCCGAGGAAGCCGACGTAGAGATCGTCGTCGATCCGCTCGACGCTGCCGGCCTGCCGGCCGGTCCAGGCGGCGACGGCGGTGTCGAGCGGCACCACGCCGAGCACCGTCACCGGCCCGAAGGCGCGCAATGCGGCGTGCAGCCGTCGCAGGCCCGCAACGTCCAGGGTCGGCGAGCGGAAGACGAAGACCTTGCTCGCCTCGGCGAGGTCCTCGAGCAGCTTTCCGCGCAGGTAGACGATGCGGCGGCACATCTTGCGATAGACGTCGTCGGCATCGACGTGGCCGGCGAAGAGGAACGTGTGCATCGTCAGCGCCCAGCGCCGGTCGGTCACGTAGAACTCGCCGTTCACCGCGGTCAGGATCGCGGTGTTCTCGGGCTCGCCCATGCCCTTGAGCCGATGCTCGAGCGCGGCGACGAGGTTGTCGAGGCTGACGTCGTTCCAGCGCAGCAGGCCGAGCGGCTCGGCGCCGTAGCGGCGCTGCACGAGGCCCATCTCGCAGCTGTCGCCAATGCTCTCGAAGCGCAGCACGAGCTTGCGCATCGGCTCGTCCTCGATGACGCCGATGTCGGCGAGGACCGGCGGCGCCGGCTGCACGTCGGCGGCGTGGCTCAGGCTCGCACCCTGCACGGCGATGCCGAGCTGCTCCCAGCCGGAGGGATCGTCGGGGTAGCGGCGCCGGTAGTCGGTCCAGAAGGCGACGGCCTCCGGCCAGCGCTGGCGGGCGACGATGATCGCGCCCTGCGCGGCACGCAGCCCGAAATGGCTGGGAAATCTCCGGCGCGCCGCGGTGAGGATCTTGTCGGCCCGATCGAAGTCGCCCTGGAAGAAGAGGCTCTGCGCGTAGCCCTGCAGCCAGTCCGGATGCGGCCGGGCGCGGCGGATGGCGCGGTGCCAAAACGCCGCCGCATCGGCCGGCCGGTGGCGGTCGCGGGCGAGCCGCGCCGCCTCGGTCAGCACCGTGAGATCGTTGGGAAAGCGGGCCAGGGCCTCGTCGATCAGCGCCTGCGCGATCTCGAATCGTTGCAGGGCCCTGTGGTTCGTCGCGAGGCAGGCAACGCACAGCGGCTCGGAGGCTCCGGCCTGCCGGGCGCGGGTCCACCGCGCGATCGCCTCCTCGTAGTCCCCGCGGCCGTGCGCGACGTAGGCGTAGGGCACGAGCAGGCGGCGCTCGCGCGGTCGCCGTGCCAGCTCGTCGGCGAGGAGGGCTTCCGCCTCGTCGTAGCGGAACTGCTCGACGAGCCACATGGCGGCGAGGCGCAGCGCGAGCGTGCCGAGGAGGGTGGCGCGCCATCGCGGCGACAGCGATGCGGTGATCTCCAGCGCCGGGAAGACCGCCCGGCGCACCTGCCCGGAGAGGAAGCTCATCGCGCCGTATCTCATGCGCGGGAGAGGTAGCACAGGCGCCGGTGCGAGCGCATTCGGGGACGTCCGGGCTGGGACGCGCGCTACGCGTTGATCTGCGCGATGCGCATCATGTTGGTGCCGCCGCGCTCGCCGAACGGCACGCCGCCGATGACGATGATGCGGTCGCCGGGCGACGCGAAGCCCTCGGCGACCGCCGCCTTGCAGGCGCGATCGACCATGTCGTCGACGTCCTCCGCGTCCTTCGTGACGACGGGGTGGACGCCCCAGAGCACGGCGAGCCGGCGGGCTGTGTCGACGTAGGGCGTAAGCGCGATGATCGGCGGCCCGACGCGCTCGCGCGCCACGCGGAAGGCGGTCGCGCCCGACGACGTCCAGGCGACGATCGCCTTGATCTCGACCGTCTCGCCCATGTCGCGCGCGGCAATCGCGATGGCGTCGGCCGCCGTCGGCTCGGGATCGGGGCGCTGCGCGTTAATGATCGAGCGGTAGACCGGATCGCCTTCGACCTCGACGGCGATGCGGTCCATCATCGACACCGCCTCGATCGGATACTTGCCGACGGCGCTCTCGGCCGAGAGCATGATCGCATCGGCGCCTTCGAAGACCGCCTGCGCGACGTCGGACACCTCGGCGCGCGTCGGCACCGGCGCGCTGATCATCGATTCGAGCATCTGCGTCGCGACGACGACGGGCTTGCCCTGGCGGCGACAGCGCCGGGTGATGCGCTTCTGGATGCCGGGCACCTTCTCGAGCGGCATCTCGACGCCGAGATCGCCGCGCGCAACCATCAGGCCGTCGGAGAGCGCGATGATCTCGTCGAGCTTGCCGAGCGCCTGCGGCTTCTCGATCTTCGACATCACGAGTGCGCGACCGTCGACGATCTTCAAGATCTCGGTGACGTCTTCCGGTCGCTGCACGAAGGAGGCGGCGATCCAGTCGACGCCGATTTCCAGCGCCGCCTGCAGGTCGGCGTGGTCCTTCGGCGTCATCGCCGAAACGGCGATCTCGGTGTCCGGCAGGCTGACGCCCTTGCGATTGGACACGATGCCGGAGACGTCGACCTCGCAGACCGCGCGCTTGCCGTCGGCCTCGAGCACGTGCAGGCGCACCTTGCCGTCGTCGATGAGCACGGTGTCGCCGGCCTTCAGGGCCTCGCGGATCTCGGGATGCGGCAGGAACACGCGCGTCGCGTCGCCGGGCGTCTCGTCGTCGTCGAGCGCGAACCTGTCGCCGATCTCGAGCCGTACCGAGGTCTGCGCGAAGGTGCCGACGCGCAGCTTCGGTCCCTGCAGGTCGCAGAGCACCGCGACGGGACGGCTGTAGCGCTTGGCGACCTCGCGCAGCGCGAAGACGCGCGCGCGCAGGTCGTCGTGCGCGGTGTGGCTCATATTGATGCGGAACATGTCGACGCCGGCGGCGAAGAGCTTCGCCAGCATCTCGTCGGGCGTCGAGACGGGCCCCAGCGTCGCGACGATCTTGCAGCGGCGCAGGCGTCTCATCGGCGGCCCTCTAGTGTGGCGTGACGTCGGCGACCGGCGGTGCGCCTTGGACGGGATCGGTCAGCTGGACGGTCCAATTCTTGGAATCCTTGCCCGTGTCTATCTCGAAGAAGCCCGTGCGGTCGAAGCCTCGCGTGAAGCAATCGTTGCGCCCGGTGATCTTGAACTCGCGATCGCGGGTGCACATGAAAGCCTTGCCCTTCCATTCGCCGCCGCGCTCGTCCATGGCGTAGGCGTAATAGAACTGAGCGGCAAGGGCGCCGCGCAACAGCGTCTCGCAGCCGTTGGGCTTGACGTTCCACCAGCCCTCGCTGACCCAGGTCTCGCCGTCGGTGTAGGAGAGGGCGACGGACACGCGGTTCGACGTATAGTTGCACATGCGAAAGTCGGCGCGCGCCGGTGCCGCGCCAACCAGGGTCACGAGAAGAGTTGCGAAGAGCACGGACCTGGGCAAGGGCGTTCGACCTCGGGGCGCGAAGAACGGCATGCTGCAAGCTTTGCCGTGTTGCGCCTTGTCCTGGCGAAATGGGTCGTGAGCATGGCATAGCGGCTCAGCCCCCGTGCGCGACGAGGCGACGAAGTGCCAGCCGTTTGTGAGAGGACGATGACGAGGCCAGACGATTTTCCGCCCGTCGAGGCGATCGACGGCGACGAGGGCGGCGGCCTCCTGTTCATCTGCGACCACGCCTCGAACGCGCTGCCGCCGCGCTACGGCACGCTCGGCCTGCCGGAAGCGCAGCTGCAGCGGCATATCGGCTACGACATCGGCGCGGCCGACGTGACCCGGCATCTCGCGCGGCGCTTCAACGCGCCGGCCGTGCTGACCACGTTCTCCCGTCTGCTGATCGATCCGAATCGCGGCGAGGACGATCCCACGCTCGTCATGCGGCTCTCCGACGGGGCCATCGTGCCCGGCAACGCACGCATCGACGAGGCGGAGATCGCCCACCGCCGCGAGACCTACTGGCGTCCCTACCGCCTCGCCGTCGGCGCGGTGATCGAACGGATGAGCCGCGACGGCCGCACGCCGGTGGTCGTCTCGATCCACTCCTTCACGCAGGCCTGGAAGGGCGTGCCGCGCCCGTGGGAGATCGGCATCCTGTGGGATACCGACCCGCGCCTCGCGAAGCCGCTGATGGCAGGCTTGCGCAACGCCGGCTTCTTCGTCGGCGACAACGAGCCCTACGACGGCGCGCTGAAGGGCGATACGCTCGACGAGGAGGTGACGCGCCGGGGCATCGCCGGCCTGCTCGTCGAGTTTCGCCAGGACCTCGTGGCGAGCGCCGAGACGGCGGTCGCGATCGCCGAACGCTTCGCCGAGGTGCTGGCGCCGGTGGTCGCGCAGCCGGTGCTGCACGAGCCGGCCTTCATCCGCTCGCGCACCGGGCGCCACATCGGCGAGGAAAGCCGGGAGGCCTGAGGCGCTCGGCTTGACCTCGGCGGCCGCAGATTGCACGACGCCGCCTTCGTGTTCGAGCCGGCGGCGGCGGAGGGGTGGATGACCAAGGATATCGCGGACAGCGGCGTCGCCGCCGAGGAGCTGAAGCAGTTCGTCGAGCGCATCGAGCGTCTCGAGGAGGAGAAGAAGGCGCTCGCCGACGACATCAAGGACGTGTTCGCCGAGCTGAAGGGCCGCGGCTTCGACACCAAGGCGGTGCGCCAGATCCTGCGCATCCGCAAGCAGGACCGCGCCGAGCGCCAGGAGGAGGAAGCGATCCTCGAGCTCTACATGAACGCGCTCGGAATGAGCTGATGCCGGCGGCGCCGGACGAGCCCGACGCGCTCGTCGTCTTCGACGGCGTCTGCAACCTCTGCTCGACGACGGTCCGCACGATCGTCGCCATGGACCCGGCGGGAAACATCCGCTTCACGCCGGTGCAGTCGCCCTACGGGCGGCTGCTCTGCGGCCGAGCCGGCGTCGATCCGGACGCGCCCGCGACCTTCGTGTTCTTCGATCACGGCCGGCCTCTCACGGCTTCTGACGCGGCGCTCGCCATATCCGCGCGGCTGCCGGGGCCGTGGCGCGCGGCGCACGTCCTGACGCTGGTCCCGCGCGGACTGCGCGATGCCGTCTACGACGTGGTCGCGCGCAATCGGTATCGCATCTTCGGGCGCAAGGAGACCTGCATGCGACCGGATGCGGCGATCGCCGCGCGCTTCGTCGAGGACGTGCCGGCGGCATGAGGCGCGTGCTGCTGGTCGGCGCCACGGGCGCCTTCGGCAGCCGCCTCGCGGCTCTCCTGGGCAAGCAGCCCGACCTGCACTTGATCCTCGCGGCGCGGCGCCGTGCCCCGCTCGACGCGCTGCGCAAAAGCCTCGGCGCGCGCCCCGACGTCAGCGTTGCGCTGCTGGACAGGGAGCGCCCCGATCTCGCCGGCCTCGCGCCGTGGCTCCTCGTCGATGCGGCGGGCCCGTTCCAGGGCGGCGATTATGCGCTGGCCCGCGCGGCGATCGACGTCGGCGCGCACTACGTCGATCTCGCCGATGCCCGCGACCCCGTGGCCGGCTTCACCGCGGCGCTCTACCGAGGCTGGCTTGGTCCCGCGTGATCGATCGGCTGCTTCCCGGTCGAAACGCTCCAAAAGCGAAAATTAAGAATGGCTTTTCCGGGAAGTTTCGCCTATTGACCCCGGGAAACCGGGAACTCTCCTGGTTTGGAATTTGAGGGAGTCGATGGACATGGATTTTCGCAAGACCCTTTCGGTGTCGCTGCTCGCACTCGGCACGCTCGCCTTCGCCGCGCCGGCCTTCGCCAAGATGGACATGAAGGCGATCGATCCGGACAGCGACGGCACCGTCAGCCTCGCCGAGGCGCAGGACGCCGCCGCCAAGAAGTTCGCGGCGATGGACCCCGACAACGACGGCACGATCGACCTGAAGGAAGCCAAGGGCAAGATGGCCAAGGCCAAGTTCAAGAAGACCGACGCCGACAACGACGGCACCGTCGACAAGGCCGAGTACTCGGCGCTGGTCGAGAGCGCCTTCAAGGCCGCCGATCCCGACGGCGACGGCACGCTCGACGCCAAGGAGCTGAAGACCCCGGCCGGCCAGAAGCTGCTCAGCCTCATCCAGTAACGCAACGCGCGGCGCCGGCTGCCGGCGCCGCCGCCCCCGTGCCGAAACGGCACGGTTTCCGGCGGCCTCTAACCTGAGGTTAACCATGACGGCCTAATCCTCGTGCCGCGGCCCATGCCGCGAGAGTCGGGGATTTCGTGCGGGTCGGCTGTCCTTCCTATCGCGCCGTTGCTGCGGCGGCATCGCTGGCGGCCCTCGTCGCCGCGGGGCCGGCCTGTGCGCAGCAGGCGGAGCAGGGCGACGACATCGGCCTGCGCTCGGGCTTCGATTCGGGCTTCCCGACCTCGCCCTCGAGCCTGCCGGTGACCTCGCCGGAGAGCACGGGTCCCGCCCCCGCGCTGGCGCCCGCCGGCGTAACGCCGCCGTCGAGCGGCGCCGATCTCGAGCCGGTCACGCCGCCGCAGAACGACGACGACCAGACGGGTCCGAACTACGGCAAGCCGAAGAAGAAGAAGCCAAATCTCTACAGGCTCGGCCGCAAGCTCTACGCGCCGAACCCCGACGTCGCGCCGCCCCTGCCGGCCCTCGTTCCCTACCGTGGCTCGCCCGGCACCAGGAAGAGCCTCAACCCCGAGGCCCCGACGGCCGCCAACGGCTCCGACCATGCCGAGCCGCCGCCGACCGTGGCGGTGATCCCGAGCTACAGGCGGGTGCGCAAGCCGCTGCCCGACGATCTGCCCTTCGCGCCGACCGGCGTGCAGGTCGGCGAGCTGCGCCTGTTGCCCTACTTCGAGGGCACGACCGGCTACGAGACCAACCCGAACCAGGTGACGACCGGCGTGAAGGCCTCGCCGGTGCTGCGCGCCGAGGGCGGCGTCGACGTCGCCTCCGAGACGAGCAACCACAGCCTCACCGGCTCGCTGCACGGCGGCTATTCCGACTTCCCCGCGAACACCAATGCCAATCGGCCCGACGCCAGCGGCCTCATCGACAGCCGCATCGACGTCACGCGCAACGACCAGATCAACCTCGAGGGCCGCTTCACCATCGCGACGCAGACGCCGGGCTCGCCGCTGCTGGCCGTGCCGAACAGCGTCTTCATCACCAGCCGCCCGACGATCGTCTCGGAAGGCGCGACACTCGGCGGCGCGCACACCTTCAACCGCCTCACGCTCGGGCTGAAGGGCACGTTCGACCGCACCGAGTACGGCGACGCACAGCAGTCCAACGGCACGACGTACCGGTTCTCGCAGGACAACTACAACGACTACGGCGTCGTCGCCCGCGCGATCTACGAGCTGACGCCGGCCTTCTCGCCCTTCGTCGAGAGCGGCGCCGACTCGCGCGTGCGCGACAACCCGGCCGATCTCTCCGGCTACTATCGCGACTCGGTCGGCGTGCTGGCGCGCGGTGGCGCCATCGTCGACTTCTCGAACCTGCTGACCGGGACCGTCAGCGCCGGCTACGCCGATCGGCACTACCAGGACCACCGCCTGCAGGACCTGCGCGGCCCGACGGTCGACGCCGCGCTGGTCTACAGGGTGACGCCGCTGACGACGGTGAAGTTCACGGCCGCGACCACGCTCGCCGAGACGACGCTGGCCGGCGCGTCGGGCGCGATCTCGCGCTCGCTGACTCTCGAGGTCGACCACCAGCTGTTCCGCAACTTCACGATCAGCGGCATCGCGACCTACCAGCCGAACGAGTACCAGGGCGTGGTCGTCAACGAGGCCTTCACGACCTTCACCGCGAAGGGCATCTACAGCCTGACCCGCGACGTCCAGCTCACGGGCTCCGTGTCGCGGCAGGCGCTGTCGACGACGCTCGGCGACGGCTTCAAGGACTACATCTTCCTGACCGGCTTCCGCCTGCAGCGCTGAGGCCTCGTCCGCGGCCCGCTCACATGTCGAGGATGCGGCCGGGCGAGACGCGTCCGCGCAACGTGTCGGCTACGCCGCGCAGGTTGCCGACGAGGCGGCCGCGGCGGTCGATGAAGGCCTCGTCGTTGCGCACGGCGCCGATCGCGTTGGCGACGATGTTCTCGAAGGCCTTGCGCAGGCCGCCCGCCGTGGTGATCGTGCCCTTGCGGGCGAGATAGACCTGGTTTGCCACCTGCGAATAGCCGAAGCGCACGCCGGACGTCCGGCCGGTCTTCGTCGCGAGGTGCACGCCGGTCAGCGCGTCGGCCTTGAGGACGCTCCCGTAGGCCGCCGCCTGTCGCGAGAAGTCGACATCCTCCGCCCAGGAGTAGAGCGGCAGCTCCTCGTCGAACCAGATTTCGCGGCCGCGCAGCGCCGACCAGCGGACCGCCATGTTGCAGCCGTAGGCGTTGAAGACCGGCGCGACCCGCGTGCCGGGCGCCGGCGCGGCGGCGATGATCGCGCGGCCTTCTTCCACGGAGTAGCCGGGGCCCTGCGCGCCGTCGGCCAGCACGTGGCCGGTCGCGACGACGCAGTCGGGCTCGGCGAGGAACAGCGCCTCGAGGTTGGCGAGAAAGCTCGGGGCGAGCAGGTAGTCGTCGTCGATGAAGAGGGCGATGTCGGACGTGTCGAGCACGCGCAGGATGGTGTTGCGCTGCGCCGACGAGCCGATCCGCGTGCCGCGCACGATCTCGACCGGCATCGGCAGGGCGGCGAGCGCGGCTTCGTCGACGTCCCCGGGCTTGGCCGGGCAGGCGAGGATGCGCTCGGGCCGGCGCGTCTGCGCCATGACGTCCCGCAGCGTCTCGACCAGGATCGTCGGGCGCCCGGTGGTTGCGATGCAGACGGCAAGAGATAGAGTCGCCACGTGGGGAACCCCCGGCTTGATCCGGCCTTTATGCCGGAGCTTTATTGCCGGTCGAGGCCGTTGGCCTGGCTTTCGCGAAACAGGATTGCCAAATGCTTTCCGGCCTCTCTGTTGCGACCTGAAACGAGGGATTTCGCGTGACCTGGACGATCGTCACCGCCGCCGTGATCACGCTGCTGGTGCTCGGCATCGGCGGCGGCCTGACGACGGTCGGTCCCTGGTACTGGAACCTGCGCAAGCCGTCGTGGAACCCGCCGGACTGGATTTTCGGGCCGGCCTGGACGGTCATCCTCGCGCTCGCCGCCACCGCAGGCGTGCTCGCCTGGTCCCATGCCGACGCCGCCGGGCACGCGCGCATCGCCGGGCTCTTCGTCGTCAACATCATCTTGCACATGCTGTGGACGCCGCTGTTCTTCAACCTGCGGCGGCCGGACTGGGCGCTGGTCGAGGTGCCGTTTTTGTGGCTGTCGGTGCTGTCCCTGATGATCGGGCTTGCGCCGTACTCCGCCGCCGCGCCGTGGCTCCTGGTACCCTACCTGCTGTGGGTCGGCTTCGCCGCCTTCCTCAACCTCACGATCGTACGGATGAACCGGCCGTTCGGCGAGGTCTCCAAGGCCGCTCAGCAGCCGTAGAAGGCGCGGTACCAGGCGACGAAGCGGGGGATCCCGTCCTCGATGCTGGTACGCGGCCGGTAGCCGACGGCGCGCTCGAGGTCGTCGATGTCGGCGAAGGTCGCCGCCACGTCGCCGGGCTGGATCGGCAGCAGCTCCCGCTTCGCGACGATGCCGAGGGACGCCTCCAGCAGCTCGATGACGGTGAGGATCTCGACCGGCCGGTTGTTCCCGATATTGTAGACGCGCCAGGGCGCGAGGCTCGAGCTCGCATCGGGCGCATCGCCGCGCCACGCCGGGTTCGGCGCCGCGGGCCGGCCGGCGATGCGGATCACCCCCTCGACGATGTCGTCGATGTAGGTGAAGTCACGCTTCATGTGGCCGTGGTTGAAGACCTTGATCGGCTTGCCTTCGATCATCGCCTTGGTGAACAGGAACAGCGCCATGTCCGGCCGGCCCCAGGGGCCGTAGACGGTGAAGAAGCGCAGCCCCGTCGTCGGCAGGCCGTAGAGATGGCTGTAGGCGTGCGCCATGAGCTCGTTCGCCTTCTTCGTCGCGGCATAGAGGCTGACGGGATGGTCGACGTTCTGGTCGATCGCGAACGGCATCTTCGTCACCGCGCCGTAGACCGAGCTCGATGAGGCGTAGACGAGGTGCTTCACGCCGGTGTGGCGGCAGCCCTCGAGCACGTTGAGGAAGCCGTCGAGGTTCGAGCGGCAGTAGGCGCGCGGGTTCTCCAGCGAGTAGCGCACGCCCGCCTGCGCGGCGAGGTGGATGACGGTCTCGAAGCGATGCTGGGCGAAGAGCGCATCCATCGCCTCGGCGTCGGCGAGATCGATCTCGGCGAAGGCGAAGCCCTCGCGCGCCTGGAGCTGCGCGAGGCGGGCGCGCTTCAGGGCGGGGTCGTAGTAGTCGTTGATATTGTCGAGCCCGACGACCGGCGTGCCGCGATCGAGCAGGGCGAGCGATACCGCGTGGCCGATGAAGCCGGCGGCGCCGGTGACGAGGACGGGGACGGTCATGGCGCTGCCCTAGCATGGGCACCGTGGGTGCCGCGAGCCCCGGCGCGCCGCAAAACATTCTTCCCCAACGTTCGAGCCGACTTGGAAGCTTTGGCCAGGCGGCGCGTAAGCGGCGAAACGTTGCTTGCTTTCTTTCGCGCACGGCCGCTTTCGCGTTGACCGCTTCCGCTCCGCCCCGAATGATCGCGCCATCGCAACGTAGCGCAGCCGGGTGAGAATGAGTGGACGCCAAACCATTGCCGTCATATCGGGAAGCGTCCAGCGGCCGTCGCGGACCTCGGCGCTCGTCGCCGAGATCGCAAGCGCCATCGCAACACGAGGCGACTATGCGTTCGACCGAATCGAGCTGATCGAGGCGGCGCCGCACCTCTTCTCGGCGCTGCATCCGCGCGAGCTGAAGGGCGAGGCGCGGCGCATCGTCGACACGGTCGAGCGCGCCGACCTGCTGGTCGTCGGCACGCCGGTCTATCGCGCCTCGATGACGGGCGCGCTGAAGCACCTGTTCGATCTCGTCGATCACCGCGCGTTTCCCGGCAAACCCGTCGTGCTAGCGGCGACCGGCGGCACGCTGATGCATGGGCTCGTCACCGAGCACCAGCTGCGCCCGCTGTTCGGCTTCCTCAATGCGCTGACGCTGCCGACCACTGTCTATGCCGTCGAGCCGGACTTCGACGGCTACACGCTCGCCAGCGCCAAGGTGCGCGAGCGCGTCGCGCGCGCCGCGGAGGAGGCGGCGGGGCACCTGCGCCTGCTCGCCCTCGAGGCGGCATCCGCGCGCGAACAAAGCCACGCCTGAGAGACACGAGGACACGCATGACCGAACCGCATTCCAACGCCTCGCACGAGCCCGTGAAGTTCGCCTACTGGGTGCCGAACGTTTCGGGCGGCCTCGTCATCTCGAAAATCGAGCAGCGCACGAGCTGGGACATCGACTATAACAGGAAGCTCGCGCAGATCGCCGAGCGCAGCGGCTTCGACTACGCGCTGAGCCAGATCCGCTTCACCGCCGGATACGGCGCCGACAACCAGCACGAGCCCGTCACCTTCAGCCAGGCGCTGCTCGAGGCGACGAGCAAGCTCAAGGTGATCGTCGCGCTGCTGCCGGGGCCGTGGAATCCCGCCGTCGCCGCCAAGCAGATCGCGACGCTCAACGTGCTCTACAACGGCCGCGCCGCGGTCAACGTCGTCTCGGGCTGGTTCCGCGGCGAGTTCACGGCGATCGGCGAGCCGTGGCTCGACCACGACGAGCGCTACCGCCGCTCGGAAGAGTTCATCCGCTCGCTGCGCGGAATCTGGACGCAGGACGATTTCACCTTCGCCGGCGACTTCTATCGCTTCCGCAACTACTCGCTGAAGCCGAAGCCGATCGATCCGCAGCCCGAGATCTTCCAAGGCGGCTCGTCGCGCGCGGCGCGCGACATGGCGGCGCGCGTCTCAGACTGGTACTTCACCAACGGCAACACGCCCGAGGAAATCAAGAAGCAGGTCGACGACCTCCGCGCCAAGGCGAAGGCCAACGGTCACGCGGTGAAGGTCGGCGTCAACGCCTTCGTCATTGCTCGCGACAGCGAGGACGAGGCGAAAAAGGTGCTGGCCGAGATCATCGAGAAGGCCGATCCCGAAGCGGTCAACGCCTTCGGTCACGAGGTGAAGAACGCCGGCAAGGCTTCGCCCGAAGGGCAGGGCAACTGGGCGAAGTCCTCGTTCGACGATCTCGTGCAGTACAATGATGGTTTTAGATCGAACCTCATCGGCACGCCGCAGCAGATCGCCGAGCGCATCGTGGCGCTGAAGGACGCCGGCGCCGACCTCATCCTGCTCGCCTTCCTGCACTTCCAGGAAGAGGTCGAGTATTTCGGCCGCACCATCATCCCGCTGGTCCGCGAGATCGAGTCGAAGCGCGGCGGCTACCGCGTCGCGGCGGAATAGGAGCCTCTCTCATGAACGTTGCCATCAAGGCGCAGGCCGGCAGCAAGGCCGGCGTCCCTGGGCTGCCGCGCCCGACCGAGCCGGCGCATGTGATCAGGGACGATGCCGAGGCCATCGCCGTCGCCGAGGCGCTTGCGGCCGACTTCGCCAGGGAGGCCTCCGAGCGCGATCTCGAGCGTCGCTGGCCCGTCGCCGAGCTCGACGCCTTCTCGCAAAGCGGGCTGTGGTCGATCAACGTGCCCAAGGCCTTCGGCGGCCCGGAGCTGTCCTACGTCACCTTGAACAAGGTGATCGAGATCATCTCGGCCGCCGACCCGTCGCTCGGCCAGATTCCGCAGAACCATCTCGGCGTCGTCGCGGCGATCCGCACCTCGTCGGACGAGGCGCAGAAGAAGCTCCTGTTCGCCGAGGTTTTGAAGGGCACGCGCTTCGGCAACGCCTTCTCCGAGTTCGGCTCCAAGCGCGCGGTCGACTTCGAGACGAAGTTCGAAGATCGGGGCGACCACGTCGTCGTCAACGGCAAGAAGTTCTACTCGTCCGGCGCGCTGCTCGCGCATCTCGTGCCGATCGTCGCGCTCGATGCGGAAGGACGCGCCTGGTACGCGATCGCCGACCGCGACGCGCCGGGGCTCACGGTGATCGACGACTGGTCGAGCTTCGGCCAGCGCACGACGCTCTCGGGAACGGTCATCATCGACAACGTGAAGGTGCCGAAGACGCATCTCGTGCCGGGCTACAAGGGCTTCGAGAAGCCGACCGCCGACGGCGCGATCTTCCAGGTCATCCAGGCCGCCGTCGACACCGGCATCGCGCGCGGCGCGATCGAGGAGACGATCCGCTTCGTCAAGACCTCGACGCGCGCCTGGGTCGATTCGGGTCTCGATCACGCCTGGCAGGACCCCTACACGATCCAGGCCGTCGGCGACCTGTCGCTGCGCCTGCATGCGGCGCAGGCGCTGCTCGAGAAGGCCGGCCTCGCCGTAGATGCCGCCGTCGCGGAGCCCTCGGCCGACAGCGTCGCCAAGGCGCAGATCGCGGTGGCGGAGGCCAAGGTGCTGTCGACCGAGATCGCGATCGCGGCGACGAACAAGCTGTTCGAGCTCGGCGGCACGCGCTCGACGCTGGCGGTGCACAACTTCGATCGCCACTGGCGCAACGCGCGCACACACACGCTGCACGATCCCGTGCGCTGGAAGTACGCGATCCTCGGCAACTATGCGCTCAACGGGGTGAACCCGCCGCTGCACGCCTGGAGCTGAGACGCGGGCCGCCCTCGAACGAAGGTCCTAGCGGCACGCCGGCGCCAGCACTTGTCGCCGGAGCCATTCGTCACCTAACTGACCGGACGGCCTTCGCCGCCGCCCGGTCTAGTCATGGTCGCCGCAACACCTCTTCTCAACGACAGGGCGCGCGCCGAGGCGGTCGCCGAGGTGTTTCGCGTCGTGGCGATCGGCGTACTCGGCGCGGCGCTGGCAGCGGTCGGCACCAGTGCCATCTTCATCAGGCTCGGGATCACCGAAGCGTGGCGCGGCGGCCTGTTCGCGGCGTTCATCTGCACCTGCGCGCTCACGCATATCCTGCTGCGCATGGCCTATGTCCGCGATGCCCGGCGAAGCGAGCGCTGGCGGTTCTGGGGCCGCGCCTTCGTGGCCCTCGCGCTGGTGGAGGGCATCGGCTGGGGCTGGTGCCCGGTCGGGCTCGTCACCAACGGCGATCTCGCGGCCGAGCTCATCGCTTTGTTCGTCACGCTCAGCGTCGCCACCGGAGCCATGGTCGCGTTCGGTGCCTACATGCCGGCGTTCCTGGCGCTGTTCATCCCCGCCACCATCCCGATCGCGGTTCACAACGCGATGAGCCAGAACGCGCTGCTCCACGCGATGTCGTTCCTGCTCGTCATCTACATCGTCGCCATGGGCGTCGTCGGCATCTCGGCCTCGACGTCGTTCCAGCGGCTGGTGCAGCTGCGGCTGCGCGCCGAGACCCTGGCCGACGAGCTGAGCGACCAGATCGGCATCGCGGAGGCGGCCAATCGCGCCAAGTCGAGCTTCCTCGCCGCCGCGAGCCACGATCTGCGCCCCCGTGCACGCGCTCGGCCTGCTCGTCGGGGCGCTGCGCGGCATGGCGCTCCCGCTGGACGCGCGGCGCATCCTCGAGCGCATGGAAGTCTCGACGCAGGCCCTCGACAGCCTGTTCATCGCGCTGCTCGATATCTCGCGGCTCGATGCCGGCACGGTCGAGGTGTCGGAGCGCGCCTTCCCGGTCGGCGCGATGCTGGAGCGCATCTGCCGCGACCACGCGAGGGATGCGCAGGACAAGGGCATCGATCTGGTGCTGGTTCGCGGCACGCTGGCCTGCCGGTCCGATCCGATCCTGATCGAGCGCGTCCTGCGCAACCTCGTCGCGAACGCGGTGCGCTACACGCAGACCGGCCGTGTGCTCGTCGGCTCGCGTCGGCGCGGCGATCGCGTGTCGATCGAGGTGTGGGACACCGGACCGGCATCGCGGTGGAGCAGCGCGACCGCATCTTCCAGGAATACTACCAGGTGGGCAACGCCGAGCGCGACCGCTCGAAAGGGCTCGGCCTCGGTCTCGCCATCGTGCGACGCCTCACGACCCTGCTCGAGTGCCCGCTCACCCTGCGCTCGACGCCGGGGCGCGGCTCGTGCTTCTCGATCCTCGTCCCGCGCGCCGGCGGGGCCGTCGCGGAGCCTCAGCCGGCGGCCGAAGCGGAGCCCGCCTTTCCCACGCAGCGCCGCCTGATCGTCGTCATCGAGGACGAGATCGAGATCCGCGCGGCGATGTCGGCGCTGCTCGAGCGCTGGGGGCACCAGGCGATCACCGCCGAGAACGGGGCCGCCGCCATCGCCCGGCTCGCCGACTGCCCGACCAAGCCCGATCTCATCATCTCCGATCTGAGGCTGCGCGGCAGCGAGACCGGGCTCAAGGTGATCGAGATGCTGCGCAGCGAGTACAACGAGACGATCCCCGCGATCCTCGTCACCGGCGACACCGCGCCGGAGCGCCTCGTCGAGGCGCGCGACAGCGGGCTGCTCATCCTGCACAAGCCTGTCTCGAACGGACGGCTGCGCGCCGCGATCGGCAACTCGCTCGCCGCCGAGATGGCCTAGATCAGGCCGGCCGCGCGTCCGGCGCTGGCGGCCTGCGTGCGGTTCACCACCCGGAGCGCGCGGAAGATCGCGGTGACATGCGCCTTCACCGTCTTCTCGGAGAGCTCGAGCCGCGTGGCGATCGTCTTGTTCGGCAGCCCTTCCGCCAGCAAGCAGAGAACGTCGATCTGCCGGCGGGTGAGCGCGTCGCTGATCTCGGGCGCGACGCCCTCGTTGCCGGGACCGCCGGCGAGGATCAGCGGCGGCACGTAGATGTCGCCGTTCAGCACGAGGTTGATGGCCGAGAGAAGCACCTGGGGGCTCGCCGACTTCGGCACGTAGCCGAGCGCGCCCATGGCCAGCGCGCGGCGCACATCCTTTGGGTCCTCGGACGAGGAGAGCACGATGATCGGCAGGTCGCGACGGGCGCGCCCGAACTCGGCGATCGCCGGGAAGCCGCCGCCGCTCTCGGCATGAAGAGATCGAGCATGAGCACGTCGATCTCGGGATGCGCTGCGATCAGCTGCAGGCCCTCCGCGACGTTGCCCGCCTGATGGACGATCGTCTCCTCGCCGACATGCTGCAGCAGCATGGCGAAGCCGTCGCGAAACACCGGATGGTCGTCGACGATCAGGATGTTCATGGCCCGCACTATCCCGCCCCGCGTGGGAAAATAGCAAGCCGGCGAGTGGTCCCGAGACCTTTGGCGGGCGGAGGCTAGCTGCCGCTCACGAGTCCTGCGGAACGAGGGTCGCCGCCGCGGTGTCGTCTACCGTGTCGCCTGCGGCGATGGCAGCCGCCGCGCGCCGCGCGCGACGTCGCCGTGCCCGCTCGATCGAGCGTTGGTAGCCGAGCGCGATCCGCGCGAAGAGGTGCGGGCGCGTCAGCGGAAAGAAATGCCCGACGTCGGGAATGACCTGCAGGCGCGCGCGGCGGCAGAGGCTGACCAGCGCCTCGGCCGAGCGCGCGCAGCTCGAGTGGGCGCCGTAAACGAGCAGCATCGGCAGCTCGATCCGCGCGACGTCCTCGAGCAGCAGCGTCGCGGCATCGGTCATCTCGCGATAGGCGTGCGTCGTGTCGACGAGCTTCAGCCATTTGCGCGCCGTGCGGCGGCCCGAGAACAGGCCGCGGGCGCCGGGCATGATCTCGCCGATCGCCGCCATCGGCTCGTCGCTGGCGATGCGCAGGCGCGCCAGCTCGACCAGCACCTGGACCGAGACGTCGTAGCGGTCGTCGGCGAGCGTCAGGCCGGCATCGCGCAGCCGCTGCACGCGCGGGCTCGCCTCGTCGGGAAGACGCGGCGGCTCGACGGCCCAGAGCCGCACGTCGGCGAGAACGAGGCTCTTCACGCGCTCGGGATGCGCGATGGCGAAGGCCAGCGCGACGCTGCCGCCGAAGCTGTGCGCGACAAGATGCGCGCGCTCGATGCCGAGGTGGTCGAGCAACTCCTCGAGCACGCCGGCGAGCGCGGCCGGCGAGTAGCCGGTCTCCGGCATCTCGCTGTCGCCGTGGCCCGGCAGGTCGAACAGGGTGACGCGGCCGAAGCGGCGGAAATGCTCGACGGCCGTCGCGTACCAGAAGCCGAGATTGGCGCCGAGGCCGTGCACCATGACGACGTCGTCGGGCGGCCGGCGGCCGAGCTGCGGGATCTGCACGATGCCGATGCGCCCGCAGGACAGCGTCACCGGTCCCGGCGGCGCGCTTCCAAGACCGACGGCGCCCATGCCTCCGGTGCCGGTGTCGGCGGCCTTCATCACGCGTCGAGGTAGCCGAGCGCGCGCATCTGCTCGAGGATCTTCTCGCGCTCGGCGTCCGACGGCGTGCCGTCGTCGGCGCCGCGGTCGACGGCATGCGCGGCCTCGCCGGTCGCGAGCGGGCGCGCCGCCCACTCGTCCGCAGTGAAGAGATGGCGCGGCACCTCGCCCTCGAAGTCCGAGGGAACGGCGAGGCCGAGGCTGTGCAGCAGGATCGACGGCACGTCGATGAGCTGGATCAGCTCGCGGGTCTGGTCCTGCGCGACGCCGGGGCCGGCGGCGATGAAGATCCCGTCGGGGTGGTGCGTGCCGGCGGGATAGGCGCGCGCGGCGACGACGGGCGTCTTGTCGCGCACCGAGACGAAGCCGAAGTCGTTGAGCATCAGCGTGAGGTCCGGCGCATCGTCCATCGCGGGGCCGGGGAAGGCCTCCTCGCGCGTCAGGATCTCGGTGATGATCGTCTCGCCATTCGGCCCGCGCAGGGCTTTGAGATCGGCGATCAGCTTGTCGCGGAAGGCGTCGTACTCGTGCGGCGCGATGCCGGGCTGGCCCGGCTCCCTGGCGACGCGGATGCGGATGCCGTTCGACGAGGGGGTCGGGCAGAAGGCCTTGGTCTTCTCCCAGTCGAGGAAGGCGAAGTTGACGTCGACGCGCCGCTTGGCCTCGTCGCTGCCGTCGTCGACCGCCCAGGTGAGGTAGCCGAGCTCGCCGAGATAGCGGTTGATCCGCACGACCTGCGCGGTGCCGGCGAAGCCATGATCGGAGGCGATGAACACCTGCGCCTCCGGCCCGGCGATCTCGACGAGGCGGCCGATGTAGTCGTCGAGACGGCGGTAGTAGCCGAGCGTCAGCTCGCGCAGCCGCTTGTGGTCGGCCGACGGGTTCTTCGGCTGCAGCGCGGGCTCCAGCACATGCCAGAGCTGGTGCTGCAGCTTGTCGGTGCCGTCGAACATCACCGCGAACAGGTCGGGCCTGTCCTCGGCGAGCATGGTCTCGGCGACCTTGAACCACTGCTCCTCGCGCAGCCGGTGAGCGTGCACCCAGGCCTCGAGGTCGGCGACCGACATGTCGTCGCCGATCTGGTCCTCGCGCTTGAAGTCCCAGGCGAGCTCCTTCGCGTCGAAGCCGGGGATCGCCTTCAGCCGGTCGTAGAGATGCGGCGGCGTCATGTTGCGGCGCAGGTGCTTCCACGAAACGAAGCCCGAGACGATGGCGCCGTTGATCGTCTCCGGCGGCGACATCATCGGGAAGTTCAGCGACACGACGCGCTTGTCCTGCCGGCTGGCGATCGACCAGATCGTCTCGCAGCGGTTGTCGGTGGCAGACGCCAGCGTCCACAGGCAGTCGTGGCCGCGGTCCTCGACGCGCACGAAGTCGAAGATGCCGTGGTTGCCCGGCGTGCGGCCCGTCATCATCGTCGTCCAGGCGGGCGGCGTCAGCGGGTGCCGGGTCGAGCGCAGCGGCGCCTGAAAGCCCTCGCGCATCAGGCGCGCGAGGTGCGGCATCACCACGCCTTCCCCGGGCTGCTCGCGCGTAAAAGCGTCGAACAGCGTGAAGGTCGCACCGTCGAGGCCGATGAACAGGGTCTTCGTCATGCCTGCCTCTTCTCCTTCACGACGCGGGTCTCGACGCGCTCGACGATCTGGTCGACCGTGAGGTCGTCGACGTAGCGGCCGTCGGCGACGAGCATCTCGACGAGCGTGCCGCCCTTCAGCTTGAACGCGCGCTCGAGCGCGGCGACCATCTGGATGAGGTCGATCGACTCGAAGCCGAGGTCGGCGACGACCTTGGTCCCACCTTCTATCGGCGCCTCGATGTCCCAATCCTGAACGAGATCGTCGAGCGTTGCGATGACCGTCTTCTCGATCGTGTCGTGATCCGCCGCGACGCCGGCGTTTCGTGTGTCGTCCATCATCCTCTGACTCGAATCGATCCTCGTGCTCGGGCTTTCTCCCGCGCCTATTGCGAAACCTTGGGGTGGGCGGCGAAGAACGCCCAGATCTTCGGCGCGGCGTCCTGCGGCCAGGGATGGCCCTCGCCGGCGAGGACGCACATCTCCACGGGCGCCTTGCAGCCGGAGTAGCTCTCGCACGTGGCGATGCCTTCCGTCTTGCTGGTCGGCGTCGCCGCGCAGGCATCGAAGCGGCTCCACGCCGCCACGCCCTTGGACGGCGCCGGCCAGTCGCGACCCTCGCGTGTCATCCGCCCGCGTCCGCCGCGCAGCGGGATGCGATCGTCCGCCGCGCCCTGGATGTGGAGGACGGCGACGGGGCTCGTCGGATGGCAGGCGGGCTCGACCATCGTCGCCGACACCGGCGCGATCGCCGCGAACGTGCCCGACATCTCGCAGGCGAGACGATAGGCGAAGACGCCGCCCATCGAATGCCCGGCGGCATAGATGCGGGTCGGGTCGATCTGCACGTTCGCGCCGAGATCCTTCAGGACGGCGTCGACATAGGCGACGTCGTCCGAGCCGCTGACGGTCTGCGCGCCGCCGATGTTCCAGGTCCCGCCGCGGCCGGACGGCGATGCCGACCCCTCGGGGTAGACCACGACGAAGCCGTTCTGGTCGGCGACCTCGTCCATGTTCGACTTGCGCGCGATGCCCTGCGGACGCCCGCCGCCGCCGTGGAAGACGAAGACCACGGGGGCGGGATGGCCGACGTTCTGCGGGACGTGGACGTAGTAGGCCCGCTGGACGCCGTTCACGGAGACCTCGTGCTCTGTCATGTCGGCCGCGCCGCCACCCTCGTCGTCCATGCCGCCGCGCCGGCCGCCGCCGCGCATGCGACCGCCCATCCCGGGACCGTCGTCCGGGCCCACGCCGCCCGGCCCATCATCGGGGCCCATGTCTCCGGGTCCCATGCTAGGACCGCCGGGCCCCATGCCGTAGGGGCCGGGGCCGTCCATGCCTTGCGCCTGCGCCGCCGTCAGCGTCGTCGCGGCGATGAGGCCGGCGACGGCAGCGCCGATCAGCCCGTGGTGCCAGGTGAAACGGCGTCGGCTCACCTGGGACCTCCTTCGAGTGCGAGCCCGGCAGGTTCGGCGCTGGCCTCGTCTCGTGTCAACGGCAGGGGCGGCGCAACCTTACGCCGGCGCACGGCGCGAGCCGCCTGAAAACGCTCCCAGCCGCCCGTCTCGATCTCCTCGAGGTGGCGCGCCAAGACCTGCAGCCGGTCGAAGCCGACCCCGCGCACCGTCCGGATGCCGAGCGGCACAGGGCGCTTCAGGTACCGGTCGGCCCGCTGAAGGAAGCGCCGCCAGGCGCCGCCGCCTTGCTTCTTGCGACGCGTGTTCAGGTGGGCGAGGAGCCGCTCGACACCCGCTTCCGTGAAGCTTGTCCCCGCAACATCAGGAGATTCGTCCTGGTCCTGGCGCTGGAGCATCGCCAGCAGGCGCCGCGCGGCCGCAGGGCTCCGATCGGGCGACGGTTTCCTCGGCTTTTTCTCGGGCTTTTCCTTGGTCTTTTCATCGGGCTCTGCCGCCTCAGGCGGCGCGGCCTCGGCTTTAGCCTTCGCGTCAGCCCTGGCCTTGCGGCGGCGGACCCGGCGCGGCTTCGCTGGCACCACGACGACGCCGTCGCGCACCGCGACGAGGCCGTCGGCGATCGCGCCCTCGTTCAAGGCGGCGAGCTCATTCCGCAGCGATTCGAAATGGGTCGTATCGTAGCCGATCTCGGCTGGCATCCCGTGGTCCCTGAGGCGATTTGCCTGGCGGCCCGCCCACTATCAGAGAGCAAGGTCCGCCGCTAATCCCTTTCTAAACAGGCGAAAACGCGGCCGAAACCCACATGCACCCACTGGTCTGGGGAATTGCCGGCGCCGGGCCCCTCCTGTAATCGGCTTGCATGCCGGCAAACCACCTTGTCTTCCTGGTCCTCGACAGCTGTCGATTCGACAGCTTCATGCGGGCCCGCAAACCCAACATCGACCGGCTCGGGCAGGCCCAGCAGCGCTTCAGCTTCGCGTCCTGGACGGCGCCGTCGCACTTCACCTTCCTGATGGGGCAGGTGCCGCACACCAGCCCGAAGCACGTCTTCGCGTCCGAGGTTTATAAGGCGCAATTCGCCGAATGGGTCGATCGGCTCGGCATTCCTGACCTGTCGTTCAAGACCTTCATCCCGGAGCTCTGCTTGGCCGGCGTCTTGAAGAAGCACCACTACCACACGGCCGCCCGCGTCTCGATGCCGGTGCTCAACCCCTATTCGGGCCTGACGCGCGGCTTCGACGACTACAAGCTGATGGGCAACCACAACGACTTCGCCGGCATGGTGCGCGACGTCGACTTCTCGAAGAGCGACCGCTGCTTCCGCTTCTTCAATCTCGGCGAGACGCACTACCCGTACATGCTCGACGGCGCGAGCCTGCCGAAGATCTCGGGCCTGCACGGCGTCGCCCGCGACATGGACAAGGTGATGTCGGACAAGGTGATGGCGCACACCGGCGACGGACCGGAGCAGGAGCCGGAGTTCTTCGCCGCCGAGACGATGCGCGACCTGCACGACCAGCAGGTGCGCTGCGTCGAGTACGTCGACAACCTCATCGGCGAGCTGTTCGAGAAGGCGCCGGCCAACACGCATTTCATCGTGACGGCCGACCATGGCGAGCTGTTCGGCGAAGAGGGGTTCTTCGGCCACGGGCCGGTGATGCACCGCAAGGTGTTCGAGGTGCCGTTCGTGGAAGGCCGCAAGCCCTAAGGGCTACTTGCAGACCAGGACGGCCATGCTGGCCGACATCGCGGTGGCGAGCGCGACGATCTCGGGGCGGCTCGCCGGATCGTGCGCGATCTCGTCTGCCTCGGCGCGCAGGCGATCGTCGCAGCGGCAGCTCGGCAGGTCGTTGGTGTGCGTGCAAGCGTCGTGGCGCATGCAGGCGGCATCGAGCGCGTCGACCGGCGGTGCGCCGGGCCGGTTGCCGATGCCGCAGTAGTTGCCGTGGATCAGCAGCGGGCCGCGACGCAGCGCCTTGATGTCGTCGCGCGCGGCGGCGCCGAACTTGCCCTTCGAGAGGTCGTCGATCGACTTGCCGACCAGCTCCTGCGGGCCGGCGAAGGCCGGCGGATTGTGCGCCGGCGCCGGATCGCCGCGGAACTCGACATCCTGGGCATGGGCGATGCCGAGGCCCGCGACGGCGATGGGCAAGAAGCGCAAGGAGAAGCGCAAAGGGAAGCGCAAGGGGTGGCTCAAGGCTCGGTCCTCGGTCAGCCGGCTCGCGACCGGCGCGGGCCGCGCACGATGCGGCCCCGCCGTTTCGTTCCAGACCTCGCGCCGCGAGGCAAGCCCCGTCGAGGTCGACCCGCCTAGAGCGTTTCGAGCCGCCGCGCCGCCTCGTCGAGGATCGCCGTCACCTGGCTCGCGTCGACGTCGCCGCGCGCCACGCGCAGGCGCAACGCCGCGCCGAGATTCTCCATCGCACGGCGGATCTCGGGAGCGTCGCCGCCGCCGTAGCGCCGGCGCATCTCGTCCATGCGGCCGAAGACCCGGCCGACGTCGGCCTGCGCGCCGGCCAGCTCGGTGCGGCCGGCGTCGGTGAGGCCGTAGAGCTTGCGCGGACCCTCGGACTCGACGACCGCGATCAGGCCCTGCTCCTCGAGCATCGTGAGGGTCGGGTAGACGATGCCGGGGGAGGGCGCATAGGCGCCGCCGAAGAGGGCTTCGACGCGCTTGATGATCTCGTAGCCGTGCGCCGGCTTGTCGGCGAGCAGCTTGAGCACGACGAAGCGGAGGTCGCCCTGCTCAAACATGCGGGAGCGGCTGCGCGGGTCGAAGCCGGGATGGCTGCCGCCGCGGCCCATGCCGTGCGGGCCGTGGCAGTGGTGGGCGTGATGATGGTGGTGACCGAAGCGGAAGAACATGTCGAACCTTATCTGAGATATATCTTACAAAGATATATCTCAGACTGTTTTGACGTGCAAGAGCCTTCCCCTTCGCGGCGGGAGGAAGTAGCGGAAGTCGGATGAGGGAAGTTGCCGCTTGCGACCCGTCGCGCGGCCTTCTCCGGCAGCGGGAGAAGTCCTGCGCGCCTAAAGCGCCGCGACGATCTTCGCGGCGTGCGCCTTCAGCAGCTCGCCATCGGCCATCTTGCCGGAGTGCGGCTTGAGCGGGACGTCAGCAAAGCGCGGGATGACGTGGAAGTGCGGATGGAACACCGTCTGCCCGGCCGCCGGCTCGTTGTACTGGATCAGCATCACGCCGTCGGCGCCGAAGGCGGCCTTCGCGGCCTTCGCCACCTTCTGCACGCGCGGCATCAGCGCGGCGAGCTCGTCCGGCTCCATCTCGAGCACGTTGCGCGCCTTCGACTTTTTCGGGATCACCAGCGTGTGGCCCTCGCCCTGCGGCATCACGTCCATGAAGGCGAGCGCCACGTCGTCCTCGTAGACCTTGTGGCAGGGGATCTCGCCGCGCAGGATCTTCGCGAAGATGTTGTCGTCGTCATAGGCGCTCATCACGTCTCCAGGCCCGTCGGGGCGCTCTTCTTGAAGGGCGAGCATTCCGCATACTCGTCGATCGCCGCGTCGACGGCGATGCGCTCCCGCTCGAGGTAGTCGTCGATTGCGCGGGCGAATCGCTTGTCGAGGATCGCGTGCGCCGAGTAGGTCGGCACGGCGAGGTAGCCGCGCGCGAGCTTGTGCTCGCCCTGCGCGCCCGCCTCGACTCGCTTCAGGCCGTGCGCGATCGCCCATTCGATCGCCTGGTAGTAGCAGACCTCGAAATGCAGGAACGGGTGCTCCTCGAGGCAGCCCCAGTTGCGCCCGTAGAGCGCATCGTCGCCGATAAGGTTGATCGCGCCGGCGATCCAGCGGCCCTCGCGCTTGGCCATGACGAGCAGGATGCGGTCGGCCATGGTGCGGCCGATCTCCTCGAAGAACGCCTGGGTGAGGTAGGGCCGCCCCCACTTGCGGGCGCCGGTGTCCATGTAGAAGGCGAAGAACGCCTGCCAGTGCACCGGGCGGATCGCCTCGCCGGTCAGCGTCACGATCTCGATGCCGTTTGCGAGGGCGTCGCGCCGCTCGCGGCGGATGACCTTGCGCTTGCGCGAGGCAAGGCTCGCGAGGAAGGCCTCGAAGTCGGCGTAGCCCTCGTTGACGAAATGGAACTGCTGGCCGGTGCGCTGCAGCCAGCCGGCCGCACCCATCGCCGCATAGTCCTCGCGCGTCGGGAAGGTCGCGTGCACCGACGAGGCCTCGATCTTGCGGCACCAGGCCTCGAGCCCGGCGATCAGCGTCTCGCGGGCGTTCGGCGGCGCGTCGGCGGCAACCAGCAGGCGGCGCCCGGTGACCGGCGTGAACGGCACGCAGACCTGGAGCTTCGGGTAATAGTCGAGGCCGGCGCGGTGGTAGGCGTCGGCCCAGGCGTGATCGAAGACATACTCGCCCATCGAGTGGGTCTTGATGTAGCAGGGGGCGGCCGCCACGACCTTGCCGGCCTTGTCCTCGACGGCGACGTGGGTCGGCACCCAGCCGGTGCGCCCGCCGACCGAGCGCGAGGTTTCCAGCGCCTTCAGGAAGGCGTGGGTGATGAAGGGGTTGAAGCGCTCTTCGCTCGTGGCGTTGTCGACGATCGCGCCGTCGGCCGCGAGCTCCAGCCCGCCGGCGGGCGTGGCGGGATTGGCGCAGGCGTCCCACTGCGCGGCATCGATCTCCGCGATGGACTGGACGATCTTGACCGTCGGGGCTTTCGGCATGCGCCGAACCTAGCCATCGCGTGGCACCTGGGCAACGGCCCGGCAGCGATCGCGATGCCGCAGCGGGATGTCGTCAAAGCGTCATCGGCCCGCGTGCGATCCCGACTCTAAAGAAAAATTTCATGTCCCGGAGGCGCAAACCGCCGAACCATCGAGCCTGGATGACGGTATCTTTCGCATCAACGACGGAGACAGACATGAAAATTCTCGCGACTTCCTTGTCCCTGGCTTTCCTGGTCGGCGCGACGAGCCTCGCGGCCGCGCAGACGCCGGACTACGTGAACCAGAACCGCGCCGCCGTCAGGGCGCTCGGCTACGGTGCCAACTCGCGCAACGGTGTGGTGGCGAACGGTCGCTGCAACGGCGTGTCCTACGGCACCGGCGAGCGCCGCTGCGGGACCGCGACGGGCGGCCCGGTCGGCGGCCTCGACAGCCGCAACTAAGGTCTCGACGACACTATCTCGACGATTCGAACGGGCGGACGCGCCTCTGGCCTGCGTCCGCCCGTTCGCTTTTCTCTCAGTGCGTCGCGCCCGACAGCGGGACCTGCACGATCTTGCCGTTCTCGACCGCACCGGCATAGGCGTTGGAGATCAAACCGCCGTGCGGGCCGATGCCGGTGACGTTGCCGGGGTTCTGCTCGGGCGTCAGCGCCTTGGCCGTCGCGTCGCAGGCCGTGCGGATCGCCTTGGCGTCGGTGGTCGTGCCGGCCTTCTTCATCGCCTCCGCGACGATGTAGAGCGCGATATAGTTGAGCTCCGCCTCGCTGCTCGGCGCGTCCTGGTGCGTCGCCTTGTACCGCTTCACGAACGACTGCGCAGGCGCGCTCTCGTCGTAGCTCACCGGCAGCACGCCGATCGCCCCATCCAGCGCATCGAGGCCGCCCGTCACGCGGGCGATCTCGTCGAGCTTGGCCTGGTCCATGATCACGAACCCGCCCTTGAAGCCGAGCTCGCGCGCCTGCTTGATGACGAGCCCCGTCGGCTCGGAGGCACCGCCGATGAACATCACCTCGGGCCCTGCCGCCAGCACCTTGCTGACGCCGGAATAGAAGTCGGTGTCCTTGTTGTAGCTCATCGGGTTCGACGCGACGATCGTGCCGCCCGCCTTCTCCCAAGCCGGGCCGATCGCCTTGGCCCAGAGCTTCGCGTACTCGTGGTCGCCGCCCGCCATCGCCAGCTTCTTGCCGAAGCGCTTCATCTCGTAGCCGACGAACGGCTCGACGTAGTTGTCGTAGGCCGGCGGGATGCGCAGCGTCAGCGTGTTGCCGCGCTCGGTGATCGACGGCACGCTCGAATAGGCGGCGAGCAAAAAGCCCTCCTGCTGGTTGAAGGCCTGCACGGCGAAGATGCCGCCGGAGTGCGGCACGAAGACCACCGCGGCGCCGTCCTGCTGGTGCAGCCGCTTGGCGTTGAGCGCGGCCTCGGCCGGGGAGTAGCGGTCGTCGTAGCCCTTCACCGTGAGCTTCAGCGACTTGCCGCCGACCGAGATGCCGCCGGCCGCGTTGATCTCGTCGGCCGCCATCTGGATGCCGGTGAGGCATCGCTTGCCGTAGAGCGCGGCGCCGCCGCTGAGCGGCCCCGAATAGCCGATCGTGACCGCGTCGTCGGCAAACGCCGCGCGGGGCAGGGCGAGCGCCGCCGCCGCCGCGGCGCCGGCAAGCCCGAAGTGACGTCTTGTGATGGGCATGGTTTTCTCTCCCACTATGATGGCTATCCACCGAGATAGGCGCGACGCACCCGCTCGTCCTCCGAAAGGCTCGCCGGCGTGCCCTCGAGCACGATGCGGCCGCTCTCGATGACATAGGCGCGGCTGGCGATGCGCAGCGCCGCGAACGCGTTCTGCTCGGCGAGCAGCACGGTCGTGCCGCGCTTGTTGATCGCCGCGATGATCTCGAACATCTGCGCAACGACGAGCGGCGCGAGGCCGAGGCTCGGCTCGTCGAGCATCAGGAGCTTCGGACGGCCCATCAGCGCGCGGCCGATCGCCACCATCTGCTGCTGGCCGCCCGAGAGCGACCCGGCCGGCTGGTGCTGCTTCTCGGCGAGGATCGGGAACAGGGCGAAGATCTCTTCGAGCCCGCGCGCGATGCCGGCGCGGTCGCGCCGATGCACGTAGGCGCCGAGCTCGAGGTTGCGGCGCACGCTCATCGCCGGGAAGAGCTTGCGTCCCTCAGGGCAGTGGACGAGCCCGTCGGCGACGATGCGCGACGGCCTGCGGCCGGCGATCGTCTCGCCGCGGTAGAGGATGTCGCCCTCGGCGAGCCGGCCGAGCCCGCTGATCGCGTGGAAGATCGAGCTTTTTCCCGCCCCGTTGGCGCCGAGCAGCACGACCAGCTCGCCGTCCTCGGCGCGCAGGTCGACATGGTCGAGCGCTCGGAAGCCGCCGTAGTCGAGGCAGGCGCCCTCAAGCCGCAGCATGATCGGCTCCGAGGTAGGCTTCGATGACCTTCGGGTTGGCGCGGATCTCGGCGGGCGTCCCCTCGGCGATCTTCTCGCCGTGGTCGAGCACGACGATGAAGTCGGCGAGCGCCATCACCATGCTCATCTTGTGCTCGATGAGGCAGAGCGTGACGCCCGTCGCGACGATGCGGCGCATCAGCTCGGCCAGCCCGTCCGTCTCGCTTGGGTTGACGCCGCCCGCCGGCTCGTCGGCGAGCAGGAGCTTCGGCTCGGTCGCCAGCGCCAGCGCGAAGGCGACGCGCTTGCGCTCCTCCTGCGTGATGTCGCAGGCGAGCCGGTGGCCGATGTGCGAGAGGCCGACGAGATGCAGCACCTCCGCCGCCTTGCGCCGGCTCGCGCGCTCCTCCTCGCGCAGGCGAGGGGAGGCGACGAGCACGTCGAGGAGGTTGGCGCGGGTCCGCAGGCGATGGCCGACGATGAGGTTGTCGGCGACGCAGGCGGTCTCGAAGAGGGTTGTCGCCTGGAAGGTGCGCGCGACGCCGAGCCGCGCCACGGCATCGGCCTTCAGCCCGGTGACGTCCTCTCCGTCGAGGCGCACGCGACCCGACGTCGGCGCGATGGCGCCGGAGATCAGGTTGAAGAAGGTCGTCTTGCCGGCGCCGTTGGGGCCGATGATCGCCGAGATCTTGCCGGTCTCGAATCGCGCCGAGACTTCGCGGACCGCCGCGAGGCCGCCGAAGCGCTTGGTGAGGGCCTCGACCTCAAGCATGCGGCGGCTCCGCGAGCTTGTTTTCCGCGACCTTGTGGGCCGCGGCCGCATGCGCCGCATCGAGCCGCGCGGCGCGTCGGCGGCCGAGCCATGTCTCGATCCAGCCGACGATGCCGCGCGGGAAGAACATGATCAGGACGATGAGCAGCGGGCCGAGCACCACCATGCGGTAGTCCTGCAGCGCCTGCAGGTACTGGCTGAGGCAGGCGACGACGAGCGCGCCGACGACGGGCCCGAGCAGCGTGCCGATGCCGCCGACGATCATGTAGGTGATGAGGTCGAAGGTCACGGTCTCGCTGGCCATGCCGGGGCCGAGGAACCGCAGGTTGCCGGCGTAGAGCGCGCCGGCGATGCCGGCGTAGAAGGTCGAGAGCACGAAGGCGAGGAGCTTGGTGCGCATCAGGTTGATGCCGAGCGCCTCGGCCAGCGCCTCGCCGTTACGGATCGCGACGAAGCCGCGCCCGACAAGCGACGTGACGATGCGCTGCATGATGAAGAGGCCGGCGACGAGGAAGGCGAGGACCAGCTCGTACTGGCCGGCGTCGTTGTCGATCGACAGCGGCCCGATC
This sequence comes from Beijerinckiaceae bacterium RH AL1, assembly GCA_901457705.2. Classification (NCBI taxonomy): domain Bacteria; kingdom Pseudomonadati; phylum Pseudomonadota; class Alphaproteobacteria; order Hyphomicrobiales; family Beijerinckiaceae; species Beijerinckiaceae bacterium RH AL1. The sequence goes on from LR590083.2 coordinate 1,468,471, forward strand.
TGCGTCGCGCGCGGGATGTCCATGATGCCGTTGACACCGTTCGTCAGGCCCTCCGCCTTCTCGATGACGAGCGCGATGATGACGCCGACGCAGAGCGTGAAGATCGCGAAGACCTGGCCGCGCAGGCGCAGCGACACGAGCCCGACCAGCGCGCCCGCCGCCGCCGAGACAAGGCCGCCGGCGACGAAGGCCGGCCAGAACGGCACGCCGTAGGTGACGGTGAGAATGCCGACCGTATAGGCGCCGATCGCCATGAACCCGGCATGCGCGAGGTTGAGCTGGCCGGTGTAGCCGGCGATGAGGTTGAGCCCGACGGCGGCGAGCGCGTTGATGAAGGCGAGCGCGGCGACGGAGAGATAGTACTGGTTCGGCGCAACCAGCGGGAACAGCGCGGCGGCGGCAGCGAGGCCGAGGCAGACGAGGCCGAAGGGCGTGGCGTAGGTCCTCATCGCGCGAGCTTGCCGAACAGGCCCTGCGGGCGCACCGACAGGATCAGCGTGAGCAGCGCGAAGGCGATGATGTCCTTGTAGTCGGTCGAGACGTAGAAGGCGCCGAACGCCTCGGCGAAACCGATGACGAGCCCGCCGACGATCGCGCCCGGCACGCTGCCCATGCCGCCGAGCACGATGATGACGAAGGCTTTCGTGATGACGAGCTCGCCCATGGTCGGCGAGAGCAGGCTGATCGGCGCATAGAGCACGGCGGCGACCGCCGCGAGCGCGCCGGAGATCGCGAAGGTCATGATCGAGACCCGCGTCGGATCGATGCCGACGAGCGCGGCGCCCTGGCGGTTCTGCGCCGTGGCGAGGATCGTCGCGCCGGTGATCGTGCGCGTGAGGAAGAGGTGCAGCAGCACCATCAGGAGAAAGGCGGCGCCGACGACGAGCAGGCGCTGCGCCGGCAGCGTGAGGCCGCCGAAATGGTAGATGGCGGAGACCGGCGGCGCGAGGCGCTGGAAGTCGGCGCCGAAGGTCGCCTGGATGGCGGCCTCGAAGAATAGGAGCAGCCCGATCGCCGCGATCATGTCGTGCAGCGGCGGCGCCTTGCGCAGCGGCTCGAAGACGAGACGCTCGGTCGCCATCGCGACGATGGCGGCCGCCGCCGCAGCGCCGATCATCGCGAGCCAGAAGCTCACATGCGTCCGCTCGATCAGCGCGAAGGCGGCGTATCCGCCGATCGTGAACAGCGCGCCGTGCGAGAAATTCGGGATGTTGAGGATGCCGTAGACGAGCGTCAGCCCGAGCGCGACGAGCGCGTAGACGCAGCCGATCGTCAGGCCGTTCAGGATCTGCTGAACGAAGAACGTCAAGCTTCTTGCCCCTCCGCGCCCGCGCCTCTGCCGAGCCCGGTGGGCCTATCGCAGTAGCCGTTTCGAAGGAGCGGTCAACGCCACGCTCGGCTCTGACACCCCCGCATTTCGACAGATGGGTATGCGGCGCCGCCTTGGGCCGGCCCGCGATCGGGGCGAGCTGCCAGGTGCGCGAGAGCCCGGCGCGCTAGCCGTGGAGCAGCACCGCGTCGATCCAGGCCGCGATCGTGTCGAGCAGGCTCTCCATCACCTCGGCGTCGGTGCGGCCGGAGCGCTTCGGCACGTGGAAGGAGTGGTCGGCGTCCTCGGTCATGACCAGCGTCGCCCGCGCGCCGAGCTTCGCCACCTCGGCCTCGATCAGCGCCGGCTCGGCCAGCGCGTCGCGACTGCCCTGGAGGAACAGCATCGGGACCGCGACGGCGGCGAGATGCGCCACCCGCGCGATTGACGGCGTCTTGGCGGCATGCAGCGGGAAGCCGAGGAAGACGAGGCCGCGCACATAGGGGAGCGCCGCCTCGGCCTGCGCCGTCGACGTCATGCGGCCGCCGAACGATTTTCCGCCCGCGAAGAGCGGCAGGCTCGGCGCCAGCCCTGCGGCCGCTGCCACGGCGGCGCGCACGCAGGCGGCGGCGACCTTCGGCGGATCGGGCCGCCGCGCGCCCTTCGCCATGTACGGGAAGTCGTAGCGCAGCATCGCAACGTCGCGGGCCTGCAGGCCGTTGGCGACCGTTTGCAGGAAGGGATGGCGCATCCCGGCCCCGGCGCCGTGTGCAAGCACGAGGCAGGCTTTCGCCGCTGCCGGCCTATTGAGCAGCCCCGGCACGGGGTCGCTGCCGGGGATGTCGGCGGCGACCTCTTTCAACACGTGCCCGGCCATTTGCCGCACGCAGGGCATCGGCAACCCGGGGCCTGAGGCGCGCGTTGAGGGTGACCGCCGACGCCCGGCGGCAGGCCATGCGCGGTCTTCCAAAGCTCACACCATGAAGCCGTCCGGGCCATGTCTCGGGTCATCATCAAGCCGGGCTTTCATCTACCCCCCATCCGGCACGGGAGAGAAGTGATGGAGGCGACCAGCCCCGATATCGTCATCCGGCTCTCCGAGCCCGCGCTCTTCACGATCTGCTTCTGCATCGCGATGGCGGCGCTGCTCGCGATCCTCGTGCTCGGCTGCGACAAGGACGGCAACTTCCGGGCAAAATGACCCTCAGCCGGGTGCGGTCGCCGCTGTCCGCACCGCAAGGCGCTGCGCGAGGCTGACGGCCACGGCGACCGCCACGTTCGCCGCCAGCGCGACGATCCCGATGTTGAGGTCGAGCATCCACTGTGGCAGGCCGGGCGCGAGCGAGCCGATCGTCGTCTTGGTCAGCGTCGTGGCGGCGACGATCGTCACTCCGACGACGATCCCTGTGCCCGCGCCGGCGGCGGTCAAGGGATTGCGCGCCGCGAAGCTCATGAAGAGCGACGGCGCCAGCTGGGTCACGAGCGCGTAGCCCATGAGGAGCAGCGCGACGATCGTGTCGCCACCGTAGATCGCGAACGCGATCGCCAACGCCGCCACGCACGGCACGAGAAGCTTCGCGACGACCGCGACCTCCTGATCGGAGGCACCGCGCCGGGCCAGCGGATAGATGTCGCGGGCGAGCGTCGTCGCCGAGCTCGTCAGCATCATCGCGCCGGGCACCAGCGCCGTGAGCACGCCGGCGACGCCGATGAGCCCGACGGCCGGCGGCGGCAGCTCGGCCAGCGCGACCTTGAACAGCGCGAGGTCGACCGCCTTGCCGGTCAGCCCGGGTACGCGCAGCAGGGCCGCGAAGCCGACGAACAGCGCGAAAAGGAGCATCAGGGCGTAGAGCGGCGCGACGACGGCGTTGACGCGCATCGAGCGCTCGCTGCGCGCCGTGAAGATCGAGGCGAAGGTGTGCGGCCACATGAAGAAGCCGAGCGCCGTCAGCGCCACCGTCGAGTCGAACCAGGCGACGCTCTGGCCTTTCGGCGCGAAGGCGAGGAAGCCGGGATGCGCCGCCTCGATCTGCGCGAACATCGGCCCGATCCCGCCGGCGACGCGCCACGGCAGATAGAGCCCGAGGAAGACGATGACGAGGATGATGAGCGCGTCCTTGATCAGCGCCAGCGCCGCCGGGCCGTGGATGCCCGAGACGGCGACGAAGGCGGCGATGGTCGCGGCCCCGACGAGCACGCCGGTCTCCTGCGAGATCACGCCGTAGCTCGTCGTCGAGACGATGATGCCGAGGCCTTTGAGCTGCAGCACGAGGTAGGGCACGAGCGCGATCACGCCGACGAGCGTGACGAGGATCCCGAGCCCAGTGCTGTCGTACTTGCGTGCGAAGAAGCCCGCCTGCGACACGAGGCCGTGGTCGCGCGCGTAGCGCCAGATCGCCGGCATCAGCCAGTACGATGTCACGTACGCGAGCGGCATGTAGCAGAGGATATAGTAGGAGGCCGCACCTTTGCCGTAGGCGTAGCCCGAGGCGCCGATGAAGGTGAAGGTCGTGTAGATCTCGCCCGCCATCAAAAGGAAGACGAGGATGGTGCCGAAGCTGCGCCCGGCAACGCTCCATTGCTCCAGCACCTGCGCCCGGCCGCGGCCGCCGCGCACGCCCATCACCAGCGCGCCGACGATGGTGGCGGCGATCATCCAGCTCGCGATGTTCACGAGATGCGGTCCTTGTTGGCGGGATCGAGGGCATAGACGAGGGCGAGCATCGCCGCCGAAAAGAGCGTGGCGAACACGGCGTAGGCCAGCGCGAAGGGAAAGCCGAGCACAAACGGATTCACGCGGTCCGCGAACGGCATGCCGATCAGCATGACCGCCCAGGCGAGCCCCCCGAGCCATTTCAACGACATGCCTTGCACCCCTCGTTACGTCGACGCGGCTGGATGAGACCAGCCCCGCGCCTATTTGGCAAAACCGACGCCAACCAAGAGAGCCGAGCGCCCGTGCCGAACCCACCCTCCGCCTCTGCCGTTCACGAGATCGTGTCGCTCGACGCCGTTGCGCTCGCGGCGGCGATCGCGGCCCGCAAGCTTTCGTGCCGCGAGGTGATGGCGGCGCATCTCGCGCGAATCGAAGCGGCGAACGGCGCGGTCAACGCAATCGTCTCGCTGCGCGCGCCCGCGGCGCTGCTGGCGGAGGCGCAGCAGCGCGACGACGAGCTGGCGCGCGGCGACTCGCGCGGGCCCCTGCACGGCTTCCCGCATGCGGTGAAGGACCTCGCGGCGACGCGCGGCCTGCGCACGACTTCGGGCTCGCCGCTCTATCGCGATCATGTGCCGGAGCATGATGCGCTCTTCGTCGAGCGGCTGCGCGCGGCCGGCGCGATCATCATCGGCAAGACGAACACGCCCGAGTTCGGCCTCGGCTCGCACACGTTCAACGAGGTGTTCGGCGCGACGGGCAACGCCTTCGATCCCGCGCTCAGCGCCGGCGGCAGCTCGGGCGGCGCGGCGGTGGCGCTGGCGCTGCGCATGGTGCCGCTCGCCGACGGCAGCGACTTCGCCGGCTCGCTGCGCAACCCCGCTGGCTGGAACGGCGTCTTCGGCCTGCGTCCCTCGCCGGGACGCGTGCCGGCGCTCCCCGAGCCCGACGGCTTTCTCGACCCGCAGCTCGTCACCGACGGGCCGATGGCGCGCACGGTCGCCGACCTTTCCCTCCTGCTCTCCGTGATGAGCGGCGCCGATCCGCGCGCGCCGCTTTCGATGGCCGAGCCGCCGCTGCCGGCAGCGCTACTGGACGGCGACGTGCGCGGGCAGCGTATCGGCTGGCTCGGCGATCTCGAGGGCGCGCTGCCGATGGAGGACGGCATCCTGGCGCTGGCAGAGCGCGCGCTCGGCGTGCTGTCGGCGGCGGGGTGCGCGGTCGAGCCGGTGGCGCTCGGCTTCGACGAGGAACGGCTGTGGCGCTGCTGGCTCGTGTGGCGCCATGCGCTCAACGCCGGCCGCCACCATCGCACCTATGCCGACGCCGCGGCGCGGGCGCAGCTCAAGCCCGAAATGATCTTCGAGATCGAGGGCGGCCTGAAGCTGTCCGCGGTCGACCTCTACGAGGCCTCCGCGACGCGGACCGCCCTGCGCGCCGCGATGCTGGGGCTGCTCGACACCTACGATGCGCTGGCTCTGCCGAGTGCGCAGGTCTTCCCGTTTCCGCGCGACTGGCGCTGGCCGCGTGAGATCGCCGGCCGCGCGATGGACACCTATCATCGCTGGATGGAGGTCGTGACGCCGGGCACGCTGTCGGGCTGCCCGGTTGTCTGCCTGCCGGCGGGCTTCGGCGGCACGCCGGCGCGGCCCTCGGGCCTGCAGCTGATCGGCCGCCCCGGCGGCGAGCGCGCGCTGTTGCGCCTCGCGCGCGCCTTCGAGGTCGAGAGCCGCCCGCTCGAGCGGCTGCCGCGGCTCGACTAGAGCTGGACGACGTTCTCGAGCTCGAAGGTCTGGCCTTCGGGATTGGCGCCGATCACGAGCTTCTTGTCGCCCTCGAACGCGTAGGGCGGGACCGGCAGGTTGTAGGGTGCCGGAACGCCGGAATAGACGCGGCCCGAGAGATCGTACTTCGAGCCGTGGCAGGGGCAGAAGTAGCCGCCGAGCCAGTCAGCCGACAGCGAGCCCTTCTCAGGCTCGAACTTCGGGATGCAGCCGAGATGGGTGCAGACGCCGACGAGCACGAGATATTCGGGCTTCACCGAGCGATGCCAGTTCTCGGCATATTTCGGCTGCTGCAGCACCTCGGACTCGGGGTCGCGCAGGCGCGAGACGAGCTCGGGATCCTGCAGCGCCTTCAGCGATTCCGGCGTGCGGTTGACGATGAAGATTGGGTGGCCGCGCCACTTCACGATGATCTGCTGGCCGGGCGCCACGGCGCCGATGTTGACCTCGAGCGGCGCGCCGGCGGCGATCGTCGCGGAATCGGGCTGCATCTGGTCGATCAGCGGCCACACCGCCGCGCCGAGGCCGACCGCGCCGACCGCGCCGGTGGCGATGTAGAGAAAATCACGCTTCGAGGGGTCCTGAGGGCCAGCCGTTACCGTCTGGGTTGGATTTGCGACTGCCATCTCGACCCCGTCACCTCGTCCCGATAGCCGCTCAGCGGCCGATAGAGCTTCCGTTTACAGATCAAGCCGCGCTCTGGCCAGAGGGATGCGTGTCGCACGGGCCCATGGGCGGCGACCGGCGCAGAACGCGACACCACGGCGCAGCTTGTCTACAATCCTAGTCCATCCGGCGGCTTGTCCCTCGCGGGATCTTGGGCGACATCCAGCCATGAGCAATCGTCAGGACGAGCGACGCTACAAGGCGCAGGTGGGTGCACTCCCGATCCGGCGCAGCGCCGCCGGGCCGGAGGTGCTGCTCGTCACGTCGCGGGAGACGCGGCGATGGATCATTCCCAAGGGCTGGCCGATGAAGGGTCGCAAGGACCACGAGGCGGCGGCCCAGGAGGCGGCCGAGGAGGCTGGCGTCATCGGCAAGGTGAGCAAGCATCCGATCGGCGCCTACACCTACCAGAAGCGGCTCGCCAATCGCCTCGAGCCGTGCCGCGTCATGGTCTACGTGCTCGAGGTCGAGGGGCAGCTCGCCGATTGGCGCGAGCGCAAGGAGCGCAAGCGCCAGTGGTTTCCCGCGCTCGAGGCCGCGGAGGCCGTGGCGCAGCCGAAGCTCGCCTCGATGATCCGGGCGCTCTGCCGGCCGCGAACGATGCTCGCCGGCGCGGCCGATGCCGCTGCCTGAGGTTCAGCGGACGGGGGCGACGGTGCCGGGTACCGAGGCGGCCGACCGGCGATCCGCGAAGCGGGCATTGAGCAGCCGTGTCACCGGCGTCTCGATCCACAGATGCATCGCCACGGCGACGAGCGCCGACGCCGCGATCTCGGCGAGGACCAGCGGCCAGAAGCCGAGCGTCGGCGCGAGATGCGACGCCAGATAGGCCTTGCGCGCCGCGACCAGCACGAGCGGATGGAAGAGGTAGAGCGCGTAGGAGGCGTCGCCGATGAGCCGGAGCGACGCCGCGAGCCGGCCTTCGGACTGCGGCGCCGGCTGCGCCAGGACGACGGCGGCGAAGAGCGCGGCCATCGGGAGACCGCAGGCGAGGAGCCGCGGCAGGCCGCTCGGATCGACGCCGTAGACCGGGACGTCGCGCATGCGCGCAAGGTCGAGCGCCAGAACGGCGACGGCAGCAAGGCCGAGCGCCAGTGCCGCCGGGCGGGGCAGGCGTACACCGCGTCGCCAGGCGAGGGCGATCGCCATGCCGAGCGCGAACTCCAGCACGATCGGGTCGCTCCAGAAGGCGAGCGCCGTGATCGCGGGCTGCGCCACGAGGCCGAGGACGACGAGCAGCGCGAGCATCGCCGTGACGGCGGCGACCGCCGCCTCGCGGCGCAGCATCAGGAACGCGGCGAAGACGACATAGAAGAACATCTCGTAGTTGAGCGTCCAGCCGAGCGCCACGATCGGCCGCGCGACGCCGTCGCCGGGGCGGGCGAACGGGATGAAGCCGAGCGAGGTGACGATCTCCGCCACGCCCGGCAGGCGGGCCTGCCCGGTGCGCACGAGCAGCGCCGCTGTCACGAGCGCGAGGGCCGTGGCGAGCCAGTACAGCGGCACGATGCGGATCACGCGCCGCGTCAGGAAGGCCTGCGCTGCGCCGGGCGTCGCGAAGAGCCGCTCGGACGCGTGCACCATGATGAAGCCGGAGATGACGAAGAACAGGTCGACGCCGGCGACCCATGGCAGGAGGCTCGAGCGCGCGAAGACCGTGCCGATCTTCTGCGCGGCGAAGGCCGCATCGTCCTGCGCATGGGCGAGCACGACCATCGTCGCGGCGAGCGCGCGCAGGATCTGGATCGATCCGATCTGCTTCATCTGGCGTGGGCTCGCGGGGCCGGAGCCCGGCAGTCTGGCGGCCCGCGCTTAGCGAAGCGTTACGGCGCCTTTCGCCACATTGGACAAGCGCGCCCAGCTGTCTAAGCTCTTCCTAAGGGCCGCCGCCACGTGCGGCCCATTGAGGAAGTGCCCGGATGTTCAAGGTCCTGATCCTGATTTGCGCGGCGACGGTCGATCATGCCGCCTGCACGCCGCAGAACGCGACCGACGTGGTCCGCGGCCCTCTCGCGCACACGATCGACCAGTGCATCAAGGAGAGCCAGTCGACGCTGGCGCAGACCTCGATCGCCCCCGAGGCCGGCAAGCAGTACATGAAGGTCGTCTGCGAGAGCCAGAAGACCTCCTAGTACCCCGTTGTCCTAGTTGCCCTGCGAGGGGCGCCGGCGGTGGTGGCGCGGCGGACGCGGCGCCTCGCCGGGTCGGGCCGCCGGCTTGGCGTGCTGCGGCTTGGGGCCGGCCGCGGGGCGTCGCTGGTCGCCGCGCGGGGCAGGGCGCTTGCTCTGCTGCGGCCGCTGCTGCTGACGCGGGCGTCGCGTCTCCTTCGGCTCGGCCGCGGCGGCGGCCGCATCGCGGCGATCTTCCGACGGGATGGTCTGCCGAGTCAGCTTCTCGATCGCCTTCAGGAACGCGCGCTCCTCGCCATCGCACAGCGAGATCGCCTGGCCGGCAGCGCCGGCCCGGGCGGTGCGGCCGATCCGGTGCACATAGGACTCCGGGATGTTCGGCAGGTCGAAGTTGACGACGTGGCTCACCGCCTCGACGTCGATGCCGCGCGCCGCGATATCCGTGGCGACGAGCAGCTTCGTCGTCCCGGTCTTGAAGCCGGCGAGCGCGCGCTCGCGCTGGTTCTGGCTCTTGTTGCCGTGGATCGCGACCGCCGAGATGCCGGCCTCCTCGAGGTGGCGGACGACGCGGTCGGCGCCGTGCTTGGTGCGCGTGAACACCAGCGCGCGGTCCATGCTCTCCGAGCGGACGAGGTCGGCGAGCACGTGCCGCTTGCGCGAGGCCTCGACGAAGATGACGCGCTGGTCGACGCGGTCGGCGGTCTTCGAGACCGGCGTCACCGAGACCTGGACGGGGTCGCGCAGCAGGTCGCCGGCGAGCGCGCCGATCTCGTTCGGCATGGTCGCCGAGAAGAACAGGCTCTGGCGCTGCTTCGGCAGCAGCGGAATGATCCGGCGCAGCGCGTGGATGAAGCCCATGTCGAGCATCTGGTCGGCCTCGTCGAGGACGAAGGTCTCAACCTTGTCGAGGCGCAGCGTGCGCTGCTCGAGGTGGTCGATCAGCCGGCCGGGGGTCGCGACGAGGATGTCGACGCCGCGCATGACGCGGTCGATCTGCGGGCGGATAGAGACGCCGCCGAAGATCGTGGTGATGGCGTAGCCGTAGTGCTGGCCGTAGGTCGCGAAGCTCTCGGCGATCTGGCTGGCCAGCTCGCGCGTCGGCGACAGGATCAACGAGCGGCAGGTGTTGCGCTCGGGGCGCATTCGCTCGACCGAGAGCCGCTGCAGGATCGGCAGCGCGAAGGCCGCGGTCTTGCCGGTGCCGGTCTGGGCGATGCCCAGCAGGTCGCGCCCCTCGAGCACGTGCGGGATGGCCTGGGCCTGGATGGGGGTTGGGTTGGTGTAACCTTCTGCCTCGAGTGCCTGCAGCAGGCGCTGGTCGAGGCCGAGGTCGGCGAAACGGAGTGAGGTGTGCTGGTTCAAGCGGGCGCTTTCGGGCGGACGCGGCCGGGCGCGCTCGCGCCGATGACTGCGTCTAGGGAGCTGGGAGATCCGTGCGTGACCGGCTCCGGTCGGGGCGGCGGGCTGGCGGTCCGGGTGCGCCGCACTTCGAAGGGTCGAAGTCTCCAGCGCAGACGATCACGCGGCCAGGTCGCCGTGGCGCGCCTCTTGCGCGACGTTGGGCAGATGAGGCGATTCACTCAAAAATGCAAGGAAATTAATGCTGCGCTGCACATCAATAAGAGCGCGCAAGGGGGCTGACAGAATCGCTGGGTTGGGTAATCTCTCCTCATGCGCAACCAACTGAGAGGAGGTGATCCAGTGTCTCATTGTCACGTCGCGAGCCAGCTGGAGGTCTCTTTCAAGGCCGTATAGCCTTGGCTGAGAGACGTCGGCATTCGCGCTGACATTGCTGGTTTCGACGGCCGCTAAGCTCCGGCCTGAGAACCTCCGAGATTGAAAGCCCCGGTCCGCCGGGGCTTTCGCCTTTTTTGGGCGTGCTTCCAGCCACCCCACCGGTCATGAAGTCGCCACCGCGCGCCTGTTTCGTTGCCTTGCCGCGACCCGTCCCCTAAAGAGGCGCGCGCGCCGGATGGGCCGGCCTTCGAGACGAGATGGCAACGCAGTCGCATGAAAGCCTGACGAGCTTCCGCCGCGTCGAGGCAAGCTCGAGCCGCAAGTTCGGAGTGACGGTCGGCGCGATCCTGTGCGCGCTCGCGCTGTGGCCTGTGCTGCGCCACGGCGCCCAGCCCCGATACTATCTCCTCGGAGCCGGTGCCGCGCTTGTGGTGCTCGGCCTCGTCGCGCCGCGCGTGCTCGATCCTTTGAACGCGCTCTGGTTCAAGCTCGGCATGGTGCTCACCAAGATCACCAACCCGCTCGTCATGGGCATCATGTACTTCGTCGCGGTCGTGCCGATGGGCTGGCTGCTGCGCGGCAAGGACCTGCTGCGGCTTAAGCGGAACGCCGACGCCGACACCTACTGGGTGGAGCGCGCCACGCCGGCGTCGCCGCTCACCAAGCAATTCTGACGTTTTCAAAGGAGCGCACCATGTCGATCGTCATGGAGCTGATCGATTTCCTTGGGGCCCGCAAGAAGTTCTGGCTTCTCCCGCTGATCGTGCTGTTCGTCGTCGTCGGCGGCCTGCTCGTCCTGAGCCAGGGCTCGGTCGTCGCGCCCTTCATCTACTCGCTGTTTTAAGGTCGGCCGAGCGCGTGCGGGTTCTCGGTCTTTCGGCGTTCTATCACGACAGCGCCGCCGCCCTCGTCGAGGACGGCCGCATCCTGGCGGCGGCCCAGGAGGAGCGTTTTACGCGCGTCAAGCATGACCCGGGCTTTCCGGGCCATGCGCTGCGCTACTGCCTCGAGGCTGGCGGCGGCGGCCCGATCGACCAGGTGGTCTTCTACGAGAAGCCGTTCCTCAAGTTCGAGCGGCTGATCGAGACCTATCTCGCCTTCGCGCCGAAGGGCTTCAACTCGTTCCGCAAGGCGATGCCGCTGTGGATCGGCGAGAAGCTGTTCCAGCGCGACCTGCTCGTGAAGGAGCTGAAGGCGATCGATCCTGCGCTCGCCGCGAAGGAGAAGATGCGCTTCGCCGAGCATCATTTCTCGCATGCGGCGTCCGCCTACTTCCCGTCGCCCTACGAGGAGGCCGTCGTCCTCACGATGGACGGCGTCGGCGAGTGGGCGACGACCTCGCTCGCCATCGGGCGCGGCGATGATCTTAAGATCGAGCGCGAGATCTTCTTCCCGCATTCGCTCGGGCTGCTCTACTCGGCCTTCACCTACTACACCGGCTTCAAGGTGAACTCCGGCGAGTACAAGGTGATGGGCCTGGCGCCCTACGGCGAGCCGCGCTTCGCGCAGACAATTTTCGACAAGCTGATCGACCTGAAGCCCGACGGCAGCTTCAAGCTCGACCTCGACTACTTCGACTATTGCACCGGCTTCACGATGACGAACGGCAAGTTCGACGCGCTGTTCGGCGGGCCGCCGCGCCAGGGCGAGCAGCTGCTCGACCAGAAGCACATGGATCTCGCCGCCTCGATCCAGGCCGTGACCGAGGAGGTGATGCTGCGCCTCACCCGCTCGGTCGCCAGGACGAGCGGCGTCAAGAACCTCTGCCTTGCCGGCGGCGTCGCGCTGAACTGCGTCGCCAACGGCAAGATCCTGCGCGATGGGCACTTCGAGAACATCTACATCCAGCCGGCGGCCGGCGATGCCGGCGGCGCGCTCGGCGCGGCGCTGACCGGCTATTACGATTCGAAGCCCGGCCGGATGGTCAACGGGCACGATTCGATGCAGGGCTCTTACCTCGGGCCGGCCTACGAGACCGCTGAGACCGAGCGCCGGCTGACCGCCGCCAAGGCCGTCTATAGGCGGCTCGACGACGACGCGCTCGTCGAGGCGGTGGCGCGGGCGCTGGCCGACGGCAAGGCGATCGGCTGGCACCAGGGCCGCATGGAGTTCGGCCCGCGCGCGCTCGGCAACCGCTCGATCCTCGGCGACCCGCGCTCACCTACGATGCAGAAGATCCTCAATCTCAAGGTGAAGTACCGCGAGAGCTTCCGCCCGTTCGCGCCGGCCGTGCTGCGCGAGGACGTCTCCGACTGGTTCGAGATCGAGACGGACTCGCCCTACATGCTGCTCGTCGCCAACGTGAAGCCCGCGCACTGCATCGCGATGAGCGCGGACGAGCAGAAGCTCTTCGGCATCGACAAGCTCAACGTCGCCCGCTCATCGATCCCCGCCGTCACGCACGTCGACTATTCCGCGCGCATCCAGACGGTGCACACCGAGACGAACCCGCGCTTCTACGCGCTGATCTCGCGCTTCAAGGCGCTGACCGGCTGCCCGATCCTCGTCAACACGAGCTTCAACGTACGCGGCGAGCCGATCGTCGCGACGCCCGAGGACGCGTTCCGCTGCTTCATGGGCTGCGACATCGACGTGCTGGCGGTCGGCAACTGCCTGATGCTGAAGGCCGACCAGGACCCGGCGCTCGCGAAGGACTACAAGGACGCCTTCGCGCTCGACTGACGCGCTATCTCAGGCCCGCCGGCTTCAGCACGTCGGGCAGGGTCGCCTTCAGGTCGTCGACGAGCTTGCTCGCGACCAGGCGATTTGCGAGCGCGCTCGGATGGCCGTCGCCGGGGATGGTCATGACCTGGCCCGGCTGCGGCGGCACCCAGGCGTCGACGAGATGGACGCCGGACTCGGCGAGGCGGCCACGCACGCCGGCGTCGGTGAAGCCCGTGCCGTCGAGGTAATGATCAGGCGCCGGAACGTAGAGCACGACGAGCGGCACGCCGTACTTGTCCTGCGCGAGCTTGGCGGTCGCGCCGACGATCTCGAGCCAGGTCTCCAGGTCGCCGTGCGTGGGACGCTGCAGAACCGGCGCGAGGAATGCCTGGTAGGCCGCTGATTCCTTGTAGAATTCCTGAACCTTGCGGTTGAGGCCGACGGCGCACGGGCCGAGATACTTGATGGCGCCGTCGACCCGCTCGTAGCGCGGCGCGCGCACCGAAAAGTTCGGCTTGCAGGCGGTGCGCTCGGAATGCCACGGCCCGGTGAGCAGCACGAAGGCTCGGGCGCCGGTGAGCTCCTTGTCGAAGAGCCCGACCTGCATCTCGCGCAGCGCCTGCGCCGGGCTGTAGGCGGAGAAGCCGAGATTGACGACCTTGAAGCCAGGCACGAGGTCGGCAAAGGCCTGCGCCTCGGTGTCCTTGTCGTCGAGCCCCTCGCCGAAGGTGTTGCTGTCGCCGAAGAAGGCGACGACAGGCCCGGTGCCCGAGGTCGTGTGCCGCAAGAGGTCGTCGTCGATCGTGTAGGTCACCTTGTAGATCGTCTTGCCGTCGACCTTCTTCTCGGCGGGATAGGCGCCCGGCTTCTGCGGACCCCAGCCGAGCTCCGGCCGCGCGCCCCACAGCCCCGGCGGATGCAACACCTCGACGCGCGGCTCGATGGCCAGCGCGACCGTCTCGAGCAGGGCGACCCCGAGCAGCAGCGCGGCGACCATGACGAGGACGTTCTGGGCGCGCCCGCGGCACAGCGAGGCGAGATCGGCAACGAGAACAAAGAGCGCGACGAACGCGACGAGCCGCACATAGGAGCCGAAGGAGGAGACCGCCCAGACGAGCGCGGCGATCGAGGCGACCGGCAGGACGACGGCGCGCAGCAGGAATGACAGGGAACGCAATTCTGGCCGCCTCTGGAGACACGATGTCGCGATCGGCTCGCAGGCTCAGACGGCGATACGATGACAAGCGGGGCGCGACGCGCAGGCGCGCGGCACTGGCGAAATCATCCACAGGTTGGCCGCTTATTGCGGCTTTCGCCTCGCGTCGGCGGTGCTATCGTCGAGGCGTCCCAACGTAGTTGATTCGGTCTGAGCGGCAGGCCGATGCGGCGAGGGCAAGCGTTTCGAGGACGAGTCACTTGGCAAAGGACCCCTTTTCGCCGCCGCGTGACCAAGAGGCCAACGAGATCTCGGGCGAGAGCCTGGACCTTGTCGAGGTCGCCGGCAGGATCAAATGGTTCGACGTTTCTAAGGGCTACGGCTTCATCGTCCAGGACGAGGACGGCCCGGATGTCCTTCTCCACGTCACGACGTTGCGCCGTGACGGGTTCCAGACAGCACACGAGGGTGCGCGCGTCGTCTGCGAGGCGACCGCGCGCGCCAAGGGCCTGCAGGCCTTCCGCATCCTCTCCATGGACGAGTCGACCGCGGTGCACCCGGCGCAGCTGCCGTCGCGCACCCATGTCCAGGTGACGCCGTCGAGCGGCTTCGAGATCGTCATCGTGAAATGGTTCAACCGCGTCCGCGGCTTCGGCTTCGTGTCGCGCGGCGACGGCACCGACGACATCTTCATCCACATGGAGACGCTGCGGCGCTACGGCATCGCCGAGCTGAAGCCGGGCGACCCGCTGCTCGTCCGCTTCGGCGACGGACCCAAGGGCCTGATGGCGGCCGAGGTGCGGCTCCTGGAAACGACGCTCCCGCAGTCGCATTAGCCGCGGCGACGGCGCTGCTTGCGGGCGCTTGCCGTCGCCGTCGCGGCATGCTTGATCCGCCGCGCACATGCGAGGTGACGGGATGGTTCGCTCTCTGGCTCTTGCCTCTTGCCTGTTCGTCGTCACGCCGGCTCTTGCCGCCGGCCCGGAGCGCCCGCTGGTGCTCGAGACGGCGAGCGGCCCGCATCGCTTTACGGTGGAATGGCAGCGCACCGAGGCGGAGCGCGAGCGCGGCCTGATGGATCGCAAGTCGATGCCGCGCGATCACGGCATGCTGTTCGACTTCCGCCCGACCCCGGTGCCGGTCGTGTTCTGGATGAAGGACACCTACATCGCGCTCGACATGATCTTCATCGGCAGCGATGGCCGCGTGGTCAACATCAAGCACGACGCCAAGCCGATGGACGAGACGATGATCCCGTCGAACGCCCCGACCCTCGGCGTGCTCGAGGTGGATGCCGGCGTCGCCGATGCTATCGGGCTCAAGGTCGGCGACAAGGTCGAGCACGAGATGTTCGGCGACGCGCCGAACTAGGTCTCGATACGGTCTCCGGCTGCGGTGGCGCGGCCGCTCGCTACTCGGGCAGGGCGCCCGGCGCGTACCCCTGTCGCTTCAGGCGCTGGATCGCGAGGTCGAGCGCGGACAGAAAGGCCGAGCGATCGCGGGGCGCGAACGGCGCGGGGCCGCCGGTCGCCTCGCCCGCCGAGCGCAGCGCGTCCATGAGATCGCGGGTGGCGAGCGTCGCGCCGATCGAGGCCTCGCTGTGCAGCTTGCCGTTCGGCGCGATGACGCTGGCGCCGGCCTTCACGCAGCGCGCGGCGAGCGGGATGTCGGCCGTCACCACGATCGCGCCCGGTCCGGCCCGCGCCGCGATCCAGTCGTCGGCGACATCGGGGCCTGCTGCGACATGGACCCGGCGGATCGATGGATCGCGCGGCACCGCGATCGGCGCGTTGGCGACGATCGCCACTTGCAGGCCATGCCGCGCCGCGACGCGGTAGATCTCGTCCTTGACCGGGCAGGCATCGGCGTCGACCAGGACGAACATTTCACGGGACGACATCAGACCTCTTTCCAATGGTCAGGCGTGAACCCGATGCGGGCCCATAGGATTGTCAGGGGTGTTTGCGTTCGAGCAAGGTCAGGCATCGGGTTGGACGGACGTAGTCGTACGACTGTGGCGCTGAAAGCTTGGCCGTAATACCAGCGCAAATCGCCGCTTCAATCGCGTCCATTACGCTCTAAAAGGGGAGACGACATGAGACTGAAGAGCCTGGGCAGCGCTGCTGTCATCGCCATGACGCTGGCCGGCACGATGGCCCTCTCGGTGCAGCCCGCCGATGCGTGGTGCGGCCGCTGGGGCCGGTGCGGCTGGCGCGGCGGCTGGGGCTGGGGCCCCGGCGCTGTGGCCGCCGGCATCGTGGCGGGCGCCGCGGTCGGCACCGCCGCCGCCGTCGCCGGTCGTCCGTACGGCCCCGGGCCGTACGGCTACTATGGCCGCCCCGGCGGCTACTATGCGTGCCCTCCGGGCTATCACTGGGGCCCGGGCGGTCGCGCCTGCTACGCCAACTAAGCCTTCGAACATCGCATCGAAACGCCAGCCTTCGGGCCGGCGTTTTCGTATTCGGCTCACGATGTGTTGAAACGCGGCGCGCCTGCACTTGTGCTGTGCCTTTTTGCAGCCTCGATTGCTTAAGTCCCTCTTAATACATTCGCGACAGTTTCACTTTTGCCACGAAGCTACACTTTCGAGGGGGACGTTCAATGACGCTTAACAAATATCTGTCGGCGGCCACGGTCGCCCTGACCATCGCCGGCACAACTGCCGCGATGACGAGCCCGGCCGCCGCCTGGTGCCGCTGGGGCTGCGGATGGGGCTGGGGCGGCCCGGCCGTCGCGGCCGGCGTCGTCGCCGGAGCGATCACCGGCGCCGCCGTCGCCACCGCCGTGGCGCCGCGTCCGGCCTATCCGCCGCCGGCCTACGGCTACGGCTACGGCTATGGCCCGGCGCCGGTCTGCCCCGAGGGCTATCACCTCGGTCCGGCCGGCCGCGCCTGCCGCCCGAACTACTGATCGCCAGCGTCTTCGATCGCGCGATGCCCGGCCCAGTGCCGGGCATCGTCGTTTTCCGGCGCTGCTATCCGCTGTTGCGCAGGCCGGCCGCGATGCCGTTGATCGAGAGGTGCACGCCGCCGCGCACCTCCTCGTCCTCGCCGTCCGCGCGCAGCATGCGCAAGAGCTCGACCTGCACGTGGTTCATCGGGTCGAGATAGGGAAAGCGGTTGTTGATCGAGCGCTCGAGCAGCGGGTTCGAGGCCAGCAGGCGGTCCTGCTTCATGATCGCGAACAGGTGCTTGATCGTGAGGTCGTGCTCGCGGCTGATCTCGGAGAAGATCTTCTTGCGCAGGGCCGCGTCCTCGACGAGGTCGGCGTAGCGCGAGGCGACGGCGAGGCTCGCCTTGGCGAGCACCATGTCCATGTTGGCGAGCTGGGTGCGGAAGAAGCCCCACTCGTTCATCATCTCCTGCAGTAGCTCGAGCTTGCCACCCTTGGCGAGCCACTGGTCGATCGCCGAGCCGAAGCCGTACCAGCCGGGCAGCATCACGCGGCACTGCGCCCAGGAGAACACCCACGGGATGGCGCGCAGGTCCTCGACCTTGCGCGTCTTCTTGCGCGACGCGGGACGCGAGCCGAGGTTCAGGGTGGCGATCTCGTTGATCACCGTCGAGCTCCAGAAGTAGTCCTCGAAGCCCTCGGTCTCGTAGACGAGCTTGCGGTAGGCCTCGAAGGCGAGCTGCGAGATCTCGTCCATCGCCTCGCGATAGCGGTCCGGCGGCGGCGGCAGCTTCGAATCGATCAGCGAGGCCTCGAGCGTCGCAGCGACGATGATGTTGAGGTTGCGCCGGCAGGTGTCCTTGTTGGCGTATTTCGACGAGATGATCTCGCCCTGCTCAGTGATGCGGATCTGCCCGTCGACGGCGCCGACCGGCTGCGCCAGGATCGCGTCGTAGGACGGGCCGCCGCCGCGACCGACCGAGCCGCCGCGACCGTGGAACAGGCGCATGCCGATGCCGGCTGCCTTGAACACCTCGATGAGCTGCGTCTCGGCCTTGTAGAGCTCCCAGCCCGAGGTGACGAAGCCGCCGTCCTTGTTCGAATCCGAGTAGCCGAGCATCACCTCCTGCGTGTTGCCGCGCGAGGCGATGATCTTCGACAGGTGGCGGTTCTTGAACACCGCCTCCATGATTCCTGCGCACGCCCGCAGGTCGCCGATCGTCTCGAACAGCGGCACGAGGTTCACCGCCGAGTTGCCGTCGCGATCGATGAGGCCGACCTCCTTCAGGAGCACCGCCAGCTCGAGCAGGTCGGAGACCGATTCCGACATCGAGATGATCGCCGTGTGGATGATCTTGTGCCCGAAGCGCTTCTGCGCCGTCACCGCCATCCGGAAGACGCCGAGCTCGGTCTCGGTCTCCTCGGAATATTTGACGAAGGGCGAGACGAGCGGGCGCGCCGTGTCGAGCTCCTTTTCGAGGATCGCGACGCGCTCGGCCTCATCCTTGGCGAGATAGTCGGTGCCTGGCGCCACAGTCTCCAGAAGCTCGGCGATCGTGCGCTGATGCACCGCCGAGTTCTGGCGCAGGTCGATCGAGGCGAGGTGGAAGCCGAAGCAATCGACCGAGCGCAGCAGCCGGTGCAGCCGGCCGCGCGTGAGAATGCCGGACTTGTTGTCGACGAGCGACTGGCGGATCGTCTCGAGGTCGGCCCTGAACTCGGCCGGCCCGGAGTAGGGCGTCACGCCGTCGGTCGGCGCGTTCTCGAAGACGCGCACCGTCGCGGTGAGCCGCTTCGCCATGCCGTTCAGCGCGCGCCGGTAGGCCTCGTTCTGCTGCGCCTCGCTGCCGTCGTCGCCGAGGTCGGCGAGCCGCTCGAGTTCGGTGTTGTGGCGAACGATGTTGTCGGAGAGCGTCAGCTCCTTGCGGAGGTTGAGGCACTCCTCGCGATAGTGCCTGACGATCTTGGCGCCGTGCATGCGCGCGGTCGCCTCGAGCACGTCCGCCGTGACGAACGGGTTGCCGTCGCGGTCGCCGCCGATCCAGCTGCCGAGCCGCAGGAACGAGGGGATCGGCTGCGGCGTCTCGTTCGAGGCGATCGCCTCCATCTCCTTCTCGACGGTCTGGTAGATGATCGGGACCTCGGAGAGCAGCGAGTAGTCGTAATAGGTCAGCCCGTTGGCCACCTCGTCGACGACGGTGAGCTTGCGCCGGCGCAAGAGGCTCGTCTGCCAGAGCGACAGCACCGCTTCGTAGATCGACTGCTTGATCTGCTCGCGCTCGTCCTCGGTGAAGTCGCGCTCGTTGAAGAGGTCGAGCCGGCGGGCAACCGCCATCTCCCACGTCTGCGTCGAGCGGCGGCGCACCTCCGTCGGGTGCGCGGTCAGCACCGGCGAGATGAAGGCGTGCTCGAAGAAGGCCTGCAGCTCGCCCTTGCCGATGCCGGCGGCCTTCGCGTCCTCGAAGGCGCGGCGGATGGTGCCGACGCGCGGCTTCGAGCCGGCGATGGCATGGGCGCGGGTGCGACGGCGGTGGTGCGCATCCTCGGCGATGTTGGCGAGATGCGAGAAGTAGGAGAACGAGCGCACGACGAGCGCCGCCTGGCGCGGCGACAGCGAGCGCAGGATGTCGTGCAGCGTCTTGGCGTCCTTGTCGCTGCGGCCGCGGTGGAAGCGCACCGAGGTCTGGCGGACCTGCTCGACGATGTCGAAGATGTCCTCGCCTTCCTGGTCGCGGATCGTGTCGCCCAGGATCGCGCCCAGCAGGCGGATGTCGTCCTTCAGCGGCCCGTCCTTGTCGGCGAACTGCTGGAACTCGGCGAATTCGGCGTGCTCGGACTTGGCCAAAGGAACACTCCCCACGAGGATTACTGTCCTATGTCTATAGGGGTAGAACGACCGCCGCCAAGGCTGCATTCCCTAAAGAAAAATCGTGAGGCGGCTACAGATTAATTAATGGGCAGGCGGGAGAGGGCGGCGGTCGGCCAGCCGCAGCGAGCAGGATCGCACGCATGAGCAACGGGCCCATCGTGAAGTCGTCCGGTCCAAGCGGCGCCGCCCTCCAGGTCGCCGGTGTCGCGCTCCTGCTGCAGGCGGGGTTGCGCACCTTTTTCCTCGCGATCTTCCTGCTCACCCTCTCGGCCAATCCGCGCTTGAGCCAGATCATCCTGGGTCAGGCCTACCTGCTCACGATGTCCGTCCTTCTGCCGACCGCTTTTGCCGTCGCGGGCATCGTCGCAGGCATCATGCTGCTGGCCCGCGCTCGCGCCGCTGCGGCCGTCGCCCGAGCCTTCTGCCTGATCGGTCTGCTGGTCCTGGCCTACGGGGCGTTTCAGATCGCATTCATGCACGTCTACAAGTCGCACCCGCCCCCGATGCAGACGTATGTGCTCATGGCTCTCAACGGGGTGATCTACGTCGGAACGCTGATCGCGGTGTCGCGGTCGGCCTGACCGCGCACAGCGCTCCGTATCAGGCTGCAGCGACCTGTGGCGCGCTTTCGGAGGTCGGCTCCACGCACATCATCTGCTGGACCTTGCCCAGCAGCAGTGCCCAGGCCTCGAAGTCGATGATCGGATTTCCGAGAGCGTCCTTCGGCGATTGCGGAAGGACGCCGATGCAGAGACCCTCGCCGAGCCGGACGACGTCGCCGATCGAAGCGCCGGAGCCTGCCGTCGCCTGCGGCAGCACCGCTTGCACGCCGAGGAGCGTCACGGGGCCGTAGGCGCGGAGCGCACGATGCAGCCGCTGCAGGCCCGCGACGTCGAGCGTTGCGGAGCGATAGACGAAGATCTTCTCGGCCGTCCGCAGGTCTTCGATGAACTTGTCGCGAAGATAGACGATGCGCCGGCACATTTTTACGTAGACGTCGTCGGGATCGGCGCGGGGGACGTGAAGGAACGTGTGCATGGCGAGATACCAGCGCCGATCGGTGACGAACAGCTCGCCCATGGGCGTCGCGTGGATCGCCGTGTTGCTAGGCTCGCCCAGGCCCTCGAACCCTTGCTCCAGCGCGACGATCAGGCTGTCGAGGTCGACATCGTTCCAGCGCAGCAGGCCCAGTGGTTCGGCACCAAACCGCCGTTGCACCAGCCCCAGCTCGCAGTCGTCGCCCACGCTCTCGAATTTGAGTGCGAGCCGGCGCATCGGTTCGTCGTCGAGCACGGTGACGTCGGCCTTCACCGGCGTCTTGACCGCCTCTTCGGTCAGCTCGCTCATTCCGACGCCGTGTAGAGCGTAGCCGCGCGCCTGCATGGCGCCGGCATTGTCGGGCGCGCGTCGGCAGTACTCCGTCCACAGGGCAGCCGCGCGGGTCCAGTCCTGCTTGGCCGTAGCAAGTTCCCCTTCGGCGGCAAGCAGGCCGAGATCGTCGGGGTACCGGCGCCGCGCCGAGGCGACCACCGCCGATGCGGTCTCGATGTCGCCGAGCCGGATCAGGCTTTGCGCGTAGCCCTCCAGCCAGTCCGGGTGCGGCTTGGCGCGCCTCATCGCGCGACGCCAGAGGTCCGCGGCGGCATCCGGGCGGTTGCCGTGAAGCGCGAGACGCGCCGCTTCGGTCAGGATCCGGACGTTCTTGGGATGGCGGCCGACCACGCTGTCGACCAGGGCCTGCGCCTCCGAAAGCCGACCGAGGTGTCGGAGGCTCGATGCAAGGCGTGCAACGGCAAGAGGCTCGCTCGCGCCGAGACGTCGCGCGCAGTTCCAATGCCGGACGGCTTCAGCGTGGCGGCCACGCTCCTGTGCGGCCGTCCCGGCCGTCGACGCGAGACTGCGGCTGCGGGGATGGGTGGCGCGCGCCGCTTCCAGCAACGCGTCGGCGCTTGCATAGCGACGCGCTTTCAGCAGCCCCAAAGCGATCCAGGACAGAGATCGCGCTCTCAACGCCGAGACTGCGGCGGCGAAGCCCGCATCTCGTGGCGCGCGGCGGCGTCGAGCGGCTTCGCTCGGGTCGCCCGGAAGTGGTCGCGATAGGCCCGGCATCAGGACAGCCCGAAACACCAATTTGGCCGCATACCAAGGGAGCTTCCCAGCCGCAACGTCACGCAGGACGTAGCGCCGGTCGGTGACGGCATAGGACCAGTTTGCCATTGGAGATGAACGCCAATCTGGATGCTTGTGTGGCTTCCCGGACACGCCGGGCCCGCGGGCGGGTCGGCAAATCGTAAGGTCGAGTGCGGTCGACGAGCGCCTCGACGCTGGTCGTGCCAAAGATGGTAGAGACACACGTTTGGATCCCCAGGAGGCCCCGCCCGTGACCACCATGCTTGCCCGCCTCGCCGAACGCCGTGCCGAAGCCGAGGCCGGCGGCGGAGAGCGCCGCGTCGCGGCACAGCACGAAAAGGGCAAGCTCACCGCCCGCGAGCGCATCGAGCTGCTTCTCGACGAAGGCTCGTTCGAGGAGTTCGACATGTTCGTGCAGCACCGCGCGGTCGACTTCGGCATGGCGGCCCAAAAGATCCCCGGCGACGGCGTGGTGACGGGCTGGGGCACGATCTCGGGGCGCGCGGTCTTCGTCTTCGCCAAGGACTTCACCGTGTTCGGCGGCTCGTTGTCGGAGACGCACGCGCAGAAGATCATGAAGATCCAGGACATGGCGTTGCGCAATCGCGCGCCGATCATCGGGCTCTTCGATGCCGGCGGGGCGCGCATCCAGGAGGGCGTGGCGGCGCTCGGCGGCTACGGCGAGGTGTTCCAGCGCAACGTGCTGGCGTCGGGCGTCATCCCGCAGATCTCGGTGATCATGGGGCCGTGCGCAGGCGGCGACGTCTACTCGCCGGCGATGACCGACTTCATCTTCATGGTGAAGGGCACGAGCTACATGTTCGTCACCGGCCCCGACGTCGTGAAGACGGTGACGAACGAGACCGTGACGTCGGAAGAGCTCGGCGGCGCCTCGATCCACACCGTGAAGAGCTCGGTTGCCGACCGTGCCTACGAGAACGACGTCGAGGCGCTGCTCCAGGTGCGGCGCCTCGTCGACTTCCTTCCGGCATCAAACGTCGCGCCCTCGCCGGAATGGCCGGCGCCGCTGGCGGAGGTCGACGACACGTCGCTCGACACTCTCGTGCCCGACAACGCGAACATGCCCTACGACATCAAGGAGCTGATCTCGAAGGTCGCCGACGACGGCGACTTCTTCGAGATCCAGGAGGCGCACGCCAAGAACATCGTCGTCGGCTTCGGCCGGGTCGAGGGGCGCACCGTCGGCTTCGTCGCCAACCAGCCCGCCGTGCTCGCCGGCGTGCTCGACTCGGATGCCTCGCGCAAGGGCGCGCGCTTCGTCCGCTTCTGCGACTGTTTCGGAATCCCGATCGTCACCTTCGTCGATGTGCCGGGCTTCCTACCGGGCGTCAGCCAGGAGTACGGCGGCCTCATCAAGCACGGCGCCAAGCTGCTCTTCGCCTATGCCGAGGCGACGGTGCCGAAGGTGACGCTGATCACGCGCAAGGCGTTCGGCGGCGCCTACGACGTGATGGCCTCGAAGCACCTGCGCGGCGACCTCAACTTCGCCTGGCCGACGGCCCAGATCGCCGTCATGGGCGCCAAGGGGGCGGTCGAGATCATCTTCCGCGCCGACCTGAAGGACGCCGAAAAGATCGCCGCCAAGACGAAGGAATACGAGGACAATTTCCTGTCCCCCTTCGTCGCCGCCGAGCGCGGCTACATCGACGAGGTGATCATGCCCTCGGCAACGCGCCGGCGCATCGCCCGCGGCCTCGCGCTGCTACGCAACAAGACGCTGGAGAACCCCTGGAAGAAGCACGACAACATCCCGCTGTAGGGCGGGCTACTTCGCGGCTTTCCTGATGGTGTACATGTTCGAGATCGAGACGAAGGCGGTGGGTTTGGCCATGCCGCGATCCTGCATCGAGCTGTTGATGTTGACCGACGACAGCGCGCACTCGCCGCCGAAGACCTGGTGCAGGGTCTCGCACTCGCGCCCGGCGAGAGCGTAGAGCTGCTTGCGCGCGTCCTCGGTCGCCTTCACCGCGGCGTCCGTCGAGGCGGGGCTCGCGACCGGCACGTTGACGCTGATCTGCGATCGCACCTCGATGACCGATGGATCGCACAGGCCACGCCCCATGCACTGGGCGTTCGCCGGAGGCGCCACGGAAAAAATGATCAAGCACAGCAGAAATGACGAAACGCGCATTCGGCAATCCCCAAAACCAAACTTGGATAGATTATCATTGCTGCATGAGAGCCGCAGCATAGTTTGTCGATAAACGTAAACAATGACGATATATTTACGGTGTCTAGCGGGGTCAGTCCTTGGCGGTCCCGCTTAAGCGATCGATCCGAACGCGTGCTTCGTCTGCTCAAAAATGTTCATGTCGTAGTCGAGGACCGCTTCGACCTCTGGGATCGCCTTGAGCTTCTTCGACAGCTCGATCACCCGGCCGAACTCGGTCATCGTCGGGACCGCACCGCCGGGCAGGCCGAGCGTCTCGCCGAGCGCCTCCGAGAAGTGGGCCGCGTCCGAGCGCAGGCTGACGATCTCGAAGGCGGACAGGGCCAGCAGCGATTCGCCGAGCGCCGTCTTGCGCGGCATCTCGCCGGGGTTCGCGCACGAGAGCTGGCGCACCAGCGGATTGTTCAGCGGCGCCAGCACGTCCTGGGGCCCGCGCTTGAACATGCGCCGCAGCGGCTCCTCCTCGAGCTCGGGCACCTCCGCAGCCAGATAGTCCATGACCGGCTCGAACGTCATCGCGTCGCGCGGCCCGAGCAGTTCCTTCGTCTTCTCCGTCACGTTCTTCAGGATGATCAGCCGCTCGGCCAGCTCATCGTACGGGTCGCGGAACATCGCGACCGACTTGAAGCCGGTGTTGAGGTAGTATTCGACCGACTTGATGAACAGCCGTCCGGAAATATATGCCGATTCGAGGTCGGCGATGCAGAACACCTGCTGCGACGTCTCGTAGCCGCGCCGGTCGATGCCGCGATACCAGTACTGGAACCTGTCCTTCAGCGCGTCGTCGATGCGCCACAGGGGCAGGAGATGCGTCTCGAGCCGGAAGATTTTCTGGCGGATGAACTCCGGCCGCGCCCGCCGGTAGACCGAGATGCCCGTGTCGACGTCGATGAGGTCGAGGCTGTGCATGCCGGTGATGCCGGGCAGCGTCTTCTCGTTGAGGACGAAGCCGCACATCCCGGTCGAGTGCCGGCCGGCGCCGACGAGCTCGGGCCGCTCCTCGTTCGAGGACAGGACCATGAGCTCGACGTTGTCGCTCACGATCCGCAGGGAAGGAACGCTGCCGCCGGTGTCCGGCACCAGGTAGAGGCTGATTTCACTGCCGTGGTCGTAGTCGATGCTGAAGAGCATGAAGGGTCCTGCTGGCGGAAGCCGTGGTCGCGGCTCCGCGGCGGCGGGCGATGTCGGCTGGCAGATACCAGCCGCCGCAGCGGGCGAGCAAGCCGGCGTCCGCCGAAGGGCGCCCCCACTTGTTCGAGGGGGATGATCCGCCTAACACACCGCCCGGAAAGGGTGGCCATGTTCAAGAAGATCCTTATCGCCAACCGCGGCGAGATCGCCTGCCGGGTGATCAAGACGGCGCGGCGGATGGGGATCGCGACGGTGGCCGTCTACTCGGAGGCCGACCGCGCCGCGCTGCACGTGGCGATGGCCGACGAGGCGGTCGAGATCGGGCCGCCGCCGGCGGCGCAATCCTACCTCGACATCGATCGAATCGTGGCGGCCTGCAAGGCGACCGGCGCCGAGGCGGTGCATCCCGGCTACGGCTTCCTCTCCGAGCGCGCCGCCTTCGCCGCCGCGCTGGCCGAGGCCGGCATCACCTTCATCGGCCCGAACGCCAAGGCGATCGAGGCGATGGGCGACAAGATCACCTCCAAGAAGCTCGCGGCCGAGGCCGGCGTCTCGACCGTGCCGGGCCATCTCGGCGTCATCGCCGACGGCGAGGAGGCGGTCCGCATCGCCGAGGAGATCGGCTACCCCGTGATGATCAAGGCCTCCGCCGGCGGCGGCGGCAAGGGCATGCGCATCGCCTACAAGGCGGACGAGGTGGCCGAGGGCTTCGAGCGCTCGCGCTCGGAGGCCAAGTCGTCGTTCGGCGACGACCGCATCTTCATCGAAAAGTTCATCGAAAACCCGCGCCACATCGAGATCCAGGTGCTCGGCGACAAGCACGGCACCTGCCTCTACCTCGGCGAGCGCGAATGCTCGATCCAGCGCCGCAACCAGAAGGTCGTCGAGGAGGCGCCTTCGCCGCTGCTCGACGAGGCGACGCGCCGCAAGATGGGCGAGCAGGCGGTCGCGCTCGCCAAGGCGGTCGGCTACGATTCGGCCGGCACGGTCGAGTTCGTCGCCGGCCAGGACAAGAGCTTCTACTTCCTGGAGATGAACACCCGGCTGCAGGTCGAGCATCCGGTGACGGAGCTGATCACCGGCATCGACCTCGTCGAGCAGATGATTCTCGTCGCGGCCGGCGAGCCGCTCGACCTCACGCAGGAGCGCATCAAGCTCGACGGTTGGGCGGTCGAGACCCGCGTCTATGCTGAGGACCCGGTGCGCGACTTCGTGCCCTCGACGGGGCGGCTCACGACCTTCGTGCCGCCGGTCCAGGGACGCCAGGGCGACCGCATCGTCCGTGTCGACACGGGCGTCGCGGAAGGCGGCGAGATCTCGATCCACTACGACCCGATGATCGCCAAGCTCGTGACGCACGCACCCGACCGGGCCGGCGCCATCGCCGCCCATGCCGACGCGCTCGACAGCTTCATTGTCGAGGGCATCCGGCACAACATCCCGTTCCTCGCCTCGATCATGGCGAAGCCGCGCTGGCAGGAGGGCGCGCTCTCGACGGGCTTCATCAAGGAGGAATATCCTGACGGCTTCGCCCTCGTGGCGCCCGAGGGCGAGATGGCCGCGCGCTTCGTCTGCGTGGCGCTGGCGATCGACTGCGTGCTCGATGCCCGTCGCGGCGAGATCGCCGACGCGATCCGTCCGCATCGGCCCTACGACGGCGAACGGGCGGTGCTGATCGGCAAGGCGCGGCACGATATCGAGGTGACGGCCGGCGACGGCCTTCTCGTGCGCCTCACCGGCGGTCGGGAGCTGCGGGTCGCGAGCAACTGGCGGCCCGGCGACAAGGCCTGGACCGGAACAATCGACGGCCTGTCGATCGCCATGGCGGCGCGACCGATCCTCAACGGCTATGCGCTCTCGCACGCCGGCTTCGGCGCCGACGTGCGCGTGTTCAGCCGGCGGCAGGCCGACCTCGCCGCGCTGATGCTGGAGCGCGAGGATGCCGACGACCAGAAGACGCTGCTCTGTCCGATGCCCGGCCTCGTAAAGAAGATCCACGTGAAGGAAGGCCAGCAGGTGAAAGCCGGCGAGCCGCTCTGCCTCGTCGAGGCGATGAAGATGGAGAACGTGCTGCGCGCCGAGCGCGACGTCACGGTGAAGTCGATCGAGGCGGCGGAGGGGGCGTCGCTTGCCGTCGACGCGCCGATCATGACGTTCGCGTAGCCTAGGATCAGCTTAGTTCATCCGTTGACCCGGTCGCGTTCGGCGTATCCCGTGTCGTGCACGACCGGAGCGGTAAGATCGAAGCCTTCCGGAACGCGCACGGAGCCCCGCAAAGCGCCATGCAATGAGGGGCGCGGCGACCGGATGATCGCGACAACGCGGCCCTCTCGGGTGACGTCGACGCAAGACGTGGCGCCGGCTTCGATGTCCTCCACGATCTTCGGCAAGCTCGCAGGCAGCTCCGAAATATCTATGAGCTTGGGACCCTCGCCCATAAGCATCTGCCTCCGTCCCTGCCACCTGGCGGTACTAGGCCGCCTTCCTCACTGCGATGCCGTCAGAATACGAGGATCGCGGAATCCTCGATCTCCCGTCTCAACCTTGGGTGCAGGCTCCGCCGGGTCATGATGTCCGTCGGCCGGCCGAGGATTTCCGCCGCCCGCTGCTTGACGTCCATCAGCTCGAAAAGGCCGAGCGACCCTTTTTCGTGATCGAAGAACAAATCGACATCGGACGCCGCATCTGCGTCGCCACGCGCCACCGAGCCGAACAGGTACAAATGATCGATGCCGAGCTTTCTCAGCTCGGTTTCGTGGCGGCGCAGTTCCTCGATGACGTCGTCGGGACGCATGGCCATTCATAGCACGAAGCCGAGCCAAAGCATCGCCTGCCGCTACGCCGCCTTCTTCACCGCAATCGCCGCGAGCGTCCGCAAGATTTGCCGCGTGCCCTCGAGCCGCGCCTTGGGGCTCTCGAAGTCGCGGACGAACACGACCTTCATGTCGGGGCGCACCCTGGCGCTCGAGCCCTGCTCGGAGACGAAGCGGACGAGCCCCTGCGGATCGGCGAAGGAATTGTCGCGGAACGAGAGGGTCACGCCCTTCGGTCCGGCGTCGACCTTCTCGACATGCGCGCGCCGGCAGAGCGCCTTGATCGCGGTCAGCGTCATCAGCTGCTCGACCTCGGGCGGCAGCGGACCGAAGCGGTCGATCATCTCGGCGGCGAAGCCCTCGATCTCGGCGTCGGTCTCGAGCGTCGCCATGCGCCGGTAGAGCTGCACGCGCAGCGCCGGGTCCTCGATGTATTCTTCGGGGATCGTCACCGGCGTGCCGGTCTGGATCTGCGGCGACCAGGCTTCCTCCGGAGGCTCGTCCTCGATACCGAGCTTCAAGGCCTCGATCGCCTCCTGCAGCATGTCCTGGTAGAGCTCGTAGCCGACCTCCTTGATGTGGCCGGACTGTTCGTCGCCCAACAGATTGCCGGCGCCGCGAATGTCGAGATCGTGGCTCGCGAGCTGAAAGCCGGCGCCGAGCGTGTCGAGCGAGTCCAGCACCTTCAGCCGCTTCTCGGCCTGCGCCGTCACCGTCTTGTTGGCGGGCAGGGTGAGCAGCGCGTAGGCGCGCGTCTTCGAGCGGCCGACGCGCCCGCGCAGCTGATAGAGCTGGGCGAGGCCGAACATGTCGGCGCGGTGCACGACGAGCGTGTTGGCGCGCGGGATGTCGAGGCCTGACTCGACGATCGTCGTCGAAAGAAGAATGTCGTACTGGCCGTCGTAGAAGGCCGACATCTTCTCCTCCAGCTCGGTCGGCGGCATCTGCCCGTGCGCGACGACGACCTTCGCCTCGGGCACTGCCTGGCGCAGGAAGGCGAGCGCGTCGTCGAGATACTCGATGCGCGGGCAGACGTAGAACGATTGGCCGCCGCGGTAGCGCTCGCGCAGCAGCGCCTCGCGCACGAGCAGCTCGTCAAACGGCGAGACGAAGGTGCGCACCGCGAGGCGGTCGACCGGCGGCGTCGCAATGATCGAGAGGTCGCGCACGCCGGTCATGGCGAGCTGCAGCGTGCGCGGGATCGGCGTCGCCGAGAGGGTGAGCACGTGCAGCTCGGCGCGCAGATCCTTCAGACGCTCCTTGTGCTTGACGCCGAAGTGCTGCTCCTCGTCAACGATCACCAGCCCGAGGTCCTTGAACGAGACGCCGGCGCCGAGCACCGCATGCGTGCCGACGACGATGTCGACGTCGCCGGATGCGAGCCCCGCCTTGGTGGTCCGCACGTCGGCGGCCGACACCATGCGCGAGAGCTGCGCCACCTTCACCGGCAGGTGCGCGAAGCGCTCGGAGAAATTCTTGTAGTGCTGGCGCGCGAGCAGCGTGGTCGGCGCGATGACGACGACCTGCTTGCCGTTGATCGCGCTGGCGAAGGCGGCGCGCATCGCCACCTCCGTCTTGCCGAAGCCGACGTCGCCGCAGATCAGCCGGTCCATCGGATGGCCCGAGGCCAAGTCGTCGAGCGTCGCCTCGATCGCCGCTTCCTGGTCCTCCGTCTCGTCATAGGGGAAGCCGGCGCAGAACTCGGCGTAGAGCCCTTCCGGCGGCACGAGCTTGGTGGCGGCCTTGGTGGCGCGCGCGGCGGCGATCTTGATGAGGCCAGCGGCCATCTCCAGGACGCGCTTGCGCATGCGCGCCTTGCGCTTCTGCCAGGAGGCGCCGCCGAGCCGGTCGAGCTGGACCTCGGTGTCTTCCGAGCCGTAGCGCGACAGAAGCTCGAGGTTCTCGACCGGCAGGTAGAGCTTGGCGCCCTCGGCGTAGTGCAGCTCGAGGCAGTCGTGGCGGACGCCGACGGCATCGATGGCTTCCAAACCTTTGTAGCGTGCGATGCCGTGGTCGGCATGGACGACGATGTCGCCGGCGGTCAGCGCGCCGATCTCGGTCAGGAAGTTCTGCGCGCGCTTGGCGTGCTTGCGCTTGCGCACAAGGCGGTCGCCGAGGATGTCCTGCTCCGAGACGACCGCGATGTCGCCGGCTTCAAAACCTTGCTCGAGGCCGAAGACGGCGAGCGCCACCTTCTTCCGCTTGAAGTGCAGCGCGTGCGAGAGGTTGGAGACGAGCGCCGTCTCCTTCAGCCCGTGGTCGGCGAGCACGCCCGCCATCCGCTCGCGCGAGCCGTCCGACCAGGCGGCGAGGATGACGTGCAGCCCGCGGTTCATCAGCCCGCGCACGTGGTCCGCCGCGGCCTCGAAGACGTTGGCGGACTCGTTCGCCCGCTCGGGCGCAAAGGAGCGGCCGGCCTTGCCGCCGACGTCGATGACGAGGCCGCGGCCTTCCGGCACGGCATGCGTGGTGATCTGCACGACGCTCTGCTCGTCGAGCCGCTTCAGCCAGGCCTTCTCGTCGAGATAGAGGGCGGAGGGCTCGAGCGGCTTGTAGGACGAGTTCTGCGGCGCCGCGTCGTAGGCGGTCTTGCGCGCGTCGTAATAATCCTCGATCTGCGTCAGCCGCTCGCTCGCCGCCTCGCGGATCTGCGCGTCGAGCACCAGCGGCGCGTCGCCGGTGTAGGCGAACAGCGGGTCGAGGTGATCATAGAAGAGCGGCAGCCAGTGCTCGAGGCCGGGGCTGCGGCGCCCCTCGCTGATCGCCTCGTAGAGAATGTCGCCGCGCGTCTGGCCGCCGAAGCGGCCGGTGTAGGCCTGGCGGAAGCGCTTGATCGACTCGGTGGTGAGCTGCACCTCGCTCATCGGCACGAGGTCGAGCGCCTTGAGCTGGCCGACCGTGCGCTGCGTCTCGGGATCGAAGGTGCGGATCGACTCCAGCGTGTCGCCGAAGAAGTCGAGCCGGATCGGCTCGGACAAGGCCGGGGGGAAGAGGTCGACGATGCCGCCGCGCACGGCGTAGTCGCCGGTGTCGCGCACGGTGGAGTTGCGGGTGAAGCCGTTGATCTCGAGCCACTGGACGAGCGCGTCCATGTCGATGGCGTTGCCCGGCGCGGCGGAAAACGTGTCCTTGGCGACCTTGCTCAGCGGCGGCACGCGCTGGAGCAGGGCGGCGATGGTGGTCGAGAGGATGCGCGGACGCTCCTCCGACGAGCGCGAGCGGGCGAGCCGCGCCAGCGCGGTCATCCGGCGCGCGGCGATCGAGGCGTTCGGCGAGACGCGGTCGTAGGGCTGGCAGTCCCACGCCGGCAGGTCGATCAGCTCGATGTCGGGGGCGGCGAAGCCGAGCGCCTCGGCGAAGGCACGGGCGCGGCGGTCGTCGCGGGCGACATGCACGAAGACCACAGACCTCTTCTCGGCGTCGCGGGCGAGCGCGCGCGCGAGGTCGGCGACGCAGAAGGCGTCGAACCCTTCGGGCACGGAGGACAGGGTGAGGGAGCCGCCCTTCTTCAGCTCGGCGACGGCGCGTTTGAGGTCGGTCACGATTGCTGTGGTATATGGGGAAGGCGCCTATGTGGCGCCATCGACCGCGAAAGTCGAGCGCGGCGCATCGCAGCGTGCGCCGTTGGACGGCGATGACTTTTCCTGCGCCGACCGCTACCCCTGTCCCCGACCCGGCCCAAGCGCCGCGGCGATTGCCAGGGAGGCGACGATGGATCCCAAGACGACAGCTGTCGTGCTGATCGAGTTCCAGAACGACTTCACCACGGAAGGCGGAGCGCTCCACGAGGCTGTCAAGCCGGTGATGGACTCCTCCAACATGCTGGCGAACACGGTTGCGGTCGCCAAGGCGGCCCGCGCCAGCGGTGCCACCGTGGTCTACGTGCCGATCGCCTTCGCGGAGGGCTACACCGAGCTGCGCGCGCACCCCTACGGCATCCTCAAGGGCGTGGTCGACAGCCGCTCGTTCCGCAAGGACAGCTGGGGCGCCGAGTTCGTCGACGTCCTGAAGCCGCAGCACGGCGACATCGTCATCGAAGGCAAGCGTGGCCTCTGCGCTTTCGCCAGCACCAACCTCGACTTCATCCTCCGCAGCCGCGGGTTCACCACGATCGCGCTGGGCGGCTTCCTCACCAACGTCTGCGTCGAATCGACGATGCGGACGGCCTACGAGCACGGCTATGACGTCGTCACGCTCACCGACTGCACGGCGGCGACGAGCGCCGAGGAACAGCAGGCGGCAGTGGAGAAGAACTATCCGCTGTTCTCGACGCCGATGACGCACGACGCGTTCATCGCGGCGCTCGAGGGCAGTAAGGTTCCGCTGGCGAAGGCGTCTTAAATCGGCATCACTCCACCCGCCGCACCGGCATCGGCGGCGGCGTGTCCGTCGGGGCGATCAGGTCGAGGCGGTGATGCCAGAAGGACCACGAGCGCGGGCGCAGCGCCCCGGCGGGCGACGTGCGCAGGACCTCGGCGAGCTTGTCGCGGCCGAACACCGGCTCGAGGTCGAAGGCGTCGTCGATCGTGCCGAGGTCCACGACGCGGCGGATGATGCGGTCGGGGAAGGCCAGCGCGTCCGCCTCGCTCTGGTCCCAGACGTAGCGGCGCGCCATGGCGCGCAGGAACGTCTCGGGATCTGGAAGAGGTGCCTCCATCGGCGCAGCCTACACCCTGAACACCCCCTGGCGCACGAAGCTCGTCAGGGGCGCGCGGGCGTTGGGCTTGGCGGGGTTGGCCTCGTCGGCGCGGTAGCGGCCGATCGCCACCATGCACTCGACGCGGTAGTCGTCGGGCACCTCGAGGTCGCGCGTGGCGCGGGCGACGTCGAAGCCGCCCATGGCGTGCGCGGCCCAGCCGATGAGGCTGGCCTGCAGGGCGAGGCAGGCCCAGGCGGCGCCCGTGTCGAAGGAATGCGAGTAGTTCTCGACCGCCGGGCCCTCCTGCGGCTGGCGCGTGCGCTTCGAGACGACGGCGATCAGCACGGCGGTGCCGGCCACCCAGCCCTGGTTGCCCGGCGACAGCGGCTCGAAGAAGCGCGGCCAGTCCACCGAGTCGCGCTTGGCGTAGAGGAAGCGCCAGGGCTGCAGGTTGGAGGCCGAAGGCGCCCAGCGCGCGGCCTCGAGGATCGTGAAGAGATCGGCATCCGGGATCGCCTCGCCGGAAAAGCTGCGCGGCGACCAGCGGTCGAGGAAAAGGGAGGCAATCGGATGATCGGCCTTGCGGCCGTTGCTCGTCGTCATTCGCGGCTCCGGAAAACGAGCCGGCATCAAGGGCGAAACGCCCTTCCTTCGCAAGGCGGGGCAGGGCGAGGCCTCGGGGGCCCCGCCCTGTCGCTCACGTCTTCGGCTGACGGATCAGCGGATGATCGTGGTGCGAACGACCTTCTTGTTGAAGGCGTGCGCGAGGTGGATGCGCGGCGCGATGCGATGGCCGGGCAGCACGCGGACGGCGGCGACGCGATGGAACGGGCGGTGGAAGCGATGGACGATCTTCACCGTCTTCTTCGCAACGACCGGGCGCATCGCGTGATGCGTGGTGACGGTCTTCTTGACGAGGGTCGCGGCCGAGGCGTCGGCGACGGCGCCGCCGGCGACGAGGAGGCCGAGGGCGGCGGCGACGATCTTGGAACGCATGTTCATGGTGGGCTCCGTATGGTTTGGTCCCGCTCTGTCTTGAGCGTGGCGCCAACCTAGGACCCGCCGGCTGAACGGCGACGGAAGGCCGCGTTCAGCCAGTCTTCATTCGCGCGACGCGTCGGGCGGCAGGCTGCGCCCCGTCCAACGGCCGTAGCGCCACGGCGCTAACCAGCGCGCCGCGGGGTCGAGCGTGTCGGGAACGGGATCGAAGCCGGACGTGCCCCACGGATGGCAGCGGCAGACGCGCGATGCCCCGAGCCAGCCGCCGCGCCACAGGCCGAAGCGGGCGATTGCCTCGTCGGTGTAGGCGGAGCAGGTCGGCAGATGGCGGCACTGCCGCCCGACGAGGCCGGAGAGCGTCAGCTGGTAGGCGCGGATGCACGCGCGCGCCATCCGGGCCGGCCACGAGGCCGAGCGACCGTCGACCGAGGTCATGACGCGAGACCGGCCGGCCGCGCCGAGACAACGCGCCGATGAATTGCATCAAGTCTAGGCACGCGAAGACGCAGAAAACGCCCAAGTATTGCAGGTCGCGTTAGGGAGCCCGAGGTGGGGCTGGAATGAGACAATATCTTGTTTTCCCGAGAGGTGTTGCCCCCAAGTCATATCGCCTGGAGGGGAACGCAGGCAGGGTTGCTCCTGAAGATTCAGCGCCAACACCCCCGGGGCCGCCGCCAATGAAGTCGCTTGTTCTCGCCACAATGGGCCTCGCCCTCGGCGCCACCGCCACCCTCGCCGCCGACCTGCCGAGCCGTCGCGCTCCCCCGGTCTACGTGCCGCCCGCGCTCCCGGCGTTCAGCTGGACCGGCTTCGAGGCCGGCCTGCATTCGGCCTACACCTTCGGCAGCAACAACAGCGTCCGCACCACCGGCCGCGGCTCGCTGATCGGCCGCCCGGCCTACCTCGGCACCTACAAGGACGGCTCGTCCTACGTCGGCGCCGGCGTCGGCTACAACTACCAGTTCACGCCGGGCTCCGGCGTCGTCATCGGCGCCAGCGTCGATGCCGACTACGTCTACCTGCACAAGAACGCCTTCGATGTCGCCGGCGCCGGCGGCTTCCAGACGCTCAGCCAGTACCACCAGCGCCTCGACGTGCTCGGCACGGCGAACGGCAAGGTCGGCTACGCCTTCGATCACTTCCTGCTCTACGGCACCGGCGGCTTCGCGTTCGGCGATCCCGGCCTCGGCGGCAGCTTCCTGACCAACGGCCGCGTTATCGCGACCGGCGGCAACAACGGCCAGCTCAAGGGCGGCTACGACTTCGGTGGCGGCGCCGAGTACGCCATCCCGCAGGACAGCTTCCTCAACAAGTTCTCGATCGAGCACTACATCGGCCTCGACAAGCTGCTTGGCAACTACACCACGACCCTCAAGGTCGAGTACATCCACTACAACCTCGGCAGCCAGTCGGTCGCGCTCGGCGGCATCGGCGGCAACGGCGGTTACACCCTCAACTACCGCACCGAGGGCAACCAGATCCGCGGCGGCCTGCTGTACTCGTTCCTCAGCGCCCCGGCGCCGGTCGTCGCCCGCTACTGAGCAAGCTACACTCTCCGATCTTCGAAAAGGCCGGCCCTCGGGGTCGGCCTTTTTGTTATGGTCGGCTCGTCTGCCGGGGCAGGGTTGCGGCGGGCTCAGGCCGCGACGGGCTCGCCCATGATCTCGCTCGCCGCCTGCGCCGCGGCCTCGAAGGCGAGCAGGGTCGAGGCATGGCGCGCCTTGAAGTCGCGCACGGGCTCGAGCACGGCCGCGTCGCTCCAGGCGCCGTCGGGCGGCGCGGCGCCCTGCTTCAACATGGCGCGCATCCGGTCGCGGACCTCGCGCAGCTCGGACGCGGTCGCCCCGATCACGTGGCGGCCGACGATCGAGGCGGCGGCCTGGCCGAGCGCGCAGGCCTTCACGTCCTGGGCATAGTCGGACACGCGGCCGTCGGTCATCACGAGGTCGACGACCACCGTGGAGCCGCAGAGCTTGGAGTGCGCGCGGGCGCTGGCCTGCGCGGCCGACAGGCGGCCGAGCCGTGGGATATTGCCAGCCAGCTCGAGGATGCGCTGGTTGTAGATGTCATTCAGCATAAGCTTCGCCGGATGCGGTGACGGGCGGTCGGGCTTCCTATATAGGAGGCAGCGATGCGCCGGACGAGTTCGATTGACGCGTCGCAAAGACGGTGTCGCTCCGCTCCAGGGCGACGCCGACGTGTCAACAATCCACCTGGACCATCACTTGGAGGCACCACGTGGACGATGTGGTTAAGACCTTGCGCGATCATCGCTTTTCCAGACAGCAAGCCGCGCAAAACCCCACAACGCAGACGCCATTCATCAAACCGACGCGTGAAGAAGCCGAAGCCGCGGTCCGAACCCTGATCGGCTATATCGGCGACGATCCGGACCGCGAGGGCCTGCTCGACACCCCGCGGCGCGTCGTCGCGGCCTTCGACGAGTTCTACGGCGGGTATGCCTCCGATCCAGCCGAAGTGCTGACGCGCGTCTTCTCGGACGTGTCGGGCTACGACGATCTCATCCTGGTGCGCGACGTGCCGTTCGTGTCGCATTGCGAGCACCACATGGTGCCGTTCCTCGGCCGCGCGCATATCGCCTACTATCCGAGCGCCGAAGGCGTCGTCGGGCTGTCGAAGCTCGCGCGACTCGTCGACATCTACGCCAAGCGCCTGCAGACGCAGGAGGCGCTGACGGCGCAGGTCATCCAGGCGCTGGAGCTCAACCTGCGGCCGCGCGGCTGCGCCGTCATGATCGAGGCCGAGCATATGTGCATGTCGCTGCGCGGCGTGCGCAAGCACGGATCCTCGACCGTCACGACGCGCTTTGCCGGCGTCTTCAAGACCGATCCCGCGGAGCAGGTCCGCTTCATGACCCTGGTGCGCCAGGGCCAACGCAGCTGACCATGGCCGCCGACGCCGCGCGCGAGGAGGGCCTGGACTTCCTCCCGCGCTTCGATCGCGACGGCCTCCTCACCTGCGTCACGCTCGACGATGGCGACGGCAGCGTCCTCATGGTCGCTCACATGAACGCCGAGGCGCTTGAGCGGACGCTCGAGACGGGGGTCGCGCACTACTGGTCGCGCTCGCGCCGGAGCCTCTGGCGCAAGGGCGACACGTCGGGCCAGACGCAGCGCGTCGTCGAGATCAGGACGGACTGCGACCAGGACGCGCTGGTGATGCGCGTGGTGCCGGGCGGTGACGGCGGCGCCTGCCATACCGGGCGGCGGTCGTGCTTCTATCGCCGCGTCACGCGCGAGGCCGGCCGCACCATGCTCGTCATGGTCGCGACTTGAGCCTCGGCGCCGTCCTCACGAAACGCAAGGCGCCACAGCACCTTGCGCCGCGCGATGCGAGCAGGGTCTCAGCCGGCCCGCGCCGCCGCGTCGGCCTGGCGCTCGGCGGCGGCTCGGCGCGTGGCTGGGCGCATATCGGGATCATCCGCGAGCTGCGCGATGCCGGCGTGCCGCTCGACGTCATCGCCGGCACCTCGATCGGCGCGGTGGTCGGCGGCTGCGCTGCGGCCGGAAAGCTCGACGAGCTCGAGGCTTTCGCGCTCAGCCTCAACCGCCGGCGCATGCTCGGTCTCATGGACATCTCGTTTGCCGGCAGCGCTTTGATCGGCGGCGCGCGACTCCGGCGTCGCCTGTCGCGCGATCTCGGCGACGTCAGGATCGAAGGCCTGCCAACGCCTTTTGCGGCCGTCGCCACCGAGCTCGGGTCCGGCCGCGAGGTCTGCCTCTCGCACGGCGACCTCGTCGAGGCGGTGCGCGCGTCCTATGCGATGCCGGGGCTGTTCGAGCCGGTCCGCATCGGCGGCCGCTGGCTGTTCGACGGGGCAATGTCGAACCCCGTGCCGGTCTCGGTCTGCCGGACGCTGGGCGCCGACTTCGTCATCGCCGTCTCCCTTACCTCCGACCTCGACGAAGCCGCGACCTCGGGCTCGGCGAGCCTCCTCGGCGACGAGGTCGAGAGCGCCGTCGTGCCGGCAGGGCGCACGACGAAGCGCCGGCGGCTGCGCTTCGCGCGGCGCCGGCTCTTCGAGCGTCGGGTCGACGGTGCGCCCGGCATCGCCAGCGTCATGGTCAACGCTTTCTCAGTGGCGCAGGAGCGAATCTCGCGCGCGCGCCTTGCGTACGACAGGCCGGAGGTGCTGATCCCGGCGCGGCTCGACAGCGTCGGGCTCTTCGATTTCCACCGCGCGGCCAATCTCGTCGCGCACGGGCGCCGGGTCGCGCGCGAGGCGCTGCCGGCGATCGAGGCGCAGCTCTCCGGGATCGCGCCCGAGGCGCTGAGCGAGCCGACCGCCGCGCAGTAGACCTTCAATAGGTCGTCGAGATGTACTCGCGGAGCGCCGACTGCTCGGCCTCCATCTGCTCGAGCCGGTACTTGATGGCGTCGCCGACCGACACGATTCCGACGAGGCGCCCGTCCTCGCCGAGGACCGGCATGTGGCGGAACCGGCCGGCCGACATCCGGCGCGCGACGTCGATCACGCCGTCCTCTTCGGCGGCCGACTTCACGTCCTTGGTCATGAAGCTCGAGACCGGCTTGTCCATCGCCTCGACGCCATTGCTGGCGAGCGTGCGCACGACGTCCCGCTCCGAGACGATCCCCTTCATGGCGCCGTCGTCGTCGGCGATGACCAGCGCGCCGATGTGCTTGGTCGCCAGCACGTCGATGACCTCGCGCATGGTCGCATGCGGCAGCACCGTGGTGACGGTTCGCCCCTTACCCGCGAGAATTCGGGCTACGGTCATGCCTGCCTCCCTTCGCTAACCCATTGTCACAATGGTGTCTTGTTGGGTGTATGAAGGATGCTCCCGGGCCGGCAGGGGTTCAAGCGGCGCCGCTTGCCGCAAGCATCCCTCAATCGTCGGGAACGATCCGGCGAGCTGCCTCGAAATCGAACGGCAAGGACGACCGAGCATGACGAGCGAGACTGAGGAAGGCGCAAGCCGTGCGCGGCCCGAAGACATCGAGCATCGCGGCTTCGGCGACGATGCGGGGCAGGGCACCGACACCTCGCCGGCCGCCGCCATCGCCCTGATGGACACGCTGGGCGAGCTCGCCGCGAACCCGGAGAGGCTGAAGGAGACGCCGCAGCGCTTCGTCAACCGCGAGCTCTCCTGGCTCGAGTTCAACCGCCGCGTCCTGCAGGAAGCTTCGAACCGCAACCATCCGCTGCTCGAGCAGCTGCGCTTCCTGTCGATCTCGGCGAACAACCTCGACGAGTTCTTCATGGTTCGCGTCGCCGGTCTGCGCGGGCAGGTCCGCCAGGGCGTGACGACGCCGTCGGAAGACGGGCTGACGCCCGCCGAGCAGCTCGTCAAGATCCGCGAGGGCGTCACCCATCTCGCCGCCGAGCAGCAGCGCCGCTGGCGCGAGCTGCGCGAGGAGCTGGTCAAGGTCGGCATCGTGCTTGCCGATCCCGCCGACCTCTCGAAGGACGACATGGCCTGGCTCGAGGTCCATTTCACGACGCACATCTTCCCGGTGCTGACGCCGCTCGCCGTCGACCCGGCGCACCCCTTCCCCTTCATCCCGAACTTCGGCTTCTCGATCGCCCTCGAGCTGGTCCGCCCGAACGACAACAAGGTGCTGCGGGCGCTGATCCGCCTGCCGTCGAAGATCGAGCGCTTCATCCACCTGCCGCAGCAGGAGGGCGGCCCGACGCGCTTCGTCTCGATGGAGACGCTGGTCGGCCTGTTCACGCAGTCGCTGTTCCCCGGCTACCTGCTCAAGGGCTCCGGCGCCTTCCGCGTCATCCGCGACTCCGACCTCGAAATCGAGGAAGAGGCGGAAGACCTGGTGCTCCTGTTCGAATCGGCGTTGAAGCGGCGTCGCCGCGGCTCGGTCATCCGCGTCGAGTACGACAGCCTGATGCCGGCGGCGCTGCGCACCTTCGTCGCCGAGGAGGTCGGTGTCGTGCAGGACGAAACCTTCGTGCTCGACGG
Source organism: Beijerinckiaceae bacterium RH AL1 (assembly GCA_901457705.2). NCBI lineage: Bacteria > Pseudomonadati > Pseudomonadota > Alphaproteobacteria > Hyphomicrobiales > Beijerinckiaceae > Beijerinckiaceae bacterium RH AL1. The sequence continues at coordinate 1,508,193 of LR590083.2, forward strand.
CATGCTGGCGCTGAACGAGCTCTCCGAGATCGTCGGGCTCGACCGGCCCGAGCTGAAGTTCAAGCCCTACAACCCGCGCTTCCCCGAGCGCATTCGCGACAACGGCGGCGACTGCTTCCTGGCGATCCGCCAGAAGGACGTGGTCGTCCACCACCCCTATGAATCCTTCGACGTCGTCGTGCAGTACCTGAAGCAGGCGGCGCGCGATCCCAACGTCGTGGCGATCAAGCAGACGCTGTACCGCACCTCCTCCGACTCGCCGATCGTCGGCGCGCTGATCGAGGCCGCGGAAGCCGGCAAGTCGGTGACCGCACTCGTCGAGCTCAAGGCGCGCTTCGACGAGGAGGCCAACATCCGCTGGTCGCGCGACCTCGAGCGCGCCGGCGCCCAGGTCGTGTTCGGCTTCATCGAGCTGAAGACGCACGGCAAGCTGTCGATGGTGGTGCGCCGCGAGGGCAACGCGCTCATCACCTACTGCCATATCGGCACCGGCAACTATCACCCGAACACCGCCAAGATTTACACCGACGTCTCGTTCTTCACCGCCGACCCGGCGATCGGGCGCGACGTCTCCCGCGTGTTCAACTTCATCACCGGCTATGCCGAGCCCGACGGTCTCGAGCGGCTCGCGATGTCGCCGATCTCGCTGCGCGAGCGCTTCCTGCAGAACCTCGAGTCCGAGGTGGCCTTCGCCCGCGCCGGCAAGAAGGGCAGCGTCTGGCTGAAGTGCAACTCGCTGGTCGATCCCGGCATCATCGACGCGCTCTACAAGGCGAGCCAGGCCGGCGTGCAGATCGACTGCGTGGTGCGCGGCATCTGCTGCCTGCGCCCCGGCGTGCCTGGCCTGTCGGACAACATCCGCGTCAAGTCGATCATCGGGCGCTTCCTCGAGCACGCGCGCATCTACTGCTTCGGCAACGGCCACGCGCTCCCGCACCCGAAGGCACTTGTCTACATCTCATCGGCCGACCTCATGCAGCGCAACCTCGACCGTCGCGTCGAGATCATGCTACCCGTCCAAAATCCGACGGTGCATGAGCAGGTGCTCGATCAGATCATGGTGGCCAATCTCCTCGATAACCAGCAGTCGTACCGCGTGCTGCCCGACGGTTCGTCGACGCGGATCGTGGCGCCGGCAGGCGAGGAGCCCTTCAACGCGCATTCCTACTTCATGACCAACCCGAGCCTCTCAGGGCGCGGGAAGAGCCTGAAGGAGAACTCGCCGCGCACCCTGCTGAAGCGTTTGGAATCGCACTGATCGCATGACGTCGTCCGCGCTCTTGTCTGCGCAAGGCCAGCACCATCCGGTCGCGATCATCGACATCGGGTCGAACTCGGTCCGACTCGTCACCTACGACAACCTAGACAGGGCGCCCGTCCCGTCCTTCAACGAGAAGTCGTTGTGCGCGCTCGGCAACGGCGTGGTCACGACCGGCAAGCTCGCCAAGTCCGGCATCGAGAAGGCGCTTGTCGCGCTGAAGCGCTTTCGCGCGCTGGCCGAGATCATGGGCATCGACGACGTGCGGGTGATCGCCACCGCCGCCGCGCGCGACGCCTCCAACGGTCCCGAGTTCCTTGCCGCCGCGAAGGCGGCGCTGGGCGGCCGCGAGATCGCGCTGCTGTCGGGTGCGCGCGAGGCGCGGCTCTCGGCGCTCGGCGTGCTGTCCGGCATCCATGCGCCCGACGGCGTCGTCGGCGACATGGGCGGCGGCTCGCTCGAGCTGATCGACGTCAAGGGCGAGCGCATCGGCACCGGCACCAGCCTGCCGCTAGGCGGTCTCGCGCTGATGGATGCCTCGGGGCGCTCGCCGAAGGCGGCGGCCAAGATCGTGCGCGAGGCGCTCGCCAAGTGCGACGCGCTCGACGCGCTGCAGGGCCGTAGCTTCTATGCCGTCGGCGGCACCTGGCGCGCGCTCGCCAAGCTGCACATGGGTGAGCGCGCCTACCAGCTCATGGTGATGCACGGCTACTCGATCCCCGCCCGCGAGGCGGCCGATCTCGCCGACCTCGTCGAGCGCGTCGAGCCGAGCTCGTTCCTGGCGATCGATTCGGTCGCCGCGGCGCGACGCCCGCTGCTCGCCTACGGCGCGGTCGTCCTCGACGAGCTGATCCGCCGCGCCAAGCCGAAGGACGTCGTGATCTCGACCTATGGCGTGCGCGAGGGCCTGCTCTACGAGGGGCTCGGCCCGGCCCAGCGCAGCGCCGACCCGCTGATCGTCGCCGCGCAGAAGCTGAACCGCCTGCTGGCGCGGGTGCCCGGCTACTCCGACGAGCTGATCGACTGGACGCACGACTTCCTCGAATCAGCCGCGATCGCCGAAACGGTCGACGAGCGGCGGCTGCGCGAGGCGTCCTGCTATCTCTCCGAGGTGAACTGGCGCGCGCATCCCGACTACCGCGGCATCCAGAGCTTCAATCTTGTCTCGTCGGCGATCCTCCCGGGGGTCGATCATGTCGGGCGCTCGTTCCTGTCGCTCGTCACCACGCTGCGCTACGCCGGCCTCGACGAGGAGGTCGCGCCGCAGACCCGCACCCTGATGCCGCCGAAGCTGATCGAACGCGCCTTGCTCGTCGGCGCGACGATGCGTGTCGCCTCGGTGCTGTCGGCGGGCGCCTGCGGCGTGCTCGGCGCCGCGCCGCTGACGATGTCGCGCTCCAAGCTCGTGCTGACGCTGCCGCCGCGCTTGGCGGCGCTTTCGAACGATCGCCTGCTCGGCCGCGTCAAGGGCCTCGCCAAGCTGCTCGGTCGGGACGCGGCGATCGAGGTCGCGTGACCGCCCCATCCTAGGGGAGCGCCTTCGCGCTTGTCGCGAAGCTGTAGTCCGGCACACGTATCCGTATCCCATTGCAAAGAAGGGGACGGACAATGGCAGCGTCCATCGGCGATCTTCGCCACAGCAAAGAGCAGCTCTACGGCACGCTCATTCTCATTTTCGGCATCGCGATCTGGCTTCTGCTCGCGCTCGTCCTCGTCGCCGGCGCGCTGGCGCAGAATTCCTTCGCGCAGCTCATCATCCTCGTGGTGGAGATCGCCATCTTCGCGCTGATCATCTTCATCATGGGGCTGTTCCACCGCGCCTATCTGTTCGGCCACGCGGTGCTCATCACCGAGCGCCAGTTCCCGCAGCTCCATGCCAGCCTGCAGCGCGGCGCCGAGAAGCTCGGGCTCGCGAGCGTCCCGCAAAGCTTCCTCTACAACTCGAACGGCCTCGTGAATGCGTTCGCGGCGCGCATGGGCGCACGCAGCATGGTCCTGATCACCTCGGCGATCGTCGACGTCGACACGCAGGCGCAGGTCGACTTCATCATCGGCCACGAGCTCGGCCAACACGCCGCCGGCCATCTCTCGCCATGGAAGAATTTTTTGAAGCTGCCGGGCACCTTCGTGCCGCTCCTCAGCACCGCCTATCACCGCGCGCGGGAGCTGACGGCCGACCGCATCGGCGCCTATTGCGTCGACGATCTCGCAGCGGCGCGCGGCGGCCTCGCCATGCTCGCCTGCGGCAGCGCCAAGCTCAACGCCGGGCTCGACCTCGATGCCTTCGCCGCGCAGGAGAAGATGGTGCCGCCGGTCACCGGCTTCCTGCTCCACATCTTCTCGACCTATCCGCGCCTGACGCGGCGCATCGCCGAGGTCGAGGCGTACTTCCGCCGCCGCGGGATGGGCGAGCCCGGCGTCGCGCCGTCGCGGGCCTTCGCGCACGCCTAAGGGAGCTGCTCCGCCTCCGCGGCGTCCTGCCACTCGAGCGTGACGACCTTGCCGCGCTCGAGCGTCAGCGCCAGGCGCCCGTGCTTCAGCTCCAGCGCCTTGAGGCCGAAGAGGTCGCGGCGCCAGCCGGTCAGCGCGCTGACGTCGGCCTTGTCGTCCAGCGCGATCGCCTCGAGGTCGTCCGTCGTCGCGATCATCTTGGCGGCGACGCCGTGGCTCTCCGACACCTGGCGCAGCAGCACCTTCAGGAGCTCGACCGTCGCGCCGCCGCCCTGCTGGCGCCGGTCGCGGTCGATCTTCGGCAGCGTCTTCGGATCGCGCGCTAGGCCGCGCTGGATCGCCACGACGATGTCGGTGCCGGCCTTGGAGCGCTCCATGCCCTTCGGGAAGGCGCGCAGCTCGCCGAGCGCGTCCACGGTCTTCGGGGCGGCGAGCGCCACCTCGATCATGATGTCGTCCTTCAGGATGCGCGAGCGCGGCACGTCGCGCGCCTGCGCCTCGGCCTCGCGCCAAGCGGCCACCTCCATCAGCACCGCGAGGTCGCGCGGCTTGCGGGCGCGGTTGCGGAAGCGCTCCCAGGCGCGCTCGGGGTGCTGCTCGTAGGTCGCGGTCGCGGTCAGCGTGCCCATCTCGTCGGACAGCCAGCCGACGCGCGACGAGGCCTCGAGCTTGGCGAGCAGGAACTTGTAGATGTCGCGCAGATGCGTGACGTCGGCGATCGCGTAGTCGATCTGCGCCTGCGACAGCGGCCGGCGCGACCAGTCGGTGAAGCGCGACGACTTGTCGAGATGCGCCTTGGTCACCGTCTGCACGAGGTCGGCGTAGGAGATTTGGTCGCCGAAGCCGCACACCATCGCTGCGACCTGAGTGTCGAACAGCGGCATCGGCACGAGCTTGGCGAGGTTCCAGAAGATTTCGACGTCCTGGCGCGCGGCGTGGAAGACCTTCACCACCTTGGGGTTGGCCATCAGCGCGAAGAGCGGCGCGAGGTCGATGCCGTCGGCCAGCGCGTCGACCGCCACCGCCTCGTCCTCCGAGGCGAGCTGGACGACGCACAGCTTTGGCCAGAAGGTCGTCTCGCGGAGGAACTCCGTGTCGACCGTGATGTAGGGGTGGGCAGCGAGGCGGTGGCAGAGCTCCGTCAGGTCTTGCGTCGTGGTGATCAGGTTCATTCAGGCTTTCTGGTCGGCGGTCCCGCGCTCGTGATGCGTTTCCTGCGAACCTATCGCCATCCGCCTGTCAAAACAATTTTGCCTGTGGACGCGTAGGTTAAAGCCCGTCGATCACCGTGCCGAGCGCCAGCGCCACATAGGCCGCAACCTCGAACCAGAAGGCGTTCGGCGAGACGACGTCGATGTGCGTGTGCGTGCCGAGGATGCCGAGCACGGCCAGCACCAGCGCGATGATCCAGGTGTAGTGATGCGGCTGCTTGGTGCGGAACGGCCAGCCGCGGGTGGTTCTGCGTGCGCGTGCCATCGTGAGGTCCCCCCGGATCGGCTCCCCTCCGGCGAGCCGTCGGCAGGGTAGCGTCCGGGCCTCATTGCCACCACAGCCTTGAGGGATTAGAGCCCGCGACGCACACGGGGCCGCGATGACATCCCTCACCTCAGCGACATCCGCACCGGCCGCCGGCACGGCGCCGCGCGCCGCGGCGGGAACGCGGCCGTTCGCGGGGTTCGAGTGGATGATCGCCGGCCGCTACCTGCGCGCACGGCGCAAGTCCGGCTTCGTCTCGGTCATTGCGCTGATCTCCTTCCTCGGCATCGCGCTCGGCGTCGCGACGCTGATCGTCGTGCTCTCGGTGATGAACGGCTTCCACAAGGAGCTGCTCGACAAGATCGTCGGGGTGAACGGCCACATCTTCCTGCAGGCGGCCGACAGCCCGCTCACCGATTACGACAAGGTCACGGCCGAGACGCGGCGGGTGCCGGGCGTCGCGCTGGCGATTCCGATGGTCGAGGGCGCGGCAGGCGTGTCCTCGCAGTTCAACCAGTCGGGGCCCTCGTGCGCGGCATCAGGGGCGCCGACCTGCGCGAGCTGCCGGGCATCAAGGGCCACGTGAAGAGCGGCACGCTCGACGGCTTCGACCAGTCCGGCGGCGTGGCGATCGGGCAGGGCCTCGCCGAGACGCTGAGCCTGCGGGTCGGCGACACGATCTCGATCCTCACCGCCAACGGCCCGCTGACGCCGTTCGGCCGGACGCCGCGGATCAAGAGCTACCCGATCAAGGCGATCTTCCAGATCGGTATGGCGCAGTTCGACAACCTGTTCGTCTACATGCCGCTGCCCGAGGCGCAGCTCTTCTTCAACCGCGGCGACGAGGCGACCGTCATCGAGGTCTTCCTGCACAACCCCGACAACATCGACGAGGTGCGCCAGGCGATCGACCTCGCCTCCTCGCGGCCGATGATCATGACCGACTGGCGCGAGCGCAACAAAACCTTCTTCGACGCGCTCACCGTCGAGCGCAACGTGATGTTCCTGATCGTCACGCTCATCGTGCTCGTCGCGGCGCTGAACATCATCTCGGGCATGGTGATGCTGGTGAAGGACAAGGGATCCGACATCGCCATCCTGCGCACCATGGGCGCGACGCGCGGCGCGATCCTGCGCATCTTCCTCATCACCGGCGCGTCGATCGGCTTCGCCGGCACGCTCGCCGGCTTCGTCGTCGGGCTCTTGTTCGCCGAGAACGTCGAGACGATCCGGACGTGGCTGAACTCGATGCTGCACACCAACCTGTTCCCGTCCGAGCTGTACTTCCTCTCCAAGCTCCCCTCGGTGGTCGATCCGAGCGACGTCGTCACCGTGGTCGGGATGACGCTCGTCCTGTCGCTGCTCGCGACGCTCTACCCGGCGTGGCGGGCGGCGCGGCTCGATCCCGTCGAGGCGCTGCGCTACGGATGAGCGAGCCGGCGCTGACGCTCGACAGGGTCGAGCGCACCTACGAGCAGGCGGGGACGCCGCTGCACATCCTGCGCGGCGTGTCGTTCGAGCTGCAGCCGGGCCAGTCGGTCGCGCTCATCGCGCCGTCGGGCACCGGCAAGTCGACGCTGCTGCACGTGGCGGGGCTCCTCGAGAAGCCCGACGGCGGCGAGGTCTATCTCGGGCGCACCCCCACCTCGAAGCTGGCCGACGGCGCGCGCACCGCGCTGCGGCGCACGGCGATCGGCTTCGTCTACCAGTTCCATCACCTGCTGCCGGAGTTCTCGGCGCTCGAGAACATCGTCATGCCGCAGATGATCGCCGGCCTGTCGCGGCGCGAGGCCGAGCGGCGGGCGGCCGAGCTGCTCGACTATCTCGGCCTCGCCGCCCGCGGCCACCATCGCCCGCCCGAGCTGTCGGGCGGCGAGCAGCAGCGCGTGGCGATCGCCCGCGCCGTCGCCAACGGCCCCGGCGTGCTGCTCGCCGACGAGCCGACCGGCAACCTCGACCCCGCAACGGCGGCGCACGTGTTCGGCGCGCTCACCACGCTCGTGCAGGCGACCGGCCTCGCGGCGCTGGTCGCGACGCACAACATGGAGATCGCCGGCCGCATGGATCGCCGCGTCACCCTGGTCGACGGCGGCATCGTCGAGCGCGGCTGACGCTCAGCCGAGTCGCGCCAGCGCTCTCTCGCGTCCCATCAGCGGCAGCAGCGCCGCCAGCTCGGGCCCCGTTTCGCGACCTGTGAGCGCCAAGCGCAGCGGGTGGAACAGCGCGCGGCCCTTGCGTCCTGCCGCCGCCTTCAGCGCGCCCGTCCAGGCCGACCATGTGGCGGCGTCCCAGGGCTCGGCCGGCAGCAGCGCCGCCGCCTCGGCCAGGAACGCCGGATCCTCGCGCACCGGCTCGATCTCGCCGGCGACCACCGCGTGCCACACCGCGACCTCGTCGAAGCGCGTGATGTTGCCGCGCACGGCGAGCCAGAACGCCTCGTCCGGCGCGATCCCCGCCGCTTGCAGCCGCGGCGCGGCGGCGGCGAAGGGCAGGGCGTGCAGCGTCCGCGCGGAGAGGCTCTCCAGCTCCGCGACGTCGAAGCGGGCGGGGTTGCGCGAGACATGCGCGAGGTCGAACAGCGCGCCCAAGGCGTCGAGGCTCTCGACCGGCTGCACGGCATCCGACGTGCCGACCAGCACGGCCAGCGCCGCCACCGCCAGCGGCTCGATGCCGGCCTCGCGAAGGCCGCCGAGCGACAGCGCGCCGGAGCGCTTCGACAGCCCCTCGCCGCTCGCCGTCGTGAGGAGGTTGTGGTGGCCGAAGCGCGGCACCGTGCCGCCGAGCGCTTGCCCGAGCTGGATCTGCACCGCCGTGTTGGTGACGTGGTCCTCGCCGCGGATCACGTCGCTGATCTCGAGGTCGATGTCGTCGACCACCGAGGGCAGGGTGTAGAGGTAGCTGCCGTCCTCGCGCACGAGCACAGGGTCAGAGAGCGAGGCGCAGTCGATGCGGCTCTCGCCGCGGATCAGGTCGTCCCAGGTCACCTCGACGCGGTCGAGCAGGAAGCGCCAGTGCGGGCGGCGGCCCTCGGCCTCCAGCCTGGCGCGGTCCTCGGCCGACAGCTCGAGCGCCGCGCGGTCGTAGACCGGCGGCAGGCCGCGTGCCTGCTGCCGCTTGCGCTTGCGGTCGAGCTCGTCGGCCGTCTCGTAGCAGGGGTAGAGGCGGCCCATGGCGCGCAGGCGGTCGGCTGCGGCGGCGTAGAGCGCGACGCGGGCCGACTGGTGCACGACGAGGTCCGGCGTGACGCCGAGCCAGGCGAGGTCGGCCTCGATCGCCTCGGCATATTCGGCGCGCGAGCGGGCAACGTCGGTGTCGTCGAAGCGCAGGATGAAGCGGCCGCCGGCTTTCCGCGCGAGCAGCGCGTTGAAGAGCGCCGTGCGCGCGTTGCCGATGTGGATCATCCCCGTCGGCGACGGCGCGAAGCGGACCGTGGGGGCCTCCGTCATCTCCTTCTCCCGCTTGCGGGAGAAGGTGGCCCGACGAAGTCGGGTCGGATAAGGGGCGATCCCGCTCGGCTCGGTAACGAAGGAGAGGCGGCGCCTCCCCTCATCCGACCCCGCTTCGCGGGGCCACCTTCTCCCGCCAGCGGGAGAAGGGAGAAGCCCAGGCTATTCCGCGGCATGCACCACGGGGATGCCGCGGGCGATGCGCTCCTCGCGCAAGAGCTCGGCCACCAGGAAGGCCACCTCGATCGCTTGCTCGGCGTTGAGCCGCGGGTCGCAGTAGGTGTGGTAGCGGTCGTGCAGGTCGAGGTCGGAGAGCGCGCGGGCGCCGCCGGTGCACTCCGTCACGTCGCGGCCGGTCATCTCGAGGTGGATGCCGCCGGCGTACGTGCCCTCGGCGCGCGAGACCTGGAAGAAGGTCTGGATCTCGCTCATGATCCGCTCGAACGGCCGCGTCTTGTAGCCCGACGTCGCCTTGATCGTGTTGCCGTGCATCGGGTCGCATGACCACACGACGCGGCGGCCCTCGCGCGTCACCGCGCGGAGCAGCGGCGCCAGCGCGTCGCCCACCTTCTCGGCGCCGAAGCGGCAGATCAGCGTCAGCCGGCCCGGCTCGTTGTCGGGGTTCAGGATGTCGATCGCCTTGATCAGCTCGTCCGGCTTCAGCGACGGGCCGCACTTCAAGCCGAGCGGATTCCGGATTCCGCGCGCGTATTCCATGTGCGCGTGGTCGAGCTGGCGCGTGCGGTCGCCGACCCACAGCATGTGGCCGGAGGTCGCGTAATAGTCGCCCGTCGTCGAGTCGACGCGGGTCAGCGCCTCCTCGTAGCCGAGCAGCAGCGCCTCGTGCGAGGTGTAGAACTCGGTCTGCCGCAGCTCGGGGTGGCTCTCCGCGTCGAGCCCGATCGCCCGCATGAAGCCGATGGTCTGCGAGATGCGGTCGGCCAGCTCCTGGTAGCGCGCGGACTGCGGGCTGTCCTTCACGAAGCCGAGCATCCAGCGATGCGCGTTCTCGAGGTTGGCGTAGCCGCCCGTCGCGAAGGCGCGCAGGAGGTTCAGCGTCGCCGCCGACTGGCGGTAGGCGTCGAGCTGACGCTGCGGATCGGGGATGCGCGCCTGCGGCGTAAAGGCGATGTCGTTGACGATGTCGCCGCGGTAGCTCGGCAGCTCCTCGTCGCCGATACGCTCCATCGGCGCCGAGCGCGGCTTGGCGAACTGGCCGGCGACGCGGCCGACCTTCACCACCGGCAGCGCCGCCGCGAAGGTCGCGACGACCGACATCTGCAGGAAGACGCGGAAGAAATCGCGAATGTTGTCGGCGGCGTGCTCGGCGAAGCTCTCGGCGCAGTCGCCGCCCTGCAGCAGGAACGCCTCGCCGGCCTCGACCTTGGCCAACGCCTTGGTGAGCTTGCGCGCCTCGCCGGCGAAGACCAGCGGCGGAAAGGTCGCGAGCTGGCGCTCGACGTCGGCGAGGGCGGCGGCATCTGGGAATTCGGGCGCCTGCTGGATGGGCTTCCCCCTCCAGCTCTGCGGCGCCCAGCGGTCGGCGGGCATATCTTGCGCGAAGCTCCGTGAAAGGGCGTCTCTATAGCAGCGCCGGCGGACAATGCGAGCCCCGCTTCGGCGGGGGCTAGGCACCGGGTGACGCGGGCGGCTATCGGTAATATAACCGATCGTGCCTGACGTGTCCATCGGCGCCGCGCCCTCGGCGCTATGCGTAAAATGTCGGCGGTCGCCGACGCCGGGCTTTGCCAATGTCGGGGCTCGCCGTCTCCGAAAGGAGCCAAAGTCGGCGAGCGCCGGCTTCGGAAGGGACCTTTGTCGGCGCTCGCCGAATGGCCTGCGAGGAGGTCGGCGAGCGCCGACACCGGGCGGGCGCAGGTGTTCAATCGACCAATTGAGGCGGAGGCTGCCGCTTTCTGTTGCGGCCTGGCCTGCCTAAGCTTCAGCTTCACTTACGGCAAAAGCGGATCGACGGCGGCACGTCGAGATAGTTTACCCGCGCACCATTGCTTGGAGCGGGTACGTCGGCGCTCTGAGGCGTCGGCCGGCCGAGCAAAAAAAACGAAAATGCCCATTGCTGTGCGCCGGAGCATGGCCATAGTCGCTTCCAAACGCATGGCGCAGGTGCGGAGGACCGTCTTTAGGATGGCGGCGACAGCACCCAGCCGTAGCCCGTGGAGGACCGACATGAACGTTCGCAGCGCCGCCCCGTCCATCATCGAGATCGGCAACTACATCGGCGGCGCCAGGGCGAAGGCCGCGGGCGGCCGCAGCCAGGACGTCTTCAATCCGCCACCGGCGCCGTCACCGGCCGCGTCGACCTCTCCGACGCCGGCGCCGTCGATGCCGCCGTCGCGGCGGCGAAAGCCGCCTTTCCGGCGTGGTCGCGCCTGCCGCCGATCCGCCGCGCCCGGCTGATGAACCGCTTCCTCGCGCTGGTGAACGAGCACAAGGAAGAGCTGGCGAAAATCATCACCAGCGAGCACGGCAAGGTCTTCTCCGACGCCGTCGGCGAGGTCGAGCGCGGCATCGACATCATCGAGTTCGCCTGCGGCATCCCGCAGCTCCTGAAGGGCGACTTCACCGACCAGGTGTCGACCGACATCGACAACTGGACGCTGCGCCAGCCGCTCGGCGTCGTCGCCGGCATCACGCCGTTCAACTTCCCCGTCATGGTGCCGGCCTGGATGTTCCCGGTCGCTATCGCCGCCGGCAATACCTTCGTCCTGAAGCCGAGCCCGACCGACCCGTCGGCCTCGCTGGCGCTCGCCGACCTCATGAAGGAGGCCGGCTTCCCCGACGGCGTGTTCAACGTGGTGCAGGGCGACAAGGTGGCGGTCGACGCGCTGCTCGCGCACCCTGACGTCGCCGCAATCTCCTTCGTCGGCTCGACGCCGATCGCCAACTACATCTACGAGACGGGTGCGAAGCACGGCAAGCGCGTGCAGGCGCTTGGTGGGGCGAAAAACCATCTCATCGTGATGCCCGACGCCGACATCGAGAAGGCCGTCGACGGCCTGATCGGCGCCGGCTACGGCTCGGCGGGCGAGCGCTGCATGGCGATCTCGGTCGCGCTGCTCGTCGGCGACATCGCCGACGACGTCGTGGCGCGGCTGCGCGAGAAGGCGCTGACGCTCAAGATCAAGGACGGCATGGCGAAGGATGCCGAGATGGGGCCGATCGTCACCGCCGCGGCGCGCTCGCGCATCGAGGGCTACATCGAGGCCGGCCAGGCGGAAGGCGCCGAGCTGGTGCTCGACGGGCGCGGCTTCGCGGTCGAGGGCTCCGACGGCTTCTTCCTCGGCGCCACCCTGTTCGACCACGTGAAGCCCGAGATGAAGATCTACCGCGAGGAGATCTTTGGGCCGGTGCTCGCCTGCGTCCGCGTCGCCACCTTCGAGGAGGCGCTGGCGCTCATCAACGCGCACGAGTTCGGCAACGGCGTCAGCCTCTACACCCGCGACGGCCACACCGCGCGCGAGTTCGGCCGCCGCGTCGAGGTCGGCATGGTCGGCATCAACGTTCCGATCCCGGTGCCGATGGCCTGGCACGGCTTCGGCGGCTGGAAGAAGAGCCTGTTCGGCGACATGCACGCCTACGGCGAGGAGGGCGTGCGCTTCTACACCAAGCAGAAGTCGATCATGCAGCGCTGGCCCGACTCGACGCCGCTCGGCCCCGAGTTCTCGATGCCCGTCTCGCGCTGACGTCTCTGGCCGAGCGCGGGCGGCGGCGACCGCGCTCTCAGCCGGAACGGTGGGCGCCAAAACTCTCGCGGTAGCGACGGGGGCTAAGGCCGAGGCGACGCTGGAAAACGACGCGCATCTGCTCGTAGCTGCCGAAGCCGCAGTCGAAGGCGACGGTTTTTAGCGCCAGCTCCGTCGCCTCGAGGAGGTTGCGCGCGTGGTCGACGCGCACGCCTTCGACGAAGTCGTGCGGCGTGATGCCGAGGGTCTCGACGAAGAGCCGCGCCACGCCGCGCTTGCTGACGCCCGCGATCTCGGCGAGGCGCTCCACGGGCAGCGCCTCGCCGCGGTTCGCCATGACGTAGGCCTGGACCTTGCCGAGCGTCGTTTCCGGCGCGCTCTGCGGCAGCAGCAGGGGGCTGAACTGCGACTGGCCGCCCTGGCGCTGCACGACGACGTTCAACCGTTTGGCGCACGACAATGCCACGGACGCCCCGAGGTCTTCGCCGACGAGCGCCAGCGCGAGGTCGATGCCCGCGGTGACGCCGGCCGACGTCACGAGCGCGCCGTCGCGGTGGAAGATGCGGTCGGGCTCGATCCGGGCCGCGGGGAACAGGGCGGCGAGACGCGCGGCGTCCTGCCAGTGGGTGGTGGCGGTGCGCCCGTCGAGCAGCCCGGCATGGCCCAGCGCGAAGGCGCCCGTGCAGATGGAGCCGTAGCGCTCCGCCTTCACGGCCCAGGCGCGGAGCCACGCCGACAGGGCCGCGTCCGCGGGCCGATCTGGCAGCGCCGGGCCGCCGGCCACAAGGACGGTGTGGAACGGGCGTGCGGCCTCCGCGAAGCTCAGATGCGCCGCCAGCGTCATGCCGTTCGAGGCGGCGAGCGGCGCCGTCGACGGGGCGACCAGCACGCCCCTGTAGGAGCCGGGCACGTAGCCGTTGGCCTCGGCCAGCACGTCGAGCGGGCCGGCCACGTCGAGCGCCTGAACGCCGTCATGGATGACGAACGCGATCTCCCTCATTCCGCCTCCCGCCGACAGACGGCCGTTTCTCGCAGGCTTTTGGCAGGATTTCGAGTCTCGATGTCATTGCTGCCAAGCCGGCGGACGCCGATAGATCGCGCCGTCCAACGATCGTCATTCGAGAGGAGTCCGTCATGACCCCGGCAAGCATTCATGGCGTCGCGATCCCCGACAGCAGGCTCGGCCGCGCCATCACCGCGTTCATCCGCGACACCGAGAGCGAGCTGCTCTTCAACCATTCGAGCCGCGTCTACCTGTTCGGCGCGCTCGCCGGGCAAGAGCGCGGGCTGAGCTTCAACCCGGAGCTTCTCTATGCGGCCGCGATGTTCCACGACGTCGGGCTGATGCCGTCGCACAGCAGCCCCGACCTGCGCTTCGAGGTCGACGGCGCCAACGCGGCCCGCGATTTTTTGCGCGACCACGGCATCGATGCGTCGGACATCGAGAAGGTGTGGACCGGCATCGCGCTCCATACGACGCCCGGCGTGCCGGAGTTCATGCATCCGGTGATCGCGCTGACCACCGCCGGCGTCGAGATGGACGTTCTCGGGCTGACCTACGACCGGTACGCGGACGAGGTCCGCGAGGCCGTGGTGGCGGCGTTCCCGCGCACGGCGCAGTTCAAGGAAGACATCATCCAGGCCTTCTACGACGGCATCAGGCACAAGCCGGAGACGACGTTCGGCAACGTCAAGGCCGATGTGATCGCCGACAAGGCGCCGCACGTCCATCGCGGCAATTTTTGCGCGGTGATCCGCGACTCGCGCTGGGCGGCGTGACGCGTCGGCGGGCGCGGCGCGCGGCTACGACGCCGTTTCCTCCGCCGTCTCGATGAGCTCTTCCGCAGGCTTCAGCGCGCGCGGATGCGTGACCTCGGTCCAGCGGCTCGGGAGCTGAGACGGCAGCTTGCGCTTGAACGTCGCGACGATCGCTTTGCGACCCAAGCGCTCGCAGTCCCGCGCATAGGCCTGGCCGACCGCCGCGTCCGCTTGGGTCCTGAGGTGTAGGGGAAGATCGAACCACCGCGGCATCGTGCGGGACAGATGGCGGCTGCGCTCCCGCTGTCAAGACAGTTTGTCGCATCCCCCAACGTCACCGCGGCACGATGGAGGCGCCGCGGCTACGTCCCGGCGAAGTCCTCGGCGCGCCACTGGCGGGCCATGCCGTCGAGCACGGCGTTGATCATGCCGCTCTCCTCGCGCCCGAAGAAGGCGCCGGCGACGTCGACATATTCCTTGATGACCACGCGGGCCGGGATGTCCTTGCGCGCCTTCAGCTCGTAGGCGCCGCCGCGCAGGATCGCCCGCATCACGCTGTCGACGCGGGCGAGCGGCCAGGAGGCGACGAGCGTCTTGTCGATGGTGCGGTCGAGCGGCTCCTGGTCGGCGATCACGCCTTCGAGGATGTTGCGGAAGAGCGTGAGCTCGGCGGCATTGTAGTGGTCGCCCTCGATCTCGCGGCCGATCCAGTGCGTCTCGAACTCGGCGAAGACATCCGGCAGCGTCTTGCCGGTCACGTCCATCTCGTAGAGCGCCTGGACGGCGGCGAGGCGGGCGGCGGCGCGTTCCTCGGCGCGGGCCATCAGCCGGAGACCTTCTGCTTGAGGTCCCACAGCTTCAGCGCGGCCCGGGCGGCGTCGCCGCCCTTGTCGCCGCGCTTCGGGTCGGCACGCTCGACCGCCTGCTCCTCGCGGTCGACGGTGAGGATGCCGTTGCCGAAGGCGAGGCGGCGCTCGACGGCGAGCGCGGTCAGCGCGCGCGCGCTCTCGTTGCAGACGATCTCGAAATGGTAGGTGTCGCCGCGGATGACGCAGCCGAGCGCGACCGCGCCGTCGTAGTCGCCGTGGTCGAGCGCGATCGCCAGCGCGATCGGGATCTCGAGCGCGCCGGGCACGCTGATGACGTCGACCTTGGCGCCGGCCGCCTCCAGCGCGTGCCGCGCGCCGACATAGAGCAGGCCGCCGATGTCGTCGTAGAAGCGCGCCTCCACGATGAGGAAGCGCGCGCCGTCGGCGACGACGGGCGACGATGCGGATCGGCGCGGCTCGGCCATGGAGGACGCTTGAACTCTCGCGATGTGGGGTGGGGCGCTCGGTAGCAAGCGCCGGTGGCGAGGGCAAGCGCGCGGAGGGCGAGCCGGCGCGCCGGCGCCGGGCTTTCTCAGGCGCGGAGCTCGCCCGCCACCGGCGCGGCGCCGCGCTCGCGCCAGCGCTGGAAGGCCGGCAGCACGACCTGGATCACCGGGCCGATCGCCGCGGCGTAGAGCACGGTGCCGAGTCCGACCGTGCCGCCGAGCAGCCAGCCCAGCGCCAGCGCCGACACCTCGACGCCGGTGCGCGCGACGCGGATCGAGCAGCCGGTGCGCGCCGCGAGGCCGGTCATCAGCCCGTCGCGCGGCCCGGCGCCGAGGCCCGCCCCGATATACATGCCCGTCGCAAGCCCGTTGAGCGCGACCGCCGCGACGAGCGCGACGAGGCGCAGCGCCAGCGTGTGCGGCGACGGCAGCACGGCGAGCGAGGCGTCGGCGGTGACGCCGATCAGCATCACGTTCGAGACCGTGCCGAAGCCCGGCCACTGCCGGAGCGGGATCCAGGCCAGCAGCAGGATCACGCCCACCACGACGATGACCGTGCCGATGCTGGCGCCGGTGGCGCGCGCAAGACCCTGGTGCAGGACGTTCCACGGGTTGAGCCCGAGGTCGGCGCGCACCATCAGGGCTGTCGAGAGGCCGTAGAGCGCGAGCCCGGGGAAAAGGAGGATCAGGCGGCGGATCAGCATGCCGCCGTGACTACGGCCATCCGGCCTTGTCTTACAGGTCCACTTTGCGCAAAGTGGACCAGCATGACCCGTCACATCGTCGCCGCCTCGCTGGCGAGGCACCTCGGCCACTGGCAGACCGACGGCTCGCGCGAGCCGGCCTACCGGCAGCTCGCGGCCTGCCTGCGGCAGCTCATCCTCGACGGGCGGCTGGCGCTGGCGGCGCGGCTGCCGGGCGAGCGCGAGCTGGCGAAGACCCTCGGTCTCAGCCGCGGCACCGTCGCCGCCGCCTTCGCCGCGCTGCGCGACGACGGCTTCCTGGTGAGCCAGCACGGCTCGGGCTCGACGACGGCGCTGCCGGCGCGCCGCGCCTCGCAGGCCGCCGCGCCGCCGACGACGCTCGACTTCTCCATCGCCGCCTCGCCGGCGGGGCCGGAGATCCACCAGGCCTACAGCGCGGCGATGGCGGCGCTGCCGGCCTATTTCGGCACCAAGGGCTATGACGGGATCGGGCTCGCACCGCTGCGCGAGGCGATCGCCGCGCGCTACGGCGCCCGCGGCCTGCCGACCGCGGTCGACGAGATGATGATCGTCAACGGCGCGCTCGCCGGCTTCGCGCTGCTGCTGCGCCACCTCACCGGGCCGGGCGATCGCGTCGTCATCGATCATCCGACCTATCCGCTGGCGATCGCGGCGATCCGCGGCGCCGCCTGCCGCCCGATCCCCGTCGCGCTGCCGGAGCAGGGCTGGGACGTCGAGGGGCTGGCGGCGGCGATCGCCCAGACGAGCCCGCGCGTCGTCTACCTCGTCGCCGACTTCCACAACCCGACCGGCCGCTGTATGGACGCAGCGACGCGCCGCGCGGTGGCGGCGCTGGCGGCGCAGACGCGCACGACGATCGTCGTCGACGAGACGATGGCCGAGCTCTGGTACGAGGGCGCGCCGCCGCCGCCGCTCGCCGCGTACGGCGGCGACGGACGCGTCATCACGCTCGGCTCGACGGCGAAGAGCTTCTGGGGCGGCCTGCGCGTCGGCTGGATCCGCGCACCGGCCGCGACGATCTCCGCGCTGCTGCGCGTGCGCGACGCGCTCGACCTCGGCACCCCGCTGCTCGAGCAGCTCGCCGTCGTGCGCCTGCTGGAGGACGCCGACACGACGCTGGCCGCGCGTCGCCTCGCCCTGCGCCAGCGCCGCGACGCGCTCATCGCCGCCGGCGCCGAGATCATGCCGGACTGGCGCTTTACCTCGGCGCCGGGCGGGCTCGCCTGCTGGATCGAGATGCCGAGCCCGGTCGCCACTCCGCTCGCCGCCGCCGCCGAGGCGATCGACCTGCGCATCGGCCCCGGCCCGCGCTTCGGCCTCGAGGGCGCCTTCGAGCGCAACCTGCGCCTGCCGCTGACGCCCGAGCCCGAGGTCGCGCGCCGCGCGCTGGAGCGCCTGGCGCCGCTCTGGCAGCGGCTCGCCGGCAGCGGCGCGGCGCCGCGCGTGCGGCCGCTCTAAGCTGCGCGAGCCGGACGTTCGACGACCAACGATCGGTCGTCAGAAGACGTAGGCGTCCCGCGGCGGCTCGGCGGCGGCGCCATGGTCGGCCGAGCGCACCTCGAGATCGTCGACCTGGCCCTGCGGCGGCCCCTTGCGCATGATGCCGATGAGGTCGGAGAGCGCCTGGCCCGGCCCGCGCAGCGCCGCCTCGACGGAGCCGTCCTCGCAGTTGCGCACCCAACCTTCGACCGCAAGCCCGCGCGCCGCGGTCACCGTGAAGTTGCGATAGTTGACGCCCTGGACCCGGCCGGTGACCCGCACGTGCAGCGCGCGCTCGCTCATTCCGCGGCCTGCGGCTCGGTGCCGGCGGGCTCCGGCCCCGCGGGCCTGGCGCCGGCAAAGGCGATGCCGTGCGCCTCCGGCCCCAGCGCGGCGAGCGCGGTCAAGGTGAGCGCCACCGTGCCGACGACGAGGGCGAGGCCGAAGGCGTAGTCGCCGCCGCTCATCTTCGCGATCTCGCTCTGCAGCGGCCCGTTCACGGCGGCGATGAGGTTGCCGATCTGGTAGGCGAAGCCGGGGAAGGTGCCGCGCACCTCGTCGGGCGACAGCTCGTTCAGGTAGACCGGCACGACGCCCCAGGCGCCCTGCACGGCGAACTGCATGAGGAAGCCGCCGGCGGCGAGGATCAGCGGCGTCGAGCCGTAGGCCCAGAACGGGATGGCGGGCAGCGCGAGCAGGGCGGCGATCATGATCGCGCGCAGCCGGCCGATGCGCTGCGAGATCGTCCCGAACGTGATGCCGCCGACGATGGCGCCGACGTTGAAGACGATGGTGATGAAGCTCACCGTGTGCGGGTCGTAGTGCTTCTGCTCGCGCAGGAAGGTCGGGTACATGTCCTGCGTGCCGTGCGAGAAGAAGTTGAAGCAGGTCATGATCGCGATCGCGAAGAGGAAGCGCGGCGCGTTGGCGCTCAAGACCTCGACGATGCCGCGCTGCACGGTCTTGCGCTCCTTGGCGATGAAGACCGGCGATTCGTCGACGTGGCTGCGGATGTAGAGGACGAGCAGCGCCGGCGCGGCGCCGACCATGAACATGCCGCGCCAGCCGATGTGGATGTAGAGCAGGCCGAAGACGACCGAGGCGATGAGGTAGCCCGACGGATAGCCCGCCTGCAGGATGCCGGAGACGACGCCGCGCGCCTTCGCCGGGATGGTCTCCATGGTGAGCGACGAGCCGACGCCCCACTCGCCGCCCATCGCGACGCCGAACAGCACGCGCAGGATCATGAAGACGACGAGGTTCGGCGCGAAGGCGGAGGCGAACTCGAGGACCGAGAACAGCAGCACGTCGACCATCAGCGTCGGGCGGCGCCCGTACTTGTCGGCGGCGAGGCCGAAGATCAGCGCGCCGATCGGGCGCGCCGCCAGCGTCAGGAACAACGCCCAGGAGACGGTGACGACGTCGGTGTGGAACTCCTTGGCGACGTCCTTGAAGACGAAGACCAGGATGAAGAAGTCGAAGGCGTCGAGCGTCCAGCCGAGCCAGCTCGCCGTCACCGCGCTGCGCTGCTGTCGGTCGAGGCCGCGAAGGTCGTCCAGCATCGGCGCGTTCTCCCCAAACTATCGACGGGCCTTAAAGCTATTGATGAGCCTTGGCGAAAAACGTGCTGGGCGTAAAGCCCATCAAGGGTCGACCGCGACGTTGTCGATGAGCCGGACCGAGCCGAGCCGGGCGGCGGCGAGCACGCGGGCCGGCGCGTCGTCCTCGACGCCGAGCGGGGCCAGCGTCTCGGCATGGCGCGCCTCGACGTAGTCGACAGCGAAGCCCGTGGCCTCGAGGCTCGCGCGGGCGGCGGCGGTCGTCTCCTCGACCTCGGCGCCCTTGGCGAGGGCGGCGGCGCAGCGGACGAGCGTCGCGTGCAGCACCGGCGCCAGCGCGCGCTCCTGCGGCGTGAGGCGCAGGTTACGCGACGACATCGCGAGGCCGTCGCTCTCGCGCACGGTCGGCACGCCGAGGATGCCGATCGGAACGTCGAGGTCGAGCGCCATGCGCCGGATCATCGCGAGCTGCTGGTAGTCCTTCTCGCCGAAGAGCGCGGCGTTCGGCAGCGCCTGCATCAGGAGCTTCATGACGATCGTCGCGACGCCCGTGAAATGCGTCGGCCGATACTTGTCCTCGAGCCCGGCCGAGGCCGGGCCCTTGACCTCGATCGCGGTGGCGAAGCCCGCGGGATACATGGTCGAAATCTCCGGCGCGTAGACGAGGTCGGCGCCGGCCGTCTCGACCTTCGCGCAATCGGCGGCGAGGTCGCGCGGGTAGGTCGCGAAGTCCTCGTTGGGCGCGAACTGCGTCGGGTTGACGAAGATCGTCACGACGACGCGGTCGGCGATCTCGCGGCCCTCGCGCACAAGCGAGAGGTGGCCGTCGTGCAGCGCGCCCATCGTCGGCACGAGCGCGACGAGCTGGCCGCGCGCCCGCCAGGCGGAGACGTGCTCGCGCAGGTTGGCGATGTCGGTGCAGAAGCCGATGGTCATCGCGCGCGTCGCGGGCCGGGCAGGAAGCCCTCGAGCATCCTGACATAGGGCGCCGGCAGCGCCGCGACGCGGGCGGCCGCGACGACGGCCTCCATGTAGCCCGGCACCGGCGACCCGTCGGTGTCGTCGCAGCCGAGATAGACGAGCGCGCGCACCGCGCCGGCGCTCTCGCGCAGCACCGGCTGGATCGCCTTGACGTAGAGGCCGCCGTCGACCTCCTCGTAGCGGTCAAGCGGGCCGATGTCGGAGAGCGCGAGATCGTAGAGCACGCCGTGCACCTCGGCGCGCGCGTCGCGCCGCACGGTCGCGTAGCCGCTGCTCATCAGCGCGAAGCGGTGCCGCGGCAGGCGCGCGAGGCCGAGCCGGCGCGCCTTGGGGCAGCGCGAGACGAGCGCGGGCTCGTCCATGTTCGAGCCGTAGGCGAAGTAGAGCGGCACCGGCGCGGGCGGATCATCGCGTGGAGGTCGGCAGGAGCTCGAGGTTCGTCATCTCGCCGCCGAGCGTGAAGTCGCCGTAGTCGAAGCGCAGCGCCCGCGAGACGCCGTTCTCGTAGAGCTCGAAGGCGAGCGTGTAGGAGGGGCCCTCGTCCTTCTTGCCGGACTCGAAGTAGCTGATCGTCACCGGCCAGCGCGTGATCGCGGCCATCACGGCGTTGTGCTGCAGCGGCGCGTCGGGGGCAGGTCCGGTGATCGGGCGGCCGATGATCGTCGTCGTCTCGAACACCTTCTTGCCGTCGTCGGACCCATCGAACACCCGCGCATCGACGAGATGCTGGCCGGCCTTTGCGGCGGCGATGATCTTCACGAGATGCTCGGTCGGGAACAAAACCTTGTTGTCGACGGCCATCGTCTCGGTCTGCGGCTTCTGCAGCGTGATGTCGAGGATGTCGCCGCGCGACTTCTGCGCTTCGCCCGAGACGATGTCGGGCGAGCCCTCCTGCGAGATCGTCTTCACGTAGAAGGTGAAGTCGCCGCCCTTCTCGAAGGTGGCCGAGCGCATGTCGGAGAGGCGGGTGGTGCCCTCGGCCGGCTGGATCTGCACGACCTGGCGGAAGGCCTGGTCGTAGCCGTCCTTCGGCGAGCCGTGGAACTCGTAGAGCAGCCGTCCGCGCGCCGACGTCGGGCTCTTGGCGCCGACCGACTTCACGAGCTTCAGGTCGTAGGTCGCGTGGTGGCCGGCGAGCGGCATCACCGGGCCCTGCGGCGACAGGGGCGCGACCGGCGGCACGGGGCCCTCGGCGCGGCCCGCCGGCACGACCAGGAGGCTGACGGCTGCCGCCACCAGCACGGGCAGGAGGCGGGACCGGAAAACTCTCATCGCAAAAATCCCCTGGGACGCCCTTGAAGCGCGGTGGAGGCCGTCGGCGGAAGTGCCTTCCCCGCATGGCGGAATTGCGGGCGCGAGGCAATGGTCACCATCGGAGCCTCGATCGGGTGCGACCTTGCGCCGATCGGGGCGGACCGCCTAGAGGTCGCCGCTCCAAACCTACGGGACAAGCACCATGAGCGCGATCGAAGAGAAACTGAAGAGCCTCGGCATCACCCTGCCGACCCCGGCCGCGCCGGTCGCGAACTACGTCGGCGCGGTCGTCGCCGGCGGCTTCCTCATCGTCTCGGGCCAGCTGGCGCTCGGCGCCGACGGCAAGCTCGCGCCGGAGCACAAGGGCAAGATCGGCGCCGACGTCGACGAGGCCAACGCCAAGGCCGCCGCGCGGCTCTGCGCGATCAACGTGCTGGCGCAGGCGAAGGCCGCGCTGGGCGACCTCGAGAAGATCGTCCGCGTCGTGCGGCTCGGCGGCTTCATGAACACGGCGCCGGGCTACTCGCAGATCGCCCCGATCATGAACGGCGCCTCCGACCTCGTCGTCGAGGTGCTCGGCGACAAGGGGCGCCACGCCCGCTCGACGATCGGCGTCGCCGAGGTGCCGCTCGACTCGGCCGTCGAGGTCGAGGCGATGTTCCAGATCGCGTGAGCGACGGGGCTCTCGCGCGGCTCGTCGCCGCGCCGATCGCGCATCGCGGGCTGCACGCCTGCGGTGCGCCCGGCGGCCCGGTCGAGAACTCGCTCGCCGCGGCCCGCGCGGCGATCGCCGCCGGCTACGGCATCGAATGCGACGTGCAGCTCTCGCGCGACGGCGTGGCGATGGTCTTCCACGATGCGGCGCTCGCGCGGCTGACCGGCGTCGAGGGGTTGGTCGCGGCGCACGACGCTGCCGCGCTCTGCGCGATGCGGCTCGGTTGCAGCGACGACGCCATCCCGACGCTCGACGGCTTCCTGGCGGCGATCGCTGGGCGCACGCCGCTCGTGATCGAGATCAAGAGCGACGGCGATGCCGTTCGACTCACTAAGAAAGTTCTCGCCGCGATCGCCGGCTACGACGGCGTCGCGGCGCTCGAGAGCTTCGACCCGGCTGTCGTCCTGCAATGCCGCGCCTCGGGCTCGCACCAGCCCATCGGCCTCGTCGGCCCAGGCAGCGCGGACGGCACGACGATGCCGGCCGATGCCGCCGCGGTCGCGGCCAGCGACTTTCTCTCCTGGGACATCGCGCATCTCGAGACCGCCGCGGCGCTTGGGCGCCCGCTGACGACATGGACCGTGCGCGACGCGGCCGCCGCCGCCCGCGCGCGGCGCCTGTCGGCGCAGATCGTCTTCGAGGGCTTCCGGCCCGCGGCGCGTTAAGGCTTTGTTGAGCATAAGGGCACAGGCTGCAGCCGGAGAAACCTGCCCATGCGATCGCTCAGCCTCGGCCTCGTCACCGCCGCCACTCTCGCCGCGCCGGCGCTCGCCGGGGACTATCTGGAATATCCGGTGCCGACGCCCGGCTACCCTTTCCAGCGCTCGGTGCTGACGAAGCGCCT
Source organism: Beijerinckiaceae bacterium RH AL1 (assembly GCA_901457705.2). Taxonomy (NCBI): domain Bacteria; kingdom Pseudomonadati; phylum Pseudomonadota; class Alphaproteobacteria; order Hyphomicrobiales; family Beijerinckiaceae; species Beijerinckiaceae bacterium RH AL1. The sequence goes on from LR590083.2 coordinate 1,531,158, forward strand.
CGTGCACCTCTATCCCTACCGGCACCCGTTCCACGTGCGCGTCTACACGACGCCGCAGCTGCAGCCCTACTACAACGTCCCGCCGTATCCGGTGATCACCCCCTACTAAGGGGCGCAGCCGGCGTTATGGGCCGGTCAGGCGCGACTCGCCGACGGCCTCCCACGGGCCGCCGAGGTACCGCCACAGGCCGAGCCCCTCGACCTTGCAGGGCGGGATCGCGTCCGGGGTGAGGTTTGCCAGCAGCGCGCGCGCGTCTGCCGGCGCGACCTTGTTCTGGATCGTCACGTGCGGCTTGAAGGACTGTCTGTCCTGCGGCGAGAGCCAGCCGGCCCAGCGCCGCGCCAGCTCACCGTGCACGCGGGTGAGCGCCTCCGACTCGTAGCGGAAGGCGACGCCGCGGCCGAGGGAGACCGGCGCCAGCGGCCAGAGATCGATCGGCGCCGTGCGGGCGGCGATCTCGTCCAACGTCGCGGTGATCGCCGCGATCTCCGCACCGGGCAGGGCGTGGAACAGGCTGACATGCGCTGGCACCTTGTTGAGCGCGGCCGGGAAATGGCGGCGCCGCAGCCCGTCGAGGACGGCGAAGGCGCGTGCGTCGAGCAGCGCCGTGACGATCAGCGGCGGCTCGTGTGGCAACGCGCTACTTGGCAACGCGCTACTTGGCGGGATCGGCGTTCTCGCCGCAGACGCCCGGCAGGGTCGGGGCCTCGAACTTCACGCGGTTGCCGCACTTGTCGCAGCCCGCGAGGAGGAGACCGACGAGAACCGCTGCGGCAATCCGCAGGTGCAAGCGCGTGATCATGGCGACACCGTTTAGCCCGCCGCCATCCTAGCCGCCAGCCGATTCGCGATCCCTTAACGTCGCTTCCCTAGGGTGATGCAAGAATATCGGGGTTCACTACCATGACGATGGCCGAGGTCAGACGCGACGAGCGGGTCCGCGCGCTGCTGCGTGCGCGCATCCTGTTTAACAACAAGAGCTCCTCGATCGACTGCACCGTGCGCAACATCTCGGCGGGCGGGGCCAAGCTCGAGGTCTCGAGCGTGCTCACCGTGCCGAACGAGTTCGATCTCGAGGTGCCGCAGAAGGGCCGCACCTATCGCGCCAGGCTGATGTGGCGCGATGCGACCCACATCGGCGTGCAGTTCGTCGAGAAGGCGGCCCGCGACACCGCGCAGACCGAGACGCACGTGTCGCGGCTCGAGCAGGAGAACAAGAGCCTCAAGGCGACCGTCGCCGCGCTGACGAAGCGGCTCGAGAAGCTGGGCCAGGACGTCAGCAGCGACGTCTGAGGCGGCTTAAGGCTGCGGCCCGACGCGGCGGACCGCCGGGCGCGCGGCGCCGGTGCCGTCCGTCGCCGCGGTCTCGGGCGGCGAGGCGGCATCGTTGTCGGCGGCGTCGCCGGCGATCTTCGCGGCATCCTCCGGCGCCACGGTCGCCGGGGCCGGGCCGGCCAGCATCGACGAGCGGGTCTTCGCGTCCATCTTCGGGCGGGACATCTCGTCCGACTTCGCCTGCGTCACGACGATGTCGCCCTTGCGGGTGTTGCCGATGACCTCCTCGCATTGGCCAGCGCCTCGGCCCAGGTCTTGTCCTTCGGCTTGCACGAGCAGTCCGGCACGACGGTCTTCTGGAACTTCAGCGCGTTCGGCATGTCCATGTAGGACTTGCCGTCGAGGCTCGCGGCCGAGTTGATCTCGGCGTTCGGGCTGCGCGTGTAGACCGCGGTCTCGGTGCCGGGGCAGAGCGCGCTGCACATCTGCTTCAGGTCGTCGCCGTCGCGATGCGAGGAGACGCCGAGCGGGAAGAAGCCGCCGTCGCAGGTGCGCACGCACACCGCCTGGCCGCCGCCATGCGCACGGCCGTCGCCGTCGCCACCCGCGGCGTTGGGATCCTGCGGGACATCGGGCAGCGGCGCCTGCGGCCGCGGCTCGTCCTGCGCGCCGCCGAACAGGGATTCGAAGAAGCCGCGCTGCTGCGGCTGCTGCGCCTGCTGCGGCTGGCCGCCGCGGCAGTAGGCGTTGAAGCGCGCGACGAGATCGGCGCGCAGGCCGCCGCCGCCACCGCCGCCGCCCGACTGGACGGCCGCCTGCAGCTGCTGGGCGCGCTGCTGGAGGGCGGAGCAGCGCGGGTCGCCGCCGCCGAAGAAGGACGCGAGGCCGGCACCGCAGCCGAGCTGCTGGACCTGCGCCTGCGTGCGCGCGAGCTCGGCCTGGGCGCGCCGCGCGCCGCCGCCAGCGCGCCCGCCGCCGCGATCGATCTGCGCGATCTGGGCGCGCAGCTGGCCGCAATCGATGGCCTGCGCCCGCGCCGCATCCGCGCCGGACACCGTCATCGTCGCCAGCGTCAGCAGGGCGAAGGTGCGGGAAGGGGCTCGTGCGGCCATCGGGTCTCCGAAAGAGCTGGGCGCGGGACGCCCCTCGACTGAACGCCGGTCGAATCAAATGCGCGCCGAAGCGAGCGCGGCGCCGCCCGCGGACTGACCAGAGCTTCTTGGGTAAAACAAGGCTGCCGCGGCCGACATTCGGCGGGCGCCGGCGTGCATGCCCCTTTTGCAACACCGCCCGCGGCCCATATCTGCGGCGCCACGCTGGATGGGGTCGAACGCCACATGACAAAGTTCTGGAAGCTACTCGCGACGTCGGCCCTGATTGCGGGATCGTCGCTGGCGACGGTGCCGGCCCGCGCCGACGAGCCCGACTTCATCTTCTCGGAAAACACTAAGTTCCATCTGCTGACGCCGGACGCCAAGCTCTCCACCTACGCCATCGACGATCCCAAGGTCGACGGAATCGCCTGCTGGTACACGGTGCCGGAGAAGGGCGGCCTGCGGGGCATGCTCGGCGTCGCGGAAGAGACCTCCGACGTCTCGCTCGCCTGCCGCCAGTACGGGCCGATCAAGTTCAAGGAGAAGTTCGCGGAGGGCGACGAGGTCTTCGCGCAGCGCCGCTCGCTCTTCTTCAAGCACATGCAGATCGTGCGCGGCTGCGACGCCAAGCGCAACGTCCTCGTCTACATGGTCTACACCGACAAGCTGATCGAGGGTTCGCCGAAGAACTCCACCTCGACGGTGCCGGTCATGCCCTGGGGCGCCGCGACCGACACGCCGCGCTGCGGCGAGTTCCTGTCGAAGTAGCCGCGAGGCCTTGAGCGGGCGCCGCCGCGGCGCCCGCTTGCACGATGCTTACTTCGGGGCGCCCTGGTCGCCGCCCTGGGCCGCAGCCTTGTCCTTCTTGTGCGCCTCGTGGGCGCCGACCGCGCAGCCGGCCGCCGCGCCCGTCTTGCCGTGGCCGGCCATGTGACCGGCGACGCCGCCGACGACGGCGCCCTTGAGGCAGCCCTTGGCGGCCGCCGGCGTCGCGGCGAACGAGGCCGCGGCGGCGGTCAGCACGAGGGAAGCGAGAATGGTCTTCATCTGATCGGGCTCCTTCATCGAGAGGCCCCGTAACCGTGCCCGAAGCCCGAATGTTCCCAAGCCTCTAGGCGTACGCCCTGCCGCCGGCTCGCGCCGCCGGATCGCCGCGATCGCCTCCGTCCGACCGAATAGACCAAAGTTCAAATACGGTTTGTCTCGCCTTTCACCTGATTAGGTGACGCTTGTGGCGCTCATGTCGTGAATAACGATAGCGCTCGTCAGTAACGGGCTTCATCCGAAAGTAGAAGTGCGTCGCAGCGCACTTCAATCGTGCGCCATTGAGCTCCACGCCCCCGACGTGGATGCGCCTGCGCACGCGACCTCAGGAGCACAGCGATGACAACGCCCCTTCGCCCCGCGATCATGCAGGGCCTGATCCCGACCAACGTGCCCGGCGCCTTCCTCTCGCCGCCGCCGCCGCCCGGCTTCACGCCCCAGACGGCCAGCACCACGAGCCGCATCGCGCACGGCTTCCACTGGCGCCAGCCCGGACCCTCCGACACGCCCGCGCTCCACAAGGTGTGGGACGCTCATCTCGGCGCCGGCTGGTCGGCCGGCACCTGGCTCATGCCGCAAATGGTCGCGACCGGAAAGGTCCACCGTCCGCGCCGCAGGCCGGGGTCGAGCGCGACCGCCAACGAGACGACCAACTGGGGCGGCGGCGTGCTGGCCGGCACCTGGACCACGGCGGTCGGCACCTGGACGATCCCGACCGTCTCGAAGCCCACGGAGGCGGCGGGATCGGACGGCGGCTGGGATTCCTCGACCTGGGTCGGCCTCGATGGATCGGGATCGAACGACGTGCTGCAGGCCGGCATCGAGCAGAGCGTCGACGCGCGCGGCAACGCGAGCTACGTCGCCTGGTACGAGTGGTTCTGCGCCGTCCGCAAGCAGACGCTCGGCGACACGAGCCCGACCAGCCCGAGCCTCGCGACCCTGAACGGGCGCATGTACATCGCCTGGATCGGCGACGGGAACGACCAGCTCAACGTGATGGTCTCGACCGATGCCGGCCAGACCTTCCACGGCAAGCTCGTGTCGCACGAGACGTCGCCGAAGGCGCCGGTGCTCTGCGTGCACGCCGGGCACCTCGTCATCGCCTGGATCGGCAACGGCAACGCGCAGCTCAACGTCGCCTCGGTGACCCTCGACGGCGGCGGCGTGCCGACGGGCCTCACCGGCAAGGTCGTGCTCGGCGACACGAGCCCGCAGGGCCCGGCGCTCGCCTCGCTCAACGGCAATCTGTACCTCGCCTGGAACGGACGCGGGAACGAGCAGCTCAACGTCATGGTGTCGAGCGACGGCGGCCGCACCTTCGGCTCGAAGCTGGTCGCCGGCGACACCTCGCCGGCGGCCCCGAGCCTCGTCGCGCACGATGGCAAGCTGCTGATCGGCTGGACGGGCGAGCGCAACCACCAGATCAACGTCGCGCAGGTCGCCCTGCGCGGCGCGGTGCCGACGGGACTCGCGGCCAAGGCGGTCCTGCAGGATACGACGCCGTTCACCCCGGCGCTGGCCTCGAGCGGCGGCAAGCTGTTCCTGGCGTGGCGCGGCGACGGCAACGACCAGCTCAACGTGATGTACTCGACGAACGACGGCGCGGCCTTCGCGAACAAGTACATCTCGCCGGAGACGAGCACCGATGCGCCGACGCTCGTCGACCTCGGCGGGACGCTCTACATCGGCTGGAAGGGCGACGGGAACAAGAACCTGAACGTTGCGCCCGTCGGCGTCGTCGGCGGCCTCGTGACCGGGTTCACGACGCCGGCCTATCTCTTTCAGGTCAACATCCCGAACTTCAAGGTGAGCCCGGGCGACAGCGTCACGTGCTCGGTGCAGTACATCGGGAACAAGACGGCGGGCCAGATCGCCTTCAAGAACGTGACGACGGGCGTGAACTTCCCGATCACCCTCGTGCCGCCGCCCGGCGCCGCGATGAGCGGCAACAGCGCGGAATGGGTGATCGAGGTGCCGACGATCAACAATAAATTCGCGCATCTTCCGGCCTTCACGCCGGTCGCGTTCACGTCGTCGATCGCCTGCGGCCTCGATGCCTCGGGCCGCGGCCTGGCCGGCAACCCGCAGAACGCGACGGAGACGAAGATCTTCGACGACAAGAACCGCGCGCTGACGAGCGCCAAGCTCGGCGATCTCGCCGTGACGATCAGCTACGTGGCGCCGCCGACGGGCTGACGTCTTCCGGCAGACGGCGCGGCCGCAAAAGGCCGTGCCGTCAGCCCCTGCAGTTGACGATGAACGCGCCGGGCTCGAGCTTCGGCGCGCTCTTGCGGTCGGCGATCGAGGCGGTGACATCCTCGGCGCGGCCGAAGGACACGGCCGACGTCAGGCCGTGGGCCTCGCACCAGGCGTCCGCGATGACATGGCCGCAGGCCTTGTTGGCGGAGAGGCAGTCGTCGAAGCCGTAGCCGTCGGAGGCCGGGATCACCAGCATGTGGGCGGCCTCGGCGGCCTGCGCGCGCGACGACGCCTGGCTGGCCGAGATGGCGAGCAGCGCGGCGGCGAGCGGTGCGGCGGCCTGGATCAGCTTGCGGAGGTCGTACGCGGCAATCGACATGTTGCGGCAACTCGGCACGGGTTGAGGAACGCGTGCGATGCTGCCGCGCGGCGCTGAAGAAAGGATTAACCGGAGGTGGACGCGCTCGCTCGAACTTGAGCTTTTCGCCCGGTTCTTGACATGCGGGCGGCGAGCCCGCAGCACGCGCAGCAGAACCGGACGGGCCCGATGACGACGCTGCGCTTCCACAACACGCTGACACGCCGGAAGGAGGACTTCGTCCCCTTCGAGGCCGGGAACGTGCGCGTCTATGCCTGCGGGCCGACGGTCTACGACAACCTGCACATCGGCAACGGGCGGATGCTCATCGTCTTCGACGTGCTGTTCCGGCTGCTGCGCCACGTCTACGGCGAGGCGCACGTGACCTACGTGCGCAACATCACCGACGTCGACGACAAGATCAACGCGCGCGCCGCCGAGCGCGGCATCCCAATCCGCGCGTTGACCGACGAGATGATCGAAATCTTCCACGCCGACGCGGCGGCGCTGAACTGCCTGCCGCCGACGCTGGAGCCGCGCGCGACCGACCATATCGCGCCGATGATCGCCATCATGCAGCGTTTGATCGAAAACGGTCACGCCTATGCCGCCGACGGGCACGTGCTCTTCGACGTGCCCTCGATGCCGGACTACGGCCGCCTCGCCAACAAGAGCATGGACGAGCAGATCGCCGGCGCCCGCGTCGAGGTCGCGCCCTACAAGCGCAGCGCCACCGACTTCGTGCTATGGAAGCCCTCCGCCGACACCGAGCCGGGATGGGACTCGCCGTGGGGCCGCGGGCGACCCGGCTGGCACCTCGAATGCTCGGCGATGAGCTGGCAGCACCTCGGCGAGACCTTCGACATCCACGGCGGCGGCATCGACCTCGTCTTCCCGCACCACGAGAACGAGATCGCGCAGTCGCGCTGCGCCTTCGGCCACTCCATCATGGCGCAGGTCTGGATGCACAACGGCCACCTGCAGGTGGAGGGCGAGAAGATGTCGAAGAGCCTCGGCAACTTCGTCACCATCGCCGACCTCTGGCAGCGCGAGAGCTTCGGCGGCCGCCGCTGGTCCGGCGACGTGCTGCGGCTCGCCATGCTGCGCACGCACTACCGCCAGCCGATCGACTTCACGATCAAGGGCCTGGAGGAGGCCGACCGCACGCTCGCCGATTTCGGCAAGGCGGTCGCCGGCATCGCGCCGTCGGCGCCGAGCGCCGGCTTCCTCGAGGCAATGGCCGACGACCTCAACACCCCGAAGGCGCTCGCCGAGCTGTTCGCGCTGCGCGGCAGCGACCCCGCTGCGCTCGTCGCGAGCCTCGCGCTCCTCGGCATCACGGCGACGACGGTGACGGATGAGCCGCCGCTGACGCCCGAGATGGAGGACTTGCTCGCGCAGCGTCGCGCGGCGCGTGCCGCAAAGGACTGGGCCGAGAGCGACCGCCTGCGCGACGCGCTCGCCGCACTCGGCATCGCCGTGAAGGACGGCAAGGACGGGATGACGTGGGAGCGGACAGGCTAGCGCGCTTGTCCTTGAAAGCTGGCGGGCGGCGTGCAAATATTTACGCATTGCAGTTGATGGAGTGCGGCCATCGAGACGGACCGGGCCAGGATCGTTCGCCGTCTCGAGCAGGAGGGCTGGGTCGCGCGCCACGGCGGCAAGCACGACGTTTATACCAAGCCGGCGCAACCGCAGACGAGCATAGTCGTGCCGCGCCATCGAACGCTGTCACCCGGCGTCGCGCGCGGAATCGCCAAGGACGCCGGCTGGACATGAGAGAGCGCGAAGCATGACGTTCTATCTTGGGGTGGTCGACCCTGCCGCCGATGGCACCTGGGGCGTCGTTTTCCCCGATCTGCCCGGCTGCTACTCGGCCGGCGACGGGATGGATGATTTGTTCACCAACAGTATCGAGGCGATCCGGATGTGGGCCGAGGATGCTGTCCGTCGAGGCGGGGTTCCGCCCGCGCGCGACAGCGCAGCGCTGATGGCCGACCCGGAGGTTCGGAAAATGCTCAAGGACGCCGGCCCGACCGGCTGCCTGATCCAAGTCCCACTCCTCATCGACGGCGGCCGCAGCGTTCGAGCCACCATTTCGCTCGATGCCCAGCTGCTCGAGACCATCGACGAGGCGGCGAAGCGACAGGGCCTCACGCGCTCGACCTTCCTCGCAAGCGCCGCGCGTGACAAGATCGCACGCCTCGCTTGACGCGTCGGGCGCTTATTTCATCTGCCCGAGACCTGAAGTCATGTCTTCCACGTATCTATAGGCTCCAAACCTGACATCGCCTGCACCGCTTTGTGAAGTGTATCCATTACGCGCCAATAATTGCTTTGCTTTATCAAACCTGTGGCGTGCGATGTACATGCACAGCGGTGGCCCTATGAAGTGGTTGTGGCTCTCACACAGTTTTACAAGCGTCTCGATTGTGGGATATCTGCGATGTGGTTCTAAAGATTTGCTTTCGATCGCGTCGACAAAGGAATCGAGACAGCTGCCATCCCAGTCGATATGATCTCGCGTCGCAAAGAGTTGGCAGGCTCGATAGTCGTTCAGATGCCCTCCCACCACAAGCTTCTTTGGCATGAAGGCGCGCGGTTCTCCTTCGGCGTAATGCCATAAAAAATGGCTTATTTGGTTGAGCTCGATCGAGTGTAGCTGTAGCACGCCCTTGATGATGCGGTCTTTCTTCCTTCGCGAAATGTCCGCGCTTACTAGAAAATCTACATCGTCTTCGGCTGGCCTATAAAGATACCAAGCGTGCCTTTTCCAGCCTCGCTCCAGCAAAACGTCCCTGAGGTTATCTATTTCCGCGTCAGCTTTGCCGCGTCGCGCCATGATCTCAGATCTCCAAAGTGCATCCGCAAGCAAAATCGTCAGATTAAATTTGAGCTGCCAGCTTCATATATTTTATTGCAATGCTACCCGCCTCAGGTGGCGTGGGATATCCAGCCGTCGCAGCCGCCCCTGGCGTGAATTGGATCGCAAGGCAAGCTACGTCGTGCGATGCGCGATTTCGACGATTGTCCGCGGTCCCTTGACGCTTGCACGAGCGTCCGGGAGGACCATGTCGGTGGTTCCTAGAAGGACACACCCCGCGTGACCACCCCCGCCGCCACCCTCCGCCCCATGCTCCCGGCAGACATCCCCGTGCTGGCGGCGATCTTCCAGGCGAGCATCGAGGAGCTGGCGGAGGAGGACTACGACGAGGGCCAGCGCGCGGCCTGGGCCGGGGCGGCGGACGACGAGGCGGCGTTTGGCGCCGGGCTGCAGAACGACCTTACCCTCGTCGCGGTGCTGCAGGGCGCGCCGGTCGGCTTCGCGTCGCTCGAGGGCAAGGCGCATCTGCGCATGCTCTACGTCTATCCGCCCGTCGCGCGGCAGGGGGTGGGCGCGCTGCTCGCCGACGCGATCGAGAAGATGGCCGGCGCGCGCGGCGCGAAGCGGCTCGAGGTCGACGCCAGCGACACGGCGCGCCCGTTCTTCGAGGCGCGCGGCTACGAGGCGCATCATCGCCAGACCGTCGAGATCGGCGGCGAGTGGCTCGGCAACACGCACATGGTGAAGACGCTGGGCTAGCCGCCGCGCCGTCGAACGACGCGCGTCAAACCATTCTCGTCATCAAGCTTTGCTTTCCGCGCAGATCGACTCATCGGCGATCTGCGCCGCCGGCATGCACGCGACGCGTGTCTCGCGCGTTCTTAAGTCGTCGCTGCCATCGCAGCGCCAAGCGAGCGGCTCCTTCCGCTCCGGCCTCAGAGCCTTTTCCCATGAACATCGGTCAGTATCGCGTTCCGGCGCGCGCCCTCGGCGCGGCCGCCATCGCCACGACGGCGCTCGTCACGTTGAGCGCCTCGTTCTTCACGGTCGACCCGTCCGAGCGCGCCTTCGTGCGCCTGCTCGGCACGCCGACCACCACCCTGCCGTACCAGCCCGGCCCGCACCTCAAGTGGCCGTTCATCACGCAGGTCGACACGCTGCAGGTCTCGCAGACCTCGCTGGCGCTGCCGGTCTTCCGCGTCGTGACGATCGACAACCAGCCCGTCGATCTGAAGGTCGACATCCAGTACAAGGTGCCGGACACGGATGTCGCGCGCCTGCTCTACGACATGGGTCGCACCGGCACGTCGGACATCGATCGCCCGATCATGGACGTCGTGCAGGACCGCGTCTATCGCGTGTTCTCGTCGAAGAACACCAACACGATCTCCGCGAACCGCGAGCCCATCCAGGAGGAGGCGCAGAAGTTCGTCGGCGACGCGCTGCGCAACAACTTCGGCATCGAGCTCGTCTCGCTGCAGATCCCGCAGATCGCGTTTTCCGCCACCTTCACCGAGAGCAACGCGCTCGCGGTGACGGCGAAGAACCAGGCGATCCGCGAGGAGAACCAGCTCAAGGTCGTCGGCTATCTCGCCGACCAGCGGGTGCGTGAGGCGCAGGGCCAGCGCGACCAGGCGATCGCCGAGGCCGAGGGCCGTGCGCGCAGCGTCGAGCTTGCCGCCGCCGCGGATGCCAACGCCACGCTGGCCCGCGCCGGCGCCGCCGCCAAGGCGCTGCTGCTGCAGGCCGAGGCCGACAAGCAGGCCGCGACGCTGCGCGGCACCGGCGACGCGGCCGCCCGCAAGGCGATGGTCGATGCCTCCGGCGGCACGACGGGCTACGTCGCGATCATCGAGGCCGAGGCGAAGCGCAAGTGGAGCGGCGGCTTCCCGAACGTGCTGACGGTCAGCGACAAGGCCATGCTGCCGGTGCTGCTGAGCGCCCAGGCCGGGCTGAGTGCCGCCGGCGCCGCGAAGTAGCGGCGCTCAGGCCTTGCGGAAGACGAGCGACAGGTTGTTGGCCGGCATGGCGATGCGCGCCGCGAGCGCGATCCCGTGCCGGCCGGCGAGCGCCGCGACCTCGTCGAGATTGCGCAGGCCCCAGGCGGGATTGCGGCTCCGCAGGCTCGCGTCGAAGGCGAGGTTGCTCGGCGCGGTCTCGACATCCGCCTCGATGTAGGGGCCGTAGAGGAACAGCAGGCCGCCCTGCGGCAGCACGCGGCCGACACCGGCCATCAGCCCTTCCGTCGCCGCCCACGGCGCGATGTGGATCATGTTGATCGCGATGACGACGTCGGCGTCGGGCCAGCTCTCCGGGTCGCTCGCGTCGAGCCGGACCGGCGGCAGCAGGTTCGGCAGGCCGGCGAGCGCGCGCCGTGCGGCGATGCTGGCGAGCGCGTCGGGATCGAGATCGGCCGGCTGCCAGGTCAGCGCAGGGCAGGCGGCGGCGAAGTGCACGGCGTGCTCGCCGCTGCCCGCCGCCAGCTCGAGCACGCGGCCCGACGCCGGCAGATGCGGCTTCAACGCCGTGAGGATCGGCTCGCGATTGCGCAGCGCCGCTGGCGAGGAGAGGACGTGCGAGGGTTGCGGATCGGCCATGCGCTACCTCTGCGGCTTGCGCCGTCCCGCATAGGGGTTGTCGCTCGTCTTGCGCGACAGCCGCAGCGGCACGCCGGGCAGGTCGAACGCCTCGCGCAGGCCGTTCAAAAGGAAGCGCTCGTAGCTCGTCGGCAGCGCGTCGAGCTGGTTGCCGAAGATCACGAAATAGGGCGGCCGCGCGCGCAGCTGCGTCATGTAGCGGATCTTGATGCGCCGCCCCGCGACCGCCGGCGGCGGGTGCTGCTCCAGCGTCGCCTCGAGCCACCGGTTGAGCTTCGCCGTCGCGATGCGGCGGTTCCAGGTTTTTTCGACCTGCATCACGGCTTCGAGCAGCCGCTCGACGCCGTAGCCGGTCTCGCCGGCCAGCGGCACGACGGGGGCGCCCCTCACCTGCGGCAGCAGGCGCGCGGCCTCCTCGCGCAGGTACGAGAGCCGCGACCCCTTGTCGGTGATGAGGTCCCACTTGTTGAGGCCGATGACCAGCGCGCGGCCCTCGCGCGCGACGAGGTCGGCGAGGGTGAGATCCTGCTTCTCAAGCGGCGCGGTGGCGTCGATCAAGAGGATCACCACCTCGGCAAACTTGGCGGCGCGCAGCGCGTCGGCGTTGGCGAGCTTCTCGATCTTGTCCTCGACGCGGGCGCGGCGGCGCAGGCCTGCCGTGTCGAACATCTTCAGCTTGCGGCCGCGCCACTCGAGGTCGAGGCCGATCGCGTCGCGGGTCAGCCCGGCCTCCGGGCCGACCAGCAGCCGCTGCTCGCCGAGGATGTGGTTGAGCAGCGTGGACTTGCCGGCGTTGGGGCGGCCGACGACGGCGATCGCCAGCGGCTTCGTCTCGTCGAGCTCGGTGCCGTCCTCCTCGTCGTCGAAGGTTTTTGCCGCGGCCTCTTCGGCCTCTTCCGGCGCGGCTGTGTGGTCGGGCAGGGTCTCGAGCAGCGCCGAGTAGAGCTCGGACAGGCCCTCGCCGTGCTCGGCCGAGAACGGCACGGGGTCGCCGAGGCCGAGGCTATAGGCCTCCATCGCGCCGTCGCCGCCGACCCGGCCCTCGGCCTTGTTGGCGAGCAGGATCAGAGGCTTGCCGGCACGTCTTACGAGCGCGGCGAAGGCGCGGTCGTCGGGCGTCACGCCGACGCGGGCGTCGATCACGAAGAAGATCGCGTCGGCCGAGACGATCGCGGCTTCGGTCTGCGCGCGCGTGCGGCCGGAGAGCGAGGCGGCGTCGCCTTCCTCGAGACCGGCGGTGTCGATCACCGTGAAGCGCAGGTCGCCGAGCTTGGCCTCGCCCTCGCGGCGGTCGCGCGTGACGCCGGGCTGGTCGTCGACCAGCGCCAGCTTCTTGCCGACGAGCCGGTTGAACAGCGTGGACTTGCCGACGTTCGGCCGCCCGATGATCGCGATGGTGAACATCTTCGTGCTTTAACTTCTTCCTTCTCCCGCTTGCGGGAGAAGGTGACCCGACGAAGTCGGGCCGGATGAGGGGTGTCGCCGCTCGACTTGATGAACGCAAGAGAGGCGGAAGCCCCCCTCATCCGACCCCGCTGCGCGGGGCCACCTTCTCCCGCAGGCGGGAGAAGAGGGGCTGGCGGCGCAACAGGAGCCGTCGGTCACTTCGGTGGTGGTGCTGAAGGTGCCGCAGGTGTCTGCGCGGCCGGCGTCTGCGTGACCGGTGCGGGCGCCGGCGCGCCGCTGACCGGCTCGATCTTGGCCGGCGGCGGCTCGCCCTGGATCGGCGTGGCCGGGCCGGCGGCGACGAGCGCGGCCCAGGCCTGGGCGCGGTTGCGCACGCCGGGCGGTGCGACCATGTCGGCGAGGATCGCGTCGACGTATGTGCCGGCCGCCTTGTAGTCGCCGCCCTTCATGGCGGAGAGGGCGAGCAGCTCGTTCATCGAGGCGTGGAAGCCGTAGCCGGGCGAGGAGAACCGGCCGTAGCGCTGCAGGAAGTCGGCCGGCTTCTCGACGTCGACGCGCAGCATCGCGCCGCGCAGCCGCGCATCGTCGCGCATCGAGGGATCGAAGCTCTCGTCGTTGGCGATGGCGTCGAAGGCGCGGCCGCCGGCCTCCGGGTCGCTCGCGCCGAGCAGCGCCGCGGCGCGCAGCTTCGCCAGGCGCGCGTAGCCGGCCGGCCCGCTGCGGCCGATCTCCTCGAACGCCTTCTCGGCCTCCTGCGGCTTGCCCTGCGCCGCGAGCGCCTCGGCGGCGGCGTAGCGCACGTTGTCGGCCTCGGCCGCGGCGGTCTGCCGGTCCTTGTAGAAGCGCCACGCGCCGGCGCCGACGATGATCGCGACGACGAGGATCGCGAGGGGCACCTGGAAGCGGGTGAGGAAGCCGAGGATTCGCTCGCGGCGATAGTCCTCGTCGACCTCGCGGATGAAATCGGACATGGAGCTAGGCGTTTCCTGCCGTGTGGTCTTGCGCGAAGGGGGGCCGTAGCACGTTGCGCGGGGCGCGCCTACCGTCGCGCGCTCAGGGTGGATACGCCGGGCGGCAACCTTACATCTCCTTTCAGAAGGAGATCGCCATGTCAGCCGCCCAGCCCGCCCCGCAGGACAACATCCCCGCCGCCGTCTCGCGCAATCCCGCGACCGGCGAGGTGCTCGCCCGCTATCCCTTCCAGAGCCCGGCGCAGGTCGAGGCGCTGCTTGCGGCGGCGGATGCCGCCTTCGGCACCTGGCGCGAGATGGCGGTCGAGGAGCGCGCCCGCGTCCTCGCCAAGCTCGCCGACGTCATCGAGACCGAGGCCGACGACTTCGCCGCGATGATCACCCGGGAGATGGGCAAGACGTTGCGCGAGGCGAAGGCCGAGGTCGCCAAGTGCGCGAAGATGACGGCCTACTACGCCGAGCACGGCCCGGCGATGATCGCCGACGAGCGCGCGCCGGTCGACGAGGCCGACGTCTACGTCTCCTACCTGCCGACCGGCACGATCCTCGGCATCATGCCGTGGAACTTCCCGCTGTGGCAGGCGCTGCGCGCCGGCGTGCCGATCACCCTCGGCGGCAACGCCTTCCTCCTGAAGCACGCGCCGAACTGCATGGGGCTCGCCACCATGCTCGGCGAGGCCTTCGAGCGGGCCGGCGCGCCGAAGGGCCTGTTCGGCATACTCAACGTCGACAACGGCCTGATCGAGCGCGTCATCGCCGACGACCGCATCACCGGCGTCACCCTGACCGGCAGCCCGCGCGCCGGCGCCGCCGTCGCCGCGCTCGCCGGCAAGTACCTGAAGAAGTCGGTGCTCGAGCTCGGCGGCTCGGACGCCTTCATCGTCCTGAAGGACGCCGACCTTGATAAGGCCGTCGAGGCGGCGGTCGCCTCGCGCTACGCCACCTCAGGCCAGGTCTGCATCGCCGCCAAGCGCCTCATCGTCGAGGCGCCGGTTGCCGAGGCCTTCACCGAGAAGTTTCTCGCCGCCGCACGCAAGGCGAAGACCGGCGATCCCACCGACGCGTCGACGACCTTCGGCCCGCTCGCCCGCGAGGACCTGCGCGACGAGCTGCACGACAAGGTCGAGCGCTCGGTGAAGCAGGGCGCCAAGGTGCTGCTCGGCGGCAAGCCGGTGGCGGGCCCCGGCGCCTTCTACGAGCCGACGGTGCTCGCCGACGTGCGCAAGGGCATCGCCGCGTTCGACGAGGAGACGTTCGGCCCCGTCGCGGCGATCGTCGTCGCGCGCGACGCCGATCACGCGATCGCGCTCGCCAACGACAGCGAGTACGGCCTCGGTGGTGCTTTGTGGACCAACGATCTCGAGGCGGCGAAGAAGATCGCGCGCAAGCTCGAGACGGGCGGCGTCTTCGTCAACGGCTTCACGGCGTCCGACCCACGTGTGCCGATCGGCGGCGTCAAGAAGAGCGGCTACGGCCGCGAGCTGTCGCACTTCGGCATCAAGGAGTTCCTCAACGCGCAGACGGTCTGGATCAAGCCGGCGCGTTAGGACTTCGTTTGCCATAAAACTAAAAGGCCTGGTGATCAGGCCTTTTTCGCCGTCGCCGTGTCCTTCACGGCCCACTCGCCGACGGCGATGGTGCAGGCGGTGCCGGCGACCTTCCGGACGCTCCCGCCGTCCTCCAGGCTGCCTTCGAAGGCGCGGCAGACATGCGAGTCCTTCGGGTAGGCGTGGCCGACGGCGGTGAGCGAGCCTTTTCGCCCGGTCTTCGGGTTCTCCCAGTGCACGGTCGAGCCGTCGCCCTGGGGGTCGAGGGCGGTGGCGAGCGCCGCCTTCTCGCGGCGCTGGTCCTCGCTGTCGAGGAGGCCGCCGAAGGGCACGGTCGAGAGCGAGCCCGTCGTCTGGTCGGGCAGCATCGAGCCCATCGGGAAGGACATCGCGCAGCCGCCGAGCGCCGGCGCCGCGCCGAGCGCGAGCCAAGCCCATGCGCCGAGGCGCGGCAAGGGAGCGCGCCCTAGGGTCGCTCCCTCTGCCGGGACCACCCGGGCCGCAATGGACTTGGCCTTCACTCGCACGCTACACCCACGCAACGCATACGCACGAGAGGATGGTAGGCTTGGACGCGTTAAGGAGCCGTGACCCGGCTGTTTCCGACGATCCGTTCGCCGTGTTCGGCGCCTGGCTGGACGATGCGACGGACAGCGAGCCGAACGACCCGACCGCGATGGCGGTGGCGACGATCGACGCCGACGGCCTGCCCGACGTGCGCATGGTGCTTCTGAAGGCCTGGGACGCGCGCGGCTTCGTCTTCTACACGAACTTCGAGAGCGCCAAGGGCCGCGAGCTCGCCGGCCATCCGAAGGCGGCCGCGCTCTTCCACTGGAAGACGCAGCGCCGCCAGGTCCGCATCCGCGGGCCGGTGAGCGTCGTCACCGACGCCGAGGCGGACGCCTATTTCGCGAGCCGGCCGCGCGGCAGCCAGGTTGGGGCCTGGGCCAGCCGCCAGTCGCGGCCGATCGAGAGCCGTGCGGCGCTGGAGGCGGCCGTCGCCGAGGTCGAGGCGCGCCACCCCGCCGAGGTGCCGCGCCCGCCGCACTGGAGCGGCTTCCGCATCACGCCGCTGCAGATCGAGCTCTGGTCGGACGGCGCCTTCCGCCTGCACGACCGCTTCCTCTTCGCGCGCCCGACGCCGGAGGGACCATGGACGAAGACGCGGCTCTCGCCGTGAGCTTGGAAGACGCCGGCGCCCGGCTCTATCCCGCGCGCCCGTTCCTTGCCGCCAGCCTCGCGGTGTTCCGCGCCGGCCGCGTGCTGCTCGCCAGCCGCGCCGCGCCGCCGTTCGCGGGGCGCTACACGCTGCCGGGCGGGCTCGTCGAGCCGGGCGAAGGCCTCGCCGCGGCGGCGCTACGCGAGATGCGCGAGGAGGTCGGCGTCGAGGCGCGGCTCCTCGGCTTCAACGACCATGTCGAGGTGATCGATCGCGACGAGACGGGCCGCGTGCGCCACCACTACGTCATCGCCTCGTTCGTCGGCGCATGGGTCGCGGGCGAGGGCATGCCGGGGCCGGAAGCGGTCGACGTCGTGTGGGCCGATCGCGACGCGGCGCTGCAACTGCCGACGACCGAGCACCTGCCCGAGCTGCTCGCCTCTGCCTGGGCGATCGCCGAGCGCGCCGGCGCATGAGCGGCGCGGCGCGGACGATCGCCGTCGCGCTTGCCCTGGCGCTCGCGGGCCAGGGACTTGCCGTCGCGCAGCAGACGGAGCGCGAGACGCGGTCGCGGCACGACGCCAAGGCGCACGAGCGCGATGCCAGGGACGCCAAGGACGCCAAGGAGGCGAAGAAGACGCCGACGCCGCCCGCCGCGCCGCCGGCCGCCACCCCCGCGCCGCCGCCCGACACGCGGGCCTACGATCCGCAGCTCCTGCGCCTTTCAGAGATCCTCGGCGCGCTCACCTATCTGCGCGGCGTCTGCGGCGCCGGCGATGCCGACCAGTGGCGCGCCCGCATGCAGGCGCTGCTCGAGGCCGAGGGCAAGCCCGATGCGCGGCGCGACCGCCTCGCCGGCGCGTTCAACCACGGCATGCAGGGCTACGCGCTCTCCTACCGGAGCTGCACGCAGAACGCCCGCTTCGTCATCCAACGCTTCCTCACCGAGGGAGCCGGGCTCGCGCGCGGCCTCGAGAACCGCTACCGGCCGGGCTGATTTTTTCCGCCGGCGACCGCGTCAGTCGGCCGAGGCGGTGAGGCCGGCGAGCAGCGGGGCGTAGGCGGCGAGCCGGCGCGAGACGAACTCGGTGAAGAGCCGCACGCGCTTCGTTTTGCGCGTCTCGCCGTGCGTGAGAAGCCAGAGCGTGCCGTACATGTGCAGGTCGCTGCCCGTCACCCGCACCAGCAGAGGGTCGGCGTCTCCGACGAAGCACGGGAGCGTCGTCATCCCGAGCCCCTCCCGCGTGGCGGCGATCTGCGCCTCGGCGTCCGCGATCCTGAACGGCACGCCCGCGCTGCCGACCTCGCCGTCGCCGGCCCAGTCGGGGACGCCGTGCTGGCTGATGACGATCCATCGCACGGGATCGCGCGCGCCCGCCCGCCACGCGGCGAGCCGCTCGCGCGACATGTAGACGCCGCCGAAGATCTCCGGTCCCTTCAGCCCGTGCAGATGGAGCGGCAGGCTCTTGCGCTCGTAGACGACGCGGATCGCGACGTCGGCCTCGCGGTTCGTGAGGTTCGCCAGCTCGCCGGACGACAGGATGTCCATCTCGATGTCGGGATGCTGGCGCGCGAAGGCGGCGAAGTCCGGCATCAAGAGGTGCGTCGCCAGCGGCGGCGCCAGCGTTACGCGAAGCGGCCCGCGCACGCTCTGGTCGCGGCCGAAGACGCGCGTCTCGAGCCGATGCGACGACGCTTCCATCTGCTCGGCGAACTCGAGGACGTCGTCGCCCGCGGCGGTCAGGCGGTAGCCCGCGGGCAGCTTCTCGAAGAGCTGCACGCCGAGGCGCTCCTCGAGCTGGGCGACGCGCCGCAGCACGGTCGCGTGGTTCACGCCGAGGCGCGCGGCCGCGGCCCGCACCGAGCCGCCGCGCGCGACGGCGAGAAAATAGCGGACGTCGTCCCAGTCGATCATGGTGCGATCCGGCACCGCGGGGCGCGGCTTGCAGAGTTGCTTCTAGCACGACGCGGCTGAAAAGCGGCCGATCACCGGATCGATTCCGCACCGGAGATGTGCGCGCGTGCGCACTCCACGCGAGAGACCGGCAGGCGCATGTCGAGGCTCGCGGGACGGTCCCGCCGAGGAGACATCATGGAAAAGCTCGAAGGAAAGGTCGCGGTGATCACGGGAGGATCGAGCGGCATGGCGCTGGCGAGCGCCAAGCGGTTCGTCGAGGAAGGCGCCTACGTCTTCATCACGGGCCGCCGGCAGGAGGCGCTGGACGAGGCGGTCGGGCTGATCGGCCGGAACGTGACCGGCGTGCGCGGCGATGCCGCCAATCTCGCCGACCTCGACCGCCTGTTCGACACGGTGCGGCGGGAGAAGGGCAAGATCGACGTCCTGTACGCGAATGCCGGCTGGGGCGAAGCGCTGCCGCTGGGCGAGATCACCGAGCAGCACTACGACGCGATCTTCAACCTCAACACCCGCGGCACGCTGTTCACGGTGCAGAAGGCCTTGCCGCTCTTCAACGACGGCGGCTCGATCTTCATGACCGGGTCGGTCGCGTCGGTGAAAGGCTTTCCCGGCTATGCCGTCTACGCGGCGAGCAAGGCAGCGCTGCGCGCGTTCGCCCGCGGCTGGCTGAACGAGCTGAAGGGCCGCAACATCCGGGTGAACGTGCTGAGCCCCGGGCCGATCGCCACGCCGATGCAGGACCAGGTCCTCACCGCGGAGGCGAAGCAGATGTTCGAGACCCTGATCCCACGGGGCACGATGGGACGGCCCGAGGAAATCGCGGCGGCCGCGGTGTTTCTCGCCTCAGACGAGTCGAGCTTCGTGAACGGGGTGGACCTCGCCGTCGACGGCGGCTTCTCGGCGATCTGAGCCGAGCCGAAGGCGCTGCCTGGCTGACATGTCGTTTGTCGCAAAACAGTGCCGCCAGGCCGCCTTCCGGCGACAGGAGCGATCCTGTCGCCATCGGTCGAACAGCAAACCAAGCATAGATGGAGAGAAGGATGACCTACGCGATTGTAGGCTTCGGCAAGATCGGCCAGGCGCTCGCCCACGCGTTCGCTCGGAGGGGCCTGGACGTCGTCGTCGCGGGGCGCCGGCCGCCCGAGGCGCTGGCGCAGCAGGCCCAGGCGATCGGCTCCACAATCGTCGCCACGACGCTGCAGGAGGCGCTCGCGGCCGACACGATCTTCCTGGCGGTGCCGTTCGCCGAGCACCGCGCGGTCGCGGGAGCCCTGCCGCGCTGGGACGGGAAGACGGTGATCGACGCGACGAACTCGCTGGCGCCGCTCGCGGAACAGGACGGTCTCCTGTCCTCCGCCTTCGTTGCGAAGGCTTTTTCCGGCGCGCGGCTCGTGAAGGCCTTCAACCACCTCGGTGCGACCAAGCTGGCGTCCGACCCGGTCGTCGCAGGCGGCCACCGCGTCATCTTCCTGGCGAGCGACGACGCGGGCGCCCTCGAGCCCGTGGCGGCCTTGGCCAGGCGGCTCGGCTTCGCGCCGGTGACGCTTGGCCGGCTCGCGGAGGGCGGCGCGCTGGTGCACGGCCGCGACGGCGCCTGGGGCCCGCTGATCTTCCAGGATCTCTTCAAGGCGGCGCCCTAGCGGCGTCGCCCCGAACCCCGGGAAGATTTCGCGGCGCGGACGGCCTATAAGGCCGCCGACCTCTTCCTTCCCGGGACCCAACACTCGATGTCGATGATCGACTCCATCCGGCGCCAGATGACGCCGGTCCATCCCGCCGGCTACCCCTTCATCGTCGGCTTCGCGCTGGTGACGCTGATCGTCTACTGGTTCCTCGGGCCGCTCTCGTGGCTCTTTGCGATCCTCACGGCCTGGTGCGTCTACTTCTTCCGCGATCCGCCGCGCGTCACGCCGCAGGACGATTCGCTCGTCGTGTCGCCGGCCGACGGCTACGTGTCCTCCATCGGACTGTTCGTGCCGCCGCCGGAGCTCGGGCTCGGCGCCGAGCGGATGCAGCGGATCTCCGTCTTCATGTCGGTCTTCGACTGCCACGTGAACCGCGTGCCGGTCACCGGCCGCATCGCCAAGATCGCCTACAAGCCCGGCCAGTTCGTCTCCGCCGACCTCGACAAGGCGTCCGAGGTCAACGAGCGGAACTCGCTGGTCATCGACGGCGTGCGCGGCCGCTTCGGCGTCGTGCAGATCGCCGGCCTCGTCGCGCGCCGCATCCTCTGCTTCTCGAAGCAGGGCGATTCGCTTGCCGCCGGCACGCGCTTCGGGCTGATCCGGTTCGGCTCGCGCGTCGACGTCTACATGCCGCCGGGCGCCCGCCCGCTGGTCGCGCTCGGCAGCAAGGCGACCGCCGGCGAGACGGTGCTTGCCGAATTTTCCCCGGTCGAACCGCGGATCTTCCTGCAGAGCTGAGCCGCGGCGTAGGGTCCGCCCGCCGGCACCGTTTCCCGAGACAGGCCCAGGGACGAATGAGCGACGCGGAGGCGACGGATGACGAGCTCGTCGGGCTCGTCGCCAGGGGAGACAAGGCGGCGTTCGCGCGCCTCGTCACGCGGCACCAGTCGCGTCTCGTCTCCCTCGTCGCCCGCTCGCTCGGCAGCCGAGCCGCCGCGGAGGATGTGGTGCAGGAGGTGTTCACCCGCGCCTGGGTCAAGGCGCCGCTCTGGCAGGTGCGCGAGCCTTCCCGCGCGAGCTACGCCGCGTGGCTGTCGCGCGTCGCGGTGAACCTGTCGATCGACCAGGTCCGCAGGGTGCGCCCGACGACGCTCGACGACGTCGCCGAGCCGGTCGACCCGTCGCTCCCGGCGGATGCCGCGATCATCGCGCGCGAGCGCGCGGCGCGGGTCAAGGCGGCGATCGCCGCGCTGCCCGACCGCCAGCGGATGGCGATCGGCCTGACGTATGATGCCGAGCTCTCCAACGCCGACGGCGCGGCGGCGATGGGCGTCTCGGTCGGGGCTTTCGAATTGCTTCTGGTGCGCGCGCGCCGCACGCTGCGCCACAGCCTGAGCCAAGGTTCGGACGACGAGTGAGATGATGGAAGTGTCCGAGTTCGAAGACCTTTTGGACCTGCACGGCGGCGACCTCGCCCGCTGGCCGGCCGCGGCGCGGGCGCAGGCTGAGGCGCTGCTCGCCGCCTCGCCGCAGGCGCGGCGGCTGCACGACGACATGCTGGCCGTCGAGACCGTCCTGCGCTGCACGCCGGCGCCGAGCGCCGGTGCCGACGCGATCGCCGCCCGCGCGACGCGCCACCGGCAGGAGACGCCGGCGCGTCGCCTCGCGCTGCGCGCGGGCTGGGCGGTGGCGGCGATGATCGTTCTCGCCGTCGGGCTGTCGGTCGGGGCGCACGCGCCCGTCGAGCGCGACGTCAGCCCGGCCCGCATGATGGCCTCGGCGCTCGATGGCGGGGTCGCCGATGTGGAGTGACCACGGGCGGCTCGTCTTCGTCCTCGCCGCGTCGCTTCTCCTCAACGTGTTCCTCGGCGGCATCCTCGTCGGCCGCGGCTTCGCCGTGCATCGGCCGCCGCCGCGGCCGCCGCAGCAGAAACGCGCGCTGGTCCCGGCCGCCAACGTCGGCGCGCTGCCCGAGGACCAGCGCAAGCTGTTCCAGTCGGTGATGCGCACGCACCGCGACGCGCTGCGCAGCGCAAGGCTCGCGCACAAGGCCGCGCGCGACAAGATCGAAGCCGACATCGCCGCGCCGACGTACAACAAGGCCGTCATCTCGGCCGATTTCGACGCCCTGCACCAGACGAACCGCGACCTCGATGCGGTGTCGGGCGAGGCGCTGACCGAGGCGCTGGCGGGCCTCAGCGCCGCGTCGCGCGCCGCGCTCGTGGCGCACGAGAAGGCGCCGCAGCCGGAGCCCCCCAAGCCCTGAGCTTGCCGCGACCGGGCCGCGTCCCTATGGTCCGCGCGCCATGAGACCGGTTCGCTTGCATACAACTGCCGAGGTCGAGGACATCGGCGGCTACGACGCGCTCGGCGAGCGGCTGCCGCCGCTGCGCCGCCGCCGCTTCCGCGCGGTGCCGGTCCGCGTCGTGATCCCCAATCTTGTGACGCTCGCGGCGCTGGCGCTCGGGCTGACGTCGATCCGCTTCGCGATCGAGGGCAAGTTCGAGATCGCGGTGACGGCGGTGATCGGCGCGGCGATCCTCGACGGCCTCGACGGGCGCATCGCGCGGGCCATCC
Source organism: Beijerinckiaceae bacterium RH AL1 (assembly GCA_901457705.2). Lineage (NCBI taxonomy): Bacteria > Pseudomonadati > Pseudomonadota > Alphaproteobacteria > Hyphomicrobiales > Beijerinckiaceae > Beijerinckiaceae bacterium RH AL1. The sequence continues at coordinate 1,553,754 of LR590083.2, forward strand.
GCGGCACGTCGCGCTTCGGCGCCGAGCTCGACTCGCTCGCCGACTTCGTCGATTTCGGCGTCGCGCCGGCCCTCATTCTGTATCTGTCGCGGCTGCAGGAGATCCGGAGCTTCGGCTGGTATGCGGTGCTGATCTTCGCGATCGCCGCGGCGCTGCGTCTCGCGCGCTTCAACACCATGCTGGACGATCCCGACAAGCCGGCCTGGCACGCCAACTTCTTCGTCGGCATGCCGGCGCCGGCCGGCGCGATCCTCGGCCTGCTGCCGCTCTACGTCCACTTCTCCGGCATCGTCACCTCGGCCGTGCCGATCCCGGCGCAGGTCGAGGTCGCCTACGTGATCCTCGTCGCCTTCCTGATGGCGAGCCGCATCCCGCATTTCTCCGGCAAGAGGATCGGCAGTATCCCGCGCGAATACTTCATGGTCGTGCTGTTCGGCATCGCCGCGGCGCTGCTTCTGCTGGCGACCTACCCGATGGAGGTGATGATCCTCCTGTCGATCGCCTATATCGCGACGATCCCGCTGGCGATCCGGCGCTACCGCCGCTACGAGCGGGCGGATGCGGCGCGCGCCGCCGCCGTGGCGAGCTGAATTCTGGGCACGCGGCCCTCTGCGCCGATGCGAGCGGTTCACAATCGCCTACATTAGGCTTACACAACCGCCCATTCCGTCATCGGCATCGAACCCACTCATCGGCTCGACGCGAGGCGGCGCGAGCTGAATGAGCCGGCCCTACGGCCGAGAGAACAAGGAACCGAATGTCGAAGGAAGAGCTGCTCGAGTTTCCGGGCGTCGTCGAGGAATTGCTTCCGAACGCGACCTTCCGCGTCAAGCTCGAGAACGATCACGAGATCATCGCCCACACGGCCGGCAAGATGCGCAAGAACCGCATCCGCGTGCTGACCGGCGACAAGGTCCTCGTCGAGATGACGCCCTACGACCTGACCAAGGGCCGCATCACCTACCGCTTCAAGTAGCGCACGATGACCGGCGCGAGCCCCATCAGCCAGTCCGACGACAGGCGGCTCGTGCTCGCCTCCGGCTCGCCGCGCCGCGTCGCGCTGCTGCAGCAGATCGGCATCGAGCCGATCGCGCTGCTGCCGGCCGACATCGACGAGACGCCGCATCGCGGCGAGTCGGCGCGCTCGCTCGCCGTGCGCCTCGCCGACGAGAAGGCGGCGGTCGCCGCGCGCACGATGGCGACGCGCCCCGATCTCGCCGGCGCCGCCCTCATCGCCGCCGACACGGTGGTCAGCGTCGGGCGCCGCATCCTGCCGAAATGCGAGCTCGTGGAGGAGGCGGAGGAATGCCTGCGCCTCCTGTCCGGTCGCGCGCACCGCGTCCACACCGCGATCTCGATGCTGACGCGCGGCGGCAAGCGGCGCAATCGCCTGGTCGAGACGCGGGTGCGCTTCAAGCGCCTGTCGTCGAGCGAGATGCGGTCCTACGTCGCCGCGAGCGAGTGGCGCGGCAAGGCCGGCGGCTACGCGATCCAGGGGCGCGCCGGCGCCTTCGTCGTGAAGATCGTCGGCTCGTACTCGAGCGTCGTCGGCCTGCCGCTCTACGAGACGATGAGCCTGCTCGCCGCCGACGGCTTCGTCCCCGGCGCCGTCGTGCACGAGCCGGTCTTCATCCGGCCGACCGGGGAATGACGCGGTGACGCGGCCTAGGCCCGAGCCTGCGCCGAAGAAGCCATGCCCGATCTGCGGCAAGCCGCCCACCGAGGCCTACGTGCCGTTCTGCAGCAAGCGCTGCGCGGACGTCGACCTCTACAAGTGGCTCGGCGGCAAGTACGCCGTGCCGACGGACGAGACGGCCGACGACGAGCCGCCGCCGCGCCGCCCAGACGACGACTAGCGTGTTCTTCATCGCCTCGAAGATTATCGGCGTCGTCCTCGAGCCCATCGCCTTCCTCGTGCTGGTCGGCTTCGCCGGCATCGCCCTCGCCACGATCGGCTTTGCGCGGACGGGACGCGTCCTGTCGCTCGGCGCCGCGCTGGCCTTTGCGATCGTCTGCTTCTCGCCGCTCGGCAACGCGCTGCTGCGGCCGCTCGAGGACCGCTTCCCGCAGCCGCCCGCCGAAATGGCGGCGCCGGCCGGCATCGTCGTCCTCGGCGGCGCGCTCGACGAGGGGCTCACTGCCGCGCGCGGCCAGCCGAGCCTCAACGAGGCGGCCGGCCGGCTCACCGCCGGCGTGGAGCTGGCGCGACGCTTCCCCTCGGCGCGGCTCGTCTTCACGGGCGGCAGCGCCGATCTTTCGCAGAAGGCCGACCTCGACGAGGCGCGTGGCGTGCACGCGCTGTGGCTGACGCTCGGCGTGCCCGATTCGCGGATGACCTTTGAATCGGCCTCGCGCAACACCTACGAGAACGCCGTCTTGACCAAGAAGCTGGTCGCGCCGAAGCCGGGCGAGACCTGGCTGCTCGTTACCTCGGCCGCGCACATGCCGCGCTCGGTCGGGATCTTCCGCGCCGCCGGCTGGCCGGTCGTCGCCTATCCCGTCGACTATCGCACCAGCGGGACCGCGCGCGATTGGTGGCCGTCGGCCAAGGTCGTGGACCAGCAGCGCAAGGTCGAGGTCGCCGGCCACGAGTGGATCGGCCTCGTCGCCTACCGGCTGACCGGCAAGACGGCGACGCTTTTTCCCGCGCCTTAGAACGGGCGAGCCCCGTCACTCCGCGGCGAGAGCCGGCGCCGGCGCGGCGAGCCACGCGTCGAGATCGGCGGCCGCGCGCCGGCTCAAAGCGATCTTGCGCGCCACGCCCTTTTCCGGCCCGCGCAACCGCCGGCCGTCTGGGCCGACCGTCGGGCCATCGATCGGCGGGAACAGGCCGAAATTGACGTTCATCGGCTGGAACGAGCGCGGCCCGGGGTCGATGCCGGCGACGTGGCCGCCGGTGATGTGGTTGATCAGCGCGCCGATCGCCGTCGTCGCGGGCGGCATGGCGATCGTCCGGCGCTGCCGCTCGGCGGCGGCGAGCCGGCCGGCGATCAGCCCGATGGCCGCGCTCTCGACGTAGCCCTCGCAGCCGGTGATCTGCCCGGCGAATCGCAGGCGCGGCTGCGCCCGCAGCCGCAGTGTCGCATCGAGCAGCTTCGGCGCGTTGAGGAAGGTGTTGCGGTGGATGCCGCCGAGCCGCGCGAAGCTCGCCTCTTCGAGGCCGGGAATCGTCTTGAACACAGCCACTTGCGCGGCGTGGCGCATCTTCGTCTGGAAGCCGACCATGTTGTAGAGCGTGCCCAGCGCATTGTCCTGGCGCAGCTGCACGACGGCGCAGGGCTTCTGCGTCGGCGCATGCGGGTTGGTGAGGCCGACGGGCTTCATCGGGCCGTGGCGCAGGGTCTCGCGGCCGCGCCGCGCCATCTCCTCGATCGGCAGGCAGCCGTCGAAGTAGGGGGTCGTCGCGTCGTGCGGCGAGGTGAAGACGTCGGCCGACAGCAGCGCGTCGACGAAGGCCTCGTACTGCTCGCGCGACAGCGGGCAGTTGATGTAGTCGGCGCCCGTGCCGCCGGGGCCGGCCTTGTCGTAGCGGGACTGGAACCACGCCTTCGACATGTCGATGGTCTCGCGGTGCACGACGGGCGCGATCGCGTCGAAGAAAGCGAGGTCCGACTCGCCGGTCAGGCCGCCGATGCCGGCGGCGAGCGCCGGCGAGGTCAAGGGGCCGGTCGCGACGATAACGTTATCCCAGTCGGCCGGCGGCAGGCCTTCGACCTCCTCGCGGCGGATCTCGACGAGCGGGTGGGCGGCCAGCGCCTCGGTAACGGCGGCGGCGAAGGCCTCGCGGTCGACGGCAAGCGCGCCGCCGGCCGGCACTTGATTGGCATCGGCGGCGCGCATGACGAGCGAGCCCATGCGCCGCATCTCGCGGTGCAGGACGCCGACGGCGTTCGTCTCCGCGTCGTCCGAGCGCAGCGAGTTGGAGCAGACGAGCTCGGCCAGCGAATCGCCGCGGTGCGCATCGGTGCGGCGGACCGGCCGCATCTCGTGGAGGATGACCGGCACGCCGGCGGCGGCGATCTGCCAGACCGCCTCGGAGCCGGCGAGGCCGCCGCCGATGACGTGGATGGGGCGAGGGACGTCGTTCATCCGCAATGGCTTATTGCCGGCAGGTGCGCGCCGCAACCTGGCGTCCGGCCAAAGAAAAACCCCGCCGGTCGCCCGGCGGGGTCTTTCGGATCGCTTGAAGATCAGACGATCAGTAGCGGGCGACGACCGGAGCCGACGGCGGCGGCGCGATGTAGAGCGGCACCACGACGCGGACCCAGCCGCGGGTCTCTTCGTGGAGCGAGATCGCCGGGACGATGGCGGTCTTGAACAGCGAGTGCGTCACGATGCCGGTCAGGCTGAAGCGACCGAAGTCGTAGCCGACGAGACCACCGAGAGCGATGTTCTTCTCGCGCGGGTTGACCGACGGGTTGGCGACCGTGCCGAGCTGGTTGACGTTGTTCGTGTCGATGTTGCCGTAGCCCACGAAGCCGATCGTGAACTTGCCGAAGGACTTCTCGGCGGTGAAGTCGCCGGCGAAGAAGTCGTTCTGCGTGCGGACCGTCAGACCGTCGGACGTGACCGTCAGCGCACTCTGCTTGCGCAGCGTGGTGGTGAAGGCCGCGTTCTGCATCAGGGTGATGCCGCCGAACGGGCCGTTGCCCGGGATCTTGTACTGAAGGCTTTCGCGAAGGTCGATCGCGGTGTCCGTCTGGCCGGTCAGATCCTGGATGTTCTGGCTCGCATCCGGGGTACGGAGCAGAGCGCCGACACCGCCGGTCAGGCCGTTGCCGAAGTCGTGAGCGAGCAGCGGGCCGAGCGCGAAGGACGCGAAGCCGATGCGGTCGGCGCCCGAGCCGTCGATGTGGGCGAACGGGAAGCCGGCGAGGATCTCGAGGCGCGTGTTGTAGAACGAGATCGGGGTCGACCAGATCAGGACGGGGATGTTGACGCCCACGTCGAGGTTGGTCGGCGAGCCGGTCGGCTTCGAGCGGCCGTAGGACTCGAGGTCGGCGGCGAACACGCCTTCCGGCAGCGGCGAGATGAGCGAGAGGCCCATCGTTTCGCCCGGCTGCATGTAGCCGGCGAACGAGGCCGTCGCGGACATCGCGAGGCCGAGAGCCGCCACGCCGATCGTTGATAGAACCTTAGTCGTCTTCATAACTTGCCCCCGGCGGCGTTGCGTTGACCAAGACCAGATGTGGCCTGGGATTGAGCCGATTCCGATGCTGTATCTTTCAGCAAAGATGACGGGGACGCTACAGCAAACAGGCACTCCACCGCACTCTGCTGGATCGTGTGGCAATTGTGCATTTCGCTTGTGCAGCAAGAGCGGGGTTAACAAGCAACTAACGCGACTAAGCCCCTTCAATGCTTAAAAAAAATGGCCCCGCGCAAGGCGGGGCCATCCGGTGTTCGGTGTTGAAGAGCGCGAGCGCTCAGTAGCGGGCGACGACCGGTGCCGCCGGGGCAGGCGCGACGTAGAGCGGGACGATGATGCGCAGCCAGCCGCGCGTCTCCTCGCCCGACGAGACGGTCGGGACGATCGCGTTCTTGTAGAGCGAGTGCGTGACGATGCCGGTCAGCGTGAACTTGCCGAAGTCGTAGCCGATGAGGCCACCGACCGCGACGTTGCGCTCGCGGGTGTTGCCGTTCGTCGCGGCCGCCGTGAGGCGGGCGATGTTGTTGGTGTCGATGTTGCCGTAGCCGGTGAAGCCGATGGTGAACTTCCCGAACGACTTCTGCGCGGTGAAGTCGCCGGCGAACATGTCGTTCTGCGTCGCGGTGAGCAGGCCGTCGCCGGTGATGCCCTGGCGCGAGGAGCAGAGGCAGCTCGTGAAGGCCGCGTTCTCGATCAGCGTGATGCCTTCGAAGGGGCCGGTCGGCACCTTGTACTGCAAGCTCTGGCGGATATCGACGGCGGGACGCGTGCGGCCCGAGAGATCCTGGATGTTGGCGCTGGTGTCGGGCGTACGCACGAGAGCGCCGACACCGCCGGTCAGGCCGCCGCCGAAGTCGTGCGCGAGCAGCGGTCCGAGCGCGTAGGTGATGGCGCCGAAGCGGTCGAGCCCGCCGCCGTCGATATGCGCGAAGGGCACAGCGGCGAGAACCTCGAGGCGCGTGTTGTAGAAGGAGATCGGCGTCGACCAGATCAGAACCGGGATGTTGACGCCCAGGCCGACGTTGGTGCCGGGCACGAGGTTCGGCGAGCGGCCGTAGTCCTCGAGATCGGCGAAGTAGACGCCCTCGGGCAGCGGCGAGACGAGCGAAACGCCCATCGTCTCGCCCGGCTGCATGTAGCCGGCGAAGGCTGCCGTGGCCGACAGCGAAAGCGCCATCGACGCGGCAGCGACGGTCGAAAGAACCTTACCCTGCATGATTTTTCTCCCCTGCAGCCCCCGTTCGGTCAACTCGGGGGCCGAATCCAGCCTCACTTTTCTCAGCGTGAGGCCGAAAAGGCCATGGGAGGCGGGCAAAGTTCCTGAATCTGCCGAACGGTGTTGCAAATGTGCATTAGAAACGGGCGGTGGCTGCCGAAGTTATTGCCACTCTGCTGCGCTTCGATCTTCGACCTACAGCATTGAAAAGAAAGAAGGAGCGCACGCAAAGAAATGGCCCCGCACGAGGCGGGGCCATTGCCGGGATCGGAAAGTGGGTGGGTCGATCAGTACTTCGCGACGACGGGCGCCATCGGCGCTGGCGCGACGTAGAGCGGGACGATGACGCGCACCCAGCCGCGGGTCTCCTCGCCCGACGACACAGTCGGGACGATCGCGTTGCGGTAGAGCGAGTGGGTCACGATGCCGGTGAGGGTGAACCTGCCGAAGTCGTAGCCGACGAGGCCGCCGACCGCGACGTTGCGCTCGCGGGTGTTGCCGTTCGTGGCGGCCGCCGTGAGGCGGGCGATGTTGTTGGTGTCGATGTTGCCGTAGCCGGTGAAGCCGATGGTGAACTTGCCGAACGACTTCTGGGCGGTGAAGTCGCCCGCGAACATGTCGTTCTGCGGCGCCACCGCCAGGCCGTCGCCGGTGATCGGCACGTTGCGGCAGAAGCAGCTCGTGAAGGCCGCGTTTTCGATCAGCGTGATGCCTGCGAACGGGCCGGTCGGCACCTTGTACTGCAGGCTCTGGCGGAAGTCGGCGCCGACCGCGGTGCGACCCGAGAGATCCTGGATGTTGTGGCTGACGTCGGGCGTGCGGAACAGCGCGCCGACGCCGCCCGTCAGGCCGCCGCCGAAGTCGTGGCCGAGCAGCGGACCGTAGCCCTGCGTGATGCCGCCGAAGCGATCGAGCCCGTCGCCGTCGAGGTGGGCGAAGGGCGTCGCGACGATGAACTCGAGGCGGGTGTTGTAGAACGAGATCGGCGTCGACCAGATGATGACCGGGATGTTGACGCCGAGGCCGACCTTCGGCGCGCCGGCGCCCCCGAGGTTCGAGCGGCCGTAGTCCTCGAGATCGGCGAAGAACACGCCCTCGGGCAGCGGCGAGAGCAGCGAGACGCCCATCGTCTCGCCGGGCTGCATGTAGCCGGCAAACGACGCCGTCGCGGACACCGAAAGCGCCAGCGCCGCGGCGCCGAGCGACGAGATGGCTGAAGACTTCTTCATGTGAGCTTCCCCCTGAGGACGCATGATCCGGGACCACCGCGTCCGACGACCGATTCCGATGAGACATGATCGTTGGTTGCGGTCGCGAACGCCAGGGCGTTTCGGCGGTGCGGCAAAGACTAGGCGACGACGTTGCTTGGGAGCAACGGTATTGACGGGTAAAGACTGGATTTGCCTGCAATTCGTACCGAACAATGCTAAATTAATAGCAGTCTTGCAGGTGCGGTGTGCAGCGCATGCTGCAAAATGCGGCTGCGCCTGCCGCACCTGACGCAGGCCGCGAACGCTTGAGCCGCCGGGCGTTATCGTCCGGCGACAAATGTTTTCTTCAAAAGGGTCGGCGTTGCCTATTCGGCGGCGAGCCGCGAGCGGGGCGGCCGGCGCTCCAGCAGCTCGCGCAAAAACGCGCCGGTGTGGCTGCGCTTTGTGGCCGCGATCTGCTCCGGCGTGCCGGTGGCGACGATCTCGCCGCCGCCGTCGCCGCCCTCTGGGCCGAGGTCGATGACCCAGTCCGCCGTCTTGATGACCTCGAGGTTGTGCTCGATCACCACGACCGAGTTGCCCTGGTCGACCAGCTCGTGCAGCACCTCGAGCAGCTTGGCGACGTCGTGGAAGTGCAGGCCGGTCGTCGGCTCGTCGAGGATGTAGAGGGTCCGCCCCGTCGAGCGCCGCGACAGCTCCTTGGCGAGCTTCACGCGCTGCGCCTCGCCGCCCGAGAGCGTCGTCGCCTGCTGGCCGACCTTGACGTAGCCGAGCCCGACGCGGGCCAGCGTCTCCATCTTGTCGCGGATCGGCGGCACCGCCTTGAACAGCACGGCGGCTTCTTCCACCGTCATGTCGAGCACGTCGGCGATCGACTTGTCGCGATATTTGACTTCCAACGTTTCGCGGTCGTAGCGGCGGCCCTTGCAGACGTCGCAGGTGACGTAGACGTCGGGCAGGAAGTGCATCTCGATCTTGATGACGCCGTCGCCCTGGCAGGCCTCGCAGCGCCCGCCCTTGACGTTGAACGAGAAGCGGCCGGGCTGGTAGCCGCGCGCCTTGGCTTCGGGGAGCCCGGCGAACCAGTCGCGGATCGGCGTGAACGCGCCGGTGTAGGTGGCCGGGTTCGAGCGCGGCGTGCGGCCGATCGGCGACTGGTCGATATCGATGACCTTGTCGATGTGCTCCAGCCCCTCGATCGCGTCGTGCGGGGCCGGGTGCTCGAAGGCGCCGTTGAGGCGGCGGGCGACGGCCTTGTAGAGCGTGTCGATGACGAGCGTCGACTTGCCGCCGCCCGAGACGCCGGTGATCGCCGTGAACAGGCCGAGCGGCACCTCGGTCGAGACGTTCTTCAGGTTGTTGCCGCGCGCGTTGGCGATCGTCAGCTTGCGCTCGGGATCGGGGCGGCGGCGCTTGCGCGGCACCGCGACCTGCTTGGCGCCGGAGAGGTACTGGCCGGTCAGCGACTTCGGGTTGGCCATGATCTCGTCGGCCGTGCCCTGGGCGATGATCTCGCCGCCGTGAATGCCGGCGCCGGGGCCGACGTCGACGACGTGGTCGGCGGTGAGGATCGCGTCCTCGTCGTGCTCGACGACGATCACCGAGTTGCCGAGGTCGCGCAGCCGCCGCAGCGTGTCGAGGAGGCGGGCGTTGTCGCGCTGGTGCAGCCCGATCGACGGCTCGTCGAGCACGTAGAGCACGCCGGTGAGGCCCGAGCCGATCTGCGACGCGAGGCGGATGCGCTGGCTCTCGCCGCCCGACAGCGTGCCCGAGGCGCGCGAGAGCGAGAGGTAGTCGAGCCCGACGTCGACGAGGAAGGAGAGGCGGTCGGAGATCTCCTTCAGGATGCGCCGCGAAATCTCGTTGCGCTTGTCGTCGAGCTTCTTCGGCAGCGCCTCGAACCAGGCATGCGCGTCGCGCACCGACAGCGAGGTGACGGCGGCGATCGTCTCCATGTCGATCTTCACCGCCAGCGCCTCCGGCTTGAGGCGGGCGCCGCCGCAGGCCTCGCAGGGCGTGTCGGCCATGAAGCGGCCGATCTCCTCGCGCGCCCACTCGCTCTCGGTCTCCTTGTAGCGGCGCTCGAGGTTGCGGATGATGCCCTCGAAGGGCTTGTTCACGTCGTAGGCGCGCACGCCGTCGGCATACGAGAAGCGGATGCTCTCCTTGCCCGAGCCGTAGAACAGCATGTGCTGGATCTCGAGCGGCAGCTTCTCGAAGGGGACGTCGAGGCGGAACTTGAAGTGCCGGCCGAGCGCCTCGAGGGTCTGCATGTAGTAGGGCGAGGTCGACTTGGCCCAGGGCGCGATGGCGCCGCGGCGCAGCGTCACCTTCGGGTCGGGCACGATGAGGTCGGCGTCGATGCGCTGCTCGACGCCGAGGCCGCCGCACTCCGGGCAGGCGCCGAACGGGTTGTTGAAGGAAAACAGTCTGGGCTCGATCTCGGCGATCGTGAAGCCGGAGACAGGGCAGGCGAATTTCTGGCTGAACGTGATGCGCTTCGGCGCGCCGCGCTCGTCGGTCTCGCCGGCGATCTCAGCGATGGCGATGCCGTCGGCGAGCTCGAGCGCGGTCTCGAGGCTTTCCGCCAGCCGCGCCTTGATGCCCTTGCCGTCGTCGTCGCGGCGAACGGAGATGCGATCGACCACCACGTCGATGTCGTGCTTCAGCTTCTTGTCGAGCGCCGGCGCATCGGCGATCTCGTAGAACTCGCCGTCGACCTTGAGGCGCTGAAAGCCCTTCTTCATGAACTCGGCGATTTCCTTGCGGTACTCGCCCTTGCGCCCGCGCACCACGGGCGCCAGCAGGTAGAGGCGCGTGCGCTCCGGCAGCGAGACGATGCGGTCGACCATCTGCGACACGGTCTGCGATTCGATCGGCAGCCCGGTCGCCGGCGAGTAGGGGATGCCGACGCGCGCCCACAGCAGGCGCATGTAATCGTAGATCTCGGTGACGGTGGCGACGGTCGAGCGCGGGTTCTTCGACGTCGTCTTCTGCTCGATCGAGATGGCCGGCGAGAGCCCGTCGATCTGGTCGACGTCGGGCTTCTGCATCATTTCGAGGAACTGGCGCGCGTAGGCCGAGAGCGACTCGACGTAGCGGCGCTGGCCCTCGGCATAGATCGTGTCGAAGGCAAGCGACGACTTGCCCGAGCCCGACAGCCCCGTGAAGACGACGAGCTTGTCGCGCGGGATCGTCAGGTCGACGTTCTTGAGGTTGTGCTCGCGCGCGCCACGGACGGAGATGACGCGCCCCTCGAAGGTGGGCAAGGTCGACACCGGGACCGCTGACACCGGAGTGGCCGGGGCCTGGCTCTTCGGCCGCTTGGCCGCGGCGGCGCGGGTCCCCGGGCCGGCTTCGCTTTGCGCCTTCGATCGAACCGGTGGTCTTGTCTTGGGAGTCTTCATGCCACCGTCGGAGGTAGGAGGTGTTGACTGCTAGTTAAGGCCCTTCCCATGGCCACGCCAGTACTGGGCCGCCTCCGATCAGGCCGGGATCGTCTCCTCCGTCGCCGGCGCGGCGTCGAGCCAGTCCCTGTAGGCGCCGGTAAGGTCCGGTGCGTCAAGCTCCTCCCACTGCGCCTCGGCCAGCGGGAACAGCTGGTTGACCCGATTGGCGTCAGCTTGGCCGTAACTGTCGTAGCGGGCGGCCTTCCTGAGCCTGTCTTCCCAGGACAGGAAGATCCAGGAGAGATGATAGATCCGCGCCGCGCCTCGCAGCGTTACCGGTGCGTCGAGCGCAATGCCGGCGGTGTGGATCTGCGGCGTGAACGTCGCGCGCCGCCGGTCGAAGAGGCGCCACTGCACCTGGTTTGCGGGCGCGAAACGCGTCGACGTGCAGGCGTAGAAGCGGTCATCGCGCCAGGTGAGCTGGCAGCGCTCGAAGCCCGCGGTCTCGTGCGGGTCGCCTGCGACGAAGTCGCGGCAGGCGGCGATGAGCTCGGGTGTCGGGAGCTCGTCGCAGTCGAGCCGCAGGATCCAGTCGGTCGGCGACGCCGCCGCGAAGCTCGCATAGCCGCTTTCGATGAACGGCCGATCGTTGTCGAACGTACGGAATTCGCGGCCTAGCGCGCGCAACGTCCGGCGCGCTTCCGGCGTGTGCTGCGAGTCGAGCGCATACACGACCGGGATATCGAGGCGGCGGAAGTAGAAGTCGGAGAACTGCAGCACCCTGGTTTCGTTGAACACAGGGATCATGATCGTGAAGGGAATTTCCAAGGTCGTTCGGTTTCTATTGTGCGGCAGGCGCGTTTCGTGGTCGAGGGGAAGCGACGTGTCAGGCTCGAGAGATTGAATGCCCCCGCTCGGCAATCCGTACATCTTCTGTATCGGCTACAATAAATGCGGCACGTCCGCGCTTCATGCGTTCTTCGAGGCGAATGGAATCGCAAGCGTGCACTGGGACGGTGGCTTGTTGGCGCGGACGATGCTCTCGAATGCTGTCGAGGGGCGGAAGGTTTTCGACGGATACGATCAGGACTACCGCGCTTTCTTGGACATGTTCTTCTTCAACGATCGCATCGCGATCGAGGGCATCGAGTTCTTCCGGCTCATGGACCGGGACTACCCTAATAGCCTCTTTGTGTACAACACAAGAGACATGCAGGCTTGGCTGCAGAGCCGCCGAAACCATGCCTCCAAGGCCGCCGGCAGCCTGCTGCAGCGGTATCTGATGATCCTCAACACCACGAGCGAGACCATAGTCCTGGATCACTGGGCGGAGCGGCGGCTGCGGTTCGAGGCGGCGCTCGCCACCTATTTCGCCGGGTCTCCCCGACTGCTGACCGTCGACATCGACGCCGAGGATGTCCCGGCCCAGCTCGCCGACTTCCTGAACCTCGAGCCGAATGCCGCGGCCTGGAGGCGCGTCAACGCGACCGCGAGGCCCTAACCGGCGCGAACCGGCCGTGACCTCAGGATTTGACGGGATGCCAGAGCAGAGGTGCCGATGACGACGCTTCGATCTCCGCCATCGTCACCGGCGGCCGGAACCTGAACGTCCCCGGGGAAAGGTAGGGATCGCAGAGCGTGTTCCGGTAATGCTTGTTCTTCCATCTGGCCGGCGTGAACGTCCCGTCGCCGCCCAGGTCCTCGATCGACAGGTTGCGGAGGCGGCAGATCGTCGGCCACGTCCCCTCCGGATGTCCCGTCCAGCCGGCAACGTACGCCTCGTCGATGGCGGCCAGCGCCGCGCGGGACACGCGCGCGAACGGCATGAACACTTTCACGCAGAGATCGGGCGGCGGTGGCGTGTCGCCCTGGCGCAGGGCGCCCCAATGGTACCAGTCGGGGTTGTCCGCCCGGTCGGCGATCGTCGTGCCGAGCAGATCGGCGCGGCTCGTCGAGAGCGTGTCGAACAGGTCGCCCCACGACCCGGAATAGTGGACGTCGCATTCGACGATCCAGTAGACGTCGTAATCCGGGTTGGCCCGATAGAAATGAAGAACGGGCAGCTCGTTGTAGTTGCGCGAGTTGTCGGGATCGAAGCCGCGCAGCCTTGCCTCATAAGGCAAGGTCTGCAAGTCGGCGTGGTCGACGATGTACTCGTTCGCAAACGTGCGCGGCGGCTCGCTCTTGTCCTTCAGGTAGATGACCGTCTGGACGTCCAAGGGTGAGACCTCCCGACGAAGCTTCGCCAGCGCCTGTCTGAAGATGTCCTTGTCTTCATGAACCCGGAAGAGAACGACCGAACGCTGGTTCGTCAGCAAGCGTGTGACCTTGTGTCTCCGGCAGAGTCGCGGGGTAGAGGAGGGCGCAACGCCTCCCTACGCGCAACCCGAGCCCGCGCGCCAGCCCCGCCGCGCTCGGGTCCCCGCGATTATTGCAGCGGGCTGAGGCTCGTCGGCGCGCTGCTGCCGCCGACGAAGAAATTGTTGCCGTTCGACGTCAGCTTGGCGCCGTTGGTGAGGAGAAGCGGCGTGTTGGCGAAGCTGGAAGCCTGGGCGCGGGCCGCCGCGTTCGCCCCGTCGAAGACGGCGGCGTTCGCCGAGTTACCGGTGATTGTGCTGCCGTCGATGACGAGGCCGGCGGCGTTGGGGCCGCCCAGCATGTGGATGCCGACGGCGTTGTCGAATACCTCGACGTTCTTGACGTAGGCGAGGAGGTTGGTCGCGGCGGCCGACGGCGCGATGTCGAGGCCGAAGCCGGGCGAGCCCTTGATGCCCTTGATCACGGTGTCGGCGATGTTGACGCTGCCGGCCTGGAGAACCCGGATGCCGTAGGTGCCGGTGCCGCCGCCTTCGATCGTGAGGCCGCGGATCGACACGAAGTCGGCCGGGCCCGCGTTGACGACGATAGCCGCAATGCCCGGCGAGGTGATGCCGGCCTCGATCCCCTTGGCGACGATGCTGATCGACTTGGTGATCGTCACCGCGCCGTAGCCGCCGGGATCGAGCACGCTGATCTCGCCCGCCGCCGCGGTCTTCGAGATGGCGCCCGCAAACGTCTTGCACGGGGCGGTGCGGCTGCAGGGATTGGCGTCGTCGCCGACGCCCGAGACCCAGGTCCGCACGGCCTGCGCCTGCGCCGCCGGCGCGCCGCCGAGGGCCAGCACAAGCAGGCACAAGACGGAAACTGCAATCGACGGTCGCCTCATGACTTGCTCGCAAAGCCGTATGTCCAGTCAGCGCAAATAATGCGGCGCGGACGTCTCGAGCTATACGACTTTGGTGATTCCGGCGCGGTCAGGCCTTGCAGTAATGTCGCTCGAAGCACGCCATGATGGCGGCGATCACCTCGGCGCGCGGATGGCGGTTGTCCTCCTCGAACGGATCGAAGCAGGCGCCGGTCACCATCTCGTAGGAGGGAAAGTAGAAGACGTTGTCGCGGCCCTGCGCCATCACCTGGTCGAGGGCGACGCGCAGGGTGGCCTTCGACACGGCGTTCGCCGTCAGGCACGAGACCGGCCGGAACGTCGCCATCAGCGGGATCGGCGACAGGGTGAGGACGACGGCCGCGTTCGGGCGCGCCGCGCGGATGAGGTCGAGCGTCGCGACGAGGTTGTCGAAGTTCTCGGCGACGGTCGAGACGCGGAAGCCGTGGCGCTCGGGATCGAAGAGCGAGGCCGGGACCGCACGCCAAAACGCCTCGCCCGAGGGCCGGTCGTACCAGATCTCCGCCAAGCCTAGCGTGATGATGAAGACGTCGGTGCCCTGGATGATCTCGCGCGTCGTCTCGCGCACCTCCGCGTCCTTTCGCGCGATCTCCTTGCCCTCGCTGATCCACAGGCTCTGCGGAAACTCGCGGCCGGTGAGCGCCCATTCGAACTGCTGGCGGATCGCGAAGGTGTTCACGATGCCCTCGCCGAAGCGGATGATGTGCGCGTTGAGATCGAGCCCCTGGCCGCAGATCGCGTAGCCGCGCTCGCCGAGGAAATGCGTGATGTTGGCGGCAAAGCAGCTGCCGAACGCGGTGATCGGGGTCTGCCGATCGATGAACGGGGCCTGCGGCGCGAAGCCCGGCATCACATAGGTGTCGAGGGCGTCTGCCTGGCGCAGGTCCTCCTTGCTCGGGATGAAGTTGGTGTGTGGCCCGCGATACCAGCTGCCGTTGAAGATCGCCGTGCGGCCGTCGCGCACGACGGTGATCTGGTCCAAGTCCATCGACCGCTCGACCTTTCAAAACAGAGGCCCGGGCGTAGCGCCGGTGCCGATGGTAGCGGCCCTCGTCCGCTGGATAAAGAGGCCGCCGCGGCGCGGCCTGGGCGAGGCTCCGGCGGCGGGACGCCGGTCTATAGGTGGGAGCCCAACTTCCCGCGCAGCCGCCCGAATTGCTGTGCAGTCTGGGGGATGCGACTTTCCCGTCCCGGTGTGCCAGACTGAGTCGACAGGCAAGTATGCAAGCGTATTGCGACAAGGGTGTTATTGTGAGCGACGCGGACCAGGCAGACGATCCCGGCGACGCCGCCGGGGCCGGCCTCCGCACCTTGGTTCCGTCGAGAGCGATGGCCGAGGCGACGCCCGGCTGGGCCGAGTCCGCGCCTCTGTTCCTGCACTCGAGCTTCAGGACGGGGAGCACGTGGCTGTGGGAGAAGATCCGCCGCGCCCCCAACACCTTCGCCTACTACGAGATCTTCAACGAGATGCTGGCCGACCTGACGCTCGCCAGCGTCAAGGCGACGCGGTTCGACGCCTGGGGATCGCGGCACCCGGCGATGCCGCCGTACTTTCTCGCGTTCCTGCCGCTCGTCGAGCCCGACGGCGGCGTGGCGGGCTTCGAGCGCACCATGGCGTTCGACGGCTTCATCCCGCAGGAGGGTCTCGACGGGCCGCTGTCTGCGTCCGAGCGCGCCTACGTCGACAACCTCGTCGCTGTCGCCCGGGCGAGCGGCGGCCTGCCGGTGCTCTCCTGCACCCGGTCGCTCGGGCGGGCCCGAGCGCTGCGCCGCGCTCTCGGCGGCCGGACCGTCACGATCCACCGCAACCTGTTCCACCAGTGGGCCTCGTACTGCTCGCTGGCCCAGGCAGGTAATGGCTACTTCGTCGAGACCGTCGCCAAGACCGTCGCGGCCTCGGCGCACGATCCGTTCCTGAGAGGTTTGGCGTCATACTTCGACCTGCACGAGCCCGGCGTGCCGTCGCAGGAGGTGTTCCAAGTGTTCATCCTGCTGCACCTCTACGTCGAGGGCTTCGCCTTCGATGCCGCGGATCTCGTCGTCGACACCACCGAGATCGCGACGGACCCTGAAGCGCGCCAGCGCGCCGAGCAGCAGCTGTCCGGCCTGATCCGCCATCCCGTCGATCTGTCGGACGTCCGCCATGTCTGCGAGCTGCCCGACCTGAAATTTGCCTGGTCGCCGACGGTGCGCGACTCGATCGAGCAGTTCGCCAAGCTGATTCCGCGCGCCGGCCGCTCCGCCGAGAGCGCCGACTTCGTCGAGCGCATCAAGGAGCAGGCGCTGACCGAGTGGGAGCGCTTCGAGTTCTTCAATCGCGGCACGCGATCTGTCCTCACGGCGAGGATCGACGACCTCGAAGCGCGGCTGAACGCGGAGTCGCCGCCAGCACCGAGCTGCGCGCCGCGAAGGACGGGCTCGAAGCGGCGCTCGCCGAGAAGGCCCGTGCCGCCGAAGCGCAGACGGATGCGCTCGCGCAGCAGGTCGCATCGGCCGAGAGCGAGCAGCGCGACCTGCAGGCTCGCGTCCACGCGCTCTCGAGCGAGCGCGACGACCTCGCCACGCAGGCGGCGGCAGCGGCGGCGCGGATCGACAGCCTCGAGAAGACGCTCGCCTTGCACATCGCGTCGGCCGAGCGCGAGACTCTCGACCTCCGAGCCCGCGTCGACGCCCTTGCGGCCGAGCGAGACGAGCTCGCGTCGAACGCGGCGACGGCGGCGGCGCGGATCGAGAGCCTGGAGCAGGAGCTGGCGGAGTGGGCCGGCCTCAAGACCTTGTGGCGACGCCTGTCGCGCAAGCCGCACGGCAGCGCCGCTTAAGTCAGCCCGCCGCCGCCGCCGCTGCCGCCTCGGCCTCCCGCGCGGCGATCGCCTCGCTCCACGCCACGGCGCGCGCCATCATCCCGATGTGCTGGCGCTCGTACATGCGGCCCTCGACCTTGATCGCCGCCTTGCCGGCATGGCTCGGGTCGTCCCAGGCGCTCATCACCAGGCGCGCGCGGCGCACCTCCTCCTCCGACGGCGCGAAGGACGTGTTGGCCGGCTCGATCTGGCTCGGATGGATCAGCGTCTTGCCGTCGAAGCCGAGGTCGCGCGCCTGCCGGCACTCGATGCGGCAGCCCTCGACGTCGGCGATGTCGTTGAAGACGCCGTCGAGGATGGTGAGCCCCTCGGCGCGGGCGGCGGCGAGGGCGAACATCATCCACGGCAGCATCGGCACGCGGCCCGGCACGATCTGCGCCCAGGTGTCCTTGGCGAGGTCGTTGGTGCCGAGCACGAAAGCGGAGAGCCGCGTGCGCCGGTCGCGGCGGGCGCGCGCGATCTCCTGGATGGCGAGGATCGCCGCCGGCGTCTCGATCATCGCCCAGACGGCGATGCTGTCGGGCGCATTATAGGCCTCGAGCAGGTCGCCGATGTGCTCCAGCACCGCCGGCGAGGAGACCTTCGGCATCAGGATCGCGTCCGGCCGCGCCGCGATCGCCGCGCGCAGGTCGGGCTCGCCCCACGGCGTCTGCGGCGCGTTCACCCGGATCACCAGCTCGCGATAGCCGTAGCCGCCGCTCGTCACCGCGGCGCAGACCTGCTCGCGGGCGCGGTCCTTCTCCTCGGCGGCGACCGCGTCCTCGAGATCGAGGATCAGCGAATCGGCCGGCAGCGACTTCGCCTTCTCGAGCGCGCGGGTGTTCGAGCCCGGCATGTAGAGCACGCTGCGGCGCAGGCGGAGATCGGCCATGGGGTGGCTCCCGGATCGGTTCGACGTCCCGGGAGGCTTAGCGCCATTGGCCCGCGGGAGCGATGCTTACGATCTCCAGAGGGCGGCGGTCGCAGGGGCATCGAGGCGCTGAAGGAGGCGCTTGCCGCGCCGGCGCGCTTGACGGCGGCACGCGCGGAACATAAATAGAACATTTTCCGCGCCGCGTTGACTTGCGGCGGGCGTTCGCGTTCGCTGGACGCGATTTCGTGCGAGGAGCGTCACATGGCGGGCAGCGTCAACAAGGTCATCTTGATCGGCAACCTGGGACGCGACCCCGAGACGCGTCGCACCGGCGCCGGCGACCCCGTCGTCAACTTCTCGATCGCCACGACCGAGTCCTGGCGCGACAAGGCCACCGGCGAGCGCAAGGACCGCACCGAGTGGCACAACATCGTCATCTTCAACGAGAACCTCGGCCGCGTCGCCGAGCAGTACTGCAAGAAGGGCTCGAAGGTGTACATCGAGGGCCAGCTGCAGACGCGCGAGTACACTGACCGCGACGGCAACCAGCGCAAGGCGACCGAGGTCGTGCTGCAGCGCTTCCGCGGCGAGCTCGCGCTGCTCGACTCGCGCGGCGGCGGCGGCGCGATGGAGGAAGCGGGCGACGGCGGCGGATTCGGCCGCTCGTCGCCCATGCAGCGTGGCGGCGGCGGGGGCGGCGGCGACCGTCGCCCGGCGACCGCCGGCGGCGGCCGCATGAACGACGTCATCGACGACGACATCCCCTTCTAGGATGCCGCGCGGCTGGCTCTCCCTTCTCCCGCTTGCGGGAGAAGGTGGCCCCGCGAAGCGGGGTCGGATGAGGGGCGCAGCCGCCTCTCGCCAGTTTCAAGCGCAAGCGGCACCACCCCTCATCCGACCCGACTTCGTCGGGCCACCTTCTCCCGCAAGCGGGAGAAGGAGGGGCGACGCGGCCCGTTGCTGACCCGCATCCCCGCCGCCGCCGACCGCGCCGCCGTCGTCGCGACGCTGGCCGCCGCGTTCCACGACGACCCGGTGATGACCTTCATCTTCCCGGACGCCGCCGACCGGCGCCGGCGCCTGCCGCGCCTGATGGCCATCCTCTTCGACGGCGACGGGGCGCACGGTGCCCGCTTCATGACCGAGGGCGGCGAGGCCGCGACGCTGTGGCGGGCGCCGGGGCAGGGCGCACTGCGCTGGCCGGAGAAGCTGCGTCACGGCCTGCCGTGGCTGCACGCGGCGGGGCTCGCGCTGCCGCGCGCGCTCGCCGTCAGCGCGGCGAGCGACGCCGCGCATCCGCCCGAGCCGCACTGGTACCTGCACGTCGTCGGCTGCCGGCCCGACGCGCAGGGCAGGGGCTTCGGCTCCGCGGCGATCGCGCCCGGCCTTGCCCGCGCGGATGCCGACGGGGTCGCCGCCTATCTTGAGACCGCGAACCCGCGTAACCTGCCGCTCTACGAGCGGCTTGGCTTCGCGGTGACGCACGAGTGGCGCGTGCCGCGGGGCCCGCACCACTGGTCGCTGCTGCGGCCGGCGCGCCGGAGCGCCTGATGTCGCGGCCCAGCGAAGACGAGATCATCGCCCGCTACCTCGCCCCGCTCGCCGGGCCGGGCGGCCTCGGCCTGCGCGACGACGCCGCGCTGGCGACGCCGCGGGCGGGCCACGACCTCGTCGTCAGCACGGACATGCTGGTCGCCGGCGTGCACTTCTTCGCCGACGATCCCGCCGGCGCCATCGCGCGCAAGGCCCTGCGCGTAAACCTCTCCGACCTCGCGGCCAAGGCGGCGCGGCCCACCGGCGTGCTGCTCGGCCTCGCGCTGCCGCACGACTGGACCGAGCCGTGGCTCGCAGAGTTCTGCGCCGGTCTCGCCGACGACCTCCGCGCGTTCGACTGCGCGCTGCTCGGCGGCGACACGGTCGGCACGCCGGGCCCGCTGACGATCTCGATCACCGCCTTCGGCGAGGTCGCGTCGGGCCGCATGGTGCCGCGCACCGGCGCGCGGGCCGGCGACGCGCTCTTCGTCAGCGGCACGATCGGCGATGCCGCGCTGGGGCTGCGCGTGCGCATCGCCGCGCCGGAGGACGCGGACTGGATCGCCGCGCTCGATGCGGCCGATCGCGCGCACCTCCTGGATCGCTACCTGCTCCCGCGCCCGCGTCTCGCGCTGCGACCGGCGCTCGCGCACGCCCGCGCCGCCATGGACGTCTCCGACGGGTTTGTCGGCGACCTCGCAAAAATGCTGGCGCTCGAAGGCTTATCGACGACACTGGCCGCCGCCCGCGTGCCGCTGTCGCCGGCCGCCGCCGCAGCCTCGCGCGGCCGGCCCGGCGTGCTCGCCGCGGCGCTCACCGGCGGCGACGACTACGAGATCCTGTGTGCCGTCGCGCCCGACCGTGTCGCGGCCTTCGAGGCCGAGGCGGCGAAGCTCGACTTCGGGGTGACGCGCCTCGGGACCGCGCGTTCCGGCAGCGGCGGCGTCGTCGTGGAAGACGACGGGGGCCGCGGCATCGCGCTCGCGTCGCAGCGCCATGAGCACTTTTCCTGAACCAGACGGAAGTCTTAGCCGGCGCGGGCGGGCGAAATGCTATCGCTCCTCGGCATTTGCACACGTAAGTCTTTGCACAGGATCAGCCAGTGCCGCTCCACAAGCAATGCTTCGCAATTTTCGAAGGGGGCGGTGCCAAGGGCATCACCCATATCGGCGCTTTGAAGGCGCTCGACGACGTGGAAATGGCGCGGATCGGCGTCGCCGGTACATCCGCGGGCGCCATCGTCGCCGCTCTCAGCGCAGTTGGTTATTCCGCAGAAGAGCTTTTCTCGTCGGCGAAGCCTCCGGCAGGGCAGCCCGAGCCGCCCGACTGGAATATCTTGGCGAAGCGCGGCCTCAAGCCTGTCGACCTGCTCGGCGGCAACGATTGGACGAGCTTCGCGCGATTGTTCCGCAAGTCGCGCGACAAGCCTGCCGGCTGCGCCGCGAAACTTTTCGCAAGGATCGGCCGGCTGCGCCGGCTGCTCGCGCTCGGCTTGGCGAGTATCGTCGAGCCGATCTGGTTCGTCCTGTTCTTTTGGGTCTGCCGCGGAAGGGTCCGTTCCGGGATCATCGCCTTCGCGTGGCGGATCATCGGCGATTTCGGCTTCTTCTCGACCGAGCACGCCCGCGATATCTTGAATGACCTCCTCTACGAGAAGCTGTTCGGCCGGAAGAACGTGGCTCGCGACCTCGTCCGCTTCCGCGATATCGAGCCCGACAAGACGCAAAGGCCCCTTTGTGTGCCGCTCAAGATCATCGCGACGAACTTCGTCACCGGCGCGCTTCAGATCTTCGATGGCAGCACGCCCGACGTCGTGGTGGCCGATGCCGTCGCCGCCTCCTTCGCGATCCCATTTTTCTTCAAGCCCGCGAGGGTGCGCGGACGAGGCCCCGGTCTCGACGACGAGGCGTGCTACGTCGACGGCGGCCTGGTTTCCAACCTCCCCGTCTGGGTATTCACAGAGGAAAAGCGCACGATCGAGCGCTCGCCCCAGTATCGCAACATGCGCCCGATCCCGATCGTGGCTTTCACCCTGCAGGATGCTCGCGCTGAGGGCACGACGGCGCGCGGCGCGCTCGGCGATCTCGCAGCGCTCTTCGGCTTCGCCGGCAAGGTTGTGCGGACCGGGATTTTCGGGGGGCAGACCGTCATCTCGCGATTCGTGCCGCACCTGACGGTCGTCGATCTGCCAACGCCCCTCAACGTCCTCGACTTCGATTGCACCGAGGCCCAAGCCCGGACCGCCTTCGAAGCCGGGCGCGATCATGGCTTCGAGCAGCTCAACCGCACCTTCCGCGTCAATCCCTACGGGCGACGCCTTGGACTCGTCGAGCTTCTCCACAAGGCCCGCGACATGAGCCGCCACCTTCGGGCACAGTCGGGGGACGCGCACGTGGAGCACTGGCGGGCCTGTCTCATCCGGCGGCTCGGAAACCAATCGTTCAAGGTCGTCGAGTCGTTCAACATGCGGCTCGATGCAGACGACGACCTCGTCCTCGATCGAGGCAATCCCGGCGCGTCGCTCGCTTTCCGAGACAAGGTCGTCTCCTATGTCGATGTCCCGCACGACAAGGAAGCGTTTCTCATGACCAAATATGAGAGGGCGCTTCTCCGCCCGTCGTTGCAGAGCCTGATCGCCGTACCGATCTTCGCCGGGGCGGAGCAATGGGACGAACCGACCCCTTCAAAAAGGTCCGATCCGATCGGCGTCTTCTGCATCGACGCAGACACGACATTAAATGTGGAGTATGCTTCGGAGGAATTTCGTCGCGTGCTTGCGATAGACAGCGTCCAGTTCGCGGAATTCATGAAATTCGAAGGCGAGACGTCATGACAGACACATTCTCGGAAAAAACGGCGCGGGCGATCGCTGCTGAGGCTTTGACCTACAAGCGGCCATCGCTTGCCGACAGCCCCAAGGTACAGGCGTTCTCGATCACGCCGGATCAGGTGAAAGAGGGCAACGACAAGAGAGATCGCGCTCTTGCCACCGCCCTGAACCGGTTCAAGCGCAAATAGCTACTCCCGCGGCGGGAGCGGCTGCAGCGGCGGCACCTTGGAGCCGGCGGGCACCGGCACCTGGGCGACGTTCAGCGTCATGCAGACGAGGTCGTAGTAGCCGTTGACGGCGATGAGATCGAGCACGCCGCGCTCGCCGAACCGCTGCAGGGCCTTGGCGTAGGTCGCGTCCGAGATGTTTCTGTCGCGGCGCAGCTCGGTCGAGGCGGCGTAGACGAGCGCCTCGTCGTCCGTCATCCCGGCCGGCACACGGCCTGCGGCGAGGTCGGCCAGCACGGGTGCCGGCACGCCGGCCTGCAGGGCCAGCGGGTAGTGGTAGTCCCACTCGAAGCCCGAGCCCCAGTAGCGCCCCGAGATCAGGATCGCGAACTCGTTCAGCCGCTTCGGCAGCGAGGACTGGAAGCGCACGTACTCGCCGACCTTCTGCAGCCGGTCGGCGAGGGCAGGGCTGCGCAGCCAGGCATTGAATGGCCCGCCGGTCGACTTGCGCGGTCCGTTGGCGATGGCGTCCCAGATCGCCTTCTGCTCCGGCGACATCGCGGCGGGGTCGATCGGCGGGAACCGCCGCTCGGCGGCCGCCGGAGGGGCCGAGGCGGCGACAAGGAGCGCAGCGGTGGCTGCGAGCGTGAGAATCTTCATCTCTGGTCTCCGTTCAGCGACGCCGGCGATGAGCAGCCGAAAGCACGCACCCCTTGCGAAATAAGGGAGAACTGATCGCCCGAGAGCTTTCGTCAATTGCGGAGCCCTGCGCTTTCTGCCATGTAGCCGGCGCAAAAAATCGGCTTGACACAACCGAACGAAAATTTGGGGCGGGAGAGACACCGAGATGAATGGTATCTGGCTAGTGATCCTCGGCGGCCTCTTGTCGATCGTCTACGGCGGCGTCACCATCTCACAGTTGTTGTCGGCGGATGCCGGCTCGGCGCGCATGCAGGAGATCGCCGGCGCCATCGCCGAGGGCGCGCAGGCCTACCTCCGCCGCCAGTATCTCACCATCGCCGTCGTCGGCATCGTCATCTTCGTCGCGCTCGGCTTCCTGCTGTCCTGGCCGGTCGCCGGCGGCTTCCTCATCGGCGCGGTGCTCTCGGGCGCCGCCGGCTTCATCGGCATGAACGTCTCGGTGCGTGCCAACGTGCGCACGGCGCAGGGCGCCTCGCTGTCGCTGGCGCGCGGCCTCGACATCTCGTTCAAGGCGGGCGCCATCACCGGCATGCTCGTCGCCGGCCTCGCGCTGCTCGGGGTCAGCGTCTACTACTACGTGCTCACCGGCCCGATGGGTCACGAGCCCAACAGCCGCGACGTGATCGACGCGCTCGTGGCGCTCGGCTTCGGCGCCTCGCTGATCTCGATCTTCGCTCGCCTCGGCGGCGGCATCTTCACCAAGGGCGCCGACGTCGGCGCCGACCTCGTCGGCAAGGTCGAGGCCGGCATTCCGGAGGACGACCCGCGCAACCCCGCGACGATCGCCGACAATGTCGGCGACAACGTCGGCGACTGCGCCGGCATGGCGGCCGACCTCTTCGAGACCTACGCCGTCACCGTCGTCGCCACCATGGTGCTCGCCTCGATCTTCTTCGGCGGCCAGCCCGTGCTCGCCTCGGCGATGCTCTACCCGCTGGCGATCTGCGCGACCTGCATCGTCACCTCGATCGTCGGCACCTACTTCGTGAAGCTCGGCGCCAACAACTCGATCATGGGCGCGCTCTACAAGGGCCTCATCGTCACCGGCTTGCTGTCGATCGTCGGCCTCGCCATCGCGACCTTCGCGACGGTCGGCTTCGGCGACGTCGGGACCGTCGCGCAGGGCGGCAAGGTCACAACGATCACCGGCCTCAGCCTGTTCGTCTGCGGCATCGTCGGTCTCATCGTCACGGCGCTGATCGTCGTCATCACCGAGTACTACACGGGCACGGGCAAGCGCCCGGTCGTGTCGATCGCGCAGGCCTCGGTGACCGGGCACGGCACCAACGTGATCCAGGGCCTCGCGGTCTCGCTCGAGGCGACGGCGCTGCCGGCGCTCGTCATCATCGGCGGCATCATCGCCACCTACCAGCTCGCCGGGCTCTTCGGCCTGGCGATCGCGGTCACCACCATGCTCGGCCTCGCCGGCATGATCGTCGCGCTCGACGCTTTCGGCCCGGTCACCGACAACGCCGGCGGCATCGCCGAGATGTCGGGCCTGCCGTCCGAGGTCCGTCACTCGACGGATGCGCTGGATGCCGTCGGCAACACGACCAAGGCCGTCACCAAGGGCTACGCGATCGGCTCGGCCGGCCTCGGCGCGCTGGTGCTGTTCGCCGCCTACTCGAACGACCTGAACTTCTTTGCGAGCCACCCCGACCAGTACAAGTACTTCGCCAACATCGGGCAGATCTCGTTCGACCTGTCGAACCCCTACGTCGTCGCCGGCCTGATCTTCGGCGGTTTGATCCCCTACCTCTTCGGCGGCATCGCGATGACCGCCGTCGGCCGCGCCGCCGGCTCGGTCGTGGAGGAGGTGCGCCGCCAGTTCCGCGAGGATCCGGGCATCATGGCCGGCACGTCGCGGCCGAACTACGCGCGCGCGGTCGACCTGCTCACCAAGGCGGCGATCAAGGAGATGATCATCCCCTCGCTGCTGCCGGTGCTGGCGCCGGTCGTCGTCTACTTCGGCGTACTCCTGATCTCCGGCTCGAAGGCCTCGGCCTTCGCCGCGCTCGGCGCGTCGCTGCTCGGCGTGATCGTCAACGGCCTCTTCGTCGCGATCTCGATGACGTCGGGCGGCGGCGCCTGGGACAACGCCAAGAAGTCGTTCGAGGACGGCTTCATCGACAAGGACGGCGTCAAGCACCTGAAGGGCGGCGAGGCGCACAAGGCGTCGGTGACCGGCGACACCGTCGGCGACCCCTACAAGGACACGGCCGGCCCCGCCGTGAACCCGGCGATCAAGATCACCAACATCGTCGCCCTGCTGCTGCTGGCGATCCTGGCGCACTGACCGAGCCGGCGGCGCGTCCGCCGCCCTCAAACAGAACCTTCGACATCGCCTGCGTGGATTACTCCGCGCGGGCGATGTCGCGTCTGGAGCGCGGGCGCTCGCGGCGGCTCACGCCCCCATCAGCGTCCCGACATGCGCGGCGACCGACTGCGACAGTCCCTGCAAATCGTAGCCGCCCTCGAGCAGCGACACGACCTTGCCGCCGCAATGCTTGCGCGCCGTCTCCATCAGCTGCTCGGTCACCCAGGCATAGTCGTCCTCGACGAGGCGGACGCTGCCGAGCGGATCGCGATGGTGGGCGTCGAAGCCGGCCGAGATGATGACGAGGTCGGGCGCGAAGCCGTCGAGCCGCTTCAGCACGCCGGCCATCGCGTCGCGGAAGGTCGCGCCGTCGTCGCCGGCGCGCAGCGGCGCGTTGACGATCTGGTCGTGCTCGCCGCGCTCGCCGAGCGCGCCGGTGCCGGGGAAGAGCGGCATCTGGTGCGTCGAGGCGTACATCACCGTCGGATCCGCCCAGAAGATCGCCTGCGTGCCGTTGCCGTGGTGGACGTCGAAGTCGACGATCGCGACGCGTCCGGCGCCATGCTGCGCCTGCGCGTGGCGGGCGGCGACGGCGGCGGTGTTGAAGAGGCAGAAGCCCATCGGCGTCGCGATCTCGGCGTGATGGCCGGGCGGCCGCACCGAGACGAAGGCGTTGGCATGCTCGCCGTTGAGGACCGCGTCGACGGCGCGCGTGCCGGCGCCGATCGCGTGCATCATGCAGCTCCAGGTGCCGGGGCTCATGATGGTGTCGCCGTCGAGCGCGATGAGGCCGGAGGCCGGCGCCGCTTCCTTCACCGCCGCGAAATAGGCCGCGGGGTGCACGCGGGTGACCGCGGCCTCGCTCCCCTCCGGCGCGTCCTCGCGCGTCAGCGCATCGAAGCGCGAGTCGGCGAGCGCCGCCTCGATGGCGCGGATGCGGTCGGCGCGCTCGGGATGGCCCGGGCCGGTATCGTGCGCGACGCTGGAATCGTGGCGAAGGAGTAGGGTCAAGCGATCCTGCCTTTCGGGTACCGGTGCCGGCACGTCGTCGAGCAGGAGCCTACGAGAGATCTCGCACTGCAACCAGACCTCCGAGGGAGCGACGCCGCGCGACGCCCCGCCCGGTGGCGCGGATCAGGCGGCGCGCTTCACCAGCGTCTCGCGCTTGGCCTTCGGCGAGGGCTGCTGCTCCAGCGCCTCGGCGCTGACCTCGAGCGCCGCCGCGACCGCCGAGATCCCGATCTCGCGGTAGAGCCGCGCCAGCATGTCGTGCTGGGTGTTGCGGGGCGTCTTGTCGGCGAGGTTGGAGAGGATGGGTTGCATGGCCATGAGCTCGCTTACGCTGGAGGGACGATGGAACGGTCGATCGTCGTCGTCTTGAGCTTCGAGCATCCCGGACGGCGGTTAATGGCTCCCTAAACAACATCGCCCGCATTCTCGACGAACGACCTGTATCGGGACAGCGCGAGATTCCGCTATGCCCGGCGCACGAGTGATGTAGCTTCGCGTGCCGGGGCGGCGCTTTCGTGGCGCAGCGTCCCGCGCGAGGTAAGGCGACAGAGGTCAGGTATTCGCTCGGCTCATGGCGGCGTACCGTCGGGGCGGGTGCGGTCCGACCGAGGTCGACCGACGAACGTTGAGCCGGGCCACGAAGCCCGGCCTTGTGAGGGTGGGAAGATGCTCGGGTTGATGCAGGATTGGCCGCTGCTGTTGCACCGGATCATCGATCACGCGGCGATCCAGTACGGCGGCCAGGAGATCGTGACGCGCTCGGTCGAGGGGCCGATGCATGTCGAGACCTTCACGCAGCTGCGGACGCGCGCGCTGCAGGTCGCCAAGCGCCTTGAGGCCGACGGGATCAAGGCAGGCGACCGCGTCGCGACGCTGGCGTGGAACACCTGGCGGCACATGGAGATCTGGTACGGCGTCGCGGGCATCGGCGCGATCACCCATACCGTCAACCCGCGCCTCTTTCCGGAGCAGATCGCCTGGATCATCAACCACGCCGAGGACCGGCTGATGATGGTCGACCTCACCTTCGTGCCGCTGCTCGAGAAGCTCGCCGACAAGCTCGGCTGCATCGAGAAGTACATCGTGCTCACCGACGCCGCGCACATGCCGCAGACGAGCCTGCGCAACGCCGTCGCCTACGAGGACTGGCTCGCCGAGGCCGATGCCGATTTCGAGTGGCAGGCGTTCGACGAGAACACCGCGGCCGGCCTCTGCTACACGTCGGGCACCACGGGCCTGCCGAAGGGGGTGCTCTACTCGCACCGCTCGAACGTCCTCCACGCCATGCAGGCCTGCACCCCGGCCTCGCTCGGCGTCACCTCGCTCGACACGGTGCTGCCCGTGGTGCCGATGTTCCACGCCAACGCCTGGTCGCTCGCCTTCTCGCTGCCGATGGCCGGCGCGCGCACCGTCATGCCGGGGCCGAAGCTCGACGGCGACTCGGTGTTCGAGCTGATGGACGCCGAGGGCGTCACCATGAGCGCCGGGGTGCCGACGGTCTGGAAGATGCTGCTCGACACGATGCGCGAGCGCGGCCGCAAGCCGAAGGCGCTGAAGCGCGTCGCGATCGGCGGCTCGGCCTGTCCGCGCGGGATGATCGCCGCCTTCCAGCGCGACTTCGGCGTCGAGGTCGGCCATGCCTGGGGCATGACCGAGACGAGCCCGATCGGCACCTGCGGCTTCGAGCTGCGCAGCGGCGCCAAGGGGCTCGACGAGGAAGGCATCCTCGATCTCAAGGCCAAGCAGGGCACCGCGCCGTTCGGCGTCGAGCTCGTCATCACCGACGACAACGACAAGCATCTGCCGTGGGACGGCAAGACGGTCGGCCGGCTGAAGGTGCGCGGCCCCTGCATCACCAAGAGCTACTTCAAGGAGGACAAGCCGGTCCTCGACGCGCTGGGCTATTTCGACACCGGCGACATCGCCTCGATCGACCCCGACGGCACGCTCTGCATCACCGACCGCTCGAAGGACGTCATCAAGTCCGGCGGCGAGTGGATCTCCTCGGTGCAGATCGAGAATATCGCCACGGCGCATCCCGACGTGCACGAGGCGGCGGTGATCGGCATGGCGCATCCCAAGTGGGACGAGCGGCCGCTGCTGATCATCGTGCCGGAGAAGGGCAAGTCGCCGGCGCGCGAAGACATCCTCGGCTACCTCGAAGGCAAGATCGCCAAGTGGTGGATGCCGGACGACGTCCAGCTCATTGAGGAGATCCCGCATACGGCGGCGGGCAAGATCAACAAGCTCGGCCTGCGCGAGAAGTTCGCCGACTACAAGCTGCCGACGGCCTGAAAGCGGCGCCTTCTCTTGAAGGCAGAGAGCGCTCAACTGTGCTACGCGACCCCTGAGAGCTTGCGGGAGTCGCGAACGACCTTGGACCTTTTCAGATGCGCCGGCTGATCCTCGAGGACCCGTTCTCGCGATCCGCGATCTGGAGCCGCAACCTCGCCGTCTTCGCGCTGCTCGTGGCGATCATCGGGATCGCGCTGGCGCGGCGCGGCCTCGACCCGACGGCCGCGCTCGCCATCGTCGGCGGCGCCATGGCGATCGCCGGCCTGTCAATCCTCTTCGCCTTCGTCGCGATGATCGTGATCTGGAACAAGGGCTATCGCGGCATCGGCATCGCCGTGGGCGGCCTCGTGCTGTCGGGCCTGCTGCTGGCCTATCCCGCCTACCTCGCCGTGCAGGCGCGCACCGTGCCGCCGGCCGCCGATCTGTCGACCAATCTCGACGATCCGCCGCAGTTCATGACGACCGACAAGGCCCGCGAGGCGCGCCACGGCCATGTGCCCGGCCCGATGACCGCCGCGGCCAAGGCGCTCGAGACGAAGGCCTATCCCGACCTCGACACGCTGACGATCGACGACGACGTCGACGCCGTCTTCGCCAAGGTGCGCAAGATAGTCCACCGCCGCCACTGGCAGATCGTCGACGAGATCGACCCGAGCGACGCGGCGCCCGGCCGCATCGACGTGATCGCGAAGACCCTGGTCATGGGCTTTCCCGCCGACCTCGTGATCCGCATCGCGCAGTCCGGCGACCAGACGCTCGTCGACGTGCGCTCGGTCGCCCGCGCCGGCTGGCAGGAGCCGGGCTCCAACGCCGCGCGGATCCAGTCGCTGATCGACGAGATCGACGCGGCGACGAGCCGGAGCTGACGCTACGCGGGCTGCTGCGGCTCGGCGGCCGCATAGCGCGCGGTGACCCCGGGGCCGCCTTCCGCCGTGGCAAGCCCGCGCGCGCAAAGATCCTCGAGATGCGCCAGCACGGAGACGGCGGCGGCGCGGGCGAGGCGCGGGTCGAGGCCCTCGTAGGTCGCGGCGACGATCCCCGGGATGGTCGCTTCGCCGCGGCGCAGGCAGGCGAGGATGCCGCGCTCGCGCTGGCGGCGGTGGTGCTGCAGCGCGCGCAAGAATCGGGCGGGGTCGCGCACCGCGCCGCCGTGGCCGGGCCAGTAGACCACGTCGTCGCGCGTCTTCAGCTTGTCGAGCGAGGCCATGTAGGCCGCCATCGAGCCGGCGGGCGGCGCGACGACCGTGGTCGACCAGGCCATGACGTGGTCGCCCGAGAACAGCGCGCGCTCCTGCGGTAGGGCGAAGGCGAGGTGGTTCATCGTGTGGCCGGGCGTCGCCACGGCCTGCAGCGTGTAGCCGTCGCCCTCGACCGCGTCGCCGTCGGCGAGCACGCTGGCCGGGACATAGGCGAGGTCGTTGGCGGCATCCGCACGCTCGGCCTCGTCCGGATGCGGGGCGCGGAAGGGATGGTGCGGCGCGCAGCCGATGATCGGCGCCCCCGTCGCCGCTGCGAGCGCCCGCGAGGCCGGCGAATGATCGCGGTGCGTATGGGTGACGAGGATGCGGGCGACCCGCTCGCCGGCGAGCGCCGCGGTGAGCGCCGCGACGTGCTCGGGTAGGTCGGGGCCGGGGTCGATCACCGTCACCGCGCCGTGGCCGACGACGTAGGTGTTGGTGCCCTTGAAGGTCATCGGCCCGGGGTTCGGCGCCGTCATGCGGCGCACCAGCGGCGACAGCGTCACGAGCTGCCCCGGCTCGCCCTCGAACGCGGTCTCGATCGGCAGCGCCTCGTCGGTCATGTCGGCTCGCTCAGCTCGTCGAGGTCCTCGTCCGCCGGCTTCGGCGGCGCCGGCGGGATGAAGACGCGCGACAGCGCGTGGTAGATGCCGTCCTTGCAGACGAGCCGCGAGACGGCGTCGGCGATCAGCGCCGCGACCATCAGCGGGATCACCATCTCGTGGTCCTGCGTCATCTCGGAGACGATGACGAACGAGGTGATCGGCGTCTGCACGACCCCCGTCAGGTAGGAGGCCATGCCGATCAGCACGAGGGCGCCGATGGGGATCGCCGGGAAGATCGCGTGGAACTCGGCGCCGAGCCCGGCGCCGACCGAAAGCGACGGCGCGAACAGGCCGCCGGGGATGCCGCTGACCGACGAGAACAGCGTCGCGAGGAATTTTAGCGGCATGTAGAGCAGCGTGAAGCTGCCCTCGCCGTGCAGGATCTTGCGCGCCTGCTCGTAGCCGGTGCCGAACGAGGCGTGCGCGCCGAGCTGCCCGACGAGCGCGACGCCGAGGCCGCAGAGCACTGCGAACGCGATGGGGTAGGTCGTCGTGAGGCGGCGCAGGCCTTTGCGCGGGTCGCTCGCCAGGCAGTAGAGCACCATCCGGCTGAAGAGGCCGCCGAGCGCGCCGCCGACGGCCGCGCAGATCGGCACGGCGAGCCACGGAACGCCGAGCGGCATCGTCGCGTCCGTGGTGCCGAAATAGGTGTAGTCGCCCTGGATCGCGAGCGAGGTGACGCCGGCGGCGATGATGCAGCCGATGACGAGCCCGCTGGCCTTGGCCTCGAAGGCGCGCGACAGCTCCTCGATGCCGAACACGATGCCGGCGAGCGGCGTGTTGAACGCGGCCGCGATGCCGGCGGCGGCGCCGGCGAGCAGCAGGTTCTGCTGGTAGACGATCGGCGAGCGGCGGCCGATGAAGTACATGATCGAGGCGCCGACCTGCACCGTCGGGCCCTCGCGGCCGATCGAGGCGCCGCAGAGCAGGCCGAGCATCATCACGACGATCTTGCCGAGCGAGACGCGCAGCGACACCAGCGCCGAGCGGGTCGGCTTGTCCTCGATCTTGCGCGCGGCGATCACCTGCGGGATGCCGCTGCCTTGCGAGTTCGGAAAGACGTTGCGCGCCAGCCAGACGGCGATGCCGAAGCCGACCGGCGTGACGACGAGGGCGAGCGCCGGCGACAGCGCCGTGACCCTGTGGAACAGCGCCTCCGCCCGAAGCGCGAGCAGCGCCATCGCCACCGCCGCGCCGCCGACGCAGAGGCCGCCGAGCAGGAAGATCGCGCGGCGCCCGAGCTGGTCGACGCCCTTGCGCGTGAGGCCGAGGCGGCGGGCCAGCGTGCGGCGGGGCGAGGGCCGGGACGGCGCCGGCTTGCTGTCGGGCGGGGACGCCTCTGGCTCCACCGCCGGCGGCGCTTCGTTCTGGGGGCTGGACGCGGGAAGCTCGGTATCCACTTCGCCTTACGGGTTGGAGAAGGTTCGCCCCGTCTTATCGGAGCCGCGCCCTTCGGCCGCAACCCTCTTCCACGTCAGATCCCGGCGTACCAGTCGTAGCCCGAATCCTCCCAGTAGCCGCCCTTGCCGCCGCCGATGTTCTCGAGGCTCGAGACGAGCTCGATGCGGTCGATGTACTTGGTGTTCTTGTAGCCGAGCTGGCGCTCGATGCGCAGCCGCAGCGGCGCGCCGTGCGCGATGGGGAGCGGCCCGCCGTTCATGTCGTAGGCGAGGATCGTCTGCGGATGCAGGGCATCCTGCATGCCGATCGAGCCGTAGAAGCGCGGCGGCGGCTCGTCCGGCATGTCGATCGCCTCGGTCGTGTAGTCGGTGTCGTAGCTGTCGAAGCAATGGAAGACGACGAACTTCGCCTCCGGCCGCGCCTTGACCTTGTCGAGCAGGGTCGAGAGCTGGACGCCGGTCCACTCGCCGATGCAGCTCCAGCCCTCGACGCAGTCGTGCCGGGTGATCTGCGTGCGCGAGGGAAGCGCGCGCAGCTCGGCGAGGGTGAACTTGGCGGGCGTCTCGACGAGGCCGTCGATCTGCAGCGCCCAGCTCGAGAAGCTCTGCCCGACGAGCGCCTTGTAGGCGGGGCTCTTCGGGTCGATCGAGCCGTTCGGCTTGAAGAAGGCGCTGATCGCGCTCTTGTCGTACTCGGGCGCGAGCTGGCCCGGCGGCAGCAGCTTGGCGGCCGCGTAGGTGATCTGGTCGTTGGCGGCCAGCGCCTCGCTGCCGGTCTTGGTGCCGGCGATACGGTCGCAGCCGGCGAGCGCCAGCCCGGCGGCGCCGGCAAGGAAGCCGCGGCGATGCAGTCTGATGCTCATGGCCGCTCGTTCCTGATCGCGAAGCGCCCGGTGATCATCGAGCGCAGGTTGTTGAAGGGCCCCGAGAGCACGACCATCACGACGTGCACGACGGCGAAGGCGACGAGCGTCCAGGCCATGAGGAAGTGGATGGTGCGCGCGCTCTGGCGGCCGCCGAACAGGTCGCGCAGCCAGGGCAGGGCGGCGTCGATGCGCGGCGACATCTCGAGCCCGGCGAGCACCAGCACCGGCAGCACCACGAAGAGGATGAGCGCGTAGGCGAGCTTCTGCAGGATGTTGTACTGCGGCTCGCCCGGCCCGTGCGCGAAGCGCAGCCGCAGGTGCTGCACGATGTCGTGCGGGATGCGCGGCAGCTCGGCGAGCCTCGGCACGATGTCGCGCCAGAAGTGGCCCGAGACCAGGCCGTAGGCGATGTAGACGAGGCCGTTGATCGCCAGCACCCAGGCGAAGAGGAAGTGCCAGTGCCGGCCCGTCGCGAGGTCCTGCTCGGCGGGGAGCGTGATCCAGCTCGGGAAGGCGCGGGCCGCGAGCCCGTCGGCCGTGCGCGACACGCCGAGCCAGCCCGTCGTGTCGAACTTGTGCCCGAGCACCGTCGTGACGCCGGTGCGGTCCTCGTTGTCGATATCGAGGACCAGCGGATGCGCGGCGTCGGGCTGCGAGGCGAAGGTCGTCGTGTTGCCGAAGTTGAGCGACGGGTGGGCGTTGAAGATCTGCAGGCCGCTCATGAACAGGATCGCGAGCGAGATAACCCAGATCCAGTGCGTCACCCGCACGACGATCGAGTGGCGGAAGACGAGGGTGCGTCGGCTCGGCGGCGTGCGCGCCGGCGCGAGCGAGCCGGCGGTCTGATCGGTCATCTTTGCCTTTCCCGCCCGGCAGATCCGGAGGAGGTGCGTTGCTGGAGGCCTCGTCGAGCGTCTTCGCCGGCGCGGCCGTCCCGGTTACGTGCGGGAGGATCGCCGCGGCCGCAAGGCCGGCGGTGGTCCAGTCCGCGCTCATTATTACGCGCCAGCGCGCCCGATGTTTCGCGGCCGCGTCAGTGGAAGTTGCGGCCTTTCGGCAGGACGTCGCGCATCCGGCCCGGCGCCGCGCCGTCGTCGTCGCCGAAGAGCTGCGGCAGCGCCGCCGCCGCGACGCCGGGCCGCTGGCCGCGCGGCAGGACGACGGGGCGGCGGATCTCGTCGGCGCGGGCGAGGCCCGACACCTCGCCGCCGAGGCTCGACAGCAGGGTGAGGAGCCGCGTCAGGTCCTCCGCCTTGTCGGCGACGACATGCACGACCTCGCCCTCGCGCTGCAGCTTGCCGGTGACCGCGATGAAGCGCGCGCCGATGACGACCGGCCGGAGCGCCTCGAACACCTTCGGCCAGACGATGATGTTGGCGACGCCGGTCTCGTCCTCCAGCGTGAGGAAGATCGTGCCCTTGGCCGAGCCCGGCCGCTGGCGCACCAGCACGAGCCCGGCGACCGTCACGCGCGTGTTCGCGGGGTGCGTGGCGAGCGCCTCGGCCTTCAGCATGCCGGCGAGCTGGTTGCGCACGAAGGCGACGGGGTGCGCTTTGAGGCTCAGCGAGAGATGCCGGTAGTCCTCCACCACGTGCTGGCCGAGCGGCATCGGCGGCAGCCGCGTCTCCGGCTCGCGCTCGGCGAAGGACAGCGCGCGCAGCAGCGGCAGGTCGTCCTTGTCGCCGGCGCGGTTCAGCCCGCGCACGATCCACAGGGCCTCGCGCCGGTCGAGGCCGAGCGAGCGGAACGCGTCCGCCTCGGCCAGCATCTCGAGCACGGAGGGCGGCAGCTCGGTGCGCAGCCACAGGTCGCGCACGGAATCGTAGCCGGCGCCGCGGCACGCCACGAGGCGGCGCATGTCGGCCTCCGACAGGCCCTTCACCTGGCGGAAGCCGAGCCGGATCGTGTGGTCGCCGACGATGTCGCCGGCGCGGTCGGCGTGGCGGGGGTGGACGGAGGGACGGGTGAAGATGCCGCTTCCCTCCCCATCATCGACCGAGCTCCCGCAGGCGGGAGACGGGAGAGCGTCGCGAAACAGCGTGCAGTCCCAGTCGGAAAAGTTCACGTCGACCTCGGCGACCGGCACGCCGTGCTCGCGCGCGTCGCGCACGATCTGCGAGGGCGCGTAGAAGCCCATCGGCTGGGCGTTGAGAAGCGCGCAGGCGAAGACGTCGGGGTAGCGGCACTTCATCCAGCACGAGGCGTAGACGAGCAGCGCGAAGGAGGCGGCGTGGCTTTCGGGAAAGCCGTAGGTGCCGAAACCCTCGATCTGCTTGAAGCAGCGGGTCGCGAAATCCTCCGGGTAGCCGCGCTCGACCATGCCGCGCACCATCTTGTCGTAGAAGGTCGAGATCGTGCCGACGCGCTTGAAGGTCGCCATGGCGCGGCGCAGCTGGTCGGCCTCGGATGGCGTGAAGCCGGCGGCGACGATGGCGATCTGCATCGCCTGCTCCTGGAACAGCGGCACGCCGAGCGTCTTGCCGAGCACCTTCTCGAGCTCGGGCGAGGGATAGCTCACCTTCTCCTTCTTGGTGCGGCGGCGCAGGTAGGGGTGCACCATGTCGCCCTGGATCGGGCCCGGGCGGACGATCGCCACCTCGATGACGAGGTCGTAGAAGCGCGCCGGCTTCAGCCGCGGCAGCATCGACATCTGCGCGCGGCTCTCGATCTGGAACACGCCGATCGTGTCGGCCTTCTGGATCATCGCGTAGACGGCGGGGTCCTCGCGCGGGATCGTGGCCAGGGTTTCGCTGCGGCCGTAATGGTTGGCCAGCAAATCGAAGCAACCGCGCAGGCACGACAGCATGCCGAGCGCCAGCACGTCGATCTTGAGGATGCCGAGCGCGTCGAGATCGTCCTTGTCCCACTCGATCGTCGTGCGCTCGTCCATCGTCGCGTTGGCGATCGGCACGACCTCGTCGAGCCGCGAGCGGGTGATGACGAAGCCGCCGGTGTGCTGCGAGAGGTGGCGCGGGAAGCCCTCGAGCTGGCGGGCGAGGTCGAGCACCTGCTTGAGGCCGGGCTCCTCGGGGTCCATCCCGGCGCGGCGGGTGCCGTCGGGGTCGACCGTCACCCCCTCGCCCCAGCCCCAGATCGTGCCCGACAGCGCCGAGATCGCGTCCTCCGACAGGCCGAAGGCCTTGCCGACCTCGCGGATCGCCGAGCGGGCGCGGTAGGTGACGACGGTCGCGGTGAGCGCGGCGCGGGCGCGGCCGTAGCGCTCGTAGATGTACTGCATCACCTCCTCGCGCCGCTCGTGCTCGAAGTCGACGTCGATGTCGGGCGGCTCCTTGCGGTCGGCCGAGATGAAGCGCTCGAAGAGCAGGTCGTTCAGCGCCGGGTCGACCTCGGTGATGCCGAGGCAGAAGCAGAGCGTGGAGTTCGCCGCCGACCCGCGGCCCTGGCACAGGATGCCGCGCCCGCGCGCGAAGCGGACGATATCGTGGACGGTGAGGAAGTAGGGCGCATAGGCCATCTGGCGGACGAGATCGAGCTCGTGGGCGATCGCCGCGGTGACGGAGGCCGGGACGCCGGCGGGATAGCGGCGCTGCGCGCCCTCCGCCGCGAAGGCGGCGAGCGCGTCCATCGGCGTGGCGAAGCCCTCGCGCAGCTCCTCCGGGTAGTCGTTGCCGAGCTCGTCGAGCGAGAAGGCGAGCCCGTCGAGGAAGCGCAGCGTCTCGGTCACCGCCTCCGGCGCCTCGGCGAACAGGCGGCGCATCTCGGCGGCCGGCTTCAGGTGGCGCTCGGCGTTGGCGGCGAGCTTGCGGCCGGCGGCGTCGAGCGTGGTGGCGTGGCGGATGCAGGCGAGCACGTCGGCGAGCGGTCGGCGCGCCGGATCGTGCATGACGACGTCGTTGGTGGCGATGAGCGGCACGCCGAGCTTGTCGGCGAGGCGGCGGCGGCCCGCGAGATCGCCGCGCGGGCTGCGTCCGTAGACCTGCGTCGCGCCGATCCACAGCCGGCCGGGGCAGGCGACGGCGAGGCGGGCGAGGGCGTCGTCCTTGCGTTTTGCGCTGGCGGGAGACGGGGGTTTTGGTTGGGCGACATCCGCTTGGACGACATGCGCTTGGACGACATGCGCTTGGGCGACATCTGCTTGGGCGACATGGGGAGGAGAAGCGGGATCGCCCCTCATCCGACCCTCGCCGACGCGAGGGCCACCTTCTCCCGCAAGCGGGAGAAGGGAGGGGGCGGGCTCCTCGGCGAAATCCGCGAAGTGGCGGCCGGCGAGGCGGCCGTCCATCTCGGGATCGAAGCTCGAGGCGGGCAGGGCGACGAGGCGCAGGCCCTCCTGCCATTCCAGAAGATCCGCCAGCATCAAAAGGCAGGCGCCCTTTTCCGCGCGCACGTTGCCGGTCGTCAGCAGGCGGCAGAGCCGGCCGTAGGCGGCGCGGTCCTGCGGATAGGCGAGGATGTCGGGCGTGCCGTCGGCGAAGACGAGGCGGGTGCCGACGACGACGCGCAGGGCGCCCGCCGCCTCCCTGTTGTGACGCAGGAAGAGATGCGCGCGCACGATGCCGGCGAGCGAGTTGCGGTCGGCGATGCCGATGCCGTCGAGGCCGAGCGCGATCGCCTGCGCGACGAGCTCCTCCGGATGCGAGGCGCCGCGCAGGAACGAGAAGTTCGTGGTGACGCCGAGCTCGGCGAAGCCCTCGGGCTCGAGGAAGCGGATCATCCTTCCTTCTCCCGCCTGCGCGCGCTCACGCGAAAAACCCGTGCAGGTACCAGCGCGGCTCTGCCGTCTCGCGGTAGAGGCCTTCGCGGTAGAGCCAGTAGCGGCGCCCGTCCGTGTCCTCGGCGCGGAAATAGTCGCGGGTGGCGCCGGGCTCGCTTCTGCCGCCGCGACCTTGGCGCCACCAGTCGGGGGCGATCCGCTCGGGCCCCTCGACGGCGGCCACCTGGTGCATGACGCGGCGCCAGTTGAAGCGCCGCGGCGGCCCGTCGGGGACGTCGGCGATCGCTTCGATGGGCTCCGGCCGCTCGAGCAGGCGGATCGGGCGCTCGGGCAGGGCGTCGGCGTCGCCGGCGGGCTCGGCGGCCGCCGCGCGCGGCGCTCTGGCGGCGGCCACGGCGCAGGCGGCGGCCTCGGGCTGGTGCGCGTCCTGCAGCGCCAGGCGGGCGACGCGGCCGGCGCCGAAGCGGGCGCCGAGCCGGTCGACGAGATCGGCGATGTCGCTCGCCTCGCCACCGGTGTCGGCCCAGTCGGGCTGGTGCGCGTCGAGCCGCTCGGCGGAAAGCGCGGCCAGGCGCACCATCTCGAAGCCGTAGCCGGTCTCGAGCCCCTCCTCGCCCGCCGCCTCGATGCGCTCGCGGAACAGCCGCGCCATCGCGAGCGGGTCGCGCAGCGGCCGGCTCGTGCCGGCGGCGAGGTGCTTGACGACCCCGTCGACGCGGTAGAGCGCGACGTCGAGCGTGCGCGCGCCCTCGCCGTGCCGGGCGAGGAGCCCGCAGAGGTCGTGCGCGAGCGTCAGGATCGTCGCCTCGACATCCTCGCGCCGGGCGATGCCCTCGGCGAAGCGGCGCTCGGCGACGAAGGCGGGCGCCTCGAAGCGCGGCGAGATCGGCTCGCGCGCCCGGCCGAGCAGCGCATCGAGACGGGCGTGGACGGAAGGGCCAAAGCGGGCGGCGATCGGCGCCCGCGGCCGCAGGATCAGGTCGCCGACGCGGCGCAGGCCCGCCTGGCCGAGGCGGGCGATCGCCGGCGCCTCGAGCCGCAGCGCGGCGAGCGGCATCGGCGCGAACAGCTTTTCCATCGCGGCGGGATCGAGATCTTCCGGCACGATGGCGGGCAGGGGCTTGCCGCCATGGTCGCCGAACCGGGCGAGCGCCCAGGCCGCCGCGGGCGTCGCGGCGATCGCCGCGCGGGCGGAAAATCCCTGCGCGGCGAGGCGGGTGCGGATCGCCGCGCGCATCGCCGCCTCGCCGCCGAAGAGATGCGCGGCGCCGGTGATGTCGAGGATCGCGCCGGCGCCGCCGTCGGCGTCCTGGCCGTCCGGCGCGGCGAGCGGGGTGAACAGGCGGCACCAGTCGACGATCGCGGCGTGGGTGAGAGCGTCGGCGGCGGGATCGGCGTCGTGCAGGTCGAGGCCCGGAAACATCGCGCGCGCATCGGCGAGCGCCGTGCCGGGCCGCAGGCCCAGCGCCGCGGCGCGACCGTCGCAGGCGGCGATGCGGAAGGCGTTCTTGACCTTCGCGACGGTGGCGAGCGGGGCGCGCGGCGCGTCAGGCCGCGCGGCGGCCGCCAGGCGCCGGTGCAGCCGGTCGGTCGAGAGGCGCGGCAGATGGAGCGAGAGGTAACGCATCACGAAAGACGGACTCCGCGTGATCCCAGACGAGGGGCCAGAACCGGTCAGGGTCGTTGTCTGTGGCTTGGTCTTGGACCTGGTTTTGGACTTGACCTTGGCTCGGGCGGCGGCCGGGGCCGGCGCGGATGCGGGCGACGCGGACCTCGCAGGCGGCACGGCCGGGCCGCGGCAGGCGATGGCCGGCCGAGGCGAGGACGGGGCCGGGCGCGGCCCTGACCTCGAAGCGCGTCGTCGCCGCCGACGAGAGGCCGGCGACGCGGCCGGCCGCGCCGGCCGCCACCAGCACGGCCGGCGTCGCGCCGCGCTGCGCCGCCAGGACGAGCCGGCGCGAGGCGGTGAGATCGTAGGCCGCGAGCCGCCACAGCTCGACGACGACGGCCCCGGGGCCGGCCTTCAGCGCTTCCTCCGCCGCCCACAGGCTCTCCTGCGTGTTGGCGGTGGCGACGACGATGAGGCGCGCGGGATCGACGCCGTGCGCGACGAGGCCGGGCGCGTAGGGCGCGCCGTGCTCGGCGCGCACCGCGTCCTCGACGATCCAGACGATGGCGCCGGCCGGCGCCGTCCGGCCGGCGGAGCGCGCGGCGAGGGCGAGGGCGAAGCCCGAGGCGGCCGCGGCGTCGCCGTGCGCCGCCGCCACCACCTCGTGCAGGCCGCCGCGTGCAAGGCCGCCGCGCAGCGCGCCGTCGAGCGCCAGCGCCTCGCCGAGCGCGATGCGGCCGGCGTGCCCCGCCGGGGCCAGCGACACGCCGCCGTCCGTCGCGATCCGGCCGATGGCGTCGCGCAAAAAGCCCACCTGCTCCGACCTGCCGCCCAGCGACATCGGCCAACTCCGCGCTCGATTGTTCCGTATTTGTTCCTATAGATTCCCGCCGCCGTGCCGAGAGTCAAGCGGTATGAATCACCACCGCGAAGGCCGCTCCTATCGCGAACGGGGAGGCCGCTGCAGGGGTCTCGGAGGTCGCGCTTCTGTGATGCGCGGACAAATCCGAAAAATGTCCGCCGCGTCTCGACAGGGCGCCGAAATTCCTTACATGACGGGTCGGTTCATCGCGTGGTCATCTTTCCCACGTTAAGGACCACGGTGGAAACTGGCGGTCGGGGCCGTCGCGACGGAGGGGAGACTAGGAGGTCCTGTGCGACACGAGGTTCGATACGCTGACCGCGGGGTCGAGTACGCCGGAATCTACAAGGTCGACGGCTGGATGCTCGAGCTCACATCGTCCTACGGCACGCTCAGGGTGCCGCTCGGCCTGTTCGAGGAGAAGGCGCTGGCCCGCAAGCTCCTGCGCGCGCAGGTCCGCAAGGCGACCCGGCGGCTGCCGGAAGACGTGCCCCACCCGGCGACCATCGTGGCCGTCGTCGAGACGAAGCGCCCGGTGATGCGGGTCCCGAAGCTCTGAGATCCAAAGCCGGCTCTCGCAGTCGGCGATAGGGACCGGCCCACGCGGCCGGCGAGCCGCGCAAGCTAACTCCGCCCTTCTAAATCCGCAGTGTCGACCGGAGCGCGAGACCTCAGGTCTCGGCGTCCTCGCGGCTCTTCAGGCGCACCGGGCGCTGCAGGAACATCGGCACATGGTCGCCCATGCCGACGACCGGCGGGTCGTCGCGGTCGTGGTGGCGTCCGCCGTCCTGGTGACGGCCTCTATCCTGGCGACCGCCGTCCCCGCGACGCGGCTCGGCCGGCTTCTCGCGGGCCGGCGTAGCGGCTCGCTCCTGGCGCGGCGGCGGCGGCCGATCGGCATCGCGCTCGGGCCGTGCGGCGGCACGACGGCGCGAGCGCGGCTCGTCGCTGCGCGTCTCGCGGCCGCGGCGCTCGGAGCCCGCGCGACCGCGGCGGCTGCCGCGATCCTCGTCGTGCGAACGCGCGTCGTGCCCTTCGGCCGGCAGCGCGCCGAGCGTGACGCCGTCGAGCCAGTCGACCTTTCGGGCGATCACCTTCTCGATCTCGGCAAGATACTTTTCGTCGCCCGGCGCGACGATCGTCAGCGCCGTGCCCTTGCGCCCGGCGCGGCCCGTGCGGCCGATGCGGTGGACATAGTCCTCGGCGTGGGTCGGGATGTCGAAGTTGAAGACGTGGCTGACGTCGGGGATGTCGAGGCCGCGCGCCGCGACGTCGGAACAGACGATGAGGTCGACCTGGCCGGTCTTGAAGGCGTCGAGCGAGAGCATGCGCGCCCGCTGATCCATGTCGCCGTGCAGGGCGCCCGCCGAGAAGCCGTGCTTTTGCAGAGACTTGTGCAACAAAGCTACATCGCGCTTGCGGTTGCAGAAGATGATCGCGTTCTTGAAGCTGTCGGCGCCGCGGATCAGCTTGCGCAGGGTCTCGCGCTTGGCGGGGCCGCCGTGCGAGGCGACGAGGCCCTGGGTGATCGTCGCCGCGGTCGTGGCGGCGCGCGCCACCTCGATGCGCACCGGGTTCTGCAGGAACTGCTCGGTCAGCCGCGTGATCTCGGGCGGCATGGTCGCCGAGAAGAACAGCGTCTGGCGGGTGAACGGCACCAGCTTGCAGATGCGCTCGATGTCCGGGATGAAGCCCATGTCGAGCATCCGGTCGGCCTCGTCGATGACGAGGATGTCGATGCCGGTGAGCAGCAGCTTGCCGCGCTCGGAGAAGTCGAGCAGGCGGCCGGGCGTCGCGATCAGCACGTCGGCGCCGCGGGTGATCTTGGCCTCCTGGTCGCCGAAGGAGACACCGCCGATCAGCAGCGCGACGTTGAGCTTGTGGTTGACGCCGTAGCGGATGAAGCTCTCCTCCACCTGCGCGGCGAGCTCGCGCGTCGGCTCGAGGATCAGCGTGCGCGGCATGCGGGCGCGGGCGCGGCCCGTCTCGAGCCTCGAGAGCATCGGCAGCACGAAGGCGGCGGTCTTGCCGGTGCCGGTCTGCGCGATGCCGAGGATGTCGCGGCCCTCGAGCGCCGAGGGGATGGCCTGCGCCTGGATCGGCGTCGGGTGGGTGTAGCCGCTGGCCTCGACCGCCTGCAGCACCTTGGCGGAGAGGCCGAGGTCGGCGAACACGGGCTTGTCGGTGGGCGCCTCGGTCGCCGCGGCGACGGGCGCCGCCTCGGCGGCTGCGGTCTGGCCCTCGGTGTGCTGGCCGTCGAATTCTTCTGCTGTCATCTATGTCCTGGATGGGGTCCACGGGCTCAGCCGCGTGTCGCGGCAGCTCTTAGGTGGACGGGATGGCCTTCTTCACGAGGCTGGAAGCGAAACCTTGCGTCGGCCGAAACGCTCGGCCCATCTTTCGCTCGAGGGGCATTTCGGCTACGCGGCGCCGAAAAGCAAGCGGCCGCGTGCCAAGAGCGTGAATCGCCCCGCTCAACCGGGTGCGTCAAATCGTCGCGCGGCGGCGAGGCGAGGTCGCCTCAGCCCACCGCCCGCTGCTGCGGTGCGTCGCCGGCGCGCTTCAGCTTCAGCAGCGTGTCGAGCAGCGTGCCGTCGTTGAGCACGGCCATCCGCTCCTTCGGCTTCAGCCAGGCGATCGCGTCCTCAATCGTCTCCGCATCGTCGAGCTTGGCGCCGGCGAGCGCCCAGTCCGGCGCGATGTCGCCGCGCTGGCGGGTGCGCGGCGGCAGGTAGGCGCGGTGGGCGGTCTGGAGGGCCGGGTTGTCGTAGAGCGTGCGCAGCCCGCAGGGCGGCTCGGCCGGCGCGCCGCCGACCTCGGCGAGGATCGCCGCCGCGCGCGCGACCACCGGCGGCTTGGCGCGCTCCTCGGGCGTCGCCAGCAGGCCGACGCGCCGGAACGCCATGCCGACGGCGAGCAGCCCGGTCGCCCAGGAGAGGAAGATCGCC
Organism: Beijerinckiaceae bacterium RH AL1; assembly: GCA_901457705.2. NCBI lineage: Bacteria > Pseudomonadati > Pseudomonadota > Alphaproteobacteria > Hyphomicrobiales > Beijerinckiaceae > Beijerinckiaceae bacterium RH AL1. The sequence goes on from LR590083.2 coordinate 1,596,714, forward strand.
AGGATCAGGCCGGCGATCGTCGGCGACATCCAGGCGACGAGCGAGGGCGAGATGAGCAGGCCCGAGATCAGCGACAGCACGCCGAAGATGACGTGCGAGCGGTGCCGCTTGACGATCGCCATGAACGGGATCGAGCCGTCGTCGCGCCGCTGCGGGTTCCAGCCGGTGTCGAAGCCGAACAGGAAGTGCACGACGTGGCCGGTCTGGATCAGCATCATGACCGGCGCCAGCAGCGCCGACATCACGACCTCGAACAGCGAGGAGATGACGAGGCGGATCGCACCGCCGCTGCCGCGCCGCGTCTTGCCCTGCAGCAGCGAGAGCAGCAGGCCGAAGACCTTCGGCATCAAGAGCACGGTCATGGTGATCGCGAAGAGCTGCAGCGACCGCTCGGCGTCGAAGCGCGGGAAGGCGGGGACGAGCGCGAACTCGCTCGTGAAGTACTCCGGCTTGATGTAGCTCGCCTGCAGCACGAGGATCATGCCGACCATCAGCTGCAGCATCCACAGCGGCGAGGCGACGTAGGCGAAGATGCCGGTCGCGAAATGCTGGCGCGACGCCATGTGCAGGCCGCGCGCCGGCAGGATCCGCGTGTGCTGCAGGTTGCCCTGACACCAGCGCCGGTCGCGGGCGGCGAGGTCAATGAGGGTGGGCGGGCTCTCCTCGTAGCTGCCGTCGAGCACCGGCAGCATGTAGACCGACCAGCCGGCGCGACGGATGAAGGCCGCCTCGACGAAGTCGTGGGAGAGCACGTGGCCGCCGAAGGGCGGCTTGCCCTTCAGATGCGGCAGCCCGCAATGGTCGGCGAAGGCGCGCGTGCGGATGATCGCGTTGTGGCCCCAGTAGTTGCCGTCGCGGCCCATCCAGGTCGAGAGGCCGGCGGCGATCACCGGCCCGTAGATGCGCGCCGCGAACTGCTGCAGCCGCGCGAACAGCGTGTTGCGGTTGATGATCAGTGGCAGCGTCTGGATGATGCCGGCGTTCGGGTCGGCCTCCATCGCCGCGGCGAGGTTCACCATCGCGTGGCCGAGCATCAGCGAATCCGCATCGAGCACCAGCATGTGGTCGTAGCGGCCGCCCCAGCGGGTGACGAAGTCGGCGATGTTGCCGGCCTTGCGCGCGGTGTTCTGCGGCCGGTGGCGATACCAGATCTGCGCCTGCGGGCCGCAGCGCTCGCGCATCTTCAGGAAGGCCGCCTCCTCGGCGACGAAGACGTCGGCGTTGGTCGTGTCGGAGAGGAAGAACCACTCGAAGGCGCGGCCGAGGCCGGTCGCCTCGACCTCCTCGACCATCGCCTCGACGGCGGCAAACACGCGCTCCGGGCTCTCGTTGTAGATCGGCATGACGATCGCCGTGCGCGTCGACAGCGGGTCCGGGATGCCCGGCGGCTTGGGCGCCAGGAACAGCATCCAGACGAAGCCGACGAGCGCGCTCGTGAAGGCGAGCGCGATCCACGAGAAGTTGGCGACGAAGAGGACGAGCAGCGCCCATTCGAGCGTCGTCGTGCCGCCGACCGACACGACCTTGTACATCTGCCAGCCGCCGTAGCAGGTCAGCGCCAGCGCGCCGCCGAAGATGATGAGGCGGGCAAGCCAGGTGCCGGCATCGCCCTTCGGCTTGCGGCCGGTCTTCTCGTAGCGCGACAGGCTCTGCTCGGGCATCTCGAGCCGCGACTCCTCCGGCACGGCAGGGCGCGGGCCGGTCTTGAGCGCGGCGGGCGTGGTCGAGATGTGGCCGGCCGGCGGAGCCGTCTCGGTCGGGAGTGTCATGGCGGCGTCCAGCGGTAGAGCCACGTCTCGCTGACCCGTTGGCCCTTCGATTCGAGGACCAGCCTCAGCTCGGACGACTCGGCGTTGCCGGGGTCGAGCTCGAAGAACACACGATAGGCCTTGCGATCCTTGTCGGCGAAGGTCTGCATCATGGTGATGGAGCCGGTTCCGGCGGTCAACGTGGGCGAGAGATCGACGGTCTTGGCCTCGTCGTTGAGGATGTCGCCCTGGAACTCGACGAAGTAGCGCTGCCGCGTGCCGTTGGTGCCGGAGCGCGAGTGGATCGTGTGCGCGACATCGGGGCGGTTCGGCGGATCCCAGCACCAGAACATGCGGTAGGCGAACGACGCCTCGACCCCGGCCTTGAGCGGCGCCTTGGGCCGCCAGAAGCACAGGATGTTGTCGTTGGCGTCGGACTGCGAGGGGATCTCGATGAGCTGCACGCCGCCCTCGTCCCAGTCGCCGATCGGCTCGATCCATAGCGAGGGGCGCTTCTCCCAGTGCTCGAACTCGTCGTCGTAGCTCTCGAAGTTGCGGTCGCGCAGCAAGAGCCCGAAGCCGCGCGGCTTGTTGTCGACGAAGGTCGAGATCTGCAGCGTCTCGCGGTTGGTGACCGGGCGCCAGACCCACTCGTTGGCGCCGGTCAGCATCTGCAGGCCCGCGGCCTCGGCGACGTTCGGCCGGTAGTCGTCGAAGCGCTTGTGGTCGAGCGTGCCGAGGAGGTGCGTCGCGCTCATCGAGGCGAGGCCGTAGTTGTCGATGTCGGCGCGCGGGATGAGCGTGCACTCGGTGTCGACGATCGCCGCCTCGCCGGGCCGGATCGTGAAGCGGAAGGCGCCGACGACGCTGTCCGAATCGATGAGCGCGTGGACGACGAGGAGGTTGTCGACGACGTTCGGCTTCTCGATCCAGATCGAGCGGAAGAGCGGCGTCTCCTCGCCCTTCTGGTCGGCGACCTTGAGCGCCAGCGCCCGGGCCATGAGGCCCGCGACCTGGCCGTCGGCGAGCGCGCGGAAGAAGTTCGAGCCCTGGAAGGTCGCGAGCTCGCGCGAGCCGGTCTTGCCCTGCGGCACGCTCACGTGGAAGCCTGCGAAGCCGATGTCGCCGAGCGTCGGCGACGGCTTCAGCTTGGCGAAGTCGAAGAGATCGGTGGAATAGACGAGCCGGTAGGCCTTGCCGTCGACGACGAGGTTGAGCTGGATCGGGTTCACCGTCTGGAAGCCGCGCTGCATCGGCTCGATGACGAAGCCGAACGTCTCGTTGGCCCAGATGCGCGCCTGCGGCTTCAGCGTGATCGCCTGGTAGGCGTCGTAGCCCAGCGACTTGAAGGGATCGGGCAGGTCCGACGAGATCGGCCGGAACGGCTGCTTGGCGAAGCCGCGCGCGAGGTCGGCGACGTCGCTCGGCTGAAAGTCCTCTGCCGGCGCCAGCTTGATCAACGGCCCCGCGATGGCCGGGATGGGGGCGGGCGCGGGGGGCGCCGGCTGGGCCGGCGGTGCCGCGGCCTGCGCCGGAGCCGCAGTGGCGATCCCCCTCCACGAAAAGGCCGCCGAACCGGCGGCCCCAATCATGCCAAGCTGCAGGAACTCACGACGTTTGAACGACAAGCGTGGGTCTCTCCCGAGAGGGCTGCGGCGGGCGCGAACGCTTGTCCCTTTTGACCATGAGTGAGTTGAAAGAGAAGGGGCTACGCGGAGAAATCTTGCGACGGCGGCTCTCGCGTCCGTCGTAGCCTCGCACTATCTTATGTGACGTGATGACTGGCGCCGAAGCGGAGCCGATGCTTCGCGCAAGCCTTGCAAGGTCTTGTGCGAGATCGCGCAACAAAGCGGTTGACGCCCAAGCGCGACGACACTAGGGTCCGCGCACTTTCGACAGGCCGTAGCTGCTTCGTCCGGAGCGACCCGCTCTGGAACACCGGGCTCTAAACGCTGTCGTTTTAGCGACTGAGTAGTCCTTGCCTGGCGGTCTTGCCGCCAAGCGCCGGAATGCACGATCCAGGAAGCTTGTCCTGGGTCCTCTGCCTCAGCACCAGCGCCAGAAGCCCGAAAGGCTGATGGCTGCTGCTTTTGCGTTTGGAATCGATCGATCGTGATCGGTGGACCGGGCCCTTGGAGCCCGGCTCGCCGTTGGAAAAAGACAGGGCCGGACTGAAGCAGAATGCCGACAATCAGCCAGTTGATCCGGAAGCCGCGGCATCCGAGCACGTATCGCGAGAAGGCACGCCATCTGGAGCAGTGCCCGCAGAAGCGCGGCGTCTGCACGCGCGTCTACACGACGACCCCGAAGAAGCCGAACTCGGCGCTTCGTAAGGTCGCCAAGGTGCGCCTGACCAACGGGTTCGAGGTCATCGGCTACATCCCGGGCGAGGGCCACAACCTCCAGGAGCACTCGGTGGTCATGATCCGCGGCGGGCGCGTCAAGGATCTGCCGGGCGTCCGCTACCACATCCTGCGCGGCGTGCTCGACACGCAGGGCGTCAAGAACCGCAAGCAGCGCCGTTCGAAGTACGGCGCCAAGCGTCCGAAGTAAGAGGATCGAGCCATGTCCCGCCGTCACAGCGCCGAGAAGCGCGAGATCATCCCGGACGCCAAGTACCACGACATCATCGTCACCAAGTTCATGAACTCGATCATGTACGACGGTAAGAAGTCGATCGCCGAGGCGATCGTCTACGGCGCCTTCGACGTCATCGAGCGCAAGGCGCGCACCGAGCCGCTGCCGCTGTTCAAGCAGGCGCTCGAGAACGTCGCCCCGGCGATCGAGGTCCGCTCGCGCCGCGTCGGCGGTGCGACCTATCAGGTGCCGGTCGAGGTCCGCCTCGAGCGTCGCCAGGCTTTGGCGATCCGCTGGCTCATCACGGCGGCGCGCTCGCGCAACGACAAGACGATGGTCGACCGGCTGTCGGCCGAGTTGCTCGACGCCGCCAACAACCGCGGCAACGCGGTCAAGAAGCGCGAAGACACGCACCGGATGGCGGAAGCCAACCGCGCCTTCTCGCACTATCGCTGGTAACCCGCTTCGAACGCGCGCTTGCGCACGAGGACCATTCCATGGCTCGCGACCACAAAATCGAAGACTACCGCAACTTCGGCATCATGGCCCACATCGATGCGGGCAAGACGACGACGACCGAGCGGATCCTCTTCTATTCCGGCAAGTCGCATAAGATCGGCGAAGTGCACGACGGTGCTGCGACCATGGACTGGATGGAGCAGGAGCAGGAGCGCGGCATCACGATCACGTCGGCCGCGACGACCACGCACTGGCTCGGCAAGCGCCTGAACATCATCGACACCCCCGGCCACGTCGACTTCACCATCGAGGTCGAGCGCTCGCTGCGCGTGCTCGACGGCGCGGTATGCGTGCTCGACGGCAACCAGGGCGTCGAGCCGCAGACCGAGACCGTCTGGCGCCAGGCCGACAAGTATCACGTGCCGCGCATCGTCTTCGTCAACAAGATGGATAAGATCGGCGCCGACTTCTATCGCTGCGTCGACGAGATCAAGACCAAGGTCGGCGGCCGCCCGATCTGCATCCAGCTGCCGATCGGCTCGGAAGCGGATTTCAAGGGCATCATCGATCTCGTGCGCATGAAGGCGGTCGTCTGGGAAGACGAGGGCCTCGGCGCCAAGTTCCACGACGCGGAGATCCCGGCCGACCTGCAGGCGCGGGCCGAGGAATATCGCGAGAAGATGATCGAGGCCGCCGTCGAGCTCGACGACGACGTCATGGCCAAGTACTTCGACGGCGAGATGCCGGACGAGGCGACGCTGAAGCGCCTTCTCCGCAAGGCCGTGCGCGACATCGCCTTCATTCCGGTGCTGTGCGGCTCGGCCTTCAAGAACAAGGGCGTCCAGCCGCTGCTCGACGCCGTCGTCGACTACCTGCCGTCGCCGGTCGACGTGCCGCCGATCAAGGGCATCGACCCCGACGGCAACGAGGTCGTGCGCCGCTCGTCCGACGACGAGCCCTTCTCGATGCTCGCCTTCAAGATCATGGACGACCCCTTCGTCGGCACGATCACGTTCGCGCGCGTCTACTCGGGCCACGTCGAGTCGGGCACGGGCGTCATCAACTCGACCAAGGAGAAGCGCGAGCGCATCGGCCGCATGCTGCTGATGCACGCGAACAACCGCGAGGACATCAAGAGCGCGTATGCCGGCGACATCGTCGCGCTGGCCGGCCTCAAGGAGACGCGCACCGGCGACACGCTGTGCGACGTCAACAAGCCGGTCATCCTCGAGCGCATGGAGTTCCCGGAGCCGGTCATCGAGATCGCGATCGAGCCGAAGTCGAAGGCCGACCAGGAGAAGCTCGGCCTCGCGCTGGCGAAGCTTGCTGCCGAGGATCCGTCCTTCCGCGTCTCGACCGACCAGGAGTCGGGCCAGACCATCCTAAAGGGGATGGGCGAACTCCATCTCGACATCAAGGTCGACATCCTGAAGCGGACCTACAAGGTCGACGCCAACATCGGCGCGCCGCAGGTGGCCTATCGCGAGAAGCTGACGAAGCGCGTCGAGAAGGACTACACGCACAAGAAGCAGACCGGCGGCACGGGCCAGTTCGCCCGCGTCAAGATCGTCTTCGAGCCGAACGAGCCGGGCGCCGGCGCGGTGTTCGAGTCGAAGATCGTCGGCGGCGCGGTGCCGAAGGAGTACATCCCCGGCGTCGAGAAGGGCATCAACTCGGTGATGGGCGCGGGCGTCCTCGCCGGCTTCCCGGTGGTCGACGTCAAGGCGACGCTGATCGACGGCGCCTTCCACGACGTCGACTCGTCGGTGCTCGCCTTCGAGATCGCCTCGCGTGCGGCGTTCCGAGAAGCCCTCAAGGAGGGCGGCTCGGTGCTGCTCGAGCCGGTCATGAAGGTCGAGGTCACCACGCCCGAGGACTACACGGGCTTCGTCATGGGCGACCTGCTCGCCCGGCGCGGCCAGGTGCAGGGCCAGGACATGCGCGGCAACGCGGTCGTCATCAACGCGATGGTGCCGCTCGCCAACATGTTCGGCTACGTCAACCAGCTTCGGTCCGGCACCCAGGGCCGGGCCAACTACACCATGCAGTTCGACCACTACGAAGACGTGCCGCGCGGCGAGGCCGACAAGGTCATCGCGAAATACGCCTGATCCCCTAAGCCCCGTTCAACGCACGTTTCCCCTAAGGAGCCTCCGATGGCAAAAGAGAAATTCTCCCGCACCAAGCCGCACTGCAACATCGGCACGATCGGCCACGTCGATCATGGCAAGACGTCGCTGACGGCTGCGATCACCAAGGTGCTGGCCGAGTCCGGCGGCGCGACCTTCACCGCCTACGACCAGATCGACAAGGCGCCGGAAGAGAAGGCCCGCGGCATCACGATCTCGACCGCCCACGTCGAGTACGAGACCAAGAACCGCCACTACGCGCACGTCGACTGCCCCGGCCACGCCGACTACGTGAAGAACATGATCACCGGCGCCGCGCAGATGGACGGCGCGATCCTGGTCGTGTCGGCCGCCGACGGCCCGATGCCGCAGACCCGCGAGCACATCCTGCTCGCCCGCCAGGTCGGCGTGCCGGCGCTCGTCGTCTTCATGAACAAGGTCGACATGGTCGACGACGAGGAGCTCCTCGAGCTCGTCGAGCTCGAGGTCCGCGAGCTGCTCTCGAAGTACGAGTTCCCCGGCGACGACATCCCGATCACCAAGGGCTCGGCGCTCTGCGCGCTCGAGAACAAGCAGCCCGAGATCGGCCATGACGCCATCCTGAAGCTGATGGAGACCGTCGACGAGTACATCCCGCAGCCGGAGCGCCCGATCGACCAGCCCTTCCTGATGCCGGTCGAGGACGTGTTCTCGATCTCGGGTCGCGGCACCGTCGTGACGGGTCGCGTCGAGCGCGGCGTCATCAAGGTCGGCGAGGAAATCGAGATCGTAGGCCTCAAGGCGACGCAGAAGACGACCGTCACCGGCGTCGAGATGTTCCGCAAGCTGCTCGACCAGGGCCAGGCCGGCGACAACATCGGCGCGCTGCTGCGCGGCACGAAGCGCGAGGACGTCGAGCGCGGCCAGGTGCTGTGCAAGCCGGGCTCGGTGAAGCCGCACACCAAGTTCAAGGCCGAGGCCTACATCCTCACCAAGGACGAGGGTGGCCGCCACACGCCGTTCTTCACGAACTATCGCCCGCAGTTCTACTTCCGCACGACCGACGTGACGGGCGTGGTGACGCTGCCGGAGGGCACCGAGATGGTGATGCCCGGCGACAACGTGACGATGGATGTCGAGCTGATCGTGCCGATCGCCATGGAGGAGAAGCTGCGCTTCGCCATCCGTGAGGGCGGTCGAACCGTCGGCGCCGGCGTCGTCGCCTCCATCACCGCGTAAATCGGCTGAACCGGCCGAGCTGGCTGACTGAAGGACGAGAAGAAAATGAACGGCCAGAACATCCGGATCCGTCTGAAGGCCTTCGATCATCGCGTGCTCGACACGTCGACGAAGGAGATCGTCTCGACGGCACGCAGGACGGGGCGCAGGTGCGCGGCCCCATCCCGCTGCCGACGAAGATCGAGAAGTTCACGGTGAACCGCTCGCCGCACGTCGACAAGAAGTCGCGCGAGCAGTTCGAGATCAGGACGCACAAGCGCGTCCTCGACATCGTGGATCCCACTCCGCAGACGGTTGACGCCCTCATGAAGCTCGATCTCGCCGCCGGCGTCGACGTCGAGATCAAGCTCTAAAGTTTAATTTGCGGAGCTACGCCCGGCCATCGAGCCGAGAGCGCCTCCGGGAGACGAGACAAAATGCGATCAGGTGTTATCGCGCAGAAGGTCGGTATGACCCGGGTCTTCAGGGACACGGGCGAGCACGTCCCGGTGACGGTCCTCAAGGTCGAGGGCTGCCAGGTCGTGGCGCACCGGACCAAGGACGTGAACGGCTACACGGCGCTGCAGCTCGGCATCGGGCATGCGAAGGTCAAGAACGTCTCGAAGGCCGAGCGCGGCCGCTTCGCCGTGGCGAAGGTCGAGCCGAAGCTGAAGCTCGCCGAGTTCCGCGTCGGCGAGGACGCGCTGCTGCCCGTGGGCGCCGAGATCACCGCCGACCACTTCACGGTCGGCCAGTTCGTCGACGTCACCGGCACCTCGATCGGCAAGGGCTTCGCCGGCCCGATGAAGCGCTGGAACTTCGGCGGCCTGCGCGCCACGCACGGCGTGTCGATCTCGCATCGTTCGCACGGCTCGACCGGCGGCCGTCAGGATCCCGGCAAGACGTTCAAGAACAAGAAGATGGCCGGTCATCTCGGCTGCGAGCGCGTGACCACGCTGAACCTCAAGGTCGTGCAGACCGACGTGGAGCGCGGCCTGATCCTGGTCGAGGGCGCCGTTCCCGGCGTCGCCGGCGGCTGGATCACCGTGCGCGACGCGGTGAAGAAGGCGCTGCCGAAGGATGCGCCGCAGCCCGGCAAGTTCAAGCTCGCCAACGGTCACGCGGATGCTCACGCCGACGCGCCCGCCACCCAAGGTGCCGACAACGTAGCGGCTCCCGCCGAGACCCCGGCTGCGGAGGCCTGAGACCCATGAAACTCGACATCACCTCCCACGACGGCGCGACCAGCGGCGACATCGAGCTCGACGACGCGATCTTCGGCCTCGAGCCGCGCGCCGACCTCATCGCCCGCATGGTGCGCTACCAGCTCGCCAAGCGCCGCGCCGGCACGCACAAGGCCAAGGGCCGCGCCGAGATCGCCCGCACCGGCAAGAAGTTCGGCCGGCAGAAGGGCGGCGGCACCGCCCGTCACGGCTCGCGCCGTGCGCCGCAGTTCGTCGGCGGCGGCCGCGCGCATGGTCCGGTCGTGCGCTCGCACGACCACGACCTGCCGAAGAAGGTGCGCGCGCTAGCGCTCCGCCACGCGCTCTCGGCCAAGGCCAAGGACGGCGGCATCATCGTGTGGGCCGACGCCACGGTCGCCGAGCCGAAGACCAAGGCTTTGCTCGCCAACTTCACGAAGATTGGCCTCACCAACGCGCTGATCATCGACGGCGCCGAGCCCGAGGCGAACTTCGCGCTCGCCGCCCGCAACATCCCGCACATCGACGTGCTGCCGATCGCCGGCATCAATGTCTACGACATCCTGCGCCGCGAGAAGCTCGTGCTGACCAAGGCGGCGGTCGAAGCGCTGGAGGCGCGATTCAAGTGAGCGCTGCAAAGAGCCAGGCCAAGGGCCACATCGAGGCGCGCCATTACGACGTGATCGTCGCGCCCGTCATCACCGAGAAGGCGACCTACGCGACCGAGATGAACCAGGTCGTGTTCAAGGTTCGCAAGGATGCGACCAAGACCGAGATCAAGGCCGCCGTCGAGCGTCTGTTCGACGTCAAGGTCGAGGGCGTGAACACGCTCATCCGCAAGGGCAAGCGCAAGGTCTTCAAGGGCCAGCGCGGCCTGCAGTCCGACATGAAGAAGGCTGTCGTGACGCTCGCCGATGGCGATCGCATCGACGTCACGACGGGTCTTTGAGGCGATCATGGCACTGAAGACATTCAACCCGGTTACGCCGAGCCTTCGTCAGCTCGTCCTTGTCGACCGTTCCGCGCTCTACAAGGGCAAGCCGGTCAAGGCGCTGACCGAGGGCCAGTCCTCGGCCGGCGGCCGCAACAACACCGGTCGCGTCACCGTTCGCTTCCGCGGCGGCGGCCACAAGCAGGCCTACCGCCTGGTGGACTTCAAGCGGCGCAAGCTCGACGTCTCGGCGAAGGTCGAGCGCATCGAGTACGACCCGAACCGCTCGGCGTTCATCGCGCTGATCCGCTATGCGGACGGCGAGCTGAGCTACATCCTGGCGCCGCAGCGTCTCTCGGTCGGCGACGAGGTGGTGTCGGGCAACTCGGTCGACGTGAAGCCGGGCAATGCGATGCCGCTGGCCTCCATGCCGGTCGGCACGATCGTCCACAACGTCGAGCTGAAGATCGGCAAGGGCGCGGCGATGGTCCGCTCGGCCGGCACGTTCGCGCAGGTGGTCGGCCGCGACCAGGGGTACGTCATCGTGCGCCTGAACTCGGGCGAGCAGCGCCTCGTGCACGGCCAGTGCTTCGGCACGGTCGGCGCTGTGTCGAACCCGGACCACATGAACGCCTCGATCGGCAAGGCCGGGCGCTCGCGCTGGCTCGGTCGTCGCCCGCACAATCGCGGCGTCACCATGAACCCTGTCGACCATCCGCACGGCGGCGGCGAGGGCCGCACCTCGGGCGGTCGCCATCCGGTCACCCCGTGGGGCAAGCCGACGAAGGGCAAGAAGACGCGCTCGAACAAGGCGACCGACCGTTTCATCGTGACATCGCGTCACAAGAGCAAGAAGAAGGGCTAACGCCATGGCGCGATCCATTTGGAAGGGTCCGTTCATCGACGGCTACATGCTGAAGAAGGCCGAGGCCGCGCGCGCCGCCAAGCGCGCCGAGGTCATCAAGACCTGGAGCCGGCGCTCGACCATCCTGCCGCAGTTCGTCGGCCTCACCTTCGGCGTCTACAACGGCCACAAGCACGTCCCTGTGCTCGTGACCGAGGACATGATCGGCCACAAGCTCGGCGAGTTCTCGCCGACCCGCACGTTCCACGGCCATGCCGCGGACAAGAAAGCGAAGAGGGGCTGATGTCCAAGCCGAAGACCGAGCGTGCGCTGAAGGACATCGAGGCGAAAGCCGTCTGCCGGATGATACGCGTCAGCCCGCAGAAGCTGAACCTGCTTGCCCAGCTGATCCGCGGCAAGAAGGTGGAGACGGCGCTGGCCGATCTCGAGTTCTCGCGCAAGCGCATCGCGCTCGACGTCAAGAAGACGCTCGAGAGCGCCATCGCGAACGCGGAAAACAACCACGACCTCGATGTCGACGACCTGATCGTCGCCGAGGCCCACGTCGGCAAGGCGCTCGTCATGAAGCGCTTCTCGCCGCGGGCCCGCGGCCGCGCCGGGCGCATCGAGAAGCCCTTCGCCAACCTGACGATCGTCGTCCGGGAAGTCGAAGAGCAAGCCGGCAACAAGGCGGCCTGAGGAGACTACGATGGGACAGAAGGTCAATCCGGTCGGCCTCAGGCTCGGCATCAACCGCACCTGGGACTCGCGCTGGTTCGCGCAGCGGGACGAGTACGCCAAGCTCCTGCACGAGGACATCGCGATCCGCGAGGCCCTGATGAAGACGCTGAAGCAGGCGGCGGTCTCGAAGATCATCATCGAGCGCCCGCACAAGAAGTGCCGGGTGACGATCCATTCCGCGCGCCCGGGCGTCGTGATCGGCAAGAAGGGCGCGGACATCGACAAGATCCGCAAGCTCGTCGCCAAGATGACGGACTCGGAAGTCGTCATCAACATCGTCGAGGTGCGCAAGCCCGAGATCGACGCGACGCTCGTCGCCGACTCGATCGCCCAGCAGCTCGAGCGCCGCGTCGCCTTCCGTCGCGCCATGAAGCGCGCCGTGCAGTCGGCAATGCGTCTCGGCGCCGAGGGCATCCGCATCAACTGCGCCGGTCGTCTCGGCGGCGCCGAGATCGCGCGCCTCGAGTGGTACCGCGAGGGCCGCGTGCCGCTGCACACGCTGCGCGCCGACGTCGACTACGGCGTTGCGACCGCCCACACGGCCTACGGCACGTGCGGCATCAAGGTTTGGATCTTCAAGGGCGAGATCCTCGAGCACGATCCGATGGCGCAGGACCGCAAGGCCGAGCAGCAGGATCATTCGGGCGGCGACCGCCGGCCGCGCCGCGACAACGATCGTGGCGACCGCCGCGACCGGGATCGTCCGGCGGCCTGACCCGGATCGTTTGGATTAAGAGCGAAACATCATGCTGCAACCCAAAAAGACAAAGTTCAGGAAGTCCTTCAAGGGCCGCATCCGCGGCACCTCGAAGGGCGGCACGGAGCTGAACTTCGGCCAGTTCGGCCTCAAGGCCATGGAGCCGGAACGCGTCACCGCGCGCCAGATCGAGGCCGCGCGCCGCGCGATGACCCGCCACATGAAGCGTGCCGGTCGCGTGTGGATCCGCATCTTCCCCGACGTGCCGGTCACCAAGAAGCCGACCGAGGTGCGCATGGGCAAGGGCAAGGGCGGCATCGAGCTGTGGGCCTGCCGCGTCGCGCCGGGCCGCATCATGTTCGAGCTCGACGGCGTGCCGACGGCGCTCGCCAAGGAAGCGCTGACGCTGGCGGCCGCCAAGCTGCCGATCAAGACGCGCTTCGTCGAGCGCATCGCGGAGTAGGGGCGAGAGATGAAGTCGAAGAACCGCCTGTCCGATCTCAAGACGATGACGGACGACCAGCGCGAGCAGGAGATCCTGAATCTCAAGAAGGAGCAGTTCAACCTGCGCTTCCAGCGCGCGACGGGCCAGCTCGAGAACACCGCGCGCGTGCGCGTCGTCCGCCGCGACATCGCGCGGCTGAAGACGCTCTCCGCCCAGAAGCGCGCCGCCAAGTAGTCGGCGAAGTAAGGACCTAGGACATGCCGAAGAGAATTCTCCAGGGCGTCGTCGTCTCCGACAAGCAGGAGAAGACTGTCGTCGTGAAGGTCGAGCGTCGCTTCACGCATCCGCTTCTCAAGAAGACGGTGCGGCGCACGAAGAACTACCACGCCCACGACGAGGCGCGCGCCTACAAGGTCGGCGACGTCGTCTCGATCGAGGAGACGCGGCCGATCTCGCGCCTCAAGCGCTGGGCGGTCGTCGGCCACGTCGAGGCCGGAGCTGGCGCCGGCGCAAGCTGAGCGGACGAACAATTAGCCGGGGGAGCAACACCCCACCAGGCGTAGTCCGGAGCCCGAAAGGGTGACGGAAACCGATCTGACAGAAAGGGCCTCGGGGCCATGATACAGGTTCAGACCAATCTCGACGTCGCCGACAACTCGGGCGCGCGTCGTGTGATGTGCATCAAGGTATTGGGCGGCTCCAAGCGCCGCTATGCCGCCGTCGGCGACATCATCGTCGTCTCGGTGAAGGAAGCGATCCCGCGCGGCCGCGTGAAGAAGGGCGACGTCATGAAGGCGGTCGTCGTTCGCACCGCCAAGGACATCAAGCGCGTCGACGGCACCGTCATCCGCTTCGACGGCAACGCCGCGGTGTTGATCAACAACCAGTCGGAGCCGGTCGGCACCCGCATCTTCGGGCCGGTGCCGCGCGAGCTGCGCGCGCGCAATCACATGAAGATCATCTCGCTCGCCCCGGAGGTGCTGTGATGGCGGCCAAGATCAAGAAGGGCGACAAGGTCGTCGTGACGACCGGCCGCGACGCCGGCCGCACCGGCGAGGTGCTGAAGGTGATCCCGAAGGAGGACCGTGCGGTCGTCCAGGGCGTCAACGTGCAGAAGCGCCACCAGCGCCAGACGCAGACGCAGGAGGCGGGCATCGTCTCGCGCGAGGGGACGATCCACCTCTCGAACCTCGCCTTCGCCGATCCGCGCGACGGCAAGCCGACCCGCGTCGGGTTCAAGATTCTCGAAGACGGCCGCAAGGTCCGCTTCGCCAAGCGTTCCGGAGATCTGATCGATGGCTGATCCCAAGGGTGGCAAGGGCGCCCCCGCAAAGGGTGCCAAGGGTGCGGCGCCGAAGGCGACCGCCAAGGATTCCAAGGCCGTCCCGACCGAGAAGCTCGGCCGCGGCACGCTGACCTACGCCACGGCCTCGGCCGATGCGCTGTCGGTGCCGAAGGACTACACGCCGCGTCTGCGCAAGCACTACGACGAGGTCGTGCGCGCCAAGATGATCGAGGAGTTCGGCTACAAGAACCCCTTCGAGGTTCCGGTGATCGACAAGATCGTCCTGAACATGGGCGTCGGCGAAGCCGTCAACGACACCAAGAAGGTGACGCTGGCCGCCGGCGACCTGGCTCTCATCGCCGGCCAGAAGCCGGTGATCACGCGGGCCCGCAACGCCATCTCGACGTTCAAGGTGCGCGAGAACATGCCGATCGGCGCGAAGGTCACCCTTCGCAAGGTCCGCATGTACGAGTTCCTGGATCGCCTGGTGACGATCGCGCTGCCGCGCATCCGCGACTTCCGCGGGCTGAACCCGAAGAGCTTCGACGGGCGCGGCAACTATGCGATGGGCATCAAGGAGCACATCGTGTTCCCGGAGATCAACTACGACAAGGTCGACTCGATCGTCGGTATGGACATCATCGTCTGCACCACGGCCAAGACCGACCAGGAGGCGCGCGCGCTTCTGCGCGCGTTCAATTTCCCGTTCCGGCAGTGAGCCTCGTTCGTTTCGACGGACTGGCTCAAACGCGGTAACCGAAGGACTTAATCGAAGATGGCGAAGAAAAGCGCGATCGAGACCAACAAGCGGCGGGTGAAGCTCGTCAAGCAGTATGCCGGGCGCCGCAAGCGCCTGAAGGACGCGGCGAACAACGAGCAGCTGCCGATGGAGGAGCGCTTCGAGGCGCGCCTGCGTCTCTCCGAGCTGCCGCGCAACTCGGCGCCGGAGCGCATCCGCAACCGGTGCGAGGTGTCGGGTCGTCCGCGCGCCTTCACCGGCAAGATGCGCATGTCGCGCATCGCGCTGCGCGAGCTCGGCTCGCGGGGGTTGATCCCCGGCCTCGTGAAGTCGAGCTGGTAAGGGAGGGCATGCCATGAACGATCCGTTGGGCGACATGCTCACCCGCATCCGCAACGCCGGGATGCGCCGCAAAGGCAAGGTTCAGACGCCTGGCTCGAAGCTCCGCGCACACGTCCTCGACGTGCTGCAGGAGGAAGGCTATATCCGCGGCTACTCGACGACCGAGTTCGGCAACGGCCGCACCGAGTTCGAGATCGAGCTGAAGTATTACGACGGCCACCCGGTCATCCGCGAGATCTCGCGCGTGTCGAAGCCCGGCCGCCGCGTCTACGCGGCCGTCGACTCGATTCCGCCGGTCGCCAACGGCCTCGGCATCACGATCGTCTCCACGCCGAAGGGCGTGATGGCCGATCATGCCGCCCGCGAGGCCAACGTCGGCGGCGAAGTTCTCTGCAAGGTCTTCTGACCGGCGAACGCGAAGGATTTGCATCATGTCACGCGTCGGAAAGAAGCCCGTCGCCATCCCGAAAGGGGTCACCGCCACGGTCAAGGGCCAGCACGTCACCGTGAAGGGCTCGAAGGGCGAGCTCGCCTTCACGGTGCCGGACGAGGTCGAGGTCTCGTTCGCCAACGACGAGATCAAGGTCGAGCCGCGCAGCGAGACCAAGCGCGCCCAGGCCATGTGGGGCATGTCGCGCGCGCAGGTGAACAACCTCGTCGTCGGCGTCACCACCGGCTTCACGAAGAAGCTCGAGATCAACGGCGTCGGCTACAAGGCGGCGGTGCAGGGCAAGGTCCTGCAGCTGTCGCTCGGCTACAGCCACGACATCCCGTTCCCGATCCCGGAGGGCATCACGATCGTGACGCCGCGTCCGGTCGAGATCCAGATCTCGGGCAACGACAAGCGCGCCGTCGGCCAGGTCGCGTCGGAAATCCGCGCGCTGCGGCCGCCGGAGCCCTACAAGGGCAAGGGCGTCAAGTACTCGGACGAGTTCATCTTCCGCAAGGAAGGCAAGAAGAAGTAAGGCACGATGGCAAACGTATCCGCTGCGCGCCGCAAGGCGCGCGTCCGCAAGACCCTGCGCGAGCGTGCCTACGGCAAGCCGCGCCTGTCGGTGTTCCGCTCGTCGAAGCAGATCTACTGCCAGATCATCGACGATGCGGCCGGCCGCACGCTAGCCTCCGCCTCCTCGATGGAGAAGGACCAGCGCGGCGCCCTGAAGACCGGCGCCAACGTCGAGGCAGCGAACGCGATCGGCAAGCTGATCGCCGAGCGCGCCAAGGCCGCCGGCGTCACCGAGGTCGTGTTCGACCGCGGTGGCTACATGTTCCACGGGCGCGTCAAGGCTTTGGCCGAAGGCGCGCGCGAGGGTGGGCTGACGTTCTAGCGTCATTGCGAGCGTAGCGAAGCAACCCAGGGGCCGCGAGGCGACAAACCTGGCAGATGGGTGCATTGCCACCCCTGGGTTGCTTCGCCTACGGCTCGCAATGACGATGGCAAATTCGAAGCGAGCGGGACCGCCACATGGCACCCGCGCAAGTGACGAGAGAAGAGAATGGCTGACGATAGGGGCGGGGGTCGCGGGCGCGACCGAGGCCACAACAATAGAGACCGCGACGGCGACGGCGAGTTCATCGACCGGCTCGTCCACATCAACCGCGTCGCCAAGGTGGTGAAGGGCGGCCGGCGCTTCGGCTTCGCGGCGCTCGTCGTCGTGGGCGACCAGAAGGGCCGCGTCGGCTACGGCCACGGCAAGGCGCGCGAGGTGCCGGAGGCGATCCGCAAGGCGACCGAGTCGGCCAAGCGCGGCCTGATCCGCGTGCCGCTGCGCGAGGGCCGCACGTTGCACCACGACGTCCACGGACGCCACGGCGCCGGCAAGGTCATCCTGCGCGCGGCGCCGGCGGGTACCGGCATCATCGCCGGCGGCCCGATGCGCGCGATCTTCGAGTCGCTCGGCATGAACGACGTCGTCGCGAAGTCGCAGGGCTCGTCGAACCCCTACAACATGATCCGCGCGACCTTCGATGCGCTGAAGAGCGAGGACTCGCCGCGCGCGGTCGCCGCTCGCCGCAACATGAAGGTCTCGACGCTGCAGGCGCGCCGCCCGGGTGGCGACGCCGACGTGGCGGCCGAGGGCGCTGTCGCCGAGACGGCCGATGCCGTCGCGGCCGAAGCGTAAGGGGAGGGTGCAGGCATGGCCAACAAGACCCTCACCGTCGAGCAGACGGGCAGCCCGATCGGGCGCCCCGCCGTCCAGCGCCAGACGCTGATCGGCCTCAAGCTCAACAAGATCGGGCGTCGCGCGACGCTCGAGGACACGCCGGCCGTCCGTGGCATGATCGCCAAGGTCGACCATCTCGTCCGCGTCGTGGCTTGAGGAGGCGTCGATGAAGCTCAACGAGATCCGCGACAATCCCGGCTCCACCAAGGACCGGATGCGCGTCGGCCGGGGCATCGGCTCCGGCAAGGGCAAGACCGGCGGCCGCGGCGTCAAGGGCCAGAAGGCCCGCTCCGGCGTCGCCATCAAGGGGTTCGAGGGCGGCCAGATGCCGTTGCATCGGCGTCTGCCGAAGCGCGGGTTCTGGAACCCCTTCTCGACCGACTACAACGAGGTCAACCTCGGCCGCATCCAGGCGGCCGTCGATGCCGGCAAGCTCGCGGCGGGCGCCCCCGTCACGATCGCCAGCCTCGTCGAGGCCGGCGTCTGTTCGAAGCCGCGCGACGGGGTGAAGATCCTCGGCGTCGGCGAGCTGACGGCGAAGCTCACCTTCGAGGTGGCGGCGGCGTCGAAGAGCGCGATGGCGGCGATCGAGAAGGCCGGCGGCTCGGTGAAGCTGCTGGTCGAGAAGAAGACGGAAGAAGCGGCCGCCGAGTAGCCGTGCGATCCTTCTCCCGCTTGCGGGAGAAGGAGGCCCGACGAAGTCGGGTCGGATGAGGGGAGGTTCCACCTCTCCTCCCAATCCAGGTAGCAGCGGCACCGCCCCTCATCCCCGCTTCGCGGGACCACCTTCTCCCGCACGCGGAGAAGGGTAGGCGCCAGCCTTCACCGATCGTATATGAAGCGAGGTTCTAGGAGCACCCCATGGCATCGGCGGCAGAACAGCTCGCGGCAAACGTCAACTGGGGTGCCTTCGCCAAGGCCGACGAGCTCAAGAAGCGCATCTGGTTCACGCTCGGCGCGCTGATCATCTACCGGCTCGGCACCTACATCCCGATGCCGGGCATCGACCCGGCGGCGTTCCAGCAGCAGTTCACGTCGCACAAGCAGGGCGTGCTCGAGCTCTTCAACATGTTCTCGGGCGGCGCCGTTCAGCGCATGGCGATCTTCGCGCTGAACATCATGCCCTACATCTCCGCCTCGATCATCATCCAGCTCCTGACCTCGGTGATCCCGTCGCTCGAGACCCTCAAGAAGGAGGGCGAGCAGGGCCGCAAGGTCATCAACCAGTACACGCGCTACCTCACCGTGGTCCTCGCGGCCTTCCAGGCCTACGGCATCGCCGTCGGCCTCGAGGGCCAGCACGGCGTCGTCAGCGATCCCGGCTGGTTCTTCCGCCTCTCGACCGTGCTGACGCTGATGGGCGGCACCATGTTCCTGATGTGGCTCGGCGAGCAGATCACCTCGCGCGGCATCGGCAACGGCTCGTCCTTGATCATCTTCGCCGGCATCATCGCGGCCTTCCCGGCGGCGATCGTCAACACGCTCGAGCTCGGCCGCCAGGGCGCGATCTCGACCGGGCTGATCCTCGGCATCATCGTGATGGCGGTGGTGGTCATCGCCTTCATCGTCTTCATGGAGCGGGCGCAGCGGCGCGTGCTCATCACCTATCCCAAGCGCACCCAGGGCAACCGCGTCTACGAGGGCCAGACCTCGTTCCTGCCGCTGAAGCTCAACACCTCGGGCGTCATCCCGCCGATCTTCGCCTCGTCGCTGCTGCTGCTGCCGACAACGATCGCCAACTTCGCGCAGAAGGGCGGCACGGCCTCCGGCATCCTCGGGATGATCGAGACCTATCTCGGCCAGGGCCGGCCGCTGTGGCTGCTCACCTATGTCGGGCTGATCGTCTTCTTCGCGTTCTTCTACACGGCGATCGTCTTCAACCCGCAGGAGACGGCCGACAATCTGAAGAAGCACGGCGGCTTCATCCCCGGCATCCGCCCCGGCGAGCGCACCGCGACCTACATCGACAAGATCCTGATGCGCATCACGGTGATCGGCGCCGGCTACCTCGCGATCATCTGCCTCCTCCCCCAAATACTGATTTCGCATTTCGGCCTGCCGTTCTACTTTGGTGGCACGTCGCTGCTGATCGTGGTCAGCGTGACGATGGATACCGTGGCGCAGATCCACGGACACCTTCAGGCCCACCAGTACGAGGGCCTGATCAAGAGGTCGCGGATGCGGGGGAGACGCAGGTGAGGTTGATTCTTCTTGGACCGCCCGGCGCGGGCAAGGGCACCCAGTCCGCACGGCTCGCCGAGAAGTTCACGATCCCGCAGCTCTCCACCGGCGACATGCTGCGCGCCGCCGTCAAGGCGCAGAGCGACGTCGGCAAGCAGGCCGAGGCGGTGATGAACGCCGGGAAGCTCGTCTCCGACGAGATCGTCATCGCGCTGATCGGCGACCGCGTCGAGCAGCCGGACGCCAAGAACGGCTTCATCCTCGACGGTTTTCCGCGCAACGTCTCCCAGGCCGAGGCGCTGACCAAGCTGCTCGAGGGCAAGGGCATGGCGCTCGACGCCGTCATCGAGCTGAAGGTCGACGAGGCCCAGCTCGTCCGCCGCATGGAGACCCGCGTCGAGGAAACCAAGGCGCGCGGCGAGGCGGTCCGGAAGGACGACAACGTCGACTCGTTCCGCGAGCGGCTTGCCGTCTATCGCGAGCAGACGGCGCCGGTGTCGGACTATTACCGCGGGCAGGGCGAGCTGCATCAGGTCGACGGCATGGCGGCGATCGACGATGTTGCTGGCGCGATCGACACGGTGCTGCAGAAGACCAAGGCGGCCTAGGCGCCTTCCCCGCGCAAGTCGCGCCGATATTGCGACGAGACTTGACCGCCGGGGAAAAACACTTTAGCCCGACCTCCATCGCTCCCTGGCAGACGATGGCGGCCTTCTTACCGAGGGTCGCCTTGTGTTCGTTGGAGCGATGAAAACCTGAAAGCTTCGCGCCGCAAGGGCCGGACTCCACCGGACGCGGTCGCTTTTGCTTCCCTCGGGAAGCCCCACATGGAGAGGACGAAGCATGGCCCGTATCGCCGGCGTCAACATTCCGACCAACAAGCGCGTCGTCATCGCGCTCCAGTACATCCACGGCATCGGGGCCTCGAAGGCCGCCGAGATCTGCGAGAAGGTGTCGATCCCGGCGCCGCGCCGCGTCTCCGAGCTGACCGACGCCGAGGTGCTGCAGATCCGCGAGACGATCGACCGCGACTACATGGTCGAGGGCGACCTGCGCCGCGAGGTGGCGATCAACATCAAGCGCCTGATGGATCTCGGCTGCTACCGCGGCCTGCGCCATCGTCGACAGCTGCCGGTCCGCGGCCAGCGCACGCACACCAACGCTCGTACCCGCAAGGGCAAGGCCAAGCCGATCGCCGGCAAGAAGAAGTGACCTCGCGCTAGCGAGGTCGTCGCTCCGAATTACGGGGCTCAAAACCATAACCCGAGCGCCTGGCATTACGGGCGCGCCAGAAGGACAGTGACTATATGGCCAAGGATGCAACCCGCGTTCGTCGTCGCGAACGCAAGAACATCGTGTCGGGCGTGGCGCATGTCGCCTCGTCGTTCAACAACACGATGATCACGATCTCCGACGCGCAGGGCAACACGATCTCCTGGTCGTCCGCCGGCACGATGGGCTTCAAGGGCTCGCGCAAGTCGACCCCCTATGCGGCGCAGATGGCGGCTGAGGACGCGGCCCGCAAGGCGGCCGAGCACGGCATGCGCACCCTCGAGGTCGAGGTCTCGGGCCCCGGCTCGGGGCGTGAATCGGCGCTCCGCGCGCTGCAGGCGGCGGGCTTCATGGTGACGTCGATCCGCGACGTGACGCCGATCCCGCACAACGGCTGCCGCCCGAAGAAGCGCCGCCGCGTCTAAGTCAACCGAGCCGCCGTTCATCGGCGGCTTTGCGGCGTCCGGGGGGATGCCGCGCACGCAAGAATTCGGGGGCGACAAGTCCCACGCGGAGGGCGATCCGGCCTCCCGCCCGCATCACGAAAGGTGCAACGCCGTGATCCAGAAGAACTGGCAAGAACTCACCAAGCCCGAGAAGCTCAAGATCGTCCCCGGCGACGACGCCAAGCGTTACGCCACGATCGAGGCGGAGCCGCTGGAGCGCGGCTTCGGCCTCACGCTCGGCAACGCGCTGCGGCGCATCCTGCTCTCCTCGCTGCAGGGCGCGGCGATCACCTCGGTGCAGATCGACGGCGTGCTGCACGAGTTCTCGTCGATCCCGGGCGTTCGCGAGGACGTCACCGACATCGTGCTCAACATCAAGGACATCGCCGTCAAGATGCAGGGCGACGGCCCGAAGCGCATGGTCCTGAAGAAGACCGGCCCGGGCAAGGTGACGGCCGGCGACATCGGCACCGTCAGCGACGTCACGATCCTCAATCCCGAGCTCGCGATCTGCACGCTCGACGACGGCGCCGAGATCCGCATGGAGTTCACGGTGGCGACCGGCAAGGGCTACGTCCCGGCCGACCAGAACCGCCACGAGGATTCGCCGATCGGCCTCATCCCGGTCGATGCGCTCTACTCGCCGGTGCGCAAGGTCAGCTACCGCGTCGAGAACACCCGCGAGGGCCAGAACCTCGACCTCGACAAGCTCACCATGCAGGTCGAGACCGACGGCTCGCTGACGCCCGAGGACGCGATCGCCTACTCGGCGCGCATCCTGCAGGACCAGCTCAACGTGTTCGTCAACTTCGAGGAGCCGCGCCGCGAGGAGGTCGCCCCGACCATTCCGGAGCTCGCCTTCAACCCGGCGCTGCTCAAGAAGGTCGACGAGCTCGAGCTGTCGGTGCGCTCGGCAAACTGCTTGAAGAACGACAACATCGTCTACATCGGCGACCTCATCCAGAAGACCGAGGCCGAGATGCTGCGGACCCCGAACTTCGGCCGCAAGTCCTTGAACGAGATCAAGGAAGTGCTGGCGCAGATGGGCCTGCACCTCGGCATGGAAGTGACGGGCTGGCCGCCGGAGAACATCGACGAGCTGGCGAAGCGCTTCGAGGAGCACTACTAGGCGGCAATCTCCTTCTCCCGCAGGCGGGAGAAGGTGGCGCCGCGAAGCGGGGTCGGATGAGGGGCTTTTCCGCCTCTCGCCCGATCGTCTGGCCGAGCGGAACCACCCCTCATCCGACCCGACTTCGTCGGGCCACCTTCTCCCGCAAGCGGGAGAAGGGAATCGAGAGAATAACCAACGGCCGTACCTTGGCACGGCGGCCGTATAATCGCAGGAGAGCCAACCATGTACCACGGACACGCGAAGCGCCGCTTCGGCCGCACCCACGAGCACCGCAAGGCGATGTTCGCCAACATGTGCCAGGCGCTGATCAAGCACGAGCAGATCATGACGACGCTGCCGAAGGCGAAGGACCTGCGTCCGGTCGTCGAGAAGCTCGTCACGCTCGGCAAGCGCGGCGACCTGCATGCGCGTCGCCAGGCGATTGCGCAGATCAAGGACGTCAAGCTCGTCGGTAAGCTCTTCGACACGCTCGGCCCGCGCTACAAGGACCGCCACGGCGGCTACACCCGCGTCTTGAAGGCCGGCTTCCGCTACGGCGACAACGCGCCCCTCGCCGTCATCGAGTTCGTCGACCGCGACGTCTCGGCCAAGGGCCAGGATTCCGGCCCCGTGCAGGTGCACGACGAGGACGAGGCCGCCTGATCAGGCGATCTGCCGGATCTCGCCAACGAAGCGGGCGATCTCGGCGCTGAGCCGGTCCGCCTGCTCGGAGTGCCGCACCGCCCGCGTCTGAAGATCGGCGGTGCGGGCGCCGCTCGTTTCCGCCGCCGCCATCACCGAGGCCATGCTGCCGGACACAAGCCGCGCGCGGTCGGTTGCGCCGTGCAGCGAGGCGGCCATCGTGCTGCTCGAGCGGTTCTGCTCGAATGCCGCCGTCGCGACGCTGGCTGCGATGCCGTTGACGGCATCGAGCGCCAGCCTGACCTTCGCGACGACGCGGGCGTTCAAGGCGCTCGCATCCTGGATCATCACGACCTGGCGCGCGATCTGCGCCGTCGCGAGCGCGGTCTGCTCGGCGAGCGACTTCACCTCGCCCGCGACGACGGCGAAGCCGCGGCCCGCCTCGCCCGCGCGCGCCGCCTCGATCGTCGCGTTGAGCGCCAGCAGATTGGTTTGACGCGCCACCGCGTCGATGAGGTCCGCGGCGCCGCCGATCGCGCGCGCCGCCGCGACGAGATCGTCGCTGCGCGCCGCGCCGCCGTCCGCCTCCTGCAGCGCATCGCGCGCCGCCGCATGCGTCGCCTCGACCTGGATCGAGATGTCCGTCGCCGCGACCGAAAGATCGTGCGCGGTCTGAGAGACCGAGGCGAGCAGGCGCGACGCATCGTCGGCCGCCTCGCGGCAGAGGCGCGCCTCGATCTGCGCGCGGCTCGAGGCATCCGACACCTCGCGTGCGGCACCGTCCATGTCGGCGACCGACGCGCGCAGCGCCCGCATCATCGCGGTCGCCTGGGTCTCGAAGTCGCGCGTCAGCGCCACGATGGTGTCGGCACGCTGCGTCGTGGCTTCCGCGCGCTGGGCCTCGGCCCGGGCGCCGTCGCGGCGGTTGATCAGCGCGTCGCGGAAGACTTTTAGCGAGCGCGCCATCTGGCCGATCTCGTCGTCGCGCGCATCGAGCCGCACCGGCGTGTCGAGGTCGCCCTGCGCCAGCGCCGCCATCCTAGCCTTCAGCGCGTTCAGCGGCCGACGCAGCTGCGAGCGCACGAACCAGATCGCGAGCGCGATGACGAGCACGATGGCGATGCAGGGCACGGCGACGAGAAGATCGGTCGTGCGTCGCTGCATCGTCTCGATACGCGCCCGCTCGTGCGCCGCGCGCGTGGCGAGATCGGCGGCGACGCCGGCCAGCGTCGACACCATCTCCTCGCGGTTCGCGATCGTCGCCGGATCGTTGGCCTGCAGCTGCGCCGCCTGCGGCGCGATCGTCAGGCCGAGCTGCGCCGTGTCGGTCTGGTAGGACTTGAAGTCCGCGAGACGCAGCGCGATCTGCGTGCGCGCCTCCTTGGTCGTCACCGAGGCTACGGCCTCGAGGAAGGCCGCTTGGCGCGAATCGAGCGTGCCGAGCTCGCTCTTCAACGCCTCGAGCCGCGCCTTGGCGGCGGTGCGGTCCTGCTCCAGCGCGACGGCGTCCGCCGCGATCACGATGGACTGCACGGTCGACATCAGGTCGTCGGTGCGCGCGCGCATCGCATCGAGCCGGCTGATCTGCTCGAAGCGATCCGTTTGCAGCTGCATCTCGACGAGGGCGAACGCGGACAGGGCGGCGGCGAGCAGGGCGGGAATGACGACGATGGCGGTGAGCTTGTGCCCGATCGCGAGGCGCATAGGAGAGTCCGTTCGTTGAACTGACTGCTAGCGCGTCGAGCTTTGCGTCGGCTTAACGTATCGTGAACCTTCGATGACAGCCGCGTTGCGGTCTTTCTTGCGGCCAAGTTTGCGCCTAGCGATCCGCCGCGGCCGGCGCAGTCCTGACCGACCGCGTCCGCCTGAGGGGCTCAGTCCTGACTGACGTGCAGCGATCGCTCGAGGGCTCCGACACGCGGGCCCTGGTCTTGAACATCGGAGCGGCGCTCGCCCTGGTGTTGATCGTCAACGCCGGTGTCTTCGTCTTCGCAGGTGACGCCCAGACATCGACGCAGGGCGGCCCGTTGATCGGCGCGATCCGCGGCTGGGTCGTCGGCGCGGTGTGGACGGTTCTGTTCATGGCTCTGGCCGCCACCAAATGGCGCGTCCAAAGCTACCTCCCTGCGCCCGCGGCGCGGCGCGCGGCAACCTGGGTCGTTATCCTTCTGGTCTTCTGCGCAGTCTATCCGCTCTACACCGGCGGCTTGAGATGGCCGCTGGTCGGCTTGCTCGGCAACGTCGCGACCGCGGCCATGGCGGCGTTCGTGGCACTTGCCTCGTTCCGGGTCGAGCCGCTAGCAGCGCTCGGACCCCTCGCCGTGGTCGCGTGGGTGTCGTTCGCGTCGGTGGCGATCGTCGATCAGGCGCGTTGGCTGTGGTGAGAAAGAGTTGGGGCCGCGCGCCCCTTCATGTTCGTTCGATGCCTCAAGAAAGGGCGGAGCTGCTCGTGCGCTTGTCTCGATTGATCCTGTGTGTCGTTGCCTCCGGCGCGCTGACCGTGTCCGTCGCCGCCGAGCCGAAGCAGGTGCCGCAATCGAACGCCGAGGTGACGCTGTCCTTCGCGCCGGTCGTGAAGAAGGCGGCGCCCGCCGTCGTCAACGTCTATGCCTCGCGTACCGAGAAGGTGCAGCAGAACCCGCTGTTCGACGATCCGGTCTTCCAGCAGTTCTTCGGCGCCGCGCCCTCGACGCCGCGCTCGCAGACGTTGCGCTCGCTCGGCTCCGGCGTCATCGTCGATGCCTCGGGCCTCGTGGTCACCAACTATCACGTCATCAACCAGATGACGGATGTGAAGGTCGCGCTGTCGGACCAGGCGGAATATCCCGCGCAGATCGTGCTGCGCGACCAGCGCAACGACCTTGCCGTGCTCAAGATCAAGGGCGAGGGCCCGTTTCCGACGATGGAGCTTGGGGATTCCGACAAGGTCGAGGTCGGCGACATCGCGCTGGCGATCGGCGACCCCTTCGGCGTCGGCCAGACGGTGACGCAGGGCATCATCTCGGCGCTGGCGCGCACCAACGTCGCGCAGGGCGTCTCCGCCTTCTACCTGCAGACGGACGCCTCCATCAATCCGGGCAATTCCGGTGGCGCGCTCGTCGACACGCATGCCCGCCTCGTCGGCATCAACTCGGCGATCTTCTCGCAGTCCGGCGGCTCGGTCGGCATCGGCTTCGCGATCCCCGTCGACATGGTCAAGATCGTCGTCGCGGCGGCCAAGGCCGGCGACAAGATCGTGCATCGGCCCTGGCTCGGCGCCTCGCTGCAGGGCGTCACCTACGATATCGCCGAGACGTTCGGCATGAACCGGCCGATCGGCGCCCTCGTCACCGATGTCGTCGACAACGGCCCGTCGGCCGCCGGCGGGCTGCAGCGCGGCGACCTCATCACGGCGATCGACGGCAAGCTCGTCGAGAGCCCCGAAAGCTTCGGCTTCCGCTTCGGCACGAAGCCCGTCGGCGGCACGGCGACGCTCACCGTGCGGCGCGGCAGCGCGACCAAGGAGGTGGTGGTCAGGCTCGAGCGCGCGCCCGCGACGCCGAAGCCCGACAAGGTGACGATCGCGGGCTCGAGCCCGTTTGCCGGCATCACCGCCGCCAACCTGTCGCCGGCGATCGAGGAGGAGCTGTCGAGCCCCGAGAACCACGACGGCGTCGTCGTCCTGAGCGTCGCGCCGGAGTCGAACGCCGCCGCGACCGCCTTCCAGAAGGGCGACATGATCCTCGCGATCAACGACGTGCCGATCAAGACGACGCGCGACCTGGTCTCCGCGACCAGCGGGCGAAACTACTACTGGAAGCTCTCGCTGCTGCGCGGCGGCGAGGTCATCAACACGGTGCTGAACCAGTAGGCTTCTCCTCTCCCCTCATGGTGAGGAGGTCCGCAGGACCGTCTCGACCCACGAGGGCTCCAGGGGGCGAGACCGTAGGACCGCCTCGTGGTTCGAGACGGCCTTCGGCCTCCTCACCATGAGGCTATTGGAGCAGATCGCTTCGTGAGAAGGCGCTGCATGCCGCGACAAGACCGCAGCCTCTCGACGCTCCCCGCGATCGCGACCGAGCGCCTCGACCTCCGACCCTTGCAGCCTGGCGACGCCGAAGCCTTCCGCGTGATGACGGACGAGCCCGGCATCACCGACATCGTCGACTTCCTCCCGACCCCGTTTTTGCTCGACGACGCGACGCGGCTGATCCTGGGGCGGCGCGATGGACGCGACTGCTTCTGGGGCGTCTGGACGCGCGATCCATCGGTTCTGATCGGCACGGTCGGCACCCATCTCGTCGACGCTGATGCGATCGAGATCGGCTATTGGCTCGCGACCGGCCATCACGGTCGAGGCTTCGGCTCGGAGGCGGTCTCGGCGCTGTTGCCGGTCTTGTGCGACGCTTATCCGCACCGCCGGATCTTTGCTGAATGCAGGCCGCAAAACGAAGCCTCCTGGCGGCTCCTGGAGCGACTGGGGTTTGCGGCCGACGGCAGCGACGGCAAGCGCGACGGCCGCAAGCGTCTCGCGTTTCCGCGACCGGCCGCGCGACGCTGACAGTCCCACGCAAAACCCTGCCATGCGGACGCGACATCCCAGCCGCACGCGCGTCGATCGGCGGGTGGTGCGGCGGCCGACGCTGTGGCAGCTTTTCGCGATGCGAGGAGAGGCTATGCCCGCTTTCGGCGATTACCAGAACGAGATCTACTTCGCCGGCCTGCGCGGCGTGCGGCCGAAGCTGCCGGTCGACTTCGCGACGCTGGTCGAGCGCGCCCGCGCCGCGCTGCCGCCGGGGATCATCGACTATGTCGAGGGCGGCTGCGGCAACGAGTTCACGCAGCGCAACAACGTCGCCGCCTTCGAGCGCTGGGGCCTGATGCCGCGCATGCTGCGGGCGCATGCCGAGCGCGACCTGTCGATCGAGCTGTTCGGCCAGCGCTACCCCACGCCGATCTTCATGGCGCCCATCGGCGTCATCGGCATCTGCGCGCAGGACGGCCACGGCGACCTCGCCGCCGCGCGCGCCTCGGCCGCCTGCGGCGTCCCCTACATGGCCTCGACGCTGTCGAACGACCCGCTCGAGCAGGTCCGCGAGGCCTGCGGGCCGACGCCGGCCTTCTTCCAGCTCTACACGCCGCGCGACCCCGCCGTGGCGGAGAGCCTGGTGAGACGTGCCGAGGCGGCGGGCTACAAGGCGATCGTCGTCACGCTCGATACCTGGCTCACCGGCTGGCGCCCGCGCGACCTCAACACCGCGAACTTCCCGCAGCTGCGCGGCCACGTGCTGCAGAACTATTTCGGTGACCCCCACTTCCGCGCCTCGCTCGCCAAGCCGCCCGAGGAGGACCCTGCGGCGGCCGTGATGCGCTGGGCGCAGATCTTCGGCAAGCCGCTGACCTGGGACGACCTGCCCTGGCTGCGCTCGCTCACCAAGCTGCCGATGGTCCTGAAGGGCATCTGCGACCCCGACGATGCGCGGCGCGCCATCGATGCCGGGTTCGACGCGATCTACTGCTCGAACCACGGCGGGCGCCAGGCCAACGGCGGCCTCGCCGCGCTCGACATGCTGCCCGACGTGGTCGCGGCGGCCGGGCGCACGCCCGTGCTGTTCGATTCCGGCGTGCGCTCCGGCACCGACGTCATCAAGGCGCTGGCGCTGGGCGCCACGGCCGTCGGCATCGGCCGGCCCTACGCCTATGGCCTCGCGCTCGACGGCGTCGACGGCATCGTCCACGTCCTGCGCTCGATGCTCGCCGAGGCGGACCTCCTGATGGCGGTCGACGGCTATCCCTCGCTCGCCGCGCTCGAGCCGTCCGCGCTGCGGCGGATCGGCTGACCTGCGCTGGCCGGAGTGGACACGGGGGCGCGCGCTCGGGCATAGATCGCGGCGTTCGCGCGGAAAAGGACCCACCGCCTTGGCCAAACTCATGGACAGCTTGACCCGCATCTTCACGTGGTGGAACGGCCAGACCGTCGGCACGGCGATGATGACGGCCCGCCGCGGCGAGCGCGTGGGCTCGGACGAGGCCGGCAACGTCTACTACCGCACGCGCGGCGGCGCGATCGACCCGGCGCTCGGCTTCGAGCGGCGCTGGGTCATCTATCCCGGCTATTCCGAGCCCTCGACCGTCCCGCCGGGCTGGTTCGGCTGGCTGCACCACACGACCGACGTGCCGCCGACGGAAGAGACCTACGTGCCAAAGGAGTGGCAGAAGCCGCACCGCCCCAACATGACCGGCACGCCCGAGGCCTGGCGCCCGACCGGCTCGACGCTGCGCGCCAACGCCCGGCCGCCGGCGACCGGCGACTACGAAGCCTGGTCACCGGAGTAGGGCGCAAATCCCTTCTCCCGCTTGCGGGAGAAGGTGGCCCCGCGAAGCGGGGTCGGATCAGGGGCGGTGCCGCCTCTCCTCCGTCAAAAGTGCAAGCGGCACAACCCCTCATCCGCCCTTCGCCAGCCACCCCTTCCCGCTTCGCGGGCGGGGACCCCTGGCTGGCTCCGCCCGACTTCGTCGGGCCACCTTCTCCCGCAAGCGGGAGAAGGAAGTGCGGCCACTACCGCTCGACCACGACCCGCGTGCCGACATGGACCCGGCTGTAGAGGTCGGTGACGTCGGCATTGGTCATGCGGATGCAGCCCGACGAGACGGCCTGGCCGATCGTGTCCGGCTCGTTCGAGCCGTGGATGCGGAAATCGGAGCCGCCGAGATACATGGCGCGGGCGCCGAGCGGGTTGCCGACGCCGCCCTTCATGTGGCGCGGCAGGCTGGGCCGGCGCTTCAGCATGGCGGCCGGCGGCGTCCAGTCCGGCCATTCCTTCTTCATGGCGATGGTCTTGACGCCGCTCCAGGCGAAACCGGGGCGGCCGACGCCGACGCCGTATTTCATCGCGGTGCCGCCCGGCTGGACGAAGTAGAGACGCCGCTCGGAGAGCGAGACGACGACGGTGCCGGGCTTCTCGTGGCCGGAATAGACGACCCTCTCGCGCGGCGGCGCCGTGGTGCCGGACGGCGTGCCGAAGGAGGGTAGGAAATCGAACAGGTCGGCGCGGGCCGGGGCTGCGGAGACGGCAAGTGCGATGGCGAGGCTTGCGTAACCGAAAATCCTGCGGTTCATCGTGTCGATCTCTGAAGGCGACGCATCGCCTGGACGGCCTGAATCTTCGGCCGGGGAAATAAGGCTGACAACCCGCGTCGGCGGCGACGAAAGGCAATTCGCCGGCTCGTTGCGCAGGCGCAACAGATGGGCAAAGGTCGGCCCGCAAACCGTTGTAAAGGCACAGGTATGTTCACCCTCCCGATACCCGGCGCGCTGGCCTTTGCGGTGTTCCTGACGATCTGGTTCACCGTGCTCTTCGCCATATTGCCGATCGGCGTGCGCTCCCAGGCCGAGGTCGGCGAGGTGGTGCCGGGCTCTGAGCCCGGCGCGCCGTCGTCGCCGCGGCTGTGGATGAAGGCCGGCCTGACGACGCTGGTCTCGATCGTCGTCTTCGTGGTGCTCGTCATGATCCTGCGCGTGCTCGGATAGGCCCGATGCTGATCCGCACGGCGACGGAGGCCGATCTCCAAGCGATCACGGAGATTTACGCGCATGCCGTCGAGCACGGCACGGGGACCTTCGAGACGACCGCGCCGAGCCGCGAGGAGATGGCCACGCGCTATGCCAAGGTGCTCGCCATGGGCGGCCCCTATCTCGTGGCGGAGGACGCCGGCACGGTGCTCGGCTTCGCCTATGCCGGCCCGTTCCGCGAGCGGGCGGCCTATCGCTTCACGGTCGAGGACTCCGTCTACGTCGCCGCGGCGGCGCGCGGGCAGGGCGTCGGCCGCCTGCTGCTCGAGGCGCTGATCGAGGCCGCGGCGGCCGCCGGCTTCCGGCAGATGCTGTCGCTCATCGGCGACAGCGCCAACGTCGGCTCGATCCGCCTGCACGAGGCCTGCGGCTTCGTGCACACGGGCCGGATGGCGGCGACGGGCTTCAAGCACGGGCGCTGGCTCGACGTGATCGTGATGCAGCTCTCGCTCGGCGACGGCGTTTCGACCCTTCCGGAGGGCGACTGATGCTGGGCACACGGAGGCAGATGATGGCGGGTGGCGGCGCGATGGCGGCGGCCGGGCTCGGGGGCGGCGTCGCCGCGGCGGAGACGCCGTTCGCGCTGCCGCAGCCGAGCGTCCCGATCTCGGGCGGCGGTCGCTTCCCGGTGCGCCGCATCTACTGCATCGGCCGCAACTACGCCGAGCACGCGAAAGAGATGGGCTCGGACCCGAAGACCGAGCCGCCGTTCTTCTTCCAAAAGCCGTCCGACGCGGTGCAGCCCGTCGCCGCGGGCAGCACCGGCGAGCACGCCTACCCGCCGCTGACGCAGAACTACCATCACGAGCTCGAGCTCGTCGTGTTCCTGAAGAGCGGCGGCCGCGACATCGCGGCGGCTGACGCGCTCGAGCACGTTTACGGCTACGCCGTCGGCCTCGACATGACGCGGCGCGACCTGCAGCAGAAGATGAAGGACGGCCGAAAGCCGTGGGAGATCGGCAAGAGCTTCGATCACGCCGCGCCGGTGGGACCGCTGATGCCGGTCGCCGCCGTCGGCCACCTCGTGAAGGGGGCGATCGAGCTGCGCGTCAACGGCGCTGTGCGGCAGGCGGACGACCTCTCGGCCATGATCTGGAGCGTGCCGGAGCAGATTGCCGAGCTGTCGAAAGGCAGCGAGCTGAAGGCGGGCGACGTGATCTTCACCGGGACGCCGGCGGGCGTCGGGCCGGTCGTGCGCGGCGACGTGCTGGAGGGCCGGATCGCCGGGTTGCCCGACCTCAGGGTGAAGATCGTCTAGCGCTTTCCGTCTTCCGCGAGCTTCACAGAGGGCGGCCGGCGATCGCGCAAGTCGCCCGCGCCGAGGCCCGCCGCGTCACGAGGAGCACGGCGTCGTCGCCGACGCCGGCCAGCGCCGCGGTCTCCGCCACCGACGGCAGCCCGTGGATACGGTCGACGCGCGGCGAGATGGTTTGCGCGCCATCCGAAAAGCGCTGCAGCGCCTCCGCGGCGAGGAACACGAGAGGCAGCCCCAGCCGGCTCGCGGCGTCCGCAAGCCCTGCCTCCCCGCGCCGCGCGTCGATCGAGTAGAGCCCCAGCGCCTTGCGCCGCGTCGGCAGCATCGCCAGCGTGTCTTCGACCAGCGCCACGATCTCGTCCGCGTCGCATCCGCTGCGGCAGCCGACGCCGATCGCGATCACGGCTTGGTCACCGCCCATTGCGTGATCGGCATCGCCGGACGCCAGCCGCGATAGCGGCCGATGGGGTGCGCATGCGCGATCGCGACGTTGATCAACTCGCCCCCGTGCTCGCGATGCCAGGCGGCGAGATGGGCCTGCGTCTCGATCGTCACGGCGTTGACGACGAGCCGGCCGCCGCGCGGCAGCGCGTCGAGCGCCGGCGCGATCATCGCGTGGTCGGTGCCGCCGCCGCCGACGAAGATCGCGTCGGGCGCCGGCAGGTCGGCGAAGACGTCGGGCGCGCGCTCTATGCGCACCTCGATGCCCGGCACGCCGAGCGCGGCGGCGTTGTGGACGATGCGGGCGGCGCGCTCGGGCCGGACCTCGATCGCGGTGGCGCGGTTCGCAGGATCGAGCAGGGCCCACTCGATCGCCACCGAGCCGGACCCCGCGCCGACATCCCACAGATGCCCGCCGCGGAACGGGCGCAACGCCGAAAGCACGATCGCCCGCATCTCGCGCTTGGTGATCTGCCCGTCGTGCTCGAACATCTCGTCGGGCAGGCCCGGCGCGATCGGCAGCAGCCGCGCCGTCGCCGCGGCCTCGACCTCGATCGCCACGACGTTGAGGGGATCGATGTCGTTTGCGGAAAAACTGTCGGCAGCCCAGCCCCTCACGCGCTCCCGCGGGCCGCCGAGCGCCTCCAGCACCGTGAGGCGCGAGCCGCCGAGGCCGCGCCCGACGAGCAGCTCGGCGAGCTTGCCCGGCGTCGTCTCGTCCCAGGTCAGGCTCAAGATCTTCGCGCGCGGCTGCAGCAGCGGCAGGATGCGCACGAGATCGCGGCCGTGGACCGAGACGACGCTCACGTCCTGCAGCGCCCAGCCGAGCCGGCTCGCGGCCAGGCTGAGGCTGGACGGCGCCGGCAGGCAGACCATCTCGTCCGGCGGGACGGCGGCGGCGAGCAGCGGCGCGACGCCGTAAAGAAAGGGATCGCCCGAGGCCAGCACGCAGACCGGCTCGCCGCGCCGCGCCAGGATTTTCGGGATCGCGTCGTGCAGCGGGGATGGCCAGGCCATCGTCTCGGCGGTCAGCGGCGCGGCCAGCGCGAGGTGGCGCTTGCCGCCGACGACGAGGCGCGCTTGCGCGATGAGCCGCGCCGCGGCAGGGGAGAGGCCGTCGCGCCCGTCCTCGCCGATGCCGACGATCGACAGCCAGGGAGCCACGCGTGTCATC
Source organism: Beijerinckiaceae bacterium RH AL1 (assembly GCA_901457705.2). Lineage (NCBI taxonomy): Bacteria > Pseudomonadati > Pseudomonadota > Alphaproteobacteria > Hyphomicrobiales > Beijerinckiaceae > Beijerinckiaceae bacterium RH AL1. Next base: position 1,630,289 of record LR590083.2, read on the forward strand.
GGGAAAGCCTCATCGCGTTCTCGTGCTCGGCGGCACCAGCGAGGCGACCGCGCTCGCAGAGATACTCGCGCGCCGGCCCGAGATCGAGGCCACCCTCTCGCTCGCCGGCCGCACCAGCGCGCCGGCCGCACAGGCGCTGCCGACGCGCGTCGGCGGCTTCGGCGGCGCCGCCGGCCTTGCCGCGCACATCGCCGCGCACCGCGTCGCGGTGCTCGTCGATGCCACGCATCCCTTCGCGACGGCCATCTCGCGCAACGCGCGAGAGGCCGCCGCGACGGCCGGCATCCCGCTCGTCGCCGTCGGCCGGCCGCCGTGGCGGCCGCAGGCCGGCGACGACTGGCGCGAGGTGGCGGACGTCGCCGCGGCGGCGGCCGCGCTCGGGGCGGCGCCGCGCCGCGTCTTCCTCACCATCGGGCGGCAGCAGCTCGCCGCCTTCGCCGGCGCGCCGCAGCACCACTACCTCGTGCGCTCGGTCGACCCCGTGGACGCGCAGCTCCTGCCGGATGCGCGATGGATCGAGGCCCGAGGCCCGTTCGATGCGGACGCCGAGGAGGCGCTCATGCGCGCCGAGGGAATCGAGGTGCTCGTCACGAAGAACAGCGGCGGCACCGCGACCGCCGCCAAGCTCGCGGCGGCGCGCCGGCTCGGCCTGCCGGTCATCCTGGTGCGACGTCCAACGGACGAGGCGACGCTCGGCGTCGAGGATGCGATGACCGCGATCGACGCTCACCTCTCCGCGCTGCGCGGCGTGTAGATCCAGGGCGGCGCGCCGGGCCGCTCGATGCGGCGCGTCGCCGACGAGCCGATCAGCACCAGCGTGCTCATGTCGGCGATCCGCGGGTCGGCCGCGGCGAGCGTCGTCAGGACGATGCGCTCGTCGGGCCGCCCGACCGCGCGCGCGAACGCTACGGGCGTGTCGCCGGCCTTCAGCCCGCGCAGCAGCGCGAAGGCCTCGACGATGCGGTCCGGCCGCGCCAGCGAGGCGGGATTGTAGAGCGCGATGACGAAGTCGCCCTGGGCCGCCGCCGTGAGACGCCGCTCGACCACCGACCAAGGCTTCAGGTTGTCGGAGAGCGAGATCGCGCAGAAATCGTGGCCGAGCGGCGCGCCGAGCCGTCCGGCGGCGGCCTGCATGGCCGAGACGCCCGGCAACACGACGATGTCGAGCGCGCGCCAGGCGGGATCGCCGTGCTCGACCGCCTCGAGCACCGCGGCGGCCATGGCGAAGATGCCGGGGTCGCCGCCCGAGACCACGGCTACGCGCCGGCCGGCCGCCGTCAGCTCGAGGGCGAGCCGCGCGCGGTCGAGCTCGACGCGGTTGTCGCTGGCGTGCACCCGCTGGTCCGGCCGCGGCGCGAGGCGGGCGAGATAGGGCGCATAGCCGACGAGGTCGCTCGCCGCCGCGACTTCATCCGCCGTCTCCGGCGTGATCCAACGCTCGGGTCCGGGACCGAGCCCGACGATGACGAGACGCCCGCTCATGCGGCGAGCTCGGCGAGCGCCGCGCGGGCGGCGGCGAGATCGAGGCCGCGCAGCTTCGGCGGGTCGCCGGCGCGCCCGTCGACGACGAGATCGTAGCGGCCGTCGCGCCCGACGAGCGTCGCGCGGGCCGCGGCGGCGCGGGCGCAGCCCTTGGCGCAGCCGGAGACGTGCAGGCTCTGGCCATCGGCGCTCTTGGCGCCGAGCGCTGCGGCGAAGGCCGCGAGCGCGTCGGCGTCGGCGCGCGTGGCGGTGGTGGCGCGCGCGCACTCCGGGGCGCCGACGCAGGCGGCGACGCGGAGGCGGGGGTCGTCGGGATCGACGATGAAGCCGGCGGCGCGCGCGGTGCGCCGCGCGGCGGCATCGTCGGGGGGCAACCGGGGAGGAGCAGGCTGCGCCAGGGCGTGAGCCGCAGCTCGCCTCCGGCGCGCGCGGCAAGGGCGGCCGCGACGTGCAGCATCGCCGCCTCGAGCCGGCCGTAGGGGGCGGCGAGTGTCAGCGCGGCGTCCCTTCTCTCCCTGCCGGGCGAAGGGAAGAGGGAAGTGTCCGCTTCAGCGGGAGTCGGGAGAGAGGCGGCACCGCCCCTCATCCGACCTCGCTTCGCGAGGCCACCTTCTCCCGCAAGCGGGAGAAGGAGGTCGGCGCCTTCTCCGGTAAGGTCGAGTCTCTCGATCAAAGCGCGCATCCGCGTCGCTTCGGGCATTCTCGCGAAAAGTGCCAGGGCCCGGCGCGCGATGTCCTCGGCGCACGCCACCAGCTCGCCCGCTCCGCACACCCCCGCAGGCAGCGCCGCGTCGCGCGTCCCGCCCAGCCCGATGGCGAAGGCGTCGCCGCGCCAGTCGAAGCGCACGTCGGCGGCCACATCGGCGAGCGACGGGGCGCTGCCGTCGTCGATCAGGAAGCCGAACTTGGTCGGCAGCGCATGCAGCGCCGTCACCTCGACGAGCCGCGCCTCGAGCGCGGCGACGAGCGGGCGGATGTCGGGCCCGTCGTGCAGTCCGGCGAGCGGGCTCGCCACCACGTTGCGCACGGCCTCGGCCGCGGCTTCGCAATCGACGAGGCCGAGCGACCGCAGCGCGTCGACCAGCGCCGGCAGCGAGGCGTCGCGCACGCCGCGCATCTGCAGGTTGGCGCGCGCCGTGAGGTCGAGCTTGCCGTTGCCGTAGCGGGCGGCGAGGTCGGCGATCGCCCGCGCGGTCGCGGCGGGCAGGATGCCGCCGGTCGGCCGCACGCGCACGATCAGCCCGTCTGCCGCCGCCATGGGCTGCAGCACGCCCGGGCACCAGCCCTTTCGCAGGTCGCCGCTCACGTCGCGGCCAGCATGTCGGCGAGGACCGCCGCGTCGGAGTTGCGGCGGCTCGTCCACAGGCCGCGCGTCGCGGCGTCGCGGAAGCGGGCGGCGATGGCGCGCGCGGCATCGGGGTTCGCGTGCTGGAGAAAGTCGCGCACGTCGGCCTCGCCGCAGGTGGCGGCAAAAAGCAGGTCGAACTGACGGCTCGTCACGGCGTCGCTCATCACGGCGAAGGCATAGAGGTTGTCGACCGACTCGGCGATCTCGGCGGCGCCGCGATGGCCGTTGCGCATCTGGCCGGCGATCCAGCGCGGGTTCGCGGCGCGGCCGCGTACGACGCGGGCGATCTCCTCGGTTTGGGTCCGCACCTTCGGCCGATCGGCGTCGCCGGCATCGAGATGGTAGAGGGCGGGCGTTCGCCCCAGCGACTCGGCGGCCGCGGCGAACCCGGCCTCGGCCTCGACGGTCGCGGCGGCGTCGAGCGAGTCGGCATCGGCCATGTCGCGCACATGGACGAACGCGTCGGCGGCGGCGACGCGCGCGGCGAAGCCCGCGCTGGCCGTTGCCTCGGCCGCGGCGCCGTAGGCGTGCGAGGCGGCGGCGAGGTAGGCGCGGCCCAACTCGGCCCGCGTCGCCATGGCGTCGACATCGAGCGCGTCGGTGAGGCCGATGCCGTAGCGCTCCGGCGCCGCGCCGAAGATGCGCGGCGCGGCTGCGCCGGCGCGGCGGGCGGCGGCGAGCGGGTTGACGTCGTCGTCCTCGTCGAGCGCGGCGACGGCGGCGACGGCCTGGTCGAAGAGGGCGATCTGCGACGGGAAGACGTCGCGGAACAGGCCCGAGATGCGCAGCGTGACGTCGACGCGCGGCCGCTCCAGCGACGCGAAGGGCAGGATCTCGAAGCCGGAGACGCGCGTCGTCGCCGCGTCCCAGGTCGGCCGCACGCCGAGATGGGCGAGCGCCTGCGAAAAATCCTCGCCGGCGGTGCGCATGGTGGCCGAGGCCCACAGGTCAAGCACGATGGCGCGCGGCCAGTCGCCGTGGTCCTGCGCATAGCGCTCGGCGACGGCGTCGGCGGCCCGGCGGCCGATCTCGGCGGCGGTGCGGCTCGGCACGGCGCGCGGGTCGGTGCCGTAGAGGTTGCGGCCGGTCGGCAGCACGTCGGTGCGCCCGCGCGACGGCGCGCCGGCCGGCCCGCTCGCGACGAAGCGGCCGGCGAGGGCGGCGAGGAGTCCGTCGCGCTCGGACGTGGCGCACGGCGCGACCCCCACCCCTGGCCCCTCCCCGCAAGGGGGAGGGGAAACCCGCCCCCAAACATGCAGCCCGTCGCGGATGCGCATCTCCTTGATGTCGCAGAGCCAGGCGTCGAGCGCGACGAGCGCGCCCTGGCCTTGCGCGAGATCGACGCCGGCCTCGGCGGCAAGGCCGGTCTCCTGGGCGCGGGCGACGAGCGCCTTGGCGATCAGCTTGGCGCGCTTGGGGTCGAGCGTCTCGGCGGCGGCGTATTCGTCGAACAGCGCCTCGAGCTCGAGGGCGGCGCCGTTCGCGCCGGCGGCGACGAGCGGCGGCGTGAGATGGCCGAGCGTCAGCGCGGCATTGCGGCGCTTCGCCTGCGCCGCCTCGCCGGGGTTGTTGACGATGAAGGGATAGATGCACGGCACGGGGCCGAGCAGCGCCTCCGGCGCGCAGGTCTCGTCGAGCGCGACCGGCTTGCCGGGCAGCCACTCCAGCGTCCCGTGCGTGCCGAGGTGCACCAGCGCGTCGATCTTTTCCGCATGCCGGAGCCAGAGGTAGAAGGCGACGTAGCCGTGGCGCGGGGGCAGGGCGGCGTCGTGATACTCGGCTTTCCGCGCGTCGCGTCGCCCGCGATCCGGCTGCAGGGCGAGCACGAGGCGGCGGAGTCGCAGCGCGCGGAAGCGGAAGACGCCGTCGCGGCAGTCGGGGTCGTCGGCGGGGTCGCCCCAGTGCGCGGCAATGGCGGCGACGAGCGCGGCGGGCAGGGCGGCGAGCCGCTTGCGGTAGTCTTCGAGAGCAAGCGCCGCCTCTCCTTCTCCCGCTCGCGGGAGAAGGTGGCCCTGCGAAGCAGGGTCGGATGAGGGATCGTGCCGCTCGGCAGTGGCGTCGCAGAAGAAGCGGCGAGTCCCCTCATCCGACCCGACTTCGTCGGGCCACCTTCTCCCGCAAGCGGGAGAAGGAGGGGCCGTCAGGCTCTTCGCCAGGTCCGCCGGCAGCTCGGCGATGGCGTAGCCCGCCGCGCGCAGATCGTCGCAGATGGCGGCGACGCTGGCCCAGGTGTCGAGGCCGACGGCGTAGGCGGCGCGGCCGGCGCGGCCGGGATAGTCGGAGAGCACCATGGCGAGCCTCCGCTCGGCCGCCGGCGTGCGGCGCAGGCGCACCCAGGCCGCCGCCAGCGCGGCGACGAAGGCGACGCGCGAGGGCATCGGCCGATGCACGAGGCGGGTGAACTCGAGCGCGTCGTGGCGCGGGCTCTCGGCCTTGGTCGAGATCGCCGCCGTGACGAGCCGCCCGTCCATCTCCGGCAGGACGACGTTCATCGCGAGATCGGCGGGGCCGAGGCCGCGCGGGTTGGCGCGCCACTGCGCCTCGCTGGCGCCGGCGAGGATCGCCTGCAGCACCGGCGCGTCGGCGGCATCGAGCACGCTTCCCCCATCGTCGCCCTTGGCCGAGAAGGCGGTGGTGTTGACGATCACGTCGGGGCGCAGGGCGGCGATCTCGGCGCGCAGCACCTGCGCCGCCGCCGGGTCCTTCAGGCTCGTCGCGTAGAGCGCGGTCACCGCGAGGTTTTGCGCGGCCAGCGCGTCGGCAAGCGCGACGATCGGCGCGCAATCCTCGGCGAGCACCATCGAGCGGTAAAAGGTGATCAGCGCGCGGCCCTCGGCCGAGGGCAGGTCGCGGCAGGCGGCCTCGTAGCGGCCGGCCGGTGGCAATGGTTTGGGCTCAGACCAGGGTGCGGCATGGCCGAGCGTGCTGTCGATCCAGCCGAGCGCCGCGCCGATGTTGTCGACGCCGCCGTGCTGGAAGAACTGCCAGAGTCGCCGCAGGTCGGCGACGGGCAGGGTCGAGGCTTCATCGAGCCGCGCGTCCTCGCGGTGGTCGCCGGGCAGCAGCGCGAGGGCGATGCCGTTGGCCCGCGCGACGCGGGCGAGCTCGTCGACGCCGTAGCGCCAGTAGTCGAGGCCGCCGAGCAGGCGCACCATGACGAAGCGCGCCTGCGCGATGACGCGCTCGACGTAGAGGTCGATGGAATAGGGATGCTTGAGCTGCGCGAGGCTCGCGAGGCGCAGCGTCAGCGGGCTCTCGCGCACCCCCGCCGCGGCCGCGACGGCGCCGAGATCGCTGTCGGTGAAGGAGAGGAAGACGATGTCCCCGGCGCTCTGGCCGAGGTCGACAGCTTCGTCCGACTCCGCCAGCGTGCGGCTCTGGGTGACGAGGAGGTGCATCAGCGGGCGCCCGCGTCGATCAGGTGCTGCCGCAAGCGAGGCGTCATCGCTAGGCCGCGATCGCCGCGCGGATCGCCGCGGCATCGAGGCCCTTCTCGCCGATCACCACCAGCCGGCCCTCGCGCGCCTCGTTCGCGGCCCAGGGCCGGTCGAAGCGCTTCTCGAAGCGCGCGCCGACGCCCTGCACGAGGAGGCGCATCGGCTTGCCGTCGACGGCGACGAAGCCTTTGATCCGCAGCACGTCGTGGGTCGCGGCGACCTCGGCGAGGCGGCGCAGGAAGGCGTCGGGCTCGGCGATCGCGGCGACGGGCACGACGAACGTGTCGAAGTCGTCGTGATCGTGCTCCTCCTCGGCATCGTGGTGCGAGGGGCGCTGGGCGAGATCGTCCTCGGCCCGCGCGTCGAGGCCGAGCAGCAGCGCCGCATCGAGCCTGCCCTCGCGCGCCGCCACGATTTTTCCGCGGGGCACCACGGCCTTGATCTCGGCCTCGACCCTTTCGCGCGCGGCGGCATCGACGAGATCGGTCTTGTTGAGAACGATGAGGTCGGCGCAGAGCAGCTGGTCCTCGAACACCTCTTCGAGCGGGTTGTCGTGGTCGACGCTGGGGTCGGCCGCGCGCTGCGCCGCGACCTTGGCGGGATCGTCGGCGAAGCGGCCAGCGGCGACGGCGGCGGCATCGACCACCGCGACGACGCCGTCGACCGTGAGGCGGCGCCGCACGTCCGGCCAGTCGAACGCCTTCACGAGCGGCTTCGGCAGCGCAAGGCCGGAGGTCTCGATGACGATGTGCTCCGGCGGCGGGTCGAGCTTCAGCAGCGTCTCGATCGCGGGGAGGAAGTCGTCGGCGACGGTGCAGCAGATGCAGCCGTTGGCGAGCTCGACGAGGCCGCAGGCCGCCTCGCCGCAATCGCGCAGAATGTCGCCGTCGACGCCGACGTCGCCAAACTCGTTGACGATGAGGGCGAGCCGCCGGCCCTTCGCCGTCTCGATCACGTGGCGGATCAGCGTCGTCTTGCCCGCGCCGAGGAAGCCGGTGACGATCGTGGCGGGAATCTTGGCAAGCGGGGCGGCAGGCGGCATCGGGCGACTTTCACGGGTGTCGTGGCGCGCGCCTCTCCGGCCGATGACGCCCGGGGCACCCCGCCCGGCCGCACGCGATTCCACCGGCAGGTCTCCTGGCTCGCGGAGGTGTCGATCGGCGCGCTGCCTTCCCGGTTGCCCAGTGGCGGGGTGTCGAGCACCCCTCGCGCGCCGCTCCGCTGACAGTTGCGGGGGCAGCCGTGGCTTTGGCTTTAGGCTCAAGAGAACCGGGGCCGCACCACATTCCCTCTTCGCCCTCGCGGACGAGGGACCGATGTGGCGCGCACCCTTGCCGGTGGGCGGGCGGGTGTCAACGGGTGGGGGTGGGGAGGCGGCTAAGCCTCCGCCTCCCGGGCGCGGACCTTGCCGATCGAGCGCTTCAGGCCGGCGATGGTGAAATCCTTGTCGATCGCCGACAGGGTGCCGAGGAAGGCGAGGCCGCCGAGCGCGACGCTGGCGATGGTGGCGGCGTGCGAGTCGGGGGTGAGGTAGAGCGCGACGAAGCAGACCAGGCCGCCGGCGAGCCCGGCGACGGCGGGCGTGCCGATGGCGGCGAGAATCTGCGCGGGCGTGATGGCGTAGGTGCGCGACAGCACGACGCCCATCACCACCGCGTAGGCGACCTGGGCCAAGGCGACGCCGGTCGTCGCCTCGAGCGGCCCGGTCCAGTGGCCGATGGCGACTGCGACGACGCGGCCGACGACAAGCAGCGTGCTCGTGAAGAGAAACAGCCTGTTGTGGCTCGTGGCGAGCAGCGCGGCGCCGCCGATCGTCGCGGCGGCGGCCAGCGCGTAGGAGCAGACGAGGATCTGCACGAAGTGGCCGGCATGGTGCCACTTCTCGCCGAGCAGGAAGGGGATCACCTCGGGCGAGGCGGCGGCGACGAGGCAGGCGGCGGGGAACACGGTGAGCATCATCAGCCGCGCCATGTTGCACTGGAGCGCGACGAACGGCGCGCCGACGAGCTTGAGGGACTGCGCGTAGGTCGCGGCCCACACCGGGTTCGAGGCGGATTCGACGAGGAAGCGGCAGGCCTGGTTGGCGAAGGTGTAGCTGCCGAGCGCGGCGGGGCCGAAGGCGAGCGAGAACAGCAAGTTCTCGGCGAAGCGGCAGAACATGTCGATGAGCCGCGTGCCGACGAGCACGCCGCCGGTATGCAGATGGCTCGCCAGAAGCTTCAGCGAGGTCTTGCGGCCGGGCAGCTCGAAGGCCAGCGCATTGAGGCCGAGCGCGCGGCCGCCGAAGGTCGCGGCGCTCTGCACGGCGAGGCTCATCGCGCCGAAGCCGTGCAGCGCGAAGCCGATGGCGAGCCCGGCGCCGAGGATCGTGGCGATGGTGTCGACGGCCGAAAGCGAGACGAGGTCGTTGCGCTGGAAGAGCCGCGCCGACGGCAGGGTCGAGACGGCGATGAAGATGAAGTTGAAGGAGAGCAGGGCGAGCAGCGCGTGCAGCCGCGGCTCGTGCAGGACGGCGGCGAGGCCGAAGCCGCAGAGATTGACGATTCCGGCGACGCAGACGCCGAGCGCCAGCATCACGTAGAAGGCGGTGTTCCACACGGTCGTGTCGTGCGAGCGCTCCTTGGCGAGCGAGGCGCCGAGGCCGCCGTCGGCGACGACGGTGAAGAAGGTGACGACCGGCAGCGCCATGGCGTAGAGGCCGAATTCCTTCGGCCCGAGCAGGCGGCCCATCAGCGGCAGCATGGCGAGCTGCAGCGCCGCCTTCAGCAGGCTCGAGGCGCCGCCGGCGGCGAGATTCTTCAAAAGGTCGCGGCCGTGGTCGCGATGCTGCTCGTGCTGCGGCGAAGCCGAGCCTCCGGTGTCGGCGTAGCTGGGTTGCTCGAGCAAGCGTGCGCCTCGGGTGGGCCGTCCGTCGACGATGATCGCGCGCACAGGTCAACGAAGCTCGAAGCCTGGTGCGCCGCCGCACCTTGTCCGACATGGCGGTTAAGGGCGCGTGAGGCCGGCCCGCGGCCTCGGCGGGGCGTCGTCAACGGAGCCTCAACCATGTCGCGATCGTTGGGCGGAGGGCGCCTCGGTGCGCGATCCGATCGCGGCGTGGAGGCCGAGCGCGCGGCGGCGCTTGGCGGCGGCGGCGATGTCCCGATATGGGTCACGCACCACGCGCGGAGAGCCTCACGATCCCATGAGTGACGAGATGAGCGACGACACGACCGACGACCGGCACAAGCAGAAGATGGCGGCGCGCAAGGCGGTGCAGGACGCCGAGGTCGCCTCGAAGCCGATCGCCGAGAAGGGCCTGCTCATCGTCCACACCGGCCCCGGCAAGGGGAAGACCTCGGCGGCGATGGGGCTCGTGCTGCGCGCGCTCGGCTACGGCTGGAAGGTCGCGATCGTGCAGTTCATCAAGGGCGCCTGGGACACCGGCGAGAAGCACGCGCTGGAGCGCTTCGGCGACCTCGTCGAATGGCACACGATGGGCGAAGGCTTCACCTGGGAGACGCAGGACCGCGACCGCGACATCGCCGCCGCCGAGCGCGCATGGGCCAAGGCGCAGGCGCTGATGGAGGACGAGGCGATCGGCCTGCTCGTGCTCGACGAGCTCAACATCGCGCTGCGCTACGGCTATCTGCCGCTCGACGTGGTAGTGGCGCGGCTTTCGGCGCGCCGCCCCGGCCTGCATGTCGTCGTAACCGGGCGCAACGCCAAGCCCGCCCTCATCGAGGCCGCCGACCTCGTGACCGAGATGGCGCTCGTGAAGCACCATTTCGCCGCCGGCGTGAAGGCGCAGAAGGGCATCGAGTTCTAGGCGCCGTCTATCGGCGAATGCTCAGGGACGCAGCGCCGAGCGCCGCCTCACTTGCCGGCCCGAGGCCAGCATCCCGAAAGGCATCAACCCGACGACCCCTCATGCCGCGGCGAACATGACGTGGGCGCTTGCGACCGACGCCGTGTGGCAGGACTGCAACTCCGATGCAAAAGCAGGGGAAGCCATTGTCGGAAGCATGATGTTATAACATAATGATGCTCGGTCGCTGGGGGCGAGCATCGTGGACGGTCGTCGTGTTGCTGTGGGTGCGAGCGTGAGCGTCGTGGCGCTGGCCTTGTCGGTTGGTTTCGTGAGAGCCCAAACGACCTTGCCGACAGTGACGGTGACGGAGCCGAAGCAAAGGCTCAAGCCCAAGCCGACCAAGATCGTGCGACGCCCGGCGGTCGAAAGGACGGCCCGTGCGCCGTCCCCCGTTCACGCGGTTCCTCACAGTGTCGCCCAGGCTCGGCGCGCGCCGTCGCCAGCCTCTACTCCGCCGGCGGCCGGCGTCGCCGGTCCAGCGGACCTGCAGGCTGCGATCGTCACAGCCGCCCGCGCAGGCGAAGCAGATGCGCGGACCGTGCGGGACAATCTCGTCCCCAAGGGGCCGGCCAACGCCACGTCCATCACCAGGGCGAGCATCGACAACCTTCCTGCGGGCAACAACACGGCATTCGACGCGGTGCTGCTGCAACTGCCCGGCGTCAGCCAAGACTCCGCGGGCAGCGGCGACTTCCACATCCGCAACGAGCACGCCAATGCGCAATACCGCATCAACGGCATTCTGCTGCCGGATGGGGTCTCCGGCTTCAGCCAGGTCCTCGACTCGACCTTCATCCGCGAGCTGACGCTGCTCGACGGTGCATTGCCGGCGGAATACGGGCTCCACACGGCCGGCATCATCGACATCCAGACGCGCAACGGCGCCGACGATCCCGGCACGACCGTCGACCTCTATGGGGGCAGCTATCGCACGATCCAGCCGACCATCACGCAGTCCGGCGTCGTGGGCCGATGGGACTACTTCGTGAGCGGGCGCTTCACGTCCGACGATCTCGGCATCGAAAACCCGACGCCGGCGCACGACGCCATCCACGACGAGACCGGCAAGGCCGCTACTTCGCCTATGTCTCCGGCCAGCTGGAGGACGGCTCGAAGCTCACCTTCATGTCGGGCGCGAGCCTCGCCGGCTACCAGATCCCGAACTCGGCCGGCACGCCGCCGGCCTTCACGGCCTTCGGCATCGACAGTTTCAACTCGGCGCTGCTCAACGAGAACCAGGTCGAGCGCTCGATCTTCAACGTGCTCGCCTGGCAGAAATCGTTCGGCGCGGTCGACTCGCAGGTCTCCTATTTCCAGCGCTATTCGGAGCTGCATTTCACGCCGGACCCGATCGGCGACATCATCTTCAACGGCGTCGCCTCCGACGTCGCGCGCACGAGCCTCGTCAACGGCGTGCAGAGCGACAATGCCTGGCGCAGCTCGAGCCGCAACACGTTGCGCTTCGGCTTCACCGCGCAAGTGGAGCACGCGAGCGCCGACGACACCAACACGGTGCTGCCGACCGATGCCGCCGGCAATCCGATCGACAGCCCGTTCATCCTGCCCGCAAACACAAGCAAGACCGGCACCGTCGACGGCGTCTACGTCTCCGACGAGTACTATCTGACCCGACAGCTCGCGGTCACCGGCGGCCTGCGCTACGACTACATGGGCGAATACGTCACGACGGACCAGCTGAGCCCGCGCCTCGGCATCGTCTACAAGCCCTTCGAGACGACGACCTTCCACGCCGGCTACGCCCGCTACTTCACGCCGCCGGAGCTGGCGCTCTCCGGCCCGACGCCGGTCAGCACCTTCGCCAACACGACGCTGGCGTCGGACGTGACCGAGTCGAGCCCGGTGCGGCCGGAGCGCTCGCACTACTTCGACGCCGGGGTCACGCAGCGCATCCTGCCGGGGCTCGATGTCGGCCTCGACGGCTATTACAAGATCGCCACGAACCTGCTCGACGACGGCCAGTTCGGCCAGGCGCTCGTGCTGACCGCCTTCAACTACGCCAAAGCCTACAACGAGGGCGGCGAGCTGAAGGTGAACTACGCCAACGGCGGCTTCCGCGCCTACGGCAACCTCGCCGTCGCGCAGCAGCGCGCGACACAGGTGTCGTCCAACCAATATCTCTTCGACCCGGATGAGCTCGCCTACATCCAGAACCACTACATCTTCACCGATCACGACCAGCTCTTCACCGTCTCGGGCGGCGGCTCCTACAAGATCGGGCGCACGACCTTATCGACGGATGTCGTCTACGGCAGCGGCCTGCGTGACGGCTTCGCCAACACCGGAACTGTCTCCCCGCATGCGGTCGTCAATCTCGGGCTGTCGCAGGACGTCGTGCTGGCGCCGGGCGCCAAGCCGACAACCTTCCGCCTGACCGTGGTCAACGTCGCCGACACGCCCTATGCGATCCGGGATGGATCAGGCATCGGCGTGTTCCAGGCGCAGTACGGGTCGCGGCGCGCGGTGTTCGGCGGCATCACGCAGCGGTTCTGACGCATGCGGCGGAGCCGATGAGCGAGCGGCGTGCGAACTCCTTCGCCTTCGACCCGCCGACGGGCGCCCGTCTCTGGCACTACCTTGTCGCCATGCTTGTCGTCGGCTTGGCGCTGGCTGGCGGCCTGCGCGCGCTCGATCGCGCGACGCCGGCAGACGTGGCGAGCGAGACGCAGGACGCGGTGCTCATCGACCTGCCGCCTACCGAGACGGCGACGCACCCAGTGGGCGACGACGCGCCGACCCGGCAGGCCGCCGCCGCCGCCGCGGCGCTCGCTAAGCCGGAGGACAAAGCCGAGCCGCCGAAGCCGGCGAGCGTCGCGCTTCCGAAGCCCCCACCGCCGCAACGGGCCGCACCCGCATCCGCTCCGCAAGAGGCTCACGTGTCCGGCGGCCCCGAAGAGACGCGCGCCGAGAGCACCGATACCGACGATGCCGAGACACATAGAGCCTCCGCGCATCTCATCACGCTGTGGCAGAAAGCGCTGATGGCGCGGCTGCAGGCCGCTCGACACGGGCTGCCGCATCACCAGCGATTTGCCGGCCTGGCGAAAGTCGCCTTCGAGATCGACCGTAACGGCCATCTCGTAGCCGAGCACGTTGCGCAGAGCTCGGGGTCGTCGGCGCTCGATGCGGCGGCCTTGGCGCTCGTGCGGCTTGCCGAGCCGTACCCTATCCCGCCCCACGAAGCAGGCGCCACGCAGCTCTCCTTTGTCGTGCCGATCAGCTTCAGGCCATGAGAAGGAAGCCCCTAGTTGCTTCGGGTCCCGAGGCCTTAACCCGCGCTTAAGCCTGCCGGCAGATGGCGCTTGATTGCCGCTGCGGCAGCCTGGGCAGCCTCGCGCCATGGACGCGCTCGCGGAGAACGGAAGCCGCTTGTTCTGCTCCGCCGCGCACGCGGTGGGGACGGCGTCGTTCGAGATGCAGACGTGCGGCGACTTCTCCAACCGCTACTGGATCGGGGTGACCACCACGCTCGCGGTGATCACGTTCGCGATCTTCGCGATCTGGCACGTTGCCTTCAGCGAGCGCGGCGCGGGCTAGCCGCCACCGGCAAGGATTAAAATGACGCGCTTCAGTGCGCCTCGACGGGCGCCGTGGTCCGCGGCGGCCGGCGCAGCAGCAGCACCGCGCCGAGGCTGACGACGAGGCCGACCGCCACGAGGAAGAACGCGTCCGCATAGGCCGCGACATAGGCCTCGCGCCGCACCTGCGATGCGATCGTCGACAGCGCCTGCATCTTGGCGATCGCCGGATCGGCGGCGTTGCGGGCGCCGGCGATGAGCAGCGAGAGCCGTTCCTGCGTGCGCGTGGCGTTGCGCGTCATCGCCTCGGCGAGCATCGAGAAGTGGAACTGCTCGCGCCGGTCGACGATCGTCGACAGCGCGGCGATGCCGATCGAGCCGCCGAGGTTGCGCATCATGTTGGAGAGCGCCGACGCGTCCGCCGTGTCGCGCGGCGGCAGGCCGGCGGTCGAGAGCTGCGACAGGGGAATCGCGAACAGGGGCTGCCCCGCCGCGCGCAAGAGCTGCGGCAGGATCAGCTCGTTCATGCCGACGTCGTGCGTCAGGTTGACGTTGAGCCAGCACGAAAAGGCAAAGAGCAGGGTGCCGGCGACGACGAGCACGCGCGGATCGAACCTGCGCATGAGCAGCGGCATCATCGGGAAGACGAAGAGCTGCGGGATGCCGCTCCACATCACCACCCAGCCGATCTGCTCGGCATTGTAGCCTTGGATCTGCGCGCAGTAGAGCGGGATGACGTAGGTCGAGCCGAGCGAGACGGCGCCGAGCACCACCATCAGCGTCGTCGAGGCGCCGATCGTCGGGTTCTTCAGGACACGCAGGTTGATGAAGGGGCGCTGCGCCGTCAGCTCGCGCGCGATGAAGGCGACGAGGCCGACGATCGAGAGAATCGTGACGCGCAGGATGATGTCGGATTCAAACCATTCCTTGCGCTGGCCTTCCTCCAGCACGAAGGTCATGCCGGAGAGGCCGATCGCCATCGCGATGACGCCGAGCCAGTCGCCCCTGGCGAGCTCCTCCCATTTCGTCTTCTGCGGCGCCAGCGCATAGAGCTGCATGCCGGCCGCGATCGGGCCCGGGATGAGGTTCAGGTAGAAGATGTAGTGCCAGGAGAAATTGTCGGTGAGCCAACCACCGATGGTCGGCCCGATCGCCGGCGCGAAGGTCGCGGTGAGCCCGAAGATCGTGATGCCGATCGGCTGCTGGTGCTTGGGGAGGCGGGTGCGCAGGATGGTGATGGCGGTTGGGATCAGCACGCCGCCGGTAAACCCTTGGCCGGCGCGAAAGAGGATGAGCTGCGGCAGCGACGTCGACAGGGCGCAGAGCACCGAGAAGCCGATGAACAGCGCGGTGTTGATGGAAAGATAGCGGCGCAGGCCGAACACGCTCGAGCCGAGCCAGCCGGTGAGCGGGATGACGATGATCTCGGCCATCAGGTAGGCCGTCGAGATCCAGCTTCCCTGCTCCGGCGAGGCGCCGATCGCGCCCTCGATGTTGGCGAGCGAGGAGTTGGTGATCTGGATGTCGAGGATGGCCGTGAACGCGCCCAGGATCGCGCCGATCGTGGCGAGCCAGTCCTTCAGCGAGGCCTTGGGCTGGTCGGTCATGCGAGATGACGCTGCAATGTGGGCGCGTCCCCCCTCCCCCTTGCGGGGAGGGGTCGGGGGTGGGGGTCAAGACGTGCTTCGCGGTCAGCCACGAGGCACGGCTGACCCCCACCCCTTGCCCCTCCCCGCAAGGGGGAGGGGATGCCTCGGCCCAAAACCGCGATGTCTTCGACTTAGGCCTCACACTCGGGCAAGATGGCCACGAACCCGGCTCGAGCGGTCCCCTATGGCATTTCCGGTCTTCCAGCCGCCCAAGCCGGCGCTGCTCAAGCGAGCGCGCGCCATGCGACGAGCCATGACCGAGGCCGAGACCCGGCTCTGGCATGCCCTGCTGCGCCGTTTGCCGGCCTACCATTTTCGCCGTCAGGTCCCGATCGGCGCGTTCATCGCCGATTTCTGCTGTTACCGGGGCCGGCTCGTCATCGAGGTCGATGGCAACCAGCATGGTCTCGATGAAGCGCGGGCTCGCGATGCGCGCCGCACGGCCATCCTGGAGAGCGAAGGCTTTCGTGTCGTTCGCTTTTCCAACGCAGAGGTGTTCTCTGCGATCGACTCTGTGCTCGACACGATCCTTGCGCATCTCGAGGGGCGTGCGGATTGAGATCGAGAGCAGCTTTCGTCCATGAAGCACGGCGCGACCCCCACCCCTGACCCCTCCCCGCAAGGGGGAGGGGGATCGCGCGGAATCTTGCGGCCTCACCTGACGCTCACCTGCTGCGCCGCGGCCGGCTTCGCCGCCTCGCCGCGCACGTCGACGGTGGCTTCCGCCGAGAGCCCCGGGCGCAGCCGCGCGATCAGCGGGTCGCCGGGCTCGAGCGCGATCTTCACCGGCACGCGCTGCACGATCTTGGTGAAGTTGCCGGTCGCGTTCTCCGGCTGCAGCAGCGCGAACTGCGAGCCGGTGCCGGGCGCAAACGAGTCGATGCGGCCGTGGAAGACGTGGTCGCCGAAGGCGTCGATCGTAAAGCTCGCGGCTTGGCCCTCGACCATGCGGCCGACCTGCGTCTCCTTGAAGTTGGCGACGAGATAGATCGCCTCGCCCATCGGCACGATCGTCAGCAGGTTCGTGCCGGGCTGGACGAGCTGGCCGCGGCGCAGCGCGCGGTCGCCGACGACGCCCGAGATCGGCGCCTTGATCGTCGTGTAGGAGAGGTTGAGGTTCGCCTGCTCGAGGTTGATCTGCGAGCGGCGCAGGCTGGCGCGGGCGGCATCCTCCAGCGAGCGCAGCGCGTCCATCTGCTTTTGCGCGGCATCGTAGGCGGCGTTGGCCTTGTCGAGGGCGGCCTGCTTCACGATGAGGTCGGCGTCCGCCTGTTGCGCGCGCTGCATGGCGCCGGCGCCGCGCGAATAGAGGTCGTCGTAGCGCCTGGCCTCCTGACGCGCGAAGTCGAGCGCGGCGCGGGTGTTGGCGACGTCGGCCTTCGCCTCGACGATCTTCGCCTGCTGCTGGATCAGCGCCGCGGCGACGCCCTCGAGGCTCGCCTTCGACTTGTCGAGGTCGGCCTCGTCCTGCGCCTTCGTCACCTGGTAGTCGCGATCATCGATGCGGGCGATGACGTCGCCGGCCTTCACCGGCTGGTTGTCGGCAGCGAGGCTCTCGGCGACGAAGCCGCCGACCTTCGGGGCCACGGTGACCTTGTCGGCCTGCAGGAAGGCGTCGTCGGTGACCTCCTCGAAGCGGCCGGTCGTCCACCAGTGCCAGCCCCACTGGCCGGCGAAGCCCAGCGCGGCAAGGGCGAGAAAACCGAGGATGAGCCGCTTCGGCCGCAGGCGGCGCGGCGGTCGCGCCGCATCGGCTTCGTCGCTGCGCGCGTCCGGCGCGCGCGGAGCCTCCTGCGCCGCCTTCTTGCGCAGGAGAGGCGCGGCGCGGGCGACGTTGGCGGGCGTCACGTCATCGATGGTCGGAGCGGAGGCACTCATGCGGCGGCTGCCCTGCGGGTCGTCTATGAAACAGAACGGTAGTGTTCTATAATTCCGGCAACGGCAAGGCAATCTGCGAAAAGCGGTCTTGAGAATTTTTCCGATGCGGGATGGATCTGCGCAACACGGCCTCGGCACCGCCGCCAACCTTGTAACGGCGGCCACGCCCTTCGCCAGCTTGCAAAGTCCCGAGGCTTCGCGGCATCAAAGGACATGACCGCGCTTGAGACCGCCACGCGCCCGCGCGCGCGCAGCGGCCGCCCGACCAAGGCGGCGGCGGCGGAGCGCGACGAGCGCCTGCTTGAGATCGCGACCCACATGTTCCTCGAGCAGGGGTTCGAGGCGACCTCGATCGATGCGCTGGCTGAGGCCGCGTCGATCGGCAAGGCGACGCTCTATGCCCGCTACGCCGACAAGGGCGCGCTGTTTGCCGACGTGCTGCGGCGGCGCATCATCGAGGTCTACGGCGGTCTCGAGGCCGAGTTCGCGGCGGCGCCTGGCGACGACCTGCAGGCGACGCTGCAGCACGTCGCCGAGCGCTTCCTCGATCAGACGCTTCAGGACAGCTCGGTGGCGCTCGGCCGCATCCTCGCCGCGCAGGGCGCGCGCTTTCCCGAGCTGGCGCAGCTCGCCATGACCGAGGGCTACGAGCGCCAGGTGCGGCTGATCTCGAGCGTGCTCGCCCGCTTCGACGGCGACCCGCGCTACGTGCTGGGCGACCTGGCAGTCACGGCCGATTTCTTTCTCGCCCTCGTGCTCGGGCGCACGTCGCGCATCAAGATCTACGGCCTCGCCATCGATCGCGAGGAGATGCGCCATCGTACGCGGGCGGCCGTCGCGTTCTTCGTGCGCGGCGTGTCCGCCGCCTAGAACTCGGCGCCCTCGCGGCTCCAGGCGCGCTGCAGCTGCTCCTCCCAGGCCGCCTTCAAGGTCTCGGCCAGCAGCATGAACTCCTCCGCCCGCGGCGAGGTGGCGCGCCAGGCCAGCGCGATCTCGCGGCTGGCGTTGCGGCCGTCGAGCGGGCGCGCCTGCACCGGCGTGCCGGCGAGGATGCCCGACACCACCGCCATCTCCGGCAGCAGGGTGAGGCCGAGCCGGTTGGCGACCATCTGCACCAGCGTGTGCAGCGAGGTGCCGACGTGGGCCGAGTCGGCGCGCAGCTCCGGCCGCCCGCAGGCCTCGAGCGCATGGCCGCGAAGGCAGTGGCCGTCCTCCAGCACCAGCAGGCGCGAATCGTCGATGTCGGCCGGCAGGACGTAGGGCGTCGAGCCGTCGAACTCGGCGGGGTGGAAGGCGAGGTGGAAGGGGTCGCGGAACAGCGGCTGCACCGTGAGGTCGCCGCAGGCGTAGGGCAGGGCGAAGAGCAGACAGTCGAGGTGGCCGCGCATCAGGCTCTCGCAGGCCGTCGTCGAGAGGTCCTCGCGCAGGTACAGCTTCAGGTCGGGGAATTTCTGGCGCAGCTCGGGCAGCAGCAGGGGCAGGAGGAACGGCGCAATGGTCGGGATCACGCCGAGGCGCAACTCGCCGCAGAGCGGCTTGCCGATCGTCACCGCCATCTTCGCGAGCTCTTCCGCCTCGCGCAGGACGACGAAGGCCTTGGCGACGATCTTCTCGCCGATCGGCGTGAAGCAGGTCACCCGCTGCGAGCGCTCGACCAGCATGGTGTCGAGCAGCGTCTCGAGCTCGCGCAGGCCGGCCGAGAGGGTCGATTGCGTGACGTTGAGCGATTCTGCCGCACGCCCGAAATGGCGATGCTCGTGCAACGCGGTGAGGTATTGGAGCTGCTTTATGGTCGGGAGATAGGCCACGAAGCTTTGAACCTCCCTCGTTCGACAGATGCAATTCGTCGGTCGTCGGATTTTGATCGATTCATCCGATCACAATGACAAAATCAATTCGTTGGCTTTCCAGTCCGAGTGGGGCCATATCGCACCCATCGGCGAACGAGCCGAGATAACGGTCTCTCCAAAATGAGAGCGGCCAAGTGAGGAGAACGTCATGAACTGGGTTGCCCCGATCGTCGAAGAGATCTGCGTCGGCATGGAAGTCACGAGCTACGAGTCGGCTGACCTCGACGTCCTGTTCTAAGGATTTCGACGAGATCACACGCTGATCTCTCCTGAGCGGCGGTGTCCCGAAAGCGGGCGCCGCCGCTTTGTTTTGTCTGGTGCCTGCCTCGCCTGCCGAGCGGCTCAGCGCGCCGTGCTGTCGGCCAGCCAGCCGAGGTAGCCCGCGGACCCGGCAACGATCGGAACCGCGACGATCTCAGGCACATCGTAGGCGTGCTTCGCGCGGATCGCGGCCTCGACCGCGGCATAGTTGGTCGCCCTGATCTTGCAGATCAGGAGATGCTCGCAAGCCGTTTCGATCGCGTCCTCCCAGCGGTACGTGCTGTCGATCGGCAGCGCCTGCACGCAGGCGGCAAGGCGCGCCTCGACGAGCGCATGCGCCAATGCCTTCGCCGCCTCGGCGTCGCCGACGGTCGTCGTCACCATCCAGAAGTCGGTCGTCACGGCAGAATCGCAAAAGCGCGGGCCGGAAAGCCGAGGCCGTTCTTCACTTTTGGCCACGTGACGACGATGATCGCGCCGGTCGCCGGCACCTTGTCGAGGTTCGCCATCACCTCGATTTGATAGTGGCCGTGGGTCAGCAGGTAGGTCTCGCTGTCCATCTTCGGCGTCGTGTCGGTGTCCATGCCCTCGTGGCCGATCGCCACGGTGCCGCGCTGCTCGAACAGCGTCTTGATCACCGGCAGCGACCAGGCCGGGAACGGCTCGCGCTTGAAGCGCTCGGGATCGCTCTCGAAGTCCTTCGACATGTCCGTGCGCAGCGCCACGAAGGCGCCGCTAGGGACGCGGCCGTGCGCCTTCTCCCAGGCGGCGAGGTCGTCGAGCGAGAAGGCATGCGCGGGATCGGCCGCGAGGTAGGGCGTGTCGTCGAGCACGACGAGCGGCAGGATCATTTCCTCGAGCGGGATCTCGTCCATCGTCTTGCCGGTCGGCGCGAAATGCGCCGGCGGGTCGACATGCGTGCCGTACTGCCCGACCATCGCGTAGTACGTGGCGCGGAAGCCGTCATGGGCGATCGTGTAGGCCTCGAGCGTCTTCGGATCGACGGCCGGCGTCATCTTGGCCTGGCCGAACCCCGACCAGACCGGGGTCGTCGGGCCGAACGCATGCGTCAGATCGACTTTTTGGTGCGTGGCGAAGGTCGCATAGGCCTCGGCCAACGTCGGCTTGGCGGCGACCGGGGCCGGGCTCTCGGCAAGGGCCGGCTGGCAAAGACCCACGACGAGAGCGGCGACGGCGCCGAGCTGCGACCCTGCGGTCACGCTAGTCGGACCCCTGGTCGGCCTGGAGCGCCACGGCGACGGCGCGGAGCCGCTCCGGGGCGAGCGTGCCGGTGAGGCTGAAGGCGGCGGTCGGCGTGCGCCAGGTCAGGGCCTTGTCGGTCCGCTCCAGCGGCATCGCGCCGATGTCGGGGGCGTTGCGGCTGACGCGGAGCGCGACGCGGCCGCCGTCCGCGCGGAATCGCAGGACAAGCGTCGACGCATCGTCGGCGTCGGACGCGACTTCCGTGAGGCGCAGGCCCGTCTTAGACAGGTCCGGCACCTTGAAGGTCGGGAGAGTCGCGGCGGCGCCGTCGCTCGCGGCGGCTGGCGGCACGACGGTGTCGTCGCGCGACCCCGCCATCCAGGACATCGTGAGCCCGATGGCGATCACGAGCGCCGCGGCGATCGCCGCGCCGCCGCCCGCCCGCGTCTTCGCTGCCGACGTGGCCGCCGACGTGCCGCGCGGCCGCTCGGCGTTCACCCGGGTCGTGTCGATGCTCCGCAGCCGCGGCGGCGCCAGATCGAGCGCCATGGGCAGCGGCTCGGCAGCGACGGTGCGGAACGCCTCGCGGATCAGGTCCGCCTGGTCCTGCCACGCCTCGACGAGGGCGCGATCGGCGGCCGACCCGGCGAGGCGGCGCAGCACGTCGGCGCGGCGCGACGGCTCG
Source organism: Beijerinckiaceae bacterium RH AL1 (assembly GCA_901457705.2). NCBI lineage: Bacteria > Pseudomonadati > Pseudomonadota > Alphaproteobacteria > Hyphomicrobiales > Beijerinckiaceae > Beijerinckiaceae bacterium RH AL1. The sequence goes on from LR590083.2 coordinate 1,651,468, forward strand.
ACGCGGCCATCGACGAGGCCGTGGAGATCCGCCTCGGCGAGACCCGCTTGCGTCACGTCAGTTGACCAGGCGCAGGTAGGGCACGTTGCGGCGCGCCGACGCCGGCTGCTGCGCCCGCGGCGTGAGCTGGTCGTCGAGCCGGCGGCGGGCCTCGGTGAGGCGCGACAGCAGCGTCGCCTGCGAGACGCGCAGGATCCGCGCCGCGTCGGCGTAGTCGAAGCCTTCCAGCGTCACCAGGAGCAGCGCCTCGCGCTCCTCGAGCGAGAGGCCCATGAGGCCGGCGGTCAGCCGCGTGCGGCGCATCGCGGACGGCGCCGGTGCGCTGGAGACGAGCGCCGGGCGCCCGGCGCCGGCGGCCCGCGCCTCGCGTCCGGCGAGCAGCGAGTCGCGATGGAGCTGGGTGACTGTTGCATAGAGACGCACGAGGAGGTCGGCGCCCGAGCCGATCTGGCGCGCGCCGAGCGCGCGGATGAGCGCCGCATGCACGATGTCATCAGCCAGCGGCGAGCCTTCGGGCTGGCCAGTGGCGAGCGCGCGGGCGTAGCGCCGCAGGCCCGGTGTGCACGCGTTGAGATCGTCCCGCAAACTCACCCCGTGCCTCCGGAAGCGCGATGGTAGAATCGAGAGGACAACGCGCCGTTAACCAAAAAGTAACCTCGTCGCGCGCGGCTGCCTATCGTCTTTTTCGGTGAGCTAGCAGGTCCTCCACTGCCGCTCCGGCCTTGCGCTCGCCGAAGTGGTAGGCTTAAACGCGGCATCCTTTGGTCGATGACGCGCGCGTGACATCGGCCGGTTTCCGACCGGACTTATGATGAGCGAGCGGGCACTGATGGCGGGCAAGACCTCGGGACTGTTGGCCGGCAAGCGCGGCTTGGTTCTCGGCGTCGCCAACAACCGCTCGATCGCCTGGGGCATCGCCAAGGAGGCGGCTGAGCAGGGGGCGGAGCTCGCCTTCACCTTCCAGGGCGAGGCGCTGGGCAAGCGCGTGCGCCCGCTGGCCGAGGAGCTCGGCGCCAAGGTCGTCGGCCATTGCGATGTCACCGACGCCGCCTCGATCGACGACGTGTTCAAGGTCGTCGAGGAGATGTGGGGCGGCCTCGACTTCATCGTCCACTGCATCGCCTTCTCCGATCATCGCCAGCTCACCGGCCGCTACGTCGACACGACGGCCGAGAACTTCGCGATGACGATGATGATCTCATGCTACTCGTTCACCGCCGTCGCGCAGCGCGCCGAGAAGCTGATGAAAAACGGCGGTTCGATGCTGACGCTGACGTATTACGGCGCCGAGAAGTGGATGCCGCACTACAACGTGATGGGCGTCGCCAAGGCGGCGCTCGAGGCCTCGGTGCGCTACCTCGCCGCCGACCTCGGCGAGAAGAACATCCGCGTCAACGCGATCTCGGCCGGCCCGATCAAGACGCTTGCGGCCTCCGGCATCGGCGACTTCCGCTACATCTTGAAGTGGAACGAGCACAATTCGCCGCTGCGCCGGACCGTGACGAGCGAGGAGGTCGGCGAGAGCGCGGCGTTCCTGCTCTCCGACTACTCGAAGAGCATCACCGGCGAGGTGCTGCACGTCGACGCCGGCTATCACATCGTCGGCATGATGAACCCGGAGGGCCCCGACATGGAGGCCCTCGTCAAGACGGTGAAGTAGGCCGCAGGTCTCTCCCGCTTCGGGACTGGACGTCTCATGTCCCACAACAGCTTCGGCCATCTCTTCCGCGTCACGACCTTCGGCGAGAGCCACGGACCGGCGATCGGCTGCGTCGTCGATGGCTGCCCGCCGCTGATCCCGCTCGAGGCGGCGGAGATCCAGGCCTTCCTCGACAAGCGCAAGCCCGGCCAGTCGCGCTTCACGACGCAGCGCAAGGAATCGGACACCGTCCGCATCCTATCCGGCGTCATGGCCGACCGCGACGGGCGCCAGGTGACGACCGGCACGCCGATCCTCCTGATGATCGAGAACGAGGACCAGCGCTCGAAGGACTACGAGGCGATCAAGGACACGTTCCGCCCCGGCCACGCCGACTACACCTACGAGGCCAAGTACGGCATCCGCGATTACCGCGGCGGCGGCCGCTCGTCGGCGCGCGAGACCGCCGCGCGGGTGGCGGCCGGCGCCATCGCGCGCAAGATCATCCCCGGCGTGACGATCCGCGGCGCGCTCGTCCAGATGGGCACTCACGCGATCGACCGCGCGCGCTGGGACTGGGACGCGGTCGGCCGAAACCCGTTCTTCTGCCCGGATGCGGAGGCGGCGCGCGGCTTCGAGACCTATCTCGACGGCATCCGGAAGGCCGGCTCGTCGGTCGGCGCCGTGCTCGAGGTCGTCGCCGAGGGCGTGCCGGCGGGGTGGGGCGCGCCGCTCTACGGCAAGCTCGACGCGGACCTTGCCGCCGCGCTGATGTCGATCAACGCCGTCAAGGGCGTCGAGATCGGCGACGGCTTTGCGGCCGCCGCGCTCACCGGCGAGGCCAACGCCGACGAGATGGAGCCCGGCGACGAAGGTTCCAACGAAGGCCTCCCACGCTTCTCGGCCAACCGCGCCGGCGGCATCATCGGCGGCATCTCGAGCGGCCAGCCCATCGTCGCCCGCTTCGCGGTGAAGCCGACCTCGTCCATCCTGACGCCGCGCAAGTCGATCACCCGCGACGGCGCCGCCACCGAGGTCGTCACCAAGGGCCGCCACGACCCCTGCGTCGGCATCCGCGCCGTCCCGGTCGGCGAGGCAATGGTGGCCTGCGTGCTCGCCGACCATTTTTTGCGCCACCGCGGGCAGGTGGGCGGCTAGCGTCGTCGGACGCGTCAGATCGATTGCAGGCGATCACGATCGCGGCGACGGCACAAAGAGAAATGGGAAGAAGGCAGGGCTCCACGCTGCCACGCAAAACGCATGAGCCTATCGCAGAAGATGACGCGACCAAGCCGCGACAAGGACGCTATCATTCATGGACTCATCCCAAAGCTACATTACCAAAGATACTGCAATCGAGCTGGCGCAAGCCCTGATAAGGCGTCACGATATGATGGAATATCTAAAAGCGGTCAGAAGACCGAAAATCGAAAATGAATCTTTCAAATATATTGCGTCGAGAGTTCGCTATTGCTTTGAGAATACGGATTTCGGAGGCTCGATTATGAATCTAGACGATCCTCGGTCAGTTGTTGTGGTCGATGATGCAGATGATATCGGATTTTGCTGACATGAATATAACTGAGGTCGAAGCCAAATATATCGCCGCCCGCCATCTAAAAGAGCTAGAAGGTAGGTTTGGAATAGAGCTTGGCTTGTTAGAAAGCGAAACAGTGACTATTCCCAAAGGCTGGCTCTTCTTTTATGATAGTGTAGATCATATCAAGACCGGAGATGTCTCATACAGGCTCGCCGGAAACGGGCCATTGATGATCTCTCACGACGGAGAAATCAGGGTTCTTCCAACCCATTCACCCTGGCAAGATTTCATTTTGTCAGGCGATAAACTTTAGGATTTCATTTTGTCAGGCGATAAACTTTAGCGACTTGGCCGAACCCAGCGAAGATGCGTGCCCCAAGAGCCCAATCTGCAGCCGCATACCGGGTTCCGACGGGAGGTTGGAACAGGGAGATCGGAATTATTCTCTGGGACTTCCCATGCCTGCAACTGCACTTTATACTGCGCTTTATAATGACGCAATATTCTGATGATATATAGTTGAATAAAGCTGTCCTCTTCGCGCTTTGAATGCAATGACCTCGGCTTGGGCGAACCACCAAATCAGGATATTCTTCCAGGACCTGTAGACATCTCGAAGGCTTACATAACCTTCCATCCACGAGGATGACATATGAGCGAGGACGTTCGACTGTTGGAACGACGAGGATACATCGCGGTGATGCAATTACCCGATCGTCAATATCCGGGCGTGATGTTGCAGGGAGACACTTTTTTTATCTTAAAAAGAGACGTGGAAAGATTATTACAATTGCTTGCTGAAAGCCATAGCAGAGAAAGACGCGAGGAGATCGAAGAGATGCACGAAACGCTTGATCGAATCATGGGCTTCTTCGAAGAAGTCTGTGAGAGAAACGGCATCCAATTGCCGTACTGATTTCGTGTTCGATCAACCGTCTGGCATGTCGTCGATCCGAAATCGAAACCGCGGTCTCAGATCCCCGAGCCGCCGATCTCCTGCCCGTCGCGTGGGAACTCCGGCAGCTGCGCGGCGAGGCCGGGCGTGCGCACCGGCGCGATCGAGGAGGGCAGCGGCATCCAGAACGCCACTTCCCAGTCCTCGTAGACGATGGCGCAGTCGGCGGAGGAATCAGTCGACACCCAGCAGGGGTCGGCGTCGCGCTTGTGGCGCGTCCAGCGCACGACGTCGACGTCGGCGGGGCCCTGCTCGGTGCCGCGGATTACGGCGAGGATGCGGGTGCCGTCCTTCGGCGCGCTCGCCATCTTGCGCCACTGGTCCGTCGAGGTCTCGCTCATCGCCGTCTCCTCAGCTCGCCTGCCAGGATGCCGCGGCGCCGCGCTCCCTGCAAGCCGGGCCACGCAAGCGGAGCCAAGATTATCGGCAAGCGCCAGCCACAGAACGTTACGAAGTTTTCATGCCTCGGAAATGGGGGCGTAAGCCCCACTCGGCCACCTTGCCCGGGACAGACGGCGTACCGCGACCGTCGTTCAACGGAGACCACAATGGGCGAGACCAATCTGACGCGTTTCGGCAAGCGCGGGACGGCGCGCACTATCCTGCTCGGCACGGCGGGCGCCTTCGCTCTGTCCGGCGCCATCGCGGGCGGCTTCGCGCTGCCGCACGGCGCGTTTGCCGACACCGCGGCGAACACCACGCCGGAGCACACGATCACCGTCAACCCGACCTCGTTTGCCGACGTCGTCGAGCACGTCCGCAACGCCGTCGTCTCGGTCAAGGTGAAGATGAGCTCGAGCGACAATGCCGAGGGCGAAGGCGGCGGCGACGACGACCAGCAGCAGCAGATGCCGCAGCTGAAGCCGGGCGACCCGCTCGAGAAGTTCTTCAAGCAGTTCGGCGAGAAGCACGGCCACCCGATGAAGCCGCACGTCACGCAGGCGCAGGGCTCGGGCTTCTTCATCACGCCGTCCGGCTACGTCGTCACCAACAACCACGTCGTCGAGCATGCGACAGAGGTGACCCTCGTCACCGACGACGGCACCACCCTGCCGGCCAAGGTGATCGGCACCGACAAGAAGACGGACCTCGCGCTGCTCAAGGTGACGAAGCCCGGCACCTATCCCTTCGTGCACTGGGCCGAGAAGGCGCCGCGCGTCGGCGAGTGGGTGATGGCGATCGGTAACCCGTTCGGCCTCGGCGGCACGGTGACGGCGGGCATCGTCTCGGCCCGCGGCCGCGACATCGGCGCCGGCCCCTACGACGACTTCCTGCAGATCGACGCGCCGGTGAACCGCGGCAACTCGGGCGGCCCGACGTTCAACGCGGACGGCCAGGTCGTCGGCGTCAACACGGCGATCTTCTCGCCGTCGGGCGGCTCGGTCGGCATCGGCTTCGCCATCCCCTCCGAGGTCGCGCAGAACGTCATCCAGGCGCTTGAGACCAAGGGCATGGTGTCGCGCGGCTGGATCGGCGTGCAGATCCAGCCCGTCACCGACGAGATCGCCGACAGCCTCGGCCTGAAGTCGACCAAGGGCGCCCTCGTCGCGGAGGCGCAGCCGACCGGCCCGGCGTCCGCCGCCGGCATCAAGTCGGGCGACGTCATCCTCGGCGTCGACGGCAAGAAGGTCGACGGCCCGCGCGAGCTCGCCCGCACCATCGCCGGCCTCGGCCCCGATGCGAAGGCGACGCTGACCTACTGGCACAACGGCGCCGAGAAGACCGCCGACGTGAAGCTCGGCCAGCTGCCGAACAGCGACCAGGTCGCCAAGGCCGAGATCCAGGGCGACGAGGACAAGGCCACGGTCGGCGCCCTCGGCCTGCAGCTCGCCCCGGCGGCGTCGATCCCGGGCGCCGGCTCCGACGGCGTGGTGGTCGCCGACGTCGATGCCGACAGCCAGGCCGCGCAGAAGGGCCTGAAGGTCGGCGACGTGATCCTCGAGGCCGGCGGCCAGAAGGTCTCGAAGCCCTCCGACATCACGTCGGTGATCGCCGCCGCTCGCAAGGACGGCCGCAAGGCGGTGCTGCTGCGGGTCAAGAACGACCAGGGCGTGCACTTCGTTGCCCTCGGCACCACGGCCAAGGGCTGAGCCGATTGATGCCGTCGCCGGTGGCCTTCCTCCTCCGACGGTGACGGCATCGCACGCGCAGGCCGGGCTCGACGCCCGGCCTGCTGCGTTTCACGAGGATCGGTCTATATGTCGCCCATGCGGATTCTGATCGTCGAGGACGACGTCGAGGCAGCACAATATCTCGTCAAGGCGTTCCGCGAGAGCGGGCACGTGGCCGATGCCGCGCGCGACGGGCTCGAGGGCTACGACATGGCCCGCGACGAAAGCTACGACGTGCTCATCGTCGATCGCATGCTGCCGCGCATGGACGGGCTGTCGCTGATCGGCGGCCTGCGGGCGCAGAAGGTCGCGACGCCGGTGCTCATCCTCTCCGCGCTCGGCCAGGTCGACGACCGCGTGAAGGGCCTGCGGGCCGGCGGCGACGACTACCTGCCCAAGCCCTACGCGTTCTCCGAGCTCTTGGCCCGCACCGAGGCGCTGGCGCGGCGCAAGTCGAACGGCAACGGCGAGGAGACGGTCTACAGGGTCGGCGGTCTCGAGCTCGACCGCCTCGCCCACAAGCTGACGCGCGACGGCAAGGAGATCGTGCTGCAGCCGCGCGAGTTCCGGCTGCTCGAGTACCTCATGAAGCACCACGGGCAGGTGGTGACTCGCACCATGCTGCTCGAGAACGTCTGGGACTATCACTTCGACCCGCAGACCAACGTGATCGACGTCCATATCTCGCGGCTGCGCGCCAAGATCGACAAGGGCTTCGATCCGCCGTTGCTGCAGACGGTCCGTGGCACGGGATACACGATCCGTGACAGCGCTCGGTAAGCTGTTCCGGACCACCGCGTTCAAGATCTCGCTGGCCTACCTGGTCATCACCTCCATCGGCGCGGTCATCGTCCTCGTCAGCGTCGGCTGGAACATCAAGAACGTCGTCGACCAGTCGGTGGCGCAGACCGTCGACGCCGACACCGTCGGCCTCTCCGAGCAATATGTCGACGGCGGCATCTCGCGGCTCGCCGAGGTCATCGACCAGCGCGTGAAGCAGCCGGGCGCCGGGCTCTACCTGCTCACCACCCACGCCGGCGAGCCGATCGTCGGCAACGTCGCGTCCCTGCCGCTCGGCGTCATCGACAAGGAGGGCGTCGTCGAGACGACCTACGAGGTGAAGGGCGCGCGCCATCATGCGCTCGCCCGCATCTTCGCGCTCTCCGGCGGCTTCCGCCTGCTCGTCGGCCACGACCTCACCGAAGGCGAGACGCTGCGGCCGATCCTCTGGCACGCACTCGTCACCTCGCTCGTCTGGCTCACCGTGATCGGCACGATCGGCGGCCTCGTCGTCGCCCGGCGCGTACTGCGGCGCGTCGATGCGATCGCCGTCGATGCGCGCAAGATCGCCGACGGCGATCTTTCGGGCCGCCTGCCGCTCGCCGGCACGGGCGACGAGCTGGACCGCCTCGTCGAGAACCTCAACGCGATGCTGGCGCGGATCGCCGAGCTGGTCGCCGGCATGAAGCAGGTCTCCGACAACGTTGCGCACGATCTCAAGACCCCGCTGACGCGGCTGCGCAGCCGCGCCGAGCAGACGCTGCGCACCGGCGGCACCAGCAGCGACTACCGCGAGGCGCTGGAGAAGGTGATCGAGGACGCGGACTCGATGATCCGCATCTTCAACGCGCTGTTGATGATCGCGCGCGCCGAAGCCGGTGCCGGGCGCGACGGCATGGCGGACTTCGACGTGGCCTCCGTCGCGAGCGACGTCGGCGAGCTCTATGAGCCGGTCGCCGAGAGCCGGGACGTGACGTTCGAGGGCGAGATCGACCCGAACCTCTACGTCCACGGCTCGCGCGAGCTGATCGGCCAGGCGATCGCCAACCTCGTCGACAACGCGCTGAAGTACGGCGTCGGCAGCGAGACGGACCCGGTCGCCGAGCGCCGCGTGACGCTGTCGGCCAAGCGCCGCGGGGCGATGGTCGAGATCGCCGTCGCCGACCGCGGACCGGGGATCGCGACGGCGGACCGGGGGCGGGTGACCGATCGCTTCGTGCGGCTCGAGAACTCGCGCTCGCTGCCGGGATCGGGCCTCGGCCTGTCGCTGGTGGCGGCGGTGTGCCGCCTGCACAACGGCGAGCTGAGGGTCGAGGACAACGCGCCGGGCCTGCGGATCGTAATCGCCCTGCCGGCGGTGAACCGGCCGCAGCCGGCGGCCTTGCCGCCGCAGCGCGAGCCGGCGCCGGCTTAGAGTAGAGTAACGTCAGGCCGTGCGCGGCAGCCGAGCCGTCTCCGCCGCGGCGCGGTGCGGCCGGTGGCTCGGGCGCCCGCCGACGGCGAGGTGCAGCTTCGGGGGCGCCGTGCGGCGGTTCGGCAGATGGATGTGCACCACGGTGCCGACGCCCTGCTGCGAGCGGATCGTCAGCCGGCCGCCGTGCAGGTCGACGAGCGAGCGGGCGATGGCGAGGCCGAGCCCGGAGCCGCGCATGCCGTTCTTCAAGGTCTTGTCGGACTGCTCGAAGGGCCGGCCGAGCCGCGTCATCGCTTCCGGCGCGATGCCGACGCCGGTGTCCTCGACGTAGATGTTGAGCGCGCCCTGCACCGGCCGCGAGCGGACGACGATGCGGCCCTCGGCCGGCGTGTACTTGACGGCATTGGCCAGCACGATGGTGAGGATCTTCTCGACCGCGATGCGGTCGGCGACGAGCGGCGTCTCGCTCGACAGCTCGCTCTCGATCGTCAGGCGGTTGGCCTCGGCTGTCGTGACGACGGCCGAGATCGCCGTGGTGATCGCGGTCTCCGCGACGAACTCCTGCTTGTCGAGGATGACGCGGCCCGCGTCGAGCCGCGACATCTCAAGCACGTCGGCGATCACCGAGTGCAGGTACTTGCCGCTCGTGTGGATGTCGCGGCTGTACTCCGTGTAGAGCGGCGAGGCGTGCGCGCCGAACAGCTCCTGCATCATGCACTCGGAGAAGCCGAGGATCGCGTTGAGCGGCGTGAACAGCTCGTGCTGCATGTTCGCAAGGAAGTCGGATTTCGCACGATTGGCCTTCTCGGCCTCGGCCTTCTGCTCGCGGTGCTGCTCGGCCAGCTCGATGAGCTGCTGCTTCTGCATCTCGAGCGTCTGGTGCGAGCGGTGCAGCGCGGCGACCGACGCGCGCAGCTCGGTCTCGGACTGGATGAGCTGCTCCTCGTGGCGCTTCAGCGCGGTGATGTCGGTGCCGACCGACACGTAGCCGCCGTCCTTCGTGCGGCGCTCGTTGATCTGCAGCCAGCGGCCGTCGGCGAGCTGCGCCTCGAAGGTGCGGGCGCCGAAGGGCAGCGCCTCGCCGAGCACGACCTGGGACTGGATCAGTGGTGCCGTGCCGTTCTCCATCACCTGGGCGTACGGCGTGCCGACGGCGACGGCCTCGTTCGGCAGGTTGTGGAAGCGCTGGAACTTCGAGTTGCACATCACGAGGCAATTTTTCGCGTCCCATACGACGAAGGCCTCGGAGATCGTCTCGATCGCGTCGCGCAGCCGCATGTCGGCGGTAGCGGTGCGCTCCTCGAGCGCCATCGTCTCGGTGACGTCGATGGCAATGCCGACGAGATGCGCGCCGCCGCTGGGGCCGCGTATCAGCTCGGCCTTGGCGCGCAGCCACACCCAGTCGTCGCGGCGGCGCATGCGGAAGGTCGTGTCGACGGTCGTCTGCGCACCTGTTGAAAGGACGCGCGCCATCTCGGCGAAGCCGCCGTCGGCGGAATGCAGCAGCGCCGCGACTTCTTCCTGCGTCTGCGCACGCGGCGTCATGCCGAGGATCTCGAACATCGACATCGACCAGTCGACGGCACCGCTGGTGAGGTCCCAGTCGAACAGGCCGCAGCGGCCGCGCGACAGCACCATGTCGACGCGATCGCGCATCATGCGGCAGGAGCTGTCGGCCTCGCGCGCCCGCGTCGCCTGCACGAGATAGGCGAGCGCGAGCGCCGCGAGGACGGCGGAGATCGCGGCAATGAGAATGGCGGTGCGCGCGACGCCGGCGTGCCAGTCGCAAAGGACGGCGTCGAGCGGATGGATCAGCGTGATCTGCCCGAGCGGCTCGGGCAGGCCGCGCACGGTCGCCAGGATCTCGCCGCTCGGTCCCGTCAGGCGCATCACGCCGGCCTTCTCGGCGAATACCGTCAGCGGCTGCGCTGCGCCGAGGTGATCGCCGATCGAGCCCTTGCTCTCGGTCTCCGGGAAGCTCGCGATGACGGCGCCGGTCGCATCGCTGAGGAAGACGCGCTGGCCGCGGCTCAGCGCGTGAAGCGGGATCGCGGCGCTGAGCGTCGCTTGCGGGTCGGATTGCGGCGTCGCCTGCAGCCTGGCGCCGACCTCGGCCGCGATCACGGTCGCGGCCATGTCGACGTCGGCGGTCGCCGCCGCGATGATCCGCTCCTCTTCGGCGAGCGCGAAGACGACGGAGGCGCTGACCAGGATGGCGACGAAGATCGCGAGCGCTGCCGGCACGCTCCAGCGCAGCAGCGGCTCGAGGTCGCGCTGCTTCAGGGACGCCAGGTAGCGCGTCACGCGGGCGCGCAAGGCCGGCCGCAAATAGGCAAAGGTCTGCCTTGCCGCTGCACGCGCAGCGGTCCCGGCCACGTCCGCCAGTGACATGGATTGGCCCCCTCGAAAGCGATCCGGGGCGGATGTGCCGCATCTTCCCCGAATCGACCCATCTGAATCCGAACGAATCGATTTGTCCAGGATTTATTGACGATGCTCCACGATTTTTCCCGATCGATGGTTCGGATACACACCGAAACACAACGGCCGCGTCGAAACGCGGCCGTGGGAAGTAGCGTAGACAGTAGCCGTCAAGTAATCGCGCGCCTGAGCGGGCGGCGGCTCAGCTGCTCAGCGCGTTGAGCACGCGGGCCCACGAGCGGGCGCCCTTGTGGAACGACGTGAGCTCGTACTTCTCGTTGGGCGAATGGATGCGATCGCTCTCGAGGCTGAAGCCGATCATCAGCGAGTCCATCTTCAGCGCGCTCTTGAAGGCGCCGACGATCGGGATCGAGCCGCCGCAGCCCGCCATCACGGTCTCGGCGTCCCACTCGGCCTGCAGCGCGCGGCGCGCCCGCGTCAGCGCTTCGGAGTGGAAGGGCAGGGTGATCGCCGGCGAGGCGCCGTGCGGGATGAACTCGGCCTCGCAATCTTCCGGCAGCCGCGCCTTCACGAACTCGCGGAAGGACGCGACGATCGCCTTCGGATCTTGCTTCGAGACGAGGCGGAAGGAGAACTTGGCGCTCGCCTGGGCCGGCAGCACGGTCTTCATGCCCTCGCCCGTGTAGCCGCCGGTGACGCCGTTGATCTCGCAGGTCGGGCGCGACCAGATCATCTCGAGCACGCTGCGGCCGTGCTCGCCGGCCGGCACCGACAGCCCGACGTCGCCGAGGAACTTGGTGCCGTCGAACTTCAGGTCGTGCCACTGGTCCGCGATCTCGTCCGGCAGCTCGTCGACGCCGTCGTAGAAGTCGGGGATCGTGACCTTGCCCTCGTCGTCGTGCAGGTCGGCGATGATCTTGCCGAGCACGCGGATCGGGTTGATCGCCGGGCCGCCGAACATGCCGGAGTGCAGGTCGCGATTCGCCGCCTTGACGATCACCTCCTCGCCGACGAGGCCGCGCAGCATCGTGGTGATCGCGGGCGTTCGCTCGTCCCACATCAGGGTGTCGCAGACGAGCGCGACGTCGCAGCGCAGCTCCTTGGCGTTCTCGTCGAGGAAGGCCGGCAGCGACGGCGATCCGCTCTCCTCCTCGCCCTCGAGCAGCACGGTGACGTTGCACGGCAGGCCGCCCGTCTCCTTGAAGGCGCGGCAGGCCTCGATGAAGGTCATCAGCTGGCCCTTGTCGTCGGCGGTGCCGCGTCCGACGAGCTGCCGGCCGTTCGGGCCCTCGGCGATGCGCGGCTCGAACGGCGGCGTGTCCCACAGCTCGAGCGGATCGGCGGGCTGCACGTCGTAGTGGCCGTAGAAGAGGACGTGCGGCACGTCCGGCCGCCCCGCCTTCGCCGTGCCGACGACCATCGGGTGGCCCGTCGTCGGCCGGACGCTCGCGGTGAAGCCGATTTCGTTCAGCTGCGCGGCGGCCCAGTCCGCCGCCCTTTGGCATTCACCCTTGTAGGCGTGGTCGGTCGAGATCGACGGGATTTTCACGAACGCGAACAGCCTCTCGATGGCGGCCTCGAGGTTCTGGTCGATCTTCGAAAGGACAGCATCGATGGAAGCCATGGGTCCTCCTGCCGCCGTCGCCGGAAGAGCGAGGGCTCGGCTTTAAGTCTCGTCAGGGCCTTGTCTCCGATATAGGCACGAGAGGAAAGCGGGAATGCCCGCCGGGGTGTGCGTGCATGCGGCTGAGAGCCGACTTCTGGGTGGCGGCCTATCTCCGCCGCTGCGACATCGAGGGCATCGCCGCCGTGCGGCGACGGCGCGGCGCCCCCGAGGCCGGCGCGGTCTACGTCAAGCTCGACCGCCTCGATGGCCGCGCCGCCCTGTTCGGCCCGGCGCCGCAGACCGAGGTCGACCGCGAGGGCGACCGGGTGTTCATCAGGCTGCACAAGGACGAGTGGATCGATCCCGCCGACGCGGAAGCGCGGATCGCCCGCGAGATCGGCTTCGATCCCGACATCTGGGTCGTCGAGATCGAGGACCGCGAGGGACGCACGCTGCTCGATCTCGCCTGAGCCGAAAGTCGCGAGGCATTTGTGCAACAAGCTGCAAACGTCGAGAGCACGGTTAGGAACCGTTAACCTATCGGAAGACAAACATAGGTCGCGGGCATGAGTTGGCCCTCAAACGATCCTGGAGCCGACGAATGGGTAAGGTCATCGCTTTGCCGCTGTCGCGGAAGATCGCAACCGTGCAGCCGGAAGGCGCTACCGCCGAGATCCTCTTCTTCACGGGCGTGCGCTACTACCGCATGAGCGAGGAAGAGATCGCCAAGCTCGCCACCCCGCCGCAGCGCCGCACGAAGGCCAAGGCTGTCACGAGCAAGGCGGCCAAGACCACTCCGATCAAGACGGCTTCGATCAAGACGGCTTCGATCAAGACCGCCGCGCCGGCCCGCAAGCTGCGCAAGCTCGCCTGATCAGAGGCGCCGCGGTCACGAGCGCGGGGGCAGCGGCTCCGGCGCGCAGGTGATCGCTCGGATCCGCGCTTCCGCGGCCTCGCGCTCGCTCGGCCGCTCGACCAGCGTGGTCGCGACCAGCAGCCCGCGCTGCGACGGCACCTTCAATCTGAGTTCCGACGGCAGGCCCTGCTCGACGTCCGTCTCCGCATCCTCGATCGCGTTGAGCTGCGCCGACGTCACGAGCCTGATGTCGATCACGTCCTTCAAGGCGGCGCGATCGGTCATCGAGTAGAACACCCGTCCCTGCGGCGTCCGGAACGACAGCGTGAGCAGCTTGCCCTCCTCGACATGCGTGCGCACCCGAATCGGCGCCTTGCCGACGTCGAAGAAGCAGAGCGCCTGGATCGTCGCGGGATCGCGGTACGGCACGGCCTTGTCGCCCGGCCGGCTCGGCGGCAGGACGATCAGCGTGTTCGGCGGGCTCTTCGCGGCAAGCACGTTGTAGGCGTCCTGCGTCGCGACGCGCGGGATCAGCAGGATCGCCGAGAGGTGCGTGAGCGCGGCCACGAGGCCGACGATCGCGATGCCGGCGAGGAGCTGGAGCCGTCGTCCCTCGCGCCGCCAGCGCGGATCGAGCGCCATGGTCACGAGCAGCGGCCCCGCGCGATGCTCGGCATCTCCGCGGCCTCGAAGACGGTGCCCATGGTGCTGAGCCCCGAATCGTAGAGGCGCAGCATCAGCACGTAGGAGCGGGCGTGGCCGGTCGGCAGCCAATTGCCGCTGCGCGCTTCGGGAGACACCGTGATGAGGACGGGCGCGCCCTGCTCGCGCAGGATTTCCGCCGACGTGAAGCCGTAGCGCTCCGCGGGATCGGCGACGGGAAAGCCGGCCGCATCGAGCAGGCTCAAGGTCCAGAACCGCGCCTGCGGCATCGGGCCCCTGACGGCGTAGTCGCAGGCGGCATTGAGGCCGCGGCCGTCGCTGTCGGTGCGCGCGACGAAGGTGAGCCCCTCGGCGACGCCGAGCGGCAGCACGCCGGATCGCTCGTCGGCGGCGAGCGTGTAGGGGTCGACGTCGAAGGTGCCGTTGCGCGGCGCGCCCTCCCACGGGCCGGCGGCGACGGGCCGCCCGCCGGTGTCGAGCGAGCGGATGGTCACGACGAGGCCGAGGAAGACGCCGGCGAGCACGGCGGCGACGATCTTGACGAGGGCCAGCATGTCAGCCGATCCGGCCGCGAGACGGCGCGCGCATCACGGCAGGGCCGAGGCGCGCTGCGCCTGGCGCACGGCGTCGGCAGGCGTTGCATGCGGGGCGCCCAGCTCGTCGATCCGCGTGCTCACGTGGCCGAGCTGGGCCACCTGCATCGTCGAGGCGATTGTGGCGAGCGCGGCGACCGAGGCCTTCGAGAGCGTCGCGGGGCGCGCGGCATGGCCCATCTCGGCGACGCCCGCCGGTGTCGGCGGCGCCGCCGCGGCGATCGCCTGCGCGTTCGGCGCCGGCAGGCCCGGCACCGGCTTCGGTTCCACGTTCTCCTGCGCGAACGTCATGATGTCGTGCCACGTCCGCGCCGGGATCGAGCCGCCGGTCGTCTTGTCGCGCATCGGCGAGTAGTCGTCGTTGCCGTACCAGACGGCGCAGACGAAGTTGCCGGTGAAGCCCATGAACCAAGCGTCATGGTAGCCGTTCGTGGTGCCGGTCTTGCCCGACACCGGCAGGCCGGGGATGTCGGCGGCGCGGCCGGTGCCGCCGAGCACGACCTGGCGCAGCATGGTGTTCATCTCGGCGATGACGTGGGGATCGAAGATCTGCACCGGCTTCGGCTCGTCGCGGTCGTGATCGTAGATGAGCTCGCCGCGCCCGTTGGTGACCGAGACGGTGGCGTAGGGCGGCACGCGCTTGCCGCCGTTGGCGAAGGTCGCGTAGGCGCTGGCGTGCTCGATCATCTTCACGCCGGCGGCGCCGAGCGGCAGCGACACGGTGTCGGGCAGGGGCGTGGTCAGCCCCATCTTGCGCGCCGTCTTGATCAGCATGGCGCGGCCGGCCTTGGCCATCAGCCAGTTCGAGTTCGCCGGCGCCTGGCCTTCGCCGACCTCGATCGACAGGCGGATCGCCGCGGTGTTCAGCGACATCGCCAGCGCGGAGATCAGCGGCAGCTTGCCGGCGCGCTCGTCGTCGTAATTGTGCGGGCAGTAGTCCTTGCCGAGGCAGAGGCCGGCGGCGGAGATCAGCGTGTTGGGATGGAAGCGGCCCGTCGCCAGCGCGGTGAGGTAGAGGTAGGGCTTGAACGACGAGCCTGGCTGGCGGATCGCATCGGTGGCGCGATTGAACTGGCTCGCGCCGTAGTCGCGGCCGCCGACCATCGCGCGCAGCGCGCCGGTCGGCTCGAGCAGCACCGAGGCGCTCTGCTTGGCGTGATAGTAGGGACCGTTCTCGCGCAGCTGGTCCTCGATCGTCTGCTCGATGTGCTGCTGGATCGCCGGATCGAGCGCGAGGCGCACGTTGAGCACGCGCTCGTTGCCGAACTTGCCGGCGTCGGCCATCGCCTTCACCTCGCCGTAGGCGTAGTCGAGGTACCAGTCGGCGGTGATTTCCTGCGTCGAATGGTCGATCGGCGTCGCCGGGTTGCGCTGCGCGGCGTAGATCTGCCCGGCGGTGAGATAGCCCGCCTCGACCATGTTGTTGAGCACGTCGTTGGCGCGGGCGCGCGCCGCCGGCAGGTTGACGGTCGGCGCGTATTTCGACGGCGCCTTGAAGAGGCCGGCGATCATCGCCGCCTCCGGCAGCGTGAGATCGCGCACCGACTTGCCGAAATAGTACTGCGAGGCCGCCTGCACGCCGAAGGTGCCGCCGCCGAGGTACGCGCGATCGAGGTAGAGCGACAGGATCTGGCGCTTCGAGAGGTGCCACTCGAGCCAGAGCGCGAGGAAGGCTTCGTTGACCTTGCGGTTCAGCGTGCGCTCGTTCGAGAGGAACAGGTTCTTGGCGAGCTGCTGCGTCAGCGACGAGCCGCCCTGCACGTTGCCGGTGCCGCGCGTGTCGACCAGGATCGCGCGCATCGTGCCGATGACGTCGATGCCGAAATGGTCGAAGAAGCGGCGATCCTCGGTCGCGATCAGCGCGTGGATGAGGTTCGGCGGCAGCTCGTCGAACGGCACCGCGTCGTCGTGGCGGATGCCGCGGCGGCCGACCTCCTGCCCGTAGCGGTCGAGGAAGGTGACCGCGAGGTCTTCCTTCTTGAGGTAGTCGTCCGAGACGAGGTCGAAGGCGGGGACGGCCAGCGCCAGGAGCACCATGCCGCCGAGGATCGCCACGAGGAAGCCCTCGCACGCCGCCTCGACCGCGAGCCGCTTCCAGCCCTCGACGTGGAAGCGGTCCATGAACAGCGTGAAGCGCTCGTAGGTCTCGCGCGTGCCGCGGCCGGACTCGAACAGCGTCGAATCGAGCCAGGCGTCGGCGGCGAGCATCTTGCGCGAGACGCGCTCGACGTAGCGGTTGCGCCCGGCCGCCGCGAGCAGGGAGCGGGCGCGTTCGGCCCATCGACGGACGTCGGAGAGAATCTGGCTCAGCACCGCGCAGGCCCAGCGAAAGGCACGACCGAATGATCTCCGTCTTGACGGAGCGGCTCGCCGAGCGCAAGCCGCCTTTCCGTCCCAATCCACGCGATTAGCCGCAAGCGCTATGCCGCCCCGCACGTCCCGAAACGCGACAGTTCCTGCCCCGCGAACGCAGCCGAAAGAAGGCCCCGCCGCGGAGCCTTTCTGGCGCGTGAAGACGCTCGAGGAGATGACGGACCAGGAGTGGGAGAGCCTCTGTGACGGATGCGCGCGCTGCTGCCTCGTCAAGCTGGAGGACGAGGAGACGGGCGAGATCTACAAGACGGACATCGCCTGCAAGCTGCTCGACTGCGGCGCCTGCCGCTGCCGCTCCTATCCGATGCGGCAGAGCAAGGTCGACGACTGCCTCAAGCTGACGCCGCAGTCGGTGCGCGAGATCCCGTGGCTGCCGAAAACCTGTGCCTACCGCCTCGTTGCCGAAGGCAAGCCGCTCTTGCCGTGGCATCCGCTGCGCTCCGGCTCGCCCGAGAGCGTGCATGCGGCCGGCATCTCCGTCCGCGGGCGCACCGGCGGCAGCGAGCGGACCGTCAAGCTGCGCAACTACCTCGACCATATCGTCGACTGGGACGACTGAGCGGCGTCCCCAGTCGTCCGAGGATGGACGATTTGTGATTCGACATTGTCCATTCATGGCTCATTCAGGGCTGGGGAATGAAGGCTGGCGTCATGAGAGCCGGTGTCGTTGCGCTTGGATGCCTGTTGCGCTTCGCCGGTCCGGCGCTGGCGGGCGATCCCGTGCACGCCGTGCCGCCGTCGGTGCCCGCCAGCGCGCCCGTGCCCATCTCGACCCAGCCGCAGCAGAAGACCGAGGTGCAGGCGAAGGCCGCGGACGCCAAGCCGCACGACGCCGGCAAGCCCGCGCGCGGGGAGGAGTCGCGCCGCGACAGCTGGCGCGCCCGCACCTGCTTCAATGCGGCGCAGACGCGCGAGAACGTCGCGGCGCACCGCCTGGCCGAGCCGTTCCGCGCGCTTCGCGTCGGCGGCCAGCAGGGCGAGGCGCTGCGCGCCAAGCTCTGCCGGTGGAAGCAGGACGAGTGGATCTACGAGGTCTCGGTGCTTCGCCGGGACGGGCGCATCGTGCGCCTCTACATGAACGCGCAGAACGGCCAGTCCGTCGGCGCGCTCGACAGCAACGACCGGCACTAGGAGACAGCATGCGCCTGCTCGTCGTCGAGGACGACGTCGACTTGAACCGGCAGATCGTCCGGGCGCTGAGCGACGCCGGCTATGTCGTGGACCGCGCGCTCGACGGCGAGGAGGGCGCCTTCCTCGGCGAGACCGAGCCCTACGACGCCGTCGTGCTCGACCTCGGCCTGCCGAAGAAGGACGGCATCACCATCATCAACGAGTGGCGCAAGGCCGGCCGCACCATGCCGATCCTGATCCTGACCGCGCGCGACCGCTGGAGCGACAAGGTCAAGGGCTTCGATGCCGGCGCCGACGACTACGTCGCAAAGCCCTTCCATATGGAGGAAGTCCTGGCGCGCATCCGCGCGCTGCTGCGCCGCGCGACCGGCCATGCGACGAGCGAGCTGGTCTGCGGCCCGGTGCAGCTCGACACGCGCGCGAGCCGCGTCTCGGTCGACGGCAACCACGTAAAGCTGACCTCGCACGAGTATCGGCTGCTCGCCTATCTCATGCACCACGCCGGCCGCGTCGTCTCGCGCAGCGAGATCGTCGACCACCTCTACGACCAGGACTTCGACCGCGACTCGAACACGATCGAGGTGTTCGTCGGCCGCCTGCGGCGCAAGCTCGGCGTCGACATCATCCAGACGATGCGCGGGCTCGGCTATCTCGTCACCGCCGACGGCACGACCGAGGGCAAGGCCAAGGCTTCAGAGGCCAAGAGCGCCGAGCCCAAGGGCACAGAGTCGAAAGCCGAGCCGCGCGCGAGCCGGCAGACCTGAGCATGGCGACGCTGCGCCTGGCGTGGTTCCGGCGCGCCGTGCCCGAGGCCAAGGCCGCCGTGCCGCGCCGCGAGGCCATGTGGGGCGATCCGCGGCGCTGGTCGATCGGCACGCGGCTCTTCGTCTCGGCCGGCGTGCTCAGCACGCTGATCCTGCTGATTGCCGGCATCATCCTCACCGCCGTCTACCGCTCGACGACCGAAGCCGCCTTCGACGAGCGGCTTGGCGTCTACCTGCGCGCGCTCGTCGCCGACCTCGCGACCGACAAGACGAGCGATCCCAAGGCGTCCGACAAGGCGCCGGAGGAGTCGCGCAGCGACACCGGCCATCTCGCCGATCCGCAGTTCGAGCTGCCGATGTCGGGCTGGTACTGGCAGATCACCCGGCAGGATGGTTCGAGCCCCGACATCCGCGCCTCGCGCTCGCTGTTCGCCTCGCACCTGCCGAAGCTCGCCGACCTCGGCGTGCCCGCCGGCATGGGCGGCGCGCGGCGCGGCTACGCGACAGGGCCCGACGACCGGCCGCTGCGCATGGTCGAGCGCGTCATCGATACCGGCGACGACGGCATCTATCTCGTCCAGGTCGCGGCGACGACCGACGAGATCGAGGCACAGATGTCGCAGTTCGAGCTGTCGCTGCTGATCAGCTTCGGCGTGCTCGCGGTCGTCCTCGTCGCGTCGTCGGCGGTGCAGCTGCGCTACGGGCTGCGGCCGCTGCGTCGCCTGCAGGACGGCGTGACGGCGATCCGTCGCGGCGAGAGTGAGGAGATCGAGGGCATCTTCCCGCGCGACATCGCGCCGCTGGCGGGCGAGCTCAACTTGATGATCCAGGCCAACCGCGACGTCGTCGAGCGCGCCCGCACGCAGGTCGGCAACCTCGCGCACGCGCTGAAAACGCCGCTTAGCGTGATCATGAACGAGGCCGGCGCCGAGCCCGGGCCGCTCGCCGCCAAGGTCGGCGAGCAGGCCAACGTGATGCGCGACCAGGTCGCCTATTACCTCGACCGCGCGCGCGCCGCCGTCGCCGCGCGCAAGATCGGCAGCGCCACCGAGGTCGCGCCGGTGGTGGCCGGCCTCGTGCGCACCTTCGAGAAGATCTACCGCGACCGCGGCATCGCCTTCTCCGAGCAGGGCGGCGTCGGGCTGCGCTTCCTCGGCGAGCGGCAGGACCTCGAGGAGATGATCGGCAACCTCGTCGACAATGCCGGCAAGTGGGCGGGCGCCGAGGTGAAGATCGCGATCGCCGCCGAGCTCCGCAGCGCGGCGTCCGAGCGCGCCTTCTTCCGCGTGACGATCGACGACGACGGCCCCGGCCTGCCGCCGGAGGACCGCGCGGCGGCGATGAAGCGCGGCAAGCGCCTCGACGAGACGAAGCCGGGCTCCGGCCTCGGCCTCTCCATCGTCACCGAGCTGGCGGGGCTCTACGGGGGAACGTTCAGGCTCGAGTCGAGCCCGCTCGGCGGCCTGCGCGCGGAGCTGACGCTGCCGGCGGCATAGGTCAGCCGCGTTGCTTCCACCGGTTGCGCGCGATACAGCAACTGCATGCCCGGAGATACTTGGATCACGCAAGTCGAGACGGCCTGCGCAGGGCGTGGGTTGCAGATGACCGCACTGCGCCGCGACGTCGCGGCGATCCTCGCCGGGGCCGACCAGCCGCTCGGCGCCTATGCGATCATCCAGAAGCTGTCTGAAGCCCAGAGCCGCATTGTCGCGCCGCCCACGGTCTACCGCACGCTCGATTTCCTGGTCGACAACGGCTTCGTCGTGAAGATCGAGAGCCGGCAGGCCTACGTCGCCTGCGATCATGTCGGCCACGATCACGACCACCATGGCATCGTCTTCTCGTGCGCCGCCTGCGGCCGCACGGTCGAGGTCGACAGCAAGACGATCGACCGCGAGATCGCCGCCCTCGCAGAGCGCGAGGGCTTCACCGTCGAGCGCAAGGTCGTCGAGGTGGAAGGCCGCTGCCGCGACTGTCGCTGATCCGACAGGCCGACGCTACGAGGGCAGCGGCGCCCAGTCGCGTGCGCCGCGCTCCCGCCTGCGGATCGCCTGCTCGGCCATGGACGCCGCCGCGCCGCAGAGCAGCGCGACGAGGCCGATCGCCAGCAACACGGCGAGGCAGGTCGGGTTCGTGAGCACCGCGCCGAGATGCGGGATGATGACATCGGCGGTGTTGAACGGCTCGTCGCTGAAGCGGCAAAGCACCATCGAGGCGTCGTGCTCCAGCATCTCGACGTCGACCGCGCGGGCGAGCGCTAGCTTGGCCTCGCGGTCGCCCGGCATGTCGCGCAGGTGCAGCAGCAAGGCGCGGACGCCGGCGAGGGTGGCATGCGTGCACTCGTTGAACGGGCTCTCCTCGTCTGAGAGGCTGCCGGGCACGAAACCCCAGGCGCAATAGAAATGCTGCAGGTTGATGTAGGCCTGCAGCCGCCGCATCGGCGGGTCGGTCGGATATTGCGCGTCGGCGAGCGCGCGGATCGCCGGCAGATGCGCGGCGAGCACGATCATCTGCCCGTGCGTGACGCTCGGCAGCGAGAGGCCGGTCGTCGCGCCGGCCGGCGAGCTTCGGTGGGCCGCGGCCGGCGCCGCCGGCAGCAGCAGGACGACGGCGGCGAGCATGCGCGCGGTGACGTTCATGCCGCCTTATCGCATAGGATCGCGGCGTCGGCTCACCGTGCCGCGGCGAGGCTCGCGAGATAGCTGCCGGCGCCGAGCGCGGTGATCCAGAAGCTCGTCGGCCAGTCCGTGTAGAAGGCGAGCGTGAGGCTCGCCCAGGCCACCGTCAGCGCGATCGCGACGGAGAGCGCGATGCCGGTCGCCACCGTGCGCGTCAGCCGCGCCGCGCTCGCCGCGGGCGCCACCATCAGCGCGAAGACGAGCAGCACGCCGACGATCTGGATCGCCTCGGCCGTCGAGATCGCGACGATCGCCATGAACAGCGACGAGGTGACGTCCTGGCGCACGCCGCGCGCCTCGGCGAGCTCGGGCTGCAGGCTCGCGAAGAGCAGGGGGCGCGCGATGATCGCCAGCGCGGCGAGCGAGCCGAGGCCGAGCGCGAACAGGAGCTTCACGGTGCCGGCGTCGATGCCGAGCACGTTGCCGAACAGGATGTTCGTCGCGAGCGACGCGTAGGCCGTGTAGAAATGCAGGAACAGCAGGCCGAGCCCAAGCGAGGCCGTCAGCACGACGCCGATCGCCACGTCGCGCTGCGCCTTCTCGCCGAGCAGCCCGATCCCGATGCCGGCGAGCAGGGTGAAAGCGGTGAGCCCAAGGAACGGCGAGACGCCGATCAGCGCCGCTCCCGTCGCGCCGGGGAAGCCGGCGTGGGAGAGCGCGTGGCCGGCGAAGGTCTCGCCGCGCAGCACCAGGAGATAGCCGACGGCGCCGGCGACAAGCGAGACGATGGCGCAGGCCGCATAGGCGTTGCGCATGAACTCGTACGCGAAGGGGTTCACGCGCGGGCAAGCTCCGGCGTCGTCTGCTCCGAGCAGCAGGTGTGGTGGCCGAACTCGGCGTCCTCCGCCATGACGTGGTAGCGGCCGTTGTGGCGCGACACGTGGATCGGCGTCCCGTAGAGCCGCGACAGCACGCGGTCGTTGATGACGTCGTCGACCGGGCCGACGGCCGCCTGGCCGTTGCCGAGGTAGAGCACCTGGTCGACCGCCGGCAGGATCGGGTTCACCTCGTGGGCGCAGAAGAGCACGGTGATGTGCTCCGCCCGCGCCACGTCGCGCACGGTATCGACGATGTGGCGCTGCGCGGCGGGGTCGAGGCTCACCAGCGGCTCGTCGAGCAGCAGCAGGCGCGGGCTGCCGATCAGCGCCTGCGCGACGAGGACGCGCTGGCGCTCGCCGCCCGACAGCTCGCTGATCGGGCGTCGTGCAAGGTCGCGCGCGCCGACGCGCTCGAGCGCCGCCTCCGCGGCCAGGCGATCGGCGCGCGAGGCGAAGGGCCAGCCCCAGCGCGTGCCGGCGACGGCGCCGACGACGAGGTCGAAGCCGGTGAGCCGGAGCTGCATCGCTCCGCGCCGGAACTGCGGCACGTAGCCGATACCGGCACCGCCGCGCGCCGGCGATCGCCCGAGCACGCGGATCGCGCCGCCGGAGATCGGCAGGATGCCGAGCACGGCGCGCATCAGCGTGGTCTTGCCGGCGCCGTTCGGCCCCAGCACGCCGACGAAGGCGCCCTGCGGGATCGCAAAGGATACGCGGTCGAGGATGCGGCGCTCGCCGAGGCTGAGCGCGACGGCGTCGAAGCTGAGAGCGTCGCTTTGGCTCACATGGTCCGCCCGGCCAGGTCGTGCTTGATCTCGTCGAGCTGGCCCGCGAACCACGACTGGATGGTCATGCCCTTCGGCATGGTCTCGGTGACGCCGACGACGATCACCTTGTGCGCCTTGGCGATGTCGAGGAGCCGCGCCGTCGTCTTGTCGGTGACCTGCTTGTTGTAGAACAGGATCTTCGCCTCGCCGTCGGTCAGGCTCTTCTCGAAGGCGATGACCTGCGAGGGCGACGGCTCGGCGTTGTTCATGATCGCGATCTGGAACGGCTCGTTCAGCATCTTGAAGCCCAGGGCCTGTGCCATGTAGCCGAACACCGGTTCGGTCGCCGTCACCACGACGCCCGCGTGGTCGGCCTTGATCGGGCCGACGTCGGCAGTCGCCTTGGCGAAGGAGGCGTCGAACGCCTCGAGGTTCCTCGCATAATCCGCGGCGTGTCCGGGGTCGAGCGTCTTCAGGTCGTCGGCGAGCGCCTTTGCCACGGCTGGGAAGGTCGCCGGCTTGTACCAGAGGTGCGGGTTGTCGCCCGACTTGGCGCCGACGAGGTCGGCGGCGACCACCTCGGTCGGCTTGGTGTGCGTGGCGGAGAGGAGCTTGCCCATCCAGGGATCGTAGTCGGCGCCGTTGAAGACGACGATCTTCGCCGCAGCGATGGCTTTCGCCGTCGAGGCGCTGGTCTCGAAGAGATGCGGGTCGTCGTCGGGGTTCGAGAGGATGCTCGTCACCGTGACATGGTCGCCGCCGATCTGGCGCGCGAGGTCGCCGTAAAAATTCTCGGCCGCCACGATGGTGACCGGCGAGTCGGCGCGCGCGGCGAGGGGCGCCAGCGCGAGCGCGGCGAAGAGGGCAGCGGGGACAAGGCGCATGCAGCGGCTCCAGTCGAGGTCAGGCTTACGTTATACCATAACATTCACGGCCGAATAGTGGTTCGGGCTCACGATTGTCGGGCCGGCGTCGATCGGGAGGTTTCGGCCTCACGCCGCCGCCGCGATCGTGCTACCTCCGCCGCCTTTCGCTTGGTTCGGACGCAGGATGAGACACGCCCTCTGTCGCCTTGGTCTCGCAGGCATCCTCGCCGCGGCGCTGTGGCCCGTGACGGCTTGGCCGTCGCGCGCCGACGAGCCGCTGCCGATCATCGTCACTTATGAAATGCGCAAGGCGCGGACCGAGGCGCGGGCGGCCGCGCGCGACCCCAAGGCCTTCTGGGTCGGTGCCATCGTCGGCCGAATCGAGGACCGCAAGCCGCTGCTCCACATGGCGCTCAAGGCGCCGGTGACGGTCGCCGTCAGCTTCACCGTCGCCCGCGACGGGCGCCTGGTGTCCTCGAGCGTCGCCAAGCCGTCAGGGGACGCGGCGATCGACAGGCGGGCGGTCGAGGTGCTGGCGAGCGCCGCGCCGTTCCCGCCGATGCCGCAGGGTCTGACGGACGACAGCCTGTCCTTCACCGTGCCCCTGCGCTTCAAGTAGCGCGCGACACAAATCCGCCTTTGCGGCTCGGGGCTTGCGGTCTAGAACCGCGCTCTCGCCGGAACCGCGGCGAACCACGACCTTTCGGGACGGAACGACCGGGCGCCCTTGGCTACGATCTGGATCATCTTCGCGGTGCTGACGGCCCTGGCCGTCCTGGCCGTGCTCTGGCCGCTGGCGCGAAAGCCCGCGACGACGGACGCGCGCGAGGCCGACGTCGCGTTCTACAAGGCGCAGACGGCGGAGATCGCGCGCGACGAGGCGCGCGGCGTGATCGGCGGTGACGAGGCGGCGACCGCCCGCAACGAGGCGGCGCGCCGGCTGATGGCCGCGCAGGGTCGTGCTGCGCCAGACGTCGCCGGCGCCTCGCCCTGGGCGACCCGCGCCGTGGCGGTGGCCACCCTCGTCCTCGTGCCGGTGCTGGCGATCGGCCTCTACTGGCGCGTCGGCGCCCCGGGCATCCCGGACGATCCGCTGCAGGCGCGGCTCGATGCGCCGGCCTCCTCGATGGACCTGCCGACGGCGATCGCCAAGATCGAGCAGCACATGGCCGAGCATCCCGACGAGCCGAAGGGGTGGCAGGTGCTGGCGCCGATCTACACGCGGCTCGGTCGCTTCGACGAGGCGGCGCGCGCCTACCGCAACCTGATCCGGCTCGAGGGCCCCACGGCCGATCGCTGGGGCGCGCTCGGCGAGGCCGAGGTCTTTGCGAAGAGCGGCACCGTCGACGACGACGCCAAGGCCGCCTTCGAGCACGCGGTCGAACTCGACCCCAAGGCGCCGCGCGCGAACTTCTACCTCGGCATGGCCGCGCAGCAGGACGGCGACAAGGCCAAGGCCAGGGACCTCTGGACGCGGCTCCTCGCCGATTCGCCGCCCGACGCCGCCTGGGTGCCGACGGTGAAGACCCACCTTGCCGAGCTCGACGGCCGGCCGCCTGAGGCGTCGGCCGCGGCGCCCGGCATGCCGAGCGGGCCGGCGGCGGCGCAGGTCGCCGCGATGACGCCCGACAAGCAGCAGGCGTTCATTCGCCGCATGGTGGCCGGCCTCGCCGACAGGTTGAAGTCCAACGGCAACGACATCGACGGCTGGCTGCGCCTCGTGCGCGCCTACCGCGTGCTGCAGGAGCCGGAGAAGGCCAAGGATGCGCTCGGCGACGCCAAGCGCACGTTCGCGGGCGATCCCGCGGCGACCAAGCGGCTCGACGATCTCGCCCAGGAGCTGGGGCTGAACGGATGAGCGCGGAAAGGATGGCACCGTGACCCGCAAGAAGAAGCGCCTGGCGCTGATCGCCACCGCGCTGTCGGTCTTCGGCCTGGCGATCGGGCTCACGCTCTACTCGCTGCGCGACTCGATCGTGTTCTTCTACGGGCCGACGGAATACCTCGCCAAGGCGCCGGCGCCGGGCACGCGGCTGCGCATCGGCGGCCTCGTCGAGAAGGGCTCGTTCAAGAAGGAGGGCGGCGAGAAGGTCGTCTTCGCCGTCACCGACATGAAGCACCAGATCGAGGTCGCCTACACCGGCCTGCTGCCGGACCTGTTCCGCGAAGGGCAGGGCGCCGTCGTCG
This sequence comes from Beijerinckiaceae bacterium RH AL1, assembly GCA_901457705.2. Taxonomy (NCBI): domain Bacteria; kingdom Pseudomonadati; phylum Pseudomonadota; class Alphaproteobacteria; order Hyphomicrobiales; family Beijerinckiaceae; species Beijerinckiaceae bacterium RH AL1. The sequence continues at coordinate 1,677,591 of LR590083.2, forward strand.
AGGGCACCGTCGAGCCGAACGGCACGTTTCTGGCCGATTCCGTCCTCGCCAAGCACGACGAGCGCTACATGCCGAAGGAAGTCGCCGACGCCTTGAAGAAGTCGGGCGTCTGGAAGGAGGGCGAGCCGATGCCCGCCTACGTGCCGGAAAAGGCGGCGGCACGATGAGCGCCGCGTCATTGCGAGCCGAAGGCGAAGCAACCCAGGGGTGGCAGCGCGGCATTTTGCGGGAGCTGCGGCAGCGGCCCCTGGGTTGCTTCGCTGCGCTCGCAATGACGATAACAGCAGCCAGGGACGTGCCATGATCGTCGAGACCGGCCACTTCGCCCTCATCCTCGCGCTGGCGCTTGCCATCGTGAACGCGATCGTCCCGCTCGTCGGCCACGTGCGCCGTGACGGCCGGCTGATCGCGGTCGCGCCCTCCGTCGCGTTGATGGGCTTCGCCTTCACCGCGCTCGCCTTCGGCGCGCTCACCTACGCCCACGTCGTCTCCGACTTCTCGGTCGTCAACGTGATCGAGAATTCGTCCTCCACCAAACCATTGATCTACAAGATCACCGGCGTCTGGGGCAACCACGAGGGCTCGATGCTGCTGTGGGTGATGATCCTCGCGATCTTCGCCGCCGCCGTCGCCGTCGCCTCGCGCGGCATGCCGGCGGACCTGCGGGCGCTGGTGCTCTGCGTGCAGAGCTGGATCGCCTCGGCCTTCCTGCTCTTCATCCTTTTGACGTCCGACCCGTTCACCCGCACGCTGAGCCCGCCGATCCAGGGGCAGGACCTCAACCCGCTGCTGCAGGACCCCGGGCTCGCGATCCATCCGCCGCTGCTCTACCTCGGCTACGTCGGCTTCTCGATGACCTTCTCCTTCGCCGCGGCGGCGCTGATCGCCGGCCGCGTCGATGCCGCCTGGGCGCGCTTCGTGCGGCCGTGGACGCTGATCGCCTGGATCTTCCTCACGCTCGGCATCGCTATGGGCTCGTACTGGGCCTACTACACGCTCGGCTGGGGCGGCTTCTGGTTCTGGGACCCGGTCGAGAACGCCTCCCTGATGCCGTGGCTCGCCGGCACCGCGCTGCTGCATTCGGCCGTCGTCATGGAGAAGCGCGAGGCGTTGAAGGTCTGGACGATCTTTCTCGCCATCCTCGCCTTCTCGCTCTCCCTCGTCGGCACCTTCCTGGTGCGCTCCGGCGTGCTCACCTCGGTGCACGCGTTTGCGACCGATCCGAAGCGCGGCTTCTTCATCCTGGTCATCCTGTTCGTGTTCATCGGCGGCTCGCTGGCGCTGTTCGCGTGGCGCGCCGGCAGCCTGCGGCAGGGCGGCCTGTTCGCGCCGGTGTCGCGCGAGGGCGCGCTGGTCTTGAACAACCTGCTCATCACCGCCGGCTGCGCCACCGTGCTCGTCGGGACGCTGTACCCGCTCGCGCTCGAGTCGCTGACGGGCCAGAAGATCTCGGTCGGCGCGCCGTTCTTCAACGCGACCTTCGTGCCGCTGGCGATCCCGGTGTTTTTGGCGATGCCAATCGGCAGCTCGCTCGCGTGGAAGCGCGGCGACCTGCTCGGCGCGGCGCAACGGCTGATGCTGGCGATCATTGCGGGCGCGCTCGCCGTCCTCGCCTTCGCGCTCTACGAGGGCGCGCCGGCGCGGTCCTATGCGCTGGCCGGGCTCGCGGTCTTCGTCATCGCCGGCTCGGTGCTCGACGTCGGCCGTCGCATCGCGGCCGGCGGCCTCGCCAACGCGACGTCGCGGGCGCTCGGCCTGCCGCGCTCGGCCTATGGCACGGCGATCGCGCATGCCGGGCTCGGCCTGACCCTGCTCGGCCTCGCCGCCGCCGGCTGGGGGCAGGAGAACATCCTCACCATGACGCCCGGCCAGACCGCCGCCGTCGGGCCGTTCACGGCGACGCTCGAGGGCATCTCGCGCGAGAACGGCCCGAACTACACGGCGACCGTCGCGCACACGACCATCCGCCGCGACGGCCAGGTGATCGCCACGGTCGAGCCGGCGTCGCGCTTCTACACGCTGCGCGCCATGCCGCGGGCGGAGGCGGGCATCGTCACGGTCGACCTCGGCCAGTTCTACGCCAGCATCGGCACCCCCGGCGAGGGGGCGCAGAGCGTCGACATGAAGCTCTTCTGGAAGCCGCTCGTCACGCTGATCTGGATCGGTGCCCTCGTCATGGGCTTCGGCGGCGCGCTGTCGCTCTCCGACCGCCGGCTGCGCTTCGGCGTCGCCGCCCGCGCGCGCCGTCCCCGCACCGCCGCGGTGCCCGCGGAATGATGCGGCCTCGCTCCCCTCATGGTGAGGAGCGCCCGCAATCCCCTCATGGTGAGGAGCGCGCAGCGCGTCTCGAACCACGAGGGCTCCAGTGGGCTCGATCGCGGGACCGCCTCCTGGTTCGAGACGGCCTGCGGCCTCCTCACCATGAGGCTACTTTGGGCTTTCTCCGCGTGGTGATGCGGCACTCACGATTCCCTCATGGTGAGGAGCGCCCACCATCCCCTCATGGTGAGGAGCGCGCAGCGCGTCTCGAACCACGAGGGCTCCAGTGGGCTCGATGGCGGGACCGCCTCCTGGTTCGAGACGGCCTGCGGCCTCCTCACCATGAGGCTACTTGGCGCTTGCTCCGCGTGGCGGCCGCCGCGCTGCTGCTAGCCCTCGCCCTGGCCGCCCCCGCCCACGCCGTCGAGCCGGACGAGATGCTGAAGGACCCGGCGCTCGAGGCGCGGGCGCGCACCGTCTCGACCGAGCTGCGCTGCCTCGTCTGCCAGAACGAGTCGATCGACGAGAGCCACGCGCCGCTCGCCCACGACATCCGCGTGCTGGTGCGCCAGCGGCTCGAGGCGGGCGACACCAACCAGCAGGTCGTCGACTTCCTCGTGTCGCGCTACGGCCAGTTCATCCTGCTGAAGCCGCCGTTCGAGGTGCAGACGCTGCTGCTCTGGGGCACGCCGCTGCTCGTCCTCGTGGCCGGCGGCGCGGCGATCGCCGCAGCGGCGCGGCGGCGCCCGACACGCGACCCTGCGCGACCGCTCACCGACACGGAGCGGCGCAAGCTCGACGAGCTGGTCGGGCCCTCGGCGTAGGTCGCCGAAGCGCCCCCGGATCGCGGCCTGGCGCAAACCAAGCGTCGCCTCAGGGGTTACATAGGCTCACCCCTCGAACGACGGCGGACCTCATGATTGCAGCCTGCTCGACGCCCCGCGCACTCGCCCTCGCCCTGCTGGCCGCATCTAGCCTGGCGCTCCCGGCGCACGCGCAGGGCACGCCGGAGCAGCGCGAGGCCTGTGCGCCCGACGCCATCCGGCTCTGCCAGGACACGATCCCCGACATCGGCCGCACGACGGCGTGCATGCGCGCACACCCGGCCGAGCTCAGCCCGCGGTGCAAGGTCGCCTTCGATGCCGCCGCGCCGGCGCCCGCCGCGGCGCCGCGCGTCGCCCGCGCCAAGCCGACGCCGCGGCCCGCGCCGCAGCCCGTGTCGCGGCAGGAGGCCGCCGAGCCCACGCCGGCTTCGCATCGCCGCGTCGCGGCCGTCGCGCCGGCGCGTCCGCTCCATCATCATCTCGTCGTCGCGCGCGGCGACCGCGACACGCGCGAGGCGCGTCGGGTCGTCGGCAAGCTCTGCGGCCGCGGGGTGATCGATGCCAGCACCTGCGGCTTCATCGACCAGATGATCACGCTCTCGGAATAGCGCCGAGCGGCGCGAGGTCCGGCTCGACCCAGGCGCGGCGTGCGGCGACGCTGAACAGGCGCTCGCGGCTCCAGTGCGCGAGCAGCCACTGCGGATCGCCGAGCCGCGACGCCATCAGGCGATCGACGAGGAGATGCAGCGGCGTCCCGGGCTCGGCGGCTTCGAGGAACGCGCGCGCCGCGACGAGCGACGCCTGGGTGATCGTCTCGTGATAGCCGGATGTGTCGGTGTTGGGCGTGTCCGTGGCTTCGTTGTAGGCGCGGATGATCGCCGGCATTCGCTGCGGCAGCACCCAGTCGGGCCGGTGGCGCATCAGCCAGAGCGCCGTCGCGAAATGCGCGGCATGCGTCCACTGCGCCTTCGGTAGGCTGCAATCGAGCACGGCCTCGGCGAGGCGCGCGATGGCGAGGTCTGATTCGTAGTAGCGGGTCATCGATCGGCTCTCGTGCTGGCCCGATCGATGAGAACGAAAATCCCGCCGGTCGGGCGGGATGTCTTGGCGTTTCCGGCGAGGCCTGGCCGCTTAGCGCGGGGACGGTGGTTCGCCGACGCGCGTCACCGCCGTCGAAGATCGACGGGGATTTTGGAGGCCGATGGGGCGGCGGGTGCGCATCAAAGCATCGTCGCGCCGCTCGCCCCGGGCGTCAATCCGTCGGCGGGGTTTTACGCGGCGGCGAGGGCGCGTCGCCGCGCTTGGCGACCAGCGTCTCGACGAAGGCGGAGAACGAGGCTTCCACCTCCGCCGTGCGCCAGCATTCCGGATTGCCGCAGGCATAGCCCTCGAGGATCGCCGGCGCGATGCGCGCCTCGCAGCGGCAGATGCGCCGCGCGCCTGGCTTGCCGGCCTTCATGCCGCGTCCGCCGTGCGGCCCGCGACGGCGGCGACGAGGCGGGGCGCCGCGATCCGCAGCTCGCGCGACAGCTTCTGCACGTTCTGGTCGTTGGAGGTCGCCTTGATCCGCTGCGCGAGGCCCTCGATCAGCGCGTCGAGCGCCGCCTCCCGGCTCTTCGCATCCTCGATCGTGCGGACGAGGCTTTCGAACTGCGACATCGTCATTCCTCGTGATGGCCGGACGCCGGCGCCTTCTCCGTCAGGCCGATCATCGGCCCGACGGGCAGGAGCTGCATCGTGCGTCCCAGCCCCGGTGCATAAAGGCTCGAGATCGTCCCGTCGAGAAAGAGCGCATTGTCGCAGCCGAGCGCGTCGCGGAACAGGCTGGCGAAGCGGTAGAAGCTGACGGGATCGCGCGAGATCGCGAAGACGATGGTGCGGCCGTGGTCGCGCACGCCGACGCCGTTGCGGATTTTTTCCGACGTGCCGTCGGGCTGCAGCTTGGGGTGGATCGCGCCGTCGATCACCAGCATCGGGCCGGATTGCGTCGCGAAGGCGGGATGCAGGTGCGCCGCCAGGTAGGCCCTGGTCTCCATCACGCCGGCGCCGTGCGGGCCGAACCAGAACACCCCGTTCGGCTTCATGTGGAAGTTGCCCGGCCCGTCGCCAGTGTTGGCGGCCTTGCGCTGCGCGCCACCCTCGACATAGAGCCCGACCGGCGAGAGGTCCTGCTCGAACATCCCGGCGTTCATGGCGAAGACGAGGGTCTGCTTTTCTTGCGCCAGCGCGGCAGCGAGCTGCGCGAAGGTCGCGTAGGGCCGCCCGGTGCCGTCGCGCAGGAACAGCCGCAAATCGCCGCGCCCCGCCTCGACCGTGCAGACGGTGTAGGCGGCACCGTGATCCTCGAGATCGTGACAGGCCTCGGCCTTGGCGGACGCCAGGGTGGCGAGAACCGCCGCGAGGACGGAGAGACCAACCGTCAACCACCGCGTCATGCCGACCTTTGCCATTTGCCGGAGCTTGCTTTAACCGACGCCTCTTCCCGCCATTTCGGGCTTTCCGAGGGCGAGCGCGTAAAGGATGCGCCGCCGCCCCGTCGTGCCTATCTGAGCGGCTTGCGCCCCTCGCGGGCCCCGAGAAGAGGTTGCCTTGTCGCCCAAAGCCCAAGCCGTCGCGCGTGCCGTGGAAGCCATCGCCAGGGGCGAGATGGTCATCGTGACCGATGACGACGATCGCGAGAACGAAGGCGACATCGTCGTCGCCGCCGCGCTCTGCACGCCCGAGAAGATGGCGTTCATCATCCGCCACTGCTGCGGCATCGTCTGCGCGCCGGTGACGCCCGACGAGGCGCGCCGGCTCAACCTCGCGCCGATGGTCGCCTCGAACGACGCGCCGCTCGGCACCGCCTTCACGATCTCGGTCGACGTGCGGCACGGGCTTACCACCGGCATCTCGGCCGAGCAGCGCACCAACACGGTCCGCGCGCTCGCCAACGGCAACATGGGCGCCTCCGACTTCGTGCGGCCGGGCCACGTCTTCCCGCTGATCGCCCGCGAGGGCGGGGTGCTCATGCGCTCGGGCCACACGGAGGCCGCGGTCGATCTCTGCAAGCTCGCCGACCTGCCGCCGGTCGGCGTCATCTGCGAGCTCGCCAACGACGACGGCACGGTGATGGTCGGCGAGCAGATCAAGCGCTTCGCCGAGGAGCACAAGCTGCAGCGCATCTCGGTCGCCGACATCATCGCCTACCGCCAGGCGCGCGAGAAGCTCGTCGAGCGCGTCGCCACCTTCCCGGTCGAGGCCGACGGCTGCACGCTCACCGGCTACGCCTATGTCACGCCGTTCGACCCGGTGCAGCATTTCGCCTTCGTGCACGGCGACATCGGCGACGGCGAGGACGTGCCGACCCGCCTGCATCGCGTCGACATCATCGCCGACGTGATCCGCGGCGGGAAGGACGTGAAGAAGGTGTTCGCGCGCTTCCGCGAGGAGGGCAGGGGCGTCTTCATCTACCTGCGCGACGGCGCGGCGGGCGTCCCGGCGCGAGCGGGATGGCCGGAGGCAAAGCCCTCGGCCGAGGCGCAGCGCGTGCAGGAGTGGCGCGACGTCGGCGTCGGCGCGCAGATCCTGCGCGATCTCGGGATCAACTCGATCCGGCTGCGCACGACCTCGCCTTTGACCTACGTCGGCCTGTCGGGCTTCGGCATCGAGATCAAGAGCTACGAGCCGCCTTTCTGAGGCGACGCGCGCAGGCCGCCCGCGGCGGCGAGACGCCGCCGCCCGGCTACTGCTGCATAAAGCTCTGCATCGGGTTGAAGTTCAGGAAGATGCCCTTGAGGAAGTTGTTGTCGGCACCGACCGTCGGCGTTGCGCCGGGGGAGAAGTCGACGACACGGCCGTCCTGCATCCCGTAGTTGGCGACGCGCGTCACGCGCTTCTGCTTGTCGAAGTAGACGGCGTAGATGTGCCGGTCGGTGATCTTCGCCGGCATGAAGGCGACGGAGCGCTCGGTGCGGTGCTGGATGTAGTACCAGGCGCTGCCGCCGACCGTGGAGGTCGTCGAGGGCGTGCCCATCGTCACCAGCACCTGCTCGGCGGTCTGGCCGGGCTTGACGTCGGCGGCGGCGGCCTGGTCGATCTGGTAGCCGTGCTGCAGGTCGCCGTCGTAGCCGAGGCAGCCGCCGAGGCTCAGCGCGACGAGGGCGATCGCGGCCAGCCCGAGCGGTCGGCGGAAATAGGGTGCTCGCTCAACTTGCATCGCGGCGACTTTCGGTGATCTGGCCAACACGGCGCCACGCCCCCCAGGCGGCGCAAGCAAAGCTTCGGCAACTTTCTCTTGCGTTCGGCGAAGGCGGTGCCTAACCCCCGCTTGTGACGAAAGCAAGGAACGGGTTCGCTCGTGCCGTTTACGGCCAAGTCCGGGCTGCCACCCTGGCACGCGTGCAACACCCGCTGAATCAGGGCCCGCTATGATCCTCGGTCTCTTCCGCCGCTCCTCGAGCGAGGCCGTCGTGCAGCGACTTTACGCGGCCCTGGTGGCCGCCTCGCGCCAGCCCTCGCTCTATGCCGATCTCGGCGTGCCGGACACCTTCGAAGGACGCTTCGAGAGCCTGACGCTGCATGCCGCCCTCCTGGTGCGTCGCCTGCAGGCCTGCGCGGCGCCCGGGCCGCAGCTCGCGCAGGACCTCACCGACACGGTCTTCGCCCATTTCGATCGCACGCTGCGCGAGATGGGAGTCGGCGACACCACGGTGCCGAAGCGGATGCGCACGCTCGCCGAGGCGTTTCTGGGCCGCAGCCGCGCCTACGAGGAGGCGCTGCGCGGCGGCGACGAGGAACTCGCCGCAACGCTCGCCCGCAACGTCGCGGCGCGCGACACGCCCGGCCTCGCGCGCTACGTCGCGGCGAGCGTGGAGGCGCTGGCGCGCCAGCCGCTGCAGGGCTTCATCGACGGCGAGCTGCCGTTTCCCAACGCCTCGGCCGTGCCCGCGCACGCCGGGCAGCCGTGAGGGCCGCAGCCGCGATGAGCAAGAGACCCGTCACCGAAGACATGCCGCAGCTTGTGCCGGGACCCTTCCCGCGGCCGGTCGACGTCCATGCCGTGCCCGAGGGCGGCCTCGACATGGCGATCGAGGCGACGGCGGAGGAGCGCGCGGCGATCGCGGCCGAGATCGGCCTCGCCGGGCTCGATGCGCTCAAGGCACGCTTCCACATCCAGCCGCGCGCCGGCGGCCGTTTCGAGGTCGAGGGCTCGCTCGAGGCTGCGATCGCCCAAGTCTGCGTCGTCTCGCTGGAGCCGTTCGACAGCACGATCACTCGCGAGATCGACCTTGAGTTCGCACCGCCGCCGCGTTCCGTCGAGGTGCCGGCGCTGCCCGCCCGCTCGCGGCGGCGCGAGCCGGCGCCGCGCGAGGCGGCGCCCCCGCGGCCCGTCGTCGTGCCCGGAAACGACGACCAGGAGGACCCGGCCGATCCGATCGTCGACGGCAAGATCGATCTCGGCGCAGTGACCCTCGAATTTTTGACGCTTTCTCTCGATCTCTACCCGCGCAAGCCCGGCGTTCATTTCACCGACGTCTCGGTCGGCGATAAGGACGAAGCTGGCGAGTCTCCGTTCGCTGCCCTGCGGCGTCTGAAGGATCCTTCGTGACGGTCGAGAGCCTATGACGCGCGAACCGATCACGCGGGAGGTCCGCATCGCGATCGACGCGATGGGGGGCGACCACGGGCCGCCGGTCATCGTCGACGGTGCCGCGCACGCGCTGGCGCGCCACCCCGACGCGAGGTTCCTGTTCTTCGGCCGCGAGCCCGAGATCGCGCCGCTGCTCGCCGCGCGGCCCCGCCTCGCCGCGGCCTCGAGCGTGCATCACACGGACGTCGCCGTGCGGATGACCGACAAGCCGAGCCAGGCGCTGCGCTCCGGGCGGCGCACCTCCTCGATGTGGCTGGCGATCGAGGCGGTGAAGCGCGGCGAGGCCGACGTCGTGGTCTCGGCCGGCAACACCGGCGCGCTGATGGCGATGGCCAAGATCTGCCTGCGCACCATGCACGACATCGACCGTCCGGCGATCGCCGCGATCTGGCCGACGCTGCGCGGTCGCTCGATCGTGCTCGACGTCGGCGCCTCGATCGGCACCGACGCACGCTCGCTCGTCGAGCTCGCCGTGATGGGCGCCGCGATGGCGCGCATCGTCCTCGACATCGAGCGGCCGTCGGTCGGCCTGCTCAACGTCGGCACGGAGGAGATCAAGGGGCTGGAGGAGGTCAAGGCGGCGTCGCGCATGCTGCGGGAAGCAGACCTGCCGAGCCTCCAGTATCACGGCTTCGTCGAGGGCGACGACCTCGGGCAGGGCACCGTCGACGTGGTGGTGACCGAAGGGTTCTCGGGCAACATCGCGCTCAAGACGGCCGAGGGCACCGCCAAGCAGATCGGCTCCTACATCCGCGGCGCCATGAAGAGCTCGCTCAGGGCGAAGCTCGGCTATCTCCTCGCCAAGCCGGCGTTCGACGACCTGCGGTCCAGGATGGACGTCCGCAACGTCAACGGCGGCGTCTTCCTCGGGCTCGACGGCATCGTCATCAAGAGCCACGGCGGCATGGACGCCATCGGCACGGCTGGCGCCATCGACCTCGGCTATGCGATGGTGCGAAATGAGCTTCTCGGCAAGATTCGCGATATGATCGCGCTCGCGCTGATCGACAAGCCAGCCGTGGCGGCCGAGCCCGCTTCGGCCGAAGCGCCCGCCACGTGCGCGGAACCCGCCAGGACCATCGAATCGTGACCAAGCCCGCAGCAGGCTGCCTGCGCTCCGTCGTCGCCGGCATCGGGGCCTACCTTCCCGAGAACGTCGTCAGCAACGCCGACCTCGAAGCGCGCGTCGAGACCACGAACGAGTGGATCGTCCAGCGCACCGGCATCGAGCGGCGCCACATCGCGGCCGAAGGCGAGACGACGTCCGTCCTCGGCTTGCGGGCGGCCGAGGCGGCGCTGCGCGACGCCCGGCTGACCAGCGCCGACATCGATCTCATCGTCGTGGCGACCTCGACGCCGGACTACACCTTCCCGTCCGTCGCGACGCAGATCCAGGCCGGCCTCGGCATGCACCACGGCGCCGCCTTCGACCTGCAGGCGGTCTGCTCCGGCTTCGTCTTCGCGGTCGCGACGGCGGACAAGTTCCTGGTCTCCGGCTCGCACAAGCGCGCGCTGGTGATCGGCGCCGAGACCTTCTCGCGCCTGCTCGACTGGGAGGACCGCACGACCTGCGTGCTCTTCGGCGACGGCGCCGCCGCCATCGTGCTGGAGGCCCGCGAGGGCGAGGGCACGAGCCGGGACCGCGGCGTCCTCACCTCGCACCTGCGCTCCGACGGGCGCTACCGCGACAAGCTCTATGTCGACGGCGGCCCCTCGACGACGGGCACCACCGGCCACCTGCGCATGGCCGGCAAGGAGGTCTTCCGGCATGCCGTCGGCATGGTCGCCGACGTCGTCGAGGACGCGTTTGCCGCGACCGGCACGACGCCGGACGATCTCGCCTGGTTCGTGCCGCACCAGGCCAACCGCCGCATCATCGATGCGGCGGGCGACAAGCTCGGCATCGCGCGCGAGAAGACCGTGGTCACGGTCGACCGCCACGCCAACACGTCGGCCGCCTCGATCCCGCTGGCGCTCTGCGAGGCGCGCATGGACGGGCGCATCAAGGACGGCGATCTGGTGATGATCGAGGCGATGGGCGGCGGCTTCACCTGGGGCTCGGCTCTCATCAGGTGGTAGTCGAAAGACCCCCTGCCAACGGCTGTCAAGGCCTTGCCTGCGCGACGTAAATCGTGAAATTTCGCCGCCGTGACGCAGGCGGAGGGGTGCTCGATCATGCCGTTCGCCACCGAACGTTCGGAAGGCTTCATGACGAAAGCGGATGTTCCGTCAAAACCGCCGGCGAAGGCTGCGAGCGGGCCGACGCAGACCGTCACGCGCGTCGGCCTCGCCGAGGCGGTCTACCGGCGCGTCGGCCTCTCCCGAAAGGAATCGGCGAGCCTCGTCGAGATGGTCCTCGACGAGATGACCGACCATCTCGCGATGGGCGAGACGGTCAAGCTGTCGTCGTTCGGCTCGTTCGTCGTCCGCGACAAGGGCGAGCGCATCGGCCGCAACCCGAAGACCGGCGTCGAGGTGCCGATCATGCAGCGGCGCGTCCTCGTCTTCAAAGCCTCCAATGTGCTCAAGGCGCACATGAACGGCGAGGCCATCCCCGAGGACGACCTCTAGACCGCCGTGCACAGGTTGCCGCCTGGGAAAAGCCGCCGACGGTAGGCAAGCTTCACGAATTGGTTCAAAGTCCGCCGCCAGTAGATTGAGGCGGCATGGAAAAGAGCGTCGACGCGTTCCGAACGATCAGCGAGGTCGCCGAAGAGCTGGCGCTGCCGCAGCACGTGCTGCGCTTCTGGGAGACGCGCTTTCCGCAGGTGAAGCCGCTGAAGCGCGCCGGCGGGCGCCGCTACTATCGCCCCGGCGACGTGATCCTCTTGAGGACGATCCGCCAGCTCCTCTACGAGGAGGGGTTCACGATCAAGGGCGTGCAGAAGCTCATCAAGGAGCAGGGCACGCGCGCGGTGCGCGAAGGCAGCGTGCCGATGCCGGTCGACCTCGCGACCATCGACGCCGCGGACCGCGACCCCGACGGCGAGCTGGTGGCCGACGAAGCGCCCTCGTTCGCGCCGACGGCGGGCGCCGACCCGCTCCCCGACTCGATCCGCGCCGCGCTCGATGCCGGCATCGCGCTGCAGTCGACGCGCCTCGGCCCCCGCGACCTCGCCGCGCTGCGCGAGGCGCTGGCCACGATCGACGAATGCACCCGCGTCCTGCAGGCGCTGCGCCGGCCGCGCTAGCCTGTGCGTCGAAGGCGCGGCGCGTGCGACAGGCCGCGGCAAGCGTTGCGGAGTGCGGGGGCGTTCTCTATAAGGCCGCCAGTCGGAGTGTAGCGCAGCCCGGTTAGCGCACTTGTCTGGGGGACAAGGGGTCGTGGGTTCGAATCCCGCCACTCCGACCACTCGTTTCGTGGGCCATCGAACCTTACTTCGCTTGAACCCGCGCCTCAGCGCTCGATGAGCGTCCGGCTCGCGGCGTCGCGGGCTTGCCAACCGTGGCGCTCGAGCTCGGGGTCGAGGTGCTCTTCCTCCGGCCAGCCAAGGCAGAGATAGGCGATGAGCCGCCAGCCGGGATCGACGTCCAGGGCCCGCGCGATGTCTCCCGCGTCGAGGATCGACACCCAGCCGACCCCGAGCCCCTGCGCGCGGGCGGCGAGCCACAGCGTGCCCACCATCGCGGCGACGGAGTGGTCGAGCGCCTCCGGCATGGTACGGCACCCAAGCCCGTGGCCCTGCGCCGTCGCGTGGTCGCAGAACACGGCGAGCTGCACCGGCGCCGCCTCTAGGCCTTCGAGCTTGAGCCGCGCGTAGACCTGCGCCCGCTCGCCCTCGAGCGCGGCGAGCGCATCGGCGTTGCAGCGCGCGAAGCTGTCGCGGACGGCGGCGCGGGCCGGCGCGCTCGCGACGGAGACCCAGCGCCACGGCTGGCTGTTGCCGACCGAGGGCGCGAGCTGCGCGAGATCGAGCAGGCGATCGACGAGGGCGGGATCGACCGGCGCGCGCCGGAAGCGGCGGACGTCGCGGCGCCACGCGATCAGCGCCTCGAGCTGCGCGCGAAAACCGTCGTCGAAGACGGGCGGCGCGCTCACAGCACCTTGCCCGGGTTGAGGATGCCCTTCGGGTCGAGCGTCGCCTTGATGGATCGCATCACGTCGAGCGCGACCGGGTCCTTCACGCCGGGGAGCAGGTCGCGCTTCATTTGGCCGATGCCGTGCTCGGCCGAGATCGAGCCGCCGAGCTTTTGCACAAGCCCGTGCACCGCGGCGGACATGTCGTCCCAGCGCGCCAGGAACGCGGCCTTGTCACCGCCGATCGGCTGCTGGACGTTGCAGTGGATGTTGCCGTCGCCGAGATGGCCGAAGGCGCAGAGCCTGGCGCCCGGCACCACCGCCTCGATCACCGGCACGACGGCGGCGAGGAAGGCGGGCACGCTGGCGAGCGGCACCGAGACGTCGTGCTTGATCGAGCCGCCGAAGTGCTTCTGTGCATCGGAGATGCTTTCGCGCAGGGCCCAGAGCTTCTCGCGCTGGTCGAGCGAGGCGGCGACCGCGGCGTCGGCGACGAGGCCGCGATCGGCGCCCTCCTCGAGCAGCGCGAGCAGCCGCGCGTCGAGCCCGTCCTCCTCGAACGAGGTCAGCTCGATCAGCGCGTACCACGGATGCTTGTCGGCGAGCGGCTCGTGGCCGCCGAAGGCCTCCAGCACGAAGTCGATGGCGATGCGCGGGATCAGCTCGAAGGCCTCGATGCCGCCGGCGGCGCGACCGCGGGCGAGATCGAGAAGGTCGAGGGCGGCCTGCGGGTCAGCGAGGCCGACGAACGCCGTGGCCGTCGCGCGCGGGCGCGGCGCCAGCCGCAGCACGGCGGCGGTGATGATGCCGAGCGTTCCTTCCGAGCCGATGAAGAGGTTCTTCAGGTCGTAGCCGGTGTTGTCCTTCTTCAGCTTGCTGAGCGCCGAGAGCACGCGGCCGTCGGCGAGCACCACCTCGAGCCCGTTGACGAGCTCGCGCGCGTTGCCGTGGGCGATCACGTTCAGACCGCCGGCGTTGGTGGCGAGATTGCCGCCGATCGTGCAGGAGCCACCGGCCGCGATCCACAGCGGAAACAGCCGGTCGACCTGCTCCGCCGCGTCGCGCGCGGCCTGCAGCGTCATGCCGGCCTCCACCGTCATCGTGTTCGACACGGGGTCGATGTCGCGCAGCGCCGCGAGACGGGTCGTCGCGAGCACGACGGCGCGCGCGTCGTCTGGCGTCTGGCCGCCGACGAGGCCGGTGTTGCCGCCCTGCGGCACGACCGGCGTCGCGGTCTCGTGGCAGAGGCCGAGGATTGCGGCGACTTCCTCGCGCGTGCCGGGGCGCACGACGCAGAGCGCACGACCCGCGTATTTTTCGCGCGGCTCGTGCAGGTAGGGGCCGACGTCGGACGCCGCGGTGAGCACGTGCGACGGGCCGACGATATCGGCGAGGCGGGAAGGAAGATCGCTCATGGCGCGACCCTACGGCCATTTTCTATGGCTTTGCGAGCCGGCAAATGGCGCGTCGCGCATTTGATGGACCGACAGGTCCGGAGCCCAAAAACCCGTCAGGCGGCGGCGGTGCGCGGCCGGTCGGTCTCGTACCAGAGGCAGCGGCGCTTGATCATGTCGCGCTCGTCGGCGGAGGGCGACCGCCCGTGCATGAGCTCGAAGACCCGCTGATAGACGTCCTGGCCTCGATGCGCCTCGGCGCTCGCCAGCTCGAAGGCTTCGCGTAGCTTCAAGGGCCCCTCCACTTCAACACGCCGTGATCTTCGAGCCGATTGCATGCGAGTGCAACCGCAATCCTTCGCGCTTAGGTTACCGGGGGGCTAATGTCACTTCGATGCAACAGCAGCGGTATAAACGCGCAGGGCTGTCGCGAAAGTTGCCGCAAGTAAAGCGAAGTGCCGGCGTGTGTGAATCCGCGTCAATCCATGGCATCGATCGCCGATATATCGAGCCGCCGGATGATCTCGCCGAGACCCGGCTCCTCGACCCGCGTGGCCGCCTCGCTCGTCGACAGCCACACGCGCTTGCGCTCGTCCTTCTCCGGCCATTTGCTCGTCTCCTTCTCCACCTCGAGGAGGTAGACCATGACGCGGATGTGCTCGGTGGCGCCGTTGGCGAGACGCTTGTCGTAGGTGTAGGCGCCCATCGGATGGCGATGGATGCGGCCGGTCACGCCGGCCTCTTCGAGCGCCTCCCGCGCGGCCGCGTCGTGGTCCTTGCGACCCTTCATCGGCCATCCCTTGGGGATGATCCACCGCTGTGTATCTCGCGAGGTGACGAGCAGGACCCTGAAGCTCCCGGGCTTGCCTTTCACCGGCAGCGCGGCGACCTGAGCTTCGACGTGATGCGTGCTTTCTCCCATGGCCGCCCTTCTGAGCCGAGACGCTAATCCCGCATAGCCACTTTTCTTGTCCTGCGGCGCTACAAACTATCGATGTCGGGCGCGCCGTCCACTGCGCATCGGTGCTGCCGTTACGATGCGAGCGGAAATGATCCGACACAAAACCAAGTGACGTTGGTGCAGCTGACCTTGCGGCGCCACCTCAACTGTAGCGCTTACGCCGGCGCCGAATCGAAGACGCGGTTGCCCTGGACGTGCAGGCCGCCCCGCGCGACGCGGGCGAGGGCGGCGGGGTAGATCACGTGCTCCTGCGCCAGCACGCGGCGGCCGAGGCTCTCGGGCGTGTCGCTATCCAGCACCGGCACCGCCGCCTGCGCGATGATCGGCCCTTCGTCCATCTGCGGCACGACGAAATGCACGGTGCAGCCGTGCAGCTTCACGCCGGCCTCCAGCGCCCGCTCGTGGGTGTGCAGGCCGCGGAACGACGGCAGCAGGGCAGGGTGGATGTTGATCATCCGCCCGGCCCATTGGCCGATGAACCACGGCGTCACGAGGCGCATGAAGCCGGCCATGCAGATGAGGTCGATGCGGTGGATCTCGAGCAGCGCCTGCATGGAACGCTCGAACTCCTCGCGGCCCGCATGGATCTTGTGGTCGACGGCGGCCACCGCGATGCCGGCGGCCTGCGCCGTAGCGAGGCCCGGCGCCTCGGGCCGGTTCGAGAGGACGAGCGCGACCTCGGCGGGGTACTCCGGGGCGCGGGCGGCTTCGATGAGCGCGGACATGTTCGAGCCGCGCCCCGAGATGAGGATCGCCGTGCGGCGCCGGCTCAAAGCTGCAGCCGCCCGCGGTAGGTGACGCGCGACCCTGCGGCCGGGACGAGACGGCCGAGCGCGACCGGGGACTCGCCGGCCGCACGCAAGCTCGCGCTCACCGCCTCCGCCGCCTCCGCCGCGACGACGACGATCATGCCGATCCCGCAATTGAAGGTGCGCAGCATCTCCGCCTCGGCGACGCGGCCCTGGCCCGCGAGCCAGCCGAACACCGGCGGCACGGCGATCGCGTCGAGGTCGATCTCGGCCGTCGTGTGCGCGGGCAGGACGCGCGGGATGTTGTCGGGGAAACCGCCGCCGGTGATATGGGCCAGCGCCTTGATGCCGCGGCCGGCCTCCGCGCGCAGGGCCGCGAGCAGCGGCTTCACGTAGATGCGCGTCGGCGCGAGCAGCGCATCCGCCAGGTCGTGCTCCGGCGCGAACGGCGCGGGCGCGGTCCAGGCGAGGCCGGCGTCCGAGACGATGCGGCGGACCAGCGAAAACCCGTTCGAATGCACGCCGGAGGAGGGCAGGCCGAGGATCGCGTCTCCCGGGCCGACGTCGGGGCGCGGCAGCAGCGCGCCGCGCTCGGCGGCGCCGACCGAAAAGCCCGCGAGATCGTAGTCGCGGCCGGCGTAGAGGCCCGGCATCTCCGCGGTCTCGCCGCCGATCAGCGCGCAGCCGGCCATGCGGCAACCTTCGGCGATGCCGGCGACGACGTCGGCGCCGACCGCAGGATCGAGCTTGCCAGTGGCGAAGTAGTCGAGGAAGAACAGCGGCTCGGCGCCCTGCACGACGAGGTCGTTGACGCACATGGCGACGAGATCGATGCCGATCGTCGCATGCCGTCCGGTCTCGATCGCGATCTTGACCTTCGAGCCGACGCCGTCGTTGGCGGCGACGAGGATCGGGTCCTTGAAGCCGGCGGCCTTGAGGTCGAAGAGGCCGCCGAAGCCGCCGATCTCGGCGTCCGCGCCGGGCCGGCGCGTCGCGCGGACGAGCGGCTTGATGCGCTCGACGAGCGCGTTGCCCGCGTCGATGTCGACGCCCGCGTCGGCGTAGGTGAGGCCTTTGTCGTCGGCCCCGCTCATGGAGATACCTGCATAAACTGCGCTTAAGCGCAGCCGCGGGATGGTGCAAGCGGAGCCCATTCGCCGTCTCCCGTGCGGGAGACAGGCGGGGCGATCTAGCCCTCGATGAAGGCCTTGAGCTCGGCCATCGATCCGAAGCGGAAGACGCCGGACTCCGACTGCGCCTCGATCGAGCCGTCGGAGTACATTACGTAGGACGTGCCGTCGGAGTCGTAGCGGCCGATCACGCTGAGATTGCCCTCCGGCGTCTCCGGCGCGGTGGACGGCGCCTCGGCGACGGGCTCGGGCGCCGGCTCGTGCGCGGCCGCCGGCGCTTCGCTGGGTAGCAGCGGCTCGGGGGTCGGCGCCACGGCATGCGGTGCGGGCTCGTGTGTGTCGGGCTCGGGCGGCGAAGGCGCGGCGGCGGGCTCCGGCACGTGGGCCGCGGGCGGCTCGTGCGAGGTCTCGAGATCGAAGGCCGCGAACTCGCGATCGAGCCAGTCGGGGCCCAGCGCATCGGCGGCTTGCGGCTCGGGCTTCGGCTCGGCCGCCGCGGGCGCAGGGGGCTCGGGCGGATCGGAAGCCGGCACGTCGAAAGCGTGAGCCGGCGGCGGTTCGGGCGCCGCGTGAGCTTCATGCTCGTTCGCCGGCTCGACAGGCTCCGGCTCGTGGTGCGTGGCGAGATATCCGGTGCCGGCGCCAATGACTGCGGCGGTGGCTGCGGTCGGTGCGGCGACGGCGAAAGCGGGAATGCTCTCGCTGGCGGCGGGCACCGGGGCCGGCGGACGCACGGCTAGGACGGGCTGGGCCGCCTGCGTCTCCGGGGCGATCGCCGGCTCCGGGCGAACCGGGAGAGCTGGCGCGGCGGGCGCCGAAACTGCCGACATGGCGGGCTGGGCCGCGAGACTGCCCCTGAGCCCGTTCACGGCCCGCACGACGAACCCGAGCGCCGCGACGACGAGGCCGCCGCTGATCAGCACCGAGCCGGAGATCACCATGGACCAGCCACGCTCGATCTCGATGACGGGCAGGCCGATGGCGACCGCATAGACGCCGATCAGCGTCAGCAGGCCACCGATCGCCAGAATGATCACCGCCATCGCATCCTCGCGGGCGAACGGGATTCGTCTCGAACCAAGCTTCACTGCGGGCTTTCTACCTGAGAAAAGAGATACTTGCAAAAATCAAACACGGAATGCTTTGCCGGGAGGTAAAGATTTGGGCCGTTGCCGCAGGGACGATCGGCACCTAGGTACAGCGCGGTACGGCCAAAGAGGCCGTCCCCGCCTTTCCGAGGAGTGCCTTCATGTCGTTCGAGCTACCGCCGTTGCCCTACGCCTACGACGCCCTGCAGCCCTACATGTCGAAGGAGACGCTGGAGTTTCACCACGACAAGCACCACCAGGCCTATGTCACCACCGGCAACAAGCTGCTCGAGGGCAGCGGGCTCGAGGGCAAGTCGCTGGAGGAGATCGTCAAGGGCTCCTACGAGAAGAACGCCGCGCTCTTCAACAATGCCGGCCAGCACTACAACCACCTGCATTTCTGGAAGTGGCTGAAGCCGAACGGCGGCGGCAAGTCGCTGCCGAGCGCCGTCGAGAAAGGCATCAACGATGCCTTCGGCTCCTATGACGCGTTCGCCGAGAAGTTCGTGCAGGCCGGCGTCGGCCAGTTCGGCTCGGGCTGGGCGTGGCTGGCGGTCAAGGACGGCAAGCTCGAGATCATGAAGACGCCGAACGGCGAGAACCCGCTCGTGCACGGCGGCACGCCGATCCTCGGCGTCGACGTGTGGGAGCACTCCTACTACATCGACTACCGCAACCGCCGCCCCGACTACCTCAAGGCGTTCCTGGAGCACATGGTGAACTGGGAGTACGTCGAGGAGCTGCACGCCGCCGCCAAGTAAGGCGACAGCGAGCAAGTCGAAAGCTACGCGGCGATCGTTCCCTCGATCGCCGCGGCGTCGTGCAGGAAGCGATCGATCGTGTCACGCAGGATCAGCGCCTGCGCGCCGACGTCGGTGGCGGATTGATGCACCTGCGCGGCGGACTGGTCGGTCTCGCCGACCGTCGCCGCCAGAACTTTCATGCTGGCCGCCGCCGTCTCGGCGGTGCGCGCCGCATCCGTCGCACCGCGCGAGATGTCGGCCGTCGCGATCGCCTGCCGCTCGACGGCATCGGTGATCACCGCGCTGAAGCGCTCGGCCTTCGAGATCGTCGCATCGATCGCCGCGATGGCGGCCACCGCGCGCGACGTCGTCTCCTGGATCGAGCGGATATGGTCGGCAACATGGCGCGACGCGGCGCTCGTCTGCTCGGCCAGCGCCTTCACCTCGGACGCCACGACCGCGAAGCCGCGCCCCGCCTCGCCGGCGCGCGCTGCCTCGATCGTCGCGTTGAGCGCGAGAAGGTTGGTCTGCGCGGCGATCTGCTGGATGAGCGTGATGATCTCGTCGATCGCCTCGCTCTTGGCGCTGAGCCCCTTGATGAGGCCGCCGGTCTCGGCGGCGAGATGGGTCGCCTGCACGACGATGTCGCGGGTCTGGTCGGCCTGGCGCTCGACCTCCTGCACCGAGGCGGAGAGATCCTCCACCGCGGTGGCGACGCCGCCGACGCTCGAGGCCGTGTCGCGGATCGCCGCGACCACCTCGCTGGCGCGGCCGCTGCTCTGCGTGGCGATCGACGTCAGGCTGTCGGCCGCCACCGTCATCTGGTCGCTGCAGCCGGCGACCTCGTCGAGCGTATGGCGCACCGCCGACTGGAAATGCCCGACCTCGCGGGTGATCCGCGCGTGGCGGTCGGCCGCCGAGGCATGCATCAGGTCGGATTGGGACTGCAGGCGATCGCGGTCCGACAGGCGCGTCTTGAAGGTCTGGACGGCCTGCGCCATCGCCCCGACCTCGTCGGTGTGGGTGAGGGCGGGCACGACGACGTCGTAGCGGCCCTCGACCAGCGCCCGCATCGCATGGACGAGATCGTGCAGCGGCCGCATGCGGCGCGCGAAGGCGACGCGCAAGATCGTCGAGATGAGCACGAGGCCGCAGAGGCCGGAGCCGAGGAACAGCAGGAACTGGCAGATGGCCCGCTCGCGGGCGCTGTCGGTGCTGTAGACGAGGAGCAGGCGGGCGCCGGCGAGCTCGGCCGGGTGCATCACCGCCGTCAGCGCGGCGAGGTGCGCGAGCGACCAGCTTTCGCGGCGCGTGGCGCCAGGCGGGAGCGTCGTGTCGAGGCTCGCCGTATCCAGCGGCACGCCGCGATCGTAGCTGAGCAGGGTGCGGCCGTCGCCGCCGACGACGATGGCGCGCTCGAGATCGGGATCGAGCTTCAGGAAGCTTGTGTCGACGCCCTGGCGGGTCTGGCTCACGATGAGCGGAATTACGCGGGCCGCCGCATCCGAGCGGCGCGACAGCTCGCGCAGGCTCATGAAGGCGGAGAAGCCGGCGGCGAAGAGGGCGACCATGAGGATCGTCACGCCCACCGTTGTCGTGCAGGTGGCGACGAGCTCGCCGAGCATCGAGCCGGTCCGGCGGCGTCCGGCAGAGGAAACTTTTGTTAAGTGTTGTGCCACGGTGCCGGCTCGTTCCGATCAGCCGTAAGTTTCGCCTCACTAACTTAATTTTCCTGTCTACAACCGTCGGAGGTGTGCCCCGCTGCCCTGCAGCAGCGCGTCGAAGTCTGAGGACAACAGGAACCGCAGCTCCTGCTCGCGGGTATCGACGACGGGATCGAGGGCACGAAGCGCATCGTCGACGTAGCCCGGATGGCACATCACAAGGTGCGCGGGCCCGGGCGCGCGGAGATAGCGCGCGAACTGCGCGGCATAGTTGCGCGACGAATCGAAATCCGAGAAGCCCGCAAACCCGTCGTTGACGCTCAGGCCGGCGCCGCGCGCCTTGCCGGCAAATCCGCGGGCGAGGACCGCGAGGCCGAGCGCCTTCTTGAGCGAGGACCCGCGCCGGAGAATGCGGTCGGGCCGGTCGCCGCTGTCGCGCAGCCATGGCCGCCAGCCGCGCCGCGCCAGCGCGTCCAGGAGGAGCGGCGCGACGGGCGAGAGCACGTGCACGTGCTGGTGGCCGTCGACATGGTCCGGCGGCCGGCCGAAGACGTCGACGAAGCGCTGAAGCTGACGCTCGATCTCGTCGGCGATCTCCTGCCGCGCCGCCGCGGACACGCCGGTCCGGGCAAGCCGCAGCCAGGCGCCGACAGTGGGCAGGCGATCGTCCGGGGCGAGAGTCGGCATCGCCCCGAGCGGCGCGCCGAGCGTCAGGTTGAGATGCAGCCCGAGGTCGGCGCGCCCGACGTGCGCTTGCAGCGTCGCTGCCCACTCGGGCCACCAGGGCGACGTCGTCATCGCGCTGGTCGCAGACAGCCGCCCGGCGTCGAGCGCCTCCAGGATGCCGCGGCTGACGCCGGGCGTCATCGCATAGTCGTCGGCGCAAAGAGTGAAGCCGAAGGTGGCACCGCGCGACGTCATGCCCCGTTCAGCTTCCTTCCATCAAACGGGCGCACACCCGTGCGGACCCACCGAAAAGTCCGTGCGCGATTTTGTGCCGGCGCGGCCCAACGCCTATGATTTGAGTCGCCGCTCTGGCAAGTGGCTGTAGGGTGAGCGGCGGGGACAGGCATGACGAGCGACGCCGCACCGGAGCGCACGGAACTCTCCGTGATCATTCCGGTGCTGAACGAGGCCGACAACATCGTGCCGCTGCTGGCGCGTCTCGTGCCGATCCTCGAGCGCTGCGTCTCGAGCTACGAGATCGTGTTCGTCGACGACGGCTCGACGGATGCGACGATCCTCGCGATCGAGAAGGCCAGCCACCAGAACCCGTCGGTCGGCGCGGTTTCGCTCAGCCGCAACTTCGGCAAGGAGGTCGCGATCGCCGCCGGGCTCGACCATGCGCGCGGCAAGGCGAGCGTCATCATCGACGCCGACCTGCAGCATCCGCCTGAGATGATCGAGACCTTCGTTGCGCGCTGGCGCGAGGGCTACAAGAACGTCTACGGCCAGCGCATCGACCGCAGCGACGACACGGCGCTCCGCCGCGCGCTGACGCAGCGCTTCTACAAGCTGTTCGGCTCGGTCGGCGAGACGCATCTGCCGGAGGGCGCGGGCGACTTCCGCCTGCTCGATGCGCAGGCCGTCGAGGCGCTGCGCCGGCTGCGCGAGCGTGCCCGCTTCAACAAGGGCCTCTATGCCTGGATCGGCTTCAAGTCGATCGGCGTGCCGTTCGACGTCGAGTCGCGCGCCTTCGGGCAGTCGAAGTTCTCGTATCGCAAGCTGACGCGCTTCGCGCTCGACGGGCTGATGTCGTTCTCGACGCTGCCGTTGATGGTGTGGACCTACGTCGGCACCGCGATCTCGGTACTTTCGTTCGCCACCGCGATCTACTTCGTCGGCGAGACGATGGTCTACGGCGTCGACGTGCCGGGCTTCGCCTCGCTCATCGTGTCGGTGACCTTCCTGTCCGGCATCCAGCTTCTCTCGCTCGGCATCTTGGGCGAGTACATCGGCCGCATCTTCGCCGAGGTGAAGGGACGCCCGCTCTACCTCGTGCAGGACCGCGTCGGCGCCGTGCGTCCGGCGCGTCCGCTGGTGCGCGACGAGGTCGTCGTGGCCGAAAGGGGCGGCTGAGCAGCATGTACAGGTCGCTGCTGTCGGTCGGCGGCTTCACGCTGCTGTCGCGGGTGACGGGGTTCATTCGCGACATCGTGCTCGGCGCCGTGCTCGGCGACGGCCTCCTGTCGGATGCCTTCTTCGTCGCCTTCCGCCTGCCGAACCACTTCCGCACCATCTTCGGCGAGGTGGCGTTCAACTCGGCTTACGTGCCCTGCTACTCGCAGGTGCTCGAGCAGGAGGGGCCCGAGCGCGCGCACGCCTTCTCGAGCCAGATCTTCACGATCCTGCTCGCCTCGCAGATCGTGCTGCTCGGCCTCGCGTGGCTGTTCACGCCGACCCTCATCGATCTGCTCGCGCACGGCTACCGCGCCGATCCGCGCAAGTTCGACGCGGCCGTGACGATGACGCGGATCACCTTCCCGTACCTGCTCTTCATCGTCATCGTGACCCTGCAATCGGGGACGCTGAACGCCAACGGCTACTTTGCGGCCGCAGCCTTCGCGCCGGTGCTGCTCAACGTCACGACGGTCGTCTTCCTCGGCCTCGCGTTCCTGTTCCCGAACGCCGGCATCGCGGCGAGCTGGGGCACGATGGTGTCGGGCTTCCTGCAGCTCCTGATGACGGGATGGGCGGCGCACCGCGCCGGCATCCTAGAGCATTTCGCGATCCCTGAATGGACCGACGCGGTGCGGCGCTTCTTCAGGCGGCTCGGGCCCGCCGTCATCGGCTCGGCGGGCCCGCAGATCGCCGTCTTCGCCGACACGATGATCGCCTCCTACCTGCCGACGGGCGGCCTCACCTCGCTGTACTATGCCGATCGCATGTACCAGCTGCCGCTCGGCGTCATCGCGATCGCCGCCGGCACCGTGCTGCTGCCCGAGATGAGCCGCCGGCTTGCGGCCGGCGACGAGGCCGGCGCCTACGTCGCGCAGAATCGCACGATCGCGATCTCGCTCGTGCTCGCGGCGCCGTTCTTCATAGCCTTCATCATGGTCCCCGAGTGGATCATGCGCGCCGCCTTCGAGCACGGCCACTTCTCCGGCGCCGCCGCCGACCAGTCCGCCGCGGTGCTCGAGGCCTACGGGTTCGGGCTCCTGTCGATCGTGCTGATCCGCTCGGTCGTGCCGAGCTTCCTGGCGCGCGGCGACACGCGGACGCCGATGATCGTCACGCTGATCTCGTTCGGCTTCAACGTTCTTTTGAAGATCCTGCTGTTCAAGCCGCTCGGCGCGGTCGGCCTCGCCACGGCGACGGCGGCCGGCAGCTGGCTCAACATCGGGCTTCTGGTGTTCCTGGCGGTGCGGCGCGACGAGATGCGCCCCGACATGCTGCTCGCCCGCATCGCCGCCGCCGTCGGCATCGCGTCGCTCGCGCTGGCCTTGTCGGCGCTGGCGCTGCCGTGGATCGGCTGGCTGATGTTCGGCGGCCTCACGAGCCTCGCCGTCGACCTCACCTTCGGCTTCATCGCGGTGTTCGGCGGCCTCGTCTACGTCGCCGCGCTGATCGGCGCGCTGCGCGGCTTCGGCGTGGTGCTGCCGCTGCCGGCGCGACTCGCCGGCCTGCGCGCGAGGTTCGGGTAGACGCCGCAGCCTCCCTTCTCCCGCTTGCGGGAGAAGGTGGCCCGACGAAGTCGGGTCGGATGAGGGACGCCGGGCGAAGGGCTCTTGCGTGAGAGCCTGTGCTGGAACCTCCCTCATCCGACCCCGCTTCGCGGGGCCACCTTCTCCCGCAAGCGGGAGAAGGCTTAGCTGCGGCCTACTTCTTCACCTTCTCGTAGGCCTTCAGGGCGCGCTCGCGTGCTTTCTTGTGGTCCACCATCGGCTCGGGATAGCTCTTGCCGAGCTCGACCCCGGCCGCTTCAAGCTCCTCGCGGCCCAGCGTCCACGGCGCGTGGATCGCCTTGCCCTTGATCTTCGCCAGCTCCGGCACCCAGCGCCGCACGTACTCCCCGTCGGGATCGAATTTTTCGCCCTGGCTCACCGGGTTGAAGATGCGGAAGAACGGCGCGGCGTCGGCGCCGGAGCCCGCCACCCATTGCCAGTTCATCGTGTTGTTGGCGGGATCGGCGTCGCAGAGGCAGTCCCAGAACCACTGCTCGCCGATCCGCCAGTCGCACATCAGGTCCTTGATGAGGAACGAGGCGGTGATCATGCGCACGCGGTTGTGCATGTAGCCGGTGCGCCAGAGCTCGCGCATGCCGGCATCGACGACGGGGAAGCCGGTTTGCCCCTGCTGCCAGCGCTCAAGCTCCTTCTTCGGCAGCTTCTCCCACGGCATGCGGTCGAACTGGCCGTGCAGGTTCTTGGTCGCGACGTCGGGATGGTAGTGCAGGTTGTGGTAGTCGAACTCGCGCCAGCCGATCTCCGACAGGAAGGTCGTCGCGCCACCGGCGGTGGCCTTCGTCTGCTTGGCTTTGACCTCGGCGACGATGGTGCGCGGCGAGATCTCGCCGAAGCGCAGGTGCGGCGACAGCCGCGACGTGCCGCGCGAGGCGAGCCGGTTGCGCTCCTCGCCATAGTCCTTGAGGTGGTCCTTCAAAAAGTCGCGGAGCCGCGCCGTGGCACCGTCCTCGCCGGGGACCCAGGTCTCGTCCCAGCCCTCGGCCCAGTTCGGCGTCTTCGGCAATAGCCCAAGGTCGGCGATCTGGACGCGCTTCGGCGCGCCGCCGGGGTAGGGCGCCGCCTCCAGCTTGCGCGGACGGGGCAGGGGTTCGTCGGGCAGGCCGTGCGCGAGGCAGGCCTTCCAGTAGGGCGTGTAGACGCCGTAGCTGCCGCCGGTCTTGGTCTTGATCTCCCACGGCTCGTTGAGGAGACGGCCGTTGTAGACCTCGACGGCGCGGCCCTCGTCCGACAACGCCTTGTCGATCTTCTCGTCGAGCTTCGCCGCGGCGGCGCCGTAGCGGCGGTTGAAGGCCAGCGCGCCGGCCTCGGCCGCGGCGGCGAGCTTCGGGATCAGCGTCGCCGCATCGCCCTTCAGCACGTCGAGCCGCGCGCCGGCCTTGTCGAGCGACGCCGCCAGTGCCTCCAGCGAATGGTGCAGCCACCAGCGCGACGCGGCGCCGAGCGCGCGCAGGCCGTTGTCCTCCTCGAGCACGAACACGCAGAGAAGCGGCGCGCCGCGCTCGCGGGCATGGTGCAGGGCGGGATTGTCGGCGAGCCGCAGGTCGTTGCGGAACCAAACGATCGTGGGCCCGTCCTTGCTCGCCATGCCGTCTCGTCCTCCTCTCAAGCTTCCGCGTGTCGTCCGCAACGCTGCTGTGGCCGTGGCGCTTCTAGGTCAAAGCGTCGCTGGCCGCGCCTCGCCTTATGGCGCAAGCTCGGCCATATACGCGCCATGGCCTCACATTCGAAGAGCGTGATCTTCGCGGCGCTCGCCGGCAACAGCGCGATCGCCGCGGTGAAGTTCGCCGCCGCCACCTACACCGGCAGCGCGGCGATGCTGTCGGAGGCGATCCACTCCGTCGTCGACACCGGCAACCAGGGCTTGCTGCTGCTCGGCCTCGCCCGCGCCGCCAAGCCCGCCGACGCGCGTCACCCCTTCGGCTACGGGCTGCAGCTCTACTTCTTCACCTTCGTCGTAGCGGTGATGATCTTCGGCGTCGGCGCCGTCGTCTCGCTCGCCGAGGGCGTCAACAAGGTGCTGCATCCGGCGACCGTCGAGAGCGCCTGGGTCAACTACGTCGTGCTCGGCGCGGCGATCCTCTTCGAAGGCGCGGTTTGGATCTTCGCGCTGCGCGCTTTCAACGCCGAGCGCGGCGGCCGCGGCTGGGTGCAGGCGGTGCGCCAGAGCAAGGATCCCACCGTCTTCACCGTGCTCTTCGAGGACACGGCGGCGCTGCTCGGCCTCGTCATCGCGCTCGCCTGCGTCTACGCGAGCGAGCGTCTCGATCTCCCGGTGCTCGACGGCGTCGGCTCGATCGCCGTCGGCCTGCTCCTGGCGACGACCGCCGTCTTCCTGGCGATCGAGAGCCAGAGCCTGCTCACCGGCGAGGCCGCGGACCAGGGGACGCGCGAGGGCATCGCGCGGATCGCCAGGGCGCAGGCCGGCGTCGTCGGCCTCAACGAGGCGCTGACCATGCACTTCGGCCCGAGCGACATCTTCGTCGCCCTGAGCCTCGAGTTCGAGGACGCGCTGCCGGCAACCGGCGTCGAGGTCGCCGTGACGCAGATCGAGCGGCGCATCAAGGCGAGCTATCCCGCCGTCTCGCGCGTCTTCGTCGAGGCGCAGAGCCTCGATGCCGACCGCCGCGGCCGGCGGCCCGGCACGGCGAGTTGATCGGCCCGGTCACACTTTCTCCATCGTCGCAGGCTGCCATTCGCCACGGGCTCGGCGGGGACTGGCGACTCATGCGTGCGGTGGTGATCTGGGCGGCGCTCGGCGCCGGCATGCTTGTGGCGACGGCCTCGGCGCAGGCGCAGCAGTCGCCGCTCGACGGCCCGCTGGCCGCACCCGGCGAGGCCGCGAGCGCACCGGCGGCAAACCCGGCGAAGCCGAAGGCCAAGCCGCACAAGGCGCATCATGCCAAGGCCAAGCCCGTGCGGGAGCCGGCCGAGGCGCAGGACGCTGCCGTGCCGCGCCAGCCCGGCGAGACGCCGTCCGCGCGCGCGACCGCGCCGGCGGACGCTGTCGATCTCGGCATGAAGTGGAACGGCAACAACGACACCGCCGCGCAGACCCGCTTCCAGAACGGGCCCAACAACGCCTTCGGCTCGGGCGCCGAGGTGGGGATGAAGCTGCACTTTTAAGGCGCGACGGCGCGGGCGTCGATCTCCGGCGAAGCTCGTCGAGCCGCGGCGCCGTCGCGCTTTGCCGCAGCGCAGCGAAACGCGGTGAAGGCTAAGCTTATCAAGCGCCGCGCTGCGTCGATAAGCTCGAAAAGTCATTCCAGCCACGCCTCGCCCGCATCTTGCTATGCCTATTTCGCTGCGGTACGGAACGGCCGCGTCGACTTGGAACGTTTCTCACGTGAGGAAACGCCCCGTCCCACCGCGCGGAAGGTTCATGCAGAGCATCCTCGGCGACTATCTCCCCATCGTCGTCTTCGTCGCGGTCTCGGCGGTGATCTCGGGCGCCCTCCTGGTCGCCCCGTTCCTGGTGGCCTACCAGTCACCCGATCCTGAAAAGCTGTCGGCCTACGAGTGCGGCTTCAACGCCTTCGACGACGCCCGCATGAAGTTCGACATCCGCTTCTACCTGGTGTCGCTGCTCTTCATCATCTTCGATCTTGAGGTGGCGTTCCTGTTCCCCTGGGCGGCGGCGTTCAAGCGCGTCGGCGCGCTGGGCTTCTGGTCGATGATCGTCTTCCTCGGCGTGCTGACCGTCGGCTTCGTCTACGAGTGGAAGAAGGGAGCGCTTGAATGGGAGTGATCTCGCCGCCTCCGTTCGACGCGCCGGCGCCGCAGAAGGGCCTGGTCCAGGTCTCCGGCGACCCGTCGACCGAGCCCTACTTTCGCCAGGTCTCCGACGAGCTCGCCGACCGCGGCTTCATCGTCACCTCGCTCGACGATCTCATCACCTGGTCGCGCACCGGCTCGCTGATGTGGATGACCTTCGGGCTCGCCTGCTGCGCGATCGAGATGATGCAGGTCTCGATGCCGCGCTACGACGTCGAGCGCTTCGGCTTCGCGCCGCGCGCCAGCCCGCGTCAGTCCGACGTGATGATCGTCGCCGGCACGCTGACGAACAAGATGGCCCCGGCGCTCCGCAAGGTCTACGATCAGATGCCCGAGCCGCGCTACGTCATCTCGATGGGCTCGTGCGCCAACGGCGGCGGCTACTATCACTACTCCTACTCGGTGGTGCGCGGCTGCGACCGCATCGTGCCCGTCGACATCTACGTGCCCGGCTGCCCGCCCTCGGCGGAAGCGCTGCTCTACGGCGTTCTGCTCCTGCAGAAGAAGATCCGGCGCACGGGAACGATCGAGCGCTAGACGCTCTCGAAAGGTTGGACGATGGACCTCAAGGGCCTTGGCGAGCATATCGCGAAGTCGCTCCCCGGCGCCGTGCTGGGGCAGGCGATCGCCTACGACCAGCTGACGCTGATGCTCGACCCGGCGCGTCTCGTCGAGACCGCGACGTTCCTGCGCGACGATCCCGATTGCGCCTTCGTCTGCTTCATCGACACCACCGCCGTCGACTATCCCGAGCGCGAGAAGCGCTTCGACGTCGTCACGCATCTGCTGTCGCCGCGTCACGTGCAGCGGATACGCTTCAAGGTGGAGACGGACGAGCGCACGCCGGTGGCGTCGCTGACGGGCGTCTGGCCCGGCGCGCTCTGGTTCGAGCGCGAGGTGTGGGACCTCTTCGGGGTGTTCTTCACCGGCCATCCCGACATGCGGCGGCTTTTGACCGACTACGGGTTCGACGGGCATCCGCTGCGCAAGGACTTCCCGATGACCGGCTTCGTCGAGGTGCGCTGGGACGACGAGCAGAAGCGCGTCGTCAACGAGCCGGTGAAGCTCAACCAGGCCTATCGATCGTTCGACTTCCTGTCGCCGTGGGAAGGGGCGGGCCGCTACGTGCTGCCGGGCGACGAGAAGGCCGGGACGCAGGAGGGTCAGCGATGAGACGCTTGCTGTTCGCCGCCGCCGTTTCGCTCGCCGCCTGCCTGCCGGCGCTCGCCCAGGACGCCGCCCCGGACGCCGTGCCGACCAACGGGCCGGCGCTGCAGAAGCGCCTCGAGAAATACGATCCGAGAGCCGTCGCCGCCGCCAAGCACTACTACTCGCAGCCGGCGATGAAGGCCGGCTTGGCTGCAATGACCGACAACATGAACAAGGCCATGTCGAACATCATGGCGCAGCAGAACCCGAACCTGTCGCCGCAGCAGCTCGAAGCGGCGCGCAAGGCCATCGGCGAGGCGACGCGCGACCGGCTCGACCTCATCATGCAGATGAGCATGATCGTCGCGCTCGACACGCTTTCCACCGACGAGCTGGTGGCGCTCGACAACTTCTATTCGTCGCCGCAGGGCTCGAGCATCATCGCCAAGATGCCGAGGATCGCCAAGGCGCTGCCGGCGATGATGCAGACGATCATGCCGGACTACATGAACGACGTGAAGACGCGGCTGAAGGGCACGGGCGCGGAGCTCAAGCTATGACCTCGAGCGCCCCGCTTCCTCTCGATACGACCACGCAGGCCGCCGCGCCGCGAAACTTCTCCATCAACTTCGGCCCGCAACATCCTGCGGCGCATGGCGTTTTGCGCCTCGTGCTCGAGCTCGACGGCGAGATCGTCGAGCGCGTCGACCCGCATATCGGGCTGCTGCATCGCGGCACCGAGAAGCTGATGGAGGCGCGCACCTACCTCCAGAACATCCCGTACTTCGACCGCCTCGACTATTGCGCGCCGATGAACCAGGAGCACGCCTTCGTGCTCGCCATCGAGAAGCTGCTCGCCGTCGAGGTGCCGCGCCGCGGCCAGCTCATCCGCGTCATGTTCTGCGAGATCGGCCGCATCCTCTCGCACCTCCTCAACCTGACGACGCAGGCGCTCGACGTCGGCGCGCTCACCCCGCCTCTGTGGGGCTTCGAGGAGCGCGAGAAGCTGATGGTGTTCTACGAGCGCGCCTCGGGCGCCCGTCTGCATGCCAACTATTTCCGCGTCGGGGGCGTCCATATCGATTGCCCGGTCAAGCTGATCGAGGACATCGGCGCCTGGTGCGACCCGTTCCTCAAGGTCTGCGACGACCTGGAAAACCTCTTCCTCGACAACCGCATCTTCAAGCAGCGCAACGTCGACATCGGCGTCGTCTCGCTGGCCGACTGCTGGGCCTGGGGCTTCTCCGGCCCGGTGCTGCGCGGCTCGGGCGCCGCCTGGGACCTGCGCCGGGCGCAGCCCTACGATTGCTACGAGGAGATGGAGTTCGACATCCCCGTCGGCACGCACGGCGATTCCTACGCGCGGCAGGTCGTGCGGATGGAGGAGATGCGCCAGTCCGTGCGCATCATCAAGCAGTGCGTCGAGAAGCTGCTCGCCCCGGGCGGCCAGGGTCCGGTCCAGGCGCCGAACAACAAGTACACGCCGCCCAAACGCGCCCAGATGAAGCGCTCGATGGAGGCGCTCATCCACCACTTCAAGCTCTACACCGAGGGCTTCCACGTGCCGGCCGGCGAGGTCTACGCCGCCGTCGAGGCGCCGAAGGGCGAGTTCGGCGTCTATGTCGTCTCCGACGGTACCGACAAGCCGTACCGCTGCAAGATCAGGGCGCCCGGCTTCGCGCATCTCCAGGCGATGGATTTTCTCTGCCGCAAGTCGATGCTCGCGGACGTCTCGGCGATTTTGGGCTCGATCGACATCGTCTTCGGCGAGGTGGACCGGTGACGGCCTCCCCGCCCTCCCTTCTCCCGCTTGCGGGAGAAGGTGGCCCGACGAAGTCGGGTCGGATGAGGGGTGTCGCCCCTTGGGCAACGTCGGGCGAGACCGCCCGCGTCCCCCGAATCCCTCATCCGACGCTTCGCGCCACCTTCTCCCGCAAGCGGGAGAAGGATTGGCCGAGAATGCCGGCCGACATCGCCCGCTTCCCCAAGATCCCTCATCCGGCGCTGCGCGCCACCTTCTCCCGCAAGCGGGAGAAGGCTGAGCCGAGAGGTGCGTCCATGATCGTGCACCGTCCCTCAAAGCAGCTCGGACGCGCGCGCGCGATGCGCGGCGCCCCGACCAAGGCCGAGGAGATAGTGTGGCGCAGCCTCCGCGCCGGGGGTCTCGGTGTAAAGTTCCGTCGGCAAGCGCCGGTCGGTCCCTACATCGCCGATTTCGCCTGCCTGCCAGCAAAGCTCGTGATCGAGCTCGATGGCCCACCGCACGACAAGCCGGAGCAACAGGCCAGCGACAAGCGGCGCGACGCCTGGTTCGTCGAGCACGGCTGGCGCGTGCTTCGCGTGCCGAACGAGATCGTTTTCGGTGGCGGCGACATGGTCCTCGATCGCATCAAGGCCGCGCTGCCCCAAGCCCCCTCATCCGACCCGGCTTCGCCGGGCCACCTTCTCCCGCAGGCGGGAGAAGGAGAGCGCGAGAAAGCTCACTGATGTCCGTCCGCCGCCTCGCCGAGGTCCAGCCGAGAGCTTTGCGTTCACGCAGGAGAACCTGGCGTGGGCCGACAGGCAGATCGCCAAGTATCCGGAGGGCCGCCAGGCCTCGGCGGTGCTGTCGCTGCTGTTGCGCGCGCAGAAGCAGAACGACTACTGGCTGCCGAAGCCGGCGATCGAGGAAGTCGCGCGCATGCTCGGCATGCCCTACATCCGCGTCCTCGAGGTCGCGACCTTCTACACGATGTTCAACCTCGAGCCGGTCGGCCGCTACTTCATCCAGATGTGCGGCACGACGCCGTGCCAGCTGCGCGGCTCCGACGCCATCAAGGACGTGCTGCACAAGCGCATCGGCGCGCAGCGCAAGGTGACGGCGGACGGCATGTTTTCCTGGCTCGAGGTCGAGTGCCTCGGCGCCTGCTGCAATGCACCGATGGTGCAGATCAACGACGACTATTACGAGGACCTGACGCCCGAGACTTTCGAGAAGCTGCTCGAAGATCTCGCGGCCGGGCGCCCCGTGCACGTCGGCCCGCAGAACGGCCGCATGACCTCCGAGCCGGAAGGCGGCCTCACGTCGCTCACGACGTGGTACGGCAAGGACGGCCGCAGCGGCCCCGGCTTCGGCGAGCCGGCGAACGACCAGGGCCCCTCGACGCCGCGCTCCGGCGCGCGCGACGAGCGGACCACCAAGGACAAGCCCGACCAGCCCGTCGACGACCGCCGCACCGAGCGCCACGAGAACTCGCTCGGCTCGCCGGCGACGGAGGAGTTGACGGCCATGCGCACGAACCCGACGGCCGGGCCGGCCGGGCAGCCCGAAGAAGAGCAGGCGCAGTCCGACGCGAAGGGCGGCGCGGCCCCGGACGCCGCCTCCGACGTCTCCTCAGACACGCCGAAGAAGGACTGACGCGATGCTGCAGGACAAGGATCGCATCTTCACCAACCTCTACGGCTTCGGCGGCTGGGACCTCGAGTCGGCGCGAAAGCGCGGCTGCTGGGACGGCACCAAGGGGTTGATCGAGAAGGGCCGCGACTGGATCATCCAGGAGATGAAGGATTCCGGGCTGCGCGGGCGCGGCGGCGCGGGCTTCCCGACGGGCCTCAAGTGGTCGTTCATGCCGAAGCCGGACCCGGCGCGGCCCTCCTATCTCGTCGTCAATGCCGACGAGTCGGAGCCGGGCACGTGCAAGGATCGCGAGATCATGCGCAACGACCCGCAGCACCTCATCGAGGGCTGCCTGCTCGCCTGCGTCGCGATGGGCGCGCACGCCTGCTACATCTACATCCGCGGCGAGTACATCCTCGAGAAGGAGCGGCTCGAGGCGGCGGTCGAGCAGGCCTATGAGGCCAACCTCATCGGCAAGGACAACGTCCACGGCTGGCCGTTCGACTGCTACGTCCACCACGGCGCCGGCGCCTACATCTGCGGCGAGGAGACCGCGCTGCTCGAGTCGCTTGAGGGCAAGAAGGGCATGCCGCGCCTCAAGCCGCCGTTCCCGGCCAACATGGGCCTCTACGGCTGCCCGACGACGGTCAACAACGTCGAGTCGATCGCCGTCGCGCCGACGATCCTGCGTCGCGGCGCGGCGTGGTTCGCGAGCTTCGGCGCCAAGAACAATGCCGGCACCAAGCTCTTCTGCATTTCGGGCCACGTGAACAACCCGTGCAATGTGGAAGAGGCGATGTCGATCCCCTTCCGCGAGCTCATCGACACGCACTGCGGCGGCATGCGCGGCGGCTGGGACAATTTGCTCGCCGTGATTCCCGGCGGCTCGTCGGTGCCGCTGGTGCCGGCGCACGAGATCATCGACGCGCCGATGGACTTCGACACGCTGCGCAACCTGAAGTCGGGCCTCGGCACGGCGGCGGTCATCGTCATGGACAAGTCGACCGACGTGGTGCGCGCGATCGCCCGCATCTCGTACTTCTACAAGCACGAGAGCTGCGGCCAGTGCACGCCGTGCCGCGAGGGCACGGGGTGGATGTGGCGCGTCGTCTCGCGCATGGCCGAGGGGCGCGCCCACAAGCGCGAGATCGACATGCTGCTCGAGGTGACGACGCAGATCGAGGGCCACACGATCTGCGCGCTGGGCGACGCCGCGGCGTGGCCGGTACAGGGCCTGATCCGGCACTTCCGGCCGGAGATCGAGAAGCGCATCGACGACTACGCCCGCAATCCCGACGACTACCCCGTCAAGGATTTCGGGATCGCGGCGGAATGATCATGGCAGCGACGATCGCGACAGGTGCGCCTCTCCCTTCTCCCGCTTGCGGGAGAAGGTGGCCCGACGCAGTCGGGTCGGACGAGGGCCGCGCCGTTTTGGCGGCGTTGCCGGCCAGGTCGTGACTCCCATCCGTTTCGCCGCGCGGCACCATCCCTCATCCGACCCCGCTTCGCGGGGCCACCTTCTCCCGCAGGCGGGAGAAGGAGGAGACCCGTCATGACCAAGCTCCTCGTCGACGGCATCGAGGTCGACGTCCCCGACACCTACACGCTGCTGCAGGCCTGCGAGGCGGCCGGCGCGGAGATCCCGCGCTTCTGCTTCCATGAGCGGCTGTCGATCGCCGGCAACTGCCGCATGTGCCTCGTCGAGGTGAAGGGCGGGCCGCCGAAGCCGCAGGCCTCGTGCGCCGTCGGCGTGCGCGACCTGCGCCCCGGCAAGGACGGGGCGCTCCCCGAGGTCCTCACCAAGTCGCCGATGACCAAGAAGGCGCGCGAAGGGGTGATGGAGTTCCTGCTCATCAACCACCCGCTCGACTGCCCGATCTGCGACCAGGGCGGCGAATGCGACCTGCAGGACCAGGCGATGGCCTACGGCGTCGACTCGTCGCGCTTCGCCGAGAACAAGCGCGCCGTCGAGGACAAGTACATCGGCGTCATGGTGCGCACCTCGATGAACCGCTGCATCCACTGCACGCGGTGCGTCCGCTTCACCGCCGAGGTCGCCGGCACCGGCGACATGGGCGCGATCGGCCGCGGCGAGGACATGGAGATCACCACCTACCTCGAGAG
The DNA here is from genome assembly GCA_901457705.2 of Beijerinckiaceae bacterium RH AL1. NCBI lineage: Bacteria > Pseudomonadati > Pseudomonadota > Alphaproteobacteria > Hyphomicrobiales > Beijerinckiaceae > Beijerinckiaceae bacterium RH AL1. The sequence continues at coordinate 1,712,162 of LR590083.2, forward strand.
CGCGATGGGCTCCGAGCTGCAGGGCAACGTCGCCGACCTCTGCCCGGTCGGCGCGCTGCTGCCGAAGCCCTACGCCTTCAAGGCGCGGCCGTGGGAGCTCACCAAGACGCAGTCCATCGACGTGATGGATGCTTTGGGCTCAAACATCCGCATCGACACGCGCGGCCGCGAGGTCATGCGCATCCTGCCCGTCGTCAACGACGCGGTGAACGAGGAGTGGATCTCCGACAAGACGCGCCAGGTCGTCGACGGGCTGAAGAGCCGGCGCCTGGACAAGCCGCTGGTCCGCAAGGCCGGCAAGCTGACGCCGGTCTCCTGGGCCGAGGCCTTCGCAGTCGTGGCCGAGAAGGTGAAGGCCGCCGCCCCGCAGAAGATCGGCGCCCTCGCCGGCGACCTCTGCGCGGTCGAGGACATGTTCGCGCTGCAGCAGCTCATGAAGCTGCTCGGCTCGCCGAACCTCGACTGCCGGCAGGACGGCGCCAAGCTCGACCCTTCGGCGGGACGCGCGTCCTACCTCTTCAACGCGACGGTCGCGGGGATCGAGGACGCCGATGCGATCCTGATCGTCGGCTCGAACCCGCGGCGGGAATCGCCCGTGCTCAACGCCCGCATCCGCAAGCGCTGGCTCAAAGGCGGCTTCCCCGTCGGCGTGATCGGCGAGCAGGCCGACCTCACCTATCCCTACAGCTATCTCGGTGCCGGGCCGGAGACGCTTGCCGACCTGCCCGCGGCTTTCGCCGAGGCGCTCGGCAAGGCCGCGCGGCCGCTGATCCTCGTTGGGCAGGGCGCGCTGGCGCGGGCGGACGGCGCCGCCGTCCTGGCGGCCGCCGCCAGGCACGGCGTCGTCTCGGTCCTCCATACGGCGGCGGCACGTGTCGGCGGCCTCGATCTCGGCTTCGTGCCGGGCGAGGGCGGCCTCGACGCGGCGGCGATGGCGGCGGGCGGCGCGCTCGACGTGCTGTTCAACCTCGGCGCCGACGAGCTCGCGATCGCGCCCGGCGCCTTCACGATCTACATCGGGACGCACGGCGACCGCGGCGCGGCGCGCGCCGACGTCGTGCTGCCGGCCGCCTGCTACACCGAGAAGTCCGGCACCTACGTCAACACCGAGGGCCGCGTGCAGCTCGCCGACCGCGCCAATTTCCCGCCCGGCGAGGCGCGCGAGGACTGGGCGATCCTGCGGGCGCTGTCGGCCGTCATCGGCAAGCCGCTGCCCTTCGACTCGCTCGCCGCGCTGCGCGCCAAGCTCTATGCCGCGCACCCGCACATGGCGCGGATCGACCAGATCGCGGAAGGGCCGGCCTTCGCCGCGCCGGCCGCCGGCGGCTCAATGAGCCGCGAGCCCTTCGTCTCGCCGATCGCCGACTTCTACCTCACGAACCCGATCGCCCGCGCGTCGAAGGTGATGCACGAGGCCTCGGCGCTCGCGCAGGGCGTCATGCGGCAGGCGGCGGAGTAGGCGCATGGACTGGCTCGGGCTCCTCCTCACCCTCATAAAGACCGTGGCGACGCTGGTCATCCTGCTGATCGGCATCGCCTACATCCTGCTCGCCGATCGCAAGATCTGGGCGGCAGTGCAGCTGCGCAAGGGACCGAACGTCGTCGGCCCCTTTCGCCTGTTCCAGAGCTTCGCCGACCTCCTCAAGTTCGTGCTCAAGGAGCCGGTGATCCCGGCCGGCGCCAACAAGGGCGTGTTCCTGCTCGCGCCCTTCGTCATGGGCCTGCTCGCGCTCTCCGCCTGGGCGATCATCCCGGTCGCGCACGGCTGGGCGGTGGCCGACATCAACGTCGGGACGCTCTACATCTTCGCGATCTCGTCGCTGTCGGTCTACGGCGTGATCATGGGCGGCTGGGCCTCGAACTCGAAGTACCCGTTCCTCTCGGCGCTGCGCTCGGCGGCGCAGATGGTCTCCTACGAGGTGTCGATCGGCTTCGTGATCGTGACCGTCCTGCTCTGCGCCGGCTCGCTCAACCTCACCGCCATCGTGCAGGCGCAGGACACGCGCTTCGGCCTCTTCGGCTGGTACTGGCTGCCGCTGTTCCCGATGTTCGTGATCTTCTTCGTCTCGGCGCTGGCGGAGACGAACCGGCCGCCGTTCGACCTCGTCGAGGCGGAGTCGGAGCTCGTCGCCGGCTTCATGGTCGAGTACTCGTCCTCGCCGTACATGCTGTTCATGCTCGCCGAGTACGTGGCGATCATGACCATGAGCGCGCTGCAGGTGATCCTGTTCATGGGCGGCTGGCTGTCGCCGATCCCGTTCCCGCCGTTTACCTGGGTGCCCGGCGTGATCTGGTTCCTGATCAAGATCCTGCTCGTCTTCTTCATGTTCTCCATGGTGAAGGCGTTCGTGCCGCGCTATCGCTACGACCAGCTGATGCGTCTCGGCTGGAAAGTCTTCCTGCCGCTGTCCCTCGCCTTCCTCGTCATCGTCGCCGCCGTGCTGGAGTTCACCGGCTGGGGCAGCGTGATGGCGCAATGATCATGCGCGCAGCAAAAGAAGGAGCTTTCACATGAAGCTCGACCAGGCCGCCAAGCAGCTGCTCCTCAAGGAGTTCGTCGGCGCGTTCTTCCTGTCGATGCGCTACTTCTTCAAGCCGAAGGCGACGATCAACTATCCGCACGAGAAGAACCCGATGTCGCCGCGCTACCGCGGCGAGCACGCGCTGCGCCGCTACCCCAACGGCGAGGAGCGCTGCATCGCGTGCAAGCTCTGCGAGGCGATCTGCCCGGCGCAGGCGATCACTATCGAGGCGGGGCCGCGCCGCAACGACGGCACGCGCCGCACCACGCGCTACGACATCGACATGGTGAAGTGCATCTACTGCGGCTTCTGCCAGGAGGCCTGCCCGGTCGATGCGATCGTCGAGGGCCCCAACGCCGAGTTCGCGACCGAGACGCGCGAGGAGCTCTACTACGACAAGGCGCGCCTGCTCGCGAACGGCGACCGCTGGGAGCGCGAGATCGCGCGCAACATCGCGATGGACTCGCCGTATCGATGACCGCCGTCCCGTTCTTCTTCTACCTCTTCTCGATCGTGCTGATCGCCTCGGCGTTCATGGTCGTGACCTCGAAGAACCCCGTGCACTCGGTGCTCTTCCTCATCCTCGCCTTCGTCAACGCGGCGGGGCTGTTCCTGCTGCTCGAGGCCGAGTTCCTGGCGATGATCCTCATCGTCGTCTACGTCGGCGCGGTGGCGGTGCTGTTCCTGTTCGTCGTCATGATGCTCGACGTCGACTTCGCCGAGCTGCGCCAGGGCTTCCTCAAGTACCTGCCGATCGGCGTGATGATCGGCGCCCTGCTCGCGGTCGAGCTGATCGGCGTCGGCATCCTGTGGAGCCTGGGGCAGGGCACGATCGCGCAGGCGACGACGCCGGCGCCCGTCGACCTCAACAACACGACGGCGCTCGGTGCGGTGATCTACACGCAGTACCTCGTGCTGTTCCAGGCGGCCGGCCTCGTGCTCCTGACCGCTATGATCGGCGCGATCGTGCTGACGCTGCGCCATCGCCCCTACGTCAAGCGGCAGTCGATTCCCGAGCAGAACGCGCGCACGCCGGCCTCGGCCGTGCAGCTGCACAAGGTGGCCTCGCGACAGGGCGTCGACGCGACCACGGGCGTGAAGGAGCCGGCATGATCTCGCTCGGCCACTACCTCACCGTCGCGGCGATCGTCTTCACGCTCGGCGTCGCCGGCATCATCCTCAACCGCAAGAACATCATCGTCATCTTGATGTCGGTCGAGCTGATCCTGCTCTCGGTCAACATCAACCTCGTCGCCTTCTCGAGCTTCCTGCACGACCTCACGGGCCAGGTGTTCGCGCTGTTCATCCTCACGGTGGCGGCGGCGGAGGCGGCGATCGGGCTTGCGATCCTCGTCACCTACTTCCGCAACGCGGGGACGATCGCGGTCGAAGACATCAACGCGATGAAGGGCTGAGTTTTCCATGGTCAACGCCATCGTCGCGCTGCCGCTCCTCGGCTTCCTGATCGCCGCGCTCCTCGGCAAGGAGATCGGCGACCGCGGCGCGCAGATCCTCACCACCGCCTTCCTGTTCGTCTCGGCGCTGTTCTCGTGGATCGTGTTCTTCCAGTACGCGCTCGGCGCGGCGCCGATGAGCGTCAGCGTGCTCGGCGACTGGTTCACGGTCGGCAGCCTCAAGGTCGAGTGGGCCTTCCGCGTCGACACGCTCACGGCCGTGATGCTCGTCGTGGTGTGCACGGTCTCCTCGCTCGTGCACCTCTACTCGTTCGGCTACATGGCCGAGGATCCGGCCAAGGCGCGCTTCTTCGCCTACCTGTCGCTCTTCACCTTCGCGATGCTGATGCTCGTGACGGCCGACAACCTCGTGCAGATGTTCTTCGGCTGGGAGGGCGTCGGTCTCGCCTCGTACCTCCTCATCGGCTTCTGGTATGAGAAGCCGACGGCGAACGCCGCCGCCATCAAGGCTTTCGTCGTCAACCGCGTCGGCGACTTCGGCTTCCTGCTCGGCATCTTCACCGTGTTCATGGTGACGCATTCCGTCGCCTTCGACACGATCTTCGCCGCCGCCCCCGGCCTTGCCGGCAAGACCGCGCACGTCTTCGGCCACGACTGGCCGGTGATGGAGGTCGCCTGCTTCCTCCTGTTCATGGGCGCGATGGGCAAGTCGGCGCAGTTCCTGCTCCACACCTGGCTGCCGGACGCCATGGAGGGCCCGACGCCGGTCTCGGCGCTGATCCACGCCGCCACCATGGTGACGGCCGGCGTCTTCATGGTCGCGCGCCTGTCGCCGCTCTTCGAGCAGGCGCCGGCGGCGCTCTCCTTCGTCACCATCGTCGGCGGCACGACCTGCTTCTTCGCCGCGACGATCGGCTGCGTTCAGACCGACATCAAGCGCGTCGTCGCCTACTCGACCTGCTCGCAGCTCGGCTACATGTTCGTCGGCCTCGGCGTCGGCGGCTTCGGCCTCGGCATCTTCCACCTCTTCACGCACGCCTTCTTCAAGGCGCTGCTGTTCCTCGGTGCCGGCTCGGTCATCAACGCGATGCACCACGAGCAGGACATGCGCCACATGGGGGCGCTGCGGACCAAGATCCCGCGCACCTACTGGGCGATGACGATCGGCACGCTGGCGCTCGTCGGCTTCCCCTTCACCGCCGGCTGGTACTCGAAGGACGCGATCATCGAGGCCGCCTACGCGGCGACGACGCCCGGCCACGTCTACGCCTGGCTGCTCGCCACGGCGGCGGTGTTCCTCACCTCGTTCTACTCGTTCCGACTCGTGTTCATGACCTTCTTCGAGGAGCCCCGCTGGGAGGTCGCGCACGCGCATGCCGACAACACCGGGATCACCGACGCGGAGGGGCCGAAGGCGCATCTCGAGCCGACCAACCGGCCCGAGACCGGCGGCCAGGACCATGTCACCGCCGATCATCCGCACGCCGCGGGCGCCCACGACGTGAAGCTCGACCCGCACGACGTCCATACCGGCGGCCACGCGTTCGAGCCGCACGAGTCGCCGAGCACGATGCTGATCCCGCTCTACGTGCTGTCCTTTGGCGCGCTCTTCGCGGGCGTCCTGTTCTCGAGCCACTTCATAGGCGAGCACCAGGCCGAGTTCTGGAAGGGCGCGATCTACTACGGGCCGAACAACCACATCCTCGAGGACATGGAGAAGATCCCGTTCCTCATCAAGCAGCTGCCGACGCTGATGCTGGCCTTGGGCTTCGCGCTCGCCTGGTACGGCTACATCCGCAACCAGAAGGCGCCGGCTGGCTGGGCGAAGCAGAACCCGATCATCTACGATTTCCTGTCGCACAAGTGGTACTTCGACGAGCTCTACGACATGATCTTCGTGAAGCCCGCCTTCATGATCGGCCGCCTGTTCTGGAAGCGCGGCGACGTCGGGATCATCGACCGGTTCGGGCCCGACGGCCTGTCGGCCGCCGTGGTCGACGTCACCAAGCAGGCCGTGCGCCTGCAGACCGGCTACGTCTACCACTACGCGTTCGCGATGCTGATCGGCGTGACGGTGCTCGCGACCTGGTACGTCGTCGGGGGGATGCACTAGCCATGATGACGACCCTCAAGCCCCTCATGGTGAGGAGCGCCGCAGGCGCGTCTCGAACCACGAGGGCTCCAAGTGGCGCCGTGTCGGGACCGCCTCGTGGTTCGAGACGCCGCTTCGCGGCTCCTCACCATGAGGCTACTGGGACGCCGGCGCTCACGACGACGGGGATGCACTGATGTTCGGCTTCGGCATCCTCTCCGGGCTCATCGTCCTGCCGCTCGTCGGCACAGCGTTCATCCTCGTGCTGCGCGGCGAGGACGAGGCGACGCTGCAGAACGCCCGCTGGGCGGCGCTTATCACCACGATCGTCACCTTCTTGCTCTCGCTCTACGCCTGGGCCTCGTTCGATACGTCGTCCTCGGCCTTCCAGTTCGTCGAGGAGCACGCCTGGTTCGGCGCCGGCCTCACCTACAAGCTCGGCGTCGACGGGATCTCGTTCCCGTTCATCGTGCTGACGACCTTCCTGATGCCGTTCTGCATCCTCACCTCGTGGCGGTCGATCGACTTCCGGGTGAAGGACTTCATGATCGCCTTCCTGGTGCTCGAGACGCTGATGATCGGCGTCTTCGCCTCGCTCGACCTCGTGCTCTTCTACCTGTTCTTCGAGGGCGGCCTCATCCCGATGTTCCTCATCATCGGCATCTGGGGCCACGGGCGGAAGGTCTACGCGGCGTTCAAGTTCTTCCTCTACACGCTGACCGGCTCGCTGCTGATGCTGCTCGCCATCATGGCGATGTACGGGGTCGCCGGCACGACCGACATCACGGTGCTGCTGCACACCCACTTCCCGGCGTCGATGCAGACCTGGCTGTGGCTCGCCTTCTTCGCCTCGCTCGCGGTGAAGATGCCGATGTGGCCGGTCCACACCTGGCTGCCGGACGCGCACGTCGAGGCGCCGACGGCGGGCTCGGTGATCCTGGCCGGCATCCTGCTCAAGATGGGCGGGTACGGCTTCCTGCGCTTCTCGCTGCCGATGTTCCCCGACGCGTCGCACTATTTCGCGCCGCTCGTCTTCGCGATGTCGGTGATCGCGATCATCTACACGTCGCTCGTCGCGCTCGTGCAGGAGGACATGAAGAAGCTGATCGCCTACTCGTCCGTCGCCCACATGGGCTTCGTGACGATGGGCCTGTTCTCCTTCACCGAGCAGGGCATCCAGGGCGCGATCTTCCAGATGGTGTCGCACGGCCTCGTGTCGGGCGCGCTGTTCCTCTGCGTCGGCGTCGTCTACGACCGCATGCACACCCGCGAGATCGCCGCCTACGGCGGCCTCGTCCACCGCATGCCGCGCTACGCCACCGCCTTCATGGTCTTCACGATGGCCAACGTCGGGCTGCCGGGCACGTCCGGCTTCGTCGGCGAGTTCCTCACCATGCTCGGCACCTACCAGGTCAACACCTGGGTCGCGATGTTCGCGGCGACCGGCGTCATCCTCTCGGCCGCCTACGCGCTCTACCTCTACCGCCGCGTGATCTTCGGCGTGATGACCAAGGACAGCTTGAAGTCGATCCTCGATCTCAACCCCCGCGAGCTCGGCATGCTGGCGACGCTCGTCGTGCTCGTCATCTTCTACGGCTTCCACCCCTCGCCGATCCTCAACGCCTCCGGCCCCAGCGTCGCCGCGCTCGTGAAGACCGACCAGGAGGCGACCTTGGCGAGAGGCCGCGCCGCAGCGCTTCCGTCATTGCGAGCCGCAGGCGAAGCAACCCAGGGGGTGCCGCGCACGGTCGGCCCGGATGTCTCACCTGCGGCCCCTGGGTTGCTTCGCTCCGCTCGCAATGACGAGCCCCGCCCGACACTCGCCGCGGATCTCAACCGATGAACCTGCCCCTCGAGCTGCATCCCAGCGCGATGCTCCTGAACCCGATGGCCTTCAACGTCGCGCACGCGCTGCCCGAGCTCATCCTCGCCGTTGGCGCGCTGTTCCTTCTCTTGTTCGGCGCGATCCGCGGCAAGGAGTCCGACGGCCCGGTCACCGAGATCGCCATCGGCGTGCTCGGCCTCGCCATCGTCGTCATCCTGCTCAACGCGCATGCCAAGGCGATCGTCTTCGACGGCGCCTTCATCGACGACGGGTTCGGGCGCTTCATGAAGGTGCTGACGCTCGTCGGCTCGATCGTCACGCTGCTCATGGGCCAGAGCTTCCTGGCGCGCGAGAAGATCGACAAGTTCGAGTATCCGATCCTCGTCATCCTCTCGACGCTCGGCGCGCTGATCCTGATCTCGGCGACCGGCCTCATCACGCTCTACCTCGGGCTCGAGCTGATGAGCCTCGCGCTCTACGTCATCGCCGCCTTTCACCGCGACGACCGCCGCGCCTCCGAGGCCGGCCTCAAGTACTTCGTGCTCGGCGCGCTGTCGTCCGGCATGCTGCTCTACGGCGCCTCGCTGCTCTACGGCTTTGCCGGCACGGTCGAGTTCGCCGGCATCGCCACCCGCATCGCCGAGGGCGGCGCGAGCCAGAACATCGGCCTGCTCTTCGGCCTCGTGTTCCTGATGGCCGGGCTCGCCTTCAAGATGTCGGTCGCGCCCTTTCACATGTGGACGCCCGACGTCTACCAGGGCGCGCCGACGCCGGTGACGGCCTTCTTCGCCACCGCGCCGAAGATGGCGGCGGTCGCGGTGACGACGCGCGTCATCGTCACCGCCTTTCCCGGCATCACGCTGCAGTGGCAGCAGCTCATCATCTTCATCTCGATCCTGTCGATGGCGCTCGGCTCGTTCGCGGCGATCGGCCAGACCAACATCAAGCGGCTAATGGCCTACTCGGCGATCGGCCACATGGGCTTCGCGCTCGTCGGCCTCGCCGCCGGCACGCAGGAGGGCGTGCAGGGCGTCGTCATCTACATGGCGATCTACCTCACCATGACGCTCGGCACGTTCGCGGCGATCCTCTCGATGAAGATCGGCGGCCGCAACCTCGAGAACATCGCCGACCTCATGGGCCTCGCCAAGACGCATCCCGGCATGGCGTTCTTCCTCGCCACGATGATGTTCTCGATGGCCGGCATCCCGCCGCTCGCCGGCTTCTTCGCCAAGTTCTACGTGTTCAACGCGGCGATCCACGCGCATCTCTTCGTGCTCGCGGTGATCGGCGTGCTGATGAGCGTGGTGGCGGCCTTCTACTACCTGCGGATCGTCAAGTTCATGTACTTCGACGAGGCCGGCGTGCCGTTCGACCGGCAGTCGCCGCTGCTGCAGGGCGTGCTGACGATCACCGGCCTCCTGGTGCTCGCCCTGTGGGTCTACCCGCCGGCCTTCATCGGCGCCGCCAGCGCCGCGGCGAAGAGCCTGTTCTGAGAGGGGCGGCACGGCTTCTCCTTCTCCCGCCTGCGGGAGAAGGTGGCCCCGCGAAGCGGGGTCGGATGAGGGACGTCCCAGACGGTCGGCGTCGGCCGGCACTGAGCGTCTCCCCGGCCTCCCTCATCCGACCCGACTTCGTCGGGCCACCTTCTCCCGCAAGCGGGAGAAGGGAAGGCTGCGGCGCATGACCCCCTTCCGCATCTTCGCCCACGACACGCTCGGCTCGACCAACGACGAGGCGATGGCGCGGCTGCGCGTCGGCGAGGCGTCGGGCTTCATCGTCACCGCGGCGAGCCAGACCGGCGGGCGCGGGCGCCAGGGCCGCAGCTGGTCCTCGCCGCCCGGCAACCTCTACGCGAGCCTCGGCCTCGTCGATCCCGCCCCGCTCGGCGTCGCGCCGCAGCTCGGCTTCGTCGCCGGCGTCGCGCTCTGCGAGGTCTTGCGCGCGAGACTCGGCAACGATCCCCGCCTGCAGATCAAATGGCCCAACGACGCGGTCTTCGAGGGCGCCAAGCTCGCCGGCATCCTGCTCGAGAGCGCCAGGCTCGCCGACGGCCGCCTCGCCTGCGTCATCGGCTTCGGCGTCAACTGCGTCTCGCATCCCGACAATCTCGCCTATCGCGCCACCGACCTCGCCGCCGCCGGCGATCCGGCGCCCGACGCCGCCGCTGTGCTGGCGGCGCTGGCGGATGCCATGGCGCGCGGCCTCGCGCTGTGGCGGCGCGGCGAGAACTTCGCCGCGATCCGCGCCGCCTGGCTCGAGCGGGCCGCGGGATTGGGCGGCCGCATCACGGTCAACATGCCGGGCAGGGCGCCGCTCGAGGGCACCTTTCGCGGACTCGATGTCGCAGGGCGGCTTCTCCTTGCGAGTGGCGCCGACCAGATCGCCATCGACGCGGGTGATGTTTTCTTACCCGGCCTCGCGGCGGGTGCTAAGGAAGCTTAGCTTAAAGACACGACGAACGGCCGCCGCGGCGGCACGGGACGGAAAGCGACATGACGGATGAATGAGTCGGCGGACGAGCTGGTGTTCGTGCCGCTGGGCGGGCTCGGCGAAATCGGGATGAACATGGCCCTGTACGGTTTCGGGCCGCGCCGGGCGAGAAAGTGGCTGATGGTCGATTGCGGCATCGCCTTCGCCGGCCCCGAGCAGGCGGGCATCGACGTGATCGTGCCGGACACCACCTTCATCGAGAAGATGAAGGCGGACCTCGTCGGCATCTGCATCACCCACGCGCACGAGGACCATATCGGCGCGATCACCGACCTGTGGGGCCGACTCGGCGCGCCGATCTACGCCACCCGCTTCGCCGTCGGCCTGCTCGAGACGAAGAAGCTCAACGAGCCCGGCGCGCCGAAGCTAGACCTGCACACCATCGCCCAGGGCGGCAAGGTCCTGCTCGGCCCCTTCGAGGTTGAGTTCGTCGCCGTCGCGCATTCGATTCCCGAGAGCTGCGGCCTGGCGATCCGGACGCCGCTCGGCACCGTCGTGCACAGCGGCGACTGGAAGATCGACGAGACCCCCGGCATCGGCCTGCCGACCGACAAGGCGCGCTTCATGGCGATCGGCGAGGAGGGCGTGCTCGCCCTCGTTTGCGACTCGACCAACATTCTGCGCGAAGGCTTCAGCCCGTCGGAGGCGCAGGTCGGCGTGACGCTGGCCGAGATCATCCGCCAGGCGAAGGGCAGGGTGCTCGTCACGACCTTCGCCTCCAACGCCACGCGCATGCGCGCCGTCGCCGAGGCCGCCGAGGCGGCCGGGCGCCAAGTCATCCTGGTCGGCCGCGCCATGGAGCGCGTCGCCACCGTCGCGCGCGAGCTCGGCATGTTCGACGGCCTGCCGCCGTTCCTCTCGGCGGATGCCTTCGCGCACATGCCGCGCGACCGCGTCGTCGTGCTCGCCACCGGTAGCCAGGGCGAGCCGCGCGCCGCCATCGCCCGCATCTCGGAGGACGAGCACCCGACCGTGAGCCTCGCGCCGGACGACCTCGTGATCTTCTCCTCGCGCACCATCCCCGGCAACGAGCGCGAGGTCGGGCGCATCATCAACAACCTGGTGAAGCAGGGCGTCGAGGTGATGACCGCCGACGACGCGCTGATCCACGCCTCCGGCCATCCGCGCCGCGGCGAGGTCGCGCAGCTCTACGACTGGGTGCGTCCAACGATCGCCATCCCCGCGCACGGCGAGGAGGTGCATCTCGCCGCGCACGCCGACTTCGCCCGCGAGCGGCAGGTGCCGCACGTCGTCAAGGCGCGCAACGGCGACGTCGTGCTGCTGGCGCCGGGCGAGCCGGGCATCGTCGGCGAGGCGCCGCACGGCCGCGTCGCCCGCGACGGCAACATCCTCTTGCGCATGGACGCCGAGGCGCTGCGCGAGCGCCAGTCGCTGGCCTTCGCGGGCGTCGTGACGATTGCGCTCGCCGTCGACGGCAAGGGCGAGATGGCGGGCACGCCGGACGTCCTGACGTCGGGCCTGCCGCCGCGCACCAAGGACGGCGGCGCGATGGACGCGCTGGTGGACGCCGCGCTGTTCCAGACCTTCGACAACCTGCCGCGCCAGCGCCGGCGCGACGCCGACACCGTCTCGACCGCCATCGAGCGCGCCGTCCGCGGCGCCGTCGGCCAGGCCTGGGGCAAGCGCCCCAGCGTCCACGTGCTCGTGGTGGAGGTCTAAGGTGACACGCCCGGCCCCTCCTTCTCCCGCTTGCGGGAGAAGGTGGCCCGACGAAGTCGGGTCGGATGAGGGGAGATGCCGCCTCTATCGCGCTGCCGGCTTAAGCGGCGGAAGGGCCACCCAGTGATCGGTCGCCTCAACCACGTCGCCATCGCCGTGCGCGATCTCGCCGCCGAGATGGCGCGCTACCGCGACGCCCTCGGCGCCGAGGTGTCGGCGCCGCAGGATCTGCCGGAGCACGGCGTCACCGTCGTCTTCGTCGAGCTGCCCAACACCAAGATCGAGCTGCTGGCGCCGCTCGGCGAGGGCTCGCCGATCGCCGGCTTCCTCGCCAAGACCGGCGGCGGCATGCACCACGTCTGCTACGAGGTCGACGACATCCTCGCCGCCCGCGACAAGCTGGTGGCCGCCGGCACCCGCGTGCTCGGCGACGGCGAGCCGAAGACCGGCGCGCACGGCAAGCCGGTGCTGTTCCTCCACCCCAAGGACTTTTCCGGCACGCTGATCGAGCTCGAGCAGGCGTAGCCGCGCTCCCTCAGCGTCGCGCGGTGTGCGCCCCGAGCCGCGCGAGCGCGGCGCGCAGCCCCTCGTCCTCTATCCCCGCGAGCCCCTCTTCAGCCCTGGCCAGCGCCGCCGGCTCGGGCGCCTTGCCGTGCCTCTGCCGCGTCTCGGCTGCTTCGATCGGCCCCTGCCGGTAGGCGAGCTTGCCGACGCAGCGCCAGCCGAGATGCGCGTTGATGCGCGCCAGCACCTGCTCGGCCTGGTGCTGCAGCTCGATCGCGAACGCGCTCTCGACCCGCACGATCAGCGTCGCCGGATCGGGTGCCGCGGTGCGGCCGGGCGGCCGCGGGGGCCATTTCAGCTGCAGCGGCCGCGAGACGGCGGCGAGCCGCGCGCCGACGATGTCGTCCCAGTGGAGAATGATGTCGGATTCGCCAAAGCCCTGGCGCGCGAGCACCGGGTCGATCAGGGTGCGCACGAGGTCGGCCAGGGGCTGCGACCAGGGGCGCTTGCGGGGCGGGGCGGGCATGGAGGCACTATGACGGCTCGCGCCGCCGAGCGGAAGGGAGCGCGCCCGGCCGAGGCTGCGGCGGACCACGCCGAGCGCCTGCTCGCCTGGTACGACCGCCACCGCCGCGTCCTGCCGTGGCGCGCGCTGCCGGGCCGCCGCGCCGACCCCTACGCGGTCTGGCTCTCCGAGGTGATGCTGCAGCAGACCACGGTCGCGGCGGTGAAATCCTATTTTGCGACCTTCCTGTCGCTGTGGCCGCGCGTCGAGGACCTCGCCGCCGCCCCGACGGAGGACGTGATGCGGCGGTGGGCCGGGCTCGGTTACTACTCGCGCGCCCGCAACCTGCACGCCTGCGCCAAGCTCGTCGCGGCCCGCGGCGGCTTCCCGGACACCGAGGAGGGCCTGCGCGCGCTGCCGGGCGTCGGGCCCTACACGGCGGCGGCGATCGCGGCGATCGCCTTCGACCGCCGCGCCGTCGTCGTCGACGGCAACGTCGAGCGGGTGATCGTTCGCCTCAACACGATCGAGGCGCCGATCCGCGACGCGAAGCCGGAGATCCGCGCGCTGGCCGATGCCCGCACGCCGGCGACCCGCTGCGGCGACTATGCGCAGGCGATGATGGACCTCGGCGCGACGATCTGCACGCCGCGCCGGCCGGCCTGCGTGCTCTGCCCGCTCGCCGAAAACTGCGCCGCGCGCGCCGCCAACCTGCAGGACGTGCTGCCGGCGAAGGCGGTGAAGCCGGAGCGGCCGCTGCGCCTCGGCTCGGTGTTCTACGTGAGACGCGGCGGCGAGGTGCTGGTGCGGACGCGGCCCGACAAGGGCCTGCTCGGCGGCATGACCGAGTTCCCCGGCAGCGCCTGGGATGCGGCAGGCGATCCCGAGGGCGCCGCGCGCCCGCTCGCCGCGGGCTATCGCAAGCTGGTGGCCCCCGTGGAGCACGGCTTCACGCACTTCGAGCTTCGGCTCGTCGTGCACGTGGCGGAGGTCGCCGCGGGCACGCCGGCCCCGCCCGGCTGCCGGTGGGTGGCGGAGTCGGGGCTTGCCGACGAAGCGCTGCCGTCGCTGATGCGGAAGGTGGCGGCCGCGGCCGCGGGCTAGATGCGGTCGAGGGCCGCGATCTCGTCGCGGACCTCGGCGAGCTCCCTGGCGGCCATGTCGCGCAGCGCGGCGTCGTCGCCGATGTGCGCGTAGGTGTCGTAGAGGCCCTCGAGCGTCTTCAGCGTGCCGCGCTGGGTCGCCTTGTAAGCGTCGTCGAAGGCCGCGCCGTCGAGGCGCGAGAGGCTCTCCAGCTGCGCCGACGCGCCGGTCATAAGGACGCCGATGCCAGGTGGGGGCGCAAACGTCTCGGCCGGCGGGTCGACCGCCACCGAGCGGCCGGTCGCGAGCGGCAGGGAGGCGACCTCGGCCGGCCTCGCCGCATCCTCGTGCCCCCACCACCGATCGAGGCCGGCGAGGACGCGGCGCTGGTGGCTCGCCTCGTCCGCGGCGAAGCGCTTCAAGGCGTCGCTTTGCGCCTTCGCCGCGGCAGCGCGACTCGACTCGGCGAGGACGTCGATCCGGACCCTGACGTTGGCGAGAAAGACGTCCGTCGTGGGGGAGGCGGCGGCCGGCACGGCGGTCAGCAGCGCGAGGGCGAACGGCAGAGCCCTCACGATCGAGCCACGCAAAACGAATGTGTTCGACACGGGCGACCCCTCGCAACGCGGCGCCTTGCGCCCGCATAGAAATCCCGAATGAGGCACGCCGGTTCCAGGCGCCGAGCCCGCCCGTTTTGTTGCGATGCCGACACAGGGCGGAGCGAACCCGCGCGACGACCGATCCGAGCCGCTGCCAAGTCGCTTTTCAGCCATAAACGGCCCTCTAATCTCACCCCAATTCTGGGGAAGAAGACAGTCACGCCAAGTCTTCGCCGCCGCTCGATTCTGAGCCGGCAAATGACGTAGGCGCCGGCATCTTCAAGCACCCCTGACGGGGATCTCGCCTCAAGCACATGGCCCGTGGGAGCCGGACGGAAGAGTATGGACGCGCGCGTCTACGATAAGGCCAAGCTGCCCAGCCGTCACGTCACGGAGGGACCCTCGCGCGCGCCGCATCGCTCGTACCTCTATGCGATGGGCCTGACCAAGCGGCAGATCCATCAGCCGCTGGTCGGCGTGGCGTCCTGCTGGAACGAGGCCGCGCCCTGCAACATCTCGCTGATGCGCCAGGCGCAGGCGGTGAAGAAGGGCGTCGCCGCCGCCAACGGCACGCCGCGCGAGTTCTGCACCATCACCGTCACCGACGGCATCGCCATGGGCCACCAGGGCATGAAGTCGTCGCTCGTCTCGCGCGACCTCATCGCCGACTCGGTCGAGCTGACGATGCGCGGCCATTGCTACGACGCGCTCGTCGGCCTTGCCGGCTGCGACAAGTCGCTGCCCGGCATGATGATGGCCATGGTGCGCCTCAACGTGCCGTCGATCTTCATCTACGGCGGCTCGATCCTGCCCGGCACTTTCCGCGGCCAGGACGTGACCGTGCAGGACCTCTTCGAGGCGGTCGGCAAGCACTCGGTCGGCGCGATGTCGGACGAGGACCTCGACGAGCTCGAGGCGGTGGCCTGCCCCTCGGCCGGCGCCTGCGGGGCGCAGTTCACCGCCAACACGATGGCCACCGTCTCCGAGGCGATCGGCCTCGCGCTGCCGTACTCGGCCGGCGCGCCGGCGCCTTACGAGATCCGCGACCGGTTCTGCATGACGGCGGGCGAGATGGTCATGGAGCTGATCGCCCGCAACATCCGCCCGCGCGACATCGTCACCCGCGAGGCGCTGGAGAACGCGGCGACCGTCGTCGCGGCGTCCGGCGGCTCGACCAACGCGGCGCTGCACCTGCCGGCGATCGCGCATGAGTGCGGCATCAAGTTCGACCTCTTCGACGTCGCCGAGATCTTCAAGAAGACCCCCTACATCGCCGACCTCAAGCCCGGCGGGCGCTACGTCGCCAAGGACATGTTCGAGGCCGGCGGCATCCCGATCCTGATGAAGACGCTGCTCGACAACGGCTTCCTGCACGGCGACTGCCTCACCGTGACCGGCCGCACGATCGCCGAGAACATGGCCAAGGTCGCCTGGAACCCGAACCAGGACGTCGTGCACCCCGCCGACAAGCCGATCACCGTCACCGGCGGCGTCGTCGGCCTCAAGGGCTCGCTTGCGCCGGAGGGCGCCATCGTCAAGGTCGCCGGCATGCCGGAGGACGCGCTGACCTTCGAGGGGCCGGCGCTCTGCTTCGACTGCGAGGAGGACTGCTTCAAGGCGGTCAGCGAGCGGCGTTACCAGGAGGGCTGCGTCTTCGTGATCCGCTACGAGGGCCCCAAGGGCGGCCCCGGCATGCGCGAGATGCTGGCGACCACCGCGGCGCTCTACGGCCAGGGCACCGGCGGCAAGGTGGCGCTGATCACCGACGGCCGCTTCTCCGGCGCTACGCGCGGCTTCTGCGTCGGCCATGTCGGGCCGGAGGCGGCGGTCGGCGGCCCCATCGCGCTCGTCAGGGACGGCGACATCATCTCGCTCGACGCCAAGGCCGGCACGATCGAGCTGCATGTGTCGGCGGACGAGCTGGCCGAGCGCCGCAAGGCGTGGACGCCGCGCAGCCACGATTTCGGCTCCGGCGCGATCTGGCGCTACGCGCAGACCGTCGGCAACGCGCTGAACGGGGCGGTCACGCACCCGGGTGCCAAGGGTGAGACGCATGTCTATGCGGATACCTGAGCGCGCCCTTCCGCTGGTCCTGTCGGCGCTGGTCTTCTGCTCTGTGGCGGGAGGCCAGGTCGGGGTGGCGCGCGCCTTCGACGGCACCTCGAGCGCGTCCGACGACGGCGGCCCGCTGCCGATCTTCAAGAACCCCAAGGCGGCGCTGCGCGCCGGGCTCGACGGTGTGCGCTCGGGCCACAAGCGGTCGGCGATCGCCGCGCTGGAATACGCGGCCGAGGGCGGCGAGCCGATGGCGCGCTGGAAGCTCGGCAAGATGTACGCGCAGGGCGACGGCGTCCCGCAGGACGACGCCAAGGCCTTCGACTACTTCTCGCAGATCATCGACAACTACGACGAGGACGACGCCGACCCGCGCCAGGCGCCGTTCGTCGCCAGCGCCTTCGTCGCGCTTGGCGTCTACAACTTGAACGGCGTCGTGAACTCGCGCATCGCGCCGAATCCGAGCCGGGCGCTCGAGATGTTCCACTACGCCGCGGTCAACTTCGGCGACGCGACGGCGCAGTACAATCTCGCCCGCATGTTCCTCGACGGCAACGGCGTGCCGCCCGACCCGCGGCAGGCCGCGCGCTGGCTCTATCTCGCCGCCGACAAGGGCCACATCGAGTCCGAGGCGGTGCTCGGCCAGCTCCTGTTCAACGGCTACGATCACGTCGCGCCGCAGCGGGCCCGCGGCCTCATGTGGCTGTCGCTCGCCCGCGACGGCGCCTCTGGCCGTGCCCAGGACAAGTGGATCCTCGACCTCTACGACAAGGCGATGAGCGCGGCGAGCGACTCGGACCGTCAGGTCGCCGCCATGTACCTGGACGACCACGCGAAACGGCGCTGAGACCGGCCGCCCCCGCCGCCGCGGCGCCGGCAGGTACCGCTCAGGTTGTGGTCAAGACCCCGCTGCCCGGTTAAGCATAGCCGTGCAGAGGGGGACCCATGGCGAATCATGACACGCCCGAGGCCGATCCGGCCGCGGCGGCTGCCCATTCGGACGCCGACGGCAGCTACTGCTGCGAGTGCGGCACCTACGACGCCCACAAGATCCGCTGCCTGTGCTGCGGATTCGACTTCCGAACCGGCCCAGAGGCCACCGCCGCCGAGTAGGCGCGTCGCCGGGCGAAGGCTCGCAGCGGCTCATCCGTTCGACTTAACCTGGTACGGGGATGCGGGGTCGCCTCGCCGCTGAGATAGCGAGGCCGCAGGCGCGTTTCCGCCCCTGGATCGCAGTCTTGGAAGAGCACCCCATGGCGATAAGAAAGCTTTCCTCGATCTCGTTGCTGGCGCTCGCGCTTGCGTCGCTCCCGGCCGCCGGCGCCCGCGCCTGCGAGGCCATCGTCTATTGGGACGCGGACTTCCGCGGCGAGTCGCGGGTGATCCGCGGCGACGTGCCCTTCGTCGGTCCGCACTGGAACGACCAGATCTCCTCGATCCGGGTGCTCTCCGGCACCTGGGAGTTTTATTGGGACGCCAACTACGGCGGCGAGGTCTTGCGCTATGGGCCGGGCAACTACCGCTTCGTCGGCCCGCATTGGAACGACCAGATCTCGTCGATGCGCTGCTTCGGCGGCGGGGGACCCGGCCCCGGCCCGGCCTTCATTCCCGGCGGCGGTGGCGGCCCGCGCGGCTACGAGGTGATCGAGCGCGAGCGCGTCGCGCGCGAGCATGGCGGCGGCCACGAGCACGAGCGCCACGAGCATGAGCGGCATGAGCACGAGCGGCATGACCACGAGCGGCATGACCATGGGGGCCGGCACGAGGGCGGCCATCACGGCGGCGGTGGCGGACATCACGGCGACGGCGGCCACCATGGCGGCGGCGGAGGCGGTGGTCACCACGGTGGCGGCGGCGGTGGCGGAGGCCACCACGGTGGCGGCGGGCACCCTGGCGGCGGCGGCCATCACGGCGGCGGCCACCACCGCTGAGAGCTTCAGAAGCGGGAAAGAATGCGCGGCGTCAGTGCGCCAACACCTCGACGTCGCGATCGAGCGTCGAGGAGACCTTGAAGGTCGCCTGGTAGGTCTTCGAGTCGTGGCGGGCGATGGCGACGTACTCGCCCTCCGCCAGCACCAGCGACGGGAAGGCGCCGATCAGCTCGCGGATGACGTCGCCGCCCGGCGTCAGGATCGTGAAGGACGTGTTGGCCAGCGCCTCGCCGCCGGGATCGTTCACGAGCTTCAGCGTCATCACGGCCGAACGGTGCTTCAGCGTCGCGTCCGTGAGCTTGCCGGCCTGCACCTTGAGGTCGGCGGTGACCACAGAGTTCGTCTTGTTGCCGACGCCCGATTTCTGCACGCCGGAATAGCCGGCGGTGTCGAGCAGGGTCGAGACGACGTGGTAGTTGCCCTCGGGCAGGCCGATGAGGTCGCCGGCCTTGGCGCCGGCCAGCACCAGCTTGGCTTCCGAGTTGCCGGCCTCCGGCACGAAGATGTTGATCGACAGCTTCGCCGGGTTGATCGGCTTGTCGCCGAGCGTGCCGACGATGCGCAGCGCGCCGGCGTTGAGCACCAGGCGCTCGCTGGAGCTCGGCGCCTGCACGGTGACGCGGCGCACCGCGCTCGCGAGATCGAGCGCGACATGCACGAGATAGGTGCCCTCCGGCAGGCTGATCTTGGCCTGCGCGTCCTGCGAGGAGGCGACGAGCTTGTGGTGGCCCGGCGCATCGGCCTTCTCGTCGAACACGCGCCAGCGGACCGGCCCCTTGGCGATCGGCGCGGTATCGTGCGGGGTCATCATCACCGACAGGTAGAGGTCGGCCATCTTGGCCTGCGGGCGCGGCGCCAGCGGCGCGAGGGCCGGCACCGCGGGACGCTCGGCGGAGCCGGGCGGCGCGAGCGTCTGCGCGGCGGCGCCGGCGACTGCGAGCAGCGAAACGAGGAACGAGGCGGCCGCAGCCTTCACGGGATTGCCCTTATCGCGCCCGACCAAGGAGGCCGGCGGCGGCCGACTTCAGGTTGGCGAGCGACAGGGGATGGAACGCGAATTCGACGGTGTGATGGCCCGCCGCCACCTCGACGCCGCGAAACAGCAGGTCGGCGCGCAGCAGCGGCCGCGCGACGCCGTCGACGCGCACCGTCCAGCCGGGGTAGTCGACGTCGTGCAGCACGACGACGCCCGGCGCAGGCGTGTCGACGTCGAGGGTCACCGCATTGTCGGTGTAGCGCAGGATGCGCGCGCGCCCCGCAGGCGACAGGTCCCCCGACGTCGCGGCGATCTCGACGACCTTGAGGACGTGGTCGGGCGGCACGAGCAGCGCGCGATCGCCGATGCGGGCCGCATCCGCCGTCTCGATCAGCGCGTCCTCGCCCGGCGTGAACTGCGGCAGGCTGCCGGACCCGAGCGCATGCTGGCTGTCGACCGGCACGAGGTGCGTCGCGACGCTGGCGCGCGGCACCACCGGCGTGTCGAGCTTGTAGAGGTAGAAGTCGCCGCCGCCGTAGAGCAAGGTGGCGCGCGGGCGCGGAAACGTGCGCGGCATGTCGGCGATCGGCTGGCGCAGCACGAGGTACTCGAGGCCGAGCAGCGTGGCGAGGCGCGAGTTGTAGCCGCGGAACGTGTCGGGGTAATCGCGCAGGTCGGAGAACCAGGAGTCCTCGTTGGCGCCGACGGCGCGGGCGTAGTCGGCGATTCGCAGCGGGTTGTAGCCGAGCGTGTCCTCGTACTTGTCGACCATGCCGGCGTTCTGCCAGGCGCCGAAGACGCCGAGGAACTCGACGCGCGGCCGCGCGCCCTCGGCGCGGCGTCGGGCAAGCTCGCCCTGCAAGACGGCGAGGCCGTGCGCCTGGTCGGGGACGGGCTCGATCAGGGCGCTGTAGGTCGAGGCGGGCTCCGCGTTCAGCGGCGAGGCGGCGTTGTGCCAGAGCAGCTGCGCGGCGGTCGCGGCGACGAGGGCCGTCGCGGCCAGCGGGCGCACGGTGCGGCCGCGGAAGGCGACGAGCGCGCCGACGACGACGAGCCCCGCGAACCCGGCAGTCACCAGCTGCCACAGCGAGCCTTCGAAGCGATGCGTGACCTCGGCGAAGATGAGCGCCGCGGCGACGAGGCCGGCGATCGTCGCCGTGGTGAGCGCGATCGCCGCCCAGGCGATCGGCCGCGGCGCGAGGATGCGCGGCAGGCCTTCCTCGACGAAGCGGTGCAGCAGGTAGCCGGAGAGGAAGGCCAGCGCGACGTTGATGAGGAACGAGGCGTCGGCAGGCCGGCGGTACATCGAGACGCCGGGCAGCCAGTCGAACACGAAGCCGAAGATCGAGGTGTAGCGGCCGAGGGCGTAGACGGTGGCCGCCGCCAGCACGCAGGCGAAGTAGCGGGCGCCGCGCTCGAGCAGCCGCGCGCCCGCCATCCCGTGCCAGAGCAGGAGAATGGCGGGCAGGGTGCCGGCGAAGAGGTAGTTGATCGAGCGGTCGGTCCAGTCCGTGCCGGTCACCGCCCCGACGCCGGGGCCCCAGTAATCGTAGATCTTGTCGAGCGAGCCGAAGACGTTGGGCGCGAGCAGCGTCACGAGGTTGATCGGATCGAGCGAGCCCTCGAGCGCCCGCCCGTAGGCGATGCCGGGCCGGTTCGAGACATGCAGGAACTGCAGGGTCAGGAGGATCGGCACGATGAGCAGCGCGAGCGTCGTGCCGAAGGCGGCGGCGATGACGCCGGCGCGGGACACGAGATAGGCCATCGCCGCATCGGAGCGGAACGCCTGCCGCAGCACCGAGCCGGCGAGCGCCATGCACAAGAGGAAGGCGACCTGGTCGCGGCCGACGGCCATCAGCGCGGTGAGGAGGCCGGCGAGCAGCGCGGTGCGCAGCGAGCGCGAATCGAGCGCCGCCTGCAGGCTCCACAGCGCCAGTGGGAAGAAGGAATAGGAGATGATCATGCCGGTGTGCTGCAGGCGCGAGGCCGCGACGCCGCCCAGCATGAAGACAAGACCGGCCAGCACGCCGGCCTGCGGGTGCCAGCGCCAGCGCCGCGCCAGGCCGAGCATGCCGAGGCTGCCGAAGGCGAGATGCGCCATGATCACCGCGTCGAAGGCCTGCATCGAGGCCTGCGGCGCGACGAGCGCGAAGAGCACCATCGTCGGCGTGAAGAGCAGGGACTGCGGGTCGGCCGCCACGGGGTAGCCGCCGAACTGGTAGGGATTCCAGAGCGGCACGGTGCCGTGGTGCAGCGCGTCGGCGAGGAAGCGGAAGAACGGGTAGAACTGGTTTCGAGTCCCACGGCACGACGGCGCCGTCGATCTGCCAGCGCGCAAACGCGAGCGCCGCCGTGGCGAGAAGGCAGGCCGCGCAGACGAGGAACGTGCGCCGCGACCACGCCGTGGCGCGCAGGCGCAACGCGACGCGCTCGCGATCGGGCACGGGCGAGGTCAGCTCGCCGACGCGTGAGAACTCGAGGAAGGTCATGCGCGGGTGCGCCTCCAGTCGCAGCCCCGCACCGGTTTGGAACCGCTCAACCCTGCACCTCCGCGCCCCCGCGCCCGATTGCATCGCAGGCTGCGATGCCGATCTAATGTGGCGGCCGTGCGATGTCGCGACGGCGCCCCTGCCTAAACCGGACAAGACGAACCGCGCATGAACAGCACGTCGAACGACACGCGCACGACCGAGACGCGACGGAACGACACCATCCACCTCCTGGAGACGCGGCGCTCGGCGCCGGTCCCGTTCCTCGTCGAGCCCGGCCCCTCGCCGCGGGAGGTCGAGCAGATCCTCACCATCGCCGCGCGCGTGCCAGACCACGGCAAGCTCGCGCCGTGGCGCTTCATCGTCTTCTCCGGCGCCGGCAAGGCGCGCGCCGCGGCGATCGTCGGCGACGCCTTCGCCGCCGCCAACCCAGACGCCTCGGCCGACCGGATGGAGGCGGAACGCCGCCGATTCGCGGCGCCCCTGGTGATCGCCGTCGTGTCGAGCGCCGGCCCACACCACAAGATCCCGGAATGGGAGCAGGTCCTGTCGTCGGGCGCCGTGTGCATGAACCTCTGCATCGCCGCGAACGCGATGGGCTTTGCGACCGTCTGGCTTACCGAATGGTACGCCTACGACCGCGGCGTGCTCGAGCGCCTCGGGCTCGCGGCGCACGAGCGCATCGCCGGCTTCGTGAGCCTCGGCACGGCCTCGGGCCCGCGCGACGAGCGCCCGCGTCCGGTGGTAGCCGACATCACGACGCATTTTTCCGGCTGAGGCTGTGCCAGAAAGAGCCTCGGTAGCCGGGGGCCAAGTAACGCACGGTTAGGATTAAGGCTCTCTTTACCATGATCTGAGACCGTGGGGCATCGCACCTCCCTCCGGTCGCTCCCGATGATCCTGGAAAAGTTCCGCAGCTGGGCCGAGACCTCCTCGCCGGCGACGCGCGCCGAAGGAGCCACGGCTCTGGCCCGCGCCTATCTCCGCGCTCGCGCCACCGAGCGCCAGCGCCAGGACGCCGCGGCCGTGCTGACGAGCTTCCTCGACGATCCGGCGATCGTCGTGCGCAAGGCGCTTGCCGAGGCGCTCGCCGGCGCGCATGCGGCGCCGCACCACATCGTCCTCGCGCTCGCCGACGACCTGCCGGAGATCGCGGCGATCGTGCTCGCCCGCTCGCCGATCCTCACCGATGCCGAGCTGATCGATTGCGCGACGACGGCGGCCGGTCCGGCCGCGGTGGCGCTCGCCGAACGCCCCAGCCTTCCCATCACCGTCGCGGCGCTGATCGCCGAGACCGCCGACGTCGACGCGCTCGTCGCGCTCGCCGGCAACCGCGGCGCGCCGCTCTCCGAAGCCGCGATCCGCCGCATGATCGAGCGTCACGGCGAGGCGGCCGAGCTGCGCGACGCGCTGCTCCAGCGCCTCGACCTGCCGATGGCCGCCCGCGTCGACCTCGTCGCCGCCGCGATGCGCGCGATGGCCGGCCTCGTCGCCGACCGCAAGTGGATGTCCGAGAGTCGCCTGAAGCGAATCGGCCGCGAGGCGCGCGACCGCGCCGCCATCACCATCGCCGACACCTCGCAGGGCTGGGCCGCGACGCTCGAGCTTGTGCGGCACCTGCGCGACTCCGGCGATCTCACGCTGTCGCTGATCTTCCGCTCGATCCTGTCGGGCAAGATCGAGCTGTTCAAGGCCGCGCTC
Source organism: Beijerinckiaceae bacterium RH AL1 (assembly GCA_901457705.2). NCBI lineage: Bacteria > Pseudomonadati > Pseudomonadota > Alphaproteobacteria > Hyphomicrobiales > Beijerinckiaceae > Beijerinckiaceae bacterium RH AL1. Next base: position 1,736,032 of record LR590083.2, read on the forward strand.
AGCGTCCTCTCCGACACCGCGCTGACCCGCGTCGACGCGATCGTCGATCGTTTCGAGGCCAACGCTTTCGCCGGGCTCTACCGCAAGGCCGGCCTGCCGGAGGCGCTGCTGGCGGCGACGCGAATCGCGCTGCAGGCGACGCGCGAGGCCGACTGGTCGAACCTGCGCCGCGCCTCGCTCTCGTGCCTCGTCATCGAGCGCGTGCTAACGGGCTGCGACGCGATCAACACGGGCGATCTCGACACGCTGATGGTGCTGCTGCGCCGCTTCGAATCCGAAGCGCGCCGCGAGGCCACGCGCGATGCCGGCCGCCTGCCGCATGCCGGCGCGCTGCGGCTCGAGCGCGAGCGCTTCGACCTGGCGCCGCTGCTGCTCGAAGACCTCGACGACGCGATGCCCGCGCGCGCCGCGACGCCGAAGCGAGTGGCCTTCACCGTCGACCTCGCCGCGATCGAGGCGGAGCTGCTGGCGGCGTAGGATGCCGCCTCAGCCCAGCAGGCGCGTCGCCTTCGCGTAGTAGAGCAGGGCGATGGTCTTCGCGTCGATGATCTCGCCGCGCTCGATCATCGCGATCGCCGCCTCGAGCGTCGTCTCGATCACCTCGATGTCCTCGCCCTCCTCGACGAGGCCGCCGCCCTTGTCGATGCGATCCGCCTCCGTGTAGGGCGCGACGAAGTAGTGCAGCCGCTCGGCGAAGGTGCCGGGCGAGGAATAGGCGACGAAGACGGGGCGCGGCGTGGCGGAGAGGCGGATGCCGGTCTCTTCCTCGGTCTCCTTCTTGACGCGGGTCAGCGGGTCGGCGCCCTCGAGCTTGCCGGCGCAGGCCTCGACGAGCGTCTCGGACCCGCCCTTGAGGAAGGCGACGCCGCGAAACTGGCGGATCAGGATGATCGTGCCGCGCGCGAGATCGTAAGGCAGGATCGCCACGCCGTCGTCGACGTTCAGGATCTCGCGCGTCGTCTCGCTCATTGCGCCGTCGGTCCGGCGGCGGCGGAACACCACCCGCTCCAGCGGCGAGAAATTGCCGCCGATCACCTCGCGGCTCAGGATCTCCGGCTTGTTCGATGGCGGCATCAGGGCCCGAACTGCTCGCGCAGGATGCGCTCGTCGAGCGAATGGCCGGGATCGTGCAGCAGCACGAGGCCGGTCTCGATGTCCATCTCGATGACGACGTGGATGACGTGGCGGACCTCGAAATGGTCGGCGACGGCCGACACGGGCCGCTTCGTCGCCTCGATCACCTCGATCTCGATGCGCGCGGTGTCGCGCAGCAGCGCGCCGCGCCAGCGCCGCGGCCGGAACGCCGAGATCGGCGTGATGGTCATCAGCGAGGTGTTGAGCGGCAGGATCGGGCCGCCGACCGACAGGTTGTAGGCGGTCGAGCCGGCGGGCGTCGCGGCGAGCACGCCGTCGGCGATCAGCTCGTCGAGCCGCTCGACGCCGTCGATCGAGATCTTCAGCTTCGCCGCCTGGTAGGTCTGGCGCGACAGGAAGACCTCGTTGATCGCGCGGCCCTCCGACACCTCGCCCGACTCGGAGGTGGCGCGCATTACGAGCGGATGGATGATCGAGGGCTGGGCGACGTCGAGCCGCGCGCGCAGGTCGATGTCGCGCCACTCGTTCATGAGGAAGCCGACGGAGCCGTGGTTGATGCCGAAGATCGGCACCGGCTTGTCCATGAAGCGATGCAGCGTCTGCAGCATCATGCCGTCGCCGCCGAGAGCGACGACGACGTCGGCCTCGGCCTCGGAGGCGCAGCCGTAGCGGGCGATGAAGGCGTCGCGGGCGCGGTCCGCATCGGGCGTGCCCGACGACAGGAACGCGATGCGCTCGAAGCGATGGCCGTCGCCGGGCTCGTCAGGCATCGGGGCGTCTCGTGGGGAGGAGGACGGGCTCTCGATGGCGTCGCCTCCGCTCTCTCAGTAGCGCGCGCGCAGCCCGTGCCGGCGATGGCGGTGGTGCACGAGCGGCACCGGCGGCGCGTCCTCATGGATGTAGCCGCCCGGCTCGTTCAGGTAGAGGTCGACCTGATCGGTCGAGGCGGTGGCGATGCAGCGGCCGTAGCTCGGCTCGAAGCCGGGGCTGCAGTAGTATTCGGCGCGCGCCGGCGCGGTCCCAGCGGCGGCGGCCGTTGCGAGGACGAGGGCGAGAAAGGCGCTGCGACGCATGCTGGGGTCCCGGTGGCGGCTGACCGCCGTTCTAAGAAACAGCCTAGCCGATCCTCGCCCGCCGACCTAGCCCCTTGCCGGCGTTCGCCCTCGCCTGTTGCGCGCGGGCCGCGGCGACGCGCCCCCTGTCGCTTTCCGGCGGCCGCCACACGTATAGTTGCGTGCAGCATCGATCGCGGAGAGATCGGCCATGTCGTGCAAGACCATGTCGCTATCGAGCGTTTCGCTCAAGACTACGTCGTTGAAGACCGGCGTCACTGCTCTCGTGCTCGCCCTCGCGCTGGCCGCTCCCGTGGGGGCGCAAGCCTTCACCGGCGTCGGCGGCTGCTCCGGGCTTCCCGAATATTACCGGGCGGTCGGCGCGCTGCAGGGCGGCATGGAGAGCGCCTGCGCCATGACCGCGGCGGAGGCGCGCCACATCCTGTTGAACTACGGCGGCGTTCCCGGCGAGGCGCAGCCCGCGGTGCCGCCTCCCGCGCATCACCGGTCCCGGCGGACCGTGCGGTAGCGCGGGCCTAACGTCGCCCTAGAGCGTATCTCGATCTTCTGGAATGAGGCCGCTCTTCAATCCCTCATGGTGAGGAGCGCGGAGCGCGTCTCGAACCGGGAGGATCCAGGTTGCTCGATCCGTGGACAGCCGTTGTTCGACTCGCTGCGCGCGGCTCACCATGAGGCTACTGGGGCGCGTCGACCAACCTGGGATGCACTCTAGTCGTCCGCCGTCGCCTTGATGTCGAGCGAGTCGAGCAGCGCGCCGGGGTCGGCGAGCATGGCGACGGCGCCGATGCCGAGGCCTTCCTTCGAGCCGAGCGAGACGTGCAGCGTCCGCGGGTCGGCGATGAACTTCGCCACCGCATCGCCGATCGTCCTTATGCCCTGGCCGTCGCCGAGCATGGTCGGCAGCTTGGTCTTGAAGAAGTCGACGCCGAAGGCGCGCTCCTCGGCGATGCTGATGCCGTCCTGCTGCGCCTTCAACGCCAGCGCCTTGTCGAACAGGCCGGCGTTGGCGAGCCTGATGTCGAGCGTCTTGGCGAGCACCGCGATCGCCGAGGCCTGCGACACCGCGGGATCGGTCGAGAGCAGGTCCGGCGAGACGTTGACGAGGCGCAGCGTCAGCTCGATCGAGCCCATGGCCGGCTCGTCGAGCGACAGCTTGTGGATCGTCAGCTCCTGCGCGCCGACGTCGTAGCTCGAGGTGAAGGCCCCCGAGAGCGTGGCGTGCCGGTAGCCCATGTCGGTCAGCGCGCGCGTCGCGGTGCTGTCGGGCGTTAGATCGATCCCGAGGTTGCGCATGCTCGCCGCGCCGCTCGAGGGGATCGTGCTGGGGCCGCCTTCCTGCGCGAGCGAGAGATGGCCGATCGTCAGCTTGACCGGCGTTGCTCCCTGCGCCGTGACCTCCATGACGATCGTGTCGAGATCGAGCTTGCCCGGCCGCGCGGAGACGCGCGAGGCGGCGGCGTTCTCGGGGATCGTCACGGCGCCGAGGTCGGCGCTGCCGACGGCGAGCTTGGCGGTCGGGCCCGCGAGCGAGAAGCTGCGCAGGTGCAGCGCGCCGATCTTGCCGGCGCCGAAGCCTTGCAGGCCGAGCTCGGCCACCGAAAGCTTGGTGTCGCCGTCGGCATTGGTGCCGTGCAGGGCGGCATCGTGCACGTCGAGAGTCGCGACGGTGAAGCTCTGCGCGAGGTCGGCGAGCAGCAGCGCCGAGGCGGCGTTGCTGCCTGGCGCGACGGCGGCGTCGGCGACGTCCGCCGACAGCGGGCGTCCGGCGACGCCGGTCGCGGCGATCGAGCCGATGTCGACGCCAGCGGTGTGCACGGCGTTGGCGAGCGACAGCCTCTCGACGACGAGCTTGTCGAAGAGCGGCTTCTGCGGCTCGGCCGCATCGGTGCGGCGCGCCAGCGCGACATGCGCGAGCTGGGCGAGATCGACGTTGGCGGCCTCGCTGGGCCCGCTCGCGAGATTGGCCGCGTCCTGCCCGGCCATGATGGCCAGCGAGGCGTCGGCGGCGCTGGCGGCCGATGCCTTGCCGGCGACGACGTTGGCGAGCGCCACCTTGTGGATCACAGCGTGGCGCTCGGAGCCGGCCGTCGTGTCGTCGATCGCGATCTCGGGAATCGCCACGGCGCGGGCGTTCAGCTTAGCGAAGCGTGCTTCCAGCGTGCCCGACGCCTTCGCGTCGACGAGCGCATCGAGGCCGGCCTGCGTCAGGTCGGTGCCGGCGAGCTGGATGCTCTTGAAGCGGTAGGTCGTCGCGCCGTTCACGACGCTGACGTTGTCGGCTGAGACGGTGTTCGATCCCGCCGGCGCCGTCGACGCGTCGGCGAACGCGGCGACCGGCGCGAAGACATGCGCGAGACGGCTGAGCGGCGTGGGGTAGGGCAGGCGCAGCCGGCCGATCGCCAACGCGCCGTCGCTGATGCCGTCGAGCACGACCTCGCCGCTCAGCGGGCTGACGCGCCAGCCGGCGACCTTCAGGCCGGGATGCGCTGCGAGGAAGCCGGCGACGCGGAGCTGCGTTGCGGCGGTGAAGGCTGCCTGCGTGCCGACGAGGCCGAGGCAGAGGCCGGCCGTGCCGAGCCAGAGGGTGAGGCGTGACACGCGGCGCTAGATGGCGAAGCTCGTGCCGCAGCCGCAGGAGGCGGTGGCCTGCGGATTGTGAATCTTGAAGGCGCGGCCCATCAGGTCGTCGACGAAATCGATGCTGGAGCCGCGCAGATACTCGAGCGAGGTCTGGTCGATCAGCACCGTCGCGCCGTCGCGCTCGAGCACGAGGTCGTCCGGCTCGCGCGCAGTGACGATGTCGTAGGTGTACTGGAAGCCCGAGCAGCCGCCGCCGTCGACGCCGACGCGCAGCGCCGCGTTCGGCGATTCGCCCGCCAGGATCTCGGCGACGCGCTTGGCGGCCGACGCCGTGATGGCGACGGGAAGGTCGAGGGCCGGGTCGAGGTCGATGGTGTCGGTCATGATCGATCCGTGATGGTGGGGACAGCGCGAGCGGCGCGCTTGCCACCTCTTGGCATCAAAGATACGTGCCCACCGACGCGTCCGCAACCGGGCGAGCCGCCGCCCACCGTGCGAGGAGCCTGGCGTGGAGAGAGCGCCCTACGCCGCCGACCCCGCGGCCAGCGCCGGCCGACTCATCGCGGAGCCCGGCTCGCGCACGCGCTCCGACTTCCAGCGCGACCGCGACCGCATCATCCACTCGACCGCCTTCCGCCGGCTCGCGCACAAGACGCAGGTCTTCGTCCCGCACGAGGGCGACCACTACCGCACGCGGCTGACGCACTCGATCGAGGTCGGCCAGCTCGCCCGCGCGCTCGCCCGCTCGCTTCGCCTCGACGAGGACCTCGCCGAGGCGATCGCGCTGGCGCACGACCTCGGCCACACGCCGTTCGGCCATACCGGCGAGGAGGCGCTGGAGGCCGCGCTCGCCGACCACGGCGGCTTCGACCACAACGCGCAGACGCTGCGCATCGTCACCAAGCTCGAGCGCCGCTACGCCGCCTTCGACGGCTTGAACCTCACCTTCGAGGCGATCGAGGGTCTCGCCAAGCACAACGGCCCGCTCGTCGCCTGGGACGGCACGCCGGTGAAGGCCCACACGCGGCACGGGCTGCCCGGCATCTTCCTGGAGCTCGACGCGGTGCGCCCGCTCGACCTCGCCCGCTGGCCATCGGCGGAGGCGCAGTGCGCCGCGCTGGCCGACGACATCGCCTACGACGCGCACGACATCGACGACGGCCTGCGCGCCGGCCTGTTCTCGCTCGACTCCTGCCGCGCGGTGCCGTTCCTCGACGTGCTGCTCGACGAGATCGAGACGCGCCATCCCGGCCTCGACGACAACCGCGTGGTGCACGAGCTGACGCGCCGGGTGATCACCCGCTTCGTCGAGGATGCGATCGCCGAGAGCGGCGCCCGGCTGGCCGGCTGCGCGAGCCTCGAGGCGGTGCGCGGCCTCGGCCACGCCGCGGTGGCCTTCTCGCCGGCGATGGCGGCGGCGGAAGCGGCCATCAAGCGCTTCCTTTGGGAGAACATGTACCGCCACCCGGCGATCGTGACGATCCGCGAGGGCGCCGCGGCGATCGTGCGCGACCTCTTCGCGCTCTACCGCGCGCGCCCGACGCTGATGCCGCAGGAATGGGCCTCGCGCCTCGGTCCCGACGACGGTGGCGGCCGCCGCGAGCGCCTCGTCGCCGACTACATCGCCGGCATGACCGACCGCTACGCCATCGCCGAGCACCGCACGCATTTTTCCGCGACGCCGGAGCTGCGGTATGGGCGGGGGCGGTAGGGTTTACGCGGACCAGGGATCGAGGACGCTGAAGCCGCATTCGGCGAAATCCGCGACGTCGCGGGTGACGAGCGTCGCGTTGTTCGCGGCGACGATCCCGGCGATTTGCGCGTCCATCGGCTGCAGCGGGCGCCCGGCACCACGTCGCGCGGCGAAGAGACGAGCAAACTGTGCCGCCGACGCACTGTCGAATGCGAGGATCTGTGACGGCGCGAAGCGAGCGAACACGCGCGTCGCCGCAGCACGTAGGTCGTCGCGCCGGCGACCAGCCGGAAGCAAGGCTATGCCCACAAGAAGCTCGGCCTCGCTGACCGCGGTCGTGAAGATCTCGTCAGAAGATTGGGCGTTCATCCAGAGGAGCACCGACGAAGCCGGTCGCGGTCGCATCAGCTCCGACAGAACGTTCGTATCGAGCACGAGCACGGCGCTCAATCGAACGTCGGGGGCTCGCGATCCGGGAGCTTCCTCAGCCAGTCGAGATCGAGCTCGACGCCCCCGAGCTTCGCGAATTCCTCGTGAAGGGCCTGTCCCAGATTCTGATCGGGCAGGGCGGTGCGAGAGAGAAGCGCCGTGCCGAGCACCTCGCGCGCCTCGTCCTCCGGCGAATGGCCGTTGGCGGCGGCGCGCTCGCGAAGTCGCGCCTCGATCGCGTCGTTGTCGATCTTGACAGTCAGCATGTCGCGGCTCCGGCCGTCACAAGCTAAGCCCCCGCCCAGGCCCCGGCAACACGCCGATCTTTGACGCCCCCGTCGAAATCCCCTACCGCCTCGCGCAGCCGCAGGTCGCGCCAAGCCCCGATATCACATGAACATCTTCGCCCGCTTCCACGATCGCGTCGCCGCGATCCTTTCCGACATCGTCGCGCAGGGCCGGCTGCCGGCCGATCTCGATCTGGCGCGCTTCGTCGTCGAGCCGCCGCGCGATGCCGCGCACGGCGATCTCGCGGTCAACGCGGCCATGGTCTACGCCAAGGAGGCGAAGGCGGCGGGCATCGCCAACCCGCGTCAGCTGGCGATCGAGATCGCCGCGGCGCTGGCCACGCAGGACGATGTCGACCAGGCCGAGGTCGCCGGCCCGGGCTTCATCAACATCCGGCTGCAACCCACTGTGTTCGCAGAGGTCTTGCGCGTTGCGCTGGCCGATCCCGCCGGCTTTGCGCGGGAGACCGGGACGACCGAGGCCGCCCCAGTGAACATCGAGTACGTGTCGGCCAACCCGACCGGGCCGATGCATGTCGGGCACGGCCGCGGCGCGGTGTTCGGCGACGCGCTGGCGCGGCTGCTGACCTTCGCTGGCCGGCAGGTCACCAAGGAATACTACATCAACGACGCCGGGGCGCAGGTCGACAAGCTCGCGCACGCCGCCTTCGCACGCTACCGCGAGGCGCTCGGCGAGGCGATCGACCTCGACACGCTCGCCTATCCCGGCGACTACCTGAAGCCCGTCGGCGCGGCGCTTGCCGCGCAGCACGGGGCGGCGCTGAAGGCGATGCCGGAGGCCGAGTGGCTGCCGATCGCCCGCGAGGCGGCGATCGCCGCGATGATGGCGATGATCCGCGACGACCTCGCGGCGATCGGCATCGCGCACGACGTGTTTTTCTCGGAGCGGACGCTGATCCACGGGCCCGGCGGCGATGCCGTCGCCGCCGCCATCGCGACGCTGCGGGCGAAGGACCTCGTCTACGTCGGCCACCTGCCGCCGCCGAAGGGCAAGCCCGACGACGACTGGGAGGATCGCGAGCAGACGCTGTTCCGCTCCACCCGGTTCGGCGACGACGTCGACCGGCCGCTTCTGAAGTCCGACGGCGGCTACACCTACTTCGCCAGCGACATCGCCTACCACAAGGTGAAGATGGACCGCGGCGCCACCGACCTCATCGACGTGATGGGCGCCGACCACGGCGGCTACGTGAAGCGCATGCAGGCGGCGGTGCGGGCGCTCTCCGACGGCAAGGCGACGCTCGACGTCAAGCTCGTTCAGCTCGTGCAGCTGATGCGCGCCGGCGAGCCGGTGAAGATGTCGAAGCGCGCCGGCACCTTCGTGACGCTGCGCGAGGTCGTCGACGAGGTCGGCGTCGACGCCGTGCGCTTCATGATGCTGTTCCGCAAGAACGACGCGCCGCTCGAGTTCGACCTCGCCAAGGTGATCGAGCGCTCCAAGGACAATGCGGTCTTCTACGTGCAGTACGCCTATGCCCGCACACGGGCGGCGCTGCGCAACGGGCAGAAGATCTTCCCCGATCTCGACGTCTCGCCCGCCGCGCTCGCCAAGGCCGACTTCGGCCTGCTGACGGATGCCGGCGAGAGCGCGCTGCTGCGCGAGATCGCCGCCTTCCCGCGCCTCGTCGAAGCGGCGGCGGCGGCGCATGAGCCGCATCGGCTCGCGTTCTACCTCTACGATTTAAGCTCGGCGTTTCATGCCCATTACACGCGCGGCAGTCGCGAGCAGCCACAATTACGCTTTGTTTACGAAGAAAGTAGAGAAATGACTTGTGCGCGTCTGGCGTTGGTCTCGGCCATCGGCGGCGTCATTGCGACGGGGTTGGGCATTTTAGGCGTGTCCGCACCCGACGAGATGTGACCCGCAGCGCTGACGTGAACCCGACGGGGGATGTCGGATGTTTCGGCGGGCTTGACCCGCGAGCTTAAGCGTTAGCGCGACGCCTCAGTCGCCGCACGAGGTCAGAGTATGAGCGAGACCGTGGCTAGACAGCGCCCTCCCGTGGACCTGGACGACTTCGAGCGCCGCTTCCGCCAGACCCAGCGCCCGGCGCATCACGAGGACGACCCCTTGGCCGAGCTCGCCCGCATCGTCGGCGACGAGCCCGACCCGTATGGCGATGTTTTCGCGCAGCAAGCGCCGCCGGCGCATCCGGCGCCCGACTTCCGTCCGAGCTTCGCCCCGCACGCGCGGCAGGAGCCGTCGTTCGGCGATGCCGGCGCGCAGGCCGCCAAGCCGCGCTTCCTGGCGGATTTCGCGGCGATCGAGGCCGGCCTCCGCAACGCCGCGACGCAGCCGCCGCACTTCCATCAGGAGCCGCAGTTCGGCCAGCAGCCGCAGTTCGACGCGCATCCGCAGTTCGCGCCGGGCCACGACACGCAGGCGGACTATGCCGAGCCGGATTACGCCTTTCCGCCGGAGCCGCAGGCCCAGGCCGACTGGGCCGAGCAGCCGCGACCCGCCAAGAAGCGCGCCGTCGTCGGGCTGAAGCCCGCCTATGCCATCGCCGGCTCGATCGCGATCGCCGTCGTCGGCATCGGCGTCGCCTTCGCCTACAAGGGCGTCGGCTCGAGCCCGCGCGAGATCAAGACCATCATGGCCGCCGCCGGCCCGACCAAGGTGCAGCCGCCGGCCGACGCCAAGGATGCCGGCGACCAGGCCGCGAGCGGCCAGAGCCAGGCCACGCCGACCAAGCTTGTCAGCCGCGAGGAGCAGCCGGTCGACCTGCAGCAGGCCGTGCAGGACAATGCCGCGCGCGACGCCGCCTCGCGCGGGACCGACGCCGCCAGCGTCCCGGTGCCCGGCCAGGGCGAGGGCACGATGAGCCCCGACTACTCGACCATGGGCGGCGCCAAGACGGACACGACCGCTGCCGCCCCGGCGGCGCAGCAGCCCTACAGCGACCAGGGCTTCGGCGTCGGCATGCCGCTGCCGAAGAAGGTCAAGTCGGTGATGGTGAAGCCCGACGGCACGATCGTGTCGGGCGCCCAGGACGCGGCTCCCGCCGCGCCGCAGGCCGCCGCTCCGGCGACCGACAGCATCGGCGCCCTCGTCGGGGGCGCGGCGCCGGCCGCCGCGACGCCGAAGGCGCATGCCAAGGGCGCGAAGGCGACGGCTCGCGTCGCCACCGCGGCGCCGACGCCGGCCGCCGAGCCGGCCGACGGAGCCGATGCCCCGCCGGTTGCCGCCAAGCCCGGCAAGAAGACGAAGCCGGTCAAGGTCGCCAAGGCCGAGACGGGCACCGAGACCGAAGCGGCGACCGACGCCGGCGACGACGCGAAGCCCGCTGCCGGCACCTTCGCGGTGCAGCTCGGCGCCCCGGGCTCGGAGGCCGAGGCACGCTCGGCCACCGCGCGGTTCCTGAAGAAGTACGCTGGCGCTCTGCACGGCCAGCGGCTCGGCTTCCACCGCGCGGATTCGAACGGCAAGACCGTCTACCGCATCCGCGTCTCCAGCCTGTCGAAGGCCGACGCCGCGAGCCTCTGCTCGAAGCTCAAGGCGGACGGCGGGACCTGCTTCATCGCCAAGAACTGATGCGGCAGGCGGGGATCGGGGAGTCGCGAGCCTGATGACGCGCGCCTTCGTCTGCGGCTGCCTGGGCACGACCCTTACGGCCGATGAGAAAGCCTTCCTGCGGGACGCCGAGCCGCTCGGCGTCATCCTGTTCGGCGTCGTCGGCGGCGTGCTGCGCAACATCGAATCGCCGGCCCAGGTCTACGCCCTGACCTCGGAGATTCGCGCGACGCTCGGCCGCGACGTGCTGATTCTCGTCGACCAGGAGGGCGGCCGCGTGCAGCGCCTGCGGCCGCCGCACTGGCGCCGCTACCCCGCGGCGGCAAGCTTCTCGAGCATCGCCGATCCCGCCGCGCGCGCCCGGGCGATCCGCCTCGCCGCGCGTCTGATGGCCGAGGATCTCCTCGCCGTCGGCATCGATGTCGACTGCCTGCCTGTGCTCGACGTGCCGGTCGAGGGCGCGCACGACGTCATCGGCGACCGGGCCTATGCACGAGACCCGATCGCCGTGGCGACGCTCGGCCGCGCTGCCGCCGAGGGCATGCTCGATGCCGGCGTGCTGCCGGTCATGAAGCATCTGCCCGGCCATGGCCGCGCCTTCGCCGACAGCCACCTGGCGCTGCCGGTCGTCGAGGCGCCGCTCGCCGCGCTCGAAGCCTCGGACTTCCTGCCGTTCGAGCGCAACGCCGACCTGCCGGCGGCGATGACCGGGCATGTCGTCTACACCGCGCTCGACGCCGCGCGTCCGGCAACCATCTCGCCGGCCGTCGTCCAGGGGACCATCCGTCGCAAGATCGGCTTTGATGGCCTGCTGTTCTCCGACGACCTCTCGATGAAGGCGCTGCCCGGCACGTTCCGCGAGAAGGCCGAGGGCCTGTTCGCGGCCGGCGTCGACGTCGCCCTGCACTGCAACGGCGTCCTTGCGGAAGCCGAGGCCGTGGCGGCCGTCGCCCCGCCGGTCGAGGGCGCCTGCGCGACCCGCCTCGCCCGGGCGCGGGCGGCGATGAAGCGGCCCCGGCCGGACTTCGATCCTGTGGACGCGGTCGCGATGCTCGATCGCGTGCTTGCGACGACCGCCTGAAGAGCCGAAAATCCACCCAGGCCTCGATGAGAGGCGGGGACGGATATGACGGAGCCGAGCTTCGAGAGCGATCAGAGCGCCGCGCGCGATGCGGCCGAGGACGAGCGCTTCGTCGTCGACGTCGACGGCTTCGAAGGTCCGCTCGACCTGCTGCTCGAGCTCGCCCGTCGCCAGAAGGTCGACCTGCAGCGCATCTCCGTGCTTGCGCTGGCGGAGCAGTACCTCGCCTTCATCGAGCAGGCCCGCACCGTGCGTCTCGAGCTCGCCGCCGACTATCTCGTGATGGCGGCCTGGCTCGCCTACCTGAAGTCGCGCCTGCTGCTGCCGCGCGCCAAGGCCGAGGAGGCGCAGGAGGCCGGCGACCTCGCCGCCGCGCTGGCCGAGCGGCTGCGGCGGCTCGAGATCATCCGCGCGGCAGGGCAGGCGCTGGAGGCGCGCCCGCGCGTCGGCCGCGACCTGATGCTGCGCGGCATGCCCGACCCGACGATCCTCAACGGCGACGGCGACGACGGCGCGCCCGTCTGGACGGCGACGATCTACGACCTGCTCTCGGCCTACACCCGCCAGCGCCAGAAGCAGGCGGCGACGCGGATGAGCCTGCGCAAGCGTGTCGTCTGGTCGCTCGCCGAGGCGCGCTCGGCGCTGCAGCGCCTCGTCGGCGAGGCGGCGGACTGGACGGCGCTCGACGTCTTCCTCATCGACTATTGCGTGACGCCGGAGCTGCGCCGCACGGTGCGCGCCTCCTCCTTCTCGGCGATGCTCGAGATGGTGAAGGAGGGCAAGCTCTCGCTCCGGCAGGACGGCCACTTCGCGCCGCTTTGGGTGAAGCGTCGCTCGCCCGTCGCCGTGGTGGCGGGCTGATGGCCGAGATCGCCCGCCTCTTTCCCGATGTCGAGCAGCCGCGCGACCAGCGCCAGCTCGCCGAGGGCAAGCGCATCGCCGAGGCGCTGCTGTTCGCCGCGACCGAGCCGCTCGCCGAGGAGAAGATCGCCGCGCGCCTGCCCGAGGGCGTGGCGGTCGGCGAGGTGCTCGCGGCGCTGAAGCAGGATTATGCCGATCGCGGCGTGCGGCTGGTGCGCGTCGGCCCGAAGTGGCTGTTCCGCACCGCCGACGACCTCGCCTGGCTCCTGTCGGCGAGCGGGCGGGAGGTGCGCAAGCTGTCGCGCGCGGCGCTCGAGACGCTGGCAATCATCGCCTACCACCAGCCGGCGACCCGCGCCGAGATCGAGGACATCCGCGGCGTCGCCGTGGCCAAGGGCACGCTCGACGTGTTGCTCGAGACGGGCTGGGTGAAGCCGCGCGGCCGCCGCCGCTCGCCGGGCCGCCCCATCACCTTCGGCACCACGGAGGCGTTCCTCCTGCACTTCGGGCTCGAGACGATCGGCGACCTGCCGGGCCTCGACGAGCTGCGCGGCGCCGGCCTCTTCGACCGCCAGCTGCCCGCCGGCTTCACCGTGCCGCTGCCGCGCGACGGCGACCTGCAGGAGGACGAGGACCCGCTCGACTCGGAGGAGCCGGAAGCGCCGGAGAGCGAAGAGGAGCTTTATGCCGCGGCCGACGGCGATCCGCTGGAGCCCGGCGAGGACGCCGACGAGGATTCGCTCGACCGCGACCCGTTCGCGTGAGGGGCTTGCCGTCTGCCGATTGCCGGAGAGCGGCGCGACGAGAACGTTCGTCCGCCCACGCTTGTGTTCGCCCCGCCGGGGGCATAAGTCAGGCCTGACCTCTTCAAACTGCGTGCGCGCGGGAGTTCTACGCCATGGGCAGCATGTCGCTCGTTCACTGGATCATCGTCGGCGCGGTGCTGCTCGTGCTGTTCGGCGGCCGGGGCAAGATCTCTGATGTGATGGGCGACGTCGCCAAGGGCATCAAGAGCTTCAAGAAGGGCCTCTCCGACGACGACGCGCCGACCGCCGCGCCGCGCCCCGTCGAGCCGCCGCGTGCCGAGCCGCTCCGCTCGATCGACCAGGATCGCAACGGCTTGCGCGAGCCGGTCGCCCGCGAGTCCGAGACGCGCCAGGTCGGCTGACGGCGTTCGGCCGATCGGGTCGCAAGACCTCGGCCGGCCGCCCAGGGAGTCGCCATGCTCGATTTCGATGCCGGCAAGCTGATCATCGTCGGGATCATCGCGCTCATCTTCATCCCGCCGAAGGATCTGCCGCGCGTGCTGCGCCAGGCCGGCCAGCTCGTCGGCCGCATGCGCCGCATGGCGAGCGAGTTCCAGGGCCAGTTCATGGATGCCATGCGCGAGGCCGACATGGAGGACCTCCGCAAGGAGGCGCAGAAGCTCGCCGACGGCGCGAAGGCGCAGATGGGACTCGGCGAGGTCGACGCGCACAATCGCTCGATCATGCAGGCCATCGAGCGGCGCGACGCGGTGCACGCCGAGCCGAAGCTGCCGGAGCCCGAGCCCGTCGCGCCCGCGCCGCACGACACCGCGTCGCACGAGATGGTGTCGCACGAGCCTGCCGCGCCCGAACACGCCACCAAGACCGAAGCCGAGCACGACAAGCCCGTCGCTGCGCAGTCCACCTGAGTAGCGTCGAGCCCCGCGTGCCTACATCAAGACATCCGAGCGGCGTCGCGCGATGACCGACGCCGACATCGAGGCGACCAAAGCGCCTCTCATGGATCACATCGTCGAGCTGCGCACGCGCCTCATCCGCGCGCTGGTCGCGTTCGTCGGCATGTTCATCCTGTGCTTCGTCTTCGCCAAGGATCTCTACAATCTGCTGGTGATCCCCTACACGCACGTGGCGGGGCCGGACGCCAAGCTGATCTACACGGCGCCGCAGGAATACTTCTTCACGCAGATCAAGGTGGCCTTCTTCGCCGCCGCCTACCTGTCGTGCCCGGTGATCTTCACGCAGATCTACGCCTTCGTCGCGCCAGGCCTCTACAAGCACGAGCGCAACGCGTTCGCGCCGTATCTCTTCGCGACGCCGATCTTCTTCGCGGCCGGCGCGGTGCTCGTCTACTTCATCGTGATGCCGAACCTGCTCCACTTCTTCATCGGCATGGAGCAGTCGAAGGAGCCCGGCCGCGCGCAGATCGAGCTGTTGCCGCGCGTCAGCGAGTACCTGTCGCTGATCATGACGCTGATCTTTGCCTTCGGCGTGATGTTCCAGCTGCCGGTGATCCTCACGCTGCTCGGGCAGATCGGCATCGTCGACACCGCTTTCCTGCGCTCGAAGCGGCGCTATGCGGTCGTCCTCGTCTTCGTCGCCTCGGCGATCCTGACGCCGCCCGACGCCTTCTCGATGCTCGCGCTCGCCGTGCCCGCCTACGCGCTCTACGAAGGCGCGATCATCTCGGTCGGCGTGATGGAGCGCCGCCGCAAGCGCGACGAGGCGAAGCGGGACGCGGCGGGGTAGGGGGCGCTCCCGACCGGCCGCGAGCGTGACGACGTGCTCGCCGCCGTCAAGGTCGGCCTCTCAGGCCGGAGCACGGGGTGATCGAGCGGCGGCCGTCCTTGACCGCGGCTGCGCGCGTCGTCCCGATGGCCCCAGGTCGGGACGAAGACACGGTCGTGCCGGTCGAACATAGACACGGGGGTTCTGCTCTCGGGTGTCGGCAATATAGGACGCTCGACAGGACGCTTTAGCTCTGGCTTGCTTGTCGAAGGACCTCGACCTGAAGGACGAGGAGACGAGATGATGCAGAGCTACCCCATCCGTTTGACGCCCGACGACAACGGCACGCTTCTGGCCACCGCCCCGGACATCCCCGAGGTCGCGACGTTCGGCGACGACGCGGCCTATGCGGCCGCCCACGCGGCGGATGCGATCGTCACAGCCCTGCGCGGGCGCATCGCCCGGCGCGAGCCGGTGCCGCCGCCTTCGCCCGTCGGCGACGGCCCGTCCGCCGTCCTCGCGACCTCGGACGCGCTGAAGATCGCCCTCTACGAGGCGATGCGCGCCGACGGCATCGGCAAGGCAGAGCTGGCGCGCCGCCTGCAATGCCACCTGCCGCAGATCGACCGGCTGCTCGACCTCAATCACGAGTCGAAGCTCGAGGCGCTCGAGACCGCGCTGCGCGCCGTCGGCCGCGCGATCGACGTGTCGGTGATCCTCGCCGCGTGACACGAGGCAGGGGAGGGTGGCGCCCTCGCCCTCCTCGATGCCCCAAGTGCAGGAACCCCCGTGTCTTTGTTCGACCGGCACGACCGTGTCTTCGTCCAGACCTGAGGCCATCGGGACGACGCGAGGAGCCGCGCTCAAGGGCGGGCACCGCTCGATCGCCCCGTGCCTCGACCTGAGAGGCCGCCCTTGACGGTGGCGAGCACGTCGTCACGCTCGCGGCCGGTCGGGAGCGTCCGGGTCCCGTAGCGAGACGTCACCGACCGTCGTGCTCCGCCGCCCGCCCGATGCCGCGCACGTTCGCGTCCAACACTGCTTTCACGAGACCCTCGATCGCGGCCGGGTCGACGCCATCATGGACATCCAAGCACACCAGAAGCCCGATCGTGCTGCGACCCTCTCCAGCATCGTCGACCGTCGCCGTCGCGAGGTAGTTGCTGAACCCCTGCGCTGTCGCATTGTCGATGTAGTAGTAGACGCGACGGAGCTTTTCGTCCGCGAAGATGAGTTGCTCGTCGACCATGCCGCCGCCGGGGACATGCAGGCGACGGCCGAATGGGAGCTGCGCCGGGTCGCCGATCGGCTCGCACCGCAGCACCGGAAACGGCGCGTCCTCGGGCCACCATCGCGCGAGCCCCGCCCAGTCTCGCAAAACGCGCCATGCTGCCTCGCAGGCCGCGGGAACAACACCGTTATGCTGAACGACAAGCCTTTGCATCACATCCCCAAGCTCGTTTGAAGCCAAGCGAGAACGATGGCCCTCGCAAAACCCTACGCGACCGCCGGGCTTCGTTGGAGCTGCAACCGC
Source organism: Beijerinckiaceae bacterium RH AL1 (assembly GCA_901457705.2). Classification (NCBI taxonomy): domain Bacteria; kingdom Pseudomonadati; phylum Pseudomonadota; class Alphaproteobacteria; order Hyphomicrobiales; family Beijerinckiaceae; species Beijerinckiaceae bacterium RH AL1. The sequence goes on from LR590083.2 coordinate 1,752,692, forward strand.
TTCAGCTGACCTCGATCACCACCTTGCCCACGTGCCGGCCGGCGGCGAGATGCGCGAACGCGGCCTTTGCGTCGTCGAAGCCGAAGACGCGGTCGATCACCGGCCTGATCCCGGCCGTCGCCACCGCGCGGACGCAGTCGACGAGCGCCTGGCGATCGCCGACGGTGACCGAGCGGATCGTCGCCACGCTGAACAGATCGAAAAAGTTCACGCTCGGGTCCTCCTGGCCGAGAAAGCCGATCAGCACGACCTCGCCGTCGGGCGCCGCCGCGCGGAGCGACTGCGCGATCGTCGCCGGGCCGCCGACCTCGACGACGCGGTCGACGCCGCGCCCACCGGTCAGCGCCTTGGCGCGGGCGCCCCACTCCTGCGTCTCGCGGTAGTCGATGACCTCGTCGGCGCCGAGCTTGCGCAACAGATCGCCCTTCGCCGCGCTCGAGGTCGTCGCGATCAAGCGGGCGCCGAGCGCGTGCGCGAGCTGAACCGCGAAGATCGAGACGCCGCCGGTGCCTTGCGTCAGCACCGTGTCGCCGGCGCGGATCGGCCGCGGGCCGGCGAGCGCGGTCCAGGCGGTCGCGGCGGCGCAGGGGAGGGTGGCGCCCTCGGCGAAGCTCAGGCCGTCGGGCAGCGGGATCACCGCCTCCTGCGACACCACCTTGCGCTCGACGAGCCAGCCGTCCTTCCAGCCGCCGTAGCTCTGGTCGTGGATGTCGGCCGGCCGCGCGCCGCCGAGCCAGCGCGGATGGAACAGGCCGATGACCCGGTCGCCCGGCTTGAAGTCGGTGACGCCCTCGCCGACGGCCAGCACCTCCGCCGCGCCGTCGCTCGTCGGCACGTGGCCCGCCTCGACGGGCAGCGGATAGGTGCCGAGCGGCATGGCGATGTCGCGGTAGTTCAGCGAGACGGCGCGGACGCGCAGCAGCACCTCGCCGCGTTGCGGCTGCGGCTCGGGCTCGTCCGTGTGGAGGTGCAGGTCGTGGAGGCTGGTCAGGGCACCGAAGCGATAGGCGCGCATGGCAAGCTCCTTTCGTGGAGCCTCCCACTTGAGCCTGCGCCCCACCGCGATAAATGCCGCTGATCAGACAAGGCTTGAAACCACGGGTTTCGAATGGCCGACCGCCTCGAGAGCATGGCCGTCTTCGCCAAGGCGGCGGAGCTCGGCTCCTTCACCAAGGCCGCGGCGGCGCTCGGGCTCACCTCGCAGATGGTCGGGCGCCACGTCGCCGAGCTGGAGGCGCGGCTCGGCGTCGAGCTGATCCGCCGCACCACGCGCCGGCACAGTCTCACCGCGATCGGCGAAGTTTTTCACCAGCGCTGCCGCGCCATCCTCGCCGAGGTCGAGGCGGCAGAAGGGCTCGCGCACGAGCTGGGCCGCACGCCGCGCGGCCGGCTGCGTGTCAACGCGCCCGTCGCCTTCGGGGCCCTGTGCCTCGCGCCGGTCGTCGGCGATTTTCTGCGCGCCTATCCCGGCGTCGATGTCGAGCTGACGCTCGACGACCGCTACGTCGATCTCGTTGAGGAGGGTTTCGACGTCGTCCTGCGCATGGGCCGGCTCAAGGATTCCTCGCTGCATGCCCGCGCGGTGGCGCCTGCCCGGCTCGTGACGGCGGCGGCGCCGGCCTATCTCGCGCGGGAGGGCACGCCCGCCGCGCCCGCCGACCTCGCCGCGCACGCCTGCCTTGTGTTCATCTACTCGACCGGCGTCGTCGGCCACGAATGGCGGCTGGCGCGCGGCAACGAGAGCGTCGTCGTCGAAGTCGCCTCGCGCCTGCGCAGCAGCGATTCCCGCATTCTCCTTTCCGCCGCGCTGGCCGGCGACGGCGTCCTCCTGCAGGCCGAGCGCGTCCTGCGCCCGCATGTCGAGGCCGGCCAGCTCGTCCGAGTCCTGCCGGAGTGGACGGGGCAGGAGCGGTCGCTCCACCTCGTCTACTCGCCGAGCCGGCTGCAGACGCTGCGGCTGCGGGCCTTCGTGGAGTTCGTGGCGAGGGCGCTGGGGTAGTGGGGGCAATCGACGGCGCGGCGCCGACCGCCGCCGCACACTCTCACAGGTGGTCTCGAACCCATTGCGTGAAGCCGGCTTCGTCGATTTCGCCGGCCGCCAAGGCAAGCATGCTCGCCGTCGCCAGTGCCGGCTCGACGCGAAAGGCCACGCCGTTCAGCCCGAGAAAAACCAGGAAGGCGGCGAAGGCGACGCGCTTGTTGCCATCGACGAAGGGATGGTTGCGCGCGATCCCGAACGCGTAGCTCGCCGCCAGCGACGCGAGGTCGTCGTCGCCGTAGGCAAACTTGTTAAGCGGGCGCGCCAGAGCCGATTCGAGCAGGCCCCGGTCGCGGATGCCGTCCGGGCCGCCGAACAGCGCGAGCTGCTCGCTGTGGATGTCGACGACGAGATCCACGGAGAGCCAGATCGGCTCGGTCATTTGGCGAGGGCCTTGAAGGTCTCCGCATAGTCGCGGAAGGCCTGCCGGGCGATCTCGAGGCCCTTCGCGTGGGTCGGGTCGTAGGGGCTCAGCTTGAGGCCGCGCTCGGTCTGTTCGACGACATGCAGCTTGTCGCCCTCCTGCAGCCTGAGGCGTGCAAGCATCTCCTTCGGTAGGATGAAGCCCAGCGAGTTGCCGATCTTGCGCACTTGCAGGACCTCGCCGATGCCATCCGTGGCCTCGCTCGTCGTCATGGCTCTGTCTCCGTTTTACATTTTGTAAAACGATAGGGATTGGGGTGCAACGGCGCGCGTCCCAACGCCTTTCACCGGCGCGCCGCCTGTGCCAAGAGGGGCGCGCCACGCCCACCGGGACTCACTGCCGCCCATGTTCGATCCGCGCTGGATTCGCGAGAACGCCGCCGCCTTCGACGAGGGCCGGCGCAAGCGCGGGCTGGCGCCGCTCTCGGCCGAGCTGATCGCGCTCGACGACGCCCGCCGCGCGGCGATCGCCGCGGCGCAGGAGATCCAGGAGCGCCGCAACGCGGCGAGCCAGAAGATCGGCGCGGCGCTGAAGGCGAAGGACCAGGCGACGGCCGACGCGCTGAAGGCCGAGGTCGCGGAGCTGAAGGGCAAGCTCGGCGCGCTGGAGGCCGAGGAGGCGGAGGCCGCCCGCAGGCTCGACGAGGCGCTCGCCGCAATCCCGAACCTGCCCGCCGACGACGTGCCGGAAGGCCGCGACGAGCACGACAACGTGCTGTTCCGCGAATGGGGCGAGAAGCCCCGGATGAACTTTCAGCCGAAGGAGCATTTCGCGCTCGGCGAAGCGCTCGGGCTGATGGACTTCGAGACCGCGGCAAAGATTTCGGGCGCGCGCTTCGTCGTCACTAAGGGACCGCTGGCGCGGCTGGAGCGGGCGCTCGCGCAGTTCATGCTCGACCTGCACACCGGCGAGCACGGCTACACCGAGGTGAACCCGCCGCTGCTCGTGCGCGACGAGGCGATGTTCGGCACCGCGCAGCTGCCAAATTCCGCGAGGACCAGTTCCTGGCGACGCGCGAAGGCAAGGAGGAGGGCAGCCGCGACCTCTGGCTCATCCCGACCGCCGAGGTCTCGCTCACCAACCTCGTGCGCGAAGAGATTCTGGACGAGGCGGCGATGCCGCTGCGCTTCACCGCGTCGACGCCGTGCTTCCGCGCCGAGGCTGGCGCGGCGGGGCGCGACACGCGCGGCATGATCCGCCAGCACCAGTTCACGAAGGTCGAGCTCGTCTCGGTGACGACGCCCGAGCAATCGAGCGCCGAGCACGAGCGCATGCTCGGCTGCGCGGAGGCGGTGCTGCAAAAGCTCGAGCTGCCGTATCGGGTGATGACGCTCTGCACCGGCGACATGGGCTTCGCCAGCCGCAAGACCTTCGACATCGAGGTCTGGCTGCCGGGACAGGACCGCTACCGCGAGATCTCGTCCTGCTCGGTCTGCGGCGACTTCCAGGCGCGGCGGATGAACGCGCGCTATCGGCCGGCCGAGGGCAAGGGCACGCGCTTCGTGCACACGCTCAACGGCTCCGGCGTCGCGGTCGGCCGGGCGCTCGTCGCAGTGCTCGAGAACTACCAGGAAGCCGACGGCAGCATCCGCGTGCCCGACGCGCTGAAGCCGTATATGGGTGGGCTGGAAAGGATCGCGCGATCTTAGACCCACGAAGCGAGGGTGTGCCAATGACCCGTGGCGACGAGGTGATCCCTCCTTCCGATCAGCAGGGGCTCGTCGGAACGTGGCGTCGCTTCGGCGACGTCGGGCCGGTCTATGAAATCCTGGGCTTCGATCATCGCGACGCCGACGGGGACTGGTTCATGCAGATCCGTGTCCTCGAGAGTGGCGAGGTCGTCGCCTACAGGCTTGCCGACGTGCTGGCCGACCCGAACGAGACCTGATGTTCGCCATCGCCTTCGATCTCGTCGTCGCCGAGACGGCTCGCCAGCATCCCAAGAGCGTCTCGCAGGCGTATGCGGACATCGGCGCGCGCCTCGCGGAATTCGGATTCGACCGCGTGCAGGGCAGTCTTTACATCGGCGAGTCGGAGGATTTGGCCAATCTTTTCGCGGCCATCATGGCGCTCAAGGCTCTCCCGTGGCTGCCGCCCTCGGTACGCGACATCAGGGCGTTCCGCGTCGAGCAATGGTCCGACTTCACCAAGCTGGTCAAAAGCTGAGCCAAAGCGAGATATCGACCGAGATGCGAATCCTCATCACCAACGACGACGGCATCCATGCGCCGGGGCTCGACGTGCTCGAGCGGATCGCGCGGCAGATCTCCGACGACATCCTCGTCGTGGCGCCGGAGATGGACCAGTCCGGCGTCGCGCACTCCCTGTCGGTCAACGACCCGCTGCGGCTGCGCAAGGTCAACGAGACGCGCTACGCGGTGAAGGGCACGCCGACCGATTGCGTCATCATGGGGCTGAAACACATCGTCGCCGACGAAAAGGTCGACCTCGTGCTGTCGGGCGTGAACTCCGGCCAGAACGTCGCCGAGGACGTCACCTATTCCGGCACGATCGCCGGCGCGATCGAAGGCACGATCCTCGGCATCCCGTCGATCGCGCTGTCGCAGGCCTACGGCAACCACGCCTACGGCGGCACCGGCGGGCGCGAGGGCATTCGCTGGGACTGCGCGGAGGCGCACGGCGCCGCGGTCGTCCGCAAGATCCTGGACGCCGGGTTCGACGCCGACATCGTCGTCAACGTTAACTTCCCGCCGTGCCCGGCCGAGGCGGTGAAGGGCATCGCCGCGACCGTGCAGGGCCGCCGCGACGCGCAGATCGTGCGCATCGACCCGCGCACCGACGGGCGCGGCAACCCGTACTACTGGATCGCCTTCGGGCGGAAGACCTACGAGGTCGGCACCGGCACCGACCTCGAGGCGCTGTCGCAGCTGAAGATCTCGGTGACGCCGTTGAAGCTCGACCTCACGGATGAGCCGACGGTGACGCGCTTTGCGCAAGCCCTCGCCACCTGATCCGGCGCTCGACGCGCTCGCCGCCCGCGCGCACGACGCCGACCTCGCCGACGACGCCGCGGAGGCGAAGGCCGCCTTCCACCTGCGCATGCGGGCGCGCGGCATCCAAGACATCCGCGTGCTGCGCGCCTTCGAGCTGGTGCCGCGCCAGGCCTTCGTCCCACATCGCTACCTCGATCTCGCCCAGCGCGACCTCGCGCTGCCGATCGGCTGCGGCCAGACCCTGCCCGAGCCCTGGCTCGTCGCGCGGCTGATCGAGGCGGCGAAGATCGAGCGCAAGCACCGGGTGCTCGAGATCGGCGCCGGCACCGGCTACGCGACGGCGATCCTCTCGCACCTCGCCGCCGACGTGATCTCGCTCGAGCGCTACCAGAGCCTCGCCATCGCGGCGCAGGCGCGGCTCGAGGCGCAGGGCATCGAGAACGCCGCCGTCGTGTGGGGCGACGGGCTGGCGCTGCCCGCCTCGCTCGACCCTGTCGACCGGATCATCGCCCACGGCCTCGTCGACCCGGTGCCGGACTCGCTGACCGACCGCCTCGCCGAGGGCGGCATCCTGGTCTGCGCGCGGCCGGCGGCGGTAGGCCAGGCGGTGACGCGGGTCGCCAAGGGGCCGGACGGCGCGCTCGCCTGGACCGCGCTTGGCCCCTGCCAGCTGCAGGCGCTGCAGCCCGGGCTGGCGGCGACGCTGTAAGCGCGGCGGCACGCGGGCGCGCCATCAACCTTACTTAGGTTAAATCCTTGTCAGGATCATGGATTTGGTTTGGCCTGGCACTAAGTCGGGGTCATCCAACGACTTGGAGAAGACACATGCGTTTTTGTTCGATGATTGCTGCCGCAACGCTGGGCCTCGGCCTCGCCGGAACCGCCCAGGCCGCGCCGACCGCCTCGCTGCAGAGCGCCGTCGACGTCGGCCCCGCCCCGCAGATCGAGCTGGTGCGCGGCGGCTGCGGCTTCGGCGAGCACCGTACCTACTCGGGCTACTGCCGCTACAACCACGGCTGGCGCGGCCGCGTCCGCTACCGGCACAACCACTGGTACTGAGCTTACGGTCTCGCGGGAGCGGCGCCTCGCCGCCGCTCCTTACTCCCCCGCCACCCGGTCCCAGCCTTCCAGCAGCGCAGCGCGCTCGCGGTCGTCGGGCCGCACACCATCCTCTTCGAGCGCGCGGCGCAGCGTCGCCTCGGCCTCGTCGACCTGGTGCTGGCGGTCCCACATGGCGGCGTAGATGCCGCGGCGGGCGAGAAGGCCCTCGTGGGTGCCGCGCTCGGCGATGCGGCCGTGGTCGAGCACGATGATCTCGTCGGCGCCGACGATCGTCGACAGCCGGTGGGCGATGACCAGCGTCGTGCGGCCCTTCGCGACCTGCTCGAGCGAGGCCTGGATCTCGCGCTCGGTGAACGAGTCCAGGGCCGACGTCGCCTCGTCGAGGATGAGGATCGGCGGCGCCTTCAGGATGGTGCGGGCGATCGCCACGCGCTGCTTCTCGCCGCCCGACAGCTTCAGCCCGCGCTCGCCGACCTGGGCGCCGTAGCCGCCCGGCGCGATCTCGATGAACTGGTCGATCTGGGCAAGCCGCGCCGCATCGCGCACCGCCGCATCCGTCGCGTCCCAGCGGCCGTAGCGGATGTTGTAGGCGATGGTGTCGTTGAAGAGCACGGTGTCCTGCGGCACCATGCCGATCTTCTCGCGTAGCGAGGCCTGGGTAACGCCGGCGATGTCCTGCCCGTCGATGAGGATGCGGCCGGACGTCGGCTCGTAGAAGCGGAAGAGCAGGCGCGAGATCGTCGACTTGCCGGCGCCCGACGGGCCGACGATCGCCAGCGTCTTGCCGGGCGCGACGTCGAAGGAGATGCCGCGCAGGATCGGCCGCTCGCCGTCGTAGGAGAAGCGCACGTCCTCGAACCTGACGTGGCCGTGCTCGACGACCAGCGGCGCGGCGCCGGGGCGGTCCTCGATCTCCGCGTTCTGCGACAGGAGGTCGAACATCTTCTCGATGTCGATCGTCGCCTGCTTCACCTCGCGATAGACCATGCCCATGAAGTTCAAGGGCTGGAAGAGCTGGATCATCATCGCGTTGACGAGCACGAAGTCGCCGATCGAATGCGTGCCGGCGCGGATGCCCGCGATCGACATCATCATCACCGCCGTCATGCCGATCGTGAAGATCACGGTCTGCCCGGCGTTGAGCACGGTCAGCGAGACGTAGGTCTGGATCGAGGTGCGCTCGTAGCGCTCCATCGAGCGGTCGTAGCGCTCGGCCTCGCGGCGCTCGGCGCCAAAGTACTTCACCGTCTCGTAGTTGAGCAGCGAGTCGATCGCCTTGGTGTTGGCGTCGGTGTCGCTCTCGTTCATCGAGCGGCGGATGCCCATGCGCCAGTTCGTCGCGACAAAGGTCCAGGCGAGGTAGATCGCGATCATGCCGAAGACGACGGCGACGTAGGCGGCGTCGAACTGCACGAACAGCACGCCCAGGATCAGCGCGAACTCGATCGCCGTCGGCACGGCTGTCAGCATGATGGTGCGCACGATCGTCTCGATGGCGTTGCGGCCGCGCTCGAGCACGCGCGTCAGGCCGCCGGTCTTGCGCTCGAGGTGGAAGCGCAGCGACAGGCCGTGCAGATGCACGAAGACTTCCTGCGCGAGGCGGCGCACGGCGTTCATGCCTACGGCCGCGAAAAGCGCGTCGCGGACCTGGGTCGAAAAGCCCATGACGATGCGCAGGCCGCCGTAGAGCGCCGTGAGCGCCATCGGCCCCCACAAGAGGCCGAGCAGTTCGTGACCGGCGGGGACGTGCGTGCGCGACTCGCGCGCCACCGCGTCCGTCGCCCACTTGAAGGCGAAGGGGACGCAGACGGTGATGAGCTTCGCGGCGATCATCAGCGCGAAGGCGAGATAGATGCGCCGCCGCAGGTCCGGCCGCTGGCTCGGCCAGACATAGGGCAGCAGCCCCCGCAGGACGCGGAACAGCGAGGCGTCGCGCTTACGTCTGTCGATCGCGCCGTCGAAGGGGGAGGGGGGTAGGGGAGGCATGTGACCGGGATATAGGGCGAAACGGCCCGTCCTGCATGTGGTGTCACACCGCGCACGCCTGCGGCCGATCAGTCGGGGATCTTCAGCTCGTAAGGAGTGAGGTCGGAATGCTCGGCCAGAATCGGACGTATCGCCTCGAGATACATCGCGCCCATGGTCTGCCCGATCATCGCTTTGATTCTCTTTATTTGATCTTCGGGCTCTGTCCCCGCCAAGCTACTTAGAAATGCATTTTGCTCGCTGCTGTGTCTGAGCAGCAGTTCCAATAGCCGTCGAGCCGTCTCATGTTTCATCAGGCTACCCCCAGGCAATCGGAAACGCTGGGATCGCGAGGTGTTTAGCTAAGGACAGTGTTCATGGCCATCGTGTCCATCCAAAATGCGAAGAGCAATCTGTCGAAGCTGATCGCCCGCGTCGAGGCTGGCGAGGACATCGTCATCGCGCGTGGAATGCGGCCGGTGGTTCGCCTGACGCTTGTTGCCCCGGCGAAGCGCAAGCTGACATTCGGCGCCATCAAAGGCGAGTACCCGGACATCCCGGCTTCGTTCTTCTTCGACGCGCTGCCGGAGGACGAGCTGAAGGCGTGGGAGGGCGAGCCTAAGGGTGCTGCTCGATAGCCCCGTCTTGGTTTGGTTCATCACCGGACGTCCGCGGCGACGGCGTGGGACCACTAGGACCCATTCGATCGCATGCTCGCGGCAAAACGCGCGTCCTTTGGTGACAAAGGCGTCCCCCGTCGCCGAGGGACGCCTGTCGTTGATCAGCCGCCGAGCGAGGCCTTGGCGCGCTGCCACCAGCCGGAACGCTTCGGGCGCGAGGGGTCGAGCTCGGACGACACCGGCGCCGGCCGCTTCGGCGCGGACTCCGCCGCGACCTCCGCTTCGGGCTTTGGCGCCGCCGCAGCCGCCGGTGTGGCCTCGGGTTGCGGTGTCTCGGCCTTGGGCTCCTCCGCCTTGGGCGCGTCGACCTTAGCTTCCGGCGCTTCGGCCTTCGCCTCATGCGCCTCGGCCGGGACAGTGGTTGCCGTCGGCTCGGCATGGCCGGCTTCGGCGTGCCCGACTTGAGCGTGCTCGACATGGGCGTGCTCGACCTGGGCGTGCTCGTGCTCGGCATGCGCCGGCTCGAGCGGCGCGCCGCTCGGCTCGCCGCCGATCAGCGGCGCCTCGGCCTCGTCGGCCGTGCGGGGCTCGTCCGCGCCGTCCGCCTCGCCCTCGCTGCCGTCGCGGGCGCGCGCCTCGGCACGCTCGCGGCTCTCGCGGGCACGGCGCCCGCCGCGGCGCGAGCGGCGACGGCGGCCGCCGCCCTCGCCCTCGTCGCGACCTTCGCCGTCCGCACCGTTGCCGTCCCCATTGCCGTCAGCAGGGCCTTCGCCCTCGTCGTCGCCGTCGGCGCCGGCCTGCACGTTGTCCTGGGCCTCGGCCTCGCGGGCGACGTCGCCGATGAAGCTCAGCGCGTCGTCGGACGGCTGCGGCGCGTCCTGCGCGATGCCGCTCGACTCGCGATCGCGGCCGCGGCCGCGCCGGCGCCGGCGCTTGCGGCGGCCCTCTTCGCCACCCTCGCGCGGCGCCTCGCCGTGCGCGGAGGTCTCGCCCTCGCTCTCGCCGTCCTCCTCGGCCTCGTCCTCGACGAAGTCCTCGGGCTCGGGAATGTTGATCGGGATCTGGCGCGCCACCGGCTGCGGGATGCCGGTCGCCGGCTCGCCGCGCTCGACGCCGCAATAGGTCGTGCCGGTGAGATGGTCGTCGACGACGACCGAGATCTGCGCGCCGAAGCGGGCCTCGAGCTCGGCGAGGTGGGCGCGCTTGTGGTTCAGCACGTAGAGCGCCACGACGCTGCGGGCGCGCACGATGAGGTTGCGCGAGGCGTCCTGGATCAGCGCGTCCTCGATGAGGCGCAGCACGTGCAGCGCGATCGACGAGGTCGAGCGCACCATGCCGGAGCCCGCGCAATGCTCGCACATCACCGTCGAGCCCTCGAGCACGCCGGTGCGGATGCGCTGGCGGCTCATCTCGAGCAGGCCGAAATGCGAGATGCGGCCGACCTGGATGCGGGCGCGGTCGTTCTTCAGCGCGTCCTTGATGCGCCGCTCGACGGCGCGGTTGTTGCGGTTCTCCTCCATGTCGATGAAGTCGACCACGATGAGGCCGGCGAGATCGCGCAGGCGGAGCTGGCGCGCCACCTCGTCGGCGGCCTCGAGGTTGGTGCGCAGCGCCGTGTCCTCGATGTTGTGCTCGCGCGTCGAGCGCCCCGAGTTGACGTCGATGGCGACGAGCGCCTCGGTCTGGTTGATGACGATGTAGCCGCCGGACTTCAGCGTCACCTGCGACGAAAACATCGCGTCGAGCTGCGCGTCGGCCCCGGCCTTGGTGAAGATCGGGGCGGGATCGCGCCAGGGCTGCACGTTCTTGGCGTGCGACGGCATCAGGAGGCGCATGAACTCCTTCGCCTCGCGATAGCCCTCCTCGCCGGCGACGATCACCTCCTCGACGTCCTTGTTGTAGAGGTCGCGGATGGCGCGCTTGATCAGCGAGCCTTCCTCGTAGACCAGCGTCGGGGCGGTCGAGTTGAGGGTGGTCTCGCGCACCGTCTCCCACATGCGCATCAGGTACTCGAAGTCGCGCTTCACCTCGGGCTTGGTGCGCGAGGCGCCGGCGGTGCGCAGGATCACGCCCATCCCTTCGGGGACCTCGAGCTCCTGGGCGATCGACTTCAGGCGCTGGCGGTCGTCGGCATCGGTGATCTTGCGCGAGATGCCGCCGCCGCGCGCGGTGTTCGGCATCAGCACGGAGTAGCGGCCGGCGAGCGACAGGTAGGTGGTCAGCGCGGCGCCCTTGTTGCCGCGCTCTTCCTTGACGACCTGCACCAGCAGCACCTGGCGGCGCTTGATGACCTCCTGGATCTTGTACTGGCGGCGGGGACGGTGGGCGCGCCGCGGCACCTCCTCCATCGCGTCGCCGCCGATGTGCTCGACGTCTTCCTCTTCCTCGTCGTCGGCCTCGTCGTCGTCGTGGTGCTTGGCGTGATGGCCGTTGCCGCGATGCTCGTCGTGGTGCTCGTGGCCATGAACTTCTTGGCCGTGGTGCTCGTCGTCGTGCGCGGGCTCGCCATGAGCGTGCGCCTCGTGGCCATCCTCGTCCTCGTGGGCCGGGGCGGCGCGGCCGGTCGGGCCGGTGTCGACTTCGGCGTCGCTCGGCGCAGCCTCGGTCGCCGGCGCGGCGGCGGCCGTCTCGTTGTTGGCCGCCTCGGCGGCGACGACGGCGGGCTGCTCGGGCGCCGAGGCGGCGAAGTCGGTCGGCGGCGGCGCGGCCGGCTCCTGCTGCACGTCGGCGTGCTTGATGCTGGCGCGCTGGATCAGGTCGGCCGTCGGGTCGTCGTAGGGCGGCATCTCCTCGGCCGGGAGCTGCACCGGGCGCATGTCGTCGTCGGACGGTGCGGCGGCCTCGCGCGCCGCAGGCTCGTGGTGCTCGTGCGGGTGCGTCTCTTGCGAGTGCGCCTCGTGCTCGTGCGCCTCATGCCCGGCGGACGCGTGGCGATCGGACGCCTCGTCCGGCCCGGCGTCCTCGCTGACCGACGCGTCGCCTTCGCTGCGACGGGCGGCGTGGCGGTCGCGGTCGCCGCCGCGGCGACGGCGGCTGCGGCGCGGCTTGCGCTCCTCTTCCTCCTCGTGCGCCTCCTCGGCCTCGGCCTCGAGCAGCGCCTGCCGGTCGCTGACCGGGATCTGGTAGTAGTCGGGGTGGATCTCGGAGAAGGCGAGGAAGCCGTGGCGGTTGCCGCCGTAGTCGACGAACGCCGCCTGCAGCGAAGGCTCGACCCGGGTGACCTTGGCTAGGTAGATATTGCCGCGCAGCTGCCGCTTGTCGGCGGATTCGAAGTCGAATTCCTCAACCCGGCTGCCCCGCAGGACGACGACCCGGGTTTCTTCCGGATGCGCCGCATCGATAAGCATCTTGTTGGCCATTGAAAACTCGTCTGAGCGCGGGTCGGCGACAGCGCGTGGGCGCGGCCGAGGCGTCGCTCGCAAAGAGGGAAAGGGGTGGCGCCTTCCGGCGCCGCATGATTTCGAGTCGGCCGGCCGAGTCGGGGCCGGACCCATGAGTTGAGTGCAGGGAATCGGAGAAAAGAACGTCGCGGTGGGCGCAAGGCCGGGCGCCGATCACGCGCGAGGACGCCGCGGCTGCGGTGACCTGCCCGTCGATCGAAAACCTGTTGTCAGGACAGCCCATGTCCTCTCGAGACCTGTCGCGGTGCGTTTCCGGATCAACAGGATCGGGGACGCACTACCGTTGACGATTCGATCGAACCCGACACCGCCTGGCAGAGCTGCCCTCTCGGCGCGAGGCCCGGACCGGACAGCCGAAGCTGTCTTCGCCAAAACCGAACACGGATATCCTTATCGCGGAATTCGATCGGCTTGGCAAGGACTGTGACCGATACGTCACAGTCACCCACGGAGGGCTCCTGCGTACTTATCCCCTGTTAACCGCGCGGGCTTAAGCCCGTACCCTTGGGTTGCCGAAACCCTTGGGGTCGCCAAGGCGCAGCGGGGCAGGGATGGATCGCAAGGCCGGAACGAGCCTGTACCTGGCGGCACTCGCCGCGCTGGCGATCCTCGCGACGCCGGCGGCGGCGGCCGGGCTCGTGGGCGGCCGCGCCGCGCATGCCGCAAGCCAGCCGGTCGACGTCTCGCCAGTCGACGTCACCAGCGCCTCTCTCACCGGCGGTCCCGACAAGGCCGAGCTGTCGTTCGATCTCTCGGCGCCCGTCGCGCCGACGGCCTATGTGGTTGCCGACCCCGACCGGGTCATCGTCGAGCTGCCGGACACCGTCTTCTCGGCGCCGCAGCCGACAAGCAAGCCAACGAGCCGCCGGCACCACCGCCAGGCCGACCTCGTCGCCTCCTATCGCTTCGGCCTCGTCGGGGCGGCGCGCTCGCGAATCGTCGTCGACCTCGCGGCCCCGGCCAAGATCGCGTCCGCCGCCATCGTGCAGTCGGCCGGGCATCCCCGCCTAGTCGTCAGCCTGGCGCGCACCGACGTCGCCGGCTTCCGCGCCGCCGCGCGCGCCCATGCGCTCGTCGCCGCCGCGCCCGCGCCGGCGGTCGAGCCCGTCGCGGCGCCGGGGCTTGCCACCATCGTCCTCGATGCCGGCCACGGCGGTCCCGACACCGGCGCGATCGTCAACGGCGTCGTCGAAAAGGACGTGACGCTCGCCTTCGCCAACGCGCTCGCCGCCAAGCTGCGCGCCCACGGCGGCTTCAACGTCGTGATGACCCGCGACACCGACGTCTTCGTGCCGCTCGCCGGCCGCGTGCAGGTGGCGCGCGACGCCAAGGCCGCGCTGATGGTCTCGGTCCACGCCGACACGCTGCCCGAGACCGCCGACGTCAGCGGCGCCACCGTCTATACCGTCTCCGACAGAGCGTCGGACGCCTACGCCGCCAAGGTCGCCGCCAAGGAGAACGCCGCCGATGCGGCCGCCGGCGGCGAGGGGCAGGGGGACACGGCCGACATCAACGACATCCTCTTCGACCTCACCCGGCAGGAGACGCGCGCCTACAGCCACGTCTTCGCGCGCACGCTCGTCAACTACTGGAAGGTGGCGGGCCGCCTGAACAAGAACCCGCAGCGCGCCGCCGGTTTCGTCGTCCTCAAGGCGCCCGACGTGCCCTCCGTCCTGCTCGAGCTCGGCTACCTGTCGAATCCGGGCGATGCCGCCGACCTCACCGCCGACGCCTGGCGCGACAAGGCGAGCGGCCGCATGGCCGAGGCGATCGAGTCGTACTTCGCCGACCGCAACGGGCCGGCGAAGGCGGCAGCCGGCGTGCCGATGCCGCTGCGCCAGGCGGCGCGCTAGGGCGCAAGGGCATCGCGCGGCGGCGGCCGCGAAAAAGCCCGCAGGGACGGCGGCGCCGCGCCGCCGCTCCACCTTAAAATCGCCTCACGCAATCGCGAGGAAGGGCCATTCCCGTGGCTCGGCTTCCCGCACGCCTGCGCGCGCTCGGGCCCCGAAAGGCATCTGAATGCGGCTCATCGGACGTTTCCTCGGCCTCGTCTTCGCGACCGGCGCGATCCTCGTCGTGATCGCCATCGGCGCCGGCATGGCCGTGGTCTACAAGTACGAGAAGGAGCTGCCCGACTACAGCCAGCTGAAGAACTACGAGCCGCCGGTGATGACGCGCGTCCACGCCTCGGACGGCTCGGTGCTCGCCGAGTATTCGCGCGAGCGGCGCCTCTACCTTCCCTCCTCGGCGATCCCAGCCTTGGTGAAGGAGGCCTTCATCTCGGCCGAGGACAAGAGCTTCTACACCCACGCCGGCGTCGATCCCGAGGGCATCCTGCGCGCCGCCATCGTGCAGGTCCAGGGCGGCCACATGCAGGGCGCCTCGACGATCACCCAGCAGGTCGCCAAGAACTTCCTGCTCACCAACGAGCGCTCCTACGACCGCAAGATCAAGGAGGCGCTGCTCTCCTTCCAGATCGAGTCCGCCTTCTCCAAGGAGAAGATCCTCGAGCTGTACCTCAACGAAATCTACCTCGGCCTCGGCAACTACGGGGTCGCGGCGGCGGCGCTCAACTACTTCGGCAAGTCGGTGCACGAGCTGTCGGTCGCCGAGTGCGCCTATCTCGCGGCGCTGCCCAAGGGGCCGAACAACTACCAGCCGTTCACCCACACCGAGCGCGCCAAGGAGCGCCGCAACTGGGTCATCGACCGCATGGTCGAGAACGGCTACGTCTCGAAGGCCGACGGCGAGACGGCCAAGAGCCAGCCGCTCGGCGTCACCACCCGCGTGCTGTCGCCCAACACCTATTCCGCCGGCTTCTTCGCCGAGGAGGTGCGCCGCGAGCTCTCCGAGCGCTACGGCGAGAAGAAGCTCTACGACGGCGGCCTGTCGGTGCGCACCACGCTCGACCCCAAGATGCAGGCGCTGGCGCGCAAGGCGCTCGCCGACGGCCTCGTGCGCTACGACGAGGCGCACGGCTTCCGCGGCCCGATGCGCCACATCGACACCGCCGGCGACTGGGGCCCGCCGCTGGCCGACGTGCCGGCGCTGGGCGACGTCGCGCCCTGGAAGCTCGCCGTCGTGCTCGACATGAACGGCAACGAGGCGCGCATCGGCATCCAGCCGAAGAAGCTGCCGAACGGCTCGGTCGAGCTCGAGCGCGTCACCGGCACGATGGGGCAGGTCGGCCTGCACTGGACACGCGGCAACGGCCGCAACGGCCTGACACCGGGCGACGTGATCTACGCCGAGCCGCTCGACGGCAAGCCCGGCCAGTATCGCCTGCGCCAGATCCCCGAGGTCTCGGGCGCCATCATCGCCATGGACCCCTACACCGGCCGCGTCTTCGCGATGGTCGGCGGCTTCTCCTTCGACCAGTCGGAGTTCAACCGCGCGACGCAGGCGATGCGCCAGCCCGGCTCCTCGTTCAAGCCGTTCGTCTACGCAACCGCGCTGGACAACGGCTACACGCCGTCCTCGGTCGTGCTCGACGAGCCGATCACCATCTCGCTCGGGCCGGGCATGGGCTCGTGGACGCCGCAGAACTTCGAGGGCAAGTCCGGCGGCCCGCACACGCTGCGCTACGGCATCGAGCACTCGATCAACCAGATGACGGTGCGCCTCGCCCGCGACGTCGGCATGCCGCTGATCGCCGAGTATGCCAAGCGCTTCGGCATCTACGACGACCTGCCGCCCTATCTCTCGATGTCGCTCGGCGCCGGCGAGACCACGCTGATGCGCATGACGACCGCCTACTCGATGCTCGCCAACGGCGGCAAGAAGATCAAGTCGACGCTGATCGACCGCATCCAGGACCGCTGGGGCCACACGATCTACAAGCACGACGAGCGCATCTGCGAGGGCTGCAACGAGGACAAGTTCGACCCCGACGAGGAGCCGAAGCTCATCGACAAGCGCGAGCAGGTGCTCGACCCGCTCACCGCCTACCAGATCACCTCGATCATGGAGGGCGTGATCCAGCGCGGCACGGGGCAGGTGATCAAGTCGGTCGGCAAGCACCTCGCCGGCAAGACCGGCACGACCAACGACGCCAAGGACCTGTGGTTCGTCGGCTACTCGCCCGACCTCACCGTCGGCGTGTTCATGGGCTACGACCGGCCGCAATCGCTCGGCGACTCGGCGCAGGCCGCGCTCTACACGGCGCCGATCTTCCGCGACTTCATGGCGATGGAGCTGAAGGGCAAGCCCGACATCCCGTTCCGCGTGCCGCCGGGCATCAAGCTGATCTCGGTCGACGCGCGCTCCGGCCAGCGCTCGTCGGGCCAGGGCTCGATCCTCGAGGCATTCAAGCCCGGCACCGCGCCGCCCGAGAGCTACGCCGGCGGCGACGCCTCGCCGCGCCAGCTCGAGCCGGCAGCCGAGCCCGACCAGGCGGTGGGCTCGGGGACGGGCGGGCTGTACTGACGGGCAGCGCAGACACTCACGCAGCATGCCTAACGTTGGGTTAATTCCGCTTTGCTTTTCCTGCAAGGTTTGCCAAGACTACGTTGCGGCGTACTGCGTGGGACCGAAGTCATGAAAATGTATCGCACTGTAGCGGCCGCCGTAATGGCCGCCGGCGCCATGGTCGCGGGCGCCGCCGCGGCGAGCGCGCATTATCGCGGGCATGTCTATCCCGGCTGCAATTGCGGCCCGATCGCGCCGACGACGCATGTTCGGACGATCCATACTTCGAAGGCCGAGACGCGCTACCACGACGTCCACGTCGTCAAGCACGTGCACCGGGTGCACCAGGTGACCAACATCACCCGCATCCAGCCGATCTTCCACATCCACGAGGTGACGCGCATCCACCACCACACGGTGGTCGAGACGCGCAACGCCTATCGCAACGTGACGGAGCACCTCACGCCGATCCGCGTCGTCACGCACAGCGTCCAGAACTTCTACGACTGCCACTGCGGGCGCTAGCGCGGGGGCGGCTTGCTGCGGGCCTAGCCCGGGTCGGGCTCACTGCGGGCGGTCGCCCGCAGCGGGCTGTTTTCTCGCGCTGAGCCCGGCGTCGTGCGCTGGCCTGTGGTGGCGCGGGCCGGCGGCGATCGCGAAGGGGTGGCGCGGCAGGCTGCCGGTCACCGCGTCGTCCTGCGCCTCCTGGCGCACCGGCTCGGGCGCCTCGTCCGGCCCCGCATCCGCGACGTCCGGCGCCAGGCAGGCGGCCGGGCAGGCCGGCGCGTGGCCGACGAGCGCCGCCATCGCCGAGCCCGGGCCGGCGGCGCAGACGCGGCCGAGATAGGCCTTGTCCTCCGCCCCGTAGTTCGGGATGCCGCAGGAGGCCGCCATCACCCGCTCCGCCTGCGACCACAGCGCCGCGACCGCCGCTCTCGCGCCCGGCGCCTGCAAGCCTCGCCACGTCGCCGGCTCTTTCTCCCGCGCAATCTCGGCATAGGCCGCCGTGAACGCCATCAGCGCCGCGAGCCCGTCGCGATGATCGACGACCTCGTCGTGCGAGCGCAACGCCTTGAGATCGACCGCCGCCGAGAGGTCGTGCGTGTAGGCGTTAAGCTCGTCGAGCAGGTACAGAAAATCGGTCGCCGACGACGCCTTGCCGCGCGTCAGGTAGATGTCGACAAAGCTGTCGGGACCGAACTGCCGCGCGATCCGCCACGGCGGCATGAAGCCGGAGACTTCATGCGGCCGCGGCACCGCCCCGCCGCCGACGAGCGGAAAGGCATCCGTCTCGCCGGTCACATAGTGCGTCGACTCGTGCACCGCCGTCGGAAGCCCGTACTCCGCCTCCGCGCAGTCGATCCATCCCGCAAAGAAGTCGGGCCGCGCCTGCCGATAGATCGCCGCGCCATCCGGCGACGACGCCTCCAGAATGCCGATCGCCTTAGCCCGGCAGTCGGCGTGCGCTGCGGCGGGGACGAGGAGGAGCGCGGCGATGGCCGCCGCAGGGAAGGGCAGGCGCATGCGGGCCGCTCGCCGAGGATCGCACGAGGCTGGCGAAACAGGGTGAATTTTCCGTCACCGATGCGCTCGGCGGTGTGCACACCCGCAACGCACACCACTTCCCGAAGTTGATATCCTGGGTCTGCAATCAGGCAGGCGGCAATGATTCTCGGTCTCAGAACCTACGATGTCCGGGCCGTCGACCGAGCACCGCTTCTGAGCTTCATGCTCCAGAGCCTACGAGAGGCGGGCTGTCGTATCCTCTACGAGCCGCCAGCAGACCGGGCACCGTTCGTCATCTCTTTCGAGACGGCGACCGGCGAGCGCTTTGGGATCGTGGCCTATGCCTTCCTCGCCACGCGAACACCGACGTTGAACCGTCCCGCCAATGAACGAAGCTTCCAGATCAAGTACGGGTCCAACGACCATGCTCTGCACGAGCTTTGGCAAGATCCGCTCGGGCTGTTCGTGACGCTTCTGATCGGGATCGATCCGAACGAAGGCTTTTTCGTTGCCGCCGATCCCGTGCTTCACAATCCGACGCGCTTCTTCATCCGGCTCGAGTTCAAGGACGAGCACGCCGAGCTGATTAGAGCGAACGGCTGGCATGCGTGGGAGCGCGAGCATCGTGGGCCACGTCACATGCTGGCGTCGGAGCGAGCTTTCGATCGCGAGGTGCTCGTCGGTGGGACCGCGGCGCACTTTCTCGATCTTGTACGTTTCGAGCGGCTGGCGAAGGGGCAGGCGCCCGGCGAGCGACAGCTTCTGGCGGAAAAGCCCGAGGTTCGTGCCCTGGGCCTCGAAACTTTCGGTTTCGCGGAAAGCTCGGCCCATCCTCTCGAGACGGAGCTCGACCTTGGTCGCGAAGCCATCCTCGAGCTGATCGATAGTGCGCGACGGCTCAAGATGGCGGTCAGGGGTTGGGCAGCGGAGGAGAAGCTGCGAGCGTTTCTTGCCGCGCTTCCGGGAGTCACCAGCTGCCAGAGGCTGGACCGTGAAAGCTCACCCGACCTCGAGCTCAGGTGGCAGCACGGTCCTCTACTGACGATCGAGTGCAAGAACGTGCTCCGCAAGCCAAACGCCAAAGGTCAGGCCCGCATCGATTTCCAGCGCACACGCGCGGCCAAAGGCGATCCGTGCTCGCGCTATTACGCGCCTGGCGACTTCGACGTTCTTGCCGGCTGCTTGCATGCAGTCACCGAGCGATGGGAATTCAAGTTCGTGCGACCGCCGATGCTTGACCCGCACCGCACGTGCGTGGGGAAGCTCGCGAGCAACGTCGCCGTAGATGAGAGGTGGATGGCCGACCCGGCTGCTGCATTCGCCGCTGCGAGCGGGTAAGGTCCCGCCATGCGAACGCCCAAGATCATCAGCCTCTTCACAGGAGCGGGTGGCCTCGATTTCGGCTTCGAGGCCGCTGGCTTCGAGACGGCGGTCGCCCTCGAGCTAGATGCGCGCTGCGTCGAGACGCTGAAGGCGAATCGCGATTGGCCGGTGGTCGGGGCGGACATTGCTTCGGTTACGACACGCAGCTTGCTCGCGCGTGGTCGCATCAAGCGCGGCGAGGCCGATGTGCTGGTCGGAGGTCCGCCTTGCCAGCCTTTTTCCAAGGCCGGCTTCTGGGCGACGGGAACGACGCGCCGGCTCGACGACCCCCGCGCCTCGACGCTCGACCATTATCTTCGTGTTCTTGCCGAAGCGCAGCCGCGCGCCTTCCTTATCGAGAACGTCGAAGGGCTTGGCTTCCGCGGCAAGGACGAAGGCGTCGCCAAGGTCCGCGCCGCACTCGCCGCGATCAACCAGGCCACGGGATCGCGCTACACCGCCTCAGTCGCCGTCCTGAACGCGGCCGACTATGGTGTGCCTCAGCTGCGACGGCGCCTTTTCATCGTCGGCGCGCGTGACGGCACCCCCTTCGAGTTTCCAGCCCCGACACACGCCAATCCGGTCGGCCTGCCGCCATTGGCGAATGTCGCACCGTGGCTGACAACTTGGGACGCCCTCCACGACCTTGATGAGGCGCATGGCGCCGAGCTCGCGGTGCGCGGCAAGTGGAGCGCGCTGCTTCCGTCAATCCCAGAAGGCGAGAACTATCTTTGGCACACGGCGCGGGGCGGGGGGGAGCCGCTGTTCGGCTGGCGCCGCCGTTTCTGGTCGTTTCTTCTCAAGCTCGCCAAGGACCAGCCTGCCTGGACGCTGGCGGCTCAGCCGGGCCCGGCGACCGGGCCTTTCCACTGGAGCAACCGTCGTCTCTCGGCGCGCGAGATGGGGCGGCTTCAAACCTTTCCCGATGACGTAACGATAACGGGCACGCTTGCCGACGCGCAACGCCAGCTCGGCAATGCCGTGCCGAGCTTGCTGGCCGAGGTTCTTGCGCGTGCGATCGCCGAGCAGCTTCTCAAGCTTCCGTCGCCGGCCGGCGCATGCGCGCTTGCTGTTACGAAAGCCAGCGTGCCGCCTCCGCCGCCCGAACCGCCGTCGGCAGTTCCGGCGCAATTTCACGGCTTGCGCGGCGAGCATGCAGCGCATCCCGGCACCGGGCTCGGCTTCAGGGCTGCGCTGCGCTAGGTGGGCGCGGGCCGTGGAGCTCGCGCCTTAGTCGTGCTTCGAGATGACCAGCGCTCTCGCATTCGCACTCCCAAACGATCAGCACGCGCCATCCAGCCGCTTCCAATGCGGCTTGGCTTTCGCAGTCCCGCTCGACCACGCGTGCAAGCTTCGGCAACCAGTACTCCGGTCGCGTGCGTGGAAGCTTCGCATAGCGGCAGCCTAGATGCTGATGCCAAAAGCAGCCGTTGACGAACACGACGGTGCGATGTCGCGGCAGCACGACATCGGGGCAGCCGGGCAGGTCGCGGCGGTGAATGCGAAACCTGTAGCCCAGCCTGTGCAGAAGCCTGCGCACCGCCAGCTCCGGCTTGGTATTGGTCTTCCGGATTGCGCGCATGATGCGCGATCGTGCGGATGGCTGGTCCATGACGGAGGCTTCGCACGCACGCGAGAACGTCCCAAGCTTGGCCGTCGCACGTCTTTGCGAAGTAACGTTGCGGCGAGCGCCGACAATGGTCCTCGCCGAAGTCGGCGCTCGCCGACATCGGCCTTGTCCCGCGTCGGCGGGCGCCGACTTTGGCAAGGCTGGGGGTCGGCCTTCGCCGACAGAGCCGCGGAATGTTCGAGGGCGAAACGGCCCCGCACTTGCGGCGCGAAAAATAGCGGCTAAATTACCGGTCGCGGCGGCGGGCGGCAAGCGCGCGGCGATTTACAAGCGGCGAGCGATCTGCCACTGCGCTCGTCGGGGCCGGGGACGGTCGACGAAACATCGAAGGGCATCATGCGCGCGGAAGCGGAAGCGCTGATCGAGGACATCAAGCAGTCCGTAGGGCTGCTGAGGAGGCATCTTTGACGTCGAGGCTTCGACGCGACGCCTCGCCGAGCTGAACGCCAAGGTCGAGGACCCAAAGCTCTGGGATGACGCCGACGCCGCGCAGAAGCTGATGCGCGAGCGCACCGAGCTCGAGGACCGGCTTGGCTCGGTCGCCCGCTTCGAGCGCGAGCTCGAGGATGCGATCACGCTGGTCGAGCTCGGCGAGGAGGCCGGCGACGACGCGACCGAGAAGGAAGGCCGCGACGCGCTGAAGGCGCTCAAGGCCGAGGCCGAGCGGCGCCAGGTCGAGGCGCTGCTGTCGGGCGAGGTCGACCCCAACGACACGTACATAGAAGTCCACTCGGGCGCGGGCGGGACGGAGAGCTGCGACTGGGCGCGCATGCTGTTTCGCATGTACGCGCGCTGGGCCGAGCGGCACGGCTA
This sequence comes from Beijerinckiaceae bacterium RH AL1, assembly GCA_901457705.2. Lineage (NCBI taxonomy): Bacteria > Pseudomonadati > Pseudomonadota > Alphaproteobacteria > Hyphomicrobiales > Beijerinckiaceae > Beijerinckiaceae bacterium RH AL1. Next base: position 1,774,874 of record LR590083.2, read on the forward strand.
CAAGGTCGAGGTGATCGAGGAGACGGCGGGCGACGAGGCCGGCATCAAGTCGGGCACGATCCTCGTGAAGGGCCACAACGCGCACGGCTGGTCGAAGGTGGAATCGGGCGTGCACCGCCTGGTGCGCATCTCGCCCTACGATTCGAACGCCCGGCGGCACACGAGCTTCGCCTCGGTGTGGGTCTATCCGGTGATCGACGACAAGGTCGAGATCGACGTGAAGGAGTCGGACTGCCGCATCGACACCTATCGCTCGTCGGGCGCCGGCGGGCAGCACGTCAACACCACCGATTCGGCGGTGCGCATCACGCACATCCCGTCGGGCATCGTCGTCGCCTGCCAGGGCGAGCGCTCGCAGCACAAGAACCGCGCGACGGCGTGGAACATGCTGCGCGCCCGCCTCTACGAGGCCGAGATGCAGCGGCGCGAGGCCGAGGCCAACGCCACCGAGGCGGCGAAGACGGAGATCGGCTGGGGCCACCAGATCCGTTCCTACGTGCTGCAGCCCTACCAGCTGGTGAAGGACCTGCGCACCGGGCACACGTCGGGCACGCCGGACGACGTGCTCGACGGCGATCTCGATTCCTTCATGGAGGCGGCGCTGGCCCAGCGCGTCTACGGCGGCGGTCCGGGCGAGGTCGAGGACGTCGACTAGCTGGGAGCGGCAGCCATGAGCGCTGGGGCATGAGCGACACGACGCCGACGCTGCCGCCGCCCCGGCGCGAGCCGGTCTTCAACCTGCCGGGCGTGGTCGTCGCCTGCATCGCCGTGCTCGTCGCGCTCTACGCGCTTTATTCCTTCGCCTCCGACGCGACGCAGGACTGGGCGATCGCCACCTTCGCCTTCGTGCCGGCGCGGCTTGCGATCGCGCTCGGGCTCGCGCAGGACCAGCTGCGCGACGCCGTGCAGGAGCTGCCGCAGGACACGTTCACGATGCTGATCGGCTCCGGCAGCGCGCGCTGGTGGACGCTCCTCACCTACGCGCTGATGCACGGCAGCTGGGCGCATGTCGGCTTCAATTGCCTGTGGCTCGCCGTGTTCGGCGCCCCTGTGGCGCGGCGCTTCGGCGCGCCGCGGTTCCTGCTCCTGCTGGCGCTCGCGGCGATCGCCGGGGCGCTGGTGCAGTTCCTCGCCGCCATGGCGAGCTTCGTCCCGGTGGTCGGCGCCTCGGCGGCGATCGCCGGCGCGATGGGGGCGGCGACGCGCTTCGTCTTCCGCCCGTCGGGCGAGGCGAGCCCGCTGTTTCGGGCCGAGCAGCTCGACGCCGCCTTCCGGCTTCCCGCCCTGTCGCTCTCCGAGATGGTCCGAACGCGGGCCGCGCTTTTGTTCATCGTGTTCTGGTTCGTGACAAACCTGCTGTTCGGCCTGTTCCCGAATCTCACGGGCGTCTCCGACGGGCCGATCGCCTGGCCCGCGCATATCGGCGGCTTCCTGACGGGCCTCTTCGCCTTCCCGCTGCTCGATCCGCGCCGCCCGCCGACGGAGCTTGAGCCGGAGGTCTCGGCCGACGTGCCGATGTCGGAGCAGGGCATTCCGGGGGATGGATCGGCGGCTGAACCGCGGCCGCCGTTCTAGAGCGAAGCGGCTCTAGCCGGCGGCGGGGGAGTCGAGCGTGGCCTTGAGCACGCTCGAGAGGTCGTCCATGCGGAACGGCTTCTGCAGGACGGGGCGATCGGTGTGGCCCGCGGGGATGCCGGAGCGGCCGTAGCCGGTGGTGAAGATGAACTTGCAGCCGCGCTGCGCGAGCAGGTCGGCGACGGGGTCGATCTTCTCGGAGCCGAGGTTGACGTCGAGCAGCGCGCAGTCGAGCTGCTCGCGGCCTGCGAGGTCGAGCGCCTCGCCAACCTGGGACACCGTGGCGACCAGCGCGAAGCCCAGCTCGTCGAGCATGTCCTCGAGCGTGAGCGCGATGAACGGCTCATCCTCGACGATCAGAATACGAGGCTTCGTCTGTCCGTCGCCGCTCATCGAGGCCGCTTGATCCGCCCGCCAAATACCTGCGCGGACCCTGCCCCTTGCGCTCGGTAAAGTCTAGCCCAAGACAGATAGAGAAAACACGCACCTAGCTGGGATAGTGGCCGTTTTCGGCAAGCCCGGCTAGTCTTTCTGGCCCATCGCCAAAGGCAGGGCGACGGCGGCGACCAGCCAGCCGAGGATCATCAGGCCGCCGCCGACGGGCGCGGCGATCGGCAGCGGCCGCAGCCCGGTCAGCGCATGAAGCGCGATCTCGCCGGCGAAGAGCACGACGCCGAGCAGGAGCACGGACGCGGCGACGGCCAGCAGGCGGCTGTTGGCCGCCCTTGTGCCGAGCGTCACCACCGCCGCGGCGTGGAAGAGCAGGAAGTCACCGGCCGTCGTCGCGAGCGCGCCGTCGCCGCTGCGATGCGCGCCCGCCGCCGCCAGCGCGACGCCCGCCGCGCCGCAGAGCGCGCCCAGGGCGGAAAGCGCCATCGACCAAGCCCGCATCTCGTCCTCCGTGGTGCCCCATCCCGCGAAAGGCCGGACAAAAGCGAAAGGCATTTCTCAATCAAGCCCTGACACAGTCCTGCGATGACCTCCACAGATGACCTCCACGAGGGCACACGCCCGACGACGGACATCGAAGCCTCGACGCGCCTGCGGCTATTCGCACCGCTGCGGGCGGTGCCGACCCTGCTGCGGCGACCCGTCGCGACGGGATCGTACCGCGCCGAGATCGACGGGCTGCGCTTCATCGCCATCGCGATCGTCATGGTCGGGCACTTTTTGGAGCGGGCGATCCGCTTCTTCCCGCAGGTCGCGGAACGTCTCGGCGGCAGCGACACGACCTTCTTCGAGCGCGCCGGACTCGGCGTCTATCTCTTCTTCACGATCTCAGGCTTCGTCATTGCGCGGCAGGTCCTGAAGGTTGAGGCGTCGCCGCTGAGCGGGCGCTTCCTCAAGAGCTACTTCGGTCGCCGCGTGCTGCGCATCGAGCCGCCGTACGTGATCCTGCTCGTCGCGACCTATATCGCCCTCAGCGCCAGCGGCTACAGGCCGGAGAACGCCATCCATTTCGATGTTGCGCCGCACTCGCTCGGCGTCAGCCTGGCGACCAGCATCGTCTACCTGCACGATCTCGTCTGGGGCTCGTATCCGCGGCTGTTTCCGCCGGGCTGGTCGCTCGAGGTCGAGGTGCAGTTCTACGTCCTCGCGCCGCTGCTCTTCTTCATCTACTTCAAGGTGCCGCGCGGAACCGCCCGCGTCGCGTTCGCCGGCGCGGTGATGTTCGCCGCCTCGCTCGTCTCGCTCAAGGTGCCGGCGCAGGTCGGGCCGCTGCACACGCACTTCAGCCTGCTCAACTTCTTCCGCTTCTTCTGGCTCGGCATCGTGCTCGCCGATCTCGACGAATGGATCGCCGCGCAGGCCGTGCCGGCGCGCGTGGCCGGGCTGGCTGGCTGGCTCGGGCTCGCGGTGTTCGTTTTGATCCCAGCGGTGCCGGACGAGGACCTTGTGCCCGCAATGCTGCTGCGCGGCGTCGGGCTCGCGGCGTTGGTCGCGATGTTCGTCGGCGCGCTGTCGCAGGGCTCGAGCTTCCGCGCCTTCTGCTCGCGCCCGTGGGTCTGCCTGATCGGCGGCGCCTGCTACTCGCTCTACCTCACGCATCAGCAGGCCATGCAGGCGATGACGAGCGTCGCCGCCAAGCTGATGCCCGGCGCCGGCCTCGGCCCGCTCGCCGGGCTGATGCTGGTCGAGCTCGTGATCTGCGTCGCCGTCGGGCTCGTCTTCTACGCGGTGATCGAGCGGAGCTTCATGATCAAGGATTGGCCGCAGCGGCTCGTCGTGGCCGTGTCGTCCAAGCGCAGGCTCGAGGGCCGCGTCGGCGCGCCGCGATCGCAGCTCGGCCGCTGAGGATTTCTAGGCGGCGGCGAGCGCGTCCTGTGGCATGCGCCGTCGCCGCTCGCGGGCCTGCAGCATGCCGTAGGCGACGCGGCCCGATTCCATGCCCCACACCATGCCGACCATCAGCCAGACGAAGCGCCAATGGTCGACGTCGATCTGGAAGGCCTGCAGGAACAGCGCGATCAACGCCGGCCCGACGACCTGCGCCTGGCGCATGAAGGGCGAGCGCAGGACCATCAGCCGCACCGCGAGGAAGCCTGTCGCGAAGACCATGGCGAAGAACGAGAAGCCGCCGAGCCATCCGCCGGAGGCGAAGGCGCCGACGTAGGAATTGTGCGGGTCGAGCCCGAAGATCGTCTCGAAGCGCATCGGCCCAAAGCCGAGCGGGCGCGCCATCAGCATCGGGATCGAGCGCTTCTGGTTGCCGAAGCGGCCGGTGACGCCGCCATCGTAGTCCTGCTCGACCTTGGCGCGATCGCCGATCGTGTCGCGCAAGGTCGCGTTCGAGGCGGCGAAGGCGCCGACGACGACGACGAGCAGCGCGAGCGCGGCGAGGCCGCGGCGGATGCGCCGGCGCATCGCACGATCGTCGGCAGTCCAGTAGGTCGAGACGATGAAGATCAGCGTCGCGAAGATCAACGCGCCCCATGAGCCACGTGAGAACGACAGGAAGGTGCCGCAGGTCGCGAGCAACAGGCCGACCGCATTGACGAGGCGCCAGCGGCTTGAGCCGAAGAAGACGGCCTGCATGAAGGCGATGCTGCCGAGGATGCAGTAGGAGCCGAGCACGTTCGGGTCCTTGAACGGGCCGGCGACGCGGCCGACGATCGGCTCGCGCGCCGCGATGCCGGCGACGTCGAAGTAGGAAAGAAGGCTCCAGACGCCGGCGAACGCGCAGCTGAACGCATAGGCGCGGATGGCGAGCGTGGCCCGCGGCCCCGTCTGGCGCGCGAAGATCAGCGCGAACAGCACCGCGCTCGACCACATGTAGGCGGAGTAGATCGTGTAGACGTCGGGCGACAGGCCGTTGTCGAGCTTGCGGTGATCGAAGTAGGGCGCGAGCGCGAGCAGCTGGCCTATGACCAAGGCCGCGATGATGAAGTAGAGCGTGATCGTGGTGCGCGAGAAGCCGAGCCCGGCGAGCGTCGCGACCGGGATCAGGAGGAAGAAGAAGATCTCGTAGGGCGACGGCTCGATGAACGACACGCAGCTCAGCGCGAGCATCGTCGCCAGCACGCCGCGGAGCAGCGCCTCGCGGGTGACGATCATCGGCCGGACCGGCTCGGCCGCTCGTGCCACCATGCTTGCCTGCCACGTGCTCGAAGGTTGCCAAAGTATGAAGCCGGACGATTAACGAAGTGCTACGCGCTCAGCGCCGGGCCTCGTCGACATCGAGCTTCAGAGGCCTGTAGACGAGCAGCCGTCGCCCGGTCTGGCAGCCCTCGACGGCGATGATGTCGAAGAACAGCAGCGGCCGCCCGGCGATCGTGTCGAAGTTCCGGCTCGGCGACGTCGGATCGAGGATCGAGGGATAGTTGATGATCGACGAGCCGACCTTGCAGAGGTCCGAGTAGGCCGTGCGGCCGGCCATGAGCAGGCGCGGCGCGCTCCAGTGGGTGAGGTCGCGCGCGGTCGCGTAGTAGAAGCCTTCGACCGGCGTCGTCGCCGTCACGGCGGACTGGAAGACGGCGATCCACAGCTTGTGCCTGATGTCGCGCACCACCGCGGCGACAGGGAACAGGAACGGCTCGATGGTTTGGCACGCGCTGGGCTTGGTGCGCGAGAGATACGGGTTCTCGAAGCGCACCGAGAAGCTCTTGCCGTCCCAGGCCCGCCACGCGCCGGCATCGAGCGGGTCGGTCGAGCGGAACAGGCAGTTGCCCGGCGATTGGCCGGCCCATCCCGTCGTCGAGATGAAGGCGTACACATAGTGGCCGTCGGCGAACATGTTCGACGGATTGAAGAAGCCGCGATGGCGGCCCTGCTCCACATCCTGCCGGAACGGCGCCGACGCGACGACCAGCGGCATCGATGGCGTAAAGCTCGCGCCGCCGTCGGCGGAATGAAACGCCAGCACCGTGTTGAACCAGCAGCCGAGGCTGTCGGTCACCGAGCAGGTCTTGTGCGTGTCGGCGTGGTATTCCTCATGGACCAGCGCCGCCACGTCGCGGCCGTTCGTCGTCCAGGTCGCGGCGATGTAGCGGCGATCGTCGTAATGCGCGGGGTTGGGGTCGAGGGCGCTGGCGAGCGCTATCTTGCAGTCGAGCTTGAGATGCGTGAGGTCCGGCCCGCGCAGCGGACGGTTCTGGAAGTGCATCGCGAACATCACGACGCGGCCGGAGGCATCGCGGTAGGCGCGCGGATTGATGTCCGGCACATCGATCGGCGCGCAGGCATTGCGCTGCGAGTCGTAGAGGATCGTGTTGTCGCCGGTCGGCGCGAGCGTCGCGTCGGCGTGGGCCGGGGCGGGCAGGGCGGCGAGGGCGAGAATAAGGGCGAGCAGCAAACGATATCGAAGCGCGCGGGCCCTCCTTCTCCCGCTTGCGGGAGAAGGTAGCCCGACGAAGTCGGGTCGGATGAGGGTGGTTCCAGCACACGCTCTCTGCTCGAGTGGCCTTCGCCCGACACCCCTCATCCGACCCCGCTTCGCGGGGCCACCTTCTCCCGCAAGCGGGAGAAGGAGGGGCTGCGGCGACCCCGGCGCGATCAATACGCGTTCTTCGTCTTGACCAGCGAGATCGGCGTCATGAGGAGCACGTAGAGGTCGAGGAAGATCGACCAGTTCTCGATGTAGAAGAGGTCGCACTCGACGCGCTTCTGGATCTTCTCCGACGTGTCGGTCTCGCCGCGCCAGCCGTGGATCTGCGCCCAGCCGGTGATGCCGGGGCGCACGCGGTGGCGGGCGAAGTAGGAGTCGACCACCTCGTCGTAGAGCGCCTCCGCCGCCTTGGCGTGCACCGCGTGCGGACGCGGGCCGACGAGCGACAGGTTGCCCTTGAAGACGACGTTGAAGAGCTGCGGCAGCTCGTCGAGCGACGACTTGCGGATGAAGCGGCCGACGCGGGTTACGCGCGGATCGTTCTTGGTGACGAGCTTGTCGGCCTTGAGATCGAGCTGCTCGGTGTACATCGAGCGGAACTTGAAGACCTCGATCAGCTCGTTGTTGAAGCCGTAGCGCTTCTGGCGGAACAGCACCGGGCCCTTCGAGTCGAGCTTCACGGCGATCGCGACGGCGGCCATCACCGGTGCCAGGGCGATGAGCGCGAGCGCGCCGACGAGCCGGTCGAAGATCGACTTCACGACGATGTCCCACTCGGCCAGCGGCTTGTCGAAGAGGTCGATGACCGGCACCTTGCCGATGTAGGAATAGGCGCGCGGGCGGAACTTCAGCTTGTTCATGTGCGCGGCGAGCCGGATGTCGACGGGCAGCACCCAAAGCTTGCGCAGCATGACGAGAAGGCGCTGCTCGGCCGAGATCGGCAGCGTGAAGATCACGAGATCGAGCGGCGTGTGACGCGCGAAGGCGACGAGGTCGTCGACGTTGCCGAGCTTGGGAAAGCCGGCGACGACATCGGGGGAGCGCTCGTCGGTGCGGTCGTCGAAGATGCCGAAGATGTGCAGGTCCTCGGAGCCTTCTTCCGCGAAGTCCTGCAGGAGTTGCTTCGCCGGCGGGCCGCCGCCGACGATGACCGTGCGGCGCGACAGCTTGCCGGTCCGCGTCAGGTAGTTGGTCACCAAAGCGAGGGCGAAGCGCTCGGCGGTGATGGCGAGGAAGCCGAAGAAGGTCCAGTTGCCGAGCCACGCCTTGTCGAAGATCGCGCCGGTGTCGGCGAGCCAGCAGGCGCCGAAGGTGAGCGCGAAGACGGCGAACCAGGAGACCGAGATGCGCAGGCCGAAGCGGGTCGGCGCGCGCAGCGCCGAGACGCGGTAGCAGCCGAGCGACTGCATCACGATGACGAGCAGCGTCGAGACGAGCGGCAGCGAAAGCAGCGGCAGCACCGAGACGCCGGCGACCGGCACCACGACGACGAGGTAGGTTATGAGGCCGACGGTCATCGTCAGGCCGAGCTCGCCAAGGCGCACGAGGCCTTCGAGGATCGTCGCCGAGATGATGCGGCGCCCGCGGTGCTGGGCCATCATCTCCGCAAGCTCGTTCAGCTGGCGGGCGTGCGGGTTGACGCGACCGGCCGGGGCGGCGGGCGCCACCTCGACGGTTCTGAGGTCATTAGCCGAGAATGCAGCCATCGGGACTCTCGCGGGAAACGGTCTATGAAATGGGCGGCGCACCGCGAGCGGGCGCGAGGCGGGACGTCGCCCGCGACGGGCTGACCCCGCGGCGCTCGATCGCGTCGTAGTAGCCGCCGAGCACGCTGTCGGCCATGATGGTCACGACGAAGCGCGTGGCGACGAAGGCGGCGAGTTCCTGCGCTTCGCGGCGAAGCGTCGCGGTGTCGGCTTCGCAGACCCGCTCCATCGCCATCGCGAGGCCGAGCGGATCGTCGCAGGGGATCAAGCGGTCGCGGTAGGGCCCGAAGATCTCGCCGATGCCGCCGACGTCGGTCGCCACCATCGGAATCTGCGCGCCCGCTGCCTCGAGCACCACGTAGGGGAGCGATTCCGCGCGGCTCGGCACGACCAGCGCGCGGCCGAGCGCGAAGGCCTCGCGCGCCGGCATCGCGCCTGGAAAGGAGACCTGGTCGGAGATGCCGCGCTTGCGCGCCTGCGCCTCGAGCTTGGCCTGGTCCGGCCCGGAGCCGACGAGGATCAGCTTGAGCGGGCGCTCGATGCGGCGCGACAGCATCGCGGTCGCGTCGATCAGCGTGTCGATGCCCTTGGCTGAGCGCAGCTCGCCGACATAGACGAAGTCGGCTGCCCCCTGCACCGGGCGCACCGGCTCGAACTCGGCTTCGCTGATCCCGTTCTGGACGATGCGGACCAGCGCGTCGCAGTCGCCGATGCGCTCGCGGAAGCGGTTGGCGATGTAGACGCTCTCGAAGAGAAGAACGTCGGTGCGGCGTGCGAGCAGCTTCTCGACGCCCATGTAGGTCGCCTGCACGAGCGGGGAGGCGACGTGGTTGAAGCTGCCGCCGTGCGGCGTGTAGCAGCGGATCGCCGGCCCGCGCAGCGGCAGGTAGGCCGGCAGGCGGGCATAGAGGCCGCCCTTCGAGCCGTGGCCGTGGACGACGTCGGCCTTCAGCTTGCGCGCATGGGCGGCGATCTTGAGCGTCGCGCCGATGTCCTGGGCGTGCGGCTGGCGCAGCATCGGCAGGCGCAGGATGCCGAGCTCGAGCATCGGCTCGAGCGCGGCGAGATTGGCGGAGGCGCGCTCGCCGCCGGTCAGCGAGTCGGTGACGAAGCCGACGGCGTGGCCGCGGGCCACCTGCTCGCGCGTGAGGTCGACGACGTGGCGGAACAGGCCGCCGAGCGGCGCCCGCAGCACGTGCAGGATGCGTAGCTTCTGATCGCGCCTGTCGCTCATGAAGAGGGACGATGGCGCATCAGTCTAAAAAAAGCGTTCGCGCACGAAGATCGTATCGCCGGGCTTTACGGGTTGGTCGACCGGCACGCTGGCGGTCACGGGGTGGCCGTCGACGACGCGGGTGAGATCGACCTGGTACTTGTTGGCGCGCGGCGTGTAGCCGCCGGCGACCGCCACGGCGGTCTCCGCCGTCATGCCGGCGATGTAGGGGTACTGGCCGGCGGTCTGCACCTCGCCGAGCACGAAGAAGGGCCGGAACGCGTCGACCTCGATCGAGACCTTGGGGTCGCGGATGAAGCCGTCGCGGAGCTTGGCCTCGACGCTATGCTCGAGCCCGCCCGTGGTGAGGCCCTGCGCGCGCACGGTGCCGATCAGCGGCATCGAGATGTTGCCGGCGCTGTTGACGGCATAGGTGTTGGAGAGCGCGTCCTGGCCGAAGACGATGACGCGCAGCCGGTCGCCGCTCGCCAGCGTGTACGGCTCGTCGGCCTTGAAGTCGGCATACCCGTTCGGCCGCGGCGCGCACCCTGCGAGCAGCACGCAGACGGCAAGGCAGAGTGCAGTTATCCAACGTCGCATGGGTCCGCCATGAAGCTCGATACGTCCGGCATCCCAGCCGGGTACAACATGGTTAAGACCGTAGGCCGGTATGGTTAAAAAACCCTTTTTAAGTAAATTTTTTGATCGGATTAACCGCAGGTCAACTTTAAACTCGTCTTCTTCAGAAACAAGTTTTAGCAGGGTAAGTCATGACGCGTAATCTCGGGGTCATGCCGGCAGACAGCGAAGGAACCGGCGAGATCGACCTTCGCGCGATCGGCGGCGCTCTGCGGCGTCGGCTCGGCCTGCTCGTCGTGGTGGCGGTTGCCGCCTGCCTTCTCATCGCCGTCATCGTGAACGTCATCACGCCGCGCTACACCGCGGCGCAGATCCTGCTCGAGAACCAGGAGACGTTCTTCACGCGGCCCGACCGCACCAACGTGCAGCAGACCGACGTCGCGCAGCAGCTCGACGCGGAGGCGGTCGCGAGCCAGGTGCAGCTCATGACCTCGCGCGACATCGCGCGCAAGGCGATCAAGCAGCTCGGCCTCGAAGGCAACGACGAGTTCGACCCCAAGATCGGCGCCTTCAGGCGCGTGCTCATCCTGCTCGGCCTCGTGAAGGATCCGACGCAGGAGACGCGCGACGCTCGTATCGTCACAAACTTCCTCGACAAGCTCGTCGTCTACTCGCCGGCCAAGACGCGCGTCATCGCGATCGAGTTCCAGAGCCGCGATCCCGAGCTCGCGGCACGCGCCGCGAACACGATCGCGACGCTCTACCTCAAAGGTCAGTCGGAGGCCAAGCGCCAGACCGCGCAGGATTCCGCCGACGCGCTGCAGGCGCAGATCGCCGATCTGCGCACGCGCCTCGTGAAGGCCGACGACGATCGCGAGCGCTATCGCCTGCAGACCGGCCTCCTCGCCGGCACCAACAACATGACGATCACCGGCCAGCAGCTCGCCGAGATCAACACGGATCTCTCCAAGGCGCGGACCCTGCAGGCCGACGCGCAGGCGAAGGCGCAGATGATCCGCGACCTGCTCCGCCGCGGGCAGGCCGCCGACGTGCCCGACGTCATCAACAACGACACGGTTCGCCGCATCGCCGAGCAGCGCGTGCAGGTCGAGGGCCAGCTGGCGCTGGAGTCGCGCACGCTCCTGCCCGGCCACCCGCGCATGCAGGCGCTCGAGGCGCAGGTGAAGGAATACGACCGCGCGCTGAAGGGCGCGGCCAAGCAGGCCGCGACGACGCTCGAGAACGAGGCCACCATCGCCGGCGCGCGCGTGAAGAACCTCGAGAGCGTGCTGGCGCAGCAGAAGACGGCGGCCGGGACGTCGAACGCCGACGAGGTGCACCTGCGCGCCCTCGATCGCGCCGCCGACAGCCTCAAGGAGCAGCTCGAGAGCTCGACGACCAAGTACCAGGAGGCCCTGGCGCGTGCGTCCTCCGACGCGACGCCGGCCGACGCCCGCATCATCCAGAGCGCGGTGCCGCCGCAGGAGCCGTCGTTCCCGAAGAAGCTGCCGTTCATCGCCTTCGGCACGCTCGCCGTGCTGGCGCTGGCCGTCGGCATCATCGTCGCCGGCGAGCTGATCGGCGGCCCGGCCCCGGCCTATGCGGCGCCGCAAGCGCAGGTCGAAGAGGAGGAGCGTCACGAAACGCCGGCGCCTGCCTCCTTCGCCTGGGAGGAGCCGGCGCCGCGCCTGCGTCGCACGCGGCGCGTGACGACACCGGCCGTGACGACACCCGCCGTGACGGAGGACGACGACGTCGTGTTCGCGCCGGCGCCCGCCGCGACGACACGTCGCCCCTCGGCCTTGAAGGACTTGCTGGCCGGTGGCCTCATCGCCGCCATCGTCGAGCGCGTCCGTGCCTTCGGCCGGTCAGCCGACGACAGCCGCGTCGGCGACGAGGCCGTCGACGACCGGTTCGCGTCGAGCGACGGTGTCGGCTGGGAGGCGGCGCCCAAGGGCGCCGCCGATAGGACAGGCGCCGATCTCGCTCCCGCGGCGGCGGCGCAGCCCGTGGACATCGCGCCCACCGTCGATCGCATCGTCGCCGCGCACGTGCCGGGACGCGGCCTGCATGTCGTCGGCGCCGGCATCGCCGCCGAGAACCCGGGCGTGCTGATCGCGCTCGCCCGTGCGCTCGCCGAGCGCGGCCGCACGGTGATCGTCGACCTCGACCGCTCGCCCGGCAAGCTCGCGCCGCTGGCGCGCTCCGGCGCCGAGGGCGGCGACGCGATCGCCAGCCTGACGGGGCTCTCGGAGCTGTTGGGCGGAAACGCCTCGTTCGCCGAGGTGATCCATCGCGACCACGCCTCCCGGCTGCACTTCATCCCGACGGGCCGGCTCGAGGCGGACTTCCGCGACTTCGACCTGATCCTCGATGCGCTCACCGCGACCTACGACTTCATCGTGATGCTCGCGCCGGCCTACCCGCAGAGCGAGATCGCCAAGATCATGGCGCCCTATGCCGACTTCGTCGTGCTGGCGCCGCTCGCCGGCAGCGACGACGGCGCCCTCGGCCGGATCGAGCGGGAGCTGGCCGACGCCGGCGCCCGCGAGGTGCTGATCGCCGGTCGCGTCGCGAAGGGCGCGCATCAGGACGTCGCCTGAGGGGCAGGGCGTTTCTGCTTGCCGCAGTGGGCCGCCGGCTTTAGGCCGTCGCCATGAACGACAGACCCCTCGAAAACCGCGTCGCAGTCGTCACCGGCGCCTCGCGCGGCATCGGTCGCGCCGTGGCGCTCGAGCTGGCTCGGGCCGGCGCGCATGTCGTGGCGCTGGCTCGCACGCAGGGCGCGCTGGAGGAGCTCGACGACGCAATCCGCGCCGCGGGCTCGAGCGCGACGCTGGTGCCGTGCGACATCACCGACTATCCCGCGCTCGACAGGCTGGGCCTGGCGATCCACGAGCGCTGGGGCAAGCTCGACGTCCTCGTCGCCAATGCCGGCGTGCTCGGTCCGCTGACGCCGCTCGCGCATCTCGAGCCGAAGCAGTGGGACACCGTCGTATCGGTCAACGTGACGGCGAACCTGCGGCTGATCCGCTCGCTCGACCAGCCGCTGCGGGCTTCCGACGCCGGGCGCGTCGTGATGCTGTCGTCCGGCGCCGCCCATCGCGCCGCGATGAAGGCCTACTGGGGCCCCTATGCGATCTCGAAGGGCGCCGTCGACTCGATGGTGCGCACCTATGCCGCCGAGACGGAAGAGATGACGCCGGTCAAGGTGATGGCGGTGAATCCGGGCCCGATCCGCACCATCATGCGCAAGCAGGCGATGCCGGCCGAGGACCCCGCGACCCTGACGACGCCAGAAGAGCTGGCGCCGAAGATCGTCGCGCTCTGCCTGCCGTCATGGACCGAGACCGGAAAGCTCTACGATTTCCCTACGGACAGGGTGCAGAGCTTCCAGGGCCCTGCGTGATTCCTGTCCCGTTGAGATCGCGACCCGCCCCGGAGAAGGAGACCTCGTTGAAGCTCGCCCTCATAGCTCTGCTGCTCGCGACCACCGCCGCGCAGGCCGGCGACATCGAGGTGCGCGACGCCTGGCTGCGCGCGACGCCGAAGAATGCCTCCGTTGCCGGCGGCTACGCGACGATCGTCAATCACGGCGGCGCGCCGGACACGCTCGTCGCCGCCAGCCTGCCGATGGCGCCGGACGGGCAGATCCACGAGATGTCGATGGCCAACGGCGTGATGCACATGGGCCGGCTCCCCGCTGGCCTCGCCATCCCGCCGGGCGCCACCGTGACGCTGACACCGGGCCACTATCATCTGATGTTCGAGAAGCCCTCGGCCCAGCTGAAGGCAGGGCAGACGGTGGTTGGATCGCTGACCTTCGCCAAGGCGGGCAAGGTCGACGTCACCTTCGCCGTCGCCGGCCTCGGCGCGACGCAGGCGCCCGGCGCCAAGCCGGCCGGGCACGACATGCACGATATGAAGATGTAGCTCAGCGCCGCCCGCGCCAGATGCCGAGCCCCTGCTCCTGCGCGGTCTCCTGCGCGGCGGCCAGGTCGGCGGGCGCGTCCTGCGTCGCCTCGGCGCCGCCGTTCGAGAGGATGGTCGTTGCGAGATCGTCGCCGTCGACGCTGCAGCGATAGCTGCCGCCGGCGGCCGGAGTGCAGTCGACCTCGCGGCGGCGGAGGTAGCGGGCGAGCTCGCGCGCGGCGCGACCGCCCATCGGCGCGACCCCCTGCAGGCGCACCTGCTGGCCGCCGAGGCCGAGCGTGGCGGTGTCGACGACCTCCGCCTTGCCGCTCAGCGTGCCCTGCGGGTCGGCGTCGGGATCGGCGTCGCCCTTCGGCGTCAGCCCGGCGATGACGCCGCGCGCCGCGTCGCCCAGTGCGCCGCCGATCGCCTCGCCGAGGTCGGGGGCCCGGGCGGCCGGCGCCGTCGCCGTCGCCGTCGCCGCCACGCGCGGCTTGCGATGCGCCTTGTGGCCGGGCATCGACTGCGCCGCCACTGCGACGTCGCGCCAGATCTTCACCGGGATGTCGCCGCCGGTGACGCCGTCCATCGGCGAGTTGTCGTCGTTGCCGACCCAGACGCCGATCGTCACGTCGGGCGTCGAGCCGATGAACCAGGCGTCGCGAAAGTCCTGCGTCGTGCCGGTCTTGCCGCCGACGGGGACGGCGAGCCGCGCGCCGCGCCCGGTGCCCTCGCTCACGACGTCCTGCAGCAGCTCGCGCATCGCAAGCTTGGCTTGCGAGGGCTCGCCCGCCTCGCCGTAATGCGGCGGCCGGTTGAACATCAGCTTCCCGTGGCTGGTGATGCGCTGGATGAGGTAGGGGTCGAGCGTCTCCTCGTCGGAGGCGACCGTCGCATAGGCGCGCGTCATCTCCATAAGGTTCACGTTGGCGGTGCCGAGCGCGAGGCTCGGCACGTTGGGCAGCGGCGAGGCGACGCCGAGGTCGCGCGCGGTCTTGATGACGGTGTCGATCCCAACCTTCTGGCCGAGCCGCGCCGCCACCGTGTTCACCGACTTGGCGAAGGCGAGCGAGAGCGGCATGCGGCCTTCGTAGCGCCCCTCGTAATCCGTCGGCTGCCAGGCGTTCGGCCCCGTCCCGATCGTCAGCGGCGCGTCGTCGACGATGGTCTCCGGCGTCATGCCGCCCTTCAGCGCGGCGAGATAGACGAACAGCTTGAACAGCGAGCCCGGCTGCCGCTGCGCCTGGGTCGCGCGGTTGAACGGGCTCGCCGCGTAGTCGCGCCCGCCGACCATGGCGAGGATGGCGCCGTTCGGGCCGATCGCCACCAGCGCCGCCTGCGTCGCGTGCTTCTTCGCCCCCTCGCCGTCGAGGTGCGTGCGGATCGCCGCCTCGGCTGCGGCCTGCAGATGCTCGTCGATCGTCGTGCCGGCGGTGAGATCCTGCGCGGCGCCGCCGACGAGCGTCTTGATGTCGGCCTGCGCGGCGTCGGCGACGTAGCCCGGCCCTGGCGGCAGGTCCGGCGCCACCTTGAGGTCGGCGGGATGCGCCACCGCGGCGTCGCCCTCGGCCTTGGTGATCGCCCCGGTCTCGACCATCGCATGCAGCACGACGCCGGCCCGCGCCCGCGCGCCGTCGAGGTTCTTCACCGGCGCGAGCTGCGAGGGCGCGCGGACGAGGCCGGCGATCATTGCCGCCTGGGGCAGGGTGAGCGTGCGCGCACTCGTGCCGAAGTAGCGCTCGGCCGCCGCGTCAGCGCCGTAGGCGCCGGCGCCGAAATAGGCGGTGTCGAGGTAGCGGGCGAGGATCTGCTGCTTGGTGAGGTGATGCTCGAGCCAGACGGCGACCAGCGCCTCCTGGATCTTGCGCCGCGCCGTGCGCTCGTTCGAGAGCAGCATGAGGCGGGCGAGCTGCTGGGTGATCGTCGAGGCGCCCTGCGCGTGGCCGCCGCGCACGTCGTGCAGCAGCGCGCGCAGCATGCCGTGCAGGTCGACCGCGCCGTGCGAGAAGAAGCGGCGGTCCTCCACCGCGACGATCGCCTTGCGCAGGTTCGGCGAGATGTCGTCGTAGTCGAGCTGCTCGCCTTGCGCGGTGCCGCGCACGGCCAGCGTCGTGCCGTCGGCGGCGGTGACGGTGAGCGCGCCCGCCGCATCGCTCGCCGTGCCGCCGCCGATCGGGATCTCGAAGGCGAAGTAGACGATGGAGCCGAGCAGCAGGATGAGCAGGGCGGCGAGCGAGATCGTGGTGACGCGCAGCAGCATGTGCCAGCGCGGCGCCGTCGGATGCTGCGGCAGGAGGGGTCGCGCGAACCATTCCGCCGTGGCCGCGGAGGCGCGCGCCGCGCCGGCCCGGGCGAGCGCGGCGTCGGCGATCAGCCGGCGGCGCACGTCGGGCCAGGCGAGGCGCTCGCGACGCCAGTCGCGAAGCCGCTCGTAGAGCCGTCGCAGAAACGATGAGGCGTCGGCCACAGAATCCCGTTCACGCGTGATGCGGGGGGTCTTATGCCCCGAGGAAAGCCGAGGCGCTACCGCCGCTATGACCTAGGGACCCGGGAGAAAGGGCAGGCGCCTCATCCGCAAGCGCGCCCGGCTCCAGCGATTACCCGCGCTTGCCGAACAGGCCGCGAATCTTGGCCTTGGCCGGCGGCTTGCGCGCCGGTTCCAGCAACTCGAAGGGTTCCGGTCCCAGGCCCTCGACGTCCTTATCGTGTCGGTAGCCGGTGAGCGCCTCGCCGAGATCGGGGGCGACGTCGAAGAGATAGTCGACGCCGCCGGACGACGCTTCCTGCTGCGCGACAAGCCCGTCGCGGATCGACGCGAAGGGTTCGGGAGGCGCCCCGGTCACCCGCAGATCGTCGGCGCCTCTTTCGGAATCGTGCGTCACGGACCAGAGCAATGCGCCGTTCTCGTAGGCGCCGAGATCGCTCGTCATGGTGGTCTCGTTGACGTAGCAGGTCAGGACCTCCGCGCCTCTTTTCACGCGGTCGAGCGGCGCCTCGAGGATGAAGCTGCCGAAGGAAAAGCAGTTGACGACCACGACCCAACCGCTCGGCATCGTCACGATGCAGTATTCCGTCTTGGGGAAGGCCTCGTGCTCACCGGTGCGCTCGAGGTCGAGGTCGCTCATGACCGCGTCCGACGACTTTCCCTTGACGGCGGCCCAGGCGACCTTGAAGCCCATGACGTCTCCTCCGCGCGACGATGGTCTCAGACGAAAACGATGGTCTCAGACGAACCTGTCGGTCATGTCGCGCCAGGCAAAGAAGCTCGATCTGCAAGACCCTTTGATGAACGCGTACGCGAGATACTGGACCTCGTCGCACGTCAGCTTCTCGTTGGACGGGACCGTGACGTGAAAACTGCTGGTCTTGATCTTTACCCGATCGGCGGCGGCGGGGCCGGGATGTCCGGCGGCGTAATGACGGAACGCTTGGCCGTCGTACTGTCGACATTCGGCGATATAGGCGCCCCTGCCGCCTGCAGCCTGCATGTAGTCGCAACTATCCGTCGATGATAGGACGAGGAAGCTTGGGCCGCCGTTCGGGTCGAGGCTCGCGATCTCGTCCATGACCCGCTGGAGCCGCGGCCTCAGCAATCGCGGGCGGCCCTCGATCTCGACGGAGAGATTGTCGCAGCGGGTGCTTGGCATTGGCTTGCTCTCACGTTTCGGCGGTCTTCCTGCGCCAGAACGCCGTCAGCCAGCCTTCAGCCGCTGTGCGACCGTCAGCGCGAAGTAGGTGAGCACTCCGTCGCAGCCCGCCCGCTTGAAGGCGGTGAGGCTCTCCATCATCGCGCGGTCGCCGTCGATCCAGCCGTTCTGCGCGGCGGCCATGATCATCGCGTACTCGCCCGACACCTGGTAGGCAAAGGTCGGCACCTCGAACTCGTCCTTCACGCGGCGGATGATGTCGAGGTAGGGCATGCCGGGCTTCACCATCACCATGTCGGCGCCCTCCTCGATGTCGGCGGCGACCTCGCGCATCGCCTCGTCGGTGTTGGCCGGGTCCATCTGGTAGGTGCGCTTGTCGCCCTTCAGGACGGCCTTGGTGCCGATCGCGTCGCGGAACGGGCCGTAGAAGGCCGAGGCGTACTTCGCCGCATAGCTCATGATCTGGACGTGCTCGAAGCCCTCGTCGTCGAGCGCCGCGCGGATCGCGCCGACGCGGCCGTCCATCATGTCGGAGGGCGAGATGATGTCGGCGCCGGCGCGCGCCTGGTTGAGCGATTGCGCGCAGAGGAGCCGCACGGTCTCGTCGTTGACGATCTCGTCGCCGTCCATCACGCCGTCGTGGCCGTGGCTAGTGTAGGGGTCGAGCGCGGCATCGGTCATCAGCCCGATGTGCGGCACCTCGGCCTTGATCGCCCGCACGGCGCGGCAGACGAGATTGTCGGCGTTCTGCGCTTCCGAGCCCTGCGGGTCCTTCACGCCGGCCTCGGTCATCGGGAAGAAGCAGAGCGCCGGGATGCGCGCCTCGGCCGCCGCGACGGCGGCGCGCACCGCCTCGTCGACCGACAGCCGCTCGACGCCGGGCATCGAGGGGACCGGCACGCGCTGCTTCTCGCCCTCGACCAAAAACAGCGGCCAGATCAGGTCGTCGGCGGTGACGACGTTCTCGCGCACGAGACGGCGCGCCCAGTCCGTGCGCCGGTTGCGGCGGGGCCGGTGGATCAGGCCGAGGGACTCGGTCTTCGGGGCGCGCAGGCCAGTGGTCATGGGGGTCCTCCGATGGCGACATCCGGCCGGCACCGTCGGAGAGCGGAAAATGGTGGGCGCGACAGGGATTGAACCTGTGACCCCTCCCGTGTGAAGGGAGTGCTCTCCCGCTGAGCTACGCGCCCGCACCGACCGCTTTATGCGTCGGCGCCGCGCGGCAAGTCAACGCCGGCAAGTCGAAGCCGGCAAGTGAACGTATCCCGCGGCGTGGACGCGCCGGACGCCCCGCTATCCCCGCCCGAGCGCCGCGACGGCGGCGTCGAGCTCGTCGAAATGGCTGATCACCGCGTCAGGGCCGAGCGTCGCGATCGGCTCCGGCGCGTAGCCGAAGTCGACGGCGATCACCGGCACTTTCGCGTCGCGGGCGGTGAGCACGTCGGTCTCGGTGTCGCCGACCATGACCGCGGTCGCGGGATCGCCGCCGGCCTTCTCGATCGTCCGGTGCAGGGTGGCGCCGTTCGGCTTCGAGACCGGGAACGTGTCCTGCCCGACGATCGCGCGGAAGCGCTCCGTCGCGCGGAGCTCGGCGAGCAGCTTCTTCGAGGAATGCTCGAGCTTGTTGGTGCAGATCGCGAAGCCGTGGCCCTTGGTGGCCAGCCGATCGAGCGCCGCCTCGACGCCGGGGTAGAAGCGCGTCTTCACGCTCAGGTGCTCGTTGTAGTAGGCGAGGAAGGCGGCGAAGAGCGTGTCGAGCCGGCCCTCGTCGAGCGGCCGGTCCTGCGCGGCAAACCCGCGCCGGATCATCACCTTGCCGCCGCGGCCGACAAACTTGCGGCCGACCTCGAGCGGCACCGGTGCGCAGCCCTCGCGCTGCAGGATCACGTTGAGCGAATCGATGAGGTCGGGCGCGCTGTCGACCAGCGTGCCATCGAGGTCGAAGACGATCAGTCCGGGGGAGGCCATGGCCCCCGCATAGCTTCGCACCTCAGCCCTTACAAGGGCGCCCCTCTATGGGCCGAATTTCTGAGCCGGGCGCGGCGCGGTGCCGTTTTGCTGCTCCCTTTCCTTGGCTATAGGAGGCGTCCGCCGCCACGAAAGACCGAGACATGCCGATGCCCGTCGCCCGCCCGATCCTGCCGGTCGCCCCGCGCCTCGGGCTGGTGCTTGGTCTGGGTCTTGTGTTCGGCCTCGCGGCCGCGCCGGCGTGGGCGGCGAACAACTACGACTTCCTCGCGGCGCCGCAGATCGACCTCAACCGCATCTTCCGCGTCGACAAGTCGACCGGCGAGGTCGGCGCCTGCCAGTTCGGGCTGAAGGAGGGCTCGCCGGTCGGCGTCACGCTGTGCTACCCGCCGGGGCAGGGGGCCGGCCCGCAGACGCCGAGCGACTACACGCTCGTGGCCTCCCGGCACGAGCACGAGGCCGGCGCCTGGCGCGTCGACCTGCGCACCGGGCAGATGTCGATCTGCTACGTGCTCGACGATGCCGTCGTCTGCACGCCGCCGGCGAAATAGGCGGCAACCGTATTTCTCGCGCGGGTCCGCTGGCGTTCTGCTAGAAGCCGCGCCGGAGCGTTTCAGGGAGCGTTAAGCAAGCCGCATGGCGTCAACCGACAGCTCGTCACGGACCATGGAAGCCGGCAAGCGCGCCGCCGCGGCGCGGGCGCTCGAGCTCGTGCAGTCCGGCATGAAGCTCGGCCTCGGCACCGGCTCGACCGCGCACGAGTTCGTGGCGCTGCTCGGCGAGCGCGTCGCCGCCGGGCTCGACGTGGTTGGCGTTCCCACCTCCCAGCGGACGGCGGCGCATGCGGCGAGCCTCGGCATCCGCATCACGACGCTCGACGAGCTGCCGGAGCTCGACCTCACCATCGACGGTGCCGACGAGTTCGACCCCGCGCTCAATCTCGTCAAGGGCGGCGGCGGCGCGCTGCTGCGCGAGAAGATCGTGGCCACGGCCTCGAAGCGCATGGTCGTGATCACGGACTCTTCCAAGCAGGTCCAGCACCTCGGCCGCTTCCCGCTACCGGTCGAGGTCAACCGCTTCGGCCTCGGCGCGACCCGCAACGCGATCGTGCGCGTTGCCGAGTTGTGCGGGTGCCATGGCGAGATCGCGCTGCGCCGGACGCCGGAGGGCGCCGACTACCTCACCGACGGCGGCCATCTCATCTTCGACTGCCACTTTGGCCGCATCGACGATCCCGCGGTGCTCGCGGACCGTCTCGTCGCCATCCCCGGCGTGGTCGAGCACGGGCTCTTCATCGGCATCGCCAGCCAGGTGATCTGCGCCGGACCCGACGGCATCGCGGTCCTCGACAGGGCGGGCGCCCCCTGATGCCGCTGTCGCGCTGGTCGAGCCGGGGCATCGGGCCCATCCTCGCGGTCGCGCTCGCGTGTCCCGTCGCGAGCCCGGTGCTGGCGCAGGCACCGGTGCCGGCCGCCGCCGCGCCGGCCGATCCGCCGCCGCAGAGCGGCACGCCGGTCGGCACCAACGGCGTCCCGCTGCCGCCGCCGCCCGATGCGGCGAACCCGACGCCGGAGCACATCGCCCAGGCGCGCAAGCTGATCCTCGCCACCGGCATCTCGCGCTCGTTCGACGTCATGATCGCCGAGTTCATGGACCAGATCGGCAACTCGGTGACGCAGGAGCGGCCCGAGCTCGTTACCGACATGCACGCCGTCCTCGACAAGCTGAAGCCCGAGTTCGACCGGCAGTCGCAGGAGATGATCGACCAGTCGGCGAAGATCTACGCCTCGCTGCTGTCGCAGAAGGACATCGACACGATCCTCACCTTCTACAACACCGAGGCCGGAAAGCGGTATGTTGCGATGCAGCCGCTGTTCCTGAACCAGCTGCTCTCCGGCACCCAGGCCTGGCAGCAGAAGATCGCGATCAACATGATGGCCCGCGTGCGGGCCGAGATGAAGAAGAAGGGCCACGACCTTTGAGCCAATCCTCGGGCGACTTCGACGTCGACCTCTTCGTCATCGGCGCGGGCTCCGGCGGCACGCGCGCGGCCCGCATCGCCGCCCAGCACGGCGCGCGGGTGATGGTGGCGGAGGAGTTCCGCGTCGGCGGCACCTGCGTAATCCGCGGCTGCGTGCCGAAGAAGCTCATGGTCTACGCCAGCAGGTTCGCCGACGCCTTCGAGGAAGCGGAAGGGTTCGGCTGGCATCTCGAGAAGCCCTCCTTCGACTGGCGCAAGCTGGTCGCCGCCAAGGAGAAGGAGATCACGCGGCTCTCCGGCCTCTACGTTCAGAACATCGAGAAGGCCGGCGCGTCGATCTACGATGGGCGCGCCCGCGTCGCCGGCGCGCAGGCCATCGCGCTTGCCGACGGCCGGACGATCCGCGCGAAGACCATCCTCGTCGCCACCGGCGCGCATCCGCGCGTGCTCGATCACGTGCCGGGCCACGAGCTGATGATCTCGTCGAACGAGATCTTCGACCTGCCCGTGTTCCCGAAGCGGCTGCTGGTGATCGGCGCCGGCTACATCGGGGTCGAGTTCGCCTCGGTCTTCACGCGGCTCGGCTCGCAGGTTACTGTGGTCGTGCGCAGCCGCAACATCCTGCGCGGCTTCGACGACGACATGCGCGACGGGCTGCGTGAGGCGATGACCCGCGCGGGCGTCCGCTTCGAGTTCGACAACACTGTTGCCAAAGTCGAGAAGGGTCCCGACGGCCTCGCCGCGACGCTCGCCGACGGCCGCGTCATCGCCTGCGACGTGATCCTGAATGCCTCAGGCCGCGTGCCGAACACCGAGGGCCTGGGCCTCGCCGAGGCGGGCGTGCGGCTCGGCGACAACGGCGAGGTCTGCGTCGACGACGCCTCCCAGTCGAGCGTGCCGTCGATCTACGCCGTCGGCGATGTCACCGACCGCGTCGCGCTGACGCCGGTCGCGATCCGCGAAGGCCATGCCTTCGCCGACACCGTCTTCGGCGGCAAGCACGTCAGAGTCGACCACGCGACGATCGCCACCGCCGTGTTCACCACGCCGGAGATCGGCACCGTCGGCCTCACCGAGCAGGAGGCCATCCGGCAGTATCCGCTGGTCGACGTCTACGCGGCGTCGTTCCGCCCGATGAAGGCGACGCTGTCGGGCCGCGAGGAAAAGACGATCATGAAGATCGTCGTCGACGGCAAGAGCGACCGCGTGCTCGGCGTCCATATCCTCGGCGAGGACGCCGGCGAGCTCGCCCAGGTGCTGGGCATCGCGGTGAAGATGGGCGCGACCAAAGCCGACTTCGACGCGACCGTCGCCGTGCACCCGACGGCGGCCGAAGAGCTCGTCACCATGCGCATGCGCCAACGCCGGCACGAGAAGCCCCTCGAGGAGGCGCACAGCCCGGGCCTCGCGGATTGCTGAGCGCGTCGCGCGGGTGACCCGCCGGGAGACCGCTCTCGCCGTCGTCCGCGTGACGAGCGGCAACTTCCTCGAGATGTTCGATTTCTTCCTGTTCGGCTTCTACGCGAAGCCGATCGGCGATGCGTTCTTCCCGGCGCACGATCCCGTCTCGCGGCTGCTGCTCGCCTTCCTCACCTTCGGCGCCGCCTTCCTGATGCGGCCGCTCGGCGCCATCCTGCTCGGCGCCTACGTCGACAAGGTCGGACGTCGGCGCGGGCTCGTCGTCACCTTGGCGATCATGGCGGCCGGCACGCTGACGATCGCCTTGACGCCGAGCTTTGCAAGCCTCGCCGCGATCGCCCCGGCGCTCGGCTACGCCGCCCCGCTGCTGGTGCTCGCCGGCCGGCTCGCGCAGGGGTTTTCGGCCGGCGTCGAGCTCGGCGGCGTCTCGGTCTATCTCGCCGAGATGGCGCCGCCGGGCCGCCGCGGCTTCCTCGTCGCGTTCCAGTCGGCAAGCCAGCAGGTCGCCGTCGTGGTCGCCGCGCTCGTCGGCTTCGCGCTGGAGCGGACGCTGGGTGCGCCGGCGATCGCGGCCTGGGGCTGGCGGCTGCCGTTCCTCGCTGGCTGCGCGATCATCCCGCTCCTGTTCTGGATCCGCAGCTCGCTCGCCGAGACCGAGGCGTTCCGCTCGCGGACGCCGCCGGACCTCGCGACGGCGATCGCCACGCTCTTCGCGCGCTGGCGCGTCGTGCTCGTCGGCATGCTGCTCGTCGCGATGACCACGGCCTCGTTCTACCTGATTACCGTCTACACGCCGACCTTCGGCCAGCACGAGCTGCATCTCGATCCCGGCGCGACGCTGCTGATCGCATGCGCCGTCGGCGTCCTGAACTTCTGCGTGCTGCCCGCGGCCGGCGCGCTGTCGGATCGGGTCGGCCGGCGACCGCTGCTCATCGCCTGCACGGTGCTGATGCTGCTTACCGCCTATCCCGCCCTGGCGTGGCTCGCCGCCGCGCCGAGCGTCTCCCGCATGCTCTTGGTCGAGCTGTGGCTCGCGTTGGTCTACGCAAGCTACAACGGCGCCATGGTCGTCGCGCTGACGGAAGCGGTGCCGCCCGCGGTTCGCACGGCCGGCTTCTCGCTCGCCTACAGCCTCGCCACCGCGCTGTTCGGCGGCATGACGCCCGCCGTGAGCCAGTCCCTGATCGCGTTCACCGGCGACAAGGCGGCGCCGGGTATCTGGCTGAGCGCGGCGGCGGCGCTCAGCCTGGCCGCCGCCCTCGCCCTGCGCCCGGAGGGGCAAGCTCAGTCGAGCTTGTAGAAGACGACGAGCGACTGCTCCTTGTGCCCCTCGTAGGGCGCGACCTGGTAGTACATCACGCCCTCGCCCGAGGGGTCGCGCTTGCCGAAGGCGATCTTCGCCGACGGCGTCTCCGGCGTGCCCGCCGGCGCATCGTCGCGCGATGGGGCGACGCGCGCCCACTCGGCGCCGGTCCACACGCCGATCGGCGCGCGCGCGTCGTCCTGGTGGATGCGGTTGAAGATGTCGAGCTTGCCGAACGGCGTCTCGGCCACCTTCTCGTCGGCCGGGAAGGTCACCGTGGCGAGGCCGGCCGCGGCGGGATCGCTGCTCGAGAACGCGATCTTTCCGTCCTTGTGCTCGACCTTGATCGAGATCGGCGCGCCGGGGTGGAAGTCGGCCTTCATGTGCTGCAGCTGCTGGTACTGCGCCGGCGTGATGCCCATGCGCGGATCGTAGGGCAGGGGTTGGCCCGGCTTGTTGCCCGTCACCGCCTTCTTGAACCAGTCCATGTTGTTGGCGACCGCAGCGCGGAACTGCCGGTCGATCGCCTGGTCCTCCGGCACCACCGAGAGCGTCATCACGTGGCCCTCGATGGACCCGCTCTTCGGCAGATAGGCGTCGAGCGGGCCGTCCGCGCGGGCGGCGACGGGCAGGGCGAGAAGGGCGGCGAGGCTCGCGAGCGCGAGGGGACGGAACATGAGCGACTCCTGAGAGAGCCGGCTGCGTGCCACGTGGGAGGCCAAGGTCGCAACTTAACTTCCGTCCAGCTTCGCCGTCCGGATGCCTCGCAGGCAGGCCGTCCTTGCCCCGCCCCGCGCCGATGCGCATCTTGGGGACGTCAGCCCAAGGAGTTCCGCCCCCGTGAAAGCCCTCATCGTCGTCGACATGCTCAACGACTTCGTCACCGGCGCCCTCGCCAATGAGGTCAGGGCCGGGCGTGTCGTCCCGGCGATCCGGCGGCTGATCGACCACGCGCGGGCGGATGCGGACTGGCTCGTCGTCTACGCCTGCGACGCGCATCGCGCCGACGACCGCGAGGTCGCGCTGTGGGGCAAGCACGCGATGGCCGGCACCTGGGGCGCGCAGGTGATCGAGGCGCTGGCGCCGGTCGGCGCCGAGCGCGAGATCGTCGTGCCGAAGCGGTTCTACGGCGCGTTCGAGGGCACCGAGCTCGACGACCTGCTCTACGACTACGAGGTCGAGGACGTCGTGCTGGTCGGCCAGCACCTCGATGTCGGCCTGCGCCACACCGCCTACGGCGCGTTTCTCTCCGACCTCGACATCCACGTGCCGGCGGACGCCGTCTGCGCCCGCGACGGCATCGATGCCGAGGCGGCGCTCGGCTACCTGCGCGACATGTATGCCGCCAACCTCACCACATCGACGGCGCTGATCGGGCGGCCGGTGCTGCGCACGGCGAGCTCGAACCCCTGATCCCCCGCTACGGCCAGCCGGAGAGGCTCATCTTGTCGCCGCCGGACGGGCTCGCCATATTCCGGATCGCCGCGCCAGCGCGGCATCACGAGGACCGGTCATGACCGACTTCCAGGCCTACCAGCGCCCCCGCCCCGTCTCGTTCTTCGCGAGCCCGGCCCTGCCCGCCGCCGCCTTCGCCGGCGTGCGTACGCGGCGCATGCTGGCCTTCGCAGTCGACTTTACGATCGTCTCGATCCTTGCGCTGCTGCTCTGGACCGGCCTGTTCGTCGTGACGCTCGGCCTCGCCGCGTTCTTCCTGCCGCCGCTCTGGCCGTTCGTCGCGTTCTTCTACAACGGCCTCACCATCTCCGGCCGCGGGATGGCGACGCCCGGCATGCGGATGCTCGATCTCGAGATGCGCCAGGTCGACGGCGCGCCGGTCGGCTTCGTCATCGCCGGCATCCACGCCGCGCTTCTCTATGCGAGCTGGCTGTTCCCGCCGGTGTTCCTGACGTCGCTCGTCACGCCGGACAAGCGCTGCCTGCACGACATCTTCGCGGGCGTGATCGTGGTGCGCCGGCCCTGAGTTGAGGCCACGCGGCGGCTACTTCGCCGCCCCCGTGCACGGGTCGAGCACCGAGCGCGAGATCAGCTTCGGCAGCGAGGCCGTCGGCGTGTAGTCGACGTTGGGGTTGGTGGCGACAAGCGCATCGCCGGCCTTCGAGGGCGCACCCTGATGCGGCGCGGCGGCGAACTCGCCCATCGCGGCGGGATGGTGCTGCTTCACCATGTAGTCGAGCATGTCGGCCGACGCGACGAAGGCGACGGCGATGATCGACACGGAGAGCGCGATGCCCTCGAAGGTGGTGCCCCGCTCGTCCTTCATGAATCGATTGCCGATACGCATGACCTGGCCTCGCCTTTACCGCCGCAGCCCGGACCATGACCCGAAGACGGTAAACAGGACATTGAAGCGTCGGGTCGAACGCGAGAAAAGCGTGTCGTCTCGCGACACGGGTGCGTGAGCCGGGAGCCGGGGGAGCAGATGACCGCCAACGAGGACATGATCCTGTACTGGAACGACGTCGCCGGCTCGAAGTGGGTGGCCAACCAGGCGCGTCTCGACCGGCTCATGGCGCCGCTCTCGGCCGCGCTCCTCGATGCGGCGGCCCCACGCGCCGGCGAGAAGATCGTCGAGATCGGCTGCGGCTGCGGCGACGTCACGCTGCAGCTCGCCGCGCTCGGCAGCGGCGGCCGCATCACGGCCGTCGACGTCTCGCGCCCGATGCTGGCGCATGCCCAGGCGCGCCACGCCGCGATGGAAACCTCGGCGGCGGCCGGCGATCTCGCGTCGATCGACTGGGTCGTCGCCGACGCCATGAACTACGCTTTTCCGCGCGACAACAGCCTGCTGCTCTCGCGCTTCGGCGTGATGTTCTTCGACGACAAGCCGCGCGCCTTTGCCAACCTGCGCGCCGCGCTCGCGCCGGGCGGCCGGTTCGCCTTCATCTGCTGGCGCCCGCGTGCGCAATGCGAATGGATGCAGCTGCCGCTCGACTGGGTCGCGTCGATCCTGCCGCCGCCCGAGGAGACGACCGGCGAGCCCGGCCCGTTCGGCCTCGCCGACGACGCGGAGACGGTGGCGCTGCTGACCGACGCGGGGTTCACGGACGTCTCCGCCGACAAGGTCGATTGCCCGCTGGTGATGGGCGAAGGCGCGACGCCGGAGGCGGCGGTGCACGATGCCATGGCCCTGCTCGGCCAGACCGGCCCGGCCGCGCGCCACATCGCCGAGGCCGAGCCGGAGCCGCGGCGTGCCGCCCTCGATCTGATGAAAGCGCGTCTCGCCGAGCGCGTGGAGGACGGCCGCGTGCTGCTCGAAGGCGCCTGCTGGATCTACTCGGGTCGCGTCTGAGGCCGGCTCAGAGCACGGCCAGCGCCTCGCGGCCCGACACCGCGCGACCCTTCGGCCAGACCCAGAAGTCGGCGGTGGTCTCGACGGCGTCGGAGAGCAGCAGGTGGTAGGCGTGCTTCGGCACCGCGACGGCGCCGAGCGAGGCGAGGTGGCTGGTGACGAACTGCGTGTCGAGCAGCTGGAAGCCGCCGGCGCGAAGCCGGGCGACGAGGTGCACCAGCGCGACCTTCGAGGCATCGGTGGCGCGGTGGAACATGCTCTCGCCGAAGAAGGCGGCGCCGAGCGCGACCCCGTAGAGGCCGCCGACGAGCTTGTCGCCGTCCCACGTCTCGATCGTGTGGACGTGGCCCATGTCGAACAGCGCGCGATAGAGCGCGCGGATGCGGTCGTTGATCCAGGTCCCTTCGCGGCCGGGACCCGCCTCGGCGCAGCCGTCGATCACCGCGTCGAAGGCGGTGTCGACCCGCACCTCGAACCTGTCGCCGCGGACCGTCTTGGCGAGGCTGCGCGTGACGACGAGCCCGTCGAGCGGGAAGATGCCCCGCTCCTCCGGGTCGACCCAGAAGAGGTTGGGATCGTTGGCGCTCTCGGCCATCGGGAAGAGGCCGATCGAGTAGGCGCGCATCAGCACGTCGGGCGTGATCTCGAGCCTGTCTCGCGCGCGTGTCATGGCGGCGAGGGTGCGCGCGCCGGGAAAAACCGTCAAGACGGACACTCGACGCGCTCGCCGGTGTGGCCTAAGCGGGCGACACCAGGACGAGGCAGACGATGGGCGTGGAGACGCTGCAGGTAAGCGAGGACGAGGAGGGCATGCGCCTCGACCGCTGGTTCAAGCGGCGCATCCCGAGCCTGTCCCTCTCGCATCTCAACAAGATCGTGCGCACCGGCCAGGTGCGCGTCGACGGCGCGCGCGTGAAGACCGCGACGCGGCTCGCGACCGGCCAGAGCGTGCGCGTCCCGCCGCTGTCGCTCGAGGCCCCGCCGCCGGCGGCGGCGCCGACGATCTCGGCGGACGACGCGCGCGATCTGCGCGCGATGATCCTCTACGAGGATCGCGACCTCATCGTCCTCAACAAGCCGTTCGGGCTCGCCGTGCAGGGCGGGTCGGGCACCAAGCACCACATCGACGGCATGCTGGCCTCGCTGCCCAACGAGCGCGGCGACCGGCCGGCCCTGGTGCACCGGCTCGATCGCGACACGTCGGGCGTCCTGCTCGTCGCGCGGACCCGCAAGATGGCGGCCGACCTCGGCGAGATCTTCCGCTCGCGCCAGGCACGCAAGACCTACTGGGCGCTCGTCGAGGGCATCCCGAAGCCGCCGCAGGGGCGGATCTCGCTCTACCTCGCCAAGGGCGAAGGCATGGGCGACGACCGTGGTCCCCGCAGCGGCCGCTACGACCCGATGACGCGCGAGAAGATGCGCGTCGCCAAGCATGGCGAGGAGGACGCGCAGCACTCGGTCACCTACTACGCGACGATCGAGCGGGTGCCGTCGCGTCTCGCCTGGCTGTCGATGAAGCCGATCACCGGCCGCACGCACCAGCTTCGCGCGCATGCCGAGGCGATCGGCCATCCGATCGTCGGCGACCCCAAGTACGGCATCAAGCCGAAGACCGACCCGCGCCGCACCGATCCGCTGCGCGCCGTGCCCGACGGCATCGAGAAGAAGCTGCACCTGCTCGCGCGGCGCCTCGTGCTGCCCAACCCGCGCGGCGGCACGCTCGACGTCACCGCGCCGCTGCCGCCGCACATGCAGGCGAGCTTCGATCTGCTCGGCTTCGACACCAGCACCTACGATCCGATCGACGAGGCGCCGGAGTAGCTGCGCGCATGCTCCTTCGCGCATACGTGGCGCGCACATTGCCCATCGCGTGCAGGAAACCTCTTGCCGCGCCGCACAAATTGACTAAGGTATGGGCATGGGCGGCTTTGCACAATTTGCGGGCACGCTCGGGTCTAAGCATCCCGAAGCCCGCGTCCTTCTTGCGCCGATGTCCGGCGTCAGCGATCTCGGCATGCGACGCGCTGCCAAGATTTCGGCGCGAGTCTTGTCGTCACCGAGATGGTCGATAGCGCCTTCTTCATGGCCGGCGAGGCAGCGGCGCGCCTGAAGGCGGACGGGGCCGGCATCGCCTGCCATGTCGTGCAGATCGCCGGCTGCGATCCCGGCCGCCTCGCCGAGGCCGCCAAGCTCGCCGAGGGCGAGGGCGCCGCGATGGTCGACATCAACATGGGCTGTCCGGCGCGCAAGGTGGTGGGCGGCCTTGCCGGCTCGGCTCTCATGCGCGACCTCGACCATGCGGTGACGCTCATCCGCGCCGTCGTCGGCGCCGTGAGCGTGCCGGTGTCGTTGAAGATGCGCCTCGGCTGGGACGATGCCTCGCGCAATGCGCCGGAGCTCGCGCGCCGCGCCGAGGCCGAGGGCGTCGCCATGGTGACGGTGCACGGCCGCACGCGCTGCCAGTTCTACAAGGGCGCGGCGGACTGGACGGCGATCCGCGCCGTCGTCGACGCCGTCGCGGTGCCCGTCGTCGCCAACGGCGACTGCACGAGCGCGGCGGACGCCCGCGCCATGCTCGCGGCCTCCGGCGCCGACGCCGTGATGGTCGGCCGCGCCGCCGTCGGCCGGCCCTGGCTCGTCGGCGGCATCGGTCGCGCGCTCGACGGCGAGGGCGAGCCGGACGCACCGCCGGCCGCCGCGCGCCGGGACGCGGCGCTGGCGCACTACGACACCTTGCTCGCGGGCTTCGGCGTCTCGCATGGCGTCCGCCACGCGCGCAAGCATCTCGCCGGTTACGCCACCCACGCCGGCTTCGGACCGGCCACGGCGGCGCATCGCGCGCTTGTGACGAGCGACGATCCCGCCGACGTGCGGGCGCGTCTTGCGGAGATTTTCATGGATACGCGTTCGGAGTTGGCCGCATGAGTGCTCGTCGGTCGTTTCGCCTCTTGAGCAAGACACGCCCCGCGACGGCGACGCTGCCGATGGCGAGTGGCGTCGTGCAGGCGGTCGGCGCCCTGCAGGTTCTCGACGCGCTGCCGCATCCGATCCTCACGATCGCCGAGGACGGCCTGATCGAGAGCGCCAACCCGGCCGCCGAGGCGTTCTTCGGCACCAGCCTGTCGCCGACGCGGCAGCAGACGCTCGAGGGGCTCTTGCCGATCGGCTCGTCGCTGCTCACGCTCATCGAGCAGGTCCGCGAGGACGGCGGGGCGATCAACGAGTACCGGGTCGATCTCGGCCTGCCGCGGCTCGGCGTCGAGCGCCTCGTCGACATCTTCGTCGCGCCGGTGATGCCGCAGAGCAAGACGATGGTCGTCATGCTGCGCGAGCGGACGATCGCCGAGAAGCTCGATCGCCAGCACGCCCAGCGCGGCGCCGCGCGCTCGGTCTCGGCCATGGCCTCGATGCTCGCCCACGAGATCAAGAACCCGCTCTCCGGCATCCGCGGCGCGGCGCAGCTCCTCGAGACGGAAGCCAGCGACGGCGATCGCGCGCTGACGCGGCTGATCTGCGACGAGACCGATCGCATCGTGAAGCTCGTCGACCGGATGAAGCCGTTCTCGGCGATCTCCGACGAGGACTTCGAGAGCGTCAACATCCACGTCGTGCTGGATCACGTGAAGAAGGTCGCGCAGGCGGGCTTCGCGCGGCACATTCGCTTCACCGAGATCTACGATCCCTCGCTGCCGCCGGTGTTCGGCAGCCGCGACCAGCTCGTGCAGGTCTTCCTCAACCTCGTGAAGAACGCGGCCGAGGCGATCGGCTCCGAGCGCATCGACGGCGAGATCGAGCTGCGCACCGCCTTCCGGCCCGGCGTCCGGCTCAAGATCAACGGCTCCGACATGCCGGTGAGCCTGCCGCTCGAGTTCTGCGTGCGCGACAACGGGCCGGGCGTTCCGGAGGACTTGCTGCCCCGGCTTTTCGACCCGTTCGTGACCACGAAACCGACCGGAACTGGCCTGGGCCTTGCTTTGATCGCGAAGATCGTCGGGGACCATGGTGGTATCGTAGAGTGCGAGTCCCACGCCAGCCGGACCACCTTCAAGGTGCTGATGCCCATGCATGTGCCGAAGGACGGTCGGGCGGCCGAGGCGTCCGACTAGGCTGCGGCGCGAGCGGGCAGGGGAAATGAATCCAGGAAACATTCTCGTCGCCGACGATGACTCGGCCATACGGACGGTGCTGAGCCAGGCGCTGTCGCGGGCCGGCTACGACGTGCGCACCACCGGCACCGCTGCGACGCTGTGGGGCTGGGTGAAGGCCGGCGACGGCGATCTCGTCATCACCGACGTGGTGATGCCGGACGAGAACGCCTTCGAGCTCTTGCCGCGGATCAAGAAGCTGCGGCCCGAGCTGCCGATCATCGTCATGAGCGCGCAGAACACGTTCATGACGGCGATCAAAGCGTCCGAGCGCGGCGCCTACGACTACCTGCCGAAGCCCTTCGACCTGCGCGAGCTGGTGTCGATCGTCGGGCGCGCAATGTCCGAGCCGAAGACGCGCGCCGCTGCGCAGATGCCGGAAGACCTCGACAACATGCCGCTCGTCGGGCGCTCGCCGGCGATGCAGGAGATCTACCGGTCGCTGGCCCGCCTGATGGCGACCGACCTGACGGTGATGATCACCGGCGAGTCCGGCACCGGCAAGGAGCTCGTCGCCCGCGCGCTGCACGACTACGGCAAGCGCAAGAAGGGCCCCTTCGTCGCGATCAACATGGCGGCGATCCCGCGCGACCTCATCGAGAGCGAGCTGTTCGGCCACGAGAAGGGCGCCTTCACCGGCGCCAACCAGCGATCGGCCGGCCGCTTCGAGCAGGCCGAGGGCGGCACGCTGTTCCTCGACGAGATCGGCGACATGCCGATGGAGGCGCAGACGCGGCTTCTGCGCGTGCTGCAGCAGGGCGAGTACACGACGGTCGGCGGCCGCACGCCGATCAAGACCAACGTCCGCATCATTGCCGCCACCAACAAGGACCTGCGCATCCTCATCGGCCAGGGCCTGTTCCGCGAGGACCTCTACTTCCGGCTCAACGTCGTGCCGCTCCGGCTGCCGCCGCTGCGCGAGCGTATCGAGGACGTCGCCGACCTCGCGCAGCATTTCTTCAAGCAGGCGGCGGCCGAGGGGCTGCCGTCGAAGCATCTCGAGCCCGGCGCGCTCGAGCGGATGAAGCGGCATCGCTGGCCGGGCAACATCCGCGAGCTGGAAAACCTCATCCGCCGCCTGGCGGCACTTTACCCGCAGGAGTCGATCGGCGAGCACCTCGTCGACATCGAGCTGTCGGCCGATGCCGCCGGCTTCTCGCCGGCCCCCTCGGGCCGCCAGATGCAGGCCTCGCCCTCGCTGGCGGCGGCCGCTGCGGACGGCGAGGCGCTGCCGTTGTCGACGGCGGTCGAGCGGCATCTCTCGAAGCTCTTCAGCTCGCACGGCGACAACCTGCCGCCGCCCGGCCTCTATCACCGCATCCTGCGCGAGCTGGAGCAGCCCTTGATCTCCGCGGCGCTCGCTGCGACGCGCGGCAACCAGATCAAGGCGGCCGAGCTGCTCGGCCTCAACCGCAACACGCTGCGCAAGAAGATCCGCGACCTCGACATCCGCCTGATGCGCTCGCCCCGCTGAGCGGGCGGACGCTTGCGGGATCGCCACGAAATTGCGCGAATTGTTCCAGTCGGCCTCGGCGAGCCTTCCCTTGAGACGTGAGCGTGGCTAAAAGGCACATCGGCGCCGCGCTTGATCCGACGGCCGGAGCGCCGCGCGTCCAAAAGACGCAAGCTGCCGGTCGTCTGGCACGACAGGAAGAGGAACAAGGATGGCTCCCAGTCTCCACCCGGCGATCGACGACGGCATCAGCCAGGGCTACGGCAGCTTCAACGGCGGCACGCTCGAGTGCAAATGCCCGACCGACAAGGTCGTGGTCCGCATCACAGGCGACGTCGCCTACAACCACGCCTGCGGCTGCTCGAAGTGCTGGAAGCCCGCCGGCGCGCTCTTCTCCGTCGTCGGCGTCGTGCCGGTCGACAAGCTCGAGGTGATCGCGCATCCGGAAAAGCTGAAGGTCGTCGACGAGAGCGCGACCATCCAGCGCCACGCCTGCACGGGCTGCTGCGTCCACATGTACGGGCGCATCGAGAAGGACCATCCGTTCAAGGGGCTCGACTTCGTCCACACGGAGCTCTCGAGCGAGAAGGGCTGGCAGGCGCCGCAGTTCGCGGCCTTCTGCTCCTCGATCATCGAGCAGGGCTTCGATCCCTCCGGGATGGGCGAGGTGCGCTCCAAGTTCCACGCGGTCGGGCTCGAGACCTACGACTGCCTCGCGCCGGGCCTGATGGACGCGATCGCCGGCTACACCGCCAAGCAGAACGGCACGGCCTACGATCCGGCGAAGCCGGCGGCGGCAGCGGCAGCGGCACCGGCGCCGGCGGCCGCGCCCGCGGCGGCGCCGACGCCCAAGCCGGCGGCTGCGCCCGCCTACAAGCCCGCGCCGGCGCCCGAGAAGAAGGGCGGCATCGCCGGCTTCTTCGCCAAGCTCTTCGGCGGCTAGAGCTTCCCGAGCGCTACCCGAACCGCGTCGCCTCCTCGGCGGCGCGGAACAGCGCCTGAGCCTTGTTGCGGCATTCCTGCAGCTCGCTCGCCGGGCTCGAGTCGTAGACGATCCCGGCGCCGGCCTGCACGTGCATCGTGCCGTCCTTAACGACGGCGGTGCGCAGGATGATGCAGGTGTCCGTCTCGCCCGAGGCGCCGAAGTAGCCGATGCAGCCGGCGTAGATGCCGCGCTTGTCGGCCTCCAGCTCGTCGATGATCTCCATCGCCCGCACCTTCGGCGCGCCGGACACCGTCCCGGCGGGAAAGCCGGCCGCGAGCGCGTCGATCGCGTCGTGCTTCGCATCGAGCGTGCCCTCGACGTTCGAGACGATGTGCATCACATGGCTGTAGCGCTCGATCGCGAAGCGCTCGGTGACGCTCACCGTGGCGATCGCCGCGACGCGGCCGACGTCGTTGCGGCCGAGATCGAGCAGCATCAGGTGCTCGGCGCACTCCTTCTCGTCCGCGAGAAGCTCGGCGGCGAGCGCATTGTCCTCGGCCTTCGTCGCGCCGCGCGGGCGCGTGCCGGCGATCGGCCGGATCGTCACCTTGCCGTCGCGCACCCGCACGAGGATTTCGGGCGACGAGCAGACGATCTGGAAGTCGCCGAAGTCGAGGAAGCAGAGGTAGGGCGCGGGATTGATCCGCCGCAACGCGCGGTAGAGCGCGAAGGCCGGCGGCGCGAACGGCGCCGAGAACCGCTGCGACAGCACCACCTGAAAGATGTCGCCGGCGCGGATGTATTCCTTGGCCGTCTCGACCATCGCCTCGTAGCGCTCCGGCGGCGTGTTCGACTGCGGCGTCACCGCGGTGCCGGACTTGCCGCGCCCGGCCGCGACCCCCGGCGGCAGCGCGCCGGCCAGGGTCGCGATCACCTCGGCGAGGCGGACCTCGGCACGGGCATAGGCCGTGCGCGCGGTCTCGCCGCCGGCGGGGCGCACCGGCGTCACCACCGAGATCTCGTCGCGGACGTTGTCGAAAATGACGGTCACGGTAGGGCGCAGGAACAGCGCTTCCGGCACGCCGATCGGGTCGGGCTTGGCCGGCGCCAAGCGCTCCATCTCGCGCACCATATCGTAGCCGAGATAGCCGAAGACGCCGGCGGCCATCGGCGGCAGCACGGCATCCGCCGCGGGCGCGACGCGCGACTCGGCGATCAGCGCGCGCAGGGCCATGAGCGGCGGCTCGGGGCAGGGCACGAAGGAGTCCGGTGCGGTGAGCGCGTCGCGCGCGATCTCGGCCTTGCCGCCGGCGGCGCGGAAGATGACGTCGGGGTCGAGCCCGATCATCGAGTAGCGGCCGCGCGTCGCGCCGCCCTCGATCGACTCCAGGAGGAAGCAGCGGCCGCGGCGGCCGGCCGAGAGCTTCAGGAACGCCGAGACGGGCGTCTCGAGGTCGGCGATCAGGCGCTCGACCACGAGGCTGGCTTCGCCGGCGGCATGGCGCTCGGCGAAGGCGGCGAAGGCCGGCTCGACCATCAGCTCGAGCTGTCGTCGCTGAGGGCGGACTGCAGCGCGCGCTCGTTTAGCTTCACGCCGATCTCATGCTGCGCTTCCGACAGGTACTCGGCCAGGACGTCGTCGACGATGCCGCCCTTCACCTGACCCATCAGCTTGTCGAACTGCTCGTCGCCGGGCTTGAGCGGCGGGGCCCGCGCGGCGTCGACCTTGAAGATCAGGCGGTCGCCGCCGGGCATCGGCGTCGCGCCGGCCTTGCCGACGACGACCCCGAACGCCGCATTGGCGACGCTCGACGGCAGTTGCGGCGCGCCCGCGCGCGACAGGTCGGTCGCCTTGTAAAGCTTGAGGTCGCCGTGCGCGGCGGCGACCGCGGCGATCGGCTTGCCGCCGTTGATCTCCGCGACGATCGCCTCGCTCGCCTTGGCGAGGCGGCGCGCCGTCTCGTCGGCCTTCCACATCGCCTCGACGCGCGGCTTGACCTCGGCCAGCGGCAGCTTGTGCGCGGCATCGACGCCGAGCACCTCGTACCAGACGGTGCCGCCGCCCGGCGCCTGCAGATACTCGGTGTCCGCGCCGACGTCGGCGCCGAAGGCGGCCTTGAGCAGGGCGGGTCCGTCGACCAGGCCCTCGACGGGCTTGTGCGCCTTGTCGAAGCCCTGCGCGTCGATCGCATCGATGGTGCGCGGCGTGACGCCGGCAGCCTTCGCCGACTCGGCCAGTGTCTTTCCGGCGGCGCGTTGATTCTCGATGTCCTCGCGCAGCTTGTCGGCCTGCGCCTTGGCGCGGATGATCGCGAGCTGGTTGTCGATCTCGCCCTTGGCCTCGTCGAACGAGCGGGTGCGGCCGGGCTCGATCTTCGCGACGTGGATGAGGACGGTGCCGAACGGCGTCTTCACCGGCTGGCTCGTGCCGCCCTCGGGCAGCGAGAAGGCGGCGTCGGCCAGCGCCTTGTCGGGAATCTGGTCCTTCGTCACCGTGCCGAGGCTCACGTCGGCCTCGGTCTTCTTCT
Source organism: Beijerinckiaceae bacterium RH AL1 (assembly GCA_901457705.2). Classification (NCBI taxonomy): domain Bacteria; kingdom Pseudomonadati; phylum Pseudomonadota; class Alphaproteobacteria; order Hyphomicrobiales; family Beijerinckiaceae; species Beijerinckiaceae bacterium RH AL1. The sequence continues at coordinate 1,811,363 of LR590083.2, forward strand.
GCGACTTCAGGAGGTCGGCGAAGCTCTGGCCTTTATCGAGCGAGTCGCGCGCGGCCTTCGCGGCCGCCTCGTCGGGGAAGAACACCTGGTCGACCGTGCGCCGCTCGGCGATCCGGTAGAGCGTGTCCTTGTAGTCGTCGTAGCGCTTGCGGGCGTCGGCGTCCGACACGGCGTCGGGCTTCACGAGGTTTGCGGGCACGACGGAGAGGACGACGAGCTTGCGGTACTCCGGCGCCGTGAAGGCGGTCGGGCGCTCGTCGTAGAACTGCTGCAGCTGGGTCTGCGTCGGCGCCGGCACCGCGCCGGCGGCGCTGGCGGGCAGGGTGAAGAAGGTGAGATCGCGCACCTCGCTCTGGTAGCGGAAGATCGTGGCCTTCAGGATCTGCGGCACCTCGATGCCGCCGACGACGGCGTCGGAGACATCGCGGCGCATCATCAGGCCGCGTTGCGAGCGCACGTAGGTGCCCTCGCTCATGTTGTTCTCGGAGAGCAGCAGGTTGAAGCGGTCGCGGTCGAACTGCCCGTTCGGGTTGAAGAACATCCGATCCTGGGTGATCGCCTGGGCGATCTCGCCGTCGCCGACGGCGAGGCCGAGCTTGCCGGCTTCATGATCGAGGATCGCGTTGCTGAGCAGGCGCGACAGCACCTCGCGGTCGACGCCCATGCGCCTCGCCTCGGTATTGGTGATGCCGCGCTTGGCCTTCTCCTGCAGCTGCTGCAGCTCGTTCTGGTAGGCGTTGCGGAAGTCTTGGACGGTGATCTTCGTCGAGCCGACGGCGGCGAGCTGGTCGGCGTTGAAGTTCGTGAAGCGGTCGCCGATGCCCCAGACCGCGAACGCCAAGATCATGACGCCGAGCACCATCGCCATGATCGCGCGCCCGAAGACATTCTGCGACAGCGCGCGCATTTGGGTCAGCATGGGTGGGCTTTTCTTCCGCAGGTCTCGAGAGGCGGCGGACTATAGGGAGGGGTTCGCGCCGACGCAACGAAGCCGGCGGTCGTGGCCAAGGCTCGAAGAGACCGGTGCCGGATGAGGGGATTGAACCCCCGACCTTCGGTTTACAAAACCGCTGCTCTGCCGCTGAGCTAATCCGGCGCCATGGTCACCGAAAACCGGTGCCTGTTCGTTACTTGCTCGGCTCGAACCGGGCCTGCGTACCAGCGCCGCGCATTCTGCGCAACGCAAGCGTCGCCGATGCGCTCGAACACAAATGTTCATTGCCGCCGTGTCGCATCGAAACTTCAGGCGACGGCATAGTGCGCGCGGACGTTCTCATCTCCTCGCGGAATCAACTGCAAGCCGTCAATGGCGACGATACGACAGCGGCCGAAGCGTCTCATTTTGGTCGAAGTTCCCGCGGCTTCGCTATCGTTTGAGCGGTTTTCACTGCCCTATTTGAACATTGGCCGGTGAAATTCTCGCCGTGGCAAACAAATCTTGTCAAAAATCGTTTTCGGCCACTTGCCTGTTGGCGCGCGGAAGCCCACTTTGACGACGCAGAATCAATATTGAGGCTTTCGGGATGCAACCAGAACAATCGTCGTTGGATCATCTGTCGCTCGCGGCGGATATCGTCGCCGCCTACGTCAGCAACAATTCGGTCCCGTCTGCCGAGGTGCCGGCTCTGATCCATGCCGTGCACGCGTCCTTGCTGAAGGCCACGGCGGGCGGTGTGGAAACGCCGGTCGAGGCGCCGAAGGAGCCGGCTGTGCCGATCAAGAAGTCGATCACCAACGACTACATCATCTGTCTCGAGGACGGGAAGAAGTTCAAGTCGCTGAAGCGCCATCTCGCGACGGCCTACGACCTGACGCCGGCCGCCTATCGCGCCAAGTGGAACCTGCCGTCCGACTATCCGATGGTCGCGCCGGGCTACTCGGCGACCCGCTCCGAGCTCGCCAAGGCCGCCGGCCTCGGCAACGCCCGCGCCGCCGCCAAGGCGGTCGAGCCGGCCGCCAAGGTCACCGAAGGCGCCAAGAAGACCGGCCGCGGCCGGCCGAAGAAGGTCGCCTGATCTCGATCTAGACGGAAGTTCTTCCGCAAAGGGCCGTGGGTTTTCACCCGCGGCCTTTTTGTATTTTCGGATCACGGAATTCCTGGAGCCTCGCCGCTCATCGGCCGCGTGCAGGCACGGACCACGTCGGTGAGGCGGTCGATCGTCGCGCGCCGCGCGCTGCCGCTTCGACAGACGAGCCTGACCCGCCGCGATGCATGCGGCCCCGCCAGGCGCCGCGCGACGAGGTGGCGGGGCAGGGGCACGTCGCGCACCACGGCGAGATGCGGCATCAGCGTCAGGCCGAAGCCGGCGTCGGCCATCTGCAGCAGCGTGTCGAGGCTCGAGGCGCGCATGTCGGCCATCACGCCCGCCTCGCCGGCCGGACGCTGGCAGAGGTCGAGCGCCTGGTCGCGTAGGCAATGCCCGTCCTGCAGGAGCATCATCGAGCCCGCCGGGATCTGCTCGGCCCTCACGACGTCGGATGCGGCGAGCGGGTGCGTGTCGCGCATCACGAGCCAGAACGGCTCGTCGAACAGCTTCTTATCCTGCAGGCCGGCCTCGTCGGGCTCGGAGGCGATCAGCACGGCGTCGAGCTGGTTGCGGACCAGGAGCTCGACGAGCCGGTCGGTCAGGTCCTCGACGAGCGTCAGCTGAAGGCGCGGCATCGTCGCGGCGATCTCGGGCAGGATCAGCGGCATGAGGTAGGGCGCGAGCGTCGGGATAATGCCGAGCCGCAGCGGCGCCGCCTCGGGGTCGCGCAATGTGGCCGCCGTCGCGACGACGTCGTCGGCGGCCGTCACCGCGCGGCGGGCGTGCGCGACGATCGTCGTGCCGGCGGCGGTCAGCGTGACGCTCTTGCCGACGCGCTCGAACAGGTCGACGCCGAGCTCCTTCTCGAGCTTGAGGATCTGCCCGCTCAAGGTCGGCTGGCTCACCGCGCAGGACTGAGCGGCACGGCCGAAATGGCCGTGGTCGGCGACAGCGATGATGTAGCGGAGATCGCGCAGGTTCACGGGCAACTCGCATCGGCAGGGCCGATCGATCGTATAGGAACAATCGATTGGAGCAATGGAGATCGGCCCCTTAGAACCGATCGAGCCAACCCCCCAAGGAGGTTCGTTATGGCCGACAGGCTGACGACGACGGCCGGCGCTCCGGTCGCTTCCAACCAGAATTCGCTCTCCGCCGGCCCCCGCGGCCCGCTCCTGCTCGAGGACTACAAGCTCCTCGAGAAGCTCGCCGCGCAGAACCGCGAGCGCATCCCCGAGCGCGTCGTCCATGCCAAGGGCTGGGGCGCGTTCGGCACGCTCAAGATCGAGCATGACATCTCGAAGTACACGATCGCCAAGGTGCTGCAGCCCGGCACCGAGACGCCGATGCTGATCCGTTTCTCGACGGTGGCCGGCGAGCAGGGCGCCGCCGATGCCGAGCGCGACGTGCGCGGCTTCGCGATGAAGTTCTACACGAGCGAGGGCAACTGGGACCTCGTCGGCAACAACACGCCGGTCTTCTTCGTCCGCGACCCGCTGAAGTTCCCCGACTTCATCCACACGCAGAAGCGCCATCCGCGCACCAACATGCGCTCGCCGACCGCGATGTGGGACTTCTGGTCGCTGTCGCCGGAGAGCCTGCACCAGGTGACGATCCTCATGTCGGATCGCGGCCTGCCGCAGGGCCCGCAGTACATGAACGGCTACGGCTCGCACACCTTCTCGCTGTGGAACAAGAACGGCGAGCGCTTCTGGGTGAAGTTCCACTTCAAGACCCAGCAGGGCCACAAGTTCTACACCAACGCCGAGGGCAACCAGGTCATCGCCAAGACGCGCGAGAGCTACCAGGAGGAGCTGTTCGGGGCGATCGAGTCCGGCAACTTCCCGCGCTGGACATTCCAGATCCAGGTGATGCCGGAGGCCGATGCCGAGAAGACCTCGTACAACCCGTTCGACCTCACCAAGGTGTGGCCGCACAGCGAGTACCCGATGATCGACGTCGGCACCATCGAGCTGAACAGGAACGCCGACAACTACTTCCAGCAGATCGAGCAGGCCGCCTTCTCGCCGTCGAACGTCGTGCCGGGCATCGCCTTCTCGCCGGACAAGATGCTGCAGGCGCGCGTGTTCTCGTACGCCGACGCGCATCGCCACCGCATGGGCGTCCACTACGAGTCGCTGCCGGTGAACCGGCCGCACGTGCCCGTCCACACCTACAACAAAGACGGCGTGATGAACTTCCTCGACGTGCCGAAGAACCCCGACGCCTATTACGAGCCGAACTCGTTCGGCGGCCCGAAGGAGGATCCGTCGGTGATGGAGCCGCCGCTGAAGATCAACGGCGACGCCGCGCACTACAACCACCGCGACGGCAACGACGACTACGTCCAGGTCCGCGCCCTGTTCAACCTGTTCGACCAGGGGCAGAAGGATCGTCTGTTCTCCAACATCGCCGAGGCGATGGCCGGCGTGCCGAAGGACATCGTCGAGCGTCAGCTCGGGCACTTCGAGAAGGTGCATCCGGACTACGCCGCCGGTGTGCGCAAGGCGCTGGCCTCAGGCGACAAGGTGTCCGACTCGTTCCACCAGGCCGCCGAGTAGGCAAGGTCGATCGACGTCAAACGAAAGCCGCGGGTGCACCCCGCGGCTTTTTTGTTGTCCGCTTTGCCGGCCGGGCCGGTAGGTTACGGGCAGGCGTGCTCGCCGCCGTCGTAGCCGAGGTACGTGCCGGTCGTCCGGTCGTACGAGCGGTAGCGGCTCTCGCAGTAGGCGATGGCCTCCTCGAGCGGCTGCTCGGCCAAGGCCGTCATCTCGCCGGGTGCGGCCTGCACCGCGGGGGCGGGCGCAGGCTTCGGCGGCATGCCGACCGCGGCGGCCGGGGTGATCGAGGCGAGCGCCAGGCAGGCGGCGAAGAGCCCGACGGCGCCGGCGCTCGCCCGGCGGGCGGGTTGCGAATGGATCATCATTTCGAACGTGTCCTGGTAACTTGGCCTCGCTGCGGGCTGATGGGGATTATGGGCAGGCATGCTCGTTGCCGTCGTAGCCGAGGTAGGTGCCCGTCGCCGGGTCGTAGGACCGGAAGCGGTCCATGCAGTAGGCCTCCATCGCCTCCGCTTCCGACTCGCTGGCGAGCGCAACCGGCTCGACGTCCTGCGCCGGCGCCTTGCTGAGCTGCGAGCCGCGCCAGAAGTGGCGATGGAAGCCCGCCGCCGTGCTCGGCGCGGTATTGGAAGAGTCTTGCGAAAAGCCCTGGTTCTGCGGCCAGGTCGGCGCGGCGACCGAGGGCGCGACCGAGCCGGTGATCAGGCCGGCGGCGAGAAGGACGGCCGCGCCGGCCTTCAGGCGCGGGCGGATTGGCGAAAGCATGGTCATGTCGGCGTTTCCTTTCCGTGGAGCCCCGATCGGGCACGGAGGGAATGTCGCCTTGGTGCTTTGCCGCCGTCCGGCTCGCGCGTGACGAAGTATTGCCGCCGCCCTCCGTCGACCGCCTTCGTTGCCGGCGCATCCGGCAGTGCTAGGATTGCCGCATGCCAAGGCTCGTCGCTCTCGCACTCCTCCTGACGGTCATCGCTGCGCCAGCGTCAGCGCAGGTCATCAACGGCGAGACGCCGCTCGACGAGACGGCGATCAACCAGCCGTCTGCCAGCCCGAGCGTGCACCCGCCCGCGGCATCGCCGACCGGCGACGAGGCGGAGCCGGCCCGGCGCGACCTGCCGCAGACGGCGCCCCGGCGCGACTGACGCCGTCGCCGGCGAATCGCCCTCATCGCCGGGCCAGCCGCGCCTCTGCTGATCTTCAGGACACGATGCCGCGGCTCAATAAGAGTAAGTTGTGCCGAAGAAAATCTGACTCGACGCCGCTTTCCCGGTCTTTCGGCCGCATGCTATGGCTAGTCCACGCCGAAACGAAAAGCGAAGACCGGTGTTTACCGGGCTTCCGACAAATCCGGGGAAATGCTCCATGACCAAGTCCGACGCCGGGTGGCGCGACTCGACGACCTTCTTCAAGACGCACCTGGCCTCGGCCGATCCGGAGATGGCGGAGGCGATCAAGAACGAGCTCGGCCGCCAGCGCGACGAGATCGAGCTGATCGCGTCCGAGAACATCGTCTCCCAGGCGGTGCTCGAGGCGCAGGGCTCGATCCTCACCAACAAGTACGCCGAGGGCTACCCCGGGCGCCGCTACTACGGCGGCTGCCAGTTCGTCGACGTCGCCGAGACGCTGGCGATCGAGCGCGTCAAGGAGCTGTTCGGCGTCGGCTTCGCCAACGTGCAGCCGAACTCCGGCAGCCAGGCTAACCAGGGCGTCTTCCTGGCGCTGCTGAAGCCGGGCGACACCTTCATGGGCCTCGACCTCGCCGCCGGCGGTCACCTCACCCACGGCTCCAAGGTCAACGTCTCCGGCAAGTGGTTCAACGTCGTGCATTACGGCGTGCGCAAGGACGACTACCGCATCGACATGGACGCGGTCGAAGCCGCCGCCAAGGAGCATAAGCCGAAACTGATCATCGCCGGCGGCTCGGCCTATCCGCGCCACTGGGACTTCAAGCGCTTCCGCGAGATCGCCGATTCGGTCGGCGCCTACTTCATGGTCGACATGGCGCATTTCGCCGGCCTCGTGGCCGCCGGCCTGCACCCGTCGCCGTTCCCGCATGCGCACGTCGCGACGACGACGACGCACAAGACGCTGCGCGGCCCGCGCGGCGGCCTGATCCTCACCGACGATGCCGACCTCGCCAAGAAGTTCAACTCGGCGATCTTCCCCGGCATGCAGGGCGGCCCGCTGATGCACGTCATCGCCGCCAAGGGCGTCGCCTTCGGCGAGGCGCTGAAGCCCGACTTCAAGACCTACATCCAGCAGGTGATCGACAACGCCCGCACGCTCGCCGAGACGCTGCAGGCCAAGGGCTACGACATCACGACCGGCGGCACCGACAACCACCTGATGCTGGTCGATCTGCGCAGCAAGAAGATCACCGGCAAGGCGGCGGAGCAGTCGCTTGGCCGTGCCCACATCACCTGCAACAAGAACGGCGTGCCGTTCGACGAGGCGAGCCCGATGGTGACGTCGGGCATCCGCCTCGGCTCGCCGGCAGCGACCTCGCGCGGCTTCGGCGGCGAGGAGTTCACGAAGGTCGGCGAGCTGATCGCCACCTGCCTCGACGGGCTTGCGGCGAACGGCGAAGAGGGCAACAAGGAGATCGAGGCGAAGGTCAAGGCCGAGGTGGCCGAGCTGACCGGACGCTTCCCGATCTACTGAGGGCTTTTCTTGCGCTGTCCCTACTGCGGCAGCCTCGAGACGCAGGTCAAGGATTCGCGGCCGACGGACGACGCCTCGTCGATCCGTCGGCGACGCGTGTGTCCCGACTGCGCCGGGCGCTTCACGACCTTCGAGCGCGTGCAGCTGCGCGAGCTCACCGTCGTGAAGAAGTCCGGCCGCCGCGTCTCCTTCGATCGCGACAAGCTGATGCGCTCGCTCGAGGTCGCCCTGCGCAAGCGGGCCGTCGAGCCGGCGCGCGTCGAGCGCATGGTCAACGGCATCGTCCGCCAGCTCGAAAGCCAGAGCGACGGCGACATCACGACCGACCACATTGGCGAGCTGGTGATGGAGGGCCTAAAGGCCCTCGACGGCGTCGCCTACGTGCGCTTCGCCTCGGTCTACCGCAACTTCAGAGAAGCTCGCGACTTCAACCAGTTGATCGACGAGCTTGAACTGGAACCTGAAGACCGCGCGCGCGTAAAATCGAAGGCGCCGGACCGGCTGTGAGCGCCACCGACGAGGCCTTCATGGCCGCGGCGCTGGCGATCGGACGGCGCGGCATGGGCCGTGTCGCCCCCAACCCCGCCGTCGGCGCCCTCGTCGTGAAGGACGGCATCGTCGTCGGTCGCGGCGTCACGGCGCCGGGCGGGCGGCCGCATGCCGAGACGATCGCCCTGGCGCAGGCCGGCGATCTGGCCCGCGGCGCGACGATCTACGTCACGCTCGAGCCCTGCAGCCACCACGGTGTCACCGGACCCTGTTGCGAAGCTGTCGTTGCGGCAGGCGTCACGCGCCTCGTCTACGCCATCGGCGACGCCAACCCGCTCGTCGCGGGCCGCGGCGCCGCCTACTGCCGCGAGCACGGCCTCGAGGTCGTGGCCGGCGTCGGGGCCAAGGCGGCCGCGCGCGACCATCGCGGCCACCTGCTGCGGATGACCCGGCAGCGCCCGATGGTGACGCTGAAGCTCGCCGAGACCGCCGATGGCTATGTCGCCGGCGGCCGGCACGACCCGCGACTCGCCATCACCGGCGTCGCCGTCAACGGGATCGTGCACGTGTGGCGCGCCATGCACGACGCCATCATGGTCGGCATCGGCACGGCGCTCGCCGACGACCCGCTGATGACGGTGCGTCTGCCCGGCGTGGCCGCGAAGCCGCTGCGCGTCGTGCTCGACGCAAGAGCGCAATTGCCGACGAACTCTCGGCTCGTCCAGACCGCGCAGGACGCGCCTGTCCTCGTCCTCGTCGGCGCGGACGCGCCGGCCGACGCGCTCAGCGCCGCACGCGGCGTCGAGGTCGCCACCGTCGCGACGACACCCGACGGACGGCTCGACCTCGCGGCAGCGCTCAATCTGCTGGCGGCACGGGGCATCACCCGCGTCTTCTCGGAGGGCGGCCCTGCGATCGCGGAACAGCTCATCGCCGGCGGCCTCGCCGACGACGTCGCCATCTTCACGGCGCAGAAACCGCTCGGTCACGACGGCGTCCCGACATTAGCCGCCGCGGCGCGTGCAACGCTCACCGCGCCCGCGCACTATCGTCTCGTCGAGGATCGCGAGGTCGGGCCGGACCGGCTTCGCCTGCACGAGAGGATCGCCTGATGTTCACGGGACTGGTCAGTGACATCGGCACCGTCCGCGCGATCGAGGAGCGCGGCGAGCTGCGCCGCCTGCGGATCGCCTGCACCTATCCGACCGAGACCATCGCCATCGGCGCGTCGATCGCCACCGGCGGCCCGTGCCTGACGGCCGTGGCGACCGGCGCCGAGGCCACCGGCGGCTGGTTCGACGTCGACGTCGGCGCCGAGACCCTGGCGCGTACCACGGCCGGCACCTGGGGCGTCGGCACGCGGCTCAACCTCGAGCGCTCGCTGAAGATCGGCGACGAGCTCGGCGGCCACATCGTCACCGGACACATCGACGGCGTCGCGGAGATCGTCGCCGTCACGCCGTTCGACGGCATGAGCCGGTTCGAGATCCGCGCGCCCGCGCAGCTCTCGCGCTTCATCGCGGAGAAGGGATCCGTCGCGCTCGACGGCACGTCGCTGACGGTCAACTCGGTCGAGGGCGACCTCTTCTCGGTGCTGCTGATCCCGCACACGCTGGCCGTCACGACCTGGGGCGAGCGCAGGGCGGGCGACTCGCTCAACCTCGAGGTCGACCTGATGGCGCGCTACGCCGCGCGGCTCATCGAGGCGCGCTAGCTCAGACGCGCGGGCCGAAGTAGCGGCAGGTGTCGCCGCTCGAATCGCGATAGACGGACACCATCGCAAGCCCCCGGCAGGACGGCGCGACCTTGCCCCAGATCCAGCGCGCCAGGTTCTCCATCGTCGCCGGCCCGAGATCCTCGACGTCGTCGAGAAAGCGATGGTCGAGCCCGTCGCGGGCCTCCTCGAGCGCGCGGGAGAGCAGGCCGAGATCCATGATCATGCCGGTCTGGGCGTCGGGCTCGCCGCGCAGTGTCACCTCGGCGCGATAGGAGTGGCCGTGGATGCGCCGGCTGGCGTCGGTCTCGATCGATCGGTCGAGCGTGTGCGCCGCCTCGAACCGGAACTGCTTGGAAATCTCGAACATGGCTAGGGGATGCCGATGACCTTGTGCGTCTGGAGGCTGAGCCGCCAGCGCGGGTGTTGCAGACAGTAGGCGACGGCGGCCTGGGTGTTCTCCGCCTTGCGCGGCCCATCCATGGGCTGCAGCCAGAAGTGGTCGAAGGCGAGGTCGGCGACCGCTTCCGGCCGCAGCGCCGCCTGCGGATAGACGAGCTTCAGCTCGTGGCCGCGGCGCTGGACGAGAGGTGCGCCGGCCTTGGGGCTGACGCAGATCCAGTCGACGCCGGTCGGCGCCGGCTTCGTGCCGTTGGTCTCGACGGCGCAGGTGAAGCCGCGCTCGTGCACCGCATCAAGCAGCGCGTCGTCGAGCTGCAGCAGCGGCTCGCCGCCGGTGAAGACGACGTAGCGGCGCGACTCGCCGCCCTGCCACGCCGCCGCGATCGCGTCGGCAAGCGCTTCCGCATCGTCGAAGCGGCCGCCGCCTTCGCCGTCGATGCCGACGAAGTCGGTGTCGCAGAAGTCGCACACCGCGCTCGCCCGGTCCTCCTCGCGCCCGCTCCAAAGGTTGCAGCCGGCAAAGCGACAGAAGACGGCGGCGCGGCCGGCTTGGCCGCCTTCGCCCTGCAACGTATAGAACAGCTCCTTGACCGAGTAGGCCAATGCAAGACCCTGGAAAGACTTGGGGACGCGGGCGGCTTGCCCGCGCGGCCTTTAAGCAGATGGGGTCTGGTCAGGCAAACGCGTAGGCCGGCAGGCGGGGAGGGCGAAATCCCATGATGGTGTCGACGACCAACGATATCGCGGGCTACCGCGTCACCCGCCATCTCGGCCTCGTGCGCGGCATCACGGTGCGCTCGCGCAGCGTGGTCGGGAACTTCGTCGGCGGCGTGCATTCGTTCTTCGGCGGCAAGCTCGGCGTCTACGTCAGCCTTGCCGAGACCGCGCGGCAGGAGGCCTTCGACCATCTCTGCGAGCATGCCGCGCAAGGCGGCGCCAACGCGGTCATCGGCTTCCGCTACGATGCCAACGAGATCATGGACGGCATCACCGAGGTGCTCGCCTACGGCACGGCGGTCTGGGTCGAGCCCGCTCCGTAAACTCTTGGACGTGGAGATGCTTGCCGGACAGGGGGCCGAGCCTGTATGGATCGGCCCGCACAGGAGTGTAGCTCAATTTGGTTAGAGCACCGGTCTCCAAAACCGGGGGTTGGGGGTTCGAGTCCCTCCTCTCCTGCCAGTGCGCTCCAGAGCTTCCCGCGCGGCCTGCCCCTTCTCCGTCGGACGCGCGTATCCGTCTCCCGCTCGAGGAGTAGCCGATGTCCGCGCTCACGATCCTGCTCGTCCGCCACGCCGAGAAGCCCGGCGAAGAGTTTCCCGGCCCCGGCCTGACCCCTGACGGCAAGAAGAACGACAAGTCGCTGGTGATCCGCGGATGGCAGCGGGCCGGCGCCTGGGCGGCGCTCTTCGCCCTCTCGCCTGCCGACTATCCGCGCCCCAACGTCGTCTATGCTGCCAAGCCCGAGGAGGACGGCGACTCGAAGAGCGCGCGGCCTTTCGAGACCTCGCTGCCGACGGCGGACCGCCTACATCTCGACGTCGTGACGACGTTCGGCATCGGCGACGAGACGAAGCTCGTGAAGGAGATCGTTGGCCTGACGGGCGTCGTTCTCGTGTTCTGGGAGCACAAGGCGATCTGCGCCGAGATCGTGCCCGCGCTCCTTGACGGGCAGGAGATCCCCGGCGTGCCGACGAAATGGGACGGCGACCGATTCGACGTCGCGCTGCGGTTCGACCGCGCGCTGCCCAAGGCGCCGTGGTCGTTCCGCCAGCTTTCTCCGCGCCTGCTGTCGGGCGATTCGGACGCGCCGTTCAAGAAGCGCATGGCGTGAGCGCATCTCACGAAACCGGGGACAGAATGAGCGCGAGATGGACGGTGAAGCGGACGCAGTACCCGCTGCGCACGCCGTGGTTTTCGGTCCGCGCCGATGATTGCGTGACGGGATCGAACGTCGAGATCGCGTCCTACTACACCCTCGAGTTTCCCGACTTCGTCCACGTCCTCGCGACGTCGGGCGACGACGTCGTCCTGGTCCGTCAGTACCGCCATGCCTACAAGGGCCTGTCGTTGGAGCTGCCCGGCGGCATCATGGATGCGGGCGAAAGCGACCCCGTCGCCGCCGCCGCACGCGAGCTGGAGGAAGAGACGGGCTACGGGCAGGGCCTCTGGAAGCACGTCATGGCGCTCAGCGTCGATCCCGCGCGCCAGGCCAACAAGTTGCACTTCGTCCGGGCCGAGGACGTCGTCACCGGCGCGGCGCGGCCGGAGGCGACGGAAGACATCGAGACGGTCCTCGTGTCGCGCGACGAGGCGCTCCGCCTCGCGCGGACCGGCGGGATCGTCAATGCCGGCCATGCCGCCTTCGTGCTGATCGGCCTCGGCGCCTGAGCCTCAAGCGCGCGGAAACGCGACGCCGGAGATCTCCGCGCAGCGCGCCAGCAACTCGTCTTGCAGGCCGGCATCGCGCGCCTGAGGGTTCGGCGTCCGCGGCTTCATGTGGAAGAAATAGCCGCCGGTGACGTCGGCGGCGGGGTCGGTGCCGGCCGCCAGCCAGGCCTGCGTGCGATGCGCCTGGTCGAGGTCGTCCGGCGCGCCGGCGCCGCCCATCCGCGTCGCGACCCAGCCGGGCTCGACGGCATTCGATCGCACCTCGGGCCACAGCCGTGCGACGGCGAACGCCAGCATCGTGTCGTGCAGCTTGCTCTCGCCGTAGGCCGTCGACCCCGCCCAGCGCCGCTTCGTCCAGAGCAGATCGTCGAGGTTCGCGCTCGCGTGCTGATGCATGCCGGAGCTGAGATAGACGAGCCGCTTCGGCCGCTCGATCTGCGCGGTGAGGATGTAGGCCGACAGCGTGTTGACGGCGAAGACATGCGGCAGGCCGTCCGCCGTGAGGCGATGGCCCTCGCGGTAGCCGACGGCGGCATTGTGGATGACCGCGTCGAACGCGCCGAGCGCATTGACTTCAGCCGCCACGTCGACCGCACCGGCCATCGTCTGGAGATCGCCGACCACCACCGCCTCGGCCCCGGGCAACGCCTTTCGCGCGTCCTCGGCGCGCCGGGCGTCGCGCGCGTGCAGCACCACGCGGTGGCCTTCGCTCGCGAGCAGCTGGCCTGCCATGAGACCGAGGCCTGTCGAGGAGCCCGAGATGAAAATCCGCGCCATGCGCACCTCCTGAAGCAAAAGCCTTGAACATGGTCGCGGCCGCCTCCGTTCGCGACTACCCCGCCTCGATGAGCCGGATCGCCTCCTCGCGCTCGAAGAGGTGCAGCAGCACCTTCACCGCCGCACCTTGCGAGCCCGCGAGGTCGGGATCGGCGGTCACGACCTTCTGCGCCGCGTCGCGGGCGATCGGCAGCAGGTCGCCGTGGACTGCGAGGTCGGCAAGCTTGAAGCCGGGCGAGCCGGACTGCCGGGTGCCGAGAATCTCGCCCTCGCCGCGCAGCTTCAGGTCTTCTTCCGCGATGCGGAAGCCGTCCTCGGTGGCGCGCAGGATCTCGATTCGCGCCTGCGCGACCTCGCCGAGCGGGGCCTTGAAGAGCAGCAGGCACGACGAGGCGCCCGCGCCGCGCCCGACGCGGCCGCGCAGCTGGTGGACCTGCGAGAGGCCGAAGCGCTCTGCGTGCTCGATCACGATGATGGTCGCTTCCGGCACGTCGACGCCGACCTCGATGACCGTGGTGGCGACCAGCACCTGCGTCTCGCCGGCCGCGAAGGCGGCCATCGCGGCGTCCTTCTCCGCACCCTTCATCTTGCCGTGCACCAGCCCAACCTTGGCGCCGAACACCTCGCGCAGGTGCTCGAAGCGCTCCAGCGCCGCGGCGGCGTCGCTCTCCTCGGCCTCGGCGACCAGCGGGCAGACCCAGTAGGCGCGCTTGCCCTCCGCGACGGCGCGCTCGAGCCGCGCCACGACGTCGTTCAGCCGTTCCAGCGGCAGCGCGCGCGTGTCGATGGGCTGGCGCCCCGGCGGCTTCTCGCGCAGCGACGAGACGTCCATGTCGCCGAAATAGGAGAGCACCAGCGTGCGCGGGATCGGCGTCGCGGTCATGACGAGGATGTCGACCGCCTCGCCCTTGGCCGAGAGCGCGAGGCGCTGGTGCACGCCGAAGCGATGCTGCTCGTCGACCACCGCGAGGCCGAGATCGCGGAAGGCGACGCTGTCCTGGATCAAGGCGTGGGTGCCGATCGCGATGTCGATCGCGCCAGACGCGAGCCCTTCCAGCGTGCGGCGCCGCTCGGCCGGCGTGTCGCGGCCGGTGACGAGCGCCGTGCGCAGGCCGGCCTTCAGCGCCCGCGGTGCGAGGCCCGCGAAGTGCTGGCGGGCCAAAATCTCGGTCGGCGCCATCAGCACCGCCTGCTTGCCGGCCTCGCAGACGTCGGCCATCGCGAGCAGCGCGACGAGCGTCTTGCCCGAGCCGACGTCGCCCTGCAGCAGGCGCAGCATGCGGGCGTCGGAGGCGAGGTCGGCGCGGATTTCTTCAAGGGCGCCGCGCTGCGCCGACGTGAGCTTGAAGGGCAGGGCGGCTTCGATGGCGTCGGCCTTGGTGCGGCCGCCGGCCTTCGCGCGGCCTGCGCGCACGCGCAGCTTCTGGCGCATCAGCGCGAGCGCGATCTGATGGGCGAAGAGCTCGTCGAGCGCGAGCCGCAGGCGGGCCGGGGCGTCGGGCGCGACGGCCTCGGGGTCGGCGGGCTTGTGCAGCGCCTCGAGCGCCTCGCCGAACGTCGGCAGGGGAAAGCCGCTCCCACGCTGCGCACCCTCGCCCGCGGTGCGGGGGAGCATCTTCAGTCCCTCGTACCAATCCGGCAGCGGCGGGATGCGGGCGAGCGCGGCATCGATCGCCTTGGCGAGGACACGCGGGTAGAGGCCGTCGGTCAGGCCGTAGACGGGCTCGGCCAGCGGCATGCGCGCGAAGCCGGCCTCGTCGACGACGTGGTCGGGATGCACCATCTGGCGGTGCCCGTCCCAAAGCTCGAGCTTGCCCGAGATCCAGCGCTCGGCGCCGATCGGCAGGCTCTTCTCGATCCAGCCGTGGTTGGCGAGGAAGAAGACCAGCAGCACGTCGCCGGTATCGTCCTCGACGAGCACCTTGTAGGGCGCCCGCGAGCGCGGCGGCGGCGCGCGGTGATCGGTGACGCGGGCACGCAGCGTGACCACCTGATCGAGCGGCGCCTCGGCGATCTTCGGCTGGTTGCGGCGATCGATGATCGAATGCGGCAGGTGGAAGAGGACGTCGATGACCCGCGCCTCGCCGTCACCGGGCCCGACGAGGCGGTCGAGCAGCTTGCCGGTCTTCGGCCCGATGCCCGGCAGCGCCGAGGCGGTGGCGAAGAACGGGGTGAGGAGGTGGGGGCGCATCTCACGCGATGACGAACATCGGGCGTCGCTGCGTCAAGAGCGCTCTAGCGGCGCGTCGCCATCGCCGGTCCCGGCAGGCCGGAAATCTCGATGACGAACTTGCGGCGCAGCGCTCGCGCGAAGTCGCCGTAGCCTTCCGCCGGCATCAGGAAGGCGTTGGCGCCGCCGAGCACGTGCTTGCCGTACCAGTCCGGCAGCGTGGTCATGTCGCCGGCCGGCTCGTGCGGGTCGCTCGACAGGTTGCGCAGGCCGTAGCCGGGCGCCCGGAAGGAGCCGACGCCGACCGTGTCGTTCTCGCCCGGCACGAGGATCGGCAGGCCGTTGATCGTCGCGCCCTGCGCGAGGACGGCCTTGTGGAACTCGGCGAGCTCTGAGGGCGGGGTACAGTTGTCGATGCCGTCGCCCGAGACGTCGACCACGATCCGCATCGCCTTCGCCGGCATCGCCGGGATCACGTCCTCGGCGATCGTCTCGAACATCGGCCGGAAGCAGGTGAAGTCGCCGCCCTGCTGCGGCAGCGTCCGGATGCGCGCGGCGATCGCCAGCGCGTCCTCGCGCGAGCCGATGCGCTGCCAGTCGACGACGAGATGCGGCTTGTCGGCCCAGGCGATCATCGCGAACAGGATGCCGCCGTGCGGGCCGCCCTGGATCGCGCCGAGCACCGCCGGGTCCTCCAGCGCCTTGGCGATGCCCTGCATCTGCAGCTGGTAGCGCTCGGCGTTGACCGAGCCCGAGACGTCGACCGACACGATGAGCGCGGTATCGACGGGGTCGGACGCCGCGGCGTGGGCGGCGAGAGGCAGGCACGCCGAGAGCAGCAGGCAGGCGAGACGAAGGACGTTGCCGACATTCACCCGCACGCGCGATCCCTCCCGCCGCCGGACATCGGCGCACGGCCCATTGATGCCCGACGCGGCGGCCGGTGACGAGAGGGTCTTCCGTTACTGTGGGATGGCCTTTCCCATGCGGAGCAGCGGCACGGTCTGGCCCTCGGCCTCCGCCTCGACGCGCTCGATCGCGCGATAGCCGCAGGCCTCGTAGAGCGGGACGCCGCTCATCGTGGCCATCAGCTCGAGGCGCGAAAACCCCTCCGCGGCTGCTGCCCTCTCGCAGGCCGCAAGGATCATTCGGCCGACGCCGCGCCGCGCGAAGGCGGGATGCGTATACATGGCGCGGGTGCGGGCGGCGTCGCGGGCCGGATCTAGCGGGGCGGGATCGCGCAGCTTGGTGCTGTGATCGCCGCCGTAGAGCGTCGCGCGACGGCTCCAGCCGCCGCAGCCCGCGAGCTCGCCCTCCGATTCCACGACGAAGTAGGTGCCGTCCGTCACGAGCTGGGTATCGAGGCCCATGACGGCGCGGCTCGCCACGATCTGCGCCGGAGACAGGAAGCCGACCTGAAGCTGGTCGATCGACAGCGCCATCAGCGCGCGGAGCGCCGGCAGGTCGGCGTCGACGGCGGTTCGGACCTGCAACATTCCCATAAGTCTCCCCTTCAAGCCGGTGCTGCGGCGGATCGCTGGCCGGCGGGCCAGGCGGCCTGCCCGACAACGTTGAATCCCGCCGGTTTTCCCCCTGCAAAGGCGCTTTGAAACTGGCCTTCCGGAGCCGCCTTCGCTAGGGTCCCGACGACCCCGAAATTCCTTAGAGACACGATCCCCTTGGCCGACAAGAACGACGACGACGACAAGACGCCTCCGCAGGGCTCGGACGTGCGCCCCGTCTCGATCGCCGACGAGATGCGCCGGAGCTACCTCGATTACGCGATGAGCGTGATCGTGTCGCGCGCGCTGCCCGACGTGCGTGACGGCCTGAAGCCCGTGCACCGTCGCATCCTCTTCTCGGCGAACGAGAACAACTTCACGCCCGAGCGCCCCTACGTGAAGTCGGCGCGCATCGTCGGCGAGGTGATGGGCAAGTACCATCCGCACGGCGATTCTGCGATCTACGATGCGCTCGTGCGCATGGCGCAGCCGTTCTCGATGCGGCTCATGCTGATCGACGGGCAGGGCAACTTTGGCTCGGTCGACGGCGATCCGCCGGCGGCGATGCGCTATACCGAATCGCGCATGGCGAAGCCGGCCATGATGCTGATCGAGGACATCGACTCCGACACCGTCGACTTCCAGCCGAACTACGACGGCAAGGAGGCCGAGCCCGTCGTCCTGCCGGCGCGCTTTCCCAACCTGCTCGTCAACGGCGCCGGCGGCATCGCCGTCGGCATGGCGACCAACATCCCGCCGCACAATCTCGGCGAGGTGATCGACGCCTGCATCGCCCTGATCGATCGGCCCGACATGGGGCTCGAGGAGCTCGTCGAGCTGGTGCCGGGCCCGGACTTCCCGACCGGCGGCGCGATCCTCGGCCGCGCCGGCATCCGCTCGGCCTACATGACCGGCCGCGGCTCCGTCGTCGTGCGCGCCAGGTGGCGGGTCGAGGAGATCCGCAAGGATCGCGAGGCGATCATCGTCGACCAGATCCCCTACCAGGTGAACAAGGCGACGCTGATCGAGAAGATCGCCGAGCTGGTGCGCGATAAGCGCGTCGAGGGCATCGCCGACATGCGCGACGAGTCCGACCGCGACGGCATGCGCATCGTGATGGAGCTGAAGCGCGACGCCAACGCCGACGTCGTGATGAACCAGCTCTGGCGCTTCACCCAGATGCAGGCGTCCTTCGGCTGCAACATGATCGCGCTGAACGGCGGCCGGCCGCAGCTCCTCACGCTGCGCGACATCCTCGTCGCCTTCGTCGACTTCCGCGAGGAGGTCGTCACCCGCCGCACCAAGCACAAGCTCGCCAAAGCCCGCGACGCCGCGCACATCCAGGTCGGCCTGGCGATCGCGGTCGCCAACATCGACGAGGTGATCCGCCTCATCCGCACCTCGGCCGATGCCGCCGCGGCGCGCGAGGCGCTGATGGGCCGCACATGGCCGGCGAAAGACATGGCGCCGCTGATCACGCTGATCGCCGATCCCCGACACACGCTCGACGAGAACGGCGAGTACCGCCTCTCGGAGGAGCAGGCGCGCGGCATTCTCGAGCTGCGGCTCGCGCGCCTCACCGCGCTCGGTCGCGACGAGATCGCCGAGGCGTTGAACCGCCTCGCCGCCGAGATCGCCGACTACCTCGACATCCTGAGCTCGCGCGCGCGCCTCTTCGGCATCGTCAAGGACGAGCTCATCGCCGTGAAGACGGCCTTCGCCACGCCGCGCCGCACCGAGATCCTCGATGCCGTCGACGGCGTCGAGGACGAGGACCTGATCGCCCGCGAGGACATGGTCGTCACCGTCTCGCACGGCGGCTACGTCAAGCGCGTGCCGCTCTCGACCTATCGGGAGCAGGCGCGCGGCGGCAAGGGTCGGGCGGGCATGCAGACGCGCGACGACGACTTCGTCGCCCGCCTCTTCGTCGCCTCGACGCACACGCCGATCCTGTTCTTCTCCTCGCGCGGCCAGGTCTACAAGGAGAAGGTCTGGCGCATCCCGGTCGCCAACCCGCAGTCGCGCGGCAAGGCGCTCGTCAACATGCTGCCGCTGGAGCAGGGCGAGCGCATCACGACGATCATGCCGCTGCCCGAGGACGAGGAGAAGTGGGCCGAGCTCGACGTGCTGTTCGCCACGACGAGCGGATCGGTGCGCCGCAACAAGCTCTCCGACTTCACGCAGGTGAACCGCGCCGGCAAGATCGCCATGAAGCTCGACGCCGGCGAGGAGATCGTCGACGTGCAGACCTGCGGCGAGGCCTCCGACGTCCTGCTGACGACGCAGAACGGCCAGTGCATCCGCTTCGCCACGACCGAGGTGCGCGTCTTCAAGGGCCGCGACTCGATGGGCGTGCGCGGCATCACGCTCGGCAAGGACGACCGCGTCATCGCGCTCGCCATCCTGCGCCACATCGCAGCCGATGCGGGCGAGCGCCTGGCCTACCTCAAGATGCGCCGCGCCGTCGCCGGCGAGGTCGATTCCACCGCGGAAGCGGTTGCCGAGGAGGCGGCGGAAGAGGGCGTCGAGCCCGATACCGTGCAGCCGTCGAGCATCTCGCAGGAGCGCTACGTCGAGATGTCGGAGGCGGAGGACTTCATCCTCACCGTCTCGACCAAGGGCTTCGGCAAGCGCACCTCGTCCTACGAGTACCGGCTGACCCGGCGCGGCGGCAAGGGCATCGTCGCGATGGCGGTCAATGCGCGCAACGGCCAGCTCGTCGCCTCCTTCCCGGTGACGCACGACGACGGCATCATGCTCGTCACCAACGGCGGCCAGCTCATCCGCGTGCCCGTCGACGACATCCGCATCGTCGGGCGCGGCTCGCAGGGCGTCACGGTGTTCCGCACCGCCCCCGGCGAGCAGGTCGTCTCGGTCGAGCGGATCCGCGCCGAGGTCGAGGCGGCGCCCGATGGAAGTGCCGCGCCGGAGCCGACGCCCGACGACGCGTGAGATGACGCTGCACGGCATGGGCTTGGCCGTTCGCGGAATCCTGTAAAAGGAACGGCCCTCCCCGCGAGACCGCCGTGGCCGTTGCGACCGTCCCGACCCAAACCGCCTCGCTCGAGCGACTGATGTCGCGCGTGGCGCGGGCCTTGGCGGTCGTCGTCGCGGCCTCGTGCGTCATCGTGCTCGTCGGCTACGCGCTGCATGTCGACGCGCTGGTGCTCGTGCGTCCGGAATGGTCGGCCATGTCGCCGCTGACCGCCGTCGCGCTGCTGTGCCTTGCGGTCTCGATCGCCTTGGACGACGGCCGCAACTCGCGAATCTGCTGGGTGCCGATCCTCGTCGGCGCCTACGCGCTCGTCTCCGGCATCGCCGTCCTTCGCGAGAGCCTCAGCGGGGTGATCGCCGCCAACGTCTTCGGCTTCGACTCGTCGCGCGCCGGCCAGACCTCGGTGCCGACGGCGACGTCGCTGCTCGCGCTC
Source organism: Beijerinckiaceae bacterium RH AL1 (assembly GCA_901457705.2). NCBI lineage: Bacteria > Pseudomonadati > Pseudomonadota > Alphaproteobacteria > Hyphomicrobiales > Beijerinckiaceae > Beijerinckiaceae bacterium RH AL1. Next base: position 1,831,479 of record LR590083.2, read on the forward strand.
GGCGTCGCCGGCGTCGTGCGCTCGCGCGAAAAGCTCGCCGATCGCCTCGCGGCGGTGGCCGTGACGGTCGCCACCTTCGCCGTGCTGGACGAGCTCTACGAGACGGGTACGCTGAGGACGCTCGCGCTCTTCTCCAGGATGTCGCCGCAGACGGCGGCGGCCATCCTGGCGCTGGGCCTCGCCTCGCTCACCATTCGTCCGCACGCCGGCTGGGCCTCGGTCGTCGCCTCGAGCGGCACCGGCGGGGCCTCGGCGCGGCGGCTCATCGCCTTCACGCTGCTGCCGCCGCTCCTCGGCTTCCTGCTGGCCCGCACGGCGGAGCTGCACCGGCTAAACTTCGGCGCCGCCATGGCCGCCCTCGTCGTGCTGACCGTCGCGCCGCTCGCGCTGCTGGTGCTGCGCACGGGCCGCATCCTCGACGAGCTCGACCGCGAGCGCGATGCGACGGCCGCGGTCGAGGCGGCGCGCGAGGGCGAGCTGCGTCTCATCGCCGACGCGCTGCCGGCGCTGATCTCGCTCGTCGACACCAACCTCGTCTACCGCTTCGCCAACCGCAGCTACGAGGTCTGGCTCGGCCTGAAGCCGGAGGAGGTCATCGGCCGCACGATGGGCGACATCGTCGACACGCAGGCGATGGCGACGCGCCGCCCCTATCTCGACGCGGCGCTCTCCGGACAGGAGACCCGCTTCGAGATGCTGTGGACCCTGCCGGACGGCAGCACGCGCGATGCGGAGGCACGCTATCTCCCACGCTTCGGTCCCGACGGCACGGTCGAGGGGCTTTTCCTCTTCGTCGCCGACATCACCGACCGCAAGGCGGCCGAGCGTCGGCTCGTCGCGACCAACGTCGCGCTGGAGGAGCGCGTCAAGGCCCGCACCCGCGAGCGCGACCAGATCTGGCAGATCTCCAAGGACATGCTCTGCATCGCCACGCAGGACGGCTATCTCGTGAACCTCAACCCCGCGTGGTCGGACACGCTCGGCTGGAGCCTCGAGCAGCTGATGTCCGAGCCGTTCATCTCGTTCGTCCACCCCGACGACATCGAGACCACCAACCAGGCCGCCGCGAAGCTGGCACGCGGCGAGCCGGCGCTCGACTTCGAGAACCGCTATCGCCACGCCGACGGCGGCTGGCGCTGGCTGTCGTGGAATGCCGTGCCGGACGGCGCGCTGATCTACGCGATCGTCCGCGACGTCAGCGAGGCGAAGGCCGCGACGGAGCGCGAGCGCTCGCTGGAAGAGGCGCTGCGCCAGGCGCAGAAGATGGAGGCCGTCGGCCAGCTCACCGGCGGTCTCGCGCACGACTTCAACAACCTGCTCACCGGCATCACCGGCTCGCTCGACATGATGAGCCGCCGCGTCGAGCAGGGCCGCACCGGCGAGCTCGCGCGCTACGTCGACGCCGCGCAGGCCGCCGCCAAGCGCGCCGCGGCCCTGACGCACCGCCTGCTCGCCTTCTCGCGCCGGCAGACGCTCGACCCGAAGCCGACCGACGTCGATGCCCTCGTCGCGGGGCTCGAGGAGCTGGTGCGCCGCACGGTCGGACCGCAGATCGCCGTCGAGATCGCGGCTGCCGCGGGCGTGTGGAGCGTCCTCGTCGATCCGAACCAGCTCGAGAATGCGCTGCTCAACCTCTGCATCAATGCCCGCGACGCCATGCCCGACGGCGGCCGCCTCGTGATCTCGACGACGAACCGGATGCTCGACGAGGACAGGGCGCGCACGCACGAGCTGCAGCCCGGCGCCTACGTCGCGCTCGGCGTCTCCGACACCGGCACCGGCATGGCGCCCGACGTCATCGAGCGAATCTTCGATCCCTTCTTCACGACCAAGCCGATCGGGCAGGGCACCGGGCTCGGCCTCTCGATGATCTACGGCTTCGCGCGCCAGTCCGGCGGCCAGGTGATGGTCGAGTCGCAGCTCGAGCGCGGCACGACGATGACGCTGCTGCTGCCGCGCTGGTTCGGCCGCAGCGAGGACGCGGCGGCGCCGGCCGAGGCGAAGGCCGTGGCGACGGACGGCGGCGAGAGCGTGCTCGTCGTCGACGACGAGCCGACGGTGCGCATGCTGCTCGTCGACGTGCTGGGCGACCTCGGCTACCGCACCATGGTCGCGGCGGACGGACCGGCCGGCCTCGAGATCCTGCGCTCCGGCACCGCCGTCGACCTGCTCGTCACCGACATCGGCCTGCCGAGCGGCATGAACGGGCGCCAGCTCGCGGATGCCGGCCGCGCCCTGCGAAGCGGTCTGCGCGTGCTCTTCATCACCGGCTACGCGGAAGCCGCCGTGCTCGGCGACGCGCCGCTCGAGCCGGGCATGCGCGTCCTGCCGAAGCCCTTCGCGATGGAAGCGCTCGGCGCCATGGTCAAGGAGATGCTGGCCGCGGGGTGACCGGCGTCGTCTGTCCGGTGATGACGGAGTGAGAGATGGTCGACGCGGCAGACTTCGTTCCCCTTCGGACGTTCGGGCCGAAGCAGGTCGAAGAAATCCATTCCTTGTACTTGAACGAGTGGTGGGCAAACCGTCGAACGCTCGACGAGACACGCCGGGTCGTCGCCAACTCGACGATGAACTTCGGAATCGTCCGGCGATCGACGGGAGAGCTGGTGAGCTACGCGCGTGTCCTGAGCGACCTGACCTTCAAGGCCGTCATCTTCGACGTCATCGTTCGGCCGGACCACCGCGGATATCGATTGGGCGCGAAGATCATGGACGACATCATCTCGGAGCCCCGGCTCGCCGCTGTGAGTCAATTCGAGCTGTACTGCCTGCCCGACATGGAGCCGTTCTACGCCCGGTGGGGTTTTTCGTCGGACGTGGGCTCGGTTCGCTTGATGCGGCGCGTGACGACGTAGCCGGACAGCATTTTAAGTCGGCGTCGTGCGCACGGCTTGGACGGTGGCGGGTAGCGCGCCGGTGGTGGCCTCGATCCACACCTCCGGCTTGTCGAAGGCGACCGGACCATAGGGGCTGCAGAAGGCGACCTCGGCGGCATCGCGGCCGAGGCCGATGCGCACAAGGCCGGCGGGATCGGCCATGCGCGTCGCATCGAAGATGTACCAGGAGCCGCCCTGCGGCCCGCGGAGGTACACCTCGAAGACGGCGTGAAAATCCTGCGGCTCGAGCTGCGAGGCATACGCGCTGACGTAGCGCGCCGGCATGCCCAGCGTGCGGCACAGCGCGATGGCGAGATGCGAGAAGTCGCGGCAGACGCCGGCGCGCGTCGTCACCGTGTCGAACGCCGAGGTCAGGGCATCGGAGACGCCGCCCTCGTACTCGACGTAGTCGTGGATCCAGTTGCAGATGCCGTTGACGCGGTTGTAGCCGGGATCGAACGAGCCGAACGTCGACCGGGCGAACCGCTCCAGCTTGTCGGACTGGCAGTAGCGGCTCGGATAGAGGTGCGTGAAGGTCGCGAGCGGCAGCTCGGCCGGCGTCAACTCGCCGACGGTCGCGGGATCCTCGAGCGTCGGGGCGAGGTCCACCGTCGCGGTATAGTCGATCGTGAGCTGGCCCGGCGGCGCGATGACGCGGAAGTAGCGATTGCCGCTTTCCGGCATCGACCATCGCTCGATGTCGAGCGGCGGCTCGATCGAGAGGTGCTCGCGCACGACGCTCTGCACGTCGGTCGTCTGCGCCTCGATGTTGAAGACGAACGGCGTTTCCTGGTCGACCGAGTAGCCGAGCCTGCTTCCGAGCTTGAACTGCATGGATGTCGCCGCTTTGAGGGTGGAGGGCCCCGGCCAAGCAGAAGTCGGGCCGCCGTTGTGCGGTCCCCACAGCGTCGCAGACGATGGCGAAATGCGCGCGACGGACTAAGTTCGTGGCCCGAACCCTTCCGCTCGAGCCCAAGATCGCATGCCCGCTCTCAGCCTCGCCTTCATCGCCGCGACGGTCGCCTGGACGATCCTGTCGATCTGGCTGTCGCTGCGCCAGACCGCCCATGTCGCCCGTCATCGCGACGCGGTGCCCGCCGATTTCGCCGACGCCCTGACGCTCGAGGAGCACCAGAAGGCGGCGGACTATTCGCGTGCTCGCGAGCGGCTCGAGCGCTTCCATGTGCTTGCCGGCGCCATCCCGCCGCTGGTCTTCGCGCTCGGCGGCATCGATCTCCTCTACAACGCCGTCGCGGCCGGCACGCCGCCCGGCATCTGGCGCGGCGTCGCGTTCCTCGTCGCGACCGGCCTCGTCGGCGCGATCGTCGACCTGCCGTTCGCCGTGGCCAGCGCCTTCGGCATCGAAAAAGCCTTCGGCTTTAATCGCACGACGCCGGCGCGCTTCGTCGCCGATCGGCTGAAGCAGGCGGCCATCACGCTCATCATCGCCGTGCCGCTGCTTGCCGCGCTGCTCTGGGCGATGCGCGCGCTCACCGGGCTCTGGTGGCTCTACGCCTGGCTCGGCCTGCTGGTCATCATGGTGGCGGCGCCGACCGTCTTCGTACGCGTGGTCGCGCCGCGCTTCAACACGTTCACGCCGCTGGAGGGGGCTCTGCGCCAGCGCATCGAAGGGCTGCTCGAGCGCGTCGGCTTCCGCTCGTCGGGCCTCTTCGCGATGGATGCCTCGAAGCGGAGCGCCCACGGCAACGCCTATTTCATCGGCTTCGGCCGCACGAAGCGCATCGTGCTCTTCGACACGCTGATCGAGGCATCCCCGCCCGACGAGATCGAGGCGGTGGTCGCCCACGAGCTCGGGCACTTCAAGCACCGCCACGTGATCTTCGGGCTGGCGCGCGGCGCGCTGATGATGCTCGCGGTGCTGGCCGCCTTCGGCTGGCTCGCCAAGCAGCCGTGGCTGTTGCCCTCGTTCGGCGTCGCGACGCACGACGATGCGGCCGCGCTCTTCGTCTGCATGCTGCTCGCTTCCGTCGTCGGCCCGCTGACCGCGCCGCTGTCGAACTGGATCTCGCGCCGCAACGAGTACCAGGCCGACGATTTCGCGCGCCGGGCCGTCGGCGCCGGCCCGATGGTCGGCGCGTTGACCCGGCTCGCGCGCGACAACGCCTCGACGCTGACGCCCGACCCGCTCTACGCGCTGGTGCACCACTCGCATCCCAGCGTGCCTCTGCGGGTGCGGCACCTGCGCGAGATGGAGGCGACGGCCTGACGCGACGGCTTGCGGGCGGGCGGACCTAGTCGGCCGCGGCTGCGGCCGCATGACGTCCCGGCCAGGCGCGCGCGGCGAGGTCGAGCGTGACCGCCGGTGCGTCCGCGAGCGCGTCGGGCCTGACGGCGATCGTGTAGCGGCCCGGCGCGATCCGCCAGCCGCGCGGCGCATCCCAGCGCGCGAGCAGCCGCGGGTCGAGCTTAACAGAAACGTGCCGCGTCTCGCCCGGCGCCAGGTCGAGTGCCGCGAACCCGGCGAGGCGCCGCGTGAAGCCCGGCCCGTCGACGTAGACCTGCGCCACGTCGCGGCCGGCGCGGGAGCCGACGTTGCGGACGTCGAAGGCGAGCGCCGACCCGTCCGCCTGCGCGGCGAGGCCCGACGTCGCGAACCGCGTGTAGGACAGCCCGAAGCCGAACGGGAACAGCGGCTTGGCCTTGGTTCGCAGGAACCACTTGTAGCCGACGTCGGCGCCCTCGACGTCGTAGTCGACCACGATCGGGCCGCCCTTGATCGGCTCGCCGGGATTGGAGGTCGTCGTCGCGGGGTCGATGCCGTGCGGGCGCGGCAGCTGCGATTCGGCGGCGGGGAACGTCATCGGCAGCCGGCCGCCGGGATCGGCGCGGCCGGTCAGCACGTCGGCGATCGCCTCGCCGCCGCGCTCGCCGGGATACCAGGCCTCGATGATGCCCGCGACGCTGCCGAGCCAAGGCATCGTGACCGGGCCGCCGGTCTCCAGCACGACGATCGTGCGCGGGTTTGCGGCGGCGAGCTTTGCGATCAGCGCGTCCTGGCCGTTCGGCAGGGCGAGGTCCGGCACGTCGCGCGATTCGTTGCGCCAGGCGTCGGCGAACACGATGACGGCGTCCGCGTCGCGGGCGGCGCGGGCCGCGGACGCTGCGTCGTCGCCAGCGAGGAAGTCTACGTGGGTGTGGGGCAGGGCGGCGCGCAGCGCGGCCAGCGGCGAGGAGGGATCGTAGAGCTTCGGCTGGCCGTAGAAGGCGCCGGGCGGATCGCCCTCGAATCGCAGGCGGCCTTTCGGCACCACCTGCGACGAGCCGCCGCCCGAGAGCACGCCGACGTCGGCATGGCCGCCGACGACGAGCAGGCGCTTCGCCGTCGGCGACAGGGGCAGCGCGCCGCCGGCCTTCTTGAGCAGCACGAGGCCGCGCGCCGCGACCTCCTCGGCGACGGCCGCGTGCGCGTCGAGATCGCGGATCGACCCGGGCCGCGGCGGATCGTCGAGCGTGCCGGCCTGGATGCGGGCGCGGAGCTGGCGCGCCACCATGTCGTCGAGCCGCGCCAAGTGTACGCGACCCGCGCCGACGGCCTGCTTCAGCGGCGCGTCGAAGAACATCGTGTCGTCGAGGTCGGCGCCGGACTCCTGGTCGAGGCCGGCAAGAGCGGCGGCTTCGGTCGAATGCGTGCCGCCCCAGTCCGACATCACCCAGCCGCCAAAGCCCCAGTCGCGCTTCAGGATGTCGGTGAGGAGACGCGCGTTTTCCGACGCGTGCCGGCCGTCGATGCTGTTGTAGGCGGTCATGACCGCGCCGGGACGGCCGCGCTCCAAGGCGAGCTCGAAGGCCAGCAGGTCCGATTCGCGTGCCGCCGCCTCGCCGAGCCTGGCATCGATGACGACGCGGCCGGTCTCCTGCGCGTTCAATACGAAATGCTTGAGCGTCGAGACGATGTGATTCGACTGGATGCCGGCGATCGTCGCGCCGACGATGGCGCCGGTGAGCAGCGGATCCTCGCCCGCATACTCGAAGTCGCGGCCGCCGCGCGGCTCGCGCGTCAGTTCGGCGCCGCCGGCGAGCAGCACAGAAAACCCCTTGTCGCGCGCCTCGGCGCCGATGGCGGCGCCGGCCCGCTCGGCGAGGCCGGGGTCGAAGCTCGCCGCGAGCGCCAGCCCGCTCGGGAGAGCCGTGGCATCGAAGTCCGCGTTGGTCGGGTTGGCCACGCCGAGCCCGGCGTCGCTCTCCTGCAGGGGCGGGATGCCGAGGCGCGGCACGCCCGGGACGAAACCGGCCGACGCGAGCGCGCCGGTCGGCATCGGGCGCCCCCGCAGCGGCATGCCGAAGCGCGAGTGGACGAGCGCGATCTTCTCGTCGAGGGTCAGCGCCGCGACGAGCGCGGCGACGCGCTGCTCCAGACCGCCCGCCGGAGCGTGCGCCGATCCAACGCCAAGAACCAGGAAAACGAGGCCGCCGACGAGGGGGCGTTTCGGGATCATGCGGAACCCTTGGCCCCGGCCCGGCGCCGTCACGCGCGCCGGATCAAAGGGTCAGGTCGCGGGGGCGACGAACCTGCGCCCCGGGACATGACACCAAACGACTACTTCAAGTGCTGGTTGAGATACTTGTTCATCTCGAACATCGTCACCTTGTCGCGGCCGAAAACAGCCTTGAGCTTCGAATCGGCGACGATCTCTTTCTTGTTCGCCTCGTTCTGCAGCTTGTGCTTCTTGATGTATTCCCAGACCTTGCTGACCACGGCGGTGCGCGGCAGCGGATCGTGGCCCACGACGGCGGCCAGCTCGGGCGACGGCGTCAACGGCTTCGAGAACGCGCTCGGGCCGGCCGCCTTCTTGGCTGGGGCAGCGGCCTTCGCCGCGGGCTTCTTGGTAGCTTCCTTCATTCCGTCTCTCCCGATAATCCGGCAGAAAGAGCCGTGACGTGGCCTTAGGCTCCCGCTGAGCGGTCAAACGAGCCCAAGGGCGCCGCCCCGTCAAGCTGTCGCAGGCCGCAAAGGCGCCCTCTCCCACGAAAAACAGCCTCCAGAGGGCTCCCCGGCGCGCTTCGAGGGGCCGTCAGGGAAAAATAACCCGGCGCTGCTCTGGTGTGTCGATGGCACCACAGGGCTCGGAATGTCGGCGTCCTGCCATGGTCCAGCCAGGACCAGTGCCGTAAAACGCGGGCGAAAACGGTGGGACCCCCTTTTGCGTTATTTGTCGGATAGCTTCCGCTCGTCCGCGGCGCGCGCCCTCTGCATCGCCGCATGCCTGGTACTTCCAGGCGCTTGCTCGACGGTGCCGACGCAGGGACCGACCCGGCAGGCCGTGATCGACGGCGGGACGCGGCCCGACGCACCCTATCTCCTGATGCCGATCTCGGACTTCACGGTCCAGGAGCTGTCGCATTTCCCAGGGCCCAGCCTCTACGGCAAGTTCGGCGACTACCGGAAGCCGGCGCTCTACACCGTCGGCGTCGGCGACACGATCGACGTCTCGGTCTTCGAGGCGGCCGGCGGCGGCCTGTTCCAGCAGCCGGTGACGACCCAGAACTCGACCGGCTCGCATTCCGCGCAGATCCCGCCGCAGGTGGTGCAGCGCGACGGCTCGATCACCGTGCCCTACGCCGGCCGCGTCAGCGTCGTCGGCAAGACGACGCCGGAGATCGAGAAGACCATCGTCACGCAGCTGACCGGCAAGGCGATCGAGCCGCAGGCGATCGTCACCATCGACAAGAGCCTGTCGAACGCGATCACCGTGAACGGCGAGGTGGTGAGGGGCCAGCGGCTGCAGCTGTCGACCCGCGGCGACCGCATGATCGACGTCATCGCCGAGGCCGGCGGCCTCAACGCGCCGGCCAACGAGACCTTCCTCGAGCTGACGCGCGGCGGCAAGACCGTCGAGGTGCCGTTCCAGAGCATCCTCAACAACCCGCGCGAGAACATCTACGCGCGGCCGGGCGACACGCTGACGGTGGTGCGCTACCCGCTGACCTACACGGCGGTCGGCGCGACGAGCCGCAACGCCGTCATCACCTTCGATGCCGTCGGCATCTCGCTCGAGGAGGCGATCGCCAAGGCGCAGGGCCTCCTCGACCTGCGCGCCGATCCCGAAGGCGTCTTCGTGCTGCGCTACGAGCCCGTCGCCGTCGTCCGCAACTTCCCCGGCCTGACGCCGGCGCAGGCGGCGCTCAACCTCGTGCCGGTGATCTACTACACCAACATGCGCGAGCCCCGCGCGCTGTTCCTGGCGCGCAAGTTCGCGGTGCACGACAAGGACATTGTCTACGTGTCCAACTCGCCGTTCAGCGACCTGCAGAAGCTCCTGCAGCTCGTCGGCACGATCTCGGCGCCGGTGGTCTCCGGCATCGCCGCCTCGGCCTACATCCGCTAGGCCGCATCGGGGCCGAAAAGCCGGCCCCGAAGGCGCGCTTGCCTGCCCATTTTCGTGGCGGAAAACGCAATCCGCTCATGCATTTCGGTGCGGTTGGGGCTATATGAAAACGACCAACCCGAACGGGTGCGCCGCGATGCGACCGCGGCCCCACCGGAGATCCTTTTCCGCATGGACGATAATACCCCCCGCGAGCCCGACGATTCCGCGCCGGACGACTATGGCGCGGGCTCGATCAAGGTGCTGCGCGGCCTCGATGCCGTGCGCAAGCGCCCCGGCATGTACATCGGCGACACCGACGACGGCTCGGGCCTCCACCACATGGTCTACGAGGTCGTCGACAACGCGATCGACGAGGCGCTGGCGGGCCATGCGACGCGCGTGACGGTGACGCTGAACGCCGACGGCTCGGTGACGGTGACCGACGACGGCCGCGGCATTCCGACCGGCATCCACGAGGAGGAGGGGATCTCGGCCGCCGAGGTCATCATGACCCAGCTCCACGCCGGCGGGAAGTTCGACCAGAATTCCTACAAGGTCTCGGGCGGCCTGCACGGCGTCGGCGTCTCCGTCGTCAACGCGCTCTCGACCTGGCTGAAGCTGCGCATCTGGCGCGACGGCAAGGAGCACATCGCCGAGTTCGCCGACGGCGACGTCTCGCGCTCGCTCGAGGTCGTCGGGCCGGCCGAGGTCAACGGCTCGGGCAAGCCGCGGCGCGGCACCGAGGTGACGTTCCTGGCGTCGCCGAAGACCTTCACGATGGTCGACTACGACTTCTCGCGCATCGAGCATCGGCTGCGCGAGCTGGCGTTCCTGAACTCGGGCGTGCGCATCATCCTGACCGACGCGCGCGGCGCCGAGCACAGGGTCGAGGAGCTGTTCTACGACGGCGGCCTCGAGGCGTTCGTGCGCTATCTCGATCGCGCCAAGCAGCCGCTGATCACGGCGCCGATCATGATGACCGGCGAGCGCGACCGCATCACGGTCGAGGTCGCGCTGTGGTGGAACGATTCCTACCACGAGAACGTGCTCGCCTTCACGAACAACATCCCGCAGCGCGACGGCGGCACGCATCTCGCGGGCTTCCGCGGCGCGCTAACGCGCCAGATGACCGGCTACGCCGAGCGATCCGGCCTCCTGAAGCGCGAGAAGGTCGACCTCACCGGCGACGATTGCCGCGAGGGGCTCACCTGCGTGCTCTCGGTCAAGGTGCCCGACCCGAAGTTCTCGAGCCAGACCAAGGACAAGCTCGTGTCGTCCGAGGTCCGGCCGGTCGTCGAGAGCCTCGTCAACGAGATGCTCGACCGCTGGCTGGAGGAGCATCCCGCCGACGCCAAGATCGTCACGACCAAGGTGATCGAGGCGGCGCAGGCGCGCGAGGCGGCGCGCAAGGCGCGTGAGCTGACGCGGCGCAAGGGTGCGCTCGACGTCGCCAACCTGCCCGGCAAGCTCGCCGACTGCCAGGAGCGCGATCCCGCGAAGTCCGAGCTGTTCCTGGTCGAGGGCGATTCGGCCGGCGGCTCGGCCAAGCAGGGCCGCAACCGCGAGTACCAGGCCGTGCTGCCGCTGCGCGGCAAGATCCTCAACGTCGAGCGCGCGCGCTTCGACCGCATGCTCGGCAGCCAGGAGATCGGCACGCTGATCACCGCGCTCGGCACCGGCATCGGCCGCGACGACTTCAACGCCGACAAGCTGCGCTACCACAAGATCATCATCATGACGGACGCCGACGTCGACGGCTCGCACATCCGCACGCTGCTGCTGACGTTCTTCTTCCGCCAGATGCGCGACCTCATCGACCGCGGCCACATCTTCATCGCGCAGCCGCCGCTCTACAAGGTGAAGCGCGGCTCGTCCGAGCAGTACCTGAAGGACGAGCGCGCCCGCGAGGACTATCTCATCGGCCACGGCGTAGAAGGCACCGTGCTCCGCCTCGCCACCGGCGAGGAGCGGGCCGGCGCCGACCTGCGCGCGCTGGTCGAGGAGGCGCGCCAGGTGCGCCACCTGCTCTCCGGCCTGCATTCGCGCTACGACCGCGGCATCGTCGAGCAGGCGGCGATCGCCGGCGCGCTGAAGCCGATCGACGAGGAGGCGCAAGCGCAGACCGCCGTCGACGTGCTCGCGGGGCGCCTCGATGCGCGCGCCGACGACATGGAACGCGGCTGGCGGGGCCGGCTCGAGAACGGCGGCTTCGTGCTGACGCGCGTCGTGCGCGGCGTCACGCAGGCGGCGATCCTCGACGACAAGCTACTCGCCTCTGCCGAGGCGCGGCGGCTCAGCGAGCATACTGGATCGCTCGCCGACGTCTACGCCAAGCCAGCCCAGCTCGTGCGCAAGGGCGACGAGCGCCAGGTCGCCGGGCCGAGCGACCTGCTCGATGCGGTGATGGCGATCGGCCAGAAGGGCATCTCGCAGATCCAGCGCTACAAGGGTCTCGGCGAGATGAAACCCGACCAGCTGTGGGAGACCACGCTCGACCGCGACGCGCGCTCGCTGCTCCAGGTGAAGATCCAGGAGGGCGACGAGGCCGACGACATCTTCGTCAAGCTGATGGGCGACGTCGTCGAGCCGCGCCGCGAGTTCATCCAGGACAACGCGCTCAACGTCGCCAACCTCGACGTCTGACGCTCGAGGCCAAGCAACGACAAAGGGCCGGTCGCTTCGTGCGACCGGCCCTCAAACTATACGTCGATCAGCTCGATACGGCTTACTTCGGCGCGCCGGCATCCGGGGCGGCCGGAGCCGGGGCAGGGGCCGCGGCGTCGTCGGCCGGGGCAGCGGCCTTCTTCTTGGCGACCTTCTTCTTGGCGTGATGCTTCTTCTTCACCGGCGCGTCGGCGACCGGCTCGGGCGCCATCGCGGGGGCGGGCGCCGGCGGGGGCGGCGGAGGCGCCTCCTGGCAGTGGAAGGAAAACGTCGAGCACAGGAAGTCGTCGACGACCTGAGCATGCGCCGGCAGCGCCGACGTCGCCACGAAGGCCGCCGCAGCGAGCCCGAGACCAAAAGCCTTTGAGTTCATATACTCACCTCTAGAGCGTGCGCGCCGCAAGACAACCCAGGGCGACGTCGCGCGCAAGGGTTAATGCGCGCATTCGCCCATACTTTTGACAGGGATTATGCCGGCAGGGCGCCCTTCATCTTGTCGACGAGGTCGGTCTTCTCCCAGGCGAAGCCGCCCTCGGCGTCCGGCGCGCGGCCGAAATGGCCGTAGGCCGACGTGCGCGCGTAGATCGGCTTGTTGAGCTGCAGGTGCTCGCGGATGCCGCGCGGCGACAGCCGCATGATGCTGCCCAGCATCGTCTCGAGCTTGTCCTCGGGGACGCTACCCGTGCCGTGCGTGTCGACGTAGATCGACAGCGGCTCGGCGACGCCGATGGCGTAGGAGAGCTGGATCGTGCAGCGGTCGGCGAGACCGGCCGCGACGACGTTCTTGGCGAGGTAGCGCGCGACGTAGGCGGCCGAGCGGTCGACCTTGGTCGGGTCCTTGCCGGAGAAGGCGCCGCCGCCGTGCGGGGCCGCGCCGCCGTAGGTGTCGACGATGATCTTGCGGCCGGTGAGGCCGCAGTCGCCGTCGGGGCCGCCGATGACGAACTTGCCGGTCGGGTTCACGTGCCAGACCGTCTCGTCGGAGATCCAGCCTTGGGGCAGGGTGTTGCGGATGTAGGGCTCGACGATGCGGCGGACGTCCTCGGAGGACAGGCTCTCGTCGACGTGCTGGGTCGAGAGCACGAGCTGGGTGACGCCGACCGGCTTGCCGTCGACGTACTTCACCGTGACCTGGCTCTTGGCATCGGGCCCGAGCTTGGCCGCATCGCCCTTGCCGGTCTTGCGCGCGACGGCGAGGTCCTCGAGGATCTTGTGCGAATAGTAGATCGGCGCCGGCATCAGCTCCGGCGTCTCGCGGCAGGCGTAGCCGAACATGATGCCCTGGTCGCCGGCGCCCTCGTCCTTGTTGCCGGCCGAGTCGACGCCCTGCGCGATGTCGGCGGACTGGGCGTGCAGCAGGATCTCGATCTGCGCGGTCTCCCAGTGGAAGCCGTCCTGCTCGTAGCCGATGTCCTTGATCGCGGCGCGGGCGACCTTCTCGACCGCCTTCGGGTCGATCATCGGGCCGCGCACCTCGCCGGCGATGACGACGCGGTTCGTGGTGGCGAGCGTCTCGCAGGCGACGCGGATGGAATAGGGATCGAGGCCGGCCTTCGCGCCCTCGCGGAAATACAGGTCGACCACCTCGTCGGAGATGCGGTCGCAGACCTTGTCGGGATGGCCCTCGGAAACCGACTCGCTTGTGAAGAGATAGTTCGCGCGCGCCATTTGTGCTCCTGACCGCAAGTTTTCCGTCCCGCGGGCGAGGGCGTCGTCGCCGCCGCTCCGGCTAAAGGATATGCGCTTATGCACATATCCTTATCACAGCAAGCCCCAAAATGCGCGGATTTGAAGACGGCCTGGCGCCTGTGGCCGGCCTGTACGGCCTGTTTCGGGACTGCGGCCCAGGCTTTGCGGATCGCGGCCCCGATGCTAACGGGAGCGACGAGCCGCGATGCCCGCGCGACCTCCGGAGGCCGATCCAAAAATGGCGCGACGACCCCGACCGCTGGTCGCCGGAAACTGGAAGATGAACGGCCTCAAGGCCGACCTCGTCGAGGTCGAGAAGACCCGCGAGGCGCTCGTCGCGGGCGTGGCCGGCGAGGCCGAGGTCCTGGTCTGCCCGCCCTCCACGCTGATCGCCGCCGCCGCCGACATCGCGCGCGGCTCCGACCTCAAGATCGGCGGCCAGAACTGCCACAAGAACGAGAGCGGCCCCCACACCGGCTCGATCTCGCCCGGCATGCTCGTCGACGCCGGCGCCACCTACGTCATCCTCGGCCATTCCGAGCGCCGCGCCGACCACCACGAGACCAACGCGGCGGTCAAGGTGAAGGCGGTCACCGCCAAGGCCGCGGGGCTAACCTCGATCATCTGCGTCGGCGAGACCAAGGAAGATCGCGACCTCGGCCGCGCCCATCTCGTCGTGCGCCGCCAGATCCAGGGCTCGCTGCCGACCGACATCGACGCGCGCCAGCTCGTCGTCGCCTACGAGCCGATCTGGGCGATCGGCACCGGCGTCACGCCCTCGTGCGCCGACATCGCCGAGATGCACGCCTTCATGCGCAAGGAGGTGATGGCGCTGATCCCGGAGGGCGGCGACACGATCCGCCTGCTCTACGGCGGCTCGGTGAAGCCCTCGAACGCCGCCGAGATCCTGGCCGTCGAGAACGTCGACGGCGCGCTCGTCGGGGGCGCCAGCCTGAAGTCCAAGGACTTCATGGCGATCGCCGCCGTCTATGCCAAGGAGCTGTCGACGGCGGGCTGACCCTCCCTCGTCGCTAGATTTGCCGATCGCCGCCATCTCCCGTATGACGGCGCCGCACCCGCCTCAGCTGTCTTCACTCAGGCCGGCCCCAGGGCCACGCCGTCCGGATTTTTCCCCGTTCCATGCAGACCGTCCTCATCGTCATCCACCTCATGGTCGTCACCGCGCTCGTCGTGGTGGTGCTTCTGCAGCGCTCCGAGGGCGGCGCGCTCGGCATGGGCGGCGGCTCGGGCTTCATGACGGGCCGCGGCCAGGCCAACGTGCTGACGCGGGCGACCGCGATCCTCGCCACCCTGTTCTTTCTGACGAGCCTCGGGCTGACGCTGCTGGCCAACTACGGCAAGGGCAACCGCTCTATCCTCGAGGGCCTGCCGCCCGCCGGCACCAGCCAGCCGGCGCCCATCGCGCCGCAGGAGCAGAAGGGCACGGCCCTCGACCAGCTGCGCAAGCTGCAGGAGCAGCGCGCCAACGGCGGCGGCGTGCCTGGCCACGCGACGCCGGCCGCTCCGTCGGCCCCCGCCGGCGGCGAGACGCCGGCGCCCAAGGCCGCCGCCCCGACCGAGCCGACCGGCATGCCCGACAAGCCGGCGAACCAGGCGCCGACCGCGCCGAAGCCGTAAGGGCTACTCCGCCGCGCGCCGCTGCTGGTAGCCGAGCTTCACGTTGAGCTCGTCGAGCACCTGGCGCGCCGCTTCCGTCACCACCGTGCCCGGCGGGAAGATCGCGGCGGCGCCGGCCTCGCGCAGCGCCTCGTGGTCCTGCGGCGGGATGATGCCGCCGACGACGATCATCACGTCGGACCGGCCCTGCTTCTCCAGCGCGTCGCGGATCGCCGGCACCAGCGACAGGTGCCCGGCCGCCAGCGTCGACAGGCCGATGACGTGCACGCCGGCCTCGATCGCCTGCGTCGCGGCCTCCTCGGGCGTGGCAAACAGCGGGCCGACCTCGACGTCGAAGCCCATGTCGCCGAAGGCCGAGGCAATGACCTTCTGGCCGCGGTCGTGCCCGTCCTGCCCCGCCTTGGCGACCAGGATCTTGGGCCTGCGGCCCTCGTTCTCGGCGAACGCCTCGACGAGCCCGCGCACGTTCATGATCGCATCCGAATCGCCCTGCGTCGTGCGATAGACGCCCGTGACCACGTCGGGCTTTGCCGCATGCCGCCCGAACACGTCCTCGAGCGCCGTCGAGATCTCGCCGACCGTCGCCTTCGCCCGCGCGGCCTCGATCGCCAGCTCGAGCAGGTTGGCGTCCCCCTTCGCCGCCTCGCGCAGCGCGGCGAGCGCGGCAGTCAGCGCGGCCTCGTCGCGATCGGCGCGCAGCTGCTTCAGCTTGGCGATCTGGCGCTCGCGCACGTCGGGCGCATCGATCTTGCGCAGCACGAGGTCGTTGGCGCCCGGCGGCGGGTAGCGGTTGACGCCGATCACCGCCTGCGTGCCGTCGTCGATGCGCGCCTGCATCTGCGTCGCGGTCTCCTCGATGCGCCGCTTCGGCAAGCCGGATTCGATCGCCTTGGCCATGCCGCCGAGCGCCTCGATCTCGTCCATGTGCATCCGCGCGCGCGCCGCGAGATCGTGCGTCAGGCGCTCGACGTAGAACGAGCCGCCCCACGGATCGATGATCCGCGAGATGCCGCTCTCCTCCTGCAGGAAGATCTGCGTGTTGCGGGCGATGCGCGCGCTCTCGTCGGTGGGCAGCGCCAGCGCCTCGTCGAGCGCATTCGTGTGCAGCGACTGCGTGTGCCCGGCAGTCGCCGCCATCGCCTCGATCTGCGTGCGCACGACGTTGTTCCAGACGTCCTGCGCGGTGAGCGACCAGCCCGACGTCTGGCAATGCGTGCGCAGCGCCAGCGACTTCTCGTTCTTCGGCTTGAACTGACCGACGAGGTCGCACCACAGCAGGCGCGCCGCGCGCATCTTGGCGACCTCCATGAAAAAGTTCATGCCGATCGCCCAGAAGAACGAGAGCCGCGGCGCGAACGCGTCGATGTCGAGGCCCGCGGCGAGGCCGGCGCGGATGTACTCGACGCCGTCGGCCAGCGTGTAGGCGAGCTCGAGGTCCGCCGTCGCACCCGCCTCCTGCATGTGGTAGCCGGAGATCGAGATCGAGTTGAACTTCGGCATGTGCTTGGCGGTGTGGCCGAAGATGTCCGAGACGATGCGCATCGAGCCCGCGGGCGGGTAGATGTAGGTGTTGCGCACCATGAACTCTTTGAGGATGTCGTTCTGGATCGTGCCGGCGAGCTTGGCCTGCGGCACGCCCTGCTCCTCCGCCGCGACGATGTAGAGCGCGAGCACCGGCAGCACCGCGCCGTTCATGGTCATCGACACCGACACCTGGTCGAGCGGGATGCCGTCGAACAGCGTACGCATGTCGAGGATGGAGTCGATCGCCACGCCGGCGAGACCGACGTCGCCGGCGACGCGCGGGTGGTCGGAATCGTAGCCGCGGTGCGTCGCGAGATCGAAGGCGACGGACAGCCCCTTCTGGCCGCCGGCGAGGTTGCGGCGGTAGAAGGCGTTCGACTCTTCCGCCGTCGAGAAGCCGGCGTACTGCCGGATCGTCCACGGCTGGTTGACGTACATCGTGGGATAGGGGCCGCGCACGAAGGGCGGCAGGCCGGGATAGGTGTCGAGCGCCTCGAGCCCCGCGAGATCGGCTGACGTGTAGCGCGACGCCACCTCGAGGCCTTCCGGCGTCGTCCACGGGTCGCGCCGCTCGGGCGCCGGGGCGGGCGTCACCTCGAAGGGGATCCTGGTGAAGTCGGGCAACGTGCTCATAAGTCTCCTCGCCCGGGCAGCTTAGACCCGCGGACAGGCTCGGCGCTATCGTCCTGTCCTGCAGAGGGCGCCCGTCGCGAGGGCGAACACGTCAGGCCCGAGAAGCTGCGGCCTCGATGACGTCCAGCGTCGTCCGGAGCACGTCGAGCGCATCGCAGCCGTCGTGGACGAACGCATCGACGTTCGTTTCGGCGCCATCCGCCGGCCGACCGGCGGCCAGGATGCGGTGCGCGCCGCGCTCGCGAAGCGCCGTGACGAGGGCGGCCGCATCGGCGGCATAGGCCGCGTTCGTGCCGCAGAGGCATGCGACGGCGGCGCGGCTCGCCGCGAAGTCCGCGGCCAGCGTGATGACATCGCGCTCGCTCGTGGTCGGCATCGCCGCGAGACCGGCGGCGGCGAAGAAGTTGCGGGCCCACGTCGCGCGGGGCCCGAAGGCGGCGGGCGTCCCGAGCGTCGCCAGGAACACGACCGGCGGCTCGCCCAGCGCCTCGGCGCGATCGCGCAGCGCCTCGAAGGGGGTGGCGTCGCGCAGGCAGGGCAGGGCGCCGTCGCCGCCGGCCGCCTCGCGCGGCGCGACGTCGACCACGCCGGGCGTCGGGGCCTCGAGGCTGGGGAACCGGCTCGTGCCGACGATGCCGGCGGCGAGCGTCGCGACGGCGCTCGCGCGCGCCGCCGCCGCCTCGGCGAGCCGCCGCTGCAGCGCGCCCGCCGCGAGCGAGGCGGCGATGCCGCCCTCGGCCTCGATCTCCTGGAACAAGCGCCAGGCAGTCTCGCACAGCGCATCCGTCAGCGCCTCGAAGCTGCCGGAGCCGCCCGCGGGGTCGTCGACCATCGCGAGATTGGATTCGTCGAGGAGCACGCGCTGGACGTTGCGGGCGAGGCGCCGCGCCGGCTCGTCCGGCAGGCCGAGCGGCAGGGGCATCGGCAGCACGGTGACGGCGTCGGCGCCCCCGAGACCGGCGGCGAAGGTCGCGGCGGTCGCGCGCATCACGTTGGTCCAGGGATCGCGCCGCGTCATCATCCGCCACGAGGTCTCGGCGTGGAGCCGCAGCGGACGCGGCGTCAGCCCGCTCGCCGCCTCGACCCGCGCCCAGAGCCGGCGCATCGCGCGCACCTTCGCAAGACCGAGCAGGGCCTCGGCGTCGGCCGCCAGCAGCACCGCCACCTTTTTGCGCGCGAGGTCTAACGCCAGGCCGCTGCTCTCGAGCGCGTGCAGGTAGGCGACGCCGGTCGCCAGCACGGCCGCGAGCTCCAGCGCTTCGCCCGCGCCGGCCTCGTGCCACGCGCGGCCGTCGACGAGCAGGGGGCATCCGGCGAGGCCCGCGCTGTCGGCGGCCGCGAGCACGTCGGGAAGCTGGCCGAGGTCGACCGGCGTGCCGGCGCGCGCCGCAACGCCGACCGGATCGAAGCCGAGGTCGATTTGCAGCGCGGCGCTCGTCAGCGTGCGGCGCGTGACGAGCGCGGCGAGCGCCGCTGCGACGGCGGGCGTGTCGGCGCCGGCATCGAGGCGGACGTCGATGAAGTCGAGCTCGACGTCGCGGAAAACCTCGTCGAGATCGGACTCGCGCGACAGGCCGAAGCCGCGCGCGAACGGGCTGCCGGCGAAGACGAGCGTCAGCGCATCGGCGCCGCCTTCGAGCTCGGCGAGCGCCGTCGCGTTGGCTGCCTCCGCGTCGGGATGGTCGATCCGCTGGGCGACGGCCCAAGCCGGCCTCTTGCGCCACAAGGCGACGGCGTCCTGCCGCCGCGGGTAGAGCGGGGCGATCTCGATGCCGTCGGCGGAGCGCGTGACGAGCGTCTCGACGGCCGCTCCGATCGTCTTGCCGACCCTGGCCCGCCAGACGCTCTCGTCCGCGTCGCCCATCGCGGCCGTCAGACGAACTGGCCGAGGCCCGGGACGGCGGCGGCGACCTTCCTGACGCGCTCGTCGCCGGCGGTCTCGCGCGCGTAGGCGAAGATCTCCTTGCCGATCGTCGTCATCTCGCCGGTGCCGAGCCCGATGCCGGTGAGCTGCGTGGCGAGGCCCATGAGGCCGCCGCCGTCGCCCATCAGGCTCATCAGCCCGCCCATCATGCCGCCGGGCTTCGGCTTGTCCGCGGCGCCGCGGTCGGCCGCCTCGGCGGCGCCGGGCACCTGGCGCAGCATGTCGTCGACCTCGTCGGGCGCCTCGCGACGCAGAAACGCGAAGATGAGCCCGATCGCCCGCTCGGCCTGGTCCGCGGGAATGTCGGCCGCCGCGGCCACCCGCGCGATCAGTTCTTCCATGAGAGCCTCGTTGTAAAACCAAGCTTCTGCCGAGCCCCGCCTCGGAAATCAAGGCGACCGCGGCCTTTACGTTGCTTTAACGATCATGGCGATGTCACACGACTGTTATGGTCGAATGGCTATCTCCGCCCCGGGTGCAATTAGGGGTCGCAGTCATGAGTTCGGTCACCACAGCCGCGGTCGGGGCAGGCGATCCCGGCTACGAGCGCAAAGTCGATCTCAACAAGCCGATGGGCCCGACGGGCCTCCTGCTCTTCGGCGCCGTCATGGCGCTCGGCCTGTTCTTCACGGCCTACAGCATCTTCTCCGAGGTCGAGGCGGCCGGCGCCAAGCCCACCTCCATCCTCCCCTACCTGCTTCTCGCCGTCGCGCTGCTCGTGGCGCTCGGCTTCGAGTTCGTCAACGGCTTCCACGACACGGCGAACGCCGTCGCGACCGTGATCTACACGCGCGCGCTGCCGCCGCAGATCGCCGTCGTCTGGTCGGGCTTCTTCAACTTCCTCGGCGTCTCGCTGTCGACCGGCCTCGTCGCCTACAACATCGTCTCGTTGCTGCCGATCGAGCTGATCCTCTCGATCACCTCGAACGCCGGCTTCGCGATGGTCTTCTCGATGCTCATCGCGGCGATCATCTGGAACCTCGGCACCTGGTGGCTCGGCCTGCCGGCGTCGTCCTCGCACACGCTGATCGGCTCGATCATCGGCGTCGGCATCATGAACGCGCTGCTGCACGGCCGCACCGCCTACTCCGGCGTGAACTGGGGTGAGGCGACCAAGATCGGCTACGCGCTGCTCCTGTCGCCGCTGTTCGGCTTCGGTGCCGCCGCCCTGCTTCTGCTCCTCATGAAGCTCGTCATCCGCAAGAAGGAGCTCTACAGCGAGCCGAAGACGAACGGCGCGCCGCCGATCTGGATCCGAGGCCTGCTGATCCTGACCTGCACCCTCGTGTCGTTCTTCCACGGCTCGAACGACGGTCAGAAGGGCATGGGCCTCATCATGCTCATCCTCATCGGCACCGTGCCGACCGCCTTCGCGCTCAACCGCGCCGTCGAGCCGTCCAAGGTCGCGCACTTCACGGAAGTCTCGCAGGCCGCCGCGAAGATCATCGACGCCAAGGGCGCCGGCTACAACGTCATCGGCAACCCGCGCCCGGCGGTGACGACCTACGTCGCCTCGCACGAGTTCACCGACGGCACCTATCCGTCGCTGGCGGTGCTGATCGACGGCATCCAGAAGGAGGTCGCGGCCTACGGCTCGATCCAGAAGATCCCCGCCGATGTCGCCAGCAACACGCGCAACGACATGTACCTGACGTCGGAGGCGATCAAGGTGCTGTTCAAGGACAAGCAGTCCGAGCTGTCCGCCGACGAGAAGGCCACGCTGACCAAGTACCAGGGCATGCTGAACGCCTCGACGCGCTACATCCCGACCTGGGTGAAGATCGCCGTCGCGCTCGCGCTCGGCCTCGGCACGATGATCGGATGGAAGCGCATCGTCGTCACGGTCGGCGAGCGCATCGGCAAGACCCACCTGACCTACGGCCAGGGCGCCGCCGCCGAGCTCGTCGCCGCCGGCACCATCGGCCTCGCCGACGGCTTCGGCCTTCCGGTGTCGACCACGCACGTTCTGTCGTCCGGCGTCGCCGGCACGATGGCGGCGAACGGGTCGGGCATCCAGTGGTCGACGCTGCGCTCGATCGCGATGGCCTGGGTGCTGACGCTGCCCTGCGCCATGGCGATCTCGGCGACCCTGTTCTTCATCTTCTCGAAGGTCTTCTGAGGCGCCTCGCCTCGGCGGCCCTGCCGCGAACGGATCACGAAACAAGCGCCGGAGCCTCGCTCCGGCGCTTTTCGTTTTGTGGCTATCGAATCCTACTGGATCTTCACGCCGCTTTCCGCGGCCAGCACCTTGACGACGCGCGGCGTCAGCTCGCCGTTGACCGGCAGGTGGCGGTCGCGCTCGAAGGCCTCGATCGCCTTGCGCGTCTGCGGGCCCACCGTGCCGCTCGGCTTCAGCGTGAAGCCGAGCTTGGCGAGCGCGCGCTGCGCGCCGAGCACCGTGCGGCTCTCGACCTTCTGCGTCGCGGGCGGCGGCGCCTTGCCGGAGATCAGCGCGCCGATGAGATCGTCGCCGCCGGTCTCCGCCTCCACGAGATGACGCGGCATCGGCGCGGGCGCCGGCTGCGGCGCGGCGGGCTGCGCAGCCTCGGGTTCCGGCGCCGGCGTCGCAGGCACCGCGGCGGCGACGCGGGTGGCCGTTGGGCTCGGCCCCAGCGCGATCGCCTTGCCGAACAGCGGCGCCGGATGGTGCCCCTTCTGCAGGATAAGCGCGTTGACCATGATCGCCACGGCGAGCGCGCCGCTCATGCCGACCGCGCCCCAGCGGGTGGCCTTCTGCATGTCGATCGTTGGGAAGCGGCGCTTCTTGCCGCCCTTCTTGCGCGACGGGCCCTTGCCCTTCGCTGCGGCGGGGCGGGGCTTGCGCTGCGCCTTCCGGCGCGCCGGCTCATCGAAGTCGAACGAGTCGTCGAAGCTCGCAACGGCGGTAGGCATCAGGCGACATCCTTGAGCTGGGGTGAGGTGCGGCGCAGGCGCGGCGGGACGATCTCGATGGGGGCGTCGGCCGTCGACGGCGCCGTCGTGCAGTCGAGCGGGATGCGCAGCGTCACGATAGTGCCGCCGCCGGCCTCGCTCTCGACCGAGAGCGTGCCGCCATGCAGCCCGAGGAGGCCGCGCACGAGCGCCAGGCCGAGGCCCGAGCCGCCGACGCCGCGGCCGGCGCCGCCCGCCTGGAAGAACGGCTCTCCGATGTGCGCCAGGTCCTTCGCCGCGATGCCGTAGCCCGTGTCTGCGACGGTGATCGCGAGCGCGGTGCCGCAGGGCCGTGCGCCGAGCGTCACCGCCCCGCGCTCCGGCGTGTTCTTTATCGCGTTCGACAGCACCGCGACGACGGCCTGGCGCAGCGCGCGCCGGTCGCCGACGACCTCCTCGAGCCGGGCCGGAACGTCGCGCGCGAGCCGCACGCCGCCCTCGCGCGCAGCCCCGCTCACCGCGTCGATCGCCTGCGCGAGGAGAGCCGCGGGATCGAACGGCTCGGCGACGATCGGATAGCTGCCGACGCGGATGCGCGACATGTCGAGCACGGCGTTGACGATCGCAAGCAGCGACTGGCCGGACTGGTTGATGATGCGCGCGAACTCGCGCTGCTTGGCGACGTCGTCCGGCCGGGTCGTGCGGCTGGCGAGGATGTCGGAGAAGCCGATGATCGCGTTGAGCGGCGTGCGCAGCTCGTGGGTCATCGTGGTCAGGAACATGTCCTTGGCGTGCAGCGCCTCGGCCATCGCGCGCGCCGCCGTTTCCACCGCTTTATCCTGGCCGGCGCGGCTCGTGACGTCTTCGAGCACGGCGACGACGCTCTCCTCGCCGCCCGCCACGACGCGATGAGCGCGGACCTCGATGCTGCGGAAGCCGGGCTCCTCGCCGTCGACCCGCGGCCCGCGCAGCCGGAAGGTGCCGACGAGCGTGGCATCGGTGCGCGCCGCGTCGTCGATCAGCTTCTGGAAGGCCGGGCGGTCGGCGACCTGCACGCGATCGAACAGGCCGCGGCCGACGACCTCGGCCTCCAGCGTGTCGAGGACGCTGCCGCGCGGCGCGGCGACGGCGCAGACGGAGCCCGTGGCGTCGAAGCCGACGGTCGCGCGGCCGAACGCCGCCTCGAGCGCGCGGGTGCGATTGAAGGAACGGGTCATCGCCGCGCGCTGGCTCGTCACGTCGGCGACGAGCCGCTCGAGGCGCAGCGCCGCGACGAAGATGGCGAGTCCGGCGATCACCGCCGTCGCGACCGCCGGCAGGGCAGCGACGACGCCCGCACCGAGCGACATGGCGAGGATCACCGTCAGCGCGACGATGATCGCGACCATGCAGCGGCGCATCACCTTGACGTCGAGCGAGGCGGCGGCCTCGACCATCGCCACGGCGAGCCAGGCCGCGGAGAGCCCCGGGCCGGCGTGAAGAACGAGGCAGAGCACGAGCGCGACAAGGGTGAAGCCGAGGCTCGCTGTGAGATGGCCGAGCTCAAGGCGGCCGCTGCGCGCGACGATCATCGCCGCCGAGACGGGCACGAGCGTCAGCGCAAAGAGCAGGCTCTCCGCCAGCGTCGGCGCGCCGTGCAGGGCGAGGAAGAACGGCGCGATGCCGAGCGCCGCGAAGGCAAGGCCGAGCATGTGCGTGACGAAGGCGGTGTGCCGCTCGCGGTCCGGCGCGGCCACCGACGGGTGGACGAGCACCTGCGCTGCAGCAAAGACACCTCGACTGGACAGCACGCCTTGCTCCGACAACCCCAGCCGGCGGAACGCACCGCTGATCGGGCCGAGACTGTCAGGCGCCGATTAACCCAACGCTTAACCGAAGCCGCCAATGCCGATCGCGCCGACTTATGCTTGAGACTTCCTTTCCGCGGCGCGGCAGCAATTCGTTCAACCTCTGCCAGTACATCCGTGGGCTTGGCCAAGGTGCGGCCAAGTACGGAGGCACGGTGCGCTTCGGTCTCAAGTGCATCATCATGCTGGCGATCCTCTACCGCGCGATCCTGCTGTCGCTCGGCGGATCGGGCGCGGCCGCGCTGTCGTCGCAGGTCGCGGACGCCGTGCCTGTGGCAGAGACGCGGATGCGCGACGAAATCGCCCAGCGCCTGGAGACCTACTGCACGCGCGATCCCGAGGCCTGCCTCGACAAGGCCGCGCGACTGACGAGCCTCGTCGCGCCGGCGGCGGCGGCGCCGACCGAGTCCCGGCCGGTGCGGCATCGTGCGGTGGCCGCCGCCGCGCACTAGATGGTAGGGCTCGCACCACCCCGCGCCCGCACCGAGCCGAAGACCCCGCATGGACCTCAACGAGATCGTCGACAATTTCGAGCTGCTCGAGGATTGGGAGGATCGCTACCGCTACCTCATCGAGCTCGGCCGCGAGCTCGAGCCGTTGCCGGAGGCGGCGCACAACGACGCCAACAAGGTGCGCGGCTGCGCGAGCCAGGTCTGGCTGGAGACGACGGTCGAGCGCGACGGCGGCGAACCGCGGATCAAGCTGAAGGGCGACAGCGACGCGCATATCGTGCGGGGGCTCATCACGCTCGTCTTCGCGGTCTATTCCGGCCGCACGTCGCGCGAGATCGTCGAGACCGACATCCAGCCGCTGTTCGAGAAGCTCGGCTTCTCCGCCCACCTGACGCCGCAGCGCTCGAACGGGGTGCGGGCGATGGTCGAGCGGATCAAGTCGGACGCGCGGGCCGCGAACGCCGCCGCGTAGCGCTCAGCGGCGCCGCCGCTGCTGGCCGAGCCCCATCTCCTTGGCCAGCATCGAGCGCGCCTTGGCGTAGCTCGGCGCGACCATCGGATAGTCGGGCGGCAGGTTCCACTTGGCGCGGTATTGCTCGGGCGACATGTCGTACTGGGCGCGCAGGTGGCGCTTCAGCGACTTGAACCGGCGACCGTCTTCCAGGCAGACGATGTAGTCCTCGCCGATCGACTTCTTGACCGGCACGGCGGGCTTCGGCGGCTCGCTCGCGCTCTGCGGGGCCGGCGCCCCGGTCACGCTGCGGAGCGCGGCATGCACCTCGGCGATCAGCGCCGGAAGCTCGGCCGCCTGCACCGCGTTGTTGGTGACGTAGGCGGCAACGATCGTCGCGGCGAGCTCGGCGTGGTAGGCGTCGGCCTCGGGGTCCCTGACAGTGTTCTCGTTCATGACGATCCACGCTCCGAGGATGACGCGTTCGCGTTGTTCTACTGTCGCCGGCTTCGTATTATTCTTCGTTCATTCGTGCAGCAAGGATCAAAACGTCTTAGCAGGCCACAAATACGCAGAGTTGCGCGCAGTGCTCCACAGGGGCACTGGACTTCCGCGAAGCGAGCGACAACATGAAGTCTTTCGCTGGGAAGGCCGGCATGTCCTTCGCGCAGATCCTGATCGAGATCGCCGTCGAGTCGCGCGAGGTGCGCGATGCCCCGGCGCTGCGTGTGGCACTGGCCGATCTCGCCGCCACTGATCCAACCTGCGAGGTCAGGATCGACGAGGGCTCTGGCCAGGTGCTGCTGGGCGGTCGTGACGACGCGCATCTCGATGCCCTCTGCGCGGCGCTGCGCGGGCGCCTGCCGCTTCGCCTCGGCGCGTCGCGGGTCGTCTATCGCGAGACGATCGAGCGGCGCATCGAGATGGACACGACGCACAAGAAGGCGCGCGATGGCGGCTTCGAGTTCGCCCGCGTCAAGCTCGCCTTCGCGCCGGCCGACGAATGGCGCTTCGTCGCCCCCGAGGCGGGCAGCTTGCCGGAGGCTTTCGTCGCCGGGATCGAGGCAGCGCTCGTCCGCGGGCGCCGCGCCGGCGTGCTTGCAGGCTATCCGGTGGTCGGCATCGAGGCGACGGTCCTCGACGGCGCCTGGCACGAGAGCGAAACCTCGCCCGCCGCGGTCGAGGCGGCCACGCTCACCGCCTTCCGCCTCGCCCAGCGTGAGGTCGGCGTCCTGATGGAGCCGATCATGGAGATCGCGCTCACCGTGCCTGCAGCCCACGCCGGGACGGCGCGCGACGACCTGCTCTTGCGTCGCGGCACGCTCGGCAGCCGCCGCGCGCACGCCGACGGTACGGTGACGCTGGAGGGCACGGTGCCGTTCGCCAACGTGCTCGGCTACCGCACCTCGGTCGCCGCGATGACGAAAGGCAGCGGCACCGTAGGGCTCGTCTTCAGCCATTTCGAGCCGATGCCGCGCCCCGACCCGACGGACTTTCCCGGCGCGATGGCGATGCGGGCCTGAGTTCGAGCGTGTCCCGATCTCCGCAATCAGGCCGCTCTTCAATCCCTCATGGTGAGGAGCGCGGAGCGCGTCTCGAACCAAGAGGGGCCCAGCTGGCTCGATCCGTGGACCGCCTCGTGGTTCGACTCGCGCTGCGCGCGCCTCACCATGAGGCTATCGGGGCACCTCGAACAATCCGGGATGCGCTCTAGCCGCGGCCGCGATAGGTCGGGACGCCCTGGTCCGGCACCCAGAGGCCGGCCGGCGGCGCGCCGGTCTGCCAGAAAACGTCGATCGGCATGCCGCCGCGCGGGTACCAGTAGCCGCCGATGCGCAGCCAGCGCGGCGCCAGGAGCGCGACGAGGTCGCGACCGATGCGCACCGTGCAATCCTCGTGGAAAGCGCCGTGGTTGCGGAAGGCGCCGAGGTAGAGCTTGAGGCTCTTCGATTCCACCAGCCAGTCGCCGGGCAGGTAGTCGATCACGATGTGCGCGAAGTCGGGCTGGCCGGTCACCGGGCAGAGCGAGGTGAATTCCGGCGCCGTGAAGCGGGAGAGATAGTCGACGTCGGCATGCGGGTTCGGCACGCGCTCGAGCTTCGCCTCGTCCGGCGAGGCAGGCAGCGGGACGTGGCGGCCGAGCGCGTCGAGCGAGGCATCGGAGGGGGCTTTGGACGACATGCCTGTTCCATCCCACGCGGCCGCCGGGCCGGCAAGTCGCGCCAAACAGGACGCGCGAGACAAGACGCGTCAGCGCTGGAGCATCGCCTGCGACACGCCCTGCAGGCCGCCGTGCCACACCTGGCGCAGCCGCAGCTCGTCCTCGACGCGCGCGATCTCGGCCCGCCGCGCCGCCCAGAAGGCCGCGCTCGACAAGCGCGAGCCCGGCATCGGCGCCGCGAACGCCGGCACTGCGATCCAGCCGGCGACGATCGGCACCGGCGCGGCGGCGTCCCGGGCCGGCGCAGACTCGGCGCGCAGCAACCGGGCGCAATCGAGATCGGTGAGCGCGGAGAGGGCGGGGCGCTCGTAGCCGACGCGGGCGCGGACCTTCATGAAGGCCTCGCAGGGCAGGGCGCCGCGGCGCATCCACGCCATGGCGATGTAGGGGACGCGTTGGTTGACGTTGGCGTCGGGATCGGCGCGGTCCCAGCTATCGGCGAAGACGTTGTCCATCGCCGCCGTGCCGGCCGAGACGCTGAGGCGAACCGGCGTCTGCGGCCCTTCGAGCCGGGTCGGGTCGTAGATCGGCTCGATGCGGGAGATCGCCTCGAGCAGATCGGGTGCGATGTCGGCGCTCTTCTGCGGCCCGCTGAGGTGCCGGTCGACCAGGGGCGCGATCCAGGAGATCGGCGAGTCGGCGGCCGGCATCTCCGGCGCGTCGCGCATCTCGGGCAGGGCGGCGACGAGACGCGGCGGCTGCCGCGGCACGAAGCGCGCGGGCAGGATCGGGCGCGAGCCGGCGATGGCGCCGCGCCACTCGGCGCGCGCCGGGGCGCCGGCGAGGGGCGCCGCGACGAGCGCGAGCGCAAGGAAAGTCGCGACTTTGGGCATGTCCCGTCGAGGGTGGGCTAGCTCGAAAGCGCTAAGAAGCCATGTCGGCGCGACCGTGGCGGACGGCGCCGCGCTTGAGCTTTTTCGCGCGACGGCGAAATTTTATTGCCGGCCGTGGCCGCGAGACAACGCTTCACCCTTCCCGTCGCGCGGCGTAGAACCCGGCGCAAGACCATAGGAAAGGACACACCCCCATGACGGCCATCGTCGACATCGTCGCCCGCGAGATCCTGGATTCGCGCGGCAACCCGACGATCGAGGTCGACGTCACGCTGGAGGACGGCTCGATGGGCCGCGCCGCGGTGCCGTCCGGCGCCTCGACCGGCGCGCACGAGGCCGTCGAGCTGCGCGACGGCGACAAGGGCCGCTATCTCGGCAAGGGCGTCCTGAAGGCGATCGACTCCGTCAACCGCGACATCTTCGAGGCGATCGGCGGCTTCGACGCCGAGGACCAGATCCACATCGACGAGACGATGATCGCGCTCGACGGCACGCCGAACAAGGCGAAGCTCGGCGCTAACGCCATCCTCGGCGTCTCGCTCGCCTGCGCCAAGGCCGCCGCCGAGGTCGTCGGCCTGCCGCTCTACCGCTATGTCGGCGGCACCCAGGCCCGCACGCTGCCGGTGCCGATGATGAACATCATCAACGGCGGCGCCCATGCCGACAATCCCATCGACTTCCAGGAATTCATGATCATGCCGGTCGGCGCGGAGAGCCTCGCCGAGGCCGTGCGCTACGGCGCCGAGGTGTTCCACGCGCTGAAGAGCGGCCTCAAGAAGGGCGGCCACAACACCAACGTCGGCGACGAGGGCGGCTTCGCCCCGAACCTGCCGTCGGCCGAGGCCGCGCTCGACTTCTGCATGAAGGCGATCGAGACCGCCGGCTTCAAGCCGGGCCAGGACATCGTGCTCGGCCTGGATTGCGCGGTGACCGACTGGTTCAAGGACGGCGCCTATCACTACGAGGGCGAGGGCACGACGCGCTCCATCGAGCAGCAGGTCGACTACATCGCCAAGCTCGCCGGCGCCTATCCCATCGCCACGATCGAGGACGGCATGGCGGAAGACGACTGGGACGGCTGGAAGCTTCTCACGGAGAAGATCGGCAGCAAGGTGCAGCTCGTCGGCGACGACCTGTTCGTCACCAACACCGAGCGCCTCGCCAAGGGCATCAAGCTCGGCGTCGCCAACTCGATCCTGATCAAGGTCAACCAGATCGGCACCCTGACCGAGACGCTGGCCGCCGTCGAGATGGGCCACCGCGCCGGCTACACCGCCGTGATGAGCCACCGCTCGGGCGAGACCGAGGACGCGACGATCGCCGACCTCGCGGTCGCGACGAACTGCGGGCAGATCAAGACCGGCTCGCTGTCGCGCTCGGATCGCATCGCCAAGTACAACCAGCTCATCCGCATCGAGGAGGAGCTGGGCTCGCAGGCGCGCTACGCCGGGCGCGCCGCGCTCAAGGCGCTGGCCTGAGGCTCTAGAGCTTCGCGCGACCGGGGATGAGCCGGTCCCGCTGCAGCTCGCCGAACAGGTCGAAGAAGGCGTCGTCCGTCGCCTGGTAGGCGGTGAAGCCGAGCTTGCGGCTCTTTGACATGTCGGTGACCACCTCGATCGGCCGGCCGAGGTCGGCATCGGTGTGCCAGGCCGAGACAAGGCGGTCGATGTCGGGCTCGGCGAGGGCGTGACGCTCGGCGATCTCGCGCCAGACGGGCGCGTCGCCCGCCATCTGCGCCTCGAGCGGCTGGATGCTGCCGTCGAAGGGAGCCGGCTCGAGGCCGAAGTAGGCGGCAAGCCGCGCCCACATCCATTGCCAGCGGAAGATATCGCCGTCGACGACGTTGAAGGCCTCGTTTGCCGCCGCCGGCGTCGTCGAGGCCCAGTGCAGGTGGCGCGCCAGCAGCCGCGCATCGGTCATGTCGGTGAGGCTCGACCACTGCGTCGGCGAGCCGGGGAAGCGGAAGGGCCGTCCGGTCGCCTTGCAGATCGTGGCGTAGACGGCGAGCGTCGTGCCCATGTTCATCGCGTTGCCGACGGCCTTGCCGATGATCGTGTGCGGCCGGTGCACGCTCCACGAGAAGCCGTCGCGCGACGCGGCGGCGAACACCTCGTCCTCCTGCGCATAATAGAAGTTCTCGAGGTCGAGACGCGGCTGGTCCTCGCGGAACGGCGTCTGCGGCAGGCTGCCCTTCCCGTAGGCCTCGAACGGCCCGAGGTAGTGCTTGAGGCCGGTGACGAGCGCGACATGCCGCACCGAGCCCGCCGGGCGCACGGCCTCGAGCAGGTTGCGGACCATGGCGGCGTTGACCCTGATGTTCTCGGCTTCCGTCGCCTGGCGCAGCCACGTGGCGAGGACGACGTGGGTCGGGCGCAGGTCTTTCAGCGCCGCGGCGAGGCTCGCGGGGTCCTGGAGATCGGCCGCGATCGGCGTGATGCCGGCCTCGTGCACCGGCCGGCGAGCGAGACCGTAGACGGCGAAGCCCTCGGCGGCGAACCGGCGCCCCGCCGCGCTCCCGACGATCCCGCTCGATCCGACGATCAGCGCCGTGTCACCCATGTCTCAGCTCCTGTTGCGACGGCTCATCTGGCGACGGCGGCTGCCGCGATCCAGGGCCGGACGCGAAAAGGGCCTGTGCGATCAGGAGCGGGCGAGCTCGATCTTTGGACAGCGGTCCATCACGACGGTGAGCCCGGCGGCCTCGGCGCGGGCGGCCGCAGCATGATCGACGACGCCGAGCTGCATCCAGATCACGCGCGGGCGGGGCGTCAGGCTCAGCGCCTCGTCGACGATGCCGCCGACCGCGGCCGGCTCGCGGAAGATGTCGACCATGTCGATTGGGCGATCCACCTCGCCGAGCGAGGCGAACACCGGCGCGCCATGGATGCGCCGTCCGGCGATCCCCGGATTGACGCCGACGCAGTCGAAACCGCGGGCCAGCAGGAAGGCGAAGACCTCGTTCGAAGGACGCGCCGCATTCGCCGACAGGCCGACGACGGCGATGGAGCGGACCGAGGCGAGCAGGGCGACGAGATCGACCATGGCCGGATCAGAGCCGGGTTCGCCGCGGCGCGCCGAGGAGACCGCATCGATTTGGTCCCGGCATACATTCGCTCCATTGTGGTGATCTGGTCGGCCGCTTGATTTCAGGTGCGGCGCGACCTGCGGCGGCACGATTTTACGGGAAGAGCCTCTCATGTCGACTGCGCCCGTAGACTTTGCCGTTTCGAAGCAGGCGCCGGCCGCGGCCGACCGCTGCACCGTGCTCCTCGTCTTTCCGCGCTTCAACCCGAACTCGTTCTGGGCCTTGAAGGACACCTGCGCGATCGCCGGCGCCAAGGCGCCGTCGCCGCCGCTCGGGCTGCTCACCGTCGCGGCGATGCTGCCGCAGCACTGGACGTTCCGGCTCATCGACCTCAACGGCGAGGCGCTCGGCGACGACGACCTCCGGTCGGCCGACATGGTGATGACCGGGGGCATGCTGCCGCAGGCCGACAGCGCTGTGGAGGTCATCGAGCGCTGCCGCGCCGCGGGCGTGCCGGTCGTCGTCGGCGGCCCGGATCCGACCTCGCGCCCGGAGATCTACGCGGAGGCGGATTTCCGCGTTCTCGGCGAGGTCGAGCCGATCATCGGCGACTTCGTCGCGGCCTGGCGTCGCGGCGAGCGTAAGGGGCATTTCGAGGCGCCGCGGTTCAAGACCGACGTCACGACGACGCCGATCCCGCGCTGGGATCTCATCAATCTCGAGGACTACCTCTACATCGGCGTGCAGTTCTCGCGCGGCTGCCCGTTCAACTGCGAGTTCTGCGACATCATCGAGCTTTACGGCCGGGTGCCGCGTGCAAAGACTAACGCGCAGATCCTCGCCGAGCTCGATCATCTCTACGCGCTCGGCAAGCGCGGCCATGTCGACTTCGTCGACGACAACCTGATCGGCAACAAGAAGGCGCTGAAGAAATTCCTGCCCGAGCTCACGGCCTGGCAGGCGGCGCGCGGCTATCCCTTCATGTTCTCGACAGAGGCCTCGCTAAACCTCGCCGACGACGACGAGCTGCTCGCGATGCTGGCCACGGCAAACTTCTTCATCGTCTTCATCGGCATCGAGAGCGGCGACACCGACACGCTCGTCTCGATGCAGAAAAAGCAGAACACGCGGCGCTCGATCGCCCAGAGCGTCAACAAGATCTACGGCGCCGGCATCCATGCCATTGCCGGCTTCATCATCGGCTTCGACACCGAGCGGGCGAGCGTCGCGCGGGACATGATCGAGACGATCGAGGCGACCAACATCCCGATCGGCATCGTCGGGCTCCTGACGTCGCTGCCCAACACGCAGCTGCAGCGCCGGCTCGAGCGCGAGGACCGGATCATCGAGGGCTGGGCGCAGTCCCCCGACGGCAGCGGCGACCAGTGCACGGCCGGCCTCAACTTCAAGACGCTGCGTCCGCGCCGCGACATCCTCGTCGACTACAAGACCGTGCTCGAAAGCGTCTACTCGCCGGAGGCCTTCTTCGGCCGGCTGGAGCGGATGACGGCGCAGCTCGTGCGGCCGCGGCTCAAGGTGAAGCTCGAGCGCCGGCACTGGGCGCGCAACTTGCGCATCTTCGGGCGCCTCTGCGCGGAGATCACGCTGCGGCGGCGCGAGATGGCGCTGCTCTTCTGGCGCTATCTCGTCCGCACGCTGTGGCGGAACCCGCGCTCGATCGAGTTCGTGGTGATGAACATCATCATGTACCTGCACGTCGGCCGCTTCACGCGGTTCGTCATCTCCGACATGGAGCGGCGCATCGGCGAGATCGACGCCGGGCTCGATCCGACGCGTCCGCGCCTGTCGGACGCCGACCTCGCACGCACGGCGGAGAAGCAGGTCGCCGCCTGACGAGAAGGCCTTGCGGTATCAAGATACCGCAAGCAAGAAACGCTGTTCTGGCGGCGTTTTTGCGCATTGCGCTTGACATCCCGCCGCTTTCGCCCTCTAAGGCCGGCCAGGATTTGTCACGGATCAAGCAATGTACGGCAAGACGCACTCGACCAAGACGGCCGAGATCGAGAAGAAATGGGTGGTGATCGACGGCACCGGCCTCGTCGTCGGGCGCCTCGCCTCGATCATCGCGATGCGGCTGCGCGGCAAGCACAAGCCGACCTACACGCCCCACATGGACGACGGCGACAACGTCATCGTCGTCAACGCCGAGAAGGTCGTCTTCACCGGCAAGAAGCGCGAAGACAAGGTGTACTACCACTACACCGGCTTCCAGGGCGGCATCAAAGAGCGCACTGCGCGCTTCATCCTTGAAGGGCGCTTCCCCGAGCGCATCGTCGAGAAGGCCGTCGAGCGCATGGTCCCGCGCGGCCCGCTCGGCCGCAAGCAGATGGGCAACCTGCGCGTCTACAAGGGGCCCGAGCATCCGCACGAGGCCCAGCAGCCCGAGGCGCTCGACATCGCCAAGCTCAACCGCAAGAACACGAAGGCTGCCTAGGAATGGCCGAGACCCTCTCCTCGCTTCAAGACCTCAAGGGCGCCGGCGCCTCGCCGCAGCCCGAAGCGCCGGTCCATGTGCAGAAGCTCGACAAGCTCGGCCGCGCCTATGCCACCGGCAAGCGCAAGGACGCCGTCGCTCGCGTCTGGATCAAGCCCGGCTCCGGCAAGATCGAGGTCAACGGCAAGTCGTTCGAGGCCTATTTCGCCCGCCCCGTGCTGCGGATGATCCTGCAGCAGCCGCTCGGCATCACGAGCCGCGTCGGCCAGTACGACCTGCTGGTCAACGTGTCGGGCGGCGGCCTCTCCGGCCAGGCCGGCGCGGTGCGCCACGGCTTGTCGAAGGCGCTCACTTACTACGAGCCGGACCTGCGGCCTATCCTTAAGAAGGAAGGCTTCCTCACCCGCGACTCGCGCGTCGTCGAGCGTAAGAAGTACGGCAAGAAGAAAGCCCGCCGCTCGTTCCAGTTCTCCAAGCGCTAAGCCTGGATCAACACGCACACAGAAAAGGGCGGCTTCGGCCGCCCTTTTTTGTTGCCCACTAATCTTCGCGTTCTCGCCGACGCCGCTCGGCGACCTCAGTTCGTCGCGGCGGCCTTGGCGCGGTGGATCTTCGCCTTGCCCTTGCCGCCGCCGCCGACGCGCGCCTCGTTGTGGGCGATCGCCGCTTCCATCTCCGCCTTCAGGTCGTCGATTCCGGCGGCGTCGCGCGGGGTCGGCCGCACGGGGTCGGGCCCCAGCTGGCTCTGCAGCGGCGTGTACTTGAGCGTCTTCTTGTCGGGACGCGTCTCCTTCACGAAGTCCTGCGCCTCGGGCACGTCCGCGTGCAGACGAAACTGCATGATCGTCGCGAGCGGCGACTGATAGGGGTCGAACTTGTGGCGCTTCGGCTTGTTGACCGTAGGCTCCTCGGGGGCCGCGGCGGGCGCCGGGCTCGGTGGCGCGGTCTGAGCGACCGCCGCGCCGGCGGCGCCCGAGAGGGCAAGCCCGAGAAAGATCGCACGGAAGTCCAAGCGCAAGAGATTCCATCCTGTCGAAAGGCCCGGGCCACCGGGTCGCGCGACTGAGATAGTCTCGTTTTATGACCGAAGCGGGACCTCGAGCCCGCCACCCAGGGAGGATATGGCATGACGTCGTCGGCGCATCCGGACGATGCGAAGCCTGCCGACGCGCAGGCCTTTCCGAACGCTTTTCCGACCGCCTTCGCGCAGCAGGCCGCCGCTCAGCAGGCGGCCGCGCAGGAAGCCTTCGCGAAGGCGCTGGCGAGCAACCCGCTGGCCCAGGGCTTGGCGCAGGCCCCGATGGCGGCGCTCGGCGCGATGAGCGGCGAGCAGGCGCCGCCGCCGCCCGACATCGAGCGGCTGGCGACGAACGCCGCCCGCTTCATCGAGCAGGGCGGCCGCGCGCTCGCCGCCTACATGCAG
This sequence comes from Beijerinckiaceae bacterium RH AL1, assembly GCA_901457705.2. Classification (NCBI taxonomy): domain Bacteria; kingdom Pseudomonadati; phylum Pseudomonadota; class Alphaproteobacteria; order Hyphomicrobiales; family Beijerinckiaceae; species Beijerinckiaceae bacterium RH AL1. The sequence continues at coordinate 1,866,334 of LR590083.2, forward strand.
CCCTACCAGAAGGGCGATGCCGGCGAGATCCAGCGCAACGACTTTTCCGATCTCGTCGCGGTCGCGCTGACCTCGATCGGCCGCGTCGCCGAGCATTGGACCAGTGACCCGGCGCGCCTCGCCGAGGCGCAGGCCGCGATCGCGACGCCGTTCCTGCAGCTCTGGGCGCAGACCTACCGCCGGATGCTGGGCGAGAAGGTCGAGCCCGTCGTGCCGATCCCCAAGGGCGACAAGCGCTACACCGCGCCGGAGTGGTCGAACCTGCCGCTCTACGACTTCTTGCGCCAGGCCCACGCGATCAGCGCGGAGTGGGCCGAAAACCTCGTCGAACGGTCGACGGAACTCGATCCGCGCACCCGCGCCAAGGCCAAGTTCTACCTGCGCCAGATCGCGAGCGCGCTGGCGCCGGCGAACTTCATCGCCACCAATCCGGAGCTTTTGCGCCAGACGCTGCAGACCTCGGGCGAAAACCTGGCGCGCGGCGCGCTGCATCTGGCCGAGGACATGGAGGCGGGCGGCGGCCAGCTCCGCATCCGGCAGACCGACCCGTCGTCCTTCAAGTTCGGCGAGAATGTCGCCGCGACCCCGGGCCACGTCGTGTTCCGCAACGAGCTGATCGAGCTGATCCAGTACACGCCGACGACCGAGAGCGTGCTGCGCCGGCCGCTGCTGATCATCCCGCCGTGGATCAACAAGTTCTACATCATGGACCTGTCGGCCGAGAAAAGCCTCGTGCGCTGGGTGGTCGAGCAGGGCGTCACGGTCTTCATGGTCTCGTGGGTCAATCCCGACGAGCGCCACCGCGACAAGACGTTCGCCTCCTACATCCACGAGGGCATCTTCGCGGGGCTCGACGCGGTGAAGGCGGCCACCGGCGAGGATCGGGTCAACGCGATCGGCTACTGCGTCGGCGGCACGCTGCTCGCGACGGCGCTCGCCTACATGGCGCAGACCGGCGACGAGCGCATCCAGAGCGCCACCTTCTTCGCCGCGCAGACCGACTTCTCCGACGCCGGCGACATCCAGGTCTTCATCGACGAGGAGCAGCTGCGCGCGCTCGAGGCCAAGATGGAAGGCAAGGGCTACCTCGAAGGCGCCAAGATGGCGATGGCCTTCAACATGCTGCGCCCGAACGACCTCGTCTGGTCCTACTTCGTCGACAACTACATGCGCGGCAAGACGCCGGCCCCGTTCGACCTGCTCTATTGGAACTCGGATTCGACGCGGCTGCCGATCCGCAACCACACCTACTACCTGCGGAACTTCTACATCGACAACAAGCTCGCCAAGGGCGAGATGGAGATCGGCGGCATCAAGCTCGAGCTCGGCAAGGTGAAGGTCCCCGCCTATTTCGTCGCCGCCAAGGACGATCATATCGCGCCGGCCGCCTCGGTCTATCGCGGGGCGCGGCTGTTCGGCGGCGAGGTGCGCTACACGCTGGCCGGCTCCGGCCACATCGCCGGCATCATCAACCCGCCGATCAAGAACAAGTACTTCTACTCGACCGGGCCGAAGCCGCATGGCGAGCTGAAGGATTGGGTCCCGCAATCGGTGAAGCACGACGGCAGCTGGTGGCCGGACTGGATGGCCTGGCTGATCGAGCAGGCGCCGGAGCGGGTCGAGGCCCGCGTCCCCGGTGCCGGCGGCCTGCCGGTGCTGGGCCCGGCCCCCGGCGAGTACGTGCGCGTCAAGAGCTGACGGAACGGATGGTCTTATCCGCAACCATCCCTTGACGCGGCCGCCTTCGCTGCCTCACGTGCGTGCCGCTAAGCTCGCACGGAAAGAGTCAACGAAATGAAGCTGGTACGCTACGGGGCCGAGGGCCGGGAAAAGCCGGGCCTTATCGACATGGACGGCCGCGTCCGCGACCTCTCGGCGATCGTCGACGACATCGACGGGCACGCGCTGTCGCCGAAGATGCTGGCCCACATCGCCCGCGCCCGGGTGTCGAGCCTGCCGCTGGTGCGCGGCAAGCCGCGGCTCGGCGCGTGCGTCGCGTGGCCGGTCAACTTCATCGGCATCGGCCTCAACTACACCGACCATGCGGCGGAGATCGGCATGGACCTGCCGACCGAGCCGGTGATCTTCCAGAAGGCGTCGAACTGCGTCTGCGGCGCCAACGATCCGATCCTTATGCCGAAACAGGCCGAGCGGCTCGACTGGGAGGTCGAGGTCGGCATCGTCATCGGCACGCAGGCCCACAACGTCTCCGAGCGCGCCGCGATGGATCACGTCGCCGGCTTCTGCCTCGCCAACGATCTCTCCGAGCGCGGCTGGCAGCTCGACCGCGGCGGCGCCTGGACCAAGGGCAAGAGCGCGCCGTCCTTCGGCCCGCTCGGCCCCTGGATGGTGACGAAGGACGAGATCGCCCAGCCGCAGCGCCTCGGTCTCTGGCTCGATGTCAACGGCGAGCGCCTGCAGGACGGCACGACGAAGAACATGGTCTTCACGATGAAGACGATCGTCTCCTACGTCTCGCGCTTCTTCGTGCTGGAGCCGGGCGACGTCATCGTCACCGGGACGCCGGCCGGCGTCGGGCAGGGCATGCACCCGAAGCGCTTCCTCAAGGCCGGCGACATCGTCACGCTCGGCGCCGACGGTCTCGGCGAGCAGCATCACGAGGTGGTCGCGATCAAGCGCTGATCACGGGCGTGACGCGCCTCGCTCACGCCTTCGCGCCTGGGAGGAACGACCAAGATGCCGAAGATCGACCTCGCCGCGGTGCCCGTCGCCAAGGGCTCCGGCTACCCACCTGCCTTCGCCGCTCCCTGCGCCGAGCGCACGCGGCAGCGGCTCGGCAAGGCCGGCGGCCTCGGCGACTTCGGCGTCAATCTCATGCGCCTGCCGCCGGGCGGCTGGTCGAGCCAGCGGCACTGGCACTCGCATGAGGACGAGCTCGTCTACGTGCTGGAGGGCGAGCTCGTGCTCGTCGAGGACGACGGTGAGACCCCGTTGCGGGCAGGCGACTGCGCGGCGTTCCCGAAGAACAGCGGCAACGGCCACCACCTCATCAACCGGTCCGCGGCGACCGCGACGTATCTCGAGGTCGGCTCGCGCTCGCCCGTCGACGTGATCACCTGCTCGGACATCGACATGATGAGCCCGTCGACAGACGGCCGCTTCCTGCACAAGGACGGCACGCCGTACTGACGCGCCGGCGCCTCAAAGCCCGAGCATCAGCTCCATGTTCTGCACGGCGGCGCCGGACGCGCCCTTGCCGAGATTATCGAGCTTGGCGACGAGCACGGCCTGGCGGGCCGCCTCGTTGCCGAAGACGTGCAGCTCGAGATCGTTGCTGTCGTTGAGCGACTCCGGCTCGAGCTTGGCGACCTCGCTCGCCTTGGCGACGCGCACGTGGCCGGTCGGGCCGTAGTGCGCGGCGAGCGCCATGCTGAGGTCGGCCACCGTCGGCTTGCCCGGCAGCTCGTCGAGGAAGAGCGGGATAGAGACCAGCATGCCCTGCGCGAACTTGCCGACCGACGGCACGAACAGCGGCCGCCGCTCGAGCCTCGAGTAGCGCTCGATCTCGGGCAGGTGCTTGTGCCCGAGGTTCAGCGCGTAGAGCTCGAAGGCCGGGGCGCGGCCCGCCTCGTAGTCGGCGATCATCGCCTTGCCGCCGCCGCTGTAGCCGGAGACCGCGTTGATCGCGATCGGCGTCGACGGCGACAGCAGCTTCGCATCGACGAGCGGGCGCAGCAGCGCGATGGCGCCCGTCGCGTAGCAGCCCGGGTTGGCGACGAGCTTTGCCGCCGCGATCTTTTCCGCCTGGCCCGGCGCCAGCTCCGGGAAGCCGTAGACCCAGCTCGGCGCGACGCGATGCGCCGTGGAGGCGTCGAGCACCTTCGGGCCCTGCGCCATCTCCTGCACGAGCGCCACCGTCTCCTTGGCCGCGGCGTCCGGCAGGCAGAGGATCACGAGATCGACCTCGCCAAGCAGGGCGCGCTTGGCCGCGACGTCCTTCCGCGAATCGCCGGTGAGGCTTTTCAGCTCGACGTCGCTGCGGCCGGCGAGACGCTCGCGGATGCCGAGCCCCGTCGTTCCCGCTTCGCCGTCGATGAAGATGCGTGCCGTCATGATCGTGATCCGTTTCCGCGCGCGAGCCCTTAGAGCAAATCACGACGAAACGAAATGCGGTTCGGCGCTCGGGCAGGGCAGAGATGCGGGCCCCGCCCACAAATCGCAACGGCCGGCCGCGTTCGTTGCCCCGCCCGGCGATTTCGGGCACAACGCACGAGCCCGATTGGGCTTTTCCTCTTCGAGCTTCGGAACAGCTTCATGTCGCAACCCCTGCGCGTTGGGATCGCCGGCCTCGGCACCGTCGGCGCGGCCGTCCTCGGTGTTCTCGCCAATCGCGAGACGTCGCTGGCCGCGCGCTCGGGGCGCGCGATCGCGATCACCGGCGTCTCGGCGCGTCACCGCGACAAGTCGCGCGGCGTCGACCTCTCGCAGGTCGCCTGGCACGACGACCCCGTCGCGCTGGCACGCAGCGGCGACATCGACTGCCTCGTCGAGCTGATCGGCGGCGAGGGCGGCCCGGCGCTCGAGGCGACGCGCGCCGCGCTGGCGAGCGGCAAGCACGTGGTGACCGCCAACAAGGCGATGCTCGCCCACCACGGCGTCGAGCTGGCCGAGCTGGCCGAGGGCAGGGGCGTCGCTTTGAAGCTCGAGGCAGCGGTCGCCGGTGGCATCCCAATCGTCAAGGCGATGCGCGAGGGCCTCGCCGGCAACGAGATCGACCGCGTCTACGGCATCCTCAACGGCACCTGCAATTACATCCTCTCGCGCATGGAAGCCGAGAAGCTGTCCTTCGCCGACTGTCTCGCCGAGGCGCAGCGGCTGGGCTACGCGGAGGCCGACCCGACCTTCGACATCGGCGGCTTCGACACCGCGCACAAGCTCGCGATCCTCACCTCGCTCGCCTTCGGCACCAAGGTCGATGCGGCCGCCGTCGGCGTCGAGGGCATCGAGTCGATCACGCTCGCCGACCTGCAGGCGGCGGAAGACCTCGGCTATCGCGTCAAGCTGCTCGGCGTCGCCAAGCGCACGGCGTCTGGCATCGAGCAGCGCGTGCACCCGACCATGGTGCCGAAGTCCTCCGCCATCGCGCAGGTGATGGGCGTGACGAACGCGGTCGTCGTGAACGCCGACGCGGTGCGCGAGATCACGCTCTCGGGGCCCGGGGCCGGCGGCCTGGCGACGGCCTCCGCCGTCGTCGCCGACATCGCCGATGTCGCCCGCGGCGACCGCGCGCCGGCCTTCGGCCTCCCCGTTGCGGCGATGCGCAACCTGGAGCCGGCCTCGATCGAGGCGCACGAGGGCGGCTACTACGTCCGCTTCTCCGTCTACGACCGCCCGGGCGCGGCCGCCGCCATCGCCATGCGCATGGCGGAGAACGGCATCTCGCTGGAGAGCATCGTGCAGCGCTCGCGCTCGCGCGGCGTCGCCTCGAGCACGCCGGTGCCGGTGACCTTCATCACCCACGCGACACCGGAGAAGGCGATCCGCGAGGCGATCGCCGCCGTCGTCGAGGACGGGCACATCGCCGAGAAGCCGCAGGTGATCCGCATCGAGCGGGACTAGATCGAAGCCGTCGCTTCCGTCAGCGGCTCGGGACGACGAAGACCTGGCCGGGATAGATCAGGTTCGGATCGCGGATCTGGTCGGAATTGGCGGCGTAGATCTGGGTGTAGCGCATCCCCTCGCCGAGCCGCGTGCGGCTGATGTTCCACAGGTTGTCGCCCGCCGTGACGCGCGCCGTGGCGACCGTCTCGATGACCGCATCGGCGCCCGACGCGCCCGGCGCAGCGGCCGTCGGGTGCGCTGCGTCGGCCGCGGACGGTGCGCTGGGGCTGGGCTGCGTTTCGGCCGTGCGCGGCGCGGTGCCCACAGGCGGAGCGCCGGAGTTGGGCTGAGCATCAGCCGCGCGCGGCTCCGTGGCTGCAGGCGGAGCACCGGCGCCAGTCTGCGTCTCAGCCGCGCGTGGCGCGGCGGCCGCTGGCGGCGAGGAAGACACTGCAGGCGGCGACGAACGCACCGCGGGCGACGAAGGCATCGCAGCAGGCGGCGCGGCGCGCGGCGCTGCGGCTTCGGCCATGACGGAGGGTACGTCGAACGGCACCTCGGCGCGCGAGGCGACCTTGCCGCTGGGCGTGGCTGCGTCGGCGCGCACCGCGTAGTGGCCGCCGGTGAGCCCGTGCTTCACGCGCACGCTCCAGGCGCCGTCGGCGCCGGCGACGACGTCGGCGATGTGCGAATCGTTGAGATAGACGTGCACGGATGTGCCCGCCTGCGCGGCGCCGGAGACGTAGAGCCCGCTGCCGTTCTCGAGCTCGGCCGAGCGGATCACCACCTTGCCGCCGGGCGCCGCCAGCGGGCTGCCGGAGGCCGCGCCGGGCGGCGGCGAGAGCAGCTTCGTCGCCTTGCCGGGCTCCGCCAGCGCGACCACGACCTTGCTCTTGGCCTGGCTCGGCTGCGGCACCGACACGGCGACGCTCTGCTTCGATTCGCTCGCCGGCTGGCCGTTCGGTGTCTGGCGAAGCGTCAGCGCATGGTCGCCGGGCGCGAGGCGCTCGGGCAGGATCACGAACTGCCCGTTCGCGTCGCTCGTCGCCTCGCCGACGACCTTGCCGCCGGAGAGCAGGGCGACCTTGGCGTCGGGCGCGCCCTTGCCCGCGACGACCGCGTCGCCCTTCGGCTCGACGCGCACGATGTCGAAGGTCGGCGTCTTCGCATCTGGCGCCGCCGGCTCGGGCTTCGTCGCCTCGGGCTTCGTCGCCTCGGGCTTCGTCGGGTCGGGCTTGGGCAGCGCCGCGACAACCGGCCCGGCGTCGCGCTTGGCCTGCTCGGTCGGCTGCACCGGCGCAGCCGGCGTGGGCGTCGAGGAAGTTACGGAGGTAGAGGGTGTCGAGGGCTGTCCCGGCACCGGGCTGGCCGGCTGGTCCGCCAGAGTCACGGCCTGCGGCGTGTGCGTGACATGCCAGTAATGCCCGCCGAGAATCCCGAGAAGAATCGCGAGCGGGATCATCACGACGGCTGCGACCCTGGTCCTCGTCACCACCTCTCTCCCTGCTGTCGCGGCCTCCACGTGTCGGGCGCGCGACGGTCATATTTCCATATGTCTTAGGGCCTAGATATCGCGCACGATAGGTCCGCGCCTCGGCTAATGGTCGGAGGGCGCCGGTTCGCCGCAACAACCTCCGGGCACCACCGAGAGAGGAGACTGTTCTTGGGACAAGAGAGCGCGCCGCGCATCGCCAATGTCTGCGTCTACTGCGGCTCGGCGTCGGGCGCCGATCCCGCCTTCGAGCAGGCGGCGGTGACGCTCGGGCGGGCGCTGGCGGCCGCGGACGTCGGGCTCGTCTACGGCGGCGGCGGCCGCGGCCTCATGGGCAAGCTCGCGCATGCCGTCCTCGATGCGGGCGGCCGCGTCACCGGCATCATTCCCGACTTCCTCACCGATCGCGACAAGACGCTGCGCGAGGCGCAGGAGCACGTCGTCGTGCCGGACATGCACACGCGCAAGATGATGATGTTCGAGCGCGCCGACGCCTTCGTGGCGCTGCCCGGCGGGATCGGCACGCTCGAGGAGCTGGTCGAGCAGATGACCTGGGTCCAGCTCGCGCGCCACACCAAGCCGGTGCTCATCGCCGACATTTCGGGCTTCTGGCGGCCGCTCGTGGCGCTGCTCGCGCACATGCGCGAGCACGGCTTCATCTGGTCGCAGGCGGAGCTGAACTACCTCGTCGCCGACAACGCCGAGGACATCCTGCCGATGCTGCAGGCGGCGGTGGCGCGCACGGCGGCTGCAGGGCTGACGCAGGACAAGGTCGACGAGCGGCTGTAGCGGCCTCAGAGACCTTCGAGATAGAGCCGGCCGAGCAGGGGGCCGAAGTAGATCGGCAGCACGTCCTCGCAGACCGGGTCGAAGAGCTGGTGCAGGTCGTCGCTTAGGCTCGCGACGAGCGAGGTCTCGATGTCGCGCGAGCCGAGGTCAACGAGGTCGGCGAGCCGGCCGGCCGTCGACGGCACCATCGCCTCGTCCTCCCGGTGAGCCAGGCTCGTTGCGGACATCGGATCAACCCCTTCGGTTCGAGACCGTCGGGAGAGGCTAGCCGCCCATGGTTAACGAAGGCTTAAGCAAACCTTCGAGGCAAAGTTGGGCCGCCCCTCGTTGCTGCTTCGGGGCGGCCCTGCCGGCGATCGAGAAGGTGAGCCGCAGGCCGACACAATAAAACGACAGTTTTGTCGCAATTGCACTTGGCCTTTGGACTGGTCGTTTCGTCGTGCGGCGCAGCATCTAGACTGGCGCGCGGGCCAGCGCGGACCGGCGTCACTTGCTCGGCCGGGCGCCGAAGGCGTCTGCCGCGTCCATTGAAATGGTGGGAGTTGGAGGCCTCGCCCGGAATCGAACCGGGGTGCAAGGATTTGCAGTCCTCTGCGTAACCACTCCGCCACGAGGCCTCGAGTGCCGGTGGCACCGCCGCGGCGTATAGCAAAGGGGATCGGGCCTGAGCAATGGCCGCTTGCCGTAAAAGGTTCACATCGCGGCGCGATCCCGGCCTTTGCAAGCGCGAACGAGCTTGCTATACGCCGCACCTCGCCTCGGCGGTGGTCCCTGATAGCTCAGCTGGTAGAGCAATCGACTGTTAATCGATCGGTCGCAGGTTCGAGTCCTGCTCAGGGAGCCAAGGTGCCATTCGGGACACGCCGGCCGCCGCCGCTGCCCGTCCACACGTCCCGACACTGGAGAGCGTCATCCCTTATCTGTCTGTCCTCGCCGTTGCGGCGCTGGCCGCGACCGCGGGCTTGCCCTCCGCCGCGCAGGCTCAGTCCGACCCCTATCACATCACGGCCACCGAGAAGGCGGCGTGCACCGCCGATGCGGTGCGGCTCTGCTCGGATGCCTACCCGGACGAGCACAAGCTCATGAGCTGCATGGTCGAGAACCGCGCCTCGCTGACGAAGGTGTGCCTCGTCGTGTTCGAGGCCGGCCTCAAGCGCCGGCACCTCGTCTCGCGCTGACGCGCTTACTTGCCGTTCAAGATGTCGTCGATGGCATGGGCGAACCACGCCTTCTGCCGGGGCGTCAGCGGCCGCGCCGCGAAGGGCTGGTGCTGGCGCTCGATCCGATCGCCGGGCGGTGGGTCGCCGATGCGCGTCGCATGCGGCTGGCTGAGCGCTGCGAGCACGACCAGAGCCATAAGGTTCACCACGGCGGCCTCCCCGGCTATCCGAACCCGATAGTTCGGTTAGCACGAGGTAGGGGCCCGCACCGCGCGGTTCAATAGCGACATTAGGCGCGAATCGCCGACGGCCGATGCGTCCTTGACCCGCCGGGCGATTTCCCCGACTCCACCGCCTCCATCATCTCCGAGCCAAGCCCCGTCGAGCCAAGCCCAGTGTCCGCCCCATCCTCCGCGTTCCTGCAGGTCCTGACCGAGCGGGGCTTCATCCATCAGTGCTCCGACCTCGCCGGGCTCGACGCCAAGGCCGCAAGCGGCGAGCTCGTCGCCTACATCGGGTTCGACTGCACGGCGCCCTCGCTCCACGTCGGCTCTCTTTTGCCGATCATGCTCCTGCGCTGGCTGCAGAAGACCGGCGGCAAGCCGATCGTGCTCGTCGGCGGCGGCACCACGCGCGTCGGCGACCCCTCCGGCAAGGACGAGAGCCGCAAGCTCCTGACGCTCGAGACGATCGAATCGAACAAGCAGGCGCTGCAGCGCGTCTTCGCCAGCTTCCTCGCCTTCGGCGACGGCAAGGGCGACGCGCTGATGGTCGACAACGCCGACTGGCTGACCAAGCTCGCCTACATCGACTTCCTGCGCGACGTCGGGCGGCATTTCTCGGTCAACCGCATGCTGACGATGGATTCGGTGAAGATGCGGCTCGAGCGCGACCAGGAGCTGTCGTTCCTCGAGTTCAACTACATGTGCTGCCAGGCCTACGATTACGTCGAGCTGAACCGTCGCCTCGGCGTGACGCTGCAGATGGGCGGCTCCGACCAGTGGGGCAACATCGTCACCGGCATGGACCTCGGCCGCCGCATGGGCACGCCGCAGCTCTTCGCGCTGACCTCGCCGCTCCTGACCACCGCGTCCGGCGCCAAGATGGGCAAGACGGCGCAGGGCGCGGTCTGGCTGTCGGAGGAGATGCTGCCGGTCTTTGAGTATTGGCAGTATTGGCGCAACTGCGAGGACGGCGACATCGAGCGCTTTCTCAAGCTCTTCACCGAGCTGCCGATGGACGAGATCGCGCGGCTGGCGGCGCTCGGCGGCGCCGAGATCAACGAGGCGAAGAAGGTGCTGGCGACCGAGGCGACCGCGCTGCTGCACGGCCGCGCGGCGGCCGAGGCCGCCGAGGCGACGGCGCGCAAGACCTTCGAGGAAGGCGCCCTCGCCGCCGACCTGCCGAGCGTGACGATTCCGGCGAGCGAGCTCGAGGCGGGGCTCGGCGTCCTCACCGCCTTCGTCAAGGCGGGGCTCGTCGCCTCGACCGGCGAGGCGCGCCGCCAGGTCAAGGGCGGCGGCCTCAAGGTCAACGATGCGGCTGTCGCCGACGAGCGCGGCACGCTCGGGCCGGCCGACCTGCGCGACGGCGCGATCAAGCTGTCGCTCGGCCGCAAGCGGCATGTGCTACTGAAGATTTAACTGAGGTTTAGTGAGAGAAATCATGAATTGCAAAAATCAAGATTTTTTCGACACTGAAAAGAAAATTGCACGCAAATATGCGTGGTATATAATAAGTTTTGTAATAGTTGCTGTTTTTTTTATTGGGCTTACCCTTCTTATTTTTCCCAGCGCAGACTTTGCTTTAAAAAAACAATGGGATTATATTATTGTGTGGAGTATTTCGCTTGGCTCCTGCTTACTCGGACTTGGTTTATCATCCGTCCACAGTTGGTTAGATGATTATTATCCGCGCGCGGAGGCCGAGCAATCAAAATTATACCGTCGTGCGGTGCGACTCGATAAAGAAGCAAGCATAGTTTTGCTAATCGTCTTCGTATTCGTCGTGGGTAGTTCGATCGTATTTTTCAAAGCGGCAGATTTTGTCGTCGACGATTTTCAGTCGATAGCAGGCGCAATCGTGCCTTCTTTGCAGATCGACGAGCAATGCAGAAGCGAGACAAACAGCTCGCGCCAAGATTTCGATATCAAATTAAAAGAGTGCAAAGATAAGGCAGAGGAGGCCGTTCTGCTTCAGATGGCTAAAGAAGCGAAAGCCGAGGATATAAAATACCTTTTGATTACCTCCATGTTGTCAATCCGTCTTGGAGATATCGCCTTTGCAAGTTTTATAACATATATGTTTATTCGGATATATAGATATAAATTACGGCTTTCGGCGTTTTATCTTTCAAGAGCAGATGCGTTGTCAATCGGTGGCGTATCATCCATGTCCACAATCGCGCCAGAGCTGCTCCCGGTAGTACTTGATCCTAGCTTTGATTTCGGAAAGGACCAACCAAGTCTAGCTCAACCAGTCGTCGACATGCTCCAGGCTGTTTTCTCGAAGCGCGGCGGGGCAGAAAAAAAGAGTGAGTAGTTGCCCCCATGAGCTAAAGCCGCTTGAACCAGCTCGAGACCGCGCCGCCGGCGTAGGTGAACGGCCGGCTCACCATCGACATGTCGGGCAGGTGGTTCAGCGGGTTCAGCATGCCGACGAGGCTGCGATGCGGGCGCTGCTTCTCCGCGGCGGCCGCCGCGGCCTGGCGGCGCACCGGCGTCGAGGTCGCGGCGAGCGCCTTCAGCGCGCAGGGCTGCGGCTCGACGCAGGGCCGCGGCTTCGGCGTGACCTTCGGCCCCATCGCCGACGGCAGGGCGAGCTGCGCCTTCGGGACCGTGAGGCTCGCGGACGTCATCGGCTCGGCCGGCGTCGGCGCCGCGGCGGGCGTCACCTCGGCGAGATGGCCGGCCCAGTCCTCCTGCGGGGTCGCGTCCTCGGCGACGAGCGCGACCTGGCTCGACGCCTGCGCGGCGACCTGGGCGTCGTGCTTGGAGTGGACGGCATACGACATCGCAAAGGTCATCGCCGTCGCGGCGGCTACGAGCCCCAGCGTCTCGCGGCTAGTGCGGATGACGATCGACTTGGAACCGCCGGCGAAACTGGCCATGACCCGACCTTCTCAATCGGTCTACGGCGCCACATACGCCTGCGTTTGCGTCAAGACTCTGGCGATGCGCAAACGACGGGATGAAGTCGGCCCGACGCGGCATCGCGGCCACGGTGGCCCGCTGCGGCGAGTTGGAGGCGTTCCAACATTTCGCTTCGTTAACACTCCGTGTGTTGCCGCCTCCGGGCGCCGCGATATCAACGTCGCACCGGTCGCATTTCGATGCGTCGCGACGCAGCGCGTCACGATGCGACCCAGAAAATGCACAATTCGGCCTGCTTAAGGGACGGGGCGGTCCCGAGCCGGGTCATTGGGGGTTGAACGAGATCATGAGCGCCGCTGTCTTGAACGCGATGCCCAGCCTGCCGTGGTGGATGCCGCTGTCCGTCTTCGTCTGGGCCGTCCAGATGGTCGTGTTCCACGGCGTCGGCTACGGCTTCGAGTATTGCGACCGCAACAAGCTGCTGCGCCGCTTCAAGGTCCGCGACATCGACCGCAAGAGCTACCGCCAGCTGCTGCCGCGCGTGCTCGCCAACCAGGTCTTCATCCTTCTGCCCTGCATGGTCGCCGCGCAGGCCATCGGCGTCTGCTTCGCCGGCACGCCGCACCTGCCGCTGTGGCGCTTCCTCGGCGGCATGCTGGTGATGGGCATCGGCCACGACATCGTGCAGTACGCGACGCACCGCCACCTGCTGCATCGCCCGAGCCTCATCCGCAAGCTCAAGCACTCGATCCACCACTCGACCGGCGCCTCCAAGGGCATCTCGGCCTGCTACATGAGCGGCGCCGACTTCTTCCTCGAGATCGTGCTGCCCTACCTGCTGCCGCTCGCACTCATCGGCGGCGGCGGCTCCGACATCGTCTTCCACACGCTGATCGCCGGCCTCGGCGCCGTCGGCGGCGTCTACGAGCACTCGGGCTACGACTTCGCGGTGCTGCTGCCGAAGACCAGGCTCGCCGAGCGGGCGCCGTGGCTCGCCAAGATCCTGGCCGGGCAGATCACTAGCCACGCGCACGGCGAGCACCATGCCAAGGGCAACGTGTCGTTCTCCGACGGCTTCGGCAGCCCCGGCGTCTGCGATTCGGCCTTCGGCACGCGCTGGGACATCGTCGAGGCGCGGACCCGCGCCGCCGACGCCCACGCCGCCGCGACGCCGGCGGAATAGCCGGCGGGACCGCGTCCTCCCGAGCCGGGACGCACGTAACCCGCAAGCCGCAATGCAGCCGGAGTCTTGTGGTGTGTCCCGCCGGGCAGGGCATCAGGACCGCCCCACCGGACATGGCATGACATCGAAGACGCTGATTCGGACCGCGTGCGCGGCCTGCTCGCTGATCGCGCTCGCGGCCCCCGCCCGCGCGGACCGCATCTCGCATCCGACCGCCGTCTTCTCCGGCCTCGACAAGATCACCGGCCGCATCATCTCGTTCGAGGTGGCGACCAACGAGACGGTGCAGTTCGGCTCGCTGCAGATCACCGAGAAGGCCTGCTACACGCGCCCAGCCACCGAGGCGCCGCAGACCACCACCTTCGCGCAGGTCGACGAGATCGACGCCAAGAAGCAGTACAAGCGCATCTTCTCGGGCTGGATGTTCGCCTCGAGCCCCGGCCTCAACGGCATCGAGCACCCCGTCTACGACATCTGGCTGACCGACTGTAAGGGCGGCAAGGAGATCCAGAAGACGCCGGAGACGGCGTCGACCGAGCCGGCGGCCGGCGACAAGGCCGCCGATGCGGCGAAGACCGGCGATGCCGGCAAGGCCGCCGACCAGACGCCGAAGCCCGAGCGCAAGCATCGCGTCGCCAAGCGCAAGCCCACGCCGCAGCAGGATGACGCCGCGGGCATGACGCCGGACGATGCGGCGCCGCGCCGCCAGCCGCCGGCGCGCAGCTTCTTCCCCGACGCCGCCAACAACCCCGACGGCGGCTTCTACTAGCGCGTAGCTCCTAGCGTCCCGCGCGTCCTTCAGATCAGCGGCCGCTTGCTCGACAGCGTCGTGTCGACCCGCCCGAGGCGGACGAGTCGCGCCTCGTCGAGCACGCGCAGGGCGCGATCCTGGATCTCGATCGCGCGGTCCTCGCGGATCTTCTGCAGCGTCTTGTTGGTGTGCACGAGGGACAGGCCGAGCGTGTCGGCGATGTGCTGCTGGCGGATCGGCAGGTGCACCGTGTTGTCGATGACGAGGCCGACGGTGCGGGCCCGGTCGAACAGGTGCCAGAGCAGATAGGCGATTCGCTCGAAGGCGGTGCGCTGGCCGAGCGTGAGCAGCTGCTCCTCGAACGAGCGTTCCTGGCGGGCGGCGATCCAGGTCATGTCGTAGGCGAGGCGCGGATGGTCGGCGTAGAGCGACCACAGCTTGCTGCGATCGAAGTGGCAGAGCGTGACGTCGGTCAGCGCCTCGATGCCGTGGCTCGTGACGTCGTCGAGCGTGGCCTGCAGGCCGAGGAAGTCGCCCGGCAGGCCGTAGTTGATGATCTGGCGCCGGCTGCCGTCGAGGGTTCGGTAGTGGAACACCCAGCCGGACAGGACGGTGAACAGCGAGTCGTTGTGCACGCCCTCGGTGACGATCGCCGTGCCGGCGGCCGCCGTCCGCTCGCCGTCCTTCAGCTGCTGGATGAACGCGACCTCGCTGTGCGACCGCTCCTTGAACACCTCGAAGTCCCGCAGCGGGCACTCGGCGCAGGCGGTAGCGACGGCATTGCGCGTCATGGACAGGTACCGAAGGAGGCAGGGCGGCCCGAGCGAGGAGCGTCGACCGGCCCGGTGCGCCTCAGTCGCGTTCGACGGCTGGCTCGCTCCGTGTCGGTGTCGGCAGCTTGGGCGGATTGCCGAGGCGCTTGTCAAGATATTGCCGGACTTCCTCGATCAGCGGCTCGACGCGGTTTTCGAAGAAGTGGTTCGCGCCGGCGACGACCGCGTGCTCGATGAGGATGCCCTTCTGCGTCTTCAGCTTCTCGATGAGGCCGGTCACCTCCTTAAGCGGCGCGACGCGGTCGAGATCGCCGTGCACGAACAGGCCCGAGGACGGGCAGGGCGCCAGGAACGAGAAGTCGAACCGGTTGGCCGGCGGCGCGACCGAGATGAAGCCCTCGATCTCCGGGCGGCGCATCAGGAGCTGCATGCCGATCCACGAGCCGAACGAGACGCCGGCGATCCAGCAGGCGCGGGCTTCCGGGTTGATCGACTGCAGCCAGTCGAGCGCGGCCGCGGCATCCGACAGCTCGCCGGCGCCATGGTCGAAGCCGCCCTGGCTGCGGCCGACACCGCGGAAGTTGAAGCGCAGCACCGAGAAGCCACGCTCGGCGAACGCGTAATAGAGATTGTAGACGATCTGGTTGTTCATCGTGCCGCCGAACTGCGGGTGCGGATGCAGGATGATGGCGATCGGCGCGTTGCGCTTCGTCGCCGGATGGAAACGGCCTTCCAGTCGACCGGCCGGGCCGTTGAAGATCACCTCGGGCATTTCATCTCCTTGGAGCCGGGCCGATGCCGAGAGGGGCCCGCTCTCTTGACGCGCTTCCGCCGCGCGCTTAAACCGTTAGAATAATTCTAACACCTTGCCGCGCCTAGCCGTCGCGTCATGCAGAAGCAGCGTCTCATACGATCTCGTGACCGGAATGGCGCGAGGCTTCTAGCACGCAGAGCAACGACGGGTGCAAATGTTTCGACGCGGATCCCCGCGACGAGCGGGCCGGCGCGCGAGGATGGAAAGCGCGAGACGAATGAGGATCGACGCGCCGATGCGGCTGCGAACCTACCTCGACCACAACGCCACGACGCCGCTGCATCCGGCTGCGCGCGCGGCCATGGTGGAGTCGTTCGACGTCGCCGGCAATCCGTCGTCCGTCCATGACGAAGGGCGTCGCGCCCGCCGTGTCCTCGACGAGGCGCGCGAGGCCGTGGCGACGCTCGTCGGCTGCGCCCCCGAGGCGGTGGTCTTCACCTCGGGCGGCACCGAGGCGCTGAACATCGTGCTGACGCCCGAGCTCACGGTCGACGGCCGGCCCTTCGACGTGCTGCTCATCGGCGCCGGCGAGCACCCCGCTGTCCTCGCCGGTCATCGCTTCGGCCACGCAGCCGAGACCATCGCGCTCGACCGTCACGGCCGGCTCGATCTCGATGCTCTCGACGCGGCGCTCCTGCGGCATAGTGGCCGCCGGGTCATCCTGGCGCTGCAGGCCGCCAACAACGAGACCGGCGCGATCCAGCCCGTGCGCGCCGCCGCCGATCGCGTGCATGCGGCCGGCGGCTACGTCGTCTGCGACGCCGTGCAGGCGGTCGGCAAGATCGAGGTCGACATGGCGGCGCTCGGCGCCGACGCGCTGGCCCTTTCCGCCCACAAGTTCGGCGGGCCCAAGGGGGTCGGCGCCCTTTGTTTCGCGCCCACCCGACACCATCTGTCGAGAGGCGTGGTGAGAGGCGGCGGCCAGGAGCGCGGCTTGCGCGGCGGCACCGAGAATCTCATCGGCATCGCGGGCCTGGGTGCAGCATGCGCACCGGCGGCCGCGAGGGTACAGTCGGACACGGCCAACCTCGCGGCGTGGCGCAACGTTGTCGAGGATGCGGTGTTGGCCCAGGTGCCCGACGCGATCGTCTTCGGCCGCGAGGTCGAGCGGCTGCCAAACACGACGAGCTTCGCGCTGCCCGGCCTCGATGCGCAGGTTCTTCTGATGAACCTCGACCTCGCCGGCATCGCGGTCTCCGCGGGATCGGCCTGCGCGGCGGGCAAGAGCAAGCCGTCGCATGTGCTTGAGGCGATGGGCGTGCCGGCCGACGTCGCGGTCCGCGCGATGCGGGTGAGCCTGGGGTGGACGACGACAGACGCGGATGTCGCGCGGTTCGCCGACGCGTTCGCCGCGGCGATCAAGACGATGCGGCCGGGCCTGCGATCGCAGGCGATGGCGGCTGCTTAAGGCAACGATTTCGACGCGCTCAGATGGGCGCGCCATGGAGAGAATAGATGGCAGCGGTCCAGGAGACAGTCGACAGGGTCAAGTCGCTCGACGTCACCGAATACAAGTACGGGTTCTTCTCGCAATTCGAGATGGACATGGCCCCCAAGGGCCTCAACGAGGACATCGTCCGCTTCATCTCGGCCAAGAAGGGCGAGCCGGACTGGCTCACCGAGTGGCGGCTCGAGGCCTACCGGCGCTGGCTCACCATGGACGAGCCGGCCTGGGCGCGGGTGCACTATCCGAAGATCGACTTCCAGGACCTCTACTACTACGCCGCGCCGAAGTCGGCGTCCGGCCCGAAGTCGCTCGAGGAGGTCGATCCCGAGCTTCTGAAGTACTACGAGAAGCTCGGCATCCCGCTGCACGAGCAGGAGCTTCTGGCCGGCGTCGAGGGCGCCGCTGAGAAGCGCTCGAAGGTTGCCGTCGACGCGGTGTTCGACTCGGTGTCGGTCGTCACGACCTTCAAGAAGGAGCTGGCCAAGGCCGGCGTCATCTTCTGCCCGATCTCCGAGGCCGTGCACTCGCACCCCGAGCTCGTGAAGAAGTACCTCGGCTCGGTCGTGCCGACGTCTGACAACTACTATGCGACGCTGAATTCGGCGGTCTTCTCCGACGGCTCGTTCGTCTACATCCCGAAGGGCGTGAAGTGCCCGATGGAGCTGTCGACCTACTTCCGCATCAACGAGCAGAACACCGGGCAGTTCGAGCGCACGCTCATCATCGCCGAGGAGGGCTCGTACGTCTCCTACCTCGAGGGCTGCACGGCGCCGAAGCGCGACGAGAACCAGCTGCATGCGGCCGTCGTCGAGCTGATCGCGCTCGATGACGCCGAGATCAAGTACTCGACGGTGCAGAACTGGTACCCCGGCGACGCCGAGGGCAAGGGCGGCATCTACAACTTCGTGACCAAGCGCGGCGACTGCCGTGGCAAGAACTCGAAGATCTCGTGGACGCAGGTCGAGACTGGCTCGGCGATCACCTGGAAGTATCCGTCGTGCATCTTGCGCGGCGACAACTCGCGCGGCGAGTTCTACTCGATCGCCATCTCGAACGGCTACCAGCAGGTCGATTCCGGGACCAAGATGATCCACCTCGGCAAGAACACGACGAGCCGGGTCATCTCGAAGGGCATCGCGGCGGGCTTCTCCGACAACACCTACCGCGGCCAGGTCTCGGCGCACCGCAAGGCGACCAATGCGCGCAACTTTACCAATTGCGACTCGCTGCTGATCGGCAACGACTGTGGCGCCCACACCGTGCCGTATATCGAGGCGCGCAACGACACGGCGCAGTTCGAGCACGAGGCCACCACCTCGAAGATCTCCGACGACCAGCTTTTCTACTGCCAGCAGCGCGGGCTCGGCGCGGAGGAGGCGACGGCGCTTATCGTCAACGGCTTCGTGCGCGACGTGCTGCAGCAGCTGCCGATGGAGTTTGCCGTCGAGGCGCAGAAGCTGATCGCCATCTCGCTTGAGGGCAGCGTGGGCTGACGCTCGCTGCCCGTCCGTCTCCCGCCTGCGGGAGACGGTGGCCCGCTCCTGTTGCGACGCCGGCACTTCCGACGCCGGCATGAGCGGGTCGATCCCTCATCCGACCCGACCGCGTCGGGCCACCTTCTCCCGCAAGCGGAAGAAGGGTCGACCCCGAAACCACTGGACGACCATGATCGACATCAAGAACCTCACCGTCTCGATCGACGGCAACAAGATCCTCGACGACTTCAACCTTTCCGTCCGCGACGGCGAGGTCGCCGCCATCATGGGCCCGAACGGCACCGGCAAGTCGACGCTCGCCTACGTCATCGCCGGCAAGTCCGACTACGAGGTCGAGTCAGGCGAGGTCCTCGTCGACGGCGAGAACATCCTCGAGATGGAGCCGGACGAGCGCGCCGCGAAGGGCGTGTTCCTCGCCTTCCAGTATCCGGTCGAGATCCCCGGCGTCGGCACGATGACCTTCCTCAAGGCGGCGCTCAACGCGCAGCGCAAGGCGCGCGGCGAGGACGAGCTGACGACGCCGGCCTTCATGAAGCAGGTCAACGAGGCGGCCGACATGCTGGAGATCCGCCGCGAGATGCTGAAGCGCGCGCTCAACGTCGGCTTCTCCGGCGGCGAGAAGAAGCGCATGGACATCCTGCAGATGGCGCTGCTCGCCCCGCGCGTCGCCATCCTGGACGAGACGGACTCGGGCCTCGACATCGACGCGATCCGCATCGTCGCCGAGGGCGTGAACAAGCTGCGCGACGGCAAGCGCTCGTTCCTGCTCATCACCCACTACCAGCGGCTGCTCAACTACATTGTGCCGGACTCCGTGCACGTGATGGCGGGCGGCAAGATCGCCCGCTCCGGCGGCAAGGAGCTCGCGCACGAGCTCGAGGAGTCGGGCTACCGCGACTTCGCGACGAAGACGGCGGCGGCGTAACCATGGTCGCCCGCATCGTCTCCTCCCGCACCGACGCCGAGGTCGCGCTTTCCGACGCCTACGGCGCGCTGAAGGCCGCACTTCCCGGCGGCGAGGCCGTGCGCCACCTGCGCGACGGCGCCTTCGACGCCTTCGCCAAGGCGGGGCTGCCGCACCGCCGCATCGAGGCTTGGCACTACACCGACCTGCGCAGCCTGGTGCCGGAGGTGCCGCCGGTCGCGCCGAAGCCCGACGACCACGCGCTCGCCGCCATCAACCAGGAGCTGGCCGGGCGTCCGGCACTCGGCGGTGGCCGGCTGGTCATCGTCGACGGCACCTTCGTGCCGGCGCTCTCCGACGCGCTGCCGGAGGGCGCCAGCGTCCGCGCGCTCGCCGACGTGCTCGGCGAAGGCCGCGAGGACCTCGTCGCGCTGCTCGCCGCCGCCGACTACGGCGAGGGCGACGCCATCCTCGCGCTCAACGCCGCGATGATGCAGGACGGCGTGGTGATCGAGGTGGCTGCCGGCGCCGAGATCGCCGAGCCGATCGAGATCGTCTACGCCTCGACCCTCGACACGCCCGCCGCGACCTTCTCGCGCTCGCTCGTCGTCGTGGGGGCGGACGCCAAGTGCCGCATCGCCGAGTCGAGCCTCGGGCGCGGCGGCCGGTCCGGCCACACTTACGGCTGCCTCGTCATGAAGATCGGCGACCGCGCCGAGGTCGGCCATACTGTCGCGGCGACCCGCACCGAGGCCGG
Source organism: Beijerinckiaceae bacterium RH AL1 (assembly GCA_901457705.2). Lineage (NCBI taxonomy): Bacteria > Pseudomonadati > Pseudomonadota > Alphaproteobacteria > Hyphomicrobiales > Beijerinckiaceae > Beijerinckiaceae bacterium RH AL1. Next base: position 1,886,554 of record LR590083.2, read on the forward strand.
CAGCGTCCGCGTCGACTCCTTCATCGCCGAAGTCGGCCACGAGTCGCGCTTCGACAGCTTTGCGATGGTCACCGGCGCAGGGCTCGCGCGCCGCCAGCTCTTCGTGAAGCTGAAGGGCAACGACTCGGTCACGGCGCTGCGCGGCGTCTCGCTGCTGCAGGGCCGCGAGCATGCCGACACGACGCTCGACGTCGTCCACGAGGGCACGGGCTGCGAGGGCCGCGAGACCTTCCACGCCATCCTCGACGACGCCGCGACCGGCGTGTTCCAGGGCCGCATCCGCGTCCGCAAGGAGGCGCAGAAGACCGACGGCAAGATGATGAGCCGGGCGTTGCTGATCTCGGACGAGGCGGCGATGTACAACAAGCCGGAGCTCGAGATCTTCGCCGACGACGTCGCCTGCGGCCACGGCGCCACGTGCGGCGGCCTCAACGAGGACCAGCTCTTCTATCTCCAGGCGCGCGGCATCCCGAAGGCGGTGGCGGAGTCGCTGCTGCTCGAAGCCTTCGCCGCGGAGCTCGCCGACGACATCGGCCACGAGGCGCTGACCGCCGGCTTCCGCGCCGAGATCGCGCATTGGCTGGAAAACCGCGCCAAGGCCGGCAAGGTCGGCGCGGGGTAGGGCCTTTCCTGCTCCCGCTTGCGGGAGACGGTGGCCCGACGAAGTCGGGTCGGATGAGGGGCCTCGCCGCCTCTCCTTCGACGCGAGTGCAGGCGGCAACGCCCCTCATCCGACCCCGCTTCGCGGGGCCACCGTCGCCCGCAAGCGGGAGACGGAGAGACCGGAGCACGACGTGACCCACGAATTTCCCAAGGCGCACTACGACGTCGACGCGATCCGCGCGGACTTCCCCGCGCTGTCGCTCGAGCCCTACGGCAAGAAGCTCGTCTACCTCGACAACGGCGCCTCCGCACAGAAACCGCGGCAGGTCATCGAGCGGATGACCCAGGCGTCCTACTACGAGTACGCCAACGTCCACCGCGGCCTGCACTACCTGGCGAATGCCGCGACCGACAACTACGAGGCGGCGCGCGAGAGCGTCCGCGCCTTCTTGAACGCCGCCTCGACGGACGAGATCGTCTTCACGAAGTCCGCGACCGAGGCGATCAACCTCGTCGCCTCGAGCTATGGGCGAGAGCATATCAGGGCCGGCGACGAGATCGTGCTGACGATCCTCGAGCACCACGCCAACATCGTGCCCTGGCACTTTCTGCGCGAGAGCAAGGGCGCGGTGCTGAAGTGGGTGGATTGCGACGACGACGGTGTGATCACCGCCGAGGACGTGATCGCGGCGATCACGCCGAAGACCAAGATGGTCGCCATCACCCACATGTCGAACGTCACCGGCACCGTGCTGCCGATCAAGGCCATCGTCGAGGCAGCGCATGCCAACGGCGTCCCGGTGCTGGTCGACGGCTCGCAGGGCGCGGTGCACCTCGCGCCCGACATGCAGGAGCTCGGCGCCGACTTCTACGTGATGACCGGCCACAAGCTCTACGGGCCGACCGGCATCGGCGTGCTCTACGCGCGGAAGCCGTGGCTCGAGAAGCTGCCGCCCTTCCTCGGCGGCGGCGAGATGATCGCCGAGGTGAGCAAGGACGCGGTCACCTACAACGATCCGCCGCACCGCTTCGAGGCCGGCACGCCGCCGATCATCGAGGCCGTCGGCCTCGGCGCGGCGCTCGACTACATGACGCGCATCGGCCGCGAGGCCATCGCCGCGCACGAGAAGGCGCTCGGCGACTACGCCATGGAGAGGCTCGGCGCGATGAATGCGCTGACCATCTTCGGCAAGGCGCCGGGCAAGGGGGCGATCGTCTCGTTCGAGATGAAGGGCGCCCATGCGCACGACGTCGCCACCATCATCGACCGCTCCGGCGTCGCGGTGCGCGCCGGCACGCATTGCGCCATGCCGCTCTTGAGCCGCTTCGGCGTCACCTCGACATGCCGCGCGTCCTTTGCCATGTACAACACGATGGAAGAGGTCGACCGCCTCGCCGAGGCCCTGCGCAAGGCCGAGGGCCTCTTCGCGTGAGGATGATTGGATGAGTGCCGCCCCTGAGACGCTCGAGGTCCCGAACGCACCGAGCTGGTCGTTCGACGCGGCGATCGCCGAGGACGAGCGCACGCGCCTGCAGGACGAGATCGTCGCGGCCTGCAAGACCGTCTACGATCCCGAGATCCCCTGCGACATCTACGAGCTCGGCCTCATCTACAAGGTCGACGTGCCGGAGAACCGGCTCATCGCCGTGCAGATGACGCTGACCGCGCCGGGCTGCCCGGTCGCCGGCGACATCGTCGCCTCGGTCGAGGAGGCGGTCGGCGCCGTCGGCGGCGCGATGGGCGCCGAGGTCGACCTCGTGTTCGACCCGCCGTGGGACCAGGGCCGCATGTCCGACGAGGCCCGCATCTCGCTGGACATGTTCTAGCGCCCGCCGCGCCGGCGAGGACTACGCCAGCGCCTGGTCGAGGTCGGCGATGATGTCGGCCACGTCTTCCAAGCCGACCGACACGCGGACGACGTCCGGGCCCGCGCCGGCAGAGAGCTTCTGCTCGTCGGCGAGCTGGCGGTGGGTCGTCGAGGCGGGGTGGATGACGAGCGAGCGCGTGTCGCCGACGTTGGCGAGGTGCGAGAATAGCTTCAGACGCTTCACGAGCGCGATGCCGGCATCGTAGCCGCCGACGCCGAAGGTGAAGACCGCGCCGGCGCCCTTCGGGCAGTAGCGCTGCGCCAGCGCATGGCCGGGATCGTCCTCGAGCCCCGCATAGTGCACCCACTTCACCTTCGGATGGCCCTTCAGATGGCGCGCGACGGCAAGCGCGTTGTCGGAGTGGCGCTGCACGCGCAGCGGCAGCGTCTCGATGCCGGTGAGGATGAGGAAGGCGTTGAACGGCGACAGCGCCGCGCCGAGATCGCGCAGGCCGAGCACGCGGTTGGCGATGGCGAAGGCGAAGTTGCCGAAGGTCTCGGCGATCACGAGGCCGCCGTAGCTCTCCGAGGGCTTCGAGAGGGCAGGGTAGCGCGGGTCGCCGACGAAGTTGAACGAGCCGCCGTCGACGACGAGGCCGCCGATCGAGTTGCCGTGGCCGCCCAGAAACTTCGTCGCGGAGTGCACGATGATGTCGGCGCCGTGCTCGAACGGGCGCACGAGGTAGGGGGTGGCGAGCGTGTTGTCGACGATGAGCGGCACCCGCGCCCGCCGCGCGACCGCGGCTATCGCCGCGATGTCGGTGACGTAGCCGCCGGGATTGGCGATCGACTCGATGAAGATCGCCTTCGTCTTGTCGGTGAGCGCCTCGACGAAGCTCTCGGGCCGCTCGCTGTCGGCCCACTTCACGTGCCAGCCGAAGCTCTTGAAGGCGTGGTTGAACTGGTTGATCGAGCCGCCGTAGAGCCGGCGCGCCGCGATGAACTCGTCGCCGGGCTGCAGCAGCGTGTGGAACACGTTGACCTGCGCGGCATGGCCGGAGGCCAGCGCGAGCGCCGCGGTGCCGCCCTCGAGCGCGGCGACGCGCTCCTCGAGCACCGCCGTCGTCGGGTTGGTGATGCGCGTGTAGATGTTGCCGAAGGCCTGCAGGCCGAACAGCGAGGCGGCGTGGTCGACGTCGTCGAAGACGTAGCTCGTCGTCTGGTAGATCGGCGTCGCGCGCGCCTTGGTAGTCGGGTCGGGCTGTGCGCCGGCGTGGATCGCGAGCGTCGCGAAGCCGGTCTCGTGTGTCTCGCTCATGGCTGTCGTCTCCGGGGCGGAGACGAGCCTACGGCAAGCGGGGCGGAAAGTTCTTTCCATCTCGCGCCGACGAAAGGCAGAAGCCTTCCCGCGGCGCGGCGTGCGGAGCCTAAAGCTCGCAGGTGACCGTGCGGCCGCGCTGCTTGGCGCGGACCCGGACGAGGCGGCGGCGCACCGCGCGATGCTCGCCGAGAACCCGCACCGCCACGTCGCCGACGATCAGCGCCATCACCGACAGCGGCAGCAGGCTCGCATAGAGCGCCGACTTGATGAGCGAGGCGGTGCCCTCGTCGCTCGCCACGACGCCGACGATGAGCAGGCCGGCGATCGTCGCGTAGACGACGGTGATGCCGAGGTCGATGAAGCAGTCCCAGGCTATACGGGCGATGTTGGTCATGCCGTGCGTCCTTCGCGAAGCCCCCCGGCTCCGACGAGAGGGAAGCTACGTGGTAATTTTTCCCACGTCAAGCGCTTTGCGCGGGATCGCTCGGCTTCGGCGCGGCCGCGAAGATCGCCTGCATGGCGCCGACGCGCGTCGGGCGGCCCACCACAGCGACGCCGTCGCCCGCCGCAATGCGCAGCCCGAGCGGCGGCTGGAACACGGTCTTCTCGCCCTTCTGCTCGATGGCCGCGATCATGAAGGCGCCGGCGGCGCGCGACTCGATCTCGCCGACCGTGGCGCCGTCGGCCGCGCTGCCCCTCGCCGCCGCGACGATCTCGAGATCGAGGCCGAGCCGGGCGAGCTCCTTGCCGATCGTGCTGAGCTTGCTGCCCTCGCGCAACCCGGTCATGTCCTTGAACAGGAGCAGCTCGGCGATGCGCTCGGCGCCGATATGGGCGGGCAGCACCACGCGGTCGGCGCCGGCCTGGATGAGCTTGCTCTCGGTCGACGGGATCTCTCCGCGCGCGATGATGTCGAGGTTCTTGTTGAGGCTCCGCGCCGAGAGCGTGATGAAGACGTTGGCGGCATCGTCGGGCAGCACGGTGGTCAGCGCCCGCGCCCGCATGATGCCGGCCTTGCGCAGCGTCGCCTCGTCCGTCGCGTCGCCCAGCATGGCGAGGAAGCCGTGGCCGCGCGCCGATTCGACCCGCGCCTCGCTGCGATCGAGGACGATCACGCCGATGCCCGCGGCCTCGAGGTCCTGGCCGAGGCTCTGCCCGATGCGCCCGTAGCCGCAGATGATGACGTGGCCGGCGAGCTGGTCGATGTCGCGTTGCATGCGGCGGACTCCCAAGAAGGCCTGGAGCTGGCTGACGGTGATGAGCTGGATCAGGCTGCCGGTGAGGAAGATCATGCCGGTGCAGCCGGTGACGATGAGCGCGATGGTGATGGCGCGCAGCGCCGCGGTGTCGATCGGGCGCACCTCGTCGTAGCCGACCGTGTAGACGGTAAGCACGACCATGTAGAGCGCGTCGCCGAGGCTCCAGCCGTAGAGGCGATAGGCGAGCGTCGCCGTCGCCATGACGACGAGCATGAAGAGCGTCCCGCCGATGAGATTGCGGATCGGGGAGGCGAAGGCGTTCATCTGATGGTGCGGCCGGGCGTCGGAGGGCGCGGGCTGCCCATCAAGATTCGCGCCGAGCCTAGGCGGGATGCTCCAGCCCCTTCGCCTCCAGCCAGGCGGCGAGGCGGGCGTTGACCTCGTCGGGCGCCTCCTGCTGCACCCAGTGCGAGACCTTGGGCAGGCGCTCGAGCGTGAACTCCTCGACGAGCGGCCCGTAGCCTTCGGTCAGCTCGAGGCCGAGCGCGGTGTCCTCCTCGCCCCAGATCATCAGCGTCGGCACGTCGATCTTCGGCGTCGGCTCGGCGGGGCGCGCCATGTCCGTGGCATTGGCGCGGTAGTAGTTGATCATCGCCGTAAGGGCGCCGGGCTTCATCGCGTTCTCGCGATAGCGCCGCGTGACCTCGTCGGGGAACGCGCTCTTGTCGACCGCCATGCCGCTGAAGGCGCGCCCGACCGCCGCGGCGCCGTTGGCCCGAAGCAGCAGCTCCGGCATGACCGGCATCTGGAAGAACGCCATGTACCAGGAGCGCCGCCGCTGCGCCCACGACCGGGCGAGCACCGCCCGGAAGACGTCGGGATGCGGCACGTTCATGACGACGAGGCCGTCGAGCGGCCGCGCACGGCGGATCGCGAAGGCCCAGGCGATCGCCGCGCCCCAGTCGTGGCCGATCAGCAGCCGCCGCCTGGCGCCGAGCGCATCGAACAGCGCGGCCGCGTCCTTGACGAGATGACGGATGCGATAGGCCTCGACCTCGTGCGGCCGCTCGCTGTCGCCGTAGCCGCGCAGGTCCGGCGCGACGGCGTGCCAACCCATCGCGGCGAGCGGCTCGAGCTGGTGGCGCCAGGAGAAGCGGCTCTCCGGGAAGCCGTGCAGGCAGAGCGCGACGGCGTCGCCGCTGCCGGCCTCGTCGATCGTGAAGCGCAGGCCGTTGGCCGTCACGTCGCGTGTCGAAATCCCGCCCATCGGTGCCTCATCAAGGATCGTCCTGAAGGCTCCGCTAACCATGAAAGCACGGTCAAGTCCCCTCGCCGAACGGCGCGACGAATTTCGCCTTAATGGGTTCTTAAAGCTTCACCTTGTCTCGCGTGGGGGAGGGTGAAGTTCATGCCCGCAGAAAGACGTCCGGCCGCTGCCAAGCTCGCCACCAAGGGGGTTCTGGCGGCCCTGATCTTGACGGCATCGCCCGTCGCCACGACCGCCGCCCGAGCCGACGATTGCTCCGGCATCATGTGCCTCTTCCACTCCAATGCGCCGCAGCAGCGGCAGCCCGCGGCCTCAGCCGCCCCGGTCGCCGCGCCGGCTGCGGGCGAGGCCGCCGCCGACCCCGCGCCCAAGGCGAAGCCCAGGGCCAAGCCGGTCCCCGTCGTGACCATCGCCGCCGATCCGAGCGAGGCCGCCCGCCTCAAGCCGATCGCCGCCGCCGTCTCGCGCCCGCGCGTAAAAATCGTCGACGCGAAGGCGGGCGAGGGGGCCGACTTCTCGCTCTCGACCTCGCTCGACCAGGGCGGCGGCGCCGGCAAGGCGCGGCTCTATCCCGAAGCGATGCACGTCATCGCCGGCGACAAGGTGCATTCGTTCGCCGACCTCAAGGGCAAGAACGTCAGCTTCGGCGCCGACGGCTCCGCCGGCCAGACGGTGGCGCGCAAGGCGTTCCAGGCGGCGGGCGTGAGCGTCGCCGAGACGCCGCTCGAGCTCGACAACGCCCTCGACGGCCTCGCGACCGGCGACATCGACGCCGTGGTGGTGCTGGCGCCGCAGCCCGACGCGCGGCTCACCAAGCTGCACGCGCCGAACCTGCATCTCGTCGCCTGGCCCGAGGCCGCATCGCTGCCGGACGGCGCGAGCGCGACGACCATCGACGCGCAAGCCTATCCGGGCTTCGCCAAGCAGGAGCCGAAGGTCGCGGCGCTCGCCGTCGATGCCGTGCTGGTCGAGAGCCCGAAGGGCGCGCGCCAGCCGGCCGCAAAGGCCTTCCTCGGGGCGCTGACGCACCACGCCTCGGTGCTCGGCAAGCGCGGCTTCGCGCTGCTCGAGGCCGACGCCGGGCGCCGCGTCGCCAACAACGACCCCCGCTGAGCGGGTCGGGGCTCGCAAGCGAGCGCGAGATCGGAAAGATTCGCCGGCGCGCCCTCTTAAAATCTTCACAATTAATTTCTAATCTCATCCCTGGAACGACGCGCGGAATGCGAGTGCCGATCGCCGCTTCCTCCCTGATCCGACACCTGAAAGCCCGGCCCCCAGCCGGGCTTTTTTTCGTCGCGCACGGTGCCGGGAAAACTCGGGCATATGCCGAATCGCCGCGGCGGGGGCGCTTGCGCGCGGCCAAGCCCGCCTTATCCTGCGGCGATTACGACCGCTGCAGGCTGAGGGTCCCATGCGTCTCCTTGATCGATTCTGCCGTCGCTTTTCGCTCACCGCCTTCGGCGTCGCCGTCGGCCTCGCAACGCTAGCCCCCGCCGCGCAGGCCGAGAGCGAGATGAGCTTCCGCGTCATCCAGCTCGGCGAGCGCGGCTATGCCATCAGCGCGCGCGGCCAGATCACCAACGAGACGCCGGACCGCTTCACGGAATTCTTGAGCGAGAACCCGCAGGTGCGCGGCCGGCCGGTCGTGCTGCTCGATTCGCCGGGCGGCCGCGTGCTGGCCTCGATGGCCTTCGGCAAGGTGCTGCGCAGCGTCGGCGCGTCCGCCATCGTCGCCGGCGTCGCCGGGGACGGGCAGGGCGGCGTCGCGCTGACCAACGCGCAGTGCTTCTCGGCCTGCGTCTACGCGCTTATGGGGGCGAGCAAGCGGGTGATCCCGTCGTCGAGCATGATCGGCATCCACCGCATGTTCGCCTACGAGGCGGACGTCGATCCCTCCGGCGAGATCGAGTCGGTGCACCGCCGCTACGACGACGGCCGCATGCGCAGCTACCTGCAGGAATATTCGAGCGAGATGGGGGTCAGCCCCGGCCTGATCTCGGCCGCCGAGCACATCTCGTCGGATCACCTGAAGATCCTGTCGCGCGGGGAAATCCGCCGCTATCATCTCGGCGCAACGCGCTGAGCGCAAACGAGCCCTCAGGGCATGCCGGACTTCTTGACTTGCGCCGGTGCAATGCGTATCGCACCGGTCTCGCCGCGACCGGCTTCGCGGGGGAGTAGCTCAGTTGGTTAGAGCGCCGGCCTGTCACGCCGGAGGTCGCGGGTTCGAGTCCCGTCTCTCTCGCCACTCCCTTTGATCGCCGACGATCCAAGCGCCCGTCAGTAGACGACCGCTCCCGCGAGATGCCGGCGATGCGCCGCCTCGTGGGCTACCACGCCGGCTGCGCCGAGGCGCTGGCGATGCACCACCGCCATGCCCAGCACGACCATCGCGAAGGCCTGGTGCAGCATGCCGGCCCAGATCGGAACGACGAAGAGCAGCGTCAGGATGCCGATCGCCGCCTGCAGCGCGACCAGCCCGGCAAGCGCCCCGGCGCGCCGCGCCGCCGACGTGCCGGGCGCCACGCGCGCGGTCCAGATCGCCTGCGCGAGCGCCAGGGCGAGCACGAGATAGGCGGTCATCCGGTGCTGGAACTGCACCTCGGCGACGTTGTCGACGAGGTTGCGCCACCACGGCGACAGCGTGCCGAGGAGGTCGGCCGGCACGAGCTGCCCGGCCATCAGCGGCCAGGTGTTGAAGGCGTAGCCGGCGCGCAGCCCCGCGACGAGCGCGCCGAAGCCGATCTGCACCAGCACCAGCGCGACGACGAGGCTCGCGAGCCGCCGCAGGGCAGGGGGCATGGCGGGCTCGCCGGCGGGCCGCTGCGAGGCGGCGATCCACGTCAGGGCCGCGAAGCTGAGCGAGGCGAGCAGGAGGTGGACGGCGAGCCGCTCCTGCGCGACCTCGACGCGGCCGGTGAGACCCGAGGAGACCATCCACCAGCCGACGAAGCCCTGCAGGCCGCCGAGCGCGAGGATCCCGAGCATCTGCAGGAGCAGGCGCCGGTCGAGCTTGCGGGCGATAAGGAAGCCGACGAGCGGCACGACGAGCACGATCCCGAGCAGCCGGCCGACGAGGCGATGCGTCCATTCCATCAGGAAGATCGCCTGGAAATGGCCGAGCGTCATGTTGGGGAACATCACCGCGTACTGCGGGATGCGCTTGTACTTCTCGAAGGCCTCGAGCCACGCGGCCTGCGACAGCGGCGGGATGACGCCCGTCACCGGCTTCCACTCGGTGATCGAGAGGCCGGATTCGGTAAGGCGCGTCGCCCCGCCTAGAACGACCATCAGGAACACGAGCCCGGCGAGGCTCCACAGCCAGGCGGCGACAGCGGCCGAGCGGGGAGGGGCGGAAGTCGGGCTGGTCATGCTCATGGGCGGGTCTTTGAATGCAGATCTAAGGCGAGGATCGCGTGCCGCGCTGGCAGGGCGATCGGGCAGGGCGCAGATAAAGCCCGCGCCGAGGTCGTGTCCATATCGCGCCGCCGCGACCTGGCAACACATGGAGGTCGCCGGCGCGATTTCGCGCCACGTGGACGTCGCACGCGCGATCTGGCACCACACGCAAGCCGCGGTCGCGGCCTGGCAATTGAAGGAGGTCGCGCATGCGTCGGCGCGAACGCAAGCTCATTGGCGTCGTCGCGACGATCGTCTTCGTCGTCGTCTACGCGCTTGCCGCGATGGCGCTGGCCCAGCTCGAGGTCACCAAGGGCGCGCCGACGGTGCTGCAGTGGATCTACTACGCGGTCGTCGGCATGGGCTGGATCCTGCCGCTGATGCCGTTGATCGCCTGGATGGAGCGCCCGGACCCGGACGGCCCACAGCAAAGCTAGCGGTCGGCGGCCCGCTCATCGAGTAGTGGCGGCACAGTCACTGTGTTCCACACTGCGACAGCGTGCGGGAAGAACGTCCTGTTTTGTCATTGCAGCGCAGCATAACATGGATGTAGATTGGCCTTGAGTTGTACCAGGGTGGCTTCACTTCGTGAGCATGTACCGGCTATCGGCAACCCAGTCGCGGCGCAGCCCGCGTTGCAATAACGAATGCGTCAACGAAACGGTCGCCAGCGCGCACGACGCGCTCAGCGCGCTGCGGCGGCTCTCCCGGACCTACGAGATCGTCTACATCTACGACGAGGACGGCCACCGCGCCGATGTCCTCGACCTCCTGAAGGGCTCGTTCTCCGAGACGCGCGGCTGCGGGACGTCGGCCCGGACGAACTAGCGCAGGCGCCGATCGACCGATGCACTTTCGTCCGGATGTGCGAGACCCGGGCGCTTCTGTAATCGAACTGTCAGAAGGCGGCCTTATCTCGCCGTCGACATGGATTTGCAGAGGACAGTGCGGGTGACCCGCTCCTTCGACTTCGACGCCGCGCCCGACGAGATCGTGCCGCCGCCGCTCGACAACGACATCCCGTCCGACGACGAGCTGGACGCCCTGTGCGACGAGCTCATGCGCTTCGACGCGACGACGATGGGCGCGGCGACCGCGGTCGCGCCGAAGGTGGACGCTGCGACCACGCAGGCCGGCGCTGCCGTGCCGGCGCCTCAGAAGACGCCGATCGAGTAGGGCGCCGCCGCCCTACAGCCCCGCGGCTTTGGCTTCGACCCAAAGCTCTTCCATCTCCTCGAGCGTCACGTCCTGCGCGGCCGAGCCCTTGGCGGCGAGCGCCGTCTCGATGTGCGCGAAGCGGCGCTCGAACTTCGCGTTCGCGCCGCGCACCGCCGTCTCCGGATCGGCGTTGACGTGCCGCGCCAGGTTGGCTACCGCAAACAGCAAGTCGCCGATCTCGTCGGCGACGGCCTCGCGCGAGGCGCCGTCGATCGCGCGCTCGATCTCGTCGATCTCCTCGCGGATCTTCGCCAGCACCAGCTTGGCGTCGCTCCAGTCGAAGCCGACGCTCGAGGCCTTGCGCTGCAGCTTCACGGCGCGCGTCAGGCCGGGCAGGGTGGAGGGCACGTCGGCAAGCAGGCCCTTCGGCTTCTGGTCCTTGCCCTTCGCCTTGCGCTCCTCGGCCTTGATCGCCTCCCACACCTCGTTCGACATGGTCGGCCTGGCGGCATCGGCGCCCGCGGCCATGGCGGCGAGCAGGCCGTGCACCGGCGTCGGCTCGGGCTGCGGCGGCTTGCCGAGCCTTGCTTCGCGCTTCAGGCGCATTGCCTCCCAGATCTTGTCGACGCCCGACGGCGGCAGCTTCTTCGGCTCGGCCAGGAAGACGTGCGGGTGGCGCCGCACCATCTTGTCGCAGACGCCGGCGGCGATGTCGGCGAAGCGGAAGGAGCCCACCTCCTCGCCGAGCCGTGCGTGAAAGACGACCTGGAGCAGCAGGTCGCCGAGCTCCTCGCGAAGATCCTCGAGGCTGCCGCGCTCGATGGCGTCGACGACCTCGTAGGCCTCTTCAAGCGCGTACGGGGCGAGCGTCTTGTGCGTCTGCTGCAGGTCCCAGGGACACCCCGTGCCGGGGGTGCGCAGAGACGCGACGATCTCGATCAGGCGGGCGATGCTGTCGGGCGATTGGCTGTCTGCGATGGGCATGGACGGACACACTCTTGGCCACGTCCTGCAATCTTCGTCGCGATTCCGAGCGTTGGGAAGCCGCCCAAAAGAAAAGGCGCGCCGTTGAGCGCGCCTCCTTTTGTCTCATGTCCCTCGATATTGCTCAGGCGAGCGAGATCGAGAGCGCCTCTCGGCCCTTCGGCGTGTCGACGACGCGCATGTTGACCGCCTGGCCCTCGGCCAGGTGATGCACGCCCGAGGGGCCGAGGATCGAGATGTGGACGAAGACGTCCTTGCCGCCGTCGTTCGACTGCACGAAGCCGAAGCCCTTGTTGTCGTCGAACCACTTCACGTTGCCGGAGACCGACACGGCGGTCGACGGGTCGGGCGCGCGGCGCTGCGGCCGCGGGCTGTCGCCGAACGAGGGGCGCTGCGGGGCGCGCTCGGCGGCGCCAGCGGTGTCGACCTCGAACACGCGGGTAACCTGCATGCCCTTCATGCCGCTGCCGACGGACACCTTGAGCTTCGCGCCCGGGGGCACCGTCTCGTAGCCGGCGGACTGGAGGGCACCGATGTGCAGGAAGGCGTCGCCCTGGCCGTTCGAAAGCTCGACGAAGCCGAAGCCCTTCTCGCCCTTGAACCACTTGACCACGGCGTCGACCGTGGCGGCCGAGCCGCCCATGTCCGGCGCACCGCCGCCGAACCCACCACCTGGCGGCGTGCCGCCGAAGGCCGGACGCGGATTGCGCGGGACGCGCGGCGCGTCGTACTGGAAGGGAGCATCGTCGTCGAAGCCACGCTTCTTCGGCCCCCTGAAATCTCTACCTTTATTCATCGTCAGCCTGCTCGTTTCGCCTTACCGCCGCGCCTTTCGAACCAATCCGGAACCTTAAAACTCCGGCGAGACAACCTCACGACACAAAAGGCCAGCAGCATTCCGCTACCAGCCTGTTCCGCCCGTGGGATCGAACCCGATACAAATGGAAGAAGCCCCGCGTATCTAAGTCGTATCAGCCCTTGAAAACATTGGCTACACGAATTGCGCCATTTCTGACGTCACTCGTGCCGAAATTGGCGCCGAAATCCGGGCAGGGTGAACGCGGCTGAGCCGCACCGTGCCAATCCGAGCCAGCGGCTAAGCGGCTGAAAGGTCGAACCAAGATCGCGGCGTCCGGCATTCTACGATTCGCATAATCAATATTATGGAACGCAAACCTCTCGACGCTCTGGAGAAGGCTGGGCCGTGCGAGCCTCAAGCCGGCGGCGAGCGTCAGGCCTCCGCCACCATCCCGTCGAACGCCGGCTCGATGCCGGCCGGCAGCGTGGCGGCCAGCGTCGCATAGTCCATGTCCGTGTGCAGATTGGTGAGGATGGCGCGGGCCGGGCGCATCCGCGCGATCCAGCCGAGCGTCTCCTCGAGCGAGAAATGGCTGGGGTGGCGCGTGTAGCGCAGCGCGTCGACGATCCACAGGTCGAGGTTCTCGAGCGCCGGCAGGCTCGCGTCGGGGATCGCGTTGAGGTCGGGCGAGTAGGCGACGTCGCCGAAGCGGAAGCCCAGCGCATCGATCTCGCCGTGGTGGACTCGGAACGGCAGGGCCTCGATCGCCCCGCCCGGCCCTTCCACCACCACGCTGCGGCCGGGCTCGAGTCGCGCCTCGTCGAGCAGCGGCGGGTAGCCGCTGCCGGGCGGCGTCTCGAAGATGTAGCCGAAGCCGCGCCGGACGACGGATGCCGTGTGATCGTCCATGTGGATGGTGATGCGGCGCTTGGCCTTCAGCACCAGCGGGCGCACGTCGTCGATGCCGTTGGTGTGGTCGGCATGCGGGTGCGTCATGAGGATCGCGTCGAGATGGTCGCTGCCCTGGTCGAGCAGCTGCTCGCGCAGGTCCGGCGAGGTGTCGACGAGCACCCGCGTCGTGCCGGCGGGTCCGGTGCGCTCGACGAGCAGCGAGCAGCGGCGGCGCCGATTCTTGGGGTTTTTCGGATCGCAGGCGCCCCAGCCCTGGCCGACCCGCGGCACGCCGCCCGAGGAGCCGCAGCCGAGGATCGTGATCTTGGTGCTCATGCGGCCTTCGCGAGCGGCGCCGGCATCTTGTCGAAGAGCCGCAGGACGTTGGCCGTCGTCGTCGCGGCGATCTCCTCGTAGGTGACGCCGCGCGTCGCGGCGAGGACGCGCGCCGTCTCCGTCACGAAGGCCGGCTCGTTGCGCTTGCCGCGATGCGGCACCGGCGCCAGGAACGGCGCGTCGGTCTCGACGAGCAGGCGGTCGGCCGGCACGCGGGCGGCGATCTCGCGCAGCGCGGCCGAGTTCTTGAAGGTGAGCACGCCGGAGAACGAGATCGTCAGGCCGAGCTCGAGGGCCGTCTCGGCAAGCGCGGCGCCGGCGGTGAAGCAATGGAGCAGGGCCTTGAAGGCGCCCTTCCCCATCTCGTCGACGAGGATCGCCGCGGTGTCTTCATCCGCATCGCGGGTGTGGATGACGAGCGGTAGGCCGGAGAGCCGCGCCGCCTGGATGTGTGTGCGGAACACCCGCGCGGCGACGTCCCGTGGCGGGCGATCGTAGTGGTAGTCGAGCCCGGCCTCGCCGATGCCGACGCACTTGGGATGGCGGGCCAGCTCGACGATCCGCTCGGCCGGCACCTCGGGGTCTTGGTGCGCCTCGTGCGGGTGCGTGCCGACGGTGAAGAACACGTCGTCGTAGGCCTCGGCGACCGCCCTCACCTGCTCGAACTTGTCGACCCGCGTCGAGATCGTGATCATCCGCGCCAGGCCGGCGGCGCGGGCGCGCGCCACCACCGCGTCGCGCTCTGGCGCGAAATCGGGGAAGTCGAGATGGCAGTGGCTGTCGATGATCATCGGCTCAGGCTTCGACCTCTTTCTCCACGAAGCGCGGGAAGACCGGCGTCGGCGGCGGCAGCGCGTGCCCCGGCTTCAAGCCGAAGTCGTGGCCGATCGCCGCGATCGTGCGGTCCTCGGGCGCGATCGCCAGCCCGTCGAGCATCTTGGTCATCGCGTCCGGCATGAAGGGCTGCGCCAGGATCGCGACGATGCGCACGACCTCGGCCGTTACGAGCAAAACCGTCGCCATGCGCGCGGGGTCGGTCTTCTTCTTCGCCCACGGCTCCTCGCCGGCGAAGTAGCGGTTGGCGTCCGCCACCACCTTCCAGATCGCGGCGAGCGCCTGGTGGATCGCGAACTTGTCCATGTGCTCGCGGACGATGCCGGGCAGGGCCCGCGCGTCGGCGAGAACGGCCCTGTCGGCCTCGGTCAGCTCGCCCGGCTCGGGCGCCCTGCCCTCGCAGTTCTTGGCGATCATCGACAGCGAGCGCTGCGCGAGATTGCCGAGGTCGTTGGCGAGATCGGCGTTGGTGCGGTTGACGATGCCCTCGTGCGTGTAGTTGCCGTCCGAGCCGAACGGCACCTCGCGCAGGAAGAAGTAGCGGATCTGGTCGGTGCCGTAGGTGTCGGCGAGCGAGGCCGGGGTGATGACGTTGCCGACCGACTTCGACATCTTCTCCCCTTTGTTGAAGAGGAAGCCGTGCACGACGACCTGGCGCGGCAGCGGCAGCCCGGCCGACATCAGGAAGGCCGGCCAGAAGATGCAGTGGAAGCGCGTGATGTCCTTGCCGATCATGTGGACATCCATCGGCCAGAAGCGCGCGTTCGGCGCCTGCGGATCGGGCCAGCCCGTGCCGGTGAGATAGTTGGTCAGCGCGTCGACCCAGACGTACATCACGTGGCGGTCGTCGTCGGGCACCGGGATGCCCCAGTCGAAGGTCGAGCGCGAGATCGACAGGTCGTTCAGCCCGCGTTGGACGAATGCGACGATCTCGTTGCGGTACTTCTCCGGCACGATGAAGTCCGGCTGCGCCGCGTAGTGCGCGAGCAGCCGCTCGGCGTAGGCCGAGAGCCTGAAGTAGTAGCTTTCCTCCTCGACCCACTCGACCGGCGCGCCGCCGGGCGCCCGCTTCGTCCCGTCGGGCTCGATCGTCAGCTCGTCCTCGGCGAAATAGGCCTCGTCGCGCACCGAGTACCAGCCGGCGTAGGTGTCGAGATAGATGTCGCCGGCCTCGCGCATGCGGGTCCAGATCGTCTGCGCGGCGATCTTGTGGCGCGCCTGGGTCGTGCGCACGCGCTCGTCGACATGGGCGCCGATCGTCGCCGTCATCGCCTCGAACTGCGCCGCCGTCTCGTCGGCCAGCGCTTGCGGGGTGATGCCGCGCCGCGCCGCCGTCTGCCGCATCTTCTGGCCGTGCTCGTCCATGCCGGTCATGACGAGCGTGTCGAAGCCGTCGAGCGCCTTGAAGCGGCCGATCGCGTCGGTGGCGATCAGCTCGTAGGCGTGGCCGATGTGCGGCGCGCCGTTGGCGTAGGGGATCGCGGTCGAGATCGAGAAGGTGGGCCGGTCGGACATGCTTCCTGGGATGAACGGGATCATGCGGAGGCGGCGCGAACCGCCGCCGCGAGGTCGGCGAAAAGGGACAGGATCAGCGGGCGCTTGTCGAGATTGAGGGCATCCGTCTCGCGGGCGTCGGCGGCGATCTTCTCCCACACCTCGGCATAGGGGGCAAGGCGACGCGGCTCGACCTGCCCGGTGTCCCGCACCCGGCGCGACAGCCAGTCGAAGATCGCGGTCGTGGCGATCTCGAAGGCCTGCTCGCCGTCGCGCCCGGTGACCTGGTCGGCGAGCCGGTGCACCTGGCCCCAGTCGACCTGCGGCAGGCGCTCGAGCAGGCGGCCGACCATGGCGTCGAGCTCGACGCCGCTGTGGCCGAGCAGGCGGAGCGCGTCGTGCACCGAGCCCTGCGCCTGCGCGCAGGCCGCCGCGATCGCGGCCTCGCCCGCCTCCGTCCACGGCGGCCCGAGCGTCCCGACGACCCGGGCGATCTCGTCGCCGGTCAGCGCCTTCAGCCGCACGAGGCGCGAGCGCGAGCGGATGGTCGGCAGGATGAGCCCCGGCCGGTGGGCGATCAGCAGGAACAGCGAGCGCGGCGGCGGCTCCTCGATGAGCTTGAGCAGCGCGTTCGCCGACGAGCGGTTCAGGTCCTCGGCCGAGTCGACGATGCAGATGCGGTAGCCCCCTGCCCCCGCGGCGCGCTGGAACAGCGAGATCGCCTTGCGCACGTCGTCGGCGCGGATCTCCGTGTAGAAGCGCTTGGTCTTCTCGTTCACCTCGCGGCGCAGCAGCGCGACGTCGGGATGCGACAGTGCCGCGACCTGCGCCGCCGCCTTCGCGCCGGGCGCCACCGACAGATCGCGCGCCTCCGCCACGGCGGGGGTCTGCGGCAGGGGATTCGTGAGAAGAAACTTGGCCAGACGCCACGCCAGGGTAGCCTTACCGATACCGGTAGGGCCACCGAAGATCATCGCATGTGGCAATCGGCCGGAGCGATAGGCGTCGAGCAGGTCGCGCTCGTGATCGGCGTGGCCGATAAGCGTCGTCGCCGCGCGCGGATGCGGCGTCCCCTCGATGCGATCGGCTTCGTCGGTGTCCATGGTTCTCCGGCCGTCGGTGCGCGCGACACGATCCACGTTCGCTTCGCGCGCAATCGCGCGGTCTGCAAGGGCTCGGGTGAAAGGAGAGCGGCCGAACGCCGCCTTGCCTCGGCGGCCAAAGCACCCGATGTCTGCCGCGCCCTGCCCCGGAGAGTCCGCGTGTCCGTCGAGCCTGATATCATCGTCTCGGGTGCCGGAGCCTCCGGCCTTGCCGCGGCCATCGCGCTCGCCAGGGCCGGCTTCTCCGTCGTCTGCGCCGGCGTGTCGGACACGACGCCCAACGGGCGGACGGTCGCCCTCTTCGAGGGCTCGCTGCGCCACCTCACGGCGATGGGCGTGTGGTCGCGCTTCGAGGCCGACGCTCAGCCGATCCGCGCGATCCGCATCGTCGACGACACCGGCGTCACGATCCCGGTGCCCCCGCTGACCCTCGAGGCGCGCGAGATCGGGCTCCCGGCACTCGGCGCCAACGTCGAGAACGACAAGCTCGTCGCGGGCCTGCTCGCCGAGGCGCAGAGCCTGCCGTCGATCCGGCTGACCGGCGCGAACCTCTCAGACATCGCCTTCGAGGACGGCCGCGTCGTCGCGCGCGACGCCTCCGGCCCGATCTCGGCGCGCCTTCTGGTCGCCGCCGACGGCAAGAAATCGCCGGCCCGGCTCGCCGCCGGCATCGGCGCCCGCGCCTGGCGCTACAAGCAAGTCGCGCTCACCGCCCTGCTCTCGCACCGCAAGCCGCACGACGGGATGTCGGTCGAGTTCCACACCCGCGGCGGCCCCTGCACGCTCGTGCCGCTGCGCCCCACGGCCGATCACCCGCACCGCTCCTCGCTGGTCTGGCTGATGGACCCGCACGAGGCCGAGCGCCGGCTCGCGCTCTCCGACAACGCGCTGGCGATCGAGCTGCAGCACCAGACGCGCTCGGTGGTCGGGCGCATCGCCTTCGGCCAGGCGCGCGGGCATTTCCCGATGGGCGGGCTCAAGGTCAGCCGCCTCGTCGGGCCGCGCGTCGCGCTGATGGGCGAGGCGGCGCACGCCTTCCCGCCGCTCGCCGCGCAGGGCCTCAACCTTTCGCTGCGCGACCTCGCCGAGCTGGTCACCACCCTCGTCGCCGCCCGCGACGCCGGCATCGACATCGGCAGCCTCGAGGCGCTGCGGCCCTACGAGCGCGCGCGCCGGCGCGACATCGCGCTGCGCACCAGCGGCGTCGACGTGCTCAACCGCTCGATCATGACGGACTTCGCGCCCGTCGACGCGGCGCGCGGCGTCGGCGCGGTGGCGCTGCGGCTCGTCGGCCCGCTGCGGCGGGCGATCATGCGCGAGGGCATCCTGCCGCCGGGGCCGCAGATGCCGCTCGGCCCCATCATTCCATCGGTGCCCACAGCTTGACGGCGAAGCCCCGCGCGTCGAGCGCCCAGGTCTCGCCGGTGATGACCGGCTGCCCGGCCTCGCATCTGTAATTGTACTGCGTATCGTGGCCGACGACGTAGAGCGGCACGAAGTCGGTGGCCTTCACCTCGGCGCAGTAGCGGGTGACCGCGGGGTTCTCCTTCGCGGCGACGATCTTGGCGCACGGCAGGTCGGCGCCGGTGAAGCAGGCGTAGAGCTTGCCGCCCATGCAGCGGTAGTTGGCGCCCGCCCGCATCATCTTGTCGGACTGGCCGCCCTTGGCGCCGGGGAACAGGGTCTTGAAGGCGCGCACGAAGCCCTGGCGCAGGGCGGGATCGTAGGGGCGGACGGTGTCGTCGTTGCCGGCCCGCGCGCAGGTCTCGGCCGGATCCGCGTTGGCGACGGTGGCCGAGAGGGCCAGAGCCAGCAGCAACACGAACCCGCGCATGGCACCCTCCTGACGGCCGCGCCCATCATAAGCGCGCGGCGGCGATCTCAGCTACTCGCCGAGCTTCGCGATCGTGTCGTCGAGCGGCGTCACGACCCGGAAGCCGATGAACGACGTGCTGAGCGACCTCGGATACCAGTTGCGATCGGCGATCCGCAGGCCCGACGCGTCGTAGTTCCAGGCGCCCCCGCGCAGCAGCGCCATCGTCTCGTCGCCGCCCGGCCAGGCCGTGCCGTCGACGGGCGCGCCCGTGTAGTCGGGATGCCAGGCGTCCTCGCACCATTGCCAGACGTTGCCGTCGACGTCGTAGAGGCCCCAGTTGTTCGGCGCGTAGTGCCCGACGGCTGCGTGCCGCGGCGGCGGCCCGTCTTCGCGGCGCAGGACGAGCCGGGGCCGCCGTCGTAGCTCGCCTTCGTGCAGTCGATCGCGTCGCCCCAGGCATAGGTCGTCGTCGAGCCGGCGCGGGCCACGTACTCCCATTCCGCCTCGGTCGGCAGCCGGTACTCCCGTCCCGTCTTCTTCGAGAGCCAGGCAACGTACGCCTTGGCGTCGCGCCAGGTGACGTTGATCACGGGATGGCGCCCTCTGCCCCAGCCCTCGTCGGGCGGCGACGGGTTGCGCGTGCAGCCGCCGTCGCGCACGCAGGCCGCCCAGTCCTCGAAGGTGACGTCGAACCGGCCGACGGCGAAGGGCCGGCGGAACACGACTGTGTGCTGCGGCTGCTCACGCGCATACCGGCTCGAGCCCATGACGAAGGCGCCGGCCGGCACCACGACCATCGACGGGCAGCCGTCCTTGCAGTCCGCGAACGTGTCGCTGGGCTTCAAGGCGGCCGGCCGCGCGGCCTTGGCGGGCTCGGCGACGCAAGGCGCTGCCAGAGCGACGAGAGTGAGGGTGAGGGTAAGGGTGACGGCGCCAATGGAGACCCGCATGTCGCGACCTCGCCAGCTGCGTTCCGCGCCATCCCGGCGCGCGACACTCAAACGGCGTGATCCGCCCGACCCTACTGTTGGCGACCCCGGTAGGGCTCGAACCTACGACCTGCCGCTTAGAAGGCGGCTGCTCTATCCAGCTGAGCTACGGGGCCAAACTCTCGCGACCGGCCGTCAGTGGGTCCACATCCCGCGCCGGGTCGACTTGAAGTTGTCGGAATAGGCCAGGACCTTGCGCTCGATCGGCTTCTCCTCCTCGACGCGATAGGCGATGCCGTTGCGCTCGGCATAGGCCACCGCCTCGTCTCTCGTGGCGAAGCGCAGCGTGATCTGGCGGTTCATGTCGGACGACGAGGTCCAGCCCATCAGCGGCTCGACCTGCGGCGCGCTCGCCGGCTCGTAGACGAGCACCCAGAGCTTGGTCGCGCCCTTGCCGGACTGCGTCGCCGAGGGCGACGGCTTGTAGATGCGTGCGCTCATCGAGCCTTCCCGAACCCTTTGTCGAACCCAGTCGAACCGTTGTCGAACCCTGTGTGCGGCGGCCTGGTCGGGGCAGCAGGATTCGAACCTGCGACCTATAGTTCCCAAAACTATCGCGCTACCAGACTGCGCTATACCCCGCGGGCCGGGCCGCCGTCTCGGGTCGCATGAGGGGCGGAAGGCGTCAAGGTGGCGGGGTTCAAGGGGAGCGAACTTCTCGGAGATGCACCTTACCCCGGCGCGCGAGCCTTTACTCCTGCAGCGGCACGCTCTTGCGGTCGAGGCGTTCGCCAAGTGCATCGATCGATTTGGCGACCCGAAACAGCGGCAACGTCACGAGGTAGAGATAGGCGACCAGGGGAAGCGCATTGACCAGCAGGGTCTTCTCCCAGCTCTGCCCGTCCGCCGCGGCCGCCGGCGCGATGACGACGGCTACGCCGGACTGCGCCAGGCGCGTCGCGATCGCCGGATCGTGCGGCAAGGTGACGGAGAACGCCCGGTTCTGGTCGTCGTGTCCGGTTGCCTCGTCGCCACGGATGGTCACGTCCCGCACGTGCGGCTGCATTGTCAGGAAGTCAGTGTAATTGATCTTTTGGCCGACGATCTTCTCGCGCGGGTCCTGGAACAGGATGATCAAGGCGAAGAGCAGCAGCACGGCAATGATGATGAGCGTGTAGATCCATCTTGATTTCGACATGAAAAGACCTCGCTTTCGAAAGCACGATTTTAGATAGAATACTGTATAACCTGGGCGATCCGATTGTGTGGCGCCACTTCGGCGAGGTGCCGAGCCTTGAGGCTCTTCTGGGCGGCGGGTGATAATCAGGTCGCCTGGTCGGCGCCTCGCCTTTGGCGCGCGACGATATGCATGCTCGCATCACTCTCGAGCGTCGTCGATGCTTCGGACGCAGCAACCGAGGCCGCCCATGTCTCCCTTCCGCATTCTGCCGCGCCCAAGCCTCCTGACGAGCGCCGTCGTCGCCATGTCGATCGCCGGCGGCCTTGCCGTCGGCACGCTCGCCGGCGGCGCGCTCGTGCTCGCCGCTGCGGTCGGGCGCCGCGCATGATCTTCCTCTACCTCCCTGGGCTTAGCCTCGTGCACTTCCTCTCCGCCGCTGCACTGGGCTTCATGTCCGTTTTGTCCGGCAAGGCGCTGCGCGACATGTTCCAAGACCGCTCGCCCGACCATCCCCTCCGATGATCAGGGCGCTCCTCCGGCGTTCGCTCGTCACGGGCTTGGCGGGTGCGGCCACGTCCACCGCAGCCTTGACTGTCGTCGCGAAGCTCGAAGGCCGCGGCGCGGTGCAGCCGTTGAACGCGACCAGCCACTGGCTGCACGGCGACCGCGCGGCGCGACAGCGCCAGGCCGATCTCGCCCGCACAGGCGTCGGGCTTGGGACGCATGTCGCGGCGACGATCTTCTGGGCCAGCCTGTTCGAGACCTGGATGCTCGACCGGCCGGCGCGCGACGCAAGCGAGGTTGCAGCGCGCGCGGCCGTCGTCGCCGGGCTCGCTGCCGTGGTCGACTACACCGTAACGCCCCGGCGCTTCACGCCTGGCTGGGAATTGGTCCTCTCCAAGCGCTCGATGGCGTTGGTCTACGCGGCGATGGCGGTGGGCTTTGCCGCGTCGTCTCGATAGCTGCTGTCGACCTGGTCAGTCCTCGAGGCCCTTGAAGCTCGCGTGACGCAGCTCGCCGGCCGTCGTCACGCCACGATAGGCGACGCGGGCGCGCAGGTCCGGCGAGCCGCTTGCGTAGCGCCGCGACGACAACGGTCGCAGCGGACCGTCACGCGCGCTCTTCTCCGATAGCCGGCTTCAGCCGCCGAACACGATTTCCGCCGTGGCCGGGTCGGGCGCGGTCCGATGCAACGACAGCAGCGCCTGGGCGATGCGGTCTGGGTCGGATGTCGTGCCGGGAGCGACTGTCCCCATGACGGTCACTGTACCCACGCGAATGCCTTCGGGCGCCAGTTCCGCGGCCAGCATGAGCGCGAGCGCGCGCAGCCCGGCTTTGCCGATCGAGAGGGACGGTGCCTTACGCGAGGGATACAGTGCGAGCCCTTCGCCGGTGAACAGGATCGTGCCACGGCCTCGCCTGACCATTTCCGGCGCGACGGCCTTGGCGGCGACGAGCGCACCGACCACGTCGACGCGGAAGTCTTCGACCAGATCCTCCGCCGTGGCTTGCAAGACGGGGCCCGGCCGCCAATGGGCTGCGTTGTACAACACGAGGTCCGGCGCGCCGAACGCTGCTTGCCCCATCTTTATAGCCCGTTCCAAAGCCGCAGCGTCGCCGGCGTCGGCTGCCACGCTCAAGGCGTAGACTCCTCGCTTGGAAAGTGCGGCGGCCGCGGCAGCCAGCTTGTCCTTATTGCGCGCAACCAGCACCAGCGGATGACCCTCGACCACCATCTCGTTGACGAAGCTGGCGGCGATCCCTGCTCCATAGCCGACAATGATCGCCGGTCCTTTTTCATACATAATTGTTTTGTTCGCTGCTCTGAACTACCCTAGCGTTAGTAGCTCGACTACCTCATTGCCGCTCTTATGAAGAATATAATGACGAGTTGTTGTGCCTAGTTAGCCGGGCAGATTTGCAGCTAGCGCAACACGGAGTGCAGCTCGCGTATTCCCGGCGAAATGCCCCGTTAAGTTGTGCCCAATACTATCGGAGCGCTGAAGTTTGTTTCGGGCCCAGTCGAGGGCCGCTCAATGGTTTCGAGGACCGGGCGGCTTGTCGACGAGCGTCGGCAGGCACGGTCGGATCCACTTCGGCAGCGGCTCGTCGAATAAGCCAGACTGGCGCGGATCGGCCGGTTTGGCGGGAACGGCGCGGTCGGCGACGGCGGCGCCTGGCAAGCCGGTCTTTCGCTTGCTGGGGCGCCGGGGGGCCATCTGGCAAGGATAACAGCCGGCGTTGAGGGCCGCCTACAGTTCCGTGCCGCCGGCTTCACGTTCCCGCTCGATCCGCTCCGCCACAACGCGCTTCATCTGCCGTCGCAGCCAGATGACGCCGCCGGCGAACACCCCCACGTTGATGAGGACGACGACGGCGATCGCGACGGGAGGGCTCATGCAGGATCTGCTTTGCGACGCTGGAAAACCGAACCCCGCGGGACCTTAAGATCCGTGGCGCGCCCAAGGGGAATCGAACCCCTGTTTTCGCCGTGAAAGGGCGACGTCCTAGACCGCTAGACGATGGGCGCGTGGGCGGTGCCTTTAGCACGGCGATCCGCGCGAGAACAGAGGCCCGCGACGTCGCGGCGGCGGCGGCGGAATGGCGGCATTAAGGCAACACTGTTGCTCGATTGGGACAGACTTGCGCGACCTGCCGCAATCTGAAACATTTCGTGAGCTGATGCGGCGACGCCTCAGCACCGGCCGATCGGGGGATCGGCTCGCAAGAAGGGGGATCCATCTTGACGAACAGCAGCCACGCGCGCGCCACCCATCGCGCGCCCACGATCCGTGTCGCCGCCCACAACCTCACGGCCCTGGCCGAGGCGGGCGCCCGCGGCCATTCGCTGTCGCCACTCGAGGTGCGCGCAGTCTGCGAGGCCCTGCACACGCAGGCCCGTCGCGTCCCGACACAGTTCCACAGCGGCGGGTCCTGAGCGGCACGACGCCGCTCTAGGCCGTCTCCACGAGCAGCAGCTCCGCATCGCCACCGGCCGTGATGCGGAGCTTTTTTTCGTCCGCGATCGCGGCGCCGTCGCGCTCGCCGAGCGCCACGCCGTTCACCTCGACGGCCCCGCGCGCCACGACGAGATAGGCGTGCCGCCCGACCTCGAGCGCGTGCTCGATCTGCGAGCCGGCGGCGAGCGTCGCGCCGGAGACGCGGGCGTCGGCGCCAATTTCCAAAGCCTCGCCGTCGCCCGCGAGGCCGCTCGCCAGCGCGACGAAGCGGCCGTCGCGCGCCGCGCGCGGGAACGGACGCGTGCCCCAGCGCGGCGTGCCGCCGGCCTTGCGCGGGAACAGCCATAGCTGGAACAGCCGCGTCGTCTCGGCCTCGTGGTTCACCTCGGAATGAGTGATGCCGGAGCCGGCGCTCATCACCTGCACGTCGCCGGCGACGGTGCGGCCGGCGTTGCCGAGCGAATCCTCGTGGGTGATCGCGCCCTGCCGGACGTAGGTGACGATCTCCATGTCGCGGTGCGGATGCATCGGGAAGCCGTGGCCGGCGGCGATCTCGTCGTCGTTGAGGACGCGCAGGTCGCCCCACCCCATCCGGTCGCCGTCGTGGTAGCCGGCGAAGGAGAAGTGGAAGCGCGCCTTCAGCCAGCCGTGGTCGGCGCCGCCGAGCGCGGCGAAGGGTCTGATCTCGATCATCGGGGACAAGTCCGGGGCCGCCCATTTCCGGCCCGCGCGGCGCGCTGGGTCCGGAACCGGCCACTTCTACGTTGGCGGAGAGGTGGGCGCGCCCCGGTCGTTTGTGAAGCCCCGTCTTCAATCCCTCATGGTGAGGAGCGCGGAGCGCGTCTCGAACCAGGAGGGTCCAAGTGACTCGATCCGTGGACCGCCTCGTGGTTCGACTCGCGCTTCGCGCGGCTCACCATGAGGCTACTGGGCGCGCGTCGCCCGATCCGGGCTATACGTGGGCGGGTCCCGAGCTTCCGCAATCAGGCCGCTCCTCAGTCCCTCATGGTGAGGAGCGCGGAACGCGTCTCGAACCAGGAGGGTCCAGGTGGATCGATCCGTGGACCGCCTCGTGGTTCGACACGCGCTTCGCGCGGCTCACCATGAGGCTACTGGGTCGCCCGATCCGGGATGCCCTCTAGTCCCCCTCGCGCATCATCAGGAACAGCAACACGGAGCGCCCGGTCGCCTCGTAGACGTCGCCCGGCTTGAAGGACGGCGTGTCGGCGAGAGCCGGCTGGTTCGTGTCGAGCAACAGCTCCCAGGCCACCCCGTCCGGCGTCTCCGGCAGGGTGAAGCCGACGCCGTCGCGCCAGCCGTTGAAGACGAGGAGCATGGTGGCGTCGGAGCCGCGCTTCTTGACGCCGGTCTCCTGCGCGCGGCCGTCCATCAGCATGCCGACGCAGCGCGTGTTGGTGTCCTCCCAGTCGCCGGCCCCCATCTCCTGGCCGCTGGTCGCGATCCAGGTGAGCTCCTTGAACTGGCCGTCCTCGTTGTAGTCGCCCGAGAGGAAGCGCGAATGGCGCAGGATCGGGTACTTGTGGCGCAGCGCCGTCAGCTTCTTCGTGAAGTCGAGCAGCGACTGGCCCTTCTCGCCGAGGTTCCAGTCGAGCCAGGAGATCTCGGAATCCTGGCAGTAGGCGTTGTTGTTGCCGCCCTGGGTGCGGCCGAACTCGTCGCCGGCGAGGATCATCGGCGTGCCCTGCGCGAGCAAAAGCGTCGCCATCATGTTGCGCATCTGGCGGCCGCGCAGCTCGTTGATGCCGGGGTCGTCGGTCGGCCCCTCGACGCCGCAGTTCCAGGAGCGGTTGTCGGAGTTGCCGTCCTTGTTGTTCTCGCCGTTCGCCTCGTTGTGCTTCTCGTCGTAGGTGACGACGTCGTTCAGCGTGAAGCCGTCGTGCGCGGCGATGAAGTTGACGCAGGCCCAGGCGCGGCGGCCCTGGTGGTTGAAGCTCTCGGCCGAGGCGCAGAGGCGCGAGGCCAGCGTGCCGACCGACGAGCGCCCGCGCCAGAAGTCGCGGATGTCGTCGCGGAACTTGTCCGTCCACTCGGCCCAGCCCGGCGGGAACGAGCCGACCTGGTAGCCGCCGGGCCCGATGTCCCACGGCTCGGCGATGAGCTTGACCGAGCCCAAAACCGGGTCCTGCCCCACGGCCTTGAGGAAGCCCGACTGGTTGTCGAAGCCGTTGGGCTCGCGGGCGAGGATGGTGCCGAGGTCGAAGCGGAAGCCGTCGACATGCATCTCCTCGACCCAGTAGCGGAGCGAATCGGTCACCATCTGGATGACCCGGGGATGCGACAGGTTCACCGTGTTGCCGGTGCCCGTGTCGTTCACGTAGTAGCGCTTCTCGTCCGGCAGCAGACGGTAGTAGGAGGCGTTGTCGATGCCCTTGAACGAGAGGGTCGGCCCGCGCTCGTTGCCCTCTGCGGTGTGGTTGTAGACGACGTCGAGGATGATCTCGAGGCCGGCCTCGTGGAAGCGGGCGACCATCTCCTTGAACTCGCGCAGCGAGTTCGGGACGTCCGAGGCGTAGCGCGGCGTCGGCGCGAAGAAGCCGATCGTGTTGTAGCCCCAGTAGTTGGCGAGGCCCTTGTCGACGAGGTAGTCGTCCTGCACGAAGGTGTGGATCGGCAGGAGCTCGACCGAGGTGACGCCGAGCGCCTTGATGTAGTCGACGACCTCCTTCTGCCCGAGCCCGGCGTAGGTGCCGCGCAGGTTCTCGGGCACCTTAGGGTTGAGCTTGGTGAAGCCCTTGACGTGGGTCTCGTAGGTGATCGTGTCGTCCCACGGCACGCGGAAGCCCGAGGGCTCGCCGTGCCAGTCGAAGTTCTGGTCGACGATCACGCATTTCGGCATGAACGGCGCCGAGTCGCGCTCGTCGAACGTCGTGTCGTCGCCCGTCTCCATCTGGTAGCCGAAGAGCGCCGGGTTCCACTCGATCTCGAAGGCGTGGGCGCGGGCATAGGGGTCGAGCAGCAGCTTGTTGGGGTTGAAGCGGTGGCCCGCCGTCGGCTCATAGGGGCCGTGGACGCGGTAGCCGTAGAACGTGCCGGGGTGCACGCCCTCGAGATAACCGTGGAAGATCTGGTCGGTGTACTCGGGCAGCTCGATGCGCGAGGTCTCGCGCTTGCCGGTCTCGTCGAAGAAGCAGACCTCGACCTTGGTGGCGTTGGCCGAGAACAGCGCGAAGTTGGTCCCCTTGCCGTCCCAGTGCGCACCGCGCGGGTGGGGCAGGCCCTCCCTGACCTTGATCGTCGTGTCTTCGGTCAAGGAAAGCTCCATGTTGGTCGGGCGGAACGAAATGCGGCGCCCGTGCGTCGCACGTAACGAGCGCCGGGCCAAGACGTTCACGCAGGTTGGGTGATCCGCCTGCGGCGGGACTCAAAGCCCGCCGGCAGGGCGTTGATACGCAACGCCTATGACGCTGTCATCATGGTCGGGCGCGGCGTCGCGCTCAGGCGGCGAGCGCGTAGACCGTGGCGGCGGCGAGCATCTCGGCGCGGCGGCGGGCGAGGCGCGCGAGCGCTTCCTCGTCGGCGCCCCACTGGCGCATCTGGTAGTCCTCGTCGACGCTGGCGGCTTCGAAGGCGGCCTCTGGCGTCATCGCGCCGTGCGCGACGGCGAGCGCGATCAGCACCGAGCCGGTGAGCGACGTCATCACCGAGAGCGCGGCGAGCCGCAGCGCGCCGGCCGGCCCGTCGGCGATTGCCGACACCGCGGTGCGCACCGCCGCGAGCGACGGCGCGGGCTGGGTGACGAACATCACGGCCTGGGTGCAGATGAAGCTCGCGCCGAGCGTTTCGCGCGCGAAGGCGAGCACCGGGTCCCACGCCGCCTTCTGCGCGGCGACGAGGGTGGCGGGATCGGCGGCGCGATAGCAGACGAGGTCGCTCTCGGCGAACTTTTCGATCTCCGCCGCCGTCGCGGCCATGGTCTTCGCCACGCCGTCGAGCGCCGAGTTGACGAGGCGTGTCAGCGGCATCGTGCCGGGGTCGACGATCTCGCCCTGCCCTGCCCATTCCGCGGCGATCGCCTCGGCGAGCGCCTGCGTCGGCACGACGAGCGGCGCCTTGGCGGGCGTGCGCACCGGCTTGCCGTCGAGCACGGGGCCGAAGCCGCCGTCCTGCGCGGCGACGGCGACGTCCTTGTAGAAGCGGCGCGGCAGCGACCGCTGCAGGTCGCGGCGGGCCATGGCGACGGGGTCGATCGGCTCCCGCGCGCCAGGCGCGAGGTCGTCGCGGAGGGTCTTCGGCTCGTTGCTCACGCGGCTTCGCGATCCGCCGGCCGCGGGAGCTGCGCCTCGACCGCCTCAAAACTGTCGGCGACGCTCGTCGCGCCCGCGGCGAGGAGCGCGGCCGCCGGGTGGTAGCCCCAGGCGACGCCGAGCGGCCTGACGCCGGCCGCTACCGCCATTGCCATGTCGAAGCTCGTGTCGCCGATCATCGCGGTCATCGCCGGCGCGGCGCCCGTCTCCTCCATCGCGGCGACGAGCATCGACGGGTCGGGCTTTGACGGATGATCGTCGGCGGTCTGGATCGTGGCGAAAAGCGCCGCCCAGCCCTGCGCCTCGAGCAGCGCGGCAACGCCGCGCCGCGACTTGCCGGTGGCGATGCCGAGCAGCGTGCCGGGCACGGCGGCAAGCCTCGCGAGCGATTCGCGGGCGCCGGGAAACAGCGGCTCCTCGTGGGCGGGCTGCCGGCGCATCTGGTGCCAGGCATCCTTGTAGGCCTCCGCCAGGCCGTCGATCGGCGCGTCGTCGCCGGCGAGCACGCGGAACGCCTCGCGCAGCGACAGGCCGACGACCGAGAGCGCCGCCGCGCGCGAGGGCGGCGCCAGGCCGACGGCGGCGAAGGCCACCGCCTGCGCCGCCACGATGTGATGCTGGCTGTCGACGAGCGTCCCGTCGACATCGAACACGATCAGTCTCACACACCCTCCAGAGGCGTGCGCCGGTTGGCGAAGCGCGATGCCTCAGCCGTGGTTCTTACCCCTGGCGCACGTCCTAACGTAGGACTTCATCTCGTCGCCGGACAACCCCTTGGCCTTGGCCTCGTCGCGGCAGGCCATGCGGCCGGCAAGCTCGGGATGCTCCTTGGCGACGCAATCCTCGATCGCCTTCTTCTTGTCCGGGCCCTTGAGGCCCTGCGAGGCGACCTCGGAGCGGCAGGCCTGCATCGCCGCCTTCATCTTGCCGCCCTTGCCGCCGCCCGCGCCGCCGGCACCGGCATCGGCAGGCGGAGCGCCTGCATCGGCGCCGGGCGGAGGCGCGCCGGCATCCTGGGCAAAGGCTGGGACCGCGAGCAGCATCGTGGCGGCGGTCAGGGCGATGACGAGTGATTTCATTGGTCGAACTCCTCCGGTCGGCGGGCCCCATCGCATGTTCGAGGGAACGACGCGCCAGCTCCGAAGCCACCGCGGGTCACATGAGCTTTTGTCTTTCTCTGGGCATCGCGTGGAAGTTTGTTCTCGCGCCCGGCCTGCGGCGATCACGCTTGCTTGATCATCCCGCCGTCTTCAGCCCGTCGTCTTGAGCCCGGGCCGATCGCGGCTGAGGCCGGCGGCGGCGAGCTCGGCCTCGTAGGCCGCCCACTTGGCGCCGAGCGCGCAGCCCATCTCGTGCAGGTAGCCCCACGTGTAGATGCCGGTGTCGTGGCCGTCGTCGAAGCCGAGCTTCACCGCGTAGCTGCCGACGGGATCGGCGGCGCGGATGGTCACGTCGCGCTTGCCGCCGGTGATCTTGCGCTCGCGCCGGCTGTGGCCCTGCACCTCGGCACTCGGGCTCATCACCCGCAAAAGCTCGGCCGGCAGCTCGAAGACCCGTCCGTCGTCAAACGAGACCTTGAGAATCCGGCCCTTGTCCTGCACCTTGAGTTCCGTCGGCCAGGCGACGTGCGCTTCCGGCATCTGCAATTCCTCCGGCTTCCAAGCCCGCCCATCACCGCTATATGAGCATCATGATTTCATCCAATGCGCTGGCCCCCGCTGCCGACGCCGACCCCGCCGCACGTGCCGGGGACGCGCCGCTCATCGACCCGTTCGGCCGCCGCATCAGCTACATCCGCGTCTCGGTGACCGACCGCTGCGACTTTCGCTGCGTCTACTGCATGGCCGAGGACATGCAGTTCCTGCCGAAGCGCGACCTGCTGTCGCTGGAGGAGCTCGACCGGCTGTGCTCGGCCTTCGTGCGCCGCGGGACGCGCAAGATCAGGCTGACGGGCGGCGAGCCGCTGGTGCGGCGCGACTTGATGTCCCTGGTGCGCAACCTGTCGCGGCACCTCGACAGCGGCGCGCTGCAGGAGCTGACGCTCACCACCAACGGCTCGCTGCTGCATCGCTACGCACCCGATCTCGCCGCGGCCGGCGTGCGCCGCATCAACGTCTCGATGGACAGCCGCGAGCCGGAGAAATTCAAGGCGATCACCCGGCGCGGCGATCTGGCCGTGGTGATGCGCGGGATCGACGCCGCGCAGGCGGCCGGCCTCGCGGTCAAGATCAACATGGTCGCGCTCAAGGGCGTCAACGACCACGAGATCGTGCCGATGATCGAGTGGGCGCACAGCCGCGGCATGGACCTCACGCTGATCGAGGTGATGCCGATGGGCGAGATCGGCGAGAACCGGATCGACCAGTACCTGCCGCTTTCGCGCGTGCGGGCGGACCTCATGGACCGCTTCACGCTCACCGACCTCGCCTACAAGACGAGCGGCCCGGCGCGCTACGTCAAGGTCGAGGAGACCGGCGGCCGGCTCGGCTTCATCACGCCGATGACGCACAATTTCTGCGAGAGCTGCAATCGCGTGCGCGTCACATGCACCGGCACGCTCTACATGTGCCTCGGCCAGGACGACGCGGCGGACCTGCGTGCGCCGCTGCGCGCCTCGAGCGACGACGCCCTTCTCGATGAGACGCTGACCCGCGCCATCGCCCGCAAGCCGAAGGGGCACGACTTCGTCATCGACCGCGGCTCCGATCGCCCGGCGGTGAGCCGCCACATGAGCGTCACGGGCGGCTGACGCGAGGGCGCTGCCCTGCCCCCGGCCACGGCTGCTTCGAGCCACCGTATCTCCCAGTCTCCGCGCAACGCGCAATGCTGCGATGCAACCTAAATATTGCATCGCAGCGAAACGCGCTTAGCTATCTCCGCGGGAGATCTTTGACATGAACATGCACGCACACACCGGGATCGTCGTGCCGGAACGGGCGCCGTCGGCGTCCTCGCCGGTCGCCTCGGACCGCATCCGCGCCCTGGCGATCCGCGCCATCGAGGGCGCGCCGGCGCTCACCGCCGGCGAGATGCGCGAGCTGGCGGAAGCCATCCTCGAGCACAACGCCCGCTCCGAGGCCGCCGAGGACTGATCGGCCGGCTAACGGACGCCTGGCGTACCGCCGCGCAGCACGCGGCGTATGCGACTACCAGCCGCGACCGCGAAGGCCGCGGCCGCCCTGCCCTACTTGATTGGGAATGCGGTCAGTTCAGCCCGCGCCACGCCGGCCGCTGGGTGGCGCCGGTCGCGGCCGCACACGACGAGCCCGTGATGTCGGCAATGCAGACCTCGCGATCCGCCATGCGGGTGCCGGTCTGGGTCTCGCCGCTCCGCTCGAAGCTGTAGACGCCCTTGATCGCGCGGTCGGCCATCGCGCCGCTCATCGTAAAGAGCGACGCGGCGATGGCGACGGCAACTGCAAAAGTCCTCATCTCTTTCTCTCCTCTGTTCGTGCGGGGAGAATAGAGGCGTCGCAGGGCCCAGGTTTTTCCGCTCTGTAACAAAGCATGTGGTCGAAGGCGCCAGGGCGGAGACTTGCTACGGCGGTCTGCGAGCGCGCATCTCATACCGTCGTTCTAAGACTTCGATCGCCTCGTACTTTTCCACTCGCAGCGTATGGTGCTCGCAATTTCCGCGAGCGGCCCGCGGACGCCTCGACGGCCACGTCTTCGAGACCCGTAGTCGCAATTGATGCCCCGAGCTTCATTTCTCCCCGCCTGAAGCCGCTGCCTTTGTACCTTTGGTGCCGCCTGCTCATCCGTCGGCAGCGCCTGGCGCAGGCCGAGCTCAAGCTGTCGGATGCCATCGCGGACTATCCTTGCCATGCAGGGCTTTTGCGGGCGGCGGCCGTCGTTGCCCAGAACCAGGGGCGGTATGCGGAGGCGGTGGCGCGGTGGTGCGCTCTCTGCGACCTCCAGCCCGACCTGCACGTGGCCTGGGGC
Organism: Beijerinckiaceae bacterium RH AL1; assembly: GCA_901457705.2. Lineage (NCBI taxonomy): Bacteria > Pseudomonadati > Pseudomonadota > Alphaproteobacteria > Hyphomicrobiales > Beijerinckiaceae > Beijerinckiaceae bacterium RH AL1. The sequence goes on from LR590083.2 coordinate 1,918,842, forward strand.
AACCTGGCCGCCTGCCAGCGCTTGCTGCATCGGCTTCCCGACGCGTCGCGCTCCGTCGCCAGGGCGCTTGCGCTGGCGCCTGAGAAGGCCTGGCTCAAGACGGAGGCGGCGCGCATTTTCGATCAGCTGGGCGAGCCGGAGCGCTCGGCGCCACTCTGGACGGAGCTGCTCGACCGGCCGGGCGCCTCCGCCGAGACATGGCAGGGCTTCATCGAGGCCGAGCTGCGGCTGGGTCATCTCGATGCCGCCGAACGCGCCCTGGCGACGGCCTCGTCGCGCTTTCCCGCCCACCGCAACATTCTCGCGGCGCGCGGCGCCGTCGCGATGTATCGCGACGACTGGGAAGCGGCCTCCGACATCTGGTCGCGCTACGCGACGCTTTACCCCGACGATTGGGTGGGCGGCTTCTACCACGAGCGGGCCGCGACGATGCTGCAGTTCGAGCGGGCCGAGCGGCAGCTTCCGCAGCCCTCCTACGCCCCCGTCGCCGTCGGCCATGTCGAGGACGAGAGCCTCCGCCAGCTGATGCTGCGGTTCGAGAGCCTTGGCGAGGATTGCGAGTTCGGCAGCGTGCAGCGCCGCTACGGCGCGGAGCCGCTCGGCCTGCTGCGCTGGAACGACACCAGCTATGCCAACCTCGCCGCGGCACTCGAGCAGGATTTCGCGGGCTGCGGCTCGCCCGAGACGACCGTGCTCGACTTCGGCGAGATCGACGAGGTCTACGTGCGCGATCGGCGCTGGGACCTCGGCATGCACACGTTCCTGTTCGCCCGCGAGGTCTCGCTGGACGCCCTGTTTCCGAAGATGTGCCGGCGGCTCGTCTTCCTGCGCGACAAGTTCATCGACGATCTCGCGGAAGGCTCGAAGATCCTGGTCTTCAAGTCGGATGCCATCAACATCCGCGAGCTGCAGCACCTGCACAGCCTCCTGCGGGCGACCGGGCCGGCGCGGTTGCTGCACGTGCGGCACGGCCACTGGGCCGGCCTGCAGGGCTGGCCCCGCGGCGAGCCTGGCGAGGTCAAGGCGATCTCGCGCGACCTCTTCGTCGGCTACATCAGCCGGATGGGCGATCTCGAGGACATCTGCTTCGACGAGTGGGTCGGCCTGTGCCGAAGCGCCGTCGAGGCGACGACGCGCGACGCGCAGCGCCTCGAAGGCGTGGCCGACGCTACTCCGAGATGTTCCCCGCCCTGATGTTGCGCGCCCGCACCGCCGCCTCAAGCCGGCGGCGACGGCGTCCGTAGAGCGAGCGCGCCTCGCGCATCTCGGCATCGGCGGTGAGGACGATCGTCCACTTCGGCGGATCGGGCGCGCGCCTGGCGACGAGGTCGATGCCGAGCGCCTCGAAGGCGCGCAGCACGTGGCCGATCTCGAGCGTCGCCTTGCCGTTCTCGAGCGACGAGATCCATTGCCGCGAGACGCCGGCGGCGCGGGCGACGTCGCTCTGCTTCAGCCGCAGGTAGCTGCGGCAGGCCGCCGCCTCGCGACCGATGTCGCGCGGTGTCCTGATGTCCATGTCACCCTCCCTCGGTGGCGGATTGCGGTGTCGAGCGCCGACACGGCCGCGCGCTTCGGCGGCTCGGTGCCGACGCGGCGCGGACCCGCGTCCGCGAACGGCGACGCCGGCGCGACCGCGTGTCGTCGTGCGGCGACACCTGTGTGGTCGGTGCCGGCGAGCGACGACGGGAGCTGGGCCCGTGTCGCCGTGCGGCGACCGCGCGAAGGCAGCCAACCTCTTGCGGCGACACGTGTATTTCGATCGGGCCATTCATCGGCGGGCTTGCAAGGCTGTCGCGGATCAGGTAATACTACCGAGATCGCGGAAGGCCGGCAAGCGAGGCGGCGCGACCTACTCCACGACGATGCGGGGCGCCTGGCGCTGCCTTGCGCCTTCGAGCCCGGCGCGGACGCGGCCGGCGATCTCGCGGTAGGCCTGCCCCGCGGCGCTGTCGGGCGCCACCGCCACCGTCGGGCGGCCGGCGTCGGCCTGCTCGCGGATCTGCAGGGCGAGCGGCACCTCGCCGAGGAAGGGAACGCCCATCGCCTCCGCCTCGTGGCGGGCGCCGCCGTGGGCGAAGATGTCGGAGCGGCCCTGGCAATGCGGGCAGACGAAGTAGGACATGTTCTCGACGACGCCGAGGATCGGCACGCTGGTCTTCTGGAACATCGTGACGCCGCGCCGTGCGTCGATCAGCGCGAGGTCCTGCGGCGTCGAGACGATGACCGCGCCGGCGAGCGGCACGCTCTGGGCGAGCGTCAGCTGCGCGTCGCCGGTGCCGGGCGGCATGTCGACGACAAGGCAGTCGAGCTCGCCCCAGTCGACCTCGCGCAGCAGCTGGTTGATGGCGCTCATCACCATCGGCCCGCGCCAGATCATCGCCTCGCCCTCGGGCACCAGGAAGCCGATCGACATCGCCTTGAGGCCGAAGACGTAGAGCGGCTTCAGCATCTTGCCCTCGAGCTCGGGCTTGACGCCGTCGAGCCCGAGCAGGCGCGGCAGCGAGGGGCCGAAGACATCTGCATCGAGAAGGCCGACCCGCCAGCCCGAGGCGACGAGGCCGAGCGCGAGGTTCACCGCCGTCGTCGACTTGCCGACGCCGCCCTTGCCCGACGCGACCGCAATGATGCGGGCGACGCCGGGGACGGCGAGGTTTTTTGGCGCCGCGGGGCGGTGGCCCTGCGCCGGGCGCGTGGGAGCATCGGGCTTCTCGGCCGTCAGCGTCACCACGGCGCGCTCGACGCCGGGCAGCGCGGCGACCTGCTTCTCGGCCTCGGCGCGCATCGTCTCCATCGCCTCGGCGAGGCGCGGATCGCCGGTGAGCGCCAAGAACACCTTGCCTTCACGGATGGTGAGGCCGGCGATGCCGTTGCTGCGCGACACGCAGGTCCGCCCGTCCGGCCCCGCGACGGTGCTCAAGGCCTCGAGCACTTCCTGTTCGGTGATCATTCCTGCAACGCAATCCCGGGCCGGTGTGACGACGCACGTCATATAAGGGGAACCGGCGTCCCGCGCACCCGCCGGGCCGGCGATCGCGCCCCGCCGTCACGAGAGCGACGGAATTCGCGCTTAGGCGCCACCGCGCATGTCGAACTCGAAAGAACGCCCGCGCGCATCGCGCCGTGCCTGTATGGCTGTGATGCTCGCCGCGGTCATCGGCGCCCTTCCCTGCCGGGCTTCCGAGGTGCCGCAGCACCTGACGATCGCCAGCGAGGGGGCGCGGCCGCCCTACAACTACTTCGACGGCGACAAGCTGGCGGGCTTCGAGATCGACCTCGGCCACGACCTCTGCCGGCGCATGGCGGTGACCTGCACCTTCGTGCCGGAGAGCTGGGACGACCTGATCCCCGGCCTCGTCGCGCGGCGCTACGACGCCTTCATGGCGGCGATGGAGATCACGCCGGCGCGCGAGGCGCTGATCGACTTCTCGGCGCCCTACGTGCGGATGCCGTCGGCCTTCCTGGTGCGCAAGGACACCGACCTCAGGGACGCGACGCCCGACGCGCTGGCCGGCCGCCGGATCGGCGTCGAGAAGGGCGGCACGCACGAGACCTTCCTGCGCAAGATCTACCCGGCCTCGAAGATCGCCACCTACGGGTCGTTCGCGGACGCGGTGCTCGACCTCGAAGCCGGCCGCGTCGATGCGGTGATCGGCGACAAGGACGCGGTCGTGGCCTTCCTCGACACGCGGCGCGACGCCAGCTGCTGCAAGGTGCTGGCCGACGTGCCGCGCTACCCCGCCTTCTTCGGCAACGGGATCGGCATCGGCCTGCGCAAGGGCGATACGGCGCTGAAGACCGCCTTCGACAGGGCGCTCGTCGCCAGCATGGCCGACGGCACCTTCACCAAGATCCGCGAGCGATATTTCAAGTTTTCGATCAACTGATTGGAATGTTGGTTAATACGAATTAAGCATCCAAGCTTCAAGCCGTTTGCAAACGAGCTACCATGAACGCTTAAAGTCCGACCTTTCGGCGAGTGTTACTTGATTCGTTACGGCTCCGGCGTTTTCTGTTGGGCGTTGGAGGCAATGATGTTGCAGACTATCCGAGCCCTTATCGCCGACCATGGCCGGCTTCCCGTCGCCGTCGAGACGCTGTCGAACGGCCAGGATCTCTACGCCGCCGGTCTCACGTCGTTTGCGGCCGTGCAGCTGATGCTCGCTCTCGAGGACGCGTTCGACGTCGAGTTTCCGGAGCAGATGCTGAACCGTCGCTCGTTTGCGAGCATCGACGCGATCGCCGGCTGCCTCCAGCAGCTCGTGCCGGAGGCGGCATGATGACCGTCCAGACGACCGCCGACAGTGGCAAGAAGCTCGCCGAGCGTGGCGCCGAGGCGGCCGCGATCGCCGCCAGGCACGCCGGCGACGTCGACGCGAACCGGCGCTTCCCGCGCGAGGCGATCGACGCGATGAAGCAGGGGCGCCTTCTCGGCGCGATGATCCCCGTCGATCTCGGCGGCGAAGGCGCGAGCCTCGCCGACATCGCCGAGATCTGCTCGCTGCTTGGCCAGCAGTGCTCCTCGGCCGGCATGGTCTACGCGATGCACCAGATCCAGGTGTCGAGCCTCGCGCTGCACGCGCAGACGAGCGAGTGGCACCGCACCTTCCTGCGCCGCGTCGCCGAGGAGCAGCTGCTGCTCGCCTCCGCGACGTCGGAGGCCGGCGTCGGCGGCGACCTGCGCACCTCGCTCTGCGCCGTCGAGCGCGACGGCGACACCTACCATCTCGAGAAGAACGCCTCGGTCATCTCGTATGGCCAGGACGCCGACGCGATCCTCGCAACGGCGCGCCGCGAGCCGGACTCGCCGACCTCCGACCAGGTGCTGGTCGTGGTGATGAAGGAGCACTGCTGGCTTGAGCGCACGACCCAGTGGGACACGCTGGGCATGCGCGGCACCTGCTCGGAGGGCTTCAAGCTGAAGGCGACGGGGCCCGCCTCGCACATCCTGCCGAAGCCGTTCGCCGAGATCGCCGCGCATTCGATGCTCGCGACCTCGCACCTCCTCTGGGCGTCGCTTTGGTACGGCATCGCGCTCTCGGCGGTGCACAAGGCGCAGGCCTTCGTGCGGGCCGAGGCGCGCAAGAAGCCGAACGAGAAGCCGACCGGCGCGATCCGCATCGCCGAGGCCGCAAGCCAGCTGCAGATGATGAAGTCGATGGCCCGCGACGGGCTCAACCGCTACGAGACGGCGCAGGCCGATGCCGACGAGCTGACCTCGGTCGGCTTCGCGGTGGCGATGAACAACGTCAAGGTCGCGACGTCGCAGATCGCGATCGACATCGTCAACAAGGCGATGATCGTCTGCGGCATCGCCGGCTTCCGGAACGACACGCCCTACTCTCTCGGCCGTCAGTTCCGCGACATCCTCTCGGCGCAGGTCATGATCAACAACGACCGCATATTCGGCAACACGTCGAACCTGCTGCTCGTGCATCGGCTCGACAACCGCCTCGTCGCCTGAGCGGCGCGACGCGCGAGACCAAACCTTTTTTGCAAGCGAAAGCGAGCCCTTGCCATGTGCATGGTGTGCGGTGATTTCCTGGACGGCCTCATGACGAAGGGGCTCTTGTTCGACATGGGCGTGCCCGGCCTCTACGGCCGCTCCGGCACGTTCGAGGACGTGGTCGAGCGCTTGACCGCGTTGATCACCCGCCTCGGCGCCGACGCCAAGCCCGAGGTGCTGCGCTTCCCGCCCGGCATGAACCGGGTCGACCTCGAGCGCTCGGGCTACCTCAAGAACTTCCCGGACATGGCGGGCACGATCCACTCGTTCAAGGGCGGCGACCGCGAGCACGGGATCCTCGTCGATCGGCTGCATGCCAACCTCGACTGGACCGAGTTCCAGGGCGTCAACGACGTCTCTCTGGCGCCCGCCGCCTGCTACCCGCTCTACCCCGTCGTGTCGCGCCGCGGCGCGCTGCCGGCGCAAGGCGGCATCTACGACATCTACTCGTTCTGCTTCCGCAACGAGCCGTCGCGCGACCCCGACCGCATGCAGATGTTCCGCCAGCGCGAGTATGTGCGGATCGGCTCGCCCGACCAGGTGAAGGCCTTCCGCCAGACCTGGCTCGAGCGCGCGCCCGAGATGATCTCGATGCTGGAGCTGCCGTTCAAGGTCGAGGTCGCGAACGATCCGTTCTTCGGCCGCGCCGGGCGCATGCTGAAGGCCTCGCAGCGCGACCAGGAGCTGAAGTTCGAGCTCGTGATCCCGATCAACGACGGCAAGAAGCCGACGGCCTGCATCTCGTTCAACTACCACCAGGATCATTTCGGCGTCGGCTGGGACTTGAAGACCGCCGACGGCGAGACCGCGCATACGGCCTGCGTGGGCTTCGGCATGGAGCGGCTCACGCTTGCGATGTTCAAGCACCACGGGCTCGACACCGACCTGTGGCCGCGCGCCGTCCGCGATGTGCTCTGGGGCTGAGGCGCTCATGCTGGCACCGGCGCCGATCGCCGTTCTCTCCGCCGTCTCGCCGGATCGTCACAGGCCGCATGCGCTGCATGACGGGTCGCGCGACTGGCCGGAGACCAATTGCTACATCGACGTGTGGATCGAGGTCCTCAACGCGATGAACGAGGACGCGACGGCGGCCCTCGGCTTCACCGTCGCGCAGGACTTCGAGGGCGACCACTTCACCTTCACGAAGTTCCCGCTCGAGGACCTGCAGGAGCAGTTCGGCCTGGAGGTGCAGGAGGTCGCGCTCTACGATTCGCTCGAGGCGCATGTCGTCGAGCAGACGCGGCGCGGCCGCATGATGATCTTCGAGGTCGACGGCTTCTTTTTGCCCGACACCCGCGGCGTCTCCTATGGGCTCGAGCACACCAAGACGACGATCGCGGTCAACCGCATCGATCCCGCGCGCCGCGAGCTCGACTATTTCCACAACGCCGGCTTCTTCGCGCTCGCAGGCGACGACTACGATGCGATCCTGATGAATGATGCGCCCGAGACGGCGCTGTTTCCCTACGCCGAGTTCGTGAAGCTCGATCGCCGCCGCCCGCTCGACGCGACGACGTCGCTGAAGATCCTGCGCAAGCACCTGGCGCGCCGCCCGGACGACAACCCGGTCGCGGCTTTCCGCGAGCGCGTCCGCGAGCAGGTCGTGATGGTCGCCGAGCGGCCGAACGCCTTCCTGCACAAGTACGCGTTCAACACCGCGCGCCAGCTCGGCATGAACTTCGAGCTGCTCGCGAGCCATCTCGAGTGGCTGCAGCGGATGGGTCTCGGCTGGGCCAAGCTTCATCCGACGATCGAATCGTGCAAGGCTCTCTCGTCCGGCGCGAAGGCGTTCCAGTTCCAGCTCGCCCGCGCCGTCGCCCGCAAACGCTTCGATGCGATCGAGACCGCGCTTGACCCACTCGTCGATCTCTATGCGCGGATATTCGACGGGCTGGAGAGCGTCTAGCTCGGGCCTTCCCTCACCCGCTCCCACGACGACGTTCTGATGCGGATCGGAGCCTGGGAGCTCACGCAGACCGCGCCTGGCGCATGGATAGATGCCGCGTCGATCGCCGCTGCCGACTGGCTGCCGGCCCTCGTGCCCGGCACAATCGGCGCGAGCCTGCAGGCGGCGGGCCGATGGACGCCGGACGACGGCGTCGGCTTCGACGCGTTCGATGTCTGGTACCGCGCCGAGATCACCGGCGACGGTGCGGCGCTGCTCCAGCTCGACGGCCTCGCGACGATCGCCGAGGTTTTTCTCGGCGACGCACGCGTCCTCGTGTCCGACAACATGTTCGTCGCGCACGAGATCGGCCTGACGCTCGCCGGCCGCCACACCCTGCACATCGCCTTCCGCTCGCTCGACGCGCATCTCGCCGGCAAGAAAGGCCGGGCGCGCTGGCGACCGAAGCTGGTGCGCCCGCCCGCCCTGCGCTTCGTCCGCACCCTGCTCGTCGGGCACATCCCCGGCTGGGGGCCGCCTGTGCATGCGGTGGGGCCCTATCGCGGCGTGTGCCTCGTCCCGGCCGCCGATCTGCGGATCGTCGAGCGCCACATTGCCACGAGCTTCGACCGCGATGGCGACGGCCTCATCGATCTCGCCATCCGCCTGTCGGCGAAGGTCGAGGGCTGGGTGACGGCGCGCTGCGGCGACATCGACTTCACGCTCGTCGACGACGGCGACGGTGTCCTTCGCGGCCGCGCCGAGGTGCCCGAGGTGCAGCGCTGGTGGCCGGCGACGCACGGGACGCCGGCGCTCTATGCAGTCTCCGTGCAGGCCGGCGGCCGCGAGTTCGATCTCGGCAAGGTCGGATTTCGCACGATCGAGGTCGATCGCGACGCCGACGGCAAGGGCTTCGGCCTGCGCATCAACAGCGAGCAGGTGTTCTGCCGCGGCGCCTGCTGGACGCCGGCCGACATCGTCGCCCTGCCATTCTCTCGCGAGGCCTACCTGCCGCTGCTGACGCCGATGCGCGACGCCGGCCTCAACATGGTCCGGGTCGGCGGCACGATGGGCTACGAGGGCGACGCCTTCCACGCGCTCTGCGACGAGCTCGGCCTGCTCGTCTGGCAGGATTTCGCCTTCTCGAACTTCGACTATCCCGCCGGCGATGCCGCGTTCCGCGCCTCCGTCGAGGCCGAGGTGCGCCAGTTCCTCGTGCGCACGCAGGGCTCGCCGTCGCTTGCGGTGCTCTGCGGCGCCAGCGAGGTCGCGCAGCAGGCGGCAATGCTCGGCATGCCGGCGCCGCTGTGGTCGAACGCGATCTTCGACGAGCTGCTGCCGGCTGTCGTCGCCGCGTTGCGGCCCGACGTGCCCTACACGCCGCATTCGCCCTGGGGCGGCGACCTGCCGTTCGTCGCCAACGAAGGCATCAGCCATTACTACGGCGTCAGCGCGCATCTCCGGCCGATCGAGGAGGCGCGGCGCGCCGAGGTCCGCTTCTCGGCCGAGAGCCTCGGCTTCGCCAACGTGCCCGATGTCGCGCCCTTCGCGTTGGAGCCGGATCGCCCCGAGATAGTGCATCGCAACGACGTCGAGCGCGTGCCGCACGAGGTCGGCGCCTCCTGGGCCTTCGAGGCCATCCGCAATCACTACACGGAGACGCTGTACGGCGTGGACGTCGCGGCGCTGCGCCGGGACGATCCCGAGCGGTTCCTGGCCTTCGCCCGCGCCACCTCGGCCGAGGTCATCGAGGCGACCTATGCCGAGTGGCGTCGCGCGGGATCGCCGACCCAGGGTGCGCTGGTCTGGTGGTGGCGCGACATCTTCGATGGGGCGGGCTGGGGCATGCTCGACGCGCGCAACGCGCCGAAGGCTGCCCACTATGGACTGAAGCGCGCCTCGCGGCCGGTCTCGGTCGTGCTCACCGACGAGAACCTCAACGGGCTGGCGGTCAGCCTGATCAACGAAACGGCCGAGCCGATCGCGGCCAAGCTGTCGCTCGTCTGCCTGCGCGAGGGCGAAACGGTCGTCATGCGCGGCGAGACCGAGCTGACGCTGCCGGCCCGGCGCACCTTCGGCCTCGCGGCGTCGACGATCTGGGGCGGCTTCTTCGACACGACGTATGCGTTCCGCTTCGGCGATCCTTCGCACGACGTCACGGTCGCGCGCCTCGCGCATACGGATGGGACGCTGCTGGCCGAGGCCTTCCACTTTCCGCTCGGGCGCGGCCGTGCCCGGCACGATCTCGGGCTGGAGGCGGCGGTCGAGCACGGCGAGGCCGGCGCGGTGCTCGTGCTGCGCACCCGGCGGCTGGCGCAATCCATCCGCCTCGTCGTGGACGGCTACCGGCCGGAGGACAACTACTTCCACCTGGCGCCCGGCGAAGGCCGCCGCATCGCGCTCGCGCCGCTTGGCGACGCCGCTGTGCGTCCGACCAGGCGCGCCGAGCCGCTGAACGGTCTTACGCCTGCGATCTTCTGAGGCTATGCCAAAAGCAGACCCGACCGGGCGTTTTGCCGCGGGCAAGCTGGAGCGTAGCCATGATCCTTCATTACATCTGGGTCGTCATCGTCGGGTTCGTGGCGGGGCTTATCGCCCGCTTCCTGATCCCCGGCCCCAACAACCCAAGTGGCTTCATCATGACGGCCGTGCTCGGCATCGTCGGCTCGTTCGTCGCCAACTTCATCGCGGTGAAGATCGGCTGGATCAGCGACACCTCGGAAGGCGGCCAGCTGCTGAGCGGCGTCGTCGGCGCGGTGATCATCCTGGCCATCTACCACTTCATCTCCGCCCGCAGCGCCAGCACGACGATCTGAGCGGCGCGCTGCAACGCAAGAGCGGCGCCTCGTTGGCGCCGCTTGAAAAACTACTTCGCGTTGTTTCCGCCTGTGGCCGACGGCGGGATGACCGGCGTAGAGTTGGGATGCGGCGCGGGCGCGGGCGCATTCATGTTCGGGTCGACGTCGCCCTTCGGCTTGATGACGCCGCCGGTCCTGCTGAGCTGGTGGCTGAGGTTGTCACTGCGGCCGGATTGCATGCTGGTCTGCGGATCCGTCTGAGCGATGGCCGGTGCGCAGGCAAACATGCCGAGAGCAAAAGCGGTAACGCCGATCCTGGCGGACATCTGTCCCTCCTTATGGTGATGTGGGGAACGAACGACGCGGCTAGGTCATCGTTCCGATTGTCCACATTACGATGCTGCCATCTCACGACGCCGCGAGCGGCCCCGGCAGCGCGCGCTCGGCCTCGAGCGTGAGCCGCGCCTCGTGAACCTTGAAGAAGCGCCAGAGCGCGACCGACAGGACGACGACCACCGCGAGGGCACCGAGGCCGACCGGCCCGAGCACGTTCTCCACCTGCGATCCGAAGGCATAGCCGAGGCCGCCCATCACCCCGGCCCAGACGATGCCGCCGAGCGCGTTCCAGAGCAGAAAGCGCCGGGCGTCGTAGCGGTTGGCGCCAGCGAGAACGGCGGCGAAGGTGCGGAGCAGCGCGACGAAGCGGCCGAAGAAGACGATCTTGCCGCCGTGGCGCAGGAACAGATACTGCCCGAGCTTCAGCTTGCGCTCGTCGAGGTGCACGTAGCGCCCGTAGCGCAGCAGCAGGCGAAGGCCCCAGCGCCGTCCGACCCAGAAGCCGAGATTGTCGCCCAAAATAGCCGCCGCGGCCGCGGTCGCGATGACAGCCCAGATGTCGAGCCCGTTGCCGCTGCCGGCCAGCACGGCGCCGGTCAGCAGCATCGTCTCGCCCGGCAGCGGCAGGCCGGCGCTCTCGAGCAGGATGACGATGAAGATCGCCGGCAACCCGTAGCTGGAGACGAGGTCGGGAAGCTGCTCGAGAAAGGCGAACGGCTCGCTATTGTTGAGTTTATCGAGAAGCCACATCGAGAGCGTGTCCGGGTAGGATGAAAATTCTACGGCGTCGTCGGGCTGGAGACGGCTTTTCCCCGGAGCGCAGCGGGAGGGTCAGGCCTTCACCAAATCCGGGCTGCAGCGTGGCGTATGGCTCGCAATCCGTTTGTAAATCGCCTATTTCCAAAGCCCCCTTGATGAAAGCCGCGTCTCGAATGCCGAAGGTCGTCACCGCCAACACTCTCGATACCGGCACGGTGGTGTTCCTGGGGCGCGACGGGACGTGGGTTGCGGCGATCTCCGACGCCGCGATGTACGACGATGCAGCCGCCGCGGAGGTCGGGCTCGAGAAAGCCAACGTGGATGTCGCCCGCGCCATCGTGGTCGAGCCCTTCGTGACCGACGCCGGACCCGAGCAGGACGGCCGGCCGAAGATGACGCTGCGGGACACGATCCGCGCCTTCGGCCCGACCATCAACTTCATGCCGAGCGCGCCGAAGCGCGCCTGAGGACAAGACATGTACCGTTACGACGAGTTCGATGCCGATTTCGTCGCGGAGCGCGTCGCGCAGTTCAGCGACCAGGTTGCGCGCCGCCTCGAAGGCTCCCTGAGCGAGGAGCAGTTCCGCCCGCTGCGGCTGATGAACGGCGTCTACCTGCAGCTGCATGCCTACATGCTGCGGATCGCGGTGCCCTACGGCACGCTGTCGTCCAAGCAGATGCGCAAGCTCGCGCATATCGCGCGCACCTACGACAAGGGCTACGGCCACTTCACGACGCGCCAGAACCTGCAGTTCAATTGGCCGGCCCTGAAGGACTGCCCGGCGATCCTGCAGGAGCTGGCTTCCGTCGAGATGCACTGCATCCAGACATCGGGGAACTGCATCCGCAACACCACGGCTGACCAGTTCGCCGGCGCCGCAGCCGACGAGATCGAGGACCCGCGCCCCTACGCCGAGATCATCCGGCAGTGGTCGTCACTGCATCCGGAATTCTCCTTCCTGCCGCGAAAGTTCAAGATTGCTATGACCGGCGCGCCGACCGACCGCGCGGCGATCCAGGTCCACGACATCGGCTACCAGGTCGTCAGGAACGACGCGGGCGAGGTGGGCTTCGCGGTCTATGTCGGCGGCGGCCAGGGGCGCACGCCGCTCGTCGCCCACAAGATCCGCGACTTCTTGCCGAAGGCGGACCTGCTCGCCTATACCAACTCGATTCTGCGCGTGTACAATCTCGAGGGGCGCCGCGACAACAAGTACAAGGCGCGCATCAAGATCCTCGTCCACGAAAAGGGCGCCGACGTCATCCGCGACGCCGTCGAGGCGGATTTCGCAACCAATCGCGACGCCGGCCTGACCCTGCCGCAGGAGGAGATCGACCGAATCATCGCCTATTTCGCGATGCCCGAGCTCGCCGATCGCCCGGCCAGCTCGGACGCCTTCGAGGCGCGCAAGCAGAGCGACCCGGCCTTCGGCCTCTTCGCCGCGCGCAACGTCTTCCCGCACAAGGTGCCGGGCCACGGCATCGTCACGATCTCCCTGAAGCCGATCGGCGGCATCCCCGGCGATGCCTCGGCCGAGCAGATGGACCTGATGGCCGATCTCGCCGAGGGATACTCGGCCGACGAGCTGCGCGTCTCTCACGAGCAGAACATCGTCCTGCCGCACGTCGCGCTCGACGACATCCCGGCGGTCTACGATGCGCTCGTCGCCGCAGGCCTCGCCACCCAGAACGTCGGGCTCGTCTCCGACATCATCTGCTGCCCGGGTCTCGACTACTGCGCGCTAGCGACGGCGCGCTCGATCCCCATTGCGCAGCGCATCTCCGACCGCTTCGGCGCGCCGGGGCGGGCGGCTGAGATCGGCGACCTCAAGATCAAGATCTCGGGCTGCATCAATGCCTGCGGCCACCATCACGTCGGCAACATCGGGATCCTCGGCCTCGAGAAGAACGGGGTCGAGAGCTACCAGCTGACCCTCGGCGGCACGGCCGACGAGACCTGCACGGTCGGCGACATCACCGGCCGCGGCTTCTCGTCGGAGAAGATCGTCGACGCAGTCGAGACCGTCGTCGACACCTATCTCTCCGTGCGCAAGGACAAGGACGAGGACTTCCTCGCCGCCTACCGCCGCGTCGGGATGAAGCCCTTCAAGGAGGCGCTCTATGCTCATGCCTGAGCCCGTCATCTCCTCCACGCTCGACACCGCCGAGGCGCTCGCCGAGCGCTACGAGCACACGACCGCGAAAACCCGTCTCGCGGCGGCGATCCGCTACCTCTTCCGCGGCCGCATCGCGCTGGTCTCGAGCTTCGGAGCGGACTCGGCGGTGCTTCTGCATCTCGTCGCCGAGGTCGATCGGGACACTCCCGTGATCTTCGTCGACACCGGCATGCTCTTCGAGGAGACCCTGGCGTTTCGGGACAAGCTTGTCGCGCGCTTGGGCCTCACCAACGTCACGACCTACAAGCCGAATGAAGCCGACCTCGCCGTCGAGGACCCGGAGAACTTCCTCTGGGCGAGCGACCCCGACAGGTGCTGCCACATCCGCAAGGTGCTGCCGCTCGATCGGGCGCTCGAGGGCTACGACGCGTGGATTTCCGGCCGCAAGCGCTTCCAGTCCGAGACGCGCGACGGCCTGCCGATCTTCGAGGCGCAGGGCGGCCGCACCAAGGTGAACCCGCTCGCCGACTGGTCGGCCAAGGACCTCATCGCCTACATCGCGGAGCACGACCTGCCGCGCAATCCGCTGGTCGCCAAGAACTACCTGTCGATCGGCTGCCTGCCGTGCACGAGCCCGGTGCGCCCGGGCGAGGATGCGCGCGCCGGCCGCTGGCGCGGCCGCGCCAAGCTGGAGTGCGGCATCCACAAGCCCTTCCACGAGGCGGGCGCCGGCATCTGATGCGCTATTTCACGAACGGCGCCTTCGCCGACGACCCGTGGGTGGGGCGCGAGGTTCTGACCCTCGCCGAGTTCGACGAGCGCGAGGCGGCCGGCACCCTGCCCCAGCCGCTCGGGCTGCGGCTCGACCCGGGCGTCGACGTCCAGTCGATCGCCGCGCGTCTCGAGCAGGTGAAGCTGATTGCGATCGCCTTTCCGAAGTTCACCGACGGGCGCGGCTATTCCATGGGGTGGCTGCTGCGGCGCCGTCTCGGCTACCGGGGCGAGATGCGCGCTGTCGGTGACGTGCTCTTCGACGAGATGCAGTTCATGGTCCGCTGCGGCTTCGACGCCTTCGAGATCAGCGATCCGTCGACCTTGAAGCTGCTCTCGGACGGCCGCCGGGCGGCGGCCTTCGACCACTTCTACCAGCCGGGCCTCGAGCCTGAAGTTCCCGCGGGAACAAGGCCTTGGGCGCGGCGCGCCGCGACGCGGCCGAGCGGGAACCCGGTCTGACGGCGGCTGTTGATATCAGCCGGAGGCTTTCGGCACGGAATCGGAGCGCGGCGATGACGGCTATCAAGGATACCAAGATCTTGATCATGGCGACGGATGGCTTCGAGCAATCGGAGCTGTTCGTGCCCCTGGAGAAGCTCCGGGCGGCCGGCGCCGACGTCCATATCGCCGCGCCGAAGAAGGGCGACATCAAGGGCTGGGACAAGGACAACTGGGGCCGCACCGTCGTTGCCGACCTCGGGATCGACGAGGTCGATGCCGACGATTACGACGCCCTTGTGCTGCCCGGCGGCCAAATGAACCCGGACGTGCTGCGTCTGAACGAACGAGCTGTCGAGCTCGTGCTCGACTTCCTCGACTCCGAAAAGATCGTCGCCGCGATCTGTCACGCGCCCTGGCTTCTCGTCGAGGCCGACGCCGTCGAGGGCCGCATGCTGACCTCCTGGCCATCCGTGAAGACCGACATCGAGAATGCCGGCGGCGACTGGGTCGACGAGGAGGTCGTCGTTGACGACAACATCATCACCAGCCGGTCGCCGAAGGACCTCGACGCCTTCTGCGCCAAGATCATCGAGGAACTGGAGCAACTGGAGGACGTTGGCGGGTCCGCCTGAGGCTGCCCTCACCCACTCCAGGAGTTCCGATGCTCACCGCGCTCAACCCGCAGAAGGTCTGCTTTCTCATCGTCAAGATCCGCGCGTTCGACGTGCAGGCCGAGCCCGACCTCGGCGGCGGCTCGAACGCCTCGGACGACGATTTCTCCTCGGTCTACGAGACCCACGAGGAGTCGTCCGTGGTCAACGAGGTGGAGGGCATCATCGAGGCGATGAACGTCGACGAGCAGCGCGAGCTGATCGCGCTGAGCCTTGTCGGCCGCGGCGAGTACGCCAAGGAAGACTGGGTGTCCGCCCTCAAGGCGGCCGGCTCGCACCCGGAGCCGACCACCACGGCCTATCTCCTCAGCGACCCGCTGGTCTCCGATGCGCTGCAGGACGGCCTCTCGGCGTACGGCTTCTCGTGCGACGAGGAAGTCGAGAGCTAGCGCTTCAGCGCGACCCGGTGCGCCTGCACCGGCATGCGTTGGCGGGTCGACCCGACGAGCTTCGGCGCGATGCGCGCCGTGATCACGCCCGGCCCGTCCGAGGCGCGCGCGACGACCAAGCCCCAAGGGTCGATCACCATCGAGTGCCCATAGCTCTGACGCACCTCGTCACCGATCCTGTGCGGCCCGACCTGCGCGGGCGCGCAAAAATAGGTCTGCGTCTCGATCGCCCGCGCCCGGCACAGCACCTCCCAGTGATCCTTGCCGGTCTGCAGCGTGAACGCCGAGGGCAGCGCGATCATCTGCGCGCCCGCTTCGACGAGCGCCTGGAATAGGTAGGGGAAGCGCAGGTCGTAGCAGATCGAGCAGCCGACGGTGACGCCCTCGCACTCGTAGGTGGCGACGGCGTCGCCCGGCTTGAACGAGGCGCTTTCGCGGTAGGCCACGCCGTCCGGCGTCTCGATGTCGAACATGTGGATCTTGCGGTAGCGCGCGACCTCCCGCCCATCGCGATCGAATGCCACCGTCGTGTTGTGGATGCGCTCCTCGCCGGCCGCCTTCTCGAGCATCGAGCCGGCATGGATGAAGACCCGGTGGCGCGCGGCCAGCGTCCGCATCGCCTCGTACGCCGGTTCGCCGTCGCCGAGCGTCTCGGCTGCCGCCAGCTTGTCGGCCTTGCGCGCGCCGATGAAGTCGAAGCACTCCGGCAGCGCGATCCAGTCCGGCCGCTCCTCCTCGACCGCGCGCGTCACAAGCTCGATCGCGGCGGCGATGTTCGCCGACTTGTCGCTGACCGAGTTCATCTGGACGAGCGCGACCTTCATCGGCAAAGCCCCGGGCTGATCTGATCTGTGGCGGAGGGAGCGGGATTCGAACCCGCGATACGGTTTCCCGTATACACACTTTCCAGGCGTGCGCCTTCAACCACTCGGCCACCCCTCCTCACGGCGCGCGCCGTGCCTCCGGGAGACAAGCCCGCGCGGAAGAAGGCGTTCTTATAGAGCCGGCGACTCCCAGCGCAAGCGGGTCAAGCCGGCTGCCGCAAATCGCGTTGGATACGCTGCGCGCGACCCGGCGCGGATTGCTTGTCGCTCGGCAGGACGCATGCTAGGGCACCCCGACCACAGCGCACGGCCCTGCTTCGGGCGTGGCGGCTCACCGGAGAGGTGGCAGAGTGGTTGAATGCACCGCACTCGAAATGCGGCATAGGTGCAAGCCTATCGGGGGTTCGAATCCCTCCCTCTCCGCCAGCAACCTGACCGAAATTGTTCGCCGAAGTCGTCTACGGTTGCTCCCCTGTGGACGCTCAGTCGCTTTTTGAAGCCGCGAGCGGTTGGCTGCCGCGCCGTGCAGGGCTTTCGCGCGGCCATGCCGCAATGGCGCCTAGCGCCGCGTCCATCTATCCATAAAGCGGAGCGCGATAGTGCTGGCGTCGGCGCACGACGTCGTTTCTTCGCTGTCGGGCGTCAGGACGGCCATAACAAGCGAACGCACCAGTCCGGGAGGTCGATGCGGTGATCAGTCGGGCGGTGTTGCAAGACGTGTCGTACGCCTATGCGAAACGAACCGTCCTGGCGTCGCTCGACCTGTCGCTGTTTGCCGGCGAAATCCTCTGTCTTCTCGGCCCCAACGGCGCCGGCAAGAGCACGCTCGTCAGGCTGCTCTGCGGCCTCGCAAAGCCTGCATCCGGACGCATCGAGCTCGAGGACGGCATCACGCTCAAGGATATCGCGCTCGTCCCGCAGCAGGTCGCCCTCTACCCCTGGCTGACGGGCCTGGAGAACTGCGTGGCCTTCGGCCGTTTGGCCGGGCTCTCGAGCCACAGCGCGCGGGCAGCGGCCGAGGAGGCGCTGGCGTTGACCGACTGCATCGCGATGCAGGATGTCGCGGTGCGGCGTCTCTCCGGCGGCTACCAGCGGCGCATCAACATCGCCGTCGCGTTGGTGGCGCGCCCGAGAATCCTCGTTCTCGACGAACCCACCGTCGGCATCGACCTCGAGGCGCGCGCGCATATCGCGACGATCTTGCGCCGCCTGCGCGATCGCGGGGCCTCGGTCCTGCTCGTCACCCACGATTTTTCCGAGGCCGATGCCGTCGCCGAGCGTCTGGCTTTCCTGAAGGACGGGAGCCTCGTCGCCTGGGGCCCGCCGCAGTCGCTCGCGGCGCTCAAGTTCGACGGCCGCAAGCAGCTCGACATCCTTCTGCCCGCACAGCCGGATCAGGCGACGCGCTTGGCGCTGGCGCGCTTCGGTGCGGTCGGTGCCGCGAACGACATGGTCTGGCAGAGCTTCGAGGCGATGGACGGCTGGGACACCGGCGCCGTCGCCCGGCGCCTGGAGGCCGCGCGCATCCCGTTCTCCGAGCTGAGACTGCGCGCGCCCGGCGTCGAGGCGCTCTACGGCGCCTTCTGCGGCGCGCACGCCACGCCATGATTCTCACCACGGCCTGGATCATGCTGCTGGCGACGCTGCGCGACCGCGCGGCGCTGGTGATGGCCTTCCTGCTGCCGCCGCTGCTGTTCGTCGTCTTCGCCGCCGTCTTCGCCGGCACGAGCGGCAAGGACCTGAAGCTCAAGTACGCCGTGCGCGACACCATCGGCACCGCGGAGAGCAAGGCGTTGGTGACGGCGCTCGAGAACGAGCGGACGCTGCGCCTCACCGTGCTCGATCACGGCGGCCAGGCCGAGCTCGACGCACTGATCGCGCAAGGCACCGTCGATGCCGGCATCCTCGTGCGCGGCGACCTGCGCCGGCTCGAGCCGACGCCGCCGATCCTGATCCTGCAGAGCCCGACCAAGGTGCTGGCCGGCGTGATCGCCCAAGGTCTCGTGCAGCGGCTCGTCGCCAGCGACATCCCGAGCGTGATGAGCGCGCGCGTCGTGGCGAAGATGGAGCGCAGCCCCGGTGCGGATCCGCGCGTCGTCGCCGCGCTGCGCAAGAGCCTGGGGTCGGACACCGGCGGCAAGGACGAGGCGCTCGTCGCGGTCGCCGGCGCGACGGGATCGAACGGCGCCCACGGCAACGTGCTCTACTATGCGGCGTCGGTCAGCGCGCTGTTCCTGCTCTTCGGCGCCGTTCACGGCGCCATGACGCTCATCGACGAGCGCGTCAGCGGCACGATCCTGCGGCTGCGGCTCGGCACGCGCAACATGGTGGCGATGGTGCTGGGCAAGCTCGTGTTCCTCGTCGTCCAGGGCGTGCTGCAGGCCGCGCTCGTCTATGCCTGCGCGCGGCTCATCTACGACGCCGGCTTCGACTGGGCGGCGTCTGGCCTCTGGCTCGGCTCGTGCGTCCTGAGCGCGGCGGCAGCGGCGGCCTTGGCCCTCGCGCTCTGCGCGCTGTGCCGCACGCGCAAGCAGGCCGAGGGCCTCACGACCTTCGTCGTCCTCGTCGTGTCGGCCGCGGGCGGCAGCATGGTGCCGCGCTACCTCATGCCGCCGTGG
The DNA here is from genome assembly GCA_901457705.2 of Beijerinckiaceae bacterium RH AL1. Lineage (NCBI taxonomy): Bacteria > Pseudomonadati > Pseudomonadota > Alphaproteobacteria > Hyphomicrobiales > Beijerinckiaceae > Beijerinckiaceae bacterium RH AL1. The sequence goes on from LR590083.2 coordinate 1,937,957, forward strand.
TTCCAGCAGATCTCGTGGTTCACGCCGAACAGCTGGATGATCGAGTCGCTCGAGCGCGCCGTGCTGCCCGGCACCCGCGTCGCCGATCTCGCGCAGGCGTGGACCGTGCTGGCGGCGATGACGGTGGCAGGCGCCGCCATCGGCTTCCTGCTCGTCTTGCGACGCGCGTGAGCCTCAGCGGATAAGACCGCCGAGGATGCGGTCGGCCAGCTTTCCGAACGGCGGCCGCAACATCGACGGCAGGTTGAAGCGCGCTTGGCGGAAGACCGGGCGCTCGTGGGTGAAGGTGTCGAAGCCGGCCTTGCCGTGATAGCGGCCGACGCCGGAGGCGCCGATGCCGCCGAAGGCGATCTCGTGCACGCCGGCCTGGATCACCGTGTCGTCGATGGCGATCGAGCCCGACCGCGTCCTCGCCGTAAGCGCCTCGAAGGCGGCACCGGTCGGACCGAACCAGTAGAGCGCGAGCGGATCGGGACGTCCGTTCACGATAGCGATCGCGTCGTCGATGGTCTCGTAGCCAACGACCGGCAGGAGCGGTCCAAAGATCTCCTCCCGCATGATGGCGCTTCCGAGCGCGGGCTCGATCACCAGGCGCGGCGGGACGAGCGGCGGCTCGACGGGACAAGGCAGAAGGTCGATCGTGCTCTGGCCGGCCGCGAGCCGCGCGATGCGCTCGACGGCTTGCGGCGACGCGAGCGCCGTCAGGTCGCGTGGGGTCGGATAGAGCTTCGCGGCCTGCTCGCGCAGCGCGCGGATCGTCTCGTCGAGGCGGCTTCGCGGCGTCAGCAGGTAGTCCGGCGCCACGCAGGTCTGGCCGGCGTTGATGAGCTTGCCGGCGACGATGGCGGCAGCCGCCCTGTCGAGGTCGGCGCCATCGCCGATGATGGCCGGCGACTTGCCGCCGAGCTCGAGCACCAGCGGCGAGCCGGCGCTTGCGGCGGCTTCGCGCGCCAGGGCGCCGGTCTGCGGCGAGCCCGTGAACAGCAGCAGGTCGAGCGGCGTCTTCGCCAGCGCTGCCGCGACCTCGCGGCCGCCCGTCACGACCGCTGCGACGTCGGGATCGAGCGCCGCCGCAACGCCCTCCGCGAGCAACGCCGAAACGCGCGGCGTCGCCTCTGACGGCTTCACGAGGGCGCGACAACCGGCGGACAGCGCGTTGATCAGCGGCACGATGGCGAGCTGGAGCGGGTAGTTGCCGGGGCTGATGATCCCGACGAGCCCGCGCGGCTGCTTGAGGAGATAGGCGCGGGCCGGCCAGTAGGGAAAGCCGAGCCGCACCGGCGTCGGGCGGCTCCATCTCGCGAGGCGCGGCAGCGCGTGGTCGATCGCGCTAATCGCCACCGCAACTTCGGTCAGCAAGGTCTCGTGGCGCGAGCGGCGCCCGAAGTCGCCGTCGGCCGCCCGCACATAGTCCTCGGCGCGGGCGATGAGATGCCGGCGGAGCGCTTTCAACCCGGCGCGCCGGTCCGCGAGCGAGAGACCGCCCTGCGTGTCCTGCGCACGCCGCAGGCGCGCGTAGCCCGACTGCAGCGCATCGATGCCGGGATCGATCGCCCTGCCCGAGGTCATGGTTCAGAGTTGAGGCGCATAGGTCCTCCCCTTCCACTCGACGCGGCGGCCGAGGAGCCAACCGGCGAAGGCGTGATACTGGATGCAGAGCGTCAGGAAGACGCCAAGCGGATGCAAGAGGACGGCGGCGACCGGCTCGCGGCATTTGCAGCCCTGGCATACGCGCGCTGCGATCAGCAGGCCGGACGCGGTGAGGGAAAGCGCGAGATGCTGGCCTGTCAGGGCCGCGAGCGGGAGGGCGACAAACGGCATCAGATGGCCGCCGGCGAGTAGAAGCGTCCAGATCGGCAAAGCCAGCGGGCGCGCCATGCCCTCGGTGGCGTTCTTGCCGAAGCCGGCGAAGACCTGGGCGGCACCATCGTACATGCGGCAGGAGGCCAGCGGCGTCGCGTCGACGAGATCGGTGGCGTAGCCGCACGCCCTGAAGCGGCGCGCCAGATGCAGGGCATCATGCATGCGCGCCCCGACGGCGGCGTGACCGCCGCAGGCGCGATAGGCTTCGGCGCGCACCATCAGGAGCTGGCCGCAGGCCGCGGCGAGCGACGGCTTGCTCCGCATCCGCCGCGCCACCGCGAGCGGCAGATACTCGATGAGCAGCGTCGAGATCATCGGCACGATCGCCGTCGCGGCGAGACCGTGCAGGATTTGGCGCGGGACGCCGCTGACGAGATCGATTCCCGGTGACGGCACCAGCCGCGCGGCGGCCTCCGGCGCCAGCGTCACGTCGGCATCGACGAACAGCAGGTAGGCGCGATCCGTGGCTTCCGACAACGCCTGGCACGCGGCAGCCTTGCCCTTGATGCCGAGCTCGGGCGCGGGCGCATCGATCAGCCGAACGCGCGGATCTTGCGCCGCCATCGCACTCACGAACGCTCGCGTCCGGTCGCTCGAGCCGTCGTCGAGGACGAGGACCTCGTGATCGACGTCGCGGCTGGCCAGCGCGGCCCGCACGCAGTGCTCGATCGTCGCCTCCTCGTCGCGGGCCGGAATGAGGATAGCGACACCGGGCACAGTGTGCCGCTCGACGAGGCCCGGCGCCTTCAGCAGCGCGAGATTGAAGAGGCCGTTAAGCGCCGGGATCAGCGAGAGGATGGCGACGACGATGACGAAGGTGGCGATCACGGCGCGTGACCTGGATCGAAGCGCCGGCCGCCGACAGCCGCACGCAATCGGCGCCACGCGTCGAAGACGGGATGCACGCCGCGGCGACCCGAGACCAGCAGGTCGAAGGCGCCGGGATCGCGGGCCACGGCCTCGACGGCCAGGGCATCCATCGTCGCCTCGAGCGCCTGGGCAAGCCGCGCATTGCGATGCGCCACGTCGAGGCTTTTCAGCTCGGCCGCCGCGATGGGAGGGCCGAAGCGGAGCAGCACCTCGCCGCGCCGCTCCGTCCAGAAGGTGTAGTCGATCGCCAGCGGCACGAAGGCCGTGTCCTCGGCAAGATCGGCGAGATGCGCCAGCCCCGGCTCGAGCACGATCGGGCGGCTCCGCTGATCGGCGAAGTGCCCCTGTGCGGTGATCGCCAGGAACTCGCGCGGACGACGCAGGACCTCGCGGCAGACGGCGAGGAAGACGGCGGCCCCGCGGGCGTCGCCCTGCTCGACGCCGAAGATGCCGATCTTCGGCATGAACGGGTATTTCTCGATCATCGCGGCATCGATCGGCCCGCGCATGATCCGTCCGGGAACAGATGCGCGGCGACGATCACGTGGATGCAGGCGTCCCACCAGGACGGATGGTTCGAGAAGATGACGAGCGGTGCGCGATCCCGGGCCGGCGGCGCGACGGCGCGCGACACGCGCACGGTGTGGAAGTGACGGTGGACCGAGGCTTCGAAGATCTTGAAGAAAGCGCGAGAGGTCCACTCCGAGCGCAGGTCAAGCCGCCGCCGCGCCTCTGCTTCCAGAGCGACGCGGCGGGGCGAGGTTTTCTTGTCAGGAGGCAAGCTTCGCCTTGCGGTCCGAATCGAGCGCGTCGGCGGCGATCCACCCCGACATCATCACCATAGGCATGCCCGGGCCGGGGTGGGCGGCGCCGCCGGCCAGATAGAGGTTCTTGACGAAGCGGCTGCGGTTGCCGGGCTTGAACGCACCGGTGAAGCGGCCGTGGCTCGCCAACCCGTAGATCGCGCCATTCAGCACCTTGTAGCGCTCATGGATGTCCTGCGGCGTCAGGTGGTGCTCCACCTCGATGCGCTCTTCGATGTCCTCGAGACCGGCGGTGCGCTTGAGCTTGTCGAGAATGACCCGCCTGTAGGCCGGCAGCATCTTCGACCAGTCGTGGTGCGGCCTGAGGTAGGGCGTGTGCACTAGGATGTAGAGCGCCTCGCCGCCGGGCGGCGCCACGCTCGGATCGCTGAAGGAAGGCGCCGCGACATAGCAGGTCGGGTCCGGCGCCGGCTCGCCCTTCTTGTAGATGTAGTCGAACTCCTTCTCGGCGTCGTCGGAGAAGACGAAGCAATGATGCTGCAGGTGCTCGTAGCGCCGCCGCAGCCCGAGATAGAGCACGACGCCGGAGCACGCCGGCTCGAAGCCCTGCTTGGCGTAGTGGCGCGCCGGGCGGCCGCCCACGAGCTCGTCGTAGGTGCGCAGGGCGTCCATGTTGGAGATGACCGCGGAGGCTCGCACGACCTCGCCGTCGTCGAGCTCGATGCCACGCGCGCCGGCGTCGTCGATGACGATGCGGCGGACGTCGCGCCCGGTGCGATAGACCGCGCCATGCGCTTCGCCGAAGGCGCGCAGCGCGTCGGCGACGGCGCGCGTCCCGCCCTTCGGATACCACACGCCTTCCGAGACCTGCATGTGCGCGATCGAGCAGAGCACCGCCGGCGAGGCGAACGGCGACGACCCGACATATTGCGTGAAGTGGTCGAGCATCTGCGCGACGCGCTTCTCGGGGACGAAGCCGCGGATGGTCCCGGCGACCGAGCGGCCCATGCGCAACGACAGCACGTCGCGCAGCGTGGCCGGGTTCATGTTCTCGCGGATGTCCATCGTGTCGCGGATGTCCTCGACGGCCTTCCAGAAGAAGAACCGCTCCGAGACGTCGTGCAGCTTCTCGGACACGGCGAGGAACTGGCGATAGCGCTCGCCGAGACCGGCGCGCGCCGCGAACGTGTCGATGGCCGACCCCATCGCGGAGGAATCCTCGACGAGGTCCAGCACGTCGCCGCGACCGAAGAAGCAGCGCCATTGCGGATCGAGCCGCAGCAGATCGAGGTGCTTGTCGATCGGGTCGCCGGCCTCGGCGAAGATGCGCTCGAGCACCCGCGGCACGGTGAGGATCGTCGGACCCATGTCGAAGCGATAGCCGCGATCCTCGAGCACCGCGGCCTTGCCGCCGGTCCAGCCGTTCTTGTCGTAGACGACGACCTCGTAGCCACGCACGGCCGCGACCGCAGCGGCGGCGAGTCCGCCGAGGCCGCCGCCGACCACGACGACGGGGCCTTCCTTGGCCGATCCAGCGAAAGACATCGTGCTCAAGCTCCGACCGACAGGGGCGTGTCCTCGACCTCGCCGCGCGACACCGGCATCGGCTGTGTCGTTGCCGGCTTCACGCCGAGGTCGGCGAGCACGAGGTCGGCGGTGATCCGCGCGCCCTCGTAGATCACCGGCAGGCCGGAGCCCGGATGCGTGCCGCCGCCGACGAGATAGACGCCTTCGACGTCCTCCAGACGGTTGTGGGGACGGAAGTAGAGCATCTGATCGAGCCCGTGCGCCAGATTGAAGGTCGCGCCGCGGTAGATCGAAAGGTCGTCGCGCCAGTCGTCGGGCGTCATGACGCGCTCATGGCGGATCCGCTGGCCGAGTCCCGTGAAGCCGAGCGTCTCGAGACGCGCGACGACCGCGTCGCGGAACGGCTTGGCTTCCTTGCTCCAGTCGATGCCGGAGCAATGGCCGACGGGCACGAGCACGTAGAGCGAGGAGCCATCCGGCGTGGAAAAAGCCGGATCCGTCCGGCTTGGGTTGCAGACGTAGATCGAGGGCTGCCGCGGCGTGCGCTCGGCCGCCTCGATGTCGGCGAGGTTGCCCTCGTAGTCCTCGGAGAGGAAGATCGTGTGGTGATCGAGGTCGTAGCGGCCCTCGATGCCGAGGAACAGCATGAAGGTCGAGCAGGAATATTTCATCCCGGCGATCTTTCGATCCGACCACCGCCGCCGCAGCTTCTCAGGAATGAGCTTCGGGACGGCGTCGGCGAAGTCGGCATTGAGGACGACGCTGTCGGTCGACATGCGTCCGGCCTTCGTCTCCACGCCGGTCGCACGACGACCCTCGAAGACGATGCGCTCGACCGGCTCGCCGAGCCGGAACTGCACGCCGAGGTCTTCGGCGGCGCGCCGCATGCCCTCGCTGACGGCGCCGCATCCGCCGAGCGGATGCCAGACCCCGAACTCGTGCTCGAGGAAGGCGAGAAACGTGAAGAGGTTCGGGCAGCGGAACGGCGACATGCCGAGGTACTTGGTCTGGAAGGAAAAGACGAGGCGCACGCGTGGATCGCGGAAGTAGCGCTTCAGTTCCTCGTCGACCGAGGCCCGCGGCACGATCCAGTGCAGCGCCTTCAGCACGCTCGGCGCGAGATAGTCGATGAGGCTGAGGAAGGGCCGGTCCAGGATCGGCTTGAAATCGGCCAGCTTACGCCTGTTGGTGGCGATGAAGCGGCTGATCTTGCGCGCGTCGACGGGATCGACCTTGGCGATCTCCCGCTCCAGCGTGCCGATCTCGCTCGACACGCTGACGGAGGGGCCGTTCTCGAAGGCAATGCGATAGTTCGGATCAAGCCGCTCCAGCGTCACATAGCGGGTGATGTCGAGCCCGCAGCGCTGGAAGATGGTCTGGAGGATCTGCGGATAAAGGAAGAAGGTCGGCCCGAGATCGAACAGGTGGCCTTCGACGTCGATCGTCTTCGTGCGACCGCCGACCCGCGCGGCTTTCTCGAACACGGTGACATTCAGCCCCTGGCCCGCCAGGAGCATGGCCGCAGCCAGGCCGCCTGGGCCCGCGCCGATCACTGCAACTTCCGCTTGTCTCTTCGTCATGGCCCATATGCACTAAGGTACAGTGCCTTAGACTAGGACAAGGCGGCATCGGTGGCGCTGCGACCAAGTGAAGTCGCTTTACGAGACCGCGCTGAGCGTGATGAGGAGAGGGGCCGCGTCGGATCGTAGCGGGACGGGCCGGAGAAGGGCCTAGCCGGCCTCGGCCAGCAGCGAGAGCTGGCTGCGGTGCTCGCCGATCACGTCGGTGAGATAGGTCGGGTAGTCGCCCGTGAAGCAGTGGTCGGTGAACTGCGGTCGGACAGGGTCGCGGCGCTCCTCGCCCATCGCGCGATAGATGCCGTCGACCGAGAGGAAGGCCAGCGAGTCGCAGCCGATGTAGTCGCGCATCTCGTCCAGCGAATGGGTCGCGGCGAGCAGCTTCTCGCGCTCGGGCGTGTCGATGCCGTAATAGTCGGGGTGCTGGATCGGCGGCGAGGAGATGCGGAAGTGAACCTCGCGGGCGCCGGCCTCGCGCATCATGCGCACGATCTTCACCGACGTCGTGCCACGGACGATCGAATCGTCGATCAGCACGATGCGCTGCCCGGCGACGACGGAGCGGTTGGCGGAGTGCTTCAGGCGCACGCCCAGCTCGCGCGTCGACTGCGTCGGCTGGATGAAGGTGCGCCCGACATAGTGGTTGCGGATGATGCCGAGCTCGAACGGGATGCCCGAGGCCTGCGCATAGCCGATGGCCGCCGGCACGCCTGAGTCCGGCACCGGCACGACCACGTCGGCAAGCGTCGGCAACTCGCGCGCCAGCTCCGCGCCCATGCGCTTGCGGATGTCGTAGACCGAGCGCCCGTGCACGACCGAGTCGGGTCGGGAGAAGTAGATGTACTCGAAGATGCACGGCCGCGGCGGGATCTTGGGGAACGGTCGCAGGCTCTCGACGCCCTGCTCGGTGATGACGACGATCTCGCCGTTCTCGACATCGCGCACGAATCGCGCGCCGATGATGTCGAGCGCGCAGCTCTCGGAGGCCAGGATGTGGTGGCCGTCGAGCTCGCCGAGCACCAGCGGGCGGATGCCGAGCGGATCGCGGGCGCCGATCAGCGCCTTGTTCGACAGTGTGACGAGGGCGTAGGCGCCCTCGAGCTCGCGCAGCGCCTCGATGAAGCGCTCGATGATGCGCGGGCGGCGGCTGCGGGCGACGAGGTGAAGGATCACCTCGGTGTCGGAGGTCGACTGGTAGATCGCGCCCTCGCGGATCAGCTCGCGACGCAGCGTCAGGCCGTTCGTGAGGTTGCCGTTGTGGGCGACCGCAATGCCGCCGGTGTCGAGTTCGGCGAACAACGGCTGGACGTTGCGCAGGATCGTCTCGCCGGTCGTCGAGTAGCGGACGTGGCCGATGGCGGCGCTGCCGGGCAGCCGCGCGATGGTCGAGGTTTTCGAGAAATGGTCGCCGACGAGCCCGAGCCGGCGCTCGGAATTGAAGCGGCTGCCGTCGAAGGCGACGATGCCGGCCGCCTCCTGGCCGCGGTGCTGGAGGGCGTGAAGGCCGAGCGCGGTTACCGCCGCGGCGTCGGGGTGGCCGAAGATGCCGAAGACGCCGCACTCCTCGCGGAGCCTATCGGCATCTGGGTCGAACATGTCGTCCAAAGCTTCGGACGCGTGTCCCTCGAAACCACCCGCGGCGTCGATGATCATCACTACCTCGTGTCGCCGGAGCGGGCCCTGCGAGCCGGCTCCGACTTCGACGCTGGCACCCTTAGCGTCACGAAAGTTAAATAATGCCGACCTGCCTTTTTACCACCAAAAGATTTGTGCGGCGCACGCGGTTTAAGGTTCTTTTCCACCGTTGTCTCCGCCGCCGTTACGCGAAGGCGGCAGCGGCACGGGCGAATCGGCGTCGGGCGCGCTGGGCTCCGGGTTGCCGGCATCGGGCTTGTCGGACGGCGTTCCGCCGGCATCCTCGGGTTTCGGCTTCGAGAACTTGTTCATGACGTCGCGCGGCACGAGTGCGGTCATGTCGGGCAGCATCGCAGTGATGTCCTTGCCGACGCTCTCGAGCAGCGGACGCGTCTTCGCCTCGCGCATCCAGACCGGTTGTCGATCGACGGGATCGAGCATCGAGAAGAAGACGTAGCCGATGACGCAAAGCAGGAAGCCGCGGGCGACGCCGAACAGGAAGCCGAGCGAGCGGTCCAGCGCGCCGACCTTCGAATCGAGGATCGCGTCGGAGAGATTGACGGTGATGATGGAGACGACGATCAGCGCGACGAAGAAGATGATCGTCGCGGCTGCGATCGACAGCCCCGGCTCCTTCGAGATGTAGGGCTTGAGATACGGCGTGAGATAGTCGCGCAGATAGTAGCCGGCGGCGGCCGCTGCGACCCAAGAGGCGATGGCCAGCACCTCGCGCGTGAAGCCGCGCAGCATGGCGAGGATAGCCGAGATCAGGACGATCGCGATTACGCCCAGATCGAGATAAGACGGCATGGCCCCCGCACCTTCGAGGCTCGCCCGCGCGCTCGTCCGCTCGCATCGGCAAAACCTGGCTCAACTCCGGCGCTTATAGCGAAGCCCCGGTCTCGCGTCACCCGCACCTCAGGCGCAGCGACGCTTATCCAGAGGCTTAGGAGGGTTTGCTGCAACACTCGGCGACGGGGCCGCGATCGCCGCGACCAGGGCGCCGACGTGATCGCAGGCGCCGACGACGAGCGCGTCGACGTCGCCGTCCTCTCCCCTGCCCCGTCGTCCGGCGGGTCCTGCGGCGGGGGCGACCGCGCGGGTGAAGCCGAGCTTCGCGGCCTCCTTTAGGCGGGGGGCTGCATGGGCCACTGGCCGCACGGCGCCCGAGAGGCCGACCTCGCCGAAATAGACGGTGTGCGCCGGCAGCGGGCGCCCGGCGAGCGAGGACACGAGCGCGGCGGCGGCGGCGAGGTCGGCCGCCGGCTCGTTGACCCGCAGGCCGCCGGCGATGGTGAGATAGATGTCGTGCTGGCCGAGGCGCAGCCCGGCGTGCGCCTCGAGAACCGCGACGATCATCGCGAGCCGGCTCGAATCCCATCCGACGACGGCGCGGCGCGGCGTGCCGAGCGAGGTCGGCGCTACGAGCGCCTGGATCTCGACGAGCAGCGGGCGCGTGCCCTCCATGCCGGCTAAGACGGCCGAGCCCGGCGTCGCCTGCTCGTGCGCGGCGAGGAACAGGGCCGAGGGATTGGCGACCTCGGCGAGCCCTCGCCCGGTCATCTCGAAGACGCCGATCTCGTCGGTCGGACCGAAGCGGTTCTTCACCGCGCGCAGGATGCGGAAGTCGCGGCCGCCCTCGCCTTCGAACGACAGCACCGCGTCGACCATGTGCTCGACGACGCGCGGCCCGGCGATCTGCCCGTCCTTGGTGACGTGGCCGACGAGGATGACGATCGCGCCGCTGGTCTTGGCGAGGCGAATCAGCGCCTGCGCGGAGCCGCGGACCTGGGTCACGGTGCCGGGCGAGGCGTCGATCGAATCCGTCCACATCGTCTGGATCGAGTCGATGATCACGAGCGCCGGCGGCCGCCCCTGCGCGAGGGTCGCGACGATGTCGTCGACGCCGGTCTCGGCGGCGAGCTCGACCGGCGCCTCGCCGAGGCCGAGCCGCGCCGCGCGCAGCCGCACCTGGTCCATCGCCTCCTCGCCCGAAATGTAGACGACGCGCTCGCCGCGCTGGGCGAGAGCCGCGCAGGCCTGGATCAGGAGCGTCGACTTGCCGATGCCGGGCTCGCCGCCGAGCAGGAGCGCCGACCCGGCGACGAAGCCGCCGCCGACCACCCGGTCCAGCTCGTCGATCCCGGTCAGCAGGCGCGGCTGCGGCTTTTCGCTCGTGTCGAGCGAGCCGAGCGCGAACACCCGGCCCTTCTTGGCCGTGCGCGCGGCCTGCGCGCCGATGCCGGCGACGGCGCCGTCCTCGATCATCGAGTTCCAGGCGCTGCACGCCTCGCAGCGACCCTGCCAGCGCGGCGCAACGTTGCCGCAGCTCTGGCAGACGAAGGTGGTTCGAGTCTTGGCCATGCGGTCTCGCGCTCGGATTCGAAGCGCGAGACTAGAACAAAACGGGATCGAAAGGAAGCCGGCTTAGGCGTGCCCGGCGAACATCGAGAGGCGCGACAGGTCGATCCCGAGCCCGGCCACCGCGCGCTCGTACTTGGAGTCGAGCGCGGTATCGAAGATCAGCGACGTGTCGGCCGGCACGTTGAGCCAGCCGTTATGCTGCATCTCGGCCTCGAGCTGGCCGGCCTGCCAGCCGGCATAGCCGAGCGCGAGCACGGCGCGATCCGGCCCCGAGCCGCTCGCGATGGCGCGCAGGATGTCGACCGTCGCGGTCAGCGACACCTTCTGGTCGATCGGCAGGGTCGAGTTGTCGATGAAGAAGTCGTTCGAGTGCAGGACGAAGCCGCGCTGCGTCTCGACCGGGCCACCCTTGAGGACCTGCATGGCGCCGGCCTTGTTCGGCAGGCGGATCGCCTCGTCCTCGCCGATCACCTCGAGCTGCACGAGGAGATCGGGGAAGCGCACCTTGCTGGCGGGGCGGTTGATGACGATGCCCATTGCCCCTTCCTCGGAATGGGCACAGAGATAGATCACCGAGCGAGCGAAGCGGTCGTCCGCCATGCCGGGCATCGCCACAAGCATCTGCCCGTCGAGGAAGCCGCCGTGAGAGTGAAACAGAGACTTGCTTCTATTGCCGGTCGAACCACCCCCGGGCACTGCGCGTCTCGTCTCGATCATGGTCGTGGCCTCGCGGTTGCGGTGCTTAAGAATTCGTCGGCTGGCCTTGTCGTCGTCTCTGGCGATTCGCTCGCCGTTGAAGCTTCCACGACATTTAAGCAAAAATCCCTCCAGCGGGCTTGCCCCAAATGGTGGGACTTTCGGCTTTGCATAGCTGTGTTGTTTTCCTGCATCTCTGTCGGCGCGGCCATGTTCCCTGCCGTTGCCGCCGACCAGGGAGAGGTCAAGCTTCTGGCCGGGCCGGCGCTCGCCAACGGCCGCTATGTCGCCGGGGTTGCGATCACCATGCCGGCGGGCTCGCATACATACTGGAAGATGCCGGGGGACGCCGGCGTGCCGCCCGTCTTCTCGTTTGCCGGCTCGCGCAACCTGCGTGACGCGAAAGTCGACTTCCCGCCACCGCGTCGGATCTCGGAGGCCGGCCTCGATGCCTTCGGCTATCTCAATCGCGTCGTGCTGCCTCTCGAGGTGACGCCGGCCGATCCTGCGCAGCCCGCCGACCTGCATGTGGATCTCGCCTATGCCGTCTGCAACACGATCTGCATCCCGGCTCACGCCACGGCGACGCTTTCCCTGCAGCCCGGCACGGCCGGCCCGGACGCGCCGGCTGTCGCGGCTGCGCTGGCGTCGGTTCCCTCCCCGGCGACGCCGAGCGAGCGCGCCGATCTCGCGATCATGCCCGACCCGGGTGCCGCGAAGCCGACCTGGACCCTCGCCTGGCGCGGCGGCGATGCGCCCGAGGACATCTTCGCCGACGCGCCGGACGGCTACTATTTCGCGACCCGCAAGATCGGTCCGGCGACCTGGACGCTTGTCGCCGACCAGGTCCCCGACACGCGCCCCTGGCCCGCCGCGGTTACGCTTACCCTGGCGCGCGCCACGCACAGCCTCACTGTCTCCGAAACCCTCGACACGGCGAGCGCGACGCGCTAGCCGGCATCTTCCCCACCGCAAGGACGACCAGCCCATGATCAAGGAAGGTGACATCCTCCCCGACGCGACGTTCGTCGTGCCCACGCCAGACGGGCCGGCGCCGCGCAAGAGCGACCAGATCTTCGCCAACCGGAAGGTGGTCCTAATCGGCGTTCCGGGCGCCTTCACGCCGACCTGCAGCATGAACCACCTGCCGGGCTACATCGAGAACGCAGAGGCGCTGAAGGCCAAAGGCGTCGACGAGATCGCGGTCACCGGCGTCAACGACGTGTTCGTGATGGAGGCCTGGGCGAAGGCGACCGGCGGCGAAGGCAAGGTGACCTACCTCGCCGACGGCAGCGCGGCCTTCGCGCAGGCGATCGGCGCCGAGCTCGACCTTACGGAGCGAGGCCTCGGCATCCGCTCGAAGCGCTACTCGATGATCGTCGACGACGGCGTGGTGAAGAAGCTCATCGTCGAGCCGAACCCCGGCCAGGCCGACGAGACCAAGGTCGACAATATTCTATCGGCGCTCTGACGCGCTTCCGATCGGCTTGGCGCCTCGCAGCGGCGCCAAGCGTAATTTTAACGTCGGCGCCCGAGAGGCGCCGCCGTTTCCTTCCGCGGGCGGTTCTAGCCCTCCCGTGGCGGCGGCTTGCTGGCCATGTCGACGCAGGCCTCGTCGCACAAGCTCTCGAGCTTCTCGTCGTCGAGCATCTCGGCGACGCTGATCGGTGAGATGAGATCGCAGGGAAGCGGCCGGTCGAGCACGAAGGGGTTCGTGATCGTCGTCGTCGCACCCTTGCGCGTGTCGTCCATCGTCGAAGCTCCTGGGCTGATCGATCCGTTGACCGGACACCGATAAAAATAGAGTCCGTTGGTGAAACGACGAGAGGGGTTCGCGTCGTTTCTTGAAAATGCCTTAAGTGCGAAAACATCGTGACAACAGAAAAAAGAAGCAGTCACGTTTTTATTCGTTCTAATTACAAACTTCAGGTCGATTACATTTGGGGCGATTAATGCGGAGACGCTTGCACGAACCAATAGCCCGCCGAGCGGCTGGTGCCGCCGGCGGGCTCGGTCTGTTTGAAGCTGCTTTGTCTCGAACGCCCGTCGCGGGCGCCGGCCCCTGCCCTACTTCACGGCGGCGCGCTCGGCGGAGCGCAGCGTATTCGACATCAGCATGGCGATGGTCATCGGGCCGACGCCGCCCGGCACAGGGGTGATCGCGGCGGCATGGCCGACTGCACCCTTGAAGTCGACGTCGCCGACGAGCTTCGTCTTCGGCGTGCCGTCCTCGCGCTTGCCCTCGCCCTCGATGCGGTTGATGCCGACGTCGATCACGATCGCGCCCTTCTTGATCCAGTCGCCCTTCACCATCTCGGGCCGGCCCACCGCCGCCACGACGAGATCGGCGGCGCGCACGACGCCGGCGAGATCCTTGGTGCGCGAATGCGCGACGGTCACCGTCATGTTCTTCGAGAGCAGAAGCTGGACCATCGGCTTGCCGACGATGTTCGAGCGGCCGACGATGACCGCGTTCATGCCGTCGAGCTTGGCGCCGAGCGCCGCGGCGGCCTTCTCTACCAGCACGAGGGAGCCGGCCGGGGTGCACGGGACCAGCGCGCGCTCGGTCGAGCCGATCGCCAGCAGGCCGACGTTGACGGGGTGGAATCCGTCGGCGTCCTTCTCCGGGTTGATCGCCTCGAGCACCTTGGTCGAGTTCACGTGCTCCGGCAGCGGCAGCTGCACCAGGATGCCGTGGATCGCCGGATCGTTGTTCAGCTCGTCGACGAGCTTGAGGATGTCGGCTTCCGAGGTCGAGGCGGGCAGGTCGTGCTGCACGGAATGGAAGCCGGCCTCTTTCGCCGCCTTGCCCTTGGCCTTGACGTAGACCTGGCTGGCCGGGTTCTCGCCCACCAGCACCACGGCGAGGCCTGGCTTCACGCCCTTGGCGGCGAGCGCCTTGGTGCGCTCCGCCACCTCGGCGAGCACCTGCTGCGAGGCGACCTTGCCGTCGATGATCGCACCACCGTCGCCCTGCCGGATGACCTCGGCGTTGTTCTGCTCGGCGACGCTCATGGACGATCCTCTCCGCGATGTTTCTCGTTGGTTGATCAGGGTAGATGTCAGCTTTGCGCCGGGCTGCCAAGCCGGCTCACCGCAACAAAACATGCGGGTGCGCGAAGGAAAATTTCGCAACGTGAGCGCGCGTTGCGCCCGGCTGCAGGTGGTGCATCGCCGGCTTCGCGAACAGGTCGCCGTCGGCGTCGACGAAATCGCCGTGGCCCGTCCAGGCCTCGATAGACAGGAAGTGACCGGCGGGCCGCGACCACAGCGCAGCAAAGGGAAAGCCCGCCAGCGCGACGTCGATCGCCGCGCCCGACTTGTGCGCGAAGCGGATGCGGCGGTCCCGCGGCTCGAGGAAGCAGAGCGCCTCCTTCTCCATCAGCGCTGCGGTGAGCGGCAGCTTGCGCCCGTCGATCGGCACGCGTCGCGTCTCGTACGTGAACAGGCCGCCTTGCGTGATGACGGGGACCCGCGACGGCTCGCGCTCGTCGAAGACGATCGTATAGTCGTCCATCGCGCCGCCGGCGAAGGGCCAGCGGAAGCCCGGATGCAGGCCGCAGGCATAGGGCATCGCCCCGCGGCCACGGTTCTCGACCGCCAGCCGCACCTCGAGCTCGGCGCCGGCAAGGGCGTAGGCGACCTCCAGCGACCAGTCGAAGGGATAGAGCGCCCGCGTCGCCGCATCGCTTTCGAGCCGCAGCCGGCAGTGCGACGGCCACTGCTCGACCACGTCGAAGGTCTTCTCGCGCGCGAACCCGTGCAGGCCGAGCGGATAGCGGGTGCCGTCGACGACGATGCCGTCGCGCGTCCAGCCGACGACCGGAAACAGGATCGGCGCGGTGTTCGGCCAGATCGCCGGATCGGGCTCCCAGATGAGCGGCGTGTCGCGCACCGACCAGGCGCGTAGCTCGGCGCCGTGCGGCGCGATGACGGCGCGGCCCTCGCCGTCCTCGAGGACGATCGGGCTCACGCCGGCACCGTCACCAGCGAGCACGTCTCCGGCACGTAGACGTTGATCGCGCGCGGGCGCTGCGTGAAGACGGCGGGCGTGTGCGTCACCAGCTCGCCGTCGGCGTTCACGGGCCGCGGCTTGCGGGTGATCACCTCGAACGAAACGCCGCGCGCGGTCCGCACCTCGCGGATCGCGCCATGCTCGCCGCGCTTGAAGTGGGGCAGCATCAACGCCATGCGCCAGATCCGCGAGAACTCCAGCGAGTAGAGATCCAGGTGCTGATCGTCGATCCGCGCGCCGGGCGCCACGACATTCCCGCCGCCGTAGTAGCGGCCGTTGCCGACCGCGATCTGCAGAGTGCGCACCATCACCTTCTCGTTGCCGACCAGCAAGGTCGCGTGAAAGGGAGCCGCTTCCATCAGGCAGCGCGCGGCGGTGATCGCGTAGCTGAGCCGCCCGAAGCGGCGCTTGCCCTCGCGCGTCAGGCGCTTGGCGAGGTCGGCGGCGAGCCCGACACTCGCGACGTTGAAGAAGGGGTGGCCGTTCACCTCGCCGATGTCGACGGCGTGCGCATAGCCTTCGGCGATGACGCGCGCCGCCGCCTCGAGGTCGAAGGGCACGCCGACCGAGCGCGCGAAATCGTTGGCCGTGCCGAGGGGCAGCACGCCGAGCGGGAGCCCCGTCGCCATGAGGCCGCGCGCCGCAGCGTTCAGCGTGCCATCGCCGCCTCCCAGCACGACGCAGTCGACGTCGTCGCGATGCGCGAGGATGCAAGGCGAGAGGTCGGCGGCCCGGCGGCTGGTGCCGAAGAAGATCTCGAGACCGCCGTTGCGCAACGCGGCCGCGGCAGCATCGGTGTGCGATGCACCTGTACGGCTCGACTCGTTGACGATCAGGAGGGCGCGGCGTCGCTTGTCGGTCGATCGTTGCTCGGTCTGCAAGGAAACCCTGGTGGCCAGCGCTTTCGGAGAAACAGGCGACAGGCCCGTTCGTTGCCCCCGCCCAAAGACTTACAACGTAACGGGCACGGCTTCGCCAGCAACCTCCAGCGGAGCGCGCCGTTTTCTCCGAGCACGCGCCTTGCAAGCCCTGAAAGTCGGCGGCGCCCATTGCCTGAGCGGGGATCAGCATGACCCGAAGCACCGAGCTTTCAGCACGACGAATTCTGTGTGTCTCCCCGCGCTACGAACCGTCCTTCGGGACCTTCGAGCACGCCTACTACCTCGCCGGCACCAAGGCTTTCATGCCGCCGCTCGGCCTTCTCACCATCGCCGCCTACCTGCCGGCGCACTGGGAGGTGCGCTTCATCGACGAAAATCACAGCCTGGCGCGCGACGAGGATTTCGCCTGGGCCGACGCGATCTTCTGCTCCGGCATGCACATCCAGCGTGCCTTCACCAACGACATCTGCAGGCGTGCCCACGCGCACGGCAAGATCGCCGTCCTCGGGGGCCCGTCGGTCTCCGCCTGCCCGGACTACTATCCCGACTTCGACATCCTCCATTGCGGCGAGCTCGGCGACGCGACGGACGCCATCATCGCGATGCTGGGCGAGAGCGTCGCGCGGCCGCCGCGGCAGCTCGTTCTGACGACGAAAGAGCGCCTCGCGCTCGCCGACTTTCCGGCGCCGGCCTACGAGCTCGCCGCGATCCCCGATTACATGATCTCGAACGTGCAGTTCTCTTCAGGCTGTCCCTACAAGTGCGAGTTCTGCGACATTCCCGGCCTCTACGGACGCGTGCCCCGCCTCAAGCCGCCGGAGAAGATCATCGCCGAGCTGGACAAGCTGATGGCGCGCGGCGCGATCGGCCTGATCTACTTCGTCGACGACAACTTCATCGGCAATCGGAAGGCGGCGCGCGAGCTGCTGCCGCACCTCATCGAATGGCAGAAGCGCAACCGCTACCAGATCGGCTTCTCGTGCGAGGCGACGCTCAACATCGCCCGCGACCCCGAGATCCTCGCCATGATGCGCGAGGCAGGATTCGACACGATCTTCTGCGGCATCGAGTCGTCCGAGGCGGCTGCGCTGGACCTCATCGACAAGAACCACAACCTCGTCATGCCGATCCTCGATGCCGTGAAGATCATCAACGACCACGGCATGCAGGTGACCTCGGGCATCCTCCTCGGGCTCGACACGGATTCCGCCGAGACCGGGCCGCGACTCGTCGACTTCGTCGCCAAGTCGAACATCCCGCTGCTTACTATCAACCTCTTGCAGGCGCTGCCGAAGACGCCGCTCTGGACCCGGCTCGAGAAGGCCGGCCGCTTGCTTAATGACGAGCGGCGCGAGTCGAACATCGACTTCCTCATGCCCTACGACGAGGTCGTCGAGATGTGGCGCGAGACCATGCTGACGGTCTATGCGCCGGAGACGCTCTTCGACCGCTACCGCCACCAGATGAAGGCGGTCTGGCCCAATCGCATCGCAAGGCCGTTCTCGTGGGCGCGGCTGGCCCAGCTCGGCCGCGGGCTCTCGGTGCTCCGCCGGACGCTCTGGACCGTCGGCGTCAGAGGGCACGGCAACTACCGCGCCGCCTTCTGGAGGTTCGCCCTGCCCCTTCTGCGGAAAGGCCAGATCGAGCCGCTGCTGATGTACAGCCTCGTGGCGCATCACCTCATCATCTTCTGCCAGGACGTCTGCGCAGGACGGCTCAACGCCTCGCATTACTCGGTGCGGCTGCGCACGCAGGAGGCAGCCCTGCAGGCCGCCGAGTAGCGCGCGCATTCTCGTTCATCGAGAACTTGTGACGCGGATCCCTCCGCCTTGAACTCGTTTGACCTCGGCGCCTCTCTGGCGTCACAGGGGGCGCACAGGTATGTTCCTAAGGGACGCATACCGAGGCACGGCAGCAAGGCAATCGGAGCATATGACGCAAGCGCACTCGTCGACTTCCCGGCGCATCCTGTGCGTCTTCCCCCGCTACGAGCCGTCGTTCGGCACTTTCGAGCACGCCTACCATCTCACCGATAAGACCAAGGCGTTCATGCCTCCCCAGGGGCTGCTGACGATCGCCGCCGCCCTGCCGCCGCACTGGGAGGTGCGGTTCATCGACGAGAACATGTCGGCCGCCACCCGCGCCGACTTCGACTGGGCGGATGCCGTGTTCGCCTCCGGCATGCACATCCAGCGCCGCAACATCGAATCGATCTGCACGCGGGCGCATGCGGCGGGCAAGGTCGCCTGCCTCGGCGGTCCTTCGGTGTCCTCGACGCCAGAGACCTATCCGGACTTCGACTACCTGCACGTCGGCGAGATGGGCGATGCAACGGACGAGCTGATCGCCTGCCTCGGCGACAGCGTCGAGCGGCCGGCGTCCCAAGTGGTGCTGAAGACCAAGGTGCGGCGCGACCTCGGCGAGTTCCCGATGCCGGCCTACGACCTCGCCGAGATCGATCGTTACATGCTCGGCACGGTGCAGTTCTCGTCCGGCTGCCCCTACAAGTGCGAGTTCTGCGACATCCGGGCCTCTACGGGCGCGTGCCGCGCCTCAAGAGCCCCGAGCGCATCTGCGCCGAGCTCGACAAGCTGCTCGAGCTCGGGGTCAACGGCTCGGTCTATTTCGTCGACGACAACATCGTCGGCAACCGCAAGGCGATCAAGGAGCTGCTGCCGCATCTCATCGCCTGGCAGAAGCGGAACGGCTACGCCCTGAACCTCGCCTGCGAGGCGACGCTCAACATCGCACGCTCGCCGGACATCCTTGCGATGATGCGCGAGGCCGCGTTCGACGCGATCTTCTGCGGCATCGAGACGCCGGAGCCCGACGCCCTGCTGCAGATCGACAAGGGCCACAACATGGTCATGCCGATCCTCGACGCGGTGAAGATCATCAACGATCACGGCATGCAGGTCGTCTCGGGCATCATCCTCGGGCTCGACTCGGACACCTCGGATTCCGGCAACAAGATCCTCAAGTTCATCGAGACGTCGCAAATCCCGATGCTGACGATCAACCTGCTGCAGGCGCTGCCGCAGACGCCGCTCTACGACCGCCTCGTCAAGGCCGGGCGGATCGACGAGCGTGCCGACCGGGAGTCCAACGTCTCCTTCCTGATGCCGTACGACGAAGTGCTGGCCATGTGGCGCGAGTGCATGGAGAAGGCCTACCAGCCGGCCGTGCTGTTCGACCGCTATCGCGAGCAGCTGAAGGTGACCTGGCCGAACCGGATCAAGAAGCCGCTCAGCCCGCAGCGCACGAGCAAGGCCATGGTCAAGAAGGGCCTCACCATCCTGGGCAAGGTGCTGTGGAACGTCGGGGTGAAGGGCGACTACCGGCTCGTGTTCTGGCGCTTCGCGCTGCCGCTTCTTCTTCGCGGCAAAGTAGAGGCGTTGCTGAATTACTGCTTACCCGCGCACCATCTTATCGTCTTCGCACGCGAGGCCTGCGCGGGTCGCGGCAACGCTTCGCACTACTCCGCCAAGCTGCGGGAGCCGCAGGTCCCGACCCTCGCGCCCGCGGAGTAAGCTGCACGTTATCAAAGGTGTAGCGTCGCGCCATCGGTGTCCGAAGACCAAGCTCAACAGTAAGGTTGGGCGCATTTCGACCGTCAAACTTGCCGCTTGCTGCGGGCCACGTCCGGTTGACCAAAGGTTTCGCGCGGCGAATGCCTGCGGAACCTGAGACAACTCTAGTCTTAATCCTATAGGCTTAGGACTTAGTGATTCGGCTTTGGCGATTCGGGTAGCGATGCCTGGTCGCCGTGTAACCGGCGAGGTCACCTGGCGTGACGGTCCAAGCAAAGCGCGCACTCGACGCGTATTTCGACCAGTCGCAATTGGACGCCGTGGGGCGTTCGACACGCTTCGCGCGGCGGGCGCTGCGTGCGCGCTCCGCCTTCTTCTGGTCCCCAAGCTGCCAGCCGGCCGGGCTGATCGGGCATGTGGGCGAGACGAGCGAGATCGACGCCGGCGCCCTGGCCTCCTCCTTCGCGATGCAGGCAGTTGCCGCGACCGGCCCGGTCGCCTTCGACACCTCCTGCGCCCTCGGCGGCGTCGCCGTCCGCGTGACGGATGGGGCGCAAGGCGTGCTGTTCGTGGCGGACCCCGCGCCGCGCGCCTTCGACGCCGACGACCTCGCGTTGATCGACGACGTCGGTGCGAGCCTCGGCCGCGAGCTGGCGCGGGGCTCCGCAGAGACGGGCGTGCCCCTCGCCACACTCGTGCAGATGTCCGACGCGCTCGTTCGGGAAGCCGGGACGGGCGGCGGGATGGCCCCGGACGACTACCTTGCGGCCGCCGATCGGCTGGCCGCGATGGCGACGCAACTGCGCGAGATCGCCGCCGCGGGGGCGCGTGTCGCGCGCCTCGAGTCGCCCCTGGAGCGCGAGGCGCCCGTGCCGCACGGGGGCGGGGCCACGATCCTCCTCGCCGACGATCTCGATCTCAATCGCAAGCTCATCTCGGACATGCTGACGGTCGAGGGCCATCAGGTGGACTGCGTCGCCGACGGCGCCGCCGCCGTCGCGGCGGTCAAGGCGAAGGCCTACGATCTCGTGCTGATGGACATGATCATGCCGGTCATGGACGGGATCACGGCGACGCGGGCCATCCGCGCGCTTCCCACCCCCAGCTGTAACGTCCCGATCGTCGCCCTGACGGCCAACACCTACCGTGAGGAGCTCGCGAGCTGCCTCGAGGCGGGCATGGACGCGACGCTGACGAAGCCGATGACCTTCGAGATGCTGACCAGCGTCGTGGCGGACTGGAGCCGGAACAGCACCGCGGCGGCGTGAGCCGCCGGCGCTCTTACGATGCCGCGCAAGTCGCAGAAAAGAAAAAGGGCCGCCGAAGCGACCCTTTCGTCTCGATGATTTCAGAAGATTACATCTTCTTCATCATCATCTTCTTGTGCATCATCATATGGTGATGATGGTGGTGGTGATGCGTCATCGGCATGGACGCCGGCTCGGCAGCGGCCATGGCGCCGGGAGCGAGCATCGGCTGTAGGATCGGCTGGGTCACGCCGTTCACGACCATCATCGACTCGCGCATGCCCGGGATGATCGTCTCACCCGGCAGGTTGGTCGGCGCGCCCATGTTCATCGGGGTGGCCGGGAAGTCCATGGCATTGGCGGAAACCGAGACGGTCAGCGCGGCGCCGGCGATAGCTGCGGCAGTCGCAATCTTGCGGATCATTAAGTCCTCCTCCTGGTGTTGCCCTGCACGACAATCACAGACTCATTGCTTAGCCCGGATCGCCTTGGTTCAGACACAAAAATCGCCAGATCGGCATCCGGTTGCAAAATTCCCTTGGCAAATGCGTCAGAAATGCAACTCAAATTCTACGCCGTGCGATCCGTCCTCACCCAAGCAAACGACGTTTCGGCCTTTTCGGCCTGCGCGAAAAGGTCGCTACGATCTCGAGATGCGGCGAGTAGCGGAACTGGTCGACTGGAACGATCCGGCCGACCTCGAACCCGCCGGCGATGAGGATCGCCGCGTCGCGCGCTAAGCTGTCGACGTCGCAGGCGATCGAGACCACCCGCGTGATCGATGAGGCGACGAGCGCGTGGGCCTGCGCTTCGGCCCCGGCGCGCGCGGGTCCATGACGACGGCGTCGTGCCTGTCCAACGCATCGCCGGCGAGCGGGCGCTTGAACAGGTCGCGCGCCTCGATCGAGATGCGCCGCAGCCCAACCGTCTCCCGCGCTGCCCGCTCGAGTGCGGGCAGCCACGGGCCGTCGAGATCGATCGCCGTCACCTCGGCCGCTCCGCCCAGGCGCAGCGCGAACGTGCCGACGCCACAGAAGAGATCCGCGACGCGGCGCGCCCCCGCCACGGCATCGAGGACGTAGGCGGCGAGCGTCTCCTCGCCGGCGGTGGTGGCCTGAAGAAAGGCGCCCGACGGGAGCGCGACGCGCGCCGGTCCGAATGTGATCACCGGCTTCCGGTTCTCGATGACGATGACGCCGTGATTGGCGAGCCGCGCGAGGTCATGGGCCAGAACCACCTCGGCGAGCCGGCCGCGAGCGCGCTCGTCGAGCGGACCGTGGCCGCGCAGGTCGACGTCGATGCCGGCCTGTGTCGCCGTTGCGACGATGTCGAGCGGCTTGCGCGCGGGCGCCAGCGACGCAGCGATCGCCCGGGCGGCCGGCAGCGCGCCGGCGAGCCGCGGGTCGAGGATCGGGCAGGCCTCGATGGCCACGATGTCGTGCGAGCGTGCCCGCATGAAGCCGACGCGAGTCGTGCCGTCGGGCTCGGTGCGGGCGTGGAACGTGGCCCGCCGTCGCCCTGCCCCGTGCGCGTCGACGAGCGGCGCGACGTCCGCCTCGACCCCTGCCCGCGCCAACGCGGCGACGAGAAGCCCGCGTTTCCAGTCCGCGTAGCGCGGCAGCGCGAGCTCCTGCACCGCGCAGCCCCCGCAGGTCCCGAAGTGCGGACAGATCGGCACGATGCGGTCGGGGCTCGCCTCAACGAGGCCGACCAGGGTGCCGCGCTCGCCGGCGACGTCCGCCGTCACCGTCTCGCCGGCTAGGGCATACGGCACGTAGATGCGACCGCCGTCGTGCGTGGCGATGCCTTCGCCGCGCGCGCCGAGCCGCTCGATCGAAAGTCGAGCGATCGCCTGCTGTCGTTCGCCCATGCGCATCCCCATCTCCTGGGTCTCGATAGGCCGCACGGCGGAGAAGTTCAAAATGGCAGGTTGGAACATCGCGAACATTCCCGACCAGAGCGGTCGCACGGCCATCGTCACCGGCGCCTCGAGCGGCCTCGGCGTCGAGGTCGCCGACGCCCTGGCGCGCAAGGGCGCGACCGTTGTGCTTGCGGTTCGCGACGAGGCGAAAGGCGAGAGGGCGCGCGCCCGCATCCTCGCCGCGACGCCTGGGGCTCACGTCTCGGTCTCGCGCGTCGATCTTGCCGATCTCGCATCGATCCGTGCCTTTGCGGCCCGCGAAGGCGAGCGGCCGGCCATCGACCTGCTTATCAACAATGCCGGCCTCGGCATGCAGCCCGAGCGGGCGACGAGCGCCGATGGCTACGAGCGGCAGTTCGCGACCAACCACCTCGGCCCCTTCGCCCTCACCGGCTTGCTGCTCCCGGCGCTGCTGCGCGCCAGGGCGCCGCGCGTCGTGGCTGTGGCGTCGATCGCCCATCGCGGCGGCAAGATCGACTTCGCCGACCTGCAGGGGGCGACGCGCTACTCCGGCGGCAAGGCCTACAATCAGTCGAAGCTGTCCAACATCCTGTTCGCGCTCGAGCTCGACCGCCGCGCTCGTGCCGCCGGCACGCATCTCGTCAGCGTAGTTGCGCATCCCGGCGTCTCGGCGACCGGCTTCATCGATGCGACCCAGATGGGCGCGCTGCAGACCAAGGTCGCCAACTTCATGGTCGGCATCCTCGGCCAGGACGCGGCGGCCGGCGCCGCGCCGATCCTCTATGCCGCGACGATGCCGGGCGTCGTCGGCGGCCAGTACTGGGGCCCCGACGGCCTGCTCGAGCTGCGCGGCCAGCCGGCACCCGCGAAGATCTCGTCGCAGGGCCGCGATCGGGCCGTCGCAGCGCGGCTGTGGAGCGAGTCGGAGCGCCTGACCGGCGTCAGCTACGGCGCGCTCGACGCGGCCGCGGCGGCCTGATCGTCACCGGACAGGGCTTGCGAAGGGCACGTAGCGATAGACCCACGTCTCGGTCAGCGCCTCGTCCTGGAAGGCGAGGTGGCAGCGCAGGTCGACGGGGTCGCTCCCCTGCGGGTCGAGGTCGAACTGGATCCGCCAGAGCCCGAGATCGCCGTCGGGCGACGGCTCGACGACGATGTTCGAGAACGTCCCACGAGAGGTCTCGAGCACGGGCTCGGGCTTGGCATCGGCGTCGCGCGTCGCCTGGAACGCGCCCTTGAACTCGAGCACGAACTTGCGCAGCACTGTCGAGCGCGGCGCGCCCTGGACGGCGCCGGCGCCGAGCCGCGTCGCCACGCAGAGCGCGAGCTTGCCGGGAAAAGGATCGGTGTCGCGCCACAACAGCTTGTAGCGGTAGTCGAGCACGTCGCCGGCCTTGTTCGGCGTGTCCGACACCCACGAGAGCACGATGTTGTCGTAGATCTCGTTGTCGGTCGGGATCTCGAGGAGCTGCACCGAGCCCTTGCCCCAGTCGCCGACGGGCTCGCACCAGCAACACGGACGGCGCTCGTAGAACACCGCGTCGAGGTAGTGGTCGTAATTCTTGTCGCGCTGCATGAGGCCGAAGCCGCGGAAGCCAGCGTCGGGAAACTTCGAGATCGTCAGCTTGTCCTGGTCGATCAGCGGGCGCCAGAGATGGTCGCCGTTGCCGAGCCACATCGCGACGCCGTCGGAATCGTGGACCTCGGGGCGCCAGTCCGTCGCCGCGCCCTTTACCGTCTCCGAGTACCAGAACATCGAGGTCATCGGCGAGATGCCGAGCCGCTCGATCGGCTTGCGGATGTGCAGCCGCATCGTGATGTCCATCGTCGTGCCCCGGCCGCGATGCATGATGAAGCGGTAGGCGCCGACGATGCTCGGCCCGTCGAGCAGCGCGTAGAGCGTGACCGGGTCGTCGTCGCCCGGTCCCTCGGAGACCCAAAAGTGGGTGAAGTCGGGAAATTCCTCGGGGATCGCGATGCCGCTGTTCTGCGCGACGGCCCGCGCGGAGACGCCGAACTGGTCCGCCTCGCCCACCGCCCGGAAGTACGACGCGCCGAGGAAGCGCGCCCAGCCCTCGTGGCCGCGCAGGACCGGCTTGTCGTAGGCCTGCAGTAACTCCAGCCCGGCGAAGGGAGCGGGCGTCGGCGCCAGGCGCGACAGCGGGCCGCCTGCCGGCGACTTGAAGTACTCCGGCTTGAACAGGACCTCGCGCGCCTCGTCGCCGGTGACGGCGAACATCCGCACCGTCTTCGGAAACAGCTCGCCGACCGCGAGCAGGCTGATGGGATAGGGCCCGCGCCCGTCGCCGAAGAGGGCGTGGTCGGGATCGGGGATGATGTGCTTGGCGACGTCGAAATTCATCGTCTTGACGATCGCCGGATCGGGGATCGGCGGCGGCGCATAGGGCTTGCCCGCGAGGTCGGCGACCATCGCCTGCAACGTCTCGAAGTCGAAGCGCGACGGTGGCCCGAACGACAGCCGCGAGGGCGCGTCCTCGGCTTTTGCCAAAGCCGGCGCTAGGCCGACGGCCTGGACGGCAGCAAGGAGCTTGAGGAGAGTGCGGCGCGTGATCATCCTTCGTTATCCCTCGGCGCCCTGGAACCAGCGATGAACAAGCAGGATCGGCCGGCACTGCTCGTCATCGGCGGCGCGCGGTCCGGAAAGAGCGGGTTCGCGCAGCGCCAGGTCGAGGCGCGCGTGGCAGCGGAATGCCTCGAGCCGGTCTTCGTCGCAACCGCACAGGCCTACGACGACGAGATGGCCGACAGGATCGCCGCGCATGTCGCAGCCCGCGACTCGCGATGGCGGACCGTCGAGGCGCCCTACGATCTCGCGCAGGCGATCGCCGCCGCGGCGAAGCCCGGTCGCATCCTGCTCGTCGACTGCTTGACGCTCTGGCTGTCGAACCTCCTGCTCCGCGGCGACGATCTCGAGGCCGCCGGCCTCGGCCTTGTGGCCGCCCTCCTCGCCCTGCCCGCGCCGAGTGTGCTCGTCTCGAATGAGGTCGGCTGTGGGATCGTGCCGGAGAATGCGCTGGCGCGGCGCTTCCGGGACGCGCAGGGGCGCCTTAACCAGCAGATCGCTGCCGCCTGCCCGACTGTCGTCCTCGTCGCGGCCGGATTGCCGCTTGTTCTTAAGGGGATTTTGCCGCCGGACTGAGCCGGTCCTGCCGTGTCCGCAAAGTTGCCTTACATAACGTGGGACGATATGCCCAACGCCATCCCCGACATTCCGAGTTTCAAGGCACCGCTCCGCTCGTGACACGTCCCCTTCCGCCGCACCTCCGCCAGCTCGAGGCCGAAGCCATCTTCGTGATCCGCGAGGTCGCGGCGGAGTTCGAGCGGCCGGTCATGCTCTACTCGATCGGCAAGGACTCGAGCGTGATGCTGCATCTCGCGCTCAAGGCCTTCTATCCGGCGAAGCCGCCGTTCCCGCTCCTGCACGTCGACACGACGTGGAAGTTCAAGGAGATGATCGCCTTCCGCGACATCGCCGCGAAGAAGGCGGGTATGGAGCTGATCGTCCACATCAACCAGGACGGCCTGCGTCGCGGCATCAACCCGATCGTCTCGGGCTCCTCCGTGCACACGCAGGTGATGAAGACGGAATCGCTGCGCCAGGCGCTGGAGAAGGGCAAGTACGACGCGGCCTTCGGCGGCGCGCGGCGCGACGAGGAGAAGAGCCGCGCCAAGGAGCGCATCTTCTCGCACCGCTCCGCCACGCATGCCTGGGAGCCGCGCGACCAGCGGCCCGAGCTGTGGCGGCTCTTCAACACCCGCATTCGCCCCGGCGAGTCGATGCGCGTCTTTCCGCTCTCCAACTGGACCGAGTTCGACGTGTGGGACTACATCGCTCACGAGAACATCGACGTCGTGCCGCTCTACTTCGCCAAGAAGCGGCCGGTGGTCGAGCGCTCGGGCTCGCTGCTGATGGTCGACGACGATCGGTTGCCCCTGCTCCCCGACGAGGTCCCGCAGATGGAGATGGTGCGCTTCCGCACGCTCGGCTGCTACCCGCTGACCGGCGCGGTGCGGTCGCAGGCGACGGACCTCGAGTCGGTGATCGCCGAGATGCGGGACTCGACCGTGTCCGAGCGCGAAGGGCGGCTGATCGACCACGACGAATCGGGGTCGATGGAAAAGAAGAAGCGCGAGGGATATTTCTGATGGCCGCCACCCCCGCGCGACGCGAGCCCGAGCAGCAGCCCGTCCCGGCAGACGCGATGACCGCGCTCGCTCCTGATGCCACGGCCGAGAAGCCGACACTGCGCTTCATCACCTGCGGCTCGGTCGACGACGGCAAGTCGACGCTTATCGGCCGCCTGCTCTGGGAGCAGAACCTGATCTTCGACGATCAGATCCGCGCGCTCGAGCGCGACACGGTCAAGCACGGCACGACCGGTGAGGCGATCGATTTCGCGCTGCTCGTCGACGGCCTCGAGGCGGAGCGCCAGCAGGGCATCACGATCGACGTCGCCTACCGCTACTTCAAGACCAAGCGCCGCTCGTTCATCGTCGCCGACACGCCCGGCCACGAGCAGTACACGCGCAACATGGCGACCGGCGCCTCGGGCGCGGACCTCGCGATCCTGCTGGTCGACGCGCGCAAGGGGCTGCTGACGCAGACGCACCGTCACGCCACGATCGTCTCGCTGCTCGGCATCAAGAACGTCGTGCTGGCGGTCAACAAGTTCGACCTCGTCGGCTACGACAAGGAGATATTCGACAAGATCGTGGCCGACTTCAAGCGCTTCGCGGAAAAGCTCGCTTTCACCGACGTGACCTCGATCCCGCTCTCGGCGCTCGCCGGCGACAACCTCTCCCTCAAAAGCGACCGCACGCCCTGGTACGAGGGCAAGGCGCTTGTCGAGCATCTCGAGGACGTGGACGTCGTCGACACCCGCGCCGAGAAGCCGTTCCGCATGCCGGTGCAGGCGATCGCCCGGCCGAACCTCGATTTCCGCGGCTTCGTCGGCACCATCGCGGCCGGCCGCATCGCGCCGGGCGACGAGGTGTGCGTCGCGAGCTCGGGCCGCATCTCGAAGGTCGCGCGCATCGTCACCTACGACGGCGATCTTCCCTCCGCCGAAGCCGGCGACGCGGTGACCCTGACGCTCGCCGACGAGATCGACATCGCGCGCGGCGACGTGCTGTCGCGTCCGAACGCGCGACCGCAGCTCGGCGAGCAGTTCGCCGCCAACCTGATCTGGATGAGCGACGAGCCGATGCGCTTCGGCCGCTCGTACCTGATGAAGCTCGCGACCCAGACGGTGCCGGTCACCGTCGGCGCCCTGTCCTATCGGCTCGACATCAACACGTTCTCGCAGGACGAGGCGGCGACGCTGCGCCTGAACGAGGTCGGGCTCGCCACGATCACCACGACGAAGCCGATCGCCTTCGATCCCTACGACGAGAACGCCGCGCTCGGCGCCTTCATCCTGATCGACCGCGAGACGAACCAGACGATCGCCGCCGGCATGATCGCCGAAGGGCTGCGCCGCGCGACAAACGTCTTCAAGCAGAAGTACGCGGTCTCGCGCACCGATCGCGCCAGGCTGAAGCACCAGCGGCCGGGCGTGCTGTGGTTCACGGGTCTGTCCGGATCGGGCAAGTCGACGATCGCCGACATGGTCGAGGCGCGGCTCAACGCCAACGGCTACCACACGGTGATCCTCGACGGCGACAACGTCCGCCATGGGCTGAACAAGGACCTCGGCTTCTCGCAGCACGACCGGCTCGAGAACATCCGCCGCGTCGCCGAGGTGGCGCGCCTGATGACGGATGCCGGGCTTATCGTGATCTGCTCGTTCATCTCCCCGTTTCGCGCCGAGCGCGAGATGGCGCGCGCCACCCTCCCCGTCGACGAGTTCCTGGAGATCTATGTCGACGTGCCGCTCGAGGTCTGCATCACCCGCGACGTGAAGGGCCTCTATCGCCGCGCGCTCGCCGGCGAGATCAAGGACTTCACCGGCGTCGACCAGGCCTACGAGCCGCCGGAGGCGCCGGAGCTCGTCATCGGCCGCGACAACGAGACCGTTGAGCAGTCGTCCTCGAAGGTGCTGGCGACCCTGCGCAAGCACGGCTTCATCGACCGCCTCGACGACCTCGCCGACTGGTCGATCTGACATTTGCGCGCCGTGGCGTCATTGACGCCTCGGCCGCTCTCCCCACGTTGCTCCGCATGACTGTGCGCTGGCTCGACGCCGGCGCCGCAAGCCCGGAGCTACAATGCCCAAAGGATCGGATCTGCTCGTCGCCGCGCTCGAGAACGAGGGCGTGCAGCGGATCTTCGGCGTGCCGGGCGAGGAGAACCTCGACGTCGTCGAGTCGCTGCGCACGTCGTCGATCGAGCTCGTCGTCACCCGCCACGAGCAGGCGGCCGCCTTCATGGCGGCGACGCACGGGCGGCTGACCGGGCGTCCCGGCGTCTGCCTCTCGACCCTCGGCCCCGGCGCGCTGAACCTGACGACGGGCGCGGCCTTCGCGCACCTCGGCATGATGCCGATGCTGATGATCACCGGGCAGAAGCCGATCCGCAGCGCCAAGCAGGGCCGGTTCCAGATCGTCGACATCGTCCAGACGATGCGGCCGCTCACCAAGTCGTCGCGCCAGATCGTCTCGGCGGCGTCGATCCCCACCGTGGTGCGCGAGGCCTTCCGCCTCGCCGTCGAGGAGAACCCCGGCCCGGTGCACCTCGAGCTGCCGGAGGACATCGCGGCCGAGGAAGCCGATGTCGCGATCGTGCCGGCGCACGAGATCGACGGGCCGATCCCCTCGCCGCGCGCGCTGCACCGCGCCGCCGAGATGATCACCGACGCGCGCCGCCCGCTGGTGATGATCGGCGCCGGCGGCAATCGCCCGCGCCTGCACGAGGCGCTCTCCGCCTTCGTGCGCCGCACCGGCCTGCCCTTCTTCAACACCCAGATGGGCAAGGGCGCGGTGACCGGCGTCTCCGATCTCTACATGGGCACCGCGGCGCTCTCCGAGCGCGACTATGTGCACGATGCGATCGACCGCGCCGACCTCATCGTCTCGATCGGCCACGACACGATCGAGAAGCCGCCCTTCCTGATGGGGCGCGTCGCCGGCGGCAGCAAGGTGATCCACATCGGCTACACCTCGGCCGACGTCGAGCAGGTCTTCCATCCCGACGCCGAGGTGGTCGGCGACATCAAGGCCACGGTGCTGGCGCTCGCCGATCTGCTGGAGGGCCGCGTCGCGCACGATCCCGACGTGGCGGCGCTGCGCCACGACATCCTCTCCAACATCAACGACCGCGCCGAGGAAGCCCGCTTCCCGGTGACGCCGCAACGCCTCGTCCACGACGTTCGGCAGGTGATGCCGGAGGACGGCATCGTCTGCCTCGACAACGGCATGTACAAGATCTGGTTTGCCCGCAATTACCGCACGCATGTCGCCAACACGCTGCTGCTCGACAACGCGCTGGCGACGATGGGCGCCGGTCTGCCGTCGGCGATGATGGCGAAGCTCGTCCATCCCGAGCGTCGCGTGCTCGCCGTCTGCGGCGACGGCGGCTTCATGATGAACAGCCAGGAGCTCGAGACTGCGATCCGCCTGAAGCTCGACCTCGTCGTCCTCATCCTCGAAGACAACGCGTATGGCATGATCCGCTGGAAGCAGGCGGTCGACGGCTTTCCGGACCACGGCATGACCTTCGGCAATCCCGACTTCGCCGCCTATGCGGCGGCCTACGGCGCGACGGGCCACCACGTCGACGCGGTCGAGAAGCTGGTGCCGACGCTCGAGGGCGCTTTCGCGGCCGGCGGCGTGCATGTCGTGGCGGTGCCGGTCGACTATTCCGAGAACGCGCGCGTGCTCGTCGACGAGCTGAAGGGCCGCGCGCGGGCGTGATCCTTCTCCTGCTTGCGGGAGAAGGGAAACGCGCGCTTGTCACCCCGAAAGCGACCTGTTAGACGCACCGCTTCCGCGGCCATGGCGGAATTGGTAGACGCGCTAGCTTGAGGTGCTAGTCGGGAGACCGGTGGAGGTTCGAGTCCTCTTGGCCGCACCATCTTCTTCTGAAAACGAATGAGTTTTCGCGCGGGGCGCGCCTCGGCGTCCGTTGCCTTGGCCCCGCCGCCACCTTAGACCGGCAGCAAGCACACCTTTCGCCGGAATCACCCATGAGCGACGTCGAGGAGCGGCCGAAGGACGACGCGCGGCTCGCGGCCGATCTGCGGGACAACGAGCAGGAGCCGCACGACGAGGACGGCAAGCTGAAGCCGGGCTTCATCACGGCCGTCGCCAGGGCGATCAACGAGCGCGACCGCGACGCGCTACGCGACCTCGTCGGCGACATGCACGAGGCCGACCTCGGCGGCCTGATCGAGGCGCTCGACCCGGACCTGCGCGCCGAGCTCATCGCGATCATGGGACGCGACTTCGACTTTACGGCGCTGACCGAGGTCGACGAGAACATCCGCGACGAGATCATCGAGGAGCTACCGAACTCGGCCGTCGCCCTCTATGTCCAGGATCTCGAGAGCGACGACGCCGTCGCGCTGCTCGAAGACCTCGACGCCGAGGACCGGCAGGAGATCCTCGAGGCGCTGCCGGCGATCGACCGGGCGGCGCTGAAGCGCTCGCTCGACTTCCCCGAAAACTCGGCCGGCCGCCTGATGCAGACGACGGTGGTCACAGTGCCGCCGTTCTGGACCGCGGGCCAGGCGATCAACCTTATGCGCGACTCGGACGCCGACGATCTGCCCGACCAGTTCTACGAGGTCTTCGTCGTCGATCCCGCGCACCGCCTGCTCGGCAACGTGTTCCTCGACGCGCTCCTGCGCGCCAAGCCCGACACCAAGCTCGGCGACATGATGCGCACCGACCGCCGCCGCGTGCCGACGGACGAGGACGCGGAAGACGTCGCCGAGCTGTTCGAGCGCTACAACCTCGTCTCGGCGCCGGTCGTCGACGACGCCGAGCGGCTCGTCGGCGTCATCACCATCGACGACGTCGTCGACGTCATCCGCGAGGAAGCTGATCAGGAGATCAAGGCGCTAGGCGGCGTCTCGGGCGACGAGACGCTGTCGGATCGCGTCTGGGAGATCACCCGCAGCCGCTTCCTCTGGCTGTTCGTCAACCTGATCACCGCCTTCATCGCCTCCTCGGTGCTCGACGCGTTCAACGGGCAACTGCAGAAGATGGTGGCGCTGGCCGTGCTGGCGCCGATCGTCGCGAGCCAGGGCGGCAACGGCGCGACGCAGACGATGACCGTCGTCATCCGCGCGCTCGCCACCCGCGAGCTGTCGCGGCTCAACGCGGCGCGCGTCATCGGCCGCGAGATGCTGGTCGGCGCGCTGAACGGCATCGCCTTCGGGATCATCACCGGGATCGGCGCCTGGATCTGGTTCCATCAGTACGGGCTCGGCGTGGTGATCGCCGGCGCCATGCTGACGAACCTCATCGCCGGGGCGGTCGGCGGCATCGTCATCCCGTTGGTGCTCGAGTTCTTCGAGGTCGATCCCGCCGTCTCGTCCTCGGCCTTCGTCACGACGGTGACCGACGTCGTCGGCTACTCGTCGTTCCTCGGCTTCGCGACGCTCTGGTTCAGGCTGGGATGACGAGCGCGAAGGAGATCATCGCCCGCCTCGGGCTGCAGCCGCATCCGGAGGGCGGCTGGTATCGCGAGACCTTCCGCGACACCCGCGAGATCGACGGCCGCGCCGCCTCGACGGCGATCTACTTCCTGCTCGACGTCGGCGAGGTGTCGGAGTGGCACCGCGTTGACGCGGTCGAGGTCTGGCACTGGCACGCCGGCGCGCCGCTCGTCATCACGACGAGCCCGAATGGCCACGACGCGGCGGCCGTGTATCTCGGTCCGGATATCGCTGCGGGCCAACGGCCGCAGGTCGTGGTGCCGGCCGGCCACTGGCAGACCGCGACGAGCCTCGGCGCCTGGACGCTCGTCGGCTGCACGGTGGCGCCGGGCTTCCGGTTCGAGGGTTTCGAGCTGGCGCCGCCGGGCTGGCGGCCGACGCCACGCTAGGAAGATCGATCTCGCCAAACACGACAAAGCCCCGCCGAAGCAGGGCTTTGCACGCGTGAGTTGAAGTGCCGTCTCAGGCGTTGAGCTGGCGCGGCGTCGAGGCGCTGGTGCCGACGCCGAGGCTCTGGAGGAACGCGGCGATCGCCTGCGTGCGGCGGTCGCAGCCGAGCTTCTCGAGGATCGCCGAGACGTGGCTCTTGACCGTCCCCTCGGTGACGCCGAGCTCCCAGGCGATCTGCTTGTTGAGCAGGCCGCGGGTCATCAGCTCGAGGATCTCGACCTGGCGGCTCGAGAGCTTGGCCATGCCCGACGTCGGGGCGAGGCGGTTCTCGTGCTTGAAGTAGGTCTTGCCGTCGGCGATCTCGCTGATCGCCAGCTCGAGCTCGCGCGCCTCGCACTCGGGGTTCACGACGCCGCTGACGCCGCGGAGCTGCAGCAGGCGGTGCGCGCTTTCGTCGGCGCAGGCGACGAGGGCGACCGCGATCGGCGTCTCTCTGACGTGATCGCGCAGGCCCGTGGCGTCCTTCTCGAGCGCCGTCCAGGTCGAGACGTCGGCGATGAGGATCGCGCCGCGTCCGGCCTCACGAATGGCGCCGGAGACCTCGGCGAGGCTTCCGCCCTGGTGAACCGTCCGTCCATTGAGCCCCGCAAAGAGACGCAAAGCACTCGCAATACCCATACGCATCAGAGGGGCGCTGTGCACGACGATCAGTGAAGAGACATTGCCGTCGACTTCTATGGTCGCGGTTTCAAAGCTCTTAAAAGGCATATGACCTATCCTCCCTATCCTCCTTAAGTCAGATAGCGACAAATGGATCGATCGAAAGGCTCAATAGGGTTGTTTTGCAAAGAATTTGCAATTTCAGTTCGCAATGTTACATAACGGCATGCGCCAGAAGCTCTTCGTCGGCCCCAAGATCCGCCAGCTCCGGGAAGGCACGGGGCTCAACCAGCTGACGTTTGCGGAACGCGTCGGCATCTCGGCAAGCTACCTCAACCAGATCGAGAACAACCAGCGCCCCTTGACGGCGCCCGTCATGCTGGCGCTGGCCCAGACCTTCCAGCTCGACGTCAACTCGTTCGCCTCCGAGGACACCGAGAAGATCGTCAGCGACCTGCGCGAGGCGATCGCTGATCCGGTGTTCGCCGGCCTCGTGCCGAACGGCCAGGACCTCAAGACGATCGTGTCGAGCGCGCCGTGGTTCGCGCACGCCTTCCTCAACCTGCACACCGCCTTCCGCCGCACCGGCGAGCGGCTGCATGCGATCGACGAGGTCTACGCGAGCGATCGGGAGGAGCGGCCGATGAGCGTGCTCTTGCCCTACGAGGAGGTGCGCGACTTCCTGCACTACCGCAGCAACTACTTCGAGAGGCTCGACGAGGCCGCCGAGGACCTCGCCGAGCAGACCTTCGGCCTCGTCGCGGCGCGGCCCGACACGCTGGCGAGCTACCTCTTCAAGAGCCACGCAATCCGCATCGAGACCCGCGGCGTCGATCCCTCGTCGCGGTTCATGCGCGAGCTGGACCGCAAGGCGAAGGTCTTGTGGATCCGTGAGGGCATCGACGCCGCCTCGGCGAGCTTCCTGATGGCGCAGCAGATCGCGTTGCTCGAGCAGTCCGACGAGATCGAGGCGATCGTCGCCTCGGCGGCTTTCCGCTCGCAGGACGCGGAGGCGATCACCCGCCTGGCGCTCGCCAACTACTACGCCGGCGCGCTGCTCATGCCCTACGACCGTTTTCTCGATGCTGCGCAGAAGACCCGCTATGATGCGGAGCGTCTCTGCTACATGTTCGGCACCAGCTTCGAGCAGGTCGGCCATCGCTTCTCGACGCTACAAAAGCCCAACGCCAAGGGCGTGCCCTTCTACTTCGTGCGCTTCGATCGCGCCGGCAACATCATCAAGCGGCACTCCTCGACGCGCTTCCAGTTCGCGCGCTTCGGCGGCACCTGCCCGCTGTGGAACGTCCACGAGGCGTTCGAGGCGGGCGGGCGCACCATCGTGCAGATCGCCGAGATGCCGGACAGCGTGCGCTATCTCTGCATCGCGCGGGCGGTGACGAAGACCGGCGGCAGCCATCTGGCGCCGGCGCGCCACTATGCGCTCGGCATCGGCTGCGAGGTCGCGCATGCGAGCCAGGTCGTCTACGCCGATCACCTCGAGCTGAAGACCGCGCCGGTCACCCCGATCGGGGTGAGCTGCCGCATCTGCGAGCGTCACGAGTGCCCGCAGCGCGCCGTGCCGCCGATCGACCGCGCGCTGATGGTCGACCCCGACCGTCGCGACTTCGTGCCGTACAAGTTCGCTTAAACGTCGTCTCTGTCGCGCTCGTAGCGCTGCCGCGTCTCGTTGTCCGGCGGATAGAGCCCCGGCAGTGGGACACCCGCCTCGACCTCGCGCATGATCCAGGCCTCGAGCTTTTCCTGCTCGACGGCGAGTGCCGCGGCCTCTTCCGCCAGTGCGGCCGGCACGACGATTGCCCCATCGTCGTCGGCGACGATCCAGTCGTCCGGCATCACGGCGACGCCGCCGCAGGCGATCGGCTCCTGCCAGCCGACGAAGTGCAGCCCCGCGACCGACGGCGGCGCGGCTGCTCCGGCGCACCAGACCGGCAGCCCCGTCGCCGCGACCCCGGCGAGATCGCGAACGACGCCATCCGTGACGAGCGCTGCCACGCCGCGCTTGCGCATGCGCGCGCACAGAATGTCGCCGAAGATGCCGGCGTCGGTGACCCCCATCGCGTCGACGACCGCGATGACGCCGGCCGGCATCGCCTCGATCGCCGCCCGCGTCGAGCGCGGCGACGCCCAGGAAGCCGGTGTCGCGAGATCTTCGCGCGCGGGCACGAAGCGGAGGGTGAACGCGCGTCCGACCTGCCGCGCGGCGCCGGGTGCCGCCCGCCCCGCGCCCCGGATACACACGTTGCGCAGCCCCTTCTTGAGAAGCACGGTCGTCAGCGTCGCGGTGCTCGCACGCGCGAGCGCAGCGATGATCTCCGCGTCGTTCACGCTGCCGTCCTCGGCCCCACGCGCCATAGCATGTCCCTCGTCATCATCCGCTCCGGGCCGTCGGCTCAGGGCGCGACCGTGAACTTGAAGGTGCCCTGCGTGCGGTGCGTGTCGGTGGAGACGGCGCGCCAGGTCACGACATAGGTGCCGGGTGCCAGCTTGTCGGGGATCGGAGCGACCAGCGAGGTCGCCGCCGCGCCGTTGACCGCCGGGCCGAGCTTGACGGTGTGGCCGGCCGTGTCCGCGAGCGTGACGCGCGAGAGGCTGGGGACCACGCCCTCGCTGAAGTCGAGCGTGATCGAGGTCGGGGCCGCGCCGCTCGCACCGGCGGCGGGTTCGGAATGCTTGAGGTGCGCATGCGCGAAGGCCGGCGTCGCGAACGCGACGATCCCGAGCGCCAGCGCCGCGGCAGGAACGAAAGGCTTGGTCATGGCAGGACCTTACGGCGTCCGTGCCGCTCGCGGAAGCAGGCGGTCGTCTGCGAGCTTACGCGACGAACCGCCGGCCCTTGTTCCAGAGCGCGAAGGGCACGCCGGAAAGCAGCACCTCGAGCGCGTCGAGGCTCTGCCAGTTGCCGTTGACCGAGAGACGCGGCAGCGCGGTCAGGTGCTCTGCGTGGGCGGGGAAGATCATGCCGGGCCGCGTCGTCACGGCACTCGCGAAGCCGAGCTCGGCGGCAAGCGCGTGGGCGCGCGGACCGGCGGAGGTCGGATCGCCGACGGGATAGGCCAGGTGCCGGGCCGGCAGCCCGATCCGCATCTCGATCAGGCGCCGGCTCTCGACAAGCTCGTGGCGGACGAAGGCGTCGTCGTGCTTGGCGAGCATCGGGTGCGTGAGCGTGTGGACGCCGATCGTGCACAGCGGATGACGCGCCAAGGCGGCGATGCCGTCCCAGTCGAGGCAGAGCCGCGCCGGGATCGATGCCGCCTCGATGCCGGCCTGCCCCGCCAGGGTCGCGATGTCGGCGAGGAGGCGATCCTCGGGGCCGGCGCGCAGCATCCAGTAGAGCGTCGCGAACGCATTGCTCTTCTCCTCGTCGGTGCGGGCCGGCAGCGCGATGCGGCGCCCGCCGACGTCGAGCACGATCGCGTCGCGGATGCGGATCGCCTCCTCGAGCTCGACCCACCAGAGCCGCGCGGTCCGCTCCGCGAAGCCGGTGGTGACGTAGAGCGTGAAGGGCGCGGCGTGCTTCTCGAGGATCGGCAGCGCATGAGTCTGCGTGTCGATGTAGCCGTCATCGAACGTGAGCGCGACGAAAGGCCGGCCTTCCGGTGCCGCGATGCGATGCAGGGCCTCGTCCAGCGAGACGAGATCGTAGCCGAGCGCCTTGATCCGCGTCAGCGCGGCATCGAGGAAGGCGGGCTCGACCTCGAGCAGGCGGTTCGGCGCGAAGCCGCGCGGCGTCCACGGCCGCACGTGATGCAGCATGAGGATCGCACCGCGCCCGCGTGTCCACGGCGCCAGCGGCTTGTGCAGGCGCGTCGCCCGGAAGACGGCGAAGCCTGCGCCGATCATCTGCTGCTTCATCACCGCCCGACCGACCGCCGCTCGCACGAATCCTTAACCGATCGTCGCAAGAGGACGTTGAGCTTTCGTTGCTAGCCTCGAAGCATGCGGGCGCTCACCCCTGACGCGATGACCATCTCCGGCCCGGCGCCGGCTGCGACGGCTGCCGCGTCCGGCGTCGCGCGGGCGTTCGAGACCGTCGAGGTCCACGCCGCCGCCGAGCCGGTACTCTCGGCCTGGGCCGAGCTGGAGCAGCTCGCGCCCTGCTCGATCTACCAGACGCGCGCCTGGCTCCTGCCCTGGATCGCAGCGCTCGCCGCACCGGCCGGCCTGCTGCCGCGCTTCGTGCTCGCGCGCGGCGCCGACGCGCGACCCGTCGCCCTGCTCTGCCTCGGCCTGCGCAAGCGCGGGCCGCTCTGCCTGGCGCGGTGGATGGGCGGGAAGGACGCGAACTTCAACATGGCGCTCGTCGCGCCCTCATCGTCCTGGACGCGACGCGAGCTGATGCGGCTGCTGCGTGCCGCCGCCCGCCAGCTCGGGCGGGATGCGCCCGACCTCCTCGTGCTCGTCAACCAGCCGCTGGATTGGGGCGGCGTCGCCAATCCCTTCGCGAAGCTGTCGCGCCAGCCGAGCCCCAGTGCCGCCTACGCGATGACGCTCACAGGCGATCCCGATCGCCTGTTTGCCGCCAAACTGTCGAGCGATGCGCGCAAGAAGCTGCGCAAGAAGGAGGCGAAGCTCGCCGCCCTTGGGCCGATAACCCATGTCGTCGCGTCGACCGAGGTCGAGCGGCGCGAATTGCTCGACGCCTTCTTGAGGTTACGCAACGCGCGCTTCCGCGCGCAGAACATCGCCTCCCCCTTCGAGGCCGAGGAGATGGCGCGCTTCATCGCGACCGCGAGCGAGGGCGATGCACACGGCATCGAGCTGCACGCCCTCAAGGTCGGGTCGCGCATCGTCGCCGTCTACGGCGGCGCCGCCTGGCAGTGCCAGTGGAGCGGCATGTTCAACGCCTTCGACATGGATCCGACGGTGGCCGCCGCGAGCCCTGGCGATCTGCTGCTGCAGCGCATCGTCGCGACGTGCTGTCGCGACGGGCTCAAGCGCTTCGACCTCGGCATCGGCGCGGCGCGCTACAAGTCGGCGCTGTGCGACGAGGAGATCGCGCTCTTCGACGTCTTCGTTCCGCTGTCGCCGATGGGGGGCGTGATGAAGATGGCGCTCGCGGCGAAGCAGAAGCTGAAGGGTAGCGTGAAGCGCGACCCGCGCCTCTACGGCCTCGCCAAGCGGCTGCTCGGGCGGCGAGGCTAGGCCAGCCGCTCGCGGCGCAACTCGGAGCCGCGGTACGCCTCCGGCGGCACCCAGCCCCTGCGGACGTAGGTGATCTCTTCGCTGTCGCCGGCGCCGATCATGATCGACATGATGCGATGCAGGCCGGCGAGGATCGGCTCCTGCGAGGTATCCATCACGGCGATCACCGAGCGCATGTCGCCTTCGCCGCCCCGCCGCGCGAAGCGCTGCACCGATCGTGCGGTGAACTCGCCGACGCCGAGGCCGCGCGCCTCGGCGGCCGCAGCAACGTCATGTGCGAAGGCAGGGCCGATGCTCGCGACGGCTGCCTCGGCGACGATCTCGCTGCGGCAGGAGCGGATGATCTCATCGATCAGCATGGCGAACCTCCTCATGCCCGCGTCGACGTCTCTTCAGACGATCGCCGCGGTTGGCTTCGGATCAGGCACTGTGCTCGCACAACCCGACCGAAACGTGTCACAGTCAAGAACATTCGTCGACTGCAATCACGAAGGAGTGAGTCTCTAATTACAAAACGGTAAGAGGGACAGCTCGCCTTTAGTCTATTATCTGCAGAGGTGATCGAGGAAATCGCGCACGGCCGAAGTATCCGGCAATGTGTGCATTGCAACAGTCGGCTCGTCGGCGACGCCGATCTTGATCGAGATGCCGTGATGGTCGTTGACGGTTTCAAACCCGTGCTCGTCTGTCAGATCGTCTCCCATGAACAACGGTGCGCGACCGGCGAACGGCGGTGTCGCCATCAAAGCCTCGATCGCCTTCCCCTTGTGGCAGCCTGCCGGCTTCACCTCGGCGACCATCTTGCCGTGCTGAATCATCAGCGCCGGATCGGTGACCGTGCGCTCGAGGAAGGCCCGAACCTCGTCCTTGCGCTCGGGCGCTTGGCGGTAGTGCACGGCGATCGCCGCGCCGCCCTTGTCCTCGAGCCGCAGGCCGGGATGCGCGGCGACGAAGGTCTCCGCCGCCTCGCGGACCTCGGCGATCGCGGTGCCGGCCGCCGCCTCGCGACGGCCATCGGCGAAGCGCAGCTCCGCGCCGTGCACGCCGCCCGCCGGGAGGGCGAGCGGCGCGACGATGCGATCGAGGTCGGAGATCATGCGCCCGCTGACGAGCGCGACCGCGCCGTGTGTCTTCTCGCGCAGACGCGTGATGAGCGTGAGCAGCGCCTCGTCGGCGACGACGTCCTCCGGCCGCTCCTTGAAGCCGAGCAGCGTGCCGTCGACGTCGAGGTAGAACGCAGTCCGCGCGAGGTCGATCTCGTCCCACCACGCCGGCGTCGTGCTCATCGGCTGCTCTCTCCAAGCCTCGATCTTATGTTTTGCTACCAAACATTCTGCGTCGGCGCCGCGTCACCAGACGCCGGTGTTCTCCATCGACTTCCACGGCTCGGCCGGCTCCTTCGCCGAACCCTTCTGGAGAAGCTCGATCGAGATGTTCTCGGGCGAGCGCACGAACGCCATCTTGCCGTCGCGCGGCGGGCGGTTGATCGTGACGCCGGACTTCTGCAGCTTGTCGCAGAGCGCGTAGATGTCGTCGACCTCATAGGCGAGATGGCCGAAGTTGCGGCCGCCGTCGTAGGTCTCGGGGTCCCAGTTGTAGGTCAGCTCGACCTCAGGCGCGCGCTCGGCCTTCGAGCGGCCGCTGTCGTCGGGCGCGGCGAGGAAGACGAGGGTGAACCGGCCCTTCTCGTTCTCCGTCCGCCGCACCTCCTCGAGGCCGAGCTTGTTGACCCAGAAATCGAGGGCGCGCTCGATGTTCTCGACGCGCACCATCGTGTGCAGATACCGCATGCCTAGTCTCCAAAGGGGGTGTGATTGCGCCGGTGTAACGCTGTCCGTCGCCGGGCGATCCATTATCGCGTTTTGCGCAGGAACGTTCCGAACGAGCGAGGGCTGTCGCCGACCTCCATCGTCGCCACGACCTTCAGGCTCGCGACATCGATCTGCGAGACCGAGTCCGACTCCCAGTTGACGACATAGACGCTCTCGCCGTCGAAGCTCGCCTGGATGCCGTCGGGATAGTCGCCCGTCGCGATCCGCGCGTCGGGCTGCAGGGAGGCGAGGTCGAAGACCTGCACCTTGCCCTCGTACTGGTCGGTGACGAAGCCTTTGCCGCCGGCCAGCGCGACGACGTAAGGGCGCTTGCCGGTCGGCACGCGGGCGACCAGCTTCTTCGCGGCAAGGTCGACCACCGAGACGTCGTCGCTGTAGACGTCGGCCATGAAGGCGCGCCTGCCGTCTGGATCCACGATGATGCCGTACGGCCGATGGCCGACGCCGACGAGGGCCTCGACCTTCAAGCTGTCCGCGTCGATCTCGGCCATCTGATCGGCGTCGCGCTTGGTGACGACCAGCATCCGGCCGTCCGGCGTCACCGCGATGGCGGACGGCGTTCCGCCGATGTCGGCGGTAGCCGCGATCGTCATCGCCGCGGCGTCGATCTTGAAGATCTGCCCCTTGAAGAAGCCGACCGCGTAGAGGAAGCGATCGTTCTTGCCGATCGCGATGCCGACCGCCTCGTCGGGCAGGTCGAGGCGCGCGACCACCTTACGCGTCGCGCAGTCGATCTTGGAGACGTACTTGCCGTTCGTCGACGAGACCCAGGCGAAGCGCCCGTCATGCGCCATCGCGATACCGGCGGGCTTGCCGCCGACAGGGATGGTGGAGACGACCTTGCGCGTCGCAAGGTCGAGGACGGAGACGTCGTCGCCGTTCTGGTTGGTGATCCAGGCTTCGTCGGCGCGCGCAGGGGCGGCGAGAAGCAGGGCAACCAGCGCGATGCCGGTCACCGGCTTGAGGCCGCCGGCACGTTCCAGAAAACCGCTCACCGTCCGCGACATCACGATCGGGCGTCGGCCTTCAGCCCGGCGAGACCTGCCTTCAGGTAATCGATCACGGCCTGCTTGGCGCGGTTGTCGGCCGCATCCGGCGCACCCTCGTCGGGCGTCAGGTAGCGATAGAAGGCAGCACGCCAGACCACCTTGCTCTTCGCGTCCCCGTCCGGCACCACCTCGATCGTCGCCGAGACGTTCTGCACAGGCAGCCGCGCCACGTCGATCTTGTCGATGTGGTAGGAGTAGCTCATCGCCTCGGCGTTGTACTTGTAGAGGCTCTCGCCGAAGGCCGTGCCGTCCTTCAGCCGAACCGTGCGCACCGCCGTCTCCGGCACGTCGCCGCCGTTGCCCGACGTCGCGACGGTCGCCTTGTCCCAGCTCATGTCCTGAAAGTGGCCGACGATCGCCCACGCCTTGGCGGGCGGCATGTCGAGCGTGACGCTCTCGGTCACCTTCAGTCGCGTCGGTCCGCAGCCTTGCGCAAGGACCGGTGTCGCCATGGCAAGGGCCGCCGCGACGGCGATGACGAGGCGTCCCATGCCAGTTCCTCCCGTGACCTGACTCGAGGCTGACCTCTTGGCGTCAGCTCGCGCCTTCGACCTTCTTCTTCAGGTTCTCGAGGCCGGCCTTGTAGATCTTGTCGACGGCAGCCGCCGAGGCCTCGTCGTTCATGTCCGGCGGCGGATCGTTGTTCATGTAGCCGCGGTAGAAGGCGCCCTTCCAGGTCACGGTCGACTTGCCGCCGTCGGCCGGCTCGACCTTTATGGTCGACGAGTAGTCGTTCACCGGCAGCACCTTCACGTCGACCTTGTCGATGCGGTAGGAATACGTGTGCTCGGCCGCGTCGTACTTGAACAGGCCCTCGTGGATCTCGCCGCCGTTGTCGAGCGTGATCGTGCGTTTGGCGATTTCGTTGTCGTCGTTCTTCGGGTCGACCGAGTTGCCGCCCGTGCCCGTGGTCGACTTGACGCCCGGCAGCCAGCTCATGTCCTGGAAGTTGCCCATCACCTTCCAGACCTTGTCCGGCGAGGCGTTGATCGTGATCGTCTCGACGACCTTCTTGCGCGTCGGCCCATGCGCATCGGCGACCTGGACCACGCCGACGGCGATCAGAGCCGCCACTGCCAGCGACTTCATACGAGAGCCGAGCATCCTTGGATATCTCCCTGATATCATTCTGAATTCAACTATTGGCGCGAGGTCTTCGAGCAAGGCGCAGGAGGACTATCGTCCAGGCGGCGGCCCCAGGCAAGGCCGTTGTTTCCCGGTTCGCGGTGCGGCGCCGACGCGCCGGCTTCGCCCTTGCGGTGGGGCGCTCGACCCCTACTATCCCCTCATCCCCGACCGAGAATGAAGATGCGCACCGAGCAAGCCCAACCTGTCCGTCTCGCCGACTATCGCGTGCCGGACTATCTCGTCGACACCGTCGAGCTGGACGTGCGGCTCGCGCGTCACGAGACCCGCATCGTCGCGAAGCTCGCGCTGCATCCGAACCCGGCCGGCCGTCCCGGCGCGGCGCTCGCGCTCGACGGCGACGAGCTCGATCTCGTGTCGTTCAAGGTCGACGGCGCGGCGCCCCCGGCCGAAGCCTTCACCGCGACGCCGGACCAGCTCACCCTTTTCGCGCCGCCGTCGAAGCCGTTCGTGCTGGAGATCGAGACGAAGCTCGACCCGTCGCAGAACCTCGAGCTGATGGGCCTCTATCGCTCCGGGAGCGCCTACTGCACGCAGTGCGAGGCGGAAGGTTTCCGGCGCATCACCTACTTCCTCGATCGGCCCGACGTGCTCTCGGTCTACACCGTGCGCATCGAGGCCGACCGCGCCGAAGCGCCCGTGCTTCTGTCCAACGGCAACCTCGTCGAGGCCGGCGCCGCCACGGGCACCGACCGCCACTACGCGATCTGGCACGATCCGCACCCGAAGCCCTGCTACCTTTTCGCGCTTGTGGGCGGCGACCTCGGCGTCGTGCGCGACAGCTTCAAGACGATGAGCGGCCGCGACGTCGCGCTCGGCATCTATGTCGAGCCCGGCAAGGAGGATCGCGCCGGGTACGCCATGGACGCGCTGAAGCGCTCGATGCGCTGGGACGAGGAGACCTACGGCCGCGAGTACGACCTTGACGTCTTCAACATCGTCGCCGTCTCCGACTTCAACATGGGCGCGATGGAGAACAAGGGCCTCAACGTCTTCAACGACAAGTACGTGCTGGCCTCGCCGCGCACCGCCACCGACGGCGACTACGCCGGCATCGAGACGGTGATCGCCCACGAATACTTCCACAACTGGACGGGCAACCGCGTCACCTGCCGCGACTGGTTCCAGCTCTGCCTCAAGGAAGGGCTCACCGTCTTCCGCGACCACGAGTTCTCGGCCGACATGCGCTCGCGCCCGGTGCGCCGCATCGCCGAGGTGCGGAACCTGCGCGCCGCGCAATTCCCGGAGGATGCCGGGCCGCTGGCGCACAACGTGCGCCCTTCGGTCTATCGCGAGATCAACAACTTCTACACGGCGACCGTCTACGAGAAGGGCTCGGAAGTCATCAGGATGCTGAAGGTCCTGATCGGCGACGACGCGTTCCGTCGCGGCATGGACCTCTACTTCGAGCGCTGCGACGGCACGGCGACGACGATCGAGGTGTTCCTCCAGTGCTTCGCCGCGGTCTCAGGCCGCGATCTCACGGCGTTCGCGCGCTGGTACCACCAGTCCGGCACGCCGCAGATCGAGGTCGAGGCGCGCTACGACGAGGCGGCAGGCACGCTGACGCTCGACCTCGCGCAGAGCTGCCCGCCGACGCCGGGCCAGGAGCACAAGGACCCCTTCGTCATCCCGCTCGCCTTCGGCCTCGTCGCCGCCGACGGTTCGCCGGTCGCCGCGACGTCCGCCGACCTCTCGGCCGAAGAGGCCGAGCGCGGCCTTCTCGTCCTCACCGAGCCGTCGCGATCGGTGACGTTCACCGGGCTCGAGGCGCGGCCGGTGCCGTCGCTGCTTCGCGGCTTCTCGGCGCCCGTGAAGCTCGAGGCCGGTCTCAGCGAGGCCGATCTCGTCACGCTCGCGACGCATGATCCCGATTCCTTCAATCGCTGGCAGGCGGCGCAGACGCTCGCCGTGCGGCTGCTGACGCGCTCGACTTCGGCCGTCCGCGCCGGCGCCCCTGCCCTGTTCGAGCCGTCCTACGCCGAGGTGCTCCGCAACATCCTGTCCGGCGCCGAAGCCGACCCGGCCTTCGCGGCCCTCGGTCTGTCGCTGCCGGGCGAGTCCGACCTCGCCCGCGAGATCGGCCACGACATCGATCCCGACGCGATCCACGTCGCCCGCGATGCCGCCCGCGCCGACCTCGGCCTCGCCTTGGCCGAGCCCCTGCGCGAGATCTACGAGCGGCTGGCGGACACGGGCGCCTACTCGCCCGACGCCGCCTCGGCCG
Source organism: Beijerinckiaceae bacterium RH AL1 (assembly GCA_901457705.2). Lineage (NCBI taxonomy): Bacteria > Pseudomonadati > Pseudomonadota > Alphaproteobacteria > Hyphomicrobiales > Beijerinckiaceae > Beijerinckiaceae bacterium RH AL1. Next base: position 1,982,895 of record LR590083.2, read on the forward strand.
GTCGGCGGAGCCTGCGCAACGGCGCGCTCGACCTGCTCGCGGCCGGCGACCGGCTCGCCGGCGTCGAGCTGGCGCAGGCGCAGTTCGCCGCGGCGACCAACATGACCGACCAGCTGGCGGCCCTCGGCGTGCTGGCGCAGATGCCGGGAGCAGCGCGCGAGGAGGCGCTCGCCGCCTTCTACGAGAGCTTCGCCGACGACGCGCTCGTCATCGACAAGTGGCTGGCGCTGCAGGCCGTGCAGCCCGATCCCGACGTGCTCGACCGCATCCGCGGCCTGATGGAGCACAAGGCCTTCTCGATCCGCAATCCGAACCGCGTGCGGGCGCTGATCGGCTCGTTCGCCGCCGGCAATCCCACCCGCTTCAACGCCGCCGACGGCTCGGGCTTCGACTTCGTGGCGGACACGGTGGTGACGCTCGACAAGTTCAACGCGCAGGTCGCGGCGCGCCTGCTGTCGTCATTCAAGAGCTGGCGCTCGCTCGAGGTCGGGCGCCGCGATCGCGCGCGGGCCGCACTGGAGCGCGTTGCGGGGACCGAGAAGCTCTCGCCTGACGTCGCCGACATCGCGACGCGCTCGCTGGCGTGAGGGCGTAGCCGGGAGAGACGGTCCCCGGCCGTCACTCCATGGCTTCGAGCTCGATGCCGCGCGTCTCCTTGACCTTCATCAGCACGAAGACGAGCGACACGACGGCCATCAGCGCATAGATGCCGTAGGCGAAGCCGAGGCTGAGGTCGGCGAGCGTCGGGAAAGTTTGCGACACGATGAAGTTCGCAACCCACTGCGCCGCCGCGGCGACCGCAAGCGCATAGGCGCGGATGCGGTTGTTGAACATCTCGCCGAGCAGCACCCAGACCACCGGGCCCCAGCTCATGCCGAAGAAGACGACATAGAGGTTTGCGGCGACGATCGCGATATGGCCGGCCGTTGGGGACAAAACGGGTTGGTGGGTCGTCGGATCGAGCGGCGACGTGCCGAAGATGTAGGCCATCGTGCCGAGCGTGACGGCCATGCCGATCGAGCCGATGACCAGGAGCGGCTTGCGTCCGAGCTTGTCGACGAGCGCGATCGCCACGAGCGTCACGACGATGTTGGTGACCGACGTGAAGACCGTGATGGCGAGCGAGTCGTTCTGCGTGAAGCCGACCGCATGCCACAGCGTCGACGAGTAGTAGAAGATGACGTTGATGCCGACGAACTGCTGGAACACCGACAGCAGGATGCCGACCCAGACGATCGGCAGCAGGCCGAAGTACGGCCCCGCCAGATCCCTCAGGCTCTGCTGGCGCTCCTCGCCGATGCTCTCCCTGATCTCGGCGATCTTCTCCTCGGGCGGAGGATTGTTGCCGACGAAGCGCCGGAGGACGTTGGCGGCTTCGACGAAGCGGTTCTTGCGCACGAGGTAGCGCGGCGACTCCGGGATCATCAGGGCGAGCAAGGCGTAGACGAGGGCCGGAAGCGCCGCCGAGATGAACATCCAGCGCCACGCCTCCCAGCCGAACCACAGCGGCTTGTCGGGGCCGCCCGCAGTCTTGGCGAGCGCGTAGTCGATGAGCAGGGCGACGAAGATGCCGAAGACGATCGCCAGCTGCTGCAGCGAGCCCAGGCGGCCGCGGAACTCGGCCGGCGAGACCTCGGCGATATAGGCCGGCGCGATGACGCTGGCGGCGCCGATGGCGGTGCCGCCCAGGATGCGGAACGCGGTCAGCATGCCGATGCCGGTGGCGAGACCCGTCCCGATCGAGCTGACGAAGAAGATCGCTGCGGCGAGGATCATCACCATGATGCGGCCGTAGGCGTCGGCGAGCGGGCCGGCGAACCAGGCGCCGATTGCCGACCCGAGGAGCGCGCTGGCGACCGAGAAGCCGAGCAGCGCGGAGCTCACGCCGGACCACGTCTTGACGGCGTCGACGGCGCCGTTGATCACGGCCGTGTCGAAGCCGAAGAGGAAGCCGCCCATGGCGGCGGACGCCGCGACGAGCACGATCTTGCCGAGGGCCGGACGATCCGGCACGACCCCAACCACATTGTCGACCGTGGTCATGTGCGTCCTCCCGCTTTTCTTCTTCGTTTCTGCGATGGCCGTCGGCACGCGTTTGCCGTCCGCGGAGTCGATGGACCGCACGGCTCGACGCTCGCGAGCGAATTGCTGCGAGTAGATTACCTATTCGAAGCTTTAGCGATAGGTGCCGAAAGGAAGACGCATCGGCCTCGCACTCGGACAGCCGTCCGAACGGCCCGGTCGGGAGGCTTGATCAGCCCGCTTCCGACATGTCGGCGGCCTTCAGCGACACCGACTCGCCGCAGCCGCAGGCCGAGATCTGGTTCGGGTTGCGGAAGGTGAAGGTGGAGGAGATCTTGCTCGTCTCGAAGTCGAGCGTCGTGCCGAGCAGGAACATCAGCGCCTTTGAATCGACGAGCAGCGTCACGCCCTTGTCCTCGACGACCTCATCGAGCGGGTGCTTCTCGTCGGCGAACTCGACCGTGTAGGACATGCCGGCGCAGCCGCCGTTCTTGACGCCGATGCGCAGGCCGGCGACCGGGCGGCCGGCATTGGCGATGAGGCCGCGCGCGCGCTCGGCGGCTGCATCGGTCATCGACATCACGGCGAAACGGGAACGGGCCATCGGGTATCCTCTTTGAGCGCGAATATGGGCCCTTTCGCGCCGCGGCGAAAGCCCCAGGCCAGGGCGTCGGCGAGCCGCCGACCGAAGCGGGTCAGGCGAACCGCGCCCTCACCTGGTCCGCCCGCTCGGGCGCCACGCGCACACGGACGCGGATGGCCTCTTCGCCGTCGTCGCGCGCCAGCACCTCGCCCCGCTCGTAGAGCCAGGCGAGACCTTTCCCGTCGGCGGGGTCGAGCGACAGCTCGAGCACCGGGCGCCCTTCGGCGATGCGCTCCTCGATCTCCGAGACGAGCGCGTCCTCGCCCTCGCCCGTCAGCGCCGAGACGAGAATCGGCCGGCCCTCGTTGCGCCGGCGCGCGCTGTTGGAGAGCGCCAGGGCCCGCTCCGCGTCGAGGAGATCGAGCTTGTTCCACACCTCGAGCAGGCGGCGGTGATCGTCGGGGTCGATCCCGAGCTCGCGCAGGATCGCCTCGACGTCGGCGGACTGCGCCTCGGTGTCCTCGTGCGAGATGTCGCGCACGTGCAGGATCACGTCGGCCTCGAGCACCTCCTCGAGCGTCGCGCGGAAGGCCGAGACGAGCATCGTCGGCAGGTCCGAGATGAACCCGACCGTGTCGGAGAGGATCGCCCGGCCGCCGTGCGGCAGCGCCAGGTTTCGCAGCGTCGGGTCGAGCGTGGCGAACAGCATGTCCTCGGCCATCACGGTGGCGCGGGTCAGCCGGTTGAAGAGCGTCGACTTGCCGGCGTTGGTGTAGCCGACGAGCGCGACGATCGGGTACGGCACGTCGCGGCGCGTCTTGCGGTGCAGGCCGCGCGTGCGCTTCACCTTCTCGAGGTCGGCCTCGATGCGCACCATGCGCTCGGAGATGAGGCGCCGATCGGTCTCGATCTGCGTCTCGCCCGGGCCGCCGAGAAAGCCGAAGCCGCCGCGCTGTCGCTCGAGATGGGTCCAGGAGCGCACGAGCCGCGACTTCTGATAGGCGAGATGCGCCAGCTCGACCTGCAGCGCACCTTCCTTGGTGCGGGCGCGGCGACCGAATATCTCCAGGATCAGCCCGGTGCGGTCGATGACCTTGGCGGCAAAGGCCTTTTCCAGGTTGCGCTGCTGCACCGGCGAGAGCGCGCAGTCCATGAAGACGAGCGAGACCTCTTCGTCGTGGACGCGGGCCGCGATCTCCTCGACCTTGCCCTTGCCGAGGTAGGTGGCTGGGCGGATCTCCCGCAGCTCGATGATCTTTTCGTCGACGACGTGCAGATCGATCGCCCGCGCGAGGCCGGCGGCCTCCGCGACCCTCGCCTCCGGCGAGCGCACCTTGGCGCTCGCGGCATTCCGCTCGTCGAGATAGGGCCCGAGAACGAGGGCGCGCGTCGAGGCGGCGAGCGCGGCCTCGGCGCGGTCGATGGAGACTGCTGTCTCGGTCAAATTGTGGTCAAGGTGTCTCTCACCCCGCAGCCGGCTCCTCGCCGGGCTCGAACATCTGGATCGGATGACCCGGCATGATGGTCGATATGGCGTGCTTGTAGACGAGCTGCGAGTGCCCATCGCGACGAAGCAGGACACAAAAGTTGTCGAACCAGGTCACGACGCCCTGCAGCTTGACGCCGTTGACCAGGAAGATGGTGAGCGGGACCTTGTTCTTGCGGAGGTAGTTGAGGAACGTATCCTGCAGGTTCTGCGGACGCTCGGTGGCCATCGGTTCCGGTCCAGGTCTCTTTATTGGCGCCTCGCGGCGCGGTGTTTCGGGCGCCGGTCGGCGCGGCGTGTATACAGCTCGGCGGCAATTGTGACCGAGGCATGTTCATTACGGGGATTGCCAGGGCCGCCGCAAGGGGGTCTTGGCGATCGGCGGACATCCTAACGTAAGGAGAGCTGCGGCCGCTAACCCAAACGGGGGATCACGCTCGCGAACGTGGCGCGGCTTGCCGAAAACCCTCTCGAAGCGCGCTCACCAACGGCCCCGGACGCCCGTCGCCGACCGGCCTGTCGTCGATCGCCACGACCGCCGTGACCAGCGTCGTGGCCCCCGTCGCGAACGCCTCTCGCGCCGCGTAGGCCTCCTCGCGCGTAAAAGCCCGCTCCTCCAGGGTGAGCCCCTGCGATGCCAGGACGCCGAGCAGCGTGGTGCGCGTCACGCCCTTCAGGATCAAGCGGCCGGCGGGGTGCGTGACGACCTTGCCCTCCGCCGTGACGATCCAGGCATTGGAGGACGAGCCCTCGCGGATGAGCCCGTCTGACCCGACGAGCCACGCCTCCGCGGCGCCGCGCGCCTTGGCCGCCTGCTTCGCCAGCACGTTGGGCAGGAGCGACGTCGACTTGATGTCGACGCGCGCCCAGCGCTCGTCGGGGACGGTGATCACGCGCATCCCGGCTTTGGCCTTGGCGGCGCCTTTCGCCGGATCGACCGCGCGGGCCGTGACGACGAGGCTCGAGCGCACCGGCGGGTCCGGAAAGACATGGTCGCGCGGCGCCGCCCCGCGCCCGACCTGCAGGTAGATCATGCCGTCGCGCACGTGGTTGCGGGCGACGACCTCGCGCAGGATGCGGCGCAGCGCCGGCTCGCCGAGCGGCGCGGTCATCGAAAGCTCGCCGAGCGAGCGCGCGAGGCGGGCGAGATGCGCATCCTCGTCGATGAGCGCGCCGGCGTGCACCTCGATCACCTCGTAGACGGCGTCGGCGAACAGGAAGCCGCGATCGTCGATCGACACCGCCGCTGCGGCGTGAGGGAGATAGCGGCCGTTGACGTAGGCGATGCGGGACATGGGCCTGGCTTACCGATTCATGGCGCGACGAGATAGGCGGCGATGCCCGCGAGCGCACCCGCGAAGATGCCCCAGAAGGGCGACACTCGCGTCAAAAGCACGAGAGCGGCCACGCCGGCGATGATGACCAGGCTCAAGGCGCCGGCATAGGCGGCCTGGGTCATCACCACGCCCGACGCCAGCATGAAGCCCACCGCGACCGGCGCCAGCGCCTTGCGGAGCCGCGCGACGACGCCGACCGCCTCGTAGCGGGTCATCAAGCGGCCCGTCGCCAGCGCCAGCGCGCCAGACGGCCCGATGAACGCGACCGTCGCCGCGAGGAGCCCTGCGAGGCCTGCGAGCGACCAGCCGATCATCGAGACGACGAGAACGTTCGGCCCCGGCGAGGTCTGGCCGATCGCGATCAGCTTGGCGAAGCTCGCGTCGGTGAGGAGGTGCAGCTGCGTGACGATCTGCCGGTGGATCTCCGGCACCGTGGCATTGGCGCCCCCGATCGACATCAGCGACAGCGCGCCGAAGGTCTTCAGGAGCTGGGTCACGAGCTTCGGGTCGCTCATCCCCGGCGCTCGCGAACGGCGGCAAGCAGCAGCGCGGCAGGGATCGCGGCGGCGAGGATCAGCAGCATCGGCAGCCTGAGCAGCGCCGAGGCGGCGGCGATCGCGATGACGAGAACGAGCGTCGCGACGCCGGGCCCGAGGTCGCGAAGCAGCTTGAAGCTGGTTCCGAGGACGAGGCCGGCGGCGGCCGCCGCGGCGCCGGCGACCCCTGCCTTGACGACACCGAGCGAGCCGAAGCGCTCGTAGAGCGCCGCGACGACGACGAGGATCGCCAGCGGCGCGCCGAGCAGCCCGAAGACCGCGGCAAGCGCGCCTGGCACGCCGCGGGCGCGATCCCCCAGGATGATCGCGAGGTTGACCGTGTTGGCGCCCGGCAGCGTCGAGCCGATCCCGAACAGCTCGGCGAAGCCCTGCGCCGTCAGGAAGCGCCGCTCCTCGACAAGCACATGGCGCGCGAAGGCGGCCACGCCGCCGAAGCCGAGGACGCCGATCTTGAAGAAGGCGGCGAACAGCGCCTTGAGCGATGGCGGCTCGGTCGGCGGGTCGAGTGTCGCGTCGGAAAGCTCGGTCGGACCGCCGGTCAATCGATACCCAGCGACTTGAGCTTGCGGTGCAGCGCCGAGCGCTCCATGCCGATGAATTCGGCGGTGCGCGAGATATTGTTGCCGAAGCGCGAGACCTGCGCCTTCAGGTACTCGCGCTCGAACACCTCGCGCGCCTCGCGCAGCGGCAGGCTCATCAGCTTCTCGCCGCCCGCGCCCGTCGGCGTTGCGGGAACCAGCGCGCCGACCTCGGAGGGCAGCATGTCGGCGGTGATCTCGGTGTCGGCGTCGCCGGTCGCGAGGATCATCAGGCGCTCGACGTTGTTGCGCAGCTGGCGGATGTTGCCCGGCCAATCATGCGACTGCAGGATCGCCATGGCGTCGTCGGCGATCTTGCGCCGGGGGAGGCCGGCCGACGTCGTGATCTGGTCCATGAAGAACTCGATCAGCTCGGGGATATCGTCGCGCCGCTCGGAGAGCGACGGCACGCGGATCGGCACGACCGAGAGGCGGTGGAACAGGTCCTCGCGGAAGGAGCCCTCGGCGATCAGCTCGGCGAGGTCGCGCGCCGACGACGAGATGATGCGCACGTCGACGTTGACCTTCGCCGTGCCGCCGACGCGGTTGAAGCTCTGCTCGACGAGGACGCGCAGGATCTTGCCCTGCGTCTCCTTCGGCATGTCGGCGATCTCGTCGATGTAGAGCGAGCCGCCGTGCGCCTCCTCGAGCTTGCCGACCGCGCGGCTCTCGCCGTTGACGCCCTCGACGCCGAACAGCTCGTGCTCCATGCGCTCCGGCGTGATCGCGGCGGCATTGATGACGACGAACGGGCCGTCCTTGCGCGACGAGGCCTCGTGGATCATGCGGGCCGTCAGCTCCTTGCCGGAGCCGGCGTAGCCGGTGACCATGATGCGCGAGTTGGCCGGCGCGACGCGCTCGATGACCTGTCGCAGCTGGTTCACCGAGGTCGATTTCCCGACCATCCTGTTCGGGGCGGCGCCGCGGTTGCGGAGGTCCGAGAGCTCGCGCTTCAGCCGCGAGTTCTCGAGCGCCCGCTCGGCGATGAGCACGAGGCGGTCGGCCTTGAACGGTTTCTCGATGAAGTCGTAGGCGCCGAGCTTGATCGCCGACACCGCGGTCTCGATGTTGCCGTGGCCGGAGATCATCACGACGGGCAGCGTCGGGTTCTCCTGCTTCAGGACCTCGAGGACCTGCAGGCCGTCGAGCTTCGAGCCCTGCAGCCAGATGTCGAGGAAGACGAGGCTCGGTCGCCGCGAGCGCACGGCGGCGATCGCTTCGTCCGAGTTCTTCGCGGTCCGCGTGCCGTGGCCCTCGTCGGAGAGGATGCCAGACACGATTTCCCGGATGTCCATTTCGTCGTCGACGATGAGGATGTCGGTGGCCATGGTCGTCTATGCCGTCTCGTTGGCCGCCACGAAGGCAGGCGATTGCAGGGCGGGTTCCTCGGGAGTGGCGTCTTGCGACACCTCGCGAATGGGGAAGTGGAGGCGCACGCGCGCGCCCTGCCCTCCCGGCGCATCGAGCAGCTCGAGCCCGCCGCCGTGATCTTCCAGAATCTTGGCGACGATCGGCAGGCCGAGGCCGGTGCCTTCCGCGCGGGTCGTCATGTAGGGCTCGAGCAGGCGCTGTCGCCCCTCCTTCGGGAAGCCCTTGCCGTTGTCGATGATGTCGAGCTCGACCTCGTGGCCGACCTTCAGCGTCACGCGGATGCGGCCCTTGGTTGCCTGATCCGGCCTCGCTTGGATGCCTTCGGTCGCGTTCTTGATGATGTTCTGCAGCGCCTGCGAAAGCAGGCGCCGATCGAACTTCATGAGCACCGGTGCCTGCGGCAGCTCGTCCTCGAAAGCGATGTCGGGGTGCGCGACGCGCATCAGGAACAGCACGCGGCGCACGCACTCGCCGAGGTCATCACGCTCCAGCGTCGCCTTCGGCATGCGCGCGAAGGACGAGAACTCGTCGACCATCCGCTTGATGTCCTCGACCTGACGCACGATCGTCTCGGTGCACTGGTCGAACACTTCCTTGTCGGTGGTGATCAGCTTGCCGTACTTGCGCTTGATGCGCTCGGCCGACAGCTGGATCGGCGTCAGCGGGTTCTTGATCTCGTGCGCGATGCGGCGCGCCACATCGCCCCACGCCGCCGAGCGCTGCGCGTCGAGCACGTCGGTGATGTCGTCCAGCGTGACGACGGCGCTCTTGCCGGACTTCGACGACGGCTCGCTCGTCACCCGCACGTTGAAGAGCCGGTCGCGGCCGTTGCGCGAGAGCTGCACCTGGCCCTGGATCAGCCGATGCTGGCTGGTCGAGGCCTCGGCGAGGATCGCCGCGATCTCCGGCACGACCGTCTCGACCTGCTGACCGATGAGCCCCTGCGGGTTCTCGTCGGCCGCCGCGACGAGGTTTTCCGCCGACGGGTTCAGCGTCGTGATCTTGTGCTCGGGGTCGACACCGATCACGGCCACCGGTACGCCGGACAGCACGGACTCGGTGAAGATGCGGCGCTCGTCGATGAGCTGGCTCGCGGCGACGAGGCGGTTCTGCTGCAGCCGCAGCTCGGCGGTCATCTTGTTGAAGGTCGAGCCGAGATGGGCGAAGTCGCCCTGCGACCGGTCGATCGCCACCTGCGTGAAAAGGTTGCCCGACGCGACCTGGTCGGTCGCCGAGATCAGCCGCCGGATCGGATCGACGAGGCGGTTGGCGAAGGAGAGCCCCAGCCAAGTCGCCGAGAGCAGCATGATGATCGCGATCGACACGTACATGGTCGCGAAGGCGATCGAGATCTGGGTGCGGTGGCGGTCGAAGGCGTCGTAGCGCACGACGAGGCGCTCGGCGGTCTTCGGGAACTCGACTGTGAAGGAGTCGACCGGGCGGGCGGCATAGATGAAGGCGCCCGGGAACAGCGTCATCGGCCGCAGCGCGACGAAGGTTCGGTCGCCATCGAGAAGGCGGCAGGTCGGCTCGTTCTTCTTGGCGTCCGCGAAGTCCTGCGGGCTCGGCTTGACGATCGCCGACCCCGGCGCCCCGAACCGCGAGTCGATGTTGGCGCGCGAGTAGATCGAGCCGTCAGAGCGCAGGATGGCGGCCGCGCTGAAGCCGAGGAACTTCGCGCGCGACGAGAAGTAGTTGAACATCATCGTCTGGTCGGCGGTCATGAACGCCTTGGCGCTGTCGAGGTCCTGCGCGGTCAGCCGCGCCTCCTGCAAGAGCGACCAGCACTGCGATTCCTGATAGAGCGTCGCCGCCTCGATGGTGTTCTTCACGAAGCCGCGCACGTCCTTCATGAAGGCGGGATTGAGGCTTCTGTCGAGGGTGATCGAGCCGACGAGCGCCATGAGCAGCACCGGCACTGCGGCGATGATCGAGAACAGGCCGACGATGCGGATGTGCAGCCGTGCGCCGGCAACGCCCGCCTTCCACGCCGCGAACAGCGTGAGACCTTCGAGGACGACGAGGATCGCCAGCGCCAGGATGGTGACGATGTTGGCGATGAACAGGCCGAGCACCACGGAGGGCGACGTCGGCACCGGCGTGTAGTCGGAAAAGATCAGGAAGCTGGTGGTCGCGACCGCAAGCGCGAGCACGACTGCGACGGGCCCGAACCTCGCCAGGAGCCGGCGCGAGGGGGCAATGGCATCTTTGCTCGGCGCCCCCATGCTCGCTCGACTGGCCCCCGTTGCGGTCGCTGGGTCGTCGGCCTGCGCCTTGTCGGCTTCGGCCGGCGTCGGATCTGGCATGCCCCCTACTGTTGCAAGATTGCGACAATTCAACGGCGCGATGCTGGAAAGTCACACCACCTCCAGCACCATCCCGTTTGAGAGTTGCCGCCCGTACTCGTCGGTCGCCGCGACCTTCAGCGCGTAGGTGCCGGGCCGCAGGCCGGCGGGCAGCCGCGCCGCGAAGAGATGCGAGCAATGCTGCGGCGTCACCCACTTCTTGATGGTGTCCGGGTAGCGCCCATAAAGTTGGGCCACGAACGGATCGACCTTCGCCACGCGCTGCATCTCGATTGGATGTCCGTCGTCGAGCGCGTAGCTGACGCTGGTGCGCGGGCCGCCGTCGAAGACGTTGACCACGACGCGCGTGCCGTCGGCCTGGTCCGACGTGATCGGCGAGCGCAGGAGCGGGTCCATCGCCACCTCGCGCATCACCTCGCGGTCCGACTGATGGTTCTGCGTCTGCAGGCTGATGCGCATCCGCGAGCCCGCCGGCTCGGCCGCCGGCACGAAGCGCGTCGTGTAGGCGTTGCCGTCGATCGAGAGCACATGGGTGCCGTTCGGCGTCCCGTCCCACTGGTCGGCGCACGCGATGCCGCGATGGTCGAGCGGCCCGCTCCACCACGAGCCCGAGGCGGCGGCGAGGACGTGATGGTGGTGCGCGACCCTGTTCGGAAAGCCGTCCTCGGCGCCGAGGTAGTGATGCTCGGTCGAATGCGTGTGGCCGCAGAAGGAGACCGACGGCCGGTCGCCGAGCAGCGCCAGCAGGTCGCCGGTGTTGTCGGTGTTGTTGGCCGGGTCCTTCGGGTCGAGATAGGTGCGCAGCGGAATGTGGAAGGCCAGCACGATTAGCTTTTCCTGCGGCGTTTCGGCCAGGAGGTTCTTCACAAAGGTGAGCTGGTCGGCGGAGAAGCGGCCGCGGTAGGCGCCCCGCACGCCCGCCTCCTTGCCGGTGTTGAGCCCGAGGTAGTCGACGTTGTCGAGCATGATGAAGAGCGCGTTCGCGTGCTCGTGCGCGTAGTAGGGTGCGCCGAAGACGCGCTTCCAGGTGTCGCGCGCCCGCGTGCCGTCTGGCGCCTCGTAATCGAGGTCGTGGTTGCCGCCGACGTTCCACCAAGGCAGTCCGAGAGTCGCGACGATGCGGTTGTAGCGGTGGTAGAGCGAGAGATCGTCGAACATCAGGTCGCCGAGCGTCATGCCGAAGGCGGCGTTCGTGCCGAAGAGGCCGGAGATGACGTCGTCGCGCACATACTCGAGCTCGGCGGTCGTCTCCGGCTGCGGATCGGTCATCAGCAGGACATCGAAGCGCGCCGGCTCATCGACGCGGGTCAGCTCGAAGTCGATCGTCGCCGGCAGCGGGCCGGTGGGCGCAATGCCGGTGTAGCGGAAGCCGAGCGAGGCCGGCGTGCCGTCGGGATCGTAGACGTACGAGTAGCGCACGAGGTAGGTCGCCGCATCGATCGGCAGCCTGAAGCCGGCGGGCTTGACGACGAAGATCGACTGGCCGGGCGCGACGGGAAGGCTGTAGCGGCCGTCGGCGCCGGTGCGCACCACCTCGCGCCCGTTCGAGACCAGGACGTTGGGCAGCGGCGGTCCCTTGGCGCCGGGCGCGCTGCCGGGGACGATCTCGGTGATCGTGCCGGCGGCCGTGACGGCTGCCGGCAGCGCCTGGTCCTGGGCTTGTGCCGTGGCGCTCGACGCCAGCGCGAGCGCCGCGCCGCCCAGCATGATCTCGCGTCGCGTCGGGCCTTCGGTCGTCGAGCCTTGGGTCATTGAGGTTCCTTTCCGACGACGACCCAAGCACCACAAGGCAAAGGCGAGATGACGGCGCGTCTCGGCGCCGCTTGACGCCCTTGCCCCCTGCGCCCGATATGCGCGGCATGGCCGACGTCGTGCTCATCGACAACTACGACAGCTTCACCTGGAACCTGGTGCACGACCTCGGTGCGCTCGGCGCGACGGTCGAAGTTGTCCGCAACGATGCCAAGACCGTCGCCGAGATCGTCGACAGGCGCCCGGACGCGATCGTCTTGTCGCCTGGCCCCTGCACGCCGCGCGAAGCCGGCATCTGCCTCGACCTCGTCCGCGAGGCCGGCCCGCAGATCCCGATCTTCGGCGTCTGCCTCGGCCACCAGGCGATCGGCGAGGTGTTCGGCGGCGATGTGGTGCGCGCGCCCGTCCCTGTGCACGGCAAGGTCGCGACCATCACCCACACCGGCGAGACGGTCTTCCGCGGGCTCAATGCCTCGCTTCAGGCGACGCGCTACCATTCGCTCGTCGTCGACCGTGCCACCCTGCCCGCGAGCCTCAAGGTGACCGCCGAGACACACGGGCTGATCATGGGCCTGTCGCATCGCGAGCTGCCGATCCACGGCGTGCAGTTCCACCCCGAAAGCATCGCCTCGGAAGGCGGCCGCACGATCATCAAGAACTTCCTCGACCTCGCGGCGGCCTGGCACGCGTCCGCCGAGACGCGGCGCGAGCCGGCCACGGCCCCATGAGCGAGGCCCTCAAGCCCGTCCTCGCGACGCTGGCCGGCGGCGCGACCCTGACCCGCGCCGAGGCGGAAGCCGCGTTCGACCTGCTGCTCGCCGGCGCGGCGACGCCGGCGCAGACCGCCGCCTTCCTCATGGCGCTGCGGGTGCGCGGCGAGACGGTCGACGAGCTCACCGGTGCGGTCGCCGCGATGCGCGCCCGCATGCTTCGTGTCGCGGCGCCCGCGGGCGCGATCGACATCGTCGGCACCGGCGGCGACGGCCACGGCACCTACAACGTCTCGACATTGGCCGCCATCATCGTCGCCGCGTGCGGCGTGCCGGTCGCCAAGCACGGCAACCGCGCGGCTTCGTCGCGCTCCGGCTCCAGCGATGTGCTCGCCGCGCTTGGGGTCGCCGTCGGGCTCGGCGTCGCGGACGTCGAGCGCTGCCTCGCCGAGACAGGCCTGTGCTTCATGGCGGCGCCGACCCACCACGCGGCGATGCGCCACGTCGCGCCCGTGCGGGGCGAGCTCGGCATCCGCACGATCTTCAACCTCCTCGGGCCGCTGTCGAATCCGGCCGGCGTCACGCGCCTGCTCGTCGGCGCCTATGCCGCCGAATGGCTCGAGCCGATGGCCCGCGTGCTCGGCTCGCTTGGGGCAGAACGGGCGTGGGTGGTGCGTGGCGCCGACGGCCTCGACGAGGTCTCGACCACCGGCCCGACCGAGGTCGTGGCCTGGGAGGCCGGCGCGATCCGCCGCTTCACCATCACGCCGGAGGACCTGGGCGTGCCTCGGGCGACGCTGGCGGACCTCAAGGGCGGCGACGCCCGCCATAACGCCGCTGCGCTGACCGCCGTGCTCGACGGCGCGTTCGGTCCGTACCGCGATATCGGCTGCCTGAATGCCGCCGCAGCCCTTGTCGTCGCCGGCCGCGTCGCCGATCTCGGGGACGGGCTCGACCGGGCGCGCAGGGCGCTCGGCAGCGGGGCGGCAAAATCCGTGCTCGACCGGCTTGTCAGAGCCACCCAGGCCACCTTGGTACCCACGGCATGACGGCCAGCACCGACATCCTCCGCTCGATCGAAACCTACAAGCGCCGCGAGATCGCCGAGGCGGAGGCGCGCGTTCCCTACGCCGAGATGCGCAAGCGGGCCGAGGCGGCGCCGCCGCCGCGCGGCTTCGTGGCGGCGATCAAGGCGACGCGCCATGCCGGCGGCATCGCGCTGATCGCCGAGGTGAAGAAGGCGAGCCCGTCGAAGGGGCTCATCCGCGAGGACTTCGATCCGCCGGCGCTCGCTACGGCCTACCAAGCCGGCGGCGCGACCTGCCTGTCGGTGTTGACCGACGGGCCATCGTTCCAGGGCCGGCTTGCGTTCCTCGAGGCGGCGCGCGGCGCCACCTTGCTGCCGGCGCTGCGCAAGGACTTCATGTTCACCCCGTATCAAGTCGCCGAGGCGCGGGCGCACGGCGCCGACGCCATCCTGCTCATCATGGCGGCGATCGACGATTCCACCGCGATCGACTTGCGCGACGCGGCGCGCGCGCTCGGCATGGACGTGCTCGTCGAGGTGCACGACGCCGACGAGCTCGAGCGCGCGCTGTGGCTCGAGACGACGCTGGTCGGCATCAACAACCGCAACCTGCGCACCTTCGAGGTCTCGCTCGAGGTCAGCGAGCGGCTGGCCCCGCGCGTGCCGCGCGACCGCATCATCGTCGGCGAGAGCGGCATCTTCACCCACGCCGACTGCCTGCGGCTTCGTCGCTCAGGCATCGACACGGTCCTTGTCGGCGAGAGCCTGATGCGCCAGGCCGACGTCGCGGCCGCGACGCGGGCGCTGCTGGAGGGCGAAGCCGGCGGCACGCCCGAACGCTTCCCGACCCGAGAATGACCACGCTCACGCACCTCGACGCCACCGGCGCGGCGAACATGGTCGACGTCTCCGACAAGGCCGAGACCGCGCGCGCCGCGGTCGCCGAAGGGGCGATCGTCATGCAGGCGGCGACGCTCGACCTCGCGCTGTCCGGCCAGGCGAAGAAGGGCGACGTCGTCGCCACCGCGCGCATCGCCGGCATCATGGCGGCAAAGCGCACGGCAGACCTGATCCCCCTCTGCCATCCGCTCGCCCTGACCAAGGTGACCGTCGACATCAAGCCCGATCCCGCCCTGCCCGGCTTTCGCGTGACGGCCGAAGCGAGGCTCACCGGCAAGACCGGCGTCGAGATGGAGGCGCTGACTGCCGTCTCCGTCGCCTGTCTCACGCTCTACGACATGCTGAAGGCGGCCGATCGCGGCATGCGCATCGAAGGCATCGCGCTGCGCACCAAGCGCGGCGGCAAATCGGGCGACTGGAGCGCCGACCCATGAGCGACATGCTGTCCGTCGCCGAGGCGCTCGCGCGGGTGCTCGGGTCCGCGACGCCGCGCGAGCGCGAGGACGTGCCGCTGGCGCGGGCCTTCGGCCGCACGCTCGCCGCCGACGTCGCAGCGCGGCGCCGGCAGCCGCCCGCCGATCTCTCCGCGATGGACGGCTACGCCGTGCGCTTCGCCGATCTCGCCGACCTCTCGCGCCCGCTGACCCTCGTCGGCGAAAGCGCGGCCGGACACGGCTACCATGGGGCCTTGGAGCCCGGGCAGACGGTGCGGATCTTCACAGGCGCGCCCGTGCCGCCCGGCGCCGACACGATCCTGATCCAGGAAAACGCCGAGGCCGCGGGTAGCCGCATCTTCGCCCGCGAGCGTCCGCAGGAAAAGCGCCACATCCGCCGCGCCGGCCTTGATTTCGAGCCCGGTGACGTTCTGCTCAAGGCCGGCACGCGGCTCGGCGCCGCCGAGATCGCGCTCGCGGCGGCGATGAATCATCCCGCCCTGCCCTGCACCCGCAAGCCGCGCGTCGCCATCATCGCCAACGGCGACGAGCTGAAGCTGCCCGGCGACGAGATCGGGCCGGACCAGATCGTCGCCTCCAACTCGTTCGCCATCGCCGCCTTCGTGGAGGGCGCCGGCGGCGAGCCGCTCGATCTCGGCATCGCCGCCGACACGGTCGAGGCGCTGGAGGCGAAGATCGTCGCGGCGCGCGAGGCGAACGCCGACGTCATCGTGACGCTCGGCGGCGCCTCGGTCGGCGACCATGATCTCGTGAAGCCCGCGCTGGCGCGCCAGGGCATGGAGCTGTCGTTCTGGAAGATCGCCATGCGGCCGGGCAAGCCGCTGATCCACGGCCATGTCGGCGAGACCGCGATCCTCGGCCTGCCGGGCAATCCCGTCTCGTCGATCGTCTGCGGCGCGCTGTTCCTCGTGCCGCTGATCCGCGCGCTGTCCGGCGATCCCGCCGCCGGCGCCGATCACAGCGAACCGGCGGTGCTCGGCGCGGCCCTGCCGGCGAACGACCATCGCCAGGACTATCTGCGCGCCGGGCTGTCCCGCAATGCCGACGGCGTTCTCGTCGCGACCCCGGCCAAGCAGCAGGATTCCTCGATGCTGCGCGTGCTGGCCGCGTCCGAGTGCCTGCTCATCCGCGGGCCGAACGCCAGGGAAGACGAAGCCGGCGCGCCGTGCCGGGTCATCCGGCTGCGGCAGGGATGGTAGGGCCTAGCGGCAGCCTGCCTCGCGCTCCATCCGCGTGATCTCGGCGACCTCCTGCCGCCCCTCCTCCGACAGCGGCACGTCGGCTTCGTTGTCGTACATGCAGCCGGCGTTCCCGAAGGCTCGGATCATGTCGGGGGTGTGGAAGCAGTAGCCGGCGCGCTTGTAGACCTTGTTGCGCTCGTATCTCAGCTCGCCGCAGCTTTGCGCATCTGCCGCGCCGGCGAGCATCAGCAGCGTCAGTGTCGCAAGCGCGATCCGCATGGGCTCAACCTCCGTTGTGCCGCTTCCATGAAGCGGCGCGCCGGCAGCGTCCATGCGACAATGGGATAGCGACGCGATCTCACTCGCCGATGATGTGCAACGCGATCGAGCGCCTGTGCGGCGTGCGGCGGTGCTCGAAGAGATAGATGCCCTGCCAGGTGCCGAGCACCATGCGTCCCTCGTTCACCGGGATCGACAGCTGCGTCTGCGTCAGCGCGGCGCGGATGTGAGCCGGCATGTCGTCCGGCCCTTCTGAGCCGTGGATGTAGCTGCGATCCTCCGGCGCGATGCGCTCGAAGAAGTCGCGCAGGTCCGCCTGCACGTCGGGGTCGGCGTTCTCCTGGATGATCAGGGATGCGGACGTGTGACGGCAGAAGACCGTGAGCAGGCCCGTGGCGATGGCCGCCTCGCGCACGAAGGCATCGACCTCGCGCGTGAAGTCGGTCAGCCCCTTGCCGCGTGTCAGCAAGGTCAGCTCATGGAAGGCCTGTCGCATGGCGGCAGCTTACGCGCCGGGCCCCCGCGCGGCTAGCGGAAGACGACCTCGAGCTGGCGGTCGCGCTGATCGACGATCGTGCATTTTCGCGAGAACGCATCCGCAGTGATCGAGAGCTTGAACTCGCGCGGAACGGAGCTCGGGCTCTCGACATCGAGCCGGGCGCCCCCCTCCGACATGCGCTTGACCGTGCAGTCGATCGACGAGCGGCCGAGGTTGAAGACGATCTTGCCCGCCTTGAGCACGCGTCGGGACAGGCCGGTGCGTTCCTCGCGCTCGCCTTCCCACATGATGCAGCAGTCGCGGCCGCGGTTCTTGGCCTGGTACATCGCCTGGTCGGCATGATCGAGAAGACCGTCGACATCCGGCCGGGCCGGCGCGAGCTGAGCGACCCCGAAGCTGGCGGTGACGCGGACGGCATCGTCGCCGAGCCTGACCGTCCGCGCGGCGATCGCCGCGCGCAGCTTCTCCGCGACATTCAGCGCGTCCGCCGGTCCCGTATGCGGCAGCAGGATTGCGAACTCCTCGCCGCCGAGGCGGCCGATCAGGTCGGATCTGCGCAGCGTCTCGCGGGCGGTGCGGGCGATCTCTCTCAGCACGGCGTCGCCCGTCGCGTGTCCCTTCTCGTCGTTGACGACCTTGAAGTGATCGATATCGAAGACGATGCAGCTCAAGTCGTAGCGGTGCCGCGTCGCGAGGGCGATGGCGCGCTCGGCCTCCTCGACGAAGGCGCGTCGCGTCAAAAGCTGCGTGAGCCCGTCGGTGCTCGCCTGGACGCGCAGCTCGAGCTCCGTCTCGACCAGCCTCGCGAGGTCGCACAGCAGATCGAGATCGCGCGCCTCGAAGGGCCGCGGCACGACGTCCATGGCGCACAGGGTGCCGACCACGACGTTGCGGGCGCTGCGGATCGGAACGCCGGCATAGAAGCGCAGGAAAGGCTCGCCGGTGACGAGCCGATTGTCGCGGAAGTGCGGGTCCGCCAGCGTATCTCGAACGACGAGCGGCTCGCCGGTGGCGGTGGGCACGCGACAGAAGGCCATGTCCCGCGCGGTCTCGCAGGCATCGAGCCCCTGGCGCGACTTGAACCACTGGCGATGGCCGTCGATGAAGGTGACGGTCGACATCGGCACGTTGAACAGACGGCAGACCAGACGGGTGACGCGGTCGAACGCCTCCTCGGCGGGCGTGCCGAGGACGTCGTAGCGATCCAGCTCGCTGAGGCGGCGGTCGGAATCGAGCTGATCGAAATACGGCATGCTTGCTCGGCTAGCGTCATGG
Source organism: Beijerinckiaceae bacterium RH AL1 (assembly GCA_901457705.2). Classification (NCBI taxonomy): domain Bacteria; kingdom Pseudomonadati; phylum Pseudomonadota; class Alphaproteobacteria; order Hyphomicrobiales; family Beijerinckiaceae; species Beijerinckiaceae bacterium RH AL1. The sequence goes on from LR590083.2 coordinate 2,001,213, forward strand.
CCGCCGTCGCGGCGCGGCTGGCTCGCCGCGACCATAGGCGCCGCCCGTTACAGCGAGGTCAGCGGAGCCGTATCAGTTTTATCGATGGATAATCCGAACTGACCGACCTCCATCCGTTAGTTTCAGGTCGACGACGAGCTTGCCGGGCATCTGCAACTTTGCAGATTTTGCGCGTGAACCAAAAAAGAACAAAAAGTGCCTGTTCACCCTTTGTCTGCGATTTTTCTCGTTGTATAGATGAAGCGCAAGGATTCGACGCCGGTCGATCCACCACATTCGCCGCGGGCACTTTGGATGCTGACCAAGAAACAGAGCGAGCTTCTGCGCTTCATCAACGAGCGCCTCAAGGAGACCGGGGTGCCGCCCTCCTTCGACGAGATGAAGGAGGCACTCGACCTGCGCTCCAAGTCGGGCATCCACCGCCTCATCATCGCGCTGGAGGAGCGCGGCTTCATCCGCCGCCTGCCGAACCGCGCGCGGGCGCTCGAGGTGCTGCGGCTGCCGGAATCCTCGACGCCCTCGGGCCAGACCCGCGCGCGCCGGTTCGAGCCGTCGGTGATCGAGGGCAACCTTGGCCGCGTGCGACCGCTCGCGCCGCCGCCCTCGCAGGCCGACGACGAGCGCGAGGTCGTCGCGATCCCGGTGATGGGCCGCATCGCCGCCGGCACGCCGATCTCGGCGCTGCAGCAGCGCAGCCACACGGTCTCGCTGCCGCCGGACATGCTGCCGTCTGGCGAGCACTATGCGCTCGAGGTGCGCGGCGACTCGATGATCGAGGCCGGCATCTTCGATTCCGACACGGTGATCATCCGCCGCCAGGACACGGCCGAGACGGGCGACATCGTCGTCGCGCTGATCGACGACGAGGAGGCCACCCTCAAGCGCCTGCGCAAGCGCGGTGCCTCGGTCGCGCTCGAGGCCGCCAACCCGGCCTACGAGACGCGCATCTTCGGCCCCGACCGCGTGCAGATCCAGGGCAAGCTGGTGAGCCTCATCCGGCGGTATTGATCGACGCTTCCGGGATCGGGTTGTGGCGAAATCCGACGAGCATGCCGATGCGCCACGTCAACCGCCCCTCGTTCCGCCTCGGTCGCTTCGACGGGCACGAGCAGATCACCATCCCGGCGCGCCGCTTCAGCGGCCAGCTGCTGGGGCTCGCCGCATGTCTCGTCACGTGGCCACTGCTCGCCTTCACGAAGCTCCTCGGCGGCGTCATTGCGGGAGGGTGGAAAGCTGGATTGTTCCTGATCGGGGCGACTCTCTTCGTCGTCCTGGTGTTCGCGGTCCTGCAGATCATCTGGTGGCTGGTCGGCAGCGAGCGGATCTCCGTCATCGGAACGGATCTCCTTGTCCGCCACACCATCCTGAGCGTGCCGGTGGCGGCGCGCTCGTATCGCGGCGCCGAGATCCGGTTTCTCGCGCCGACAAGCTACATGCCGCCGACCACGTTCAGCGAGCCGTCGGTGCCGTTTCTCGGCGAGAGCGGCCGCGGCGCTCTCAAGTTCTGGTATCGCGGCAGCACGATCTACATCGCCCACGATCTGCTCGCGGCGGACGCCGCCGCCGTCGTCGATTGGCTCGCCGAACGCTTGCCGAGCGGCGCCGTCGAAACGGTGCTTTGACCGAGGCCTCACTCGCTCTCGGATTTCTCCTCGTGCTCATCCCATCGCCAGAGCGCCTTCGGCTTCGGCGACCAGGGCCGGTCCTCGTCGGCCGTGCGCGCGGTGGCCATGGTGAAGCCGGTCTTCGCGCTCGTGCCGGCCTTCAGCGTCACCGCGCCCGTCTTCTTCAGCGAGTCGCGATCCAGCACCACGGACGCCTTGCAGCCCGACGGCGCATAGAGCGGCGTCACGATCACGGCGGCGCGGGCGCAATCCTCGGCGAAGGCGCCGCGATCGAGGTCGACGGCCACGGCCCGACCGTCGGCGAGATGCGCGACGCAGCCGAGCTGGTCGCACTTGTCCTTGTCGATCACCGCCTTCGCATCGCGGGCGTCGGCATCGGCGCGCAGCCATTGCTCGGCGTCGAAGACGCTGGGGCGGCGGCCGATCACGACCAGCCTGCCGTCGGCCTGGCGCACGGCGGCCGCCTCGCCGCTGGGCGCGACCGCGATGTCGAAGACCGGGCCGCTAGCGGCTCCGGTGAGCCCGACGAGCAGCAGCGGGATCGCGGTGGCGCGCAGAAGCGGCGTCCGCCAGATGACGGCGGAGAGCACGGCCAGCGCGAGCAGCGCCAGCGACCAGGGGGCGAAGGCCGGCAGGTGCAGGCTCGATCCCGGGAGCGCGCCGATGAAGCGCGCCGCCCGCATCACGATGGCGATGCCGAGCCCGACCCAGTGCCAGACCGGCCCGTCGAGGCCGAAGGGATAGAGCGCGGTGCCGAGCAGTGCGCCGGGCACCGCAAAGACCTCGATGATGGCGAGCGTCAGCGGGTTGCCGACGAGCACGTACGGGTTCAGCTCGTGGAAGTCGTAGGCCATGAACGACGCCGTGGCGCTGGTCGCACAGAACGTCGCGAAGAGCGCGCCCCTGAGCCCGTGGCCCTGGCGATGCCGTCGCAAGCCGAGCCAGCTCCGTGGTGCGGCGCGGGCCGGCACGACGACCATCTCGTCGGCCTCGCGGGCGTAGCGCGCCGCACGCGCCTCGTAGACCGCGACGAGCGCGGCGACCGCCGCGAAGGAGAGCTGGAAGCTCGCGCCGAGCAGCGCTTCGGGCTCGAGCACGATGACGCAGAGCGCGGCGAGCGCGAGGTTGCGCATCGTGAGCGCGTGGCGGTCGAGCAGCACGGCGGCGAGCAGGATCAGCGTCATCGCTAGCGCCCGCTCGGTGCCGACGCGCGACCCGGTCATGACGTCGTAGCCGACGGCCGCGACCATCGCGGCGGCGGCCGCCCATTTCTTGATGGGGTAGCGCAGCGCCAGCGTGCGGTTCAGCGCCAAGAGCCGCCGCAGGCCGACGAAGAAGATGCCTGCGACGAGCGTCATCTGCACGCCGGAGATCGTGACGACGTGGAAGATGCCGGCCTGGCGGATCGTGTCCTTGGCGCTCTCCGAGATCAGGTCGCGCTTGCCGGTCACCATCGCGGCGGCGATCGCGCCGGCATCGCCGCCGACGATCGTGTCGACGCGGCGCGCCAGCGCGTTGCGCGCGCGGTCGACCGCCATGGCGAAGCGCAGCATCGGGTCTGGCGCATCGGGCGGGTCGGCCTCCTCGATGCGGCCGAGCACGCTGCCGACGGCGCCGATGCCGGCGTAGTAGGCGTCGCGGGCGAAGTCGTAGCCGCCGGGCTCGGCCGCGCGCGACGGCGGCAGCAATCGCGCCTTGACCTCGACGAAGGCACCGGCCTCGAGGTCGGGCGTCCGCTTCGTGGTGAGGCGCATGCGATAGGGCAGCGGCTCGTCGAGCCCGTCGGCGGCGGCGACGCGGAGCACGAAGCGTGCGCCCTCGCGGCGGAAGTCCATCTCCTCGATGTAGCCTTGCAGCGTCGCGATGTGCAGGCGATCGAGCACCGGCGCGGCGACGCGCGCCGTGCGCCACGCGGCGCAGGTAAAGCCGCCGACGACGGCGGCCGCTGCGACCAGCGCCATGAAGGCGCGCCGCTCGTGGCGCACCAGCGCCGCGAGGCCGGCGAGGACGGCCGCAAGAAGGGTGGCAAGCCAAACGTTCGGCTCGCGATCGGCCGTGAAGTAGAGGACGACCCCGGCGCCGGCGGCGACGGGCACCCAGAGGAACAGGCGGCGCTGCTCGGTTTCCGCCTCGAAGGCGTCGCGAAGCGCCTTCGCGAGCGAGGCCCAGGAGATGCCGACGCGACCGGGCGAGGCGACGCGACCCTCAAGGGCTGAGCCGGCCGCGTCAGTCATGGGCCGCTTGCGGGGAAAGGGGGGTTCGCGACGCGAGGTCGCAGGAGGGGTCTGCCGGAAACTCTCGTGCGGCCGGCGTCGAGCGTCACCCCAACCTCCCTCGACCCACGCAACGTCGCCGGGCCATCCTCTCCCGTACGCCGGAGACGGAAGCGCCTAGCTTGACTTGCCCCATGGTACACGACTAACCGCGCCCGACCATCCCGCCCCATTGCACGAGTTTTGCCCCATGGCCGACGCGGTCGTCACGCGCTTTGCCCCTTCCCCGACCGGCTTCCTGCACATCGGCGGCGCGCGGACCGCGCTGTTCAACTGGCTCTACGCGCGCCATTTCGGCGGCCGCATGCTCCTGCGCATCGAGGACACCGATCGCGAGCGCTCGACCGACGCCGCGATCGCCGCGATCATCGACGGGCTGGAGTGGCTGGGCCTCAAGTGGGACGGCGACGTGGTGCACCAGTTCGCCCGCGCCGCCCGTCATCGCGAGGTCGCCGAGGAGCTGCTCGCCAAGGGTCGGGCCTACAAGTGCTACGCCTCGGCCGAGGAGCTCGCCCAGATGCGCGAGCAGGCGCGTGCCGAGCACCGCACGCCGCGCTACGACGGCCGCTGGCGCGACCGCGACCCCTCCGAGGCACCGCCCGGCGTCAAGCCGGTGATCCGGCTGCGCGCGCCGCAGGAGGGCGAGACGGTCGTCGATGACCAGGTGCAGGGCCGCGTCACCTTCGCCAACAAGGACCTCGACGATTTCGTGCTGCTGCGATCTGACGGCGGCCCGACCTACATGCTCGCCGTCGTCGTCGACGACCACGACATGGGCGTCACCAATATCATCCGCGGCGACGACCATCTCACCAACGCGGCGCGCCAGACCCAGATCTATGACGCGATGGGCTGGTCCGTGCCGACCATGGCGCACATCCCGCTGATCCACGGGCCGGACGGCGCCAAGCTCTCGAAGCGCCACGGCGCGCTCGGCGTCGATGCCTATCGCGCGATGGGCTACCTCCCGGCGGCACTGCGCAACTACCTCGTCCGCCTCGGCTGGTCGCAGGGCGACCGCGAGTTCTTCTCGACCGAAGAGATGATCGAGGCCTTTGACGTCAAGGGCATCGGCCGCTCGCCGGCTCGCTTCGACTTCGTCAAGCTCGCCAACGTCAACGGCCACTATATGCGCTCGGAAAGCCCGGAGGCGCTGCTCGCGGCGCTCGAGGCCGCCAAGCCGTATCTGCCGAACGCCGAGACGATGACGCTCGACGCGGCGAGCCGCGCTAAGCTGCTCGCCGCGATGCCGGGCCTGAAGGAGCGCGCCAAGACGCTGGTCGAGCTTCTGGACGGCGCGTCGTTCCTGTTCGCGCAGCGCCCGCTTCATATCGACGAGGCGGCGAAAGCGCTGCTGGCGCAGGGCCAGGCGCATATCGCAGCGCTGCTGCCGCGGCTCGAGGCGCTCACGCAATGGGACGCCGCCACGATCGAGGCGGCGGTCCGTGCCTACGCGACGGAGGTCGGCGCCAAGCTCGGCCAGGTGGCGCAGCCGCTGCGCGCCGCGCTCACCGGCCGCGCCGTCTCGCCCGGCGTCTTCGATGTCTTCGCCGTGCTCGGCCGCGAGGAAAGTCTAGGACGGCTGCGCGACCAAGTTGGGACATGACGAGAATTTGTCATAACGGTGGCGACGCCGCGGCAGCCCCGCTTGTGGCGACTTTTCCGATAGTCTAATGACCGCTGCAGCGCACCCTCTTTCGTCATAGGCCGCTGCACCGCAGCGGGCCGATTTCAAAGGAACGTTCATGAGCACAGAGACCGGTTCTCTTACGGTCGGCGACAAGACGATCAGCCTTCCCAAACGGGATGCGGTCCACGGTCCCTCGGTTCTCGATATTTCCAAGCTCTATGCCCAGGCGGGCATGTTCACCTTCGATCCCGGCTTCACCTCGACGGCGAGCTGCGAGTCCGCGATCACCTATATCGACGGCGACGAAGGCATTCTGCTGCATCGCGGCTATCCGATCGAGCAGCTCGCCGAGCACGGCTCGTTCCTGGAGACCGCCTATCTCCTGCTCTACGGCGAGCTGCCGTCGGCCGAGCAGTTCGAGGACTTCCGCGTCCGCATCCAGCGCCACACGATGGTGCACGAGCAGATGTCGCGCTTCTTCCAGGGCTTCCGCCGCGACGCGCATCCGATGGCGGTGATGGTCGGCTCGGTCGGCGCGATGAGCGCCTTCTACCACGACGCCACCGACATCTCGGATCCGAAGATCCGCATGATCGCCTCGATGCGGCTGATCGCCAAGCTGCCGACGCTGGCGGCGATGGCCTACAAGTACACCATCGGCCAGCCGTTCGTGTACCCGAACAACAGCCTCGACTACGCCGCCAACTTCCTCAACATGTGCTACGCGGTGCCGTGCGAGGAATACCAGATCTCGCCGGTCATGGCGAAGGCGCTGGATCGCATCTTCATCCTGCACGCCGACCACGAGCAGAACGCCTCGACTTCGACGGTGCGCCTCGCCGGCTCGTCCGGCGCCAACCCCTTCGCCTGCATCGCCGCCGGCGTCGCTTGTCTCTGGGGCCCCGCGCACGGGGGCGCCAACGAAGCGGCGCTGAAGATGCTGGCCGAGATCGGCGACGTGAAGAACATCCCGAAATTCATCGCCCGCGCCAAGGACAAGAACGACCCGTTCCGCCTGATGGGCTTCGGCCACCGCGTCTACAAGAACTACGATCCGCGCGCCAAGATCATGCAGAAGACGTGTCACGACGTGCTCGACGAGGTCGGGCTCGGCGACGATCCGCTGCTGCAGGTGGCGGTCGAGCTCGAGCGCATCGCGCTTGAGGACGAGTACTTCGTCGAGAAGAAGCTCTATCCGAACATCGACTTCTACTCTGGCATCACCTTGAAGGCCATGGGCTTCCCGACCTCCATGTTCACCGTGCTGTTCGCCGTCGCGCGCACCGCCGGCTGGATCGCGCAGTGGAAGGAGATGATCGAGGACCCGCAGCAGAAGATCGGCCGTCCGCGCCAGCTCTACACGGGCGCCGCCAAGCGCGACTACGTGCCGCTCGATAAGCGGTAAGGACTCTCGGCTTCCGTCTCCCGCCTGCGGGAGACGGAACGGCTAGACCAGCATTCCCATCGGCGCCTCGATCAGCTGCTTGAACGCATCGAGCAGCTGCGCGCCGAGCGCTCCGTCGACGGCGCGGTGATCGGTCGAAAGCGTGACGCTCATGATCGTCGCGACCGCCGGCGCACCGTCGTTCACCACGACCCGCTGCTCGCCCGCGCCGACCGCGAGGATCGTCGCGTGCGGCGGGTTGATGACGGCGGCGAAGTCCTTGATGCCGAACATGCCGAGGTTCGACACGGCGGTCGAGCCGCCGGTGTATTCCTCCGGCTTCAGCTTGCGGTTCTTGGCGCGGGCGGCGAAGTCCCTCATCTCGTTCGAGATGACCGACAGCGTCTTCTTCTCGGCCTTGCGCACGACCGGCGTGATGAGGCCGCCGGGGATCGACACGGCGACGCCGACGTCGGAGTGCTTGTGGCGCAGCATCGCGCCCTCCGTCCAGGTGGCGTTGGCCTCCGGCACGCGCTGCAGCGCCATCGCCAGCGCCTTGATGATCATGTCGTTGACGGAGATCTTGTAGGCCGGCTTGCCGTCTTTTTCCGGCGCCGCCTTGTTGATCTGGCCGCGCAGCGCCAGCAACGCGTCGAGCTGGCAGTCGACGGTGAGATAGAAGTGCGGGATCGTCTGCTTCGCCTCGACGAGGCGGCGGGCGATCGTCTTGCGCATGCCGTCATGCGGCACCGTCTCGTAGCTGCCCGGCTCGAACATCTTGCGGATGCTCTCGTCCGACGCGGCCACCGGTGCCGGCGCAGCGGCAGGCGCCGGCGGCGTGGCAGCGGGAGCCGGCTTCGGCTTGGGACCGGCTTTTTCGGCCTCGCGCACGTCGCGCTCGATGATGCGACCGTGCGGACCGCTGCCGGCGATGTCGGCCAGGTCGAGGCCGAGCTGCTTGGCGAGCCGCCGCGCTAGCGGCGAGGCGACGATGCGACCGCCCTGCCCGCCGACCTGTCCGCCAGTTTCGGGCGCCGGCGCGGACGGCACGGCGCCGGGCGTCGCGCCGGGGCGTTCCCCGCGCAGCACCACGTCGTCGGCCTTGGGCGCCGTCGCGGGCGCCTCGGATTTTGGCGCCGCCGGCGTTGCGGCGGCGGCAGCCGTGATGCCGGCGACGTCCTCGCCCTCCTCGGCGATCAGCGCGATGAGCTGGTTCACCGGCACGTCGGCCGAGCCTTCGGGCACGACGATCTTGGCCAGCACGCCCTCGTCGACGGCCTCGACCTCCATCGTCGCCTTGTCGGTCTCGATCTCGGCAATAACGTCGCCCGACTTGATCGCGTCGCCTTCCTTCTTGAGCCACTTGGCGAGGTTGCCCTTCTCCATCGTCGGCGAGAGGGCGGGCATCAGGACATCAATCGGCATTGCGCGGGCCCCTCAGCGATAGCAGACGGCTTTGGCCGCCGCGACGACCTCGTCGACGTTGGGCAGCGCCAGCTTTTCGAGGTTGGCGGCGTAGGGCATCGGCACGTCCTTGCCGGTGACGCGCACGACCGGCGCATCGAGGTCGTCGAAGGCGCCTTCCATGATGCGCGCCATGATCTCGCAGCCGACGCCCGACTGCGGCCAGCCCTCCTCGACGGTCACGCAGCGATGCGTCTTGCGCACCGAGGCGAGGATCGTCTCGGTGTCCATCGGGCGGATCGTGCGCAGGTCGATCACCTCCGCCTCGATGCCCTCCTTGGCGAGCGCGTCGGCGGCCTTCAGCGCGTAGGTCATGCCGATCGAGAACGACACGATCGTCACGTCCTTGCCCTCGCGGGCGATGCGCGCCTTGCCGATCGGGATCGTGAAGTCGTCGAGCTCCGGCACCTCGAAGTGCTGGCCGTACAGGATCTCGTTCTCGAGGAAGATGACCGGGTTCGGATCGCGGATCGCGCTCTTCAGGAGTCCCTTCGCGTCGGCGGCGGTGTAGGGCGCGACGACCTTGAGGCCCGGCACCGACGAGTACCAGGCCGAATAGTCCTGGCTGTGCTGTGCGGCGACGCGGGCCGCGGCGCCGTTTGGGCCGCGGAACACGATCGGGCAGCCCATCTGGCCGCCGGACATGTACAGCGTCTTGGCGGCCGAGTTGATGATCTGGTCGATCGCCTGCATCGCGAAGTTGAAGGTCATGAACTCGACGATCGGCTTCAGCCCCGCGAACGCCGCGCCGACGCCGAGACCGGCAAAGCCGTGCTCGGTGATCGGCGTGTCGACGACGCGGCGATCGCCGAACTCCTGCAGCAGGCCCTGCGTGATCTTGTACGCGCCCTGGTACTCGGCGACCTCCTCGCCCATGACGAAGACGTCGGGGTCGCGGCGCATCTCCTCGGCCATGGCGTCGCGCAGCGCCTCGCGCACCGTGGTCGTCACCAGCTTCGCATCGGCGGAGATCTCGGGCGCGCCCGAGGCCACGGCAGGCGGCAGCGGCGCGTCGGACTCCGTCTTGGCGGTCGAGGCCGGCTTCTCGCCGCCCTGGTTCTCGAGCTTCGCGCCCTCGCCTGTCGCGGGCCGCGTGTCGGCCACCTGCGACGGCGGCGTCGTGCCGTTCACGTGCGCGGCGGCCTGCGAGACGTCCTCGCCCTCCTCGGCGATGACGGCGATCGGCGTGTTGACGGCCACGTTCTCGGTCCCGTCAGGGATCAGGATCTTGGCGAGCGTGCCCTCGTCGACCGCTTCGACCTCCATGGTCGCCTTGTCGGTCTCGATCTCGGCGATGACGTCGCCGGACTTCACCGCGTCGCCCTCGCGCTTCAGCCATTTGGCCAGCGTGCCCTGCTCCATCGTCGGCGACAGGGCGGGCATGAGAATGTTCGTGGCCATTGCGCCCTCAGTGCAGGATGTCGGTCCAGAGCTCCGAGGCATCGGGCTCCGGGTCGTGCGTCGCGAAATCGGCGGCCTCGGCGACCACCTTGCGGATCTCGGCATCGATCGTCTTGATCTCGTCGGCGGACGCGCGGTTCGAATCGAGCAGGCGCTTCTTGACGCGCTCGATCGGGTCCTGCTCGTCGCGCATCTTCTGCACCTCTTCCTTGGTGCGGTACTTCGCGGGGTCCGACATCGAGTGGCCGCGATAGCGGTAGGTCTGCATCTCGAGGATGATCGGCCCCTCGCCGGCGCGGCACCATTCGGTGGCGAGATCGGCCGCCGCCTTCACCGCGCGCACGTCCATGCCGTCGACCTGGAAGCCGGGGATGTTGAAGCTCTGGCCGCGCTTCGACAGCTCGGTCTGCGCCGAGGAGCGGGTGACCGAGGTGCCCATCGCGTAACGATTGTTCTCGATCACGTAGACCACGGGGAGCTTCCACAGCTCCGCCATGTTGAAGGCTTCGTAGACCTGGCCCTGGTTCGAGGCGCCGTCGCCGAAATAGGTGAAGCAGACGTTGTCGTTGCCGCGGTAGCGGTTGGCGAAGGCGAGGCCAGTGCCGATCGGCACCTGCGCGCCGACGATGCCATGGCCGCCGTAGAAGTGCTTCTCCTTGGAGAACATGTGCATTGAGCCGCCCTTGCCCTTCGACAGGCCGCCGCAGCGTCCGGTCAGCTCGGCCATCACGCCCTTCGGGTCGAGGCCGCAGGCCAGCATGTGGCCGTGGTCGCGATAGGCGGTGATCGTCTGGTCGCCCTCCTTGGCGTCGAGCATCAGGCCGGTGACCACGGCTTCCTGGCCGATGTAGAGGTGGCAGAAGCCGCCGATCAGGCCCATGCCGTACATCTGCCCCGCCTTCTCCTCGAAGCGGCGGATCAGCAGCATGCGGCGGTACGCCTCGAGTTCCTGCTCGGTCGTGAACTCGGGCACCGGCGGGGGCGCGTCGGGCCCATGCGGTGCAGCCGCCGTCTCCGTGGCCATGCGGTCTCCTCGTGAAGGTCGAAACAGTCGAGAGGTAGCGCACACCCGAGGTGAAATCGAGCCGGTCGAAAGCCGCGGGTGAACGCGCTAAACCATTGTTCGCACAAGGCTACAGCATGCGGCTTCGCCGCGACATGGCTGGGATGCAGAAAAAGGGCGCATCCCCGGGCCGCAGGCGCGCACTGGGCCGTTCCGCCCGACCTGGAGGGGCTCCCGCCGCGGTGGAGCACGCCGCGCGCGAAGCGTTTGGTCGAGGCAAGGCGCCAGCAGGACGCGCGAAAGCGTGATACAAAACGTTTGATTTCCCTCTAAAAGCCGACACGCCTCTGCCAGCCTCCCGGCCTCTGCAATCCGACGGAGAGCAGGCTCGACAGCGCCTGCGCCGCCGGACAGAATCGCGGCGACCAACGGGAGAACCGCCATGGGCCATTTCATCAATGCGCGCGAACACCTCGTCGCCGAGGCGGTCGAAGGCCTGCTGCTGTCGAGCGGCGGCGCGCTGGCGAAGCTCGACGGCGACCCGGCGATCCAGGTCGTGCTGCGGGCCGACTGGCGCGGGGAGGGCGTCGCGCTCGTGTCGGGCGGCGGCTCCGGCCACGAGCCGGCGCACGCCGGGCTCGTCGGCCCGGGCCTGCTGACGGCGGCGGTCTGCGGCGACGTCTTTGCCTCCCCGACCGCCGACGCCGTCCTGGCCGCGATCCTTGCCGTCACCGGCGACGCGGGCTGCCTCGTCATCATCAAGAACTACGCCGGCGATCGCCTGAACTTCGGCCTCGCGGCGGAGCGCGCGCGGGCTGCCGGGCTTAAGGTCGAGACGGTCACGGTCGCCGACGACATCGCGATCGAGGGGGCGGCGCAGCCGCGCGGCATCGCCGGCACGCTGTTCGTCCACAAGGTCGCCGGGCAGGCCGCTGCGAGCGGCAAGCCGCTCGCCGAGGTCGCGGAGGCGGCGCGCAAGGCTGCGGCGGCGGCGAAGTCGCTCGGCGTCTCGCTGTCGAGTTGCACGATCCCGGGGACGGCGCCCGAGCCGCGGCTCAAGCACGGCGAGGCCGAGCTCGGCCTCGGCATCCACGGCGAGCCAGGCTACGACAAGATCGCCCTGCCCGCCGTCGACGCGCTCGCCGACCTCATGATGCAGCGCCTTGCGGGCGAGCTGCCGCCGTCGGGCGACCTTGCGATGCTCGTCAACAATCTCGGCGCGACGACGCCGCTCGAGATGGGCGTGCTGACCCGCGCCCTGCTCGCGACCGAGCTCGGCCGCCGCGTGAAGCTGCTGCTCCGGCCTGCGCCGGCGATGACCTCGCTCGACATGCACGGCATCTCCGTGTCGCTGATCCCGACCGCCGACGGCATTGGGGCCGCGCTCGAGGCGCCGACCGAGGTCGCCGCGTGGCCGACGGCGCGCAAGGTGGCTGCGCCGGTGCTGCGGCCGCTGCCCGCCGGCCTCGGCGACGAGGTGCAGGCCGAGGCCTCGCAGGAACCGGCCGTCGCGGCGCGCATCACCGCCGTCTGCGACGCGCTCATCGCGGCCGAAGTGCAGCTGAACGCGCTCGACGCCAAGGTCGGCGACGGCGACACCGGCTCGACCTTCGCGGCCGGCGCGAGGGCGATCAAGGCGTCACTCGACAAGCTGCCGCTGGCCGATCCCGCCAAGCTCTGCGAGGCGCTGTCGCGCCGTCTCGCGCGTTCTTCGGGCGGCTCGAGCGGCGTGCTCCTGTCGATCTTCTTTGCCGCGATCGGCGGCGCGCTGGCGAGCGGCGCGAGCTGGCCGGCGGCGGTGAAGCACGGCATCGAGCGGATGCAGGTGCACGGCGGCGCCAAGGCCGGCGACCGCACCATGCTCGACGCGCTCATCCCGGCCGCCGAGGCGCTCGCCTCGGGCACGCCGAAGGACGCCGCCGCGGCGGCCCAGCGCGGCGCGGAAGCGACGGCGTCGATGCGCAAAGCCGGCGCCGGCCGCTCGACCTATCTCGCCGCAGCCTCGCTCGAAGGTCATCCCGACCCCGGCGCCGTCGCGGTGGCGAAAGCCTTCGCGGCGCTGGCGGGATAAGCCGCCCGGCGCGTTAGCGCCGGCGGTTGTAGAAGATCACGAGGTCGGCCTTGTCGACCCGGCCGAGCAGCGTGCGCGCTTCCTCGTCGAGCAGGTCGCGGTCGATCGCCTCGCCGCTCATCAGCTTGATGCGATTCTGCCAGGCGAGCTTCTCGGCCTTGGTCGTGTCCAGCTCGGCCTTCAGCATGGCGATCGACTTCTGGTACTCGTCGGAGACCTTGAGGCCGCGGTCGCCGTTGATCGCGTGCCACACGAAATAGCCGCCGATCCCGCCCGAGACGAGATACAGGATCACGGGATAGGTGAAGCGGCGGAGCCGCGTGCGCACGACCATTCGCGATGATTAACGCGGACACCTTAGCGCGCCATTAACCCCCGCTCGGGCGCGCTGCATCGAGCAGGCGCAACTGCACGCGCTCGCGCCCGCCCCAGCGGTCGACGGCGAGCGTGCCGGCGAGATGCAGCTTCTCGCCGCGCGCCGCGAGCAGCGCCTTGCCGAGCGGCTCGTCGGCGGCGCGAAAGCAGATCGCGTCGATCGAGGCGCCATCGCCGGCTTGCACGCGCAGGCGCACGTGATCTTTGCCGACCGGCGCGACATCGGCGATGCGATGCGCCGGGAAGGCGAAGACAGGTTCTGGGCTGCCCGAGCCGAACGGCCCTGCCCGCTCGAGCTCGGCCACCAGCGCCGGGGTGGCGCCTGCTGCCGTCAACGTCGCGTCGATGGCGAGCGAATCGGCTTCGCGCGCGGCGGTCGCCGCGGCTGCAAGCTCCGCTTCGATGAAGGCGCGGAAGGCGCTGACGCCGCCCGCGCCGAGCGTGACGCCGGCGGCCATGGCATGGCCGCCGCCCTTCACGAGCACGCCGGCCTCGACCGCGGCGCGCACCGCGCGCCCGAGGTCGACGCCGGGGATCGAGCGCCCGGAGCCGGTGCCACCCCCTGGACCTCTGCTGTGCCGCGCACCCTCCGGGAGCGAGATGGCGAACGCCGGGCGGCCGAACTTTTCGCGCAGGCGCCCGGCAATGATGCCGACGATGCCGGGATGCCAGCCCTCGCCGGCCGTCACCACGACGGCGGCACCGGCATCGTCAAGTCCGACCTGCGCCAACGCTTCCGCCTCGGCCACCTCCAGCGTTGCCAGCTCCATCGCCTGTCGCTCGCGGTTGAGCGTGTCGAGCTGGGCGGCGATGGCGTCGGCTTCGTCGTCGTCTGAAAGCGTAAGCAGCCGCGCCCCGAGCGCGGCGTCGCCGATGCGGCCCCCCGCGTTGATGCGCGGCCCGACGAGATAGCCGAGATGGTAGGTCGTCGGCGCGCCGACCGCGGCGGCGACGTCGAGCAGCGCGCGCAGGCCGGGGCGGCCGCGGGCGCGCATGACCGCGAGCCCTTTCTTGACGAAAGCGCGGTTGAGCCCGGTGAGCGGCGCGACGTCGGCCACGGTCGCCAGCGCGACGAGGTCGAGCGCGGCGAGAAGGTCGGGCGCCGCCTGCGCTCCGAAGAAGCCGCGCGCGCGCAACGCCCGCTGCAGGCCAACCAGCGCCATCAGCACCACGCCGGCGGCGCAGAGCTGGCCGAGACCGGAGAGGTCGTCGAGCCGGTTCGGGTTGACGACGATCGCGTCGGGCAGGCGCTCCGGCGCCTGGTGGTGGTCGAGGACGATCGGGTCGAGCCCGAGCGCTTGCGCCTCGGCGAGCGCGGCAGGGCTCGTGGTGCCGCAGTCGACGGCGACGAGGAGCTTCGCGCCGCGCTGCGAGAGGAGACGCACCGCCTCGACGTTGGGGCCGTAGCCCTCGAAGAGGCGATCCGGAATGTGGATCATGTGCGACACGCCGAGCGCCGCGAGATAGTCGGCCAGGAGTGCGGAGGAGGCGGCGCCGTCGACGTCGTAGTCGCCGAAGATCGCGATGGTCTCGCGCCGCTCGACGGCGTCGGCGAGCCGCGCGACGGCACGGTCCATGTCGACAAGGGTCGAGGGGTCCGGCATCAGGTCGCGCACGGCGGGATCTAGGTAGGCGGCGACGGTGTCTGGGGCGATGCCGCGCGCCGCGAGGATGCGCGAGGGGATGTCGCCGAGGCCGCCGAGCTGGGCGATGGCAAGGGCCAGCGCCTCGCCCGCCGTGTCGAGGCGGGTCGCCCACGGCCGTCCCCGCAGCGAGCGGGTGACGCCGAGGACGGGGGTCATCTAGTCCGTCACCTCGCTGTGGTGCCTGCCGTAGAACCAGTAGATCGCCAGGCCGATCACGAGCCAGATCACGAGGCGGATCCAGGTGTCGGCGGGCAGGCCGGACATCACGACGATGGCGCCGAGCGCGCCGAGCGGCGCGGTGACGAACACGGCCGGCGCCTTGAAGGGCCGCTCCCGCGCCGGCTCACGGACGCGCAGCACCATCACCCCGACACAGACCACGACGAAGGCGAACAGGGTGCCGATCGACACGAGCTCGCCGACGAGGTCGATCGGCAGCAGGCCGGCGAGGATCGTGCCGATCACCCCGATGATGATCGTCACGACGTAGGGCGTGCGGAAGCGCGGATGGATCGTCGCGGCCGACTTCGGCAGCAGCCCGTCGAAGGCCATCGAGTAGAGCACGCGGCTCTGGCCGAGCAGCAGCACCAGGATGACCGAGGACAGGCCGAGGATGGCGCCGAGCTTGATGAGCGGCTTCAGCCAGACGAAGCCGAGCACGTCGGCGCCGAGCGCGATCGGGGCGGGATCGTTCAGCTTGTCGAACGGCACGATGCCGGTGATCGTGAAGGCGACAAGGCAATAGAGCAGCGTGCAGATGCCGAGCGACAGCAGGATGCCGAGCGGCATGTTGCGCTGCGGGTTCTCGCATTCCTGCGCCGCCGTCGAGACGGCGTCGAACCCGATGTAGGCGAAGAACACCACGGCCGCGCCGCGGAGGATGCCGCTCCAGCCGTAGATGCCGAACTGGCCGGAGTTCGGCGGCACGAAGGCGCCGGTCGGGTTCGTGGCCTGCACGACCCAGTTCGATTCCTTCACGAACCAGATGCCTGAGAGGATGAACAGGAGCACGATCGCCACCTTGAGCACGACGATCGCGTTGTTCACGCGCGCCGACTCCTTCACGCCGAGGACCAGCAGCGTCGAGATCGCGGCGATGATCAGCATTGCGGGGACGTTGAGCACGTGCCCCGTCATCGACCAGGCGTGGGTCTCAGGATTGAAGGCGAAGGGCCCCTTCGTGTAGGCCTCCGGGATGACGATGCCGATGTCCTTCAAGAAGGACACGACGTAGCCGGACCAGCCGATCGAAACGGTGACGGCGCCGACGGCATATTCGAGGATCAGGTCCCACCCGATCATCCAGGCGACGAGCTCGCCCATGGTCGCGAAGGCGTAGGTGTAGGCCGAGCCCGCCACCGGGCAGCACGCCGCCATCTCGGAATAGCAGAGCCCGGCGAAGATGCAGATGAAGCCGGCCGCGATGTAGGACAGGACGATCGCCGGTCCGGCATATTGCGCGGCGGCGTGGCCGGTGAGCACGAAGATGCCGGCGCCGATCAGGCAGCCGATGCCGAGCGAGGTGACGCTGAAGAGGGATAGGGTGCGCTTCAAACCGGTCGTCGCGCCGGCGTCCGTGTGCTCGCTCTCCTCGGCCTGGCGTTGCAGGAGGTCGATCGACTTCCGCGCCCAGATGTCCGCCATGCTCGTCCCTCGCCCCTGTGGTGTTCGTTCTGAAGGCAGCGTGCCGGAAGCCTGCACGCTGCGATAGGCTGAGTCACCCACAGGCACGCGACTTGATCCCGACACGATTACAGGCAAAAGACATTGTGATCCCTGCGCAACAGCTGACCGACGGCCCTGCCGGCCGATCCACAAGGAATTGCATCATGACGAGCCTGCGAGGCGTCTTGTTCGCTGCGATCATCGGCCTTGCGGCGGTCGCGCCCGCCGTCGCCGGGCAGTTCTCGCCGGAGCAGACCACCGAGATCCAGGCGATCATCAAGGATTACCTGATCAAGAACCCCGAGGTGCTGCGCGACGCGATCACCGCGCTCGACGCCAAGGAGAAGGCGGCGGAGGCAGAGACTCGCGCCAAGGCGCTCGCCCGCCTGTCCGGCGACATCGCCGGCGGCCCCGACGGCTTCGCGGTCGGCAATCCCGACGGCAAGATCACCCTCGTTGAGTTCTTCGACTACAATTGCGGCTACTGCCGCCGCTCGATCCCCGACGTCGCGCGCCTGATGAAGGACAACCCCGACCTCAAGGTCGTGCTGCGCGACTTCCCGATCCTGTCGCCCGCCTCGGTCGATGCCGCGATCATCGCCGGCGCCGCGCACCGTCAGCTCTCCGCCGACAAGTTCTGGGACTTCCACAAGTCGCTGCTCGGCAGCCACGGCCTCGTCGGCAAGGAGCAGGCGATGGCCTCCGCCAAGGCGCTCGGCGTCGACATGGCGAAGCTCGAGAAGGACGCCGCCGACCCGAAGGTCCGCGCCGCAATCCAGCACACCGATTCGATGGCCAAGGACTTGAACCTCAACGGCACGCCGACCTTCGTGATCGGCGGCGACGTGGAGGTCGGCGCCGTCGGCTACGACCAGCTGCAGGCCGACATCACCAACATCCGCAAGTGCGGCAAGGCCCTGTGCTCCTGAGCCCAGACGTGACGGCCTGAGCATGGCTCCACAGCGCATCCACGTCCTCAACGGGCCGAACCTCAACCTGCTCGGCACGCGCGAGCCCCAGACCTACGGATCGGCGACGCTCGCCGATGTCGAGGCTGGACTTCGCACGCTCGCCGGTGCACATGGCGTCGCCCTCGAATTCGCCCAATCGAACCACGAGGGCGACCTCGTCACCTGGATCCAGGCGGCGGGGTGGGCCGGCGAGCCGGTGATCCTCAACGCCGGCGCCTACACGCACACCTCGATCGCGCTCCGCGACGCGATCACAGGGACGGGAGCGAGCGTCATCGAAGTGCATCTTTCGAACGTTCACGCCCGCGAACCCTTCCGCCACCGCTCGCTGATCGCCCCCGTCGCGCGGGGCGTCATCGCCGGCTTCGGCGCGCTGTCCTACGAACTGGCACTGCGCGCGCTCATCGACGACAAGGCCCCATGACTTCGAAGAAATCCGCCGAGAACGGCAACGGCGCGCAGACCGAGCTCGTCGAGAGCCTCGCCGATATCGCCAAGCGCCTGGACCTCTCCGAGATCGAGTACCAGCTCGGCGAGCTGAAGATCCGCGTCGCCCGGCAGATGGCGACGACGCTGGTGCAGATGCCGGCGGCGGCCCACGCCCCCGCGGCTGCTCCGGCGGCGCCCGTCGCCGCGGCGGCAGCGGCCGACGCGATGAGCGAGCATCCCGGCACCGTGAAGTCGCCGATGGTCGGCACCGCCTACCTGCGCCCCGCCCCCGAATCGCCGCCCTTCGTCGACGTCGGCTCGGTCGTGAAGGCCGGCGACAAGATCCTGCTCGTCGAGGCGATGAAGACCTTCAACGAGATCATCGCCCCCAAGGGCGGCACCGTCACCCAAATCCTCGTCGGCGATGGCCAGCCGGTCGAGTACGGCCAGGCCCTCTTCGTGATCGAGTGAGGCACGCCGCCTGATGTTCGAGAAGATCCTCATCGCGAACCGCGGCGAGATCGCGTTGCGCATCCTGCGCGCGGCGAAGGAGCTCGGCATCGCCACGGTCGCCGTGCACTCGACGGCGGATTCTGAGGCGATGCACGTCAAGCTTGCCGACGAATCGGTCTGCCTCGGGCCGCCGGCGGCGCGCGACTCCTACCTGAACATTCCCTCGCTCCTCGCTGCCTGCGAGATCACCGGCGCCGAGGCCGTGCATCCCGGCTACGGCTTCCTCTCCGAGAACGCCCGCTTTGCCGAGATCCTCGACGACCACGGCATCGCCTTCATCGGGCCCAAGGCCGAGCACATCCGCACGATGGGCGACAAGATCGAGGCGAAGAAGACCGCCATGCGGCTCGGCATCCCGTGCGTGCCGGGATCGAAGGGCGGCATCACCGACGATGACGAGGGCTTGGCGGTCGCCAAGGAGATCGGCTTTCCCGTGCTCGTGAAGGCAGCCGCCGGCGGCGGCGGCCGCGGCATGAAGGTCGCGCTCACCGAAGCCGATTTGTCGAATGCGCTCGCCACCGCCCGCACCGAGGCCAAGGCCGCCTTCGGGGACGATGCGGTCTACCTCGAAAAGTATCTCCAGAAGCCGCGCCACATCGAGATCCAGGTGCTCGGCGACGGCAAGGGCAACGCGATCCACCTCGGCGAGCGCGACTGCTCGCTGCAGCGCCGCCACCAGAAGGTTTGGGAGGAAAGCCCCTCGCCGGCCCTCAACGACGCGGACCGCACCCGCATCGGCGAGATCTGCGCCAAGGCCATGCGCGAGATGGGCTACGTCGGCGCAGGCACGATCGAGTTCCTCTACGAGGACGGCGAGTTCTACTTCATCGAGATGAACACCCGCATCCAGGTCGAGCATCCGGTGACCGAGATGATCACCGGCTTCGATCTCGTGCACGAGCAGATCAAGATCGCGGCCGGCTCGCCGCTGTCGATCAGCCAGGAGGACGTGGTCATCCGCGGCCACGCGATCGAGTGCCGCATCAATGCCGAGCACCCGACGACCTTCCGGCCCTCGCCCGGCCGCATCACCTACTATCATCCGCCGGGCGGCCTCGGCGTGCGCGTCGATTCCGCCGTCTACGCCGGCTACACGATCCCGCCGAACTATGATTCGCTCGTCGGCAAGCTCATCGTCCATGGGCGGACGCGCACCGAGACGCTGATGCGGCTGCGCCGGGCGCTCGACGAGTTCATTGTCGACGGCATCGACACCACGCTGCCCCTGTTTCGCAACCTGGTCCGGAACCAGGACATCCAGAACGGCGACTACGACATCCACTGGCTCGAGCACTACCTCGCCGAGCACGCCAGCGAGATCGCGTAGCTAGAAGCCGGCGTGGTCCGGATTCGACGCACCTACGTCCCGCAGAACGTCCTGTACGGCGTGTTGGGCTCCGGCGAGGCCTTGTAGCGCTCGCAGCCCGGCTGCTCCTCGAACGGCCGCGACAGCACCGCGAGCAGCGCTTCGAAGGGCGCAAGGTCGCCGCGCTCGCCGGCGGCTTCGAGCGCCGCCTCGACATGGAAGTTTCGCGGGATATAGGCGGGATTGATCGCGCGCATCGCGGCCGCGGTGGACGACGGGTCGCGGCCCTCCGCGGCGAGCCGGGCCCGCCAGCGCGCCACCCACGGGTCGAGCGCGGTCGGGTTCACGAACAGCTCGCGCACCCGCTCGATGTCGCCGCCGTCCGCCGCCTCGCTCAGGCCGCGGAAGGTGAGCGTGAAGTCGGCGCGGCTCTCGCCCATGAGGGCCAGCAGGTCGTTGGCGAGCTCGCGGTCGCCCTCGCGCGCCTCGGCGAGCCCGAGCTTGCCGCGAAGCCCGGCATGCCACGCCGCCTCGAAGCGCGTCGGGAAGATGGCCAGCGCCTCGTGCGCCGCGGCGACGGCCTTGTCCTGGTCCTCGTCGAGCAAGGGCAGCAGCGTCTCGGCGAAGCGCGCGAGGTTCCAGTGCATGATGCGCGGCTGGTTGGCGTAGGCGTAGCGGCCGCCATGGTCGATGGAGCTGTAGACGGCGCCCGGATCGTAGCCGTCGATGAAGGCGCAGGGGCCGTAGTCGATCGTCTCGCCGGAGACCGAGGTGTTGTCGGTGTTCATGACGCCGTGCACGAAGCCGACCAGCAGCCAGCGCGCGACGAGATCGGCCTGCCGCTCCGCGACCCCCGAAAGCAGCGCGCGATAGGGGTTCTGCGCGCCGGCCAGGTCGGGATAGTGGCGCGTGATGACATGGTCGGCGAGCAGCTTGACGGCGTCGGTGTCGCCGCGCGCCGCGTGGTACTCGAAGGTGCCGACCCTGATGTGGCTCGCGGCGACGCGCGTCAGCACCGCGCCGGGCAGCCGCCGCTCGCGGTGGATCGTCTCGCCGGTGGCGACGGCGGCGAGCGCCCGCGTCGTCGGGATGCCGAGCGCGGCCATGGCCTCGGAGACGAGATATTCGCGCAGCACCGGCCCAACGGCCGCGCGGCCGTCGCCCATGCGCGAGTAGGGCGTCGGGCCGGAGCCCTTGAGCTGGATGTCGCGGCGTCGCCCGTGCCGGTCCACCACCTCGCCGAGAAGCACCGCGCGCCCGTCCCCGAGCTGCGGGGAGAAGCCGCCGAACTGATGGCCGGCATAGACCGTGGCGATAGGCTCGGCGCCCTCGGGCACCGCGACGCCAGCCAGCATGGCGACGCCGTCTGCGCTCGCCAGCCAGTCCGCATCGAGGCCGAGCTCTTCGGCCAACCCCCGGTTCAGCTTCAGGAGGCCCGGCGCCGCCACCGGCGTCGGCGGAAGGCGCGCGAAAAAGCGGTCGGGCAGGCGCGCATAGGTGTTGTCGAAGGGGATCAGCATTCGCCTGACATAAGGTGCACGGCGCCCCGTGCCCATGGCTGTTGGCACGTCCGACGACAGCACAACGTTTGGATGCTGCGTGGCCGAGCATCGTCCACCCCGCCCCTCCGTTTGACGCTGCCGCGCCGATCGCCCAAAGAGAGAAACCCTCCTCTTATCCTGCAGCCGATGGCGAAATCCCCAACCACCGCGATCCTGGTCGTCGCTGCCGGTCGCGGCCTGCGGGTCGGCGGCACGCTGCCCAAGCAGTACCTCGACCTCGCCGGCCGGCCGCTGCTCGCCCACACGCTGCAGCGCCTGCTCGAGGCGGACGCCGGCGCGCAGGTCCTCGTGGTGATCCATCCCGACGATCGCGCGCTCTACGACGCCAGCGCCGAGGGCCTGCTGGACCGCGAGCGGCTGCTGCCGCCGGTGCCGGGCGGGGCGACGCGCCAGGCGAGCGTCGCGGCCGGCCTTGCCGCGCTCGCCGCCCTGCCCGCGCCGCCCGAGCTGGTGCTGATCCACGACGGCGCCCGTCCCTTCCCGACCCCCGGCCTGATCGCGCGCGCGATCGCCGCAGCGGCGCAGAACGGCGCCGCCGTGCCCGGGACCGCGGTGACCGACACGATCAAGGAGGTCGACGCCGCGCGCCGCATCGTCGCGACGCCGCGACGCGAGGGGCTGCGCGCGGTGCAGACGCCGCAGGCCTTTCGCTTCGCGCTGATCCACGCTGCCCACCAGGCGGCGGCGCAGGCCGGCGCACGTGATTTGACGGATGACGCGGCAATCGCAGAATGGGCGGGCCACGCGGTGCATGTGTTCGAAGGAGACAGCGGGAACATGAAGGTGACGAGCCCAGAGGACGTCGCGGCCGCCGAGGCGCGGCTCCTGCGCGACTGCCCGGACGTGCGTATGGGCCAGGGCTACGACGTCCACGCCTTCGGCCCCGGCGACCACGTCTGGCTCGGCGGCCACAAGGTCGCGCACACGAAGGGCTTGGTCGGGCACTCGGACGCCGACGTGCTGTCGCATGCCATCACCGACGCGCTCTATGGCGCGATCGGCGACGGCGACATAGGTTCGCACTTCCCGCCGTCGGACCCGAAGTGGAAGGGCGCCGATTCCTCGATCTTCCTCGCCGCCGCCGCCGAGGCGGTGCGCGCGCGGGGCGGCATGATCGCCCATATCGACGCGACGGTCGTCTGCGAGAACCCCAAGGTCGGGCCGCATCGCGACGCGATCCGCGCCTCGATCGCCGAGGTGGTCAAGCTGCCGCTCGACCGCGTGGCGGTGAAGGCGACGACCTCGGAAAAGCTCGGCTTCACGGGCCGCGAGGAGGGCATCGCGACGCTCGCCATCGCCACCGTCCGCCTGCCGGTGTCGGCATGATCGGCCCCGCGACGATCGTAGCCGCGGCGGGCGTGCTCAAGCTCTACAAGGAGTGCGGGCTGACCATCGCCACCGCCGAATCCTGCACCGGCGGCCTCGTCTCCGCCGCGCTTACCGCCGTGTCGGGATCGAGCGCCGTCGTCGACCGCGGCTTCGTCACCTACACCAACGCCGCCAAGACGCAGTCGCTCGGCGTGCAGGTGTCGCTGCTCAACGCGCACGGCGCGGTCTCGGCCGAGGTGGCCAAGGCAATGGCCGAGGGCGCGCTGCATATGTCGAACGCCGACGTCGCCGTCGCCGTCACCGGCATCGCCGGCCCCGGCGGCGCCACCGACGACAAGCCGGTCGGCCTCGTCTATTTCGCCTGCGCCCGCGAGCACATGCGCACGCTGTCGGTCGAAAAGCGCTTCGGACCGATGGGCCGCGACGGCATCCGCGAGGAATCGGTGCTGGTGGCGCTCGACCTGCTGCGGCAGGCGGCGGGGTAGTCCTATACTTACCCCGCCGCGCGTCTTTTTCAAAACGTCAGCGTCTTCTTGGTTATGCATGCACCCCAAGACAATCATTTTTAAAATCTATAACCTTTTCATGGTGCACTGATGCAAACAAACATTCAAAAGCGTTCAATGTTCGGATCACGCTACCTTTATGTTTTGCGTCGAAATAGAACGACCTAATTGTCCCTCGCGACATAGACCTTTTAGTCACGCCGCTTTTCTTGGAGAAGCCTCCGGTTTTATCCAGCACAGCAAAAAGGACATAGAGCGCTGCATTTTTCATCATCGAAGTTTCGGTCGGGTCGATGCACACCCAGACTCTGCAGAGTTGCGGAAGAAGTTTCTGGCGCATGGCTTTGGCTCGCGTTGCACTAGAAGATTAACTTTTCCCCCCTCTTTAGTTGCAGGCGACGTTCGACTCCCGGTAGCGAAAGCGCATTCTCCGTAGATACTTAGCTCACCTTTATTGCTGCCTGTTACGCCAGCCGCCCTGCCGTCGGCGCCGGCCGGCCGTAGATCGCGTTGGCCCGCCGCTCGAAGGCGTCGGCGAAGCGCCGGAACGCCTGGTCGAACATCGAGCCCATCACCAGCCCAAGCATGCGGCTCTTGAACTCGTACTCGATGTGGAAGTCGACGTGCGACGCCCCGTCCCCGGCGTCGCGGAACGCCCAGGAGTTCTTCAGGTAGCGGAAGGGGCCGTCGATATACTCGACGAGGATGTGCTTCTTCGCCCGGTCGCAGGCGACGCGCGTCTTGAAGGTCTCGCGAATCGCCTTGTAGCCGACCTGCATCTCGGCGACGAAGATCTGCGTGTCGCCCTCCTGCGTGCGGCGCAGCACGCGCAGGCTGGTGCAGAGCGGCAGGAACTGCGGATAGGCCTCGACGTCGGAGACCAGGTCGAACATCTGCGTGGCGCTGTGCTTGACGCGTCGCGTCGTGTCGAAGGCGGGCATGGGCTCGTCTTAGCATGCGAAGCGGGGCGCGGAAGACGCCAAGCTGCCGCGCCAACAGGCACGACGGCTCATGCCGTGCCACCCCACGAGGCTACCCCGCCCGGGCGGCGAGCTTGGCTTCGCGCGCCGCGCGCAGCCTGGCGAAATCCTCGCCGGCGTGGTGCGAGGAGCGGGTCAGCGGCGACGCGGAGACGACCAGAAACCCCTTGGTCAGCGCGACGCTCTCCAGCCCCTTGAACTCGTCCGGCGGCACGAAGCGGATCACCGCGTGGTGCTTTTTCGTCGGCTGCAGGTACTGGCCGATGGTGAGGAAGTCGACGTCGGCCGAGCGCAGGTCGTCCATGAGCTGGAGCACCTCGTTGCGCTCCTCGCCGAGCCCGACCATGATTCCCGACTTGGTGAAGATCGACGCGTCGAGCTCCTTCACCCGCTGCAGCAGCCGCACCGAATGGAAGTAGCGGGCCCCGGGCCGGACCGTGAGGTACTTCGACGGCACCGTCTCGAGATTGTGGTTGAAGACGTCGGGCCTGGCCGCGACCACCACCTCGAGCGCGCCGGGCTTGCGCAGAAAATCCGGCGTCAGCAGCTCGATCGTCGTGCCGGGGCTTTTCGCGCGGATGGCGCCGACGACCTGCGCAAAGTGCTCGGCACCGCCGTCGGGAAGGTCGTCGCGGTCGACGGAGGTGATCACGACATGCGCCAGGCCGAGCTTGGCCACCGCGTCGGCGATGCGCGCGGGCTCGCCGGGGTTCAGCGGCCGCGGGACGCCGGTGCGCACGTTGCAGAAGGCGCAGGCCCGCGTGCAGGTGTCGCCCATGATCATGAAGGTCGCGTGCCGCTTCGCCCAGCACTCGCCGATGTTGGGGCAGCCCGCCTCCTGGCAGACCGTGACGAGGCCGTGCTTGCGGACGATCTCGTCCGTCTCGCGGTAGACCGGCGAGCCCGGCGCCTTGACGCGGATCCAGTCCGGCTTGGCCGGCTGCGGCTGGTTCGGCTTGCGCGCCTTTTCGGGGTGGCGGGGGCGCAGGGGTTCGTCGAGCAAAGTCAAAGTCGCTGGCCTCGGTTATCCCTTCTCCCGCTTGCGGGAGAAGGTGGCCCGACGAAGTCGGGTCGGATGAGGGGCGGTGCCGCCCGCGGCGACATCGGACGAGAGGCGGCAAATCCCCTCATCCGACCCCGCTTCGCGGGGCCAACTTCTCCCGCAAGCGGGAGAAGGCAAAGCCGCGCGCTTCACTTAGTTAGGCGCTCGCGTCGCGCCTTGCACGGATATGTGGACGAGCCGGCCCCTTGCCGTCCACCCGCCTTCCAGCATGCTAGATAGCCGCCGGGGGCATGACATGAGCTTTGCGATCGATCTGGGCGACGCCGGCGGCCGGCCGGCGACACTCGACCTCGTCGAGCTCCTGGCGACGCGCCTGCTCGTCCAGGGCAACTCGGGCTCCGGCAAGTCGCACCTGCTGCGCCGCCTGCTCGAGCAGAGCGCCGGCGTCGTGCAGCAGGCGATCATCGATCCCGAGGGCGACTACGTGTCCCTCGCCGAGCGCTACGGGCACATCGTGGTCGAGGCCGACGGCGACGACGTCGCGCTGCAGCGGGTCGCCGCCCGCGTGCGCGAGCATCGCGCGTCCGTCGTGCTCTCGCTCGAGAACCTCGATGCCGACGCGCAGATGCGCGCCGCCGCCGCCTTCCTTGGCGGCCTGTTCGAGGCCGACCGTGCGCTCTGGTACCCGATGCTGGTCGTCGTCGACGAGGCGCAGCTCTTCGCGCCCGCCGCGGCCGGCGAGGTATCGGACGAGGCGCGGCGCCTGTCGCTCGGCGCGATGACCAACCTGATGTGCCGCGGCCGCAAGCGCGGCCTCGCCGGCATCATCGCGACGCAGCGCCTCGCCAAGCTCGCCAAGAACGTGGCGGCCGAAGCCTCGAACTTTCTGATGGGGCGCACCTTCCTCGACATCGACATGGCGCGCGCCGCCGATCTCCTCGGCCTCGAGCGGCGCCAAGCCGAGATGTTTCGCGACCTGCCGCGCGGCCAGTTCGTGGCGCTCGGGCCTGCCCTGTCCAAGCGCCCGCTGCCGATCGCGATCGGCCCGACCGAGACGCAGAGCCGCAGCATCCCGCAGGCGTTGATGCCGCTGCCGGAGGCCGGCGACATGCGCGCGCTCATCCTCGCGGCCCCGACCGCCGGCGAGCCGCCGGCGCCTCGTCCGCGTCCGCAGCCGGCGCCGCGGCCCGACGTCCTCGTCCAGCTCGCCGCCTACCGCCCGCCGGTGCGCGAAGACCTGCCCGAGGCCGAGCCGATCGACCCCGCCGAGCGCGAGGCGGCGATGGCCCGGGTGCTCGACTCCGTGCTCGCCGATGCGGATGCCGGCGCCTGCACGCCGGCCACCCTCTATCAGGACTTCACCGTGCGCTGCCGCATCCAGCGGATCGGCGGCGAGCCGATGAGCCTGCCCGAGTTCAAGCGCCGCCTCGCCGTGGCGCGCGCCGGTGTCGGCGGCGACGCGGCGCTCGACGGCCCGGACTGGGAGCGGGCGCAGGCGATCGCGGCGAGCCTCCCGGGCGACATCTCGGGGCTGTACCTGCTCGTGGCCCGCGCGGCACTCGACGGCGCGCCCTGCCCCTCCGACGCCACGCTCGCGGAGGCCTACGGGACGAGCTCGGCCGGCCGGGCGCGGCGCCTCCTCGCCTATCTCGAGGAGCTCGGCGCGCTGGTGATCCGCCGCGACCTGCGCGGCGCGCCGATCATCGCAATCCCCGACCTCGGCGCCGAGACGGCGCCGGGCGAGCCCGACCTCGCGGCGCTGCCGGCGCGAAAGCGCGGCCGGGCCGCCCGATGACATCAAACGTTCAAACGCCGCGTGCTTTAGGCTCGGCCATGCACACGTCTCGCCTTCTTCCGCTGTCGGCCTGCCTCGCCGCCGTCGTCTGCTGCCACCCGGGCCTTGCGGTCGCGGCGGAGTTCGCGAACGGCCTCTCGCCCTGCAAGAGCACCTTCGCCAATCCCAGCGCCGAGACGCCGAGCCAGATCGCCGCGCTCGACCTGCTCGGCAGCGTCACGCAACTCGCCGCCGCGCACGGCCGCGCCGTGCTCGCGACGAACCTCGAGCGGACGGTGGCGATCAACAACAAGGCCTCGCCGGCCGTCCGCGCCAATGCGCTGGTCGATGCCCAGATCACCGACAGCAACGCCTTCTCGCTGGCCGACGGGCTCGGCGCGACGCTCGCCGACATCTACCAGCGCAAGGCGCGGTTCGAGAGCGATGACGACGGCGTCACCAAGCGCTGCGGCGAGATCGCGCCGAGTGTCTCCGCGATCATCGCGCTCGCCAACGGCCTGTCCGGCAGCGACTCCAACGCCGGCAAGCTCGGCTTCGCCAACGGGCTGCGCGGGGCCTACACGCCGCCGCCGGAGGGCACCTACGATGTTCTCGGCAAGGCCTACGGCCATCCCGCCGGCTCGCCCGGCGCCGACAAGTACGGCAACTCCCGACCCTTCCAGACCGCACCGCTCGACGCCGCCTCCGGCCCGCGCATCGAAACCTACGACGCGATGGATTTCTACGGCCTGTCCTTCAACACGCGCGCCGTGCTGGCCGGCGCCACCGCGGCCCAGAAGGCGGCGGGCATCAACGGGTCCGACCTCACCAACAGCCCGTCCTTTCCCAGCGGCCACACCACCTTCGGCTACACCGAGTCGCTGATCCTCGCGATGATGGTGCCGGAGCGCTTCCAGGCACTCGCCTACCGCGGCTCGGAATACGGCAACTCGCGCATCGCCCTCGGTGCCCATTACGCGCTCGACGTCATCGCCGGCCGCACGCTGGCGACCTACGACCTGGCGCAGGACCTCGCCGGACGCCCGCACTACGCCGGCGACGGCGGCCCATCGTTCCAGGCGACGCTGGCGTCGGCCTCCGCCGACCTGCGCGGCTTTCTGCGCCAGAACGGCTGCCCGTCGATCGCCCTCTGCGCCGGCGACCCGATCGCCAGGGCGCGCGACGCGGTCGTGTGGACGGGCGGCGAGCAAAGGCCGGCGAGCCCGCGCGAGGCCTACGCGTTCAGGCTCACCTACGCCCTCGCGCCGATCGGCGCGACCGACCGTCCCCTCGAGCCGGTGCCGGAAGAAGCCGGCTACCTGCTGCAAAGCCGCTTTCCCTATCTGACGCAGGCGCAGCGCAGCGAGGTGCTGCGCACGACCGAGGGGCCGTCGGGCTACTTCCTCGATGCCAGCCCGCTCGATGGCGCTCCCGTTGCGATGGCCGGCAAAGGGCCGGCGGCGGAAGCCGGGGTCTATTCGCGCCTCAACCTGTTTGCGGCTGCCGGCGGCTACGCCTCGCTGGCCGACCAGGTGATCGTCGACCAGGACCACATCACCGATCCCAACCTGAAGCCGTTCGACGATTTCACGCGCTTCGACGTCTGGTCGAACGACATCGACGGCCCGGGCGGCTTGACCAAGCGCGGCAGCGGCACCCTGCGGCTCACCGGCCACGACACGTTCAAGGGCCCGGCCATCGTCGAGAAGGGCACGCTCGAGATCGCCGGCTCGCTCGCCGCCGACACGCAGGTCGCGGCCGGCGGGACGCTCGCCGGAACGGGCACGGTCGGCAACGTGACGGTCGCCGCCGGCGGTGCGCTGAAGCCGGGCTCGGTCGACGGCGGCGGAGCGCTGGCCGTGGCCGGCTCGCTCACGCTCGCCAAGGACGCCGCCTTGACGATACGCCCCGCCCGCGAGGTTCAGGGGCCACCGATCCGGGTCGAGGGCCACGCAATGCTGGACGGCGCCAAGCTGATCGTTTCTGCAGGTCACCCGATGTCGCCGGGCAAGCCGCTGAAGGTGCTCGAAGCGAAAGGCGGCATCAGCGGCAAGTTCGCCCCCGACGTCGTCACCGACCCGCCCCTGCGCGGGACGCTGAGCTACGACGCCAACGCGGTCTATCTGACGACCGAGGGGCGATAGGTACTTCTTCCGTCGTCCGCGTAGTGAAGGTCGTCGACGCCCGAGAAGTGCCTTCGCCTGCTCCTCGGCCTCGTGACTACTTGTGAATGACCTGTCCGTACGCGTCGAGCACGCTCTCGTGCATCATTTCCGAGAGCGTTGGGTGCGGGAAGACCGTGTGCATCAGCTCTTCCTCCGTCGTCTCGAGGTTCATCGCGACGACGTAGCCCTGGATCAGCTCGGTCACCTCGGCGCCGACCATGTGGGCGCCGAGCAGCTTGCCGGTGTCGGCGTCGAAGATCGTCTTCACCAGCCCGTCCGGCTCTCCGAGCGCGATCGCCTTGCCGTTGCCGATGAACGGGAAGCGGCCGACCTTCAGCTTCAGCCCCTTAGCCTTGGCCTTGTCCTCGGTCAGGCCGACCGAGGCGACCTGCGGCTGGCAGTAGGTGCAGCCGGGGATCATCGCCTTGTCCATCGGATGCGGGTGCTTGCCGGCGATCGACTCGATGCAGATCGTGCCCTCGTGCTCGGCCTTGTGCGCCAGCATCGGCGGCCCGGCGACGTCGCCGATCGCGTAGATG
This sequence comes from Beijerinckiaceae bacterium RH AL1, assembly GCA_901457705.2. Lineage (NCBI taxonomy): Bacteria > Pseudomonadati > Pseudomonadota > Alphaproteobacteria > Hyphomicrobiales > Beijerinckiaceae > Beijerinckiaceae bacterium RH AL1. The sequence goes on from LR590083.2 coordinate 2,030,827, forward strand.
CCCGGCACGTTCGTGCGGCCGAAGCCGTCGATCTTGATGCAGCCGCGCTCCATCGCGACGCCGATCGTCTCCAGCCCGATGCCTTCGACGTTGCCGACGACCCCGACCGCCGAGATCAGCCGCTCGGCCTTCAGCGTCTGCGTGGTGCCCTTCTCGTCCTCGATCGTCGCGGTGACGTCGTTGGCGCCCTTCTCGACCTTGGTCACCTTGGTCGAGGTCATGATCTTGATGCCCTGTTTCTCGAAGCGCTTGCGCGCGAGCGCGGCGATCTCGGCGTCCTCGACGGGCAGGATCTGCGGCAGAACCTCGATCACCGTCACCTCGGCGCCCATAGTCTTGTAGAACGAGGCGAACTCGATGCCGATCGCGCCGGAGCCCATCACGATCAGGCTCTTCGGGAACGTCTTCGGCACCATGGCCTCGAAATAGGTCCAGATCAGCTTGCCGTCGGGCTCGATGCCCGGCAGCACGCGCGGCCGCGCGCCGGTGGCGACGACGATGTGCTTGGCCTTGTAGCTGCCGGGCGCGAGCGTGCCCTTCGGCGGCGGATTCTGCGGCTGCATCACCGGCTTCTTCGTCGCGGAAACAGTGATCTCGCCGGCCTGGGGGATGGACGCCTCGCCCCAGATGACGTCGACCTTGTTCTTCTTGAGCAGGAAACCGACGCCGCCGGCGAGCTGGCCCGAGACGCCGCGCGAGCGGGTGACGACGGCGGCCGGATCGAAGCCGACGGTGCCGTCGACGATCAGGCCGTAGTCCTTCGGGTGCTGCAGGTAGTGCAGGATCTCGGCCGAGCGCAGCAGCGCCTTGGTCGGGATGCAGCCCCAGTTGAGGCAGATGCCGCCGAGATGCTCACGCTCGACGACAGCGGTCTTCAGCCCGAGCTGCGCCGCGCGGATCGCCGCGACATAGCCGCCGGGTCCGCCGCCGATGACGATCACATCGTAAGCTTCGGCCATGGCGCAGGCGTCTCCGTGTCTCGGCGGCGCCGCGCGAGTGCGGCACACGCTGACGGCTTACAGGCGCGGCCCGATCGGCAAAACCCCGTCAGCGGTGCCTCTTCGACAGAGCAGCCATCCCCGGAGCGGCGGCTTGATCGCCCTCCGTCTACCGCGGCAAGCGGAGCCGATGCGTCACCGCGTCCCAGATCGCCTGCTCCACTTCCTCGGGCGCCTGGCTCGCGTCGACGATCAGGCAGCGCTCGGGCTCGGCGGCGGCGATCTTCAGGAAGGCCTCGCGCAGGCCCTCGTGAAAGGCCAGCGTCTGGCGCTCGAAACGGTCGGCAGCTGCCGCCGCGCCGCGCCGCGCGTTGGCGCGCGCGATCCCGACCTCGGCCGGCAGATCGAGGATCAGCGTCAGATCGGGCCGGGTGCCGGCGAGCGTGATGCGCTCGAGCTCGTCGAGGAAGCGCGGGTCGAGCTCGCCCAGCGCACCCTGGTAGACGCGCGTCGAATCGTGGAAGCGGTCGGAGACCACCCAGGTGCCCGCGGCCAGAGCCGGCTTGATCTTCTCGTCGAGGTGGTCGATGCGCGCGGCGGCAAACAGCAGCGCCTCCGCGCGCGGTCCGAGCGGTTCGAACAGGCCGCCGAGCAGCTTCTCGCGCAGCGCCTCCGCCATCGGCGAGCCGCCCGGCTCGCGCGTTGCAATCGCGGCAACGCCCGCCGCCTCCAGCCGCGCGACGAGCGCCCGCGCCTGTGTCGACTTGCCGCCGCCCTCGCCGCCTTCCATCGTGATGAAGGCGCCTCTCGGCGTCGCGGCTCCCTCAGTTTCGCTCACGAGTGCAGCACGTATTTCCTGAACAGGCTGGCGAGATAGCCGACCCCGACGTCGAGCGCACGTTTCGGCAGCGAGCCGATGTCGACCGCCGTGGCCGTGCGCAGCGGCGCGGCGAGGATCTCGGCGTCGCCGCGGTAGAGCTTCAGCATCGCGACCTGCTGGCCGGCAGCCACCGGCGCCGGCAGCGGGCCCTGGTAGACGATCTTGGCGACGAGCTTCTCGCCGGACTCGCGCTGGACGAGCACGGCGATATCGCGGTCCGACACCAGGCCGATCGAGCCCGAGGCGCCGCCGTCGACGTCGGCATAGGCGACCGTCTCGCCGGCGGCGAAGAGCTTGCGCCGCGCGAAGGCGCGGAAGCCCCACTGCAGGATCTTGCGCGCCTCTTCCGACCGCTCCTTCGCGGACTTGGAATCGTAGAGCGCCAGGATGAGCCGCTGGTCGCCCTGCACCGCCGAGCCGACGATCGAGTAGCCGCTGTCGCCGATATTGCCGGTCTTCAGCCCGTCGGCGCCGATGTCGAAGCCGAGCAGCGGGTTGCGATTCGGCTGCTTGATCTTGTTCCAGACGAAGTCGCGCTGGGCGTACATCTTGTAGAGGTCGGGAAAGGTGGCGATCTGGTGCTGCGCCAGCACCGCCATCTCGCGCGGCGTGACCTTCTGGTCGGGGCTGGCGTCGCCCCAGGCGTCGGTGAAGGTCAGGTGATCGAGGCCGAGCTCGCGGGCACGCCGCGTCATCAGCGTGGCGAAGGCGCCTTGCGAGCCGGAGATGCCCTCGGCGAGCGCGATCGCCGCGTCGTTGGCCGAGTCGACGATGAGGCCCTGCAGGAGATCGTTCACCGCAACGCCGCTGTTCGGCTTGGCGAACATCGTGGTGCCGCGCGAGGGCGCACCGCCCTGCCGCCACGCCGTCTGGCTGATGTGGAAGAGCTGGTCCGGCTTGAGCTTGCCGTCCTTCAGCATCTCGAAGACGATCTCGGCGGTCATGATCTTCGAGGTCGAGGCGGGATCGACGAGCGCATCGGCGCCCTTCTCGAACAACACGGTCCCCGTCTCGGCATCGATCAGGATCGTATGGGCAACATTGACCTGCGGGGCGGTTTCGGCCGCTATCGCCGCGACCGGCCAGCCAAACCCGACGACCGCCAGAAGGACGAGACGGGATACGCGCATCGATTACTCCTCGCCGCTCATACGTTCGCGGCGGCGGTCTCGGTCCAGTCTCTGATCAAAATCATCGGCGTGTCTATTCGTCTTGATTGCGAGCGGTCCGCAGCGACGCGACGTGGTGGCGCGCGTGGATCTCGCTGTCGGCGCCCGGGATCGTCTCGAGATCGAGCGGGCGTCGCGGCGACCAACCCGCGGCTCGGCGGCTCGGCGGCAGCGGCGGCCCGGCGTCGCGATCGTACGCACCGCGGCCGAAGCGCGGCGGCTGCATGAGGTCGCGCGGGAGGTGCGGCGTCTCGCGATAGGCGCGCGCCGACGGCTCGCGATCGATCTCGGCTTCGGCGTAGCGGCGCGGGCTTCGTTCCGCGACCTGTGGGCGCTCCTGATGCACCCGGCCGTAGCGCTGGTAGGCGGCCTCGACGGCGGCGGGACGCTCGATGAAGCGGGTTTCCGCACGCGGGGCGACGGCGACACGCTGGCGCGGCGGCATCGTCTCGTCGTCGGGCTCCTGGTAGCGGTGGCGCGGCGGATAATGTGGCGCGTCGTGCTCGGCGTCGGCGACGCGACGCAGGGAGCGGTCCTCGTCGAGCTCGCGGAACCGGCGCGGCGGCATGTAGGGCTCGTCGGCGACGCGAGGAGCAGGGCGCGCCTCGGCGACCATCGTCGGCTCGCCGGGCTCGCCGTTCCAGCGCGCCGGCCCGTCCGTGCGAAGCGTCGCGAGAAGCTTGGCGTCGTCGGAGCCCGCGAGGCTCGCGTGACCCACATAGTCGATCTTCACCTTGGCGGTGCCGTAGCGCTTGAAGTCGAGCGTCTCCGCGACGCGGCGGGACACGTCCATCACGCGGTTCGAGGCGTAGGGGCCGCGGTCGTTGACGCGGACGATCATCGAGTAGCCGTTGCGCAGGTTCGTGACGCGCGCGTAGCTCGGCAACGGCATGGTCGGATGCGCTGCCGTGAAGCCGTCGCGGTCGTAGATCTCGCCGTTGGCCGTCAGCCGGCCGTGAAACGCATCGCCGTACCAGGACGCATAGCCGACCTGCGTGATGCGGCGCTCGCTCGGATAGTAGGTTTGGCCTGCGACCGTGTAGGGCCGGCCGACGAGATACTGGCCGCCGCCATGCGGGATCGGCTGGCCGTCGGCGATGACGCGGCGGCTTGCGCGACCGTAGGTGCCCTCCGGGAAATATTCCTTGCCGTGCGAAGCTGCGGCGATCTGCTGCGGGCTCTGGGCGCAGCCGCCGAAGCCGAGCGTGGCTAGCAGGCACATCCCGGCGGCGATGCGCATCGGGCGCCAGCCCGCAACCGGGGCCGGCAGAAGCGAGACGCACGACGAAAAGGCGAAAGCCCGGCCAAACAACACGGCGACACCTGGAACGCGCGGACCGCATACGAAGCGCGATCCCTCCACGCCGAACGCTCGCATGCTTAGGCTTGCCAGAACCCTAACGGGCTCGAGGCACGCCTGAAAAAAGGCCGACTTTCGAGTGTTTTGCCAGCTTGTGCCCTATCCGGGGCCGCCCTCTTGTCGGCAACATTTCTGATCCGCAAGCCGTCAAGCGGGAGCCTGCGGGACCGGCGGGCGGGGCGCTAATAGACAAGGCTCGGCGCGCATGTGTAGCTGGAGTCTCGCGAAGGCCGGCCTTCGCCGCCAGGAGATCGGATGAGCGACGACAGCGTCACCCAGGTCCCGAGCGTCTTCTCGTCGAAAGAGCGCGCGGCTCTCGTCGCCCGCGCGCTGAGCGATGCGGCACGTCGGGCCCGCTTCTCGACGAAGAGTCGGCGGGGCAAGACCGGGACGACCTACAAGGCGCGACGAAGCGAGCGGCTGGCGCGCCTGCTGCAGATCGTGTCCTTCGTGGTGCTGTTCGCCATCCCGACCCTGGTCTCGTCCGTCTACTTCGGGCTGATCGCGAGCGGCCAGTACGTGTCGGAAGCCCGCTTCACCGTCCGGGGCGGGCTGCCGCCCGGTCTCGACAGCGCCGGCTCGCTCTCGGAAGGGCCGGGCGCGATGATCATCCAGGACACCCAGGTGATCATGAACTACATCCTGAGCCGGGCGATGGTCGAGCAGCTCGACAAGTCTATCGGGCTCACGAAGATGTATCAGAGCCCGGACATCGACTATTTCTCACGGCTCGGCGAGCACAAGCCGATCGAGAAGATCGTCAAGTACTGGGACAAGCACGTCGACCTGAAGGTCGAGATGCCGGGCGGCATCGTCGTCATGGGCATCCGAGCTTTCAGGCCGGAAGATGCCGCCACGATCGCCACCGCGGCGCTTTCGACGAGCGAGAATCTGGTCAACACGCTCAACGACCAGATGCGGTCCGACGCCCTCGATCTTGCGCGCAGGGAACGTGAACGGGCGCAGACGCGGCTTGCCGACGCGCGCGCCGCTCTGGAAAAAGCCCGCAACCAGGAAGGCTTGCTCAGTGCCAAGGATGCTTCGCAGGGGTTGAACGATCTTCTCACGCAGGTGCGCGGCCAGCTCCTGAAGTCGCAGCAGACCTACGAGTCGATGCGTCGCTTCGTGAACACCAACTCGCCCCAGCTGAGGAACCTGCAGACCAAGATCGACGCCTCGAAGAAGCAGGTCGAGCAGCTGCAGGCCCAGATGACCAGCATGAAGCAGGGCGGCGGGGCGGGCGAGAAGCCGCTGTCGGGCTCGATGTCGAGCCTCGACTACGCGACGCTCAACAACGAGATCGCCGAGAAGATCTACGCCGGCGCCCTCATCGCGCTCGAGCGCGCGACGATCGCGAGCGAAACGAAGCTGATGTACATCACGACCTTCGTAAATCCCGTCGCGGCGCAGGAGGCGAAGTACCCGCGTCGCGGTCTCGACATCGCGATCACGGCCGGCGCCGGCTTGGCGCTCTGGGGCGTGGCCTTCGGGCTCATCGCGCTCGTGCGCAAAGGCTTCGTATGACCGACGTCCGCGATCGCGAGCTGCTCACCGCCACGCGCGACGAGGTCGCACCCGCACCGCAGCGGGTGAGCCTCGTGTCGCGGGCGCTGGCGCCGATCCGCCGTGTGACGGGCCGCGACGTGGCGACGGCGCCGTCGACCGACGTCGCGCTGCGCGACACGGCGGTGGACCTGTACCCCAAGCGAAGCTTCAACTTCGTCGGTTGGAGCCTGGCGCTGACCGTCCTCGTCCCGTTCTTCGCGAGCGCGATCTATCTCTTCGCCTTCGCCAGCAACCAGTATGTCGCCGAGACTCGGTTCATGGTCCGGCAGACGGAGCCGCTGCTGGGCGGCGGTCTCGACGGCATCAACACGAACGAGAACAGCAAGAGAGGCTCCGATTCCGGGAACACCGTTCCCGGCATGACAGGCGCCATCAAGCTCGGCGGCGAAGATGCCGAGATCGTCGCCAGCTACATCCACAGCCGGGCGATCATCGACGACATTTCGCGCACGATCGATGTTCGTGCCGTCTTCCAGCGGCCCGAGGCCGACTTCTGGGCGCGCCTGAAGCGCGACGCCAGCGCGGAGGACCTGACCCGATACTGGAATCGCATGGTGATGATCACCATCGAGTCCACGTCCGGCATCCTGACCGTGAAGGTGGCCAGCTTCCGGCGCGAGGATTCATTGCAGCTCGCGCAGGCGATCATCAAGTCGAGCGAGGCGCTGGTGAACAGGCTCTCGGTCAAGGTTCGCGCGGACATGATGCAGACGGCCGAGGACGAGATGCGGCGCTCGGAGGGCGAGGTGCGCTTCGCGCTCGCCAATCTCACGAGCTTCCGGAACTCAAGCCGCGTGCTCGATCCCGAGCAGTCTGCGGAGGCCAGCGGCAAGCTTCTGATCGAGCTCATGACGGCCAAGATCGAGGCGGAAGGCCAGGTCTTCGTCGCCGAGCGCGTCCAGGGTCCCAACGCGCCGGGCATGGCGACGCTGCGCGACAAGCTCACGAGCATCAACAGCCACATCGATCAGATCAAGGACGAGATGGCCGGCTCGAGGCGGATGTCGACTAACATGGCCGCGACCGTGGCGCAGTTCGAAACGCTCGAGCTGAAGAAGCAATTCGCGGAAGCGATGTACAAGTTCGCGAGCAACGGCGTCGAGCGGGCGCGCATCGCGTCTGAACGCCAGCAGGTCTACCTCGAGGTGTTCCAGCAGCCGTCGCTCCCGGAGGACTTCACCTATCCGGAGCGCTGGGCTGACCTGTTCCTCGTCACGCTCGGCTTCCTGATGCTCTGGATCTGCGCCGCGACGATCGGAGCGTCGATCGTCGACCACCGCCTCTGACCCGCACGCTGCCCCTGCCGTCGCCGGCGCTCGCGCTTGCGTGCGAGAGCGACGCCGAGCCGCGTGACGGGCGCTTCGTCGCGACCGGCCCGGAGCCCTGGCTGGCCTTAGCGGGGCTGCCCCTAGAATCTCTGGCCGGACGCCTCGTCGAGATCACCATGCGATCGAGCCTGTGGGACCTGCCGGTGCGACCGGTCCTGCGATTTCATCTGCGCGACGGCGGCACGGTCGAGCATATCGGCGCCGGACCGATCGTCGGCGCAGCGGTTTGGATCGGCCGGGTGCCGCCCGATGCCGTACGCCTCACGATCAGCCCGACGAACCGGCCCGGCCCTTTCGATTTCAGGGTGGAGCGGGTGCGTCGGCGCTGGTGGCCGGCGCTGCTAGCAGCCGGCCTGCGCGGCAATCCCAAGTCGACGCGGAGTGCCGTCCTGACGCGACTGATCGGCTGGCGGCCGGAATCGGACAACAACCTCGCTTGGGCCATCGGCGCGACGCCGCTGTCGCTCGCCGCGTCCTGGCGTCGCCGCCGCGAGCGGGCGCCCGACCTCGCGGCGATCGACTGCCCGCGCTTCGACTGGACGACGGCGCCCCGCGTTACGATCGTGGTTCGCGGCGACGGTGCCGACGCGGCCGCCATCGCGCGGACCTGCGCGAGCCTCCAGGCGCAGCTTTTTACAGGCTGGCGGGCCGTGCTCACGGGTACCGCGTACCGCGCCTCGGACCCGCGGATCGCAACCGCCGCCGCTGCGGATATCGGTGCAATCACCTCGCTTGTGGGGACGATTAATGCCGGCGACGTCCTGCCGCCGACCGCGCTGGCCTTCCTCGTCGAGCAGGCCCAGCGTCATCCCCGTGCCCGCGTCTTCTACGGCGATGTCCTATCCTCGGACTCGGGGCGCCTGCGGCTGCTGCCCGGCTGGAGCCCGCGGCTGCAGGCGAACCTGCCCTATCTGCGCGCACCTGTCTTCCTGCGCACGGAGAGCCTAAGCGCCGCAGATCGCGCCGTGCTCGCGACGCTGGGCGCCCTGCCCCCGGCCCTCGCGTCATCGCTCAGCGCAAATGACGTGCTGCCTCTGCGCCGCGTGATGCTGGTATCCGCGGTCGAGCCGCAGGCGCCTCGCCCGCTGACCGTCGCGGCCTTGCCGCGTCGCGCAAGCGCCTCGATCATCATCCCGACCAAGGACCATCCGGCCCTGCTCGCGCGCGCCGTCGCTTCCGTCAGAGCGCGCACCGCGGGCGCCGTCGAGATTGTCGTCGTCGACAACGCCAGCGTCACGCCAGAAGCGCGACGTCAGCTCGACGGCCTGCGCGCCACGCCCGACATCACCGTCGTCGATTACCCTGGCGCCTTTAATTTCTCCGCCATCTGCAACAAAGCTACGGCGATCGCCCGCGGCGAGGTCCTCGTCTTCCTCAACGACGACACCGAGGTGCTCACCGACGACTGGCTCGACCGGCTGTGCGCGCATGCGACGGACCCGACGATCGGCGCTGTCGGGGCCAGGCTCACCTACCCTGATGGGCGGCTGCAGCATGTCGGCGTGCTGCTCGGCATGGGCGGCAGCGCCGGCCATTTCGGCGCCCCGGCACCCGGCGACGACGCCGGCTGGATGAGCCGCAATCTCGTCGTCCATGAGGTCTCTGCCGTGACGGGGGCATGCCTCGCCGTGGCGCGGCACAAGTTCGAAGCGGTCGGCGGCTTCGATGCGGAACACCTGCCGATAGAGCTGTCCGACATCGACCTCTGCCTCAAGCTCAACGGACGCGGCTTCCAGACGATCGTCGATCCCGCCGTCCACATCCTGCACGAGGAGTCCGCCTCGCGCGGCGGTGCCACGCTCCGCCGGCTGGCCGTGCACGGCACCGAGCGCGCGGTCTTTCTCGAGCGGTGGCGGCACGCGCTGCGCGACGACCCGTTTTTCCATCCGGGCTTGAGCCTGTACAGCTGGCGCGAGGCTCTTGGATGACCGGCATGCAGATCGTGACGTGGAACATCAACTCGGTGCGCACGCGCCTCGACAACCTCCTGCGCTACCTGCGCGAGGTGTCGCCGGACGTGCTCTGCCTGCAGGAGATCAAGTGCACCGAGGAGCAGTTCCCGCGCCTCGAAGTCGAGGCCGAGGGCTACAATCTCGCGATCCACGGCCAGAAGAGCTGGAACGGCGTCGCGGTGCTCGCCAAGCGCCCGATGGAGGTGCAGGCGGGCCTCCCCGGCGACGAGAGCGACGTCCAGTCGCGCTACATCGAGGCCGTGGTGACGACGGACTCCGTGCCGGTGCGCGTCTGCTGTCTCTACCTGCCCAACGGCAACCCGCCGGACACCGAGAAATACACCTACAAGCTCGGCTGGATGGACCGGCTGCACGCCCGCGCCCGCGCCCTGCTCGCGCTGGAAGAGCCGCTCGTCATGCTCGGCGACTTCAACGTGATCCCGATGCCGCGCGACGTCTACGATCCCGACGCGTGGATCGGCGACGCGCTCTATCGCCCGGAGACGCGCGCCAAGTTCCGTGCGCTGCTCAACCTCGGGCTCACAGACGCTCTGCGCGCGACGACGGACGCGGCCGGGCTCTACACCTTCTGGGACTATCAGGCGGGCGCCTGGCAGCGGAACAAAGGCATCTGCATCGACCACGTCCTGCTGTCGCCGCAGGCGGCCGACCGGCTCGAGAGCGTGACGATCGACAAGGCGCGCCGCGCCGAGGACAAACCGTCGGACCACGTCCCGGTACGGGTGCAGCTCGCGATGTGAGGACACCCTCTCCGAAGAAGGCTGATCGCGTCAGGCGCGGTCGCCCAAAGCCGCGATCAACGCCTTCGCCGCGGCGGGATTGCGGTGCTTTGCGCCGGAGATCATGAAGACGAAGACGTCGCGCGGCATCGCCTTCGGCTTCGGCCCGAGCAGCGGCAGGCCCTCGGCGGGGCGCCCCGCTGCAAGATCCTGGCAGCGCTTCGCCCACGTCGCGATCTCGTCGGCGTCGTAGCCCGTCTCGATGTCCTGCGTCGTCTGCAGTCGGAGGTAGCAGAAGTCGGCGGTCGGATCGGCGATCAACGGGTAGTCGTCCGAATGCGCGAGGCAAATCGCCACGTTGTGCTTGCGCGCGATCTCGACGAGACGCGGCTCGACAAAGGTTTGATGACGAACCTCCAGCACGTGCCGCATCCGCACGCCGTCGCGCTCGTGCGGCAGGCTCGCGCAGAACGTTTCGATCTCGTCCGGATCGAATTTCTTGGTGCCGGCGAGCTGCCAGAGGATCGGCCCGAGCTTCGGCCCCAGCTCGGTCATGCCGCTTGCCAGGAAGCGGGCGACCGACTCGGCGCCGTCGGCGAGGTTCTTGCGGTTCACGGTGAAGCGATTGGCTTTCACCGCGAAGACGAAGTCGTCGGGCGTCTCGGCCGCCCACTTCTGGTAGGTCGACGGAGACTGCGTGCGATAGAAGGTCGCGTTGATCTCTATCGCCGTCACCTGGCGGCTCGCGAAGCTCAGCTCCTTCGCCTTGGCGAGCTTGTCGGGATAGAACGTCTCGCGCCAGGGCTCGAAGCTCCAGCCGCCGATGCCGACCCTGATCGTTCCCGTCTTCGCCATGTCCGCTTGCGGCTTGTCCCGTTTTGACGCGCGATGGTTAACGCGTAGCGACCGGCGCGACCCCTGATATCGCGCCAGCGGCGCCGATCTTCACCGGCGACCCACGAGCCCTAGCATGAACGCCGGGGCAACAGCGCGCAACGCGTGATTCGTCGATGATCCGTTCATGGGGAGTGTCGATCGTTAACGGACGCGATCGATGGCGGCTTCACGCGCGTAAACCTCTCGTGCACCAAGCCGTCCCGGTTTGGCACGCAACCATTAACGCACGAGCGTGCGCGCACTCTCAGGAGATGCCGACGACACCCCACGCTTGCGGCATCGCACCGGCGGCGAGCCCATCATCTGGCATGAACGAAGCCGCAACGACCGCGATCCGCTGATTCGTCGATGATTCGTTCGAGCCGCGTCCGCTTTCCTAACGAGGGGCCTTTCTGCGGACGCGGCCGCCCTCTAAGCTCGAGCCTTGTGCCGAAGAGAGGGACGTCGTGAAAGTCAAAGCCGCCGTCGCCCGCTCGCGCAACGCTCCGCTCATTCTCGAAGGCCTGGATCTCGACGAGCCGCAAGCCGGCGAGGTGCTAGTGCGCCTCGTCGCCTGCGGGGTGGCGCGCGCCGACCTCAGGGCGATCGCCGGCGAGCTGCCGATGCCCCTACCCTTCGTGCCCGGCACCGAGGGTGCCGGCATCGTCGAGAAGGTCGGCGAAGGCGTCACGCATCTCGCGACGGGCGACAGCGTCGTCGCCGGTGCCGGCGCCTGCGGCATCTGTCCGCGCTGTCGTGCCGGCAGCCCACGGGCGTGCGTCGACTTCGCCGCGCTGAATCTCGCGGGCCGCCGGCTCGACGGGTCGGCCCCCTTCACCGTCGAGGAACGTGCCGAGGACCCGCAGCCGCACGACGAGGTCGAGGTCAACGGCTTCTTCTTCGGCCAGTCGTCGTTCGCGACTCATGCGATCTGCCGCGCCGACTCGCTCGTGAAGCTCCCCGTCGGCGCGCCGCTCGAGGTGCTCGCGGGCCTTGGCGGCGAGCTGCTCATCGGCGCTGGCGTGATCACCCACGGCTTCCGCTTCGAGGCGGAGGACACGCTCGTCGTCACCGGTGCCGATGCAATCGGGCTCGTCGCCATCATGATCGCGCGCGCCCACGGCGCCGGCACGATCTTCGTCGCCGAGGCGGACGAGGCGCGGCAGGCGCTGGCGACCGAGATCGGCGCCACGGTCGTCGTGCATGACGCGAGCGAGCTTGCCTCGGCGGTGATGAGCATGACGGGCACGGGCGCGCGCTTCGCGCTCGACACCACAGGCACGGACGCCGCGCGACAGGCCTGCCTCGCGAGCCTCTCCGAGGGGGGCACCTGCGCGCTCGTCGATCCGCCGGCGAGCACGGCCGTCGACTTCGACGACCAGGTCGCCGACGGCGCCAAGCTCGTCATTTCCGCCGACGGCCACGCCGACCCGCACGCGCTCATCCCCGAGCTCGTCGCGCTGCAGGCGCAGGGGCGGCTGCCGCTCGACAAGCTGGTCGGCTTCTTCCCGTTCGAGCTGGTCAACGATGCGCTCGACGCGCTCCGCACCAGCCGCGTGATCAAGCCGGTGCTGCGCTTTCCGCTCGGCTCGTTCGGCGATCTCGACCGCGCCAAGACCGAGGGTGCCGTCGCGGCGGTCGACGTCCCAACCAATCCCGAGCCCGCCGACAAGGAGCGTGAGCCCGAACCGGTCGTGCCTGCCGCGCAAGATCCGCTCGTCGGCTCTCGATGAACACGACCTGACGGCCGCGCCGCCATTCAGCCCATCAAGAGAGACACCAGCCCGCCGCCGTGACGCTCGATGCGGCCGGCGATCTCGAGCTCCAGCACCACGGCGCGCACCTCGCGGATCGACAGGTCGGCCGCGCGCGCCAGCTCGTCCATCGAGACCGGCGTCGGGCCGAGCCGCTCGACGACCTTGTCGCGCGGCGGCCTTCCGTCCTCGGCAAGCGTGATCGGCGGCGCCGCCGGCGGCTCGGCGAAGAGGTCCGGCGGCGCGGCTGTCTGGCGGGCCGGCTCGGCGAAGAGATCCATCTCGTCCCACAAAGGCGGCTCGTCGCCTTTGCCGGCATCGGCGAGGCGGTCGTCGCGCGGCGTGCGGTCCGCGAGCGCGCGCAGCACGTCGTCGACGTCGGCGCAGAAAGTGGCGCCGTCGCGGATCAGGTCGTTGGTGCCTTCCGCGCGCGGGTCGAGGGGCGAGCCGGGCACGGCGAAGACCTCGCGGCCCTGCTCTGCCGCGAAGCGCGCGGTGATGAGCGAGCCCGAGCGGCGTGCCGCCTCGACCACGATGACGCCGAGCGACAGGCCCGAGACGATGCGATTGCGGCGCGGAAAGTCGCGGCCGCGCGCCTCCCAGCCGAACGGCATCTCGGTGAGCGCCGCGCCGTCCTCGAGCACCTGGTCCATGAACGGGCCCTGGTCGGCCGGGTAGAGCTTGTCGTGGCCGCCGGCGAGCACGGCGATCGTGCCGGAGGCGAGGCTCGCACGATGCGCGCGGCTGTCGATGCCGCGCGCGAAGCCGGAGACGATCGCATAGCCCGACTGGGCGAGGCCGCGTGCCAGCCGCTCGGCGAAGGCGAGGCCGGCGGCCGACGCGTTGCGGGCGCCGACGATCGCGATCGCCGGCTTCTCGAGCACGCTCGCCTGTCCGCGCAGCGCGATCACCGCCGGCGGGCTGTCGATCTCGCGCAGCAGCGGCGGATAGCCGGCTTCGTCGCGGCAGACGAAGCGGGCGCCGAGCTTTTCGGCGGTCGCCATTTCGGCTTCGATCTCGGCGACGGTCGCGATGCGGATCGGCCGGCCGGGGCGTGCCTTGCGGATCAGCTCGGGCAGCGCGTCGAGGGCGGCCTCGGCCGTGCCGTAGCGCGACAGCAGCGACTGGAACGTGCGCGGCCCGATGTTCTCCGAGCGCCAAAGCCGCAGCCAGGCGAAGCGCCGCGCCGCATCGAAGCTTTGACGCGGCGCGGCGATCATGTCGTCGGGCTGCTCGCTTCCGGCGTGCCGGGCTCGCTCTTCTTCTGGCCTATCTTGCTCTCGGCGCCGGCGAGCAGTCGCGCGATGTTTTGATGGTGCTTTGCCCACAGCATTGCCGCGAGGATCACGAACAGGATCGCCTGCTCGTGGCGCCCCATGAGCGCAAGGACAATCGGCGAGATCACGCTGGCGGTGAGCGCCGCCGCCGACGAGTACCGCGTGAGGTAAGCGACCGCGAGCCAGACCACCGCGAAGGCCAGCGCCGCCGGCCAAGCGAGCCCGATGAGGCAGCCGATGAAGGTCGCGACGCCCTTGCCGCCCTTGAAGCCGAGGTAGAGCGGGAAGAGGTGGCCGATGAAGGCGCCGAAGGCGGCTGCAACGCCGAGGTGGATCGGTGATGCGCCGGTATCGAAGGCGCTCGCGATCAGGACCGGGATCGTGCCCTTCAGGGCATCCATGACCAGCGTGATCGCGGCGAGATCCTTGCGGCCGGTGCGCAGCACGTTGGTCGCGCCGATGTTCTTCGAGCCGATGCCGCGCGGGTCCTGCGCGCCGGCGAGCTTCGTGACGATGACGCCCGAGGGAATCGAACCGGCGAGATAGCCGAAGAGGCAGGCGAGGAGGCTCGTCAGCATGAGGGGTTCCCAGACCGCCGGGACCCTAGCGCCCCCTCTCCCGCGAGACAACGCGGTCGACAGGGCGAGGGCCTTAGCTCGAAATTAACCGTGACCGTATCTTTATCGTCGGGGATTGGAGCCGGGCGGATGGCGGGAGCTAGCGCGGCGCGCGGCGCCGCCGTGTCGCTGACGATCAGATGGGCGGGCGCCCGCGCACCCTGGCGCTGCGGCCCTGGGCCGGCGTCCTCCTCCTGGTCGTGCTGCCGCTGCTCGCGACCTGGTGCGTCTGCGCCTCGCTCTACTTCGTGTTCCACGACGACCTGCTGGCCGCGCTGATCGCGCGCCAGACCGCCACGCAGTATGCCTATGAGGATCGCATCGCCACGTTGAAGGCGGAGCTCGAGACCACGACCGGCGACCTTTCGAGCAACCAGGATTCGGCAAGCGGCGCGCTGGGCGAGCTGCGGGCCCGGGCCGCGCGGCTCGAGGCGCGTGCCGCTGCGCTCGATGCCGTCGTGAGCAAGCTTGGGCTCGAGCCGGCTACGGCCTCAGCGCCTGCGCCGCTAGCTCCCCGGCTGCGGCTCGGTGGCATCGAAGACTCGGGGCCGCACTCGACGACGATCAAGCTCGCCGAGGCCGAGGCGGCGCAGGATCGCGCGGCGCAAGGTTTGCGCGAGCCGGTGCTGCGGCGGATCATGCGGGTGCGGACGGCGCTGGCCGAGACCGGCCTGCCCGCGACGCATTGGCAGGCGGGTGTTGAGGACGGCGTCGGCGGGCCCTTCGTTCCGCTCGATCACGAGGTCGGCTTTTTCGCCTCGCTCGACATGCTGCGCGACGCTGCGGCACAGGCGGCGAAGCTCGACGCGGCCGTCGATCGGATCCCGCTGCGGCGGCCGCTCGAGGGCCCGCTCGAGGTCACCTCGTCGTTCGGGCCGCGGCTCGATCCGTTCTTCGGCCGCGCCGCGATGCACACCGGGATCGACTTGCGAGAGGACAGCGGCGACGCGGTGACCGCGACTGCGGCCGGCACTGTCTCGATCGCCGGGCGCGACGGGGGCTATGGCAACATGGTCGAGGTCGACCACGGCGGCGGTCTCGCGACGCGCTACGCTCATCTCTCTCTCGTCGAGGTGGCGGTCGGCCAGCGCGTGAAGCCAGGCCAGATCGTCGGCCGCGTCGGCGCGACGGGGCGCGCGACCGGGCCGCACCTGCACTACGAGACGCGCATCGACGGCGTGCCCGTCGATCCCGCGCGGTTCCTGAAGGCGGCGGCGATCCTGTCGCCGGACCACTGAGCGTTCAGCCCTGGTTGCTGAGCCAATGCTGCCAGTCGTCGAGGCTGCCGTAGTAGCAGTTGCGGTCGACGTAGCCGCGCACGCCGGGCACGGAGCCGGTCGCCGTGTGCTGCCAGAAATTCCAGCGGCGGTCGCCGTACTTCACCGAGGGATAGGCGCGCACGCTGCGCACCCACATCGGATAGTCCTGGAACTCGCCCTGCAGCACGTCGCGGTGGAAATCGACGGAGGTGTAGATCACCGGGCGCTTGCCGTAGGCCTGCTCCATGGCGGAGAGGATGGTGTGCATCATCGCCAGCGCCTGCTCGCGCGGCAGCTTGTGCGGGCAGGTGCGCGACTGCGGATTCCACTCGACGTCGAGGACCGGCGGCAAGGCGCTCGGTCGTTCGGGACGTTGGCCAGGAACCAGGCCGCCTGCTCCTGAGCCGGGCGGCACCAGTAGGCGAAATGATAGGCGCCGCGGGCGATGCCCGACGCGCGCGACAGCTCCCAGTTCTGGCGGAATTTTTCGTCGAGGTAGTCGCCGCCTTCGGTCGCCTTGATGTAGGCGAAGCGGACGCCGGAGTTGGCCACGGCGGTCCAGTCGACGTCGCCCTGGTACTTGGAGACGTCGATGCCCTGGATCGCGAAGTCCGTCGGAGCGGGATAGGGGCTCGTGCCGACATCGGAATCGCAGCCGCCGGCTGCGAGCATGGCGACCAGCACCGCTGCGAGTGCGATCACCCGGCCCTTCGGCCGCATGGCGTGGTCAACTCGAGAACTCATTCCCTCAAGTTATCCCCCACACGCAAACACCCCGTTAACGGCTGCGCTTGCCACCCGTACCACGCCGCGACGCCTGCCGCGAGCGCTCCCCGGCCGATCCTGGGGAAAGGCAACCCTCTCTAAACGATATTTTCAATCTGTGACCCGATTTCGGCAGCCGCCGACGGCGGGCTGCGCTCGGCGAGCACCGAGAAGGCCGGCCCGTTCTTATGGTCGAGCTCTTCGTCGGTGACGGTCAGACGATCGAAGCCCAGGGCGCCGAGAAGCTTCAGCATGTCCTCGCGGTCGACCCAAAAATGTCGGTCCTGCAGGCCGCCGCAGAACGCCGGGTCGCGCCACGCCTTGTAGTAGCTGCGCTCGTGCAGCCGCACCTTGACGCCGCGGCACTCGCGAACCTCGACCTGCTCGGAGAACGGCACGCGCCGCAGGTCGCCGCGCGGCATCGCCGCGTCGTCGAAATAGTGGGTCCACAGGAAGATCGCGTCGGCCCGCTCGCCGATCAGCTCGAGCAGCTTCACGGGATCATGCGAGTGGTAGAGGACACCGGACGCGACGATCAGGTCGTAGCGCGTCGCGCGGACCTCCAGCCATTTCATGAAGTCGCCGAGGTGGAAGCGCGCGCGTTCGAGGCGCAGCGTCTCCTTGGTGATCAGGCAGCGGACGAACGCCAGCGCATTGGCTTCGATCGCGTCGATCGACGACGCACCCGCCTGATGCAGCATGTAGGTGTGAAAGCCTTCGAGCGGTCCGAGCTCGAGCACGTTCCGGCCGGCACACGCATAGCGCGAAAGCAGCCCGGTGATACGTGGATCGAGGTAAAACGCGAGGTCGCCGGCGCGCGCGCCCGCTTCGGGCGGCATGGCGCCGATCCAGCCCGGCACCGCGTCGACCGCCGTTTGCCCCGAAGGTAGCTCGGCGACGTAGTGGTCGAGAACCTCCGTGCTCGTCCGGAAGGGCCCGGCGAGCCCGACCCGCTCGCGCCGGAAGAAGCGCGCCAGCCGCTCGAACCAGGTCTCGTCGTGATCGAGTGCGAGTCGTCGCGTCACCCGACCCTCCCGACGCCCTGAAGAACAAAGGGCGCAGCACAAAACTTTTGATCAACCACGTGTCACTTGCCTGTCGTCGAGATTGGTGATTGAGACGCGCGCGCCCAGCAGTCGCTCCGCAAATTCAGGTCGATCATGCCAAAGTTCGTCGCTTTTACGTCGCTGGGACGTAAAGCCCTTCCCAATCAGTTCGACCTGTTCGCGCTGGCCGTCATCTTCGCAATTCTCATCGCCGTCGTCCACGCCGGCAGGGGCGCAGTGATGCCGCTGCAGGCGCCCGGCGCCACCGACATCCACCTCGACCTCGTCTACCTCCCCTACTACGCGCTGCGCACGACGCTGCGCATGTTCATCGCGCTCGGCTTCTCGCTGCTCTTCACCTTCACCTACGCGACGCTGGCAGCAAAGAGCCGGCGCGCCGAGACCATCCTGATCCCGCTTCTCGACGTCCTGCAGTCGGTGCCGATCCTCGGCTTCCTCGCCTTCCTCGTCGTCTTCTTCGTCAACCTCTTCCCGGGCTCGGTCGCGGGCTACGAGGCGGCCTGCATCTTCGCGATCTTTACGAGCCAGGCCTGGAACATGGCCTTCTCGTTCTACCAGTCGCTGCGCAGCCTCCCGAGCGACCTCGTCGAGGTGTCGAAAGGCCTTCATCTCACGCCGTGGCAGCGGTTCTGGCAGCTCGAGACGCCGTTCGCGATGCCGGGCCTCATCTGGAACATGATGATGTCGATGTCCGGCGGCTGGTTCTTCGTCGTCGCGTCGGAGGCGATCGCCGTCGGCGACAACACGACAAAGCTTCCGGGCATCGGATCCTACATCGCCGTCGCCAACGACAAGTCGGACTACGGTGCGATCGTCGCCGCCGTCGCCGTGATGGCGATCGTCATCCTTGCCTACGACCAGCTGCTGTTCCGGCCGCTCGTCGCCTTCGGCTCGCGCTTTCGCGTCGAGCTGATCGCCGGCCAGCAGGAACGCTCCTGGGTGATGGACCTCTTCAAGCGGACGCAATGGCTGCGGCCGCTGTCGATGCTGCCGGCGCATGCGTTCCGCCGTATGGCGCTGATGCGACTCGATCTCTTCCAGCTCCCGCAGCGCCGCGATGTCGACACCGGCCCGTCGAGCCGCATCGGGGACGTGGTGTTCTATGCCGTTGTGGCCGTCGCCGGGGCCTATTCGCTCTGGCTCGTGGTCCGCTACGTGTCGGCGGCCGTAACCTGGCACGACGTCGCGCATGTTGCGCTGCTGTCGATCTACACGATGATCCGCGTCTTCCTGATGATCATACTGGCGACGGCGGTCTGGGTGCCGATCGGAATCTGGATCGGGCTGCGGCCGAAGATCGCCAGCCTGATCCAGCCCTTCGCGCAGTTCCTCGCCGCCTTCCCCGCCAACGTCGTCTTTCCGATCGCCGTGCTGGCGCTCGTCACCTTCCATCTCGACCCGAACATCTGGCTGTCGCTGCTCATCGTGTTCGGCACGCAGTGGTACATCCTGTTCAACGTCATCGCCGGCGCGCAGGCCTACCCGACCGACCTGAAGGAGGCGGCGCGCAGCTTCTCGATCCACGGGCTCGACTGGTGGATCAAGGTCATGATCCCCGGCATCTTTCCCTATTACGTGACCGGCGCGCTGACGGCTTCGGGCGGCTCGTGGAATGCCGCGATCGTCGCCGAGTACGTCAAGGCCGGCGACAAGACCGAGGTCGCCCAGGGCATCGGCTCGTACATCGCCATCGCCACCGAGAAGGGCAACTTCCAGCAGATCGTGCTCGGGGTCGCAGTGATGAGCGTCTTCGTCATCCTGTTCAACCGCCTGCTGTGGCGTCCCCTGTTCGGCCTCGCCGAGCGTCGCCTCCGCCTCGCCTGAAGGAGCCATCATGCTTGAAGAGAGGCTGAAGCCGCTCCTCGTCGCCGACGACATCGTCCAGCGTTACCGCACCGGCTCCGGCGAGACCGGACCGCTCGTGCTCGACCATGTTTCCCTGCAGCTCAACTCGGGCGAGATCGTCGGCCTGCTCGGACGCTCGGGCTGCGGCAAGTCCTCGTTGCTGCGGATCGTCGCCGGCCTGGCGTTCCCCGCCGAAGGCAACGTCACCTACGACGGCGCGCCCGTCACCGGTCCCGTCGACGGTCTGGCGATGGTGTTCCAGTCGTTCGCGCTGTTCCCGTGGCTTACCGTGCTGGCCAACGTGGAGATCGGTTTGAGGGCCAAGGGTGTGCCGGAAGACGAGGCGCGCACGCGCTCGCTCAAGGCGATCGACCTCATCGGCCTGGACGGCTTCGAATCCGCCTTCCCAAAGGAGCTGTCCGGCGGCATGCGCCAGCGCGTCGGCTTCGCGCGTGCGCTCGTCGTCAACCCGAAGATCCTCTTGATGGACGAGCCGTTCTCGGCGCTCGACGTTTTGACCGCGGAGACGCTGCGCACCGACCTTCTCGACCTCTGGGTCGAAGGCCGCATGCCGATCAAGTCGATCCTGATGGTGACGCACAACATCGAGGAGGCGGTGCTCATGTGCGACCGCATCGTGGTGCTGTCGTCCAATCCGGGCCGCATCGCCGCCGAGATCAAGGTCACGCTGCAGCATCCCCGCAACCGCCTCGACCCGCAGTTCCGCCAGATGGTCGACAACATCTACGCGCTGATGACCAAGCGCCCTGCCCCGCAGCCGACAGGCAGCAGCGGCACGTTCCCGGGCCTCGGCCTCGGTATGGCGCTGCCGCGCGTCTCGACCAACACGATCGCCGGCATGATCGAGGAGGTCGCGGCCCCGCCCTACAACGGGCAGGCGCGCCTGCCCGAGCTCGCAGACTCCCTGCAGATGGAGATCGACGATCTCTTTCCCGTCGCCGAGACGCTGCAGCTCCTGCGTTTCTGCGAGATCGGCGACGGCATGATCAAGCTGACGCCGGCCGGCATGCGCTTCGCCGACATGGAGACCGATGCGCGCAAGAAGCTGTTCGGCGATCACCTCCTCGCCTACGTGCCGCTCGCGGCGCGGATCAAGATGGTGCTCGACGAGCGCCCGTCGCATTCGGCGCGCGCCTCGCGCTTCCTCGAGGAGCTCGAGGATCACATGTCGGACGAGTACGCCGAGCGCACCTTCAACAGCGTCGTCAATTGGGGTCGCTACGGCGAGCTGTTCGCCTACGACGAGGGGTCCGAGACGCTCAGCCTCGAAGACCCGACCTGAGGCTGCTCAGGCGACGCCGAGATCGGCCAGCCGCAGCGCGAACGCCTTCGGTGCGATCAGCGGCGTGACGTGCGCGTCCGTCGCGACGATTTGGATGTCGCGATAGCCCTCGACGTCGGGCATCCGCAACACGTGGGTGACGAGCTTGACCGCGTCGATCACCCACAGCTCCTTGACCCCGAAGCTCGCATAAAGCGCGGCCTTGCGCCCGAGGTCATAGCCGAGCGACG
Organism: Beijerinckiaceae bacterium RH AL1; assembly: GCA_901457705.2. Taxonomy (NCBI): domain Bacteria; kingdom Pseudomonadati; phylum Pseudomonadota; class Alphaproteobacteria; order Hyphomicrobiales; family Beijerinckiaceae; species Beijerinckiaceae bacterium RH AL1. The sequence goes on from LR590083.2 coordinate 2,051,753, forward strand.
AGTCCGCGATCTCGACGACGAGATAGGCGCTTTCGCCTGCGAGCACTTCAAGACCTTGCGTTCTGTCGAACAGGACGAGGTCGGGCTCGAGATACGTGTCCTCCGACAATCGGAACGTGGTCTCCGGCGCGACCTCGACGTCGTCGGGCGCGGCCTTTTACCAACGGCGCAGCAACGCGATCTTCACTCGCTCGTGGCGATTTCCTTTCGGCGACATCGGCACGAGCTCCCCGCCGATCAGCTCGTTGCGCTCGTCCAGCAGGAGGCCGGCCGCCACCATGTCCTCCACCTCGGCCACGGAAAAGCGTCGCCGGAGCAGACCGTCGGCGGCGCGGGTGACGCGGGGGTGGAGCGGAATGGTCATGGCAAAGCCCAGGGCACGACCGCTGGCGATGGCGCACGATAGCGCGCGCCGCCCCGGTTGACCATCGGCTGTCAGGATTGCCCGATCCCGCCAGGAAAACGCCCGGTCCGGACCCATTCCTCGATCGGGCCTTTGTCGGCGATGTCGACGTACTCGATGCGCGCGCCCAAAAGATCGGGCGCGGTGATCATCGCGAACGGCGGCGAATGCTCGTCCATGCGGACCAGCGCGTCGATGCCGACCTTCTGCGCCTGCAGGGTCGCAAGGCGCCCCGCCATGTCCGTCTCCCAGACTCCGAAATAGAGGATGCGCCCGGCGTTCTTTGCCGCGATGATCCCGTCGCCGGCGGCCTGGATCAGCTCGTAGTAGGGCGGCTCGGTCATCGAGAAGGCGGCGACGAGCTCGCCTTGATGCGGATCGGGATCTTCGAGGCGCGGCACCTTGAAGGTCGCGGGCTCGGTGAAACGGATGCCGAGCACGTCGGAATAGCGCGCCATCGCCGCCGCCAGGTCCGGCACCACGACGCCGATGTGGAAGTAGGACGGCGCGAGGGCCGGCGGCCGCGCCACGATGTCGTGGCACAGCGCGACGGTCGGCTCGGCCGCGAGGCAGGCCGAGAGCCGCGGCAGGAAGGCGGCGAGGTACGGCGTGCCGATGTGGTGCCGGTAGGCGGCCTCGTCCGCATACTGCTCGATGACGAGGGCGCGGTGCGGGTCGGCGGTGTCGCGCACCCAGTCGAAGGTGACGCAGCCGGGCTCGGCCGCCTTCACCTTGGCGGTCAGGTCGACCATGAGCTCCTGCAGCGCCGCCTCCTTCCCGGGGCGAACGATCTGGGTCGCGACGACGGTGATCATGCCGCGGCCTTCGCCGGCAGCAGCATCGGCTTGAAGTAGGTGGCGAACTCCGCCTCGAGATGCGGATGCAGGTAGAACTCCGGCCCTTCGAGGTTGAAGATCTGCTCGCCGATGCCGCCCATCGGGTCGAACATCATCGCGACGATGATCGCGACCTCGCGGCCGAAATAGTGGGCCACCAAAGCGACGGTGGCCCCGTTGGCACCGTAGGAGCCTGTCGCGGTCCACAGGCGCGCCTCGGGCAGGCCGATCCACATGCGCCGATGCTCCGGCACGTTGATGCCCTGCTCGCGAAGGCCCGGCGCCACCGCGGCGACGCAGGTGACGGGGTTGCTGCCGAGGATGCCCGAGCGCGCCAGGATGCCGACGCCGGAGCAGTTCGACGCCACCACCTTGCCGGCCTCGTAGTGCCGGCGGATGAGGCCGAGCATCGCGGGATCGAGCGAGGCGTCGCCGGAGCCGATGCCGCCGGGGACGTAGAGGAGATCGAACAGGTCGCTCTCGCCGAGGATGCCGTCGCTGACCGCCTGCGTCCCCATCTGCATCGTGATGTTGCCGGGCACGAGCGCCATCAGCTTGACGTCGAAGGTCTCGGTCGGGTTTTTGCGCTTCCAAGGTGCGATCTTGTCGACGACCACCATAGCGGCGCCGCGCAGCACCTCGAGCGCGGTGATCGTGTCCTGCTCGCTGCAATTCTTGTAGCCGACGACGGCGGCATTCTTCAGCGTTTGCATGGCGGCCAAGTCCCTGGCGAAAGCCCTCGCGGGCGATGTCTGCAACCTATAGTTGCATCAAGCGTCGTGAAAGAGGGGCCGGTGTTGGGCTTTCGTAGGGACCGAGATCACGCCTTCGCGCTGGCCCGGACGCGGCGCGTCGCCAGCGCCATCACGCGCAGCCAGAGCGGGTACGGTAGGAGGCTTGCGAGCTTCATCGGCCAGACGAGCCGGCGCGGGAAGGCGATCTCGAAGCCTCCGCGGGCGAGGCCGGCGCAGATGCGCGCGGCGGCGGCGTCCGCGCTCATCATGAAGGGCATGGGATAGTCGTTGGGCGCCGTCATCGCGGTGGCGACGAAGCCGGGATTGACGACCTGGATCGTCAGCCCGGCGTCGGCATAGGTGAGCCGCAGCGCCTCGGCCATGGTGATCGCCGCCGCCTTCGAGCTGCCGTAGGCGAGCGAGCCCGGCACGCCGCCGTAGCCGGCCAGCGAGGCCACGATCGCGATCTGCCCGCGGCCGCGCGCGAGCATCGCCGGCAGCAGCGGATCGAGGCAGTTGACTGGGCCGCCGAAATTGACCGCAACGGCGCGCATCACCCGCTCGCGCCTGAAGCCGTCGCGCTCGGAGAGATCGTAGGCCCCGGCATTAAGCACGGCGAGGGCGATCGGCCCCATCTCGCGCTCGATTCTCGCGACCATCGCGTCCATGCCCGGCGTGTCGGTGACGTCGCCTGCGAAGGCGACGATGCGGCCGCCGGGTGCGGCTGCGGCCAAGGCCTCGAGCTCGGCCTGGCGCCGCGCGGTCACGGCCACGCGCCAGCCCTCGCTTGCCAGCCGCAGCGACAGGGCGCGACCGATGCCGGCGCTGGCCCCGGTCACCCAGGCAATTCCGTCCTCCGGTCGGGCCCGTGTCATGGAAGGTTCGCCTCGCAAAGCGCGGCGATAAGGCAACTACTTTCTGCGCAGGCGGTATAAGAGGAAGCGGGCCGCAGGGTCCGAGGCAAGCAAGAAAGCTCCATGGTCGCGCCCTCCGTCATCGAAGCCATCGGCAACACTCCTCTCATCGAGCTGCGCCACGCCTCGAAGGCGACCGGTTGCACGATCCTCGGCAAGGCCGAGTTCATGAATCCGGGCGGCTCGGTCAAGGACAGGGCCGGCCTCGCCATCGTCAACGACGCGGTTGCGCGCGGCGTGCTGAAGCCCGGCGGCACGATCGTCGAGGGGACGGCCGGCAATACCGGCATCGGGCTGGCGCTCGTCGCCAATGCGATGGGATTCAAGACGGTGATCGTCATCCCCGAGACGCAGAGCCAGGAAAAGAAGGACATGCTGCGCCTGCAGGGCGCGAACCTCATCGAGGTCCCGGCCGTCCCCTACAAGAATCCCAACAACTACGTCCGGCTCTCCGGCCGTCTCGCCGATCGGCTTGCTGCGGAGCTCCCCGAAGGCGCGATGTGGGCCAACCAGTTCGACAACGTCGCCAACCGCGAGGGCCATCGGCTGACGACCGGCCCCGAAATCTGGGCGCAGACCGGCGGCAAGGTCGACGGCTTCACCTGCGCCGTCGGAACGGGCGGCACGCTCGCCGGCGTCGCCATGGCGCTGAAGGCCGAGAACCCGGCGATCAAGATCGCCATCACCGATCCGATGGGGTCGGCGCTCTACGACTGGTACAAGCACGGCAAGCTGCACTCGGAGGGCACCTCGATCACCGAGGGAATCGGCCAGGGCCGCGTCACCGGCAACCTCGAAGGCGCGCCGATCGACCTCGCCTACCAGGTGACCGACGAGGAAGCCTTGCCAATCGTCTTCGACCTCGCCGAGCACGAGGGCCTGCTGCTCGGCGGCTCGTCCGGCATCAACATCGCCGGGGCGATGCGCCTCGCGCGCGATCTCGGGCCCGGCCACACTATCGTGACGATCCTCTGCGACTCCGGCACGCGCTACCAGTCGAAGCTCTTCAATCCCGCCTTTCTGCGTGAGAAGAAGCTGCCCGTGCCGGGATGGCTCGGCGCGAGCCCGAAGATCGATCCGGGGTTCGTTCCCGTCGACTAAGTCATGCCGGCTTACCGAATAGAATGAGGCCATCACAGCATGACCCGAGAGCCCCACGATACCTTCGTCACGCCCGCCTGGCTCGCCGCGCGCCTCGACGACCCAAAGGTTGTTGCGCTCGACGCGAGCTTCTACCTGCCGGACGAAGGGAAGGATGCGGATGCCCTCTTCGCCGAGGCGCACATCCCCGGCGCGGTGCGCTTCGACGTCGACAAGATCGCCGACCGCTCGGTCTCGCTGCCGCACATGCTGCCGAACGCCGCGACCTTCGGCGAGATGGCCGGCGCGCTCGGCCTCGACGAGACGATGACGCTCGTCGTCTATGACGCGACCGACCTCATCGGGGGCGCCCGCGCCTGGTGGATGCTCGAGCACTACGGGGCTGCCGACGTCCGCATTCTTGAGGGCGGCTTCAAGGCCTGGCTCGCCAGCGACTATCCGACGGAGAGCGGCGAGAGCCGGCGCGCGCCGACGCGCTTTGCCGCCTCCTACGATGCCTCGCATGTGGTGACGGCGGATCGCGTGCTGGCGGCGAGCGCCACTGGGTCGGCGCAGATCGTCGACGCGCGCGCCGCGGCCCGCTTTGCTGGCACGGTGCCGGAGCCGCGTGCCGGCCTGCGCTCAGGGCACATCCCCGGCGCGCGCAACGTGCCGTGGCGCGAGCTTGTCGACGAGGGTGGCCGGCTGCGGCCGGCGCCGGAGCTTGCCGCCGCCTTCGAAAAGGCCGGCGTCGCGCTCGACCGGCCGGTCATCACGTCGTGCGGCTCGGGCGTCTCGGCCTGCATCCTGCTGCTCGGCCTCGAGCAGCTCGGCAAGCGCGACGGCTTTCTCTACGACGGCTCGTGGTCCGAATGGGGGGCGCGCGACGACCTGCCGATCGAGACCGGCCCCTCTAAGTGAATCGTTAACCCACTGCCCCGCGGCACACCTCTCGCGTGTGCTTCTTTTCGTGACGCGATGGCACGTCTGGTGCTAAGCACGGGCACGAACGCAAGGCGACAGCAGAGGGGGTTTGCGTGGGGGTCGTGACATGAAAAAGATCGAGGCGATCATCAAGCCGTTCAAGCTCGATGAGGTCAAAGAGGCGCTGCACGCTGCCGGCGTCGCCGGCATCACGGTGATCGAGGCCAAGGGCTTCGGCCGCCAGAAGGGCCATACCGAGCTCTATCGCGGCGCCGAGTACGTCGTCGATTTCCTGCCCAAGGTGAAGATCGAGGTCGTGCTCGACGACCCAGCGATCGAGTCCGCGGTGACGGCGATCCGCAACGCGGCGCAGACCGGCCGCATCGGCGACGGCAAGATCTTCGTGTCCGCCGTCGAGACCGCCGTGCGCATCCGCACCGGCGAGACCGGGCCCGAGGCGATCTGAAGGCGCGGCGGCCCCCTCGCCGCCGTCCACCTCCCGCGCAATGCACGGCGGCGCAGCGCCGTCGCTCCGGTGCGAGGCCCCATGAGCCACCTCGCGAACGCGGTCGCCGAGATCGCCGACGAGATGCGGGCGCGGCCCGACCGCGGCACCGTCGCGAGCTACATCCCCGAGCTGGCGCGCGCCGACGCGAATGCCTTCGGGATCGCGGTCGTCGCTGCCGACGGGCAAGTCGCGGCGGCCGGCGATGCCGACGTCCCCTTTTCCGTCCAGAGCATCACCAAGGTCTTCACGTTGACGCTCGCCCTCGGGATGGTCGGCGACAAGCTGTGGGAGCGCGTCGGCCGAGAGCCCTCGGGCAACCCGTTCAACTCGATCGTTCAGCTCGAGCTCGAGCGCGGCGTCCCGCGCAATCCCTTCATCAACGCCGGCGCGATCGCCGTCACCGACGTGATCCTGTCAGGGCACAAGCCCAGCGAGGCGCTGGGCCAGCTCCTCGATCTCGTGCGCGACCTCGCCGAGGACCCCACGATCGCGATCGACGAGGCGGTGGCGGCGTCGGAGAAGCGCACCGGCTTTAGGAATGCGGCGCTCGCCAACTTCATGAAGGCCTTCGGCGTGCTGCAGCACCCGGTCGACCACGTGCTCGGCGTCTACTTTCACCACTGCGCGATCGCCATGAGCTGCCGCCAGCTCGCGATGGCCGGGCGCTACCTCGCGCACGGCGGCATCAACCCGTCGACCGGGCTCGCCGTCGTCTCGCCGGGCCGCGCGCGCCGCATCAACGCGGTGATGCTCACCTGCGGCCACTACGACGGCTCCGGCGAGTTCGCCTACCGGGTCGGCTTGCCGGGAAAGAGTGGGGTCGGCGGCGGGATCCTGGCGGTGGCGCCCGGCAAGGCCTCGATCGCCGTGTGGTCGCCGGGCCTCGACGAGGCGGGCAACTCGCATCTCGGCCGGCTGGCGCTGGAGCGGCTCACGATGCGGATGGGCTGGTCTGTGTTCGGGACGTAGGCCTCCAAACGAAAGGGCGCGAGACCGAAGCCTCGCGCCCTATAGAATTCAAGCCTCGACGGCTAGCTTCAGGCGGCGGCCCTGGCGCCTTCCTTCGGCACGGAGGCGATCGTCTTCAGGACCTGCGAGGCGATCTGGTAGGGGTCGCCTTCGGAGTTCGGACGGCGATCCTCGAGATAGCCCTTGTAGCCATTGTTGACGAACGAATGGGGCACGCGGATCGAGGCGCCGCGGTCCGCGATGCCGTACGAGAACTCGTGGATCGAAGCGGTCTCATGCTTGCCGGTGAGGCGCATCTCGTTGTGCGGGCCATAGACGGCGATATGGTCCTCGCGGGCCATCTCGAACGCCTTCATCAGCGCCTCGAAATACTCCTTGCCGCCGACGGTGCGCATGTACTCGGTCGAGAAGTTGCAGTGCATGCCCGAGCCGTTCCAGTCCGTGTCGCCGAGCGGCTTGCAGTGGTAGTTGATGTCGATGCCGTAGCCCTCGCAGAGGCGCTGCATGATGTAGCGGGCGACCCACATCTCGTCGGCAGCCTTCTTGGAGCCCTTGCCGAAGATCTGGAACTCCCACTGGCCCTTCGCCACCTCGGCGTTGATGCCCTCGTGGTTGATTCCGGCGGCGAGGCAGAGGTCGAGGTGCTCCTCGACGATCTTGCGGGCGACGCTGCCGACGTTCGAGTAGCCGACGCCGGTGTAGTACATGCCCTGCGGCGCCGGGTAGCCCTCTGCCGGGAAGCCCAGCGGGCGGCCGTCCTTGTAGAAGAAATACTCCTGCTCGAAGCCGAACCAGGCGCCGTCGTCGTCGAGGATGGTGGCGCGCTTGTTCGAAGGATGCGGGGTCTTGCCGTCCGGCATCATGACTTCGCACATCACGAGCACGCCGTTGGTGCGCGTCGCGTCCGGGAAATGGCGGACCGGCTTCAGGAAGCAATCGGAGCTGCCGCCCTCGGCCTGCTTCGTCGAGGAGCCGTCGAAGCCCCACATCGGCAGCTGCTCGAGCGTCGGAAAGCTCTCGAACTCCTTGATCTGGGTCTTGCCGCGCAGGTTCGGCGTGGGCTCGTAGCCGTCGAGCCAGAGGTACTCGAGCTTGTATTTCGTCATTCAGAATCTCGCTCTTCAGAAGAAGCACACGTTCCCGCTCGGGGCGGCGGCCACCCTCTGCGGACCACCGCGTGGAAGCATTTAACATGCCATGAAAGCAGGCAGTTCGCCTGACGATCGCGTGAGAAATGCCATCGTCGCTTCCGCGCGAAGATGCCGGACCAAGGCGGCCGGGACGGGTGGAAAGAGCGTCGCTCTGCCGCTATCAGTGGCGCCGCCGAAGCCTCTCAGAGGGCCGGCCTATCGAGGAGACGTCCATGAAAAGCGCAGCCGAGGTCCTGAAAGCCATCAAGGACAACGACATCAAGTACGTCGACCTGCGCTTCACCGACATTCGCGGCAAGTGGCAGCATGTCACCTTCGACCAGTCGATTATCGACGAGGAGGTCTTCTCCGACGGCACCATGTTCGACGGGTCGTCGATCGCCGGCTGGAAGGCCATCAACGAGTCCGACATGACGCTGATGCCGGACCCGACGACGGCCGTCATGGACCCGTTCTTCGCGGCGCCGACGCTGTCGATCGTGTGCGACGTGCTCGAGCCGTCGACGGGCGAGCCCTACGGCCGCGACCCGCGCGGCATCGCCCGCAAGGCCGAGGCCTATGCCGCCGCCGCCGGCATCGGCGACGCGGTCTACTTCGGCCCCGAGGCGGAATTCTTCGTCTTCGACGACGTGCGCTTCTCGACGAACCCCTACGACACCGGCTTCGTGCTCGATTCGACCGAGCTGCCGACGAACTCCGACACACCTTACGAGGGCGGCAACCTCGGTCACCGCATCCGCACCAAGGGCGGCTACTTCCCGGTGCCGCCGATGGACTCGGCGCAGGACATGCGCGGCGAGATGCTGGCGGCGATGGCCGCGATGGGCGCCAAGGTGGAGAAGCACCACCACGAGGTGGCCTCGGCCCAGCACGAGCTCGGCCTCAAGTTCGGCCCGCTCACCCAGATGGCCGACCATATGCAGGTCTACAAGTACTGCATCCACCAGGTCGCGCAGAGCTACGGCAAGACGGCCACCTTCATGCCGAAGCCAGTGTACGGCGACAACGGCTCGGGCATGCACGTGCACCAGTCGATCTGGAAGGGCGGCAAGCCGCTGTTCGCCGGCGACAAGTACGCCGACCTGTCGCAGGAGTGCCTGTGGTACATCGGCGGCATCATCAAGCACGCCAAGACGCTGAACGCGTTCACGAATCCCTCGACGAACTCGTACAAGCGCCTGGTTCCGGGCTTCGAGGCGCCGGTGCTGCTCGCCTATTCGGCGCGCAACCGCTCGGCCTCGTGCCGCATCCCCTACACGACGAACCCCAAGGCCAAGCGCCTCGAGGTCCGCTTCCCCGACCCCATGGCCAACCCGTACCTCGCCTTCACGGCGATGCTGATGGCGGGCCTCGACGGCATCAAGAACAAGATCGATCCCGGCGAGCCGATGGACAAGGATCTCTACGAGCTGCCGAAGGCCGAGCTGAAGAACATCCCGACCGTCTGCGGCTCGCTGCGCGAGGCGCTGAACAGCCTCGAGGCCGACCATAGCTTCCTGCTCGCCGGCGACGTGTTCACGAAGGACTTCATCGAGAGCTACATCGAGCTGAAGTTCGCCGACGTGCTGCGCGTCGACATGACCCCGCACCCCGTCGAGTTCGAGATGTACTACTCGTACTGACCGAAACCGAGGCGCCGGCGGCAGCGTGCCTAATTCTCAGGCTGCGCCGCCGCCGTTTTAGGCAAGGAGATGCTTTCGGCTAGGCGGTCGTCGTCGCCCAATTCTTAGGCTTATGCGCCCGAAAAGGCGCCATCTCCGCCTGCGGGGCGCGCGCGAGCACTTCCTCGTAAAGCGCGGTGATGCGGCCGACGTGGCGATCGAGCGTCAGCGGATCGCGCCAGTAGGCTTCGTAGGCCGCCTTCGACATCGCCGCGACCGTGGCGTCGTCGCGCAGCCTGATCAGGGCGCGGGCGAGATCGTCGCTGTCGTCGCTCCTGAACCACAGGCCCGTAACCCCCTCTCCGACCTCCTCGCGGCCGGCACAGGCGTCGCTGACCACGATGGGCACGCCAAGCCCCTTTGCCTCGAGCACGGTGAGCGGCTGGCCCTCGTACCAGAGCGACGGGAAGACGAGCGCACGCGCGGCCCGCATGGCGGCCTGAACGCCCGCGGCGTCCTTCCAGCCGAGAAGGCGCGCCTCGGGATAGCGCGCGGCGATCTCAGCCGCGATCGGGCCGTCGCCGACATAGGTCGGGCGCAGGGCCGCCTTGCGAGCTGCCTCGGCGAAGACAAAGGCGCCTTTCTCCGGCGACAGGCGCCCGACGAAGATGATGTCGCCCGCCGTCGGGTCGAGCTTGGGACCGAGGTCGGGCACCGAGACCGGGTTGTCGATGCGGTGCAGGCGGGCGCCTTCGGGCACCAGCGGCGCGACGATGTCCTGCTGGAAGTCCGAGATCGTGATGTAGTCTGCGAAGACCTCGGGCAGATGCGCGACGTGCTTGGCGACGGTCAGGCGCACGTTGCGCCACACCTTCCGCGCGGCGGTGCGGGAGTCGCAGTTCGTTGTCCAGCAGGCGGCTGAGAGCGGCTTCAGCTTGCAGACGTGGTGATGCTGATAGTTGTAGAAGCCGCCGTTCGGGCAGAACTGGAAGTACTCGTGGATCGTGTAGACCGCGGGCAGGCCGGAGCGGACGATCGGGCCGGCGATCGACGGCGACAGCGCCTTCGCCCAGCCGTGCACGTGGACGATCGTGCGCTCGCGCGGCAGCGACGCGAGCAGCTCGCCGAGCGCCTTGGCGGCCGGCACGTTCCACACGCCCTGAATGGCGGCCGCGATCTTCGACGGGTTGCCGACGAGATCCTTCTGGTCGAGACAGATGGTCTCGATGCCGTGCGCCTCGAGCTGCGGCGAGACCGGGCCGGCGGCGGCGAAGACGATGGGGCGATGGCCCTGATGCTTCAGGCCGACCGCGGAGTCGAAGGCCACCTTGGCCTGGCCGCCGGTGATTGCCGCATGGTCGAAGCAGATGACGACGGTGAGCGGCTCGGTCATGCCACAGTGACTCATGCGCAATGATGGTAGGACAGTGTGTCGGACGCAGCGTTAATCTTCGGTTAGTCCATGCCGACCCGGCGACGCAGAGCAACGTGACACGGCCATGTTTATGGTATGTTCCAGAGCGGTGAGTCGAGCAAACCCCTTCACGACGAGACGATAAAAGGCTACCGGCGGACATGGCCAACAGTCGCGATCTCTTCGGTGCCGCCGCGCGCAAGGCGCCTGCTGCCCCGCGTGCCGAAAAGCCCGCGGCCTCTGCCGAGGACGGCTACACCGCCGCCTCGATCGAGGTGCTGGAGGGCCTGGAGCCGGTGCGTCGGCGCCCCGGCATGTTCATCGGCGGCACGGACGAGGCCGCGCTGCACCACCTCTTCGCCGAGGTCATCGACAACTCGATGGACGAGGCGGTGGCCGGCCACGCGACCTTCATCGACGTGGTGCTCGAGGCCGACGGCTACGTGACCGTGACCGACAACGGCCGCGGCATGCCGGTCGACCCGCATCCGAAGTTCAAGGACAAGTCGACGGTCGAGGTCATCATGACCGTCCTGCACGCCGGCGGAAAGTTCGACTCCGGCGCCTACCAGACCTCCGGCGGCCTGCACGGCGTCGGCGTCTCGGTCGTCAACGCGCTCTCCGAGCATCTCGAGGTCGAGGTGGCGCGCGGCCAGACGCTCTATCGCCAGTCGTTCTCGCGCGGCCTGCCGATGAGCGAGCTGCAGACCGTCGGGAAGGTCTCTAACCGCCGTGGCACCAAGGTCCGCTTCAAGCCCGACCCGCTGATCTTCGGACCCGAGGCTGCGCTGAAGCCGGCGCGCCTGTTTCGCATGTCGCGCTCGAAGGCCTACCTGTTCGGCGGCGTCGAGATCCGCTGGAAGAACGAGTCCGCCAGCGACGGCGGGGTGCCGCGCGAGGCGGTCTTCCACTTCCCCGGCGGCCTCAAGGACTATCTCGCGCAGGACACCGCCGGGAAGGTGCTCGTCACCGATCAGGTGTTCACCGGCAACGTCAAGAAGCCGAACGGCCACGGCTCGATGGAATGGGCGGTCTGCTGGCTCGCCGAGGACGACGGCTTCGTCCATTCCTACTGCAACACGATTCCGACGCCGGACGGCGGCACGCACGAGGCGGGGCTGCGCGCCGCCCTGCTCCGCGGGCTGCGCGAGCATGCCGAGCGCGTCGGCCAGGCCAAGCGCGCCTCGGTGCTCACCGCCGACGACGTGATGGTCTCCTGCGCCGCGCTGATCTCGGTGTTCTTGAAGGAGCCGGAGTTCCAGGGCCAGAACAAGGGCCGGCTGATGACGGCGGAAGCCTCGCGCCTTGTCGAAGGCTCGGTGCGCGACGCCTTCGACCACTGGCTCGCCGACTTTCCCTCGCAGGCGACGCGCCTGCTCGACTGGTCAGTGGAGCGCGCCGAGGAGCGCCTTCGCCGCCGCGCCGAGAAGGACGTCGCCCGCAAGTCGGCGACGCGAAAGCTGCGCCTGCCCGGCAAGCTCGCCGACTGCACGAACAACCAGGCGCAGGGCTCGGAGCTCTTCATCGTCGAGGGGGATTCGGCTGGCGGCTCGGCCAAGCAGGCCCGCGACCGCGCCAGCCAGGCCGTGCTGCCGCTGCGCGGCAAGATCCTCAACGTCGCCTCGGCGACGCGCGACAAGCTCGCCGCCAACCAGCAGCTCGCCGACCTGATCCAGGCGCTCGGCTGCGGGACGGGGGCCCGCTACAACGCCGCCGAGCTGCGCTACGACAAGGTCATCGTGATGACCGACGCCGACGTCGACGGCGCCCATATCGCCTCGCTGCTCATCACCTTCTTCTACCGCGAGATGCCGAAGCTGATCGAGGACGGCCACCTCTATCTGGCGGTGCCGCCGCTCTACAAGCTGAAGCAAGGCGCGACCCACGCCTACGCCCGCGACGACCGCGACCGCGACGCTCTCCTCAAGAAGGGCCTGCCGGGCGGCAAGGGCAAGATCGACACGCAGCGGTTCAAGGGCCTTGGCGAGATGAACGCCCAGGAGCTCAAGGAGACGACGATGGACCCGCGCAAGCGCAACCTACTGCGCGTCGAGATCCTCGAGGACGCGCGCGAGAAGACCGGCGACAGCGTCGAGCGGCTGATGGGCAACAAGGCCGAGGCGCGCTTCACCTTCATCCAGGAGCGCGCAGCGTTCGCTGGGGAGCTGGTGGATATCTAGCTGATCCCTTCTCCCGCGTGCGGGAGAAGGTGGCCCGACGAAGTCGGGTCGGATGAGGGGCGATTCCACCTCTCCCCCCGACGCCGGTGAAAGCGGAAACCTCCCTCATCCGACCCCGCTTCGCGGGGCCACCTTCTCCCGCAAGCGGGAGAAGGGATGGTGCCGCCCTACCCCAACCTCGAGAGCGCGACCTCGAGCTTCGCCCGCCGCCCCTGCGCCTCGGCGAGGCGCTCGCGCTGCTCGTCGACGACCTCCTCCGGCGCACGGGCGAGAAAATCGGCGTTGCCAAGCTTGCCCTCGATCTTGGCCTCCTCGCCCTTGAGCTTGGCGATCTCCTTGGCGAGCCGCGCGCGCTCGGCGGCGAAGTCGATGACGCCTTCGAGCGGCAGCGCGGCGGTGCTGCCGCGCACCGGGATCTGCACGGACTGCGGCGGTGCCTCGGACGCCAGCGTGATCGCCGACAGCCGCGCCATGCGGCGCACCGTGTCGCCCCAGCGGTCGGCGCGACGGCCCGTCGCCGCGTCGGCGCCGACGAGGACGAGCGGGACCTGGGCGGCGACCGGCACGCCCATCTCGCTGCGCACCGAGCGGATCTCGGAGACGAGATCGATCATCCAGCCGATCTCGGCCTCGGCCTCGCGGTCCTCGAGCCCGGACAGATCGCTCCACGGCGCCAGGGCCAGCACGCTCTCGCGCTTCGGCCCCTCGGCGCCCTTGATCGCCCACAGCTCCTCGGTGACGAAGGGCATGAACGGGTGCAGGAGCTTGACGATCTCGTCGAGCACGAAGGCGAAGGTCGCCTGCGTCTCGGCCTTCTCCGCGGGATCGGCCTCGCCTTGCAGCAGCGGCTTGGCGAGCTCGACGTACCAGTCGCAGAAGACATTCCAGGCGAACCGATAGGCGGCGCCGGCCGCATCGTTGAAGCGGTAGGTCTCGATCGCCGCGGTCAGCTCGGCATGCGCCTTGGCGACCTCGCTCAGGACCCAGCGGTTCAGCGACACCTTCGCGGCGTGCGGGTCGTAGCCGGCGGCGCGGACGCACCCGTTGACCTCGCCGAAGCGGGCGGCGTTCCAGATCTTGGTCGCGAACGAGCGGTAGCCGTCGACGCGCTGTACCGAGAGCTTGATGTCGCGGCCCTGCACCGCCATCGCGGCGAGCGTGAAGCGCAGCGCGTCGGCGCCGAAGCGGTCGATGCCGTCGGGATAGTCCTTCCTCGTCGCCGAGGCGATGCGGTCGACGTCCTTCTTGTCGGTGAAGCCGATCGTTCGCTTGGCGATCAGCGCCTCGAGCGAAATGCCGTCGACGAAGTCGAGCGGGTCGAGGACGTTGCCCTTCGACTTCGACATCTTCTGCCCGCGCTCGTCGCGCACGAGCGCGTGCATGTAGACCTCGTGGAACGGCACTTCATGCAGGAAGTGAAGTCCCATCATCATCATCCTGGCGACCCAGAAGAAAATGATGTCGAAGCCGGTGACGAGAACGCTGGTCGGATAGTAGCGCTCGACATCCTTGAGATCGTCCGGCCAGCCCAGCGTCGAGAACGGCCACAGCGCGGACGAGAACCAGGTGTCGAGCACGTCCTCGTCGCGGACGAGCTTGGTCGGCGCGCCGAACTTGGCGTCTGCGGCCGCCTGCGCCGCAGCCTCCGTCTCCTCGACGAAGATCGTGCCGTCCGGCGCGTACCACGCGGGGATCTGGTGGCCCCACCAGAGCTGGCGCGAGATGCACCAGGGCTGGATGTTGTCGAGCCAGGCGAAGTACGTGTTCTCGTATTGCTTAGGCACGAAGCGCATCTTGCCGCCGCGCACCGCGGCGAGCGCGGGCTGCGCCATGGTCTTTGCGTCGACGTACCATTGGTCGGTGAGCCAGGGCTCGATGACGACGCCCGAGCGGTCGCCATGCGGCACGGCATGCGCGTGCGCCTCGACCTTCTCGAGCAGGCCGGCCTCGTCCATCATCTCGACGATGCGCTTGCGCGCCTCCTCGCGCGACAAGCCGTGCAGGTGGAGCGCGGTTTGACGCGCCTCGGCGGCGTCGGGGATGCCGGCGAAGAACGCCCCGTTCCCCTGCAGCAGCAGGCGCGCCTCGGCGTCGAGGATGTTGATCAGCGCGAGGTCGTGGCGGCGGCCGACCTCGAAGTCGTTGAAATCGTGCGCCGGGGTGATCTTCACCGCGCCGGTCCCCTTCTCGGGATCGGAATAGGAATCGGCGACGATCGGGATCGGGCGGCCGACCAGCGGCAGCTTCACGCGCTTGCCGACGAGGTGCGTGTAGCGCTCGTCCTCCGGGTGCACGGCGACGCCGGTGTCGCCCAGCATCGTCTCCGGCCGCGTGGTGGCGACGACGATCGACTCGCCTGTCGGTGCGCCCGCCTCGTCGACGATCGGGTAGCGGAAATGCCAGAGGTGACCCTTCGTCTCGGTCGGCACGACCTCGATGTCGGAGACGGCGGTGAGCAGCTTGGGGTCCCAGTTCACCAGCCGCTTGTCGCGATAGATCAGCCCCTCGCGGTGCAGCGCGACGAACACCTTTCGCACCGCGTGCGACAGGCCCTCGTCCATGGTGAAGCGCTCGCGCGACCAGTCGCACGAGGCGCCGAGCCGGCGCAGCTGGTTGACGATGGCGCCGCCCGATTCCTGCTTCCACTGCCAGACCCGCTGGAGGAATTTCTCGCGCCCCATGGCGCGGCGGCCGGGCTCCTGGCGCTCGGCGAGCTGTCGCTCGACCACCATCTGCGTCGCGATGCCGGCATGGTCGGTGCCCGGCTGCCAGAGCACGTCGCGCCCGCGCATGCGCTCGAAGCGGCAGAGGATGTCCTGCAGCGTGTTGTTGAGCGCGTGGCCCATGTGCAGCACGCCGGTGACGTTCGGCGGCGGAATGACGATCGTGAACGGCTCGGCAGCGGCACGGTCGGGACGGCCGGCCTCGAAGGCGCGCGACTCCTCCCAAAGGGCCGAGATGCGCCGCTCGACGGCGGCGGGATCGAAGGTCTTGTCCATGACGAAGGAGGGCTGAGCCGCGATGGTTCGGGGAAGCGCCGCTAAAGAGCGGACCCGTCCCCGGCTGTCAACGCGCCGGGCAGCTTAGCTCGCCGCTCAGCGGGTGCGGCGCGCCATCCGTTCGATCTCCTCGCGGATGATCGATTCGACGAGGCCCGGCAGATGCGCGTCGAGCCAGTCTTTGAGAAGCGGGCGCAGCATGTCGCGGGCGAGGCCGCGCAGCTCCTGCGAATCGGCGGCGAGCCGGCTGACCGCCAGCGTGTTGAAGGCTGACGCGAGCGTTTGGTTCGTCGCGGCGGAGAACAGGCCGGCGTCCGGCGCCTCCTCTCGCGGCGCGAGGTCGCGCGCGGTCTCGGCAGTCGCAGGCATGGGCGGCTCCTCCGCGACGGGCTCAGGCGCGGTCGGCGCCGGCGCCTCCTCGATGGTCTCCTCGGCGAGGGCCTCCTCGAAGAACTGGCCTTCGTAGACGTGATCATGCGCCGCATTCACGGCGGCGGCGCGCATGTCCGGCTCCTCGTGCATGGCGCGCAAGGCGGCCTCGTGGACGTCGCGATCCGGCAAGGCCACTGCGTTAACCGGTGCCGGGTCGCGCAGCACGGTATTCGGAGGTGCCTCGCTCGCTGACGGCGCGGTCGGACGCAGCGTGTCCCGCACCGGGGCCGGCCCTGCTGGCGTCGGAAACTGTGGGGTGGCGATCAGGCCCTGCTCCGGCGGCATCGCGTCGACGGGGGGCACCCTGGCGGTGGCATGGGCCGGCGCCTCGGCCTTCGCCCTGCTCTCCGCCGGCTCAAAGGCCGCAGGCTCCGGCGCGAGGGTACCCGGCAGCGGCTGGTCGTCGGCGATGATACGCCGGATCGAGGCCAGGATCTCCTCCATGGACGGCTCCGCGCCGGACGCCGGAGACGGGACGGGATTGACTGCGTTCATGGCCTCGGACGCTTTATGTCATGCGGCGCGCGGGAAACACAGCGCGCCTCGGCTCGATCCCCGACGCCGCTTCGTCGGTGAGGAGCCATACACACTGTAGAGCGGCGATTGCCGAACCGGCAAGGCGCCGCGCATATTCGCGTTGTGGATGCGTCGTTCGGGACGGAACCGTCGCGTCAGCGCCCGTCGGGCGTGCGCAGGCCGATCCAGCGGTCCTTGACCTGATCGAAGTGGATCGTCGGATCGTACTCGATCACCGCGAGGCCGAGGTTCGCCGCCGTCAGGCGCCCCGTCGCGGCGTCGACCGCATAGCTTGCGACGACGCGGTCGCGCTGCGCGGTGACGAGACTGACGCGCGACTGCAGCAGCGTCTGCTGCGCCATGAGAACGTCGAGCGTGGTGCGCTGGCCGACCTTGGCCTCCTCGCGCACGCCGTCGAGGGCGATCTCCGACGACTTCACGGCGGCCTCGGACGAGCGGATGACCGCCTTCGACGATTCGAGCTGGCCCCAGGCGGAGACGACGTTGGCGCGAATCTGGTCGCGCTGCAGATCGGCCTGCAGGCGGGCCTGCGCCAGCAGCTCCTTCGCCTGGCGGATCGTCGCGTACTCCTGGCCGCCCTGGTAAAGCGGCACGTTGAGCTGGGCGAGCGCCGTCGCCTGGAACTGGCTGTAGGTCGGCAGGCCCTGCTGCGCGTTGGCCTGCGTGACGCCGGCGACGACATTCAGCGTCGGGTACAGCGCACCTTCGGCGATCTGCACCTGTAGCGCGGCGGCGTCGACGTTGTGGAACGCCGCCTGGATGCCCGGGTGCTCGGCGAGCGCGACGACGATCGCGTCCTCGAGCCGCGAGGGCAGCAGCCGGTCGATCGGCCGCGCCGCCTCGAGCCGGTGCGGCTCGACGCCGATGATCTGGCGGTAGTTGGCGATGCTCGTCGAGAGGTTGGCCTGCGCCGTGAAGTACTGCGAGCGTGCCGTCGCGAGGCTCGATTCCGCCTGAGCGACGTCGGTGCGGGTCACCTCACCGACGTTGAAGCGGTCGCGGGTCTGGCGCAGCTGCTCCTCGAGGACGGTGATGTTGTTCTTGTTGAGCTCGAGAATGGCCGTGTCGCGCAGCACGTTCATGTACGCGGTGGCGCCGTTCTGCAGCGTGTTCTGCTCGGTGTTGCGCGTCTGCTCGCGCGACTGCATCACCTGGCTCTCGGCCTGCTTCACGCCATTGGTCGTGCGATTGCCGTTGAAGATGTTCTCGGTGACCGTGAAGCCGGCCTGGTTCGGGAACGTGTTAGAGTGGACGTTCTGGCTGAAGATCGTGCCGTCGGTCCGCGCGTAGCCGAACTGCGCGGTGCCCTGCACGGTCGGCCGGTAGCCGCTGTTGGCCTTCGAGACGTTCTCGTCGGTGGCGCGCGTCGAGGCGCGCTGCTGGTTGAGGTCGGGGTTGCCCATGTAGGCGCGAGCGAGCGCGCTTGAGATGGTCTCGGCGCGGGCGGCCTGGGACCCAAGCCCGAAAGTAAGCACCAAGGCGGCGCCGACCCGCAGGGCAAACGCCGTGCACGTCGCCGAGAGGTGACCCGGACGACAGCCACATACCGCTGTATCACCGCGACTCGAAGTGGCGGTGGACGACGCGCTTTCCATGAGCGCGACAATATCGGGATTCATGGCGCAAAACCGCGCCTGACGCCGCCTCGGCATTGAAAACAAACCGGTGGCGCAAAAATGCGACATCAGCGTTTTTCGCTTGGCGGCCCCGCGCCTTGCGCGACGCTACGGAAGCCGTTCCGGCGTCACGATCCTGTCTCAGAACACGAAGGCTGGCGGCGCATTGAACGCCGGGAGCACGGGTGCTGAGGCGGCAAAGAGGTAGCGTGTGCCGATATCGCCGTTCTGCTTCTCGTAGCAGAGCGCCTTGGCCGCCCGCCCGGTCGGATCGTCGCTGCTCCGGCGGATGCACACGAGCCGGCCGCCCTCGGCCAGGTTTGCGAAGAGCGGCTCGAGGTCGGTCTCGACGCAACCGTTCACAAGTATGACATCGAACGGTCCGCCAGAAACGGGAGCGTCCAGCGCGCCGGCGTGCGTGACGACGGGCGCGACGGCGACTCCTTGCAGACGCGCGGCGATATCGGCGCACCGTCCTGCCCCGGTCTCGAGCACGTGGACCTCGGCGGCAAGGCCGGCGAGCAGCGCCGCCGAGTAGCCGTAGCCGCCGGCGACGTCGAGGACGCGGTCCGTGGCCTTCACGCGAGCGCCCTGGATCAGGCGGACAAGGATCAGCGGCGGCAGCAGGTAGCGCGGCTCGGCGCCGTTTGGGCCACCGGGGATCGTGATTCCCGTGTCGGTGTACGCGAGATCGCGCATGTCGTCCGGCACGAAGCGCTCGCGCGGCACTGCCAGGACGCGGGTGATCAGACGCTGGTCGGTGACGTCGAAGGTACGGATCTGGCAGTCGACCATGGTCTGGCGCTGCGCCGCGGAGTCCTTCAGGTCGGGCGAGGGGATCGACTGCGTCATCGGGAGGCCACTGACTGGCGCACGGGGCGCTCCCGCGCGCTTCGCCGCGCTTATAGGCGGCGCCGGCGCGCGCTGTCCATCAAAGTGCGCGTTGCGGCCGGTAGGGCATGATGACAGAAGGCGCGCACCGACGCTGGGGCTGGGGGGCATCATGAGCGAGTCGCCGACGGAGCATTTCGAGCACGCCGAGCATGCCGAGCACGTCGCCCATTCCGGCGACCCGTTCCTGGCCAAGGTGTCCATCACCATCGCCGCGCTCGCCGTGCTCGCGGCGGCCGTCGGCGCGCTCGAGACGATCGAGACCAACGACACGATCCGCGACAAGACGACGGCGGCGATCACCCAGAACAAGGCGACCGACACGTGGGGCTTCTTCGCCCGCCAGAGCCTGAAGAAGACGATGTACGACATCGCCGCCGACGGCGCGCCCGACGCCCGCCGCGACGCCCTCGTGGCGAAGGCGAAGGACTACGAGGCGCAGTCGCGCGAGACCCAGAAGAAGGCCGAGGCCATGGAGGCCGAGGTCGAGAGGGCCAACGAGGGCAGCGAGCACCACGAGCATCGCCACCAGGTGCTCACCGTCGCCGCGACCTTCCTGCACATCTCGATCGCCATGGCGACGATCGCCATCGTGATGCGCGGCAAGACGTGGCCTTACTGGACGGCGATCGGCCTCGGGATCGTCGGCACGATCGGAGCGGCGCTCGCCTACATCTGACCGGCGACGCACGAAAAAAGGGCCGGACGATCTGCCCGGCCCTTCGAAAGATGATCCGAGGACGATCAGCCCTTGAGGCGCTTGTTGCACTCGGAATAGTAGCCGCCGCCCTTCTCGATCCACTTCAGGCCGCCGTTGCCGTTCGAGGTCTTGTTGGCGTTGTACTGGGCGAGACACGTGTGCATGCGGGCCTTGCCGGCCGATTCCTTCGAGAACTGCGCCGAGATGGCGGTCGGGAACACGGCGTTGCCGGAGGTCGCCGTCGGAGCCGGAGCCGGCCTTGCGGCGGTCGTCGTCGGCGCGGGAGCAGGCGCGGCGGGAGCCGGAGCGGGCGCCGGGGCAGCGGGCGCAGCCGTCGGCGTCGCGGCCGGAGCGGCGGTGGAGCACTGCGCCTTGCGGAACTCGTTATAGTTGAGCCCATTCAGCGCATTCGCCGCCTTGGCGGCCTTGTACTTCTGAGAGCATTCCTTCTGCGAGACGCCGGCGGCGGAGGCGCTGCCCGCGGCGAGACCGAGGGACGCGGCAAGAACGGCGCCTAACGGCAGGAGCATACGCATCGATCTGATCCTCCACGGAGATGAGCGCGGTGACGGCGCGCGGCGAACCTCCCGCAAACGCTACGGCACGTCAAACGAAGAATAGTCGGAGTGCCCACGGACTTCGGCGGGTACGTTACTTCCATAGACTTCGGAGCCGCCGAACCAAGCGGCGCCTGTGAAGTTTGCGGACAGCAAGACGGCGCCGATGCGCAGGCCGTCACCGCGGAGTGATCGATGAGCGAGCCCACCCCCAACCTTCCCGTGCCGCGCGGCGAGGTCGTGCCGGTCGACGACGGCGCGATCGGCGGCGAGGACCTCGCGGCCCTGGGTCGCGCGGTGAAGGCGCTCGAGCATCAGACCTTCGCAATGCGGATCGCCAACACCATCGGCCGCCAGCTCGGGACGATCGCGCATCTCATCCCCGGCCCCGTGCGCGGCCTCGTCGACAAGGCGGCGGAGAAGGCGATCGCTGCCGCCCTCGACGTCGCCGTCGGCTCTCTTCCTCGCACGGCGCCGCGCGACACGCGTCGCCTGCACAAGGCGGCCGCCGCCGTCTCGGGCGCCGCGGGCGGCCTCTTCGGCATGTCGAGCCTGCCGGTCGAGCTCCCGCTCTCGACGATCATCATTCTGCGCTCGATCGCCGACATCGCCCGCCAGTCAGGCGAGGACATCGCCGATCCGGCAACGGCGCTCGCTTGCCTGGAAGTCTTCGCGCTCGGCGCGCACGAGCGCGACGACACCTTCGTCGAGAGCGGCTATTTCGCCGTCCGCGGCGTGCTCGCGAAGGCGGTGAGCGAGGCGGCGAAGTTCGTCGCGCAGAACACCGCCGTCGAGGCGGGCTCGCCCGTCCTCGTGCGACTGATCACGCAGATCGGCACACGCTTCGGCCTCGTCGTCTCGCAGAAGGTCGCGGCCCAGGCGGTGCCGATCCTCGGCGCTGCCGGCGGGGCGGCGGTGAACTACGCCTTCGCCGAGCACTTCCAGTCGCTCGCCAGCGCCCATTTCGTCGTCCGGCGGCTCGAGCGCACCTACGGCAAGGACACCGTCAGAGCCGAGTACGAGCGCCTGCTCGCCGGCGGGTCCACAGCCGCCTACGCGTAATGCGGGAACCAAAGGCGCCGCCGCCGCGTCATAGGGACGACAGGGGGTCACCAATGCCATTCGATCAGAACAAGGGGCGCAGCCTCGCGCTTGCGGTCGCGGTCTTGAGCGGCGTTGCACTTGCGCCGGCAGCCGCCCACGCCGGGTTTCTGGACCAGCTCTTCGGCGGCGGCGCGCCGGTGCCGGAGCAGCCTCAGATCCAGCCGCAGGGCGGCGGTTACAGCTACGACCAGATGGACCAGGGCTACCAGCCGATCCCGCGCAGGCCGCGGGTGAAGAAGAAGGTTGCGGTCGCCGACAAGCCGGTGCTGCAGAAGACCACCGACATCATGAGCGACAGCACGCTGCGTCCTGGCGACGCCGTGATGATGAAGTCGGGCGTCCACATCTTCAACGGCGAGAGCGACTCGCATCACGACGCCGACGAGTTCGTCGCACTCGATTCGGCGCGCCATGTCGCGAAGGACACCAAGGGCCAGCTCGCCGCGCTCGACGTCGCGCATCGCGCGCCTCTGCAATACGCCGAGCGGACGACGACGATGCTGGAGGGCCGCTCGGTCGCCGGGCGCGAGATCAGCGAAGGCTACAAGATCACCGACGCGCGCGGCCGCTCGATCCGGTACGTCGGCCCGTAAGCACGGTCCACATCTGCCAAGGTCACCAAGCCCGCGCTCAGCTCTCGAGCGCGGGCTTTTCTTCGGCCAGTGCGGCGAGCGTCTTGGCGGCGAGCGGGCGCGTGATGCGCCGGCCCTCCGCCAGCGACGCCTCGTCCACCGCGGCAACGAAGCGCGACACGGCGTCGAGCGACTGCTCGCAATGCAGCGCCGCATAGGCAACGATGTCCGCCTCGATGCGGATCTGCCGGTCGGCGAAGAGCTTCACGAGCACCGCGCGCAGCAGCGCCGCGTCGGGATGGCCGATCGCCGCGATCGGCGCCCGCCGCAGCCGTGAGAGCAGATCCGGCGTGCGTACGCCCCAGCGGTCCGGTGCCGAGCGCGCGGTGACGACCAGCCAGCCCCGCGCCTCCTCGACGAGATTGAGCAGGTGGAAGAGCGACGCTTCCGGCAGCGCCGCGCGGTCGGCGTCTTCGAGCAGCAGCGCCGCACCGGGCGCCAGCTCCTCCAGCGCCGCCGGCTCGAAAGGCCGCGCCTCCGCCCGCCCCGCCCAGATCGCGGCGAGATGGCTCTTGCCGGCGCCGGCCGGCCCGACGAGGAGTAGCGTGCGCGACGGCCACTCCGGCCACGCGAGGACGAGATCATGCGCCGCTGCGTTCGTGGGTGAGGTCAGGAAGTCGTCCGGATCGAACGAGGGTGCGCGAGTGAGGTCGAGCACCATCTGCCGGGCCGAGCGCGCCGGAGGACGCGCCCCCTCGCTCATCCGGCGACCTGCTGCGGCTCGGCCGAGGCCGGCGGCAGCGCGACCTGCGGCTCGCTCGGCGGGATCATGCCGGTGTAGATCGGGCTTTCGCGGTAGCGCGCCGTCGCGAAGCGCAGGAGCACGCCGATCGCCGAGGCGACAGGCACCGCGACGACGAGGCCGGTGAAGCCCCAGACGCTGCCGAAGGCGAGCAGCGCGAACATGATCCAGACTGGATGCAGCCCGACCCGGTCGCCGACGAGCTTCGGCGACAGCACGTTGCCCTCGAGCGCCTGCCCGATGATGACGACCCCGAACGCGAAGGCGGCGAGGTGCCAGCTCGGCCAGCCCTGAACGACGGCGATCAACAGGGACAGCACGAGCACGAGCAGTGAGCCGACATAGGGCACGAAGCTGAGCAGGCCGCCGACGATACCGATGAGCAGGCCGAAATTGAGCCCGATGACAGTGAGGCCGATGCCGTACCAGCAGGCGAGGAACAGGCACACCATCGACTGGCCGCGCAGGAAGCCGGCCAGCGCCTGGTCGATGTCGTGGGCGATGGCGCGGACCGTGTCGCGATTGCGGGGCGGGATCAGGCTGTCGATCGTCGCGACCATCTTGCGCCAGTCGAGGAGCATGTAGAAGGCGACGACCGGCGTCACGATGATGAGCGAGAAGAGGTCGAGCAGCGCCGCACTGCGCGACAGGACGCCGTTGAAGAAGGCGACGGCCCAGGAGACGGCGCGGTTGGCATAGTCGCCCGAGACGGTGCGGAGCTCGCTGACGGTGCCGCCGCCGTCGATCCCGAAGCGCTCGAGCAGCCGCGCGCCCCACCCGTGCTGCGTGAAGGCGGAGGCGGCCTGGGTGCCGAGATCCTGCGCGCGCTGGACGAGGCCCGGCAGCGCCTTGGCGAAGCCGGCGACCTGGCGCACCAGCATCGGCGTGAACAGCACCATCGCCAGCACGACGACGACGAAGGCGCCGACGAGGATGATGGTCGTCGACCAGACGCGCGAGACGCCGAGCCGCTCCAGCTTGTTGGCGAGCGGATCGAGCAGATAGCCGAGCACCGCGGCCATCACGAAGGGCAGCAGCACCGCGCTGCAGAGCCACAGGAGAAAAAGGACGACGGCGAGCGCGCCGGACCAGAAGGCCACCTTCCACCCGAGGCCGAGGCGTCTGCGCAAGGGAGCCATCCGCGGGGCCAATCCTGTTTGGGGCACCCTGGTGGGGCACGGGTCCGACGCCGACCAAATGGCAGTGGTGCGCTGCAGCGTCAATGTCCGGCTACGCGCCGCTTGACATACATGCAGACGGGACCGATGTTTCTGTCATGACAGAAACAACCGATGACAGAGTCGTCCTTCCAGCGGCCTTCGAGCGCTTCGTCCTCGCCTGGGGCAGCCTCGGCGGCGCGTGGGGCGTCAACCGCTCGGTGAGCCAGATCCACGCCCTGCTCTACCTCTCGGAGGCGCCGCTGACGATGGACGCGATCGTCGACACGCTCGGCATAGCGCGCTCCAACGTCTCGACCTCGCTGAAGGTGCTGATGGCCTGGGGCCTCGTCCGCCGCGCGCCCGTAAAGGGAGACCGCCGCGAGCACTTCGAGGCCGAGACGGACATCTGGGAGATCGCGGCGCTGATTGCGGCCGGTCGCAAGCAGCGCGAGATCGATCCCGCGCTCGCGGCGCTGAAGACCTGCGTCGCCGAAGCGAACGCCGATCCGAAGATGACGCCCGTGGCGCGGAAGCGCCTCGTGGCGATGCTCGAGTTCACCGAGATGGCCGATCGTTGGCACACGCAGATGATGCAGCTGCCGAAGAGCAAGCTCGCGAGCCTCGTCGGGCTCGGCGCCAGGGTCATCAAGTTCATCCCCCTCGGCAAGCCGCAAGGCCGAACACCGAACGGCTGAACGTCAAGGAGCCGGCCATGCAAGCGTATCGCGTCGCCCAGCCCACGCTTGTGTTTCGGCCTGCAAAACTGACCCCCTTATCGGGGTGATCGGCGTCCAAAACTGACCCCTTAATCTTGGCCTGTTGCGCTGTCCGTTTTGACGGCGGGCGGGCGGCGGGGATGTTGGTTGTGGAGACGGTCGGCCGGATACGGCGGGAGCATCTGGTCAAGGGCAAGTCGATCAAAGAGATCGCCCGCGACCTGAAGATCTCGCGCAACACGGTGCGCAAGGTGCTGCGCTCGGGCGAGACCTCGTTTGCTTACGAGCGCGAGGTGCAGCCGCGGCCCAAGCTCGGGCGCTGGAAGACCGATCTCGAGGCGATGCTCGCCCGCAACGCGACGAAGGCGGCGCGGGAGCGCCTCACGCTGATCCGGGTCTTCGAGGAGCTGCGGGCGCTCGGCTACGAGGGCGGCTACGATGCGGTGCGCCGCTATGCCAGGGTCTGGGCAAAGGGGCACGCGGCGGCGAGCGCGGAAGCCTATGTGCCGCTGGCCTTCGCGCCGGGAGAGGCGTTCCAGTTCGACTGGAGCCACGACATCGTGCTGATCGGTGGCGCGACGACGACCGTGAAGGTGGCGCACGTCCGGCTCTGTCACAGCCGCATGATGTTCGTCCGAGCCTATCCGCGCGAGAGCCAGGAGATGGTCTTCGACGCGCACGACCGGGCCTTCGCCTTCTTCAAGGGAGCCTGCAGGCGCGGCATCTACGACAACATGAAGACGGCGGTCGAGACGATCCTCGTCGGCAAGGACCGCGGCTACAATCGGCGCTTCCTGCAGATGTGTGCGCACCATCTCGTCGAACCCGTCGCCTGCACGCCGGCGTCGGGCTGGGAGAAGGGGCAAGTCGAGAACCAGGTCGGGCTTGTCCGCGAGCGCTTCTTCACGCCTCGGCTGCGCGTGAAGAGCTACGACGAGCTGAACGGCATGCTGCTCGACCGGTGCGTTGCCTATGCCAAGGCGCACCCCCATCCCGAGCAGACCGACCGAACGGTGTGGGAGATGTTCGAGGCCGAGCGCCCGCACCTCGTGCGCCACGCCGGCCGGTTCGACGGCTTCCATGCGCTACCGGCATCGGTCTCGAAGACCTGCCTCGTGCGCTTCGACAACAACAAGTACTCGGTCAGCGCCAGCGCCGTCGGACGACCCGTCGAGATCCAGGCGTATGCCGACCGCGTGGTGATCCGCCAGGACGGCCGCATCGTCGCCGAGCATAGCCGCGTCTTCGGCCGCGGCGCGACCATCTGCGATCCCTGGCACTACGTGCCGGTCCTCGCCCGCAAGCCCGGTGCGCTGCGCAACGGCGCCCCGTTCAAGGACTGGGTGCTGCCGCAGGCGATCGATCGCATTCGCCGCAAGCTCGCCGGCTCCGACGACGGCGACCGGCAGATGGCGAAGATCCTCGCCATGGTGCTCAGCGACGGCCTGCAGGCGGTCGAGAGCGCCTGCGCGGAGGCGCTGATCGAGGGCGTCTCGTCTGCCGACGTCATCATCAACATCGTCTCGCGGCAGCGCGACCCCGCGCCGCCGATCACCATCATGACGCCGGACGCGCTGACCCTCCGCCATGCGCCGATCGCCGATTGTGCCCGCTACGACAGCCTCAGAAGGATCTGACCCATGGAACGTCTACTGGAACGCACCGACATCCTCGACATGATGGGCTCGCTCAAGCTCTTCGGCATGCGCTCGGCCTTCGACGAGATCGTCACCACCGCCGTCAAGCGCCAGCACGAGCCCCAGCGCCTCGTCGGCGACCTGCTCAAGGCCGAGATCGACGAGAAGCTGGCCCGATCCATCAAGTACCAGATGACGATTGCCCGGCTGCCGCTCGCCAAGGACGTCGCCGACTTCGCCTTCGTCGGCACGCCGATCAACGAGGTCCTCGTGCGCGATCTTGCCGGCGGCCACTTCATCGCCGAGCAGCGCAACTGCGTGCTCGTCGGCGGCACCGGTACCGGCAAGACCCACCTCGCGATAGCGATCGCCCGCAGCTGCATCCGTGCCGGCAAACGCGGCCGCTTCTTCAACACGCTCGATCTCGTCAACAGGCTCGAGGCCGAGACCCGCGCAGGTCGTCAAGGACGCCTTGCGGACTATCTCACCCGCATGGACTTCGTCATCCTCGACGAACTCGGCTACCTTCCCTTTGCGCAGAGCGGCGGCCAGCTGCTGTTCCACCTGATCAGCCGCCTCTACGAGCGCACCTCGGTCATGGTCACCACCAACCTCGCCTTCGGCGAATGGCCCAGCGTCTTCGGCGACGCCAAAATGACCACAGCGCTGCTCGATCGCCTCACCCACCACTGCGACATCGTCGAGACCGGCAACGAGAGCTGGCGCTTCAAGAACCGAGGCTGAAGGGGGCTTGGGACCGCGCTCGCCCCGGCTCCGCAACCCCGACCAGCTTACGCCGGGGCGAGCGCTACTGAAGCGCCCGTGCAAGCGGCAACAGAGGGGTCAAAGTTGGACGCCGATCAGGGGTCAACATTGCGAGCCGATTGACACACGCTGCCGCCTGTGGCGCCGGAGCCGCAGGTCGACCCACGTTTCCGCGCGCTGCTCACCGCCGAGGACTGGGCGCGGCTGCCGGCACCGGTGCAGCGCCGCTTCTCGCAGCGGCTCGAGGGCGGCGCCTCGCACATCTATCGCGGCGAGATCGTCGAAACGACGATGAGCCGCGCCGGCCACTGGCTGTCGCAGATCGCGCGGCTCGTCGGTGCGCCGCTGCCGCTGTGGCGCGACGACGGCGTCGCCGCCGTGGTGACGGTGACCGAGGACGTCGCCGGCAATGGCCAGCACTGGACGCGCGTCTACGCGCGCCGCGGCGGCTTCCCGCAGATCGTGCGCTCGTCGAAGCGTTTCGCCGGCCCCACAGGGCTCGAAGAGCTGGTCGGCTACGGCCTGGGCATGGCGCTCGTCGTCGAGGCGCAGGCGGATGCGCTGGTCTTCCGCAGCGCCGCCTACTTCGTCGATCTCGGGTTGGTGCGCCTCACCGTGCCCGGCTGGCTGACACCTGGTGCGCTCACTAACACCCACCGCGAAGGGGACGCGGGCGCTTTCTGTTCGAGCTCGACCTCGTCCACCCGCGCCTCGGCCGGCTCATCCGCCAGGTCGCAACGTTCGAGGAGACGGATCGAGAAGCCTTGCGCTCAAGCCGAGATGCCGGCCGTCCGAAGCGCGTCGGTGAGGGCTCCTTCCGGCTCTCGCACTGATCGAGCGCCGTGGTTCAAACCAGCCGGCTCTGCTCTTTCGCGGCGGCGATGAAGCTTGCGAACAGCGGGTGGGGCTCGAAGGGGCGCGACTTCAGCTCGGGGTGATATTGCACCCCGATGAACCAGGGGTGGTCGCGGTACTCGATCGTCTCGGGCAGGAGGCCGTCGGGCGACATGCCGGCGAAGCTCATGCCGTGCTCCTCCAGCGTCTCGCGGTAGTGGGTGTTGACCTCGTAGCGGTGGCGGTGGCGCTCGGAGATGATCGTGTCGCCGTAGATCTCGGCGATGCGGGAGCCCTGCTTCAGGTTCGCCTGGTAGGCGCCAAGCCGCATCGTGCCGCCCTTGTCGCCCTCGGCGGCGCGAATCTGCAGCTCGTTGCCGCGCATCCACTCGGTGAGCAGGCCGACGACCGGCTCACGCGTCGCGCCGAACTCGGTCGAGTTCGCCTCGTCGATGCCGGCGAGCGAGCGCGCAGCCTCGATCACTGCCATCTGCATGCCGAAGCAGATGCCGAAGTACGGCACCCGCCGCTGGCGGGCGAAGCGGGCCGCCAGGATCTTGCCCTCGGCGCCGCGCTGGCCGAAGCCGCCCGGCACCAGGATGCCGTTGACGTGCTCGAGATGCGCCGCCGGGTCGGTGCCCTCGAAGATCTCGCTCTCGATCCAGTCGAGATGGACGCTGACCCGATTGGCGAGCCCGCCGTGCGTCAGCGCCTCGATCAGCGACTTATAGGCGTCCTTCATGCCGGTGTACTTGCCGACGATGGCGATGGTGACGTCGCCGTCGGTCTTGCGCAGGCGCTCGGTCACCTCGTTCCAGCGCGTCATGTTCGGCTTGGGCGCCGGCTCGATGCCGAAGGCGGCGAGCACCTCGCGATCGAGCCCGGCCGAGTGGTAGGCCATCGGCACGTCGTAGATCGAGGCGACGTCGCGCGCCTCGATGACGGCGGAGGCGCGCACGTTGCAGAACAGGCCGAGCTTGCGCCGCTCCTCGGAGGGAATCGGCCGGTCGCAGCGGCAGAGCAGGATATCCGGCTGGATGCCGATCGAGCGCAGCTCCTTCACCGAGTGCTGCGTCGGCTTGGTCTTGAGCTCGCCGGCCGAGGCGATCCACGGGAGCAGGGTCAGGTGGACGTAGATCGCGTGGTTGCGCGGCAGCTCGTTGCCGAGCTGGCGGATCGCCTCGAAGAACGGCAGGCCCTCGATGTCGCCGACCGTGCCGCCGATCTCGACCAGCACGAAGTCGTAGGGCTCGTTGCCCGACAGCACGAACTCCTTGATGGCGTTGGTGACATGCGGGATCACCTGCACGGTGGCGCCGAGATAGTCGCCGCGCCGCTCCTTGGCGATGATCTCCTGGTAGATGCGTCCCGTCGTGATGTTGTCGGCCTGCACGGCCGGCCGCCCGGTGAAGCGCTCGTAATGGCCGAGGTCGAGGTCGGTCTCGGCGCCGTCGTCGGTGACGAACACCTCGCCATGCTGATACGGGCTCATCGTGCCCGGATCGATGTTCAGGTAGGGGTCGAGCTTGCGCAGCCTCACCGTATAGCCGCGCGCCTGCAGCAGCGCCGCGAGAGCGGCGGATGCGAGACCCTTGCCGAGGGAGGAGACCACGCCGCCGGTGATGAAGATGTACCGCGCCATGGGGTCTGACGCTTAGCGGGTTTCTTCGGCGATGGGGAGCAAAAATGCGCGCCTCCCCACACATTCGCGACGGCGCGAAACCCGAGAATTGCGCGGCGGCTTGCTCCCTCACCGGGAAAGCCGAGCACCAGACGGAAAAGCTCAAGAGGGCTTCACGCCCTCGGACTTCAGGTAGCCGCGCGCGGCGGAAAACCATTCCGCCTGCTGCTTGCGCGCGTAGGACGGGCACCGCTTGAAGTAGCGCAGCACCTCGTTGGCGATCTGGTGCGCCTCGATCTTGTGGCCCATGCGGTCGAGCAGCAGCAGGCGGCGCACCTGCACCTCCTGGCCGGCGAAGTAGCGCGCCAGCTCCTCGTACTCGCGCAGCGCCTCCGCGTCGCGACCGACCTTCTCCAGGGCGCGGGCGTAGAGCAGATGCCCCTCCTGCGACTGGTAGCTCGGCCAGTGCTGCTTCAGCTCTTCCAGCGTCACCAGCACCGCGTCGTACCGCTCGAGCCCGCATTGCGCCTCGGCCTTGCCGAGGTAGTAGCGCGGCTCGTCGCCCTGCGGCGAGGCGATGATCTGCTCGTAGAGGCCGAGTGCCTCGTCGTATTTCTTCAGGATCAGGCACTCCTCGGCGAGCGCCAGCCGGTTGCCGAGCGTGTCGGCGATCTCGAGCTCGTCCTTCAGCGCGCGGTAGCGCTTCTCCGGGGCGATCGCCCGCGCGACCGAGGCCTGCGCGCGCCGCGCCTCGGGCGAATATCGATACTGCGGCAGGATCTCGAGGAAGATGTAGGCGCCGACCCCGACCACCGGGAGGAACAGGATCACGTAGGCCCAAGGCCAGAATCGGCCGGTGCGTGCCGCGTGGATGATGAAAAACGCATTGACGATGAAGAGCAGACCGAATTCGGGCAACCGAAGCTCCCGGAGCAAGGCAAAGGGCTAAAGCGGCAATGTAGACAGCCTGTACGACTGTTATGTTGCAGCCGGCAAGCTAAGCCGCAGCTTGCTCAATCTTCCGCTGCCGGCTTCTTTCTCGGTGAGATACGCACGCGCGATGGCCGACTCAGCCATCGCGCCTTGCTTAGTTTCGGCTCAGCCGACGATCTCGTTGCCGGAGAACCACTGCGCGATCTCGATCGCGGCCGTCTCGGGCGCGTCAGAGCCGTGCGCGGAGTTCTCGCCGACGGAGATCGCATGCTCCTTCCGGATCGTGCCGGGCTCGGCCTTGGCCGGGTCGGTCGCGCCGAGGACGTCGCGATAGGCCTTGATGGCGTTCTCGCCTTCGAGAACCTGCACGACCACCGGGCCGGCCGTCATCGTGTCGACGAGCTCGCCGAAGAACGGGCGCGCCTTATGCACGGCATAGAACGTCTCGGCCTGCGCGCGGGTGATGAGCACGCGCTTCTGCGCGATGATGCGCAGGCCGGCCTTCTCGATCAGAGCGTTGATCGCGCCGGTCAGGTTACGGCGCGTCGCGTCCGGCTTGATGATGGAGAAGGTACGTTCGATCGCCATGGTCGCGGGGTCCGTCTGAAGGCTTGCGGGGAGTGCCGGGCTTGTAGCCAGCGGGTGCCCGCGAGGCAAGCAGCGCGCGAGCCTCGGCGCAGCGCCGGACCCGGCGGGGTCAGCTGGGCGGCCCCCAGAAACGGAAGCGCCCCGCCGAAGCGGGGCGTTCCAAGCTTTTCCGATGCGGCCGGCGCCTAGCGCTCGTCCGGCCCCGGCTCCAAAGCGCCGTCGGGATCGCCCTGGTCGTAGCTCGTCTTGGAGACGCCGTCCTGCGGCTCGGGCTTGCCGATCGAGCCGGTCACCGCGGGGCTGAAGCCGTCGCGCTGGTAGATGTCGTCGCGGAACTCGACGATGCCGTTCGGGTAGGCCCAGGCGGTGATGTAGACCCAGTAGACCGGCACCGGATCCTGCAGCTTCACGGTCACCTGCTGGCCCGAGCGGATCGCCTCGTCGATGTGCGGACGGTCCCAGCCGGGCGTGTCCTTCAGGAGCCACTGCACGTAGTCGCGCACGTTCTGCACGCGGATGCAGCCCGACGAGACGAAGCGGTTGTCGTCGCCGAACACGCCCTTCTCGGACGTGTCGTGCATGTAGACGCCGTAGGGATTGTTGATGTTGATGCGCACGACGCCGAGCGAGTTCTCGGTGCCGGGGTCTTCCCTATACTGGTAGTGGAAGGCCTGGTCGGTGTGCCAGTCGATCGAGGACGGCGGCACTTCCTGGCCGTTCTTGTCGATGATGTGGATGTGGTGCTCGGTCAGGTAGTTCGAGTCGGCGAGCATCTTCGGCCGCAGATCCTTGCGGATCAGCGATTCCGGGACATGCCAGTAGGGATTGAAGTTGATGTCGAGGGCACGCGTCTGCATGACCGGCGACTGGCGGTCGATGCGGCCGACGCCGGCGCGATGGTGGGTGGCGACGACGCCGTTCTCGACCGTCTCGACCGATTCCGCCGGGATGTTCGCCATCACATAGCGACCGCCGAGGTTGCCGGAGAACGCCTTGAGGCGGACGAGATTGATTTCGAGCTGGTGCAGCCGCATCGTTGCGGGCATGTTCATGGCGTTGAGCACGTCCGGCCCGACGACGCCGTTCTCGATGAAGCCGTGCCGCGCCTGGAAGTGCTTGACGCCGGCGTCGACGTAGGAATCGAAGACCGGCGAGGAGCCCGACGACCCGTCGAGGTCGCCTGACACGATGAGCCGCTTGCGCAGCGCGACGACGGCGGGGCCGCTCGAGCCGAGCTTCAGCGTGCGACCGGTCGGGACTTTCGTCCAGCCGCCGTTCTGAACGATCTGCCGGTACTGGTCGATCGCATGCTCGGTCGCATCGAAGGTCGCCTGCGACAGCACTGGCGTCGTCGAGCGCGTGACGGCGAAGCGCGCATCGTTGTCATAGCCCTGCGCCCACTCGGCCTGCTCACCGAAGGGATTCTGGTAGTCGGCGCGAGCCGCCTGGGCACCGGCGAGGATCGCGGCCGCGCCTGCGATCACGAGGGCGCACGTGGAGGCGCGCTGCAAGAGGTTTCGTCCTGCCACCATCAATCTCCAAAAAAGCCGCCGCAACGGGACCGGGGGAAGGTCCAAACGACAGGGCTCAACACGCCCAGGTCATGGTTTACGCTACATTCACCGGCGTTAAGACAAAGCAAACGGGCGGCCGTTTTGTGGCGCCTGGGCGGCCCGTAGGGGGCGATCCCAGCATTTCGACGTCTGTGGCATCGATGGCACAACGTCTCGCGAGATGGTCGCGCGCGAGCCGAAACAGCAAAAGGGCCCGCGCGAGGCGAGCCCTTTTCGGCAGCCGGGGGGAGAAGTGCCGGATCAGAGACGGAAGCGGATCTGGTCGGTCCAGAAGCGCTCGAGACGCGCCAGCGACTGGTTCAGCGCCGCGAACTCGCCCGTCGAGATGCCGCCGATCTGCTCGACTGTCGAGATGTGCTTCTCGTAGAGACCGGCGACGATCGTGTGGACCTCCCTGCCCTTCTCGGTCAGGCTGATGCGGACCGAGCGGCGGTCGAGGCGCGAGCGCGAGTGGTGCAGGTAGCCCATCTCGACCAGCTTCTTGACGTTGTAGGACACGTTCGAGCCGAGATAGTAGCCGCGGGTGCGCAGCTCGCCGGCGGTCAGCTCCTTGTCGCCGATGTTGTAGAGCAGCAGCGCCTGGACCGAGTTGACGTCCGAGCGGCCGCGGCGGTCGAACTCGTCCTTGATGACGTCGAGCAGGCGGCGGTGCAGCCGCTCGACGAGGGTCAGTGCCTCGAGATAGGCCGGGCGCACCTCGCTCCGGGCGTCTTCCCGAGCCACCGTGATGTCGCTCTTCACAACCATGTTCATCGTCCTATCCCCCGATTTCGCGATGGCCGACGTATCGGCGTCTGATGGGATGATTTATAGGTGCCGC
Source organism: Beijerinckiaceae bacterium RH AL1 (assembly GCA_901457705.2). Taxonomy (NCBI): domain Bacteria; kingdom Pseudomonadati; phylum Pseudomonadota; class Alphaproteobacteria; order Hyphomicrobiales; family Beijerinckiaceae; species Beijerinckiaceae bacterium RH AL1. The sequence continues at coordinate 2,085,325 of LR590083.2, forward strand.
GAATGAAAACGAGTTTAAACATCAGGCTGAATCCAGCGTTTACACTTTGGCGTAAATGAATGCTGAAAACAGGAATGCATTAATCCTGACAAATTCGTTGCGAGGTTTTACTTAAAGATCTACAGAAGCGGTCGCAACGAATGCTGCAGCGTGCCCGCTCTCACTCGGGCGAGAAGCGACCCGCCTGCCAGGTAAGCGCGAAGTAGAGAAGGATCAGCACGCCGTCGGCGCCGATCCACAGCGCATTGAACGTGTGGCCGATCGTCAGCGCGGCGATGATCTGCGAGAGCGCGGCGAGCAGCCAGAGCACGCCGCCCCAGGGCGTCGCGAGCCACAGGCCGACAGCCGCCATCAGGTCGATGACGGCGAAGAAGATGATGGCGCCGGACTGCGTCATCGGCAGGTGGTCGAAGAGCGCCTCGTGCGGCAGCAGGAAGCTCGCCCACTGCACTAGCCCCTGCAGGATCCACAGCGCCGCCAGCAGGCGCATGAAGACGACGAGGATAAGGCCCCAGCGCGTCTCGACCTGCTCGCGCGACGTCGTGCCGACGCGGATCGCCGGCTGCGGCTCGTAGACGATCGGCTCGCGGCTCTGCGCAGCGTTCACGATGCTGCGCTCAAGCGACGACGTCCGGCGAGTCCGCCGGGCCGACGGGCACGACACCGGTCGGGTTGATCCAGTCGTGCGAGCGATAATAGTGGTTCTTGATGTGGTCGGCCCGGAAGGTCGAGGCGATCGCATCGACCGTCATCAGGTCGGCGACGTAGGCGGAGAGCGCCGGGTAGTCGGCGATGCGCCTGATGTTGCACTTGAAGTGACCGACATAGACGATGTCGAAGCGCAGCAACGTCGTGATGAGGCGAATATCGGCTTCCGTCATCGCATCGCCGGTGAGGAAGCGCTGCGCGGCAAGACGGTGGTCGATGAGGTCGAGCGCCTCGAACAGCGGATAGACCGCGGCCTCGTAGGCGGCCTGCGTCGTCGCGAAGCCGGCCTTGTACACGCCGTTGTTGATCTTGTCGTAGACGAGCTCGTTGACGACGTCGATCTCGTGGCGCAGCTGCGCCGGATAGTAGTCGGGTCCGCTGGCGCCGACCTTGTCGAAGGCCGAGTTCATCATGCGGATGATCTCGGAGGACTCGTTCGAGACGATCGTCTTCCTTTCCTTGTCCCACAGCACCGGCACGGTGACGCGGCCGGAATAGTCGGGCTTCGCGGCCGTATAGATCTCGTGCAGATACTTGGCGCCGAAGATCGGATCGGGAATGACGCCGTCGCGCTCGTGGAAGGTGATGCCGTTCTCGCGCATCAGCCAGTCGGTGATGGACAGCGAGATCGCGCCCTCCAGCCCCTTCAGCTTGCGCATGATGAGGCAGCGCGTCGCCCAGGGGCAGAAGTACGACGCGTAGAGGTGGTAGCGCCCGGCCTCGGCCTTGAAGCCGCCCTCGCCGCCCGGCCCCGGCGAACCGTCGACCGTCACCCAGTTGCGGAACGCCGAGGCGTCGCGAATGAAACGCCCTTCGTTCTTCTCCTGCCCGTAGCCGCGATCGTGCCACTTGCCGTCGACGAGAAGGCCCATCAGCTGCCGTGCTCCTGATACGAGCTGCCGCTTCTAGCGGCTTCCGCCGAAGCCGGAAAGCGCGGCCTTATCCGAGAGCGCGCGCACGAAGGGAAAGCTCGCAATCGCGACCGCGCCCTCAGGCTTTCCGGTCCCGCCGCAGCTCCGCCCAGCGCGTCATGCGGCGGGTGATCTCGCGCTCGAAGCCGCGCTCGGTCGGCACGTAGACCTCCTGGCGGCCGAGCTGCTCGGGCCAGTAGTCTTGGCCGGAGAAGGCGTCGGGCTCGTCGTGGTCGTAGCGGTAGCCGCCACCGTAGCCTTCGCTCTTCATGAACTTCGTCGAGCCGTTGAGGATCACCTTCGGCGGCATCAGCGAGCCGTTCTCCTTGGCGAGCCGCATCGCCGACTTGTAGGCGACGTAGGCGGCGTTCGATTTCGGCGCGGTCGCAACGTAGATCACGGCGTTGGCGATCGCGAGCTCGCCTTCCGGCGAGCCGAGGAAGTCGTAGGCGTCCTTGGCCGCGTTGGCGTGGACGAGCGCCTGCGGGTCGGCGAGGCCGATGTCTTCCACCGCCATGCGGACCACGCGCCGCGCGATGAACAGCGGATCCTCGCCGCCGTCGAACATGCGGGCGAGATAGTAGAGCGCGGCATCGGGGTCCGAGCCGCGCACGGCCTTGTGCAGCGCGGAGATGAGATTGTAGTGGCCCTCCTGCGCCTTGTCGTAGATCGGCGCGCGGCGCTGCACGATCTCGGCGAGACCGGCGGGATCGAAGATTTCGCCGGGTTTGGCGGCGCGCCACAGCTCCTCGGCGAGGGTAAGGGATGCGCGGCCGTCGCCGTCGGCCATGCGCACCAGCGTCGCGCGGGCGGCCGCATCGAGCGGCAGCGTCCTGCCCTCGGTTGCCTCGGCGCGATCGAGCAACTGTGCGATGGCGTCGTCGTCGAGCGCCTTGAAGGTCATGACGCGGGCGCGCGAGAGCAGCGCCGAGTTGAGCTCGAAGCTCGGGTTCTCGGTGGTGGCGCCGACGAGGGTGATCGTCCCGTCTTCCATGACCGGCAGGAAGGAGTCCTGCTGCGCGCGGTTGAAGCGGTGAATCTCGTCGACGAAGAGCAGCGTGCCCTGCCCCATCTCGCGGCGGTGGCGCGCCTCCTCGAAGACCTTCTTCAGGTCGGCGACGCCCGAAAAGATCGCCGAGATCTGCACGAAGACGAGCTTGGTCTCGCCGGCGAGCAGGCGGGCGACGGTGGTCTTGCCGGTGCCGGGCGGCCCCCAGAAGATGAGAGAGCCGAGCGTCTGGCCGCCGAGGAGCCGGGTCAGCGCGCCGTTCGGCCCGACGATATGGTCCTGTCCTGCGACCTCGGAGAGCTTTTGCGGTCGCAGCCGATCGGCCAGCGGGCGCGGGGCCGCCGCTTCGAGGCCGGCGGCGGAGAAGAGCGTGTCGGTCTTGGCTGCGGCGCGTTTCACGAGCCGAGCCTACACCGCTCGGACGCCGTCCGTCTGCGGGAAACATCGCTCGTGGAAGAGCGGCGCGGCATCCCTTGAGGAAAAACTTCAGAAGACGGAGTGCGCGCCGCGCAGGTTTTCGACCTCGCCGCGCACCAGGCGCGCATAATGATCGAAGAGCGTCTCCGTGCCGGTCGAGGGCGTGGCGTCGGCGTCGTAGCGGCCCGTCGCCGCGTCGCGCACCAGCATCGACTCGGTCGCGTAGTAGCGGCCGATACGCGCGAGCTCGGCCTTGTCCGCCAGCGAGGGGCGCAGCACGGCGAGGCCGCCGAGGGTCGCGACGACGGCATCGATGAGCGCGACAGGCACGCGGCGAATGCGCGGCTTGAGTGTCAGCAGCGAGAACAACGCCTCGGCCTGGTCGAGCGGCGTCACCGCCGGCCCTGGGCCGCCGATCGGCAGGATGCGATTGCGGCGGGCGGGATCGTCGAGGCAGTTGACGAGGAAGGTTGCGAGGTCGCGGTCGCCGATCGGCTTGCAGGCGGTCAGCCGACCATCCCCGAACACGAGGAACGGCTTGCCGCGCCTGACGCGCTCGACCTGCCCCGACAGCGACTTGAAGAACGCGGTCGGGCGCACGATCGACCAGGCAACGCCGGAGGCGACGAGCTCGGTCTCGAAGGCGAGCTTGGCGTGCTGGAAGGCGAGGCGCGGCTTCTGCACGCAGATCGCCGAGAGCAGGACCATCTGCGTGATGCCGGCCGTCCTCGCGGCGGCGAGCGCGTTCGCGTTCGCCTTGTAATCGATCGCCCAGGCGTCGGCCGGCACGCCGGTTCGCGAGGCGAGACACGAAACGAGCGCATCGAACCGCTCGCCGCGAATGCCGTCGCCTGCGAGAGAAGTGGGATCTGATACGTTCGCGATGCGCACGATTGCGCCGGCAGGCAGGTCGCCCGGTGCCGTGCGGACGATGCAGACGACGTCGTGCCCGCGCGCCAGCAGCGCCGCGGCGGCCGCGCGTCCGATCGTGCCGGTCGCGCCGAGGAGGAGGACGCGGCTCACCGCAGCACGAACCCGACCGGCTCCAGCACCGGCGGCAGGTCGCGCTCGCCCAGCGCCGCGCGGATGTCGCGCTCGAGGCCGCGCACGATCGCATCGAGCGGTAGGTCGTTGACGTCGTGGCCGAACGGCTGCTCCAGCTCGTCGCCGAGCGCATCCAGCCCGAAGAACGTGTAGCTGACGATCGCGGTGATGAGCGGCGTCGCCCAGCCCAGCGGCTGCGCGAGGCCGAACGGCAGGAGGCAGCAGAAGAGATAGGCCGTGCGGTGCAGCAGAAGCGTGTAGGCGAAGGGCAGCGGCGTCGACTTGATGCGCTCGCAGGCCGCCTGGACGCCGGACATCGCGACGAGTCGCGCCGACAGAATCTGGTACCGCCAGCCGTCGATGCGGCCGCTCGCCTGCAGCGATTGGCCGGCTCGTCCCGCTGCGGCGAGCACAGCGTCGGTGACGTTGGGGGCGGCGTCCAGCGCGCCATCCGTCCAGGCGACGGCGGCCGCCGCTTCGTCGCCGTCACGCAGGCGCGCTGCAAGCGCGTGGCAGAAGCCACAGAGGCTTCGCAGCAGCACGCGGCGTCCGGCATCGTCGCCGAGATCGGATGTCTCGCGGACAAGCGAGCGGACCTCGACGAAGAGCTGGCCCCACTGCTTGCGGCCCTCCCACCAGCGATCGTAGCAGGCGTTGTTGCGGAAGCTCATGAAGATCGAGAGCGACAGGCCGATCAGCGTGAAGGGCGCCGCGCTGAAGCGCGAGAAGAGCGCGGGATCGCGGAACGACAGCAGGGTCACCACTGCCGAGAGAAGCGTGATGACGAACAGCTTCAGCGCGATGTCGCGCGCGACCGAGCCCTTCAACGTGAAGAGGACGTCCCACAGGGTCGGCTTCGGGCGGACGATCATCGATTTCCTCGCGGCTGTCCGATGCAGCGCATATCCTCGCTCGTTACCATCCGCCACGCGCCAATGCGCGTGACGCACCGGAGCCGCCATTGACGATCGATCACCTCGGGCTTGCCGGCATCGACCTCAACCTTCTGGTAGCGCTCGATGCCCTGCTGACGGAGCGCAGCGTGACGCGGGCGGCGGCGCGCGTCGGCCTGCGGCAATCGACGATGAGCAGCAGCCTTGGGCGCCTGCGCGCGCTGCTCGGCGACGAGCTGCTCACCCGGGTGCCGGAGGGCATGGCGCTCACGCCGCGGGCGATGAACCTCGTCGAGCCGGTGCGATCGGCGCTGCGGCAGTTCCAGGGCATCGTGCTGCGCGAGGATGCCTTCGACCCGAAGACGGTCGAGCGCGTCTTCACCATCGCGCTCACCGGCAGTCTCGAGGTCTCGTTCGGCCCGCTGCTGCTCGATCTCCTGCGTCGCGAGGCGCCCGGCATCCGGCTGTCGCTGCGAACGCTCGACTACGCCACGCTGCTGCCGGATATCGACGCCGACCAGATCGACATGGCGATCGGTCTCATCAAGAACGGCCAGATGCACCACAAGGTGCGTCCGCTCTGCCGCTACGGCTACCTCTGCCTCTTCAACGCCGAGCTGCTGGGCATCGAGGCGCCGGTGTCGCTCGAGGACTACCTGCGCTTCCCGCATGTGCTCACAAGCGTCTCGGGGACGGTGCACGGCGTCGTCGACGATGCTCTGGCGGAAATTGGGCGCCACCGCGTGCTTGCCGCCACCACGCCGCGATTCGTCACCGTGCCGTTCCTCGTGAAGTCGGCGCCGGTGATGACGACGATGGTCGACGATCTCGCCGTGAGCTTCGCCAAGCTGCTCGGCCTCACCACCAGCCCCGTGCCGGTGCCCGTGAAGGACTTCGCGGTCTCGATGCTGTGGCACTCCTCCTACGACCGCGACCCCGCGCATCGCTGGATGCGCGAGGTCGTCGTCAGGATCTCCAAGCAGACCGCGAAGGTCGCCGGCTAGCTTACTGCGCGAGCTCCGCGTGCTGGCGCGGCGCTGGCTGGGCCTGCTGTTGCTGGCGCGCGGCCTCGGCGTCGCGTCGCTGCAGCTCCTCCGGCGATATCATGCGGACCGCGCCGATGGTCTCGAGCGTGATGGCGTCCTGGGCGAAGGCGGGGGCCGAGACCAGCGGCGCGGCGGTGAGCGCGGCGAAGGCGGCGGCGAGAATCAGGGTTGTGGTGCGAGCGGTCATGACCAGTCTCCAAAAGCGGGGTCAGCGAAGCGCTGGCCGTTGATGGAGACATATCGATGCGCTGCAGCATCGATCAAACAGATGCGCTCGATACGCACATTCGATGCGATCGATAGGGTGCGCCAGCCGGCAACGGACTTCGCGAGCAATTCTTCGCGTCTTTAATCTTCGTTAACCACAACGCCGCCTACTGGTGGAAAGCAGTTCTTTTCCAGGGCGGGGGTCCTTCGAGATGCGCACGGTTGCGATGGTCACGCAGAAGGGTGGGTCCGGCAAATCGACCTTGGCGGCGTGCCTCGCCGTCGTGGCGCAGGAGGCGGGCGAGCGCGTCTTCCTTATCGACATGGACCCGCAGAAGTCGCTGACCAAGTGGGCGCGCCGTCGCGACGACAAGGACATGCCCGTCGAGACCGTCTCCGCCGGCAAGCTCCCCGACGCGCTGGCCGCGCTCGCCAAGGGAAACGTCTCGCTCGTCATCATCGACACGCCGGCGACCGACACGCCGGCCGCCGACGCCGCGATGAAGGCCGCAGACCTCTGCGTCATCCCGGCGCGCCCGACGATCTTCGACATCTGGTCGTCCGAGGTCACCCGCGGCAAGCTCAAGAGCTTCGGCAAGGACTTCGCCTTCGTGCTCAACCAGTGCCCGGCGATGCAGGAGAGCCAGCGCGTCACCGACGGCGCGGCTGCGCTCGAGAGCATGGGCGGCCTGCTCCGCCCGCTCGTCGCCTCGCGTGTCGCCTACCAGGAAGCCGCGCGCGAAGGCATGGGCACGACCGAGATCGAGCCGGAGGGCAAGGCCGCCGAGGAGATGCGCGTCCTGTGGACGTCGCTGAAGCGCCGCCTGTCGCGCGTCAAGGCCGCGGCCGAGAAGTCTGCCGCGGAAAAGGCGGCCGCAACGAAGCGCGCCGCCTGATCCACGTCGCCGTCGCACGAAGCTCGCGACGGCGTTCAAGCTTAAGGCGCCGTCGTCTTGAAGCTGTCGAGCGCCTCGACCTTCGACCACCACTCCTTGACGCCGGGCAGGGCCAGGAACTCGTCCTTGTGCGGCGTCTTCGTCACGTAGGCGAACGACGGTGCGAGGTAGAGATCGGCGATCGAGAGCGCGTCGCCGGCGAGCCAGGGCGACGAGCCCTTGATGCGCATGAACTCGCCGAGAGCGAGCTTCGAGTCGGCGATGCCCTTGCGGTGCATCTCCTCGTTCTTCCCGCCGACGAAGTCGGGAACAGGTGGTAGGCGGTGACGCCAGCGACCATCGGGATATAGCCGTAGCTGTCGACGATCGAGATCACCATGTCCATGCGCGCCTCGTCCTTCGGTTCGGACGGCACGAGGTTCTTGCCGGGTAGCACGGTGTTGAGATAGCGCGAGATCGCCGGCGTCTCGATGAGGCGGAAGCCGTCGATGTCGACGACCGGCACCTTGCCGAAAGGATGGCGCTCGAGGTGGTCGGGCTGCTTCGGCTCGCCCTTCAGGACGTCGACCGGCACGTGCTCGTAGTCGGTCACGCCCTTCTCGGCGAGCACCATGCGCACGGTCCGCACGTAGGCCGAGCCCGCAAATCCCCAAACGGTGATCTTGCTCATCGCGTCTTCCTCCCGCGTTTCGATTGTTCGCGATAGGATGGGCCGCTCGAGAGCGTCTTCAACCCCTTGTCGGTCGACTCATCGCTGCCCGGCGGACTGCTCGCCGGTGATGAGGCGCCGTGCATCTTCGCGCATCGCCGCCCGTGCCGGCGCTTCGAGATACGGCATGTGGCCGCCGCCGTAGACGGCGAGCTTCAGGCGGTCCGGGTCGCCATAGGGCGGGATCTGGTCGATCAGCAGCTTGCTCGTGAAGTAGGGTGTGACCTGGTCGGCGACGCCGTGCATGACGATCGCGTGGAAGCGCCGATCGAGGGCGAGGAGCTGGGAGAGATCGCCCATCGCCTCGGCTTTCTCGCCGTGATGACCGGCGCTCCAGTCCCAGCGGCCGTTGACCGCCATGTTGAGGATTTCGTAGCGGGCGTTGATCGGCCAGCCGAGCTTGTCTGCGGTCACTTCGGCCATCGCGGTCGCGAAAGGCGCGCGCAGCGCGTCGAGGACGGGATCCTCGTAGTGGCTCGTCTCGTCGTAGGGATTCGGATCGAAGCCGCTGACGTTGGCGTCGTATCTCGAGGCGATCTTGCCGGCGTCCCTGCCCTTCTCGCGCATCACGCTCGAGGCGTCGAGGCGCCCGCCGAGCCGAGAGATGAACTTCTGGTCCATGCCGGTGAAGCTCGCGATCGTCAGGCTCATGCGGCGGATCGCAGCGTCGTCGCGGACGCCCTTGAACAGGTCGACGAGGTACGGGCCGGAGGCGTAGCTTTCCACGGCGCGCAGCTTGTCCCGCGCGTCGTTGCCGTCGAGGCCCTTGGCCGCAGCGACGAGCGACGGCAAGTGGCCGGCGTAGATGGCCGGGTTCGAGTCGGAAAGGAACCAGGCGAAGTCCAGCACCGGCGAGATCATGACGATCCCGTCGATGGCGATGCCGTCCCTGCTTTCGAGCTTGCGCGCGAGCTTCGGCGCGCGAAAGCCGCCGTAGCTCTCGCCCACGATGAACTTCGGGCTCGCGAGGCGGCCGTTGGCGGCGAGCCACTTGCGCACGACGGTCGCCAGGCCGTCGATGTCGCCGTCGACCGAGTAGAAGTGCTTCTCCGCGTCCTCGTTGTCCTTGCCGATCGTGCGGCTGTAGCCGGTGCCGAGAGGATCGATGAACAGCAGGTCGGTGAAGTCGAGCCAGGTGTCGGCATTGTCGACGACCTGCGTCGGCATCGAGGGCGAGATGTCGTGCGAGTCGATCGGCAGCCGCCACGGTCCGAGCGCGCCGATGTCGAGCCAGGCGGAGCTCGCTCCGGGGCCGCCGTTGACGGCGATCGTCAGCGGTCGCTTGGCCGGGTCGCCGTCGTCGCGCGCATAATACGTGTAGGCGATATCGGCGATCGGCTTGCCGCTTTCGGCATCCGACAGGCGGACGGCGCCCGCCGTCGCCTTGAAATGCAGGGCCCGATCGGGAAGCGTGATCGTGTGGTCGGTGGTGACCGGCGGCGGCAGCGGGTTCGGCGGCACGGTCGCTGCGAAATCGGCCCGGGGCGCATGTGCAGCTGGAGCTTCGGCGCGGGCGGCGCCGGCAAGCGCCAGGGTCGCGACGAGCAGGCAAAGGAGACGCACGACGGGATCCTCGGTTGGCGGTGTGCCCGCATGCGCGCCGATCGTGGTGACGCGATGGCGTGGGCGCCCAGCCGGCGCAAGGTGCGCAAGCGTGTCGCAGACGAGGCTCGCGGTCGCTCTGCGAGGCGAGGAAACGCTAGGCCGCCCGGGCGCGCGTCTTCGCTTCGATCCGCGTGATCGCGTCCCCGAGCTCCGACACCGGAACCGGGCGGCTGAAGAAGAACCCCTGGATCAGGTTGCCGCGCAAGCGAACGACCTCTTCGACCTCCTGCAACGTCTCGACGCCTTCGATGACCAGCTGCTTGCCCATGGTGGCGGTCAAACGCACGATCGAGGCGATCAGGCTGGCGGCATTCTTGTCCGAGCCCAAACGACGCACGAAGCTGCCGTCCAGCTTGACCTTGTCGATCGGGAGGGCATGCAGCCGCGAGAACGACGAGTAGCCTGTGCCGAAGTCGTCGAGGACGATGGTGACGCCGGCGCGGCTCAGCTCACCCAGCTCGAACTGCATCTTCTCGGTATCGTCTGCGAGCATGCTCTCGGTGATCTCGAGCTCGAGCCGGCTTGCGGCGAGTCCCGTCTCCTCGAGGATCGCGGCGACCGTCCTCGAGATCGACCCTTCCTTGAAGTGAAGCGCCGAGATGTTGACCGCGACCTTGATGTCCGCGCTCCAGTGCCTGGCGTCCAGGCAGGCGCGGCGCAGCGACCAGTGGCCAAGGTCCCGGATCAGCTCCGAGTCTTCGGCGAGCTTGATGAACACGCTCGGCGGCACGTCGCCGTATGTCGGGCTTTTCCAGCGCGTGAGGGCTTCGCACACGACGACGCGCTTGCGTTTCACATCGACGATCGGCTGATAATGCAGGGCGAGGCGGTCGCCGCGCAGCGCTTCGCCGAGCTCGCTCGTCATCTCGCGGCGGGTCCTGGCGTCATCGTCCATCGACTTCTCGTACCAGAACGCCTGGCCGCGCCCGCCGCTCTTGGCGACATAGAGCGCGACATCGGCCGTCCGCAGCAACTCCTTGGCGGAGGTCCGCATCGGCTCGGTGTGAGAGAGGCCCGCGCTGGCACCGATCACGAGTGTCTTGCCGAGCAAGACGTAAGGCCGGGAGATCGCCGCGAGGATCCGGTTCGCCGCGTGAGTGATCGCGCGCCGATCGGCGAACTCGGAGAACACGATGACGAACTCGTCGCCCGCGATGCGCGACGCAAAGTCCTCGGCGCGCGTCTCCATCCGCAAGCGCTCCGCGACCTGAACGAGGAGCGCGTCGCCGAAGCTATGCCCGTATTCGTCGTTGACGGCCTTGAAGCGATCGAGATCGATGAACATCGCGACGATCGACCCCGTGCGGAGGGCGATCAAGGCCTCGAGATGACGGAGCAGGCTGAAGCGGTTCGGCAGACCGGTCAGGATGTCGTGGTGGGCAAGCCGGCTGATCTCGGCTTCCTGCTGCCGCTTCTCGGTGACGTCGTCGACGTTGATGACCGCGCCTTCCCCGCCGGGAATCGTGCGCATCCGCATCTCGAAGATGCGGCCGCGCGTCCGGTCGTACATCGTGAACGTGCCTTCCAGACCGCCTTGCATGATGCGGTCGAACTCGCCGCGGACGCGCGCCTGCTCGACGGCGTCGCATCCGTAGGTGCGGAACAGGTCGTCCTGGAATTCATGGGTCGCCTTGCCCTCGATCCGTTTTATGAGATCGACGCCCAGCACTTCCTTCGAGCGCTCGTTGGCGACCAGGATCCGTCGCTTCTCGTCGAGCAGCAGCAGGCCGGATGTCATGGCGTTGAGCGCCGTATCGAAGAGTTGCGCCTGCTTGCGGTTGATGATGTTGAGTCGTCTCACGCGCTGCTCGTCCAGGAGCGCGCGACGCAGCGACATATAGTGGCCCTTGATGCCCGTGAACGTCGCGACGAGGTAGAGCGCGACGAGCACGCCGACGCCGGCGACGCCTGCACCTCCGGTAAGCATCAGGACGCTCGCGAACGGCAGGACGATCAGCACGACCTGGATGAAGGCGAGGTTCGGGCGGGAGCCGGTCCTGCTGCCGATCAAGCCGGCCACGCCCATCGTGAGGACGAGAGAGGCCATTGTTCCTTGTGGCGTGCCTGCGACAATCGCCGGAATGCACTCGGTGATGGAGATGACCACAGCCATCGTGAGGCCCGTCATCGCAGCGCCGGCCTCGAAGAAGGCGATGTCGGTCATTTTCTTCGCGGCGGACGACCTCTTGAACCTGCGGTACATCTCGATGCGCGCCGCAACGACCACGCTCATCACGGCCGTGCAGCCCCAGGCCCTCAAGCCGCCGCCGTGCAGCCCGTCGTTGATCGTCAGCAACAGGCCGCCGATTGGAAGCATCATGAACGCCGAGAGCGAGCCATACAGGTGGCCGACAAGCGACGCGTAGACGGGAAGCGTGAGCTTCTCCCGACGAGCGCTTTTGACGAGGACCTTCGCGACGGTCCTGAAGAAGGTCATGTGACGGTTCTCGTTCAACCGTCTTTTGACAGTCAGAAGTTGATGCTTGCTTTAGATTGACTTGAGGATACCGAAGATCGTCTCTGCGACCGGTCCCCTGCATCTGCGTCATGCGCGCCGCCGATACGATGTTGGCGTCCGGCATGTCTGGAGCGGGTGAAGGGAATCGAACCCTCGTATTCAGCTTGGAAGGCTGCTGCTCTACCATTGAGCTACACCCGCGCTGCACCCTTATGCCGCGTTTCGCGCGCGGGGTGAAGGGTCAGGCGAGCGCCGCGTACACACTGTCGAAGGTGGCCTCGCCCGCGTCGCGCGGCACGACGAGCAGCGGCTCGTCGCAGAAGCGCGCCAGCGTCGTCTTCGTCGCGTCTATCGGCACGGTGCTGGAGGCAGATTCGTTGAGCACGATGGCGGCGATTGACAGGCCTCGGGCTTTTAGAACTGCGCGGGCGGTCAGAAGGTGGCTGATCGCGCCGAGCGCGGTGGCGGAGACGAGGACCACGGGCAGCGCGAGGGCGGCCGCGAAATCGAGGATCGTTTGGTGCGCGTCGAGGGGCACCATGACGCCGCCGACGCCCTCGACCAGCGTGAGGCGATCCGAGGAAAACCGCGCACGGCAGGCGGCGACGACGGCCGTGACATCGATTGATTGGCCTTCGGCGGCCGCGGCCATGTCGGGCGAGAGCGGCGCGGCGAAGCGCCAGGGCGCGATGTGGGCGACCGCTTCGGGCGTCGGCGTGCGGCCGAGCGCCTCGAGCAGCACGCCGGCGTCGCTTGAGGCGGCATCGGCGGGATCGTAGCCGGAAAGGACCGGCTTCATCGCCTCGACAGGGCGCCCGGCGCGGCGCGCGGCGCGGATCAGCCCGGCGGTGACGAAGGTCTTGCCGACGTCTGTGCCGGTCGCGGTCACGAAGAGGCCGGGCATGGCTCCCTCAGCACCTCTTCGCGGACGGTCGCGGCCAGCCGGTCGATGTCGCTGTCCTCGTGCAGCGCGCAGAAGGCAAAGCGCAGCCGCGCGGTGCCGTCTGGCACCGTCGGCGGGCGGATCGCAGTGACGAGAAAGCCGGCGCGTTCCAGCACGGCCGATGCCGCCAGCGCCGCCTCCGGGTCGCCGAGCACGAGCGGCACGATCGCGCTCTCGGCGTCGGGCAGGTTCAGCGCGCGCGTGAAGCGGCGCGCTTTCCGCAGGGGCTCGGCGCGGAGCGCCGGGTCGGCGTCGATGATGTCGAGCGCGGCCAGTGCCGCCGCGGCCGAGGCCGGCGGCAGGCCGGTGGAGTAGACGAAGGAACGGGCGCGCGTCCGCATCAGCGCGACGACGGGCGCCGAGGCGGCGAGATAGCCGCCATAGCCGCCGATCGCCTTCGAGAGCGTGCCCATGCGCAGCGGGACGTGCGAGGGGGCATCGCCGCCGTCGAGCCCGAATCCGTGGGCGTCGTCGCTAAGGAGCCAGGCATCGTGGGCTCCTGCGAGCGCCGCGAGCGCGGCGACGGGCGCGCGGTCGCCGTCCATCGAGAAGACGGTCTCCGTGACGATGAGCGCATGACGGTGCGCGTTCCGATGGGCGGCGATCAGCGCTGCGGCGGCGTCCACGTCGTTGTGGGCGAAGACGAGGGTATGGGCCTCCGAGAGCCGCGCCCCGGCGAACAGGCAGGCGTGCGCGAGCGCGTCGATGACGATGAGGTCGTCCGGCCCGGCGAGCACGCCGAGCACCCCGATGTTGGCGAGGTAGCCCGACCCGAAGACGCACGCGGCCTCGGTGCCCTTCATCGCGGCGAGCTTCGCCTCCAGCGCGACCAGCGGCGGGTGGTTGCCGGTGACGAGCCGCGAGGCCCCGGCTCCGGCCCCATAGCGCTCGACCGCCGCGATCGCCGCCGCCTTCACGGCGGGATGACGCGACAGCCCGAGATAGTCGTTGCAGGAGAACGAGAGCAGCCGGCGGCCGCCGCGCGTGACGAACGGCGTCTCCTCGCGCGCGGTGTCGGCGAGCGTGCGGCGCAACGCCCGCCGCTCCAGCGCATCGAGCTTGTCTTCCGCGTATCGGTCGAGCGACAGCATCGCCTTCTCTGGCGCCGGACCCGACGAAATGTCAAAGCTGCGGCCATGACGCGAGAGCATCCCCTGCCCGCGGCCGCGCCCGCCTGGCTTGCCGCCGGGCGCGCGCACCTCTGGCGCCCGTATTGCCAGATGCAAACGGCCGCCCCTGCCCTGCCCGTCGTCGCGACCAAGGACTGCCGCCTCACGCTGGCCGACGGCCGCGAGCTGATCGACGGCATCGCGAGCTGGTGGACGGCCTGCCACGGCTACAACCACCCCCACATCGCAGACGCCGTGCGGCATCAGCTCGAGATCATGCCGCACGTGATGTTCGGCGGATTGACCCACGAGCCAGCGGCGCGGCTCGCCGCCCGCTTGGCGGCCTTGGCACCGGGCGACCTGCGCCATGTGTTCTTCACCGACTCCGGCTCGGTCTCGGTCGAGGTCGCGATGAAGATGGCGATCCAGGCGGCGCTGAACCGCGGCGAGCGCGGGCGCACGAAGATCCTCGCCTTCCGCGGCGGCTACCACGGCGACACGCTTGCGACGATGGCGGTGTGCGACCCGGACGAGGGCATGCATGCGCTGTTCACCGGCGTGCTGCCGGAGCAGATCATCGCCGACCTGCCACGCGACGACGCGAACTGCGCCGCGCTCGAAGCGCTGCTGGCGCGCGATGGGCATCGTATCGCCGCCATTCTCGTCGAGCCGCTGGTTCAGGGCGCCGGCGGCATGCTGGTGCACGAGGCGACGGTTCTGGCCACGCTGCGCGCCGCGGCGGACAGGTGCGGCGCGCTGCTGATCTTGGACGAGATATTCACCGGGTTCGGCCGCACCGGCGCGATGCTGGCCTGCGAGTCAGCGGGGGTCACGCCGGACATTCTCACGGTGTCGAAAGCACTCACCGGCGGCACGATGGCGCTCGCCGCGACGATTGCCTCGCAACGCGTCTTCGAGGCGTTCCTGTCGGACGATCCGATGCACGCGCTGATGCACGGGCCGACCTATATGGCGAACCCGCTCGCCTGCGCGGCGGCCAACGCCTCGCTCGATCTCTTCGAAACCGAGCCGCGGCTCGCGCAGGCGGGGGCAATCGAGGCGACGCTCCGTGCCGGCTTGGCGCCGCTGGCTGGACGGCCCGGCATCCGCGACGTGCGCGTCAAAGGCGCGATCGGCGTCGTCGAGCTGGCAGCGATCCCAAACCTCGATGCGCTGAAGGCGCGCTTCATCGAGGCCGGCGTGTGGGTACGCCCGTTCCGGACGATTGCCTACCTGACGCCGGCGCTGACGATCGGCGAGGACGAGCTGGCCCGGCTCATCGACGCGCTCGTTGCGGTCGCGACAGAACACGGGCGCGCGCACCCCGCATGAAGCGCATCGAGAAGCGCGACCTGCCGACCAAGGTGTGCCCGGTCTGCGGACGTCCGTTCACATGGCGGCGCAAATGGGCGGCCAGGTGGGAGGAGGTGCGCTACTGCTCGGAGCGTTGCCGCCGCGCGAAAGACAAAAACGGCGGCGGTGGACCGCCGCCGTAAGGTTCGAGTCAACGGCGTTGGGGGTCGGCGGCAGGCGCCGCCAACCCGTCAGCCGAGCAGCTTGTCGAGCGTGATCGGGAACTCACGCACGCGCACGCCTGTGGCGTGCCAGACCGCATTGGCGATCGCGCCCGCCGTTCCCGTGATGCCGATCTCGCCGACGCCCTTGATGCCGAGCACGTTGACGTGGGGGTCGTGCTCCTCGACGAGGATGGCTTCAATCGACGGGCAGTCGGCATTCACCGGCACGTGGTACTCGCCGAGATTGGCGTTCATCGGCCGCCCCGAGCGGGGATCGAACGCCGCGTGCTCGTGTAACGCGAACGAGAGACCCCAGATCATCCCGCCGTAGTACTGGCTGGTCACCATGCGCGGATTGACGATGCGGCCGGCCGCGAATGCGCCGACGAGCCGCGACACCCGCATCTGCCCGAGCTCGGGATCGACCTTCACCTCGGCGAAGACGGCGCCGTGCGAATGCATCGCATAGGTCTCCTGCATCGCAGGATCCGCCGCGGCGCTGCCCTTCCCCTTGATCGACGTGCGGCCGGCGCGCGCCATGATTGCCTCGAAGGGCTCGCTGCGGCTCTCGTCGTCGCGGCGATAGAGGTGACCCTCGCGGGCGAAGACGCCGGCATTGCCGGCGCCGAAGAGCGGGGAGCGCTCGTCCGCCACGGCCAGCTCGCCGAGCTGTCGCACGACATCGTCGCCAGCGGCCTGCACAGCGGAGCCAGCCGTCGCGGTGCCGGCCGAGCCGCCAGCCATGCCGCCGTTCGGCAGGGTCGAGACGCCCATGTCGAAGGTGAGCTTCTCGTACGGGATACCGAGCGCGTCGGCGGCGATCTGCGCGATGCTGGTCCAAGCGCCCTGGCCCATGTCGTGGGCACCGATCAGCACCTCGCCGGTGCCGTCGGCCTTGAGCTCGGCAGTCGCCTCGGCCTGGAAGATGAAGGCCGGGAACGTCGCCGTCCCCATGCCCCAGCCGACGAGGAGCCCGTCGTCGTCACGCATCTGGCGCGGCTGCAACGGACGCCCCTTCCAGCCGAACCGCGCGGCGCCCTGCTCGTAGCACTGACGCAAGGCCTTGGACGAGAACGGCTTGTCGGTAATCGGCTCCATGTCCGCGTAGTTCTTCAGCCGAAACTCCAGCGGATCGAGGCCGAGCTTTTCCGCCATCTCGTCCATCGCGCTCTCGAGCGCGATGCTGCCCGTGGCCTCGCCTGGCGCGCGCATGAACACCGGCGTGCCGATGTTGTTGCGCACGCCCTCGTGCGAGGTCGCGATCGCCTTGCTCTTGTAGAGGTGACGCGCCACGAGGCCTGCCGGCTCGTAGAAGTCGTCGTGGGTGCTGGTGATCGTGCGCGTGTGGTGGTCGATCGCCAGCAGCTCGCCGCCGGCGTCGGTGCCGAGCCGCAGGGTCTGGCGCGTCGCGGCGCGGTGTCCCACGGGGCCGAACATCTGCTCGCGGCGGACGACGAGCTTCACCGGGCGACCTGTGAGCTTGGCGGCGAGGATGCCAAGCACCTGCGGCCCGGTCATGATCGCCTTCGAGCCGAACCCGCCGCCGAGGAAGGGGCTGCGGATCAGGATGTCCTGCGGCTGGATCCCGAGCAGCGCGGCGAGGCGGCCCTGCGCCATCGACAATGCCTGCGAGGGCGTGTCGAGCGTGAGCTTGCCGCCGTCCCACTGCGCGACGATGGCATGCGGCTCCATCGCATTGTGGTACTGCGGCGCGGTCTCGTAGATCGCTTCGACGCGCTGGTCGGCCTCGGCGAGGCGGGCGCCGACGTCGCCGGTGCCGTGCTTCGTCGGGTTGCCGGCGCCGATCACCGGCGGCTCGTAGGCCTCGGCCTCGTCGAGCCCAACGTGCGGCGTCGCTTCGTCATAGCGCGGCTCCAGCAAGGCCACGCCTTCCTGCGCCGCCTCGAGCGTCTCGGCGATGACGACCGCGATCGGCTGGTGCGCGTAACGCACGTCGGCGTTCTGCAGCACGTCGATCTTGAAGGCGAACGGGTCGGGCTTCTCGTCGGGCGAGATCGCCAGAGCAGGCACGTTGTCCGGCGTCATCACCTCGACGACGCCCGGATGCGCCTTGGCGGCGGCGACATCGAGATGCGTGACCTTGCCGTTGGCGACGGACGCCACCGCCAACGCCGCGTGCAGCAGGCCCTTGGGATGATTGTCGGCGGCATAGCGGGCACCGCCGGTCACTTTCAGCATTCCATCGCGGCGGGTGAGCGGCTGGCCGACGCTTGAGCCGTGGCGGGCGCGCTCGATCTCGATCGTGTCAGGCATGAACAGAGGCTCCTTGCGCGAACGCTGAGGCTGGGAGGGCGGGAATACGGTCGGGCGTGCCGGCGGCGGCGAGGGCCAACGTGCGTGCGACGATGCGGCGACCGAGCTCGATCTTGAACGCGTTGCCGGCAAGCGGCTTGGCGTCGGCGAAGGCAGCCTCGGCGGCTTGCCTGAAGGCGTCCTTGCCGGGTGTTGCGCCCGTCAGGGCTTTCTCCGCGGCGAACGCGCGCCACGGCTTGGCGGCGACGCCGCCAAGGGCGATGCGGGCTTCCGCGATCGCACCGTTCTCTATACGGAGCGCCGCCGCACACGAGACGACGGCAAACGCATAGGAGGTTCGCTCCCGAACCTTCAGATACCGCTCATGCGCCTTGAAGGCCGCGGCCGACGCCGGCAGATGCACGGCGACGATCAGCTCACCCGGCAGCAGCACGCTCTCGCGGTCCGGCGTCGTGCCGGGCAACAGGTGGAAGGCCTCCAGCGGAACCTCGCGCGTGCCCTTTTCACCGGCGATCTCGACAACGGCGTCGAGCGCGACGAGCGGCACGCAGAAGTCGGACGGATGCGTCGCAACGCAGGCGTCGCTCCAGCCGAGCACGGCGGAGAGCCTGTCGAGGCCGCCGATGGCGCCGCAGCCGCTGCCGGGATTGCGACGATTGCAGGCGCTTGCCGTGTCGTAGAAGTAGGCGCAGCGGGTCCGCTGCAGCACGTTGCCGGCGGTGGTTGCGGCGTTTCGCAGCTGCGCGGAGGCACCCGAAAGAAGCGCCTCGGCAACGGCCGGATAGGCCATCGCGAAACGGGCGTCGTGCGCGAGGTCGCTATTGCGCACCAAAGCGCCGATGCGGACGCTGCCGTCGTCCCGCCACTCGATGCGATCGAGATCCGGAAGACGCGTCACGTCGACGAGGACGTCGGGGCGCGTGATGTTGCCCTTCATCAGGTCGAGCAGGTTTGTGCCCGCGGCGATGTAGGTCGCGCCGGGCTTCGTGGCGGCAGCGACGGCGGCCTCGATGGTTTGGGGCCGGATGTATTCGAACGACTTCACGCGGCGCGCTCCTTCTGCTCGTGCCGCATGCGGGCCTGCCCGTCCTGCACGGCCTGCGCGATCCCAATGTAGGCGCCGCAGCGGCAGAGGTTTCCGCTCATCGCCTCACGGATCCGCTCGGGATCGTCGCCGGCCTGCGCCTCCTGGACGAGACCGACTGCGCTCATGATCTGGCCCGGCGTGCAGAAGCCGCACTGGAAACCGTCGTGCTCGATGAAGGCGGCCTGCATCGGGTGCAGCGCGTCGCCCTGCGCCAGCCCCTCGATCGTGGTGATGGACGAGCCGTCGTGGCTGATTGCGAGCGCGAGGCAGGAGTTGATGCGCCGCCCGTCGACGAGAATGGTGCAGGCGCCGCACTGGCCGCGATCGCAGCCCTTCTTGGTGCCCGTGAGCTCGAGCCGCTCACGCAGCAGGTCGAGCAAGGTGACCCGGGGATCGTCCAACGCGATCGTCCGCGGCTGACCATTGATAGTGAGGTGAATGTCGATGGCCATGAAAACCTTTTCGCTTCCGGCCAAGCGCCACATGCACGTGGCCGTGCAGCGTCACATAGGCGCCTGCGCGCGGATTGGAACAGCTACAAGGTGCGGGCATCCGGCTTTTGGATGCAAGCGGCGGGCGATCGCAGCAGGCGCGGCGAGTCGTTGCTTGCCCTAAAGTAAGTTTACCATCCAAAGAAGGTTTTCGATGAGTTAATTAAGCATCCATTAGGGTAAATACTCGATGCAAATTGCTTAAAATGTGATGAATGCTCAAATCCGGCGCCTGAATGGAGCTTCGAGGCGCTATGGCATCTACTGCTACGACTGCCGTTATTGGAGCTGGGCCGTACGGCCTGTCGATTGCCGCGCATCTTGCTGCGCAAGGCATCGCGGCGCGTATCTTCGGACCACCCATGGCGAGCTGGCGCGACGGGATGCCGCGCGGCATGCGGCTGAAGTCCGAGGGCTTCGCGTCGGCCCTGTCCGACCCCGCCGGGGCCTTCACCCTGAAGCAGTTCTGCGCCGAGAACGACATCCCCTACGGCGATCTCGACGTGCCGGTCTCGGTCGAGACCTTCACCGCCTACGGCGACTCCTTCCAGCAGAAGTTCGTGCCGCAGCTCGACACGCGCCGGGTCGCGCACGTCGCCCGGGCGCCGCACGGCTTCACGCTGACGCTCGAGGACGGCACGTGCGTCGACGCGCGGCGCGTGATCATCGCGACCGGGGTCGCACCGTTCAAGCACATCCCCGCCGTGCTCGCGGGGCTAACGCCTTCCCGCCTGACCCACACCTGCGAGCATGCCGACTACGCCGCCTTCGCCGGCAAGCGCGTGGTCGTCATCGGCGCCGGCGCCTCGGCGGTGGATGCGGCCGCGGCGCTGCAGCGCGGCGGTGCGATCGCGAGCCTGGTCAGCCGCCGCGCCGAGGTGCGCTTTCACGCAGGGGCAACCCGCCGCGGGCTGCGCCAGCGCCTGGTCGCGCCGATCACCCCGCTCGGCCCGGGCTGGAAGAAGCTGTTCTGCGTCCGCGCGCCGCTGACCTTTCGCCTGCTGCCGGCACGGCTGCGGCGACGGCTCGTCACGCGCTATCTCGGCCCGGCGCCGGGCTGGTTCGCGCGCGAGGATTTCGTCGGCAAGGTCGAAGTGCACCTCTCGTCGCGCCTGATCGCGGCGCGAGAGACCGCCGACGGCGCCGCGCTCGAGATCGCGGGACCCGACGGCCGCCGCACGCTCGAGGTCGACCACGTCGTCGCCGGCACGGGCTACGGCGTCGACATCGCCCGCCTCGCCTTCCTCGATCGCGACATCGTGGGCGCGATCGCCTGCGAAGCGGCAGCGCCGCGCCTCTCGCCGTCGTTCGAGACCTCGGTGCCGGGGCTCTACGTCGCGGGACCGGCGGCGGCGTTCACCTTCGGCCCGCTGCTGCGCTTCGTCTGCGGCGCCGGCTTCGCCGCGCGGCGCATCACGGCGCATGTCGCCGCGCAGGAACGGCCACTCGAACGACGCTCGGGACAGGATCGGCCCGCCGGCGCCAGCTTCCAGCTCGACGGGAGCCCCGCATGCTGAGATCTGACCCTCGCACCACCATGAGCCCGTCGGGAACGCCGCGCGTCCTGTTCGTCAGCCTTGTCAACGACGTCGCGTCCGACCGCATCGTCGCGGCGATGAGCAAGCTCGGCGCCGCCTGCGCCGTGATGAGCGCGCCCGACGCCTTCGCCGCCCGCACGATGCATGTCGACTGCGTCTTTCCCCTGCCGCGTCGCGGCGGCGCCTGGGCGCGCTGCCTCGTGCTAGGCCGCCGTCTCAAGGCCGCGCAACGGTCGTTCGCGCCCGACCTCGTGGTGCCGCTCGACGAGATGGCCGCGCTCGCGCTGCGCGACCCAAAATTGTTCGCCCGGTCGAATGCCGCCGTGAGATCGCTCCTCACCGCCTCCCTCGGGCGCCCGGAGACCTTTGCCCTGGCGTGCGACCGCCACCGAATCGTCGAGACCGCGGCCAAGCTCGGCATCCCCACACCCCAGCAGATCGCCGTGACGGGCCTCGCCGAGGCCCGTGCGACGGGCGCGCGGCTCGGCTACCCCTTGGTGCTGAAGCGCGAGCAGACGTGCGGCGGCGCCGGCGTGCAGATCGTCGCCGACGAAGCCGAGCTGAACGCCGCCTTTCTGCGCGCCGACGCCAAGGCTTCGCGCAAGCGCCGCCTGCAGGCGCTTCTGGGTCGCGCGGTCGGCCAAGACAGTGCGCTCGTGCTGCAGCGCTTCGTCTCCGGCGCGCTCGCCTTTCGCGTCGTCGCCTGCAAGGACGGACGCGTGCTCGACGGGGTGAGCTTCCTGTCGGAGCGCGTGCATCCGCCGGTCACCGGGGCCAGCACCGTGCTCCAGCCGCTCGAACGCGCCGACATGGACGTCGCGACGAAAGCGCTCGTCGCCGCGCTCGGATGCTCCGGCTTCGTCGCCGTCGATTTCCTGGTGCCGACCGACGGACCAGCCGTGCTGATCGAGATGAACCCGCGGCCAGTCGCGAGCGGGCATCTCGGCCGGCTCTACGGCCACGATATCCATGCCGCGTTGCTCGACGCGGTCGGCGGCTCGACGCCGCGTCCTGCGATCGCCGTCGCGCCGGGGCCGGACCGCATCGCCCTGTTCCCGCGCGAGCTCGACCGCGACCCGGTCGCGGCGCGCCTCGAGCCCGGCGTGCTGCACGACGTGCCGTGGAACGACCCCGGCTCGGTTGCGGCGCACGCGACCTGGCTCGCCGGGCGCCACCCGTCTTCCGCAGCGCACCTCTCGCAGATGCTCGGGACAGCGACGCCGCGTCCGCGCCGCCGCCAGATCCTCACCGACCTGCAGGAAGCGGCCGCGCGTCTGTTCCACGCCGGCGGGACCGCTTCGGCGAAGTAGCCCGACTTGCGGAGAGCGCGGCTCAGGCAGCCGCGCTCTCCAGATAGCGTTAGCGGTCGCCGAAGCTCCCGTTGCCGTCCTCGAGCGCGCGGCCGACCTCGAGCCCGAGATCGTCCATCGAGCTCTCCTCGACGACGTTGATCTCCTCGCCGCGCGCCTGGCGCTCGGCCTCTTCCGTCGAGCGGGCGACGTTGACCGTCACGTCGACGGCGATCTCGGGATGCAGCTGGATCGGCAGCGTGTGCAGGCCGAGGACCTTGATCGGCGTGGTCATGACGACCTGGTTGCGGTGCACCGAGAAGCCGGCGGCCGTCAGCGCCTCGGCGACGTCGCGGGTCGCGACCGAGCCGTAGAGGTAGCCGGTCTCGCCGGCCTGGCGGATGATCGTGACGCTCTGGCCCTCGAGCCGCTCGGCTACGCGCTCGGCGTCCTTGCGGGCCTCGAGGTTGCGGGCCTCGAGCTGCGCCTTCTGGCTTTCGAAGCGCTTCTTGTTGGCCTCGGTGGCGCGCAGCGCCTTGTTGCCGGGCAGCAGGAAGTTGCGGGCATAGCCGTCCTTCACGCGGACGGTCTCGCCCATCTGGCCGAGCTTGGGAACGCGTTCGAGCAGGATAACTTCCATGGCGGTGGTCCTTTCTTTCTCTTCTTTTAAGACGGGTTTTTCTTCACGGCCGGCTTCTGCCGGTCGCGGAACGAGAGCCCGGTGTCGATCAGCCCGAGCAGGCTGTAGGCGATGAGGCTCCACGGCATCAGCATGAAGAGCGTCAGGTAGACGATGATGAGCAGCGGCAGGCGCATGCCCTGCTTGGCGCGGGTCAGCGCGTGGACGACGGCGAGGCCCTGGAAGGCGAAGGCCATGCCGATGGCTCCCGACACGATGATGCCGGCGGCGCCGAGCTGGTTGCCGGCGAAGCTGAGGCCGAGCGCCACCGCGAGCACGATCGCCAGCGGGCGCGGCACGCGCAGCCCGCTCGGAATGTCGGGCCAGGGCGCCGTCAGGAGGTTGGACATCTGCGCGACGCGCGCTGCGATCCACAGGTTGAAGACGAGCAGCATCAGCTGCGCGGCGGCCATGACGCCCATCGCCGTCCACACGAAGGCCAGGGCCACGGCGTGCGGATCCATGCCCTTCGGCAGCGTTCCGCGGTCGGTGAGCATCGGCTCGAGCGCGCTGGCGCTCGCCTCCAGGAAGCCATGCAGCGAGCCGTGGCTGTCGGCGGCGATCGCGATGTTCAGCGCGGCGCCGATCGCCGCGAAGCCGGCGGCGGTCGCGATGACGAGACCGAGGCGATGCTCCTCCGGCCGCACCAGCGCCTTGCCGTCGGGCCGCCGCGCCGAGGCGG
Organism: Beijerinckiaceae bacterium RH AL1; assembly: GCA_901457705.2. NCBI lineage: Bacteria > Pseudomonadati > Pseudomonadota > Alphaproteobacteria > Hyphomicrobiales > Beijerinckiaceae > Beijerinckiaceae bacterium RH AL1. The sequence continues at coordinate 2,108,837 of LR590083.2, forward strand.
GCATCAGCGAGAGCTGCGAGATGAGCCAGGCCGGGATGCCGAAGCCGACGGCGAAGACCACGGTCTCGAGACCGCCGGTCGCGATCTTGTCGAGATGGAGCGCGGCGACCGAGTCCGGCCGCAGGTCGACGATGCCGACGGCGAGCGCGCCGACGATCGCGGCGATGAGGCCCGCCACCGAGCCGAACGCGAACGAGGCGAGCATGATCGGCAGCGGCGCGATGAACGCCATCATCCACGCCGCCGCGGCGCCCGACGACAACTCGCCGACGGAGGTCAGGCCGCCCGGCGTCTTGAGTGCGGGCATCAGCGCGAACAAGGCCGCGGCAAGACCGGCCCCGAAGGCCGCCGCCAGACCGACGCCGTTGATGCGTATCTTGATGGTTCGCATGGTCTCTTCGCTGTCCCGCGCTGGACTAAGGGCCCGGCGGTTAGAGGCCCGTCACGCGCCTGCGCGCGGACCCCAACTTGTGGCGGCGCCGAACGCTCCGGCGCCGCGAGGTGCTTAGCGGATCACGTAGGGCAGGAGGCCCAGGAAGCGAGCGCGCTTGATCGCCTGGGCGAGCTCACGCTGCTTCTTCGCCGAGACGGCGGTGATGCGCGACGGCACGATCTTGCCGCGCTCGGAGATGTAGCGCGAGAGCAGACGCGTGTCCTTGTAATCGATCTTCGGCGCGTTGGGGCCGGAGAACGGGCAGGTCTTGCGGCGACGGAAGAAGGGGCGACGCGCCCCGGCAGCGGCGGCCATCAGTTCACCCCCTCTTCGGCAGGACCATCCTCACGCGGGCGACGCGGCGGGCGGTCGCCACGCGGGCCGCGGCGGTCGCCACGGTCGTCGTCCTCGCGCTTGCGCATCATCGCGGACGGGCCGTCCTCGTGCTCATCGACGCGGATCGTGATGAAGCGGAGGATGTCCTCGTTGAGGCCCATCTGGCGCTCCATCTCGGCGATGGCGGCAGCGGGCGCCTCGATGTTGATGAGCGAGAAGTGCGCCTTGCGGTTCTTGCGGATCCGATAGGCGAGCGACTTGACGCCCCAATACTCGACCTTGGCGAACGAGCCGCCGAGGCCTTCGACAACAGACTTGAACTGATCGGTCAGGGTCTCGACCTGCTGGGCGGAGACGTCCTGACGCGCCATGTAGACGTGCTCGTAGAGCGCCATCTCGTGCGTGCCTTTCTCTTCACTTGGCCGGAGCCAACTTGTGTTTCGGCGCGAAGCCCTTCGGGCCCCGGAGAAAGGCCCGACGACAAACCACGAAGGCGAGGACACGGGACGCCGGCTTCCTCTTGGAAGAAGCCTACCCGGCAAGCCGGGTCGTCCGTTCAGCCCCCGGCCGAAACGGAGCGCGTCTTATAGAGGAAAAAGCAGGAGGCGCAACCGCCCTGCTCCCGCTTTTCGACCGCAGGTCGCGATCACTCGCCGTCGCCGCAATGGCAGGCGGGGTCGACGCGGCTGTAGACCGGCGCCGGCACGGCGTAGGTGCGATAGGTCGTGACGGGAACCTGCACCGCGGTCGTCACCGGACGATAGGTCGTGACCGGCACGAGATGCGTGCGCGTCTCGGTGCGGTAGCCGTGAACCGGCACGACCACGGTGCGCGTCGGCGCGGCGTAGGTGTAGACTGGGGTCGCGTAGGGCGCCTGCTCGCCGTAGCCCTGGCCGTAGCCGTAGCGGCCGCCCTCCTCGCCATAGCCGCCGATCGGCTGCTGGTAGCCGCCGCCGTATGTGCCGCCCTGCTGCACGTAGTAGTTCTGCTGAACGACGCCGCCGCCATAGCCGCCATCTGTGCCGCCATAGCCGAAATCGCCGCCGCCATAGCCGACACCGTAGCCGATCCCGCCGGCGATCCCGTAGCCGCGCACGAGGCCGTAGCGGCGCACGCCCGTCCGGAGCCCATATCCGGCATGGATCCCATAGCCCGAGCGAAGCCCATACCCGGTGGCGGTGTGCCACTGGCCGCTTGCGTAGCCGCCGCGGCTCATGCCCCAGCCGCCGTGGACGAGGCCGCCGCCGGTCGCGGTATGCCATCCACCGACGCCGTAGCCCGCGTGCCCCATGCCGCCACCCCAGCCTGCGGCATGGCCCATGCCGCCACCCCAGCCCGCGTGGCCCATGCCGCCGCCGTGCACGCCGCCGCCCATGCCTCCCATGTGGCCGCCCATGCCGCCGCCGGCATGACCACCCATGTGGCCGCCGGCGAGGGCCGCACCCGACAGCGCGACCACCGACGCCCCCGTCGCCAAGGCCAAGAAGACCTGTCCCGAAATCGTGCGCATGAGTGAAAACCCTCTCCGGCCGGGGCACCGTACTCCGCAATCTCGGTCGAGATTGTCCGAAAACGGGACATCCGCGGCTGTCCAAGCGAGATTACGCAAGACCTGCTCCGGAGCGACACGCTTGGACGAACGGCGCGGGCGGTCGCCGAAACAGTCCTCGCCACGATCGCACTCCACTGTCATCCGCGTTGAAATTGCCGACGTGTAGCGCCCCGACACTAGCGGCCGGGACTGAGATCGGCGACGTCCTCGAACACTGACGACGACGGACGCATTTCCGTGAGCGAAATCTTCGATGTGCGGCCTCCAGCCGGTCTTTTCGACACCGAGCGCAGGCCATTCCGCCTCACCGTAGGCGCTCTCTTCATCGTTCTCGAGATCGCCGCCATCGCGCTTGCGCAGACCTCTGCGCTGGTCGGCGCGGTCGCGCTCGTCGCGCTCGCCGTCGCGCAGGTCTTCGCGGCGATGCGGCTCGACGGCGGCATCGGCAAGCTCCTGGTCCTCGCAAGCACGATCTCGCTCGCGACGGCGGGCACCATCGCAGCTGCCCCGATGTTCGACCGGAAGTTCGAGCAGGTCACCTCGGACTATCTGATGGAGAAGGGAGGGCCGTTGGGCTGGACCATGGAGCCGTCCGGCGGTGCGGTGAAGGTCACCAAGTTGCTCAACGGCAAGCCGCTCTTCACGCAGACCTACACGCTGGACGACGACGGTTTCCGGCAGACGACCAGCGCGGAGCGGGGTCCGGCCTTCGCGTTCCTCGGCGACTCCTTCACCTTCGGCGAGGGCGTCGCGGACTCGGAGACCATGCCGCAGGTCTTCGCCGACCGGACCGGCCGCAGCCTTCGCGTCGTCAACGCCGGCGTCTCCGCCTACAGCCCGGCGCAGGTGCTACGCGAGCTCGAGCTCGGGCTCTACGATCGGCGCCTGAAGCCGGCGAAAGCGCTCTTCATGCTTACGATCGACTGGCACTCGGCGCGGGTCGCCTGCGTGCACGACTCGCTCATCGGCGCGCCGCGCTACGAGAGCCGTGACGGCACGGTGAGCTATGTCGGGACGTGCGGTCCGGTGCCGCCGCCGTCGACGCTCGCCGGGCGTCTGCTGGCGGCAACGCCGCTCTACAAGGCGCTCTTCGGCGGCGGCCTTCGCCATGTCGGCGACGACGAGATCCAGACCTACATCGATGTCGTCGGAGCCATCGCGCGCCTGGCCAAGTCGAAATACGGCGTGCCGCTCCACGTGCTCTATCTGCGCAATCCGTCCTACCTGGTCTTCAACCGGTTTAGCGACGACAAGATCATGGATGGGTTCAGGAAGGGCGGCGCGATCGTCTACGACCTCACCCTCCCCCAGGAGGGCCGCGGCGCGTTCGCCATTCCGCTCGACGGCCACCCGACCGCGCTTGCGCAACGACTGCATGCCGAGATGCTTGTCGACGCACTTCGCCGCAACGAGCCGGAGCTTTTGAAGGTCGAAGCGCAAACGAACTAGACCGGATGCCGAGCCTCTGGCGCGCTCGATGCGATCCAAACGAAAGAAGGCCCGCGTCGCCGCGGGCCTTCTGCTTTCTTCGCGCCTGTCGCGGCGACTTATTCCGCAGCAGGCAGCTGCGGGAACTCGACGTGCGGCTGCTGGTCGGCGTTGGCGGCGAGGATCATCTCGTCGCGCGTCGCGGCGATCTTGCGCAGCTTGGCCATTGCAGCGCCGGTGCCGGCCGGGATCAGGCGGCCGACGATGACGTTCTCCTTCAGGCCCTCGAGCGTGTCGGCCTTGCCGTTGACTGCCGCCTCGGTGAGGACGCGGGTGGTCTCCTGGAAGGACGCCGCCGAGATGAACGAGCGCGTCTGCAGCGAGGCCTTGGTGATGCCGAGCAGCACCGGGGTGCCCGAGGCCGGCTTGCCGCCGTTCTCGATCGCCCGCGTGTTGGCCTCGTCGAGCTCCTGCAGGTCGACCTGCTCGCCCGACAGGAAGTCGGTGTCGCCAGGATCGACGATATCGACCTTCTGCAGCATCTGCCGGACGATGACCTCGATGTGCTTGTCGTTGATCATCACGCCCTGCAGCCGGTAGACCTCCTGGATCTCGTTGACGAGGTAGGCGGCAAGCTCCTCCACGCCCTTGATCGCCAGGATGTCGTGCGGCGCCGGGTTGCCGTCGACGATGTAATCGCCCTTCTCCACGACGTCGCCGTCCTGCAGATGGATGTGCTTGCCCTTCGGGATCAGGTACTCGATCGGCTCGCCGTCGCCGTCGTGCGGGACGATCGAGAGGCGGGTCTTGTTCTTGTAGTCCTTGCCGAACTGCACCGTGCCGGAGGCTTCCGCGATGATCGCGTGGTCCTTCGGGCGACGTGCCTCGAAGAGCTCCGCGACGCGCGGCAGACCGCCGGTGATGTCGCGGGTCTTGGCCGAGTCCATCGAGATACGCGCGATGATGTCGCCGGCCTTCACCTTGCCGCCCGGCTCGATCGAGAGGATCGAGTCGACGGGCAGGATGTAGCGGGCGTCGCCGCCGCGCTGCAGCTTCTGGATCTTGCCGTGCGAGTCCTTCACGAGCATCGCGGGCTTCAGCGTCGACGAGCGCTGGTTCATGCGCCAGTCGATGACCATGCGCTTGGCGATGCCGGTCGCCTCGTCGATCGTCTCGGTCATCGAGGCGCCCTCGACGAGGTCCTCGTAATCGATGACGCCGTCGACCTCGGTCATGATCGGACGCGTGTAGGGATCCCACTCGGCGATCCGCTGCCCGCGCTTGATCGTGTCGCCCTCGTCGACCTTGAGGCGCGCGCCGTACTGCACGCGGTGCACCGCCCGCTCCTCGCCGGCTGCGCCCTCGATCACGACGGCGACGTTGCGCGCCATGACCATGAGGTCGCCCTCGCCGTTGCGGGCGAGGTGCCGGTTGCGGATCTTCACCACGCCGTCGAAGTTCGACTCGATGAACGACGAGTCGGCGATCTGCGCGGCGCCGCCGATGTGGAAGGTGCGCATGGTGAGCTGGGTGCCCGGCTCGCCGATCGACTGCGCCGCGATGACGCCGACCGCCTCGCCCATGTTGACGGGCGTGCCGCGGGCGAGATCGCGCCCATAGCACTTGCCGCAAACGCCGTTCTTGGCCTCGCAGGTCAGCACCGAGCGGATCTTGACCTCCTGGATGCCGGCCTTGTTGATCCGGTCCATGTGCCATTCCTCGATCATCGTGCCGGCGGGCACGATCACCGTGCCGTCGGCCTCGAGGAGATCCTCAGTCGTGGTGCGGCCGAGGATGCGCGAGGCGAGCGTCGCGACGACGGTGCCGGCATCGATGATGGCGCGCATCTTGATGCCGCGCTGCGAGCCGCAGTCGGTCATCGTGATGATCGAGTCCTGCGCGACGTCGACAAGACGGCGCGTGAGGTAGCCCGAGTTGGCGGTCTTCAAGGCGGTGTCGGCGAGGCCCTTGCGGGCACCGTGCGTCGAGTTGAAGTACTCGAGGACGGTCAGGCCTTCCTTGAAGTTCGAGATGATCGGCGTCTCGATGATCTCGCCCGACGGCTTGGCCATGAGGCCGCGCATTGCCGCGAGCTGCTTCATCTGCGTCGGCGAACCGCGCGCACCCGAGTGGCTCATCATGTAGATCGAGTTGATCGGCTTGTCGCGGCCGGTGTCGTCCTTCTGCACCGACGAGATGCGAACCATCATCTCCTCGGCGAGCTTGTCGGAGCACTTCGCCCAGGCATCGACGACCTTGTTGTACTTCTCGCCCTGGGTGATCAGGCCGTCGTTGTACTGCTGCTCGTATTCCTTCGCGAGCGCGGTCGTCGTGTCGATGATCTTCGGCTTCGTCTCCGGCACCACCATGTCGTCCTTGCCGAACGAGATGCCGGCCTTGAACGCCTCGCGGAAGCCGAGCGCCATGATGCGATCGCAGAAGATGACCGTCTCCTTCTGCCCGCACTGGCGGTAGACGATGTCGATCATCCCGGAGATCTCCTTCTTCGTCATCAGCTTGTTGGCGACGTCGAAGGGGATCTTGCGGTGCTTCGGCAGCAGCTGGCCGAGGATCATGCGGCCGGGCGTCGTGTCGAAGATCTTCGCCACGCGGTTGCCGTCCGCATCATAGGTCCAGGCGCGGCCCTTGATCTTGGTGTGCAGAGTCACGGCCTTCGCCTGCAGCGCGGCCTCGATCTCGCCCATGTCGGCGAACACGCCGCCGCTCGCGGGCGCCGTCTTCGTCGCGGGCTTGTACTGGCCCGGCTCACCGTCGCGCATCAGCGAGACGTAGTAGAGCCCGAGCACGATGTCCTGCGACGGCACGATGATCGGCTGCCCGTTCGCCGGGTGCAGGATGTTGTTCGTGCTCATCATGAGCACGCGCGCCTCGAGCTGCGCCTCGAGCGAGAGCGGCACGTGGACGGCCATCTGGTCGCCGTCGAAGTCGGCGTTGAAGGCCGCGCAGACGAGAGGGTGCAGCTGGATCGCCTTGCCCTCGATCAGCTTCGGCTCGAATGCCTGGATGCCGAGGCGATGGAGCGTCGGCGCGCGGTTCAGCATCACCGGATGCTCGCGGATCACCTCGTCGAGGATGTCCCAGACCTCCGGCTTCTCCTTCTCGACGAGCTTCTTCGCCTGCTTGACGGTCGCCGACAGGCCCTTGGCATCGAGTCGCGAGTAGATGAACGGCTTGAACAGCTCGAGCGCCATCTTCTTCGGCAGGCCGCACTGGTGCAGCTTCAGCTCGGGGCCGACGACGATGACCGAGCGGCCGGAATAGTCGACGCGCTTGCCGAGCAGGTTCTGGCGGAAGCGGCCCTGCTTGCCCTTCAGCATGTCGGCGAGCGACTTCAGCGGGCGCTTGTTGGCGCCCGTGATGACGCGGCCGCGGCGGCCGTTGTCGAACAGCGCGTCGACGGCCTCCTGAAGCATGCGCTTCTCGTTGCGGATGATGATGTCGGGCGCCCGCAGGTCGATCAGCCGCTTCAGGCGGTTGTTGCGGTTGATGACACGGCGATAGAGATCGTTGAGGTCGGACGTGGCGAAGCGGCCGCCGTCGAGCGGGACGAGCGGGCGCAGGTCCGGCGGGATCACCGGCACCTCGGTCAGGATCATCCACTCCGGCTTGTTGCCCGAGTGCATGAAGGCCTCGATGATCTTCAGGCGCTTGGCGAGCTTCTTCGGCTTCAGCTCGGTCGTGGCCTCGGAGATCTCGACCTTGAGCTGCTCGGCGATCGCCGGCAGGTCCATGCCCTTCAGGATCTCGCGGATCGCCTCGGCGCCGATCATGGCGGTGAAGGAATCCTGGCCGTACTCGTCCTGCGCGCGGAGGTAGTCCTCCTCGTTCAGGAGCTGGCGGTCCTTCAGCGGCGTCAGGCCGGGATCGAGGACGATGTAGGACTCGAAGTACAGGATGCGCTCGAGGTCCTTCAGCGTCATGTCGAGCAGAAGGCCGATGCGCGACGGCAGCGACTTCAGGAACCAGATGTGGGCGACGGGCGCGGCGAGCTCGATGTGCCCCATGCGCTCGCGGCGCACGCGCGACAGCGTGACCTCGACGCCGCACTTCTCGCAGATGACGCCCTTGTACTTCATCCGCTTGTACTTGCCGCACAGGCACTCGTAGTCCTTGATCGGCCCGAAAATGCGCGCGCAGAACAGGCCGTCGCGCTCCGGCTTGAAGGTGCGGTAGTTGATCGTCTCGGGCTTCTTGATCTCGCCGAACGACCACGAGCGGATCTTCTCCGGCGAGGCGATCGAGATCTGGATCTGGTCGAACGCCTGCGGCTGGACGACCGGATTGAAGAGATTCATGACCTCTTGGTTCATTGTCTTCTCCGGTGCGTGGTCCGCCGGTCGATGCGACACGCGGCAGGCCACTGGGAACTGATCGAATTCAAACTGTCACCGCGGGGCTCTGCGCCCCGCGGGATCGTGGCTCTTGAGCCTACTCGGCGGCTTCCGCCGTCGGCGGCAGCTCCTCGAGCGGCTTCGGCGCATTGTTGAGCTCGACGTTGAGGCCGAGTGAGCGCATCTCCTTGACGAGCACGTTGAAGCTCTCGGGGATGCCGGACTCGAAGGCGTCGTCGCCGCGCACGATCGACTCGTAGACCTTGGTGCGGCCGGCGACGTCGTCGGACTTCACGGTCAGCATCTCCTGCAGCGTGTAGGCGGCGCCGTAGGCTTCGAGCGCCCACACCTCCATCTCGCCGAAGCGCTGGCCGCCGAACTGCGCCTTGCCGCCCAGCGGCTGCTGGGTGACGAGCGAGTACGGTCCGATCGAGCGCGCGTGGATCTTGTCGTCGACGAGATGATGCAGCTTCAGCATGTAGATGTAGCCGACCGTCACCTTACGATCGAAGGCCTCGCCGGTGCGCCCGTCGTACAGCGTCGACTGGCCCGAGCCGTCGAGCCCTGCCCGCTCGAGCATCTCGACGATGTCCTTCTCGCGGGCGCCGTCGAAGACGGGCGTCGCGATCGGCACGCCGCGGCGCAGGTTCTGGCCGACCTCGACGATCGAGGCGTCGTCCAGATCCTTGAAGCCCTCGTCGGAGCCGTAGAGCTCCTTGAGCTTGGCGCGGATCGGCTTGGTGTCGTTCGAGCGCATGTAGGCGTTGACCGCCTCGGAGACCTGCTTGCCGAGGCCGGCGCAGGCCCAGCCGAGATGCGTCTCGAGGATCTGGCCGACGTTCATGCGGCTTGGCACGCCGAGCGGGTTCAGCACGATGTCGACGGCCTGGCCGTCGGCCAGGAACGGCATGTCCTCGGTCGGCACGATCTTCGACACGACACCCTTGTTGCCGTGGCGGCCGGCCATCTTGTCGCCCGGCTGGATCTTGCGCTTCACCGCAACGAAGACCTTGACCATCTTCATCACGCCGGGCGGCAGCTCGTCGCCGCGCTGCAGCTTCTCGACCTTGTCGAGGAAGCGGCTCTCGAGCCCCTTCTTCGCCTCATCGTAGGACTTCCGCATCGCCTCGACCTCGGCCATTGTCGGGTCGTCGTCGAGCGCGAACATCCACCACTGCGAGCGGGGATATTCCTCGAGGATCTCCTTCGTGAGCGTCTGGTCGCGCTTGAAGCCCTTCGGGCCGGCGATCGCCTTCTGGCCGATCAGGATATCGGTCAGGCGGCCGTAGACGTTACGGTCGAGGATCGCCAGCTCGTCGTCGCGGTCCTTGGCGAGACGCTCGATCTCCTCGCGCTCGATCGCCTGGGCGCGCTCGTCCTTGTCGACGCCGTGCCGGTTGAACACGCGCACCTCGACGATCGTGCCCTGGACGCCAGGCGGCACGCGCAGCGACGTATCGCGCACGTCGGAGGCCTTCTCGCCGAAGATGGCGCGGAGCAGCTTCTCCTCCGGCGTCATCGGGCTCTCGCCCTTCGGCGTGATCTTGCCGCAGAGGATGTCGCCGGCCTGCACCTCGGCGCCGATGTAGACGATGCCCGCCTCGTCGAGGTTCTTCAGCGCCTCTTCCGACACGTTCGGAATGTCGCGCGTGATCTCCTCCGGCCCGAGCTTGGTGTCGCGGGCCATCACCTCGAACTCGTCGATGTGGATCGAGGTGAAGACGTCGTCCTTCACGATCCGCTCGTTGAGCAGGATCGAGTCCTCGAAGTTGTAGCCGTTCCAAGGCATGAACGCGACGAGCACGTTGCGGCCGAGCGCCAGGTCGCCAAGGTCGGTCGACGGCCCGTCGGCGAGGATGTCGCCCTTCGTCACGAGGTCGCCGACGCGCACCAGCGGCTTCTGGTTGACGCAGGTCGACTGGTTCGAGCGCTGGAACTTCATCAGCCGGTAGATGTCGACGCCCGGACGGCCGCCCCCCAGCTCCTCCGTCGCGCGGACGACGATGCGGGTCGCGTCGATCTGGTCGACGACGCCGGCGCGGCGGGCGGCGATGGCGGCGCCCGAGTCACGGGCGACCACGGCCTCCATGCCGGTGCCGACAAGCGGCGCATCGGCCTTCACGAGCGGCACCGCCTGGCGCTGCATGTTCGAGCCCATGAGCGCGCGGTTGGCGTCGTCGTTCTCCAGGAACGGGATGAGCGCCGCCGCCACCGACACGAGCTGCTTCGGCGACACGTCCATGTAGTCGACCTTGTCGCGCGGCACCATCATCACGTCGCCGGCGTGGCGGCAGACGATCAGGTCCTCGATGAGGTGGCCGCCCTTGTCCATCGGCGCGTCGGCCTGGGCGACGTAGTACTTCGACTCCTCCATGGCGGAGAGGTAGACGACGTCGTCCGTCACCTTCGAGTCCCGCACCTTGCGGTAGGGGCTCTCGATGAAGCCGTACTTGTTGACGCGCGCGAAGGTGGCGAGCGAGTTGATGAGGCCGATGTTCGGGCCTTCCGGCGTCTCGATCGGGCAGATGCGGCCGTAGTGCGTCGGGTGCACGTCGCGCACCTCGAAGCCGGCGCGCTCGCGGGTGAGACCGCCCGGCCCAAGCGCCGAGAGACGCCGCTTGTGCGTGATCTCGGACAGCGGGTTCGTCTGGTCCATGAACTGCGACAGCTGCGACGAGCCGAAGAACTCGCGCACCGCGGCCGCCGCAGGCTTCGCGTTGATGAGGTCCTGCGGCATCACCGTGTCGATGTCGACCTGGCTCATGCGCTCCTTGATGGCGCGCTCCATGCGGAGCAGGCCCAGGCGATACTGGTTCTCCATCAGCTCGCCGACCGAGCGGACGCGACGGTTGCCGAGATGGTCGATGTCGTCGATCTCGCCACGGCCGTCGCGCAGGTCCACGAGCGCGCGGACGACGGCGAGGATGTCCTCGCGACGCAGCGCGCGCTGGGTGTCCGGCGCATCGAGGTCCATGCGCATGTTCATCTTCACGCGGCCGACCGCGGAGAGGTCGTAGCGCTCCGGATCGAAGAACAGCGAGTGGAACATGTTCTCGGCCGTCTCGAGCGTCGGCGGCTCGCCCGGGCGCATCACGCGGTAGATGTCGAACAGCGCCTCCTCGCGGGAGTGGTTCTTGTCGACGGCCAGCGTGTTGCGGATGTAGGGCCGATGTTGATGTGGTCGATGTCGAGCAGCGGCAGCTCGTCGAAGCCGGCCTCGACGAGCGCGACGAGCGACTTCGCGGTGATCTCCTCGCCGGCCTCGGCGAAGATCTCGCCCGTCGACGGGTTGTAGAGATCGGTGGCGATGTACTGGCCGTGCAGGTCGTCATCGGCGGCGCGCAGGAACTTGACGCCGCGCTCCTCGAGCTGGCGGATCGAGCGCGCAGTGAGCTTCTTGCCGGCCTCGGCGACGACGTCGCCGGTCTCGGCATCGATCAGGTCGGTCGAGACCTTCACGCCCTTCATGCGCTCGCCCGAGAACGGGAAGCGCCAGCCGTGCTTGTCCTTCGTGTAGGTGATCGTGTTGTAGAAGGTCGACAGGATCTCCTCGCCGTCCATGCCGAGGGCATAGAGCAGCGACGTCGCGGGGATCTTCCGGCGGCGGTCGATACGCGCGTAGACGATGTCCTTGGCGTCGAACTCGATGTCGAGCCACGAGCCGCGGTAGGGAATGATGCGGGCGGCAAACAGCAGCTTGCCCGACGAGTGGCTCTTGCCCTTGTCGTGATCGAAGAAGACGCCCGGCGAGCGGTGCATCTGCGAGACGATGACGCGCTCGGTGCCGTTGACGATGAAGGTGCCGTTCATCGTCATGAACGGCATGTCGCCCATGTAGACGTCCTGCTCCTTGATGTCCTTCACCGACTTCGCGCCGGTGTCGGGGTCGACGTCGAACACGATGAGGCGCAGCGTCACCTTGAGCGGCGCCGCGTACGTGATGCCGCGCTGGCGGCACTCGTCGACGTCGAACTTCGGCGCCTCGAACTCGTACTTGACGAACTCGAGCAGCGATGTCTGCGCGAAGTCGGAAATCGGGAAGACCGAGCGGAAGACCGACTGCAGGCCCTCGTCGGGGCGGCCGCCCTCCGGCTCGTCGACGAGCAGGAACTGGTCATAGGAGGCCTTCTGCACCTCGATGAGGTTCGGCATCTCGGCAATCTCGGAGATGTGCCCGAAGACCTTGCGGACGCGCTTGCGAGGGCTGAAAGTCTGCGCTTGTGTCAGTGCCATGGTTTAGCTCCTCGCATGGTGTGCGGCGATCCACGCGGCGGGACCAGCCGATCGCGTCCCGCGCGGGGACGCATGGAATTCTCTTCATCGCGTCGACCGGGGCCCGAGCCCCTCGGCGGCAGGTGCAGCCGCAAACGCGAAAGCCGGAGAGGCCGTCAGGCCTTCCGGTCGGGATGGGCGGGCGCGGCAGAGCCGCGCCAGCCCGTCGGCGTATGGCGATTGTCGGACAATCTAACCTACTTGAGCTCCACCTTGGCGCCAGCCTTCTCGAGCTGAGCCTTGAGCTTGGCGGCGTCGTCCTTCGAGACGCCTTCCTTGACCGGCTTCGGAGCGCCCTCGACGAGGTCCTTGGCCTCCTTGAGGCCGAGCCCGGTGATCGCGCGGACCTCCTTGATGACCTCGATCTTCTTGTCGCCGGCGGCAGCCAGGACAACGGTGAACTCGGTCTGCTCCTCGGCGGCCGGGGCGGCGGCGCCAGCACCGGCCGCCGGGCCGGCAACGGCGACAGCAGCGGCGGCCGAGACGCCCCACTTCTCCTCGAGGAGCTTGGCGAGGTCGGCGGCCTCGAGCACGGTCAGGCTCGACAGGTCTTCGACGATCTTTTCCAGGTTTGCCATGATGTATCAGTCCTTCGGGTTCGCTTGAGTTTGGTTCGTCAAGTATCTGAGAAGATTGCTTTAAGCCGCGTCCGCCTTGTCCTTGTCGGCATAAGCCGCAAAGACACGGGCGAGCTTGGCCGCCGGAGCGGTCTGGAGCTGCGCGAGCTTGGTCGCCGGGGCCTGGATGAGGCCGACGATCTTCGCCCGGAGCTCGTCCAGCGACGGCATCGTCGCCAGCGACTTCACGGCATCGGGGTTGAGAGCAGTCGCGCCCATCGCACCGCCGAGGATCACGAGCTTGTCGAAATCCTTGGCGAAACCGACGGCCACCTTGGGGGCGGCGGTCGGATCGTCCGAGTAGGCGATCAACGTCGGGCCGGTCATCAGACCGGAGATCGACGCGCTGTCAGTCCCTTCGAGAGCAATCTTGACCAGACGGTTCTTTGCGACCTGGACCTTGGCGCCAGCTTCACGCATCCGCTTCCGCAGATTCTGCATCTGAGCCACAGTCAGGCCGGAATAGTGCGCGACCACCACGACCGACGTGGTCTTGAAGACCTCGTTCAGCGTGGCGACGGCCTCTTTCTTTTCCGCTCTGTCCACAGTGCTTCTCCTGGGGGCTCGAGGCCCCCGGTTGCTTCCTAGCCACCGCCGTCAGCTTGCGCTTCCGGCGCCGGCGCGGCACCTGTCCCCGCTAAGGCTTGCGCCCGGCGGCAGAGGGAACGAACCAAAATCAACGGACCCTCGGATCGCACCCGCTGGCCCAAAAATCCGGCTTCCCCGTCTATGCTGGCTTCCCTCGACCGGCCGGTGGAACCGGGACGATCCTTGGAAAATTAAGCGCTCGAGTGAGCCGAGGCTCAGCCGGCGCACCGGCAGTCTAGGACAGGACATGGCCGGACGAGACGCGGGAGCAAACTCCCGGTCCACCGGCCATATTCCATCTCGTTACGACCGTACGGCCGATGGAGTGTCGTCAAGACGCAACGAGACATCTCATGTGGGTTTTCGGAACGACTCGATGCCGGTTCCGAAAAACCTACTTAGCGGCTCAAAAACCTCTTGCCAAGTGGCAAGAGTTCGTTTCCGCCGATTTCCTTGCGTCGCGGCGCCCGATCAGGGCGTCGCGCTGACCGCCACGCTCGACGGGTCTACCTTCACGCCAGGGCCCATCGTCGACGAGATCGCGATGCGCTGGAGGTAGGTGCCCTTGGCGCCGGCGGGCTTGGCCTTCGAGACCGCATCGACGAAGGCCGAGATGTTCTGCACGAGCTGCTCGGCTCCGAACGACGCCTTGCCGACGCTGCCCTGGATGATGCCGGCCTTCTCGACACGGAACTCGACCGCGCCGCCCTTCGAGGCCTTGACCGCACCGGTGACGTCCATGGTCACGGTACCGACCTTCGGGTTCGGCATCATGCCGCGCGGGCCGAGCACCTTACCCAGGCGACCGACGAGCGGCATCATGTCGGGCGTCGCGATGCAGCGATCGAAGTCGATCGTGCCGCCCTGGACGGTCGTGACCAGGTCCTCCGCGCCGACGACATCGGCGCCGGCGGCCTTCGCCTCGTCGGCCTTGGCGCCACGCGCGAAGACGGCGACCCGCAGCGTGCGGCCGGTGCCGTTCGGCAGGTTGACCACGCCGCGGACCATTTGGTCGGCGTGCTTGGGGTCGACGCCGAGGTTCATGGCGATCTCGACCGTCTCGTCGAACTTCGCCGTGGCGCGCTCCTTCACGAGCGCGACCGCCTGGTCGATGGGGTAGAGCTTGACGCGATCGATGCCCTCGCGCGCCTTGACGATCTTCTTTCCGACGTGTGCCATCTCGTTACCCCACCACCTCGAGGCCCATCGAACGGGCGGAGCCTTCGATCATCGCGGACGCGGCCTCGACGGTCGCGCAGTTGAGGTCGGGCATCTTCTTGGCGGCGATCTCGGCGATCTGCGCCTTGGTGATCTTGCCGACGAAGGCGCCCTTGCCGACGGTCGCCGAGCCCGACTTCACGCCCGACGCCTGCTTCAGGAAGTAGGTGACGGGCGGCTGCTTCATCTCGAAGGTGAAGGAGCGGTCCTGGTAGGCGGTGATGATGACGGGGATCGGCGTCCCCTTCTCCATCTGCTGGGTCTTCGCGTTGAAGGCCTTGCAGAATTCCATGATGTTCAAGCCGCGCTGGCCGAGCGCGGGGCCGATCGGCGGCGACGGGTTCGCAGACCCCGCCGGCACCTGCAGCTTGATGTAGCCGGTGACCTTCTTTGCCATGCTGTACTCCTCTGCCGTGGTGCGGCGCTGGCTCGCCTCCCACGGTGGTGGCTTCGCGACGACTGCGGAGGTCCGCGGTCGCAAAGCGAAAAGGCGCGATGCCTTTCAGCGTCGCGCCGGTGCGGTGATTAGGCGGCTTCGGCCGCCCGCGCAACAGAAAACGCCATCGAGATGCGCTTAAGCGACCTTCTCGACCTGCGCGTACTCGAGCTCGACGGGCGTCGCGCGGCCGAAGATCGAGACGGCGACCTTGACGCGCGAGCGGCTCTCGTCGACCTCCTCGACCACGCCGTTGAACGAGGCGAACGGGCCGTCGGCCACGCGGACGTTCTCGCCGACCTCGAAGGAGATCGTCGACTTCGGCCGCTCGACGCCGTCCTGGACCTGACCCTTGATGCGATCTGCCTCGGCATCCGAGATCGGCACCGGCTTCTTGTCGGCGCCGAGGAAGCCCGTGACCTTCGGTGTGTTCTTGATGATGTGGTAGACGTCGTCCGACAGGTCGCACTTCACGAGCACGTAGCCGGGGAAGAACTTGCGCTCGGCGTTGACCTTGCGGCCCTTGCGGACCTCGACGACGTTCTCCGTCGGCACGAGGATCTCGTCGAACTTCTCCTCGAGACCCCGCTGCGCCGCCTGCTCACGGATCGAGGCGGCGACCTTCTTCTCGAAGTTCGAATGGGCGTGAACGATGTACCAGCGCTTGTTCATTGTCGTCCGTCAGCGGCCGAAGCCGAGAATCAGGTTGATTCCGATGTGGATGAGCTGATCCGCGGCGAAGAGGAAGAGGCTGGCGAAGACGCACATGACGACGACGAGCACGGTCGTGATCGTCGTCTCGCGGCGGTTCGGCCATGTGACCTTGCTCGCCTCGGCGCGGACTTCTTGCAGGAACTGGAACGGGTTGGCCATTCGCCGTCGATGATGCTCGGGACCCGGCTGGAGGCTCGGATCGTACGATCGGAAAAAGTGGTGGCGCGGAACCGCTCGGTTCCGCGCCACAAAGCTCTACTTATCGATAGGCAAGGACGCTGGCAAGGGCCAGCGCCATAACGAGCGTCAGATGCGCACCGGGACGCGCCGCTCGTCCGCAGGAAGGCTGGACGAGGCAACGATCAGACCGGCGCCGGCGCCCGCCATTGCCGCGGCGGCGACGACCCACATCAGCTTGCCGCCGACGCTCTCGTGGCCGAAGCCGAGCGTCTGGATGGCCCATGCGGCCCCGATCGCAATTGCAAAGAAACCAATGAGACGCAGCAGATAGCCGGCCGTCACAACCCCGTTTTCCATTGTCGATCCCCTCAGATCGTCGTGTCTGGGAGAGTAATTCAGCAATGGCGTTCGGGTTCACCGCGTCTTTGGCGCGAGCCTGAAGAATCGATAAATTTGTCGCGATTGCATGCGATCAGCTGGCGGGGCTCTTCTCCGTCGCCTTCGACATCACGTCCTCGATCCACTCGGGCTGCGTCTCACCGACCGAGCGGGCGACCTCCTTGTCGCCGCGGAAGGCAATTAGCGTGCTTTGCAGGCGGGCGTTGAACTTCCGCATCACATCCTTCTGCGTGTCGAAGTCGACGCGGAAGGTGACCAGGTTCTTGAACTCGGCCTCGCTCAGAAGCTTGTCGATGATCGGCTTCTGTCTCGCGCAGATGTCACACCAGGTCGCGAAGGTGTCGATGAGGATCGGCTTGCCGGCCTTCTGGGCGGCGTCGAAAGCCGCCTCGGTGAAGGGCTGCGGGGCGTTGTCCGCCGCCAGCGCCGGCAGGGCGAAGGCTACGGCAACCATGGCAAAGACAGCAAGGGCGGCGCGTCGTGTCGGCATCATGATGGGCCGTCCTTTGTTCGAGATCATTGCGTGAGGGTCTTCGGCAGCGAGGCGAGCCAAGCGGGATCTGCCTTCACCACCGTCGTGTCGTGCGCATCCTGCCAGCCTTCGATGCCGAGCGGAAACCAGTAGACTTCGGTATAGCCGAGCCCGACCAGACGCTTCGCCGCGTTCCAGCTCGCCCAGCAGTCCGGGTGGCAGAACGTGACGATCGCCGTGCCGGGCTTGCCGTTGGTCAGCGTCGCCATCCGGGTGCGGAAGGCAGACGCGAACGCGGCATCGCCGGTGCCGCTGCCGGCGCCCGGCATCCAGACCGTTCCGGGAATCGAGCGGTGCTGCGGCA
Source organism: Beijerinckiaceae bacterium RH AL1 (assembly GCA_901457705.2). Lineage (NCBI taxonomy): Bacteria > Pseudomonadati > Pseudomonadota > Alphaproteobacteria > Hyphomicrobiales > Beijerinckiaceae > Beijerinckiaceae bacterium RH AL1. The sequence goes on from LR590083.2 coordinate 2,126,198, forward strand.
GCCAGATCATCGACGACGACATCGAAGCCGGCTTGCGATCCTGCTCGGCGACGTCGACCAGGACCGGATGCTTCTCCTGGATCAGCTTGCCGAGCTCGGCGGCGCTGGAGAGCACCTTGGCACCCTTCAGCGTCGGCGGCGTGTAGCCGTGCGGCACTCCCTGATAGAGCCCTTCCGGCTCTGCGACCCGATGCGGGTTCGAGGCCGGCGCCTGCGCGCGCGCCGGCGCAAGGAGGAGGCAGAGAGCCGCAAGGGCGATCAGGGTGCGCATGCGCCGCCTCAGTTCGAGATGTTCGGGACGCTGAAGTTCTTCGACCAGCGCTCGTTCTGGCTGTCCTTCACGTCGACCTTGAGCGTGCCCTTGGCGGCCGACGGCAGCAGGTCGAAGCTGATCACCGGGTTCGAGGCGAGCGAGATGTCGGTTGCCAGGTTGAACACCTGCTTGTCGTTGTACTTCACGTCGATCGACTGGATGTACCTCGCCGGTGTGAAGGCCTGCGTCAGCTGGTTCTGCTGCATGCCGTTGAAGTTCGGGTGGCGGATCATGAGCGTGGCATCGACCGGCTTGTCGGCCGCGACATCGCCGGCGAGCTTGAGCTTCATCTCGCCCATGCCGCGCATCGCCTCCTCGTCGCTCACGCCCATCGGCGCCGAGCAGCCGCCGGAGGCCTTCACGAAGGCGGTGGTCACGAGCAGCTTGCCGTCCTTCGTCTCGGCGACCGCGTGCATGTCGGTGTAGGTGTTCACCCGCACGCGCAGCTTGATTTCCTTCGGGTCCATGTCGGGCCCGAAGGTGAAGTGCGCAGCGAGCGGCGACGGGTTGTCGTCTATGACGAGATAGAGCGCCTTCACGTCCTTCGGATTGGCGAGCGTGATGGTGATCGGCACCAGTGCGGCATCCTGTGCGCGGGCCGGCGCCTCGATCTTGACCGCCTTGTCGTCGGCCACAGGCGTCTTGCCGTCGAAGATCTGCTTGGACAGCTCTTGCCAGCGGGCCTGGCGCTGCTGATCGGAATCCTCGAAGCCGGCACGGCTCGGCACGACGGCCGCGGTCATCGCGGCGGCGGCGATGCCGAGGGCCAGGGTCGTGGTCTTGATGGCGGACATTGCGCTTTCTCCCTTTATTCCCATTCGAGCTCTTTATAGGCCTCGGTTACGTTGCGCGGATTGTAGTCCGCAAACAACGCCCATTTCGACGCCTGGTCCTGGCCGACGTTGCGAGTCGCTGCCTCGATGGACCCTGCGCCCTTGATCTCCTTGCGCACGCCGTCGCGGATGTCGCTGAGATAGCCGCGCAGCGCGGCGACCGACGGCGCGAGATCGACCACGACGGGCCCATGGCCCGGGACGGCGCGCTGCGCGCCCGTCTTCGACAGCGCGTCGAGTTCCTTGAGCCAGCCCAAGAGGCTCCCGTCGAGCGACGGGATGCGACCAACGAACAGAAGATCGGCCGGCAGCAGAAGGCCGCTCTGCTTGTCGAGCATCGAAAGATCGGAATGGGTGTGGGCCGGGCCGTGCGCCTTGAACGTGACGACGCGATCGCCGAGGTCGACCTGATCGGTGTCCGCCACGGTATGCGTCGGCATGATGACCGGCCCGACCTTGTCGGCGCCGATGATGTCGGCCAGTCCCTTCTTGTAGAACTCGCCGCGCGCCTGCAGCGCCTCCGGAAGCTTGGCATGGCCGATGAAGACCGGCTTGTCGTCGACGAAGGCGCCGGCGCCGAACGTATGGTCGGGGTGGACGTGGCTGATGACGACGAACTTGATCGGCTTGGCGGTCTTCGCCTTGATCTGGGCGCGCAGCCATTGGCCGTCGGCGAGCGATCCGCCGGTGTCGGTGACGAGGACGGCGTCCTTGCCGACGATGAAGCCGATGTTGGCGATGGCGTCGAGGTTCTGCGCGGTGGCGTCCTCATCGACGCCGCGCCGCACGAAGACGCCGCTCGCGACCTCTTCCATCCTGAAGGACTGCGAAGCTGCGAGAGACGGCATGCAGCAGAGGCACGCGCCCCCGAACCCGGCGAGCAGCGCCTGCCGGCGGCTCATGCTCTCTCGGTCGCCAACGGTCACCGTGACCGACCTCCCAGCTTGCTATCGTTATTGCTACCATCTAGTAGGTAGAGAAAGCGGTCGCGTCCAGTAAAAGTTCCTGGAGCGCCATCGTTGGCACAAGCGCCGAGTGGCGGATGTGACCGCGGTCACCCGCCATGCGGAAAGTTGGTTCGCTCTCCCAATGCAGACGCAGGACACAAGGTCGACGCTGCTCACGAAGGCGGAAGCCATCGTGCGGGGGCGCGGCTACTCGGGCTTCAGCTACGCCGACCTCGCCGAGGCCGTCGGCATCCGCAAGGCCAGCATCCATCATCACTTCCGCACGAAGACCGACCTCGCGCTGGCGCTGCTGGAAGCCTATTCGGCACGCTACGCCGACGCCCTCGACGGCATCCTGGCCGAGAGCCAGGACGGCGTCGCCCGCATCCTGGCCTATTCCGATCTCTATCTTGGCGGCGTCGAGCAGGGCCTCGGCTGCCTGTGCGCCGCGCTTGCCTCCGAGCACGACACCCTGCCCCCGCAGCTTCGCGAAAATCTCGGCCGCTTCTTCGCCGAGCACATCGGCTGGTTGACGCGCGTGCTCGAGGACGGTCGCGCCAACGGTACCGTGCGTGCGGAGGTCGAGCCGGCCTCGCACGCCCGGATGATCGTCGCAACGCTCGAGGGCGCGCTCATGATGGAGCGGTTCGTCGACGGGCCGACCGGCTTCCGCGACACCATGTCCGCGCTTCAACAAGGCTTGAAGCCGGCCTAGGTCTGTCCGGCCAGGGTTCTTTCCCGGGTCGGCGACGTCTATAAGGCACACGACCCTCGCAACCCCGGATCTGACGATGCTCCTCGACCTGCGCACCCGCCGCGACGTCCTCCACGGCCTCTTGATCGCCGGCTCGGCGCTCGCCCTGCTCCGCGTCGCGCCGGCTTTTGCGCAGCAGGACACGCCGATGAAAGTGCCCGAGCAGGAGATGATGGCGCCGGACGCGCTGCCCGATCTCTTCATCGGCAAGGCCGACGCGCCGGTGACGATCGTCGAATATGCCTCGATGACCTGCCCGCACTGCGCGCACTTCCATGAGACCGTCTATCCGTGGCTCGTCAAGAACTACCTCGACACCGGCAAGGCGCGCTTCGTCCTGCGCGAGTTCCCGCTCGATCCGCTGGCCGCCGCCGCCTTCATGCTGGCGCGCTGCGAAGGGCCGGAGAAGCGCAATGCCGTCGTCGATCTGCTCTTCGACCAGCAGCAGAGCTGGGCCTATTCCGACAAGCCGCTCGATGCGCTGCGCAACGTTCTTCGCGTGACGGGCATGGGCCAGGAGCAGTTCGACACCTGCCTCAAGGATCAGAAGCTGCAGGACCAGGTCTACGCGGTGTCCGATCGCGGCTCGAAGAAGTTCGGCGTCAGCGCGACGCCCACGTTCTTCGTCAACGGCGAGAAGGTGACCGGCGAGGTGACGGAGCAATCGCTGGCGAAGATCCTCGATCCGCTGGTCGCCAAGAAGAGCTAGCGGCCGGCGCTTTCTATTTTCGTCACGCCCTCGCGCGAGGCGGCCTGCGACGCCTATATTGGCGCATGCCCATGCTCGCGACCGACGACGAAATCCTGATCGAGGCCCAAGCCTGGCGCGAGGCCGGCAAGGCGGTGGCGGTCGCTACCGTCATCGAGACCTGGGGCTCGGCGCCCCGCCCGGTCGGCAGCCACCTCGTGATCGACGGCGACGGCCGCTTCCTCGGCTCGGTCTCCGGCGGCTGCGTCGAGGGCGACGTCGTCGGCGAGGCGATGGACGTGATCGAGAGCGGCGCCGCGCGCGTGCTCGAGTTCGGCGTCGCCGACGAGACGGCGTGGCAGCGCGGCCTCTCCTGCGGCGGCCGGATCAAGGTGTATGTCGAGAGGCTCGACTGATGCGGCTCGCGGACCTCGCCCGGCTGAACGCGGCACGCGCCGCCCGCCGGCCCATCGCGCTCGTCACCGACATCACAACTAACAGCCAGCGCATCGTCGATGCCGAAGCGCTCGAGCAGGACGCGCTCGGCGAGGCGGTCGCCGAGCGGATGCGGCTGGGCAAGAGCGGGCTGCTCGCCGACGGCGTGCATTTCGTCACCGTTCAGGTGCCGTCCGTGCGCCTGGTCGTCATCGGCGCGGTCCACATTTCGCAAGCCTTGGCGACGATGGCGCGACTGACCGAGCTCGACGTGACGATCATCGATCCCCGCACCGCCTTCGCGACGCCGGAGCGGTTTCCCGACGTGCGCCTCCTCGCCGAATGGCCGGACGAGGCCATCGAGCGGATCGGTCTCGATCCCTATACCGCGGTCTGCCTGCTAACGCACGATCCGAAGATCGACGATCCCGCGCTCGTGGCGGCTCTCAAGACGGGCTGCTTCTACATCGGCGCGCTGGGCTCGCGGAAAACGCACGGGCGCCGTCTCGATCGCATGCGCGAGCATGGGTTCGACGACGCGGCGCTGGCGCGCATCCACGCTCCTATCGGCCTCGACATCGGCGCAGTGAGCCCGGCCGAGATCGCCGTCGCGATCCTCGGTGAGATTATCGCCGCGCTGCGTCGCAAGCCGCGCCGCGACGAACGAGCCGCCGCCGAGGCCGCGGCGTGAAGTTCGGGCGGATCGCGACCGCCGACGGCGAGGGCGCGATCCTCGCGCATTCCGTCCGCGGTTCGGGACTCACCTTGAAGAAGGGCGAGGTACTCGAAGCAACGCACATCGCAGCGCTTGCCGAAGCCGGCATCGACGCCGTCGTCGCCGCCATTCTCGAGCCCGGCGACGTGACCGAGAACGTCGCGGCCCAGAAACTCGCAACGCGGATGGCCGGCAAGGGCGTCCGACTGGAGTCGCCGTTCACCGGCCGCTGCAATCTCATGGCGGAGGCGGCAGGCCTCCTGCTCGTCGACACCGCGACGATCGATGCCGTCAACGCGGTCGACGAGTCGATCACTGTGGCGACCCTGACGCCGATGCGCCCCGTGGTCGCCGGCGAGATGATCGCGACGGTCAAGATCATCCCCTTCGCGGTGGCGGAGCCCTGCCTGGCGGCGAGCCTCGCGGCCGTGGCCGCGCCGCCGGTGTCGGTCGCGCCGTTCCGCCCGCTCGACATCGGGGTCGTCTCGACGGTGCTGCCCGGCCTCAAGCAGGCGACGATCGAGAAGACGCTCAACCTGCTCGACGCAAGGCTCGCTTTGGCCGGCAGCCGCATCACGCGCGAGGCGCGCGTCGCCCACGACACGCCGGACCTCACCGACCTCTTGCGCCAGGTGACGGGCATCGACGTGCTCGTCATCTTCGGCGCCTCGGCGATCACCGACCGACGCGACGTCGTTCCCGCGGCGATCGAGGCGGCCGGCGGCACGGTCGAGCAGCTCGGCATGCCGGTCGATCCCGGCAACCTGCTGCTGCTCGGGTCGCTCTCAATAGACGGCAGGACGATTCCGGTGATCGGCGCGCCGGGCTGTGCGCGCTCGCCGAAGGAGAACGGCTTCGACTTCGTGCTGTGGCGCCTCCTCGCCGGCCTGCCGGTCACCGGTGCGGAGCTGCGGCGCATGGGCGTCGGCGGCCTGCTGTCCGAGATCGTGACGCGTCCGCAGCTGCGCCAGGCGGACGCGAATGGTTGAGGTCGCCACCCTTGTGATGGCGGCCGGACGCGGCTCGCGCTTCGGCGGAGGCCCGGACGAGCTGAAGGTCCTCGCGCTCCTCGATGGCCGATCCCTGGTGTGCCACGTCGTCGACCTGGCGCTTGCCTCGCGCGCCGTGGCGACGCTCGTCGTCACCGGCCGTGGCGCCGAGGCCGTTGCTACCGCGCTCGACGAGCATCCAGTCACCCTCGTCCACAACCCCTTCTATGCGAGGGGCATGGCCGGCTCGCTCAAGGCGGGGCTCGTCGCGCTGCCGCCGAATATCGACGGTGCGCTGGTCCTGCTCGCCGACATGCCGAGGGTGCGCACCGCGACGCTCGATACGCTGATTGCCGCCTTCGCGGCCAGTCCGGATGCCGATGCCGTCGTCCCGATCCATGACGGACGCGAAGGCAATCCCGCCCTGCTCGCCCGCTGCCTGTTCCCGGAGCTGATGCAGCTGACGGGCGACACCGGGGCCCGCCGCCTTCTGGCGCAGTCGGGCCGACGCATCGTCCGCTGCCAGGTCGACGATCCCGGCATTCTGGTCGACGTCGACACGCGCGAGGCACTGCAGGCGCTCGGCGGCTAAAAGAAAAGTCCCGGACCGCCAGCGGCGATCCGGGACCTGAACTTCTTAGCGAAACGGAAAGCCTCAGCCCTTCGACATCGCCGCGACCTCGCTCGCGAAGTCCGGGCCTTCGCCCTTTTCGACGCCCTCTCCGAGGCCGAAGCGGACGTACGCCTTGATGGTCGCGCCGGCCTCCTTGGCGACCTGGCCGATCGCCTTCTTGGCGTGGTCCTCGTGGATCGAGATCTGATCGACGAGGCAGTTCTCCTTGAAGTACGTCTTGAGGCCGCCCTCGACGATCTTCTCGGCGACGTTGGCCGGCTTGCCGGCGGCATTCTTCTCCATCAGCACCGCCTTTTCGCGGGCGATGACCTCAGGGTCGATCGACGAGGAATCGAGCGCGATTGGGCTCGTCGCCGCGATGTGCTGGGCGATCTTGCGACCGAGCGCCTCGAGGCTCGCGGCATCCTTGTCCGACTCGAGCGCGACGAGCACGCCGATCTTGCCGAGGCCGTCCGACACCTGCCCGTGCACGTAGGAGCCGATCGCGCCCTTCGTCACCGAGACGCGAGCCGCGCGGCGCAGCGTCATGTTCTCGCCGATCGTCGCGATGGCGTTGGTGATCGCCGCCTCGACGGTGCCCCCCTTGGGATAGGGCGCGGACTTGATCGTCTCGACGTCGTCGCTCTGCGCCTTCAGCGCGACGTCGGCGACGTTGCGCACGAGCGTCTGAAAGTCGTCGTTGCGGGCGACGAAGTCGGTCTCGGAGTTCACCTCGACGACCACGGCCTCGGTCGCGCCGAGCGCGATCCCGATCAGGCCCTCGGCGGCGACGCGATCGCCCTTCTTGGCGGCCTTGGAGAGGCCCTTCTTGCGCAGCCAGTCCACGCCGGCTTCGATGTCGCCGCCCGACTCGGTCAGCGCCGTCTTGCAATCCATCATTCCGGCGCCGGTCTTCTCGCGAAGCTCCTTCACCATCGCCGCGGAAATGTTCGCCATCGCACCTGGTCCTTGTGGTCTTCGCTTCTCCCGCTGGCGGGAGAGGGCGGCCCCGCGACGCGGGGTCGGATGAGGGGTCCCGCCGCTGTGGCGTCGGTCGGCGGGAGGCGGAAAAGCCCCATAGCCGACCGGATTTCGCCGGGCCACCCCTCCCGCGTGGCGGGAGAAGGAAACGCCCGTGTTGTCGTCGCGCGCGGAGCGCTTACGCCGCGATGAGCGCGCGCGCCTGGTTGATCCAGCCGTCGCGGTCGATGCGGCCACCGAGCTTCAGCTCGGTGTCGACCTTCTTGACGTCGTCGGGGGTCATGGCCGCGATCTGCCAGTAGTGGAAGATGCCGCCGTCGTTGAGCTTCTTGATCATCTGCGGGCCGATGCCCTGGATCTTCGCGAAGTCGTCCGGGGCGCCACGCGGGGCGGCGAGGAGCTCGAAGGTCTCGACAGGCGCGTCCGTCGTCTCGACGGGCACCACCTCCGGCTCGGCGGCCGGCTCCTGGGCCTCGAGCACGCGCGGCAGCTCCTCGGCGACAGGTGCCTCGGCCTCGCCCGCGTCGTAGCCCGACTGGCCCTGGCTGCGCTGGATGCCGTCGAGCGCGGCGCGCGCGACGAGATCGCAGTAGAGCGCGATGGCGCGACCGGCGTCGTCGTTGCCCGGGATCGGGAAGGTGATGCCGTCGGGATCGGAGTTGGTGTCGAGGATCGCCGCGACCGGGATCGACAGGCGGTTGGCCTCCTTGATGGCCAGCGCCTCCTTGTTCGTGTCGATCACGAAGATGAGGTCCGGCACGCCGCCCATGTCCTTGATGCCGCCGAGCGCCTTCTCGAGCTTCTCGCGCTCGCGGCTCATCATCAGGCGCTCTTTCTTGGTGAGGCCCTGGGCGCCGGAGTCGAGCTGGTCGTCGATCTTGCGCAGCCGCTGGATCGACGCCGAGATCGTCTTCCAGTTGGTCAGCATGCCGCCGAGCCAGCGCGAGTTGATGTAGTACTGCGCGGAGCGGCGGGCGGCGTCGGCGATCTGCTCCTGCGCCTGGCGCTTGGTGCCGACGAACAGCACGCGGCCGCCGCGGGCCACGGTGTCGGAGATCGCCTTCAGCGCCTGGTGCATCAGCGGCACCGTCTGCGCGAGGTCGATGATGTGGATGTTGTTGCGCGCGCCGAAGATGTAGGGCCCCATCTTGGGGTTCCAGCGGTGCGACTGATGGCCGAAATGCGCGCCGGACTCGAGGAGCCCACGCATGGTGAAATCGGGAAGTGCCATAGACCTATGATTCTCCGGTTGAACCTCCGCGGATCGGTTGGCCCCGGGGGGCACCGGAAGCACGCCTTCAGGCAGGCGCGCGCGATCCGCGTGTGGGATGGGCCGGCCCTATACGGGCGAAGCGCCGCCGAGGCAAGGGAAATCGCAGACGCCTCAGGCGAGCCACACGGCAAGACGATGCGATGCCGGCGTGCCGACTTGAACGCAAATTGTATCCCGCAATCGACCTGGAACGAGACAGATTCTGCCGGTCGGACACGACGCCGCACGACCTGCGACCAGCCCGGTTCAATCGAGCAAGCCGATCAAGAAACCTCCGGCAACTCGATGCCCGCAAGCGCGCCGCAGAGCTGATTTCGCAATGCGGAGCACATTGATCGATCGACAGCTTGAATGAAAAGCGATGCTGCTCTGTCGCAGACAAACGCTATTGTGGTCGGCATCGATTTGGAGCAAAGCACGCTGGAAACGGGTGCAATGCAGTGCGGGAGTTCTCCTTGGCCGGTCCTCTAGTCGTCCCGCGGCGGCGCAACTGGTCGCTCGTCGCCTTCGCCCTGCTCACACCCCTCCTGCTCTGCGGCTGCGACCTCGGCGTGATGGACCCCGCCGGTCCCGTCGGACACGACCAGCTTCTCATTCTCGTCGACTCGCTCGCGATCATGCTCGTCATCATCGTGCCCGTGCTGCTCGCGGTGCCGGTGTTCGCCTGGTACTTCCGCGCGACGAACGACAAGGCGTTCTACCTCCCCGAATGGGAATTCAACGGCACGATCGAGCTCGTCGTCTGGTCGATCCCGTTGCTGACCATCGTCGTGCTCGGCGGCGTCGCCTGGTACGGCTCGCACGCGCTCGATCCCTACAAGCCGCTGCCGATCGCGAAGGACCAGAAGCCGCTCGAGGTTCAGGTCGTCTCCATGGATTGGAAGTGGCTGTTCATCTACCCCGAGCAGGGCGTCGCGGCGGTCAACCAGCTCTACCTGCCGACCGGCCGGCCCGTGCACTTCACGATCACCTCGGCCTCCGTCTGGAACGCGTTCTTCGTTCCGCGCCTCGGCGGCATGATCTACTCGATGGCCGGCATGACGACGCAGCTCAACCTGCAGGCCGACAAGACCGGCGTCTTCCCGGGCCTGTCCGGCATGCTGTCTGGCGACGGCTTCTCCGACATGCACTTCGACGTCCATGCCGTGCAGCCCGACGACTTCACGAAATGGGTCGACACCGCCAAGGCCTCGCCCGAGGCGTTGGACACGGCGGGCTACGCGAAGCTCGCCAACGTCAGCGGCGTCGCGCAGGCCGCGACCTACAAATCGGCCGACCCGAACCTCTTCGCCTCGATCGTCAACGAGACGGCGCCCGCACAGGTCGGGCCGCATCCGGAGACGAACCCGCCCTGATCGCCTGCCCGCCGGCCTTCACCGACACGCGCGCGCACACGAGACATAAGGAACTGTAACGATGCTGGGTAAGCTCAGCTGGGATGCGATCCCGTTCAGCCAGCCGATCCCCATGGCGGCCTCCGCCATGATGATCATTGGCGTCATCAGCATCCTGACGTGGGTGACGGTGAAAGGGTGGGTTCCCTACCTTTGGCGGGAATGGATCACGTCGGTCGATCACAAGCGGATCGGCGTGATGTACTGCCTGCTGGCGCTCGTGATGATGGTGCGCGGCTTCACCGACGCGATCATGATGCGCTCGCAGCAGGCGGTCGCGTTGCATTCCGGCGGCTACCTGCCGCCCGAGCACTACAACCAGATCTTCTCCGCGCACGGCACGATCATGATCTTCTTCGTGGCGATGCCGTTCCTCATCGGCCTGATGAACTTCATCCTGCCGCTGCAGCTCGGCGTGCGCGACGTCGCCTTCCCGACCTTCAACTCGGTGTCGTTCTGGCTGACCGCGACCGGCGTGCTGCTCGTCAACATGTCGCTGGTCATCGGCGAGTTCGGCACCGCCGGCTGGCTCGCCTACCCGCCGCTCTCCGGCATCAAGTTCTCGCCCGGCGTCGGCATCGACTACCAGCTTTGGGCTCTGCAGATCTCAGGCGTCGGCACGCTGCTCACAGGCGTCAACTTCGTCACGACGATCCTCAAGATGCGCGCGCCGGGCATGACCTATCTGCGCATGCCGATCTTCGTGTGGACCTCGCTCGCCGCGAACCTCTTGATCGTCGCCGCCTTTCCGATCCTCACCGCGACGCTCGCGATGAGCCTGCTCGACCGCTACCTCGGCTTCCACTTCTTCACGGACAGCCAGGGCGGCAACTCGATGATGTACATGAACCTCATCTGGGCATGGGGTCATCCGGAGGTGTACATCCTCATCCTGCCCTCGTTCGGCATCTTCTCCGAGGTCATCTCGACCTTCTCGTCGAAGCCGTTGTTCGGCTACCGCTCGATGGTCGTCGCGACCATGGCGATCTGCATCCTCTCGTTCATGGTGTGGCTGCACCACTTCTTCACCATGGGCGCCGGGGCCGACGTCAACGGCATCTTCGGCATCATGTCGATGGTCATCGCCGTCCCGACCGGCGTGAAGGTCTTCAACTGGCTGTTCACGATGTTCGGCGGCAAGGTCCGCTTCGAGGTGCCGATGATGTGGGCGATCGCCTTCCTCATCACCTTCGTGATCGGCGGCATGACCGGCGTCCTGCTCGCCGTGCCGCCGGCCGACTTCCTGCTGCACAACTCGCTCTTCCTCGTCGCGCACTTCCATAACGTCATCATCGGCGGCGTGCTGTTCGCGGCCTTCGCCGGCTACACGTACTGGTGGCCGAAGGCGTTCGGCTTCAAGCTGAAGGACAACTGGGGCAAGCGCGCCTTCTGGTTCTGGGTCGTCGGCTTCTACCTCGCCTTCATGCCCCTCTACGTCACCGGCCTGATGGGCATGACGCGGCGCCTGCAGCACTATGACGTCTCCGCCTGGCAGCCGTGGCTGCTGGTCGCCGAGGTCGGCGCGCTCTCGATCGCCTGCGGCATCGCCTGCCAAATCACCCAGATCTTCGTCTCGATCCGCGAGCGCGAGGCTCTGCGCGACACGACGGGCGATCCGTGGGACGGCCGCTCGCTCGAGTGGATCACCACGTCGCCGCCGCCGGTCTTCAACTTCGCCGTGCTGCCGAACGTCACCGGCGAGGAGGCCTACTGGCGCATCAAGCAGCGCGCGCTGCAGCGGCGCGTGCTGAGCGAAGTGCCGGACTACGAGCCGATCGAGATGCCGAAGAACAGCCCGACGGGCATCGTCGTCGCCTTCTTCGCCACGGTGCTCGGCTTCGCGCTCATCTGGCACATCTGGTGGATGGCGGCGGTCGGCTTCGCCGGCGCGTTCGCGACCTTCGTCGTGTTCGCCTGGCGTCGCCACGACGAGTACGAGATCCCGGCCGATGAGGTCGCAAGGCTCGACAGCAAGCGTCGCGAGCAGCGCGCAGGCCTCGTCCAGGGCACCGTCGAGGGCTGGCTCAAGGTCTCGCACAGCGAGCAAGAGCACGCGTCGGATCGCGATTCGTCGGGCGGTCACAAGGGCCCGGCCGAGAAGCGCATCATCACGGGCTACGGCTTCTGGGTGTTCCTGCTCTCCGACTTCATCATGTTCGCGGGCTTCTATGCGGCCTATGCCGTGCTCTCGCATCGCACCGCCGGCGGGCCCGGTCCGCGCGATCTGTTCGAGTTCAAGGCCGTGGGTCTCGAAACCGCCTGCCTGCTGCTCTCCAGCTTCGCCTGCGGCATGGCGGCGATCGCCGCCAACGCCCGCAACCAGATGTGGACGCAGATCGGCTACCTCGTGACCGGCCTGCTCGGCGCCGGCTTCCTGGCGCTCGAGATCAGCGAGTTCCTCTCGATGATCCACGACCATGCGGGACCTGATCGCAGCGCCTTCCTGTCGTCGTTCTTCACGCTCGTCGGCTGCCACGGCCTCCACGTGACGATCGGCCTGCTGTGGCTCGGCACGATGATGGCGCAGTACTGGACCAAGGGCTTCGTCCCATCGATGCGCCGGCGCGGCCTGTGCTTCAACCTGTTCTGGCACGCGCTCGACATCATCTGGGTCGGCATCTTCACGAACGTCTATCTGTTGGGGCTCACACCATGAGCAAGCACGACCTCAGCCACACCTTCGCCGCCGGCGTCGCGCCCGGCGACCATGAGGACTCCGATCACGCAACCGGCCGCGAGGTCATCAACTATGTGCTCGGCCTCATCCTGGCGACGGTGCTGACGATCGGCTCGTTCTGGGTCGCGAGCGGCCCGTCGATCCTCTACACGCCGGGTCTCACCATGGCGCTCGCCGCCCTGGCGGTGGCGCAGATGGGCGTCCACCTCGCCTTCTTCCTCCACATCACGACCGGCGACGACAACATCAACAACGTCATGGCGCTGGCCTTCGGCGTGCTGATTGTCGGCATCGTCATCGCCGGCTCGCTGTGGATCATGCACAACATGGATATGAACATGGCCATGCCGGGCTCGACTGCCGTAGGCCAACCGTCGATGGGCGGCATGGAGATGAGCCACTGACGTCACGTCGCGGCTGGCCGATGTGCGTCAGTCGCCCAGGAAAGCATCGAGCGTCGCGGTGCGCTGGCGCGTCAGCTCCCACTTGATGGTCTCGGCCGCGTCCGGGCCCTCGAGCGTCTGCGCAAACGCCGCGAAGGCGTCGCGATAGACGATCCAGGCGCGCTCGGTGCGCAGGATGCCGGCCTTGTCGACGTCGCCCCCGCCGAGCTCGCGGGGGTCGTCGATCCTCATCACCTGGCCGTAGGCGTCGTTCAGCGCCTCGTCGCTCGCCTCGGCCGAACCGTCTCCGCGCGACAGCTCGCCGGCGATGAGCCGCTGCACCGTCGAGACGAACACGTCCTTCTCCGCCTGCTCGGCGTCCATCGCCTCCTGCGATCCTGGCGCGGCGCCGGTCTCGTTGATGGCGAGCGACGCGGCGAAGGCCTGCTCCGCGGCGACGAGACGCGCGAATGCGGAGAGCCTCGTCCCCGTCCAGTTCCGCGAGAGCGCACCGAGCGCCGCGTTGCGATTGGCGTCGGCGACGAGCGCCTCGAGCTTGCGGCAGGCGTCGCGATCGGTGCCCGCGATCGCCTCGCAGCGGCCGCGCGTCGGCGTGCCATGGTCGATGTTGTAGGCGTAGAGCATCGCGTTCGGCGCGGCGTGGCCGGTGCCGCCGATGCCGACGCTGAGCGCGAGAGCGGCGAGATAGAGGGACTTGCGCATGCGTTTTCTCCGTGGCGCTCGAGCGCGCCGCAGCGGCGCCTCTCATGGCCACGAAGCTCGCATCGCCTTGGGCTGGCGGACACGGGCAGGTTCGGCTTCGTTCGGCGCGAAACCGCACGCCGCCGCCGCGATGCCGGACGCCTGCGGACGCCTCAGCCCGGACAGGTGAAGAAGGTCGCGTAGCCCTCTTCGCCGACGCGAGCGAGCATGGCGCGGCAGGCCGCGAACTCCGGCATCCCGGAGGTGATGCGTCCATAGGGCATCGCGCCGGTGAGCCGCGCCTCGGGGATCAGCGCCAGCGGCGCGGCGACCGGCGTCAGGGCGCCGCCGCGGCCCGGCTGCAGCGTCGTCAGCACGCCGTACATCTCGCCGAAGATCGTCGGCCGCCCGAGCATCGCGAGGCGGTACTGGCCGTGCCACTGCGTGACGAGGTAGATCGCGCCCGACTGGTGCGGCACCGAGACCTGGCCGGACTGCGCGAAGGGCGCATCGATCCGCTCGGCCTCGCGGAAGGCCAGGCAGCTCTCGGCCTCGTCCCAGAGAAGCTCGGTGCGGTAGGCGAAGATCGCATCCGTCGCGCCGAAGGACGGCCGCAGCGTGAGATAGCGCCCCTCGAGCCAGGCCACCGCCTCGTGCGAGTAGGCGCCGAGCGCCTCGGGCGCATTGCGGGCGGGGAGCGGCGCGGCGGTGGATGCCGGGCCGCGCAGCGAGGCGCCGAGCGCCTCCTCGAGGCGGATCGTCGTCGCCAGCGTGAAAGGCCGCCGTCCGGAGAGTGCCTTTTCCAGGGTCGAGACGGAGATGCGGGCGTCGTCGGCGAGCTTCTGGCGGGAAATGCGGCGACGGGCCAACGCCTCGCGCACGGCCTGGGCGATCGCGCGGCTCTGCGCCTCTGGCAGCTCGGTCTCCGGCGACGTCATCCCACCCTCCCCTGCGGTGCGGACTAAACCGCACGAATCCGCACAGGGGAGCAAGAGGCCGGGAGCTAGGCGCCGTCGAAACCGTGCATGCGGTTCGCCCATTGCAGGCCGACGATGGCGCCCTTCACGCGCGGCAGCAGCACGAGGCTCAGTGCGACCGTCAAGGGCAGCCAGATTGCGAGATGCACCCAGGTTGGCGGCGCGTAGGTGTCCTCGAGCAGGGCGACGCCGAGGATCAGCAGGTGCCCGACGATCATCATCGTGACGTAGGGCGGCGCGTCGTCCGCCCGCTGGTGGCTCAGATCCTCGCCGCAGCTCTCGCAGCGCGGCACGACCTTCAGGTAACGTCCGAACAGGCGGCCCTTGCCGCAATGCGGGCAGGTCTCGCGAAGCCCGCGCAGCACCGACTGGCGGAGATCACGCTTTCCCAGCGCGACCTCGGCAGAAGCGACGCTTGTCATAGCGGACATTCAATCCTCCATTCAATTCTTCTTGCTTGAGGACCGTATCAACTGACGCCCGCCTTGGTGAAGCGCTCAGTTCGCAAGGCTCTCATGCATTGCTGGGATCAATGATCGCAAGATTGATTGGACGCAGGTCGTATCGGAGGCGGGTAGCGCGCGTGGAGTTCCTCAAGCAGCAAGACGACGCACGTCGAGCGGCGTCTTGGACGCCGCGGAGAAGGCCCAGCGAGAGCCTGCAGCCAGCGATCGGCGGCAGGTTGGCGGACATGCCGGCGCTAGTGGAACGTCATCGGCTGTGTCGCGAGATCGAGCGGCAGCAGAGCCGGATCGATCGGCGCATCGTCTGGGGCCGTGACCAGCCTCGTGTCGAACGCCCGCGCCAAACGCACCACGAAACGCACGAATCGCATCCGTCGCATGAGCCGCCGCTCCCAAATGCCGTGGCCGACTCACTGGCACGTTGTCGATGAGGGTAGGCTTAACGATCCGTGCGGACACACATGAAGCGCGAACCGATGTGGAAATCTCGTCTTCCGTGTGCCGATGCGGGAGGGCAACAATTGCATTCGCCCTGCCTGTATCTCAGGCGGCCGAGGCCCCGCCCGCCTCCGTCTTCAGCCACGCCGCGCCGCAGGCCTTCGCGAGCTCGCGCACGCGCAGGATGTAGCTCTGGCGCTCGGTCACTGAGATCACGCCGCGGGCGTCCAGCAGGTTGAAGGCGTGGCTGGCCTTGATGCACTGGTCGTAGGCCGGCAGCACGATCTCGGCCTTGTCGCCCTTGTCGCCGGCGGCGAGCAGCGCGCGGCACTCGCCCTCGGCATCGGCGAAATGGCGGAACAGCATCTCCGCGTTCGAGGCCTCGAAATTGTGGCGCGAGTACTCCTGCTCGGCCTGCCTGAAGACGTCGCCGTAAGTGATCTTCGCCGCGCCCTCCTGGCCGTTGAAGTTCAAGTCGTAGATCGAGTCGACGCCCTGCACGTACATGGCGAGGCGCTCGAGCCCGTAGGTCAGCTCGCCCGAGACGGGCGCGCACTCGATGCCCGCGACCTGCTGGAAGTAGGTGAACTGCGACACCTCCATGCCGTCGCACCAGCACTCCCAGCCGAGACCCCAGGCGCCGAGCGTCGGGCTCTCCCAGTCGTCCTCCACGAAGCGGACGTCGTGCAGGCTCATGTCGATGCCGATCGCCCGGAGCGAGGCGAGATAGAGGTCCTGCAGGTCCTCGGGCGAGGGCTTCAGGATCACCTGGTACTGATAGTAGTGCTGCAGCCGGTTGGGGTTCTCGCCGTAGCGCCCGTCCTTCGGCCGGCGCGAGGCCTGCACGTAGGCCGCACGCCACGGCTTCGGGCCCAGCGCGCGCAACGTCGTGGCGGGATGAAACGTGCCGGCGCCGACCTCCATGTCGTAGGGCTGCAGGATCACGCAGCCCTGCTCGGCCCAGAAGCGCTGCAGGGTGAAGATCAAGCCCTGGAACGAGCGCTTGGGATCGAAGGGGTCGGTCGACATGCAAGCTCGCTAGCTGCGCGACCGGCGGAACGCAAGACGCGCATGCCGTCTCACTTTCCCGCGATCACGCCACCTTCGCGTGCACGTCGCCGTAGGTTCACGCCCCGCTCCTACGCCGGCTGGGCGTCGCCGAACCCGGCGGCGGTCTTCGGGAGAGAACCATGAGCGAGCACAACGTCGCCGAGCACCATCAGCACGCGGCCACGCACCACGAGCACGCCGCCAAGCACCACCACGAGGCGCACAAGCACCACACCGCCGGAGATCACGAGAAGGCGGCGCACCACGCCCATCTCGCCTATGGCCATCACGTCCAGGCCGAGCACCACCACGCCGAGGCCGCCAAGGCCCACGCGACGCAGCACGCCGGCTAAAGAAGGCTTGGCGCGGACCTCCCCCCGGTCCGCGCCACCCTATTCCATCAGCATCTGCATGCCGCGCTCGTAGAGGTCGGTAAGCCTTTCGAAATGCGTGAGCAGCGCCTCGCTCAGGCTCGCGATCTCGCTGCGGGCCGACGCGTCTCCCGCCCGCGCCAGCGCCGGACGGAACAGCATCCAGTCCGTCATCGCCGCATCGAGCGCCGCCTTGATCTCCGGCGAGGTCAGCGGGATTTTTTCGAGATAGGTGAGGCCGTCGAGGAAGGCCGTCTCGGCAGCCGTCATCGCGTCGCGGCTCGCCCGCGCCGGCGCCAGGCTCTCGACGATCGCGAGCTTCGCGAGGCGTTGCGCGAGCATGCGCTGGCGCCCGGACACGTTGATCACGTGCAGCGCCGCCGCGAAGCCTGCGGTCTCCAGCGTGCGGGTCAGCGCCTCGGCCTGCGTGAGCAGCCGCTCGGCGAGCGCGTCGATGGCGGCGAGCTGGGCCACGGCCGGGGCCCGCGCCAGTGCCGCCTTGAGCTGTCCCCAGGGCGCCAGCACGGCCTCGATGAGATCGCCGAACGTCGGCTTCGACAGCGTGCGGCCGAGCACCCCGAGGTTGGCCTCGATCTGCTCGATCGAGTCGCGGCAGAGGCTCGCCGTCACCTCGGGCGTCACGCCGGCACAGGCGAGCGCGTAGAGCTTGACCAGCCGCTGCGAGAGCATCCGCAACTGCCCTGCCCTGTTCACCGCCTCTGCATAGCGCGAGGCATCGATCACCTGCTGCGCGACCTGGCCGATGCGCTGCTTCGTCTGCATCGCCGCCGAGCGCAGCACGCGATACGCCTCGTCCTCGCCGATGTTGCGCACCCGCATGAGGATGCCCTTGGCGCGGTCGACGAGCTTGCGCTCGTTGAAGCGGTGCTGGACGTCGCTGAGCTCGTCGCGCAGCAGCTGGTCGTGACGGAAGCGCGCCTGCGCCACCTGCAGCACCGAGCGCAGGCGGTGCAGCCCGTAGCCGTTGATGACGTAGCAATGGATGCCGGAGCGCGTGGCGCGCTCGATCTTGTCGGCGTCGGGATCGCTCGTGAAGACGACGACCGGGCGCGGCGCGGCATTGCGGATCGCCGCCGTGCCCGCAAAAAGCGCATCGTCGGGATGAGATTCATAGCACACGACCAAATCGGGGGCGCCGCGAATGACGTCGGGCACCATGGTCGCGACATCGGCCGTGCCGACGACATCGATGCCGACGGTCGCAAGGTCGGCGCTGAGCGGCGGCGCGCCGACGCCTCCGCTGGAGACGACGAAGGCGGACGTCATGGGGCGGGCATCGGGCAGCGGCGGGTCCGGAACGGAGGGCGGCAAGGCTCTGGCACAGAACGTGCCTTGAGGGTCAAGGGCGCAATGAGGCGCCCGTAGTCAAGCCCGCACGCCCGACTCGTGCCCACGCCGGAGTGGGCAGCATGTGCTTCCGCCCCGACCTCGTTTTGCGGCGCGGCCTCCATAAGATGGAGCACATCATGTCAGCCACCATCCGTGTGGATGCTACGGCTTCCAACCATTCCCGCCTCCGTCCGCTGGAGGCGCCGTGCTGAGACTTCCGTCGCGCGGCGGCCTCTCCGCCGCACGGCCGGGGCGCGCGGTCCCGTGTCTCCCTGGACATGCGCGCCCCTCGCCTTTGCCCCCTTCGCACTGAACGCCCTTTCCGGAGCACCGCCATGGCGTCCGCCCTCTCTTCCAAAGCCACCAAGATCGACCTGTTCTCGCTCGCCACGCCGCAGATGCGCGCGTTCCATCTCACCTGGATCGCCTTCTTCGTTTGCTTCTTCGCCTGGTTCGCGACGGCGCCGCTGATGCCGGTCATCTCGGCCGACCTGCACTTCACCAAGGCCGACGGCGCCAACATCGCCATCGCCGGCGTGTTCGCGACCGTGCTCGCGCGCTTCGCCATCGGGCCGATGTGCGACAAGTACGGCCCGCGCCTCACCTACACGCTGCTGCTCGCGCTGGGCGCGATCCCTGTCGTCGGCATCGCCTTCGCGTGGGACTACACGTCGTTCCTGGTCTTCCGCCTGCTGATCGGCATCATCGGCGCGAGCTTCGTCATCACCCAGTTCCATACGTCGGTGATGTTCGCGCCGAACGTCGTCGGCACCGCCAACGCCACGGTCGGCGGCTGGGGCAACGCCGGCGGCGGCGTCACGCAGAGCGTCATGCCGCTGGTCTTCGCTGCCATCCTCGGCTTCGGCGCCGCCAAGGGCCTCTCCTGGCGCTACGCGATGGTCGTGCCCGCGGCGCTGATGCTGATCACGGCCGTGCTCTACTACAGGTTCACGCAGGACTGCCCTGAGGGCAACTACAAGGACCTGCGCGCCGCCAACCAGGTCGTCGACACCGGCAAGAAGGGCGGCCTCGCCGTCATGGCGGCGGCGTCGAAGAACTACCGCGTGTGGCTGCTCGCCGCCTGCTACGGCGCCTCGTTCGGCGTCGAGCTCTTCGTCCACTCTGTCGCCGCGACCTACTACTACAACAAGTTCCACCTCACGCTCGAGCAGGCAGGCTATGCGGTCGGCGCCTTCGGCCTGCTGGCGCTGTTCGCCCGTGCGCTCGGCGGCATCCTCTCCGACAAGGTGGCACGCACCCGCGGTCTCGACGGGCGCACGTGGCTCCTGTTCGCGCTGATGATGGGCGAAGGCATCTTCCTCGTCACCTTCTCGCAGATCAACGTGGTCGGCCTGGCGGTGACGACGATGATCGTGTTCGGCCTGTTCACGCACATGGCCTGCGGCTCGCTCTACGCGCTCGTGCCGTTCATCGACCGCAAGGTGCTGGGCGGCGTCTGCGGCATCATCGGCGCCGGCGGCAACATCGGCGGCGTCGCGGCGGGCTTCCTGCTGCGCGGCACCGGCAACATGCAGTTCTGCTTCGAGGTGCTCGGCATCGCCGCGATCGTCTGCGCCTGCGGCTCCGCGCTGATCCGCTTCTCGATCAAGCACAAGCAGGAGGAGCAGGCGCTCTACGACGCCGCGGTGGCGCAGCGCGCCGCGCTTGCGGCGGGTGGCGTGCCGGCAATGGCCTGACGCTTTCGCAAGCGACTAGCAGAAGGGGCCGCTCGCGCGGCCCCTTTCTCGTCCGCGGCGCTACGCGGTGATGCGGCCTTCGATGTTCTGCTTCGCGCGCTTACTTCCCGACGACGACCCTGCCGTGCATTCCGGCTTCGTAGTGGCCGGGCAGCAGGCAGGCGAACTCGTAGGTGCCGGGCTTTGTGAAGCGCCAGACGAGCGTCTTCGTCTGGCCCGGAGCCACCGAGACGGCGTTGGCGTCGTCGTGCACCATGCCCGGCATCTCGGCCATCATCGCCTTGTGCGCAGCGTTGCCCGCCTTGCTGTCGAGACGGAACTCGTGCAGCGCCTTGCCGTCGTTCCTGACGACGAAGCGGACCTGCTCGCCACGTTGCGCCTCGAGGTCGCCGACGCCGAAGCTCATCCGGCCATCTTGCTGCTCGTGGATCGTCAGGTCGATCGTGCGCGCTTCGCCCGTACGGGTGCCGGGCGCGCCGGCGGCGAAGGTCTCAGGCCTGCCGACGTCGTCATGGGCGCTCGCGCCGGCAGCGGCGACGAGCAGAGATGCGAGGGCCAGAGGCAGAGCTTTCATGGGCAGATCTCCGAAGGATTGACGTCGAGCACGGTAGAATACGGCCGACGGCGACAGCGATTGCATCGCGCCTGGATGTCGCAGTCGTCCGGGTGCCTCGCGGGCTCACTTTGCGGTGGGTCGTGCGCGGATCAGTGGGCGCCGGGAAGCGCTCGCGCGATCGTGATCGGGGGCGGCCGACAGCCCGCAGCTCATTAGACTGCGGCAGATCGGCTCCGCCGGCTGAAGTGCGCGACAGCCGCAAGCACAAGCGCGCAGAGGGAAAAGGGTCGGTCCAAGCGCCTGCACATTTGTTCCGACGTCAAACCTATGGCTGCTTATTAACGATATGGGCGCGCAAGCGGAATCCGCTCCGCCATCGCTCTCCCGTTCGGCCTGCTTTCCGACTTGATAGTGCAGGCTTATTGCCACGCCCAGACCCCGCTGGACCAGCGGGAGGTTGTGGAGGGACCCCATGAACACGTCACGCGCGGCGCTGGTCGCCGCCGCCGCCCTGCTCGCGACGCCGGCCTTGGCCGACAGCATGCAGACGCTCGGCAACATGCAGTCGACCGGCAAGGGCGCGCCGATCCCGCACGTCACGCAGACCGGACCCGAGGTCGACGCGATCAAGGACACGCTGAAGAAGATCAAGCTGCCCGAGGGGTTCCACATCAAGCTCTATGCGGTGGTGCCCGGCGCGCGCGAGATCGCCGTCGGCCCGCAGGGCGTCGTCACCTTCGTCGGCACGCGCGACAAGATCTATTCCGTGGTCGATCGCAGCCACAGCGGCGTCGCCGACGAGGTGAAGGAGTTCGCGCCGACCTTGCCGAAGGTGATGCCCACCGGCGTCTGCTTCACCAAGGACGGCTTCCTGATCTCGGCCGAGCAGAACCGCGTCGTGTCCTATCCGGCGGCCGAGTTCTTCTTCGAGGGCGCGGACGTCGCGGTCGGCGAGCTCGTCAAGCAGGGCGAGCTGATCCCCAAGGACGCCGAGAGCTTCAACCACACCTTCCGCTACTGCAAGGTCGGCCCGGACAAGAAGGTCTACGTGACCATCGGGCAGCCCTACAACGTGCCGCCGCCGGATCGGCAGGCCGAGTTCCTGAAGGTCGGCATCGGAGCGATCATCCGCATGGACGCTGCCGACGGCAAGAACCGCGAGATCTTCGCCAACGGCATCCGCAACTCCGTCGGCATGGCCTTCGACCCGAAGGACAAGACGCTCTGGTTCACCGACAACCAGGTCGACGGGATGGGCGACGACATCCCGCCCGGCGAGATCAACCACGCCACCAAGATGGGCCAGAACTTCGGCTTCCCGTGGTACGGCGGCGGTCACACCCGGACCAAGGAGTACGCCAAGGACACGCCGCCGGCCGACATCGTGTTTCCGGTGGTCGAGGAAGTCGCCCACGCGGCCGACCTCGGCATGACGGTCTATACCGGCCACATGTTCCCCGAGAAGTATCGCGGCGCGATCTTCTCGGCGCAGCACGGCTCGTGGAACCGCACCGAGCCGGTCGGCGCCCGCGTCATGCTCACGACGGTCGACAAGGACGGCAAGGGCAAGAGCGAGCCGTTCGCCGAGGGCTGGCTCGACTCCGAGGGCTCGTACTCGGGCCGCCCGGTCGACGTCGAGCAGATGCGCGACGGCTCGCTGCTCGTCTCCGACGACTTCGCCGGCGCGGTCTATCGCATCACCTACGACGGCAAGTGATGCGGTCTGCAGGTCTCTCGGTCGGCGTCGCGGTGCTTCTGGCACTCGCGGCGCCCGTCGCCCCTGCCGCAGCCGATGGCGACGTCGCCGCCGGCCACGGCAAGGCGAAGAAATGCGCGGCGTGCCACGGCATCGACGGCAAGGCGAAGCTGCCCGACGCGCCGAACCTCGCCGGGCAGAACCCGATCTACCTCGTTGCCGCGCTCAACGCCTACAAGTCCGGCGCGCGCAAGAACGACATGATGAGCCTGGTCGCGCCAAAATTGTCGGACCAGGACATCGCCGACCTCGCCGCCTACTACGCCTCGCTCGGTGCCGCGCCAAAGTAGAAATCGCTTGAGTAGAAACGGCTTGAGTAGAAACGGCTTGACCCGTTGGAGGCCGGCGAGCTTTTTGCTGAGGTCGTCGAGAGACAGCGAAAGATGACCAGCACGATCGAGCCGAGCGCGGCGCAGGAGCACGAGATCATCTGGCGTCCGTCGCCGGAGGTCGCCGGCGCGAGCGAGATGGAGCGCTTCCGCAGCTTCAGCGAGGCGCGGGCCGGCCGTGCCCTGCCCGACTTCGCGGCGCTCTACGCCTGGTCGATCGCGGCGCCGGAGGCCTTCTGGGACGCGGTGTGGGACTTCGCCGAGATCCGCGGCGACAAGGGTGCGCGCATCATCGAGCCGGCCGCGCATATCAAGGACTGGCGCTTCTTCCCCGACGCCAGCCTGAACTTCGCCGAGAACCTCCTGTGGAAGCGCGGCGATGCCGACGCCATCATCTTCGAGTGCGAAGACAAGATGCGCCGCCGCCTCTCGTGGGACGAGCTCGCGGCGCTCGTCTCGCGCATCCAGCAGGGCCTCGCGGCCGAGGGCGTGAGGCCGGGCGACCGCGTCGCCGGTTTGCTGCCCAACATTCCCGAGGCGATCGCCTTCATGCTGGCCGCCGTCGGGCTTGGCGCGACCTGGTCCTGCGCCTCTCCCGACTTCGGGCCGTCGGGCGTCGTCGACCGCTTCTGCCAGATCGAGCCGGTCGTCCTCGTCACCTGCGACGGCTACGTCTATGCCGGCAAGACGCACGTGATCCTCGACAAGGTCGGCGAGATCGTCGAGCGGCTGCCGTCGCTGCGTCGCGTGGTCGTCGTGCCCTATCTCGGCGACGCGCTTCCGGCTCACGACAAGATCGTCGGGCTCGAGGCCTTCCTTAATCCCCACCCCGCCGGCGAGCCGACGTTCGTGAGGCTTCCGGCCGACCATCCCCTCTACATTCTGTTCTCCTCCGGCACGACCGGCGTGCCGAAGTGCATCGTGCACCGCGCCGGGCTCATCGTGCAGCACGCCAAGGAGCACCGGCTGCATTGCGACATCAAGGAGGGCGATCGCGTCTACTGGTTCACGACGCTCTCCTGGATGATGTGGAACTGGCTTGCCTCCGCGCTGTCGGCCGGCGCGACCGTGATGCTCTACGACGGTTCGCCGTTCCATCCGACGCCCGACGTCATCCTCGACTATGCCGAGCGCGAGCGCTTCACGCTGCTCGGCACCTCCGCGCGCTGGATCGACGCCTTGCGCAACGCCGGCGTCGACGCGCGCGACCGCGACCTCTCCGCCGTGCGCGTGCTCGCCTCGACGGGCTCGCCGCTGGCGCCTGCCAACTACGCCTACGTCTACGACAAGCTCGCGCCGCACGTGCACCTCGTCTCGACGTCGGGCGGCACCGACCTCTGCGCCTCCTTCGTCGGCGGCAACCCGCTCGGCGCGGTGCGCGTCGGCGAGATCGAGGCGCCGACCCTCGGCATGGCGGTGGAGATCTGGGGCGACGACGGCAAGCCCGTCCCGCCCGGCGTCAAGGGCGAGCTCGTCTGCACCAAGGCCTTCCCCTCGATGCCGCTCGGCTTCTGGAACGATCCCGACGGCTCGCGCTACTTCGACGCCTACTACGCGCGCTTCGACAACGTCTGGCACCACGGCGACTTCGCCGAGGTGACGCAGCACGGCGGCTACGTGATCCACGGCCGCTCTGACGCGACGCTGAACCCCGGTGGCGTGCGGATCGGCACTGCCGAGCTCTACGCGCAGATCGAGGGCATCGCCGAGATCCTGGAAGCGCTGGCGATCGGCCAGACCTTCGAGCACGACACGCGCATCGTCCTGTTCGTGCGCCTGCAGCCCGGCGTCACGCTCGACGACGCGCTGGTCGATCGCATCAAGACGGCGATCCGCACCGGCGCGACGCCGCGCCACGTGCCGGCCAAGGTCATCGCCGTTCCCGACATCCCGCGCACCAAGTCCGGCAAGGTCGTCGAGATCGCGGTGCGCGACCTCGTGAACGGCCGCGAGGTGAAGAACGCCGATGCCCTCGCCAATCCCGAGGCGCTGACCCATTTCCGCGACATCGCCGCGCTGCGGAGCTGACGCGGCGACGGCAGGAGGGCGGACCGATGCTGACGCGAACGGCGATCTACGAGGGCACGATCGAGACAGGCCGCGAGGACGAGTTCTTCGCCCGCGTGCGCGACGAGCTGGTGCCGCTGTGGCGGCGCTTCCCGGGCGTCACCGAAGTGCGGGTGCAGCGGCGGGTCTCGGCCGACGACACCGCGCGGCCGGTCCCGATGATCCTTGAGATGGACTTCCCCGACCAGAGGGCCATCGACGCCTGCATGGCCTCGCCGATCCGGCCGGAGTCGCACGCCAAGACGCTCGAGGTGATGAAGCTCTTCACCGGCACCTTCTACCACTACGTGATGGAGGCGACCGTGCTGTCGCCGACGCCTTGAGAACCCGCCTGGCGCTCACCGCCGCCGACGCGGACAGGCTGCTCGCGGCCGCTCGCGCCGAGGCGGAGGGGCGCCGTGTTGAGGTCACCATCGCCATCGTCGACGAAGCCGGCATTCTGCTGGCGCTGCACCGGCTCGACGGCGCCCGCCTGCATACGCCCGAAGCCGCCTGGCTGAAGGCGCGGACGGCGGCGATCACCCGCCAGCCGACCGAGGATCTGCAGGCGGCCGTCCCGGCCAACCCCGCCCTGCTCTCCTTCCCCGGCCGCATGCCGCTGACCGGCGGCCTGCCGCTCGTCGTCGATGGCGTGACGGTCGGCGGCGTCGGCTCCTCCGGCGGCGAGCCGACCGACGACGTCGCCGTATGCGCCGCCGCGGTCGCCGCGCTCACCTCCCTTTCGTAGCCCTCTCCCGCCCGACGGATTGTCGCGCCTTCGAAAGGTCGGTACGCCCGGGTTGTCTTGGGAGGGACACGACAATGCGAATTACAGGTCTGTCAACAATCGCGTCGGCGGCGGTGCTGCTCGGTGCGCTCGCGGCCCCGGCGCTCGCCGGCGACGTGGGCGGTGTGTGGATGCGCAGCGACGGCGCGGCCAAGGTCCGCTTCAGCCCCTGCGGCGAAGGGTATTGCGGCTCGATCGTCTGGTTGCGCGACCCCGGCAAGAGCCCAGCGCATGTCGGCGAGCAGGTGTTCTTCGGCATGGGCCAGAGCGGCCCGAACACCTGGACGGGCAGCGCCCACAATCCGGAGGACGGCCGCGACTACGACGGCGCAATGACCCTGTCCGGCAATCGCCTGGTGACGAAGGGATGCGCGCTCGGCGGCATGATCTGCAAGTCGACCGCCTGGGTCCGCTCCAAGTAAGATGGAGGTGATGGCAGAGCCGACGTGCTGGCTCTGTCATCGTCCGCTCGGCCGGCGCATGCAGAAGCACCACACGCGGCCGAAGAGCCGCGGCGGGCGCGAGACGACGCCCGTGCATCCGATCTGCCACCGCATGCTGCATGCGCGCTTCACCAACGCCGAGCTGGCACGCCTCGTCGCGGCCGGGCGACGCCCTGAGGAGGACGAGGCGATCGCCCGCTTCGTCGCCTGGATCGCCGACAAGCCTCCGGACTTCAACGCGCCGACGCGCACGAAGCGCTGAGGCTACCTCTGGTGCGCCGCCTTCCACTGGCGCACAGCCTCGAGCGCCATCTGGATGTGGCTGTCCGCGCCCATGTCCTCGTGCGCCTCGATGACCTTGCCGTCCGGTGCGATCACGTAGGAAATGCGCTTGGCGAACATTCCGGCGAACGAGGCATCGTAGGCCTTGATGACCGAGAAGCTCGGGTCGGCGCCGACCGGGAACGTGTCGCGGCACTCCTTGGAGGAAAATTCTTTCTGCGTGTCGATCGAGTCGCCGGAGATGCCGAGAACGCTGGCGCCCGCCGCCTCGAAGTTCGGAATGTTGTCGGCGAACTCGTGCGCCTCGAGCGTGCAGGTGCTCGTGAAGGACTTCGGGTAGAAGTAGAGCACGACCGGCCCCTTCTTCAGCGCGCTGGCGAGATCGAAGTCGAAGGCCTTGCCGCCCTTCGCGGCCTCGACCTTGAAGTCCGGCGCGGGGTCCCCGGGCTTCAGCGCGGCGAAGGCGGGCGAGCTCAAAAGCGTGAGGGCAAGCGCGAGCCGAGCGACTTTCATGGTGTGTCCTCCCGCGCGGCCGCGTCGGCGCGCGCAACCCAAGCCTTAGCATCGCGATCCCGCCCCGGGCGAGACGGGCGGATGGCCGCGCACTGTGCTTTCCGCAGTCTTGTGCACCACCTGTCCAGCCTGTAGCCAGAGGCCATATCGGCGCGGGTCGACTGCGGAAAGGTGGCCGAGTGGTTTAAGGCAGCGGTCTTGAAAACCGCCGTGGGTGCAAGCCCACCGTGGGTTCGAATCCCACCCTTTCCGCCAAAATATGAATTAAGCTGCTGATTTTGAATGATATTCTGCCTTGCAGCTCGTCGGGAGCCCAGGCTAGGTCCTAAACGGGAAGGTGAGCCCCCAGCGACCATCAGCGACTGTACTGCAATAAATGGGAGGACGAACGTCCATGGCTTCTGTCAACGAGTAGACGCTCTTCAGCCTGCAGCGAGAGCCGAGGACTTTTGGCAAAGGAGACTGGTTCGTCGCGCTTCACACGAGTAGCTTGAGGGTTTTCGGACAATACACAGCGACGGGTCGCGGATGTGCGAACCTGGGAGAACTTCGTTCCCAAATTGATGTCCTCAAGGCAGAACTAGAGGCAGTATACGCGGCAGCGGCCGCAGAGGCTCCCTGAGAAACGCGCAAGCCCGGTCACGCAGAGACCGGACCTATGGTTCTTTTAGCGGAAAGAACCCTGGTTCGCCCACTCGACGAGGTCATGCACCACGGCGCGGGTCGGTCTCAAGTTTTCCTCAATGTCGTCGGCGAGCGCAAGGACGCAGTCGACCGACGCTTCGGGTGCGGTCAGCATCGCGAGCCCCTCGCTGAGGTTCGCCACCGCGGATGCTGACGGGATCTTAAGCCGATATAAGCTTCGGCATCTTTTCGGCAATTTGCCGTGTCCAGCTTGTCGACGTTGGCCGGTTTAAAACCCCTCCCTCCCCCTCGCAGTGCGCAATGAACGGCATCGACATCGTCCTCATCGTTCTGGCGAGCGCGGTTTTCACGGGCGTGGCGAGCTACGCCACGTTCCGGCTCGTCGGGGTCGAGCTGAGACGGAGCCATTTCGAGGTCGGCACGGCGATCTTTCTCCAGGCCGGCGTCATCTATGCGGTCTTTCTCGCCTTCATCTTCGGCCAGGCGCTGACGAGCTACGTCGACGCCGATAACGCCGTGAACCAGGAATGCGCGGCGCTGCATGGCGCGTCGATGATCGTGACGGCGTTGCCCGCCAAGCAGCGCGGCGAGGTCAAGGACGCGCTGCAGACCTATATCGCCGCCGTGATCGATCCCGAATGGTCGGTGATGCTCGAGACGCGCCGCTCCAGCCCCGTCGCCGAGAACGCGCAGATCGCCTTGCTGGAGCATGCCAACACGCTCGACCTTTCCGCGCCCAAGGACATTGCCAGCCAGAGCAGGCTCGTCACCTTGCTCCTCGAGGCGCACCGGGACCGCGAGGAGCGGATTTTTCAAGCCGGGCAAGGGATCCCAGCTGGCCTCTGGGCGATGGTGCTCGTCTATTGCGGCGTGCTCGTCGGACTGGTGTTCTTCTCGAGCCTCGAGAACGCGTGGTCACACGCGACCATGTCCGCGATCTTCGGCGCCCTCAATGCGATCGTGCTGCTCGCCTGCTTCCTGCTGCAATACCCGTTCGAAGGCCCGTTCCGGCTGGCACCGACGAGCTTTGCGGTGACGCAGGCGCGGGTCCAGGCGACGTTGGCGCCTTGAGGATCGAAGAAGTTCCCGGCACGCTGAAGGGAGGCGAGCGTCTCTGTCCAGGCGACAAGGGCCGTCAACATTGCAGACTCATCTATGCTGATAGTTATGCCGCCCTTCGTTAAGGGCGCGATTGCTTGCATTTTAGCGGGCTTGGGACCGGGGTGCGCGGGGCGCCATCGAGGCCCAGCCGGAGCGCTCTCAGCTAGCAACACATCGGTGGTAGGATCGCCTTCTTGTCGGCGTGCATTCCGCCAGTAAAGCCAGATTTTTCATCTACTTGTGCGCAAGCAAATAGTTGCCACGTAGCGTTCCTGCACTGCAGAAACGCTCAGGTATTGCGCCGACGAGGAACAGCTGTCTCAAGCGCCGCAATCCTCGCCGTCCTGCCCCAACGTCACCGCGCCGAGCAACCGAGCAAATACCGCTACTCGGCAGCCTGCTGATACTTGGCTGCGATTTGGGTTTGATGTCGAAGCACATGCTTCAGAGTCGATCGCCGGTTCAGGATTTTCGGACCGATCGACCACTTCATGTCGGGAACATCGCTGAACACGCACCACACGCGCTGTGAGTTCTCTTCATCGACCGGAGATCCCTCAGCGGTCAGAATTGCCGTCGTGATCTCTTGCGCAAACGCCTCGGCATCTTGGCCAGCCACGCTGTCTACAGGACCGATTAATTCCACATCGTAGAGCGGACGTCCGTCATCAGATCCGACATAAAAATCCGGATCGATCTCGACCACCTTGACACGCGTATGGGCTCGCAGAGCATCGGGAATAGCTTTGATGACGTAGTTCCGGAGCATCGACTCCCGGATTTGCTCGGCAACCTTGACAACCTTGTCCTTGGGCATCGCATTCGAGGTGTGGGTGAAAACGATGAGCGGCATGTTGTACTCCACCAGCGGCCGCCTGCCATCTGCGCAAACGCAGGCATATGCCGCACTTGGAGAGCCAAGCACGCGGCAACCCTCGTTGGCGCCGAGAACAGGTGAAGCAGTACGGAAAATTTACGTTTTATTTAGCATTTTAGCAATCCGGGCCTTGGAAAAAAAGTTGGGTATCCAGCGAATGTGCTTAAGGATGGTTAACCAACATGACCGCCCGTCAGTTCCTGCACGCTATTCGGCATGGTTCCGGCGGCCACAACTCCACGGACGTGCGAGGCTTTTTAACGGGTCTGTGAGCCAGTTCTAGACGATCCGCAGGTACGCCTCGGGCGTAAAGCGAGTTGGACTTAGAGCTTCCGGCATGATCGACACCGACCCGGCGTATGGTCACAGCGCGACAGCGGACGCGGAGATCCGCAAGTCTCTGACGGCGGAACTGTTCGGACCGCTCGGCGCCGCGTTGCCTGCCTATGCCGCAGCCGTCTCGATCGCAACGGCCGGGGTCTTCTTCGAAGGAGCCCCGCGCGACTTCGTCTGTCTCGCCGCCATCCTGTTTGTCACCGCAATCCGCATCGGCCTCCGGCACATCTATCGTCGACGCGCCGATCTGCGGCGCACGCCGGCGCAGATGAAAGGCTGGGAGCTGGCCTACGGATGTCTTGCCGGCCTGTGGACGCTCCTTCTCGGCATCGATTCATCGTTCATGATGCTGTCGGACTCGGTCATCCTTCAGCTCTTCGGGACGATCATGGTCATCGGCATGACCGGCGGAATTGCCGCGCGGCACGCGCCCCATCCTTGGATCGTCATCATCCAGATGGTGGCCATCCTCGTCCCCTTCACCACCGCTCTGCTCATACATTATGGGCTTGAGGCCACCGGCCTCATCATCATGACGATATTCATGTTTCTCGGAGTCTGGTCGGCCACGCGCCAAATCAATGCAAACCTCACGATGGCGATGCGCAACGGTCTTGCCAATCGCATCCTGAAGGATCGTTTCGACACGGCGCTCAATAACATGACGCACGGGCTCGTGATGTTCGACGCACATCGAACACTCGAGTTTGCCAACGATCGTTTTGCGGCAATGTTCAACCTTGATGGTAATGCTCTCAAGATCGGCATGTCGCTCGATGAGATTGTCGACCTCTGCCAATCGGGCTTCACGGGCAGGATCCGGACGCGCGAGCAAAACATCGCGATTTTCGAGCGCGCGCTCAAGTCGCGCATGCGCCACGAGGAAAGCCTCAAGTTCTCGGACGGGAGGATCCTGAGCTTCCGCTGCGAGCCTATCGCAAATGGCGGCACGGTGCTGATGGTTGAAGATCTCACCGAGAAACATGAGGCCGCGGCGCAAATCGCTCATCTCGCCCATTACGACGTTCTGACCGGGCTGCCGAACCGAACAAGCTTCCGGGAGTGGTTTCCTCGTGTTGTGCGCGAGGCCAAGATCCAGAACACAGCCTTTTCTCTCTTCTACTTGGATCTCGACGGCTTCAAGGAAGTGAATGACACGCTTGGCCACGCGATCGGCGACAAATTGCTTGTCGAGGTCGCGAGCCGTCTCACGAACGGCCTGCGCCGGACTGATCTTTGCTATAGGCTAGGGGGCGACGAATTCGTCTTCGTCCAGTACGCGCCCGAAGGTGACGACGAGGCGCTTGCTTCGCGTCTGATCGACCTGATTTCATACCCCTTCGAGATTGAGGGCAATCGCGTCAAGATCGGATTGTCGATCGGGATCGCGCGGTTTGGCGAAGACGGCGATGCGGGTGACGAGCTTTTGAAGAACGCCGACATCGCGCTCTACAAAGCGAAGGAGGCGGGAAAGCAGACCTTCCGGCGCTTCCGGCACGAGATGGCGGCCGAAGCCATGGATCGCCGCATGCGGGAGCTGGATTTGCGTCGCGCCATCGAGGACGACGCGATCGACGTCCATTTCCAGCCTATCGTGCAGGTCGGCACGCGTCGGATCGTGGGGTGCGAGGCCCTGCTTCGCTGGTTCCACCCGACACGCGGTCTCATGCGGCCGGACGAGACGATCAAGCTCGCAGAGGCGA
Source organism: Beijerinckiaceae bacterium RH AL1 (assembly GCA_901457705.2). Lineage (NCBI taxonomy): Bacteria > Pseudomonadati > Pseudomonadota > Alphaproteobacteria > Hyphomicrobiales > Beijerinckiaceae > Beijerinckiaceae bacterium RH AL1. The sequence goes on from LR590083.2 coordinate 2,157,616, forward strand.
CCGGGCTGATCGTCGATCTCGGCGCGATCGTCATGCGGAAGGCCTGCATGGAAGCGGCGACATGGGCGCCTGGGATCTCGGTCGCCGTCAATCTGTCGGCCGCGCAGTTCCGCGACGGCGCCGTCGTGGCGCAAATCAAGTCCGCGCTGGCGTCGTCGGGCCTGCCCGGGCATCGCCTGGAGGTCGAGATCACCGAGTCGCTCGCCTTCGGCAACCTTGCCGGCGTTCGCGCTGCGATCGACGAAATCCGCGCGCTGGGCGTGAAGATCGCCATCGACGATTTCGGAACCGGATACTCGAGCTTGTCGTATCTCAGCCAGATCCCGTTCGACACGGTCAAGATCGATCGCTCGTTCGTCCTTCGCATCGGGAATGACCCGATGGCCTCCGCGCTCATCCAATTGATGGCAGGACTGATGCAGAGCCTCGGCAAGTCCATGGTTGTCGAGGGCGTCGAGACGTCCGAGCAGGTCGCGATCCTGCGTCAGCTCGGCGCCGAATATATGCAGGGCTTCTATTTCTCGAAGGCCAAGCCCGCGACCGAGCTCGCGGCGACTTTCAAGAAGATGTTTCGGCTGCGCGAGGTCGCCTGAGATCGCGTCTCACGGGGTTCACACACACTTCAGGAAGCAGGCTCCTCGTCGCGAAAACCTAGTGCCCGCACGATCGTTTCGGGCTAATCAAGCGGCATGGATACCTCGCTCGACACGACCCAGATCCAGCTCGAGTATGAACCGAGCATCGCAACCATCTGGCTGACGTTACCTGTCGAGCCGCTGCCCTGCATCACCCCTGCTTTGATCCAGAATTTCTGCGAGGTCGCGGAAGGGCTCAAGCGCGAGCACGGTCGCGAAACGCCGAGCGAGGAACAGCCTTTCAAGTTTCTCGTCATCAGATCGGCAAGCGACCGCGTCTTCAGCCTCGGCGGTGATCTCGTGAGCATGGCCGATACGATCGAGGGCGGTCACATCGATGTTCTCGATCGCACCGCAGTCGGCGGAGCGACGGCGTCCTTCAACATGGCAAGCGGTTTCGGCTGTTGCTTCGTCACGATCTCGCTCGTGCGCGGACGGGCCCTCGGCGGCGGCTTCGAGACGGCGAGATGTTGCAACATCATGACAGCCGAAGCCGGCGCGGTCTTTCAGCTTCCCGAAGCAACGGTCGGTCTCTTTCCCGCCAACGGGATCGGCACCGTCATCGCGCCGCGGATCGGATATATCCAGGCTCGCAAGCTCGTCGTCGACGCAGAGAAGATCGACGTCGCGACGGCGCTCGAGGCCGGAATTCTGGACGAGGTCTTCGACACCGGCATGGGAGAGGCTGGCGTCCGCGATCTCGTCGCTCGCTTGACCGCCCATCACAGTGCCCACGTGGCCTACGAGCGAACAGTGCAACGCCAGAACAACATCACCCTGGACGCCCTCATCGCTGAAACGGACTATTGGGCGAAAACCGTGCGGCACCTCTCGGCGTCCTCTCTGGCGCGCATGCGTCGTGTCGGCATGCTGCAACGAAGGATGTTCGGGGCCGCGGCTCGGTGAGACCAGGCGGATGTGTCAGGGTCGAACTCCGGCGAGCGCTGAGAGAACGCTTGCGCATTGCCGTCGCGAAGCTCATATGTCTGGTCCATAGCTCCACGGACTGAGTCGAGAGCCGACCTATCAAGCGATTGCCGCGACCTTTGACGCTCGTGCGATCCGCTCGCCTCGGACTCCCTTCCAGCTCAGCTTGTTGCCGCCATTTTCTGTTCGGCCTGCCATGTGGCGCCGACGCTGAAGACACCGACGGCACCCACCACCTCGTCGCGGCAAGGCCGTTGGCGCGAGGCTTTTCTCAGGATGCCCCTCACACATGACTAACAGCGATCTGCGGACGCTCTCCGCGATCCCGCGTCCCGGCGAGGACGCGATCCTCGTCGCCACCATCGGCGGCGTCGCCGAAATCGGAATGAACTGGACCCTCTACGGCGCCGACGACCAATTCATCCTGGTCGATGCCGGCACGACCTTCGCGCCGCGCGACGTCGCCGGCGTCGAGGCGGTGATGCCCGACCCTCACATCTTCCGGCTTCTCGGCCGGCGCCTCAAAGGTCTCGTCGTCACGCACTTCCATGAAGACCACGTCGGCGCGATCCACCGCCTTTGGCCGAAGCATGCGAAATGCCCGATCTTCGCGCCGCCCTTCGCGGCGATGATGCTGTCGAACCGGTTCCAGGAGATGGGCACGCGGGGCAACGTCAGCCTCACGACCTTTACGCCCGGTGCCGAGCTCGATATCGGCGCCTTCCATCTGCGCACGATCATGGTCGCGCATTCGACGCCGCATTGCGTCGCCCTCGCCATCGAGCACGGCGGCAAGCGCATCATCCACACCGGTGACTGGAAGATCGATCCGGCTCCGGGGATCGGCTCGACCACGGACCTCGATGCCTTCGCTAGGCTCGGGCGCGCCGGCGTCGACCTGATGCTCTGCGACTCGACGAACGCCGATCGCGAGCGGCCGCAGACGTCGGAAGCCTCCGTGCGCGAGGCTATGACGAAGGTCTTCAAGGACGCGAAAGGCATGGTCTTCGTCTCGAGCTTCGGCTCGAACGTCGCCCGGATGGCCTCGGTGGCGCATGCGGCGAAGGCCGCGCGGCGCAAGGTGGCGCTGGCCGGCCGCTCGTTGCGCAACGCCGCTGAGGTGGCCGAGAAGCTCGGCCTGACCCGCGACGTGCCGGCATTCCTGCCCGACTCGACGAAGTTCAACGGCACGCAACGGCGCGGCTGCGTGCTGATCTGCACGGGGACGCAGGGCGAGGAGAATGCGGCGCTCGCCAAGCTCGCCGCGAAGAAGGTCGTCGATCCACGCTTGCCCGAGGTGAAGCCGGGCGACGTCATCGTCCACTCGGCGCGGGCGATCCCCGGCAACGAGGAGTACATCGACGCCGTGCTCGACGGCCTGCGCGCCAAGGGCGCCAGGATCATCACCGCCGCCGATCTCGTCGACGGGCAGCCGGTCCACGTCACGGGGCATCCCTGCCGGACGGACTTGCGCGAAATGTATAAGGCCGTGCGGCCGCGCCTCGCGATGCCCGTGCACGGCACGCCGGCGCACCTCGAGGCGCATGCGGCGCTTGCGCGCGATGCCGGCGTCGAGGCCGCGGTGACGCCGCGCGACGGCGCGATCTACGCGCTCACGCACGGCGGTCTCGCGGAAGTCGGCCATTTGGCCTTGGGCCGCGTGGCGGTCCTCAACGACGGCGCGGCGACGCTGGTGCCATGGTCGGACGCCGAGCAGCGGCCCCTGCTCTCGGCGGCGGACGCCGATCGCATCGAGCGGCACATGCAGGTCGAGGACGATCGGCTGCAGCGGAAGCTGGACCGGCTCGCCGGACCCGCGCACCCGGCGCGCGACCGCGCCAAGGCTCGGCAGCGCACGGGCCGCGGCGAACGCTCCGCCGACGCCTACCACGTTGCGGAGGTCACGCGGCCGTTCACGGTGGAGACGCGGAAGCGCAGATCGGCCGCTCCGGCGCGGCCGCAATCCTTCATCGAAGGACCGCAGCCGTTCTGAAGGCTCGAGCCCGCAAGGATCGTCGCTAGGCCAACGCGGCGAGGACGGCACTGCTTGGCGCGACCACGCCGAACACGCCGCCCTGCATCGTCACCATCTTCAGCGCTGCGGCATGGTTGCCCGCGTCGGTCGCGGCGCAGCAGTCGGCAACGATAAGGCATTCGAAGCCGCGATCGTTGGCTTCCCGCATAGTGGTGTGCACGCAAACATCCGTCGTGATGCCGGTGAGCACGAGGTTGCGGATCCCGCGCGTGCGCAGGATCAGCTCGAGGTCTGTGGCGCAGAACGAGCCCTTGCCGGGCTTGTCGATGACGATCTCGCCCGGCAGCGGCGCGAGCTCCGGGATGATCTCCCAGCCCGGCTCGCCACGCACCAGCACGCGGCCGCAGGGGCCGGGATCGCCGATGCCGGCGCCGATGCGGCGCGAGCGCCACTGCTTGTTGGCCGGCAGGTCGCCGAGATCGGGGCGATGCCCCTCGCGCGTGTGGATGATGGTGAAGCCGCCGGCGCGCATCGCAGCCATCAGCGCCTTGATCGGTCCGATCGGCGCCTGCGTCAGGCTGAGATCGTAGCCCATCGCATCGACGTAGCCGCCCTTGCCGCAGAAATCGACCTGCATGTCGATCGTCACCAGCGCGGTGTTGTCGGGTCGCAGCGCGCCGTCATAGGGCCACGGATAGGGATCGGCGGCGACGAAGATCTCGCCGGCCGTCGTCGGGAGCGCCGCGCCGGTCATTCCGCCGCCTCCTGCACGGCGTCGCCGGCCGGGGCGTAGGTGCGCGTCGGCGCCGCGAAGCCGCAGCCGGTGCCGTCGATGATCTTCACCGACGCCTCCCACGGCAGCTTGTAGCGGACGGCGACGAGGTCGTGCATGAAGGTGTAAGGGCAGTCGCCCGCGCCGCCCTTCACCGCGACGTAGCCGCGGTGGCCGAGCTGGTAGATGTTGTTCTCGACGCCCCAGCCGGCGCGCGCCTCGCGCACGAGATCCGGCCGCACTTCGGCGGTGATGATCTCGTCCGGCCGCCCCGTCGTGCCGTGGGCGATGATCGTGCCGTCGAAGTCGCACACCATGCCCTCGCCCATCGAGTCGAAGGTGCCGTCGGAGCCGCACATGCAGACGTTGGCGGTCACCATCAGGTTCTGGAAGGCGTTGGCCTGGTTGGTGAAGCGCCAGGCCTCTCGGATCGGCGCGGTGTAGCCGGCGGTGCGCAACATGATTTCCGCGCCTTTGTAGGCGCATTCGCGCGCCATCTCGGGGAACATGCCGTCGTGGCAGATGATCAGCGCGAGCTTGCAGCCGTTGGGCCCGTCGATGACCGGGATGCCGCGATCGCCGGGCTCCCACGGCTCGACCGGCACCCAGGGATGCATCTTGCGGTAATAGAGCTTGATCTCGCCCGCATCGTCGATGATCAGCCCGACGTTGTAGGGATTGCCGACGGGGTTGTGCTCCATGATGGAGAAGCAGCCCCAGATCCTGTTGTCGATGCAGGCCTGCCGGAAGGCCGCGACCTCGGGCCCGTCCATGCGGCACATGATCGAGGGATCGGTGCTCATCGACAGGCCGTGCAGCGCGTATTCCGGGAACACGACGAGATCCATGCCGGCCACGTTGCGGCGCGCCTTGCCGACGAGCTCGACGATCTTGCGCGTCTGCCGCGCGACGTCGGCCGGCGTGTCGATCTGCTCGAGCTTCAGCTGCACGAGGCCGATGACGACGCCGTTCGGCGATTTGTTCAGTCCACCCAGTCCGTTCATCGCGAGACCTCCTGTCAGGACGCCAGGGCGGCGACGCGGCGGGTGCGCATGGCGACCGCGTAGACCGCACCGCCGACCACCATGCCGGTGATCGCCTCGCCGGGCCCCGGGACGCCCCAGTGAACCAGCATCGCCGCCGCGGCGCCGACCGCCCAGGCGACGAAGGCGGAGGCGCGGTAGGGCGTCTCGGCGGCGGGACGGTCGATGCCGCCGAGCAGGAGCTGGTCGGTGATGACGATCGCGCCGATCGGCGGCACGAAGATGCCGAGCAGGTTCAGCCAGCTCAGGAAGAAGCTCCAGATGCCGGCCACGGCGAGGATGCCGCCGATGACGCCGAGGATCAGCGTGAGCTTGCGCATCTGGCTGCCGGCGAGATGGCTCCAGCCGACGGCGCCGTTGTAGAGGCAATGCGTGCAGACCGAGCCGAGGTTGACGAAGACGAAGGCGACGGCGAGCGCGTTGAGGAGCACGCCGTGGCCGGTCATCAGCGACAGGAAGTTGCCGCCGTCGGTTGCCGGCGCGGCCGCGGCGCCAGCCGCCACGACGACGACGCCGAAGAGTTGCGAGACGAGGTTGGCGACGGGGAACGCGGTGATCGCCGCGAGCACGGCCTCCCTGCCGGACCGCGACCAGCGCGTGAAATCGGCCGTCATGGTGCCGCTGTCGGCGAAGGTCGCCACGACGAGCGTCACCGCGCCGGCGAAGGTCATGCCGCCGCTATGGCCGGCGAACTGCGTGACGGCGCCGAGATCGTGCGTCTTGGCGATGATCGCGACGGCGACGAGGCCGAGCACCACGTAGAGCGGCGCCGCGATGAGCCCGATGATGGTGAGCGCGCGCACGCCGACGTAGGTGATGGCGGTGTAGAGCACGGCGGCGATGACGATCAGCATCGTCGTGTTCCAGCCGAAGCTGTCGTGGAGCGTCGCGCCGGTGAGGCCGGTCTGGAACGCGTACCAGCCGACGACGATCGTCGCGAGGAAGCCGGAGGCGATGGCGAAGCCCTTGGTGCCGAAGGTGCGGCGCGCCTGCATTGCGAAGTTGAGCCCGGTGCGGCCGGCAATGGCGCTGAGCGCACCAACGTAGATCGCGAGCACTACGTTGCCGGTGACGAGCGCGCCGAGCGCCGCCCAGAAGCCGAGATTGTAGGTGATGATGCCACCGAAGACCGCATTGGTGAGGATCATCGGGAAGCCGAACCAGATCGCCGCGACGGCGCCGAGCGACTGGCGGCGCGCCACGGGCACGGACTCGTGCTCGAACTCCTCGCCGAGGGCGTGATCGACGGCGTGGTCGCCTGTCAGGGTCGTCATGCGCGGGCCTCCGTCTTCAGCGCCGCCACCATCGGCGGCACGCGGTCCTTCCACGGGCGCGCCGCCTCGAACGCGGCCGCAGCGCGCAGCACGCCGCGGTCGTCGAGATGGCGCCCGATGATCTGCAGCCCGATCGGCAGGCCGTCCTCGGTGAAGCCGGCGGGAACGGACGCGGCGGGCTGGCCGGTGAGGTTGATCGGATAGGTGAAGGCGAGCCACGCCGAGGTCGACACCATGCGACCGTCGATCTGGTCGGGGCCTTGCATCGCGAGTGCGAAGGGCGGCACGGCCAGCGTCGGCGTCAGCAGGATGTCGTAGCGCGTCATGAAGCGCCACATCACGTTGACCAACGCCTTGCGCCGGATGATCGCCGCGTTGAACTCGTCACCCGTCCAGTTCCGCGTCGCCAGCGCGACGACATGCGCGCTCATGCGATCGCCGTGCTCTTCGACCATCGCACGCATGCCGGCGAGGTCCGTCTCCAGCGCGACCAGCGCCCAGAACGCCTCGGCGGGATCGGGGAAGCCCGGATGCGCCTCCTCGACGACGCACCCGAGGTCGGTCTCGAAGACCTCGACCGCCTCGCCGACGATCCTGCGCACCTCCGGGTCGACCGCGGCGTAGCCCCAGTCGGCGCTGTAGGCGACGCGCAGCCCGCGCAGGTCGCCCGCGCGCGCGGCATCGACCCAGCCGACGCCCTCGTCGGGCAGCGAATGGCGGTCGCGCATGTCGGGTCCGGCGATGGCGGAAAGCATCAGCGCGCCGTCGGCCACCGTGCGGCTCATCGGCCCGATGTGCTCGAGCGATTCCCAGCCGGAGACGCCGGGGTAGCGCTCGTCGCGGCAGCCGGGATAGAGCGGGACGCGGCCCATGCTCGCCTTCATGCCGAACAGGCCGCAATGCGCGGCGGGGATGCGCACCGAGCCGCCGCCGTCGCTGCCGAAGGCGAGCGGGCACATGCCGGACGCCACCGCCGCGCCGGAGCCGGCGCTCGATCCGCCCGACGTGAGCTGCGGGTTCCAGGGATTGCGCGTGGTCGGGAAGACGGGATTGTGGCCGACGCCGCTGTAGCCGAACTCCGGCACGTTGGTCTTGCCGAGGATGACGGCGCCGGCGGCGATGGCGCGCTCGACGACGATGTCGTCCTCCTCGGGCACGAAGTCCTCGTAGGCGGGCGAGCCGGAGACCGTGCGGATGCCCTTCGTGCAGATCAGGTCCTTGATGCCGATCGGAATGCCGGCGAGCGGACCGGCCTCCTCGCCGGCCGCAATGGCTTCGTCGACGCGGGCGGCCATCTTCAGCGCGAGGTCCGGCGTCGGCGTGCAGAAGGCATGGAGCGTCGGCTCCAGGGCCTCCATCCGCGCGATCGACGCGCGGGTCGCCTCGACGGCGGAGACGGTTTTGTCTCGAACGGCCTTGGCCAGGGCGGTGGCGTCCAGGGCGCAGAGGTCGGTCATCGGAGACTGGTCGCAATCATCCGAGGTTGGTCGCAATCATCAGGCCACCTTCCGGTCGAGAGCGCATCGCGACAAGGTTTTGGGCAGGACCATCGATCGGAGGTCTCAGCTAAGGGGAGCGTCGTTGGTCGGGTTGGTCCCCTAGGTCATCCGCGAGCTGAGCGCGCCGCAATACGTGAGATCGCGTAGGTTGGCGGCAGGATCGTCGGTGAGCCCGCGAGCGGCTCGAAGGCCCCTCGCGCCGTCGCGTTGAACACGAAAACGGCAGGAGGCGTGCGGATCGAGCAATCTGCTTCCCGAGCGCTATCGAGAGCCCGATCGACGCCATGCACGGCTGCGACAAAGCGCCTGTGGCCGCGTCGTCGGGGTCGGGCGCGAACCCTGCTTGGACTTGCATTGCGCCGCGTCGGGTTTCAACCTGACGTCAAGGCAGACTCGGCCGGATGGATGTTTGATGGCGATCGCGAAGCAGAAGCCGGCCAAGGCAGGCCCGGTCAAGTTGGTGCCAGAACCCCTCGCCACGCTCTCGAACGCGCCGCCGGAGCCGAGCCGCAGTCTCGAGAAGGCGCTCGGCTTGCAGGTGCGCCTGCTGCGGCGCGAGCAGGAGCTGTCCTTGAACGAGCTCGCGGCCGCGGCGGGGATCTCGGTCGGCATGATGTCGAAGATCGAGAACGGGCAGATCTCGCCGTCGCTGTCGACGATCCGCGCGCTGGCCCAGGCGCTCAACACGCCGTTCACCTCGCTCTTCGCCTCCTTCGAGGAGAAGCGCGACTGCTCCTACGTGCCGAAGGGCAAGGGCGTCGTCATCGAGCGGCGCGGCAGCAAGGCGGGGCACGTCTACGAGCTGCTCGGCGCGGTGCTCGGCGGCGACACCGTCGTCGAGCCCTACCTCATCACCCTGCAGAACGATGCCGAAGCCTACACCGGCTTCAAGCACGCCGGGATCGAGCTGATCTACATGCTGACCGGCGAGGTCGTGTACCGCCATTCCGAGCAGACCTTCCGGCTCAAGCCGGGCGACACGCTGCTCTTCGATTCCGGGGCGCTCCACGGGCCCGAGACGCTGGTGAAGGTGCCGATGACCTACCTCTCCATCATCGTCTACCCGCGGGGGCGCTGAGCTCAGGAACCAAGGCGGCCGGGAGCCTGTTGGCGAGCGCTTTCCAACGGGAGACTGACATGGCCGAACACTCGACCTCGCTTGACGACCGCCAGAAGGTCTGGAGCCTGATCCAGGACATCCAGACCGCGCTCATGGTGACCACCGGCAACGACGGCCAGCTCCATGGGCGGCCGATGGCCGCACTCAATCGCGAGTTCGACGGCGAGCTGTGGTTCGCCTCGCGCGAGGGGACGCCGAAGCTGGACGAGATCAGCGATCATCAAAACGTGCTGCTCGCCTACGCCGAGCCGAAGAACCAGAACTACGTCTCGCTTGCCGGCAAGGCCGCGCTCGTGCGCGACCCGGCGAAGGTGAAGAGCCTGTGGAGCGAGGCGCTGCGCGTCTGGTTTCCGAAGGGGCCGGACGACCCGTCGATCACGCTGATCAAGGTGACGGTCGAGACGGCCGAGTACTGGGACGCGCCGTCGTCGGCGTGGGTCTATGCGACGGGCTACGCCAAGGCGCGCCTGACGGGCGAATCGCCGAAGAACGTAGGCGAGAACAAGGTCGTCGATTTCTGATCAAAGCGACGGACGGGCCGCTCAGAGCGGCCCGGGCGCCGCACTCGTCTGCGCCGCCGCAGGATACGACGACGGGGCAAAGGCGACCGGCTTGTCGAACGCGGGCGCTGTCTCGATCTGAAGGTAGTTCGGATCGAAGCCCACCATCTTCACCAGCCGCGGCTTGTCGAGGATGTGGATTTCCCGCCCTCGCGTGGCGATCATCTTCTCCTCGCGCAGCCGGCGCAGGCTCTTGTTCATGTGGACGAGCGAGAGGCCGAGCGCGCTCGCGAGTTCCTGCTGTGTCAGGTTGATCTCGAAGATCCCGTCGCACGAGCGACCGACGGCGGCGAGCCGCGCCTCGAACTCGAGCAGCAGGAACCCGATCCGCTGCGGGGCGCGGCGGTGGCCGATATTCATCGCCCACTCGCGAAAGACCGCGCTGTCCACGAGCGTGTCGTGCCACAGCATCTTGGCCGCGAACGGGTTCCGGTCGCAGAACTCGATGATTGCGCCGTGTGGAACCTCGACGATCGTCGTCGGCTCGTGCGCAACGAGCGTATGATCCGTCTCCCGGAAGAACAGCGTCTGCATGTCGACCGCGTCGCCGGGAAAATTGATCGAGATGATGTGGCTGACGCGGTTGGCGCTCTTCTGCCGGCTGATCAGGCCGTGCAGCACGAAGACGCAGTGATCGGCCGTCTTACCCTCCTTCAGCACCAGCTCGTGAGGCTTGATGTGGCGCTGAACGGCCGGCAGCTCCAGGAACGCGTCGCGCTCGTGCGGAGGAAGCGAGCGACGCCTCTCGAGCTTGGCGAGGTAGGAGGCGAGGGGAGGGAACGTGTCGTTCGTCATCTGTCTTGCGGCAAAATGCACGGTCTACAGAGGGTTCCTATGCGCCGTAATGCCACTCCAAGGCAACAGGCGCCGTTGCGTAATGACCGCGCGCACGTGTTGCTTTGGGCCGGGCGCCTGCGGAGCGGGCCAGGCATGAAACGCTCACGGCTTGTGCGACGAAGGTTGTAACTTACGCTTGGCACTGAATTTCCGCCGCAAGCCTCGACGATTGTGCGGGCAAGGGAGGCGGCGTGGAAGGCACGAAGATGAAAAAGGGTGCGCTCGCCGCTCTCGCGCTGCTGTCGCTGGTTCTCGGCGGCCCGGCGCAGGCCTCCTCCGGCGCCTGGGCGAAGAGCGAGCATGTCTCGGCGCGGCTCGTCTCGGCCGTCGAGGGCACCGGCGATCTGGCGACGGTGCCAGCCGGGCTCGAGATCGCACTGGAGGGCGACTGGAAGACTTATTGGCGCTCGCCCGGTGAGGCCGGCCTGCCGCCGGCCCTCGACTGGAAGGGCTCGCAAAACCTGGCCTCGGCCACCCTGCTCTATCCAGCGCCGCACCGCATCACCGTGCTCGGCATCGACACCTTCGGCTACAAGCACGACGTCGTCTTCCCGCTCGACCTCAAGGTCGCCGACAAGGGCAAGCCGCTCGACCTGCGGCTCAGCCTCGACATGCTCGTCTGCGCCGAGCAGTGCATCCCGAAGCATTTCGACCTGGCGCTCGACGTGCCGAGCGGCGCGCCGACGCCCGACGCCGATGCACAGCTCCTCGCCAAGGCGCGTGCCGAGGTCCCCGGCGACAGCCGCACCTCAGGCCTGGCCATCGCCGCCGCCGAGGAGGTGTCCGACAAGGGCAAGCCGGCCCTCGAGGTGAAGGCCACGTCCGACCAGCCCTTCGGGCAGCCGGACCTCATCCCGGAGATCGCCGATGTCACGCTCGGCGCGCCGCGCGTGGCTTTCTCGGCCGACCGGCGCGCTGCGACCTTCGACCTGCCGCTGGCGCGCCCGCTTCCCGTCGGGGCCAGACTGACCGGTCGCCCGATCACGCTGACGCTTACCGACGGCCCACGCGCGCTGGAGCAGAAGGCGGAGATCACCCAGGGCGCGTCGGCGCTGGAGGAAGAGCCGGGGCCGTCGCTCTCCGCCATGTTGGCGATCGCTCTGCTCGGCGGCCTGATCCTCAACCTCATGCCCTGCGTTTTGCCGGTCCTGAGCCTCAAGTTCATCTCGGTGGTGAGCCAGGGCGGCCGCGCGCCGGCGGCGGTCCGCGCCGGCTTCCTGGCGACGGCCGCGGGAATCATTGGCTCCTTCCTGGCGATCGCCGGGGCGCTGATCGCGGTCAAGGCGGCGGGTCATTCGGTGAACTGGGGCCTGCAATTCCAGATGCCGGCCTTCATCGCCGCGATGGCCGTGCTGGTCACGGTCTTCGCCTGCAACCTCGCTGGCTTGTTCGAGGTGCCGCTGCCGCGCTTCGTCGCCAGCGCCGCCTCGAGCCGCACCGGGCCAGACGAGAGCCTCGCCGGCCATTTCGTGACAGGCGTCTTCGCCACCCTCCTCGCCACGCCCTGCTCGGCGCCGTTCCTCGGCACGGCCGTCGGCTTCGCGCTGGCCGGCTCGCCCGGCGTGATGCTCGGCATCTTCCTCGCGCTCGGCGTCGGGCTCGCCCTTCCCTACCTCGCCGTCGCCGCCGTCCCCCGCCTGGCCGCCGCACTCCCGAGGCCGGGCAAGTGGATGCAGCGGCTGCGGCAGCTCATGGCGCTGCCGCTCGCGGCGACCGCAGTCTGGCTCGTCACCATCCTCGTCGCACAGGTGAGCCTGATCGCCGGCCTGTCGCTGGCGCTGCTGCTCGTCGCGATCGCGCTGCTGCTCTACGGCCGCGGCCGGCTGCCCGACGCGCAGCGCGGCATCGTGATGCCCGTCGTCACCGTCCTCGGCCTCGCCGCCATCCTGATGCCGAGCGTCATCGCGATCGAGGTGGGCAAGCGCGGCGCCGCCATCGACGATGGCATCGCCTGGACGGCGTTCGATCGCGACCGCATCCGCAGCCTCGTATCGCAAGGCAAGACGGTGTTCGTCGACGTCACCGCGGACTGGTGCCTGACTTGCCAGGCCAACCGCCGCTTCGTGCTCGCCAAAGGCGACGTCGCCAAGCGCCTGAACGACCGGACCGTGTCGATGCAGGCGGACTGGACGCGGCCCGATCCGGCGATCGGTGCCTATCTCGCGAGCTACGGTCGCTACGGCATCCCCTTCAACATCGTCTACGGGCCTGCTGCGCCGGGCGGCGTCGTGCTTCCCGAGCTGCTGACCGTCAGCGACGTCGATGCGGCGCTCGATAAAGCGTCAGGCACGCGCGCCTCCGCGGCAGAGCGCACCTTCGCTTCCACAGAAGCGACGCGCCCCTGACGCCGAGCGTGTTGCGGCGCCGCGGACAATCCGAGAGAAGGTCGCGGCATGTACAAGCGCGTCCTTCACGTCGTCACGAACCGAGCCCATTACGCCAGCCCCGATCAGCCGACCGGGCTGTGGCTGTCCGAGCTTGCGCATGCCTATGACGTGTTCGCATCGCGCGGCTACGAGCAGCGCCTCGTGAGCCCGAAGGGCGGCCCAACGCCGCTCGAGCCGCGGTCGCTCAAGTGGCCTTATCTCGACAGCGCGACGAAGGCCTGGTGGCGGAAGCCGTCGCGCGAGAAGCTGCTCGCGGAGACCGCGCGCCCCGACGAGGTCGATGCGTCAGATTACGACGCGATCTACTTCACCGGCGGCCATGCTGTGATGTGGGATTTTCCGGACGATGCTGGCTTGCAGGCGCTCACCCGCGCGATCTTCGAGCGCAACGGCGTGGTGGCGTCCGTCTGTCACGGCTACTGCGGCCTTTCGAACACGCGGCTCTCCGACGGCCGTCTGCTCGTCGAAGGGCGCCGCCTGACCGGTTACTCGTGGGCAGAAGAGATGCTGGCCGGGGTGGCCAAGAAGGTGCCCTACAATGCCGAGGCCGAGATGCGACGGCGCGGGGCGCGGTACGAGAAGGGCTGGCTGCCGTTCATGTCGAACGTCGTCGTCGATGGACGCTTGGTGACCGGGCAGAACCCGGCGTCGGCGCAGGCGACCGCGACTGCGGTCGTGAACCTGCTCTGAGCCGTCTACACCACTAGTTTTCGTCGAAGCAGCCGCTGAACGAGACGCTGGAGGCGCCGTCGGCGCGGGCATGGCATTCGTTGTCGTACGGGACGAGCCGGTCGCCGCCCATCGACGCGCAGACCGGCGTGACGTGATCGCAGGTGCCGGGCTGCACCGCCACGCTCCGCCCCGTCACGAGAGCGGCGTCGTCCTCGGCATTGGCGGCGCCGGCAATCAGCATGCCAGCCGTCAAAACGATCGCGCCGAGAACCTTCATGACATCCCCTACAGTCACACCGCGTTAATCAAACATTCATCGTGCCCTTCGGTTCCGCGCGCTCGCCCAACGCCACCTCGACGCGCCCCTCGTCCCGCGCCGCCTCGAAGACCTCCCAAGCGGCACTTGCATTCAAGGCCGCGATGGCTAGTCCCACGACGAGGTCGGGCCAGGGCGAACGGGTCGCGGCGGTCAGCGGCGCAGCTGCGATGATCGCGATGTTGGCGAGCACGTCGTTGCGCGCCGAGAGGAAGGCCGCCCTGACGAGGCTGCCACCCTCGGCGCGCTGCGCGGCAAGCAGCCAGGCGCATGCCGCGTTGACGACAAGCGCCCCGAGGCCGGCGAGCCCGAGGGCGACGGGCTGCGGCGGCGTCCCGCTCGACCAGCGCACCCACGCCATGACGAGGGTCGCGAGGCTCGGCACGAGGATGATGCCCGCGAGCGCCATGCCCAGCCGCGCCCGGGCCGGCGCCGACCACGAGAGGCCGACGAGCAGCAGGATGCCGATCGACGCGTCCTCGAGAAAATCGATGCTGTCGGCAAAGAGCGACACCGAGCCGATCGCCAGCGCGACCGCGATCTCGATGACGAAATAGCCGAGGTTGAGCGCTGCGACCCAGCGCGCCGCGCGCCGCAGGGAACCCTCGACCGCAACGTTCACGAGCGTCCTCCCGTTACCACCAACAAGCTCTTAATCACGTTCGCGAATTGCCACTCAAAAGCCGCGGGTTTGGATCGCGCTGTGTCGGCCCCGCACTAGGCGAGGAGCGGTGACGCACGTAACACGACGGCACCGGCAAGCGCGCCGGCGGACGAGCAACCCTCTCGAAACAGACCGGGGCAGATTGAAGTGGCCGAGAACACGCTGAGCTTGAACAAGACCCTGATGCTTTTCGGGCTTGCCGCGCTTGCGATGATCGCTGTCGCCGTCTTCGCGACGATGCCGTCGGCGGGGCAGCTCGAGGCGCGCGAGCGCACCACCCATACGCCATGCCACACCGAGCAGGTCGCCCTCGACCAGGGTTACGGCGTGAGCCGCATGGTCGAGCGTCGCGTCTGCGACGACTACTGAGATTAGTTACCGCGCGAGGCTCGCGATGAAGGCCTCGCGCGACGCCGGCAACGTCTTGCCATGCGGGGCGTAGAGGTCCCGGTCGAGAAAATATCCCGTCAGGAGGAAGCCGGCGCCGACATCGGCGGCGGCTGCCTCCGCCTCGCCGGTGCGCAGAAACGCAGGCAGCGCCAGCATCCGGTCGTGATAGGGCGTGCCCGCCCCACGCGAGACGGCTCGGCCCGACTTCGGCGAGACGTAGACGAGATCGTCCCGCGCGCCCGTCGCCGCGCAGGAGTCCAAGTCGAGGCCGAAGCCGCTTTCCGCCAGGATCGCCGCCTCGAGCAGCACGAAATGCGGCGCCGCCACCTGCGGCTCCTCCAGCAGCGCGACGATCGTGAGCGCCGCCTCGAAAAGCGGCTCGCTCGGCTCGCGTTCGGCCAACTGCCGCATCAGCTCGCCGAGAAAGTTGAGCCCGTGCAGGCTGGCTGGTCGCTCCATCAGCGCCGCCGCGCGCTGGTGCGTCGTCTCGACGGCGTAATAGCCGAGATGCTCGTCGAGCCGGGCGCGCCAGGTGACCTCGACCTCGTTGCCGGGCTGCAGCAGCGGCGCCATCCGCTTGCTGCGGCCGCCGCGCACAAGGCCGAGATGGCGACCATGGCCGCGCGTCATCACCTCGAGGATAACGCTCGATTCGCCATGCCGGCGGCCACCGATGATGAGACCCTCGTCGCGCCATTCCATGCCGAGCGGCATAGCACGATGCTTCCGATTCACGGTTGATTCCGGTCCGGAAAAGGACTACCGACGCAACTTCACGAGGTTACACGTACCGATGGCGCAGAGCCTTATCGTAGATCGAGCGTCACCGACGGGACGAAGCTAAGCGCTTCGACGAGCCCGCCGCTGGCGCTTACCCAAGGCCCTCAGGGGCCTTTTTTGTTGCCCGGAAAACCACCAACAACCCGAGATCGCAATCATGTCCGAGACCGCCGAGACCAAGCCCCGCGAGATGACCGGCGCGCAGATGGTCGTCCAGGCTCTGAAGGACCAGGGCGTCACCACCCTCTTCGGCTATCCCGGCGGCGCGGTGCTCCCGATCTACGATTCGCTCTACGGGCAGAACGACATCAAGCACGTGCTGGTCCGCCACGAGCAGGGCGCGGCGCACGCGGCCGAGGGGTACGCGCGCTCCTCCGGCAAGGTCGGCGTGCTGCTGGTGACGTCGGGCCCCGGCGCGACAAACGCGATCACCGGGCTGACCGATGCGCTGCTCGACTCGATCCCGCTCGTCTGCATCACCGGCCAGGTGCCGACGCACCTCATCGGCTCGGACGCCTTCCAGGAATGCGACACGGTCGGCATCACCCGCCACTGCACCAAGCACAACTACTTGGTCCGCTCGGTCAAGGACTTGCCGCGTATTCTTCATGAGGCGTTCTATGTTGCGAGCCACGGGCGCCCCGGCCCGGTCGTCGTCGACATCCCGAAGGACGTGCAGTTCGCGCGCGGCGCCTACGACGCAACCGTGACGACCGAGCACAAGACCTATCGCCCGCAGCTCGAGGCCGACCCCGTCCGCATCGAGCAGGCGGTGGCGATGATGGCCGCCGCCCGCAGGCCCGTCCTCTACACCGGCGGCGGCGTCATCAACTCGGGCCCGGAAGCCTCGAAGCTGCTCCGCGAGCTGGTCGAGCTGACCGGCTTCCCGATCACCTCGACGCTGATGGGCCTCGGCGCCTATCCCGCGACGGGCAAGAACTGGCTCGGCATGCTCGGCATGCACGGCACCTACGAAGCCAATCACGCGATGCACGATTGCGACGTGATGGTCTGCATCGGCGCGCGCTTCGACGACCGCATTACCGGCCGGCTCGACGCCTTCTCGCCCGGCTCGCGCAAGATCCACATCGACATCGACCCCTCCTCGATCAACAAGATCGTCAAGGCGGACGTGCCGATCATCGCCGACTGCGCGCACGCGTTGCGGGCGATGATCGAGACATGGAAGGTGCGCAAGGCGAAGGTCGACGCGTCGAGCCTGCGCGACTGGTGGCGTGCGATCGAGACGTGGCGCGGCCGCAAGTCGCTGGGGTTCAAGCCGTCCAAGGACACGATCAAGCCGCAGCACGCCGTGCAGCGCCTCTACGAGCTGACCAAGGACCGCGACACCTACATCACGACCGAGGTCGGCCAGCACCAGATGTGGGCGGCGCAGCACTACGGCTTCGACGAGCCGAACCGCTGGATGACGTCGGGCGGCCTCGGCACGATGGGCTACGGCCTGCCGGCGGCGATCGGCGTGCAGATGGCGCATCCCGATGCGCTGGTCATCGATGTCGCCGGCGAGGGCTCGATCCTGATGAACATGCAGGAGATGTCGACGGCGGCGCAGTACCGTCTGCCGATCAAGATCTTCATCTTGAACAACGAGTATCTCGGGATGGTCCGCCAGTGGCAGGAGCTGCTGCACGAGAAGCGCTACTCGGAGAGCTACTCGCACTCCCTGCCCGACTTCGTGAAGCTCGCCGAGGCCTACGGCGCCCACGGCATCCGCGTGTCAGACCCAGCCGACCTCGACACGGCGATCAAGGCGATGATCGACCATCCCGGCGCGGTGATCGTCGACTGCCTCGTCGACAAGATGGAGAACTGCTTCCCGATGATCCCGTCGGGCAAGGCCCACAACGAGATGATCCTTGCGGACGACGCCGACCTCGAGCTCGAGGCCGTCATCGACGCCAAGGGCCGCGAGCTGGTGTAGCGCTTTCCTTCTCCCGCTTGCGGGAGAAGGTGGCCCCGCAAAGCGGGGCCGGATGAGGGTCTCGCCGCCTCTAGTCCGACAAACGAGCAAGCGGCGAGGCCCTCATCCGACCCGACTTCGTCGGGCCACCTTCTCCCGCAAGCAGGAGAAGGGTTCAACCGAGCATCGACCCCATGAACGCCCCCAGCCCGCAGCCGCCCTCCCCGTACACCGCGCCGCCTAAAGAGCGCGCGCAGGTCACCCACACGCTTTCCGTCCTCGTCGACAACGAGCCCGGCGTCCTTGCCCGGGTCGTCGGCCTCTACTCGGGGCGGGGCTACAACATCGCGAGCCTTACGGTCGCCGAGGTGGCGCATGCCGATCACCTCTCGCGGATCACGATCGTCACGTCGGGCACGCTCGAGGACATCGAGCAGATCACGCTGCAGCTCGACCGGCTCGTCCCGGTGCATTCGGTCACCGACCTGACGCTGCGCGGCGACTCCGTCGAGCGCGAGCTGGCGATGATCAAGGTCGCGGGTCGCGGGGAGGACCGGCAGGAAGCGCTGCGTCTCGCGGAGGCGTTCCGCGGCCGCGTCGTCGACGCCTCGACCGACAGCTTCATCTTCGAGATGACCGGCGCGGCCTCGAAGATCGATCATTTCGTCGATCTCATGCGACCGATCGGGCTCGTCGAGGTGTCGCGCACCGGCGTCGCCGCGATCACGCGCGGCCCGGCGAAGATGCCGTAGAAACAAGGAGGCGCGCGCAGATGCGGCGCCTCTTCTTTGCTCATTTCCAAGTCGCGTGTCTGTAGCGGGCGCCCTCCTCTTGCCGCCACGCACACGCCACCGCACTAGTTCCGTTATTTTAGTTCTAGTATGAAAAGCTCTCCGCCTAAGCTCATACGACCAAAGTCTTAAATACTCGACGAAAGTCGTGATTACTTGCAGCGCCTGCGCCGCTCGTGGATATTGCAGATCCTTATGACATAGTGATTTTTGGGATCTGCATGAAGGATATTGGGCTGGCGTCAGGAGATCGCGAGTCCATAGGCGGTTTGGAAGCCAACCCTTCCGCCAAGACGCCGTTTCAACTTGATCGACAGGCTGCGCTCGCTTCCGCGAGCAAATCGATCGCCCGGCGGTCTCACCGGCTGTTGCGTCTTTACGGCGCCTTCTGCAGGCGCGACTTGTCCGCCCACTTCCACCGCATCCGCCTCCTCGGGCGACTGCCCGAGATCGACGGGCCGATCGTCCTCTGCCTTAACCACCCGTCGTGGTGGGACGTCGAAGTCTACGGCTGGATGGGGACGACGATCTTCGCCGACCGCTTCTGTTTCGCGCCGATGGATGCGCCGAATCTCACGCGCTACAGCATCCTCGAGCGGTTCGGCGCCTTCGCGGTGCATCCCAACAGCAATGCCGGCGCCTACGCCTTCCTCTCGATGGCGGAGCTCGTGCTGCAGAACCCGAAAGGGCTGCTGATGATCGCGGTCGAGGGGCGCTACCGCGACGTGCGGGAGCGGCCCGTCCAGCCGCGGCCGGGGCTCGCTCACCTGGCGAGGCGTGCGCCCGGGGCGATGTTCGTGCCGCTCGCGCTGGAATACGCGTTTTGGAGCGAGCGCCGCCCGAACCTGCTGATGAGCTTCGGCGAGCCGATCAGCGGCAGCGAGCTCGCCGCCTGCAAGCCGGCTGCGGCGACCGCGCGGATCGCCGAGGCGCTCGAGACCACCATGACGGCGCTCGCCGAGGCTGGCCGCTCGCGGGACCCGGCGCGGTTCTCGATCCTCCTCAAGGGTCGCGACGGCATGAGCGGGGTGATCGATCTGTGGCGCCGCGTGAACGCCCTGGCCAGCGGGTCGCGCTTCCAGAAGGCTCATCGGCACGACGCCTAGCTGGATCGGGCCGGTCGGCGGCCCGGACAGGGCTGGGCGGCAGCTGCTGCCCGCGTGAGCGGACGGCCATGGCGTCGCAAGCGCGATCGACGACAGCCCCGTGACAACAGGAGGCTGCGAAAGCTTTACCTCATCGCCGCACGCGCCTAGAACGCCGCCAGCCTACGAAGGAAGACCCGAAAATGCGCGTGTATTACGATCAGGATGCCGACCTCAACCTCATCAAGGGCAAGAAGGTCGCCGTCGTCGGTTACGGCAGCCAGGGCCACGCGCATGTGCTCAACCTGCGCGATTCCGGCGTCAAGGACGTCGCCGTTGCCCTGCGCGAAGGCTCGAGCTCGGCCAAGAAGGCGCAGGACGAGGGCATCAAGGTCATGAGCGTCGCCGACGCCGCCAAGTGGGCCGACCTCGTCATGATGCTCACCCCCGACGAGCTGCAGGGCGACATCTACACCCAGGACCTCGCGGCCAACATGAAGCAGGGCGCGGCGCTCGCCTTCGCGCACGGCCTCAACATCCACTTCAACCTGATCGAGCCGCGCCCCGACCTCGACGTCATCATGATCGCGCCGAAGGGCCCGGGCCACACGGTGCGGTCCGAGTACAAGCGCGGCGGCGGCGTGCCGTGCCTCGTGGCGATCGCCAAGGACGCCTCCGGCAACGCGCACGACCTCGCCCTCTCCTACGCCTCGGCGATCGGCGGCGGCCGCGCCGGCGTCATCGAGACCACCTTTCGCGAGGAGTGCGAGACCGATCTCTTCGGCGAGCAGGCCGTGCTCTGCGGCGGCCTCGTCGAGATGATCCGCGCCGGGTTCGAGACGCTGGTCGAGGCCGGCTACGCGCCCGAGATGGCCTATTTCGAGTGCCTGCACGAGGTGAAGCTGATCGTCGACCTCATCTACGAGGGCGGCATCGCCAACATGAACTACTCGATCTCGAACACGGCAGAGTATGGCGAGTACGTCACAGGTCCCCGCATCATCACGCCCGAAACCAAGGCCGAGATGAAGCGCGTGCTGACCGACATCCAGTCCGGCAAGTTCACCCGCGACTGGATGCTCGAGAACCGGGTCAACCAGACCTCGTTCAAGGCGACGCGCGCCAAGGCGGCGGCGCATCCGATCGAGGAGGTCGGCGCGAAGCTCCGCGCCATGATGCCGTGGATCGGCGCCAACAAGCTGGTCGACAAGGAAAAGAACTAAGCGCGTCTCAGGGGAAGAGAGCGTCGATCTCGACGCTCATTCCCGGCGGCTCCAGTCGCAACTGGCCGGCCGAGCAGATCGTCGTCTCGATCCGCTCGTCCCCAGCACGCCGATGGTGGACGACGTTTTGCTGATCCGGCATCACGATCAAGTAGTGCGCGATCGCCGGATTGCGGAAATAGCGCGTGAGCTTGAGCAGCGCGTCGACCCGCTGCGTCGAAGGCGACGCCACCTCGACGACGATCAGCGGATCGACGATCAGCAGCGTATCTCCCGGCAGCGGCTCGCCGCATCTCACGAAGGCGTCCGGCTCGAAGACGGTCCCCTCTTCGACACGCACCGCCATTCCATCGACGAAGGCCTCGCAGGGCAGCTTCGCGTCCGTGATCGCCCGCGCCAGCGCATTGGCCACAGCGAGCTTCGTCTTGGTGTGGATCAATCGTTCCGCGGCCATCGCGACGATGACGCCGTCGAGCAGCTCGTGACGGTGGTTCTGCCGCTCGCTCCACTCCGCGAAGGCGCGGGCGCTCATGAACTCTTCGGAGCTGGGCTTCACGCTCATCGTCGACCGCCTTCGGTGGGACGATGTCATGGTCGCAGGGCGTTGGCAAAGCGGACCGCTCAGGCCGCGTCAGCGCCCCGCCGCGCCAGGATCGGCCGCAGACGCCCGGCAAGCCGCTTCGCCGCCTCGCGGCCCCAGCCGAGCCATAGCTGGCGATAGGCATAGCCGCCGAGCGTGCGCGCGACGACATAGTCGGCGACGCCGACCGTCGTCTGCGTCCATTCCATCTTGTAGTCGTCGGCCGGCGCCAGCAGGTCGATCTCGGCCCAGCCCTGCTCGAGGGCGCTGACGATCGTCGCCTCGGCGAGCACGCCGCCGACGCCGAAGTCCGCAAGCGCGGGGTTCGGCGCCAGGATGTGGCCGCAAAGCTTTCCCTTCGCGCCCACCGAGATCTCGATGCCGGCGATCTCGTCGCCGCTGCGCAGGACCGACAGGCGCATCTCGGGCGCGTCGGCTCCCGCTCGACAGGCGTCGACGAAGGTCTGCTCGAAGCGGTGATCGCGCAGAGCCGGCGCGGTGACGCCGGCGCGCCGAGCCCACTCACGCTTGAAGGCGAACGCCATCTCGACCAGCGACGCAGTCTCCGGACTCGCGCCGTGGCGCACGAAGGAGATCGCGCCGCGCTCCTCGAGCCGGCGGCGCCGCCGCCGACGGTTGGAGCGCACCTTGCCGGGAAACCGCGCCTCGAACGCCGCCGCATCCGGCGTCCCGGCGAACGCGACGATCGGTGCCTCCTGCCGGTTCGACGGACGCACGGCGCGACGACGCAGCGGCGCGGCAAGCGCCGCGTCGTCGCGGACGCGGCGCAAGGCGACGACGTCGACCGGCAGCATCAGCGCATAGCGGATCGCCGCGTCGACGTCCGCCGGATCGACGTCGAGTGCGACCTCCGCGTCGGCGTATTGGGCGAAGGGGAGCCCCATGCCCTCCAGCACGCGCAGTCCGCAGATGCGGCGGATCACAAGCGGCCACGCGACGACGAGGCGGCCGTCTATGCGCCCGGTAACGATCGCCAGGCGGTTCTGCCGGCCCGTGTAAAGGCGCGCCCAGATCACCAGCCATTCGAACCGCTGGAAGGCTTGGTGCGGCAGTCCGGCGGTCTCGAACAGGGCGATCCATTCGTCCCGCAAGGCTTCGAAGGCCGCGAGGTCGCGGATCGTCGTGAGATCGACGCGCGCGCGCCGGGTCGCAGCAGGCACTGTACGCGCGGCTTTCAGGGCACTCAGGCCCGGCGAGACGAGGTCCATCGGGCCTAGGCCGCCGCGGGTCGCCGCAACGCGGCGTCGATGAGACGGCGGGTACCGGCGATCGGGAACTTCGCCAGGTAGATCGGTGCCAGCAGCGGGTTGCGCAGCACGAACGGCGCGTCCTGCTCGACCAGCATGCGGATCGCTAGCGCCGGGACGGGGGCGCGCAGCGGGCGGAAGGCCGGATTGATGAGGCCGGCAGCCTCTGACGCCGGCTCGAACAGGCCGATCATCCGCGCCCGCACGATCGAGTGGTGGCGCATGGCGTTTTGGACCCCGTGCAGCGCCGCGATCCCCGCAGCGTCGTCACAGCGCGGGAAGGCGACGATCACCGTCCGGAAGATTCGCGCGGCCGCCGAGCACGGCATCGCGTCGAAGACGCGCATCGCCTCGCGCATCGTCGCGAGGATCGCCGGTCCGTCGACGGCAGTCAGCTGGCTGGCGCCGATACGGATGAGCGACAGGCGCGCCGCCTGCGCGGTGAAGGGGCAGACGTGCCCGGTGCGACCGAGATCGGGATGCGGGCGCATGAGGAAGCCGCGCACCCAGCTGGCGATGGCGCGCGACGCCGAATCGGCCGACGGCGCCTCGGCGGCGGAGAGCGTCGACAGCTGCAGGGCGTCCCGCGCAGCGCCGCGGGCGACGACACCCTGCGGCATGACGATCGTGTCCGCTTCCACCGGCTGCCCCGTTCCCAAGCGTCAGCAGGCTAGCAACGAAAGGTAAATGGAGGCTGGCGCCGATCGCAGAAAGCGCGCGGCTTCCATGCCCGGCTGCACGCACGGGACGTGGACGCCGAGCCCCCAGCGTTCTAAGTCACGGCTTCCTTCAAGCCTGCGAAGGCATCCATGGCCGATCCGATCACCGCCGAGCTCGCCACCGCCGCGCTCGCCTTCCACCGCCAGCCGCGTCCCGGCAAGCTCGAGATCCAGGCGACGAAGCCCCTCGCCACGCAGCGCGATCTCGCCCTCGCCTACTCGCCCGGCGTCGCAGCCGCCTGCCTCGCCATCGCCGGCGACCCTGCCGAGGCGGACGAGATGACGATCCGCCAGAACCTTGTCGCGGTGCTCTCGAACGGCACCGCCGTGCTCGGCCTCGGCGACATCGGCCCGCTGGCCTCGAAGCCGGTGATGGAGGGCAAGGCCGTCCTCTTCAAGAAGTTCGCCGGCATCGACGTCTTCGACATCGAGGTCGACGCCAAGGACCCGCTGAAGCTCATCGAGGTCGTCGCGGCGCTTGAGCCCACCTTCGGCGGCATTAATCTCGAGGACATCAAGGCGCCCGAGTGCTTCGAGGTCGAGCGCACGCTGCGCGAGCGGATGAAGATCCCGGTCTTCCACGACGACCAGCACGGGACGGCCATCATCGTCGCCGCGGCGGTGACGAACGCCCTGACGCTCGGTGGCAAGCAGCTCGCGCAGGCGAAGATCGTCGCCTCAGGCGCCGGCGCCGCTGCACTCGCCTGCCTCGACCTCCTGGTGACGCTCGGCGCACGGCACGAGAACATCACGGTCACCGACATCGAGGGCGTCGTCTACGCCGGCCGCACCACGCTCATGGACCCGCGCAAGGCGATCTACGCCCGCGACACGCACGCCCGCACGCTTGGCGAGGTGATCGAAGGTGCCGACGTCTTCCTCGGCCTGTCGGCCGGCGGCGTCCTGAAGCGCGAGATGCTGGCCAAGATGGCCGACAAGCCGCTGATCATGGCGCTCGCCAACCCCTATCCGGAGATCGAGCCGGCGGAGGCGATCGAGGCGCGCCCCGACGCGATGATCTGCACGGGGCGCTCGGATTACCCGAACCAGGTCAACAACGTCATCTGCTTCCCCTACATCTTCCGCGGCGCTCTCGACGTCTCGGCCTCGGCGATCAACGAGGAGATGAAGCTCGCGGCCGTTCACGCCATCGCCAGCCTCGCGCAGGAGCCGCCGTCCGATGTCGTCGCCAAGGCCTACGGCGGCCAGTCGCGGCTCTACGGCAAGGACAGCCTGATCCCCTCGCCCTTCGACCCGCGGCTCATCCTGCGCATCGCGCCGGCGGTGGCGAAGGCCGCGATGGACTCCGGCGTCGCGCGCAAGCCGATCACCGATTTCGCGGCCTACCGCGACCGTCTCTCGCGCTTCGTCTTCCGCTCGGGCTTCATCATGAAGCCCCTGATGGAGGCGGCGCGGAAGGACCCGAAGCGCGTCATCTACGCCGACGGCGAGGACGAGCGCGTGCTGTCGGCGATCCAGACGATGCGCGACGAGAAGATCGCTTTTCCGATCGTCATCGGCCGCCCCGACGTCATCCGCACGCGCCTGCAGCGCTACGGGCTCACCATCAAGGCCGGCGAGGATTTCGAGATCGTCGATCCTGAGGACGATCCGCGGTACCGCGACTACGTCACGACCTACGTGCAGGCGGCAGGCCGCAGCGGCATCACGCCCGATTCGGCGCGCCTGCTGGTGCGCACCAACCCGACCATCATCGGCGCCATCGCGCTCCGCCGCGGCGATGCCGATGCGCTGATCTGCGGCATCATCGGCGGCTTCCACAAGCGGCTGCGCTCGATCCGCGAGATTATCGGGCTGATGCCGAACGCGTCCGACTTCTCGGCGATGAGCATGCTCATCACCAACAAGGGGCCGCTGTTCATCACCGACACGCAGGTGCGCCACGATCCCTCGGCCAAGGATATCGCCGAGATGGCGCAGATGTCGGCGCGCCACGTGCGCCGCTTCGGAATCGAGCCGAAGATCGCGCTCGTCTCTCACTCCGATTTTGGCACCGACGATTCGCCGGCCGCCCGCAAGATGCGCGATGCGCTCGAGCTGATCCGCATCGCGGCGCCCGAGCTCGAGGTCGACGGCGAGATGCAGGCCGACACCGCCCTCTCCCAGGTCGTGCGCGACCGCATCCTGCCCGGCTCGACGCTGAAGGGCGAGGCGAACATACTTGTCATGCCGAACATCGATGCCGCCAACATCGCCTACCAGCTGACCAAGGTGATGGCCGACGCACTCCCCGTCGGGCCGATCCTCATCGGCGCCGCCCAGCCCGCGCATATCCTCACGCCGGCCGTGACCGCTCGCGGCGTCCTCAACATGACAGCGCTGGCCGTCCGCGAGGCGCAGTCGCGCGCGGCCTCGTAAATCTCGCGGCCGTCTACCAGGACAATGCCCCCTCGCCGCGGTGGAGCCGCTCGGCCTCCGGCGTGAAGCGGCCGTCGGCCTGGTGCAGCACGAGCGCGGGGGCGATGCGCAGCGGCGCGCGGCTGCCCCTGGCGAGACGCAGCAGAACCCGGCTCGCATCGCCCCCGGCGCGAGGGTAGACGGGCAGCAGGGTCACGCCGGCGGTCGGGGTGCCAAGAGCCTCGAGGAGCGTCAGCGTCGCGTCCGCCCTGTGGATGAGGACGAGCGTGCCCCTTGGCGCGAGCAAGTCGAGGCAGGCCGCGACCCAGCCGGCGAGGCCGCCCTCTCCGATCACATGCGCCGCGCGCCGCCGCGCGTCCGGCGACTGGCGGAACGATGCGGGATCGAGGAACGGCGGATTGGTGACGACCAGATCCGCGCGCTCCGTGTCGATGGCAGCGCGCCGCGCGGCTGGCGAGAGAATGTCGAGCTCGAGCACGCGGGCGCGGGACGGCAGGTTCGCGGCCGCATTCTCGGCGGCGAGCGCGGCGCTCGTCGGGTCGTTCTCGATCAAGCGCACCCGGGCGTCGGCGCAGCGAAGGGCCAGCGCGAGGCCTGCCGTGCCGACGCCGGCGCCGACATCGTCGACGAGGCCGGCGAAGCTTGGCGGCACGCAGGCCGACAGCAGCATGGCATCCGTGCCGGCGCGATGCCCGTGCGCCGGCTGCCGCAGCATCAGGCGGCCGCCGCAGAACGCATTGAGGGTGGTTTGGCCACCGCTCGCGGCGGTGTCAGCCACGCTTCAGCTCGCCGAGCAGGCCCGCCCCATGCAGCGCCATGCGGGCGCGCGGCAGGTCGTCGGCATCGATGAGCATGCGCCGCGGCAGGAAGCCGGAGGAGCCCTCGAGGACGCTCATGTGCTGGTCGGCCACGAGAATGCCGATCTCGTGCTCCGCCATCAGCGCCTCGATGCGCGAGATCAGGACGATGTCGTTGGTACGCAGAAGCTCGATCATGCCTGGATGCCTGGCGGCCGGACCGCGGCATCTTGCACGCGCCCCAAGCCCTCGCAAGGCGCGCGGTTGCCGTTCATGACGCCGCGTTCTAAGTAGCCTCCGACACGCGGAGTAAGCCTTTGGGCCTGGTGGTTCCCCTCGAAGAGAAGACGGCCGACTCCGGAATACGCGCGCTGACCGACCTTGTCGCGGACGGCATGTCGCGGGTCGACGAGACGATTCTCTCGCGTGCGGCCTCCCACGTCTCGATGATCCCCGACGTCGCCCGCCACCTCATCGCGTCGGGCGGCAAGCGCCTGCGGCCGATGCTGACGCTCGCGACGGCCTCCATGTGCGGCTACGAGGGGGCTGGACACGTCAAGCTCGCCGCGGCTGTCGAGTTCATGCACACCGCGACCCTGCTCCACGACGACGTCGTCGACGAGAGCGACATGCGGCGCGGCAAGCTCGCAGCGCGCATGCTGTGGGGCAACGAGGCGAGCGTGCTGGTCGGGGACTTTCTCCTCGGCCAGGCCTTCAAGATGATGGTCGAGGTCGGCTCCCTGGCCTGCCTCGACGTCTTGTCGTCGGCCGCCGTGGTGATCGCCGAGGGCGAGGTGATGCAGCTCTCCGCCGCCAAGGACACGCAGACGAGCGAGGCGGACTATCTCGCCGTGATCAGCGCCAAGACGGCGGCGCTGTTCGGTGCGGCCTGCGAGGTCGGCGCCATCCTCGGCGACCGCGCCGAGGCGGAGGCCGAAGCCTGCCGCAACTACGGCCTCAACCTCGGGATCGCCTTTCAGCTCATCGACGATGCCCTCGATTACGGCGGGACCGCTGCCACCCTCGGCAAGAACGTCGGCGACGATTTTCGCGAGGGCAAGATCACGCTCCCGGTCGTTCTCGCCTTCCGCCGCGGATCGGAGCCCGAGAAGGCGTTCTGGCGCCGTGCCCTTGAGGAGGGAGCGCGCGACGACGACGACCTCGCGACGGCGATTGCCGCCCTGCGCCGCCACGGCGCCCTGCAGGAGACGGTGGCGCGGGCGCGCGACTACGGCGCAAAGGCCTGCCAGGCGCTGGACGTCTTCCCCGATTCGCGGTGGAAGCGTGCCCTGATCGACGTCGTCGAGTTCTGCATCGACCGCACGCACTGAGCAGCCTCGCCTCTCGGCACCTGGCGTGACGCTGTTGCGCGTCCGCGCCTCGAAACTTACATCAGTGGAACAGGAATTGGCGTTGAAGCGGTGAGTTGCGCCCGTTGAGCTTACGCCGGCCGTCCGAGAGAAACCGTATGGCTGCGTCGTCCTCCGTCCTCTCCCACAACGGCAGCGTCACCATCCGCAAGGTGAGGAGTGAGTCAGCTGCCGACGACGGCGCCGTCAAGCTCACGCTCTTTCGCGCCGGCAACGACGATGCCTGCGGCTGGTTCATAGGCCCTGTCTCGGTCAAGTCCGAGGGGATCTCGATGCCCTACCTGCCCGCATCGGAGGCGACCATGGCGTCCGTGGCCGTCGTGCGCGCCGTTCGCGCGGCCGAGGATGCCGGCGCGAGCCTCTGCCTCATCGACCCCGACGACCTGTGGGCCGCCGCCTGGCAGCGCTGATCAGGTCTGGCCGGCCCTCAGCTTGTAGAAGATGTGATGGCCGATGACGTCCATCTTGACGAGTCGTCGCGCCCAGCCCGGCCTGACGTAGTTCGCGTGGTAGTGGGTCGCCCCACCGACATCCGAGAGGTAGGTGCGGCCCTCGACGACGGCGTCGGCGATGCTGACCGCCTTGCGCCATGACGTCTGCTCGGTGATGCGCAGCGACTTGCCCTCGCAGGCGAACGAGAACTGGCACGCCTTGTAGTGGGTGCGGTTCTGGTAGACGACGCCGCAGATCGAGGCCGGGTAGAGCCCGGAGGTTGCGCGGTTCAGCACCACCTGCGCGACGGCGGCCTGTCCTTCGTCGGGCTCGCTGCGGGCCTCGAAATAGACTGCCTCGGCCAGGCACTTGCGCTCGCGCGCGCCGTGCTCGCCGGTGAGCAGCGCCGCGTAGTTCGGATGGTCCGGCGCAGCGCGCGGCACGATCGAGGCGTCGGCCAGCGGCTTGACGTGGCCTAGCCCGAAGGTCGCGACGATCGGAGCGCCGTCGGCCGGCGCGGGCGTCGTCGAGGAGAGCGCTTCGGCGCGCGAAACGGGCGGGGTCGCGCCCTGCGCGAGGCGCTCCTTGAGCGCCGCCGGCTGCATGACGATGATGCGGCCGGCATGCGGCGTCTCGTCGATGTCGAGCGCCTGCTGCGGGTTCTCGCCCTCGCCCCAGGCCTCGAAGCTCTGCGAGCCGTCGAGCGGGTCGCCCTCGTCCTGCAGGGAGAAGCCGGCAGCGGGCATGGCGTCGTCGTGCGGGCCGATGAGCAGCCGCTTCTGCAGGCGGGCGAGATCGCCGGGGTGGCGCAGCTCGCTGTCGAAGGTCGGGCGCAAGCCGATCGCCGGGTCGCCCTTGTGGGTGCGATCGACCACTGGAAAGGCGCCGGGATGCGGCTTCAGCACGGTGCGCGGCTCGATCTCGTCGGCCGCCGCCTTGAAGTCGTCGGGGCGGCCGGGATCGAAGCTGATCGGTGTCGCGCGCACCGTGTCATGCATGCCATAGTCGCCGAAATTGCCGGTGAGCGCGAGCGATTGCAGGGGCACGAGGTCGTCGGGCTGGACGGCGGCGTGCGCCGAAAGGGCCGCCAGCGACCCGCCGAGCGAGCCGTTCTGGCCGGCATCGGCGGTGATGGAGATCAACAGCCCCAGGCCGAGACACCAGGGGGCGATGGCCCCTATCGCCCAACGCATCCGCGAACGCCGCATCACCCCTCGGGCCCCCGAGTCCCACCGGACACACAGAGGCGTTATCGCGGCGCAAGCTTAGGGGAGCCTTACCCAGCGTTTGGACGACTTGTACCGAAACGGGACGGACGCGTCGGATTTGCCGGATCGGCGTAAGCTTTGCTACGTGGTCACGGTCAAGGAGCCGATGCGATGAGCGAGAGCCGACCGCCCTTCCCGCCCTACGACGCCGAGACGGCCGCCAAGAAGGCGCGTGGCGCGGAGGACGCCTGGAACTCGCGCGATCCGATCAAGGTGTCGCTGGCCTACACGGAGGATTCGCAGTGGCGCAACCGCTCCGAGTTCTTCACCGGGCGCGCCGCGATCGTCGAGTTCCTGACCCGCAAGTGGGCGACGGAGCACGCCTACAAGCTCATCAAGGAAGTCTGGGCCTTCCACGGCAACCACATCGCCGCGCGCTTCTGCTACGAGTGGCACGACGAAGCCGGCCAATGGTACCGCTCCTACGGCAACGAGCAGTGGGAGTTCGCCGACAACGGCCTGATGCAGCGCCGCCAGGCCTCGATCAACGACGTGAAGATCGCCGAGAGCGACCGTAAGTTCACCTGGGAGGGCGATCGCCGTCCCGACGACTTTCCGGGCCTGAGCGAGCTGGGGCTGTAGCGAGATCTTCTCCCGCTCGCAGGCAAAGGCGCCCTACAGGTTGCCGCCGTGCAGCGGCCCGAAGATGCGGGCGAGGCCCAAGCCCATCGCGAGAAGGCCCGCTCCGGCTGCCCCGACGTGCTCGATCGAGCGGAGATCGAACTCGCCGACTCGGCAGATGAGCAGGTAGGCGACGACGAGGTTGAACGAGCCCCACAGCATGTTCACCGTAGCGGACGACAGCCCCTTGCCCGGCGGCTTGGCGAAGGGCGACTGGAACGGCTCGCCTCTTACGCCGGACACGAGATGCGGCACCGCGTTGATGAGCACCGCGCCGCCGCAGAAGTAGGAGAGGTCGTGGAGCCAGGCCATCGCCGCCACGTCAGCTCTTGATGTCGCTGAGGCGACCGAGCGGCGTGCCGCCGCGGTTACCGAGCGCCGCCTGCGCCGCGGCCAGGCGGGCGATCGGCACGCGGTAAGGCGAGCAGGACACGTAGGCGAGGCCGGTCCGCTCGCAGAAGTCGATCGACTTCGGATCGCCGCCATGCTCGCCGCAGATGCCCATCTTGATGTCGGGGCGGGTGCGGCGGCCGCGCTCGGCCGCGATTTCGACGAGCTCGCCCACGCCCTCCTGGTCGATCGTCACGAACGGGTCGAAAGGCAGGATGCCCTTGGCCGTGTAAGGCCCCAGGAACGAGGCCGCGTCGTCGCGCGAGATGCCGAGGCCGGTCTGGGTGAGGTCGTTCGTGCCGAAGGAGAAGAACTCGGCCGACTCGGCGATCTCGGCGGCGCGCAGGCAGGCGCGCGGCAGCTCGATCATCGTGCCGACGATGTAGGGGATCTCCTCGCCCGTCTCCTTGGTGACGGCGGCGTGCATGCGGTCGATCGCGGCCTTGACGATGTCGAGCTCGGACTTGGCGATGACCAGCGGCACCATGACTTCTGGCGTCACCACCTTGCCGGTCTTCTTCTTCGCCGCGACGGCGCCCTCGAAGATCGCGCGCGCCTGCATCTCGGCGATCTCCGGGAAGGCCACCGCCAGGCGGCAGCCGCGGAAGCCGAGCATCGGGTTGGCTTCGGAGAGCTCGTTGGCGCGCCGCCTGAGCTTGTCGGCCGAGACGCCCATCGCCTTGGCGACCTCGGCGATCTCCTCGTCCGAGTGCGGCAGGAACTCGTGCAGCGGCGGGTCGAGCAGGCGGATCGTCACCGGCAGGCCGGACATGATCTCGAACAGCTCGGCGAAATCGCCGCGCTGGATCGGCAGCAGCTTGGCGAGCGCCTTGCGCCGACCGGCCTCGTCGTCGGCGAGGATCATCTCTCGCACCGCGACGATGCGGTCGCCCTCGAAGAACATGTGCTCGGTGCGGCAGAGGCCGATGCCCTGGGCGCCGAATTCGCGCGCCGTGCGGGCGTCCTGCGGCGTCTCGGCGTTGGCGCGCACGCCCATGCGGCGGACGCCGTCCGCCCATTGCATCAGCGCGGCGAACTCGCCGGACATCTCGGGCTTCAGCCTGGCGATCTCGCCCTGCATCACCTGGCCGGTAGTGCCGTCGATGGTGATCGTGTCGCCCTTCTTGAAGGTGACGCCGCCGGAGACCATCGTCCCGGCCTTGTAGTCGACGCGGATCGTGCCGGCGCCGGAGACGCAGGGCTTGCCCATGCCGCGCGCCACGACGGCGGCGTGCGAGGTCATGCCGCCGCGGGTCGTCAGGATGCCTTCGGCGACATGCATGCCGTGGATGTCGTCGGGCGAGGTCTCGACGCGCACGAGGATGACCGCCTTGCCGGCCGCCTTCGCGGTCTCCGCGTCCTCGGAGCTGAACACGATCTCGCCCGAGGCCGCACCGGGCGAGGCCGGCAGGCCGACGGCGACGACGTTGCGCTCGGCGGCGGGGTCGATCGTCGGATGGAGGAGCTGGTCGAGCGTCGCCGGATCGATGCGCTGCACCGCCTCCTCGCGGCTGATCAGCCCGTCGTTCGCCATGTCGACGGCGATGCGGATCGAGGCCTTGGCTGTGCGCTTGCCCGAGCGCGTCTGGAGCATCCAGAGCTTCCCGTCCTCGACGGTGAACTCCATGTCCTGCATGTCGCGATAGTGCTTCTCGAGCAGGAACGTCGTGCGCTTGAACTCCTCGAAGACCGCTGGCAGCGCCGTCTCCATCGAGGGCTTCTCGGAGCCCGCCTCGATGCGGGCCGCCTCGGTGATGTTCTGCGGCGTGCGGATGCCGGCGACGACGTCCTCGCCCTGCGCGTTGATCAGGAACTCGCCATAGAGCACCGGCTCGCCGGTCGACGGGTTGCGGGTGAAGGCGACGCCGGTCGCCGACGTGTCGCCCATGTTGCCGAACACCATCGACTGCACGTTGACCGCCGTCCCCCACGACGCCGGAATATTCTGCAGCCGGCGGTAGGTGACGGCGCGCTGGTTCATCCAGGAGCCGAAGACGGCGCCGATCGCGCCCCACAGCTGGTCCCTGGCGTCCTGCGGGAACGGCTTGCCGGTCTTCTCCTTCACCTTCTCCTTGTAGGCGGTGATCACGATCTTCCAGTCCTCGGCCTTGAGGTCGGTGTCGAGCGTGAGGTTCTTGCGCTCCTTGAAGTGCTCGAGGATCTCCTCGAACTCGTGATGGTCGATGCCGAGCACGACGTTCGAGAACATCTGGATGAAGCGGCGATAGGAATCGTAGGCGAAGCGCGGGTTCCCCGAGCGCTCGGCGATCGCCTCGACGGTCCTGTCGGTCAGGCCGAGGTTCAGGACCGTGTCCATCATGCCCGGCATCGAGGCGCGTGCGCCCGAGCGTACCGAGACGAGGACGGGATCGCTATCGGAGCCGAAGGTGTGGCCGACGATGCGGCCCATCTCGGCGAGGCCCTCGTTGACCTGCGCCTCGAGCTCCGGCGGATAGGTCCTGTCGTTGTCGTAGTAGTAGGTGCAGACCTCGGTGGTGATCGTGAAGCCGGGAGGCACCGGCAGGCCGAGGTTCGCCATCTCGGCCAGGTTCGCGCCCTTGCCGCCGAGCAGGTCGCGCATCTGGCTCGTGCCCTCGGCCTTACCGTCGCCGAAGGCGTAAACCCATTTTGTCATGACAATCCTGCCTCAAAATCCGAGCAGGCGCATATCACGCGTGGTTCTTCAATCTCAATCCGAAGCCGACCCACATCATGCCTGTAAAAAGCAGGTCGATGCCGAGCAGCGTTCCCAGGATCGCATAGGAGTTGTTCGGCCAGCCCAGGATGATGAGGAGGCCGACCAGCGACGTCACGACACCGCCGACGATGACGAGCGAGCGGGCATGCGAATGCATGTGCGTGCCGATGTAGATGCGGACGATGCCTGCGGTGAGCAGGGACGCGCCGAGCATGAGGGTCAGCACGATCGCCGCCTTGATCGGCTGGGCGAGCGCGAACGAGCCACCGACGATGTAGAGGAGCCCGGCCAGCACCATCAGGAAGAAGCGGCCCCAGGTGCGGCTGCCGACCCCGACCATGATCTCGGTGCCACCGGCGATGATCATGAAGACGGCGATGATGTAGACCGTGGTGATCGTCGCGTGCACGTCCATGACCAGGGCCACGGCCCCGAAGACCATGGCCAGGACGCCGAGGCCGACGAACCAGCCCCAGCGATGCTTGAGGTTTTCCATTGCCGTGCCGAGCGACGGCACTTTCCGCTGGGGGAGCGTCGAAGGCATAGGACCATCCCAGGCTTGCGCGCGGCGCGCGAGGGTTGTTAAAGGGGCGCCTGCTCGCCGGCGTGCGGGAACCTCGCGCCGGCCGTCTTTGGCATGGATCGAGGCGCCGGGCACGACAAATTCCGAGGGCCGCAAGGCCGTGTGGCGGGGAAGCCGCACCAAGGGACGCGTGATCCGGCTCGCGTTGCCGCTCAAGTCGAAACTGGATAATCAGAGCTTTGGCCTGCCAACACGTTCTTGGCCGAAGCAACGTTGTTTCCTAAGCCGCCTGCGAGGCGGCAGCGGTGACGGCGCGGACCGATCGAAAGAGGCGAGATGACGGAAGAATCGAAGACACCCCTCCTCGACACGATCGTCACGCCAGCCGACCTCCGCAAGCTCCAGGAAAACCAGCTCCACCAGGTCGCCGACGAGCTGCGCACCGAGACTATCGATGCGGTCTCCGTCACCGGCGGCCACCTCGGCGCCGGCCTCGGCGTCGTCGAGCTGACGACCGCCCTGCACTACGTCTTCGACACGCCGTCCGACCGCATCATCTGGGACGTCGGTCACCAGGCCTATCCGCACAAGATCCTGACCGGACGCCGCGAGCGCATCCGCACCCTGCGCAAGGGTGGCGGCCTCTCCGGCTTCACCAACCGCACCGAGAGCGAGTACGACCCCTTCGGCGCCGGCCATTCGTCGACCTCGATCTCGGCCGGCCTCGGCATGGCCGTCGCCAACAAGTTTTCGGGCAAGGACAAGGCCAACGTCATCGCCGTGATCGGCGACGGCGCCATGTCGGCCGGCATGGCCTATGAGGCGATGAACAACGCCGGCGCGATGCACGCTCGCCTGATCGTCATCTTGAACGACAACGAGATGTCGATCGCCCCGCCCGCCGGCGCGCTGTCGTCCTACCTCGCCCGCCTCGTCTCGGGCGGCACGTACCGCACGGTGCGCGAGGCGGCCAAGCAGCTCGGCAAGCACCTGCCGAAGTTCGTCTACGACGCGCCCGCAAGACGGAGGAGTTCGCCCGCAACTTCTGGTCGGGCGGCACGATGTTCGAGGAGCTCGGCTTCTATTATGTCGGCCCGATCGACGGCCATAACCTCGACCACCTGCTCCCGGTCTTGAAGAACGTCCGCGACGCCGAGACGGGTCCGATCCTCGTCCACGTCGTAACCAAGAAGGGCAAGGGCTACGCGCCGGCCGAGGAGAGCTACGAGAAGGGCCACGCCGTCGTGCCCTTCGACGTGATAACGGGCACGCAGAACAAGCCGAAGGCGAATGCGCCGTCCTACACCAAGGTGTTCGCAGAAGCGCTGATCGCCGAGGCCAAGACGGACACCAAGATCGTCGCGGTGACCGCCGCGATGCCGAACGGCACCGGCCTCGACCTGTTCGACAAGGCCTATCCCGAGCGCACCTTCGACGTCGGCATCGCCGAGCAGCACGCGGTGACCTTCTGCGCCGGCCTAGCCACCGAGGGCTACAAGCCGTTCTGCGCGATCTACTCGACCTTCCTGCAGCGCGCCTACGACCAGATCGTCCACGACGTGGCGATCCAGAACCTGCCGGTCCGCTTCGCGATCGACCGGGCCGGCTACGTCGGCGCGGATGGTGCCACGCACTGCGGCACGTTCGACACGTCCTACCTCGGCATCCTGCCGAACATGGTTGTGATGGCCGCTGCCGACGAGGCGGAGCTCGTCCACATGGTCGCGACCGCCGCGGCCTACGACAAGGGCCCGATCGCCTTCCGTTACCCGCGCGGCGAGGGCAACGGCGTCGACATGCCGGTGAAGGGCCAGGTGCTCGAGATCGGCAAAGGCCGCATGATCCGCGAGGGCAAGCAGGTCGCCCTTCTCTCCTTCGGCACGCGCCTGAAAGAGGTGCAGCTCGCGGCCGAAGACCTCGAGAAGCACGGCATCTCGGCGACGATTGCCGACGCCCGCTTCGCCAAGCCGCTCGATATGGACCTGATCCGCAAGCTCGTCGCCACGCACCAGGTGCTGATCACCATCGAGGAAGGCTCGGTCGGCGGCTTCGGCTCGTTCGTGCAGCAGGCGCTGCTCGAGGAGGGCGCTTTCGACATGGGCACCCTGAAGTTCCGCTCGATGGTCATGCCCGACCACTTTTACGAGCACGACAAGCCCGAGAAGCTCTACGCCAACGTCGGCCTCGACGCGAAGGGCATCGTCAAGAAGGTGCTCGACACCCTCGGCCAGGGCGAGGTGCGCTCGCCGGTCCGGAGCCTGAGCGCGTAGCGTCTCGGCTCACGGACCGTCGTCGGCCGCCCTCAACAACGCCTCG
Organism: Beijerinckiaceae bacterium RH AL1; assembly: GCA_901457705.2. Taxonomy (NCBI): domain Bacteria; kingdom Pseudomonadati; phylum Pseudomonadota; class Alphaproteobacteria; order Hyphomicrobiales; family Beijerinckiaceae; species Beijerinckiaceae bacterium RH AL1. The sequence continues at coordinate 2,193,848 of LR590083.2, forward strand.
AGATCGAGCCTGTCGTTCACCATCGCCAGGCTCCCGTCGGCGTCGCGCGGCCACTCCGCCTGCGGCTTGTCCCAGGTCAGCTCGACGCCGTTGCCGTCGGGATCGCGCAGGTAGAGCGCTTCGCTGACGCCGTGGTCTGCGGCGCCGTCGAGCGGGATGCCGGCGGCCCGCACGCGGCGCAGCGCGTCGCCGAGTGCCGCACGGGTCGGGTACAGGAAGGCGGCGTGGTAGAGGCCCGTCGAGCCCGGCGCCGGCGGATGGCCGCCGAGGCTCTCCCAGGTGTTGAGGCCGATGTGGTGGTGATAGCCGCCGGCCGACAGGAAGGCGGCGCGGGACCCGAACTTCTGCGTCAGCTCGAAGCCCAGCACGTCGCGGTAGAAGCCGATCGCCCGATCGAGATCGGCGACCTTGAGGTGGATGTGGCCGACGCGCACGCCGGCATCGATTGGTTCGCTCATGCGACGCCCCTCATCCGGTGGCGAGACAGCATTTCTTGGCCTTCTTGCCGCTGCCGCAGGGGCACGGGTCGTTGCGGCCAACATTGCGGAACGGATTGACCGCGGGGGTTGGCTGCTCCCATCCAGCTTCCTCCTCGCCGGCGTTGCTGCCGTCGTCGGTCTCCCAATGCCGGGTCCATTCCAGCTCGGCGACGACATCGTCGATCGAGCCGACGGCGAGATGCTCGAAGCGGCGCTCGTCGTCGTAGGCGGTGCGGGCCCGCGCCAGGTCTTTCCCGAAGTCGCTCCACTCTTGAAAGGTGCGGTCGATCCGGCCGGCTTTCCAGGCCTTCTCGACCATCGGCACGAGGTCGCGGAAATCGAGAAGGGCGACGGCCTGCATCCACGAGCGCCAGACCGGCGCCTCGTCCACCGCCGGACGCCGGCTGGCGAACGCGACGAGGAAGCGATGCATCTCCTCGCGATCGAGGCGTCGCTGCCAGGTGAGATAGATCGCGGCGTCGAGCAGGGCACTGCGCACGATCTCATGGGCCTTCGGCTCCGCGACGAGAGCGAGAAGCGCGTCCGAATCGCCGTCGAACAGGCTGATCACGAGGCGATGCACGCTGACGTCCAGGGCATCGCCGAGCAGATCTTCCACCTCGTCCGGCGACCGGCGCAGCAGCCGGAGCAAGGACGCAAAGGACTCGGCATCGCGTGCGGCGGCGAGAATGTGGAGGCCGCGAAAGAAGCTTAGCCATTCCGGATCGGTCAGAGCCTTGCCGGCCGCTGCCCTGTCGAGCAGCGACCGCAGCGGCCGGCGCGCCTCGTCGAAGCGAGCGACGCAGGCGCGCAACGCCGCATCGGGAAACGGACGCCCCGCCAAGGCCGCGAGATGGGCGTCGATCGGCGCGCTCTCCGTCTCGTCGCGTGTGGACACGATCACGTCCGATCCCCCGGTCATCGACCTGTGCACCAACGAAAAAGGCCCGCCGAAGCGGGCCTGTTTCTCGTGGAAAAGCCTCGGCTTACGCCTCGGCGCTCTTCTTCGGCGCGAGGACCTGGCGGCCCTTGTACATGCCGGTCTTCAGGTCGATGTGGTGCGGGCGACGCAACTCGCCGGAGTCCTTGTCCTCGACGTAGGTCGGGGCCTTGAGGGCATCGGCGGAGCGGCGGAAGCCGCGCTTCATCGGGGAGGTTTTGCGCTTCGGGACGGCCATGATGTTCGCTCTTCTGGGACGCTTCCCAAAAGGGAAAGCTGCGTTCGGGGCGCCAGCGCGCCCTGAGGATCTCGGGAAAGCGCGCTGATACACAAACATCGGCGGTTTGGCTACCCCTAGGCGGGGCGGTGGTCGTCGTGATCGACCGCTGCGCCGGCGCTATGGGCGACCTCGCCGTTCTCGGCCATGAAGCGCTCGAAGGTCTGGCGGTCCTTGGCGCGCTTCAGCTTGTCGACGAAGCCCTCGAACGCCGCAAGGCGGCTTTCGAGCGCCTGTCGCTGCGCCTCGATCTTCGCCAGCTCGCCGTCGCGCCAATCGTCGAAGGCGGTGTTGCCGGAGGAGCGGGTGGCCGGCGCCGTCGTCGCGGTGAACCAGCTTGGCGCCGGCGCCGTGCCGCGGGCGAGCGGCCATTTCATGTCGAGGGCGGAGAGGCGAAGGTCAAAGCGGTTCGCCATCCTCCAGGCGAACAGCGCGAGCCCGGCGAACAGGCCGAGCCAGAAGGCATCGTGAAGGAAGGGCATCATCGGGGGCAGCATGGGGCTTCGCTCCTTGGGGGACGATGCCGGAGAGCCTAGGATGCCGGCCGAAATCCGCGCTGAACGGCGCGGTTCAGGCTGGGTTCAGCCCCTACGACCGCAGCGCCGCGACGATCGCGTCGCCCATCTCGCCCGTCGACAGGTGGGAGGGCGCGTCGCCCTGGATGTCCGCCGTCCGCAGGCCCTTCGCCAGCACGGCCGAGATTGCGGCCTCGATGCGGTCGGCGAGGTCGGCGCGAGCGAACGTGTAGCGCATCGCCATGGCAAGCGAGCCGATCATCGCGATCGGGTTGGCGAGCCCCTGCCCCGCGATGTCGGGCGCCGAGCCGTGCACCGGCTCGTAGAGCGCCTTGCGCCGCCCGGTCTTGGCGTCGATGTCGCCGAGCGAGGCCGACGGCAGCATGCCGATCGAGCCGGTCAGCATGGCGGCGACATCCGACAGCATGTCGCCGAACAGGTTGTCGGTGACGATGACGTCGAAGCGCTTCGGCTGGCGCACGAGGCTCATGCCGAGCGCATCGGCGAGCTGGTGATCGAGCTTCACGTCGGCATAGTCGCGCTTGTGCAGAGCCGAGATCACCTCGTGCCACAGCACGCCCGACTTCATGACGTTGCGCTTCTCGGAGGAGGTGACGCGACCGCCGCGCTGGCGCGCCAGCTCGAAGGCGACGCGGCCGATCCGCTCGATCTCATAGGTGTCGTAGACCTGGGTGTCGATGCCGCGCTTCTGGCCGTTGCCGAGGTCGATGATCTCCTTCGGCTCGCCGAAATAGACGCCGCCCGTCAGCTCGCGCACGATCATGATGTCGAGCCCGTCGACCAGCTCGCGCTTGAGCGAGGACGCATCCGCCAGCGCCGGGTAGCAGATCGCGGGGCGGAGGTTCGCGTAGAGCTGCATGTCCTTGCGCAGCCGCAGGAGGCCGGACTCGGGGCGCACCTCGTAGGGCACGCCGTCCCACTTCGGGCCGCCCACGGCCGCGAGCAGCACGGCGTCGGCGGCTTGCGCCTTCGCCATGTCCTGGTCGGAGATCGCCACCTTGTAGGCATCGTAAGCCGCGCCGCCGACGAGGCCGCGGTCGATCTCGAAGTCCGCCGCGCCCTCGGCCTGAAGCGCCGCGATCACCTTCTCGACCTCGGCCATCACCTCGGGGCCGATGCCGTCGCCGGGGAGGAGGAAGAGGGAGTAGGTCGCCATGGGTCGGGTCCGGTAAGGGGCTAAGGCGCCGTGGTGAAGCACAGGGCGGAGGCTTTGACCAGCCGAGGTGCGCTACCCCGCCTCTCGCAGCTGCTGCTCGATCGACTTCGTGCGCGGCGTCACCACATCGCCGGTGTGCTGGGTCGTCACGGTCTCGATGAGCACGATCCAGCACTCATCGTCAGCAACCGGGTTGTGCATGACGCCCTTCGGCACGACGCAGAACTCACCCTCGTTCAGCACGACGTCCCTGCCGCCCTCGAACTCGATGCGCAGACGGCCGCGCACGACCTGGAACAGCTCGTCCTCCGCGTCGTGCTTGTGCCAGGCGAGCTGGCCCTTCACCTTGGCGACCTTCACATACTGATCGTTGACGCGCGCCACCACCCGCGGCGACCAGTGGTCGGTCACGCCGTCGAAGGCTGCTTCCAGATTGATCGCGCCGATCATCGCCGTCTCCCGTGCCTAGAGTACTCCGTCCGCATGAGCCGTCGGTCGTAAAAGCGCGCCGCTTACGTGAACCTGTTTGCCTTCGGGAAACCCTTCGGCGGCAAACGGCCGGCTTCGGCGCGGTTGCCAATCCAGTCGCGCAGCTCGGGCTTCTTGACGACGTAAGTGCGGCCCGCCGTGTCCTGCCAGGAGAGGCCATCCTCGACCTTGAAGATGCGGATGTCGGCGATGCCGCCGTCGCGATAGCGCTGCAGCCGCACGCCCTTCCCTCTCGTCATCTCCGGCACCTGGTCGAGCGGGAACACGAGGAGCCGCCGGTTCTCGCCGATCACCGCGACCTGGTCGCCGGAGGCCGGCACCAGCAGGACGGCTTCGGCGGGCTTCTCAACGTTGAGGACCTGTCGGCCCTTGCGCGTCTCGCCGATCATCTCGTCCTGGCTGACGCGGAAGCCGCGCCCGTCGGTCGAGGCGATCAGCATCCTGGTGCCGGGCACGTAGGGCATCACGGCCACGATGTCCTCGCCCTCGCCGAGGTCGGCCATCACGCGGATCGGCTCGCCCTGCCCGCGGCCGCCCGGCAGCTTGGATCCGTCGAGCGTGAACACGCGACCGTCGGTCGCCAGCACGAGGATGCGCGTCGTCGTCTCGGCGAGGAAGCTCGTCTTCAGCTTGTCGTCGCCCTTGAACTGCAGGCCCGTCAGATCGGCGACATGGCCCTTAAGCGCGCGGATCCAGCCCTTTTCCGACACCACGACCGTGATCGGCTCGCGCTCGACCAGAGCCGCGGAAGCCCGCTCGACGTCGGCGGCCGCGGGCGCCTCGGCGAAGGTCGTGCGACGCCGCCCGAGCTGCGTCTCCGGCCCGTACTTCTTCCGCAGCTCCTTGATCTGCGCGGCCACGGTCTTCCACTGCTTGCCATCGTCGGCGAGCAGCGACTCGACCTCGGCCTTTTCCTTCACAAGCGCGTCGTTCTCGCGCTTCAGCTCCATCTCCTCGAGACGACGCAGGCTGCGCAGCCGCGTGTCGAGGATGTAGTTGACCTGCACCTCGGAGAGCTTGAAGGTTTGGGCCAGGACTTCCTTCGGCTCGTCTTCCTCGCGGATGATGCGGATCACCTCGTCGAGATTGAGGAAGACGACGAGCATGCCCGCCAGCACCTCGAGGCGGTGCTCGATCTTGGCGAGCCGATGGCGTGAGCGGCGGACCAGCACGTTGCGGCGATGGTCGAGCCACTGCCGCAGCGCTTCCTTTAGCGACACCACCTTCGGGATCACGCCGTCGACGAGCACGTTCATGTTCATCGCGAAGCGGGTCTCGAGCTCGCTGGCGCGGAACAGCTGCTCCATCATGACGGCAGGCTCGACCGCGCGGCTCTTCGGCTCGATGACGATGCGGATGTCCTCGGCCGATTCGTCGCGCACGTCGGCGACGAGCGGCAGCTTCTTCTCGCCCAGAAGCTCCGCGAGCTTCTCGATCAGCCGCGACTTCTGGACCATGTAGGGGATCTCGGTGACCACCACTTGCCAGACGCCGCGCGCGCCCTCCTCCTTGCTCCAGCGCGCGCGCAGCCGGAACGCGCCGCGCCCGGTGCGGTAGGCTTCGGCGATCGACGCCGCCGGCTCGACGATGATGCCGCCGGTCGGAAAGTCCGGCCCGTGCACGAACTGCAAGAGGTCGTCGGTCTCGGCGCCCGGCTTGCCGGACTTGCCCGCCTCCGCCGGCGGATGCGCGATCATGTAGAGCGCCGCATCGCACAGCTCGGCGACGTTGTGCGGCGGGATCGACGTCGCCATGCCGACCGCGATGCCCTGCGCGCCGTTGGCCAGCATGTTCGGAAAAGCCGACGGCAGCACGATGGGCTCGCGCTCGGTCCCCGCGTAGTTGTCGCGGAAGTCGATCGCGTCCTCGTCGATGCCCTCGAGCAGCAGGCGCGCGACCTCGGTCATGCGCGCCTCGGTGTAGCGGTAGGCGGCTGCGCCATCGCCGTCGATGTTGCCGAAGTTGCCCTGCCCGTCGACCAGCGGGTAGCGCGAGGAGAAGTCCTGCGCCAAACGAACCAGCGCGTCGTAGATCGCCTGGTCGCCGTGCGGATGGAACGAGCCCATCACGTCGCCGACGATCTTCGCGCACTTGCGGAAGGCGGTGCCGGGATCGAGCCGCAGCACCTGCATCCCGTAGAGGATGCGCCGATGCACCGGCTTCAGGCCGTCGCGGGCGTCCGGCAGCGCGCGCCCGGTGATCGTCGAGAGCGCATAGGCGAGGTAGCGCTCCTCCAACGCCTCGTGGAGCGACACGGGATCGATCGAGCCGCCGTTCGGCGGCGGGGGCGCGGGAGACTTGGCCATGGACGAGGGCTAAGCGAAGCCGCGGGAGTCGGCAAGTTCCCCTTTCGTTCGCAGCTTAGAGCCTCGTGTCATTTGCTTTACGAGACAGTCCGTCGCAGGCGCTCCCAGGAACATGCATCTCCCGTCCTTGTTGGCGCGGTCCCAAGGACAAAACGGTATCGGGAGAGAAGAATGTCACGCATCCTCATCGCGTTTGCGACGCTTGGCCTGGCGATCGGCGCCGCCCACGCGCAAGGCGACAATTCGATGAACAACGCCAAGGCGCCCGGCACGACCGGCGCCATGAAGACGCCGACCGCGCCCGGCGTCGCCACCGACCCGCAGCAGGTGCAGGCCCAGCAGGGCGACGCGGCCAAGAGCTCGGCCGGCACGGTCGGCGCGGCGCCGGGCGCCGACACGCAGTCGCAGAAGCCGGCTGACAAAAAGTAAGCGGATTGAGCCGCGGCGACTTGCGCCGCGGCTCTTTCTTCAAAGCGGCATCGTCGGGAGCTACAATACCGTCAGGCTCGCGAGCCATCGAGAACGCGAAGATCGCTTCGCACGCGGTCACCGTCTAATGCTGCCTCGATCTCTGCATGCGTCCGCTCCCAGAGCGGCACGGCTTCGGCAAGCACGGCGCGACCTTTGTCGGTGAGAGCAAGTCGCCGCGCTCGTCCGTCGTCGGGATCGACGGACACCTCGACAAGGCCGCGACGGACCAGCGGCTTCAGTGCCGCCGTCAGCGTCGTCCGGTCCATCGACAGCAGGCGCGCCACGCCGGCGAAAGCGGCGGGCGCAGGCCTGTTCAGCGAGATGATCAGCGAGAATTGCCCGCTCGTCAGGTCGAGCGGTCGGTAGACCTCGTCGAACTTGCGCGCCAACGCGCGCGCCGCCCGCTGCGAATGCAGGCAAAGGCAGGTGTCGCGGACGTGCAGCGTCGTCTCGTAAGGCACCACCGATTTTGACATGCTCGTTTTATATTGATATCAACCCTTTCCGTCAACGCACGGCGGGGGACAGACGCGATGGATGGCCAAGCAATCCGTGCGATCCAGGCCCTGCTCGAGCACGCCGTGCGATCGGGCGAGATTGCCGGCGCAGTCGGACTTGTCGCGAACGGCGACGATGTCGGGACCTTCACGAGCGGCTTCCAGGACATCGCCGCGCGGACGCCGATGCGCCGCGACACGATCTTCCGCATCATGTCGATGACGAAGCCGATCCTCGCCGCGGCGGCGCTGATGCTCGTCGACGAGGGCCAGCTCGACCTGGATGCGCCCGTCGATCCCTGGCTGCCCGAACTCGCGAACCGCCGCGTGCTGCGCGACATCTGCAGCTCGCTCGGCGACACCGTGCCGGCCAAGCGCGCGATCACCTTGCGCGACCTGCTGACGATGCGCATGGGGCTCGGCATGATCATGGCGCGTCCCGGCAGCTACCCGATCCAGACGGCCATGGCGGAAGCTGGCCTCGTGCCAGGAGCCGACCAGCTTCGTTTCGGGTCCGACGAATTCATGGCACGCCTAGGCCGCCTGCCGCTGGCGGCGCAGCCCGGCGAGCGCTGGCTCTACCACACCCCCGCCGACGTCACGGCCGTGCTAATTTCCCGTGTGGTCAGCCGACCGCTCGACGATATTTTGCGCGAGCGCATCTTCGCGCCGCTCGGCATGCATGACACGGGCTTTCATGTCTCGGCCCACAAGATCGGCAGGCTCGCGACCGGCTACATGAGGACCGGCTACGGGCTGGCCGTCGCCGACCCTGCGGGTGGCGGGGACTACGAGACACCGCCGGCTTTCCCGAGCGAGCTCGTCTCGACGGTGGACGACTATCTCGCCTTCGCCGCCATGCTCGCCGCCGGCGGCCGCACCAAGCACGGCCGCTTTCTCGACGAGGCCTCGGTCGCGGCGATGTTCACCGATCACATCACGCCGGAGCAGAAGGCGCTCTCGCCGTTCGCGCCTCGGTTCTGGGACGAGAATGGCTGGGGGTTCGGCGGCGCCGTGACAACCCGGATGGGCGCCTCCGGCTTCCCGCCGGGCTCCTATGGCTGGGCCGGCGGCTACGGCACGAGCTTCATGATGGACCCGTCGAGGCCCCTGATCGCCGTGCTTCTGACTCAGCGCCTCATGACGTCGCCCGACGACATGGCTCTGGCGATCCAGTTTCAATCGCTCGCGGCGGGCGGCCACGACAGCGATCATCGTCTCGTCCCAAAGCGCAATTGACATCCCTTGTTACGTTGATATCAACTTAAGCAGTCATGAGGTCGTGATGGGGGCATCTGTGGTCGAGCAACAGCGCGACGGCGCACGAAGCGATCACAAGCTGACGCTCTACGCGCATCCCTTCTCCTCCTACTGCCAGAAAGTGCTGGTCGCGCTGTGGGAGAACGATGTCGCCTTCACCTACCGCCACCTCGAGCACGAGGGCGTGGCCGAGGAGCGCGCGGCGCTGTGGCCGTTCGGGACGTTTCCGGTGCTCACCGACGGAGCCGAGACGGTCGCGGAGTCGACCATCATCATCGAGCATCTCGACATCCATCACCCAGGCCCAGTGCGCTTGCTGCCGGATGATCGCGCCCAAGCCCTGGAAGTCCGGCTGCTCGATCGCGTCTTCGATCTTTGGGTGATGAACGAGGCGACGAAGCCGGTCGTGGCGACGATGAAGTCCGACAGCCGGTGCGATGAGATCTATGCGACGGCGCGTCGAAAGCTCGAGACCGTCTATGCCTGGCTCGAGACCCGGCTCGACGGCCGCACGTGGGCGGCGGGCGACGCGTTCAGCATGGCCGATTGCGCGGGCGCGCCTTCGCTGTTCTACGCCGACTGGGTGCACGAGATCGCACCGCGGTTCGCGAACCTGCGCGCCTATCGCTCGCGCCTCCTCGCGCGTCCGTCCTTCGCACGCGCCGTCGAGGAAGGCAGGCCCTACCGGCATTACTTTCCGCTCGGCGCGCCGGATCGTGACTGAGAGCTTTTTATAACGCGATCGACGAGGAGACATCGATGTCGAAGGTCACCCCCTGCCTGTGGTTCGAGCACGATGCCGAAGCGGCGGCGCGCTTCTATTGCTCGCTCCTGCCCGACTCGCATGTCGATCACGTGCAGCGATCGGCGACGGACACGCCGAGCGGCCCCGCCGGCAGCGTGCTGATGGTCGCGTTCACGCTCGGCGGCCAGAAGATGCAGGCGCTGAACGGCGGCCGTTCCGAGAAGCCCAGCCAGGCGATCTCGCTCTCGATCAGCCGCGCCGACCAAGCCGAGGTCGACCATGTCTGGGACGCGCTCGCCGACGGCGGCCAGCCGATCCAGTGCGGCTGGATCAAGGACCGTTGGGGCTTCTCCTGGCAGGTCGTGCCGCGCGCCATGATCGAGCTTTTCGGCGATCCCGATCGCGCCCGCGCCGGGCGCGCGATGAAGGCGATGATGGGCATGGTGAAGCTCGATATCGCCGCGCTGCGCGCCGCGGCGGATGCGGGCTAGGCTTCAGTCGCGCGGCGCCATCCCGCGGTAACGGATGCGGGCGGCGTCGATCGGCTCGAGGCCGTCGGGGCCCGAACGATGCCAGAAGGTCCAGCCGTTGCAGGCCGGCAGGCCCTGCGCCAGTGCGCCGACGCGGTGGATCGACCCCGTTACGATGCCGCCGGCGAGCGCCAGCGTGCCGTCGGCGCGCACGACCGCGGCGTGGCGGCCCTTCTCGTCGCGCAGCGTCTCGCCGGGCGCGATCAGCCCGGCCTCGACGACGGAGGAGAAGGCGATGCGCGGCTCGGCCCGCTTCGACGGCGTCTCCTTCAGCAGCGCCTCGGGCAGCGGCTCGATCGCGTCGATCCTCTTGCGCGCGGCCGCGGCATAGGCTTCCTCGCGCTCGAGCCCGATGAACGAGCGGCCGAAGCGCTTCGCCACCGCGCCTGTCGTGCCGGAGCCGAAGAAGGGATCGAGCACGACGTCGCCCGCCTTCGTCGCCGAGAGCAGGATGCGGGCGAGCAGCGCCTCGGGCTTCTGCGTAGGATGCGTCTTGCGGCCCGTGTCGTCCTTCAGGCGCTCGGCGCCGGTGCAGATCGGGAAGAACCAGTCGGAGCGCACCTGGCAGTCGTCGTTGCCGGCCTTCAGCGCCTCGTAGTTGAACGTGTAGGCCTTCGCCTCGGCGCTCTTCGAGGCCCAGATCAAGGTCTCGTGCGCGTTGGTGAAGCGGCGGCCGCGGAAGTTCGGCATCGGGTTGGCCTTGCGCCACACGATGTCGTTCAAGATCCAAAAGCCTTCGTCCTGCAGCACCGTGCCGACACGAAAGATGTTGTGGTACGAACCAATGACGAAGAGCGTCGCGTTCTTCTTCATCACGCGCTTCACGCCGGCGAGCCACGCGCGGGTGAAGCGGTCGTACTCGGAGAAGCTCGAGAACTTGTCCCAGTCGTCGTCGACCGCGTCGACGAGGCTCTGGTCGGGGCGCGACAGCGCGCCTTCGAGCTGCAGGTTGTACGGCGGATCGGCGAAGACGAGGTCGACGCTTTCGGCCGGCAGGCGCGCGAGCGCGGCGATGCAGTCGCCGACGATGATCTCGTCGAGCGGCACCGTCGCGTCGTGCACGAAAGACTGTTGGACCGCCTTTGGTGTCCTGGTCCGCGCCCTCGAAGTCTCGGTACGCGAGACCTGAATCCGAGACTTCGAGCCGGGGGTTCCGGCGTGCGCGGTACGCATGAACAAAGACACCGTTACGCAACGAACCAACGAGCGAGACTCTGCCCGAGCGAGGTAAAAGTCGCGTTTAACGGCGGCGTGATAGGCTGTGTCCTTTAGGGACACGCCCTTCAAATCGTCTGGAGCGCCGCAAGGACCTTGAGCGGCGCGAAGGTCATGCGGTGCGCCGGGCACGGCCCATGCGCGGAGAGCGCCGCCAGGTGCTCGCGCGTGCCGTAGCCGACGTGGCGCGAGAAGCCGTAGACGGGATGCTGCCCGCAGAGCCTGCGCATCAGGCGGTCGCGGGTCACCTTGGCGACGATCGAGGCGGCGGCGATCGAGGCCGAGGTCGCGTCGCCCTTCACGATCGTCTCGCCCTCGCAGATGAGGCACGGCGGCAGGTCGTTGCCGTCGATCAGCACATAGGCCGGCACCTCGGCGAGCGCGGCGAGCGCGCGGCGCATCGCAAGGAAGGTCGCCTGGCGGATGTTGATCTTGTCGATCTCGGCGGCCGAGGCGAACGCCACGCCGACCGCCAGCGCCGAACCGACGATCGTCGCATAGAGGTCCTCGCGCGCCTCGGGGTCGAGCTTCTTCGAATCGTCGAGGCCCTTCGGCACCCGCGCGGGGTCGAGGATCACCGCTGCGGCCGCGACGGGACCGGCGAGCGGCCCCCTGCCCGCCTCGTCGACGCCGGCGACGAGCGCATGGCCCTTGCGCATCAGCGCCCGCTCGCGACGGTAGTGCGGTGTCGTCATGCAGGTCCCCGTGAGCGCGGTGCGCCGGCTTTGATGCGCGCGAGACCCGCGTCGGATCAAGCGGGTCGCCGCCGCAGCGGTGGATAAGCCGCTGCCTGAAAGTGGGTCCGCGCCTCGGTCAGGGCGCTAGCCGAAAGGCGCGAATCCGCAGCCTTTGAGGCTCGCGCCGCCGCTGATAGACAGAACCCCAGACTTATCAGGAGCATGCCATGGACGACGAGACGCTCGAAACGGCCGCCGAGCGACCGCGCCTGCCGTCCGCCGGGATGCCGGGTCCGTCCGCCCGAACGATCGACGAGACGGCCGGGCGCGATGCGAGCGAGCGCAACGGCATCTTCAGGAGCCTCGTCTCGGACGATTCCGACATCGCCGGCCTCGTCGCCTACTCGATCTACAAGCAGAACAAGCTCGACTGGCTGGCCGCCTTCGAGGCCGCAAAGGGCCGCGTGCCGACCGAGGCGGAGCTCGCCTCCTACATCATCGGCGAGGGCACGCCGCGCCGCATCGCGACCTACCGCCACCTCGCCGAGGCCACGCTCTCCGGCAACGGCCCAGAAGGCACCGGGCACCGCACCCGCGCGTCGCTCCGCGACAGCGGCGGCCTGACGCCGCCGGCGATCGCCGCCTACGCGGTGATCCTGCTGGTGCTCCTCGTCGGCTTCTGGATCGCCCTGCATTTCATGGTGGCGACGCACTAGGCGTCGCGGCGCTCGCGCCTCGACAGCAGCCGCGCGAGCGCGAGCCCGGCGAGGATCAGCACGCCGACGAGCGCCATCACGCCGGTCCAGCCGAAGCGCGACCAGAAGATCCCGCCGACCGAGCCGAACAGGCTCGAGCCGGCGTAGTAGGCGAAGAGGTAGAGCGAGGCCGCCGCCGCGCGGTCCGTCGCGGCGCGCCGCGACACCCAGCCCGAGGCGATCGCATGCGCGCCGAAGAAGCCGCAGGTGAGGATCGCGATGGCGAAGATGGCGACCGGCAGGCTCGGAATCGCCGTCAGCGCGAGGCCGAGCAGCTCCAGCGCCATCGAGACCATCATCATGCGTCCGAGGCCGTGGCGGCCGCCGAGCCGGCCGATCCAGGCCGAGAACGGGCCGCCGAGGCTGTAGACGAGGAAGATCGCGCCGGCCCAGGCCTGCGACAGGTCGAACGGCGGCGCGACGAGGCGGTAGCTGAGGTAATTGTAGGTGGTGACGAAGCCGCCCATCAGCACGAAGCCGACAACGAACAGCATCAGGAGCATGGGATCGCGCAGGTGGCGGGCGAAGGCGCGGCCGAGATGCGGCAGCGACAGCCCCTGCTCCGGCTCGAAGCGCCGCGACGGCGGCAGCAACGCTGCGAAGAGGCCGGCGGCGGCAATGCCGAAGGCGCCGATGACCGCGAGCGAGAGGCGCCAGGACCCGGTCGCGTCCATAAGGACGCCGATGATCACGCGTCCGGCCATGCCGCCGTAGGCGTTGCCGGCGATGTAAAGGCCCATCGCGGCGCCGAGGTCGCGCGGATGCACCTCCTCGGCGAGATAGGCCATGGCAATCGCCGGCACGCCGGAGAGCGCGACGCCGGTGAGGGTGCGCAAGACGAGCAGCGTGGTCCAGCCCGGCACCAGGGCGCAGGCGACGGTCAGCACGCCGACGGCGAAGAGCGAGACCGTCATGATGGGCTTGCGGCCGTAGACGTCCGACACGCGGCCGGCGATGAGCATGGCGACCGCGAGCGTGCCCGTCGTGAGCGACAGCGACAGGCTGGCGACACTGGGCGACACGCCGAGATCGGCCGAGAAGACCGGCAGCAGTGGCTGCACGCAGTAGAGCAGCGCATAGGTCGAGAAGCCCGCGGCGACGAGCGCCGCCGTGACTCTCCGGAAGGCCGGCGTTCGGGCGCGCAGGTAGAGGTCGCGCGAGCCGGCGAGCGCGAGCGTCTCCGCCTCCTCGAGCGGCGTCTCGGTTGGCTCGTCCTGTCGATCCATGCGGCGGGGTTTAGCGGCATCGCCGCCGTCGACACAATCGCCGCTCAGGCGGCGACGGATATGCGAACATAGTCGACGAACGTGCAGGCCGCCTCGTCGCCGGAATGACGCTGCGGGACGATCCGCGAGACCTCCTGCCAGGCCGCCGGGTCGATTGGCGGAAAGAAGGTGTCGCCGTCGGGCGCGAGATCGACGAAGGTCAGCGCCAGACGATCGACTCGATCCAGCAGCGCCCCGAACAAGGCCGCACCGCCGATGAGGCTCACCGACGCCGCACCCATGGCCGCCGCCCTCGTTTGCGCGAGGCGCAGCGCGTCCTCAGGGCTGGCGGAGCGCCACACGCCTTGCGGAAGGTCGAGTGAGGGATCGCGCGTGACGACGAGGCTCTCGCGGCCCGGCAGCGGACGGCCGATCGAGTCCCAGGTGCGCCGGCCCATGATCATCGGCGTCCCCATCGTCAGCGCCCGGAAGCGCGCGAGGTCGCCCGGCATCGTGAAGGGGAGGCCGCCTGCCCGGCCGATGGCGCCGTTGCGGGCAAGCGCTGCGACGGCGACCAGCGGCACGTCGTCTGTCGCGTTTTGCGACTCGTCGCGAATCATCGGAGCTGAGCCTTTGCGGACGAGTCGTCGCAGGCGCGTGCAATATCGCCATCACGAATATGCCGTCGCGGCTGAGCTAAACGGAAAATGTCCACAGATTTCAATGCCAAGATCACCGTCTCCTCGCGCTCTGCGAGACCAATTTGCCGCACTGCGAGGACAACTTGTTCGCCCTCGCGAAACCACCTTCGAATGCGCATAGTTTATGCATCATAGTCGCCAGGTCGCTGCCACGACGCAGCCGACGGCACAAAGGAATCGGGCGGGCCATGGACGATTTCCTAGACTCCTTCTCGCGTAGCTACGACGCTCGTCGGGCGACGGAGATGTCCCTCAAGGACTACCTGGAGGGCTGCCGCGACGACCCGATGATGTACGCGAGCGCGACCGAACGCATCCTCGAGGCGATCGGCGAGCCGCAGATGGTCGACACGGCGAAGGACGCGCGCCTCGGCCGCATCTTCATGAACCGCACGATCCGCATCTATCCTGCCTTCGCCGACTTCTACGGCATGGAGGAGACGATCGAGCGGATCGTCTCGTTCTTCCGCCACGCCGCGCAGGGGCTCGAGGAGCGCAAGCAGGTGCTCTACCTGCTCGGCCCGGTGGGCGGCGGCAAGTCCTCGCTCGCCGAGCGGCTGAAGGCGCTGATGGAGCGCTTCCCGATCTACGCGCTGAAGGCCGGCGACGACGTCTCGCCGGTGTTCGAGAGCCCGCTCGGCCTGTTCGATCCCGAGCACTACGCCCCCGAGCTCGAGAAGCGCTACGGCATCCCGCGCCGACGGCTGAACGGGCTGATGAGCCCCTGGTGCCTCAAGCGCCTCGACGAGTTCCACGGCGACATCACCAAGTTCAAGGTGGTGAAGCTCAACCCGTCAAGGCTGCGCCAGATCGCGATCTCGAAGACCGAGCCCGGCGACGAGAACAACCAGGACATCTCCTCGCTCGTCGGCAAGGTCGACATCCGCAAGCTCGAGACGCTGTCCCAGAACGACCCCGACGCGTACTCCTACTCCGGCGGCCTCAATCGCGCGAACCAGGGCATGCTCGAGTTCGTCGAGATGTTCAAGGCGCCGATCAAGATGCTGCACCCGCTGCTGACGGCGACGCAGGAAGGCAACTACGTCGGCACCGAGAACATCGGCGCGATCCCGTTCAACGGGATCATCATGGCGCACTCCAACGAGTCGGAGTGGCAGAGCTTCCGCGGCAACAAGAACAACGAAGCCTTCATCGACCGTATCTACGTGATCAAGGTGCCCTACTGCGTGCGCGTCACGGAGGAGGAGCTGATCTACGACAAGCTCATCCAGGGCTCGGAACTGGCAGGTGCGCCCTGCGCACCGGGCACGCTGGAGATGCTGGCGCGCTTCTCCGTGCTGTCGCGCCTGCGCGAGCACGAGAACTCCAACCTCTACGCCAAGATGCGCGTCTACGACGGCGAGAGCCTGCGCGAGGTCGACCCGCGCGCCCGCTCGATGCAGGAGTACCGCGACACGGCCGGCGTCGACGAGGGGATGGACGGCATCTCGACGCGCTTTGCGTTCAAGGTGCTGGCCGCGACGTTCAACCACGACACGCTCGAGGTCGTCGCCGATCCCGTGCACCTCATGTACGTGCTGGAGCAGTCGATCCGCCGCGAGCAGCTGCCGGCCGACACCGAGAAGCGCTACCTCGAGTTCATCAAGGCCGAGCTTGCGCCGCGCTACGCCGAGTTCATCGGCCACGAGATCCAGAAGGCCTACCTCGAATCCTACCAGGACTACGGTCAGAACATGTTCGACCGCTACGTCGACTACGCCGACGCCTGGATCGAGGACCAGGACTTCAAGGACCCCGACACCGGGCAGCTCCTCAACCGCGAGCTGCTCAATCAGGAATTGACGAAGATCGAGAAACCCGCTGGGATCGCCAATCCGAAGGATTTCCGCAACGAGGTCGTGAAGTTCTCGCTGCGGTCCCGTGCCCAGAACGCCGGCAAAAACCCGTCATGGACGAGCTACGAGAAGATCCGCGAGGTCATCGAGCGACGCATGTTCTCGCAGGTCGAGGACTTGCTGCCGGTGATCAGCTTCACCTCGAAGCGCGACAGCGAGACGGAGAAGAAGCACACCGAGTTCGTCGAGCGCATGGTGGCGCGCGGCTATACCGAGCGTCAGGTCCGGCGGCTCGTCGAATGGTACATGCGGGCGAAGCAGGCCGGTTGACGACCTGCACCCGGGGGGCGGCATGAATCTCATCGATCGACGTCTCAACCCCGGCGGCAAGAGCCTGGAAAACCGGCAGCGGTTCCTGCGGCGGGCTCGCGCCCTGGTGAAGCAGGCGGTGCAGTCGAATGCCAAGGACCGCTCGCTGAAGGACTTCGACCAGGGCGGTGAGGTCACGATCTCGACCGACACGCTGCGCGAGCCGCGTTTCCACCGCGCGTCCTCGGGCGGCGTCCGCGAAGGCCTGCTGCCCGGCAACAAGAAGTACCTGCAGGGCGACCGCATCCCGAAGGAGAAGCAGGGCTCCGGCAGCGGCTCGGAGGGGTCGGACGGCGGCAAGGGCGAGGACGACTTCCGCTTCGCCCTCTCGCAGGACGAGTACCTCGACCTCTTCTTCGAGGATCTCGAGCTGCCCGACCTCGCCAAGACGACGCTCGCCAAGACCGAGAGCTTCTCGCTGACCCGGGCCGGCTACTCGACGTCGGGCTCGCCGGCCAACCTCTCGGTCAACCGCACGATGCGCAACTCGATGTCGCGTCGCATCGCGCTGCGCCGACCGTCGGCCGACCGCATCGCAACGCTCGAGGCCGAGATCGAGGCGCTGGAGAAGAACGGCGCGACCTTCGACGAGCTGGAGGCGCTGCGCACGCATCTCGAATTGCTGACGCGCCGCTCGAAGCGCGTGCCGTTCATCGATCCGATCGACATCCGCTACCGCCGCTTCCAGCCGGTGCCGAAGCCGGTGTCGCAGGCCGTCATGTTCTGCCTGATGGACACGTCGGCCTCGATGACCGAGCACATGAAGGACGTCGCCAAGCGCTTCTTCGCCCTGCTCTACATCTTCCTGAAGCGGCGCTACCGCCACGTCGACATCGTCTTCATCCGCCACACGCACGAGGCCGAGGAAGTCGACGAGGACACGTTCTTCCACTCGCCCGAGACGGGTGGCACGCTGGTCTCCTCGGCGCTCGACGAGATGATGCGCGTCGTGCACCAGCGCTACCCGCGCGAGGACTGGAACATCTACGCGGCGCAGGCGTCGGACGGCGACAATTCCTCGCGCGACGGCGAGCGCACGCTGCACCTGATGCGCCAGGCAATCCTGCCGATTTCGCAATATTTCGCCTATCTCGAGGTCGGATCCGAGCACGAGCGCGCTTCCGTCGGCTTCCTGTCGCGCGCCTCCGATCTCTGGCGCACCTACGAGACCTTGAAGGACGGGCACCCAAACTTCGCGATGCGGCGCGTGTCGCACCGCAACGAGATCTATCCCGTGTTCCGCGACCTCTTCGAGCGCAAGCAGCCCGGCGGCGCCTCGACGCCGGCGAAGGAAAGCGCATGACGCACGCCTCGTCCGACGGCCTGCTCTACCACGGCACCGATTGGGACTTCGCGCTGGTGCAACGCATCCACGACGCGATTGAGGAGATCGCGGTCGGCGAGTTCAAGCTCGACGTCTATCCCAACCAGATCGAGGTGATCACCGCCGAGCAGATGCTCGACGCCTACTCCTCGATCGGCATGCCGCTGTTCTACAAGCACTGGTCGTTCGGCAAGCAGTTCGCGCATCACGAGGTCTCGTATCGCAAGGGCATGCGCGGCCTCGCCTACGAGATCGTCATCAACTCGAACCCGTGCATCTCCTACATCATGGAGGAGAACACCGCGACGATGCAGACGCTCGTCATCGCGCATGCGGCGTTCGGGCATAACCACTTCTTCAAGAACAACTACCTGTTCAAGCAGTGGACGGATGCCGACGGCATCCTGCAGTACCTCGACTTCGCCAAGAGCTTCATCACCAAGTGCGAGGAGCGCTACGGCCACCAGTCCGTCGAGCGCCTACTAGATGCCGCGCACGCGCTGATGAGCCACGGCGTTCACCGCTACCCGCGCAAGCGCAAGATCGACCTGCTGACCGAGGAGAAGCGCGAGAACGAGCGGCGCCGCCACGGCGAGCAGGTCTTCAACGACCTCTGGCGCACCGTGCCCGGCAAGAAAACAAAGCGTACCGCCGACCAGGATGCGCGGCGCCGCGCCCTGCTCGAGCTGCCGCAGGAGAACGTTCTCTACTTCCTGGAGAAGACCGCGCCGCGCCTGAAGCCCTGGCAGCGCGAAATCATCCGCATCGTCCGCCTCATCGCCCAGTACTTCTACCCGCAGGGCCAGACGAAGGTGATGAACGAGGGCTGCGCCACCTACTGCCACTACCGGATCATGCAGCGCCTCTACGAGACGCGGCAGATCACCGAGGGCGCCTACCTCGAGTTCCTGACCTCGCACACGAACGTCGTGATGCAGCCGATGTACGACGATCCGCGCTACAGCGGCGTCAATCCCTACGCTCTCGGCTTTGCGATGATGCAGGACATCGAGCGCATCGCCACAGAGCCGACGGCGGAGGATCGCGAGTGGTTTCCCGACATCGCCGGCGTCGGCGCACCGTTCGAGGTGCTGAAAAGCTGCTGGGAGAACTTTCGCGACGAGAGCTTCATCTCGCAATACCTGTCGCCGAACCTCATGCGACGCTGGCGGATGTTCAAGATCCTCGACGAGGGCGAGAACGCGCCGGAGATCAAGGTCGAGGCGATCCACGACGAGCGCGGCTATCGCGAGATCCGTCGCGCGTTCTCGCGCCAGTACGACGTCGCGATGCTCGATGCCGACATCCAGGTCGTGGACGTCAACCTCGAGGGCGACCGCCGGCTGAAGCTGCAGCATTCGATCCTCAACGGCATGCGCCTCGACGAGCGCGCCGCGAAGGACGTGCTGCAGCACCTCGCCGACCTGTGGAGCTACGACGTCACGCTGAGCGAGGTCGATGCCGCCGGCAACACCGTGAAGGAGCATTCGGCGAGCCCGCGCGCCGGATACCTCGCGTAGGTCACCCCTCGTTGAGGACAGCCGCCTCGAAGGCCGCGCGCAGCGTTGCGCGGGCCTCAGCCAGCGCCGGCTTCAGCGCCGGCCAGCTCGCGCAGCCGCACGCTTGTGCCAGCCGCGCCTTCAGCCCGCGCCCGGCCTCCTCGGGCGTCGCACCGGCGGGAAGCGCGAGCTTGATGATCTGGTCGGCCGCCGCCTGCAGGTCGTAGGCGGCCACCGAGCCGGACGGGACAAGGCCTTCCGCGGCGGCGCGCTCGAGCACGACCCGCGGCGCGACATCGCGCAGGTCCGGCCGCGCTAGGGATAAGGCCTGGGCGGCGAACTCGCCGTCGACGAGGCCGCCTTCCGCTAGCTTGAGGTCCCAGAAGCCAGACGGCGGCCGCTCGCGCGCCATCAGCGCCCGCATCTCGGCGACATCGGCCATGACCCCCTCGCGCGAGCCGCCGCCGAGCGCCTCGGCGATGGCCGCCTCGATCCGCGTCGCAAGACCCGCATCGCCGGCGACTACGCGGGCGCGGGTCAGCGCCAGGTGCTCCCAGGTGGCGGCCGTCGTCTTCTGGTAGGCGGCGAACGCGGAGAACTTCGTCGCAAGGGGGCCCTGCCGCCCGGAGGGGCGCAGCCGCATGTCGACGTCGTAGAGCCGGCCGCGGCGGGTCGGAGCCGTCAGGTGCGTCGTCAGACGCTGCGTGAGACGCGTGACCCAGGTCGAGGCGTCGAGGGATCGCGCGCCATCCGACATCGCCTGCGCCGGCGCGTCGTAGACGACGACGAGATCGAGGTCGGACGTCGCGCTCATCTCGCGCGATCCGAGCCGACCGAAGCCGAGCACGGCGAGGGTGAGCCCAGGCACGCGGCCGTGGTCGGCGGCCAGGGTGGCCTCCGCTCGGACGAGCAGCGCGCGGATTGTGCCGACTGCCAGCGCCGAATAGGCCAGCGCCGCATCGCGTGGAGCGAGCGTGCCGGCGAGGAGCCGCGTGCCGATGAGGAAGTGCTCCTCGTGCTGGTAGTCGCGCGCGGCATCCAGCACGTCCTCGGTCGTGGTCGCACGCGCGAGCGCGGCGAGGACGCGGGCATCCATCGCGTCGTCGTCGAGGCTCGGCTCCGCGCCGCCGTCGATCGCGATGTCGAGGAGATGCGGGTGCACCGCCACCGCCTCGGCAAGGCGTGGCGCACCGCCCAGAATCTCGCCGAACAGGGCGCGCAGCGCGCCGCTGGCAATCAGGATCGCGAAGAGCTCGGTCGCGGTCGGCAGACGTTCCAGCGCGCGGTCGAGGCCGGCGACGGCGGCATCGGGGTCGGACCCCTTGGCGAAGCTCGCGAGCAGCGCCGGCACCAGCTCGGTGAGGCGCTCGCGGGCGCGCGGGGAGCGAACGGCGGGGCGCAGGCCGGCATGCCAGGCGCGCACCATGGTCGAGATGGCGGCGGGATCGCGGAAGCCGAGCTTTTCCAGCGTGCGAAGGGTGCCGGGATCGTCCGAGATTCCGGTGAAGACGAGGTCGCCGGTCCCGTGTCCGAGCTTCGGCGCGTTCTCGAACAAAAGCGCGTAGTGATGCGCGACGAGCCGGCAGAAGCGCTCGAAGGTCGCCGAGAAGGCGGCCGCCGACTCGTAGCCGGCGAAGCGCGCGAAGCGCTTGAGCGCCTCCTTGCTCGTGGGCAGATTGTGCGTCTGCTGGTCGGCGATCATCTGCAGCCGGTGCTCGATGCCGCGCAGGAAGGCGTAGGCGGTCTCGAGGTCCTCCTGCGCATGCCGCGAGATGCAGCTCTCCTGGCGCAGGCGGTGCAGCATCTCGACGGTGCGGTTGCCGCGCAGCACCGGCCGCTTGCCGCCGAAGATCAGCTGCTGCGTCTGCACGAAGAACTCGATGTCGCGGATGCCGCCGCGGCCGAGCTTGACGTTGTGGCCGGCGACCGCGATCTCCCCGCCACCCTTGGCGGCGTGGATCTGCCGCTTCATCGCGTGAATGTCGGCGATCGCCGCGAGGTCGAGATACTTGCGCCAGATGAAGGGCGCGAGCGTCGCCAGCACCTCGGCGCCGAGCGCGAGATCGCCGGCGCAGGGTCGCGCCTTGATGAGCGCGGCGCGCTCCCAGTTCTGGCCGAAGGTCTCGTAGTAGGCGAGTGTCGCCGGCACAGAGACGGCGACGGAGCGCGCCGAAGGCTCCGGCCGCAGCCGCAGGTCGACGCGCAGCACGTAGCCGTCGGCCGTCGCCTGCTGCAGCAGCCGCACGAGGTCGCGGACGATGCGGGCATAGAGCGTTTGCACGTTGGCGTGGTCGACGATCGCCGGCGCTTCGGGGTCGAAGAGGCAGACGATGTCGACGTCGCTCGAATAGTTGAGCTCGCGGCCGCCGAGCTTGCCGAGCGCCAGCACGGTGAGCCCGCAGCCGCGCGTCGGGTCGGCGGCGTCGAGACGCAGGCGTCCCGCGCGCTCGGCCTGCTTGAGCAGGAAGTTGAGGGCAGCCGCGATGAAGACGTCGGCCGCGCGCGACAAGGTCTGGACCACCGTCTCGACCACCCAGACGCCGCCGAGATCGGCCAAGCCGACGGCGAGCGCCACGATCTGGCGCGCCTGGCGCAGGCCGCGCATGACCTCGTCCTCGTCGCTCGACTCCGCGAGCGCGGGAACGGCCTCGAGCACGTCCTCGATGGTCTCGGCGGGATCTCGATCAAGAATCGCCATGAGGCGGGCGGGATCGGCTTCGATCAGCCCCCACAGGAACGGCGAGTGGTCGGCGAGGGCGCCGAGCAGCGCGCGCACGAGCCGAGCCTCCAGGCTCGCGTGCTGAGAAGGGTCGAGGCGGGACTCGAGATCGGCCAGGCGCCAGCGCGCCCGGCCCTTATCCGCAACTCGCGGCGACGACCTGAGCGACTGGCGGAGCGGCTTGCCGGCTGGCTTTTCGGTTCTGTTCACGGCGGCGATAGCAGGGCTGCGCGCCGCGTCCCGTCAAGCGCCGTGAGCAAAGCGCTTTAGCGACGTGGAAATTTTGGGCAGCGGAAGACGGCGCTGCGAAAGTGGCTCGCCCGTGCGCGGCAGCTGCGTAGTTTCGACCTCGTTGGAGGAGGATGCAGTCACGAGAGCACCGGAAACGTAGCGCCAGCTTAAACAGAAAGAGAACAGAATACGGCGCAAAAAAGGCGTCGACACCCTGTGAGTTCGCTTGCCTGCCCAAACAAGCTGCTCACGAAATGGGCTGCGAAAACTATCTGCTTAGCCGATTGGCAGTGTCGTGCATTGTGGTTTCAGAACAAACGAAAGGGTTCGATACCATGGACATGCATAACGGCACTCAGGTCCGCGAGACCGCCGACCACCACGACGACGTCGTTGCCTTCGGCCGCGCCACGCCGGCCCGCAAGACCGAAGCGGCCAAGACCGTCGCCACGACCTGCGGCGAAGGCTGGTACCACGACGCCGCCATCGCGGCCGCGGAGCAGGACGCGATCGAGGCACGCGGCAACCCCTACCACCACTGAGCGCGACCGCGCCGCGACGCCGCGGCGCGCAAGGCAACCCACTGCCGCCTCGTCGATTGGACCCGCTCCAATTTGCGAGGAGCGCGGTCATGGCGGCAGAAGCAAGAGCGATCGAAGCGGACATCCCCATGGGGATGACCCAGATCGGCGAAGGCGACGCGAAAGTTCTGCTCGTGCGCGACGCGAACGGGCTTCGCGCCTTCCAGGCCACCTGCCCGCACTATGGCGCCCCGCTGGCCAAGGGCGAGATCTGCGGACACACGCTCTATTGTCCCTGGCACAAGGCGGCGTTCGACATCGGCGACGGTGCGCTCGTCGCGCCGCCGGCGCTCAATGCGCTCGCGCAATATCCCATCCGCACCGAAGGCGAGTCGATCGTTGTCTCGCTCGAGCCGATGGCGGCCGCAAAGCCGTCGGCGCGGGCGGACTCGCGCACCTTCGTCATCGTCGGGACCGGCGCCGCCGCCGTCGCCGCGGTGACGACGCTGCGCGACGAGGGCTTCGGCGGCAAGATCGTCGCGATCGCGCGCGAGGCGGGAGAGCCCTACGATCGTCCCAAGCTGTCGAAGAACTTCCTGGCCAAGCAGACCCCGGCGTCGGCCGTCGTGCTCGACAAGAACTTCTTCGCCGATCACGGCGTCGAGGTCCGCATGGGGCCGGCCAAGCGGATCGATCCGAAGACGCGGACGGTGACCCTCGCCAACGGCACCGAGATCGTCGGCGACGCGCTGCTGATCGCCACCGGCAGCAAGGCCGTCGTACCGCCCTTCGCCGGCCGCGACCTGTCGAACATCTTCACCCTGCGCAGTCTCGATGACGCGGTCGCGCTTAGCGCGGCGGCGCAGCCCGGCGCAACGATCGCGGTGATCGGCGGCGGCTTCATCGGGCTCGAGGCCGCCGCCTTCCTCACCAAGCGCGGCCTCTCCGCGACGGTCGTCTCGCCGGAGCCGCTGCCGCTGGCGACACGGTTCGGCGACGACGTCGCGGCCGCGATCAAGATCCACCACGAGGGGACGGGCGTCCGGTTCGTGCACGGCAAGGTCGCCAAGTTCGAGGGCGAGATCTCGGTCTCCGGCGTGCGACTCGAGGGGGGCGAGGTGCTCGACACCGACCTCGTGCTGATCGGCGCCGGCGCGGCGCCGGAAGTCGATGTCGTCGACGCGCCGAAACATGCGAGCGGCGGTCTCGAGGTCGACGCGATGCTGAAGCTGGCGCCGGGCGTGTGGGTCGCGGGCGACATCGCCGCCTTCCCAGAGGCGCACAGCGGCACCGTCGCGCGCATCGAGCATTGGCGGCTCGCCCAGCAGCACGGGCGTCACGCCGCGCGGGCGATGATGGGGCACGAGGCGCCGTTCCGCGAAGCGCCGTTCTTCTGGTCGAACCAGGGCGACAAGCGGCTCGACTACGCCGGCTACGCGCCGGACTGGGAGCGCATCGAGATCAAAGGCGAGACGGCCAAGCTCGACTTCATCGCCTACTACATCCGCGGCGGGAAGGCGTTGGCGGCCTGCGCCATCGGGCACAATCCGGAGATGATCCGCTATCTCGACAGGCTGGCGACCGACGGGCCGCCGACGGCAGAGATGCTCGCCTAGATCGCTGCCTGCCGCTGGAGCTGGCTACTTCGAAAAATCGAGCCCCATCATCCGGTAGCGCTCGGGATCGTCGCCCCAGTCGGGGCGCACCTTCACGAACAGGAAGAGGTGGATGTTGTGCTCGGCCGCCTCGATGATCTCCTTGCGCGCGGCCGAGCCGATCGCCTTGATGGTGCGACCGCCCTCGCCGATGACGATCTTCTTGTGGCTGTCGCGCGTGACGTAGATCGTCTGCTCGACGCGCGCCGACCCGTCGGGCTGCTCCTTCCAGAGCTCGGTCTCTACGGTCGACTGGTAGGGCAGCTCGTCGTGGAGGCGCTCGAACAGCTTCTCGCGGGTGATCTCGGCGGCGAGCGAGCGCAGCGGCGCGTCCGAGACCTGGTCTTCGGGGTAGAGCCAGGGGCTTGGCGGCATCATCTCGCCGAGCCGCGCGACGAGCTTCTTCACGCCGTAGCCCTTGAGCGCCGAGATCATGAACGTATCGCCGAACAGGCCGCCCTCGTTGAGCTTGGCGGCGACGGCGAGCAGGCTCTCGGCCGGCACGGTGTCGATCTTGTTGAGCACGAGCACCTTCGGCGCCTTCACCTTGGCGAGGCTGGCGAAAATCGCCTCGGTCTCTTCCGAGTCGGGCTTGCGCGCATCGACGAGCAGCGCGGCGACGTCGGCGTCGCCGGCGCCACCCCAGGCGGTCGCGACCATGGCGCGGTCGAGCCGGCGCTTCGGCGCGAATATGCCGGGCGTGTCGACGAAGATGATCTGCGCGTCGCCCTCGAGCGCGATGCCGCGCACCAGCGCCCGCGTCGTCTGCACCTTGCGGGAGACGATCGAGACCTTCGTGCCGACGGCCTCGTTGATCAGCGTCGACTTGCCGGCGTTCGGCGCGCCGATGAGCGCGACAAAGCCGCAGCGCCGGTCGGCTTCGCTTACCATAGGTTCGCTCATGCGCCGGCTCCGGCCAATGCGACGCCCTCGCGTGCGAGGAAGGCAGCTGCAGCGGCCTGCTCCGCGAGGCGCTTCGACGAGCCCTTCGCCTCGGCCTCGCTGTAGCCGTCGATCGCCACGGCGACCGTGAACTCCGGCGCATGCTCCGGCCCGTGGCGCGCAACCTCGCGGTAGACGGGGATCTGGCGACCGCGGGCCTGCGCCCATTCCTGCAGCGTGGTCTTGGCGTCGCGCAAGCGACGCGGCGCCCGCATGCGCCCGGCAAAGGCGCGTTGCACGAGCTCTCGCGCCGCCGCGAGACCGCCGTCGAGGTAGACCGCGCCGATGATCGCCTCGCAGACGTCGCCGAGGATCGCCTGCCGCAGCGCGGCGATCGAGCGCTCGCCGGCGGCGACACGGATGAACGGCGCGACGCCCCACTCCTGCGCGACCTCGGCGCAGCTCTCGCGGCGCACCAGATCGGCGAGGCGGCGCGACAGGTCTCCCTCGTCGGCTTCGGGAAAGGCGGCATAGAGCATGTCGGCGACGGCGAGACCGAGCACGCGGTCGCCCAGGAACTCCAGGCGCTGATAGCTTCCCGGGCGGCTCGCGGCGGCGCCGATGTGGGTCAGCGCGGTCTTCAGCACCGCGCGATCGCTGAAGGTGTGGCCGAGCGCGGCCTCCAGCGCGGCGAGGTCGTTCGTCGTCAATGGATCGGTCTGAACATCCGCTGCCAGCGCACGGTCCATGGCCATTCCCAGACCTTCCAGGCGGAGTCGCCCTGCTTGACGGAGAAGAAGATCACCTCGGCCCGCCCGATCAGGTTCTCGAACGGCACGTAGCCGACGCCGCCCTGGTCCGGCGGAACGCGCGAGTCGGTGGAGTTGTCGCGGTTGTCGCCCATCATGAAGTAGTGGTCCGGCGGCACCTTGAACTCTTCGGTGTTGTCGGTGAAGCCGGTGTCGCCCTGGATCTCGATGATCGTGTGCTTGACGCCGTCGGGCAGCGTCTCGGTATAGGTCGGCACGTCGGTGTCGTGACCGTAGAAGTCCTCGGTGTGCACCTTGGCGATGGGCTCGCGCGGGACGATCTTGCCGTTGATGTAGAGGCGCCCTTCCTTCATCTGGATCGTGTCGCCGGGCATGCCGATGACGCGCTTGATGTAGTCGGTCGTGTTGTCGCGCGGCAGCTTGAAGACGACGACGTCGCCCTGCTTCGGAGGCGAGGAGAGGATGCGGTCCTTGATCAGCCCTTCCCACGGGATGTGGAAGAGCGGATCGGTGTTGGGAAACGAGAACCGCGAGAAGCCGTAAGAGTACTTTGAGACGAACAGGAAATCGCCGACGAGCAGGGTCGGGATCATCGAGCCGGACGGGATGTTGAAGGGCTGGAACAGGAAGGTGCGGACGACGAGCGCGATGAGCAGCGCCTGGACCACGACCTTGATGAACTCGAAGACGCCGCCCTGCTGCTTGGTCTCCTTGGTGGCGGTCTCGGTGCCGCCGTCCTCCAGACCTACCGGTTTGCTCATTCCCACTTCGTCTCTGCTTGGCCGGCCGGGGCGCGGCGAAGGGGGCGTCCTACCACGCGACCTTTGTCGGGTATAGCGCCGCCGCCTTCGGCTTTAGGCGCCCTTTTCGGTTCGTGATTTCGCCGCCATCGGCACGGCCTCGATCACCACGAAAGCCTGCGCCAGCGGGTGCTCGTCGGTGATCGCGAGATGAATCAAAGGCTCGTGATCCGCCGGCATGAGCGCGGCAAGGCGACGGGCAGCGCCCCCGGTCAACGCCATGGTCGGCTTGCCCGAAGGCAGGTTGACGACGCCCATGTCGCGCCACGCCACCCCGTCGCGGATGCCAGTGCCGAGCGCCTTGGCGCAGGCCTCCTTGGCCGCGAAGCGCTTGGCATAGGAGGCCGCGCGGCCGGCGCGCGCGTCCGAGCGGCGCCGCTCGACCTCGGTGAAGCAGCGGTGCACGAAGCGGTCGCCGAAGCGCTCGAGCGACTGGGCGACGCGGGTGATGTCGCAAAGATCCGTGCCGATGCCGACGATCATCGGCCGGCCCTGCCCTCATCCATGGCGGCGCGCATCGCGCGGATCGACGCCTCGAGCCCGACGAAGATCGCCTCCCCGACGAGGAAATGGCCGATGTTCAGCTCCATGATCTCGGGCAGCGCCGAGATCGTGCGCGCGGTGTCGTAGTCGAGGCCGTGGCCGGCGTGGCACTCGATGCCGAGCGCGGCGGCCTCGCGCGCGGCGAGTCGCAGCCGCTCGAACTCGTGGGCGGCGCGCTCCGTCTCGCCATGCGCCAGCGTCTCGCACCAGGCGCCGGTATGCAGCTCGACGACGGGGGCGCCGATAGAGCGGGCGGCCTGCACGGCGTGGGCGGTCGGCTCGATGAACAGCGAGACGCGGATGCCGACCTTCGAGAGCTCGGTCGTGGCGCGCTTGAGGTGATCGTGGCCGCCGATCACGTCGAGGCCGCCCTCCGTCGTGCGCTCGCTGCGCTTCTCCGGCACGATGCAGGAGGCGTGCGGGCGGGTGGCGATGGCGATGGCGACCATCTCGTCGGTCGCCGCCATCTCAAAGTTGAGCGGCGCGTCGATCTCGGCCTTCAGCCGCCGCATGTCGTCGTCGCGGATGTGACGGCGATCTTCGCGCAGATGCGCGGTGATGCCGTCGGCGCCCGCGGCGATCGCGAGCTTCGCGGCGCGCACCGGATCCGGCACGAGGCCGCCGCGCGCATTGCGGACGGTCGCTACATGGTCGACGTTGATCCCGAGCCTCAGCTTAGCCATTTACCCGCTCGACCTTGCTGACGGTCGGCCGCGCACGAAGCTGCGACACGATCGTCGAGAGATGCTTCAGATCGGTCACCTCGACATCGAGGGTGATCGACCGCTGGTCCTTGGAGATGGGGGCCATCGTCACATTGTCGATGTTGGCGCCCATCTCGCCCATCACCGTGGCGATCGCGCCGAGCGTGCCCGGCTCGTTGATCGCGGTGATCTGCAGCTTCGCCGGAAAGAAGCGGCGCTCGCCGTCGGCGATGTCCCAGCGCACGTCGAGCCAGCGCTCGGGATGGTCGTCGAACGCCTTTAGGTCGGGCGACTGGATGGGATAGACGGTGATCGACTCGTGGGGCGTGAAGATGCCGACGATGCGATCGCCCGGCACCGCGCCCCCGTTCGGCGCGAAACGGACCGGCAGCTCAGGGCTCAGCCCGTCCTTCGCCATGATGCGCCAGTCGACCTCCTCGCCGACACCCGGCAGGTGGAACAGAAGGTTCGGGTTGGCCTGTAGGCCGAACCAGCCGTTGTTGGGTTGCGAGCGCGGCACCACCGACTTGCGCTCCTCGGCGATCTCGGGATGCACGGCCTTCAGCACGTCGCCGGAGAAGAGCTCGCCGCGCCCGACGGCTGCGAAGACGTCGTCGATGCTCAATCGCGCGAACCGCGGGAGCGCCGCCTTGAGCTTGTCCTCGGCGAGCGGCTTCCCGGCGCGCTCGAAGGCGCGGGTGACGATCTGCCGCCCGAGCGTCGCATATTGCGCGCGCATCGCCTCGCGGGTCGCACGGCGGATCGCCGAGCGCGCCTTGCCGGTGAGCACCATCGTTTCCCACACCGCCGGCGGGACATGGTCGGTCTGGCGGATGATCTCGACCTCGTCACCGTTCTGCAGCTCGGTGAGGAGCGGCGCGGAATGGCCGTTGATCTTGGCGCCGACCGCGGAATTGCCGACGTCGGTGTGGACGGCATACGCGAAATCGATGGTCGTGGCGCCGCGCGGCAGCGCGATCAGCCGACCGTTCGGCGTGAAGCAGAAGACCTGGTCGAGGAAGAGCTCGAGCTTGGTGTGCTCCAGGAATTCCTCCGAGGAGGCGCCCTCCGCGAGCGATTCGATGGTTCGCCGCAGCCACTGGAAGGCGCGGCTCTCGCCCGTCAGCGCAGCCCCCTCCTGCGTGCGCCCTTCCTTGTAGAAGACGTGCGCGGCGATGCCGTTCGAGGCGATCGCGTGCATCGCGTGGGTGCGCACCTGCATCTCGACGCGCTGGCGCCCCGGCCCCACGACCGTCGTGTGGATCGAGCGGTAGTCGTTCGGCTTCGGCGTCGAGATGTAGTCCTTGAAGCGGCCCGGCACGGTCGGCCACTTCGTGTGCAGAACGCCGATCGCCCGGTAGCACTCGGCGACGGTGTCGACGATGATCCGGAAGCCGAAGATGTCGGACATCTGCTCGAACGCGATCTGCTTGCGCTCCATCTTGCGCCACACCGAGTACGGCGTCTTCTGCCGGCCCTCGACGTCGGCGTGGATGCCTTCGGCGGCGAGCGCGGCCGTCACCTCGTTCTCTATGGCCTTGATCCGCAGCCCGTTGCGCTGCCCGATGTCGTCGAGACGCGCCTGGATCGCCGCATAGGCGTCGGGCTTGAGATGACGGAATGCGAGGTCCTCGAGCTCGTCGCGCAGGCGCTGCATGCCCATGCGCCCGGCGAGCGGCGCATAGATGTCGAGCGTCTCCTCGGCGATCCGCGCTCGCTTCTCCGGCGCCATGAACTGCAGCGTGCGCATGTTGTGCAGGCGGTCGGCGAGCTTGACGAGCAGCACACGGACGTCGGCGGCAATGGCGAGCAGCAGCTTGCGGAAGTTCTCGGCCTGCACCGCGCGCTTGGAGACGAGATCCAGGCGCTTGAGCTTGGTCAGGCCTTCGACAAGCGCGCCGATCTCGTGACCGAAGAGACGATCGATCTCCTCGCGGGTGGACTCGGTGTCCTCGATGACGTCGTGCAGCACGGCAGCGACGATGGTCGCATCGTCGAGCTTCAGGTCGGTGAGGATCGCCGCGACTTCGAGCGGATGCGAGAAGAACGGGTCGCCGGACGCGCGGACCTGCGCGCCATGCGCCTTCATGGCGTAGACGTACGCGCGGTTGAGCATGACCTCATCGGTCTGCGGGTTGTAACGGCGAACCCGCTCGACCAGCTCGTACTGACGCATCATGGCGGTGGTCTTGTCCGCCCTTTCTGTAGGGCCGGTAGCCGGCGTGCCCCACATTTGATCCATCTGGCGCGCTGCCGGAATAGAGGGCAGCGCGTCACGTCGTCCAATTCACGAATAATGGACGAAGAGCTACTCGCCGTCGTCGTCGCTCGCCGCCGGCGGCACCAGGCCCTCGAGACCGCGCAGCAGGTCCTCTTCCGTCATGCGGTCGAACTGCACGTCGGTCGGCGCATCGGAGACCGACACGGCGGGCGCCGACGACAGAGCCGGCACGACCTCGGCCTCGGGCTCGTCGACCTCGACCTGCTTTTGCAGCGAGTGGATGAAGTCCTCCTTGAGGTCTTCCGGCTGCTGGGTCATGTCGGCGATCTCGCGCAGCGCGACCACCGGATTCTTGTCGTTGTCGCGATCGACGGTGAGCGGCGAGCCCGACGCGATCATCCGCGCGCGATGACTGGCCACGAGCACCAGCTCGAATCGATTCTCAACCTTGTCGACGCAATCTTCAACCGTGACGCGTGCCATGCCGCTGTGTGTCCTATGCCGAGCTGGGGAGTTGGGAGGGTTTTAGGCCACCCGCACATGTAGACGCAAGAACTTCCAGAGTAACCTATGCGCGATAGCATCTGGCGATCACATCATTCGCGGGCAACTTAACGTGATTTAAGGTGGCTGAATTGAAGTCGTTGCGAAGCGCCGCTTGACGAGGCCAGCCAACGGCGGCATTGCTGGCGTCTGTCAATTTGGACCGACACTGCGGATATTTTGGGTTCCGATGAGGTCTGAATTACCGTGCCTGACCGACAATAAAACAAAAGAAAGTCACGAGATCAAGAAAATGGCTGAACTAGACCGCATCGCCCTCTTTATAGATGGCGCTAACCTGTATGCAACCGCGAAATCGCTCGGTTTTGACATAGATTATAAGCGGCTGCTGAAAGAGTTCCAGAGCCGCGGCAAGCTTATCCGCGCATTCTATTACACCGCCCTCGTCGAGGACCAAGAATACTCCTCGATCCGGCCGCTGATCGACTGGCTTGATTACAACGGTTTCGCTGTCGTCACCAAGCCGACCAAAGAGTTCGTCGATGCCCTAGGCCGTCGCAAGGTGAAGGGCAACATGGACATCGAGCTCGCCGTCGATGCCATGGAGATGGCAGATCACCTCGATCACATCGTTCTATTCTCGGGTGACGGCGACTTCCGTTCGCTCGTCGAAGCGGTACAACGGAAGGGCGTGCGCGTCACGGTCGTCTCGACCAACTCGACGCAGCCGGCAATGATCGCCGACGAGCTGCGCCGCCAAGCCGACGAGTTCCTTGATCTCGTGCATCTCGCCGGAAAGATCGGCCGCGATCCCGCCGAGCGCATGCAGCGCTACCACGATCGTCGTGCCGCGGCCGGTAGCGGTCCGGTCGGTGCCTCGGCGCACGTCGAGCCGGACGGCGAGTAATCCCGCATCGTGCCCGCAGACGAGCCCGGGCGCGACTGCCCGCGATGCCCGCGGCTCGTCGCCTTCCGTAACGACAACCGCGCCGCAGAGCCCGCTTGGCACAACGCACCGGTGCCGAGCTTCGGCGATGACGAGGCAAGGCTCCTCGTCGTCGGTCTCGCGCCTGGGCTGAAGGGCGCAAACCGCACCGGGCGCCCGTTCACGGGCGATTTCGCCGGCGACCTTCTCTACGCCACGCTGATCGCGACGGGCTTCGCTCGCGGCACCTACGACAAGCGCCCCGACGACGGGCTCCGCCTCGTCGACTGCGCCATCACCAACGCCGTCCGCTGCGTGCCGCCACACAATAAGCCGCTGCCGGCCGAGATCGCGACGTGCCGGCCCTACCTGTCGGCGCGTCTCGTCGAGATGCCGAGGCTGGCCGCGATCGTCGCGCTCGGCCGGATCGCCCACGAGAGCGTGCTTCGGGCCCTCGGCGTCAAGCTCACCGCCGCCCCTTTCGGCCACGGCGCACGGCACGCGCTGTCGCGCGCAGACGGCACAGCGATCACGCTGTTCGATTCGTACCATTGCTCGCGTTACAACACGAGCACGCGCGTCTTGACCGAGGCGATGTTCAACGACGTGTTCGTGGCCGTCCGCGCCCATATCGACGCGGCGTAAGCCTCAGCCGCCCTGCTTCAGCAGGCGCCCCTTCTCGCGGTTCCAGTCGCGCTTCTTTTCCGTGTCGCGCTTGTCGTGCAGCTTCTTGCCGCGACCGAGCGCGATCTCGATCTTCGCGCGGCCCTTGTCGTTGAAGTAGATCTTCAGCGGCACGATGGTCATGCCCTCGCGCTCGACACCCTGCGCGAGCTTGGCGATCTCGCGGGCGTGCAGCAGCAGCTTCCGCGGCCGCTTCGGCTCGTGGTTGAAGCGATTGCCCTGCAGGTACTCGGGGATCGTCGCATTGACGAGAAACACCTCGCCGGACCGCTCGACGGAGGCATAGCTCTCGGCGATCGTCGCCTTGCCGGTGCGCAGCGACTTCACCTCGGTGCCGGCGAGCATCAGCCCGGCCTCGAACGTCTCGCCGATCTCGTAATTGTAGCGCGCCCGCCGATTGTCGGCGGCGATCTTGTAGCGCTCCGGCTTGGCCGCCAATCCCTATACTCCTCGCGCCGGCCTCAGTTGAGCAGGCCGGCATGCACCATCGCCTCGCGCACCAAGCCGCGTGCGCTCTCGCTCGCCGGCAGCATCGGCAGGCGGGTCTCGTCCGAGATGCGGCCGAGCATCGCCAGCGCGGTCTTCGGCCGGCCGGGTTCGGCTCGGCGAACAGCGCCGCATGCAGGGGCGTCAGGCGATCCTGGATCTGCAGCGCGGTCTCGAAATCGCCCTCGAGGCAGGCCTCCTGCATCTGCGCGCAGAGCTTCGGCGCGACGTTCGAGGTGACCGAGATGCAGCCCTGGCCGCCGTGCGCCATGACGCCGAGCGCGGTCATGTCCTCGCCGGAGAGCTGGATGAAGTCCGGCCCCAGCGCCGCCCGCTGCAGGGCGGTGCGGGCGAGATTGGCCGTCGCATCCTTCACGCCGACGATGTTCTTCAGCTCGTAGAGCCGCTTCATCGTGTCGACGGACATGTCGACGACCGAGCGCGGCGGGATGTTGTAGATGATGATCGGGATGCCGATCGCATCGTTGACCGCCTTGAAGTGCCGGTAGAGCCCCTCCTGCGAGGGCTTGTTGTAGTAGGGCGTGACGACAAGCACGCCGTCGGCGCCGACCTTCTCGGCATGGCGAGCCAGCTCGAGCGCCTCGACCGTATTGTTCGAGCCGGCGCCGGCGATCACCTTGGCGCGCCCCTTCGACTGCGCGACGCAGAGCTCGACCACGCGCCGGTGCTCCTCATGCGTCAGGGTCGGCCCCTCGCCGGTGGTGCCGACGGGCACGAAGCCGTGCGTCCCGTTCTCGATCTGCCACTCGACGAGCGCGCGGAAGGCCTCCTCGTCGAACGCGCCTGACTTGAAAGGCGTGACCAGAGCGGTGATCGACCCCGAAAATCTCGCGCGCGACGCCATGTGACCCATCCCAAAGGCGCCCTTAGGGCGCCGCAATCCTCGGGCTCCTTGCCGGAGAGCCGAGGTCGAAAGCAAGCCGTCAGACATAGCGGCTCGCCGGCGGATAGCAAAGATCGACCACGACCGATCGACCCGCCGGTGCTTTGTAAAGTTTCGGTTAACCAAAACGGACGACGCTCCGCCTATCAGGCGTGGTCCCGAGGACGCTGATGAATTCTGGCTGGCGCCATCTTCCTCTTGCGGCCGCGGTCGCGCTCTGCGTGGCCGGGTGCACGCCGAAGGAGATCGCCGGTAAGCACACCGTGACCTGGGGCGACGTCGTCGCCGACATCCAGCACGGGTTCGGGCGCGCCGCCTCGAAGATCCGCAGCGCGCTGCACCTGTCTCGACCCAAGAAGCCCACCATGGTGGCGGCACAGCCGGATGCGCCCGCTTCGCCGGCGGTGAGCCCACCTGCCGGTCCCGGCGGATCTCCCGCGACGCCGGCGCCCGTCGCGCCGCCCACGCTTCCCGGCCTGACGCTGCAGAAGCCGCAGGCCGCGGAGGCAGCGGCTGCGCTCAAGCAGGCCTACGCGATCGCTATCGCCAACGAGCGCATCAAGATGCTCGGCGTCGATCCCAAGGGGATCGCCGACGCCGTCGCGGCCTACAAGACCGATAACCTCGCGGCCGGCGATGCGGCAGCCGCCACGTCGACCGACCCGCTCGCGCGGACCGCGCTCGAGTGGATGGCCCTGCACGACGTCTCCTACAAGGTCTCGCTCGGGCGGCTGAAGACCTTCCAGGCCGCGCATCCCGATTGGCCGGCGCCCGACTGGCTGCGCCATCAGGTCGAGGCGCGACTGCTGCGCCTGCAGGACCCGCGCGAGATCGAAAGCTACTTCATGGCCGATGCGCCCGACACGGCGCTCGGCAAGCTGGCGCTGGCCAAGGCTTTGAAGAGCGACGGCCGCGCCGCCGACGCGGCGCGCATCGTCCGCGCCGTCTTCCGCGAGAGCGACCTACCCGGCTCCGTCGAGGCAAAGCTCAAGACCGATTTCGGCGACGTGCTGACCAAGGGCGACTACAAGTACCGCGCCGACCGACTGCTGTATAAAGAGCAGGTCGGGCCGGCCCTGCGCGCTGCGGCCTATGCCGGCCCGGACGTCCTCGCGCTTGCCAAGGCGCGCGCCGCGATCATCGACGACCAGCCGAGCGACAAGCTGATCGCCGCGGTGCCGGCGCCGTTGCGCGAGGATCCGGGCCTCGTGCTGCAGGAGATCCAGAAGGCACGTCGCGCCGACAAGCTCGAGGACGCCGCGGTGTTGATGCGCGGCGCGACGCGCGACCCGGCCGAGCTCGTCGATGCCGACGAGTGGTGGACCGAGCGACGCGTGCTGGCCCGCGCCCTGCTCGACACCGGCAACGCGGCGGAAGCCTACGAGATCTGCGCCAACCATGCGCCGGCCTCGCGCGAGAGCGACGTCGAGGCCGAGTTCCACGCCGGCTGGATCGCGCTGCGCTACCTGAACGACCCGGTCAAGGCGAAACCGCACTTCGACGCCGCCGCAAAGCTCGCCGAGACGCCGACTTCGATCGCGCGGATCGCCTACTGGCAGGGCCGCACCGCGGCGAACTCGCTGGCGCCGGATGCCATCCGCCAGGCCAACGCCTTCTACCGAAAGGCCGCGTCGTATGGGTCCACCTACTACGGCCAGCTGGCGCGCAAGACGCTGGGGCTTGCCGACGTCCTCGCCATGCCCGTCGCCGAGGCCAAGGGCAACGCGCGCTCCGAGGCGATCCGCGTCGTCGAGCTGCTCTACGCCGCCGGCGCGCGCGAGGCGGCGACGGCGCTTGCCATCGACGCGGCGAACTCGCTGACCGACGACGCCCAGGGCGCTGCACTCGCGACCGTCATCGCCAGCCAGCAGGATGCCCATCTCGCGCTGACGATTGGCAAGCTAATGAGCCAGCGCGGGCTCGCCTCCGACGCGCTCGCCTTCCCGACGTTCGGCATCCCGCCCTACGAGGCGCTTCAGAACTCTGCGCCGCCGTCCGTCGTCTACTCGGTGGCGCGCCAGGAGAGCGCGTTCCAGTCCAGCGTCGTCTCGAGAGCCGGCGCCAAGGGCCTGATGCAGATGATCGATTCCACCGCGCGACGGACCGCGACCAAGGCTGGTCTGCCCTACGACGGCAATCGCATGCTGTCGGATGCGGCCTTCAACGCGCGGCTCGGCGCCGCCCATCTCGGCGCGTTGATCGCCGAGCAAGGCGGCTCGTACATCCTGACGTTTGCCGCCTACAACGCCGGCGGCGGCCGTGTGCACGACTGGATCGTCGCCTACGGCGATCCGCGCCAGCCGGGTGTCGACCCGGTCGACTGGGTCGAGCGCATCCCGTTCACCGAGACGCGCAACTACGTGCAGCGCGTGATGGCGAACGTCGGGGTCTACCAGGCGATCTTCGATGCGCGCGACAGGCTTGCCGCGGAAGCCCGCGCCAAGCTGGCACGGCCCGATCGCGAGGCGCAGCTTTGAAGTCAGTGACGCGCGTGGACGAAGGAGTCGATCAGCTCGACGACATGCGCTGCGGCATAGGGCTTGGGCACGAAGCAGCGGGCGCTCGAGCGGAAGGCGGCGTTGGGCAGCCGCCGGCCTGACGTCACCACCACGCCGATCTCCGGCCAGCGCGCCTCGACGAGCGCGGCGAGCTCGAAGCCGTCGATGCGACCCGGCATCTCGACGTCGGTGAAGACCACGCGGATGTCGGTGACGTCGGACAGGAGACGCAATGCCTCGTCGGCATTGCCGGCCTCGATGACGTCGAAGCCGGCGTCGCTCAGCAGGTCGACATTGAACATCCGCAGCAGGGGCTCATCGTCGACGACGAGAACCCTCGGATGCTCGGCCGATTGACAAGCAACCATTGCCGAAACCCCTCGGTTCTTAATGACTGCGGCCAAGCTGCGCGGTTTGGCTTAAGGGAGGCTTTACGAGAGTCGCCATGCTTGCGCATGCTGAATCCTTCGTTGCCGAGGGCATCTTGATGAGCCTGTTTCGATTGAGCGTGCTTGCAATGAGCGTCTTGCCATGAGCGTCGAGAGCCGTTTCTACGAGGCCGCCGACGGCCTGCGGCTGCACATGATCGACGTCGCCCCGGCCCGCGATGCCGGCCTGCTGCCGGTCGTCTGTCTCTGCGGCCTGACGCGCAATGCCAGCGACTTCGTGCCGTTGGCCGAAGCGCTCGCCGGCGACCCTGACCATCCCCGGCGGGTGGTCGCATTCGATTATCGCGGCCGCGGCCGCTCCGATCATGATCCCGACTGGCGCCACTACGATCTCGCGACGGAGCGCGACGACATTCTGCGTGGGCTGGCAGTCTGCGGCATCACGCGCGCGCACATGATCGGGACGTCGCGCGGCGGCCTGCACATCATGGCGATGGCGCCGGAGCATCGTGCGCTCATCGCCTCCGTTGTCTTCAATGACATCGGCCCGGTGCTCGAGCGCGCCGGTCTCGCACGCATCAAGGGCTACGTCGGCAAGCTCCCGATGCCGCCGCGCAACTACGCCGAAGCGATCAAGCTCCTGAAGCTCGGCGCCGGCGAGCATTTCGACGTGCTCGATGCCGCAGGCTGGCTGCACCACGCGCGTACGACTTTCGGTGAAGACGAGCAGCATCTCGGCCTGCAGTACGACCCCGCGCTTGCCCGCACGCTGGACGCCTTCGATCTGTCGCAACCCCTGCCCGAGATGTGGGACCTCTACGACACGCTGCGCGGACTGCCCGTCCTCGTCGTCCGCGGCGAGCGCTCCGACCTTCTGTCGGAGGCGACCTTCGCGGCCATGCTGGCGCGATGGCCGGGCAGCGAAGGCATCGTCGTCCCGGGCCAGGGTCATGCGCCGCTGCTCGCCGACCGGCCAACGATCGACAAGATCTCGCATTTCCTCTCCGCGAGCGACCACGCGGCTGCGGCGCCGTAGACGGCCGATCCGGCTGACAGCCCGTGACGGCGGGCCCCGTCGCGCTTGCCATGCCGGGAGCGCTCGGGCATACCCTCGGTTGCCCCGGGCGAAGCATCTTAAATGCGTCGCTTTCGGGCCCTACGGAGACGTGGCCGAGAGGCTGAAGGCGGCGGTTTGCTAAACCGTTATAGGGTTGTAAAGCCCTATCGAGGGTTCGAATCCCTCCGTCTCCGCCAACTCGTCACGGTCATGTAGCGATTGCCGGTGTCCGGTCTTTCGCCGTTGGAGGACGACGATGTTCCTGGACTCTCGCTCGGGTGCACCCAAGCTCGCCCTGGCCGCTGTCGCGGCGGCGCTACTGGCTCTGGGGTCCGGTAAAGCCCTCGCCGATCCCGTCAGCCCGAGCGGCATCTGGTACACCGACGGCAACGACTCGATCATCAAGGTTCACAGCTGCGCGACCGATGCCGAAGCCTACTGCGGCACCATCGTCTGGCTGAAGGAGCCGAAGGAGTCCGACGGCTCGGTCAAGGTCGACAAGCTGAACAAGGATCCGTCGAAGCGCAGCAAGCCGATCGTCGGCCTCGATATCCTGCTCGACATGAAGTCCGACGACGATCACTGGACGGGCAAGGCCTACAATCCCGAAGACGGCAAGCTCTACGACATCACCTTCAAGGTGAAGACGGACAAGGAAGAGAACGACCAGGCCGACCTGCGCGGCTGCATCATGCACTTCCTCTGCAAGACCGAGACCTTCAACCGCGCCAAGGACGTGCCGGGCGGCGATCCGACCGTTGCAGCCGGTCCGAAGAAGAAGTCGAAGCACGAGGCGGCCAAGCACTGATCCCGCGCCGATGCGGTCCAGCTCGTTCAGCAGTCACGATTTATTAAGCCTCGCGCTCGCCGCAGCGTTGGCGTCGACGATGTCGGCGCACGCGGCCACGGCCCAGCACAAGCATCGCCCCGCCGCCGCGCCGACGACGCGGGATACCGACACCACGTCGACGGGCGGCATTCGGCCCAAGGCTCCGGAGATGACGGTGCCTGATCCCGCCGCCAAGGACGTCGGCCCTCTTCCCGCGCCCTTCCATCTGCCGACGGCATCGCGTCAGCGGATGCGGGACTGCGGCCTTAAGTGGCAGGCGATGAAGGAGTCGGGCGAGGCCGGAGAGGATATCTGGCGAGACTTCGCGACGCGTTGCCTCGCTGCTTCGAGCGGTCCGTTCGACAAGCGCTCCGAGCGATAGGCGGCGGCCAAGCGAGACCGCCGCCCATCGGCGGCAGAGGACGCAGCTCAGATCACCGTCAGACCGGGTCGGAAGTCACGGGAGCAGCCGGCGGCGTCGTCTTTGGCTTGCGCGGCGCGGCCTTCCTGGTGACCTTCTTCGCGGTGGTCTTCTTGACGGCCTTCTTGGTGGCCTTCTTCGCCGGCGACTTCTTCGTCGCGGTCTTCTTGGTCGCCTTCTTCGCGGCGGTCTTCTTCACGGCCTTCTTGGTGGCCTTCTTCGCCGGCGACTTCTTCGTCGCGGCCTTCTTGGTCGCCTTCTTCGCGGCGGTCTTCTTCACGGCCTTCTTGGTGGCCTTCTTCGCCGGCGACTTCTTCGTGGCCTTCTTGGTCGCGGTCTTCCTCGTGGTAGCCTTCACCATCGATAGTCCCCTGTACTTGCGTCGTGCGTCCGTTGTTGCCGAATAGTGGCAATCAAAGGGTAGCGTGGACACACCCTTGTGCAAGAGGCGCCGGGGCAAGTCGCACTTCGGCGCGACACGCAAAGGCAGCGCGGCGCCGGCAAGATGCTTCGTCTCCCAACCTTTTTACGAAGGCTCTTCAAGGTCGACGACGACGTCTCCCCTCCAGCCTGACGATATGGGGACTTATAGGGGAAGACCACTCGGGCTATAGGAAATTAGCCCGTCGACGGCACGAGTCTTATGAGAAGCCGTTGTTTTTACAGGTGAAAAGCGAGAAGCCAGGGCGGGAATGGCTGCAGAGGTCAGGGAGAGCTTGAGCGAATAAGGTTTGGAGAAAATCTTCTTTTGCAAGCACTGAAACCGACGATGCGGTGCCGCGCTGCAACGATGAAGAGTCGGCAATGGCAACAAGAAAGATTCATGTGAAAAAGTCGCGCCGACTCGACGCGACCTTGCCTTCACGAACGATCTGAGCCTCGAAACCGCGCGCGACGCGCGATGATTCGCAGCACGATCAGATCCCGAGCTTCGACTTCAGGAGCTCGTTGACGCTTTGCGGATTGGCCTTGCCGCCGGTCGACTTCATCACCTGGCCGACGAACCAGCCGAGCATCGTCGGCTTGGCTTGCGCCTGCGCGACCTTGTCCGGGTTCGCCGCGATGATCGCATCAACGGCCGCCTCGATCGCGCCCGTGTCGGTCACCTGCTTCATCCCGCGCGCTTCCACGATCGCGCGCGGATCGCCGTCCTTCTCCTCGCCGATCAGCAGCGCGAGCACGTCCTTCGCGATCTTGCCGGAGATCGTGCCGTCCGCGATGAGGTCGACGAGACCGGCGATCTGAGCCGGCGTGAGATGCGTCTCGTAGACCGCGAGACCTTGCGAGTTGGCGTAGGCCGCGACGTCGCCGTTGACCCAGTTGGCGACCGCCTTCGCATCGCGCTTCGTGCCGCCGTAGGCAACGCAAGCCTCGTAAAAATCAGCGGTCTCCTTGTCGGCGACCAGCACGCCGGCATCGTACGGCGGCAGGCCGTAGTCTGAGATGAAGCGCGCGCGCTTGGCGTCCGGCAGCTCCGGCAGACCGGATGCAAGACGATCGACGTAGGCCTGGTCGAACTCGAGCGGCAGCAGGTCGGGATCGGGGAAGTAGCGATAGTCGTGCGCTTCCTCCTTGTTGCGCATCGAGCGCGTCTCGCCCTTGCCGGGATCGAACAGCCGCGTCTCCTGGATGATCTCGCCGCCATCCTCGAGGATCTCGATCTGCCGGCGCGCCTCGACGTCGATCGCCTGCCCGATGAAGCGGATCGAGTTGACGTTCTTGATCTCGCAGCGCGTGCCTAGCTTCTCGCCGGGCCGGCGCACCGACACGTTCACGTCCGCGCGCAACGAGCCCTGCTCCATGTTGCCGTCGCAGGTTCCGAGGTAGCGCAGGATCGTGCGCAGCTTCGAGACGTAGGCCTTGGCCTCGTCGGCCGAGCGCATGTCGGGCTTCGACACGATCTCCATCAGCGCGACGCCGGAGCGGTTGAGATCGACGAAGCTGTCGGTGGCCGACTGATCGTGCAGCGACTTGCCGGCGTCCTGCTCGAGGTGCAGGCGCTCGATGCCGACCTCGAAGCTATCGGTCGGCGTGAGGTCGACCTTGACCACGCCTTCGCCGACGATCGGGCTCTTGTACTGCGAGATCTGATAGCCCTGCGGCAGGTCGGGATAGAAGTAGTTCTTCCGATCGAACACCGAGCGGTGGTTGATCTGCGCCTTGAGCCCGAGCCCCGTGCGCACGGCCTGCGCGACGCATTCCTCGTTGATCACCGGCAGCATGCCCGGCATCGCCGCGTCGACGAGCGAGACATGCGAATTCGGCTCGCCGCCGAAGGTCGTCGACGCCCCGGAGAAGAGCTTCGAGCGGGAGGTCACCTGCGCATGGATCTCCATGCCGACGATGATCTCCCAGTCGCCGGTGGCGCCGCGGACGAGGTTTTCGGGCTTGGCGTGTGCGGTCATGGGTCCGTGCTTTCCTGGCGACCTTCGAGATCGGCGGCTGCGAGTTCGGCTTCGACGACGGCCATCAGGGGCGGCAGGCTGTCGTGTGCCGTTCTCCAGATGAGAGAGGCTTCGACGCCGTCGTCGTTGTGTCGATAGCGGTTTCCGGCACTCTGCATTTGCTTCCAGAGGAGTCCTGGATGGCGAGCTTTCAGCTCATCGGGGAGCCGGCGGCTAGCTTCGGAAATGATCTCGAGCGCCCGGGTCGTCGCATAGACGGTTTTGAGCTCTCGCTCGAACGTCTCGAAATCGAAGCCCCAGACAAAATCCTCGATCAAGGCGATGTTGAAGCGGATGTCGATGAGCGCATTGTGCGCGGTTCTAGAAAGCATAGACGGCGTCGCGCTCAGCGCTCGGGCGTACGTGGGGCTTCAGGCTCGCGCGGTTCGCGACATCGACCTTCGTTGGAAACATCTCTTCGATGAAGTCGATGACCCCGACGTATTCCCACAAGCCGAGGCCTGCCGCGGGATCGATCTCCACCATGATATCGATGTCGCTGTCGGCGCCGGCGTCGCCGCGGACTCGTGAGCCGAAAAGGGCCGTGCGCGCGACCCCCTTTGCCCGTAGCTCGGGCTCGGCGGATTTCAGCGTGGCGAGGATTTCGTCCTTGGTCATCGGTCCGGCTCGTCTGCCGACACTATAGTACAGGCCGAACGCGCGGCGACAAAGTCGACGGCGTCAGCTCTGATCCTTCACCCCGACCGTCGCCGCATCCGTCGTCGCCGGCTTCTTCGCCTCGGGCAGGTTCAGGCGGATGTGCAGCTCGCGCAGCTGCTTCGGCGTCACCGGCGAGGGCGCGCCCATGAGCAGGTCCTCGGCGCGCTGGTTCATCGGGAAGAGCACGATCTCGCGCAGGTTCTCTTCGCCCGCCAGCAACATCACGATGCGGTCGACGCCCGGCGCGATGCCGCCGTGCGGCGGCGCGCCGTACTGGAAGGCGCGGTACATGCCGCCGAAGCGCTCTTCCAGCACGCTCTCGTCGTAGCCGGCGAGCGCGAAGGCCTGTCGCATCACGTCGGGCCGGTGGTTTCGGATCGCGCCCGACGACAGCTCCACGCCGTTGCAGACGATGTCGTACTGGTAGGCCTTGAGGCCGAGGATCTTCTCCTGGTCCGCAAGCTCGAGCGCGAGGAAGGCATCGTGCTCCATCTGCGGCATCGAGAAGGGATTGTGCGAGAAGTCGATCTTCTTCTCGTCCTCGTTCCACTCGTACATCGGGAAGTCGACGATCCAGCAGAGCTCGAACGTGCCCGAGGTCGTCAACCCAAGCTCGGTGCCGATGCGCAGCCGCGCGGCGCCCGCGAGCTTCGCCGCCTTCTCCGGTAGGTCGCA
The DNA here is from genome assembly GCA_901457705.2 of Beijerinckiaceae bacterium RH AL1. Classification (NCBI taxonomy): domain Bacteria; kingdom Pseudomonadati; phylum Pseudomonadota; class Alphaproteobacteria; order Hyphomicrobiales; family Beijerinckiaceae; species Beijerinckiaceae bacterium RH AL1. Next base: position 2,236,597 of record LR590083.2, read on the forward strand.
GGAGAAGAAGACGGCATCGCCGCTCTTCAAGCCGGCTTTCGCGGCGATCGCCTTCTGCACCGCACCCGGTAGGAACTTGGCGATCGGACCCTTGCCGGTCAGCGCGTCGCCCTCGCCGTCGAAGATGACGTAGCCGAGGCCAGGGGCGCCCTCGCCGCGCGCCCAGTCGTTCAGCTTGTCGAAGAACGAGCGCGGCTGCGCGCCGGCGCCCGGCGCCGGGATCGCGCGCACCACGCCGCCGCGCTTGATGACGTTCTTGAACGCGTTGAACGTCACGTCATCGGCCGAGAAATCCTCCGTGACGTCGACGATGATAATCGGGTTGCGCAGGTCCGGCTTGTCGGAGCCGTACTTCAGCATCGCATCCGCATAGGTGATCAGCGGGAATTTCTGCGTCACCGGCCGGCCGCCGCCGAACTCCTCGAAGAGGCCGCGCAACACCGGCTCGACGGCGGCGAACACGTCCTCCTGCGTCGCGAAGCTCATCTCGATGTCGAGCTGATAGAACTCGCCCGGCGAGCGGTCGGCGCGCGCGTCCTCGTCGCGGAAGCACGGCGCGATCTGGAAGTAGCGGTCGAAGCCGGCGACCATGATCAGCTGCTTGAACTGCTGCGGCGCCTGCGGCAGCGCGTAGAACTTGCCGGGATGAATGCGCGACGGCACGAGGTAGTCGCGCGCGCCCTCAGGCGACGAGGCGGTGAGGATCGGCGTCTGGAACTCGAAGAAGCCCTGCGCCTTCATGCGCGCGCGCATCGAGTCGATCACGCGGCCGCGCAGCATGATGTTCTGGTGCAGCTTCTCGCGGCGCAGGTCGAGGAAGCGATACTTGAGGCGCACGTCCTCCGGGTATGGCTGGTCGCCGAAGACGGGCAGAGGCAGCTCCGAGGCCGGGCCGAGCACCTCGATCTCGGTGACGTAGACCTCGACCTTGCCGGTCGGCATGTCCGCGTTCTCGGTGCCGGCCGGGCGGATGCGCACCTTGCCGTCGAGCCTGACGACCCACTCCGAGCGCAGCTTCTCGGCCGCCGCGAACGCCGGCGAGTCCGGGTCCACCACGCATTGCGTCATGCCGTAATGGTCGCGCAGGTCGATGAAGAGGACGCCGCCGTGGTCGCGGATGCGGTGGCACCAGCCGGCGAGCCTCGTCTCGCTGCTGGCATCGGCCTCGCGAAGCGCGCCACAGGTGTGCGAACGGTAGCGGTGCATGGGTCCTTCGGAATTTCGGGGGCGGAAGCGGCCGGACAACCGCATGTGGGGTGCGGGCTGTCAAGGCGAAGACGTCGACCGCCGCGGCAAGCGTCTATCCGCCCGTCCGCCAGAAATTTAGCATGTTCCAGCCGGCCCCGACGTCGTAAACGCCGACGAGATGGCAGAGCCACGAGCCGACGCCGAAGACCACCTCGCCGACCTGAGCGGACGAGAGCACCAGCAGGACCAGGACGAAGCCGAAACCGGCCGCGATAACGTTGCCGGCCTCGGCCACGTGCGGCGGCAGCCAGGGACGGATGATGCCGAAGCCGTCGAGCCCCGGCAGCGGCAGCAGGTTGAGGACGATAGCCGTCGCCTCGAAGTAGGCGAGCACGCCGACGGCCGGCGCGATGTCGCCGGCTTCGTCCGGCAGCAGGTGGTAGATCACCGCGAGCAGAAGGAAGAAGCCGAGGTCGGCAGCCGGTCCCGCCACGGAAACCGCGGAATCCCAGACGGCGCTGCGCAGCAGCGAATGGTTGATCCACACCGCACCGCCGGGCAGCGCGAAGCCGCCGATGAGGATGTAGACGAGCGGCAACACGATCGACAGCAGCGGGTCTGTGTACTTGAGCGGATCGAGATCGAGGTAGCCGGTCTGCGCGACAGTCCAGTCGCCGCCCTTGTAGGCGACGATCGCGTGCCCGAACTCGTGCAGGCAGAGCGCAACGATCGAGCCCGAGACGACGAAGACGATGACCGCGCCGGGGCCATGGATCACGCCGTGCCACAGCAGCGCGCCGGTCCCGGCGAAGAGCAGGCAGACGAGCAGGAAGTTCATGCTCGGCAGCAGCGCCTTGTCGACGGTGCGCCGGCGCGGCCGGCTGAAGCGCTCGAACCATTCGGCCATCGGGGCCCCCAGTGCCGCGACGGGGCGGCGAAAATGTCTGGTCATTCAAATCGGCGGCAACGCCGCTGCCATATAACGTCCAAGCTTGACGGGCGTTGCCTCGGCCGCCCGCCGGGCTGGCGAGCCCCCTGCCCTTCCTGTAGAGGGACGTCCGTTCCTCACGCGACCCAGGTCAGATGCGCCTCTCGAAGTTCTTCCTCCCCATCTTGCGCGACAACCCGAAGGAAGCGGAGATCCTGTCGCATCGGCTCATGCTGCGCGCCGGCATGATCCGCCAGGAGGCGGCCGGCATCTACGCCTGGCTGCCGCTGGGCTTCCGCGTGCTGCAGAAGATCGAGCAGATCGTGCGCGAGGAGCTCGATCGCGCAGGCGCCGTCGAGATGCTGATGCCGACGCTGCAGCTCGCCGACCTGTGGCGCGAATCCGGCCGCTACGATGCCTACGGCCCCGAGATGCTGCGCATCACCGACCGCAACAAGCGCGAGATGCTCTACGGCCCGACGAACGAGGAGATGATCACCGAGATCTTCCGCGCCTCGGTGAAGAGCTACCGCGAGCTGCCGAAGAACCTCTATCACTTCCAGTGGAAGTTCCGCGACGAGCAGCGCCCGCGCTTCGGGGTGATGCGCGGCCGCGAGTTCTACATGAAGGATGCCTATTCCTTCGACGTCGACGAGGCCTCGGCGCGGCTCTCCTACAATCGCATGTTCGTCGCCTACCTTCGCATCTTCGCGCGGATGGGGCTCGTCGGCATCCCGATGCGCGCGGAGACGGGGCCGATCGGCGGCGACCTCTCGCACGAGTTCATCGTGCTGGCCGAGACGGGCGAGTCCGGCGTCTACATCAACAAGGACGTGCTCGGCCTGCCGATCCCGCCCGAGACGGTCGACTACGACGGCGATCTCTCGAGCATCGTCGAGCAATGGACGACGCTCTACGCGGCGACCGAGGACGTGCACGACGCCGCCCGCTTCGAGGCCGAGACGCCCGAGGACAAGCGCGTGCACACGCGCGGCATCGAGGTCGGCCAGGTCTTCTATTTCGGCGACAAGTACACGAAGGCGATGAAGGCGCTGGTCGCCGGCCCCGACGGCACGGACAGGCCGGCGCAGTGCGGCTCCTACGGGGTCGGCGTCTCGCGGCTTGCCGGTGCGATCATCGAGGCGAGCCACGACGATGCCGGCATCATCTGGCCCGAGGCCGTCGCGCCCTTCACGATCGGACTCGCCAACCTCAAGGTCGGCGACGCGGCGACGGACGCCGCCTGCGCCCGCATCTACGGCGAGCTCGCGAAGGCCAAGGTCGACGTGCTCTACGACGACACCGACGATCGCCCCGGCGCCAAGTTCGCGCGCCTCGACCTCATCGGCCTGCCCTACCAGATCATCGTCGGCCCGAAGAACCTCGCCGACGACATGGTCGAGGTGAAGGTGCGCAGGACCGGCGAGCGCGAGATGCTGCCCGTCGGCGAGGTGATCGCGCGCTTCACCGGGCGCGTGTGGGTCTAGAGCCTCAGAGGAAGCCTTTCGCCCGCAGCGCGTCGCGCGCGATCGAGCGGCCCTCGTCGGCGCGGCGCTCGATGCCTGCATGCGAGAAATCGCTCGCCTCGAGCTGCTCGGCGGGACTTGACCGCGTGATCTCGACGATCGTCGGCACGCGCTTGTAGTCGGCTTTCGCGAGAGCCTTGAAGGACGGCAGATCGCGGACCGGCGAGTCCGCCGGCAGCTTCTCGAGTTCGGCCATGAGATCGGCCACGGCGTCGAAGCGCTTCATCAGCTTGACGTCGCTCGCCGTCTTGTTCGCGAAGAGCAAGTTGAGGCAGTGCTGACCGACCTCGGTCATGCTGCGCGGCAGCGTCTCGATCTTGTTTGGAAACAGATTGACGACGGCGGCCGCGCGATCCTCGCCCTCCAGCAGGTCGATCAGCGCACCGAGCGGCGTGTTGTCGAACAGGCCGCCGTCCCAGTAGGCGACGTTGTCGATGGTCGTCATGGGAAACGACGGCGGCAGGCTGCCGCTCGCAAGCACATGGTCCAGCGTCAGCGGGCGCTCGAGGCTGCTGAACGTTGCGAGCTGGCCACGGCGCACGTCGGTCGCCGTGAACACGAGATGCGGACGTGCCGCTTGGTCGGCGAGGCGGTCGACGTCGACGAGCTCGCTCAGCGTCCGGCGCAGCGGCTCGACCGAATAGAGGCTCGTGCCGAACATCCAGAAGGGGTTGATCGTGAAGAAGTTCGGCAAGCCGACGAGCGAGGCATAGGGCTGCAGCGTCGGCGGCACGAGGCTCGTTGCCGTGACGCGCTGCCAGAAGGTCTCCAGCGCCTCGAGCGGCTTCAGGCCGCGCGCCGGACGACCGAGAAGCGCCGCCGAGATCGCGCCGATCGACACGCCGGCGAGGACGCCGGGCCGGAACGTGCAGTCTCTGTTGTAGATGACGCGCGCCGCCCCAAGCTCGAAGGCGCCGAGCGCTCCGCCACCCTGAAGCACCAGGCCGTGACTGGTGTTGAGCTCAGCATCCATCATGTCGAACCGTGCTCGTTGCAGGGTCGGCCACGAGCGTAGCGCGGCTGCACGCCAGCGACCTTGCCAACTTTAGTTTAGCGATTTACATAACGCGTTATGTAAATGGGAGACGACGATGGTGTCCGACATTCTCGCCGAGCACGGCATCCTCTTCCTCGGCAGCCGGCTGAAACGGGTGGCCGACCGCATGCAGGCCGAGGCGACGGAGGTGCTGGAGCGCCTCGAGCTCGGCGTGCAGCCCTCGCAGGTCATCCTGCTCGCCGCGCTCGATCGCTTCGGTCCGCTGTCGGTCGGCGAGGCGGTCGAGGCGTTGGGCACCAGCCAGCCGGCGGTGACGCGGCTCGTCGCCACGCTGGTCGAGGCGGGCCTGGTGAGTGCGGACCGCGGCACGCGCGACCAGCGCTCGAAGACGCTGGACTTGACCGAGGGCGGGCGCGCGCTCGTCGTCCGCATCAAGTCGACGCTCTGGCCGGCGGTGCGGGCCGCCGCGGAATCGTTGACGGCCGACCTCTCGGGCTCGTTCCTACAGCAGCTCGAAGGTCTCGAGGCCAACCTCGCGCGGCGCTCGCTCACCGCGCGCGTCGACGACGCGCGGAAGACCGCGACCCCCGCGCTCAACGGCCTGCGCATCGTCCAATATTCCGAGGCGCTGGCGCCCGCCTTTGCCGAGATCACCCGCGAATGGGTCGAGGGCTTCTTCAAGATCGAGAACGAGGACCGGCGCATCATCGAGGATCCGCAGGGGACCATCATCGATCGCGGCGGCTTCATCCTCTTCGTCGAGGCGGAAGGGCTCGGCATCGTCGGCACCTGCGCGCTCATCAAGATCGAGGACGGCGTGTTCGAGCTGACCAAGATGGGCGTGAAGGCCAGCGCGCGCGGCCGCAAGGCGGGCGAGTTCCTGCTCGACGCCGTGCTGAAGCGGGCCGAGGCGATGGGCCTCGACGAGCTGTTCCTTTTGACCAACGACAAGCTCGGCGCTGCCGTGCATCTCTACGAGAAGGCCGGCTTCCAGCACGACGCCGAGATCATGCGCCGCTTCGGCGGCCGCTACGCGCGCGCCAACGTCGCGATGCGCTACCCGCTGGAGACGAAGGACAAGCGCATGGTCAAGGTCGCGCGGATCCGCCCGGCGCGCAGCCGGGACGACCTCGCCGAGGTCGCTCAGCTCTTCCGCGACTACGCCGACTTGATCGGCGTCGATCTCACCTCGCAGAACTTCGAGGCGGAGGTGGCCAACCTGCCGGGTGCCTATGCGCCGCCGGCCGGCGAGCTGTTCCTCGCGATCAATCCCGACGGGACGCCGATCGGCTGCGTCGGCCTGCGGCCCTTCGAGGCCGGACGACGCTGCGAGCTGAAGCGCCTCTTCGTGCGCCCGGGCGTGCAAGGCGCCGGCCTCGGCCGCCGCCTGCTCGACGTCGCCCTCGCGGCCGCTCGCAAGGCCGGCTATCGCGAGATGGTCCTCGACTGCCTGCCGCAGCTCGAAAAAGCCATCGCGCTCTACGACCGCACGGGCTTCGCGCGCACCGCCCCCTACTGGAACAACGTCATTCCAGGGGCGATCTACTTCGCGAAGGACCTGGCCGCGTAGCCGGCGACTCCGCGCTTTCGTCGGACGTCTTCATTGGGCGACAGCGCGCCGTGCCAGAGTTACATACGCCGGCACTGTCAAAAGGATTTCTCGCCGTGCCCAACGCCGCTCTCGACCGCGCCGCCGCCTTCTGCCGTCGCTTCGATCTGCAGGTGCCGATCCTGATGGCGCCGATGGCGGGCGCCTGCCCGGCGTCGTTGGCGATCGCGGTCGCGAAAGCGGGCGGCATGGGTGGGGCCGGCGCGCTGCTGTGGTCGCCGGAGGAGATCGAGGATTGGGCGCGGGAGGTGCGGGCGGGATCCAACGGCGCGTTTCAGATGAACATCTGGGTGCCGGACCCTGCGCCTGTACGCGATGCGGCGCATGAGGCGCGCGTGCGGGACTTTCTCGGCGGATGGGGGCCCGACGTCGCCGCTGACGCCGGCGAAGCCAAGCTGCAGGATTTCGCGGCGCAGTGCGAGGCGATGATCGAGGCCGGCACGCCGGTGATCTCGTCGATCATGGGCCTGTTCGAGCCGGCCTTCGTCGAGCGGATGAAGGCGCGCGGCATCGCCTGGTTCGCGACCGCGACGACCGTCGCGGAAGCAAAAGCGGCGGTCGCGGCCGGCGCCGACGTCATCGTGGCGCAGGGCGCCGAGGCCGGCGGCCATCGCGGCGCGTTCGACGCGGCCGAGGCCGAGCGACGCGCGGTCGGGCTCTTCGCTCTGCTCCCGGCGGTCGCCGATGCCGTCGACGTGCCGGTCGTCGCGGCCGGCGGCATCGCCGACGGACGCACCATGGCGGCGGCGCTGACGCTCGGCGCGAGCGCGGTCACCGTCGGCACCGCGTTTCTGCGCGCGCCGGAGGCGAAGACGAACGCGGCCTGGGCCGATGCACTCGCGTCGACGATGCCGGAGGACACGATGGTGACGCGCGCTTTCTCGGGTCGCGCCGGCCGCGGCATCGCGACCGACTACGTCCGCGCCGCGGCCGCGCCCGACGCGCCGCAGCCCGCCCCCTACCCCATCCAGCGCGGCCTGACCGCCGCCATGCGCGGCGCCGCGGCGAAGGCCGGCGACGTCCAGCGCATGCAGGCCTGGGCCGGCCAATCCGCCGCCATGGCCCGTGCGGAGCCGGCGGGCGAGATCGTCGCGCGCCTGTGGGCGGAGGCGAAGGCGATCCTCTCATGAGCGCTCGGCTCTCCGCGGCGCCTGTCGCGTCGTTCCTGCGCGCCGACGACGAGCCCGTCGAATGGCGCATCGAGGATGGTTTGCTCGCCTACGAGACCGCGGTCGCGAGCATGGAAGACCGCGTGGCCGCGATCGCGCGCGGTGAGGCGCGCGAGCTCGTGTGGCTCGTTGAGCACCCGCCGCTCTACACCGCCGGCACCTCGTCCGGCGCGCAGGACCTGCCGCAGGCGCGATTCCCCATGTATCGCACGGGGCGCGGCGGCCAGATCACCTACCACGGCCCGGGCCAGCGCGTGGCCTATGCGATGCTCGACCTCCGCCGTCGCCGTCAGGACATCCGCGCCTTCGTCGCCGCGCTGGAGGCGTGGATCATCGACACGCTGGCCGCCTTCGCGGTGCGCGGCGAGCGGCGCGAGGATCGCGTCGGCGTCTGGGTGCTCCGCCGCGACAAGGCGCCGAGCTTTTCCGGCACGCCGGCCGAGGACAAGATCGCGGCGATCGGCATCCGCCTTCGGCAATGGGTGAGCTTCCACGGCATCTCGCTCAACGTCGAGCCGGACCTCTCGCACTATGCCGGGATCACGCCATGCGGCATCGCCGACAAGCATCTCGGCGTCACCAGCCTCGCCGATCTCGGGCATGTGGTCACGATGCCGGAAGTGGACGCGGCGCTGAGAGCCGCGTTCGAAGGAATCTTCGGAGCGACCCGCTAGTCCAGCGCCGAAGATCGCCGTCGTCGCTATTCGCTCACGCCAGCAATCGGGAGGCGCTCTGCACCTTCTGGGTCGCGGTATTCACGTACTCGGTCGAGGTCGCGATCCGCGACATGTTGTTCGTGATCTCGTCGGCGCATCGCGAGACCGTCTCCATGCGCTCGTTCATGTCCCGCACCGCCTTCTCCTGGTCGGACATCGCCGCGGAGATGGTCTCCGACATGGCGTTCAGAGCAACCATCGTCGATTGGATGCTGCCGATCGCGGTCACCGCGCGGGCGGTCGCGTCCTGGACAGAGGCGACCTGGCCGACGATGCCGCGGGTCGCATCCTGCGTTGCCGTCGCGAGCGACTTCACCTCCTGCGCCACGACGGCGAAGCCCCGCCCCGCCTCGCCGGCCCGCGCCGCCTCGATCGCCGCGTTGAGGGCGAGAAGGTTGGTCTGCGAGGCGATGCCCTGGATGAGCGCGATGACCTCGCCGATCTGGCTCCCGCGCAGATCAAGCTCGGACATCAGCGACACGGTTGCCTGGGCCTCCTCGACCGCGCGTCCGACAAGCTCGCTCGCCTGCGAGATCCGCTCGGCGATGTCGGACGCGGACGTCAACAGCGTCTCGGTGCGCGCCGTCGCGCCGCGCACGTCCTGCAGAACATCGATTGCCGCCTGTCGCGCACCAGCCGCCTGGGTGGCGACCGCTTTCGTCGCATCCGCGATGCCGAAGAGATCCTGGCTCAAAGACGATTGCACGACCGCGCGGCGCCGCTGCTCGACGACCTGCGCCGTGACGTCGGTGGCGAACTTGACGATCTTCACCGGCACGCCGCTGGGGTCGCGGATCGGATTGTAGGAGGCCTGGATGAACACCTCCCTGCCGTCGCGGTCCCGGCGCGCGAACTGGCCGGACTGGTACTCACCACGCTCAAGCGCGTCCCAGAAACGCCGGTAGGCGTCGCTCTTGCTGCCCTCGTCGCTCACGAGGAGCCTGTGATGCTGTCCGACGACCTCGTCCTTGGCGTAGCCGAAGACGCGCAGGAAATTGTCGTTCGCGTCGAGAATGGTGCCGTCGAGGCTCATCTCGAGAATGGCCTGCGATCGCCGCAGCGCCTCGATCTGCCCGGTGGAGTCGATGTTGCGCGCGGTCTCGGCGCTGACGTCCGTCGCGATCTCGATGATCCGTCGCGGGCGGCCGTCCCGGCCGATGACCGGATCGTATGTCGCCTGCATGTAGCGCAGGCGGCCGTCCTTGCCGATCCGCTTGAAATGCGCGGCCTGATGGTCACCGCGGGAGAGACGGGACCAAAGCTCGCGGTATCGCGCGCTTTCCCGTTCGTCGGGCGGCACCAGCATCTCATGACGGCGGCCGATCAGCTCGCCGCGCGCGTAGCCGACGATGTCAAGGAAATTCTGGTTGGCATCGAGGATCTCGCCGGTCGGCGCGAACTCGGCGATCGCGAGCGAGCGATCGAGCGCCTGAAGCTTCGGCTGGCTCTTGATGCGAGCGTCCTCGACCTGTCGCTTCAACCAGGCATGGATGTTCATCGCGTGCTTTCGTCAGGCTGCCGCTGCGAGGGACAACAGGATGACGTTACGCAATTTGAATTGCGCAATTCTTTCGCGATCGGCGTGAAACTGGCGCTTGCGTTAACGCGACGCAGGCTCGCCTTCGTTGTCGGCCGGCAGCTGCATGCCGGGCAGATCGATGTTGCCGAAGATGTTGCGCAGGAATCCCGGCGTAACGGCTGACAGAGGGTTGATGGTCAGCGTCGGCGACGCCGCGGCCCCGGAGATCTTGAAGGTGATGGCGAGCAGGCCCTCGTCGGACTTGCCGCCGAGCACGGCGCCGATCACCGGGATCTGCGAGAAGAGATTGTTCAGCGCGAAGACCGGGACGAAGGTGCCGTTCATCGCGACGCGGTTGTGCGAGTAGTCGAGCCAGCCGTCGACCGACAGCCCGATCTCGGGGCCGGACATCGTCGCGTCGGAGAGCTGCAGGCGGCTGCCGTCGCGCTCGAAGGTGACCTTGAGCCGATTGAACTGGACGGCATCCCCGTTGATGCGCTTCGCGGCGGCCTCGTTGGCGCCCGGCGCGCTAACCGTCGTCGAGCGGGCGACGAGGCTGCGGATCGCCGGCTCGTCGCGCAGAGTGAAATCGTGGATCTCGAGATTGCCGTCGAGCGTGTCGCCGTCCATCACCATGTTGGCCGCGAGGTTGCCGCCCTCCATGTGCTTGTAGAGGTCGACGAACGACACCAGCGCGCCGGCGTCCTGGCTGGCGATGCGTACGTGATGGCTCGAATCCATCGAGCCCGACACGGGGTCGCGGCCGAAGCGGCCCTGCACCGAGAACTGCCGGATCTGCGAACCGCGCTTCGACAGCTTGAGGTCGACGCCGCTCATGACCTCGCGGTTGAAGCCCGTGAGGATGCCGGACTTCAGGTCGACGTCGAAGCCGCCGAGGCTGCCGACCTCGCTCGCCTCGGCCTTGGCGCTCTTCGCCAGTGCGCTCTTGGTGCCCTTGGTGCTCGTGCTCTTGTCGGCGACGGGCGTCGTGGTCAGCGCCTTGAGGAACGGGCGCGCATCGATCGTCGAGCCCCGGATCGTCAGCTTGACGCCGTCGTCGCCCTTCGCGACGTCCACCTTCATGTCGTCGCCGGGCGAGACTTTTAGCGACGAGAAATGCGCCGCCTTGAACGCATTGTTGCCGTCGAGCTCGATGCCGCCGCGCCCCTGAAGGGTCGCGACATCGATCGAGATCGGCTCGATGAGCATGCGATCCTGGCCGGGCTGCACCGTGAACTCGATCTTGGCGGGGCGCCCGGCCGGCTTGGTCATGCCGATCAGGCCGGCGGCGATCGCCGTGCGCGTGAGATCGAGATTGACCTGTGCCTTGATCTTCGATGGATCGCCGAGGCTCGCATTGACGTGCGCGGTCATCGGCCCGGTGACGCCCGGGATCGCCTGCAGGCCGACCTTGGCGCGCGCGGCATCGTCGAGCGTCGCCGAGATGATCGCCGACGGCGGCGCGTCGCCGACGCGGTCGATCTCGAACTGGGCGGGAGCTCCGAAGATGCGGCCCTGGCCCTTGGCGGAGAGAGCGCCCTGCGCGACCTTGATCGTCAGGTCGGCGTCGTCGAGGTTCTCCTTGCCGATGAGGCGCTCCGCGACGAACTGCGAGATGTGCGCGTCGACACCCAGCGGCGTCTGCGCGGAGGACGCGCCCTTGCCGAGCAGCAGCGACTTATCGAGCATGCCCTCGACCTGGCCGTGCAGCGTCGCGGGATCGAGCGGGATGGAGGCATAGGGCTTCAGCGCATCGCGGGTCAGCACGTTGCTGACCGCCTCGACGGAGCCAGCCAGATGCGCGGTGAGCCGCGCCGGGGTCGGCTTCACGTTGGCGTTCGGCACGAGGAAGAGCCCGTCGGACACGGCGATCTTGCGGCCGTCCGCATCGATCGTCCCCGAGTTCAGCCAGAAATGCGTCGTGCGCCCGGTGATGTGGGCGCTGCCCTCGATGTCCTCGAGGTCGGGCACGCCCTCGAGGAAGCGCACCTTGCCCTTGCTCAAGGCGAAATCGATCTGCACGGAGCTATCCGGCGGGGCGCGATCGGCGCGCATGCGGGCAAGCGCCGACTTGTCGTAGTCGAGCCGGAGCGTGCCGCCGGTGATCACGCCGGTCTCGAAGCGGTTGATGATCCAGGCGCGGACCGGCGAGGCGACGGAGGCGGGCCAGGCGCGCTCGACCGTCTCGACCGGGGTCGGCGTCATGCGCGCCCCCATCCGGATGTGCGGCCCGTCGACCCAGTCGACCGTCCCGGCGAAGTTGATGCTGCCGGGATCGGCATCGACGAAGAAGCGGTCGAGGACGAAGGTCTTCTGGCCGAGGTCGAGGCGACCATCGATCGCCGCCTGCTTGATCGGGACGGGTCTCTGGCCCTTGCGGTCCGGCGCGAGCAGGCCCGGCTCGGTCGTCGCCACGCCGAAGATCCAGGGATCGCTCTCTTGGCGCGGCGGCACGACCTTGCCCGCCAGCTTGAAGTGCGTGCCGCCCTCCAAGTAGCGCAGGGCGTCGATCGCCACGATGCGATCAGCGCCGTTCCAGTGAAAGCTCCCGTCGAAGCTCGTGATGAACATCGGCTCTTGGTCGGGATCGTCCGGCCGCAGGAAGCCCGGCCCCAGCTTGAAGCCGCCGACCGCCTCGCTCAGGTCGTTGTCCGGCTTGAGGGCGATATCGAGGGTCAGGCCGAGCGGCATGTCCGACTCGACGCCGAGCGTCCGGCTGCCGGTCAGAAGCTGCAGCTCGTCAATCGAGACCTGGTCGACCTTCAGATTGAAGCTGCGCGAGGCGCCGGGCCGGCCGGCGGCGAGGGCGGCGATGCTCCAGCGTCCGTTCGGGCCGTCCGCCGCGAGCGAGAAGCTTGTCTTGCCATGGGCGCGATCGAACGCAAGATCGAGATCCTTGTAGGTGGTGACCTGCTCGGTCACTTGGTCCTCGATGACGAGCTTGCCGTTGGTGATCCCGAGCCGATCGACCGCGGCGATGGCGCTTCCGGGATCGGTGAGCACGTCCATGAACTGGCGCAACGCCGCTGCCGCTTCGCGCATCACCGTCGCGCGGCGGCTGGCGCTGGGTGCGGCCATCGGCTGCGCGGTCTCGGCCGGCGCGTTCGACGGCGCATCGGCATCGCGGCCGCCGACCTCGAAGAACGGCTTCGCGCCGTCGCCCGCCACCAGGGCGAGGTGCCCGTTCTTCAGGAGCGCCAGCTTGAGCGTGACGTCGAAGACCTCGAGGCGCTTCGGCACGACCTTGCCGAACAGCAGCGCGACCGGGTCGACGGAGACCTCCGCCTTCGGCGCGAACAGGACCTGGGCGCCGTCCGGCCCGTTGATCGCGAGCTTGTCGATCGTCAGCGACGGGCCAAAGCCGCGCTGGACGAGCGAGGTGTCGCCGAGCGCGAAATGGGCACCGCGGCCAAATTTGTCGTCGAGCGCGCCTGCGATCTTGCCCCCGAGACCGTCGAGCTTCAGCGGGCCCTGGGTGAGGCGGGCCGTGAGCAGCCCCATGCCGACCGCGACGAGGATGATGAGCGCGCCGAGGGACTTGAAGCAGATGGTCGAGACCCGTCGTGCGCCCAAGCCCCGCCGGCCCCGGCGGGGCTCCGGAGGCGGGACGTCGCCGGCGGGACCGGCGGTCGTCGGGTCTCGGGTCTCGGCCAAGTGGTTTCGGTCCTCGGCGGCTCGGCTGGAAGAGCGGGTCGTCGGCGCCTATACGGCAGGACTGGCTCAGCTGGCGGGCCTATGCGAGTCACTCCCGTGACTGTCCCGACTTTTGGGTCGAAAGGAAGGCGATAATGACCGCAAGCCTGGTTGTCGGTTCCCCTGCTCCCACCTTCACCCTGCCCGGCCACGACGGCGCGCCGATCACGCTCGAGAGCTTCAAGGGCAAGGCGCTGGTCCTCTACTTCTACCCGAAGGACGACACGCCGGGCTGCACCGCGGAGGCGATCGCCTTCAACGGCAAGGCCAAGGCGTTCGCCGAGGCCGGCGCCGCGATCCTGGGCGTCTCGCCGGACTCGGTGAAGAGCCACGAGAAGTTTCGCACCAAACACGATCTCGCGATCCCGCTCGCATCTGACGAGGAGAAGGCGATGCTCGGCGCCTACGGCGTCTGGGTCGAGAAGGCGATGTACGGCAAGAAGTACATGGGCGTGGAGCGCACCACCGTGCTCATCGACAAGGCCGGCAAGATCGCCAAGGTCTGGCCGAAGGTGAAGGTGCCAGGCCACGTCGACGAGGTGCTGGCGGCAGTGAAGGCGCTCCCGTGACAGGCATGGTCGTCTGAGAGGCCCTGATCACGCGATCACGCTTCGAACACCACCTCGCCCGCGACGAGCGTGAGCTTCACCCTGCCTTCGAGCCGCGCCTGGTCGAACGGCGTGTTCTTGCAGCGCGAGGCGAGCTTCGCGGGGTCGACGACGAACGGCTCCTCGGGATCGAAGCGGATGAGGTCGGCCGGCGCACCGGTCTCGAGCCGCCCCTGCGGCACGCGCAGGATCTCGGCCGGCTTCGCGCTCAGCGCCCGCATGAGCGCCGGCAGGCCGAGGTGCCCCGCTGTGACGAGACGCAGCGCTGCCGGCAGCATCGTCTCGAGACCGATGGCGCCGGGCGCCGCCTCCGTGAACGGCAGCCGCTTCACCTCGACGTCCTGCGGATCGTGGTCCGAGACGATCGCGTCGATCAGCCCCGAGGCCACGGCTTCGACGAGAGCCAGCCGGTCCTCCTCGCGCCGGAGCGGCGGCTTCAGCTTGAGGAAGGTGCGGTAGTCGCCGATGTCGTTCTCGTTCAGCGTGAGGTGATTGATTGAGGTCGCGCAGGTGACCGGCAGGCCATCGGCCTTGGCCTTGGCGATGATGGCGAGCGACTCCGCCGTCGTGACGCAGGCCGCGTGGTAGCGGGCGCCGGTGAGCGCGACGAGCCGCATGTCGCGCTCGAGGATGATCGTCTCGGCCGCGTGGGGAATGCCGAGCAGCCCGAGCCGCGAGGCGAAGGCGCCCTCGTTCATCACGCCGTCGGCGGCGAGGTCGTGATCCTCGGCGAAGTGGATCACAAGCGCATCGAAGTCGCGCGCGTAGACCATCGCGCGGCGCAGGATGCGGGCGTTGGCGATCGAGCGCGAGCCGTCGGAGAAGGCGATGGCGCCGGCCTGGAGCAGCAGGCCGATCTCGGCGATGTCCTCGCCCCGCAGGCCCTTGGTGAGCGCGGCGCAAGGTAGGATGCGCACCCGCCCGGTGTCGCGTGCGCGGCGCATGAGGAAATCGACGACGGCGGCCTCGTCGACCGGCGGATTGGTGTCGGGCAGGGACAGGATCGAGGTGACGCCGCCAGCCGCCGCCGCCGCCGTCGCCGTGGCGATGGTCTCGCGGTACTCGGCGCCGGGCTCGCCGACGAAGGCGTGCATGTCGACGAGGCCCGGCGCGACGACGTCGCCGCGACAGTCGATGGTGCGCACGCCAGCCGGCAGGCTCGAGGCGGTGACGTTGGGCCCGACCTGGCGGATGAAGCCTTGCTCGACGAGCACGCCGCCGCGCGTCTCGGTGCCGGCGACGGGATCGACGAGGCGCGTGTTGACGAGCGCGAGGCTGCCGTGGGGGTGTGCAGAGAAGGTCATCGGACCGATCTCTATAGCCCCTGGTCGGGCGGAGGCCAGCTTTAGCAATAGCGCGGTTTGCGCCACCCAACGGTTTGTGGAACGCTCGACGAAGCGACACAGAAGGAGAGCTCGCCTTGACCTCTGCGCTAGACCAGCTCGCCGAGAGCCAGGCGACCTACGGCATGGCCAATCTGCGACCAGACCGGACCGGGCTGTCGTTCATCGTCTTCATCTCCCAGCGCGACGACGCTCGCCACGCGGCGCGCGTGAAGGTGTCGCCGGCGCCGAGGGTCAAGGCCGACGAGATGGCCTCCTACTCCATCGCGCGGTTCGCTCATCGAGCGGGACCCCGCCTGTCTTCGGAAGACGAGCGCAAGCTCGCCGCCTGGGTCGCGCTGAACCTCGACGTCATCCAGCGTTACTGGGACGGCGACATCGAATTCACCGAAGATGCCATCGCGCTCCTGAAGCCTATCTGATCCGCGGCTCACATGCCTTCGAGCACGCCGCCGCGCGTCTCGGTGCCAACCGACAATGACGCGTCACGACGCGTCACGCGTCACGCCGTGCTCCGACGTTTCAGGTAATTATACCCACTCCCGTCGCTTGGCAAAATTCGCAATCGACATCCCACTCGTGAAAAATTGTCTCGCTGCCCGGTGGCGCCGTCGCCGATCCTTGCTAGCCTGCGTCCGCTTCGCAGCATCGACTGCCTCGGAGTCTGCGCGATGATCCGATTGCCGACCGCCCATTTCGTCCTGTGCGTCTCGCTCCTGATCCTCGCCCTCGCCGGACCGGCATCCGCACAGGGCACCGACGAGCAGCGCGAAGCCTGCACGCCCGACGCGCTGAAGCTCTGCTCGGACACGATCCCGGACGTCGCGAAGACGACCGCCTGCATGAAGGCGCACGAAGCGGCGCTGAGCCCACGCTGCCGGGCCGTCTTCAACGAGCCGGCGACAAGTGCTCCGGCGATCGCCGCCGCAGACGCCAAGGGCAAGGCCGTGAAGGCGGCGCGGCGCAAGCATAAAGAGCGCGAGACCGAGACAAGCGAAGCGCGCGACCAGCCGGCACGGCCGCGCCATCGGCGGCAGACGGCGCGCGAGGAGTCGCTCGACGCGCCCACGCATCTCGGCGCCGGGGGCGACCGAGGGACGGAAGACACCGATGCCGCGCCCGGCGAGCCCGCCGGATACGCCTACGGCCTAGACATCCGCCGGTTTCCGCCGGGCGAAGGACCCGACGAGCTACCGCCCTACGGCGGCGACGGTTACGACGGCGGACCGCGTGACTTGCCGAGAGGCTCGGGGCCGGGCGCGTGGGGCGGCCCGCGCTTCGCTTACGATGGCCCGGATGGCCCCGGCGGCCCGGGCCCGGATCGCTTCGGGCTGGATGGCCCGGACGGACCGCCGCGCTACGGACGCGACCGCCGAGACGCCGAAGATGGACCGCCGCCGCGCCACGGCCCGCACCGGGCCGAGGCCGTCATCGCCCGGCTATGCGACTCCGGCGAGATCGATCCGCATACATGCGCGGTGACGAAGCGCGCGTTGCGCCACGGGAGTAGAGAGTGAATTAGCTCACGGGCGGCCAAGCGGGCGTCCACGGCATAGCGGCGTACGCTTGACCCCGTCGGCTCACGCGTTCGGCAGGTGGCGCGCCAGCGCCTCGAGCACGGCCATGCGCACCGCGACGCCCATCTCGACCTGCTCGCGGATCAGGCTCTGCGCGCCGTCGGCCACAGTCGACGAGATCTCGACGCCGCGGTTCATCGGGCCGGGGTGCATCACCAGCGCGTCAGGCTTGGCCAGCGCCAGCTTCTGCTCGTCGAGGCCGTAGAATTGAAAGTACTCCTTCATCGACGGCACGAAGCCGCCGTGCATGCGCTCGCGCTGCAGGCGCAGGCACATGACGATGTCGACGTCGCGCAGGCCCTTCCGCATGTCGCGGAAAACCTCGACGCCCATCGTCTCGATGCCGGCCGGCAGCAGCGTCGAGGGCGCGATGACGCGCACGCGGGCGCCGAGCAGCGACAGCAGGATGATGTTCGAGCGCGCCACGCGCGAGTGCAGGATGTCGCCGCAGATCGCGACGACGAGCCCCTCGATGCGACCCTTGTTGCGACGGATGGTCAGGGCGTCGAGCAGCGCCTGCGTCGGATGCTCGTGCGCGCCGTCGCCGGCGTTGACCACGGCGCAATCGACCTTTCGCGCGAGCAGGTGCACGGCGCCGGCATGGTGGTGGCGCACGACGATGATGTCGGGGCGCATGGCGTTCAGCGTGATCGCGGTGTCGATCAGCGTCTCGCCCTTCTTCACGCTGGAAGTGGCGACCGACATGTTCATGACGTCGGCGCCGAGCCGCTTGCCGGCCAGCTCGAACGACGATTGCGTGCGGGTCGACGCCTCGAAGAACAGGTTGACCTGCGTGCGCCCCCGCAACGTCGCGCGCTTCTTCTCGACCTGGCGCGAGACGGCCACCGCCTCCTCGGAGAGGTCGAGCAGCGCCGTCGCATCGAGCAGGGACAGCCCTTCGATTCCAAGCAGATGGCGATGAGCGAAGGTCGGCGCGGCGTCGGCTGTCATTAAAGCATCGTCTATCCGGCAAGGCCGCCCGGGAGTCAAAGGCGCAGCGAGGTCTCGGCACGGGCGACGCTCGCTTGGCGGCGGCAGACGTGCCATGCCTGTCTGCAAGCATCGTGCGCCAGCCAACAGAAACGGCTGCTGCTTGGCTCAGGCGAGGAAGACGAGAAGTCGTGTCAGCTAAGTTACTTAGGCGTTTATCCTCATTTAGAGCACGACGCTGTTCGGCCGGACCGGCTGCTGTCGGCGATGCCAATCGCGCGCGAGCAGCGCGAAGCTACATGTCGGCATGAGCCGTCGTCGGCGCCAGCTCGCGGTCGCCTGTGCACTCGCCGCGGCGACAGCAGCCTGCGACCGGGCGCCGGTGCCGTTCTCCGACGACGCGCGCTGCGCGATCCGTGGCCTCGACGTGTCGCGCCACCAGGGCCAGATCGACTGGCCGACCGTCTTCGACGCAGGCGCCCGCTTCGCCTGGATCAAGGCGACGGAGGGCGGCGACTATCTCGATCCCGCCTTCCGCCGCAACTGGCTGCTGGCGCAAGCGGCCGGCGTGCGGCGCGGCGCCTATCACTTCGTCTACTGGTGCCGCAAGGCCGAGGACCAGGCCGCGTGGTTCATCGCCAACGTTCCCGCCGATCCCGACGCGCTGCCGCCCGTCCTCGACGTCGAGTGGAACCCGGCCTCGCGGACCTGCCCGCAGAAGATCGATCGCGACCAGGCGCTCGGCATGATGACCACCATCCTCGCGGCGATGGAGAAGGCGTATGCGCGCAAGCCGATCATCTACGCGCCGCTCGACTTCTACGACGCGGTCATGCGCGGCTCGCTTGCCGACTACCCGCTGTGGGTGCGCAACATCGACGAGCCGCCGGCGGCGGGCTACGACCGGTCGAGCTGGACGATCTGGCAGCGTCAGGACGACGCGGTGGTCGACGGCATCGCCGCGGCTGTGGATATCGACTGCTTCAACGGGGGCGAGACCTTGTGGCGCGCCTTTGCCAAAGTCACGCCTTAGGTCCAGGGCCGCTACAGGGGCGGGGCGCGGGAAGTTCTTGGCGTTCGGCCCGGCATGGCCCATATGCGGCTCCGCGCCGCGGCCCGCCTCGCCATCAGGTTGCCGCGATTCATCGTTCACAGCGCCGGCGCGTGTTTCCTGACGCTCCGGTCACCCGGCGCGAGACCCCAGAGGTTGATCCCGAATGGACGTCGTCATCGTCGAGTCGCCCGCCAAGGCCAAGACGATCAACAAATACCTCGGAAAGAATTTCGAGGTCTACGCCTCCTACGGGCACATCCGCGACCTGCCGTCCAAGGACGGGTCGGTCGATCCCACCGATGATTTCGCGATGATCTGGGACGTCGACTCGAAGTCGGCGCAGCGGATGAACGTCATCGCCAAGGCCGTGAAGGGCGCCGACCGCGTCATCCTGGCGACCGACCCCGACCGCGAGGGCGAGGCGATCTCCTGGCACGTGCTGGAGGTTCTGAAGAGCAAGAAGGTGCTCAAGGACGTCAAGGTCGACCGCGTCACTTTCAATGCGATCACCAAGAGCGCCGTGTCTGAAGCAATGGCACGCCCGCGCGAGATCGACGCGGCGCTCGTCGACGCCTACCTGGCGCGCCGCGCGCTCGACTATCTCGTCGGCTTCACGCTCTCGCCCGTGCTGTGGCGCAAGCTCCCGGGTGCCCGCTCCGCCGGCCGCGTGCAGTCGGTGACCTTGCGGATCATCTGCGACCGCGAGCTCGAGATCGAAAAGTTCGTCCGGCAGGAGTACTGGTCGCTCACCGCGTTCCTGAAGACGCAGGACCGGCAGAGCTTCCTCGCCCGCCTCGTCGGCGCCGACGGCGAGAAGCTCGGCCGGCTCGACATCAAGACCGAGGCGGACGCCAAGGCGCTTCAGGCCGCGCTCGACGCCGGCTCCTACACCGTCACCAAGGTCGAGGCGAAGCCGGCGCGGCGCAACCCGTATCCGCCGTTCACCACCTCGACCATGCAGCAGGAGGCCTCGCGCAAGCTCGGCTTCACGCCGAACCGCACGATGCAGCTCGCCCAGCGTCTCTACGAGGGCGTCGAGATCGGCGGCGAGACGATCGGCCTCATCACCTACATGCGAACCGACGGCGTCGACATGGCGCCGGAGGCCGTGCACGGCGCGCGCCGGGTGATCAACCAGCAGTACGGCGACCGCTACGTGCCGAAGCAGCCGCGCCAGTACACGACCAAGGCCAAAAACGCCCAGGAGGCGCACGAGGCGATCCGCCCGACCGAGATGGCCCGCCTGCCGAAGGAGGTGGCGCGCGCCATGGAGCCGGACATGGCGAAGCTCTACGAGCTGATTTGGGTCCGCACCGTCGCGAGCCAGATGGAATCGGCCGACCTCGAGCGCACGACCGTCGACATCCTCGCCGACGCCAACGGCCGCAAGCTCGAGCTGCGCGCCAACGGTCAGGTCGTGAAGTTCGACGGCTTCCTCAGGGTCTATCA
The DNA here is from genome assembly GCA_901457705.2 of Beijerinckiaceae bacterium RH AL1. Classification (NCBI taxonomy): domain Bacteria; kingdom Pseudomonadati; phylum Pseudomonadota; class Alphaproteobacteria; order Hyphomicrobiales; family Beijerinckiaceae; species Beijerinckiaceae bacterium RH AL1. The sequence continues at coordinate 2,256,903 of LR590083.2, forward strand.
GGAAGGTCGCGACGACGAGGAGGACGAGGAAAGCTCGCGTCTTCCCGCCATGTCCGACGGCGACAGGCTCATCAAGGAGAAGGTCGAGGCGACCCAGCACTCGACCGAGCCGCCGCCGCGCTACACCGAGGCGACGATCATCAAGAAGATGGAGGAGCTCGGCATCGGGCGCCCTTCCACCTACGATGCGACGATCCAGACCCTGAAGGCGCGCGAGTACGTGCGCGTCGACAAGAAGCGGCTCATTCCGGAGGACAAGGGGCGCCTCGTCACGGCGTTCCTCGAGAGCTTCTTTGCCCGCTACATCGGCTACGACTTCACCGCCGAGCTGGAGGAGAAGCTCGATCGCATCTCGAACCACGAGATCGACTGGCGGCAGGTGCTGCGCGACTTCTGGCAGGATTTTTCCGAGGCCGTCGCCGGCACCGCGGACCTCCGTGTCGCCGAGGTGCTCGACAACCTCAACGAGGTGCTCGGCGCGCACATCTTCCCGCCGCGCGAGGACGGCGGCGACCCGCGGCAGTGCCAGGCCTGCGGCAACGGCCAGCTCTCGCTGAAGCTCGGCAAGTTCGGCGCCTTCATCGGCTGCTCGAACTATCCCGAGTGCAAGTACACGCGCCAGCTCGGCCAGGCCGACGGCGTCGAGGCGGAGGGCGGCGGCCCGAAGGTGCTCGGCCTCGACCCGCAGTCCGGGCTCGAGGTGACGGTGCGCGACGGCCGCTTCGGCCCCTACATCCAGCTCGGCGAGCCCGACGAGGGCGAGAAGCCAAGCGCTCGTCCTTGCCGAAAGGTTTGGCGCCGAACGACCTGACCCTTGAGCACGCGCTCGGCCTCTTGTCGCTGCCGCGCGAGGTGGCGAGGCATCCCGACACCAAGGAGCCGATCCTCGCCAACCTCGGCCGCTACGGGCCCTACGTCCAGCACGGCAAGACGTATGCGAACCTCGGCAAGGACGACGACGTGCTGACGATCGGCGGCAACCGGGCGATCGACCTCATCGTCGCCAAGGAGAGCGGGCTGACCGGTCGTCGCTTCGGCGGCGGCGAGGCGCCGGCCGCCAAGGTGCTCGGCGACCACCCCACCGGCGGCGTCATTGCGCTGAAGGCCGGTCGCTACGGCCCTTACGTCAACCACGGCAAGATCAACGCGACGCTGCCGAAGGATGCCGACGCGACCACGTTCACGCTCGAGGAGGCGATCGCCCTGCTGGCGGCGAAGGAGAGCGGCGGCGGGGCCGGCGGCACGACGCAGGGTCGCATCCTCGGCAACCATCCCGACGGCGGCGCGATCACCGTGCGCGAGGGCCGCTTCGGCCCCTACGTGAACCACGGCAAGGTCAATGCGACGCTGAAGCAGGGCATGTCGTCGGACGCGCTGACGCTCGAGGAGGCGATCCGGCTGATCGAGGACAAGGCCGGGGCCGGCGGCGGCGGCAAGGCGGCCGCCAAGAAGGCGCCCGCAAAGAAAGCCGCCGCGAAGAAGCCTGCTGCGAAAACCTCGAAGGCGAAGAAGGCTTGAAGACCAGCGCATCCTCCCTTTCCTCCCCGTTAAGGGAGGGAGGAGCTAGGGCGTCATGACGAAGAAGCCGACACAAGCTCCCCTGCCCTCGCGCGAGGAGATCCTCGCGTTCATCGCACGCGAGCGCGAGGCGGCGGGCGAGCGGGCGCCGGCGAAGATCGGCAAGCGGGAGATCGCCCGCGCCTTCCAGCTCAAGGGCGCCGACAAGATCGGGCTCAAGCGCATCCTCAAGGAGATGGAAGCCGAGGGGACCGTCGAGCGGCGACGCAAGGGTCTCGCTAAGCCCGGCACGCTGCCGCCCACGACCATCGCCGAAATCTTCACCCGCGACCGTGACGGCGACCTGCTCGCCAAGCCCGTCGACTGGGACGAAGCGCAGGGGCGCGCCCCGACCATCGTGCTCAACGTGCCGCGCAAGCAGCGGCCCGGCACCCCGACGCCCGGCCTCGGCGACCGTGCTCTCATCCGCACAGAGCCGATCCGCGAGGCGCGCGGCCAAAGCCTCCCCTCCAACGCGCCGACCTACACCGGTCGCGTCGTCAAGCTGCTCGCCCGCGCCCGCACCCAGGTGCTCGGCATCTTCCGCGCCGGCACGAAGCCTGGCGCCGGCGGCCAGGTCTTCCCCGTCGACAAGAAGGCGGCGAACCGAGGCGCGCTCTTCGTGCGCGAGGGCGACGAAGGCGAGGCGCAGGACGGCGACCTCGTCGCGGTCGACATCCTCCGCGGCAATCGGCTCGGCCTGCCCTCGGCGAAGGTCTCCGAGCGCATCGGCTCGTTTGCGAGCGAGAAGGCGGTGAGCCTGATCGCGCTGCATACCCACAAGATCCCGAGCGTGTTCAAGCCGGAGACGCTGGCGGAAGCCGCCGCGGCGATCCCGGCGACGCAATTGCGCGACGGCGCGCATCGCGAGGACTGGCGCGCGCTGCCGCTCGTCACGATCGACCCGCCCGACGCCAAGGACCACGACGACGCGGTACATGCCGCCCCGGACCCCGATCCGGCGAACCCCGGCGGCTTCGTGCTCACCGTCGCCATCGCCGACGTCGCCGCCTACGTGCGGCCGCGCTCGGCGCTCGACCGCGAGGCGCTGGAGCGCGGCAACTCCGTCTACTTCCCGGATCGCGTCGTACCGATGCTGCCCGAGCGCATCTCGAACGACCTCTGCTCGCTGCGCGAGAACGAGGACCGGCCGGCGCTGGCGATGCGCATGGTGATCGACGCGCAGGGCAAGAAGCACAAGCACACGCTGCACCGGATCATGATGCGCTCGCGCGCCAAGCTCGCCTATGCGCAGGCGCAGGCCGCCATCGACGGCGCGCCCGACGAGACGACCGCGCCGCTGCTCGAGCCCGTTCTGAAGCCGCTGTGGGCCGCCTATGCCGCGCTGAAGCGATCGCGGGCGCTGCGAAAGCCGCTCGACCTCGATTTGCCGGAGCGCAAGATCATCCTCGACGCGGACGGCAAGGTCGCGCGGGTCGTCACGCCGGAGCGGCTCGACGCGCACCGGCTCATCGAGGAGTGTATGATCCTCGCGAACGTGGCCGCCGCCGAGCTGCTGGAGGAAAAGCGCCAGCTTCTCGTCTACCGCGCGCACGGCGAGCCCTCGGTCGAGAAGCTGCATGCGCTCGGCGAGTTTCTGGCGACGATCGGCATCAAGCTCGCGAAGGGCCAGGTCGTGACGACCGGGCAGTTCAACGGCATCCTCGCCAAGGTGCGCGGCACCGAGCACGAGCAGGTCGTCAACGACGTGGTGCTGCGCTCGCAGGCGCAGGCCGAGTACACCGCCGACAATTACGGGCACTTCGGCCTGCACCTGCGCCGCTATGCGCATTTCACCTCGCCGATCCGCCGCTATGCCGATCTCATCGTCCATCGCGCGCTGATCCGCGCCTGCGGGCTCGGCGAGGGCGGCCTGCCCGACATGACGAAGGACGAGCTCGAGGACATCGCCGAGCGCATATCGGCGGCCGAGCGCCGCGCGATGACCGCAGAGCGCGAGACGATCGACCGTTTGATCGCGGCCCATCTCGCCGACAAGGTCGGCGCCGAGTTCGAGGGCCGCATCGCCGGCGTCACCCGCGCCGGCCTCTTCGTGAAGCTCGCCGACACCGGCGCCGACGGCTTCGTGCCGGCCGCGACGCTCGGCGACGAATATTTCCGCTACGAGGAGGCGATGCACGCGCTCGTCGGCTCGCGCTCCGGCGTGGTGCTGCGGCTCGGCGATCCGGTGTCGGTGCGGCTCGTCGAGGCCGCGCCGTTCGCCGGCGCGCTGCGCTTCGAGCGCCTTGCGGAGCCCGGCGAAAAACGCAGAGGACCGCGCCGCGCCGGTGTGTCGCGTGACATCCGGTCCTCTGGCCGGCGACGCCCGAGCCTATAGATGCTATGTGCTAAGCTAATGCTCCGGCTGGCCCTTTGTCGTCGGAGCCGGGCGGGACAACGCGATGTCGATGACAACACGGACGCCGGGCGTTGCACCGGCCGCGACCGCGTCGCGTCCTGCCTGGCAGGCCGTGAAGCGCGGCTTGCGCGGCCGCTGCCCCGCGTGCGGCGAGGGCCGCATCCTGCATCACTACATCAAGGTCGTCGACGCCTGCCCCTCGTGCGGCGAGGAGATGCACCACCATCGCGCCGACGACTTTCCCGCCTACGTGACCATTCTCCTCGTCGGCCATGTCCTGGTCGCTGCGATGTTCGCGGTCGACGAGTTCTGGCCGGACTTGCCGCTGGCCTTCCACTTCGCGGTGTGGCCCGCGCTGGTCGTCCTGATGTCGCTGTGGCTGCTGCCGATCGTGAAGGGCGCGCTGGTCGCCTATCAGTGGGCGCTGCGCATGCACGGCTTCGAGACCGCGCATCAGCCGCTGGCGTCCGCCCGCGACAGGACAGCCGAAGCCGACGCGCGGCGCGACGCGGCCTGACACCTTTCCGATGACGGACGACACAGTGCGCGCCGCGCAGGCGATCGGCGCCCCTATACTTGTGGCGACGATCGTCGGCTGCGGCCTCTCGCTCACCATCGCGCTGCTCGCCGTCCGGCTCGACCAGGCCGGCTTCAGCGCCCGCGCGATCGGGCTCAACACGGCGGCCGGCGGCGTCGCCACGCTGCTCTCGGCCCCGCTCGTCCCTTGGGCGGCGCGCCGCATCGGCGTCGCAACTTTGCTTGCAGCCTCGCTGATCCTCGGCGGCGTCGCGCTCCTCGGCTTCACGTTGACTGCGGACTATTCCGCCTGGCTCGTGCTGCGCTTCGTGACCGGCGTCTCGGTCACGGTGATGTTCATCCTCAGCGAGGTCTGGATCACCGCGGGAGCCCCTCCCGGTCGTGGCGGCCTGGCGATCTCGATCTACGTGACCGCCCTCGCCGCCGGGTTCGCCGCCGGGCCGCTGCTGCTCGGGCTGACCGGCACCGCGGGCGACCTTCCCTTCTACCTTAGCGCCGGGCTGTTCGTCGGTGCGGCGGCGCCGCTGGCGTTCACCGCCCGCGATGCGCCGCGGCTCGAGACGCGCAGCCGCACCAACGTGCTCGGCTTCCTGCGCGAGGCGCCCGCCCCCACGCTTGCCGCGCTGCTGCACGGCGCGATCGAGGTCGGCTGCCTCGCGCTGCTGCCGGTCTACGCGCTGCGATCAAGCCTGACGCCGGGCCAGGGTGCGCTCTTCGCGAGCCTCTTCGTCCTCGGCGGCAGCGTGTTGCAGCTGCCGATCGGCGTGCTCGCCGACCGATTCGACCGCCGCCGCCTGCTGGTGGCGCTTGCGGCCGCGGGCGGCGCGGCGGCCATCGTGCTCGCGCAGATGGGCGCGGCGGCCCCGCTCGCGTTCGAGATTGCGCTCCTGATCTGGGGCGGGATCGTCGGGGCGCTGTATCCCGTCAGCCTCGGGCTGCTCGGCACGCTCTACCGCGATGCCGACCTCGCGGGCGCCAACGCCGCCAACGTGATGGCCTACGCGGTCGGAATGCTGATCGGGCCGCCGCTCCTCGGCGCCGGCATGGATCTGGTCCAGCCCGGCGGCCTCTTCTGGGCCATTGCGGGGCTCTGCCTCCTCTACCTCGCCGTGGCGACGCCGCTGCTCTGGCGCCTAGGAAGAATGCAGGCTTCGAGCGCCACGGCGCCGCGGCGCCCGCGCGCCGGCTCCGGTTGACAGTTCGACGACTTCGCCTATCTTGCGCGCCGACGCGGGCCCTCGCGACGAGGCGCTCGCTCTTTCGTTTTTTGCGAGCCGTTGCGCTCGACCTGGGAAGACAAAGCCATGGCCAAGGCCGCAATGCTCAAGATCAAGCTCCTGTCGACCGCCGACACGGGCTATTTCTACGTCACGACGAAGAACGCCCGCACCAAGACCGACAAGATGTCGTTCAAGAAGTACGACCCGGTCGCGCGCAAGCACGTCGAGTTCAAGGAAACCAAGATCAAGTAAGGCTGCGCCGCGGCGAAGCATTTTGGCCCTCGGTTCTCACGGACCGAGGGCGTTTCTTTGCCGAATGTTCCCGTCACGATCCGGCCGCTGAGGCGGCCCGTGACGACGGCGGAGACATCGGAGTTCGCATTTCGCAATCAGAGCTGGATGGTGGCCGGCGGCGGATGGTGCGAGGAGGCCACTCCTCACCACCCGCCAGCCGGCCGACCCCACGGACCCAGGAGATGCGGCGGACCTGAGCACTCCGTAGGGTATTCACATCCAACAACGAGCGGCGAACCTCGATACGCGACCTGAGGTCTACCCATCGTCCCGGCTGCCGATCGGACGTTGCCGTCCTCTCGTGTCGCCGACGTTACCTTTGCCGCCTCGAAAAGCAATTCCTGAATCGGCTGAAGCCGATGTCGTCGCTTGTTTACCGTAAACGCGCGACCTGCATGCCGCATCGTCGCCGAGCCGTCATGCGGCGTCCGCGGTCACCCGGTTGCGGCCCTCGCCCTTCGAGCGGTAGAGCGCCGCGTCGGCGCGGCGCATCAGAACATCGGGATCGAGATCGATGCCGCGCTCGGCGAGGCCGATCGAGACGGTGACCGGGATCGGCGCACGCCCCGGCAGCGGCACGAAGAGGTGGCTCTCGATCGTCTGGCGCACGCGCTCGGCGACCTTTGCCGCCACGCCGAGCGTGGTATCGGGCATCAGGACCGTGAACTCCTCGCCGCCGAGCCGGCATATCAGGTCGCTCGTGCGCACGACGTTGCGCACCCGCGCCGAGAAGGTCTTCAGGATCTGGTCGCCGGCGTCGTGGCCGAGCGTGTCGTTGACGCGCTTGAAGTGGTCGATGTCGAGGATCATCAGCGACAGCGGCCGGCCGCGTCGCGCCGCCTGGTCCATCAGGGCCGCGAAGTTGGTGTTGAAGAAGCGGCGGTTGTTGAGCCCGGTCAGCGTGTCGACGATCGCCATCTCGATCGACGCCTGCACGTTGTCGCGCAGGCTGTCGGCATAGAACTTCCGCCGCAGCTGCGTGCGGGCGCGGGCGATCAGCTCGTTGGCGTCGATCGGGCGCAGCACGTAGTCGTTGATGCCGAGATCGAGCCCGCGCAGGAGCCGCTTGCGGTCCTCCGCCTCGGCGACGATCAGGATCGGCACCTGCCGCGTGCGCTCAAGCGAGCGGAACTGGGAGCAGAGACGCAGCCCGTCGTGGCTCTGCAGGCCGAGCGAGACGACGAAGAGGTCGTAGGTGCCCTCGGCGCCGCGGAAGAGCGCCTCGTGCGGGTCACACTCGACGTCGACGAGATGCGCGCCGGCGAGCGTGCCGGCGATCTGGCGCGCCGCGGCGGGCTTGTCCTCGATGACCAGGATGCGCGCGCCCGAGACGTCGTCGCGGATCGCCGCGCTCGCCGGATCGGGCATGCCGAGCGTCGCCGACGTGGCGGCACGGCTGCGCAGCTCGTCGAGCACGACCTTGAGGCGACTGAGCGAGCGCACGCGGGCGATCAGCGCGATCTCGTCGATCGGCTTGGTCAGGAAATCCTCGGCGCCGGCCTCGAGGCCGCGCACGCGGTCGGCCGGCTGGTCGAGCGCCGTCACGAGCACGATCGGGATGTGGTGGGTCGCGGGATCGCGCTTCAGGCGGCGGCAGACCTCGAAGCCGTCGAGGCCCGGCATCATCACGTCGAGAAGCACGATATCGCAGTCGCCGCGCTGCACGATCGCCATCGCCTCGACGCCGTTCGAGGCGGTCAGCACCTCGAAATATTCGCTCGTCAGATGCGCCTCGAGCAGAGCCCGATTCGGCGCGAAGTCGTCGACGATGAGAACGCGGGCAGACATCGACGCGGAAACCTTTCTTACGCGGACAGATAATGGCGGACGGTCTCGAGAAATTTCGCAACGGAAATCGGCTTCGACAGGTAGGCCTCGCAGCCGCCCTGCCTGATCTTCTCCTCATCTCCCTTCATCGCGAAGGCGGTCACCGCGATCACTGGGATATGACGCGTCGCCTCGTCGTCCTTGAGCCAGCGGATGACCTCGAGCCCCGAAACCTCGGGCAGCTGGATGTCCATGAGGATCAGGTCGGGCTTGTGCTGGCGCACGAGCTCGACCGCCTCGACGCCGCTGCGGGTCTGGATGGTGCCATACCCCTTGGCCTCGAGCAGGTCGTTGAACAACTTCATGTTCAACTCATTGTCCTCGACGATCAGGACCCGCTTCGGCATCGCCCGTCTCTGGCCCCATACATGGAGGTGCTTGCTTCGGCCCCGGCCCGCGGAAGACTATAGGACGCACACATTGACGAAAGGAAAACCTCGTTGTCGCCGCACGGGATTCCGCCCTCAATCCACAGGAAGCGACACCTCGACAAGGAGGCGCTGGATGCCTTCTCCGCGGAGGCGCTGACCTTCCTCGCCGGGGACGAAGAGCGGCTGCGGCGCTTCCTCGACATTACCGGCCTTTCCGCCGCAACCCTGCGGCGAGCCGCCGCAGGCCCGACCTTCGCGGCCGACCTGCTCGACTACATGGCCGCCGACGAGCGCTGCCTCGTGGCCTTCGCTCAGGAGACAGGTCGGGATCTGGCCGAGCTGGAGCGCATGCGGCAAGAGCTCGCCGCGCCGCCCGGCAACGACTGAATGCCCGCCGGCTTCTGCCGCGACTGCTTCGCCTGGGCAGTTGCCCCGGCGCCGACGCGCTGCCCCACCTGCGGCTCGCCGCGCATGGTCGCGCATGCGGAGCTGCCGGCGCTCTCGATCGCCCACGTCGACTGCGACGCCTTCTATGCCTCGATCGAGAAGCGCGACCGGCCGGAGCTGCGTGACCAGGCGGTCATCGTCGGCGGCAGCGAACGTGGCGTCGTGCTCACCGCCTGCTACAACGCGCGCATCCACGGCGTGCGCTCGGCCATGCCGATGTTCAAGGCGCGAAAGCTCTGTCCGCATGCGGTGATCGTGCGGCCGGACATGCAGAAATACGCGAGCACCGGCCGCGCCATCCGCGCCATGATGCTCGACCTCACGCCGCTCGTGCAGCCGGTCTCGATCGACGAGGCCTTCCTCGACCTCTCCGGCACCGAGGGCGTGCACGGCGCGGTGCCCGCCGTCACGCTGGCGCGCTTCGCGCAGGATGTCGAGCGCACGCACGGCATCACGATCTCGATCGGTCTGTCGGACTGCAAGTTCCTGGCGAAGCTCGCCTCCGACCTCGACAAGCCGCGCGGCTACACGGTGATCGGTCCTGCCGAGGCCGCCGCCGTGCTGCGGCCGAAGCCGGTCGGCGCAATCTGGGGCGTCGGCGCGGTGAGCCAGGCGCGGCTCGCCACCCTCGGCTTCTCGACGATCGGCGACATCCAGGACTGCACCGAGGCCGAGTTCGCGCGGCGCATCGGCTCGGAGGGCTCGAGCCTGTGGCGGCTCGCCTTCGGCCTCGATTCCCGCACGGTCTCGCCGACGCGCGAGGCGAAGAGCATCTCGTCGGAGACGACCTTCCGCAGCGACCTCTCGGCGGCGGACGAGCTCCTGCCGATCCTCTACCAGCTCTGCGAGAAGGTCGCGGCGCGCCTCGTGGCCGGCGAGCTCTCCGCGGCCGGCGTCGTGCTCAAGCTGAAGACGAAGGATTTTCGGCTCAAGACGCGCTCGCGCTCGCCCCTGCCGCCGACCCAGCTCGCGGCCCGTCTCTTCGAGGCCGGCCGCACGCTGCTGCTGCCCGAGCTCGACGGCACCCGCTACCGCCTCATCGGCCTCGGCGCCGCCGAGCTGCGCCACGCCGACGAGGCCGATCGCGCCGACCTCATCGACACGACGCTCGACCGCCAGAAGGCGGCCGCCAAGGCGATCGACGCGGTGCGGGCCAAGTTTGGGCAGGAGGCGCTCGTCCGCGGCATCACCATGGGCCGCGACCAGAAGCGGCGGTGATCGGAGCGGGCGCCACGCTGCCGCCTGCGCCATCGCTGCGGAACGCGTAGACCGATGCCGGCTGCTCTGAACCATCGCCGAAGTCCGGCACGGCGACGTCGGCGAGCTTGCGCAGGCGGTCGACCGGCAGTGGCGCGCGGCCGGGATCGCCGACCAGGACATCGACCCCGGCAGCGCGGCAGCGGGCAAGGAACGCGGTCGCGCGGGCGGCGAGCCGCCTTGCGTAGAAGAGGTCGCCGGCCAGGATGAGGTCGACGCGAGGCGGCTCGCCCACCAGCCCGTCGGCGCAGGCGGCCGCGATCTCCACCTCGTTCGCCTGGGCAGCGAGCCGCGTCGCCGCGACGGCGGCGAAGTCGATGTCGATCGCCGACACCTTGAGGGCCCCGGCCTTGGCCGCGGCAATGGCGACGAGGCCGCCGCCACAGCCGAGATCGAGCACGCGGCGCAAGGCGACGATCTCGGGCGTGTCGAGGATGTAGCGCGCGAGCGCCGTGCCGCCTGCCCACTGGTAGGCCCAGTACGGCGAATGCCGCAGGCCGAGGCGATGCAGGCCGCTCGTCGGCACGGCGAGGTGCAGCGACACCTCGGGCACGGAGCGCGCGGGCGTCAGCGGCAGCTCGGCGGCGATGAAGCGCGACAGCGTCTCGCCGTCGATCACCCCACGATGCCGTCGGCCCGCAGCGCAGCGACACGCGACGCAAGCACGCCGAGCTCGGCCAGGATCGCGTCGGTGTCGGCGCCAAGCCGCGGCGGCGGGCTGCGCACGGGCGGGCGCGTGCCGTCGATGACGTAGGCCGGCGCCAGCACCTGGCCCGGCGTGCCGTCGGCGTCGCGGGTCTCGGCGACCAGGCCCGCCTCGCGGGCGCGGGGCGACGTCAGCGCCTCGTGCAAGCCCAAAACCTCACCGCACGGAATGCCGGCGGCGGCCAGGGCGGGCAGGATCTCGGCCCGTGTCATGCGCTTCAGCGCCGCGACGATGGTCGGCTCGATCGCGTCGCGGTTCGTCGCGCGCAGGAGGTTCGTCGCGAAGCGCGGGTCGTCGAGCAGGTGCTCCTCGCCGACGACGGCACAGAAGCGGCGGAACTGGGCGTTGTTGCCGACGGTGATGACGAAGGGGCCATCGGCCGCCTCGTAGACGCCGTAGGGCACGATCGAGGGATGCTGATTGCCGACGCGATCGGGATCGCGGCCGAGCTGCAGTGCCGAAAGCCCCACGTAAGACGTGAGACCTAAGCCCCCGGCCAGCAAGCTCATTTCGATCTCGCGACCGCGCCCCGTCCGCTCGCGCTCGTAGAGCGCGGCGAGCACCGCCTGCGCCGCGAACTGCCCGGTGAAGAGGTCAACGGCGGCGACGCCGAACTTGAGCGGCGGCTCGCCGGCGTTGCCGTTCATCGCCATCAGCCCGGTCTCGCCCTGCAGAACGAGGTCGTAGCCCGGGCGCTCGGCTTCCGGCCCGTCACCGGGATAGCCGCAGATCGAGCAGTAGATCAGCCGCGGGTTGTCGGCCGACAGCCGCGCGTAGCCGAGGCCGAGCTTGTCGGCGCCCCCGTGCTTGAAGTTCTGGATGAGGACGTCGCTGCCGCGCGCCAGCTCGCGGGCCAGCGCGGCGCCCGCTTCGGTCGACAGATCGAGGCCGATCGATCGCTTGTTGCGGTTCACCGCGTCGAAATAGGTCGTCGTGCCCTGCCCGGTCGCGAGGCCCCAGTCGCGGGTGTCGTCGCCGCGCACGGGATGCTCGACCTTGACGACGATAGCTCCGAGATCGGCCAGCACCTGCCCGCACCAGGGCCCGGCGAGAACGCGCGAGATGTCGAGGACGCGGACCCCGGCGAGGGGGAGAGATGGCTCGGTCATCGCGCCTTCTACCGGCTGGATTCGCGTCGCGGCAAGGCGGCGCGGGTCATCTCGAGGATGAGGGCGAGCGCGGCCTCGGTCATCGCGTCCAGGGTCAGGCGACCTCCCGGGCGCGGCACGTGGAGAAAGCCGACGCGCGGGGCGAGGCCGGCCGCCAGCGAGCGGTAGAGCGTCGCGTTGCAGACGTAGTCGCCGGCATCGATCGACAGGCGCGCGTCGTGCCCGGCGCGGGCCAGCGCCGCGCGCAGTCGCGCCGACGGCCATGTCGCGCGCAGGACGGGCTTGCCGCCGGGCGCCAGGACCTGCGCCGGGCGTCGCCCCGCGGCATCCGGGTGAAGCGGACCGGCGCGATTGACGGCGCGCGTCTCGACCGAGAGCCAGCGTCGGCGTCCGGCCAGCCCGAGGTGCAGCACGGCGTCCGGCCGCGACGCTGCGGCGGCAGTCCGCAGCGCCGGCGCGAGCGCGTCGTAGACGACGGGCAGCGCCAGGCCGTGAAGGTCGATCCCAAGCCGCGCGAGCCGCCCGCGGCTCCGCTCGAGCCGCGCAAGGATCGCCAGCGTCGGATTCGTGCGTGCACCGGGAAAGGCGCCGAAGGCGGTGACGAGCACGGTCTGGCGAAGCCGCGCCCCTGTCCCGACATCTTTCATGGGCAGGATGCATGGGTCGTCGCGGGGGCGACGTCAATGTGCCGGGGAGCTGCGCCGACAGGCCCGCGGCGCGGGGAAGACCGATGCTTGCAGGCAGGTGGACAACGAGAGGCGCTCGCGCCGCGGCGGCGATATGGCTCGCCGCTGCCGTGCTGGGCCTCGGCGGCTGCGTGACCGACAAGGTCAACGAGGTGACCTCGTCGGTCGGGGACGTCTTCGCGACCGCCGAGCCGCAGGCGCCGCGCCGCGTTCCGCTCTTCGTCGTCTCGACACGCAAAGGCAAGGACACCAACGAGCTTGCCGACGCGACGAAATACTCGCTGCAGACGATCACCGTGCCGCCGGGCCACTCGGTCGGCCAGATCGAGCGCGCCAGCTTCGGCCACGACGATCCCGCACGCCATTTCACAGTCGCCGCATTCCGCGGGCTGGACGAATCGGAATTCAAGAACGAGATCGCCTCGCATCTCTCGGGCCGGGTCGGCTCGAACCGGGACGTGCTCGTCTTCGTGCACGGCTTCAACACGAGCTACGACGACGCGCGCTTCCGGCTCGCCCAGGTCGTCACCGACGGGCGCTTCGGCGGCGTCCCGGTGCTCTTCACCTGGCCGGCGTCGGGCAGCCTCTTCGACTACGAGGCGGCCAAGGAGAGCGCGTCGGCCTCGCGCGACGCGCTGGCCCAGGCGCTGATGGAGCTGGGCGACACGCCCGACATCGGCCGCATCCACATTCTCGCGCACTCGATGGGCTCGTGGCTGACCATGGAGGCGCTGCGCCAGGACGCGATCGCCGGCAAGCCGGACCTCAACGGCAAGCTCGGCGACGTCATGCTGGCGGCGCCGGACATCGACGTCGGCGTGTTCCGCAACCAGATCGCCAAGCTCGATGCCTCGCACATCTCGGTGCTGGTGTCGGCCAACGACCGCGCGCTGTCGCTGTCGCGCCACCTCGCCGGCGACCGGCCGCGCGTCGGCGCACTCAACCCGAAGAACTCGGCGGACAAGACGGTGCTCGATCAGCTCGGCGTGCGCGTCTACGACGTGTCGAACGAGGCCGGCGGCATCTATGGCCACAGCATGTACGGCGACGCGCCGGACGTCGTGAAGAAGATCGGCTCGACGATCGGCGCCAAGCGCGTGCAGGATTCCGATGTCACCGCGATCCTCGGGTCGCGGCCGGTCGACGACAAGGTGACGGTGAAGTCGCTGCCACCGGCGACAGGGGCGCCCGCGCCCGCCTCAGCGCCTACGCCCGGCGCGCCGCCGCCGCCGACGGTGCCCGCTACGCCCGAGGCGGCCAACGGATCGGCCCTGCCCCTCCACTGAACCGCGGCGCTACCTGACCCCGGACGGGTCGGCGCCAAGCAGCGCGGCGATGCCGTCGACCGGCTCGGGCGGGCTCGACGCAGCGCCGCCCAACGTTGCGTCGCCCGACACGACGACGGTGCCCGGCTTCTCGATGAAATTCACCGGCACGCCGGCCTGCACCAGGCTCGCCAGCTCCTGAGCGTTCCAGTTGGTCAGCCGCACGCAGCCGTGCGAATGCGTCTTGTCGATCTTCGAGGGGTCCGGCGTGCCGTGGATGCCGTAGGTCGGCTTCGACAGCGCGATGAAGGCGGCGCCGACGGGATTGTTCGGGCCCGGCGGCAGGATCAGCTTGTTGACGTTCGCGCCCTGCTGAAAGTTCTTCTTCGGGTCGTAGGTGTAGGTCGGATGCGGGGCGACGCCGCGCACGACGTACGAGCCCGAGGGCGACGGCAGCTCATCGGAGCCGATCGTCGCGGGATAGGCGGTGATCAGGTTGCCGTCTGCATCGTAGGCCAGCACCTGCCCCTTGCCCTTGTCGACGTCGATGCGCGCGACCTTGGTGGAGAGCCTGGTGGTCGCGACCTGCGCGACGACGATCGTGTTGCCGGCGGTTTCCATGTCGACGCCGGGGTTGAGCGCGGCAAGGAACTTCCTATCCATGTGGAAGCGCTCGCCGAACATCTCGTTGGCGGAGCGATAGCCGAGATCGGGCATCTTCGCCTGCTCGGCGTAGTCGGGCGAAAGATCGGGATAGAACGGGCCGACGACGTCCTGCGCGGTAATCGTGTAGGGCACGAGCACAGGCTCGGCGGTGTCGCCGCCGAGCTCGTCCCACACCCGCTTCGTCAGCTTGCCGTCGACCGGCAGCTCGCGCATCGTCTCGTAGGTCTTGATCGCCTTGACGAAATTCGAGCCGTAGCGGCCGTCGATGACGCCCGGCGGCGCGTGCGCGCGATCGAGCAGGATCTCCGCCTTCAGGACGACGGGATCGACGCCGCGCATCGCAGGATCGACGCGCGAGAACTTCGTGGCGTTGACCGCGTCCGGGGTCAGCTGCAGGCGGGCGCTCAGATCCTCGGCCGGGCGGCCGAGCGCGGTCGGCGCGCCCGCACGCGGCGCGACGGTAGGCCCAGTGTCGCGCTGGAGCAGGTCGGAGATACCTTTCGCGTCGAAGGCGGGCGCGGCGCGAGACGGCGCGGGCGTTGGCTTCGCCGATGGCGTCTCAATCGTCGCATCGGCCGGGGCGGGCTGCTGCGCGCCGCAGGGCGTCGCCGCGACGGTGAGAATCGCCAGGCAAGGGGCAAGGGTTCGCCTGCGCATATCTGTCTTCCCCTGGAGCCGGGACCATCGTCCATCGCTAGACCGCGATGGTAAACGAAACCTTGCGCCGCGCGCGCCGCACGGGTGCCGTCAGGAAAGCGCCCCGATGCGGCCTTTTCCTGGCGCCCGCGCCACCCTACGTGGGGTGTGTTCGGGTCTAACGGAGACGCGGCACGGGAGACCCTTCAACGCGATGAATGACCTCACGACCCTGGCCATCCAGGGCCTTCAGATCGTCTGGATCAACGTCCTGTTGTCCGGCGACAATGCGGTCGTCATCGCGCTGGCCTGCCGCGGGCTCGACGAGCGTCAGCGCCGCTGGGCCATCCTCGGCGGATCGGGCGCGGCGGTGCTGCTGCGCCTCGTCTTCTCGGTCTTCATCGTCGCGCTGCTGCAGCTCCCCTACCTCAAGCTGTTCAGCGGCGTGCTGCTGCTGTGGCTCGCCTTCGACCTGCTGCGCCAGGACGAGGACGAGAAGAACGTCAAGGCGACCGGCTCGATCTGGGGCGCGGTGCGCACCATCGCGCTCGCCGACGCGATCATGTCGCTCGACAACGTCGTGGCCGTCGCGGCGGCGGCCGACAACAACATCTGGCTCATCGCCTTCGGCATCGGGCTGTCGGTGCCGCTCATCGTCTTCGGCTCGACGCTGATGCTGCGGCTTCTGAAGCGCTTCCCGATCCTCGTGGTGTTCGGCGCCGCGCTGCTCGGCTGGGTCGCCGGCGAGATCATGGCGTCGGACCCCGCCCTGCCGAGCTGGCTCGGGCCGTTGCCGGAAAACGTCGATTTATGGGCCGCGGCGATCGGCGCCGTCCTGATCCTGGCGCTGGCCGGCGTGCTGCGGCTGATGCGCGGCCGCCCCCGAACGCGCCGGAGCACGCCTAGCGAAACAGCGGCGCCGGATGCGTGTGGAACGTCCGGATCTTGTGCAGCACCGGGACGTCGTAGTCCGCCGGCACGGCCAGCTCGCCGGAGAGCCACGAGAAGACGTCGCGATCCGGCGCCTCCATCAGGCGCTCAAGATCGTCGACATCGCTGTCGGGCAGCGCGGCAAGCTCGATATCGCAAAAGCGACCCATCATCAGGTCCATCTCGCGGGTGCCCCTATGCCAGGCGCGGAACAGGAGACGGCGGCGGCGTGCGTCGAGGTTTTTGTCGGAGGTCATTGCGACATCAGATAGACGCCCACGGCCTGCAGCGCGAGCCCCCTAAAGCGCCGCACGCGCACAGGGCTACGCGTCAGCGATCCTGGGCGGCGAGATCGATGGCGCGCTCGCGGTCGAGCTCGGCCGCGACCGTCTGGCCCGTGCCGCGGCTCGTGCCGTCGGCGAATGTCGCGAACGCCTCGCGATACGCGACGAAGGCCTTCTGCGCTGCCTCGGTCCGAGCGCGGGCGGCATCGTCCTCGCGCGACAAGGTCGCCGCATAGGCGGTGTCGAGCGCCGAAGACGCGGAGCCGTCGACCGCGGCGGAGCGGCCGGTGCCGTCGACGACACGCTGCACCAGAGCGGCGAAATGTTGCGCGTGGCGGTCATCGTGGGCGTAGGCGGTCGCGGCGTCGCGCAGCTTCTGGAACGCCGTGCGCTGCGGCGCCGGCCACGGGGTCATCAGCTCGTTGAGCGCGATCTGGCGCGGCGTCTCCCGGTCGGCGGCGGAGGCGAAGGCCTCGTCGAGGAGGCGGTTCGCCTTGGCGTCATCGACCGCGACGGAGTGGCCAGCGTGGACTTTTACGGGCCCAGCGGTGGGCGTAAGCGGCCCGAAGTGGTCCGTGGGCAAGGACGTCCAGGTCTGCGCGAAGGCGTAGGGCGGAAGCCCGACGTCGGGCTGCGCCGCTCGTGCCGGTGACCCTGTGGGCGAGGCGATCGCGAAGGACGCGGCCGCGAGAAGAACAACACGCATCTCGACTATCCCTCTGGGCAGCCGGCCACGGAAAGTCTGGCGCAGGTGCATAACGTCCGGGACTGATGTTCGGTTCGCAGGCGCGTATCCGGCCGAGTGCGCTCAGCCGTTGGCAGCCAAAAACGCCTTCGCCGCGGCATCGCCGGGCCGCGTGTGATCGCCCTCCGCCGCCAGCGCGAGAAGCCTCGCGAAGGCATCGTGTGCGGCGGCCCGATCGCCGGTGGCCGTCGCCGCAAGCGCGATCCCGAGGATGGTGCGGTATCGGTTCGGCGCCAGCTTTGAGGATTCCCGATAGTCGGCCAGCGCCTCGGCGGGATGGCCCAAGGCCAGCTCCATGTCGGCTAGCGACTCGCGCATCGGGAGCAGCTTGTTCTCGAGGTAGATGTGCTTGCCGTGGCCGTCGTCCGCCGTCGCGGCGCGGTGCATCAGCGCCAACGCGGCGTCGGCCTTGCCCTGGGCCTTGAGACGCCAGGCCTCCGCGGCGTCGGCATAGATGTCGTCGGACTGCGCCCAGTATGCGCCGGCCGCCTCATCGATCGGTCCCCGCAGCTGGCGAAGCGCCGCAATCTCGGTCGCGGCCTGCGCGGCGTCGCCTGCGCGCGCGGCGCCATAGGCCCGGGTGAAGCGCGCAAGCACCGCATTGAACATGTCGTTCGGCAGCGGCATCCGCGCCGCGTCGCGCCAGTCGCCGCGCTCCAGCGCATAGCGCGCGACGACGACGGTCGGCATCGCCTGCCCCGCGGCACGCATCGCCGACAGGTCCTCGCCGACGTGGCGATCCTGCGCCTTCTGCAATCGCGCGTAGGCGATGAAGTCGAAAGCGTGCTCGAAGACGATGTCGCCCTTGATCGGATCGTGGGCCGAGGTCGGATCGGCGACGAACTCCGACTGCCGGTTCGCGGCGATCGACTTGTCCCATTCGCCGAGCATGCTCCAGACATGCCCGGGCATGTGCTGGGCGTGGCTCGAGGCCGTCGCGAGGGTCGGATAGATTTCGGCGGCATGCACCGCCATCGGCGCCAGCGCGGGATAGTCGTAGGCGTGGATGAGATAGTGCGGCGCGCCCGGGTTCTCCGGATGCGACGCCATCACCTGCTGCAGGATGACGCCGGCGCGCTTCTGACGCGCATAATCCCTGTCGTTGAGATCCGCGCCCTCGATGATCGCGAGGCCGTCGAAGGCGGCGAGATCGGGATCGTCCGGGTAGGCCGCATGCAGCGCGTCCATCTTCGCTGCGTAGGCGCGCGCCCGGGAAAGAATGTCGGGGAAGCTGCCATAGTATTCGGCCATCGCGGCGATCAGGCCCTTCTCCCGCGGCGTGGCATGCGTCGCCGCCTGCTCGGCGCGCCGCACGTAAGCCCTGCCCGTGGCGATCTCCTTGTCCTCGAGCATGCCGCCGAGCGGGTTGCCGCGCGCCGCCATCGCAGCGCCCCACCAGGCGATCGCGCACCACTTGTCGTGCTTCAGCGGCTCGGCGAAGTCCGACGGCACGGCCTCGAAGGAATGCAGCTTGGCGATCGCCAGATCGAGCGACGCCTGCGCGGCCGGCGCGCAGCTGTTGGCGAAGTGGACGGTGCCGTAGGTGAGGCCCCCGCGCGCCTGTGCCGGTGCATGGCAGATGGGCGCGGCCGCCTCAGCCGGGAGCGCGGCGCAGATGAGAAGCACGGCAAGGCTGGTTGCACGCATGGCGATCTCCCTCCGACAGGAACGTCGGAGAGCGCCGGATGGATCAACCTGCGCTGATTAGTGCCAGCGCCGCGGCCGCGTCGAGGCGGCCGTCGTAGAGCGCGCGCCCGGTGATGGCGCCGTCGAGCCTCGCGCAGTCCGGCTGCAGCAGCCGGCGCACGTCGTCGAGCGAGGCAAGGCCGCCGGACGCGATGACCGGGATCGCCACCGCTTCGGCCAGCGCCAGCGTCGCCTCGATGTTGAGGCCGGCGAGCACGCCGTCGCGCGCGATGTCGGTGTAGATGATCGCCGCGACACCGGCATCCTCGAAGCGCCGCCCGAGCTCGACGGCGGAGAGCTCGGACCGTTCGGCCCAGCCCTCGACGGCGACGAAGCCGTCGCGCGCGTCGATGCCGACGGCCACCTTGCCGGGGTGCCTCTTCGCAGCCTCGCGGACGAAGGCGGGATCGCGCACCGCGGCGGTGCCGATGATGGTGCGCGCCACGCCCTTCGCGAGCCATGCCTCGAGCGTGGCCATGTCGCGGATGCCGCCGCCGAGCTGCACCGGCATGCGCACCGCGGCGAGGATGCGGTCGACGGCCTGCGCGTTCATCGGCTTGCCGGCGAAGGCGCCGTCGAGGTCGACGACATGGAGGTAGGTGAACCCCTGCCGCTCGAAGGTCGCGGCCTGTGCGGCGGGGTCGTCGTTGAAGACGGTGGCCTGCGCCATGTCGCCGAGCTTGAGGCGCACGCACTGGCCGCCCTTGAGGTCGATCGCAGGGTAGAGGATCATCGTGGCCTAGGGCGCCCAGCGCAAGAAGTTGGCGAGCAAGGCGAGGCCCAGGGCCTGGCTCTTCTCGGGATGGAACTGCGTGCCGACGATGGTGTCGCGCGCGACGACTGCCGTCACCGGGCCGCCGTAGTCGGTCTTCGCGACGGTGTCGGCCGCGTCGGCCGGACGAAAGCCGTAGGAATGGACGAAGTAGGCGTGCCAGCCGTCGGGCCCCGTCGGGATGCCGGCGAGGAGCGCGTGGTCTCGCGCGACGTCGAGCGTGTTCCAGCCCATGTGCGGGATCTTCAGCGACGCATCGTCCGGCGCGATGGCGGCGACATCGCCGTTTATCCAGCCGAGGCCGGCGTGCGTGCCGTGCTCGAGGCCGCGCGTCGCGAGCAGCTGCATGCCGACGCAGATGCCGAGGAACGGCCGGCCTTTTTCGCGCACGACATGCGTCAGCGCCTCGGTCATGCCGGGGACGGCATCGAGCCCGGCCTTGCAGTCGGCGAACGCGCCGACGCCCGGCAGCACGATGCGATCGGCGGCGGCGACGACATCGGGATCGGCGGTGAGGAAGACGGCGGCGCCGGTGCTCTCGCGCGAGGCCCGCTCCAGCGCCTTGGTCGCCGAGTGCAGGTTGCCGGAGCCGTAGTCGATGATCGCGACGCTCACGCCGCGCCGCCCGCGTGACGCGCGTAGAAGATGGTCTCCGCCTCGGGACGGTCGCGCGCCTCGATGACGTCGGTGAGCGCCGCGCGGCGCGCGCCCTTGGCCTCGCGCAGGCGGTTGCCTTCGAGGCCGACGAATAGCCGCGCAAGCGCATCGAGCACGAGCAGCACCGGCGGCTCGACATGCGGGCGCACGAGCACGAGCACCAGAACCTCGAACGCGAGGTAGATCGCCGTCGCAAGCCAGAGACGATGGTAGGCGAGCCACAACCAGCCGAAGACGAAGCCGCCCCAGGCGAAGCCGTCCTTGATGAAGTGCGCGCGCACCAGCGCCGCCGCGTCCGTGCCGCGGGCCTGAACGACGAACAAGGTCACAACGTGCCCTTCGTCGACGGAATCGCGCCCTGCTGGCGGGGATCGATGGCGATCGCCGCCTTCAGCGCCCGCGCCACCGCCTTGAAGCAGCTCTCGGCGATATGGTGCGCATTGGCGCCGTAGAAGGTCTCGATGTGCAGCGTCATCCCCGCGTTCATCGCGAAGGCCTGGAAGAACTCCCGCACCAGCTCCGTGTCGAACGTGCCGATCTTCTCGCGCGGGAACTCGGTGCGGAACACCAGAAACGGGCGGCCGGAGATGTCTATCGCCGCGCGCGACAGCGTCTCGTCCATGGGCAGCAAGGCGTCGGCGTAGCGGCTGATCCCGGCGCGGTCGCCCAGCGCCTGGCGTAGCGCCTGGCCGAGCGCGATGCCGACGTCCTCCACCGTGTGGTGATCGTCGATGTGCAGGTCGCCGACCGCCTTCACCTCGATGTCGACGAGCGAATGGCGGGCGAGCTGATCGAGCATGTGATCGAAGAAGCCGACGCCGGTCGCGCACGAGCTGCGGCCCGTGCCGTCGAGCGCGACGGTCACCTGGATCTTCGTCTCGTTGGTCTCGCGCGCGATCGTCGCGGTGCGCATGGGCGTGGCTCGGCGGAACAAGAAACGCGGCTTCTAGCAAGCCCTTGCAGGCTTTACCACTCGCGCCGTCGCGGCTGGTTAGCGGCGTCTACGGCGCGGTCGCCATCGCGACGCCGATCAGGCTGTCGCGCGTCACGAGGGTCGCCAGCTTGGCTTCGTCCCAGCCGTCTGTTCCCTCGGGCCGCATCGGCAGCACCATGTAGCGCATGTCGGCCGTGGAATCGTGGACGCGGAGGGCCATGCCCTCCGGCAGCACGAGGCCGAACTCGGCCAGCACGGCGCGGGGCTCGCGCACCGCACGGGCGCGGTAGGCGATGCCCTTGTACCAGGCCGGCGGCAGGCCGAGCAGGACGCGCGGGTAGCAGGAGCACAGCGTGCAGACGATCATGTTGTGAACGTCCGGCGTGTTCTCCATCGTCAGCACGCGGTAGGGGCCGGCCTCGATTCCCATCTCCGCGGCGGCGGTCGCCGTGTTCTCCAGCAGCCGCGCCTTGAAGGCGGGATCGACCCAGGCGCGGGCGACGAGCCTGGCGCCGGTCGCCGGCGTGCGCGCCTCCATCGCCTCGACCTCGCGGCGCACGTCGTCCGCGGTGAACACGCCCTTCTCGATCAGAAGCTCGCGCAGGGCGATCTCCATGATCTGGTAGTGCGTCGGCGGGCCCTCAGGCTCCGCGTGATGATCGTGGTCGTGATCGTGGGTCATCGGCTACCGCTCGGGCGCGAGCCAGTGATGGTAGAGCTCGATGTCGAGCGTGTCATCGGCAGGTCCGGCATAGCCCGGCCAGAGATCAGGCTGCTTGAAGCGGACGCGATAGAGCATCGACTTCGGCAGGCCGGCGCGGCGGTAGGCCAGTTCCTCTGGATTCGGAAAGGCGCCGAGCACCTGCGCGACCGTGCCGACATGGCCCTTGATGTAGTGCGGCGTGCGCACGTGACCCGGCTGCCAGGCATCGCGAACGGCGACACGGTCGCCGACGGCAAAGGCAGTCATGCGCGCTGCTCGACCTCGGCCATGCGCCGGGACAACTCGTGCCCGGTAACGACGCCACGCTCGACCATCGCCGAGGTGAGGGCCGCGACCCAACGCTCGTAATAGCCGAGGGTCTCGTAGGCGCCGGGGCCGAGGCTCTCGATGCTGCGGCGCAGCTCGTCGACGACGAGCAGCCCGCGCTTCGAGAGCAGCATCATCATTGCGTCGACGCGCCGCTCCCACAGAGCGTGCTCGTGCTCGTCGCGCTCGACGACGCCGGCCGCTCTGCCGCCGACGTCGTGGGGGCCAATCGGGTGTGCGACCGGCCCCTCGCCCATCAGTTCGGCTGCCCGTTCTTCTTGGCCTGCCCGTAGGTCAGCACCGCGAAGTCCCCCATCGCAACCGACTGCTTGGCGTCCGGCAGCTTCTTGGCGATCGGGCAGTAGGTGGCGATCAGCGCGTTCGTGATGTTGTCGGGGTTGGCCGAGGGCGCGCCCTTCTTGATGCCGGGCAGGATGTCGTCGATCGTTGGCAGCATGTTGGCGATGTCCATCTTCTCGAGCTTGGACGTCACATCAGCACTCTTGATCGCCTGGTCGAGCGTCTGGTCGGTGTAAGGAGCGCAGGGCTGCGGCCGGTTCATCGCCAGCATGGTCTGCGCCTTCTTGCGCAGCTCGGCCACCTCGCCCGGGCCGGCATTGGCCGGCGCCTGGTTACCCCAGTGCGAGCGCACGTAGTTGGTCGCGTCGGCGATCTCCTGGTCGCTCATCGTCGAGCCGTAGGCCGGCATCGGCGCAAGGCCGTTCGAGGCCTCGAGGCCGCCGAGCACCACGCGAATCACGTTCTCGGGCCCCTTCGACGTCACCGCGCCATTGCCGGCAAGCGGCGGGATCACGCCCGCCTGACCCTTGCCGTCCTGGCCATGGCAGGACGCGCAGTGCGTGATGTAGGCCGCCGCGTCGACATGCTCGGTCGGCTGGCCCGCGGACGACTCCGAATCCGAGATGGACTGCTTCGCCGCCGTCGACTTGAGATAAGCGGCGACGGCCTTCAGATCGTCATCGGTGAAGTGGCTCGTCGAATCGTAGATCGTCTCGTGCATCGGGCCTAGCGCGACCGTCTTGCCGTCGGGCCGCATGCCGGTCTTCAGGTACGTGACGATGTCCTCGTTCTTCCACTTGCCGACGCCCTCGCGGCCGTCGGACGTGATGTTGGGCGCATACCAGCCGTCGATCTGACCGCCTTCCAGGCGACCGCTCCAAACGGAGGCGCCGAGGATGTTCGCCTTGTTGTGGCACTCGCCGCAGTGGCCGAGACCCTCGACGATGTAGGCGCCGCGATTGACCTCGGCCGAAGCCTTCGGATCCGGCTTGAAAGTGGCCTCCTTGAAGAAGGCGAGGCGCCAGCCGAACAGCGCGGTGCGGACGTTGAACGGGAACGCCATCTCGAGCGGCTTGCGCGGCGCGTGCACCGGCTTCAGCGTGCCGAGGTAGGCCTTGATGGCCATTACGTCGTCCTTGGTGACCTTGGTGTACCAAGGGAACGGGAAGACAGGGTAGAGGTAGTGACCCTCGTTATCGATGCCGCGGTGGAAGGCGTCGTAGAACTGCGCGTCGGTCCAGGAGCCGATGCCGGTTTCCTTGTCGGGCGTGAGGTTCGGCGTCGAGATCTTGCCGACCGGCGTCGGCATGTACAGGCCGCCAGCGAAGGGCTGGCCGCCGGGCGCCGTGTGGCACGCCTTGCAGTCGCCCACGGTCGCTAGATATTCGCCTTTTTTGATGAGGTCCTGGTCGGCCGCGGCTGCCGGACCGGCAAGCGACGCGGATAGAAGCGGAAGAACCGCGAGGGAATAAAGGCCGCTACGAACGAACAACGCCCTCGAAATCTTCCTGCCCATGAAATCACCCACCGCTCGCCGAGACGCTGCCGCAACGCTTATCTTTTTCGAGCGGTTCCAGAAAGGGCGGACGCCGAATGGCCGGTCGGGTCATTTGCCGCAGGCGCGGGAGGCGCTCAGCGTTGGGCTTCGAACGACTGCGCATAGCCGCTCGAGGCGTCGGCGAGGTGCGCGCGCCCGGTCACGATCGCAAGGCTGAGCGGAACCGAGATCGCCGCCAGGAATAGAACGCCCCGAAGCACGCCGTCGCGATGCGCGCGACCGACCTGGGCCGGCGCTGCGGTGGGCGCGAAACGCTTGTTGGAGACGGATGCGTCGGACAGGAGAGACAAATGCATGGCGATCCCCGCGTCATTAAAGCCACGCTTGATTTATAGGTGGGAATTTTACCCACGTCAATGTCATTGTGGGATTGATTCCCACGTTCACGTGACTTACCTGCACTAGTACGATGACTGAGCCCAACCCCACCGCGCCGGATGCCGCGCGCCTGCAAATGCCGCTTGCGCGGCTGCTGCGGCCGCTCGTCCGGCTGTTCGTGCGGTGCGGGATCACGTTTCCCGCGCTGTGCAATCTCCTGCGCGAGCTCTACGTTAACGTCGCCGAGTACGACTTTGCCCTGCCCGGCAAGCCGCAGACGGACAGCCGCGTCAGCCTGCTCACCGGCATCCACCGCAAGGAGGTCGCGCGACTGCGCGGCGCCGGTGCCCCGGTCAGCGTCGTGCCGGCGTCAATCTCGCGCACGAGCCGCATCATGGCGCGCTGGCTCTCGGCGCCAGAGTTCTGCGATTCCGACGCGCAGCCCCTGCGCCTCGCCCGCATCGGCGAGGGCGGCAAGGGCAAGGCGCCCTCCTTCGAGACGCTCGTCGAGTCGGTGACCCGCGATGTGCGCCCGCGTGCCGTGCTCGACGAGTGGCTCGACCGCGGGCTAGTGGTCGTCGACGCCGAGGACCGCGTGGTGCTCACCGAGGCCGCCTTCGTGCCGTCGGGCGGCAGCGACCAGCAGCTTTACTATTTCGGACGTAATCTGCACGACCATGTCGCCGCGGCCGTCGCCAATGTGCTAGGCGAGCAGCCGCGTTTCATGGAAAGAGCCGTGCATTACGACGGTCTGTCGCAACAGGTGGCGTTGAAGCTCGAGGCGAGCTCGCGCGAGCTCGCGATGGACGCGCTGAAGTCCGCCAATCGCGAGGCGAACCTCGCCTGCGAGAAAGACGAAGGCGGGAATTGGCGCTGGAACTTCGGCGTCTATGTATACCGCGAGGAAATGCCGCCGGAATCGGCCGACGCGGCGGAGGAGAAGAAGCCTTGAGCGAGCCGGCCGATCCGACCCGCAGGCGCCTCCTCGGACTACTGCTATCCACCGGGCTCGCGGGCCTCTTTTCATCGCCCGGCATCGGCCCGGGTCTCGGCGCGCCGCGCGACCAGGGGATTGGCGGCACAGGCGTCGCCCCGCCGATCGACGAGACCGACCGCGGCATCGGCGGCACCGGCGTCATCGGCACGATCAAGAAGTTCGGCTCGATCTACGTCAACGACCTGCGCATCGCCTACCCTGAGGATGCCGAAGTGACGATCGACGGGCGCCGCGCGTCGGTGTCCGACCTCAAGCTCGGCCAGGTCGTGCGCACCGAGACGACCGGCAAGGACGACGCGCTGACGACGAAGCGCATCGCCGTCACCCACGAGGTCGTCGGTCCCGTCGAGTCGCGGGGGCCGAACCAGCTCATGGTCCTTGGCCAAACCGTTTCGACCGAGGAGATTCCGCCGCGGAGCTACGCGATCGGCGACACGGTGGCGGTCAGCGGCCTGCGCCGCAACGACGGCACCATCGTCGCGAGCTTGATCGAGCCGAAGCCCGGCGCCGCGCCGCACGTCTCCGGACCCGTCGAGCGCCTGAAGGGCGGCGGCGGCTTGCGCATCGGCGCGCTGGCGGTCGACCGCGTCAACCCGAGCCTGATCGGCAAGCGCGCGACGCTCGAGGGCCGCATCAGCGGCGGCCGCTTCGTCGTCACCAAGGGCATCAGCGACGCCTCGCCGTTCCCGAAGAGCGTGCGCCGCCTGTCGATCGAGTCGTACGTCGAGCGGCGCGACGGCGCGCTGGCGCTCGGCTCCGGCTTCGCCGTCACGGGCGGCGGCGGCCTCGATATCGCGGCCGGCCGCTCGGTGCGCGCCGTCATCGCGACGACGGTCGACAGCAATGGACGCTTCGCGGTCGAGAGCCTGCGGGCCGGCGGCCGCACCTACAACGTGCCGGGCGGCGGCTTCGGGCGCGGGCCGGGCGGTCGCGGCCCCGGCGGCGGGGGCCGTGGTCCTGGTGGACGCGGGCCTGGCGGCGGCGGGCGCGGACCCGGCGGTCGCGGCTTCGGCGGACATGGCGCGGGCGGACATGGCGCGGGCGGACATGGCGCTGGCGGACATGGCGCCGGCGGGCATGGCGCCGGCGGGCATGGCGGTCGCGGCGGCGGGCACGGTGCCGGCGAGCACGGCGGCCGCGGGTCGGGTGGCCGCAGCGGTGGTCACGGTGGTGTTGGTCACGGCGGCGGCCGTATGGGTGGTCCCGGCGGCGGCGCGCACGGCTTCGGCGGCGGAGGCCCGCGCGGGTTCGGTGGCGGCCGCGGATTTGGCGGCCCTGGCGGTCCACGCGGCTTCGGCGGTCCCGGCGGGTTCCGCGGGCCGGCCGCCTTCCACGGCGGCGGTCGCGGGTTTGGTGGCGGCGGCTTCCGCGGCGGCGGTGGTTTCAGGGGCGGTGGCGGCTTCAGGGGCGGTGGCGGCTTCCGCCGCTAGCCCTCCCTAGCCTTGCAGCGGTTCCGGGCGGCCCATAGATGGGGCTGACCCGCACCGCTCCCGAGTTCTCGATGCAAGACACCCACGCGCCGATGCCGAGCTGGCACGGCACCACGATCGTCATGGTCCGAAAGGGCGGCCACACGGTGATCGGGGGCGACGGCCAAGTGTCGATCGGACAGACCATCATCAAGGGCAATGCGCGCAAGGTGCGCCGCCTCGCCAAGGGCGACGTCATCGGCGGCTTCGCCGGCGCCACCGCCGATGCCTTCACGCTGTTCGAGCGACTCGAAGGCAAGCTCGACCAGTATCCGGGCCAGCTGATGCGCGCCTGCGTCGAGCTCGCCAAGGACTGGCGCACCGATCGCTTCCTGCGTCGGCTGGAGGCCATGATGCTGGTCGCCGACAAGGACGTCGGGCTCGTGCTGACGGGCAACGGCGACGTGCTCGAGCCCGAGCGAACCGACGACGGCAGCGTCATCGCCATCGGCTCCGGCGGCAACTACGCTCTGGCCGCCGGTCGTGCGCTCCTGCCCTATGAGAGCGACCCAGAGGCGATCGTCCGCAAGTCGCTGCAGATCGCCGCCGATATCTGCGTCTACACGAACGGCAACGTCGTCATCGAGAAGGTCGGCGGATGATCTCCGCGCGCACGCTCGAGCAGGCTGTCGCCGAGGCGGTGGTCACACGCGCGCAAGTGGAGCGCCTGCGCGAGATCGAGGCCACGCTGGCGCCTGCAGTGGCGCGCGCGGACGAGCGCGAGCCGCAGGACGAGGAAAGCCTGCGCTTCGTCACGGGCTTCGCCGACATCTTCGTCACCATCGGCCTGCTGCTTTTCATGGGCGCGCTGGCGTTTCTGATGGACTCGGGCACCGGCTCGACCCTGATGTTCGCGGGCCTCGCGGCCTGCGCGTGGGTGCTGGCGGAGTTCTTCACCTTCAAGCGCCGCATGGCGCTGCCCAGCATCGTCCTGCTGGTCGTCTTCGTCGGCGCGGTGCTGATGCTCAGCCTCCAGGTCTTCGGCTCGCTGATTCCGGCCCCGCACGAGCTCCCGGACCGCTACTGGTTCATCCCGACGACGAATCCTGGCGCGCTCGCCGCGGCGGCCGTCGTCACCGTCGCGCTGGCGAGCTTGCACTACGTGCGCTTCTGCGTGCCGATCACCATCGCCGCCGGCGCCTTCGCGCTCTGCCTGCTTGCCGTGGCGCTCGTCGCCGTCGTCGATCCGGCGATGAACGAGACGACCTTCAACCTCACCCTGCTTCTGCTTGGCATCGCCGTGTTCGCGCTCGCCATGCGCTTCGACATGTCGGATCCCGCCCGCGCGACGCGGCGCACCGACATCGCGTTCTGGCTGCACCTCCTCGCCGCACCGCTGATCGTGCATCCGCTCATCCGCGGCCTGCTGCACGGCCTCGACGGGCGCATGACCACCGGCGCGGCGCTCGGCATCCTGTGGGTGTTCCTGCTGCTCGGCGTCGTCGCCGTCATCATCGACCGTCGCGCGATCCTCGTCTCCGGCCTCGTCTACGCCGGCGTCGCCTTCGGCGCGGTCATCAGATCGCTCGGGTTCACGGGATCGAGCTTCGTCCTGCCGGTGGTGCTACTGTCGCTCGGCGCCTTCATCCTCGTGCTCTCCGCCGGATGGCAGCCGCTGCGCCGCGCCCTCCTCCGCCGGCTGCCGACCCGGATGTCGCGCCGGCTCCCGCATCCCCTGGTACAGACGCAGACATGACCGACTTCTCCCCCCGCGAGATCGTCTCCGAGCTCGATCGCTTCATCGTCGGCCAGAACGACGCCAAGCGCGCCGTGGCGATCGCGCTGCGCAACCGCTGGCGCCGCCTCAAGCTCGAAGGCGCGATGCGCGACGAGGTCCTGCCGAAGAACATCCTGATGATCGGCCCGACCGGATGCGGCAAGACCGAGATCTCGCGCCGCCTCGCCAAGCTCGCCAACGCGCCCTTCCTGAAGGTCGAGGCCACCAAGTTCACCGAGGTCGGCTACGTCGGCCGCGACGTCGAGCAGATCGTGCGCGATCTCGTCGAGACGGCGATCACGATGGTGAAGGAGGGCAAGCGCAAGAGCCTGCGGGCGCGCGCCGAGCTTGCGGCGGAGGAGCGCCTGCTGAACGCGCTCGTCGGCGCGCATGCCTCGCCCGCGACGCGCGATGCCTTCCGCAAGAAGCTGCGGGCCGGCGAGCTCGAGGACAAGGAAGTCGAGATCGAGATCGTGCAGCAGGGCGGCGGCATGCCGATGTTCGAGCTGCCGAACATGCCCGGCGCCTCGATTTCGGCGATCAACCTCGGCGAGATGTTCGGCAGGGGCAAGCAGACGAAGCCGCGAAAGCTGCTCGTGCGCGACGCTTACGCGCCGCTGCAGGCCGAGGAGAGCGACAAGCTGATGGACCAGGACGAGATCGTCCGCCTGGCGATCAACGAGGTCGAGAACAACGGCATCGTGTTCCTCGACGAGATCGACAAGATCTGCGCCCGCGAGCATCGCGGCGGCGCCGACGTATCCCGCGAGGGGGTGCAGCGCGACCTGCTGCCGCTGATCGAGGGCACGACGGTGACGACGAAGCACGGCGCGGTGAAGACCGACCACATCCTGTTCATCGCATCGGGCGCCTTCCACGTCTCGAAGCCGTCGGACCTCTTGCCGGAGCTGCAGGGTCGCCTGCCCATCCGCGTCGAGCTGGCACCGCTCGACGAGGACGACTTCCGCCGCATCCTCACCGAGACCGAGGCGTCGCTCCTGAAGCAGTACGAGGCGCTGATGGCGACGGAAGGCGTGAGCCTGTCCTTCACGCCGGACGCCGTCGGCGCGCTGGCACGCATCGCCGTGCAGGTGAACTCGACGGTCGAGAACATCGGGGCGCGACGGCTGCAGACGGTGATGGAGCGGGTTCTCGACGAGGTAAGCTTCACCGCGTCCGACCGCTCCGGCGAGTCGATTTCGATCGATGCGGCCTTCGTCGAGAAGAACATCGGCGACCTCGCGAAAAACGCCGACCTGAGCCGGTTCATTCTGTAAGACCTCGCCCGGTCTCATCCCCTCATCCGACAGAAGGCATCACCGGGGCTTGCCGCGGTTTCGCCACCCGCCCACATTGAGCGGGCGACGGCCGTTCCGGCCGACAGGAGCAGCAGACATGCCCCAACCCGGCGCCCGCATCTTCGACGACTTCTCGCGCCTCGTGACCGATGCCACCGGCCTGGCGCAGGGCGTCCGCCGCGAGATCGAGACGCTCGTCCGCGGCCAGGTCGAGCGGCTGCTCGCGGCGATGGACGTCGTCTCGCGCGACGAGTTCGAGGCGGTGAAGCGCATGGCGGCATTGGCGCGCGACGAGAACGAGCGGCTCGAGCGCCGCATCCTCGCGCTCGAGGGCAAGGCCGGAAACGCCGCGGAGCCGCCGGTATCGGCCGGCGACCCGCAGATCTGACGGCGCCTAGGCCGTCCGCTTCCAGCCGCCCGATTCGCCCTGCTGCCAGTATTCGAGCGCGTGCCCGTCTCGCTTGAGGCGGGACCATTGGCTGCGCGCCGCTTCGAGCTCGGCCTCGTTGGTGCCGTCGAACATCAGGATCACGCGCTTGTAGGCGTCGGTCTCGGCGTCGAGCGCAACCTCGGCGCCCTCGACGAAGACGCGCATGTCGGCCCCGTTGGGATTGCCGCCGTCGGTCGTCAGCAGGATCGGCTGCGCTGCGGGGTTGGCGTCGCGGGCCGTGGCGTGCGGCAAGAAACTCGTCTTGTCGAAGGTCCAGAGCAGGTCGTCGAGCGCCTTCAGGCGCAGGTCGTCGACCGTCTGGATCGCCACGCGCCAGCCGCGCTCCATCGCCTTGCCGAGGATTGCCGGCAGGGCGCGGGCGAGCGGCTGGCTCTGCAGGTGGTAGAACCAGACGTCCGTGGCGACCTCCTCAGCGCTGCTCGTAGTTGTCGGCGACGAGCCGATCGAGCAGCCGCACGCCCCAGCCCGAGCCCCAGCTCTGGTTGATGTCGTTGGACGGCGAGGCCATGCCCATGCCGGCGATGTCGAGATGCGCCCAAGGCGTGTCGTTGACGAAGCGGCCGATGAAGTGCGCTGCCGTGATCGAGCCGGCGTGGCGGCCGCCCGAGTTCTTCACGTCGGCGAACTTCGAATCGATGATCTTGTCGTAGGCCGGCCCGAGCGGCATGCGCCAGACCTTCTCGCCCGTCGCCTTGCCGGCGGCGTCGATCTTCTCGGCGAGATCGTCGTCGTTCGAGAACAGGCCGGCGTGCTCCTGCCCGAGCGCGACGAGGATCGCGCCGGTCAGTGTCGCCAGGTCGATCATGAACTTCGGCTTGTACTTGTCCTGGACGTACCAGCACACGTCGGCCAGCACGAGGCGCCCCTCGGCATCGGTGTTGATGATCTCGATCGTCTGGCCCGACATCGAGGTGACGATGTCGCCCGGCCGCTGCGCGTTGGCGCCCGGCATGTTCTCGACGATGCCGATCGCGCCGATCGCGTCGACCTTCGCCTTGCGGCCGGCCAGCGCCTGCATCAGCCCGACGACGCAGGCGGCGCCTGCCATGTCGCCCTTCATGTCCTCCATGCCCGACGACGGCTTGATCGAGATGCCGCCCGTGTCGAACGTGACGCCCTTGCCGATGAAGGCGACCGGCTTCTCCGCCGCCTGGCCAGCCTTTGAGGCGCCGTTCCAGCGCATGACGACGATGCGGCCTGGTCGCGCCGAGCCCTGGCTGACGCCGAGGATCGCGCCCATGCCGAACTTCTCCATCGCCGGCACGTCAAGAACCTCGACCTCGAGGCCGACCAATTCGAGCTGCTTGACGCGCTCGGCGAAGCTCTCCGGATAGAGGACGTTCGGCGGCTCGTTGACGAGCGTGCGCGCGGTGATGACGCCGTCCGCGATGGCCGCGCGTGCCGTGGCGGCGGCTTGGGCGGCGGCAACATCCGCGACGGCGATCGTCACCCGCGTCGCGCCGTCGTCCTCGCTCTCGTCCTTCTTCTTTTTCGTCTTGTAGGCATCGAAGCGGTAGTCGCGCAGGCGCAGGCCGAGGGCGAAGTCGGCGGCCGCATCGGCCGGCGACTCGTTGGTCTCGCGCGGGATGTCGAAGACGACCAGCGCCCGCGCGCCGCGGCCGATCTTGCCCGCTACAACGCCGCCGAGATTGGTCGGGCTGAACGGCTTGCCCTTGTCCTCGCGAGCCTTGTGCTCTCCGTTGCCGTCGGCGGCTTCGGGCTTCTCGGAGCCGACGCCGATCACGATGAGCCGATCGGTCGAGAGGCCGGCGGGTGCGACGATATCGAGCGCCGATCCGAGCTTGCCCTTGAACTTCGCCGCCGCGGCGGCCCGCGCGATCAGCGCCTCGCCTTCGGCGCCGACGGCGCTCTTCGTCGCCTCGCCGAGCTTCAGTCCCGGTGCCGCGAAGACCACCAGAGTCGCCGGTCCATCGCCGCCCCCGGCCGGGACGCCCTGCGGAGAGCCCGCGATGGCGGCAAAGTCAATTCTGATGGAGTCGGCCATGGCTTCGTTCTGCTCCTGGGACACCG
This sequence comes from Beijerinckiaceae bacterium RH AL1, assembly GCA_901457705.2. Lineage (NCBI taxonomy): Bacteria > Pseudomonadati > Pseudomonadota > Alphaproteobacteria > Hyphomicrobiales > Beijerinckiaceae > Beijerinckiaceae bacterium RH AL1. Next base: position 2,289,017 of record LR590083.2, read on the forward strand.
CGTCGCGCGCGGCGCATACATTGCTCAACCTGGCGGCATCTTGTTGATCGCGGCCCCCCGAGGCAAGCACCCCGTCCGCCCCTTGAGAGCCGGCCGCTTCCCCGCCCTGTGTTGCCCCCAAACACTAGGCCACTTGTGCCCTGCGGGACTAAGCGTTCGGAGTGCCGCGCGGTTGCCTGCCGCGTGAAGCCGGGTACCATCAAAAGAATGCCTTGCCGCCGATCGCCCAACCATATGCCGAGCACGGTCCGGCCGACCTTGCCGGCGGGGGCTCAGCGCGTCTTGGACGGACCGAAGTCCTCGCCTTTCCAGCGACTTCACGTTCGCGTCAGGCCACATCTTCGCCCGCTTCAGCCTCCGCTTTCGCGATAAGCAGCAGCATGATCGGGTTGACCCTCGGCCGCTATCTGTCCTCCCGGTTCTTCCGGATGATCGTGGCGGTCTTTTCGACCATCTTCAGTCTCGTTTTCGTGATCGACTTCGTCGAGCTGCTGCGTCGCACCGGCAACATCAAGGGCGTGACGACGGGCACGGTCGCGTTCCTCTCGTTCCTGCGCACGCCGGCGGTTTCCGAGCAGGTGCTGCCGTTCTGCGTCCTGTTCGGCTCGATGGCCGTGTTCTTGAACCTGACCCGCAAGCTCGAGCTGCTCGTCGCGCGCGCCTCCGGCGTCTCCGTCTGGCAGTTCCTGTTCCCGCCGGTGCTCATCGCGCTCCTCATCGGCATCTTCTCGGTGACGGTGCTCAACCCGTTGTCCGCGCACATGAAAGAGCGCGCCGACGTCATGGAGGCGAAAATCTTCGGCGCGCCGGCCCAGTCGGCCGACGATAGCGCGCCGCCGCAGCCGCAGGTCTGGATCCGGCAAAGCGGCGTCGACGGCGGGTCGATCCTGAGCGTGATGAAGGCGTCCCCGGACAACACGATCCTCACCGACGTCACCGCCTACGTCTACGATCTGGACGGGCGCTTCGCGGCGCGCATCCGCGCCGCGCACGCCACGCTGGAGCCGGGCGCCTGGCGCTTGCAGGACGGCGAGGTGTCTGCGTCGGGAGAGAAGCCGATGCCCTTCAAGACCTACATGCTGGCGACCAACCTCAAGCCGGGCGAGGTCTCCGACGGCTCGATGTCGGCCGAGGCGGTGCCGTTCTGGGACCTGCCGACCTTGCGAGAAGAGACCGAAAGCGCCGGTCTCGACGGCTCCGGCTACCGCCTGCAATACCAGACCCTGCTCGCGCGCCCGCTCCTGCTCGTCGCGATGACCCTGATCGCCGCCGCCTTTTCATTAAGATTTTTCCGGTTTGGTGGGATCGGTAAGTTCGTGGGTGGTGGCGTAGCGGCGGGGTTCGTGCTTTACGTGGCGACGAAATTCGTCGGAGACCTGGGGGGGTCAGGCGTGCTCACTCCGCCTGTCGCCGCTTGGTCGCCGGCGATCGTCGCGAGCATGCTAGGCACGCTCGCCCTGCTGAACCAGGAGGACGGTTGATGCCCGGCCGGTCCGGCCGGCTCGGCCGCCCCTATCCTCGGTGACATCATCCGTCCGCGCGATGATCGCGGGCCTCCTCGTTGCGGCTTCGTTTGTCGGCGCTACTACGCTTGCGCTCCCGACGCCTGCAGCAGCGCAGCTGGCGAGCAAGGCCGACCCCGACGCCAAAAAGATGCTCGTCGAGGCCGACGAACTCGTCCAGAATCAGAACGACAACACGGTAACCGCTTCCGGCAACGTGCGAATCTATTACGACGGCCGCACGCTGGAAGCCGACCGCGTCGTCTACAACAAGACGACGAAGCGCGTCGTGGCGGTCGGCCACGCCAAGATGACAGAGAAGGACGGCACCGTCTCGCGCGGCGACAAGTTCGACCTGACGGACGACTTTCACGACGGCTTCATCGAGAGCTTGCGCAGCGACACGCCGCAGCAGACCCATTTCTCCTCGCCGCGGACGGAGCGCGTCGCCGACGACACGACGACCTTCGAGAAGGGGACCTATTCCGCCTGCGACGCTTGCAAGGACCATCCCTCGCGACCGCCTCTTTGGCGGGTGCGTGCCCAGCGCATCATCCACAAGAACGACGAGAAGATGATCTACTACGAGGATGCGCGCCTCGAGTTCCTCGGTATTCCTGTCGCCTACACGCCCTGGATGTCGGCGCCCGATCCGACGGTGACGAAGAAGTCCGGCCTGCTGACGCCGAATACGACGTACCGCTCGCAGCTCGGCTACGGCGTCGGCGTGCCTGTATTCTACAACCTCGCGCCCAATTACGACCTGACCGTCACGCCGACGATCTATTCCGAGCAGGGCTTCTTCGGCGCGGCCGAATTCCGCCAGAAGTTCGCAAACGGCCTCTACTATATCCGCGTGTCTGGTATCGACGAGCTGAATCCGGACCAGTTCTATCTGCCGCCCTACGGCGCCGGGCGTCAGCGCCTGCGCGGCGACATCGACACCAAGGGCGAGTTCGACCTGTCCCCCGAGTGGAAGTTTGGCTGGAGCGTCACGGCGCTTTCCGACAAGTACTACCTGAACGACTACCAGATCCCCGCCGACACACTGGCCTCGAACTACATCAGCGAGTCGATTTCGACGATCTACCTCACCGGCCAGGGCGATCGCAGCTTCTTCGACCTGCGCGGATATTACATCGAGGGCCTGACCTCCTACGACATCCAGCAGCAGCAGCCAATCGTCCATCCGGTGCTGGACTACAATCGCACCGTCGACATCGATCCGGCGAAGACTCACGGCGTCGGCGGCCAGCTCGAGTTCGACTTCAACCTGACGAGCCTCTCGGCTGCCGCCGCGTCTTACGAGGCGGTCGGCGCCCGCACGCTCGACAGCGCCTACAATCTCTACGACGTCTGCAACACCTACATGCCGGGCCGTGTCATCGGCAGCTCGTGCCTGTTGCGCGGCATCGGCGGCGACTACACTCGCGCCACCGGCTCGGTCGACTACCAGCGCAAGTTCATCGACCCGCTCGGCGAGGTTTGGACGCCGTTCGCTTTCGCGCGGTTCAGCGGCGAGACGCTGAACCTTAATACGTCGAACACCTATTCTTTCGCGAACAACGGCAACTACTCGTCGTTCTCCAACGCCTCGCAGCCCGGCTTCCTGCCCGGCTCGACTGGCGATACCGGCAACATCATCCCCGGCGTCGGCGTCGAGTATCGGTATCCGTTCATGGCCTACACGAAGTTCGGCTCGATCGTCGTCGAGCCAATCGGCCAGATTATCGCGCGCCCCGACAACGTCATCGGCACGCGATCGCTGGTTAACATCGACTCACAAAGCCTCGTCTTCGATTCGACCAACCTGTTCGACTGGAGCAAGTACTCCGGCTACGACCAGTTCGAGACGGGCTTGCGGGCCAACTACGGCGGCCAGCTCGCGGTCAACTTCAAGAACGGCGGCTACTTCAACGTGCTCGCCGGCCAATCCGCTCAGCTCGCCGGCACCAATTCCTATGCGACGGCCGACGCCGCCAACGTGGGCCTGAGCTCCGGCCTGGACACACGGATGTCCGACTATGTCATCGGCACAAATGTGTCGCCGCTGCCGCTTCTCTCGCTCGGCACCCAGGCCCGCTTCGACGACGCGACCTTCGAGATGCGCCGGATCGACACGACGCTCAACCTCAACCTTGGACCGCTGACCGGCGGCGTCCAGTTCGCCAACTACGACGCGCAGCCGCTGATCGGCTACTCGGTGCGCCGCGAGGGCCTGTCCCTCAACTCCAAATACAAGTTCGCCGAGCATTATTTCGTGCAGGGCAACATCACCTTTGATATGAGCCGCCAGTACTACTCGCCGCTGATCATCGGCTCCATGAACGCGAGCCCCTGGACGATCGCGGCCTCCGGCCTCGGTTTCGGCTACGAGGACGAGTGCACGACCTTCACGGTCAACTACACATCGTCCTACCAGTACAATGCCGGCTTCACGCAGCGCGACACGTCCGTTGTGGCAACCTTATCGCTGCGCACCCTTGGCGACATCAAGCTCAACCGCGCCTCGACGAGTCAGACGGGCAGCGGCACAACCAATACCTTGCCGACCACGGGCGTGGACGGGGTGCGCTAACGCAAGCACGCGTTCGTCGTCGCGTGCCTGAAAAGCGCCGAGTTTTTGCAAATAAAGGGCGCGTTGGGAGGACTCGATGGCCCTTTGTTCTGCTTCCATCTTTCTCAGGCTCGCGACCGTCTTGGGCCTCGCCGTGGCCACGGTCGCGATGGCGTCTGCGCCGGCGGCGGCGCAGGAAGTCGTCGTGTCGGTCAACGGCGACCCGATCACCTCCTATGATCTCGAGCAGCGGGAGAAGCTGCTGCGCGGCCTGCACAAGCCGGCCGGCCGGGACGCCGCCATCGAGAGCCTGATCTCCGACCGTCTCATGGCGCGCGAGGCCTCCCGTTACGGGATCAACATCTCCGACGAGGAGATCGGCTCCCAGATCGCGGAGGACGCGCGCAAAGCGAAGATGACGCCGCAAGCCTTCGCGGCGGAGGCGAGCCGCACCGGCGCCTCGCCCGAGCACGTGCGCAACCACTTCAAGTCCGAGCTCGCCTACAACGTCCTCATCAAGGGCCTGAACCGCGGCGTCGAGGCGAGCGAGACCCAGATCCGCAGCGAGCTCGCGCGCGAGAAGGGCAAGTCGGGCGTCACCGACTACACGATCCGCCAGGTCGTCTTCACGCTGAGCCCCAGCGACGGGCCGGCGCAGGTCGAGGCCGCCCTGAAGCAGGCGACCGCGCTCCGCACGCGGTTCACGAGCTGCGACAGCGGCATCGCCTACGCCAAGACGCTGCCGGGCGTCGCCATCCGCGCCAAGCTGACGCGCGACTCGACGCAGCTCAGCGACGAGATCAAGCAGGTCCTCGATGCGATGCCTGTCGGCCACCTCAGCGCGCCGACGCGCTCCGGCAACGGCATCGAGCTGATCGCGCTCTGCGGCCGCGGCGCGCCCGCCAACGACGATCAGCTGCGCAAGCAGATCGGCGACAGGATCCTCAGCGAGCATCTGGAGTCGGTCGCCGCCCAGCGCTACCGCGAGATGCGCGCAACCGCGGTCATCGAACGCCCGCGCGGATGAGCGATGCCGGGCGCCCGCTGGCTCTGACCCGCGGGGATCCCTCCGGGATCGGCCTCGAGATCGCGCTGAAAGCCTGGGCTGCGCTGCATGACGAGCCCGGTGCCAACCCCTTCATCCTCGTCGAGGATGTCGCGCACGCGCAGCGCGCGGCGGCCCGGCTCGGCTTCGACGTGCCGATGGTCGCGACGACCGCCGCCGAGGCGGCCACCGTCTTTCCCGATGCCTTGCCGATCCTGCCGCTCGACGCCGAGACGCGCGGCGTGCCGGGCAAGCCGGACGCCGCCGACGCTCCGGGCACGATCGCCTCGATGACCCGCTGCGTCGAGCTCGTCGCCGCGGGCCGCGCATCCGCCGTCGTGACGCTGCCGATCTCGAAGGAGGTGCTGCACCGCGTCGGCTTCGCCCATCCCGGCCACACCGAGTTCATGGGCGAGCTTGCGACGCGCTGCTTCGGCACCGTGTCGCCGAAGCCGGTGATGTTGCTGTGGTCGCCGGAGCTCGCCGTCGTGCCGGCGACGATCCACGTCCCTCTCTCCGCCGTGCCCGGGCTCGTGACGGGCGCGCTCATCGTCGAGACCGTGCGGATCGTCGCGCGCGATATGCGCCAGCGCTTCGGGCTCGCGGCGCCGCGCATCGCCGTCGCGGGCCTCAACCCGCATGCCAGCGAGGGCGGCGATATCGGTCGCGAGGACATCGACATCGTCGCGCCCGCCCTCGACGTGCTCCGCGCCGAGGGGATCGCGGTGACCGGCCCGCATCCCGCCGACACGCTGTTCCACGCCTCAGCGCGCGCCCGCTACGACGTCGCCGTCACGATGTACCACGACCAGGGACTGATCCCGATCAAGACGCTGGCCTTCGACACTGGCGTCAACGTCACGCTCGGCCTGCCCTTCGTGCGGACCTCGCCCGACCACGGCACGGCGTTCGACATCGCCGGCCGCGGGATTGCCAGCGAAGCGAGCCTCGTCGCCGCGCTGCGGCTCGCGGCACGCCTCGCCGCGGCGGGTCGATCGATATAGTTGACAAAGTCAACTATCAGGGCATCCTGGCGCGATGGTTTCCGCCATCGCCGCCGTGCGCGGCTTCTCCCGCTTCTACACCCAGCTCGTGGGCGCGCTCGATCCGCGCTTTCTCGACAGCGACCTGACGCTCGCCGAGGCGCGGCTGCTGTTCGAGATCGCGCAGACGGAGGCGCCGGTCGCCTCGGATCTGCAGGCTTCGCTGGGCTTCGATGCCGGCTACGTCAGCCGCATCCTGCGCCGCTTCGAGACCGACGGGCTCATCGAGCGCGAGCGCGATGCCAGCGACAGTCGCCGGCGGCCGATCGTCCTCACGGCGAAAGGCCGCGCGGCCTATGCCGCACTCAACGAGCGCCAGCGCGACAAGGTCGCCGAGATGCTGGCGCCGCTGGCGCCGAGCGCACGCAGCGATCTCGTCGCGGCGCTCGGCACGGCGCGCGCGCTTCTCGGCACGCCGACGCCGGCCTTCACGATCCGCACCTTCCGCATCGGCGACATCGGCCTCCTCGCCGGCCGCCAGTCGATCCTCTACACCGAGGCCTTCGGCTGGGGCCGCGGGATCGAGACCAACATCAGCGAGACGACCGCGGCGTTCCTGCGCGGCTTCATGCCGGGCCGCGAGCAATGCTGGATCGCCGAGGTCGACGGCGTGATGGCCGGCTCGGTGATGCTCACCGACGAAGGACGCGGCCTGTGTCGTCTGCGCCTGCTCTATGTCGAGCCGTTCGCGCGCGGCCTCGGCGTCGGCAAGGCGCTGGTGCGCACCTGTCTCGCCTTCGCGCGGGAGGTCGGGTACACTGAGATGATGCTTTGGACCCACACCATCCTGGAGACGGCGCGCCGCATCTATGCCGCGGAAGGCTTCGAGCTGACGCAGACCGAGATGCACGAGGAGTTCGGCGTGCCGCTGCAGGGCGAGACGTGGCGGCTGCGGCTCGCACCGGCTTGAGCCCGGGCGACGGCCTGCCGCCGCTGCGCGAGGTCGTCGCGGCGCACGGCCTCGCGGCGAAGAAAAGCCTCGGCCAGAACTTCATCTTCGATCTCAACCTGACGCAGAAGATCGCGCGCGCCGCCGGCCCGCTCGACGGCGTGCGCGTCATCGAGGTCGGGCCGGGGCCCGGCGGCCTCACCCGCGCGCTGCTCGCCGAGGGCGCCGACGTCGTCGCGCTCGAGCGCGACACGCGCTGCCTCGCCGCGTTGGCCGCGGTCGCTGCGGCCTATCCCGGCAAGCTCGAGGTGCGCGAGGCCGACGCGCTCGAGGCCGACTACGCCGCGCTCGCTGCCCCCGACGCGCCGATGCGGATCTGCGCCAACCTGCCCTACAACATCGCGACGCCGCTCCTCACCGGCTGGCTCGAGAGCGAGCCGTGGCCGCCGTTCTTCGATCGCCTGACCCTGATGTTCCAGCGCGAGGTGGCCGAGCGCATCGTCGCGACGCCGCGCGAGCGCGGCGCCTACGGCCGGCTCGCCGTGCTCGCCAACTGGCGGTGCACGACGCGCATTCTGTTCGACGTACCGCGCCAGAGCTTCGTCCCGCCGCCGGCGGTGACGTCGAGCATCGTCGAGCTGGTGCCGCGCGAAACGCCCCTGCCCTGCTCGGCACGAAGCCTGTCGGCCGTCACGCAGGCCGCCTTCGGCCAGCGGCGAAAGATGCTGCGGCAGTCGCTGCGCCCGCTCGGCGTCGATCCCGTGCTGCTGCTCGATGCCGCCGGCATCGAGCCGACGCGCCGCGCCGAGGAGGTCGGCTTGGAGGGATTCGTCGCGATGGCGAACGCTCTCGCCGACGCCCGCGCCTAGCCCGAGGGGGCTCAAGGTGCGCCCGGCCGACGCACCCGGCTACGCGCCACCCCTCAAAGCTGCTAGGGTCCGCGCCAAGAACAGACACCAAGAGGTATTGCATGTTCATCGCGATGAACCGCTTCAAGGTCATCAAGGAGGAGGCGCAGGCCTTCGAGGCCATGTGGCTCGGCCGCGAATCCTTCCTCAACGAGAGCCCCGGCTTCGTCGAGTTCCACATGCTGCGCGGCCCGGAGCGCGAGGACCACATCCTCTATTCCTCGCACACGATCTGGGCGTCGCGGGAAACGTTCGAGGACTGGACGCGCTCGGAGCAGTTCCGCGCCGCGCACAAGAACGCCGGTGGCAACAAGCGCCTCACGCTCGGCCATCCGGAGTTCGAAGGCTTCGAGGTGATCCAGACCGTCGAGAACGTGAAGAAGCAGGCGGCCGAGTGAGCTAGGCGTCGGGCTTGAGGTAGGACTGGCTTGCGGGCGGCCCGGTCAATGCGCCGGTCGGCCGCCACGAGACGACCTCCTCGATCTTCGCGGCCATGGCGAAGTCCTTGTCGGTGATGCCCTTCGCCGAATGCGTCGAGAGCTTCACAGTGACGCTGTCGTAGCTGACGACGAGGTCGGGATGATGCCAGCCGGCCTCGCAGAGATGGCCGACGGTCGTGACCACCATCAGCGTCGCGCGCCAGCCCGCTGTCTTGTAGGTGCGCTGGATGGCGCTGTCGGCGAAGTGCCAGTGCGGCAGGTCGGCGAGCTTGCGCTCGATCTCGGCCGGCTCGTAGGTCTTTTCCTTGCTCATCCCAGCCCCTTACCACGTTTCCTTGAAGGGCCGCGCCTCGACCTCGAAGCTCCAGGCCGAGCGGTCCTGCGCGACGACATGCGCCGCGATCTCGGCGATCGCGGCGGGCTTGAGGAAGAAGTCGTCGGGCTTGTCCGGCATCATTTTGCGCGTGCGCGGCAGGTCGATGACGCCGTCGACGATCAGGATCGCGACGTGGATGCCCAGAGGCCAGAGGCTGCGCGCCATGGATTCGGCGAGCACCCGCTGCGCCGCCTTGGCCGGGGCGAAAGCCGCAGAGCGCGGGCTGCCGCGTCGCGAGGCAGTGGCGCCCGTGAAGATGATCGCCCCCTCGCCCTTGGCCTTCATCGCCGGCAGCACGGCCTGCGACAGGAGCAGCGAGCCGAGCGCCGAGACGCGCCAAGTGGCTTCGAAAGCGGCCGGCGTGATGTCGTCGACGCCGCCGAAGGTGCTGCCGCTGGCGTTGTAGAGCAGAACGTCGGCCTCGCCGAGGTCGCGGCGTACGCTTGCCATGGTCGCATCGACCGACGCGGCGTCGCCGACGTCGCACACATAAGCCTTGGCATCGCCCAGTTCCGTCGCGAGGCCTTGCGAGAAGCCGGGGTCGCGCGCCAGCAGCGCGATGCTGTAGCCGTCGGCGTGGAAGCGTCGCGCGAGCGCTGCTCCCGTCCCTTCGCCGACGCCCGCGACGATCGCCACCTTGCGCGCCATGCTGCCTACCCCTCCGTGCTGCCATGATAACGGCGGCGAAGCGGGGCGAGTTCATGGCGCTCATCCCCGCCTGCGGGACACCAGTCGAGCAGACGGAGGAAGGGGCGTTACTTGCCGCCCAGGCCTGCTTCGGCGCGCAGCGCGTCGATGCGCTTCGACGCCTCGGCCTTGGTCAGCCCGTCCTCGTAGGGCGTGTCGGTCTTCTCGCTCAGCGTCTTCAGGTAGGACGCCTGCGCGCCGGTCATCGGCTCTTCGCCGGTGGTCCAGTCGTCGGGATCCTTGACCGTGTTGGAGTTCGGCGCCGGGTCGGTCTTCGGGTTGGCGGTCTCGTTGTCGTCGCTCATGGGCACTCCTGTGTCGGTTCTCCTAATGTTCCAGGTGCCCTATGGTTTCGTGCCGCGTGCGGCCGTGCGGGCTGGCCTTGGTCGACCCGAGCCGCTAGGCCAAGCACACGACGATTCCCCTCCGTTGCGCGCCGCGCATTCCGTGTGAATGGCCAAGCTTTATCACCATCCCCTCGATCCCCAGTCGCGCTTCATCCGCCTGATCCTCGCCGAGCACGGCGTCGAGCCCGAGCTCGAGGAGGAGCGCGTCTTCGAGCGGCGTCTCGAGTTCCTGAAGCTCAATCCGGCGGGCACGGTGCCTGTCATGGTCGAGGAGACGGGCGCCGTAGTGCCCGGCGCCGGGCCGATCGCCGAATATCTCGAGGAGACGCGCGGGGCGGCCGGCAAGCGGCTGATGCCGGAGGATCCCGCCGACCGTGTCGAGGTGCGCCGGCTCGTCGAGTGGTTCAACGTGAAGTGCACCAACGAGGTCACCCATTGGCTGGTGACCGAGAAGGTCTACAAGCGCTTCATGTCGGCGGCCCAGGGCGGCGGCGCTCCGGAGATGGAGCTGGTGCGCGCCGCACGCGCCAACATCCGCCACCACCTGCGCTACATCGGCTATCTCGCCAGCCACCGGAATTTTCTCGCCGGCGACACGCTCACCTATGCGGATCTCGCCGCGGCGGCGCATATCTCCTGCGTCGACTTTCTGGGCGATGTGCCGTGGACCGAGGACGAAATGGCGAAGAGCTGGTACGCGCGGATCAAATCGCGCCCGGCGTTCCGCGGCCTGCTCGCCGATCGCGTCCCGGGCATCACCCCTGCCGAGAGCTACGCCAACCTGGACTTCTGAGGTCGGCCGTCCCTCCTCCCGCTTCGGTGGGAAGCGCATGAAAACGAAGCTCGCCGCCCGTGCCCGCGACCTCGGCTTCGACCTCTGCCGTGTCGCCGCCCCCGATGCCATCCCGCTCGCTCCCGAACGCCTGCGCGCGTTCATCGAGGCGGGCCGCGCCGGCGACATGGCGTGGCTGGCCGAGACCGAGCCGCGCCGCGCCGATCCTCGCGTGCTGTGGCCGGACGTCCGCGCCATCGTCATGCTGGGCCTGAACTATGGACCGGAGCGCGACCCGCTCGAGACCCTCGCCGACCGCAGCGCCGCCAACGTCTCGGTCTACGCCCGCGGACGCGACTACCACGAGGTCATCAAGGGCAAGCTGAAGCAGCTCGCCGGCTGGCTCGTCGCCGAGGCGCGGCGCGCCGGTGAGGCGGATGCCGACGTCAAGGTCTTCGTCGACACCGCGCCCGTCATGGAGAAGCCGCTGGCCGAGGCGGCGGGCCTGGGGTGGCAGGGCAAGCACACAAATCTCGTGTCGCGCGAGCTCGGCTCGTGGCTGTTTCTCGGCTCGATCTTCACGACGCTGCCGCTCGCGCCGGATGCGCCCGAAGGCGACCATTGCGGCTCCTGCCGCGCCTGTCTCGATGCCTGCCCGACCGACGCCTTCCCGGCGCCCTACCAGCTCGATGCCACGCGCTGCATCTCGTACCTGACGATCGAGCACCAGGGCGCGATCCCGCACGAGTTCCGCAAGGCGATCGGCAACCGCATCTTCGGCTGCGACGACTGCCTCGCCGTCTGCCCGTGGAACAAGTGGGCGCAGGCGGGGCGCGACATGAAGCTCGCAGCCAAGCCGGAGCTGGAGGCGCCGCGTATCGCCGACTGGCTGGCGCTCGACGATGCCGGCTTCCGCGCGACCTTTGCCAACACGCCGGTGCGCCGTCTCGGCTATGCTCGCTTCAAGCGCAACCTGCTGATCGCCGCCGGCAATTCCGGCGATGCGGCGTTGGCGGCGCTGGTGCGGGCGCATGTCGGTGCGCCATCCCCGCTCGTCGACGAGGCGGCGCGATGGGCGATGGGCGAGCTGGCCGCTTCGGTGTGATGCGGTGGTTTCAGGCCAAACGAAGTGACGGCGCCGCGTCTTCGTCGCAGCCGGCGATGCGGCAGGCCGCCCGCCCCGCGGCCTTGGCGGCATAGAGCGCGGCATCCGCGTCGGCGAACAGCCCATCGCGTGTCTGCGCGCCGTCCACCAGTGCGACGCCGACCGACGCGCTGATCGCCACCTGCTGCGCCTTCACGGGCACCGGTCGCTTCAGGCGGCGGACGGCACGGGCGCCGAGCGCCGCGATGCGATCGCGATCCCGCGGCCGGCTAAGCAGCACCGCGAACTCGTCGCCGCCGATGCGCGCGATCGCCAACGCATCGGCGAAGAGCCGCGAGAGGCGTTGCGCGGTCTCGACAAGCACGGCGTCGCCGACGGCGTGCCCGAAGCGATCGTTGATCGACTTGAAGTGGTCGACATCGACGATGAGCAGCGCGGCGAGACCCTCGCTGTCGGCGAGCGCGCCGCGCAGCCGATGCTCGAACGCGTCGCGGTTGGCGAGGCCGGTCAGCGCATCGCGCTCGGCGCGCAGGCGAAGCCGATCCCAGGCCTGCTTCTCGCGCGTGATGTCTTGCTTGGTGCCGAAGAGCCGGATCGGCCGCCCGTCCGCGAGGGCGACCGCGGTCTGGAGGCGCATCCAGCGCCGCTCGCCGCTCGTCGTCTTGATTTGCGCGTCGAGCGAGAAGCCGGTGCCGCTCCGCACAGCCTCGGCGCGCAGCAGCTCGAGGCTTGCGCGCGACGTCTCCTCATAGAGATCGACGATGCGGCGGCGCTCGACGTGCGAGCCGCGGGCGACGTCGAAGAGATCGTAGGCGCCCGGCGTCCAGGTGATGCGGTCGGTTGCGATCTCGCATTCGAAGCCGCCGAACTTCAGCAGCGTTTCTGCCCCGGCATAGAGGCGCGACAGGCTCGTCCAATCCTGCGCCGGATCAATCACCGTCATTCAGTCGTTCCGCCGGGCCTCAGGCTCGGGCCACGCGACAATTTTCTTAAAAGCAAAGCTCTGAATGAAACCTTGCGTTCGGAGTGACGTGCCGCAGCGTAAGTGAGCTTGTTCAGGCCCCTCCGAGGCGGTGCGAAGAAACAAAAATGCCGAGCGCTGCGGACGCTCGGCATCATGTTGTTCGGTGCGCGGCGGCCGCGAAGCTTACTCCGCCGCTTGCTCCTTGGCGCGCTTCTGGGCCTTCTTGTCGACCTTGGGCGCTTTCTCGGCCCTGTTGGCCTTCGCCTCGGCCTTGGTGGCCTTGGCGGCGGCCTTGGTCTCTTTCTTGGTGGCCTCGCGCGCGGCCTTGGCGGCCGGCGACTCGGCGCGCTCGGCGATGCGGGCCGACTTGCCGCGGCGATCGCGCAGGTAATAGAGCTTGGCCCGCCGCACGCGACCACGCCGCGTGACCTTGATCGAGTCGATGTTGGGCGAGAAGATCGGGAAGACGCGCTCGACGCCCTCGCCGTAGGAGATTTTGCGGACGGTGAAGCTCTCGTTGAGGCCGCCGCCGGTGCGGGCGATGCACACGCCCTCGTAGGCCTGGACGCGGGTGCGCTCGCCTTCCTTCACCTTGACGTTGACGATCAGCGTGTCGCCGGGCTGGAAGTCGGGCGTGGCGCGCGCGGCGCCGAGCTTCTCAGCCTGCTCGGCTTCGAGCTGCTGGATGATGTTCATGTTCAATTCCTGGCCGTTCCGCCCCTCGAGGAGGCGAGCGTTTCGGGACGCTGTTTTGAGTTGAGGTGGCGCCTATACAGGAGCTTGGCCGGCGTGTCGAGCGGATGCGACGGCTGGACCCGACCGCGGAACCGCGTAATTGTGCCGTCATACGCCGCGGCAATGGTCGCGGCCCATTGATTTGAGAATCTTTCTTCGGAGGAGGCGCATGTCCGTCCTCGTTGCTATGGCCACCCTGATCGGCGGCATTTTCTACCTGGTTTGGCGCGCCCATCACGCCGTGCGGACCATCGATGCCGCCAAGGAGATCGACCGGCGCACGGGCCTGGGGCGCCACGCGCGCAACGCCTCCCGCACCGTCTTCGGGACCCGGCTCACCCGCGTGCAGGACCCGCGCCTGGCGGCGGTCATCCTGATGCTCCAGCTCGTGCGCACCGGCGCGCCCGTCACGGCGGCGGAGAAGACCAAGATCATGGAGCTGATGGAAGACCCGCTGCAGATCGCCAACATCGAGACGATCTTCGTGCGCGCCTGGAGCTACACCGAGGCGCATCGCGTGTTCTCGCCCGTCGCCGACGAGCTGGTGCCGATGCTGCGCGATAGGCTCACGGTCGACGAGCGGCTGCAGCTGATCGACATGCTGCGCACCGTCGCCAATGCCTACGGCGAGGCAAGCGAGCTGCAGACCGAGGCGATCAACCGGCTGAAACGCCGGCTGACCATGCCCGATCCCTCGTTCGTCTCGCCGATCGAGAGGCCGTTCGGCGACTAGTGCGTCGCCGCTTTAGCGCCGGCGTCCTTGGCGTCGGTGGCGTTGGCCTGCTGCGGCGCCATCTTGCCCGGCACGCCGGTCGCGGCGACGACATCGTAGCGCGTCGAATCCTGCACCTGGCGCAGCATCTGGCTGCCCTCGTAGTACTTGCCGCCGTCGATGAGCTGCGCCGCCTTGTGGACGTCCGAGAGCGTCTGGTCGAGCGGCACGACGGCCATGACGTAGGTCACGCCGACGTCGGCAAGCTTCAGCTTTTCTTGCGCGCCGGCCCTGTCGCCCTTGGCGAGGCTCTTGTTGGCATCGGCCACGGCGGCGGCCTTCGCCGGGTTCGCCGTGAAATCCTCGTCGACCGACATGTCGGCGTCGATCGGCAACCAGCGCTTCGGCGTCGTCGCGTCGGCAGTCTTCTGCGGCTCCGAGTTGGCGGCGGCGCCCGGCATCTTGAGATCGGCTTCGGCCTTCAGGAAGACGCTGTCGTCGGTCTTGGCCTTGTCGAAAGCTGTGTCCGCCGCGTCGACGAGCTTCTTCGCGTCGGCGACGCGCCCGTCGTAGATCGCAAGCCGGGTCATGGAGAGATCGTTGTAGGCCCGCGCGGCATCCGCCGACAGCTTCGTCACGTCCTTGTCGACGGCCGTCTGGGACGCGCCGGGCTTCATCGCCTGGTCTGCCGCAAAGGCGGCGCCGGCGGTGAGGAACGTCGTCGCCATGAAGGCGGCGATGAGAGTCTTCTTCTCGAGCATCGTGACAGTCTCCTCGTCGACCGGCGGCGCGGGATCACGCCGTGTGTGCCGGCCTGTCGGAGAAATGGTTGCCGTGTTGATCGCGTTGCATGAATTCGCGTTCATGCTGCCCGCGCGCGAGCTGGCGCATCAAGATCGATGCGCGTCAAACCAAAATGCGAACTACGCTCAGGCGTCCTCGAGCACCGGCTCCGGCATCGCCACATGCGGCATGAACTCGGCCGCATGCGCCGCAGCAAAATCCCAAATCGCCTCGCCGACCGGCGTCGGTGTCCAGTTGGCGCGGCGCACGAGATACCACTGCCGAATGATCGGCAGGCCCTTCACGTCCAGGATGGCGAGACGCCCCGCCGACACCTCGGCCTCGATCGTGTGCGCCGAGATGAGGCTCAACCCGAGCCCTGCCATCACCGCCTGCTTGATCGTCTCGTTCGACCCGATCTCGAATTTGATCGCCGGCCGGCTGCCTCCGTCGAAGAAGTAGTCGAACACGGTGCGCGTGCCCGAGCCTTCCTCGCGGATGATGAAGCTCTCCTTGGCGAGGTCTTCCTTCTCCAGCCCGCGGCGCCCGACCAGCGGATGGTCGGCGGGGGCGACGAGCACCTGCGGATGCGCGCCGATCGCCTGGCTGATCACCTGGAAGTCGGTCGGCGGCTGGCCCATCAGCGCGATGTCGATGCCGTAGTCGCGCAGCGCGCGGATCGTCTCCTGACGATTGCCGATCGCCAGCTGCAGCTCGATGCGCGGATTCTGCTTCGAGTAGGCCGCCACGAGCCGCGTCGCGAAATACTTGGCCGTCGAGATGATACCGACCGCGATCCGGCCGGCGTGCTTGCCCTTGATCGCGGCGAGCGTGTTGCCGAGCTCGACGAGCAGCATCTCCATGCGGATCGTGGTGTTGACGACCTCCTGCCCGGCATCCGTCAGGCGCAGCCGGCCGCCGGCGCGGTCGAAGAACGCAAGGCCAACGTCGCTCTCCAGAAGCTTGATGCGGGCCGTCAGCGCGGCCGGCGTCACCCGCAGGATGTCGGCGGCGGTGGCGATCGTGCCGCTTTCAGCGACGGCGCGAACGGTCTGCAATTGCTTCAGTGTCAGGCGACGCATATGACCTTCCTTGGGAGCCCGTCATAAATTTTTTTGAGGGCGGGCTCAATACTCTTCATTTTCATTGAGTTGTCGGAGGCGGAACTGTCCCGCCACGAGAGGAGATCGCGCATGACGGACGCCCAGGCAGCGGACACCAAGGCCACGAACGCGAAAGGCACGAGCCTCGAGGCCTATCTCGAGGCCGCGGTGGCGCAGGATCCGAGCCTCGCGCCCGTCGCCGAGACGCTGCGCGCCGTGGCCGGCGCCGCGGCCAGGGTCGCGGAGCAGATCCGGCTCGGGCCGCTGTCGCCCGAAGCGATGCCGCAGGGCGGCTCGAAGAACTCCGACGGCGACGTCCAGAAGGCGCTCGACCTGCTCACCGACAAGATCTTCATGGAGGCGATGGCCAAGACGCCCGTCGCGGTGCTGGTCTCGGAGGAGCTTGCCGAGCCGAAGCGGCTCAATGCCGGCGCCCCGCTCGTCGTGGCGATCGACCCGCTCGACGGCTCGTCGAACATCGACAACAACGTGTCGATCGGCACGATCATCTCGATCCTGCCGGCGCTGCCGGATGCGGCGGACGATGCCGCCCACTTCAAGCAGCCCGGCCGCAACCAGCGTGCCGCCGGCTTCGTAGTCTACGGGCCGCAGACGATCTTCGTGCTGTCGATCGGCAAGCCGACGGAGGCCTTTATCCTCGACCCGCGCATCGGCCAGTTCGTGGCCTTCGGCCGCAAGCTGCAGATCGCCGACGACAGCCACGAGTTCGCGATCAACGCGTCGAACTACCGGCACTGGGACTCGGCCGTCCGCGCCTACATCGACGACTGCTTCCACGGCAAGAACGGCCGGCTGTCGCGCGACCACAACATGCGGTGGATCGCCTCGATGGTCGCCGACACGTTCCGCATCTTCATGCGCGGCGGCGTGTTCCTGTACCCGGGCGACCAGCGCAAGGGCTACGAGCAGGGGCGCCTGCGCCTGCTCTACGAGGTGAGCCCGGTCTCCTTTCTCGTCGAGCATGCCGGCGGCAAGGCGACCGACGGGCGCGAGCGCATCCTCGACAAGGTGGCGCGCGACGTCCACGAGCGCTCGCCGCTGGTGTTCGGCTCGGCGAAGGTCGTCGACACGATCGCCGCCTACCACACCGACCCGAGCCTGGTCGCCCGCTAGGCGCGATAGCGGCACGGCCCTGCGTCGGCGCATCGCGGGCTTGACCCGCGTCATCGCACTAGCGGCGGGGTGTGCACCCGCGGGCCGGGGCGCTATGTCGGAGTGACGTCGCGATGCCGCGCCTCCCCGGAGAGAAACGCCCCGCATGAGCCTCGAAGCCCTGATCTTCGACGTCGATGGCACGCTGGCCGAGACGGAGGAGCTTCACCGCCGCGCCTTCAACCGGACCTTCGTGCGGCTCGGGCTCGACTTCGAGTGGGATCGCCCGCTCTACACGGCGCTCTTGCAGACGACGGGCGGCAAGGAGCGTTTCATCCGCTACATCGAGGACTATCAGCCCGACCGCCGCGATCTCCTGGAGCGTGTCGGCGAGGTGCATGCCGAGAAGAGCCGCGCCTACCTCGAGCTGCTACGCGACGGCGCGCTCGGCCTGCGACCTGGCGTCGCGCGGCTGATCACGCAGGCGCGCGCGGAGGGCGTCAAGCTTGCCGTCGCCACGACGACGACGCCGGAAAACGTCGCCGCCCTGCTCGCCTCGACGCTCGGGCCCGAGAGCCCGGGCTGGTTCGCCATTGCCGCCGGCGACATGGTCGCCAGGAAGAAACCCGACCCCGCCGTCTACGCCGTCGCGCTCGAGATGCTGGTGGTCGAGCCGCAGAACGCGATCGCCTTCGAGGACTCGGTCAATGGGATCAACGCCGCCCGCGCCGCCGGCCTCGGCGCCGTCGTGGCGACGCCGAGCCTCTACCTGAAGGACGAAGACCTCTCGGCGGCGACGGCGGTGGTGAGCGACCTCGGCGAGCCGCGCGGACCGGCAGCGGCGATCGGGGGCGAGCTGTTCGCCGCCGGCTACGTCGACCTCGACGGACTTCGCGCGCTGCTTCCGACGGACCGACCGGCGCAGGCTGACTAACGCAGGCGATCGTCCAGGGCGCTTGACCACGCTGCTCCGGCGTATGATCCTCCGAAGTGGCATATGCCTCTTTGACAACGGAAAGGGATCGCGGCGAGTGGATCGCGGTCTGACCCAAGCCCATGAGCGATGAAGTCCGGAGCTGGAAACCGTCCTTCAATCCCTGGCTGATCGGCATCGTCGTGACGATCGCCGCCTTCATGGAGATCCTCGACACGACGATCGTCAACGTCGCCCTGCCCTACATCGCCGGGACGATGTCTGTGTCGAGCGACCAGGCCACCTACGCCTTGACCTCGTATCTCGTCGCCAACGGCATCGTCATCACCGTGTCGGGCTGGATCGCCGACACGGTCGGGCGCAAGCGATATTTCATCGTCTGCATCGCGATGTTCACCTTCACGTCGTTTCTCTGCGGCATCTCGCAATCGCTGGCGCAGCTCGTCATCTTCCGTACGCTGCAGGGCTTCTTTGGCGGCGGCCTGCAGCCCAACCAGCAGGCCATCATCGTCGACACGTTCGAGCCCGCAAAGCGCGGCGCCGCGTTCGGCGTCACGGCGATCGCCACCGTCTTCGGCCCCGTCATCGGCCCGACGCTCGGCGGCTACATCACGGACCAATCGACGTGGCGCTGGATCTTCTTCATCAACGTGCCGATCGGCATCATCGCGGTCGTCCTCAACGCCATCCTCGTCGAGGATCCGCCGTGGGAGAAAGCCAAGCAGAAGCGGCGCGCCCGCGGCTTCGACTACGTCGGCTTCGCGTTCATCTCGGTCGGCCTCGGCTGTCTCCAGGTGATGATCGATCGCGGCGAGGACGACGACTGGTTCGGCTCGCGCTTCATCGTCATCATGGCGCTGCTCGCCTTCCTCGGGCTGTTCGGCGCGGTGTGCTGGCTTCTGACCGCGCGCAAGCCGATCATCAACCTCGACATCTTCAAGGACAGGAACTTCGCGCTGGGCTGCGTGCTCATCGCGGTGACCTTCTTCATCATCTACGGCAGCTCGGTCATCATCCCCGTGTTCGCCGAAAGCGCGCTCGGCTACAACGCGCTGCTGTCGGGGCTCGTGCTGTCGCCGAGCGGCATCATCGTCATTCTCCTGATCCCCATCGTCGGGCAGATCATGAAGCGCTTCGATCCGCGCCTCATCATCTTTACCGGGCTGACCGCCATGGGGATCGGCTGCTTCTATGCGAGCGGGCTTGTCCCGGACCTCGATTTCGGCACGCTCGTCCTCATGCGATGCGCCGTGGCCGGGCCGCTGGCCTTCCTCTTCGTGCCGATCTCGACGATCACCTACGCGACCCTGCCGCAGCGCTTCCGCAGCGACGGCGCCGCGCTCTACTCGATGGCCCGCAACGTCTTCGGCGCCATCGGCGTCTCGCTCTCGCAGGCTGCCGTCGTCGAGCGCAGCCAGAACAACCAGGCGCAGCTCTCGAAATTCATGACGCCGCTGCATCAAGGCTACAACGAGCTCAACGCCGCGAGCGCGGCGACGCTTCGCGTGCTCGGGCGCGCGCCCGACGCGCTGCAGCAGCTGGCGGTCTCGCACACCTTCCAGACCTATCGGCTGCAGGCGCAGGTCCTGGCGTACTCGAACGTGTTTCTCTACGCCGGCCTGGTGGCCTTCCTCGCCGCCCCGCTCTGCCTGCTGGTGAAAAAGCAGACGGGTCCGCGTGCATCGCCGACACCCGCTCACTAAGTTCACGCGTGATCTGAAGATCGCACCGGCTTCGCGCGAAGCCGCGGGGCGGCAAACGCCGCCAAGATGCCCAGGAGCATTCATGACCGAGCCACGCAAAGCCGACCACCCGGTCGACCCGATGTTCATCAACCGTTGGTCGCCGCGCGCCTTCGACGGCAAGCCGATGCCCGAGGCCGATCTGCTGTCGATGTTCGAGGCCGCGCGCTGGGCGCCCTCCGCCTACAACTCGCAGCCCTGGCGCTTCCTCTACGCGCTGCGCGACACGCCGAGCTGGGAGAAGTTTCTCGGCTTGCTGGTGCCGTTCAACCAGAGCTGGGCGAAGGAGGCCTCGGCGCTCGTCATCCTCGTCTCGAGCTCGACCATGGTACCGCCGGGCAAGGACGAAGCAGTCCCCTCGCACAGTCATTCGCTCGACGCCGGCGCCGCCTCGTCCAACTTCGCGCACCAGGCCAACAAGCTCGGCTACTTCATGCACGGCATGGTCGGCTTCGACATTGACCGCGCCTTCGCCGATCTCGGCGTCCCGAGCGGCTACCGCGTCGAGGCGGCCTATGCCGTCGGCAAGCTCGGCGACAAGTCGAAGCTGCCGGAGGCGCTGCAGGCCCGGGAGTTCCCGAGCCCGCGCCTGCCGGTGTCGGAGATCGCGTTCGAAGGCGGCTTCAAGGCCTGATCAGACCGTCACGCCGGCTCGTTCTGCGGGAACATGTGCCGGCGTGCCTCCGCGTCCATCTCGGTCTTCCACTCGTGGCTCGTGCGCAGCTTCTCGGCACGCTGCGCCGCTGGGCGCGCGTTGATCGCCTCGAAATGCGCCTTCACGTGCGGGAAGGCGTCCATCGCCTTCTCGTCCTTGAGGACGCGCGGCAGCATCCGCGCCCAGCCCCACAGCGCCATGTCGACGATCGTGTAGGCCTCGCCGAGCATGAAGCGGCGGAGCGCCAGGCGCTCGTCGAGGATGCGGTAGTGCCGCTCCACCTCGCGCTTGTAGCGGTTCATGGCATAGGGAATCGGCTCCGGCGTCGCGTGATGGAAGTGCACGGACTGCCCGGAATACGGGCTGACGCCCGTCGCGACGAACATCAGCCAGGAGAGAAGGCCGCCGCGCCCCGCCGGCGTGTCGGAGGACAGGAACTTGCCGGTCTTCTCGGCGAGATAGAGCAGGATGGCGTTCGAATCGAAGACGACGACGCCGTCGTCGACGATGGCCGGCACCTTGGCGTTCGGGTTGATCTCGACATAGGCCGGCGCGTGCTGCTCGCCCTTCAGCATGTCGACCGGGATCGGGCGATACGGCAGCTCCAGCTCCTCCAGGAGGAGCGCGACCTTCATCGGGTTGGGACCGAGATTGAAGTAGAAGTCGATCATCGTTCGCGCGCTCCCAATTTGCTAGCTCTGCGAGTGCGGCGTCGCCAATACGCCGGACCGAGGAAAGGCACAACGCGCGCATGACCGAAGAGCTGCTTGTCGACCGCAACGACGGGATCGTCACGGCGACCTTCAACCGCCCGAAGGCGCGCAATGCGCTCACCTACGAGATGTACGACGGCCTCGGCGTGCTGCTTGGCGAGATCGATGGCGACCCGGAGGTGAAGGCCCTGATCCTGACCGGCGCTGGCGGCGAGGCCTTCGCGGCAGGCACGGCCATCGCGCAGTTCGAGAGCCTGCGCACGCGCGAGGATTCGCTTGCCTACGAAGGCCGTATCGAGACGCTGCTGCATGCGCTCGAGCATTGTCGCGTGCCGACGATCGCCGCGCTCGCCGGCGCCTGCACCGGCGGCGGCGCGATGATCGCGGCCTGCTGCGACCTGCGCATTGCGAGCGCGAACCTGAAGTTCGGCTTCCCGATCGCTCGCACGCTCGGCAACTGCCTGTCGACGCAGAACCTGGCGCGGCTCGTGGCGCTCCTCGGCGAGCCGCGAGTCAGGACGATGATCTTCACGGCGCGGCTCCTCGGCATCGACGAGGCGCTGGTCGCCGGCCTCGTGTCGGAGGTGGTGGAGGATGCCGATGCGCTCGCCGCGCGTGCCGACGCGCTTGCGCGAGAGGTGGCGTCGCTGGCGCCGATCACGCTGCGGTCCACCAAGGACGCGCTCCTGCGGCTGCGCGCGCCGGTCGAGCCGGCGAACGACATCGTCGGCGCGTGCTACACGAGCCGCGATTTCCGCGAAGGGGTCGAGGCCTTCGTCGCGCGGCGCAAGCCGCGCTGGGAAGGGCGCTAATCCCGCCAGCTCAGCGACGCGCCGATCGGATGGGTCTTCGGCGCTTGCGATGCGGACCGTCCCAGCGGCTGCCGCGGCCTGCGGCCTGACAGCTCGTCGCTGGCCAAGGCCACGGCCTGCGACAGCACACGCGCCGCGTCTGCCGCGTCCGATCCCTTGCCGGCGGCTTCGAGGTCTTTCGTCACGACCTGCAGGATCGCGGCATCGCCGCTGCCCGCGACCATGGTGCCGATCAGCGTCGCGACGTACTTGTCTCGCTGCGCCTCCCCCAGCCTCATCGCGTCGGCGGCCCAGCGCGCGAGATCGCGCACCCCGGCGCGCCGCGCCAGGAACAGCATTTCCTCGTTGTGAACGAAAAGGTTCTCGGCCGCGTGCTCGCGGTCGTCCAAGAAGCCGGACATGGCGATCTCCCGATCGTTGTGCGCCCGGCGGCGATCTCCGCCGAGCGCCTATGATCAGAAGCTAAGCACCGTCCGCTCCGCGGCAATCACCGCTGCATTAAAGCTGCGACAGGTCGGCTCACTTCTTCGCGCAATTGGCCTCGAGAAGCTGCGCGGTATCGAGCCCAGCCTTCGTCTCACCTTTCTTGTAGACCTCGCCCGGCGTGAAATCGAGCCGGCCGTTGGGGCCGAAGATCTGCACCGGCTCCTTCGCGCCCCAGGTGCCGTCGGCATTGCGGCCGAATTTCTCGCACGGAAAGTTGGCGGCGACGGCGGCGGTGGTCCCCGCCGTGAGCGCGAAGGCGATAAGGGCAGTGCGGAGCATGGATCATCCTTGCGTGGGAAACAGCCACGGTTGAACCGGCTCGCGATGGGAAAGGTTTCCCCGTCCCTCGAACGGCGGTGTCAGATGATCCCGAGGCTGCGCGCAGTGATCGTCGGCTCGGCGTCGGCGACCCGGTCGATGAGCGCCTGCATGGCGAGGATCGCCTCGGCGCGCGCCTGATCGACGTCGAGGCTGATGCCCTGCGTCCGCACGCCGTCCGCCTGGATCGCCGCCACGAGCGCGGCGGCTTGCGCGATCGCGTGCTCGCGCGCCGCATCGATCGCCGGATCGGGCACGACGTAGAAGAGCGCGTTCTTGAGCAGCGCGCGGATCGTCGACAGGAGATGCTGATGGTCGACGATCGACACCGACTCGAGCGGCAGCACCGCACCGCGCAGCTCGGTCGCGACGATCTTTCCGAAGGGTGTCATGACGACGTCTCCTTTCGAAGCCATCCTCAGTAGAGCCGCCCTGCGGGACGGCCGCAAGAACGAAAAAAGGACAGACATTCTTGACGGGGAAAACGATGCGGAAGGCTTCGATCAAGGAAACCGGGGAGGAGTTGAGCCAGGCCGAATGGGCGCGCTTCGACGCGGCCGTCGCCCGGCTGAAGGCCGAGCGCGCGCAGCGCGAGCTGCACCAGCAGGAACTCTCGTTTTCGGCGCCAAACGTCCAGACGCGCCCTTCCCGGGGAGCAGCGCCGCAGACCTTCTAGCCGCGCGCCGGGGCCGCCTGCTTCACGGGACTCGCCGGCTTTTGAGCCGGCACGCGACCACGCCATCCTTCGAGCCGGCCCAGCGCGACGCTCCGATAGTAGGAGAACAAAGTGACGTCGCCCCGCGCGAGCGCGAGCATCGCGCGGGCCGTCGGCCGCAGGACCCATGAGGCGGCAGCCCGCGTCGGGTACTTGTGCACCCTCAGGACATGGCCGAGCCCGCGCGCATAGGCGCGGCCCTTGCGCAGCATGGAGGCGTCGCGGATGTCGAGCTCGGCATGATGGCCGAAGACGCTCGGGTCGAAGACGCAGGAAAAACCTTTGTCGAGGGCGCGCAGCACGATGTCCTGCGCTTCGCAGGACTGCCACGGCGTTGACGCGCCGACGCCGATGCCGACGTCGTAGCCGCCCACGGCCTGCAGCACCTTGCGATCGAAGAGCACGACCCACTCGATGCCGGTGGTCCAGACATTGTCGCGGTCGATGCGCGTCACGACCTGCTCGAAGCGCCCGTTGATGTCGCGGCCCGTCACCGGATCGGCGGCACGCCCGGCCAGCACGTCGGCGTTCAAGGCCTGCATGCGCTCGAGCGCATGGGCGAGGAAATTCGGCGGATACCAGCAGTCGTCGTCCGGAAATAGGATGCGGACGCCGCGCGCAACGGCGAAGCCGGCATTGCGGGCGCGGCTCGCGCCGGTCTCGCTCGGCGTGCGCAGGTGGCGGATCGGGAACGACCAGCCCTCCGTCTCCGGCGTGCCGACGCGCGCGTCCGGATTCTGGTCGACGACGACGACCTCGAAGTCGCGACAGGTCTGCGCCTCGAGGCTCTCGAAGAGCGCCTGGAACGGCGTCGCGCGGCCCTTGGTCGCGACGACGAGGGAGAGATGCGGTTCGCTCATGCCCGGCACCCTGCGGCGGCCTCTCTTTCCGCGCCCTTGAACCACCGCCTTTAGTTGCCGGAAGGATTAAGAAACCGGAAACGCCCGCGCCTTGAAACGCGCGCGCCGCTGTGACACTGAGCGACCCGGAGGACCTGTGCCGCAGATTCATGTTTGTCCGCTGTCGAAGATCCCGGCGACCGTCAGCGCCACGGGCGCGCGCTCGCTGATCACGCTGATCAACAAGGGCACGCCGGTCGATCGCCCGATCGAGATCACGGCCGCGCGCCACCTCAACGTGCCGGTCTCCGACATCGTCGTCGAGCTCGAGGGCCACATCCTGCCGGCCGAGACGCATGTCGCCGCGATCGTCGACTTCGTGCGCGACTGGGACCGCGCCGAGCCGCTGCTCATCCACTGCTACGCGGGCGTCAGCCGCTCGACGGCGGCCGCCTTCATCGCCGCCTGCGTTCTGGTACCGGAGCGGCCGGAGATCGAGATCGCGCAGGCGATCCGCGCCGCCTCGCCGACCGCTTCGCCCAACACGCTGCTCGTCGAGGTCGCCGACCGCATGCTCGAGCGCAACGGCCGCATGGTCGCGGCGGTGAAGGCGATCGGGCGCGGCGAGGAGTGCATGGAGGGCGTGCCGTTCGCCCTCGAGCTGTCGTGAGGCGCCAATGAACGAGCCCGACCCGAACGCGGCGATCGCCGCCCTGCCCTTCGAGGCGGCGATGAAGGAGCTCGAGGCGATCGTCGACAAGCTCGAGCGCGGCCAGGTCGCGCTGGAAGAGTCGATCGCGATCTACGAGCGCGGCGAAGCGCTGAAGGCGCATTGCGACCGGCTGCTCAAGTCGGCCGAGGCGCGCATCGAGAAGATCACGCTGTCGCGCGACGGCAAGCCGACCGGGACGGCGCCGCTCGACCCCGAGTGACGGGGTTCTGAGCAGGTGCGGCTATCGGGGTGCCGCCGCAGGCCGGTGCGCGCCAAACGAGGGGGTGGCGCCGGCGGTCTCCATCTTGCGAAGCTCCGGGATCGAACCTCGGAGCCGAGATGAGCATCGCAGCCGACCACGCCGCGCCTGACGCCGCCCCCCTCTCGAAATCCTTGAAAGAGCGCCATGTCGCGATGATCGCCCTTGGCGGGGTGATCGGCGCGGGGCTGTTCGTCGGCGCGTCGGCAGCGATCCTCGCGGCAGGGCCGGCGGTCATCATCAGCTATGCCATCGCCGGCGCCATCGCGTTCCTGGTGATGCGGATGCTCGGCGAGATGGCGGTGGCGCGCCCGGGGCTGGGCTCGTTCAACGCCTACATCCGCGCGGCCCTCGGGCCCCGCGCCGCCTTCGTTTCGGCGTGGCTCTACTGGTATTTTTGGATCATCGTCGTCGGCGCCGAGACGATCGCCGGCGCCTCGCTGCTGCACGACTGGGTCGACCTGCCCGTCTGGATGCTGGGGCTCGTGCTCATCGCGCTGCTTACCGCGACGAACCTCATGTCGGTGAAGGCCTACGGCGAGTTCGAGTTCTGGTTCTCGCTCATAAAGGTGCTGGCGATCATCGCCTTCATCCTCGTCGCGGCCGTACATCTCGGCGTCCTGGCGCTCGACGGCACATCGCCCACCGCCACCTTGCTCGGCTCCGGCGGCCTTCTCCCGAAAGGTCTCGCCGCGGTGCTCGGCACCATGCCGACGGCGATGTTCTCGCTCACCGGCTCGGAGATCACCTCGATCGCCGCCGCGGAGTCGGACGATCCCGCCGGCAATGTGTCGCGCGCCGCGCGCACCGTGGCGCTGCGCATCACCACCTTCTACCTGCTCGCCATCATCCTCATCGTCGCGACGGTGCCGTGGGACTCGCTGCAGTCCGGCCACTCGCCCTTCGTCACGGCCATGGCGAAGATCGGCATCCCCGGCGCCGCGATCCTGATGCAGGCGGTGATCCTCGTCGCCGTGCTGTCCTGCCTCAACTCGGGCCTCTACGTCTGCTCGCGCACGCTGTTCGAGCTCGCCGAAGCCAACGATGCGCCGCGCGCGCTCGTCGCCGTCGGACCGCGCAAGGTGCCGACGCGGGCGATCCTGCTGGGCAGCGCGGCGGGCTTCCTCGCCGCGATCGCCTCGGTGGTGTCGCCGGGGCTGGTGTTCGCGTTCCTCCTGGCGACCTCGGGCTCGGTGATCCTCGTCGTGTACATCATGGTCGCGCTGGCCCAGATTGCCGACCGCAAGCGCCGCGACGCGGCCGGCGAGGTGCCGGCCTTCCCGATGTGGGCCTTCCCCTATCTCAGCTGGGCGACGATCGCCGGCATCGGCGCGGTGTTCGTCACCATGCTGTTCCTGCCCGACCAGCGCAGCCAGCTCGCCGCGAGCTTCGCCGCGGTCGTGGTGGCGGCCGCCGCCGCGTGGTGGCGCAGGCGGGCATGATTTCGTCTCCGCGATAACTGGAGAGGCCTCGCCCTGCGCGTCCGCGCCATATATCACGCGTTACAAACCAACTCTCGGAAGCGAACATGACACTGACGGTCCTCATCACCGGCGCGACGGCCGGCTTCGGCGCGGCGATCGCGCGGCGCATGGTCGCCGACGGCCATCGGGTGATCGCGACGGGGCGGCGCGCCGACCGGCTCGAGGCGCTGGCGAAGGAACACGACGGCAAGGTCCTGCCCTTCGTGCTCGACGTCACCGACCCGAATGCCGTCGCCGCACTGCCGGGCAGCCTGCCGGAGGGCTGGCGCGAGGTCGACGTGCTCGTCAACAACGCCGGCCTCGCCCTCGGCCTTTCGCCCGCCTGGGAGGCCGACGTCGCCGAGTGGGACACGATGATCGCGACCAACATCAACGGCCTCGTGCACATGACCCGCGCGCTGCTGCCGGGCATGGTGGCGCGCGACCGCGGCCACGTCGTCAATCTCGGCTCGATCGCCGGCTACTACCCCTATCCCGGCGGCCACGTGTACGGGGGCAGCAAGGCCTTCGTGAAGCAGTTCACGCTGAACCTGAAGGCCGATCTCGTCGGCACCTTCGTGCGCGTAACCGACCTCGAGCCCGGCCTGTGCGGTGGAACCGAGTTCTCCGAGGTCCGCTTCGGCGGCGACAAGGACCGCGCCGCCAAGGTCTACGAGGGCACCGAGCCGCTCACCGCCGACGACATCGCCGAGACGGTCTCATGGGTCGTCAACCTGCCGCGCCACGTCAACATCAACCGCATCGAGATGATGCCGACCTGCCAGGCGCCCGGCGCGCTGCCGGTGAAGCGCCAGGGCTGAGGCGCAAGGGCTGAGGCGGCCGGCACCTAGCCGATCGCCGGCCGCTCGCTCTCCGGCAGCGCCACCTCGGCGTCCTTCAGCGTCACGCCGGTCGCGCCGAGCTGAAGCGCCGCGCGCGCGAGCCAGGCGAGCTTGCGGGCCGCAAGCGCGTAGGATAGGCCGCCCTTGTCGTGGATGTTGGAGATGCAGTTCCGCTCGGAGTCGCGACGGCCGATCCGCGGCGCGTATGTGATGTAGGCGCCGAGGCTGTCGGCGACGCTGAGGCCTGGCCGCTCGCCGACAAGCACGATCGTGAGCCTGGCGCCGAGCGCCGCGCCGATCGCGTCGCCAAGCGCAACCCGTGCCTGCGTCGCGATGACCACCGGGCCGACGGTCAGATCGCCGAGCAGCGGGACCGTTGCCTCGATCACCTTGACGGCGTGCGCTGCGGTCGCCTTCGCGGAAAGCCCGTCGGCAATGACGAAGAGACAGTCGCAGGGTGCCGGGTCCGCCTTGAGGGCAGCCTCGTCGTTGGGGTCGAGCGCGCGGCCGAGGTCGGGGCGCTTCAGATAGGCGGCACGGTCCGGCGCCCGGCTCTTCACGGCCACGACTTTGTGGGGCGCCAGCGCGGCCTTGATCGCGTCGACGTCGAGCGCGGCGTGCACCGCGTCGCGCGCCTGGGCGTGGGCGAGCTGAAAGGCCAGCACAGGTCCGAGCGGCATGGTATCGCCGCTGCGTCCAAGACCGACGCGGGCCGGCGTCGCCTTGCGCAACTCACGCCACGGATCGATCGCGGAGCCATCTGGCGTTGCACGCTGCAGCTTGTCGTCCGCCACGTCGGTCCCCGTGATGCAGCCGGCTGGTCGCGCCGGGCCTCGTCTTATACGCTCGAGCTTAGCGGTCGACCATGTTCGGCTCATCGTGCAAGGTCGAGGCCGAGCCCCAAGGCCGGTCGCTGGCGCACCATCTGTTTGCACACCTGCCGAGTACGGGGTATGCGGGGGCCCGAATGGAACACGGCCGAATTCGAGGATCGGGTATGGGAGATTTGATCGACTTGAAGACCCGGATTACGCGGGTCCTCGAAGGCGAGACGCCCGACATCGACACCTTCCTGCTGGAAGAAGGCCTTGAGCTGCTTGCCGATTTCCGCTCGATCGACGATGCCGACGTTCGCAAGTCGATCATGCAGATGGTCGCGAAGATCGCCACGGCCCTGCGCGCCAGGTAGGCGCCGAGTCCCCACTCGCAGGATTAGTGCCGCTCCGCCTCCGCGGTGCGGTAGCCCAAGCGCCGCATGACTTCCGAAATCGCGAAATCGAGCGAGGCGAGCAGACGCTCCTCGCCGGCATGCTGCGCCGTCGCGCGTGCCAGCAGCAGGTAGTCGGCGATGATGTCGACCGAGGTGAGTGGCGTCGTCGCCTTGCTCGGCGGCGCAATGATGGCCTTGCCGAGAATGTTGCGGGTCACGCCGGCCTGGCCCTCGATCTCGTTCAGAGTGCCGAGATATCCGATGAAGGAATGATCGACCGGGGAGATCGAGGGCGTCGCGCCGGCCACGACCCGCACGTAGGCTTCGTCGACCGGGTGGAGACGATACTCCACGGTGAAGGCCGCCATCGAGGCGCAAGCCTTCTTGAAGAACGCTTGGGTCGAATCCCGGTCTTCCGCGTGCAGCATCTCGAGCCAGCCGTCCCCCATGGCGGCGTCGAGTGGCTGCCCGGTGAAGGCGGTCCACTCCGGCCCGGCGTAGGTGATGCTGCCCTCGCGGGTCGATGCCCAGATCATCGCAACCTCGAACGACTTTGCTCAAATTGTTCTTTGGTTTGCGGGTTCCGCACCCCTTACGGCAGCAAAATCGCAGCCGCCGGGCGGAATGTCGATCTTCAAAAAGGGCTGCGCGGCTAGAGACCGCGCAGCCCAATGTCGTGAGATACCGCCGCCGCTACTGGAACGGATAATAGCGGATCGAGGTCATCACCGTGCTCTCGTTGGTCTTCGGCGTGACGTAGCGGCTCGCCTGGGCGACGGTGAGGCCCGCAGAGGCCGCCTGGGCGGCCGTCGGCGCGGTGGTGACCTGCGTGCCGAAGCCGTCGCGCTGCGTGTAGGAGTACTGGGCGCCAACGCGCACCTCGCCGTAGGTGCCCTTGTAGAGCTTGTCCCAGAAGCCGCCGGTGAGCTGCCAGAGCTGGTGCGTCTGGCCGGTGCAGGTCGCCGCGTTGGCGCCGACGAGGTTGCAGCCGTAGTTCGCCGCATTTGGCAGGCCGTAGCCGAACAGCGTCCCGTCGTAGTTGCCGTAGGACCGGCCCTCACGCTCGATACCGCCGAACGCATAGAGGTCGATCGACGGCGTCGCGTGCAGGGTGAAGCCGGCCAGGCCGATGACCTCGCCGATGGCCCGCAACTGGCCGTCGACGCCGACGGTCGCGTCGGGCAGCAGGCCTGCGCCGTAGCGGCCGATGCCGCGACCGGCCAGAGCCGAGATCTGGAAGTCGAGGGTCTTCGGCAGGACCGGCGCGATGAGGCCGCCGCCGAAACCGTAGCCGCCGACGTCGTGGGTCTTGATGCCGGTCGCCGGCGCGCCCGCCGTCGCCGTCAGCACCGACGGCGTGTAGGACGCGTCGTAGAGGTCCTTGTAGAGGCCCATGCCTTCGATGTGCACGTCGCGGTTCGCGATCCGCGCCTCGTAGGCCGCCTTGCCGATGATGTCGGGCAGATGGTTCAGCGAGTACGGCTGGCCGTACTGGCTGAAGCCGGCACCCGATGCGGTCGCGGCGCAGAGCGCCGTGAGGCCCGACGGCGTGGCGATACCGACGCCTGAGGCGGACTGAGCTTCGCCCGCGCCGTTCGTCGTCCCCGACAATGCCGAGCCCGAGCAGGCCCCGTTGGTGAAGGTCGTCTGCGCCTCTTCGAGGGCGAGCGACAGCCAGAGCTTGCGGTCGAAGTCCTTGGTGAGGCGGACGCCGGCCTGGCGGGCGAAGACGAAGCCCGGCAGGAACTGGCCATCGATGGTCGGCGGCGTGATCTCGTTGCGCGGCGTGATGCCCTTCGAGTTCAGCGTCGCCAGCGACCACATCTGGCCAGCCATGGCATGGATGCCGTAGTCGGTCATGTCGAGCGCGGCGTAGAGCTGGCGGATGCGCGGCGCATAGGAGTTGGTGTCCGTCGCGTTCGACGTCGTGCCGGCGCCCAGGAAGTCGAACTCGGCGTAGCCCGAGGCGATGACGGACGGCGTGATCGCACCTTCGGCGAGCAGGGCGAGGCGGCTCTGGCGGCCGGTCAGGCGATACTCGTTGGTGCGCGACAGCAGCGTGTTGACATAGGGAATCGAGTTCCAGGCGCTGTTGATGTCGGAGTTCGTGGTCTTCGAGCGGAACACGCTCTCGCCGGCGAGGAACCCGCCGGGCGTGATGGTGATGCCGCCGACCTGCAGGCGCTTGTCGGGTGTCACCATGACCGGAACAGCTCCGCCGGCCGCGGGCAGAACCGGTGCCGGCGTGCGCTCGGCGTAATCGCGCGAGGCGCCGCGCGCTGCCCGCACCCGCTGCCCGCGCATCTCCTGGATCGCCGCCTTCATCTGGCGGTTCTCGGCGCGCATCTGGGCGTTGGACGCCTTCAGCTCGCGCAGCTCGGCCGCGAGCTCGGACAGGGTGGGATCGGCATGCGCCGCCACCGCCGACAACGCCAGAAGCGAGACGCCGCCGAGCGCCGCGAGCGCCAGCTTGCAGCGTGATGGAACGTGAGAGCGAATGTGAGTGTGTTGCGACTGCTGCACTGCAGCTTCCCCCGAAGCGATGTGACTCTCCGGGAATACCGCACCCTTGGTAATTCTATCGACACATTTCCGTCACATCAGGGACATGTAGCGCATCGCGAACGTCGTGCTTAGCGCTTATCGGACCGGATCGACGCGGGTGGTCGGGCTTCGTTCGTGCCATTTCGGCAAGCGTCAAGCGCCGGACGAGGCGGAGTTCTCCGCTGTGTCCTCGACACATTATCGTAATAAAACTTTTATTTAAGCCGCTGCCTCCGCGAGAGGCGGCTCAGAACGCTTACAAGGCGGGGAAACGCATCAGTTGGCGACCCTCATCTCGTCTCCGCGACCGTCCTGTTCACGCTCGAAGCGAAAGCCTTGGCCGCGGATGTTCGTGATGACCCGGCCGTTCTCCGTTTCGATCTTCTTGCGAAGATTACCGATATGGACATCGACGACATTGGTCTGGGTGACGCTGTTGATCTTCCACACCTTCTCGAGAAGCATCGATCTCGTCAGCACGACGCCGGCATTCAACATGAAGAATTCCAGCAACTCGTATTCGCGCGGCAGCAACTCGATGATGACCCCATTGCGGTAGACCGTCCGGCTGACGCGGTCGATCTCGAACGCGCCCGCGGCGAGGCGCGTCTCCTGGATCATGTCGTGGCGGCGGCGCGCCGCCTGCACGCGCGCCACGAGCTCGACCATGGCGAACGGCTTGATGAGGTAATCGTCGGCGCCCGCCTTCAGCCCGTTGACCCGCTCCTCGACGCTCGTCAGCGACGAGATGATGATGGTCGGCGTCCGGTCCCCGTTGGCACGCATGCGTTCCAGCACATGGATGCTGTCGCGCCCGTTGAGGCAGCGATCGAGCAGGATGACCGCGGCCGACAACCGCGACTCGATCAGCGGCTCGGCCGCGCGCAAGCGCACCGTCGAGAGCGCCTCGGCGGCCAGCGCGAGCCCGATCTCATGCGCGAGATCCTCATCGTCTTCGACCAGGACAATCCTGTTGTTCAATGGCGGACGAGACAAGGCGTTGTTTCCAAACGGCGCGCGCGGCGTGCTGGCCAAGCAGCATCGCGCTTCCCTCGATAGCCTCGAAGGTAGATGGATTTTCCACGCCGCGATCCTAAATTCTACTTTATAGAGAGGGCTCCAGGCGGCTATCGCGCGGCGCCTCGGTTCTCCTGAGCGCCTTCGGTTCTGGACAGCACAGACTGGCTTCGACCATCCCAAGCTTATGATCGCGCCAGCGGTGTGGTAACTGGCGCCGACTGATCTCCCGGCTCGCCAGGAGACGGACTTTCGCGCGCTCGGTTCGTCGTATGCCTATCCTGGTGGAAGCCCTGCGACGCACGGCATCCTTGGCCTTCCTGCACAATAGCCCCGTGGGCGCCTGGCTATACGCTCGGGCGGCCGAGACGGCGCAGGCGCAGGGGATGCATCGCGAGGCGGCGGACCTCTGGCGACAGGCACGTGCGCGCCGCGCCGACAATGCTATGGCGACGGCTCGCCTCGCCGCATGCCTCCGGCGCCTCGGGGAGCCGGCCGAGGCGCGCGCGATCCTCGAAGAGGCCCTCGCAAGATCCCCCGACGACGTCCGCCTCCTGAGCGAGGCGGCGCGGCTCGCTCAGGAGCGCGCCGATCCGCAGGCTGCGGTGGACTTGTGGCGTCGGGCCATGGCCCGGGCCAAGCCGCACGCCGATTGGCTGCAGAGCTACACGCTCAGCCTTCTCGCCCTCGGCGATCTCGATGCAGCGGCCCGCGAGGTCGCCGCGGCACGGCGCAAGTTTCCGGACTTCGTCGACCTCATCGCCACCGAGGGCTGGGTCGCCAACGCCCGCCAGGATTGGCCGCTCGCCCTCGCCTGCTGGACCGAGCATCGCCGCCGCGCACCGGACGACACGACGACATGGGAAGCCTACGGCACCGCCCTGCATGGCGCGCAGATGAGCGGCGCGGTTCCCGAGCTAGCCCCGGTCAGAGCCGACATCGTGGCCCTCGACGACGCGCCGATGCGTCGTCTCATGCTGGGGTTCGAGAGCCTCGGCGACAGCTGCGAGATGGGCCTGGTGCAACGCCGCTTTGGCGCCGAACCCCTCAGCCTCCTGCGCTGGAACGACGTCGCGCTCGAGAACCTCATCGCCGCCCTTGGCCAGCGCTTCGAAGGCATGGGCGAGCCCGAGAACACGGTGATGGTGACGGCCTCGAACGGCGAGCTCTATCTGCGCGATCGGCGCTGGGACCTCGCAATGCACACATTCCGCATCGCCGACCGCGTCGATGCCGACGACATCTTCCAGAAGATGTGCCGCCGTATCGCCTATCTCCGCGACAAGCTGCTCGACGATCTGGCATCGGCGGAGAAGGTCTTCGTCTACCGCTCGGATATGGTCGATGCCGGCGGCCTGCGCCGCCTGCACGAGGCGCTTCGGGCGCATGGCCCGGTGACGCTGCTCGGCGTGCAACCCGTGCTCACGGACGTGACGGCATTTCCCGGGCGGCCCGTCGGCGGGATCGAGCGCCTGGAGGAAGGGCTTTATCTCGGCTTCCTCGCGCAGCCGGCAAACCCGACCCGTGCCGACTACAACATCGACTTCGAGGCCTGGACGAAGGTCTTCACCCAAGTCGCCGAGGCGACCCGTCGGACTGCGGCCGGCCGCAGGGCCGAACCGCACGGCGCGCCGAAGGTCGCCTGACGCTCTCCTTACGTCCGCGACATCAGCAGCGCTCGATAAATCTCGTTGTGGTCGCAGAGGCCGGCGAGGCGGCCGAGCTTGTCGACGAAGACCAGCGGATTGTCCGTGCGGCAGCGCAAATCCATGGCGTTCTTCAAGGACAGGTCCACGGGCGCGACGAGCAGGTCGCAGTCGGGCGCGGGCTCGCCGCCGTTCGCGATGCGGCCGAGCTTCCCCTCGCGCCCCTTGAGCCGCACGCCGTCGGGGCAGCCGTCGTCGGAGACGACGAGCTCCATCTCGCCCGCCTCGTCGAGCAGCACCCTGCCGTCGCGGCGCTTGAGGTCGGCAGCGGGCGTCATCACGTGGTCGCCGGTCAGCACGTCGAGCGGGTTCATCCGCTTCACGAACTCGGCGACGTAGCGATTGGCGGGCTTCAGCACGATGTCGCTCGCCGTGCCGTACTGCACGACCTTGCCGCCTTCCATGATCGCGATGCGGTTGCCGATCTTCAGCGCCTCGGCGAGATCGTGGCTGACGAAGACGATGGTCTTGTGCAGCTTCTTCTGCAGGTCGAGGAGATCGTCCTGCAGCTTGTCGCGGATCAGCGGATCCAGCGCCGAGAACGGCTCGTCCATGAGCAGGATGTCGGCGTCGGTCGCGAATGCGCGGGCGAGGCCGACGCGCTGCTGCATGCCGCCGGAGAGCTCGCTGACGTGCTTGTTGGCCCATTGCGAGAGGCCGACCATCTCGAGCTTCTCGTCGACGATGCGCAGCCGCTCCTTCGGGCTTATGCCGCGGATCTCGAGCCCGAAGCCGACGTTCTCGCGCACGCTGCGCCACGGCAGCAGCCCGAAGCTCTGGAAGACCATGGAGATCGTCCGCAGGCGCACGGCGCGCAGCTGCTTGGCGCTGCAGCTCGCGATGTCGACGGTGGCGCCGTCGTGCTGCACCAGCACCTCGCCGCGCGCGACCGTGTTGAGACCGTTGATGGCGCGCAGCACGGTCGACTTGCCCGAGCCCGAAAGGCCCATCAGGACGCAGATGTGGCCTTTCTCGATCTCCAGCGTCACGTCGGAAGCGCCGACGACGGCGCCGGTGTCCTGCAGGATCGCGTCGCGCGTGCCGCCGCGATCGAGCTGCGCCAGCGCGGCGCGCACCTTGCAGCCGAAGACGACATCGACGTTGCGCAGCTCGACCGCGTTCGCGGGATGGCCCACGGCTTCGATCATGACCTCGCCACCCGACCGGAGCGCTCCGGGTTCTTGCAGACGCGATCGAGGATGATCGCAAGGACGACGATCGAGATGCCGGCCTCGAAGCCCATCGCGATGTTGACGGAGTTGAGCGCGCGCACGACCGGCTTGCCGAGGCCGTCGGCGCCGACCAGCGCCGCGATGACCACCATCGACAGGCTCAGCATGATGCATTGCGTGACGCCGGCGAGGATCGTCGGCATCGCGTGTGGCAGCTCGACCTTGAACAGCATCTGGCGCTTGGTGGCGCCGTAGGCGAGCGCCGCCTCTCGCAGCGCGAGCGGCACCGACGAGATGCCGAGCTGGGTCAGCCGGATCGGCGCCGGCAGCGCGAAGATCACCGTCGAGATGATTCCGGGCACCGTGCCGAGCCCGAACAGGACGAGGGTCGGGATGAGATAGACGAAGGTCGGGATCGTCTGCATGAGGTCGAGCACCGGCCGGATCGCCGTGTAGAGCCAGGGGCGATGCGCCGCCGCGATGCCGACCGGCACGCCGATGACGATGCAGGCGGCCGTCGACCACAGCACCAGCGACAGCGTCTCCATCGTCGCCTGCCAGTAGCCGAGGTTGATGACGAGCAGGAACGCAAGGACGATGAACACGACCAGCGCGATCGAGCGGTGCAGCGCGTAGGCAAAGACGGCGACGAAGGCGACGATGATCAGCGCCGGAATCGCGAGCAACAGATGGGTCATGCCGTCGACGGCCAGGCTGAGGTAGCGCGAGATGGCATCGAAGACGAAGCTGGCGTGGTCGTTCAGAAAGTCGACGCCGACCTGCAGCCAGGAGCCGAGCGGCAGCTTGTGGCTCTTGAGCCAATCGAACATGGCGGGGTCTCCTCGAACCATGACGTGCGAGCCGCGATTTGCGACCGCGACAACGCTGCCAGCGCGCGATCACGCCGGCAGCGGGTCGATCAGTTGAGCGCGAGGCTGCTCTTGACGGCGGCGAGGCCGGGCTTGCCGTCGATGGTCGTCACGCCGTCGAGCCAGGGCTGCCACTCGCTCGAGGACTTCAGCCATTTCTCGGCCGCCGCCTCGGGCGTCATCTTGTCGAACAGGATGTAGCCCATCACGACGTTCTCTGCGTCGAGGGAGAAATGCAGCTTGTCGACGAGCTTCATCAGGTCGGGGCAGCTCGGGCGCAGCCCGGTACGGATGTTCGTGTAGATCTTGGCGCCCCCGAAGTCCGGACCGAACACGTCGTCGCCGCCCGAGAGATAGCGCATCTTGAACTTGACGTTCATCGGATGCGGCTCCCAGCCGAGAAACACGATGGGCTCGTGCCGGCGCGTCGCGCGCTCGACCTGGGCCAGCATGCCCTGCTCGCTCGACTCGACGAGCTCCATGTCCTTCAGGCCGAACTTGTTGCTCTTGATCATCCCGGAGATCAGGCGGTTGCCGTCGTTGCCGGGCTCGATGCCGTAGATCTTGCCGTGCAGCTTGTCGCTGAACTTCGCGATGTCGGCAAACGACTTCAGCCCGTCGTCGTAGAGGTAGTCCGGCACGGCGAGCGTGTACTTGGCGCCGGTGAGGTTGGGCCCGATCACCTCGATCGCCTTGGCGTCGAGATCGGGCTTCCGGTCCGCCTCCATGGTCGGCATCCAGTTGCCGAGGAAGACGTCGATGTTGTTCGACTTCAGCGACGCGTAGGTCACCGGCACCGAGAGCAGCTGCGTGACCGGCGTATAGCCGAGGCCCTTGAGGATCCGCGAGGTGATCGCGGTCGTGGACGTGATGTCGGTCCAGCCGACGTCGGAGAAGCGCACGTTCGAGCAGGTCGACGGCCCCGCCGTTGCGGCACCGGGCAGCGCCAGCGTCGCGAAGAGGAAAGCCGCGGCGGTTCTCAGGCACATGCTCATACGCATCCAGAGTCTCCCTCGACGACAGCGTCAGGTCTTGCGCTT
Source organism: Beijerinckiaceae bacterium RH AL1 (assembly GCA_901457705.2). Lineage (NCBI taxonomy): Bacteria > Pseudomonadati > Pseudomonadota > Alphaproteobacteria > Hyphomicrobiales > Beijerinckiaceae > Beijerinckiaceae bacterium RH AL1. The sequence continues at coordinate 2,326,146 of LR590083.2, forward strand.
CACTGTTGAATGGTCATTCAATAAGGTAACCCGAAGCTTGTCCAGCCGTTTTTTTGGCACTTGCTGGGTCTGTCTTTAGGCAGATAGGAGAATTTTTAGTCATGGGGACCGTCAAGACAGTCACGACAAGGCGCGTCTGGATAATCGTCTCCGCTTATGGTGTTGATCGTTCGTTCAATAGGCGGTAGCTTGCGTCCATGAACTCAATGGCTCCCGCGCAGTCCAGCTTCGAGGAAGCCCGGCGCCGTCACCTCATCGAGGCGACGGTCGAGGCCGTGGCCGACGTCGGCTTCAAGGCGGCCTCGCTGAGCCAGATCGCCAGGCGCGCCAACGTCTCGACTGGCTTGTATGCGCACTATTTCCGCGACAAGGACGGCCTCCTCGAGGCGACGCTGCGCTTTCTCGCCGCCCGCCTCGCAGCCGCGCTGCGCGAGCGGCTGAGGACGGCCACGACGCCGCGGGAACGCCTGCTCGCGGTGGTCGACGCCGCGCTCGGCGACCAAGAGTTCGATCGCCGCACCAGCGCGGTCTGGCTGGCCTTCTGGGGACAGATCGCGCATTCCGACCGCTTCCAGCGCATCCAGTACGCCTACCAGCGCCGGCTGCACACCAACCTGCGCCATGCCTTCCGCGCCTGCGTGCCGGCCGATCGCATCGCGCCGTGCGCGACGATCGTCGCCGGCCTCATCGACGGGCTCTGGCTGCAATCCCACGCCTACAAGGCCGGAACCAGCGCCGACGAGGCGCGAGCGACGGTGCATGAGGTCGTCGCGATGCTGATCGAGTCGTCGGGTCGGGGCGGCGCGAGCGGCTCGCCGGCCGCGCTTGTCGCGTCGGCCGTGCCCGCGGCGGCGTACATCAGCGAGGCGCGCCCCGCCGACGTCGAGCAGGCGCGTCGCGCGGCGAGTGCCTGGATGGCGTCAAGCCCGCGCCACCGCGCCGACGTGCTGCGGCGGTGCGCACAGCTCGTCGCCGAGCACGGACCGTCCCTCGCAGCGCTCGATGCCGCTGCCACTGGCCGCCGGGTCCTGACCGAGATCGAGTTCTTCGTCCCGCGCTGCGCCGACGCCTTCGCGACGGCAGCGGAGCGGGCCCGTGCGCCGGTCTGCGTCCATCATGAGCTCGGCGGCGGCGTGATCGGCACCGAGATCGGCGCCGACCTCGTGCGTGCGACAGCCCATTCGAGCGCGCCGCTGCTCGATCTCTGCCGCGCCTCTGCCAACGCCATGAGCGCTGGCAGCGCCCTCGTCATCGACATGCCGCTCGCCTCGCGCGCCGTCGCCCACGAGCTCGAGAGGCTGCTGGTGAAAGCCGGCGTGCCGCGTGGGCTGGTCGGTCTCCGCTTCGCCGACGAGGGTGGTGTCGCCCCCCGGCCGAGCGCGGCCGTCATCATGAAAGGCGCCGACGTTCCGCGCGCAATCGAGGCCGTCCTCGCCGCCCGCGATCCCCGCCGGCGGACGCCTGACCTGAGCGAGATGGTCCTCTTCGTCGACAAAGCCGCGCTCCGTGCTGCCGAGACGGCGGCGACTGCCTGGTGCAAGCGAGCCGCGCTCGCGATGGACCCGACCTGCGGGTCGCCTGTCGAGGCCGCGGCTTTGCCGAGCGTCACTGCGGGAGCGACAGTCGTCCACGCAGGCCAGCCCGGCGAGGCGACTATCCTTCGTGTCCACAATGCGCAGGCGCCTCTGCCGACCGGCCTCTTTGCCCCGGTCCTGCGCATCGTTCCCTTCGACAGCGACCGGACCCTGCTCGCGATGCTCGATCGCACCGGCTTCGACTCGGTCGCGATCTTCGCCGGCGACGATCGGCGTCGTGCGGACGAGATCGCTCGCGCCGCACCGGCGCCCTCCTGCACCATCGACGCCTACAATCTCACCCGCGAGAGCGCGCGCGAGCTCCCGCCGGAGTGGACTGTCGCGGTCGCACGGGACGCCGCGACCAAGCGGGTGCTCGCGTTCCCAAGCGCGCCGGCATGACGCGCATGCCGCGACCCGACCTCTCCCAAAACTTACAAAAAAGTTGCCGACGAATGCGGCGGACAGCGCCCCTGGTATGCGCAAAGCGCCGTACGATCAGGCGCTTCGATGAATTATGTTGCATCGCAGCAGACATCATCGAGCACTATCATGGCCGCCCTCTTCCGCAGGTCTCCCGGACGCCGGTTCAATCCCATCCAGACGCTGGACGAGCACCTGCGCGCCGACATCGGGCTGGCGATCCACGACCCGATCCCCGGCTCGCCGAGCGACGAGGAGCGGGCGCCGCGGCTCGACATCGCCGAAACGCTGCGCACCAGCGCCCGCGCCTTTGCGCTGCCCCTCGCGATCCCCGGCACGCAGCTGGGCTGACGCACCGCGCCGCGGCGCGCCAGGGCGTCACATCCCGATCGAAGGGATGAAGATGTTGCCCTGGCTCTTCCTGGCGTTCGCCATCGCGGCCGAGATCCTCGCGACATCCGCGCTCAAGGTCGCGGACGGCTTCACCAAGCCGCTGCCGTCGCTCGTCTCGATCCTCGGCTACTCGCTCGCCTTCTACCTTCTCTCGCTGTCGCTGCGCACGATCCCCGTCGGCATCGCCTACGCGATCTGGGCCGGCGTCGGTATCGTCGTCATCGCGCTCATCGGATGGCGCCTCTTCAAGCAGCCGCTCGACGGCCCTGCTCTCCTCGGCATCGGCCTGATCGTCGCCGGCGTTATCGTCCTCAACCTCTTCTCGCGCGCCGCGCAGCACTGATCGCAAGGGATCAGACCCATGACGCATGCCCGCACCGAGCAACTCTTCATCCACGGCCACCGCGTCGACGCGACGGGCGGCGAGACGATGGAGAGCATCAACCCGGCCAACGGCGAGGTGATCGCGCACGTGCAGGTGGCGGGCGCCGACGACGTCGAGCGCGCCGTCGCCAGCGCCGAGGCGGGACAGAAGGCGTGGGCCGCCCTGATGGCCGTCGAGCGCTCGCGCGTCCTCAACCGGGCCGTCGCGATCCTCCGCGCCCGCAACGACGAGCTGGCGCGGCTCGAGACCATCGACACCGGCAAGGCCTTCTCCGAGACCTCGACGGTCGACATCGCGACCGGCGCCGACGTGCTCGAGTACTACGCCGGTCTCGCCCCGGCGATCGAGGGCACGCAGGTGCCGCTGCGCGACATGAGCTTCTTCTACACGCGCCGCGAGCCGCTCGGCGTCGTCGCGGCCATCGGTGCCTGGAACTACCCGATCCAGATCGCGCTGTGGAAGTCGGCGCCGGCGCTCGCCGCCGGCAACGCGATGATCTTCAAGCCGAGCGAGATCACGCCGCTGACGGCGCTGAAGCTCGCCGAGATCTACACCGAGGCCGGCCTGCCGGACGGCGTCTTCAACGTGCTGCAGGGGCCGGGTCATTCGGTCGGTCGTTGGCTCACCGACCATCCGCGCATCGACAAGGTGTCGTTCACCGGGGGCGTCGAGACGGGCAAGAAGGTGATGGCGAGCGCCGCCGCCTCGAGCCTCAAGGACGTGACGATGGAGCTCGGCGGCAAGTCGCCGCTCATCGTTTGTGCTGACGCCGATGTCGCACGCGCCGCCGACATCGCGATGATGGCGAATTTTTACAGCTCCGGCCAGGTCTGCACCAACGGCACGCGGGTCTTCGTGCCGCGCGCCTTGAAGGCCGCCTTCGAGGCGGCGGTGCTCGAGCGCGTCGCGCGCATCCGCATCGGCGATCCGCTCGATCCGGCGACCAATCTCGGCCCGCTGTCGAGCTTCGCGCATATGGAGAAGGTGCTCGGCCTCATCGAGAGCGGCAGGCACGAGGGCGCGACGCTGCTCACGGGTGGCCGTCGGCTGGAGACGCCACCCTTCCGCAAGGGCGCCTATGTGCTGCCCACAGTCTTCACGAACTGCCGCGACGACATGCGCATCGTGTGCGAAGAAATCTTCGGCCCGGTGATGAGCATCCTCGTCTACGACGACGAGGATGAGGTCGTCGCCCGCGCCAACGCGACCGCCTTCGGCCTCGCCGCCGGGGTCGTCACGCGCGACGTCGCGGCGGCGCACCGCATCGTCCATCGGCTGCAGGCCGGCATCTGCTGGATCAACACCTGGGGCGAGTCGCCGGCGCAGATGCCGGTCGGCGGCTTCAAGCAGTCGGGCGTCGGCCGCGAGAACGGCGTCCAGACGCTGCTCGCCTACACGCAGGTCAAGTCCGTCCAGGTCGAGCTCGGCGCCTTCGCCTCCGTCTTCTGATCGCGCCCGGCGCGACGCAACGTTTGGATCGCAACCGTCATGTCGAAGCTGAGAGAGTTCGACTACATCGTCGTCGGCGCCGGCTCCGCGGGTAACGTGCTGGCCGCGCGCCTCACGGAGGATGCCGGTACCACCGTGCTCCTGCTCGAGGCCGGCGGACCCGACTACCGCCTCGACTTCCGCACGCAGATGCCGGCGGCGCTCGCCTACCCGCTGCAGGGCCGGCGATACAACTGGGCCTACCTCACCGACCCAGAGCCGCACATGAACGACAGGCGCATGGAGTGCGGCCGCGGCAAGGGCCTCGGCGGCTCCTCGCTGATCAACGGCATGTGCTACATCCGCGGCAACGCGATGGACTACGACAACTGGGCCCAGCACGCCGGGCTCGGCAACTGGACCTATCTCGACTGCCTGCCCTATTTCAAGAAGGCCGAGACGCGCGATATCGGCGGCAACGACTACCACGGCGACAGCGGGCCGGTCAGCGTCACCACCCCCAAGGCCGGCAACAACGAGCTGTTCGAAGCGATGATCGCGGCCGGCGAGCAGGCCGGCTATCCGCGCACGGACGATCTCAACGGCTACCGTCAGGAGGGCTTCGGCCCGATGGACCGCACCGTCACCCGCCGCGGGCGGCGCGCCAGCACGGCGCGCGGCTATCTCGACGAGGCGCGCAAGCGCCCCAACCTCACGATCGTCACCCATGCTCTGGCCGACCGCATCGTCTTCGACGGCAAGCGCGCGGTCGGGGTGACATGGCTACGTCACGACGAGCTGCAGGACGCGCGCGCGCACCGCGAGGTGCTGGTCTGCAGCGGCGCCATCGCCTCGCCGCAGCTCCTGCAGCGCTCGGGCGTCGGGCCGGCCTCGGTGCTGCGGCCGCTCGAGATCGAGGTGGTGCACGACCTGCCCGGCGTCGGGCGGAACCTGCAGGACCATCTCGAGATGTACATCCAGTACGGCTGCAAGCAGCCGGTGTCACTGGCGCCGGCGCTGGAGCTGCGCAACCAGCCGGCGATCGGTGCGGAATGGCTGTTCAACGGCACCGGGATCGGCGCCAGCAACCAGTTCGAAGGTGGAGGATTCATCCGCTCCGAGCCGAGCTTCGCCTGGCCGAACCTGCAGTATCACTTCCTGCCGGTCGCCATAAACTACAACGGCTCGAACCCGATCCGAGAGCATGGCTTCCAGATGCATGTCGGCTCGATGCGCTCGCCGAGCCGCGGGCGCGTCAACGTCGTCTCGAAGGACCCGCGCGTCCATCCCTCGATCCTCTTCAACTACATGTCGCACGAGCAGGACTGGCGCGAGTTCCGCGCCGCCATCCGCATCACCCGCGACATCATCCACCAGAAGGCGCTCGACCCCTATCGCGGCCGCGAGATCTCGCCGGGCCCCGGCGTGACGAGCGGCGACGAGCTCGACGCCTTCGTCCGCGCGCACGCGGAGACCGCCTACCACCCCTCCTGCTCGAACCAGATGGGCGAGCACGATCTCGCCGTTGTCGACGGCCAGGGCCGCGTGCATGGTCTGGAGGGGCTGCGCGTCGTCGACGCCTCGATCATGCCGATCATCCCGACCGGCAACCTGAATGCCCCGACGATCATGATCGCCGAGAAGATCGCCGACGTGATTAGAGGGCGCCGGCCGCTGCCCCGCGCCGACGTGGCCTATTACGTCGCGAGCGAGCACGAGGCGGCCTAGACCAGGCGGCGCTTTCGCACAGCTGCGACAGCGGATGTCTTCAGAGCGTCGGTGCCCGCCGCCGACGCGCAGTGCCGCGAGGATGCACGCCGTCGAGCTAATCGGGCGTGTCTCCGACCCGCGCCGCATCTTTCGGCCGCAGGTCGGCGGCCAGCGACGGCGAGGTCAGCGGCCTGATCGCGCTCGCGGGCAGGTCGGCGAAGTTTTCTGCAGGACCGAACCGCTGGCGGGACCGGTCGGCACAGTCGTCGAGATGCTTGCGCATGCGGGCCTGAGCCTTCGCGACGTCGCGCTTCTCGACCGCGTCGATGATCTCGGCATGCTCGCGCGGAGAGCAGCAGAGCGCGTTCGTCGTCGTCTGGGCCGTGAAGACAAGAGACGAGCGGGCGATGATGTCGACCATGTAGCGCTCGAACAGCTTGCTGCCCGTGGCCGCGGCCAGCAGCACGTGGAACTCGCCGGAGAGGCGCACCGCGCGGCCGCGATCCTTGAGCGCGCTTTCCTCCTCGCGGACATGCGCGCGCAGCTTCTCGATCTGCTTCGCCGTCACGTCACTGGCGAGGCGCGCGACGATGCTGGCCTCGAGCTCGGCGCGGACCGCCATCAGGTCGTCCGCCTCCTCGCGCGTCGGCGAGGCGACGCGCGCGACCTGGTTGCGCGGTCGCTCGACGAGGCCGTCGGCGACGAGCCGCGCGATCGCCGCCCGCACCACGGTCCGGCTCACCCCGAAGCGCGTCGCCACCGCATCCTCGGGCAGGCGGGCGCCGAGGGCGAGAGTCTGTTCGACGATGATGTCGCGCAGCGCTTTGTAGACCCGGTCCGGGCCGTCCCCGGCCCGCTTCAGCTTCTTCTTGGCCACGTCCTGCGCCCGTCCATGGCGTTCTCCCTAGACCAAGATCGCCCGTGCGGCCTAGCCCTTTGACGGCGGCGGGGCGTCTCAGGGCTGGCACGGCTTTCGCTGCGCTGAACGCCTTCGATCCGATCGGTCCCGACTGGAGTTGCGCCATGGCCGACGCCCTATCGCCGACCTTCGAACCGGCCCCGGGCGGCCCGATCCCGGCGACGCATCCGGCCGTGATCATCAAGCCGAGCTACGACAGCCGGCTCTGGAACGAGGACCTCGCGCCGCTCCGGTCGCAAAGCTGGACCACCTACAACATCTTCGCGTTCTGGATGTCCGACGTGCACAGCGTCGGCGGCTACGTCACGGCGGGCAGCCTCTTCTCGCTCGGCCTCGCCAGCTGGCAGGTGCTCGTCAGCCTCGTCGTCGGCATCCTCATCGTGCAGGTCTTCTGCAATCTCGTCGCCAAGCCGAGCCAGGTCACCGGCACGCCCTATCCGGTGATCTGCCGCGCGGTGTTCGGCGTCCGGGGCGCCAACATCCCGGCGATCATCCGCGGCCTCATCGCCGTCGCCTGGTACGGCATCCAGACCTATCTCGCCTCCGTCGCCTTCATGGTCCTGGCGCTGAAGTTCATGCCGAGCCTGCGGCCCTATGCCGACGCCGCGCAGTCGGGCTTCGCCGGCCTCTCGACGCTCGGCTGGGCGAGCTTCATGTTCCTGTGGGTGGTGCAGGCCGTCGTCTTCTGGCGCGGCATGGAGGCGATCCGCAGCTTCATCGACTGGGCCGGTCCGCGGTCTACGTCGTGATGATCGCGCTCGCCGTCTATCTCGTCGCCAAGGCCGGCCTCTCGCATGTCGGCCTCAGCCTCGGCCACGTGAAGTACAAGGGCTGGGACGCGGTGCCCGTGATGATCGGCGCGATCGCCCTCGTCGTCTCCTACTTCTCCGGTCCGATGCTCAACTTCGGCGATTTTTCGCGCTACGGCGCGTCGTTCGACGCGGTGAAGGCCGGCAACTTCTGGGGCCTGCCGGTCAACTTCCTCGGCTTCTCGCTGCTCTGCGTGATCACCACCTCGTCGACGCTTTCCGTGTTCGGCGAGATGATCATCGATCCCGTCGAGACTGTGAGCCGGCTCGACAACATCTATGCAGTCGTGCTCGGCGCCTTCACCTTCATGACGGCGACGATCGGCATCAACATCGTCGCGAACTTCGTGTCGCCGGCGTTCGACTTCTCGAATGTCGCGCCGAACCGCATCAGCTGGCGGATGGGTGGCATGATCGCCGCCGTCGGCTCGGTGTTCATCACGCCGTGGAACCTCTACAAGAACCCCGAGGTGATCCATTACACGCTGGACGTGCTCGGCGCCTTCATCGGGCCGCTCTTCGGGCTGCTGATCGCCGACTTCTACATCATCAAGAAGCAGCACGTCGTCGTCGACGACCTCTACACGATGAGTCCTGCAGGCGCGTATCACTACAGGAACGGCTACAATCCGGCGGCGGTGATGGCGCTTGTGCCGTCGGCACTGGTGCCGATCCTCTGCGCGCTGGTGCCGTCTCTGTCGATGCTCGCCAACTTCACCTGGTTCATCGGCCTGGCGCTCGGCTTCGTGATCTACATCGCGCTGGCGCGGCGTCAGGCCAAGCTCGCGACCGCCTAGAAGCAGTCGCCGGCATGCTATTTGGCGCTATGCTGAGCGCGAGCGGCATGGACGTGGTTCGTTGCGCATCCTCCTGATCAACCCGAACACGACAGCCTCGATCACCGACCGCCTCGCTGCTTACGCGCGCAGCGTCGCGGGCGACGCGGCGACTTTCTTTCCCGTGACCGCGCGCTTCGGCCCTCGCTACATCGCGAGCCGCGCCGCCTGCGCCATCGCCGCGCATGCGGCGCTCGACGCGCTCGCCGCCCATGTCGACGGCTGCGACGGCGTCTATCTCGCCTGCTTCGGCGACCCCGGCCTGCCGGCCTTGCAGGAGGTGTCGCCCGTCCCGGTCGTCGGCATGGCGGAGGCAGCCTGCCGCGAGGCGGCGCGCTCCGGCCGCTTCTCCATCGTGACGGGCGGCGTGCTCTGGCAGGCCATGCTGCAGGAGCACGTCGCGTTTCTCGGCCTCGCCGACAAGCTCGCGAGCATCCGCGTCGTCGCCGCGACCGGCGACGAGATCGCGACGAACCCGGACGCCGCGCTGACCGAGCTTGCCGCCGCCTGCGCGGCCTGCGCGATCGAGGACGGCGCGGAGGCGGTGATCCTCGGCGGCGCCGCGCTGGCCGGCCTCGCCGCGCGCCTCCAGCCTCGCGTTCCTGTGCCGGTGCTGTGCTCGGTCGAGCTCGGGACGCGGTCGGCGGTGGAGGCCGCGAGAACGCGTCAAGCCTTCAGCCCCAAAGCGATAAAAGCGCAGGCTTCTATCGGCCTGTCGCCGCCGCTCGAAGAGCTGCTGCGCCGCGCCTAGCCCGCGAGATCGATATGCACCGCGGGGAACGCGACCTCGTCGCAGTTCGCGCCAGGCCCCTCGCGATCGACCACCAGGAAATCCTGCGACGGCACGAGCACGAGCAGCGGGTGGTGCCACACGCCGACGCCGTAGCTGACGCCCTGGTCGCCGCGCGCGCGGAAGCAGCGCAGGATCGGCGCGCCCTCGTCGAAATGCCCGACGACGACGAGCCAGTCATGCGGCTGCAGCGGGAAGAAGCATTGCGTGCCGAGGGGATGGCGCTCGAGCATCGCGATCTCGAGCGGCAACGGCCGGCGGCGCCCGGCGAAGATCGAGACGATCGGTCGTCCGCCGCCCGCACCGACGTCGACCGCGGCGAGCGCATGCAGCCGGTCCGTCGTGCCGCCGTTGATCACGCGCAGCTCGGCGCCGTCCCGCTCCAGCACCTGGCCGAACGGGGCGAAGGCCGCCTTCGTGAGCGGCTCGACGGGGATCATCCCGCCGGGCGGCCGAAGGCGCGGAAGCGCGAGATGCCGCCGTCGGGGTGCATGTTGAGGCGGACGTGCGTGAGCGGGCCGAGATCGGCGAGCGCCGCGCCGTCGAACACGTGGACGTGGTCGGCCTGCGCGGGTTGCGGCGCCATCAGGTCCGGCCAGAACATCGACTGGGTGACGATCGACTCGTCCGTGCCCGTCGTCACGTGTGCGCCCTGCAGCGAGACCTTGTCGGGGAAGTTGCCCTTGAAATGCGCGGTGTCGATCTCGATGCGGCGGATTTTTCCGGGCACGCCGAGGGCGATCACCATCCAGTCGTGGCCGGGCTCGCGCCGCCGCCGCGTCTCCCAGCCGTCGCCCATATCGCGTCCGCGCCCCTCGGTGAGGATCACCCAGGGATCGCCGTAGTGCGCGTCGCTGAAGCCGAGGATGCGGCCGCCGTGGCGGATGGCCGAGAGCTCGACCTCGTCGCCTGCAGCGGGCACGGCGGCCACGGTCTTGCCGTAAGCGCGCAGGCGGGCGATGCCGCCGTCGGGGAAGATCGACAAGCGCAGCCAGCGGACCGGCGTCGGGTCCGCGACGACGAAAAGATGCGACGCGCTCGGCCCGAGCGGGCTCGCCGGCACGAGCGGGCGCCAGGCGCTCGCTGCGGTCGGCGCCTCGACATCCGCGCAGCCGTCGACCTGCGCGGCGGGCGGGAAGTTGCCGGTGAAATGGCGCGTGTCGACGTCGATCCCCGTCACCACGCCGGGGATGCCGAGCTTCACGAGGCACCAGTCGTGGCCGAGCCCGCGCCGCCGCCGCGTCTCCCAGCCGTCCATCCACTTGCCGTTGGCGTCGTACTTGTCGGCGAGGAACACCGGCTCGGCATCGTGGATCAGCCGCTCCTTCGCGCCGAAGAACTCGTCCGAGGCCGCGACGACCGTGGTGCCGAGGCGCGGCGAGGTGAGGTTGACGAGCTTCTTGAGGGCCGCGCCCGCGGTAGCGTCCATGACGTCCTTGTCGGTTCGCCGTAGCACCGGCCCCGCAACAAGAGCCGTGCCAGCGCGGCCGGCGCCTGTCTTGCGCCACCCCGCCCGATGCGTTCTACGAGGACGGACAGCAATGGCAACAGGAACGGCATGACGTCATCCCACCATCGCCCGCCGGCCCGCGACTTCACGGGCTACGGACGCGACGTGCCGCATGCCGACTGGCCGGGCGGAGCCCGCGTCGCCGTCCAGTTCATCCTGAACTACGAGGAGGGCGGCGAGCTCTCGATCCTCAACGGGGACGCGACGTCGGAAGGATTTCTGTCCGAGGTGCTGACGGCCGTGCCGTGGCCCGGGCGCCGGCACATGAACGTCGAGTCGACCTACGAGTACGGCTCGCGGGCCGGCTTCTGGCGGCTCTGGCGCCTGTTCACGTCCCGCAGGATCCCGGTCACCGTCAACGCGGTCGCCTGGGCGCTGCGCACCGCGCCCGAGCAGGTCGCGGCGATGAAGGAGGCGGACTGGGAGATCGCCAGCCACGGGCTGCGCTGGATCGACTACAAGGACATGCCGATCGAGGACGAGCGCGCGCACCTGAAGGAAGCCGTTCGCCTCCACACCGAGCTGACGGGCGCACGGCCGCTCGGCTGGTACACCGGCCGCTCGAGCGAGAACACGCTCGATCTCGTCGCCGAGGACGGCGGCTTCGTCTACGCGTCGGATGCCTACGCCGACGACCTGCCCTACTGGGTCCGCCCCGCCGGCACCGCACCCCAATTGATCGTGCCCTATGCGATGGACACGAACGACATGCGCTTCCTGCAGCCGCAGGGCTTCCAGACGTCGGACGAGTTCTTCGCCTACCTGCGGGACGCGTTCGACGTGCTCCACGCCGAGGGCGCCGAGCGCCCGAAGATGATGTCGGCCGGCCTGCATTGCCGCATCATCGGCCACCCCGGCCGTACCGCGGCGCTGATCCGTTTCCTCGACTATCTCGAGACCAAGCCCGACGTGTGGATCACGCGTCGGCTCGATCTCGCCCGGCACTGGCGGGAGCGGCACCCGGCGCGATGACGCGCGGCGGCCCGCTGCCGCCTTGCCGCGGTGCGACGACGATCCTATCCCTTATCGGCTCGCGGCTCGCCGAGCCGGCGTGCGCAAGGCCCCATGAGGCAGCAGGTGCCGGCAAGGATCTCGATCAGCTACTGCACCAAGTGCAACTGGCTCCTCCGCGCGGCGTGGATGGCGCAGGAGCTTCTGTCGACCTTCGCTGATGATCTCGCCGAGGTGGCCCTCGTCCCGGGCCAAGGCGGCATCTTCCAGATCCATTGCGACGACGCGCTGATTTGGGATCGAACGATCGACCACGGCTTTCCGGACGTGCGGACGCTGAAGCAGCGCGTCCGCGACCGTCTCGATGCCGACCGCGACCTCGGCCATCTCGACAGGCCGCGCGGCTCTAACGCAAAGGATTGAAGCGTCCGACAACCTCGCGGTTGGCCGCCAAATCGGCCAATCGCTAGAGGGCTTGGCGTCGACTATCCGCGGGAATTGGTGGAGCTGGGGGGATTCGAACCCCCGACCTCTGCAGTGCGATTGCAGCGCTCTCCCATCTGAGCTACAGCCCCGCTCCGCCGCGGTGTGTAAGGGCCCGCTTCGGCGGCGTCAACACGCTGTCGCACTCTCCTCCCGCCCGGATTTGACCGGCCGCGGGCGGCGCGGCATGGCACGGCGATGTCGGGCATGCAGCCGCTCTCATCCCTCCCCATCGAGGCCGTGCTGCCGCAAGTCGCCGCGGCGTTGCGGGCCGACGGGTCGCGCGCCGTCGTCGTGGCCCCGCCGGGCGCTGGCAAGACGACGCGGCTGCCGCTCGCGCTGCTCGACGAGGCGTGGATGGCGGACCGCCGCCTCATCTTGGTCGAGCCGCGGCGGCTTGCGGCCCGCGCCGCCGCCGCGCGGCTTGCCGCGACGCTCGGCGAGGACGTCGGCCGCAGCATCGCGATCCGCGCGCGGTTCGAGACGCGCGCCTCCGCCAGGAGCCGCATCGTGGTGGTGACCGAGGGCGTGCTGGTGCGCATGATTCTCGACGATCCCGGCCTCGATGGCATAGCCGCGATCCTCTTCGACGAGTTCCACGAGCGTTCGCTCGACGCCGACCTCGGGCTCGCGCTGGCGCTCGACGCGGCGGCGCTGCGGCCGGACCTCCGGCTCCTCGTGATGTCGGCGACGCTCGACGGCGCGCGCGTGGCGCGGCTGCTCCAGAACGGCGAGACGGACGCGCCCGTCATCGAATCGCAGGGGCGCGCCTACCCCGTCGAGACCCGCTACCTCGGCCGCGACGCGCACGAGCGGATCGAGGACCAGGTCGCCCGTGCCGTCCGCAAGGCGCTGGCGGAGGAGACGGGCTCCGTCCTCGCCTTCCTGCCCGGCCAGGGCGAGATCGCCCGAACCGCCGAGCGGCTCGCGGATGTGCCGGCGATCGTCGCCCCGCTTTATGCCGCGATGGACCGCCGCGCGCAGGACGCGGCGATCCTTCCCGCGCCGTCCGGGCAGCGGAAGATCGTGCTGGCGACCTCGATCGCCGAGACGTCGCTGACCATCGAGGGGGTGCGGGTCGTCGTCGATTCGGGGCTCGCGCGCGTGCCCGTCTACGAGCCGGCGCTCGGCCTCACCCGGCTCGAGACGCGGCGCGTCTCGCGAGCCGCGGCCGACCAGCGGCGCGGCCGCGCCGGGCGAACCGAGCCCGGCGTCTGCTACAGGCTGTGGGAGGAGGCCGGCACCGGCGCGCTCGAGCCCTTCGCGCGGCCCGCGATCCTTTCGGCGGATCTCTCGGGCCTGCTGCTCGACTGCGCGGCCTGGGGCGCGCGGCGCCCCGAGCGCGACCTCGCCTGGCTGGACGCGCCGCCCGCCCCGGCGCTGGCCGAGGCGCGCGCGACGCTCGAGGCCATCGGCGCGCTTGACGCCGAGGGCGGCCTCACCGAGGCCGGCCGGAAGATCCGCGCGCTGGCCCTGCCGCCGCGCCTCGCCCGCATGGTCGTGCGGGCCGCGGCGGACGGCGAGGCGGCGCTCGCGGCCGAGATCGCCACCATCATCGTCGAGCGCGGCCTCGGCGGCGAGGGCGCCGACCTGCGCGAGCGGCTCACACGCTTCCGCCGCGACCGCGGCCCGCGCGCCGAGGATGCGCGGGCGCTGGCACAGACCTTCGCCCGCCAGGCCGGCGGCGGCGGCCGGGCGGGCGACGTCGCGGCCGCCGGGCGCCTGCTCGCCCTCGCCTTTCCGGATCGCATCGCCAAGGCCCGCGGCAAGCCCGGCGAGGTCCTGATGGCCAACGGCCGCGCCGCCGCGCTCGAGCCGCACGACGCGCTGGCGCGCGAGACGTACCTCGCGGTGGCCGAGGTGACGGGCCGCGCGGGCGCAGCGCGCGTCCAGCTCGCCGCGCCGCTCGACGAGGCCGACATCGCCGCCGTCGCCGGCGACGACATCGTTGAGAGCGTGACGGTGGACTTCGACGTGCAGCGCGCGGCACTGCGGGCCCGCCGCACGCGGCGGCTCGGCGCGCTGGTGCTCGCCGAAGCGACGCTACCCGTGCCGCCGGGGGAGGCCAGCGCAATCGCGCTCGCGGCCGGCCTTGCGACGCTCGGCCTCGACCGCCTGCCGTGGACTCCGCCACAGCGGCAGTTGCGCAACCGCGTCGCGCTGGTGCGCCGCTCGGCGCCAGACGCGTGGCCGGACCTCTCGGATGACGCGCTCGCCGCCGACGGCGCGGCCTGGCTCGTGCCCTTCCTCGACGGCGCGACGAGCCTCGCCGCCATCGATGCCGGTCGCCTCGATGCGGCGCTCGCCGCCCTGCTGCCATGGGACAAGGCTCGGCGCCTCGACGAGATCGCGCCCGCCGCTTTCACCACCCCTGCCGGCGCGCAGCACCGCCTCGACTATGCCGCGGAGCAGGGGCCGACGCTCTCGGTCCGGGTGCAAGAGCTCTATGGCCTCGCCGCGCATCCCACGGTCGCCGGCGTGCCGCTGGTGCTCGAGCTGCTCTCCCCCGCCGGCCGCCCGATCCAGGTGACGCGCGACCTCCCGGGCTTCTGGGCCGGCTCGTGGCGCGACGTGCGCACCGAGATGCGCGGGCGCTACCCGAAGCACGTATGGCCCGACGACCCTGCCGCCGCCGTGCCGACGTTGCGGGCCAAGCCGCGGGCGAGGCCGGGGAGTTAGCTGTTGCGCCCCCAAAACCCCTATGGTACCGGACCCGCGCTCTCAGGGAGGCGATGCCCGCGGGTGCGAAAAATCCCGTGACGGATGGCCGTGTCGGCTGCGTCGATCACTCGTGATCCGCAGGTCGACCGCGTGGTCACCGCCGGACGGACAAAGGGATGCGGGGTTGGCCAAAGAGGAAGCACACGTCTCGGGAATGGCCGGACGCTATGCGCAGGCGCTGTTCGACCTCGCCAAGGAGACAAAGACGACCCCGCAGGTCGCCAAGGACCTTTCGAGCTTCCAGGCGCTGATCGAAGAGAGCGCCGACCTCCGCCGCTTCCTGAGAAGCCCGGCCTTCTCCTCCGAAGAGCAGATCAAGGCGATCGACGCGCTGCTGAAGAAGGCCGGCGTCGCGGGCACGGCGGCGAACTTCATGAAGCTCGTCGCCTCGAAGCGCCGTCTCTTCGCGCTCGAGGACATGATCCGCGACTTCACCAAGCTCAACGACGCCGAGCGCGGCGTCTCGCGCGCCGAGGTCACCGTCGCCGAGCCGCTGAAGGACGCCCACCTCCTCGCGATCAAGGACGCGCTGGCCCAGGTCGCCGGCTCGAACTCGGTCGAGGTCGCCGTGAAGGTCGATCCGGCGATCATCGGCGGCATGATCGTCAAGCTCGGCTCGCGCATGGTCGATTCGTCGCTCAAGACAAAGCTCAACTCACTCAAAATCCGCATGAAAGAGGTCGGCTGATGGATATCCGCGCCGCAGAAATCTCGTCGATCCTGAAGAACGAGATCGCGAACTTCGGGAACGAGGCCGAGGTCACCGAGGTCGGCCAGGTGCTGTCGGTCGGCGACGGCATCGCCCGCATCTACGGCCTCGACGAATGCCAGGCCGGCGAGATGGTCGAGTTCGAGTCGGGCGTGCGCGGCATGGCGCTCAACCTCGAGTCCGACAACGTCGGCGTCGTCATCTTCGGCTCGGACCGCGAGATCAAGGAAGGCCAGACCGTCAAGCGCACCGGCGCCATCGTCGACGTGCCGGTCGGCAAGGCGCTGCTCGGCCGCGTCGTCGACGCGCTCGGCAACCCGATCGACGGCAAGGGCCCGATCGAGACCAAGGAGCGCGCCCGCGTCGACGTGAAGGCGCCCGGCATCATCCCGCGCAAGTCGGTGCACGAGCCGATGGCGACTGGCCTCAAGGCCATCGACGCGTTGATCCCGATCGGCCGCGGCCAGCGCGAGCTGATCATCGGCGACCGCCAGACCGGCAAGACCGCCGTCGCGCTCGACGCGATCTTGAACCAGAAGTCGCTCAACCAGGGCGACGACGAGGCCAAGAAGCTCTACTGCGTGTACGTCGCCGTCGGCCAGAAGCGCTCGACCGTCGCGCAGTTCGTGAAGGTGCTGGAAGAGAACGGCGCGCTCGACTACTCGATCGTCGTCGCCGCCACCGCTTCCGACCCTGCCCCGATGCAGTTCCTGGCGCCGTTCGCCGGCTGCGCCATGGGCGAGTACTTCCGCGACAACGCCATGCACGCGCTGATCGTCTATGACGATCTCTCCAAGCAGGCCGTCGCCTACCGCCAGATGTCGTTGTTGCTGCGCCGCCCGCCGGGCCGCGAGGCCTATCCCGGCGACGTGTTCTACCTGCACTCGCGCCTGCTCGAGCGCGCCGCCAAGCTCAACGACGAGCGCGGCGCCGGCTCGCTCACCGCGCTGCCGGTCATCGAGACGCAGGCCAACGACGTCTCGGCCTACATCCCGACCAACGTCATCTCGATCACCGACGGCCAGATCTTCCTTGAGACGGACCTCTTCTACCAGGGCATCCGCCCGGCGGTGAACGTCGGCCTTTCGGTGTCGCGCGTCGGCTCCTCGGCGCAGACGAAGGCGATGAAGAAGGTGGCCGGCAAGATCAAGGGCGAGCTCGCGCAGTACCGCGAGATGGCGGCCTTCGCGCAGTTCGGCTCCGATCTCGACGCGACGACGCAGAAGCTCCTGAACCGCGGCGCGCGGCTCACCGAGCTCCTGAAGCAGCCGCAGTTCTCGCCGCTGAAGATGGAAGAGCAGGTCTGCGTGATCTACGCCGGCGTCAACGGTTATCTGGACCGCATGCCCGTCGACAAGATCCGCCCCTTCGAGGAAAAGCTGCTCAACACGCTGCGCACCAACAACAAGGACATTCTGGACGATATCCAGAAGACGACGGCGCTCTCCGACGAGACCGATGGCAAGCTGAAGAAGGTCGTCGAGGAGGTCTCGAAAGGCTTCGAGACCAAGGGCGACGACGTCAAGAAGACGGCCGCCTGATCGATTTGTCCCGAACGGTCGACCGTTCCCGCACCGGATAGTCCATGCCTTCGCTGAAAGACCTCCGCAACCGCATCTCCTCCGTCAAGGCGACGCAGAAGATCACCAAGGCGATGCAGATGGTTGCCGCCGCCAAGCTGCGCCGCGCGCAGTCGGCGGCGGAGGCCGCGCGGCCCTATGCCGAGCGGATGGAGCGCATGCTGGCGCGCCTCGCCGCCGGCATGCGCGACGACCCGAACGCGCCGGAGCTGCTGCGCGGCCGCGGCTCGGACAAGACGCATCTGCTCGTCGTCGCCACCGGCGAGCGCGGGCTCTGCGGCGGCTTCAACTCGTCGATCGCCCGCCTCGCGCGCGACAAGGCCAACGCGCTGCTGCGCGAGGGCAAGGAGGTGAAGATCCTCTGCATCGGCAAGAAGGGCTACGACGTGCTGCGCCGGCTCTTCGGCGACCGCATCATCGAGCTCGTCGAGGTGAAGGAGAAGGTGCTGTCCTTCGGGATCGCCCAGCCGGTCGGCGCCAAGATCGTCGATCTCTTCGAGAAGGGCGAGTTCGACGTCTGCACGCTGTTCTTCTCGCGCTTCGAGAACGTCGTCACCCAGGTGCCGACCGCGCTGCAGCTGATCCCGCTGCAGATCCCCGAGCAGGACGACAAGGAAGAGCGCGTCAACTACGAGTACGAGCCGGACGAGGAGGAGATCCTCTCCGCGCTGCTGCCGCGCAACATCGCGATCCAGGTGTTCCGCGCGATGCTCGAGAACGCCGCGTCCGAGCAGGGCGCGCGGATGAGCGCGATGGATGCCGCCACCCGCAACGCCGGCGAGATGATCAAGAAGCAGAGCTTGATCTACAACCGCACGCGCCAGGCGATGATCACCAAGGAACTGATCGAGATCATCTCGGGCGCCGAGGCGCTCTGACCGACACGCGAAGAGAGAGAGACATGGCAGACGCCCAAACCAACAAGCCGGTCGGCAAGGTCACCCAGGTGATCGGTCCCGTTGTCGACGTGAAGTTCGACGGCCACCTGCCGGAGATCCTCAACGCGCTCGAGGCCGAGAACAACGGCCAGCGCCTCGTGCTCGAGGTGGCCCAGCACCTCGGCGAGCATTCGGTGCGCTGCATCGCGATGGATGTCTCCGAGGGCCTGACCCGCGGCCAGAACGTCACCGACACCGGTGCGCCGATCCAGGTCCCTGTCGGCGAGAAGACGCTCGGCCGCATCATCAACGTCATCGGCGAGCCGGTCGACGAGCTCGGCCCCGTCGACACCGACGCCCGCCGCCCCATCCACGCGGCCGCCCCGCCCTACGTCGAGCAGTCGACGGACTCGCAGATTCTGGTCACCGGCATCAAGGTCGTCGACCTGCTCGCGCCCTACGCCAAGGGCGGCAAGATCGGCCTCTTCGGCGGCGCCGGCGTCGGCAAGACCGTGCTGATCATGGAACTCATCAACAACGTCGCGAAGACCCACGGCGGCTACTCGGTGTTCGCTGGCGTCGGCGAGCGCACGCGCGAGGGCAACGACCTCTATCACGAGATGATCGAGTCCGGCGTGAACAAGGACCCGCACGAGCATGGCGGCTCGGCCGAGGGCTCCAAGTGCTCGCTGGTGTACGGCCAGATGAACGAGTCGCCCGGCGCCCGCGCCCGCGTCGCGCTCACCGGCCTGACGATCGCCGAGGAGTTCCGCGACAAGGGCCAGGACGTGCTCTTCTTCGTCGACAACATCTTCCGCTTCACGCAGGCGGGCTCGGAAGTGTCGGCTCTGCTCGGCCGCATTCCCTCGGCCGTCGGCTACCAGCCGACGCTCGCCACCGACATGGGCGCGCTGCAGGAGCGCATCACCACGACGACCAAGGGCTCGATCACGTCCGTGCAGGCCATCTACGTGCCGGCCGACGACTTGACCGACCCGGCGCCGGCCACCTCGTTCGCCCACCTCGACGCGACGACCGTGCTGTCGCGCTCGATCGCCGAGAAGGGCATCTACCCCGCCGTCGACCCGCTCGACTCGACCTCGCGCATGCTGACCCCCGCCGTCGTCGGCGAGGAGCACTACACGGTCGCCCGGCAGGTGCAGCAGACGCTGCAGCGCTACAAGTCGCTGCAGGACATCATCGCGATCCTCGGGATGGACGAGCTTTCGGAAGAGGACAAGCTCACCGTCGCCCGCGCCCGCAAGATCGAGCGCTTCTTCTCGCAGCCCTTCGACGTCGCCAAGGTGTTCACGGGCTCGGACGGCAAGCAGGTCGCGCTCGAGGACACGATCAAGGGCTTCAAGGGGCTCGTCGAGGGCAAGTACGACTCGCTTCCCGAGGCCGCCTTCTACATGGTCGGCACGATCGAGGAAGCCGAGGAGAAGGCCAAGAAGCTGAAGGCCGACGCCTGACGGGATGAATGCGAACGCGAGGGTTGCGCTGCTTCTCCTCGGCCTGCTCGCTGGCGGCGTCGTCGGTTACGCGACGCGGCCGGAATCGGCGGAGATCAAGCTCGGCGACGCCTCGATCGAGTTCTCCGACAACAAGGTCTCGGCCGGATCGTCCAGCTCGCTGACATCCGGCCAGGGCCAGCACATCGCCCTCTATGCCGTCGTCGGCGGCGTCATCGGGCTCATCGTCTGCCTCGTGGCAGACCGCCGCCGCTAGCTTGGGACTAAAACCATGGCCGCCTTCCAGTTCGAGCTCGTGTCGCCGGAGAAGCTGCTCTTCTCGGGCGAGGTCGAGGCGGTGACCGCGCCTGGCACCGAGGGCGAGTTCACGGTGCTGAAGGACCATGCGGCGTTCCTGACGACGCTGCGGCCCGGCCGCGTCGCCATCAAGGGCGGCGGGGCCGACGAGGACCTCTACGTGCGCGGCGGCTTCGCCGACGTGTCGCCGGAGGGCTTCACGATCCTCGCCGACTTCGCGATCCCGATGAACGAGGTCGACTCCGCCGTGCTCGACAAGGACATCGAGCTTGCCGAGAAGGCGATCGAGGATGCCGTCGGCGACGAGACCCGCCGCGTGGCGACCGAGCAGCGCGACCACCTGCGCGAGTTCAAGGCGACGCTCGGCCGCTGATCGCGGCCTTTCAGGATTTTCCCGGCTTCACAACGCGATAGAGCGCGAAACTGTCGCCGCGCTCTAGCCCGGTCATGCCCGCGAGCTTGCGCTAGGGCTCTGAACCTATGGTTAACGGATGGTGTGTGGGGTCACACCTTCCGCACCTTCGGCTTCGACGGGTCGACCGCGGTGAACTCGATCGGGCCCATGCCGCATATCGCGATGGTGACGGGCTCGGGCTCGCCGGCCTTCACGCCGTCGTAGTGGCTCGTCTTCGCGACACGGCGCACGAAGGAGCCCGCCTTCACCGGCACCGTCGAGTTCGGATCGAAGTCGTCGCCGCTCGTCACCCACCAGGTGCCGGAGACGACCACGCAGAGCCGGTCGGTCGCATAATAGTGCGGCGCGCTCATCCAGCCGGGATACCAGCGCGTGAGGTTGAGATAGATCCCGGGCTGCGAGGAATGCGAGAACAGCTCAGCCACCTCGATGCTCTTCGGTGGCGCGCCGAGCGACGGCTTGAACACGATATCGGTGGGCGGCACGACGATCGTCTTGGTCGGATCGGGCGCGGCCTCGGCGCCGCTGGCGGCGAGCAGGAGCTGCGGCAGCGCGGCGAGCAGGGCGCGGCGGCGAGGAGGTCGCGGCGGGTCGTGTCGGTCATCAGGCTCTCCAAAGGGGACGGCGGCCTCCCTCCTCCCGCTGGCGCGAGAAGGTGATCTCGCGACGCGAGGTCTGATGAGAGGAACGCCGTTTCTGAGGAGATGAAGGTGGGGCGGAGGACCTTCGGGGCCAGTCACGAATGAGGGAAACCTGCGTCGGCAGGATCCCGCATAGGAGCGGTCCTACGCCTCCGGCGCGAGCATCGATTCGGGCCGCACCACCGCGTCGAACTCCTCGGCCGTCACATAGCCGAGGTTCAGCGCTTCCTCGCGCAGCGTCGTGCCGTTCTTGTGCGCGGTCTTGGCGACCTTGGTCGCGTTGTCGTAGCCGATCTTCGGCGCCAGCGCGGTGACCAGCATCAACGAGCGCTCGAGCAGCTCGTGGATCTGCTTTTCGTTCGCCTGCAAACCCTCGATGCAGTGCGCGCGGAACGAGTCGGCCGCATCGGCCAGCAGGCGCACGCTCTCCAGGAACGCGAAGGCGATCACCGGCTTCATCACGTTCAGCTCGAAGTGGCCCTGCGATGCGGCGAAGGCGATCGTCGTCTCGTTGCCCATCACGCGGGCACAAACCATGGTCATCGCCTCGACCTGCGTCGGGTTCACCTTGCCCGGCATGATCGACGAGCCCGGCTCGTTCTCCGGCAGCATCAGCTCGCCGATGCCGGAGCGCGGGCCGGAGCCCGCGAGGCGGATGTCGCTCGCGATCTTGTAGAGCGCGGCGGCGAGCGAGTTCAGCGCGCCGTGCGCGAACGACAGCGCGTCGTGCGAGGCGAGCGCCTCGAACTTGTTCGGCGCCGTCTCGAACGGCAGCTTGGTGTAGGCGGCGATCCTTGCGGCGAAGGCCGTGTCGAAGCCGACCTTGGCGTTCAGCCCCGTGCCGACCGCCGTGCCGCCCTGGGCGAGCTTGTAGAGCCCAGGCAGCGTCAGCCTGATGCGCTCCTCGGCGTTGGCGATCATCGCGACGTAGCCGGAGAACTCCTGGCCGAGCGTCACCGGCGTCGCATCCTGCAGATGCGTGCGGCCGATCTTGATGATGGGGTCGAAGGCCTTCTGCTTGGCCTCAAGTGCGCCGCGCAGCTTGGCCAGCGCCGGCAGCAGCGTCTCGTTGATCTCGATCGCGGCGGCGATGTGCATCGCCGTCGGAAACGAATCGTTCGACGACTGTCCGCGATTGACGTGATCGTTGGGATGGATCGGCGCCTTGGTGCCGCGCGCGCTGCCCAGCGCCTCGTTGGCGAGGTTCGAGATCACCTCGTTGACGTTCATGTTGGATTGGGTCCCCGAGCCCGTCTGCCAGACGACGAGCGGGAAGTCTTCGTCGAGCGCGCCGCTCTCGATCTTCAGGGCAGCGGCAACGATCGCGTCGGCCAGCTTGCCGTCGAGCGAGCCCTGCGCCTTGTTCACCTCGGCGGCGGCGCGCTTCACCTTGGCGAGCGCGTGCACGACCGGCAGCGGGATGTGCTGCCCGCCGATCGCGAAATTCTCCTTGGACCGCTGCGTCTGGGCGCCCCAGTAGCGGTCGGCTGGCACCTCGATCGGGCCGAAGCTGTCCGTTTCCGTGCGGGTTGCGCCGGGTGTCGTGCTCGTCATGGGTCGTCCTGAACGGAAAGTCTCAGTCGCTGCCGGTGCGCGAGAAGCGCTGGCCCAGGAAGATCGGGTCGATCGCCTGCCAGTCCCCGTCATTGCCGAACTCGCCCGACGACTGCAAGGACAGCATGTCGGCAAGGCGGTTGCGGGCCCGGTTGACCCGGCTCTTCATCGTCCCGACCGCGCAATTGCAGACGCTCGCTGCCTCCTCGTACGAGAGGCCCGACGCGCCGATCAGGATCAGCGCCTCGCGCTGGTCGTTCGGCAGGCGCTGCAGCGCGGTGCGGAAGTCGAGGAAATCCATGTGGCCGTGCTGCGCCGGGGCGGCGGCGAGCTTGGCGGCGATGGCGCCGTCGGTGTCAGCGACCTCGCGGCGGCGCTTGCGATACTCGGAATAGTAGATGTTGCGCAGGATGGTGAAGAGCCACGCCGGGAGGTTGGTGCCCTCGACGAACGAGCCGAGGTTGCTCCAGGCCTTGACGAGGGTTTCCTGCACGAGGTCGTCGGCGCGGTCTGGGTTGCCGCAGAGCGAGACAGCAAACGCACGCAGGTTTGGAATGACGGAGATCAGGTCCGCCTTCATCTGCGCGCTGGCCTGCGGCTTTTCAGCCTGGCTCGTTTCCCCTGTCACTCGCTCGCCTTCGCTAGATTTGCAGCTGGGCCCGGTCGAGCCGACCCATCTCATGTAAGTCGTCTTTCGTGCAGGACCATAGTGTTGGTCCGGTTGTCCCGCCCGCTGGCGAGGCTCGCTTGCTCACGAAGTAGCGACGTTCGGGCAGGCACATCGGCGCGATCCGCGCTGCGATGCGCCCAGGCAACCTACTGTTTCACAACCTTTTTCTGCCCAGCCGCCTCGGAGCCGGGGAGGCCCGGGATCGCGTCGAGATCCTTCAGGAGATCGAGAAAACGGTCCGGCACAGGCTGGGCGAGGATGTCATTATACACCGATCGCAATTGCCGCCCGATCTGATCCGATACTTCGGACTTACCGGACGTCTTTTTGACACGAAGGGACGACAAGGCCTACCTCGAGGTTGTTGGCACGGTGCGGCTGATAGCTTCCCAGCCAATTCGAAACAAATTGTCTCCTTCGGCGAAATTCTCTGTCGACGAAACGGAAGACAAGCGCGGGGGCCTCGATTGTGCTACACATCCCGGTCTATCGAGACGTGCGATGGGGGCGATTTCGACGCGCATGAATACGTTGCGTTCGTCGCGAACAGCAAGCAAGAAATTGTCCCCCACACACGGAACCACAAGTCACCGCCGGCGTTGTAATGCCTAGCTCAAGCTAGGGTTCCAGCGGCGGCGCACAGGATAGGGTTTGATGTCCGTTTCGCAAGCTATCGCCTCCCATATCCCCTACCTCCGCCGCTTCTCGCGCGCCCTCACCGGCAGCCAGGCTGGCGGCGACGCCTACGTTCTCGCCACGCTCGAGGCGATCGTCGCCGATCCGGCCGGCTTCGAGGCCGGCAACGACGTGCGCTCCGAGCTCTACAAGGCGTTCCTGCGAGTCTGGCGCTCGATGCCGGTCAACGAGCATACCGACCAGGTCGAGCTCTCCGGCGACGAGCACGGCGCCCGCCGCAACCTCGAGGCGATCTCGCTGCGTCCGCGCATTGCCTTCCTGCTCTCGTCGCTCGAAGGCTTCGAGACCAACGAGGTCGGTCGCGTGCTCGAGTGCACCCCGGCCGAGGCGGCGCAGCTCATCGATTCGGCCGGCAAGGAGATCGCCAACCAGATCCGCACCGACGTGCTGATCATCGAGGACGAGCCGTTCATCGCGCTCGACCTGCAGACGCTGGTCGAGGAGCTCGGCCACCGCGTCGTCAACGTCGCGCGCACGCATAGCGAAGCGGTCGAGGCGGTGGGCAAGGAGCGTCCGGGCCTCATCCTCGCCGACATTCAGCTTGCCGACGGGTCGTCGGGGTTAGAGGCGGTCAACCAGATCCTCGAGGCGTTCTCGGTGCCGGTGATCTTCATCACCGCCTATCCCGAGCGCTTCCTCACCGGCGCCCGCCTGAGCCGGCCTTCCTCATCACCAAGCCGTTCTCGGTGGACAGCCTGAAGGCGGTGATCAGCCAGGCGCTGTTCTTCGACCGCCGCTCGCACAAGCGCGAAGAGACCGAAGGCGTCGGGTAGGCCCTACCCTCGCCGCCAGCTTCCAGCTTCTGATACTCGGGCTTTGAATTGCAGAGAGGCGGCCTTCTAGGCCGCCTCTTCCATATCTTCATCGTCGTCGGGCTCTTGCTCCGGCGGCGCCATGCCGAACATCCCGAGCAGGCTGGCAACACCATCGGTGGAGAGCAGACCGCGCCAGCTTTTCCACATCCGCCCGATCAGGAAGCCGCCGAGCAGCGCAAGCCCGACCAGCGGCAGTGGCCCGAGCTGCTTGGCGAGCGACGAGCCGGCAAGCACGGCAAGCTGCTCGCGCTTGAGGCCGAGCCCGGCCAGCAGATCCATCAGCGGCGCCGCGAAGGCATCGATCTGCTCGCCACGCCCGCGCGCCGCGGCCTCGCTCTCGGCCGCCTGCGAAGCCGTGGCGGGATCGGCGGCGACCGCCGCCCTCTCCTTCCGCAACGCGAAGAACACCGCGACCAGGGCGACGACGAGATAAACGCCTGCGACGGCCAGGACACCGGCGATCGCGCCCGCTTTACTTGCGACCCAAAGGGCGAAGGCCACCGTGAGCGCGATGATCACGACGATCAGGCACGTGGCCGCGACAAGGAAAAGCGCGAGCTTCCGAAGAAGCCGCGCGCTTGCCTGAGAGACCTTGTCGATGAGTGGGTCGAGTGCCCCGCCGAGCAGTCGAGCGAGGAAGCCGATCATCGGCAGCTACCGGACATCAAACCTGGCCCGGCATCAGAAGGAACGGCTCAGCATCCCCATGAGGAGCCCAGCAATGGCCGCGACGACGACGGCGGTCAGCGGGTTCTTCTCGATCTTCGTCTCGAGATCGGAGCCGAGCGCACCGAGACGCTCCTGCGCATCCGACGCATGGTCGGCGAAGCGGTCGCGGTAGTCGGACGCGCGGTCGGCCAGCTCGTCACGAAAATCCGACGCGCGATCCGCGAGATCATCGCGCAGGCTGGAAGCGCGGTTCGCGAAGCGGTCGCGAGCGGCGTAGGCTCGCCGCTGTGCGCGATCGCGGGCGCGGCCGTAATAGGTCGAGGCCTGGTCGGCGGCATCGCCGGCGCGCGAACGCACGATGCCCGACACGGTGCCGGAGAGCTTGGCGATGTCCTCGCGCAGCGCGGCAAGGTCATCGGCGAAGTCCTGCGTGGCGCGATCGAAATTCTTCCTGTCCGACATTCTCAACGTTCCTCGATCCTCGTCGCGCCATTATGGCTCTGCTTGGCGTCGCGACAACGCCGCGTTTTCAACGCGGTTCCGATACCTCGGCGACGATCGGCGGCGGCTCCGGATTGGGCGTCGGAGCGTCGGGCACCGGCTCGACCACCGGCGGCGGCTCGTCGGCCGGCGGCGGATCCGGCTCGGTCACCGGGGGCAGCGGATCGCCGGGCATCGGGGGCGCCGGGTCGCCGGGCTGGCCGGGCACGCCGGGGGTCAGTTCGGGCATCTTCGTATCCTTGTTAACGCTCTTCTGTTGAACTCGCCGGAACGTGGGCCTGCCGGTCCGGTTCCGGAACCGCGCCGTTCGGCACCTGTTGTGCTAGCTTCCTTGATGTGTCGCGTAGGAGTTTCGGGCCATGGCGCCGCGTCCCAGCTGGAAAGGCTACCTCAAGCTCTCGCTCGTCTCCTGTCCGGTGGCGCTCTATCCCGCGTCGAGCTCGAGCGAGAAGATCTCGTTCCACATGCTGAACGGCGAGACGCACAATCGGCTGAAGCAGCAGTACATCGATTCCGAGACCGGCGACGTCGTCGAGCGCGACGATCGCGTCAAAGGCTATGAGGTCTCGAAGGGCGACTACATCATCGTCTCCGACGACGAGCTGGCCGACGTGAAGATCGAGTCGAGCCACACGATCGACATCGAAAAATTCGTGCCGAAGGCCGAGATCGACGCGCTCTACTTCGACAGCAACTACTTCATCGCCCCGGACGACAAGGTCGGCGAGGAGGCTTTCGCCGTCATCCGCGAAGCGATGGAGCGGCGCAAGATGGTGGGCATCGCCCGGGTCGTGCTGTTCGGCAAGGAGCGGATGCTGATGCTCGAGCCGCGCTCGAAGGGCCTCGTCGGCACCACGCTGCGCTACGCCTACGAGGTGCGTGACGCCGGCGGCTATTTCGACGAGATCCCCAAAGTCGAGATCTCGAAGGAGCTGCTCGACCTCGCCTCGCACATCATCGACACCAAGGCCGGCAAGTTCAAGCCGGACGAGTTCAAGGACCGCTACCAGGACGCCGTCGTCGAGCTGATCCGCGCGAAGCAGGCGGGACGCCCGCTGCCGACCGAGAAGGGCGCCGAGCGGCCGAGCAACGTCGTCAATCTGATGGATGCGCTGCGCCGCTCGCTCGGCCAGGATGGCGGCAACGGCGGCGGCTCCTCCGCCAAAGAGACGAAAGCCGAGCCGAGCAAGGCCGGCGGCAATGCGGAAACGAAGCGCAAGGCGGAGACCAAGCCCAAGGCGACCGCCAAGCCTGCAGCCAAGACCACCGCCAAGCGGGCCGCCGCGAAGTCGGTGCCGGCCGCGGCCAAACGTTCCACGCGCAAAGCCGGCTGAACCTTTCGCTTCTTAGAAGCTTAGGCCGCCGTCCGCACCGGCGGTCACGCTTTCGAGAAAGGCCCAAGCCTTATGGCATCAGATCCGAACCAGCCCGTCCAGCGCAACACCGTCGAGGCGCGCCAAGGGTCGACGCGACCCGGCGTGATCTACGTGCTCATCGCCGGCGTGGTGTTCGTGCTCATCGCGTTTGCGGTGGTCTGGGCGATGCAGGGGCACCACTAAGGGCCAGTCTGCCTACACGGCGGCTTCGCCTTTGCGACGCCGCCGTGCGACATCGAGCAAATAGGCGTCCATCCCCGCCGCGGCGGCGGGATCGAACGCATGAGCCGCGCCCTCGGCGTCCCTCTCATCACCTAGGATCAGACGTTCATTCCGCGCGACGCCTGCGAGGATCGCCCTCGCGGCCTGTTGCGCGGACTGCGCGTGCGGCGGCGGCCCACCGGCAGGCCATATGGCGGTGGCCGTCGTGCCAGGCGTCGCCGAGCTGACGCGGACCCCATCGTCCCAGACCTCGTAGCGGAGTGCGAGCGACAGTGCGTTCAGCGCCGCTTTCGTCGCCGCGTACATCGTCTGCTGCGCCATCGGCGCGAAGGCGATGCCGGAGACGATGTTGACGATGTGGCCGCTCCCCTGCCCACGCATCACCGGCAGCACGGCCCGGATCGCGTAGAGGGGGCCGTAGAAGTTGAGCGCGAAGGCACGCTCCCAGTCTTCGTTCGACTGGGCTTCGAAGCGGCCGCCGAAGCCCGCACCTGCATTGTTGAAGAGAAGATCGATGCGGCCGGCCGACGCGACGACGGCCTCAACGGTTTCTGCGACCTCCGCCTCCCGGGTCACGTCGCAGCGACGAGCAACCACTTTTCCCGGATAGTCCGCGCCCAGCCGCTGCGCTTGCCGGGCGAGCGCCTCCGCGTCGATATCGAGGAGGGCCACGGACGCGGCGCCGCACGACAGCATCTCCTCGGCCAACGCAAGGCCGATGCCGGACGCCGCTCCGGTCACGACGGCGACCTGGTCTTTATAGTACGCCTCATGCATGCGCCGACCTCCGCGCGGGACCGCGATCCTGGCTCAGCCCGAAATCTGCGCCCGGGGATGGTTGGCGCGGTAGCTCTCCAGCAGACGCGCCCCGTCGACGGCGGTGTAGATCTGCGTCGTCGACAGCGAGGCGTGGCCGAGCAGCTCCTGGATGGTGCGCAGGTCGCCGCCCCGCGACAGCAGGTGGGTCGCGAAGGAGTGGCGCAGGGCGTGCGGCGTCGCCGAGTCGGGCAGGCCGAGCGCGCCGCGCAGCCTCTCGACGGCGAGCTGGATCAGGCGCGGCGACAGCGGCCCCTGCTTGACGCCGATGAACAGCGGGCCGTCCGCCGGCAGCTTGTAGGGGCACGCCTCGAGGTAGGCCTCCACCGCCAAGCGGACGGCCGCGATGATCGGCACCTGCCGCATCTTGCGACCCTTGCCGACGACCGTGATCGAATCGATGTCGCCGACCGGCGCCTCGCCGCGCTTCAGGCCGAGCGCCTCCGAGATGCGCAGCCCGGCGCCGTAGAGCAGCGCCAGCACGGCGGTGTCGCGCGCCACCGTCCAGGCCGGCCGCGTCTCGCCGACGAAGCCGTCGCCGCCCACCACCTCGCAGGCGAGACCGGGGGAGAGCGGCTTCGGCAGGGTGCGCGGCAGCTTCGGCGCCCGCACCGAGGCGAAGGCGCTGGTCTTGGCGAGGCCTTCGCGCTCGCAGAAGCGGGCGAACGAGCGGACGCCGGCGAGCTGGCGCAGCAGCGAGCGGTTGCCGACCAGCGCCTGGCGCCGACGGGCCATGAAGGCGCGCACGTCGGTAGCCGTGAGGGCGTCGATCGTCTTGAGGCTCGGGCGCTCGCCCTGGTAGTCGGCCAGGAACGCAAAGAGCTGGCGCAGGTCGCGGGCGTAGGCGTCGAGGCTCAGCGCCGACAGGCGGCGCTCGGCGGAAAGATGGGTCAGCCAGCGGCGGCCGGCGTCGGCGAGGTCCGCCTGGGCGGGCGGGAAGGCGAGGGTCTCGGTCATGGGGTCGAGCTTGCCGCCTGCGGCCTACGATTCGCTGAATGCATCCGCCGCGACACGGTCGTGCCCGAGCGTTCGGGTTGTGTCGCGGTGCGGAACCGGATAGGGACACGGGCATACCGCGGCATCATACGCGCCATCCTGCGCCGCGTGCCTGGACCCGTACCACAGAATCGGTTCCGATGGCACCGCCAGGGTCTTCAAGGAGCCACGGCTACCCATGGACCATCTCAAGCAACGGTTGATCCCCATGAACCGCCGCCGCCGCATCTATGAGGGCAAGGCCAAGGTCCTCTACGAGGGCCCCGAGCCCGGTACGCTGATCCAGCACTTCAAGGACGACGCGACGGCGTTCAACGCCAAGAAGCACGAGGTGATCGACGGCAAGGGCGTCCTGAACAACCGGATCTCCGAGTTCATCTTCCAGAACCTCAACGACATCGGCGTGCCGACGCACTTCATCCGCCGGCTGAACATGCGCGAGCAGCTGATCCGCGAGGTCGAGATCGTGCCGCTCGAGGTGGTGGTGCGCAACGTCGCCGCCGGCTCGCTGTCGACCCGCCTCGGCATCGAGGAAGGCACGCAGCTGCCGCGCTCGATCATCGAGTTCTACTACAAGAACGACGCGCTCAACGATCCGATGGTCTCCGAGGAGCACGTCACGGCCTTCGGCTGGGCGTCGCCGCAGGAGATCGACGACATCATGGCGCTGGCGATCCGCGTCAACGACTTCCTCTCCGGCCTCTTCCTCGGCTGCGGCATCCGCCTCGTCGACTTCAAGATGGAGTGCGGCCGCTTGTGGGAAGGCGAGCTGATGCGCATCGTCGTCGCCGACGAGATCTCCCCCGATTCGTGCCGGCTGTGGGACATCAAGTCCAACGACAAGCTCGACAAGGACCGCTTCCGCCGCGACATGGGCGGGCTCGTCGAGGCCTACACCGAGGTCGCCCGCCGCCTCGGCATCATGCAGGAAAACGAGCAGCCGCGCGCGACCGGGCCGAAGCTCGTCCAGTAGCCACAATTTTTTGCCGTCACCGCGCAGCACCCCAGGAGTCCGGAGCGACTCCTGGGGTGCTGTACGTTCGGCCTCGAAGTGACGGCGAAGGCGATCAGAATGCCGCCATCTCCCACTCGTCGCCGACGAGCGGGCGGATGTAGTCGAGCTTGCCCTCGTGCCTGGCGCCGAGCCAGACGGAGAAGTAGCGGCGCCCCTTCTCTTCGCCGACCGGGCTCGCCGTCATGAAGACGCCGCCGCCTGCGAAAAAGTGCGTCTCGCACCAACGCCACGGGCCGATCGCCAGAGCGGGCGCACGTGCCGCGATGACATCGAGCTTGTCCTCGCTCAGCGCCATCGAGCAAGCGCGATAGGGCGCATGGCAGATCACCGCCTCCAGGATCGCGGTGAGGATCAGGTTGCTCCGAGAGTGTCGGCACTTCCTGACGCCAAGGCTCAGATTCGCTCTCGCGGCCGAACACTGGCGGATCGTCGCCGGTGCTCAGCGTGCTCCAGAAGAAGCAGCCCTGATTCTGCATGTGGAACGCGAGCTTCCCATCCCGCACCTTCAGCTTGCGGGCGTCGTAGCGCGTTTCGTCCGGCTCGAAGAGAAAGTTCTGCCCACTCATGATCGCGCGGCGGCGCCCCCCCCAGCGATACCACCGGGCGAGCGGCATCGGCAGCGTAAGGCCGGCGAGGTCTGCGTCCGAAAATCCGTCCTCCGGCGCGATCGGTCCGTGCCAATGCTCGACGATCGCGCGCAGCGCCGCGAGCCGCGCCTCGACGTCGCCCGGCCGGCGCAGCGAGTCCAGCGCGTCGTCCAGGCTTGCGAAGTCCGGCATCATCACGCGGAAACCGCCGTCGCGGAGGCCCCGTTCCGCATAGCCCTGGCGCCAAGGCCGCCCTCTTGCACGCAAGCCCTTGTCTTCGCCCCGCGTTTCCCCTCTTCTACTGCGATAAGAACGAGGAAACGTCCCGTATGACTCTGGAGGATGCCGGGCCTCGCGCCGGCTCGGTCGCGCTTGCGCCTGCGACACCCCTGCCGCCGATCAGCCGCGTCCGCTGGGCCCAGCTCGCCCTCGGCATCGTGTGCATGGCGATGATCGCCAACCTGCAGTACGGCTGGACGCTGTTCGTCGACCCGATCTGCAAGGCCAATCACTGGGACCGCACGAGCGTCCAGTTCGCCTTCACGATCTTCGTCGTCACCGAGACGTGGCTCGTGCCGGTGAAGTCGTGGTTCGTCGACCGGCATGGCCCCCGCCCCGTCCTGGCGCTCGGCGCGGCGCTCATCGCCGGCGCCTGGGTGCTCAACTCGATCGCCACCTCGCTCGCCGTCCTCTACATCGGCGCCGCGGTCGGCGGCTTCGGCGCGGCGGCGATCTACGGTACCTGCGTCGGCAACGCGCTGAAGTGGTTTCCCGACAAGCGAGGCCTCGCCGCGGGCGCGACGGCGGCTGGCTTCGGCGCCGGCGCCGCGCTGACCGTCGTGCCGATCAGCAACGTCATCGCCGCGAGCGGCTACCGCGAGGCCTTCCTATGGTTCGGGCTCGGCCAGGGGCTGGTGGTGCTCGTCGCAGGCTTCTTCCTGCATGCGCCAAACATCCTGCATCCGGCGAAGCAGCCGCGCCTGCGCATCCTGCAGTCGAAGCGCAACTTCAAGCCGGCGCTCATGGTGCGCAAGCCGGTGTTCTGGCTGCTCTACGCCTGCTTCGTGATGGTGGCGGCGGGCGGCCTGATGACCGCCGCGCAGATCGCGCCCATCGCCGCCGACTACGGCATCGCCAAGTCGCCGGTGGTGCTCGCCGAGCTCAGCTTCGGCGCGCTGACGCTGGCGCTCTCGCTCGACCGTATCCTCGACGGGATCGGCCGGCCGCTGTTCGGCCTGCTTTCCGACCGCATCGGCCGCGAGAACACGATGGCGATCGCCTTCACCTTCGGCGCCTTGATGCTGCTGCTCCTCGGCACGCAGGGGCGCGACCCGCTCGTCTTCGTGCTGGCGTCGGCGCTATATTTCCTGGTGTTCGGCGAGATCTACAGCCTCTTCCCGGCGACCTGCGGCGACACGTTCGGCCCGAAGTTCGCGGCGACCAACGCAGGGCTCCTCTACACCGCCAAGGGCACGGCGGCGCTGCTGGTGCCGCTGGCGAGCCTGCTCTCCAAGGCGCACGGCTGGCAGTCGGTGTTCTATGTGGTCGTGGGGCTCAACCTCTGCGCGGCGCTGATCGCGCTGTTCGTGCTGAAGCCCGTCCGAACGCGGTTCATCGCCGACACGGCGATCATGCGGTGACGCCATGACGCTTTGGATCGGCTTCAGGCGCGGTGCGGCGCGCGAGTTCGGCCGCCTCGCGGGCGGCGAGATCGAGGTGTGCGAGGGTGACATGTTCGCCGGCGCGACGCCGACGGGCGAGCGCGTGGCGCTCGGCGCGGTCGCGATCGACCTGCCCTGCCGCCCGTCGAAAATGATCGCGCTGTGGAACAACTTTCACGCGGCTCGGGAGAAGAACAACCTCGACCATCCCGAGGCGCCGCTGCTCTTCGTGAAGCCGCCGAACACCTACGCGCCCTCCGGCGCCGAGATCGCCATTCCGGCCTGCGCGGGACGCGCCATCTTCGAGGCCGAGCTCGGCATCGTCATCGGCAGGGCCGCGCGCGACGTCGCCGAGGCCGACGCTCCGGCGCACATCTTCGGCTACACCTGCGTGAACGACGTCACGTCGCTGCCGATCCTCAACGCGGACGCGAGCTTCAAGCAGTGGACGCGCTCGAAGGGGCTCGACGGCTTCGGGCCGTTCGGCCCGGTCATCGCCACCGGCCTCGACCCGGCATCGCTCGTCATCCGCGCGATCGTCGACGGGGTCGAGCGGCAGAATTTTCCTGCGGCCGACATGATGTTCTCGGCGGCCCAGCTCGTCGCGATGATCTCGCGCGGCATGACGCTCGAGCCCGGCGACATCATCTCCTGCGGCACCTCGCTCGGCGCGGGCACGATCAAGCACGGCGCCACGGTCGAGATCGCGATCGACGAGATCGGCGTGCTCACGAACCGGTTCACCCTCGAAGGCACGTGACGGGCGCGACGGCGTCTCGTCCCCTTGCCATGAAACCGCTGCGAACAGGCGTCAGGCCCATGGGCACGATCGCGCGGGCGTGACGGGACTTTCCGGCCCCTTCCGCGTTCAATGGCCAAGGTTATTCGGCCGAGCACCCCTGGGGGAGCCATTTCATGCATTCATCCATCCGCGTCGCCCTGGTGACGGTAGCTCTGATGAGCTCGACGGCCCTCGCGCAGGCGAAGGTCAAGATCGACATCGACCTCGATCGGCAGACGATGCACGTCGAGGCCAACGGCAAGGACTTCAACTGGAAGGTCTCGTCCGGGAAGATGGGCTACGAGACGCCCGCCGGCACCTACAAGGTGCTGTGGATGGACAAGGACCATTTCTCCGACACCTACGACAAGGCGCCGATGCCGAACGCGATCTTCTTCGCGCCGGGCTATGCGATCCATGGCGCCTCGAAGTCGGCCTGGGGCCATCCCGCCTCGCACGGCTGCGTCCGCCTGCCGGTCAGCCTGTCCGCCCAGCTCTTCGAGATGGTGAAGAAGCAGGGCGCCGAGATCACGCTGACCGGCGGCAGCCAGGCCAACGCCGATGTCGCCGAGAAGCTGAAGCACCGCGACGACAACGTGCCGCCGCCGGTCGACGCCCGGGCGCAGTCGCCCGACGGCTACGCGGACCCGGGCTACGCCTACGACGACCGCGGCCGCGACGATGGCTACCAGCCCGCCCCGCGCCAGCCGGCCAGCGAGATGTCGGGCTACAGCCCCGTCTACGGGCAGGTGTACTGAGGCCTCTCCTTCTCCTCGGGAGGGAGAAGGCACTTGCCTGATGACGGCCGCGCTGCGCTCGGCTAAAGCCAGCGCAGTCGCATACGAGCCATAAGAAAAGTCATGAGCATCGCCATCGTCGGCACGGGCGCCATCGGCGGATATCTCGCCGTCCGGCTCGCCCGCTCGGGCGTCCCCGTCACCGTGGTCGCGCGCTCGAATCGCGCCGCCATCGCCGACAACGGCATGACGCTGATCGAGGAGGACGGAACGCAGGTGCATACGCGCGACCTGCGCGCAGTCGGCTCGATGAAGGAGGCCGGCGTCCACGACACGGTGCTGCTCACCGTCAAGGCGCACCAGGTCGGCCCGATCGCCGAGGACCTGCGGCATCTCATCGGGCCGGACACCGCCGTCGTGACGATGCAGAACGGCATCCCCTGGTGGTACTTTCTCGGCGCCTACGACGGCCCGCACAAGGGCGCGCATATCGAGACGGCCGACCCCGGCGGCCTCATCGCCAAGGCGCTCGACCCGGCCTGCGTCGTCGGCAGCGTCGTCTACCCCGCCGCCATTCTCACCGCGCCGAACGTCGTGGAGGTCGTTGAGGGCAACCGCTTCACGCTGGGCGAGCCGGACGGCGCCAAGAGCGAGCGCGTCGAGAAGATCGCCGCGCAGCTCGTGGCCGCGGCCTTTAAGGCGCCGGTGATCGAGGACATCCGCGCCGAGATCTGGCTGAAGCTGTGGGGCAACGCCTCGTTCAACCCGATCTCCGCGCTGACGCATGCGACCCTCGAGGGCATCTGCCGCTTCCCGGAGACGCGGCAGCTCGCCCACGACATCATGAGCGAGATGCAGGAGGTGGCGGGAAAGCTCGGCATCACCTTCCGCGTGCCGATCGAGAAGCGCATCGCCGGGGCCGAGAAGGTCGGGCCGCACAAGACATCCATGCTGCAGGACGTCGAGGCCGGGCGCGAGATCGAGCTCGAGGCGCTCGTCGGCTCGGTGATAGAGATGGCGCGGCTGACCGGCACGCCGACGCCGCATCTCGACACGATCTACGCGCTGATGCAATTGCTCGCGCAGAGCCTGAATCAGGCCAAGGGCCGGCTGGAAATACAGAAGGCTTAAGTCTCCCTCCTTCTCCCGCTTGCGGGGGAAGGGGCCTCGACGTAGTCGAGGCGGATGAGAGGCGCTTGCGCCTCTCGCCCGACGTCGCCGCAAGCGGCATGATCCCTCATCCGACCCGACGTTGTCGGGCCACCTTCTCCGCAAGCGGGAGAAGGGAAGCACCCCGCTCAAGGACCGAAGATTGTGGCCGACGCCAAGACCCTTTCCGCCCTCATCGAAACCGGCGCCGACGACGCGACCGCCCTTTCCGCCCCCGGCGGCAAGCCGCTCACCTTCCGCGCGCTCCGGGCGCTCGTCGCCGGCACGATCTGCGAGCTGAACGGCAACGGCATCGGCCGCGGTGACCGCGTGGCCATCGTGCTTCCGAACGGCCCGGAGATGGCCGCCGCCTTCATCGCTATCGCCGCCGGGACCACCTCGGCGCCGCTGAACCCCTCCTACAAGGCCGACGAGTTCGAGTTCTACTTGAAGGACTTGAACGCCAAGCTTCTGATCGTGGCCGAAGGCGCCGACTCGCCGGCGATCGGCGTCGCCGAGAAGCTCGGCGTGGCGATCGCCCGGCTGAAGCCTTTGCCCGAGGACGGCGCTGGCGCGTTCCGCCTTGCCTTCCCCGCCGGCGGCAGCAAGACCCCGGCGCAAACCGGCGCTGCCGAGCCCGACGACATCGCGCTCGTGCTGCACACCTCGGGCACGACCTCGCGGCCGAAGATCGTGCCGCTGACGCAATCCAACGTCTGCGCTTCGGCGCGCAACATCCGGAACGGGCTCGCCTTTTCGCCCGAGGACCGCGGCCTCAACATCATGCCGCTGTTCCACATTCACGGGCTCATCGCCGGCACGCTGGCGCCGCTGTCGGCCGGCGGCCAGGTCTGCTGCACGCCGGGCTACAGCCTCTCGAAGTTCTTCGGCTGGATGCAGGAGGCGCACCCGACCTGGTACACGGCGGTGCCGACGATGCACCAGGACATCCTCGCCAAGGCCAAGGATCATCCGGAGATCGTCAAAGCCAACAAGCTGCGCTTCATCCGCTCCTCGTCCTCCTCCCTGCCGCCGCAGGTGATGAAGGAGATGGAAGAGGTGTGGGGCGCGCCGGTGCTCGAGGCCTACGGCATGACCGAGGCCGCGCACCAGATGGCCTCGAACCCGCTGCCGCCGCGCCCGCGCCGCCCCGGCTCGGTCGGCGTCGCCGCCGGCCCCGAGGTGCAGGTCGTCGACCTCGACGGCGAGCCGGTGGCGCCGGGCGAGACCGGCGAGATCGTCATCCGCGGCGACAACGTGATGAAGGGCTACGAGAACAACGAGAAGGCCAACGCCGAGGCGTTCACGAAGCAGGGTTGGTTCCGCACCGGCGACCAGGGCGTGATGGACGCGGACGGTTACCTCTCGATTACCGGCCGCCTCAAGGAGATCATCAACCGCGGCGGCGAGAAGATTTCGCCGCGCGAGATCGACGAGGTGCTCATGGACCACCCCGCCGTGCGCCAGTGCGTGACCTTCGCGATGCCGCACGACCGGCTCGGCGAGGAGGTCGCCGCCGTCGTCGTGCTGCGCGAGGGCGCGGACGCCGACGAGACCGCGATCCGCGAGTTCGCGGGCATCCATCTCGCGAAGTTCAAGGTGCCGGCGAAGATCCTCTTCATGGACGAGATCCCGAAGGGCGCGACCGGCAAGCTGCAGCGCATCGGGCTCGCGCAGAAGCTGGGGCTCGGCTAGCCGGCAACGCTTGCGCGTTTGGCGCCGCGCCGCACCTGCGCTACACGGCACCCACTTCACCCGGAACCCGTCATGAAAGCCCGCGTCACCGTCACCTTGAAGACCGGCATCCTCGATCCGCAGGGCAAGGCGATCGAGGGCGCGCTCAGGGCGCTCGCGGTGCCGGGCATCACGCAGGTGCGCCAGGGCAAGGTGTTCGACATCGAGGTCGCCGACGGCACC
The DNA here is from genome assembly GCA_901457705.2 of Beijerinckiaceae bacterium RH AL1. NCBI lineage: Bacteria > Pseudomonadati > Pseudomonadota > Alphaproteobacteria > Hyphomicrobiales > Beijerinckiaceae > Beijerinckiaceae bacterium RH AL1. The sequence goes on from LR590083.2 coordinate 2,363,232, forward strand.
GACGCCGAGGCGGCGCTAAAGGACGCGTGCGAGAAGCTGCTCGCCAACACGATCGTCGAGAACTACCGCGTCGAGCTCTTGCCCGCGCCATGAAGGCCGCCGTCGTCCTCTTTCCCGGCTCGAACCGCGAGGGCGATGCGGCGCGGGCGCTGCGCGCCGCCGGCATCGACGCCAGCATCGTCTGGCACGCCGACCACGACCTCCCCGCCGGGACCGACCTCGCCGTGCTGCCGGGCGGCTTCTCCTACGGCGACTACCTGCGCTGCGGCGCCATCGCCGGCCGCTCGCCGATCATGGACGCGGTGCGTGCGCATGCGGCCCGCGGCGGCCTCGTGCTCGGCATCTGCAATGGCTTTCAGATCCTGGTAGAGAGCGGGCTCCTGCCCGGCGTGCTGATGCGCAACGCGAACCTGCGCTTCGTCTGCCGCCTGCAGCACCTCAAGGTCGAGCGCGCCGACACCGCCTTCACCTCGCGCTACAGCGCCGGCCAGGCGATCGAGGTGGCGATCGCCCACGGCGAGGGCAACTACACCGCCGACGCCGAGACGGTGGCGCGGCTCGAAGGCGACGGCCGCGTCGCCTTCCGCTACTGCGACGCCGCCGGGCACGTGAAGGACAGGGCGGGCCCGAACGGCTCGATGAACGAGATCGCCGGCATCTACTCCGAGAACCTTCGAATCCTCGGGATGATGCCGCACCCGGAAAACCTCATCGACCCGCTCGCCGGCGGCACCGACGGGCTGCCGCTGTTCCAGAGCCTGGCGGAGAGCCTCGCGACGGCGTGAGCCGGCGGCCATGGAAAAGCGCGGTTCGAACCCCTACCTGCTAAGCTGGAGGCCGCGGTTGACCGCCCGGCCGAGCGGAGGGGTCCGCGGTGCTCGATCGATCGCATGAGAACGGCTTTGCCGCCAACACGCTGGACCGCATGGCCAACCAGCGCGAGGACGCGGCCTTCGTCGACGGACTGAAGACGCGGGAGAGCACGCGCTTCCTCGTGCTGTCGGGTGAGATCCCGGCGCTGAAGCTCGCCGACGGCACCCACGACGCCCTGTTCACCCTCGACGAGGCGAAGACCGTCGGCAAGCCGACGCACAAGGTCTTCCTCGGCTGCCATGGCGATCGCGCGCTGTTTGCGATCCTCATCGAGGCCTCGGCGCACGACAATGCGCAGGACCGCGGCGACCTCTCCTTCATCGACCTGCGCACCATCGCGATCCAGGGGCTGGTGACGCCCGACATCGTCGGCGCGCTGTCGCAGGCCAAGAGCCTGCTCTACTGGCACAAGCACAACACGTTCTGCGCCAATTGCGGCGAGCCCACGCGCGCCTCGGTCGGCGGCTCGCGCCGCGAGTGCGATTCCTGCGGCCGGCACCACTTCCCACGGCTCGAGCCCGTCGCCATCATGCTCGTCACCAACGGCACGCACTGCCTGCTCGGCCGCCAGGAGCATTTTCCGGCCAAGATGTACTCCTGCCTCGCCGGCTTTGCCGAGGTCGGCGAGACGCTGGAGGACGCGGTGCGCCGCGAGGTGATGGAGGAAGCCGGCATCAAGGTCGGCCGCGTCGAGTACTACGCCTCGCAGCCCTGGCCCTTCCCCTCGTCGCTGATGATCGGCTGCTTCGCCGAGGCGCTGACCGAGGAGATCGTCGTCGACCACCTCGAGCTCGAGGACGCGCGCTGGGTCTCGCGCGAGGAGGTGCGGCTGATGCTGGCGAAGACCCACCCCGATGGGCTCGTCTGCCCTCCGAAGCTCGCCATCGCCAATGCGCTGCTGCGCGAATGGGTCGACCGGGCGGAGAGATGAGCCAGGACGTCATGAGCCACGCCGTCGAATGAACAACGCCGAGCACCGCGCGCTCGTCCTCTTTTCCGGCGGCCAGGATTCGACGACCTGCCTCGCCTGGGCACTGTCGCGCTTCGACGTCATCGAGACCGTCGGCTTCGACTACGGCCAGCGCCACCGCGTCGAGCTCGACCAGCGGCCGGCGCTGCGCGATGCCCTGGTCAGCATGCCGTTCGCCTGGCGCGGCACCCTCGGGCCCGACCATACGATCGACCTCTCGGCGCTCGGTGCCATCTCCGCGACCGCGATGACGCGGGATATCGCCATCGAGACCGACGCCAAGGGCCTGCCGAACACCTTCGTCCCCGGCCGCAACCTGCTGTTTCTCACCTTCGCGGCCGCGCTCGCCCATCGACGCGGGCTGAAGCACATCGTCGGCGGCATGTGCGAGACCGACTATTCCGGCTATCCCGACTGCCGCGACGACACGCTGAAGGCGATGCAGGTCGCGCTGAACCTCGGCATGGAGAGCCGTTTCGTTATCGAGACGCCGCTGATGTGGCTCGACAAGGCGGCGACGTGGGCGCTGGCCGCGGACCTTGGCGGCACCCCTCTCGTCGACACGATCGTAGAGGCAACCCACACCTGCTATCTCGGCGAGCGCGGCACCCGGCACGACTGGGGCTACGGCTGCGGCACCTGCCCCGCCTGCGAGCTTCGCGCCGCCGGCTGGCAAAAATTCCAGGAGGTTTCGGCTAGGTAGCTTGTTGTATACACTATCACGGATGTGTTAACGCCGCGGCCAACGCGAGCGACAATGTCCAATTGACGGCTCCAGCCGACGTCCAAGGTTATTGCCCTTGGACATGTGTCCACTTCCCGTCGGGGGGTCGGCATGACGCCGAGTTTCGACCCAATGGTTTTCATGAGGACCATCCGCGGCGCTGCAATGCCGAGCGCGTCGAGAACCGCAGAGCGCCTCAGCTCGCGATGACGCCGACCGCGCTCCAACGGAAGGAAACGCTGCTGATCGAGATGTTGCTCAGCAGCCTCGATCTGCGGAACAACGCGCAGGCCGTCGGCTCGCCCATGCTGACGCAGCTCGCGGATCTTCTCGTCGCCCGCGCCAGGGAGGAACTCGATCGCATCGCGGTCGACAATCCCATGCCCTACCTCGAGGACGCACCCGCCGACGAGGACGGCTGAGCCGGTTTGCGTTTGCAGGGTCGGGGCGCCAATAGAGGCCGCCCTGCCCTTTGTGTGACGCCAGGATCGGAATGACCGCTTTCACGCCGCCGCCGCCAGCGCCGCCGCCGATCGAGGCCTGCTACTTCTACCATACGACGACGATCCCCGGCCGCGGCACGGTCACCGGCGAGTGGGATCTCGCCCCCGGCATCGACGCCTATCTCGGCCACGTGCCTTTTGCGGGGAAGTCCGTGCTCGACGTCGGCGCCGCGACGGGCTTTCTGACCTTTCACATGGAAAAGCAGGGCGCCGCGGTCGTCGCCTACGATCTCTCGCCGGAGCAGGCCTGGGACGTCGTGCCGCTCTCGGGCATCGACGCCGCCGAGCACGCGCGGGTACGCAAGGCGCATATCGGGGCGATCAACAACGGCTTCTGGCTCTGCCACGCCGCCAACGGCTCGAACGCCCGCCTCGCCCACGGCACGGTCTACAAGATCGACCCGGCGATCGGCCCGGTCGACATCGCCGTGTTCGGCTCGATCCTCCTGCATCTGCGCGATCCCTTCCTCGCGCTCCACAACGCGGCACAGCTCGCGCGCGAAACGATCATCGTCGCCGACATCCTGCCCGGCGGCCATGCGCTGTCGCGGCTCCTCGGCGCGCTGATGGGGCGCACGATGCAGTTCAAGCCGCGCTTTCGCCGCAACGGCCCGTGGGAGACCTGGTGGAACCTGCCGCCTTCGCTCGTCTGCGAGTTTCTCGGCGTGCTCGGCTTCGAGGAGAGCGTGGTGAGCTACCACTCGCAGAAGCTCACCGGCCGCAGCATGCCGATGTACACGGTCGTGGCGACGCGCACGAAGCCGACGGTGCCGCTGGGGTGATGGGCGCAGCTCGCGGGCATTATCGTTCTCGCCAACATGATCGAATTGCGAGCGTCGCGTCCGGTCACTAGGCTTCGCGCATGACCGACTCCGAGCCGCCCAAACCCATCCGCGCGATCGGCCTGATGACGGGCACGGTGCTAGACGGCAACATCGACATCGCGATGCTCGAGACCGACGGCGAGCGCGTCGCCTCGTTCGGCGCATGGACCTTGGCGCCCTACCCGCCCGGCCTGCGCAACCTGCTCGTCCGCGCGCAAGAAGCGGCGGCCGCATGGAATTTCGTCGGTCCGGAACCGGCGCTATTCGCCGAAGCGGAGGACGCGCTGACCCGCGCCCAGTCGAAGGCCGTCACGAGCTTCCTCGCCGACAATGGTTTGGTGGCGGACGATATCGGCGTGATCGGCTTCCACGGCCAGACGGTGCTCCACCGCGCGCCCCGTGACGGCGCGCGGGGCGATACCCGCCAGCTCGGCGACGGCGCGCTGATGGCCTCGTTGACCGGCATCGACGTCGCCTACGACTTCCGCACCGCCGACGTGCGCGCCGGCGGCCAGGGCGCGCCGCTCGCCGCCGCCTACCATGCGGCGCTTCTGGCCGATCTGCGGGAGCCGGAGGGTACCGCGGTGCTCAATCTCGGCGGGGTCGCCAACGTGACCTGGCGCGGCCGCGACGGCACCCTCGTCGCGTTCGATACCGGGCCGGCAAACGCGCCGATCAACGACTGGGTCGAGCGCTTGACCGGCGCGCCGATGGATCGCGACGGCGCGATCGCGCGCACCGGCAAGGCCGACGAGGCGCGGCTTCAAGGTTTGCTCTCGCACGAATGGCTCTTCGCGCCGCCGCCGAAGTCGCTCGACCGCAACGACTTCACCTGGACAATGGCCGAGGGCCTCTCGCTCGCCGACGGCGCCGCCACGCTCACCGCCTTCAGCGCCGGCGCCGTCGGCCGCGCCCTCGACCTTTTGCCCGAGCGCCCCACGCGGCTGGTCCTGTGCGGCGGCGGGCGCCGCAACCCCGCGCTCGTCGAGGCGCTTCGCGTGCGCGCCGGCGTCATGCCCATTCCTGCAGAGGATGTCGGCTGGCGCGGCGATGCGATCGAGGCCGAGCTCTTCGCCTTTCTCGCCGTGCGCACGTTGCGCGGCCTGCCGATCTCGTTTCCCTCGACGACCGGCGTGCCCGCGCCGATGCCCGGCGGACGCATCGCGCGCAGGCCGTGAGGCCGGCGGTCGTCGCTAGCTCAGCGCGTTCTTGATCGTGGTGAACTTGGCGTTCATCCTCGTGCCGATGTTCGTCACGGCTGTGATGATGACGACCGAGATGAGGGCGGCGATGAGGCCGTACTCGATGGACGTCGCGCCGGACTCGTCGCGACAGAACCTAGTAAAGACAAGCATTGCCGGCTCCTGGCGATCTCATATCGCCACGGCAGGCACAATCACATCTTCGTGTTTACGTTGAGTTAAAAGGTCGAAACGGGAACTTTCGATTTCGACAAAAAGGATATCTACTTCCGGTTGTCGAGGGAATGTTACGTCAATTCAGCTCTGGGCCTGGTTAATCCTAATAGCCGGCGAGATCAGCGACTTCTTCGAGCCCGGTGGACGGGCAAAAAGAGCCCGCATCGCTGCGCGAAAAGCTTCAAAACGCAGCCCGACTCGCACGAAGGGCGCCCCGAAGGGCGCCCGACATGTCGGCGTGGCTTCTCAGTAGAAGCGGCGACGCCAGCCGTAACCGCGCCAGCCATAGCCGCGCCAGCCGTACCCACGCCAGCCGTAGCCGCGCCAACCGCCGCGCCAGCCGTAGCCGCGCCAGCCGTAGCCACCGCGCCACCAGACCTTCTCGACCTTGGCGGTCGTGCCGGGGGCGACGGCAGCGTCGGTCTCGGCCGGGGCCGCGGCGGTCACCGGAGCGCTGACCTGAGCGGTCAGGCCGTTGGCGGGAGCGGCAACGGCCGCGACGGGAGCGGCGAACGCGAGCGCGCCGAGCAATCCGAGCATCTTGAGCTTCATGAAGTCCTCCGGTTCTGTCCGCCAAGCCGTCCGGCGGGGTGAACGGGATATAGGTGGGATTTCTTCCCACGCATAGGGGCTCCGGATCGAAGTCTGCCGCTTCCCGGTCACGATTACGGCAACGACACCGCCGCGACGGCGCGCCGGCTATGGCGGGTGTGCCGCTACAAATCCGTCAGGACTTCGCCATCAGGTCGACTGCGAGCCCGTAGAGACGTGCCCGGACATCCGCGGGCAGTGTCGAAAGCGTCGCCAAATAGGACTGGCCGGCCTCGCACATGGTCTGGTCGGGGATCGGCGGCTGCGGCGACTTGCCGTCGAGCAGCGCGTCGATCTCGGGACGCGACAGGCCCTTCTCGACCAGCGCGCGATCGAGCGTCTGGAAGTCGGAGTCGCTCGGCGCGCCGCGGTTGACGGGCTGGGCGCGGCCGCCGTCCATCGCCTCCAGCCCGGCGATCGCCGCGTCCGCCACAAGCGGGCGGTGGTCGGCCGCAAAGGCGCTGAAGCCGGTGACGTTGGCGCCGTAGAGGAAGGCGACGCAGAGATGCGGGTCCTTGCTCGCCAGCGCCTTCATCTCCTCGAGCTGCAGGTTGAAGATCTGGCCGAGCGCGTCGTCCGGCGCCTTGGCGGCGAGCATGCCGTGCGCATGGCGCAGGGACGCGACCGCGTCGGCCATGACCTTGTCGACGTCGATGTCCTTGCCCTGGCTCGCTTCGGCGAGCGTGTTGAGGATCGAGTCGTACTCCTCGGGGAAGACGGCCTTCAGCTTGCCGAAGAAGCGGGCGTAGTCGGGCGTCGCAGCGATCGACTTGTCGAGCGCGCCGCGGGCGGCCTCCAGCGCCTCGGGGGCGAGCGCCGAGCGCAGCGGCGCGGTGGCCGGCAGCGCCGCCACCTCCTCGCCCGCGGCTGGCGCGTCCGGCTTGCTGCCGTCGGGCCCCTGCGGCGCGGCGACGACGGGGATCTTGCTCGGGTCGGTCTTGAAGGCGCGCAGCGTGAAGCTTGCGCCGAGAACGATCGCGATGATCGCCGAGAGGCCGAGAAGGGCCAGGCGCAACTCGCGCATCGAAATCAGGGTTCTGGGCATCGCGCGGGCGACCTTGCTCTCAAGCTTGGGCGACGGCAAGGCGGCAGCACGCCGGCTGCGTCTTTGCTGCACCATATCGGCGATGCGCGCGTGGACCGGCTGTCCAACCGCAAAGCCTCGGACTAGGGTGAGCACCGTATAGCAACGCCCGAGGCCTCGATGCATCCCCTTCGCCGGTCGGTCCTCACGCTCGCGACGCTTCTGCTGGCGGCGCCCGCCGTGGCGCAGACGAGCCCGTCCTCCGGTCAGCTCAACCTTCCGCCGGGTGCGCCCCCGAAGCCGGCCGCGGTCCCGTACGCGCCGCCGAAGCCCGACTCGCCGGTCGTGCAGACGCTGGTCGGCGGCAACGCAAGCGGTCCACTCGTCGTCCGCAAGCGAGCGAGCCGGCGCGTCGCCGCGCACCCGCATCACCACCGCTACGTCAGCCGTGTGCCGCGCGATCTCGAGCGCCCGGCGCTTGCCGGCGTCACGCTGCTGCAACCGCTGCCGCCCGCGCCGCAGCCGCCGCACATCGCCGTGCCGCTGCCAGCCTATCCGCTCGACACGATCGCGGCCGCCTTCACGACGCCGCCGCCGCCGATCGTCTGCCATCCGACGCGACGCATCCGCGATCTGCCCGATCCCGAGCTCTATCGCGAGCGCACGCTGGTGTGCGAGCCGGACAACCCATAGGCGCGCCTGGGACGAACCGCGCGTGCATCTCCTCGATCCCGACACCCTGGCGCAGGTCCTCTCGACCTACGGCTATGCCGCCATCTTCGGAGTGATCCTCCTTGAGAGCGCCGGCGTGCCGCTGCCGGGCGAGACGGTGCTGGTCGGTGCCGCCGTGCTCGCCGGCTCCGGCAAGGGCCTCGACATCCGCTTCGTCATCGCGGCGGCGGCGCTGGCTGCCATCCTCGGCGACAATCTCGGCTACTGGGTCGGCCGCCGCTTCGGCGAGCCGCTGCTGGAACGCTTCGGTCCCAAGTTCGGGCTCGACGAGCGCAAGCGGTTGCTGGGCCGGTATCTGTTCCGCCGCTACGGCGGGATGATCGTGTTCTTCGGGCGCTTCGCGGCGCTGCTGCGCACCTATTCCGCGCTGCTCGCCGGCGCCAATCGGCTCGACTTCTGGGTCTTCCTGCCCTGGAACGCGACGGGCGGGATGGTCTGGGCGTCGATCTTCGGCGCCGGCGGCTATCTGCTCGGCCAAAGCATCGAGCGCATCGCCGGCCCGATCGGCTGGGTCGCGCTCGCCGCCGCCGCGGCCGGCGCTCTGCTGCTGTGGCGCTTCTACAAGCGCCACGAGGAGCGGCTGCTCGATGAGGCCGAGCGCGAGATGCGCGGCCGGTAGGCTCGAGCCTTCGCTACGTCGCCAAGGATCAGGTCTTGGGATCAGGCCTTGGGATCAGACCTTGCCGACCGCCGCGACGATCTTCTGCGCGGCGTCGTCGAGATCGTCGGCCGGAATCACGTTGAGCCCGGATTTCTGGATGATGTCCTTGCCGAGGTCGACGTTGGTGCCTTCGAGCCGCACGACGAGCGGCACCTGCAGCCCGACCTCCTTCACCGCGGCGATGACGCCTTCGGCGATGACGTCGCACTTCATGATGCCGCCGAAGATGTTGACCAGGATGCCCTTCACGTTCGGGTCGGCCGTGATGATCTTGAACGCCGCGGCGACCTTCTCCTTCGTCGCGCCGCCGCCGACGTCGAGGAAGTTGGCGGGCTCGGCGCCGTAGAGCTTGATGATGTCCATCGTCGCCATGGCGAGGCCGGCGCCGTTGACCATGCAGCCGATCGTCCCGTCGAGCGTGATGTAGGAGAGGTCGTACTTCGAGGCCTCGATCTCCTTGGCGTCCTCCTCCGACAGGTCGCGCAGCGCCTGGATGTCGGGGTGGCGGTACATCGCGTTGTCGTCGAAGGAGATCTTCGCGTCGAGGCACTTGAGGTCGCCTTCCGACGAGAGGATCAGCGGGTTGATCTCGAGCATCGCCATGTCCTTGGCGACGAAGGCCGCGTAGAGCTGGCCGACGAGCGTCGCCGCCTGCTTCGCCTGGTCGCCGTCGAGACCGAGCGTCTGCGCGACCTTGCGGCCGTGATGGGGCTGCACGCCCGTCGCCGGATCGACCGAGAAGGTCACGATCTTGTCGGGATGGGAATGCGCCACCTCCTCGATGTCCATGCCGCCTTCGGTCGAGACGACGAAGGCGACGCGGCTCGTGGTCCGGTCGACCAGCAGCGACAGGTAGAACTCCTTCGCGATCGAGGAGCCGTCCTCGAGGTAGACGCGATTGACCTGGCGACCGGCCGGGCCCGTCTGCACGGTGACGAGCGTGCGGCCGAGGATCTGCTGGACGGCGGCGGTCGCCTCCTCGATCGATTTGACGACGCGCACGCCGCCCTTGCCGCCGGCCTCGGCTTCCTTGAACGTCCCCTTGCCGCGGCCGCCGGCGTGGATCTGCGACTTCACCACCCAGACCGGGCCGCCGAGCTCCTTTGCCGCCGCCTCGGCGTCCTCGGCCTTCAGCACCGGCACGCCGCGCGGCACCGGCACGCCGAACTCGCGCAGCACGGCCTTGGCCTGATATTCGTGGATGTTCATCGCGTCAGCTCCGCGCCGCTTCGAGGGTCGGGCGACGAATAGCCGTCGGCGGAGGCGACCGCAATCGAGGGGCTCCCATGCCGTGACGGCAACCCCTTCTTCACCTTGTCCCCCTATCGTCCCCGCGACTCATTGTTCGCAAAGCGGCTTCAAACTGATGGGCATCGACGGAGACGAGGTCGGGCGCGCAATTGCGACGCGCTCCTGGCGGCTCGCCTTCCGCCGGATCTCGAGGCGCGCTTCGAGGCCGACACGGCCGACGAGAGATGCCGGCGCGTCATCCGCCAGAACTACCTCGGGCTCGCCATCTACAACGCCTTCATTGCCGGCGACTGGCTGCTGATCAACGACGTCTTCCGGATCTCGGTCGTTCTCCACCTCTGCATCATGACGCCGATCATGGGCGTGGTGATCCTGATGCTCTCGCGACGCCCGCCCGCGTGGCTCCGCGAGAGCATCCTCGCCTTCGGCATCGTGCTCGCCACCGCGGCGATCCTCGGGCTGATGCTGATCAGCAAGTCGCCTCTGCGCAGCAGCGAGCACCTGTCCGTCGTCCTCGTCATCCTGTTCGCGACGATCGTGCAGCGGATCCGCTTCCCCTATGTGCTCTTCGCCGGCATCGCCTCGCTCGGCCTCTACATCGCGGCGCTTTCCGGGTTCGCGCAGCACGAGCCGGCGCGCGCCGGCGTCGCCATCGCGATCCAGGCCGGCGTCGTCCTGTTCTCGCTCATCGGCTGCTACAATCTCGAGTACGAGCAGCGGATGGGCTATCTCCTCGGTCTGCGCGACCGGCTCCGCAGCGACGAGCTGGAGAGCCTCAGCCGACACGATGCCCTCACCGGCCTCGGCAACCGCCGCGCGCTCGACCACGCGATGGCCGCGCGCCAGCGGACGGAAGGCACCGTGCGCTCGGCGCCGGTCGCGGTTCTGCTGATCGATATCGACTTCTTCAAAGCGCACAACGACGCCAACGGGCACCTTGCCGGCGACATCTGCCTGCAGCGAGTCGCCGCCGCGATCGGCGGCGCCGTGCGCTTCGGAAACGACGCCGTCTTCCGCTTCGGCGGCGAGGAGTTCATCGCCCTCCTCGACGGCACCTCGACGGAGGCTGCGCTGGCGGCCGGCGAACGCGTGCGCCGCGCGGTCGAGGAGATCGCAATCCCGCACGACGCCGGGCGCGACGGCGTCGTGACCGTGAGCATCGGCGTGTCGGTCCAGCGCGTCGATGCCGAGACGACGCTCGCCGACATCGTGGCCGAGGCGGATCGCGCGCTATACGCCGCCAAGCGCGGCGGCCGCAATCAGGTCCGCCATTTCGACGCGGTCAGGGACGGCCGCACGCGGCCGAGCCGCGTCGCTTAAGCCCTCAGTCGGCGAACGCCGGATTGATGCCCTTGCACGCTTCGACCAGCGTCTGCACCGAGGCGACCGACTTCTCGAACATCGCCTTCTCGTCCGCATCGAGCTGGACCTCGACCACCTTCTCGACGCCGTTGGCGCCGATCACCACCGGCACGCCGACGTAGATGTTCTTGAGGCCGTACTCGCCGGTGAGCTGCGCCGCGCACGGCAGTACGCGCCGCTTGTCCTTGAGGTAGCTCTCGGCCATGGCGATCGCCGACGCCGCCGGCGCGTAGAAGGCCGAGCCGGTCTTGAGGAGATTGACGATCTCGCCGCCACCCTTGCGGGTCCGCGAGACGATCGCGTCGAGCTTCTCGTGGGTGGTCCAGCCCATCTTGACGAGATCGGGCAGCGGGATGCCGGCGACGGTCGAGTAGCGCAGCGAGGGCACCATGTCGTCGCCGTGGCCGCCGAGCACGAAGGCTATCACGTCCTCGACCGACACCTTGAACTCCTCGGCGAGGAAGTAGCGGAAGCGGGCCGAGTCCAGCACGCCCGCCATCCCGACGACCTTCGTGGCCGGCAGTCCCGACGTTTTCTGAAGCGCCCAGACCATCGCGTCGAGCGGATTGGTGATGCAGATGACGAAGGCATCGGGCGCATGCTGCTTGATGCCGGCCCCGACCGACTCCATGACCTTCAGGTTGATGCCGAGCAGGTCGTCGCGGCTCATGCCGGGCTTGCGCGGAACGCCGGCGGTCACGATCACGACATCGGCCCCGGCGATGTCGGCGTAGTCGTTGGCGCCGGTGATCGACGCGTTGAAGCCGTCCACGGGCGCCGACTCGGCGAGATCGAGCGCCTTGCCCTGCGGCGTGCCCTCGGCGATGTCGAAGAGAACGATGTCGCCGAGCTCCTTCAGCCCCGCGAGATGCGCCAGCGTGCCACCGATGTGCCCTGCGCCGATGAGAGCGATCTTGCTGCGCGCCATGTTCATGTCTCCGGGCTCGCCAGGGAAGCAGTCGGGGTAATCATCGAGCCGTCGGCGGGGTTCATGCCGAAGATCGGCAGGACTGACAAGCCCACCGGATCAGCCGGCCAGCGCCGCTTCGATACGCTTCACGGTGTTCCAGTTGCGGGCCGTGCCCGTCGTGCCGAGGCGCCGCTCGATGAGGCTGGCGGTCAGCTTGGAGCGGCCGATGCCGTCGGGATAGTGGACGTAGGCGGTGCCGCCGCGAAGCTCGAAGCGCTCCCGTCCGGCGATCGCCGCGCGGAGGTCCGCCTCGGCCTGCGCCGACGGAGGCTCGCGAAGCAGCATCACGAGGAGATGCGAGGGATCGTTGCCGGCGATGTCGGGATAGGGGCAGGCCGCGACGATGGCGCCCCAGTCGTCCGCCGATCGGACGAGGACGGTCGTCTCCAGCCCGTGGTCGGCTCCAACAGCCGTCTCGAGCCTTCGCTCGAGGTCGTCCGGCTTCGCGTCCGAGGTGAAGACGAGGTTGCCGCTTTGCAGCAGGGTGCGCGGCGCGCAGAGACCCAGCCGCTCGGCCGTCGCGCAGAGATCGCTCATAGCGACGGTGGCGCGACCGCCGACGTTGACCGCTCGAAACAACGCGACGAACGCCGGCACGGATCAAGCCCCTGCCGGCGTTCGGGTTACGATCAGAGCGTGGCTCAGTACTTGGCGATGACGACGCCGGCGGCGCCGCACTGGTAGTTCAGCTGCGTCCACAGGTCGACGTTGTTGTAGATGTAGCCGCCCGACTTGATGGCGCGGGCCGGCGGGATGATCTTCAGGATGATGCCGAGCGAGAACGGCACCGGCGCCACGGCCTTCCAGGTGCCGTCGGCTTCCTTGACGAAGTTCGAGCAGACGATCGTGCTCTGGTCGGTGACCGGCGAGATCTGGACGAACGCGAGCTGCGCGTGCGCCGCGGTCGACATCATCGAAGCGGACGCCAGCATGGCGAGCGCAGGCAGAGAAAACAGCAGCTTCTTCATGGATATCCCCTCAGGCCCCCGATGGAGGTGCGTTGATCTAGAGCGAGTGGACGTGAACGTTGTGCAACGCTTTTGTGAAAGCGACGACGTCCACGGCGCATTTCGAACAAAATCAAGACAAGATTGCTTGGGCGTTGCGCGAAGGTCAACATCAGCCGCGCGCGATCGGCCATGCTGCGGCATGCCGGCCACAGGAACCTTGGCCATAGCGGCCCGTTCTGCCTCCAACTGCATCGGGCGAGCCGCCCGCGGAGGGGAATCATGACTGCGTTTCGCAAGCTTGCCGTCGCCGCGTCGCTGACGGCTCTCGCCACGACCGTCGCCCCGAGCCTCGCCATGGCCCAGGTCGCCTACGACCGCTCGACCCTGCCGCTCGCCGGGCTCGACTATCCCTACACCGACGAGTCGCCCTATGCCGTCGCGCACGGCGAGCGCCCGAGCTTCGTCATCGTGCCGGGTCCCTACGGCTACGGCCCCGGCGTCGCAGTAGTGCCGCGCTGCCTGTACCCGAACGGCTGGAACGTCACCGACTTCGGCCGCGACCTGAACGGCATCCCGCCGGGGATCGAGCACCAGTGCCCCGAGCCGACCCGCTACCGCGTCCGCGCCCGCTATTGAGCGCCACCATGCGTCGTCTTGCATGCACCGCACTCGCGGCCACGACTGTCCTCTGCCTAGGGATCACCGTCGCGGCGGCCGCCGATCTCGGATACCCGCATCATCGCCATCACCGTCACCTGCACCCGTTGCCGCCGCCGGGCTATGCCTATGGCGGCTACGGCAATGGTCCCGGTCCGGGCTGGGTCGGTATCGAGGCCCCCGGCTACGCGCCGGGCATCACACCAGGCTGGGGCTACATCTCGGCCGGCGCCCCGCCGACGATCTTCGATCTCGGCTACTGAGCCGCGGCGAGTCGCGCCAACCGGTCGAGCGCGCCCTGCAGGATGTAGGCGGCCGCCATGCGATCGACGACCGCCGCGCGCTTGGCCCGCGAGGCATCCTGCTCGATGAGGCTGCGGGTGACGGCCGCGGTCGACAGGCGCTCGTCCCACAGCACGAAGGGCAGCGTCGTCAGGCTGGCCATGTTGCGGATGAAGGCGCGCGTCGCCTGAATGCGCGGGCCCTCCGATCCATCCATGTTGAGCGGCCAGCCGATCACCAGCGCCGCGGCTTCGAGCCGGGTCGCTTCCTTGAGGAGCGTCGCCGCGTCGTGCTGGAAACGGGTTCGCCGGATCGTCGTCACCGGCGAGGCCAGCCGCCGCTCGACGTCCGACACCGCCACGCCGATCGTCTTGGTGCCGAGGTCGAGGCCGAGCAGGCGGTCGAAGCGGCGCAGGCGCGGCGCGAGATCGGCGAGTTCGAGGATGTTGTCGGGCATCGGCGCTCTATAGCCCAGCAGGTGACGGGTGACTTGCCCGAAAGCGCGGTGCTATAGACCGCGCCGTCTTTTCCAACGGAGCCCGCATGTCGGTCGACCAGGCCACCGTCCGCCGCATCGCCAAGCTCGCGCGCATCAGGGTGCCCGACGAGGAGATCGCGGGCCTGCAGGGCGAGCTCAACGCGATCCTCGCATTCGTCGAGACGCTCGGCGAGGTCGACGTCGAAGGCGTCGAGCCGATGACCTCGGTGATGCCGATGCCGATGAAGAAGCGGCGCGACGAGGTGACAGACGGCGAGATCGCCGACCTCGTGACGAAGAACGCGCCGGCCTCGGAGGATCACTTCTTCATGGTGCCGAAGGTGATCGAGTGACGGCTCGCATGCGCCTTCTTCCGCCTGCGGGAGAAGGTGGCCCCGCGCGTCGGGGTCGGATGAGGGCGTTGCCGGCACGGCTCGGACTCCTTCATCTCCACCCGACACCCCTCATCAGACCCGACGTCGTCGGGCCACCTTCTTCCGCTTGCGGGAGAAGGGAAGCGCCCCGGAACACCAAGCCTTGACCGATCTCACCTCCCTCACCCTTGCCGCCGCCCGCGACGGGCTCAAGGCGAAAAGCTTCTCGGCGACCGAGCTGGCGCAGGCGCATGTCGACGCCGTCGCGGCGGCGAAGCCGCTCAACTGCTTCATCGTCGAGACGCCGGAGTTCGCGCTGCAGCAGGCGGCGGTCGCCGACGCCAACCTCGCCAAGGGCGAGGCGCGCCCGCTCGAGGGCATCCCGCTCGGGATCAAGGATCTCTACTGCACCGACGGCGTGCAGACGACGGCGGCGAGCCACATCCTCGAAGGCTTCGTGCCGCCCTACGAATCCACCGTCTCGGCCAACCTCTGGCGCGACGGCGCGGTGATGCTGGGCAAGCTGAACCTCGACGAGTTCGCCATGGGCTCGTCGAACGAGACCTCGTACTTCGGCCCCGTCGTCTCGCCCTGGCGCCGCGCGGATGACCCGACCGCCAAGATCGTGCCCGGCGGCTCGTCCGGCGGCTCCGCGGCGGCCGTGGCGGCGCGCCTCTGCTTCGGCGCGACGGCGACCGACACCGGCGGCTCGATCCGCCAGCCCGCGGCCTTCACGGGCACCGTCGGCATGAAGCCGACCTACGGGCGCTGCTCGCGCTGGGGCATCGTCGCCTTCGCGTCCTCGCTCGACCAGGCCGGCCCGATCGCCCGCGACGTGCGCGACTGCGCGATCCTGATGCGCGCCATGGCCGGCCACGACCCGAAGGACACGACCTCCGTCGACCTGCCGGTGCCGGACTACGAGGCCGCCGTCGGCCAGTCGATCAAGGGCAAGACCATCGGCATCCCGAAAGAGTACCGGATGGACGGCATGGCGCCGGAGATCGCCGCTCTGTGGGACGAGGGCATCGCCTGGCTGAAGGACGCCGGCGCCGAGATCCGCGAGATCACCCTGCCCCACACCAAGTACGCGCTCGCCGCCTACTACATCGTGGCGCCGGCCGAGGCCTCGTCGAACCTCGCGCGCTACGACGGCGTCCGCTACGGCCTCCGCGAGCCCGGTCGCGACATCGTCGACATGTACGAGGCGACGCGCGGCGCCGGGTTCGGCAAGGAGGTGCGCCGGCGCATCATGATCGGCACCTACGTGCTCTCCGCCGGCTACTACGACGCCTATTACCTGCGCGCGCAGAAGATCAGGACGCTGATCAAGCGCGACTTCGAGGAGGTGTTCGCGGCGGGCGTCGACGCGATCCTCACACCCGCCACCCCCTCGGCCGCCTTCGCGCAGGGCGAGAAGGGCTCCGGCGACCCCATCGAGATGTATCTGAACGACATCTTCACGGTGACGGTGAACATGGCCGGCCTGCCCGGCATCGCCGTGCCGGCCGGGCTTTCGGGCAACGGCCTGCCGCTCGGCCTGCAGCTGATCGGCCGCGCCTTCGACGAGGAGACGCTGTTCTCGGTCGCCAGCGCAATCGAGCAGGCCGCGCCGAAGCTCGAGCTGCCGGAAAGATGGTGGTGACCACAACCATCCGACGTCTGCAGCGCACGCGCTGACGCTGCGGCGGGGTGTCAACTGGTCGCGCTTTGGAACACGCGGGCACCGGCGCGATTGCACAGGTCCTTGGCAGCGCATGCTGCTGCTTTGTGCAATCCAGAACCCCGGGCCAGCATGTTGCGTCTATCGGATCTCACGACCCTTCCTGACGATCCCATTCCTTTGCCGACGAACAACCGCTCGCACCCGCTGGCAGAGCAGTTTCGCCGCTTTATCCAAGCCGAGTCGTTCCCTTGCGTCGGCGCGAAGTCGGCGCTCTCGAAGGGCCAGCTCACGATCATTGTTGCAAAAGACATCGGCAGCGCTGCCGACGATCTGCGCATCTTCACCGCGATGCTCGGTTTCATCGCCACCTACCGCCGAAATCCGAAGCTCTTCCAGAGCTTCGCCGTGGTCTTCGACGATGCGGCGCACGGGTCGGAGGAAGAATTCGAGCGGCATCTTTGGGCGCGCGTCCAGTCGCTGTGCGACAACGATGCGCGCCTGGGACATCCGTGGGACAACCGTGTCGCGTCGGACGCCGACAACCCTCATTTCTCGCTCAGCGTCGCGGGGGAGGCCTTCTTCGTTGTCGGCCTGCATCCGCAAGCAAGCCGGCCGGCGCGCCGCTTTCGATCGTCGGCGCTCGTCTTCAACCTGCACGATCAGTTCGAACGCCTGCGCGCGGACGGGCGGTACGAGAAGCTCCGCGCGACCATTCTGGAGCGCGACGAAGCGCTGGCCGGATCGATCAACCCGATGCTGATGCGGCACGGCGAGCTGTCGGAGGCGCGACAGTACAGCGGCCGGCTCGTCGACGACGACTGGCGCTGTCCCTTCCATGCCTCACACTCTGCAAGCGCTCCCCGTGGCTGACCTCGACCAGACCTCCGCGCCGGTGCTCGAGGCCCTCGAGATCGTCCAGCGTAAAACTATCGCCGGCTTTGGCGGGCCCGGCCACGACGAAGGGCACGGCGTCAGCGATGATGTGGCCGACCTGCTCGGCCGTCAGGTCTTCCACGCCGATGTTCTGACGCCGAAAGGCTTGGACGATCGGCGGCAATCAGCACAGGTCATGGCGCGGGCCACAGCCCTGGCGGCAGCGGCTTGGGGCGCCGACCACTGCATGTTCTCGACGGGCGGGTCGACGCAGGCGCTCCAGACGGTCTTCGCTGCCGTCGCGAAGCCCGGCGACATGGTGCTCGTCGCGCAGAACGCGCATCGCACCGACTTCACCGCCGCCATCTACGCCGGGCTCGACATCCGCGCCGTGCCGCCCGAGCCCGATCGCGCGCGCGACCTCGAGCTCGGCATGTCGGCAGCGACCTTGGAGTCGATGCTCGATGCCTACCCGCAGGCCAAAGCCGTCGTCGCGGTCAGCCCGACCATCTACGGGGCGACGAGCGACATTCGTGCGCTCGCCGATCTCTGCCACCGGCGCGGCGTCATCCTCGTGATCGATGCCGCATGGGGCGCGCCCTATCCCTTCAGCGACTCGCTGCCGCGCAATCCACTCGACGACGGCGCGGACGTCATGGTCGTCAGCGTCCACAAGACGATGGCGGCGCTTGCGCAGGGATCGGCCCTGCTGCTGACAGGCGACCGCGTGGATCGCGAGCGCTTCAACATGGTCTACGAGATGTTCCAGACGACCAGCCCGTCGGTGCCGATCCTGGCGAGCATCGATGCAACGCGCCGGGACAATGCGCTTCACGGCGATGCCTACTGGAGAAGGATCGTCGCTCTTGCGGAACGCGTCCGGGCCGGACTTGCGGCGATCGACGGCGTCGAGGTGCGCGGCCGCGAGATGATCAACGGCGTCGGCGTCTTCGACATCGATGCGACGAAGGTCGTCTTCGACGTCTCTGGTCTCGGCATGACTGGGAGCCAGGCTGACGAATGGCTGCAGCGCGAACGACGGGTCAGCGTCGTCGTGAGCGATGCCCGCCACCTCGTCGCCGTGCTGGGCATCGGAAAGACCGACGAATTCGTGGAGCGCTTGATCCAAGGAGTGCGCGACCTGGCGGGCGCCGCCCAGAGCGATCACTCGCACTTCTGTCGGATCCCCGACGACGTGCCGCGCTACGCCGACCTGACCCTGGAGTTCGCCATGCCCGCCGGGGACGCCTTCTACGGCGAGGTCGAGCACGTCACCTATGACGATGCGATCGGTCGGATCGCCGCCGAGATCGTCGCTCCGGCGCCGCCTGAGATCCCGCGGCTCATGCCGGGCCAGAGGATCGAGGCGGCGCATGTCGCCTTTCTCAAAGGCGCGGCGGCGACCGGCGCGGTGATCCCGGATCCCGGCCAGCACGGGGCCGGGCTCGTGCGGGTCGTGCGCTCATGAAGAACGAGATCGCAGTGTCGCAAGTCCATGAGATCCCGCCGCGTTCGGGCACCGCGTTCGTCCTCGCGCAGGGCCAGAAGCTCACGGTGATCGATCCCCGCGGGGAGCAGGTCGCCGACCTCCTCGCCTTCAATCGACACGATGTCGACGAGGTGATCTCGTCGGGCCGCACGCTCGATTACGCAAGCCGCATCTATCTCACGACCGCAGACCAGCTCTTTTCCAACCGAAGCAACGTCATGCTGCGGATCGTCGAGGACACGGTCGGGCGACACGACTTTCTGCTGACGCCGTGCTCGAAAGATACGTTCCGCATCATCTACGGCGATCGGGAGCCGCATCGCGGATGCTTTGGGAACCTCGCCGAAGCGCTGGCACCCTTCGGCATCGGCCCAGATCGCATCCCTGTCGCCTTCAACTGCTTCATGAATGTGCCTGTCGATGGCGAGACCGGCGTGTTGCGTGTCGAGCCGCCGCGCAGCAAGGCGGGCGATCACATCACGTTCCTGGCGGAGCAGGATCTGATCATCGGCCTAACCGCCTGCTCGGCGCTTCAGTCGAACAACGGCAGCTTCAAGCCCATCCACTATCGCATCGATTGACGCGACGGCCGGTGCGGGACAAAGCCTTCCCGCATGCAGACGATCCTAATTGTCATCGCGCTACACGTCGCCATGGGCGCGACTTGGGGCTTGACCACGCTCGGCGTCGCCGGCTTCGGCCGGGCGCGCGCTTCGTGGCTGCGGCTGATGCTGGTCGTGGCCGTGATCAACATGCTGGCCGGTATCTATCTCTGGCACGCGCTTCACCGCGGCACCTGGGGCCCAGGCGAGCGCTGGCTGGTCGTCGGCTCGTTCTGCGCGATGATCGCGATCGGCCTGCAGGCGCCGATCGCGCTCACCATGCCGCCGGATTCGCGCCGCCTCGAGCCGGCGGCGCTCTGGGTCTACCGAGCGACCGCCCTTCTCGTCGTGGCAGCCGCGGCTGCGATGATCGCCTCCAAGGCCTGACGTTCAAGGCCTTGGCCCGGACGGCGCGTCG
This sequence comes from Beijerinckiaceae bacterium RH AL1, assembly GCA_901457705.2. NCBI lineage: Bacteria > Pseudomonadati > Pseudomonadota > Alphaproteobacteria > Hyphomicrobiales > Beijerinckiaceae > Beijerinckiaceae bacterium RH AL1. The sequence goes on from LR590083.2 coordinate 2,382,924, forward strand.
CGGCGCCTCCGGGCCGGCAGCGAAGCGGCTATTCCAGGTTCTTCAGGATCGACTCGACGGTCTTCTTGGCGTCGCCGAAGAGCATCATCGTGTTGTCGCGGAAGAACAGCTCGTTCTCGACGCCGGCGTAGCCCGAGGACATGCCGCGCTTCAGGAAGAAGACGGTGCGCGCCTTCTCGACGTCGAGGATCGGCATGCCGTAGATCGCCGACGACTTGTCGGTCTTGGCGGCCGGGTTGGTTACGTCGTTGGCGCCGATGACGAAGGCGACGTCGGTTTGCGAGAACTCGTTGTTGATGTCCTCGAGCTCGTACACTTCGTCATAGGGCACGTTGGCCTCGGCGAGCAGCACGTTCATGTGACCGGGCATGCGGCCGGCCACCGGATGGATGGCGTACTTCACGTCGACGCCCTTCTCCACGAGCTTGTCGGCCATCTCGCGCAGAGCGTGCTGGGCCTGCGACACCGCCATGCCGTAGCCCGGCACGATGATGACGGAGGACGCGTTTTCCATCGTGAACGCGGCGTCTTCCGCCGAGCCCTGCTTGACCGGCCGCGTCTCCTTCTCGCCGTCGCCGGCCCCCGACGTCTCGCCGCCGAAGCCGCCGAGGATGACCGAGATGAAGGAGCGGTTCATGCCCTTGCACATCACGTAGGACAGGATCGCGCCCGACGAGCCGACCAGCGAGCCGGTGATGATGAGGGCGAGGTTGCCGAGCGTGAAGCCGATGCCCGCGGCGGCCCAGCCGGAGTACGAGTTCAACATCGACACGACGACGGGCATGTCGGCGCCGCCGATCGGGATGATGATCAGGAAGCCGAGCGCGAACGAGCCCAGCGCGATCAGCCAGAAGATCCAATGGCTTTGGGCGAAGAAGAACGCCACGATCAGCGCGACGATCGTCAGCGCGAGCGCGATGTTGATGAGGTGGCGCTGCGGCAGGATGATCGGCTTGCCCGACATGCGGCCGTCGAGCTTCAGGAAGGCGATGATCGAGCCCGTGAAGGTGATCGCGCCGATGGCGAGACCGATCGACATCTCGATCGTAGAGGCGGGGTGGATATTGCCCGGCTCGCCGATGCCGAAGGCCTGGGGCGCGTAGGCGGCGCCGGCCGCCACCATGACGGCGGCGAGGCCGACGAGCGCATGGAAGGCCGCGACGAGCTGCGGCATGTCGGTCATCTTGACCGTGCGGGCGCGCCAGGCGCCGATGCCGCCGCCGATCGCCACCGCGAGGAGGCCGAAGATCCAGGCCGAGACGTCGGCCGGCGGCTTGAGGGCCAGCGTGGTCAGCACGGCGAGCCCCATGCCGAACATGCCGTAGCGGTTGCCCATGCGCGCCGTCGGCGGCGACGAGAGGCCGCGCAGCGCCATGATGAAGAGGATGCCGGCTACGAGATAGAGGACGGCCGCGACATTGACGTTCATCGTGGCTCAGCCCTTCTTCTTGTACATGCCGAGCATGCGCTCGGTGACGAGGAACCCGCCGAAGATGTTCACCGAGGCGAGGAGCAGCGCGAAGAAGCCGAACACGCGCGCCCACACCGGCCCGTCGTTGCCGATGCCCGAAGCGTCGACGCCGACCGCGAGCAGCGCGCCGACGACGATGACCGACGAGATCGCATTCGTGACGCTCATCAGCGGCGTGTGCAGCGCCGGCGTCACCGACCAGACGACGTAGTAGCCGACGAAGCAGGCCAGCGCGAAGATCGCGATGCGGAAGACGAACGGGTCGATCGCGCCGTTCGACGCGACATGCGCGGCCGCGCCGGCGGCATGTCCGATCTGGTCGGCATAAGCCTGCGCCGCGTCGGCCGCCGCGCGGGCGGTGTCGGCGGCCTGCTGGGCCTTCTCGAGCAATTGCTGGTTCGCGACGTCTGACGCCATGGGGATCACACTCTCGAAATGAAGGGTCGGGGCGCGCTCAGGCGGCCTCGGTGAAGTTCGGATGGACGAGCTTGCCGTCCCTGGTCAGCAGCGTCGCCTTGACGAGCTCGTCGTCCCACGGAATCGAGAACGCCTTGCTTTCCTTGTCGAAGAACGTCTCGACGAAGGCATAGAGGTTCTTGGCGTAGAGCTGCGATGCGGTCTGCGGCACGGCGCCCGCGAGGTTCAGCGCGCCGACGATCTTGACGCCGTTGTCGGTGACGAAGGTCTCGCCGGGCTTCGTCAGCTCGCAATTGCCGCCGCGCTCGGCGGCGAGGTCGACGATGACCGAGCCCGGCTTCATCGATTCGACCATCTTGGCCGAGACGAGCCTCGGCGCCGGCTTTCCGGGGATCAGCGCGGTGCAGACGACGATGTCCTGCTTGGCGATGTGCTCGGCGACGAGCTCGGCCTGCTGGCGCTTGTAGTCGTCCGACATCTCCTTGGCGTAGCCGGCGGCGGTCTCGGCCTCCTTGAATTCCTTGTTCTGCACCGCGACGAACTTCGCGCCGAGCGACTCGACCTGCTCCTTCGTCGCGGGACGCACGTCGGTGGCGGTGACGACGCCGCCGAGCCGGCGCGCCATGGCGATCGCCTGCAGGCCCGCGACGCCGACGCCCATGATGAACATCTTCGCCGCGGCGACGGTGCCGGCCGCGGTGGTCATCATCGGGATGGCGCGGCCGAACTCGCTCGCCGCGTCGATCACCGCGCGGTAGCCGGCGATATTTGCCTGCGAGGAGAGCACGTCCATCACCTGCGCGCGGGTGATGCGCGGCATGAACTCCATGGCGAAGGCGGACGCGCCCTTTTCCGCCAGCGACTTCAGCGCGTCGACGTTGCCGTAGGGGTCCATGATGCCGACGACGGCGGCGCCGCCCTTGAGGCCGTTGAGATCGTCGGCGCTCGGGCGGCGCACCCGCAGCACGACGTCGGCGTCGCGGATCGCCTCCTCGGCGGAATGGACGATCGTCGCGCCAGCGGCCTCGTAGGCGTCGTCGAGGAAGCCGGAGCCGAAGCCGGCCCCGGACTGGACGGCGACCTCGGCATTCAAGGCCTTGAAACGCTTGACGGTCTCCGGCGTGGCCGCGACGCGATGTTCCGACTTGTCGTTTTCCGCGGGGACGGCGATGCGCATGGAGAACTCCGCTAAGCGTCGGCTAACGCTGCGACGCTTCGATCGATTTCAGGATCTGTCGCTTGGGGGAGGCAGGGCCGCCAGAAACAGGCTCAACCCCACATGTAGGCAAGAAAGACCAGGATCAGCACGACGATGCCGGCGATCCACTTCATCAGGGTCAGGAAGAGCGCGTACGTGGCCTCGTGCTCGGCATAGTCCATGTCCTGATGGCCGGCGGAGGCAGGAGTGGTATCGCTCATAACATCCTCGGTCTTCGGCCGTCCGGATCCTTCTGACGAGCCGGTCTCAGCCACGTTTCCGCCACCCCTTACCCGGGGTCGGCCCCTATTGCGGCGAAGCTTTTGCAACGTTCGAGCGACATGGCAAGGGGGCGAACCCGCCGAAATGCCTCATTTCTTTTGGCCGGGGCCTAAATTCAGGCGGCCGCGAGGCCCGCACGCGCGAGCGCGGCGGCCTGGCGGTCGGCCAGCGTCTCGGCGGAGAAATCCTCGATGAGCGCCTCGTAGAGGCGGTGGAAGTTGAGCTTGGCGTCGAGGTGCAGGAACACGCTGCCGAGCCCGATCGCCGCCCGGTCCATGAAGACGAACTCGCGCGGCACGGTCACGGGCCCCTTCTCGCGCAGCGCCTGGTGGAGCTGGAAGGCCTCGCGCCGCCCGTAGTGGCCCGGCGCGATGCCGTCGGCGACGGTGCGCACGCGGTCCTCGAGGAGCGGCGCGTAGATGAAGCGGGCCCAGATGTTCAGCGTCTCGATCAGGTCCTTGCGCAGGTTCTTGAAGCCCCAAAGCTCGTAGGCATGGACGATGCGCGCCTCGTCGTGGCTGAGGAAGCCGCGATAAAGCTCGACGACGCCCGCCGCGAAAGCCGCCGGGAAGATGCGGATGCAGCCGTAGTCGAGCAGGTTGATGCCGGCCGGCGTCCCCTCGCCGTCGCGCCAGACGGAATAGTTGCCGGGGTGGGGATCACCGTGGATCACGCCGTACCGCGCCATCGGGTACCACCAGGCCTCGAACATCGCCTCGGCGAGGCGGTTGCGGGTCGCCTCGTCCGCGCTTTTGAAGTCGAGCAGCTTCTCGCCGTCGAGCCACCCGAGCGTCAGCAGGCGGCGCGTCGAGAGATCGGAATGCACCGCCGGCACCCGCACGCGCGCGCTGTCGCGAAGGATGTCGCCGTAGAGAGCCGCATGCTTGGCCTCGCGGGCGTAGTCGAGCTCCTCGCGCAGCCGGTCGCCCAGCTCGAGCTTGATCTCGCGCGTGTCGATGGCGCTGGAGAACTGACGATGCAGCCCGAAAAGCACGTCGAGCTGCTTGAGGTCCGCCTCCACCGCGGACTGCATGTCGGGATACTGGAGCTTGCAGGCCAAAGGCGCACCTTCGGTCGTCGTCGCCTTGTGCACCTGGCCGAGCGAGGCGGCAGCCGCCGGGTTCAGGTCGAACGCGCCGAACCGCTGCCGCCAGTCGGCGCCGAGCTCGGCGATCATGCGGCGCTTGACGAAGGCGGCGCCCATCGGCGGCGCGTCGCTCTGCAGCGTCTGCAGCTCCTCGGCATACTCCGGCGGCAGCAGGTCGGGGATGGTCGCCATCATCTGCGCGACCTTCATCAGCGGCCCCTTGAGGCCGCCGAGCGCCTGGGTCAGCGCCGCCGCATCCCTGAGACGGCCGTCGCGGCCGAAGAGGCGGCCGCTCGCCATCCGTGCGGCGACGCCGCCCATGTTGGCGCCGACCCGGGCGTAGCGCGCGGCGCGTGCGGTAAAACGGTTTGCTTCGGAATCTGCCATGGATGCTCGCTCGTCGGCGGTGAAGGTGGGATCGAACGCCGCGAAGTCGATGGCGACATAAAAGCCTACAGGCCGCCGAGGGCGAGCCCGGCAAGGCCGCCGGCCGCGACGACGAGCAGCGGGTTGAGGCGGGTCGCCGCCAGCACCGCCGCCGCGGCAATCGTCACGCCCCAGGCCAGCGCGCCATGGTCGACCGCCCGCGCCACGATGACGCCCGCCGCCGCGACGAGGCCGACGCCGATCGGCGCCAGCCCATGCTCGAGCGCGACGTGCCAGCGCGCGTGGCCCGACTGCAGCCAGAGCTTCGTCACGCCGAAGGCGAGGACGCAGGACGGCACCGCCATCGCGACGGTGGCGAGCAGCGCGCCGACGAGCCCCGCCGCCTGGTAGCCGATCAGGGTGGCGATCATCGTGTTCGGCCCCGGCGCCACCTGGGCGATGGCGAAGCAGTCGGCGAACTGTGCCGCCGTCAGCCAGCCATGCTCGTGCACCGTCGCGAGCTGGAGCTGCGGCACGATAGTGTTGGCGCCGCCGAACGACAGGATCGAGGCCATGGCGAACACCATGACCAGCTCGTCGAGGCGGCCGTTCACGGCGCCGTTTCCGCGCTTGCCCCGTCGCAGCGGTGGCGCCACGCCCACAGAAAGCCGATCGGCGCGAGGCCTGCCACGGTGAGCCAGAGCGGCACGCGCAGCACGGCGGAGAGCGCGAAGGTCACGGCGGCAAGCACGATCGGGGCCGCGGCCGTCATCACGTGGACGCCCTGCTTCCAGGCGACGGAAAGGGTCAGGCCGGCGGCGGCGCAGCTCATGCCGGAGAGCGCGTGGCGCACCGCGGCCTCGTCGCGAAAGCGCAGGTAGAGCGCGCCGAGGACCAAAGCGACGAGCGCCGGCCCGGCGAGCAGCCCGCCGACCGCGGCGATCGCGCCGGCACTGCCGCGGAAGCGCGTGCCGACGAAGACCGCCATGTTGACCTGGTTGGCGCCGGGCAGGATGCCGCAGATGGTCGAGGCGGAGAGGTACTCCTCCTCGGTGAGCCAGCGCTTCTCCTCGACGACGACGCGCTGCACCCAGGCGGCGAGGCCGCCGCCGAAGCTCTCGAAGGCCAGGGTCGAGAAGGTCAGCGCCAGCTCGCGGACCGTCGGCGCGACGGGGGCCTCGGCGGCCCCGGCCGCGTCACTCATGCTCGATCCCGTCGGAGTCCTTCGCGGCGATGGCGATGGTCCGCAGGTCGCAGTTCAGCGGGTTCGGCGGCTCGTACTTGCGCGCCTCGTGCCAGTCCGCCTCGAAGGTCGCGACGAGCGACTTCACCGCCGCCTTGTCGTCGAGCACGATGCCGAGCTCGCGGCGGACGTCGAAGGCGTCCTTGTCGATGTTCATCGAGCCGACCATCGCCCGGTGCCCGTCGCCGATGATCATCTTGGCGTGGAGCTTCAGGTGGCGCTGCCGCCGCAGGTGCACGCCGGCCCGCGCCAGGATGCGCTGGTGGCTGAACGTCTCGAGGAGGTTGTCCTCCTCGATCCCGTGGTCGCCGCCGCAGAGGAGATGCACCTTCACGCCGCGGTCGCGCGCCTCGAGCACGTGATCGAGGATCGCCGAATCGTGGAATTTCGGGTGCTGGATCCACAGCTCGTGCCGCACCTCGTCGACGAAGCGGGCGAGGACGCAGCGGGCGTCTTGGTTGCCCCAGGCGAGCGGGCTGTTCTGCCGCAGCCAGAACGGCTCGGCCCTGCGGTCTGCCTCGAAGCAGGCGGCAACCTCGGCGATGATCGCGGAATCCTCGAGGAGGACGCCGTAGTCGCGCGTCTTGGTCAGGTACTTGTCGGAATAGTTGAAGGTCGAGATCAGGAGCCGCGTGCCGTCGATGATCATCGACTTCTCGTGCGAGATCTTGAAGCGCGGGCTGGTCCAGCCGACGTCGATCCCGGCGTCGCGGAAGCGCGCGAAGGTCGCGTCGTTGGGCCGCGCGCCGCTAGAGCGCACGGGGTTCAGCAGCACGACGACGTCGACGCCGCGGCGCTTCGCTGTGATGACGGCCTCGATCAGCGACTCGCTGTCGAACTCGAACATCTTGATCCGCAGGCTTGCCCTGGCGCTGTCGATCAGCGCCTTGGGCGCGGCGCCGTCGTCCGGCATGGTGAGCAGCGTCACCGGCCCAGAGAAGGTCGGCTGGCTCATCGACCGGCCCCGCGCGACGCGCGTTTCGTCATGCTGCTCGCCCCCCTCGATGCGTCTTTGCTGTGTACGACAACCTCGGGCTGGCCGGCAATCACGGCTCAGCTTCCATCGTGCGCTTGAAGGGCCAGGCGGTCAGCCCGCTCGCAAACAGCGCCCACCAGACGAAGACCGGCTGAAACAGCAGCCGCGGCGCGTGGTACCACCAGCTGTCCGGCAGCGGCGGCACGTGCACGTGCCAGAGCGCCTGGTAGACGTTGGCGGGGTAGACGCCGATCGCGTAGAGCGCGAGGCCGATCGCCGCCGCCTTGCGCAGCGGCGGCAGCAGGATGCCGATGCCGCCGGCGATCTCGGCGAGGCCGGTCAGGATCACCACCGTCGTCGGGAATGGGATCATCGGCGGCATGATCGGCAGGAATTTCTGCGCCGCCGCGATGTGCAGCAGGCCGAACGGGATGAAGACCACCGCCGACAGCACGCGCGCCACCGCCTGGCCGCGCTCGATCCCCGTCAAGCCGCCTGCTCAGCTGTCGACATCGGCTTCCGGACGGTCGTCGCCGCGCGAGGTCTCGGTCTTCCACTTGCCGCTCGCGTCCTGGTACTGGATCGTCACGTCCTCGCCGCCGCGATGCTGCTCCTTGGCGGCGATCACGGCTGCGGCGTGCGCCTCTTCCCGCGTGCGGAACGTCTCGGAGTACACGTCGCCGAGCTTGTAGGCCCAGCCGCCGTCGTGCTCGACGATGTGGTAGTGGATCTCGGTCATCGCGCTCCTCGTCTCCGTGCTTTCGGAACAGGCGGCGAAGCGCTGCGGTTCCGAGAACCCGCGACGCAATGGCCAGCGGCGGTCGCTTGCGCTAATCTTCGTGCCGCTCGAGCTTCGACGGGCCAGCGATCATGACCGTCCATACCCGCCCCACCACGACCGTTGCCGCCGAAGGCCTGCCGCGCCGTCGCTTCACCGTGACGGATGTCGAGGCGATGGTCGCGGCGGGTATCATGGAAGAGGACGAGCGGGTCGAGCTCATTGGCGGGGAGCTCGTGCCGATGTCCGCGAAGGGAAGCCGCCACGAGGTCATCAAGCTCGAGCTGCTCGAACGCTGGTACAGGTTGCCCCAGGAGACCTGCAGGCTCCTGCCCGAGACTATGTTCCGCCTCTCCGAGGACACCTATCTCGAGCCCGACGTCGTCGTCTTCGAACGCGCCGTCGGCCTCGCCGGCCTCGCAGGCGACACGGTCCTCCTCGTGGTCGAGATCGCCGATTCCTCGCTGCGCTACGACACCGGCCGCAAGGCCGCGCTCTACGCGAGCTTCGGCGTGCGCGAGCTTTGGGTCATCGATGCGGTGGCGCTGTCGGTTCATGTCTTCCGCGACCCCTCCGCCGACGGCTACCGGACGACGTCGACCGTCCCCGCCGGTGAAACCGCGACGCCTGCGATCGCCCCCGGCGCCTTCGCGCTGCGGCTCGACGACCTCGGCATCTAGCGTCGCATCTCCGGCAACGGTAATATAACCGGAGCGCACCGGCAAGGGTTGCTCGCCACGCCGCTTCAGACAGTCCGCACCCGCGGATGTCGGCGAGCGCCGACACCCATCCTTGCCATTGTCGGCGCCCGCCAAACCCGGAGAGGACCAAAGTCGGCGATCGCCGACCCCGGCGAGGACCTTTGTCGGCGCGTGCCGACACACGTTGCGCAGTGTCGCCGCTCGCCGACATCGCGGCACCCGCGATGTTCGATCGCGCCCTGCCAGCCCGGCGTGGCAGCCCTGCCCAGCCGCGCTTGCCATCCCTGGCGGCGCGCGCCACAAGCGGCAGGTGCTGCATATCAACGACATCACGCTCCGGCTCGGGTCCCGCGTGCTCTTCGACCAGGCGTCGGCCGCGCTGCCGGAGGGCGCGCGTATCGGCCTCGTCGGCCGCAACGGCACCGGCAAGACCACGCTCTTCAAGATGATCGCCGACGAGCTGGCGCCCGACCTCGGCTCGCTCACGCTGCCGAAGCACCGCCGGCTCGGTCGCGTCGAGCAGGAGGCGCCTGGCGGCCCCGGCTCGCTCATCGACTTCGTGCTGGCCGCCGACACCGAGCGCGCGCAGCTGATGACGGAGGCGGAGACCGCGACCGACCCGCACCGCATCGCCGAGATCCAGACCCGCCTCGTCGACATCGAGGCGCATGCCGCGCCGTCGCGCGCCGCCCGCATCCTCGCCGGCCTCGGCTTCGATTTCGCGGCGCAGGCGCGCCCGCTCTCCTCCTTCTCCGGCGGCTGGCGCATGCGCGTCGCGCTCGCCGCCGTGCTGTTCGCACAGCCCGACCTGCTGCTGCTCGACGAGCCGACCAACTATCTCGATCTCGAGGGCACGCTCTGGCTGATCGACTACCTGCAGCGCTACCCCGCGACGATCATCGTCATCAGCCACGATCGCGACATGCTGGACGCCGTGTGCGACCACATCCTGCATCTGAACCACTGCAAGCTGACGCTGTGGAGCGGCAACTACTCGTCGTTCGAGACGCAGCGGCGCGAGCAGCAGGCGATCGAGGCGAAGCACAAGAAGAAGCAGGACGAGCAGCGCAAGCACATGCAGGCCTTCGTCGACCGCTTCCGCGCCTCGGCGACCAAGGCCTCGCAGGCGCAGTCGCGCCTCAAGGCGCTGGCCAAGATGGAGCCGGTGACGGCGCTGGTCGACGGCGAGGTGCTGCCGTTCCACCTGCCCTCGCCGGAAAAGCCGCTGCGGCCGCCTATCGTCGCGATGGACAAGGTGTCCGTCGGCTACGACGGCAAGGCGATCCTCAGGAACCTGAGCCTGTCGATCGCCGACGACGACCGCATCGGCCTGCTCGGCTCGAACGGCAACGGCAAGTCGACCTTCGCCAAGCTCGTCGCGGCGCGCCTCGAGGCGATGGACGGCGAGCTCCGGCGCTCGTCGAAGCTCGACGTCGGCTTCTTCGCGCAGCACCAGGTCGACGATCTCGACGAAGGTTCGACGCCCTACCAGTGCATCGCGCCGCTGATGAAGGGCGCGAGCGAGGCGCAGGTGCGCTCCAAATGCGCGCAGATCGGCTTTCCCAACGTCAAGGCCGACACCAAGATCGCGCTCTTGTCGGGTGGCGAGAAGGCGCGGCTCTTGATGGGCCTCTCGACCTTCCACGCGCCGCATCTCATCATCCTCGACGAGCCGACAAACCATCTCGACATCGACAGCCGCGCGGCGCTGATCGAGGCGATCAACGCCTACAAGGGCGCCGTGATCCTCGTCTCGCACGATCGCTACCTGCTCGATGCCTGCGCCGATCGCCTCTGGCTCGTCGCCGACGGCAGCGTGAAGGCCTTCGACGGCGACATGGACGACTACAAGGCTTTGATCCTCGGCACCGAGAAGCCGCGGCCCAAGGCGGAGAAGGCGCCGGCCCCGCCGCCGCAGCAGGCGAGGCAGAATCTCTCGCCGCGCAAGCGCCTCGCGCTGCTCGAGGAGAAGATCGCGCGCTTCGAGGGGCTGCTGGCGCGCGTCGACGCGGCGCTGGCCGACGGCGACGCCTTCCAGCGCGAGCCGGCCAAGGCCGCGCAGCTCGCGCGCCAGCGCGGCGAGCTGGCCGACGCGCTGGCGCAGGCCGAGGACGAGTGGCTGATGCTCTCGGCCGAGCAGGACGCCGCCGAATGAGCGAGGGCGCCTCCACGCTCGCGACGAAGGCGGCGCCGCAGAAGGCGATGCTCAGGGCCGGCCTCGCGCTGCTCGTCGTGGTACTCCTGCTGATCGCCGGCGTCGCCGCGCCTTACGTCTTCAGCGGCACGACGCTCGAGGGCGAGGTGGCGGCGCAGCTCAAGGCGACCACCGGGCTCAAGCTCATCTCCAACGGCGGCGCGAGCTTCAACCTCTTGCCGACGCCGCACATCACCCTCACCGATGTCGTCTTGAAGCGGACGGACGGCGCGCTCGACATTGCGGCGGCCTCGCTCGACGGCGAGGTGCGCTTCCTGCCGATGATCGTCGGCCGTCTCGAGCTCGCCTCGGCGACGCTGACGGCGCCGAAGATAACGCTCGATCTCGACGCCGGCGGCATGACGCCGGACTCGACGATCGGCCGCGCCTTGCACGGCCTGGCGCCGGGCACCGACGGCGACAGCCGGCTCGGCAAGGTGTCGCTCGTCGACGGCAGCGCCGTGATCAAGACGAAAGGCCCGGCGCGCACGCCGAAGCTCGGCGACATCAACCTCGTCATCGACTGGCCCGACGTGAACTCGCCGGCGACGCTCACCGGATCGCTGTCGATCGACGGCGAGGCGACCGACATCGCCGCCTGGGCCGCGCAACCCTCGGCGCTGCTGCGCGGCGACACCTCGCCGATCGCGCTGCGCGTCCACGCCGCGCCGCTCGACGTCTCCGCCAACGGCGACCTCACGAGCACGAGCGTGACGCTGTTCAAGGGCCACATGGCGATGTCGGCGGCCTCGGTGCCGGCGCTGCTCGCGCGCTTCGGCGACCCGCGGCGGATGCTGGCGCCGTTCGCCAACGTCAGCCTGCGCGGCGACACGACGATCGCGGTCGACAACGACGACAAGACAACGATCGACCTGCAGGCCCTGCAGCTCGATCTCGACGGCAACCGCTACGAGGGCACGCTCGCCTACGAGAGCGGCGACAAGCCGTCGCTCTCCGGCACGCTCGCCACGGAGACGCTCGTGCTGGCGCCGTTCCTCTCCTCCGAGCCGAGCCTCGCCGACGCGCAGCATCGCTGGACGCGCAGCGCGCTCGTCGCGGGCGGCGGCGACCTCGTCAACTTCGACCTGCGCTTATCCGCGACGCACCTGCGCTGCGAGCCGTTCACGATCGACGACGCGGCGCTCTCCGTGATGACGCGCGGGCCGCGCACCGAGATCTCGCTGAACGAGGGGCGCGCCTACGGCGGCACGATCAAGGCGCGCGCCTCCGTCGGCGTCGCCAACGGCATCGTCAGCCTGCGCGGTGCCGGCACGGTCACCGATGCCGATGTGGCGGGGCTGAGCTGGGACGCGCTCGGCCGCCAGGTCGCGGCCGGCCTCGTCTCCGGCTCGCTCAACATCGACACCTCCGGCGACAGCCCGGCGGCGCTGATGGCGCATCTGCAGGGCTGGACCAAGCTGCACGCGCACGACGGCGAGATCTCGGGGCTCGATCTCGGGCGCGGGCTGCAGGCGCTTGCGGCCCAGCACAGCGCGACGTCGCTCGCCGCCTTCCGGCGCGGCCGCACGCCCTACAGCGACATCGCGCTCGACCTGCGCCTCGCCGACGGCGTCGCGACGATCGAGAGCGGCACGATGACGGGGTCCGCAGCCGTCGTCGGCATGACGGGCACCGCCGACATCGGCAACCGCGGGCTCGACCTCGCCGCCACCGCCGCCAAGCCCGACGATCCGCGACCGGCCGACGCGCTGTCGGTGGCGATCAAGGGCTCGTTCGACGCCCCCGCCGTCACGCCGCAGATGGCGCCGCAGGCGACGCCGGGGCCGCATTAGGCCGCCACTAGGCCGCTACCCCCGCGCCGGCTTGAACGGCCGCATGCCCTCGCGCGCGAGCTCGTCGGCGCGCTCGTTCATCGGATCGCCGGCGTGGCCCTTGACCCAGTGCCAGACGATCTCGTGGCGCCTGGCCGCGTCGTCGAGCCGCTGCCACAGCTCGACGTTCTTCACCGGCTTCTTGTCGGCGGTCTTCCAGCCGTTGCGCTTCCAACCATTCAGCCAGCCGGTGATGCCGCCGCGCACGTAGGCCGAGTCGGTGTAGACGTCGACGGTGCAGCCGCGCTTCAAGGCGCCGAGCGCCTCGATCGCGGCGAGCAGCTCCATGCGGTTGTTGGTCGTCTGCGCCTCGCCGCCGGAGAGCTCCTTGGTCGCGTCGCCGAACTTTAGGATCGCGCCCCACCCGCCCGGGCCCGGGTTGCCGGAGCACGCGCCGTCGGTCCAGATCGCCACGCGCTGCGAGCCGTTTTCGCGCGGCGTGCCGCCTTCGTCGTCGCTCACGCCGCGACGCCCAGCTCGTGCGGGCCGGCGATGCGCTGGTGGAAGCGCAGCTTGGCGATGTACTCGGCCGGGTCCTTCGGCCGCACCAGCGCGCCCGGCGGCACGTTGAGCCAGTCGACGAGCCGCGTCAGCGCGAAGCGCAGCGCGGCGCCGCGCGCGAGCGTCGGCAGGGCGGCGATCTCGGCGGCCGACAGCGCGCGGTGCTCGCGGTAGGCCGCGACCATGCCGGCGCCCTTGGTGATGTTGTAGGAGCCGTCGGGCTCGAAGCACCAGGCGTTGAGGCAGATCGCGAGATCGTAGGCGTAGGCGTCGGTGCAGGCGAAGTAAAAGTCGATGAGCCCGGCGCGCTCGCCGAGGAACAGCACGTTGTCGGGAACAGGTCGGCATGGATGACGCCGCCCGGCAGATCGCGCGGCCAGTGCGCCGCGAGGTAGGCCAGCTCGGCGTCGACGAAGGCGGTGAGGCCGGCCATCACGCCCTCGGCGCCGTCGCGGGCACGCTCGAACAGCGGCGCCCAGGAGTCGAGCGACAGCGCGTTCGGCCGCGTCATCTCGAAGTCGGCGCCGTAGGCATGGAGCTGCGCGAGCGCGGCGCCGGCGGCGGCGCAATGCGCCTGGCCCGGACGGCGCACCGACAGGCCCTCGAGGAAGGTGACCATCGCCGCCGGGCGGCCGGCGAGGCGGCCGAGCGCGCCGCCGTCGCGCGTCTTCACCGGCTGCGGGCAGTCGAGGCCTTTGCGGGCGAGATGCTCCATCAGGCAGATGAAGAACGGCAGGTCCGCCTCGGCGACGCGCTTCTCGTAGAGCGTGAGGATGAACGAGCCGGCCTCGGCATGCAGCAGGAAGTTCGAGTTCTCGACGCCCTCCGCGATGCCCTTCATCGAGTAGAGCTGGCCGACGTCGTAGGCCGCGAGGAAGCGCTGAAGCTCGTCGTCGGAGACTTCGGTGTAGACGGCCATCAGGAGCTCGGGCCGAGCGTCGAGACGGGGGCCGGCGCCAGCGGCTCCTTAGGCGTGGCGCGCGCCGCCGCGGCCATGCCGGCGAGCGCCGCCTGGCCCTCGGGCTGGATGACGCCGCAGGACATGATGAGCTTTGCCGCATCCTCCGGCGTCATGGGCAGCTCGATGACGTCGCGCGCCGGCAGGTAGAAGTAGAAGCCCGTCGTCGGGTTCGGCACGCAGGGCAGGAAGACGGAGATGCGCGCGTCGTGGGAGGGCGGCAGCCGCGTCTCGACGAGGCTCGTCGGCGGCGACGAGATGAAGACCAGCGCCCACTGCCCCTTCATCGGGAACTCGACGAGGCCGACGCGGCGCAGCGACGAGCCGTTCTCGGAGAACAGCGTCTCGAAGATCTGCTTGGCGCCGCGATGGATCGAGCGGACGATGGGCATGCGCGCGAGCAGGGACTCGCCGATCGTGAAGGCGGTGCGGCCGGCGAGGTTGGCGGCGCAGAAGCCGAGCAGGGTGAGCCCGACGAAGGCGATGACGACGCCGAACCCCGGGATCTGCACCGGCAGGTAGGTGTCCGGCAGGAAGCGCGACGGCACGATGGTGCGCACGGCGTTGTCGACCGTGTTGACGAACCACAGGACGAGCGAGCCGGTGACGGCGAGCGGCCCGGCGACGACGATGCCGGTCAGGAACCAGGTGCGCACTCGCGCGCCGATGGTCGGGCCGCTTGCCAGCCGAACGTCCTCCGGCGCTTTCGTCATGCTTCGTCCCCCGACGCCTCAAGCCCGCGCCTTTTAGAGCAAGTCGCGGTCGCGAGGCCATAGCGCCGCACGGAAAGCCCGCTGCGGCGCAGGCCGGCACCCGCCGTTTGGCGCGAAATGCATGAAAAAATCGGATGATGAAAGCGGCGCGTCCGAAGGATCGTTGATTACAAACGACAATTCGAATCTGGCACTCTCATTCTGCTCGTGACAACGAGAGGCATTTCGGCTAGTCACGATGTCGCACGGAGTGGGCTCTTCTACGGAATGAGCCTTCCGTGCAACGGCCAAGTCAGGGGAGGAAGATCCACTCGTCGCGGCTCGAAGGTGCCGCCCCTTCGCAAGAAGGGAGCAAAAGACGAGGGTTCGCTGTAGGGCTGCGGAAGGCGAGGCTCGACACGCATCGAGCTTCGCCTTTTTGCTGTCGGGCCCCCAGCCTCACCCCCACTCCCATCGCAAAATAAAACGAGCGCACCTTGCTCCGCCGCGCTGTCGCACCCAGCTCCTACCGGTCGGTATGAAAAGGGATGCACATCCATGGGCAAGCTCGACAACAAGGTCGCGATCGTCACCGGAGCCTCGAAGGGCATCGGCGCGGGGATCGCGGAACGTTTGGCCGCCGACGGCGCCAAGGTCGTCGTCAATTACGCCAGCAGCGCCGCGGGCGCGCAGGCCGTGGTGCAGAAGATCGAGGCGACCGGCGGCAAGGCCGTCGCTGTGCAGGCCGACGTCTCGAAGGACGCCGACATCGCGCGGCTCTTCAAGGAGACCGCTGCCGCCTTCGGGCCGGCTGACATCCTCGTCAACAACGCCGGCGTCTACGGGCAGGACGGCATCGACGCGGTGACGCCGGACTCGATCGACCGCCACTATGCCCTCAACGTGAAGGGGCTCCTTCTGACGACGCAGGCCGCGGTCCGGCAGTTCCCGCAAGCCGGCGGCGTCGTCGTCAACATCTCGTCGGGCGTCGGGACGACGCCGGCGCCCGGCATGCATGTCTACTCGTCCACGAAAGCCGCCGTCGACAGCCTGACACGCAGCCTCGCGCTCGAGCTGGGGCCGCGCCACATCCGCGTCGTCGGCATCGCGCCGGGCTACACGACGAGCGAGGGGACCGCCGACATCCCGGAGGAGTTCGTCGCGCCGATGATCGCGCGCACCCCGCTCGGCCGGGCGGGCACGCCGAAGGACATAGCCGCCGCCGTCGCCTTCGTGGTGTCGGAGGACGGCGCCTGGATCACCGGCGAGACCATCCAGGTCGGGGGCGGCCTCCTGCTCTAGTCGGGGATCACACCACCCGAGCGCCCTCAGGATGCGCTGCGGCGTCATCGGCATCTCGGTCAGCCGGGCGCCATACGGCCGCAGCGCGTCGTTGACGGCGTTCATCACGGCGGCGCCGGAGCCGGCGGTGCCGGCCTCGCCGACGCCCTTCGCGCCGAGCTCGGAGAAGGCAGACGGGGTCGAGACGTGGCCGACCACGATGTCGGGCATCTCGGGTGCCGTCGGCAGCAGGTAGTCGCCCATCGTCGCGTTCAGAAGCTGCCCGCGCTCGTCGTAGAGGCACTCCTCGAAGAGCGCAGCGCCGATCCCCTGCACCACCCCGCCGCGCACCTGCTCGTCGACCAGCATCGGGTTGAGGATGCGGCCGCAGTCCTCGACGACCCAGTGGCCGAGCAGCGTGACGTGCCCGGTCTCGACGTCGACCTCGACGTGGCTCGCCTGGATGCCGTTGGTGAAGGCGAAGGGCTGTCCGCGCGGCACGTATTGGCGGGACGCGGTGAGCTGCCCCTGCACGCCGGGCGGCAGCGTATCCGGCCGGTAGTAGGCGATGCGCGCGAGCTCGGCGACCGTCATGCGCTCGCGACCGCCGTCGGCATCGACGATCCGGCCGTCGACGATGTCGAGCGCGTCCGGCGTCGCCTGCAGGATCGCCCCGGCAAGCGCGAGCACCTGGCCGCGTAGGATGCGGCCGGTCTGCAGCACCGTCTCGCCGCCGATCGCCGCGCCGCGCGAGGCCCAGGTCGCGCCGCCGGCCGGCGTCGTCTCGGTGTCGCCCGTCACGACGCGCACCTGCTCGATCGGCATGCCGAGGGCGGCGGCCGCGACCTGCGCGATGATCGTCTCGCTGCCCTGCCCCTGCTCGGTGACGCTGATCGCGCAGCGCACCGCGCCGGACGGCTCGATCTGCAGGACGCAGCCGTCCTGGGCGCTGATCTTGGCGCCGCCGATGCCGTAGAAGGCCGGCCCCGGCGTGGTGATCTCGATGAAGGCGGCAAGCCCGATGCCGCGATGCACGCCGCGCCGGCGCGCGTCCGCCTGGTCGCGGCGCAGGCCGTCGTAGTCGCAGGCGCGCAGCAGGCTCTCGAGGCACTGGTGGTGCGACAAACGTTCGAACGTGTAGCCGGTCGGCGAGGCATAGGGGTAGTCCGCGTCGCCGACGAAGTTGCGCCGGCGGATCTCGACCGGATCGAGCCCGACAGCTTCGGCGGCGCGGTCCATCAGCGCCTCGGTGACCGTGCAGGCGACGGGATGGCCGACGGCGCGGTACTGGCTCATCATCGCCTTGTTCTGGAACACCACCCTCAAGTCGGCGCGATAGGTCTGGTTGGCATACGGACCACCGATGAGGCGGACGACCTGGTTGCCCTCGACCGCACTGGTGCGCGGGTAGCTCGAGAAGGCGCCGATGCCGGTGACGTCGTCGACATCGATCGCCTGAATCATCCCTTGCGCATCCACCGCCATCCTGGCGCGGACGCGGTGGGCGCGGGCATGAATGTCGGCGGCAAACGACTCGATGCGGTCGGCGACGAACTTTATGGGCCGCCGCAGCAGGACTGCCAGCGCCGCCGTCGCCATGTCGTCGGCATAGACGTGCAGCTTCATCCCGAAGCTGCCGCCGACGTCGTTGGCGACCACACGCACGTTGGCGACCGGCAGGCGCAGGTGCTCGGCAAAGACCTCCTGCATCTGGTACGGCGTCTGCGTCGACTGGTGGACGGTCAGCCGCCTCTCGCTGGCATCAAAGTCTGCGAGGGTGACGCGCGGCTCCAGCGTCACCGCCGTATGCCGCGCGAAGTTGTACTCGCCCTCGACGACCGCATGCGCGTCGCGGAAGGCCGCGTCGACCTCGCCCTTCTCGAGATGCAGCGCGAAGGCGAGATTGTCGCCGAGCTCGGGATGAATGGGCGTCGCGCCCGGCGCCAGGGCGGCGTCGACGTCGACGACCGGCGGCAGCGCCTCGTAGTCGATGCGCACGTGATCGGCGGCATCCTCGGCGAGCGCGCGGGTCGCCGCCACGACGGCGACGACGGGCTGGCCGACGCAGACCACCTTATCGACCGCGAGCGGCCGCTGCGGCGCCGACTTCAGGCCCTTGAAGTGGGTCAGCACGCCGACCCAAGGCGCGCAGATCTCGGCGAGATCGGCGCCGGTCGCGACCTCGACGACGCCTTCGGCGCGCCGCGCGTCATCCGTGTGGACCGCAACGATCCGCGCGTGCGCATGCGGGCTGCGGACGAACGCCACGTGCACCGTACGCGGGCTGGTCGGCAGGTCGTCGGTGAAGCGCCCGGCGCCCTGCGTGAGGCGCCGCGCGTTGGGTCGCGGCACGCTGCGGCCGATGTAGCTGTTCGGCCGATCGAGCGGCGAGAAGGCGCTCATTCCGCGGCCTCCGCTTCGGCGAGGCGCGAGGCCGCGAGCGCGACGGCATCGACGATGGCGTGGTAGCCGGTGCAGCGGCAATAGTTGCCGGCGAGCGCGTCGCGGATGGTCTCGCGGCTGGGCGTGGGGTCGTGGCGCAGCAGCTCGAGCGCCGTCGCCAGCATCCCCGGCGTGCAGAAGCCGCACTGCAGCGCGTTGCGCTCGACGAAGGCCGCCTGCAGCGCGGCGAGGACGGGGTCGGCGGCCTCGCTCAGCCCCTCGATCGTCTCGACGGCGCGCCCCTCGGCCTGCACGGCGAGCACGAGGCAGCTGCGCACGCTGGCGCCGTCGAGCAGCACCGTGCAGGCGCCGCAGACGCCGTGCTCGCAGCCGACATGCGTGCCGGTGAGCCCGAGCTTTGTGCGCAGCGCGTCGGCGAGGTGCATGCGCGGCTCGACGACGAGCGTCGTCGCGACGCCGTTCACCGTCAGGCGGACAGGCCGCGGCTCAATCGGCATGTGCGTCTGCCTCCGGCCCAAGGGCCTGCGCGACGGCGCGGCCCAGCAGCACGCGGGCGAGATGCAGGCGCGTCGCGCCGGTCATCGTCGGCGAGGGCGGCGGGTCGAGATCGTCCGCCAGCGCCGTCTGCGCGAGCCGCACCCGATCCGCCGGCGCGCTCGCGCACAGCGCCGCAGCGGCGCGCGGCGCCAGGATCGGCCGGTCGGCACCGCCGAGGACGGCGACCGTCGCCTCGTCGAAGCCGCCCTGCGCGCCGGCGCGGCCGTGCAGTGCCACCCCCACCGTCGCCCAGCCCGTGCCGCGACGCAGCTCGACGAAGCCGTGCCGCCAGCCCGTGCCCCGCGCCGCGATCTCGCAGCCGACCAGAAGCTCGCCGGGCCGCAGCGCCGTTTCCTGGAAGCCGCGAAAGAAGTCGCGCGCGGCCACGCTCCGACGCCCGTCGCGGCAGGCGATCAGCAGGTCGGCGTCAAGCGCCAGCGCGCACATCGGAAACTCGGAGGCCGGGTCGCCGAGCGTCAGGCTGCCGCAGAAGGTGCCGAGGTTGCGCACCGCGGGATAGGCGACATGGCTCGCCGCGAGCCGGAGCAGTGGCGCGGCCTCCGCGACGAGCGGCGAGCGCTCGATGTCGACGTGGCGCACCAGCGCGCCGATGTGCAGGCGGCGCGCGCTGCCCTCGCCTGCGAGGCGCAGGCCGCGCAGCTCGTCGAGGCCGCCGATGTCGACCAGCGTGCTCGGCGCGGTGGTGCGCAGGTTGAGCGCGGGCACCAGGCTCTGGCCGCCGGCGATGATCCGCGCGCCGGGCTGCGCCAGCAGATCGAAAGCCTCGTCCAGCGAGCGCGGTCGTCGATAGTCGAAATCGCGCGCCTTCACGCCTGCCCTTTCGTGTCCGCCGATCCGCCCGAGGCTGCCGGAGTAGCTCTGTCATCGGTGGGCCAAGTCAAGGCGCCCGCTCCGGGCTCTCGCCGACCGCCGCTCCTGTGCTAGAGGGCGGGTCGGACCCGCGCCCAGGAAACCTCGTGCCCAGAACCGCGATCTACACCGGCTCGTTCGACCCGCCGACAAATGGCCACACGGCGCTGATCGCGGCGGCCGGCAAGCTCTGCGACCGGCTCGTCGTGGCCATCGGCGTGCATCCCGGCAAGACGCCGATGTTCTCGGTCGACGAGCGCAAGGCGATGATCGAGGCGGTCTGCGGCGCCGGCCTCGCCGGCACCGGCTGCACGCTGGAGGTCGCGACCTTCGACGGCCTCGCCGTCGAGGCGGCGCGCGCGCACGGGGCCACCCTGATCCTGCGCGGCCTGCGCAACGGCTACGACCTCGAGTACGAGATGCCGATGGCCGGCATGAACGCCGCGATGGCCGAGGACGTGCAGACGATCTTCCTGCCGGCGCCGCCTGCCGTGCGTCACATTACGGCGACATTGGTGCGGCAGATCGCGCAGATGGGCGGCGACGTGTCGGCCTTCGTGCCGGCGCCCGTCGCGGCGGCGCTGAAGGCCAAGCTCGCGTCCATCACGCCAGCGCCCAAAACGGAAACCTGAGGAACGCTCCCATGCAACTCGACCGCCGCGCCCTTCTCGGCGCCGCCGCCACCCTCGCGCTCGCCGGCACCGCGCATGCCGCGGCCTCCGCCGACCAGATCGTGCTGACGACGAAGTACGGCAAGGCGGTGATCCAGCTGCGGCCAGACCTCGCGCCGAAGGCGGTGAAGCAGATGGAGACGCTGACGAAGGAAGGCTTCTACAACGGCTTAAAATTCCACCGCGTGATCGACGGCTTCATGGCGCAGACCGGCGACCCGACGGGCACCGGCTCCGGCGGCTCGAAGCTGCCGGACCTGCCGGCCGAGTTCAGCGCCGAGCCCTTCGAGCGCGGCACGATCGGCATGGCGCGCACGCAGGACCCGAACTCGGCCAACTCGCAGTTCTTCATCTGCTTCAAGCCGGCGCCGTTCCTCAACAACCAGTACACGGTCGTCGGCAAGGTGATTTCCGGCATGGACGCGATCGACAAGATCAAGCGCGGCGAGCCGGACTCGGGCTCGGTCGACAATCCCGACACGATCGTCTCCATGGCAATGGCCAAGTAGGCTCGCGATGGCGCGGCGCACAGCCTCTGTCGCGCCGCTCGCCCTCGCGGCGGCGTGCCTTCTCTCAAGCGGAGCCGGCGCGCTCGCCGCTGCGCCGGGCGACGGGCCGGGCGACGGGCCGGACAACGTGCCGCGCGACGTCGCCCGCTCGATCGCCCGGTGCTGGCACCCGCCGCACGAGGGCGACGAGATCACGCTGCGCATGAGCTTCCGCCGCGACGGCTCGATCTTCGGCAAGCCGCGCATTACCTACGAGAAGGCCTCCGGCGGCGCCGACGGCGAGGCGGCGCTCGCCAACTCGATCTTCGAGGCGATCACGGCCTGCAGCCCGCTGCAGTTTACCCCGTCGCTCGGAGCCGCTATTGCGGGCCGCACGTTCCTCATCCGCTTCGTCGCGAACCGCAGGGAACAGCGCGCGGCACTCTGAGCGCCGCCGCACGACACACAAAGACCTACCAAGGAGCAATTGAATGGCCGAGCCCGGCAACACCCTGACGCTCGAAACCACGAAGGGTCCGGTCGTGATCGAGATGCGTCCCGATCTCGCGCCGAACCACGTCGAGCACATCAAGAAGCTCGTCGGCGAGAAGTTCTACGACGGCATCGTCTTCCACCGCGTGATCGACGGCTTCATGGCTCAGACCGGCTGCCCCAACGGCACCGGCATGGGCGGCTCGAAGTACCCGAACCTGAAGCAGGAGTTCAACGCCGAGCCGCACGTGCGCGGCACCTGCTCGATGGCCCGCGCACAGGACCCGAACTCGGCGAACTCGCAGTTC
Source organism: Beijerinckiaceae bacterium RH AL1 (assembly GCA_901457705.2). NCBI lineage: Bacteria > Pseudomonadati > Pseudomonadota > Alphaproteobacteria > Hyphomicrobiales > Beijerinckiaceae > Beijerinckiaceae bacterium RH AL1. Next base: position 2,404,670 of record LR590083.2, read on the forward strand.
TTCATCTGCTTCGGCGACGCGAGCTTCCTCAACAAGCAGTACACGGTGTGGGGGAAGGTCGTCTCCGGCATGGAGAACGTCGACAAGATCAAGCGCGGCGAGCCCGTGCGCGACCCCGACAAGATCGTCTCCGCCACCCTGAGCTGAGCCTCGCGCCTCCCCTTCTCCCGCCTGCGGGAGAAGGTGGCCCGACGAAGTCGGGTCGGATGAGGGGCCTCGCCGCCTCTTCTCATCCGACCCACGAGGCCGCCTTCTCCCGCGTGAGGCGGCCTGCCCCCACCCCTGCCCATGCGCGTCGACCTCTTCGACTTCACCCTGCCCCCCGACCGCATCGCCCTGCGGCCGGCCGAGCCGCGCGAGTCCGCGCGCCTCCTCGACATCGCGCCCGATGCCCCCCTCGCCGACCGACGCATCGCCGACCTCCCCACCCTGCTCCGCCCCGGCGACGTGCTCGTCGTCAACGACACCCGCGTCATCCCCGCCCGCCTCTCCGGCCTGCGGCGGCGCGCTGGCACCGAGGCCCGCATCGAGGCGACCCTCATCCGCCGCACCGCGCCCGACACCTGGCGCGCCTTCCTGAAGCCGGCGAAGAAGGTCGCCGACGGCGAGGCCATCGCCTTCGGCCGCGACGACGATGCGCTCGACGCCGTCTGCCTCGAGCATGTCGGCGAGGGCGAGGTGGCGCTCCGCTTCTCGTGCGCCGGCGCCGCGATCGATGACGCGCTCGCCCGCCACGGCACGATGCCGCTGCCGCCCTACATCGCCGGCAAGCGCGCCGTCGACGCGCAGGACGATGCCGACTACCAGACGATCTTCGCCCGCGAGCCCGGCGCCGTCGCGGCGCCGACGGCGAGCCTACACTTCACGCCGGCGCTGCTCGACGCGATCCGCGCGCGCAGCGTCGAAATCGCGACGCTCACCCTGCATGTCGGCGCCGGCACGTTCCTGCCCGTGAAGGCCGAGGATACCGACGACCACCACATGCACGCCGAATGGGGCACGATCGACGCCGCCACCGCCGCCCTTCTGAATGAAGCGCGGGCGAAGGGCGGCCGGCTCGTCGCTGCCGGCACGACGAGCCTGCGGCTGCTCGAATCCGCCGCGCGCGAGGACGGCACACTCCAGCCCTTCCACGGCGAGACCTCGATCTTCATTGCGCCCGGCTACCGCTTCCGCGCCGTCGATTGTCTGCTCACCAACTTCCACCTGCCGCGCTCGACCCTCTTCATGCTGGTCGCCGCCTTCGCCGGGCTCGAGCGCATGCAGGCGGCCTACGCGCACGCGATCGCCGCGCACTACCGCTTCTATTCCTACGGCGACGCCTGCTTCCTGCACCGGGCCCCCGCATGAGCTTTTCCTTCAAGCTCATCGCGCAGGACGGCCGCGCGCGCCGCGGCGAGATCACGACGTCGCGCGGAACAATTCAAACGCCGGCGTTCATGCCGGTCGGCACCGCGGCGACGGTGAAGGCGATGCATCCGTACGAGGTGCGCGCGCTCGGCGCCGACATCGTGCTCGGCAACGTCTACCACCTCATGCTGCGGCCGGGCGCCGAGCGCGTCGCGTCGCTCGGCGGCCTGCATCACTTCATGCGCTGGCCGCATCCGATCCTCACCGATTCCGGCGGCTTCCAGGTGATGTCGCTGTCGAAGCTCCGCAAGCTCGACGAGCAGGGCGTGACCTTCCAGTCCCACCTCGACGGCTCGCGCCACGTGCTGACACCGGAGCGCTCGATCGAGATCCAGGGGTTGCTCGGCTCCGACATCCAGATGCAGCTCGACGAGTGCATCCGCCTGCCCGCGCCAGAGGCCGAGGTCGAGCGGGCGATGCGGCTCTCGCTGCGCTGGGCGGAGCGCTGCAAGATCGCCTTCGGTGTGCAGCAAAACCACGCGCTGTTCGGCATCGTGCAGGGCGGCACGACGCCGGCGCTGCGCCGCGCCAGCGCCGAAGGCTTGACCGCGATCGGCTTCGACGGCTACGCGATCGGCGGCCTCGCCGTCGGCGAACCGCAGGCCGAGATGCTGGCGACGATCGAGGCGACGATCCCCGCCCTGCCCGCGGACAAGCCGCGCTACCTGATGGGCGTCGGCACGCCCGACGACATTTTGGAGAGCGTCGCGCGCGACCTCGACATGTTCGACTGCGTGATGCCGACGCGCGCCGGCCGCCACGGCCAGGTGTTCACCCGCCACGGCAAGCTCAACCTGCGCAACGCGCGCTTTGCCGACGACCCCGCGCCGATCGACGAAGAGGCCACCTGCGCGGCCGCGCGCGACTACAGCCGCGCCTACCTCCACCACCTCGTCAAGTCCGGCGAGATCTTGGGCATGATGCTGCTGACCGCGATCAACATCGGCTACTACCAGGATCTTATGCGCGAGATGCGTGCCGCCATCGCATCCGGCACGTTCGCGAGCTTCCGCGAGCAGACGCGGCGCGACTGGGGCCTGGCGGGATAGGCCAAAAGAAAACCTTCTCCCGCGTGCGGGAGAAGGTGCTTGCGTAAACCGTATCGTGCGAGCGCGAGCGCCGCCGGCTTAGTGCGCGACGGTGGTGGTGCGCGTGACGGTGCGGTTCGCCATGTGGTGGCCGACCGCGCAGCCCGCGGCGGCGCCGGCGATGCCGTGATGGGCCATGTGGCCGGCGATCGCGCCGACGATGGCGCCCTTGATGCACCCGCGCGCCTCGGCCTGCGGCGCGGCGAACGTGAGCGCGGCGCCGGTCATCAGGGCAGCGGCGAAAAGCGTCTTCATTGGGTCAGTCCTCCCGGTTGAGTGCGCTCTGAACGGCGAAGCTTGGCCCGGCGTTCCGTGGCTTGAAGTATGAGAAGGTTGGGGGAGGGCTGGAGCGGTCGCGTCCTTGCCGCAGAAAGTCGGGCTGCAGAACGCCCTATTCGTTTACCGCCTTCTTTTTGCCTACTTCACCTTGGGCGCGCAGCATGCAACGATTGCACGCGTATTTGGATGTCGGTGATTTTGCGGGGGTGCGTGATGCGGCGGATCGCTTTGGCCTTGCTTGCCGCGCTGTCGTGGCCGCTCGCGGCCCACGCCGCCCCGCCCGGCTTCTACGAGGCGCAGGCCGAGTTCGAGGGCGTGTTCAACGTCAGGCTCCGCCAGCTCGTGCAGCTCGACCTCATCGCCGGCGGCTATTCCAACGCGGTGCCGACCGAGCATTTCACGACCCGCACCTTCAAGGCGGTCCAGCAGTTCCAGTCCGACAACGGCTTCGCGCCGACGGGCCGGCTCGACGGGCCGCAGATCGACCGCCTCGTGCAGGTCTCGAACGGCCCGCTCGGGCTCTGGGGCTTTCGCAAGGTCGTCTTCCCCGGCCGCAGCGCGACGATCTGGGTGCCGGAAGGCCTCGGGCTCGACGAGAAGGACAACGGCACCGGCCTGCACTACAGCGACCGGCAGGCCCGCCTGTGGCTCGACTTCGTCGCGGTCGGCGGCAAGTCCCTGCCGGGCGTGCACGACGGCCTGCTGGCCGACCAGGCGCGCAAGGGCTGGGAGCTGCACTACCAGGCGATGAAGGACGACTGGTTCGTCATCTCGACGACCTCGCCCAACGGGCACGATCACTACTACCGCTACCACCAGGACGGCGACGCCGTCGTCGGCTTCGCGCTGGAGTGGGACAACGCCGCCGGCAACGTCAACGCCGAGCGCATCGCGGTGATCGACTCCGCCGTCCTCGGGGCGTCGATGAAGGGCGAGTTCTTCGTCGATCCGCCGGGTAGCGTCGCGCAGGCCAGCGCCCCGCCGCCCGTCGAGCCGCAGCCGGCCGCGCGCGAGACGACGCCGGAGCCGCCGCGGGCGAAGGATACTGTGACGACCGGCACCGCCTTCTTCGTCTCCGACGACGGCTACCTCGTCACCAACGCCCATGTCGTCGCCGAGTGTACCCGGGTCATGGTGAAGACCGACGACGGGCAGGTGCACGAGGCCGCGCGCACCGCCACCGACACGACGAACGACCTCGCAATCCTGAAGCTCTCCCTGCCGCCGGGCCAGGCACCGAAGCGGGTCGCCGCGCTGCGCATCGGCACGCGGCTCGGCGAGGGCGTCGAGGCGTTCGGCTTCCCGCACTCCGACGTGCTCTCGAGCTCCGGCAACTTCACGCTCGGCAACGTGTCGGCGCTGACCGGGCTCAAGGACGACACGCGCTACCTGCAGGTCTCCGTCCCCGTCCAAGCCGGCAATTCCGGCGGCCCGCTGCTCGACGGCTCCGGCAACCTCGTCGGCGTGGTCTCGGCCAAGCTCGACGCCGTCAAGATGGCCTCGGCCTCCGGCGACCTGCCGCAGAACGTCAACTTCGCCGTGAAAAGCGCGGTGGTGGCCACCTTCCTCGATGCCAACCGGGTGACCTACAAGACGGGCACGCCGGGCGGCGCGGCGATGCAGCCCGCCGACATCGCCGATGCGGCGCGGGCGATGAGTGGGTTCGTGGTGTGTCGGTGAGGGCGCGAGGCTGACGAGCCTCCTGGTTCGAGACGCGCCTGCGGCGCTCCCCACCATGAGGGATCGAGGTGCTGACTGATTGCGACAGACAATGCTGCCCGCCTCCACCACCCTCATGGTGAGGAGCCGCGCAGCGGCGTCTCGAACCAGGAGCTCGCGATCCTCGACCTCCGAGAGCTGACCCCATGGACGGCGCTTCGCTCTACATCCTGCGCTGCGCCGACGGAAAGCTCTACATCGGCCTCACCCGCCGCGAGGTCGACGCGCGCGTCAGCGAGCACCAGAACGGCCTCTCCGCCTTCACGCGCTCACGCCGCCCCGTTACGCTGATCTTCTCCGAGCACTACCCGTCCCTCACCGACGCCATCGCCGCCGAGCGCCGCATGAAAGGCTGGACCCGCGCCAAAAAGCTCGCCTACGTCGCCGCCGAGTGGGAACGCCTGCAGCACCTCGCCCGACGCCGCACATCCTCGCGCGACAAGGCCGCGGCCAGCGAGCCTCCTGGTTCGAGACGCGCTTCGCGCTCCTCACCATGAGGGGCTGGGGATCGGCGCGACAGCACTGCCCAAGCCGCCTCGCCGACCCTCATGGTGAGGAGCGCCGCAGGCGCGTCTCGAACCAGGAGATCGCGGTCCTCGAAAACGTCATCTCTGCAAAACTTGATTGGATGGATTCGGGTGATCTATATCGCTGACATTCATTCACTCGCTATTAAGATTGCGATACCACCACGTACCGCGGCACACCTGGGCCACAGACGTGACTAGTTTGACATACAATAGTGTGAGGTCGGAGCGCACGGAAACAGTCGCTAGGACAGTTTTATGATGATATTAACTATAGATAGGAAAACGCCAATCAACTCTATAAGAATAAGAATTTTTATTGTCGCTTGCGTTCGGCCGACGAGAGAGCTACTATCAACTGCTTTTTCGAGGCGCGATTCATGCCCGAAAAGAACCCTCCGCCAGTCTCTCATTCCAGGAGTTACTGCAATTCTAAGATGATACCCTTGATCTTCGAAGCCTTTGATAAGCGCCAGTACGATCGGATGTCCATTTACATTCGGACATTGCCAATAGCGAATGCACATGCAACACTTAATAAATTATCCACAGACAATCCACAGGAGCATCAAGGTCGACCAACAACAAAAATTGTTGAAGCCCAATCGTGCAGATTGCGTAAGCTACTGAGCTAAAGGCATTTTTCAGCGCATCAACTGTCATATCCACTATGCGCGTCATTTCTAGGCGCAATCCACATCACCCATCCATCTTCAACGCCGCAATGAACGCCTCCTGCGGGATCTCGACCTTGCCGAATTGCCGCATCTTCTTCTTGCCCGCCTTCTGCTTCTCCAAGAGCTTCCGCTTGCGGCTCACGTCGCCCCCGTAGCACTTCGCCGTCACGTCCTTGCGCATCGCCCGCACGGTCTCGCGGGCGATGATCTTGCCCCCGATCGCGGCCTGGATCGGGATGACGAACATGTGCTGCGGGATCAGGTCCTTCAGCTTTTCCACCATGGCCCTCCCCCGCCCCTCGGCGCGGTCGCGGTGCACCAGCATCGACAAAGCGTCGACGGGCTCGGCGTTGACGAGGATGTTCATGCGCACGAGGTCGCCCTCGCGGTAGTCGGTGATCGCGTAGTCGAACGAGGCGTAGCCCTTCGAGATCGACTTCAGGCGGTCGTAGAAGTCGAACACCACCTCGTTCAGCGGCAGGTCGTAGACGGCCATGGCGCGGCTGCCGACGTAGTTGAGGTCGACCTGCACGCCGCGCCGCTCCTGGCAGAGCTTCAGCACCGCGCCGAGGTAGTCGTCCGGGGTCAGGATGGTGGCGCGGATCCACGGCTCCTCGATCGCCGCGATCTGCGTCGGGTCCGGCATGTCGGCGGGGTTGTGCAGCGAGACCTGCGTGCCGTCGCGCAGCTTCATCTCGTAGACCACGCTGGGCGCGGTCGCGATGAGGTCGAGGTTGAACTCGCGCTCCAGCCGCTCCTGGATGATCTCGAGGTGCAGCAGCCCCAGAAAGCCGCAGCGGAAGCCGAAGCCGAGCGCGGCGGAGGACTCCATCTCAAATGAGAAGCTGGCGTCGTTGAGCCGCAGCCGGCCCATGGCGGCGCGCAGGTCCTCGAAGTCGGCGGCATCGACCGGGAACAGGCCGCAGAACACCACGGGCTGCGCCGGCTTGAAGCCCGGCAGCGCCTGCGCGCAGGGCTTCTTCTCGTCGGTGATCGTGTCGCCGACGCGGGTGTCGGCCACCTGCTTGATCTGCGCGGTGATGAAGCCCATCTCGCCGGGCCCGAGCTTCTCCGCATCCTGCATCTTGGGCCGGAAGACGCCGAGCCGGTCGACGTCGTAATGGGCGTCGGTGCCCATCATCTTGATCTTCTGACCCTTGCGCAGCGTGCCGTCGATCACCCGCACCAGCACGACGACGCCGAGATAGGCGTCGTACCAGGAGTCGACGAGCAGCGCCTTCAGCGGCGCGTCCACGTCGCCCTTCGGCGGCGGCAGGCGGGTGACGATCGCCTCGAGCACCTTGTCGATGCCGAGGCCGGTCTTGGCGGAGATCTCCACCGCCTCCGAGGCATCGATGCCGATCACGTCCTCGATCTGCTGCTTCACGCGCTCGGGCTCGGCCGCCGGCAGGTCGATCTTGTTGAGGACGGGGACGATCTCGTGGTTGGCGTCGAGCGCCTGGTAGACGTTGGCGAGCGTCTGCGCCTCCACGCCCTGCGAGGCGTCGACCACGAGCAGAGAGCCCTCGCAGGCGGCGAGCGAGCGCGACACCTCGTAGCCGAAGTCGACGTGGCCGGGCGTGTCCATCAGGTTCAAGATGTAGGTCTTGCCGTCGTTCGCTGGGTATTCCAGGCGCACGGTCTGCGCCTTGATGGTGATGCCGCGCTCGCGCTCGATGTCCATCGAATCGAGCATCTGCTCGCTCATGTCGCGCAGCGCCACCGTGCCGGTCTGCTGGATCAACCGGTCGGCCAGCGTCGACTTGCCGTGGTCGATGTGCGCGACGATGGAGAAGTTGCGGATGTTGTCGATTGCGCGGGGGGCCATCGCTGCGGCTTAGCAGCAGGGCGCGCGCGGGGGAAGGTGCGCGGTGGGGCTGGGCACAGGGGCGCTGCGGGGCCGCGGGCGGGGGGGCGGCCGGGGGCGTGCTTTGTCGCGCGCGAAACTCGAAGCGCTTGCCGACCAGCCTCCCAGCACCAGTTCCCGCATGACCTTTGGCATGACGTGCGACGATGCAGGATAAGGCTTGGTGGGATGGCCCCGCTGTCGATGACGCGATCCGTGCGGCCGAGCCGCTAGGTCAGATGAGCTACCGTGCGCTAGATGCCGTGCTGCCTTGCGGAGTCGCAACCACGCGGCAGATCGAGTTGTTGATCGAGCACCTCCGCCAGCGAGGCATCGAGCTTCACGAGGACGAGCCGACGGACGGACGCTGACCAGCGGGCACACAAGCGGATGACGCGCCCCGGGCCGCGCGGCGCCTGTACGCCTCGTCCTTGGACTCATCGTCGCAGGTTTCTGACCTCCAGATACCGCTGAGTGCTCACGCGACATCTTTATAGCTTCGATTACTGCAGATGTGGCTCGTATGACGACCAAGATGACGCCATTGATTTGCGCGGCCAACAGGACCTCATCGCCGCGCGTCTGGGAGCCGCTTCCCGCTGGCAAGAACTCGGCATAGAGTCGCGCCATTGCCACGTCCGGTCTTATTGCATGAGCGATGTCAGTCTCGATCGGGTTCCGAAGACGCCGGGCAGGACACTCTTCCTGATGACGATCGGCTGGCTTCTGGTCGCCGTCGGCTGGGCCATACCCGCCCTCGTCGTCGCGGGCCTCGGATCGCGCAACGCGCCGGAGCATACGCGCGACAATTACAGCTACATGGTCCGCACCTTGCTCATCGGCCTGCTCTACGCCACCCCGTCCGTCATCCTGCATTGGGTTGGCAGCCCCATCGCGCTCGTCTCGGTCCTGGCCACCGCCGTGACATTCTGGAAGGTGGCTCGCTGCCTGAACGGCCTGATCGCGCTCGCGCGCAACCGGCCGCTCGCCGACCCGCAGACGTGGCTGGTGTGACGGCTGGGATGCCGGTCGGTGTCGCGGGGGGCCCGGGGGTTGCTGCGTCGTGCCGTGGCTTCAGCACCTCATGGTGAGGAGCCGCGCAGCGGCGTCTCGAACCAGGAGGCTCGCTGGCTCCTACCTTGTCGCGCGAGGTTCTTGGCGGCGCCACGCAGGATTTGAGTGAAGCGCCGGTTGTCAGCTCTCGTAGGCCGAGGAAACCGAGCTCCTGGTTCGAGACGCGCCTACGGCGCTCCTCACCATGAGGGCTCGGGTCGATGCCAACCGAGCTCGCGGTGACGACCCGGCGCCCCGCCCCGCCCCGTCTCTTTGTTCGGCCGCGACGACCGTCTCTCCGTCCCGACCTGAGGCCTGCGGGACGGCGCGCGGAGGCGCGGTCAAGGGCGGCCGTCGACGGATCGTGCCGCGGCTCGGCGAGGGAGGCCGCCCTTGAGGGCGGCGAGCACGACGTCACGCTTGCGGCCGTGTCGGGGCGTCATGCCGCCGCTCGCACGGTCCCCGACCGCCCAGCGTCGCGCCGTGCTCGCGGCCCTCGAGCCCGCTGCGCGCCGCCTCCGGCGGTGGCCTGCGGCCAGGCTCGACCGCCGCTGCGCGCGGCGCGCTCCAGGCGGCAGGCCGGGACGGAGAAACGGCCCGTCCCGCCGAACAAAGAAACGGGGCCGGCTGGGCCTGACGGCGCTACCGGTGGCGACTCGGCACCGAAGCCACGGTTCACGTGACTGGCCGGCGTGCCTGCCGCGGCTCATGGGGCGGCAACGCCGCGTCGCCACCCCTCGTCCGAGTGAAGGGCTGGCCGTGCCCGCGAGCGCTAGTTGGGCGGCGACGCCGCGCCGGCGTGACCGTGCGCGTGGTGGCCGTTTCCCTGATGGCCCGGATGGTGGCCGCCGCTCTGGCCTGCCCCTCCCCCTTGCCCCGCCGACCCGTCATCCACCCCGCCCTGCCCATGATGCGGCGGCAGGTGCGAGCCCTCGTCGGGCACCAGCGTCACGCTCTCGCCCTCGCCCAAGAACATCGCGCGCGCCGTGTAGCTGAAGACGTCGAACTTCATGTTGTAGGCCTTGGGGTCGGACCACGAGTCCTGCGGGCGCGGGACGGTCGTGAAGTTGCCGTTGATCACGGTGCGGCCGATCTCGAAGGTCATGAAGCCGTGGTGCGTGTCGACGCCCGACACCAGCTTCGCCTCGGTCTCGGGATCCTGGTAGCCGACGGCGGCGGCGAGGTGGTGCAGGTTCCAGTAGCCGCCGTTGCCGATCACGAAGAACGGGATCGTGCGGCCGCCGATGTCGAGCTCGATGCGCTGGTAGTCGTGCACGTGGGCGGAGAGCACCATGTTCGGCACGCGCTTCGTCGCGTTGATGGCATCCTGCAGCTCCTTGCCCATCGTCGAGCTGCCGGAATGGTGGTCGTCGAACGAATAGACGGGGTGGTGCAGCGCGACGATCAGCGCCTTGTCCTTGGCGGCCTCGGCCATCTCCTTGTGGAACCAGGCGCGCTGGTCGTCGTCGATATAGCCGTGCTCGGGCACGTTGGTGTAGAGCCCGATGAAGGTCGCGACCGGCGTCACCAGCGTCCAGTAGAAGAACGGCTGGTTCAGCGCGGCGCGGTGCGAGTCGCGCGACTCGTGCGTGAACGTGCCGGGCGCCTCGGCGCAGAAGTTCTCGTAGAAGCCGAGCAGCGAGATGGACTCGCGCGTCAGCATCTCGCCGTCGTGGTTGCCGGGGATGCCGACGATGCTGAGCGGATAATGCTCGTAGGGCTCGTAGAACTGGTCCCAGTAGTCGGGGACCTCGCCGGTGTAATAGACGACGTCGCCGAGGTGGTAGAAGAAGCTGACCGGCGTCGTTGAGGGATTGTTGGCGGAGTCCTCCATGCCGCGCGCGACGAGATGCTGCGCCTCCGGCCTTTTGATGCCGCCGGTATCGCCGACGCAATGGATCGACATGCGCCCGAGCTTGGCGATGGCGGCGGTCTTCTCGGCGCCGATGATGTCCGCCAAGTCCATGCGATAGGGCAGCGGCGCGCGCGGCGTGAACTGCGCAGGGATCGGCGTCTTGTCGACGAGGCGCGGCGGCTCCTTGTGGGCGAGCGAGGCGCCGGGCTGGCGCGGGCGATGCGTCGGGGCGATTGTGGCAGACACGGGCATGCTCCAAATCGACGAACGAAGGCCCGGTTTGTAGCGATGGCGGACAACGCGCCAAAGACAACCATAGTCGTGCGACGAAAGCCGTCCGTGCCGGCGTCGATGCCGTCACACCGCTGTCGTGAGCGCCCTACTCCGCGGCGACGCCGGCTCGAGCGCGGCGCTTGCGGACCAGCTCGCGCGTCGCGGGGATCAGCACGCGGCCGTAGTCGATCGCATCGTCGAGAGGATCGAAGCCGCGGATGAGGAAGGTCGTCACGCCGAGATCGTAGTAGTCGAGCAGCGCGTCGGCGACCTGCTCCGGCGTGCCGACGAGCGCGGTCGAGTTCCAGCGGCCGCCGGACAGCGAGGCCATCTTGGTCCACAGCCGCTTGTCGAGCCGCTCGCCCTGCGCGACGGCGGCAAGCAGGCGATGCGCGCCGGTGTTTGCCGCCGGCGTCTTGGCGACGCCCGATGCCCGGTCCAGCGCCAACCCCTTCTGGTAGATCGCTTCGGCGCGCTCCCACGCGGCGGCCTCGGTGTCGGCGAGGATGGGGCGGAACGACAGGCTGAAGCGCGGCGCACGGCCGTGCGCGCGGGCGAGCGCCCGCACCTTTCCGGTAAGCTCGCGCACCTGCGCGTGCGTCTCGCCCCACAGCGCATAGACGTCGGCGTGCCGGGCGGCGACCCGCAGCGCGGCCTCGGACGCGCCGCCGAAGTAGACGGGGATGTGCGGCGCCCGCACGCTGCGGACGTTTGAATACGCACCTTCGACGCGGTAGAAGCGGCCCTCGTGGTCGAACGGCGTGTCGCTGGTCCACTCCGCCTTCATCACGTCGAGGTACTCGTCGGTGCGCGCATAGCGGTCGTCCTTGCCGAGAAAGTCGCCGTCCTGGCGCTGCTCGGCATCGTCGCCGCCGGTGATGATGTGCACGGCGACGCGGCCGCCCGTCAGCCGATCGAGCGTCGCGAGCTGGCGCGCCGCCACCGTCGGCGCGGTGAAGCCCGGCCGATGCGCGATCATCAGGTTCAGCGTCTCGGTCACCGCGCCGGCGTGGGCGGCGACGAGCAGGCTGTCCGGCGACGTCGAGTGGAAGGCGACGAGCGCGCGGTCGAAGCCCGAGGCCTCGTGCGCGCGGGCGACGGTCGCGATGTAGTCGACGTCGATCACCGGGCCTGTCGCGGGATGGATTTCCGAGACGGGCTGGGTGTTGACGTAGCCGATGAACTCGACGCCGGACTCGGGCAGGCTCATGAGGTCCTTCCTTTCTCGCGGACTTTTTTAGCGGCCGCCCGCTCAGGCCAGGGCGGCACGCCCGAGCATGGTGCGCACGGAATCGTCCTGCGGCGTGTGAACGCGGCCGCACAGCGCGTCGCGCAGGTGGCGCTCGAGCGGGTTCGCGCGGGTGAGGCCGTGGTTACCGCAGAGGCTCAGCGCGAGGTCGCAGACCTCGACCGCATTGTTGGTGACGACCGACTTGATGACATGCGCGTCCTCGGCCTTCGGATTGGCACCGGCATCCGCCTCGGCCGCGAAGCTGTCGACGAGCCGCGCATTGGTGCGCAGCAAAACCTCGATGCGGCCGACGACCTCCTGCGAGCGCGGAAGGGTCGCGAGCGGCGTGCCGAGGCTCGACGGCACGCGGGTCTTGAGGAAGCCGACGAGCCAGTCGCGCGCGGCGCGGCCGATGCCGTCGTAGAGCGCGGCAAGCATGATGCCGTTCTCGACATGCTGCGCCCGCGCGTCGGCCGGCGTCCACGCCGACGGCGCCCGCAGGTCGACGGCGTGGTCGTGCGGGATGACGACATCCTCGAAGACGACGTCGTGGCTGGCGCTGGCCCGCAGCCCGACATGGTCCCAGGTCTCCTCGATCCGCGTGCCCGGCAGCCCCGCCGGCACCAGGAACTGACCGACGAGCGGGCTCTCGTCGGAGGTGCGACTCCAAACCAGATACCAGGAGAGGACCGGCGACCCCGTGGAGTAGATCTTGCGGCCCGAGAGATGCCAGCCGTCGTCGCAACGCGTCGCCGTCGTCGCCGGCAGGCCGCCGCGCGCGGGCGAGCCGAGCTCGGGCTCGACGCGCAGCGCGTTGATCAGCGCATGGTCAGCCTCGCGCCCCACCCACTCCGTGAGATGCGCCGGCCAGCGCGTGCTGCGGGCGATCGCCGCCTGGTGGATATAGTGCATCGCCAGCACGAGGGCCGTCGCCGGCTCGCCCTGCGCGACGAGGCCGGTGACGCGCGCCGCCGTCCGCAGCCCGGCCCCGTCGCCGCCCAGAGCGCGCGGCGTGCGCAGCGCCAGCAGCCGCGCCTCGCGGAGCGCGGAAAAGTTCTCGAAGGGAAACGAGGCGTCGCGATCGTGCGCCGCGGCGGCGGCAGCGAAGCGCGGCACGAGAGCGCGGGCGCGATCCTCCGCCGTCACCCGCGTCCGATCGAGGCTTCCGCTCATAGCCTAGCGCTCATGTTCGGCTCCCCGCCGGGCGCCAGATCTTGAGATCGGTCGCGTCGATCCGCTTCGGGATGAGATGCGCGTCGTAGAACACGTCGGCGATCTTCTGCTGGTCGCCGAGCTGGCTCCTGTCGATCGGCTCGACGCGATAGGTGCGGCGGCTGTTCGCGGTCTCGATCACCGCGGTCGGCATGTTGCCCCAGATCGGCGCCAGCTTCTCAGCGGCCTCGTGCGGGTGCGCCTTCACCCAGGCGCCCTGCTCGGCCAGCGCGGCGAAAAGCACCTCCATGAGATCGGGATGCGCGGCGACGAAGGCGGTCGTCGCCGCATAGTAGCGGTGGTAGCTCGACAGGCCCGTCGCATCACAGATCGTTCGGGTCGCAACCTTGCTCTCGATAAGCGCGAGGAACGGATCCCAGATCGACCAGGCATCCACCCGCCCGCGCTCGAAGGCGGCGGAGGCATCGGACGGGCTGAGATAGGCCGGCGTGATGTCCTTGAACGAGAGCCCGGCGCGCTGCAGGCCGGCCGCGAGGATGAAGTGCGAGCCCGAGCCGCGGTGCACCGCGACCTTCTTGCCCTTGAGGTCGGCGATCGACCGGATTGGCGAGTCGGCGTGCACCACGATCGCCTCGGCCGACGGCGACCCCAGCTCGCGGGCGTAGAAGGTGATCGGCGCGCCGGCGCTCTGGGTGAAGATCGGCACAGCGTCGGCGACGTCGGGGTCAACGTCGATGACCGACGTGTTCATCGCGTCGATCACGTTGTCGAAGATGTTCCAGCTGACCGAAAGCCCTTTGGCGGCAAACGGCGCCTCCAGCGTGCCGTTCGCCTTCAGAAGCGTCAGCAGCGTCGAGGAGCGCTGGTAGCCGATGCGCACCTGCGATGCCGCGGAGGCGCCGGCCGGGCCCAGCACGGCGGCACCGATCAGGCCGAGGGCGCCGCGGCGCGTGATCGTCATGCAAGCCTCCTCGGGGCTTCGGCGTCAGGCGCCGGGCAGCGCGTCGGCGATCTTTATCGCCCGCGGGATCAGCCCGAGCTTGAAGAAGGTGTCGGCGAGCCTCTGCTGCTCGGCGGCGACGGCCTGGTCGACCGGCTGCAGGTTCCAGGTCTGGCGCGCGACGGCGACGGCGACCACCGGCTCGGGCAGGCCGATGCCGGGCGCGAGCGCCGCGGCGGCGCCCTTCGGGTCGGCGGTCGCCTGCTTGTCCATGTCGGTGATCGCGGCGCGCAGCGCCTGGATGATCGTCGCGTCGGTGAAGCGCTTGTTGCCGAGGTAGAACTGGCGGTTGCCGGCGAGCCCGGTGCCGTCGACGAGCACGCGCGTCTTCACCGCTGCCTGTGCCGCGGCCAGGAACGGATCCCAGATCACCCAGGCGTCGACGCTGCGGCGCTCGAAGGCGGCGCGGCCGTCCGGCGGCGAGAGGTAGACCGGCGTCACGTCCTTGGGGTTGATGCCCGCCTTCGCGAGCGAGGCGATGTAGAGCGCGTGGACGTTCGAGCCCTTGTTGAAGGCGACCTTCTTGCCCTTCAGGTCGGCGAGCGTGCGGATCGGGCTGTCCTCGTGCACGAGGATCGCCTCGCCGCGCGGGGCCGGCGGCTCGGTGCCGAGGTAGACGAGCGGCACGCCGGCGGCCTGCGCGAAGATCGGCGGCGTGTCGCCGGCCGTGCCGACGTCGATGGCGCCGGCGCCGAGCGCCTCCATCAGCGGCGGCCCGGAGACGAACTGCCGCCACTCGACGCGCCAGCCCAGCGGCTCCAGCCGCTTCTCGAGCAGGCCGCTGGCGCGCAGCAGGACGAGCGAGCCGTATTTCTGGATGCCGACGCGCAGCGTCTGCGCGGCAGAAGCCCGGCCGGGCGGTAAGGCGGCGAGCGCGGCGCCGGCGAGCGCCAGCGCGGCATCGCGACGGGTGAGCGCGGCGGTCACGAGGCGGCGACCCGCTTGTCGGAAGCAGCGCGCGTGTTGCCGATCATCTCGCCGAACGGGCCGCGATGCGTCGTGCCGACGCGCGGGGCGATCGTCGTGGCGGCGAGCGGCAGGCGCGGCAGCACCAGCTCGGCGAATCGATAGGCCTCCTCGAGGTGCGGGTAGCCGGACATGATGAACGTGTCGATGCCCATCGCCATGTATTCCTTCATGCGCGTCGCGACCGTCTCGGGGTCGCCGACGAGCGCGGTGCCGGCGCCGCCGCGCACCAGGCCGACGCCGGCCCACAGGTTCGGCGAGACCTCGAGCTTGTCGCGGTTGCCGCCGTGCAGCGCGGCCATGCGGTTTTGCCCCACACTGTCCATGCGGGCGAAGGCCTTCTGCGCCTCGGCGATCGTCGCGTCGTCGACGTGCTCGATCAGCTTGTTCGCTTCGCGCCAGGCCTCCTCGTTGGTCTCGCGCACGATGACGTGGAGGCGGATGCCGAAGGACAGCTCGCGGCCCTGCCCGGCGGCGAGCTTGCGCATGTGCGCGACCTTCTCGCCGACGGCGGCCGGCGGCTCGCCCCAGGTGAGGTACTTCTGGACGATCTTCGCCGCGACGTCCTGGCCGGCCGGCGACGAGCCGCCGAAGTAGAGCGGCGGATGCGGCTGCTGCACCGGCGGGAACAGCAGCTTCGAGCCCTTCACCTGCAGGTGCTTGCCGTCGTAGTCGAAGGTCTCGCCGGCGAGCAGGCGGGTGTAGATCTCCAAGAACTCGTCGGTGACGGCGTAGCGCTCGTCGTGGGCGAGGAAGATGCCGTCGCCGGCGTTCTCGGCGGGGTCGCCGCCGGTGACCACGTTGATGAGCAGGCGCCCGTTCGAGATGCGGTCGAGCGTCGCCGTCATGCGCGCGGCGACCGCGGGCGACTGCAGGCCCGGCCGTACCGCCACGAGGTAGCGCAGGCGCTTGGTCAGCGGCACGAGCGCCGAGGCGATGATCCAGGAATCCTCGCACGAGCGGCCGGTCGGCAGCAGCACGCCGTAGTAGCCGCAGTCGTCGGCGGCCTTGGCGACCTGCGTGAGGTAGTCGATCGTCACGTCGCGTGCGCCGAGCGTGGTGCCGAGGTAGCGGCCGTCGCCGTGCGTCGGCAGGAACCAGAGGACATTGGCCTTGTCGGCGGCTTGGGCGGAAGCGGTCATCTCGAAAGTCTCCATCGGGCCGGATCGCGGCAGGGCGCGGCTCCCGGCGATATAGGTCAGGCCGCGGCCTGCGGCGCCAGCAGATGCGACAGGATCCGCGTTTCCAACGCGAGCGCGGATGGATCGCTCCGGTCGCGCGGGCGCGGGCGGCGCACCTCGACGTCGAGGCCGATGCGACCCTGCTCGAGCACGACGATGCGGTCGGCGAGCGCAACCGCCTCGCCGACGTCGTGGGTCACGAGGAGCGCGGTAAAGCCCTGGGCGAGGAACAGCCGCTCGATCAGCGCCTGCATCTCGAGCCGGGTCAGCGCATCGAGCGCGCCGAGCGGCTCGTCGAGAGCGAGGACGGAGGGGCCGGAGACCAGGGCGCGGGCGAGTGCCACGCGCTGCTTCTGGCCGCCGGAGAGCGTCGCCGGCCACGCGCCGGCGCGGTCCTCGAGCCCAACGTCGGCCAGCGCCGCGAGCGCCCTCTCGCGGGCGTCCGGCCGGCCCTGGCCGATGCCGACCGCGACGTTGTCGACGACCGAGGCCCACGGCAGCAGCCGCGGCTCCTGGAACATCAGGCGCACGCCGGAGCGGTCGGGCCGCTCGATCGGCGCGTCGCCGACCTGGACCGGGGCGCCGTCGGGCCGCTCGAGCCCGGTGAGCAGGCGCAGCAGCGTGCTCTTGCCGCAGCCGCTGCGTCCGACCACGGCGAGGAACTGCCCGGCCGGGACGTGGAGGTGGAGGTTGTCGATGACCAGCCGGTCGCCGAACGACTTCGACAAGCCGCGCGCGGTGATCGACAGCGGCCGGCTGCGCTCGGGCGCGCGATGCGCGGCGGGGCGCGTCTCGACGGCGACGGTCATCGCGCGGCCCTCGCGTAGACGGGATTCCAGCGCAGGAAGCGGCGCTCCAGCAGGCGCACCGTCGAGTCCGCGCCCTTGCCGAGCAGCGCGTAGATCAGGATCGCCAGCACGATGACGTCGGTCTGCATGAACTCGCGCGCCTGCATCGCCATGTAGCCGATGCCGGACTGCGCGGCGATCGTCTCGGCGACGATCAGCGTCAGCCAGGTGATGCCCAGCGCATAGCGCAGCCCGACGAAGATCGACGGCAGCGCGCCGGGCCAGATCACCCGGCGGAACAGCGCCGCCGGGCCCATGCCGTAGCTCCTCGCCATCTCGACGAGCTGCGGATCGACGTCACGAATGCCGTGCAAGGTGTTGATGTAGATCGGAAAGAAGACGCCGAGCGAGACGAGGAAGAGCTTCGCGCCCTCGTCGATGCCGAACCACAGGATGACGAGGGGGATGAGCGCCAGATGCGGCACGTTGCGCACCATCTGCAGCGTCGTGTCGGTGAAGGCGTCGGACCAGCGCGACAGGCCGTTGGCGATGCCGAAGGCGAGCCCGATGCCGCCGCCGACGGCGAGGCCGGCGAGCGCCCGCAGCGCGCTGGTCTCGAGGTTGGTGACGAGCTCGCCACTCGCCGTGAGCCGGTAGGCGGCGCGGCCGATGTCGAGCGGGTTGGGCAGGATGGTCGAGGACAGAAAGCCGGTCGACGCAGCGAGCTGCCAGGCCGCGATGAGCGCCGCCGGCAGGAGCCATCCGATCCAGGCGGCCGGCGCGATCCTGCGGCGCGGGCGCCGTGCCGTTGCCCTGGCCTCGGTGCCGCTCAACGCGAGACTGTCGCTCATTTCAGCCCTTGTTCCAGTACCCGCGACCGACGCGCGGACGCATGTCTGAAAAGTGGCGTATGTCGAACGAAAGGTCGAGGAAACAGCCGTTTGAATTGGCGGGCGTTTCGAGAACAAACGCCGTGGCGCCGGGCGTCTTCGGAGTGCTTCCTGCTAAACCGCCGAGACGGGGCGGCTCTACTCCGCCGCCTCGACGAACGCGGGCTTTTGCGCGGGCTGCTTGAGAGCGGGCTCCTTGGCGGCCGGTGGGGCGGGCGGCGGCTGCGTGGCGAGCTGAGGCAGGACGACGTCGCGGGCGCCAAAAGCCTGGACGCGGCCTTCGTTGATGATCATCACCTTGTCGACGGCGGCGAGCGCGCTCGGGCGATGCGCGATGATCACCGCCATGCCGCCGCGGGCGCGCACGTCGGCGATCGCCCGCGTCAGCGCCGCCTCGCCCTCCGTGTCGAGGTTGGAGTTGGGCTCGTCGAGCACGAGCAGGAACGGGTCGTCGTAGAGCGCGCGGGCGAGCGCGATGCGCTGGCGCTGGCCGCCCGACAGCAGCGCGCCGCCGGGGCCGACCTGCGTCTCGTAGCCGTCCGGCATGCGCAGGATCATCTCGTGCACGCCCGCCTTGTCGGCGGCCTGCAGGAGCTTGCCGGCGTCGGCCTGGCGGAAGCGCGCGATGTTCTCGGCGATCGTGCCGGGGAGCAGCTCGACATCCTGCGGCAGGTAGCCGATCGCCCGGCCGAGCACGTCGCTCTCCCACTGGTCGAGCTCGGCGCCGTCGAGGCGGATGACGCCGCGGGCCGGCGGCCACAGGCCGACGAGGGCGCGGGCGAGCGACGACTTGCCGGAGCCGCTCGGCCCGATCACCCCCATCGCGCTGCCGGCCTCGAGCGCGAAGCTGACGTCGAAGAGGACAGGCGCCTCGCGGCCGGCGGCGAGCAGGCTCATCGCGGTGACGCGCAGGTGGCGCATCGGCGCCGGCAGCGGCGTGCGCTCGCGCGGGCGCGGCTCCTCGGCGAGCGCCGCGCCGAGCCGGCGCAGGCTGTGGCGGGCGCCGATCAGGCTCTTCCAGTTGGCGATCAAGAGCTCGACAGGAGCGAGGGCGCGCACCGTGAGGATCGTCGCCGCCAGCATGATGCCGGCCGTCGCCTCGCGCTCGATGACGAGCCAGGCGCCGAGCGCCAGCAGGCCCGACTGCAGGAGGATGCGGAACGAGCGCAGGAGCGTGCCGAAGACCGCGGCGATGTCGGCGGAGACCGCCTGCTCGCGCCGGGTGACGGCGTTGGCCGCCTCGAAGCGCTCGCCCATCACCGCGACCATGCCGAGGGCGCGCAGCAGGCCGGCGTTGTCGCGCATCGTGTCGGCGAAGCGACGGCGGGCGTTGGCGGCATCGAAGGCGCGCTCGGTCGGGCCGCGCAGCATCGCCTCCGTAAGCACCGCAAGCAGGCAGAGCATGATCACGCCGCCGAGCACCGCCCAGCCCATCATCGGGTGGAACAGGAAGCAGACGGCGACGTAGATGCCCATCCACGGCAGGTCGAAGAGCGCGGTCAGCGCCGAGCCGGAGGCGAAGCCGCGCAGCACGTCGAGGTCGCGCACGCACTGGTCGGCATCGCCGCGTGCGCCGGCATGCTGCTCGCGCCGCAGCAGCACGGCGAAGACGCGCGGCGACAGCTCCTCGTCGACGAGCAGCCCGAGCCGCGTGAGGATGCGGGCGCGCAGCACCTCCAGAGTGGCGAGGAAGGCAATCATCAGCGCGACGAGCGCGAACAGCGCGACGAGGGTCGGCAGGCTGCGGGACGGCAGGACGCGGTCGTAGACCTGCAGCATGAACAGCGGGCTCGACAGCATCAGCAGGTTGATGAGGCAGCTCGTCAGCATCAGCACGCCGAGCGTCGGCCGCATCGCGGCGAGAATCGGGCCGAAGTCTGGGTGCGCCCAGATACGGGCCGCACGGGTCTGCGCGGTCATTGGGCCTCTGCGCGCGAGTGACGGTCAGAATGAAAAAAAGAACGCGCCGCCGGCTCGGAACACGAGCCGGCGGCGCTCGAGGTCAGACCGCGTGCGCGAGCCCGTGCAGGGGATCGGCGTGGGCGACCGGCACGTCGACGTGCGCGATGCCGAGGTCGAGGCCGTGCACGGCGCTTGCCGCTGGGGTGCCGGCCGTCGACGTCGCCGCAGACGCGACCGAGGAGGCGAGGCCCGTCAGTGCATCGAGCCCGACGCCGCCGGTCGTCGGCACGTGGATGCTGTCGGGCAGGATCGAGATGGCAGCCACCGTCGGCGCCGGCGTGCCGGCACTGCCGGCGCTGGCGTCGACGAGATGGGGCGTGTCGCTGCCGTTGGACAGCACGTTGAGGCCGAGCCCGCTCGTCGGCGTCTCGGGGCCGACGTGCACGGTGAGGACGTCGTGGCTCGTGCCGCCCGTGGCGCCGCCGGCGAGACCGCCGACAAGGCCCGTGACGGTCGAGACGAGACCGGAGCCCGCGCCGCCGCCCGTCGCGCCTGACGTGAGCGAGCCCACCGTGCTCACCGCATCGCCGAGCGCATGCGTCGCCGTGTCGGCGAGGCCGGAGCCCGCGCCGAGGCCCGTCGCGCCGGAGGTGAGCGAGCCGACAAGATGCGTCGCGGTGTCGACGATGCCGGAGCCGCCGCCCGTGCCCGTCGCACCCGAGGTCAGCGAGCCGAGCGTGCTCGTCGCATCGCCGACGGCGTGCGTCACCGTGTCGACGAAGCCGGAGCCGCCGCCAAGACCCGTCGCGCCGGAGGTGAGCGAGCCGAGCGTGCTCGTCGCATCGCCGACGGCGTGCGTCACCGTGTCGGCGAGGCCGGAGCCGCCGCCGAGGCCCGTCGCGCCGGAGGTGAGCGAGCCAAGCGTGCTCGTCGCGTCGCCGACGGCGTGAGTCACCGTGTCGACGAGGCCGGAGCCGCCGCCGAGGCCCGTCGCGCCGGAGGTCAGCGAGCCCAGCGTGCTCGTCGCATCGCCGACGGTGTGGGTTACCGTGTCGACGAGGCCGGAACCGGCACCAAGGCCTGTTGCGCCGGAGGTCAGCGAGCCCAGCGTGTCGCCGACAGTGTGCGTCACGGTGTCGACGAGGCCGGAGCCCGCGCCCAGGCCCGTCGCGCCGGAGGTCAGCGAGCCCAGCGTGCCCGTTGCGTCGCCGACGGTGTGCGTCACCGTATCGACGAGGCCGGAGCCGGTGCCGAGGCCCGTCGCGCCGGAGGTCAGCGAGCCCAGCGTGCCCGTCGCGTCGCCGAGGGTGTGCGTCACCGTATCGACGAGGCCGGAGCCCGTGCCGAGGCCCGTCGCACCGGAGGTGAGCGAGCCCAGCGTGCCCGTGGCATCGCCGACGGTGTGCGTCACCGTGTCGACGAGGCCGGAGCCGCTGCCGAGGCCCGTCGCGCCCGAGGCCAGCGAACCGAGCGTGCTCGTCGCGTCGCCGACGGCGTGCGTCACCGTGTCGACGAGGCCGGAGCCGGCACCAAGGCCCGTCGCGCCTGACGTGAGCGAGCCCAGCGTGCCCGTCGCATCGCCGACGAGGTGCGTCGCGGTGTCGAGAAGGCCGGCGCCGGCCGCGATCGGGGTCGCCGTGCCGACGACGTCGCCGACGAGGCCCGTGGCCGTCCCCACAAGGCCGCTTCCGAGATCGGTGCCGGCCGAG
The DNA here is from genome assembly GCA_901457705.2 of Beijerinckiaceae bacterium RH AL1. Lineage (NCBI taxonomy): Bacteria > Pseudomonadati > Pseudomonadota > Alphaproteobacteria > Hyphomicrobiales > Beijerinckiaceae > Beijerinckiaceae bacterium RH AL1. The sequence goes on from LR590083.2 coordinate 2,426,237, forward strand.
ACCAGGTCGCCGGCCGTCGAGGTCGCGGCGTTCACGGCGTCGCCGACCAGGCCGGACGACGTCCCGGTCAAGCCGCCGCCGAGGCCGGACCCCGTCGAGGTCAGGTCGCCGAGGGTCGAGCCGGCGGCGCTTGCGACGTCGCCGACGAGTCCACCCGCCGCGGCGGGCACGCCCGAAAGCGTCGAGGTCACGGTGCCGAGGACGCCGGTGGCATCGCCGAGCTCACCGCCAACGGCACCGAGAGTGCCGGTGATCGGCGCCGTCAGGCCGGAGGCCGCGCCGAGCGCGGTGCTCGCGGCATCGCCGACGACCTGGCCGACCATGGAGACCGGGCCGGTGACGGGGCTCGTCATGCCGCCGAGGTTGGCGTCGCCGAGCACACTCGCCACCTCGGACGCGATGGTGCCGACGATGGGCCCGAGCGTGCCGACCGTCGTGGCGATCTCGCCCGGCAGCGGGGCCAGGCCGGCGGGCAAGGCCGAGCCGAGAGCGCCCGGGATCGTCGCCTCGACAACATGCAGCACATCGTTCGTGATCGTACCAAGGGGAAGCTGCGAGAGGGTCTGGACGAAGTTGCCGGCGTTGCCGAGGGATCCGACAGCAGGGTGCCCGCGGCGAGATCGTTGGCGACGCCGTTGGCGAGGTACTGCGCGGCGTTGACGATGTTGCTCAGGTCGGTCGGGATCGCCGCCACGTCCGACGTGTTGCCGGAGAGCAGGTCGGTCGGCGCGTCGAGGACATTGGTGAGGAGGTTGCCCTGGCCGATGTTCCCGAGCCCGACGGTCCCGCCGAGGTTGGTCACGCCGTGCACGGTGCCGATGAGGCCGCTCTGGTCGGCGGCCGCCTCCAGCTGGAAGTGGAGCGCGTTGACGACGTCGTTCGCGGCGCCGGCCAGCGGCGTGCCCGAGAGGCTGCCATCCGTGGACGGCAGGACCGAGCCGAGGCCGCCCTGGGCCGTCGCCTCGACGCCCTGCGTCACGTCGTTTGCGATCGAACCGACGGGGATCTGCGACAAGGTATGCGCGAAGTTCCCGACGTTGCCGACGGGGTCCGCCAGGAAGGTGCCCGCCGCGAGATCGTTCTGGACGCCGGTGGCGAGGTACTGCACGGCGCTGTCGATGTGGCTCGCGTCGCTCGGGATCGCGGCCACGCCGGCCGTGTTGCCGGAGAGCAGGTTGGCCGGCGCGTCGGCGACGTGGGTGACGAGGTTGCTCTGGCCGATGTTCCCGAGCCCGACCGTCCCGCCGAGGTTGGTCACGCCGTGCACGGTACCGATGAGGCCGCTCTGGTCGGCGGCCGCCTCCAGCTGGAAGTGGAGGGTGTTGATGACGTTGTTCGCGGCGGCTGCCAGCGGGGTGTCCGAGACGCCGCTGTCCGTCGTGTCGCTCGATGTCGGATCGAGAAGCCCGACAAGGGCCGCGGGCGCGGCCGCCTGTGCGGCGGTATCGGTCTGGTTCGGCAGCAGTGCGTCGGCGCCAGCCAGGATCTGGGTCGCCCGCAACGTATCAATGGCCATGCATCACCTCCCAAGAGCGTGTCGCCACTCTAACGCGCGACGGCGCTGCGGATGCGGCCAAAAACTCCTGACGGCTAATGGAGCTTGATGTATAAGCCGGAGTCTTTTCCCGATTTTTTGCTGTTTATTTAATTCAAAGGCACGGATGCTTGCAACTGCGGGACATTCTGCCGAATAGATGACCTATCGTCAAGTCACGGGCTTGCTCCGAAACGGCACGACGGGCCGCAAGGGGTTGTGCAGGCGATGCCGCACGGCGGCCGATCGGCAGGCCGCATCGGGTGGCCTCAAACGAAAAAGGCGCCCCAAACGGGCGCCTTTCCGATCCGATCCGGCCTGTCGCAACGTCAGGCGGTGATGCGCTCGTCGTCCTCGGAGGGCTCGCGCAGCACGTAGCCGCGGCCCCAGACGGTCTCGATGTAGTTGCGGCCCTGGCTGGCGTTCGCCAGCTTCTTGCGCAGCTTGCAGATGAAGACGTCGATGATCTTCAGCTCGGGCTCGTCCATGCCGCCGTAGAGATGGTTGAGGAACATCTCCTTGGTCAGCGTCGTGCCTTTGCGGAGCGAGAGCAGCTCCAGCATCTGGTATTCCTTGCCCGTCAGGTGGACGCGCGAGCCCGACACCTCGACGGTCTTCTGGTCGAGGTTGACGATAAGGTCGCCCGTCGTGATCACCGACTGGGCGTGGCCCTTCGAGCGGCGGACGATCGCGTGGATGCGGGCGACCATCTCGTCCTTGTGGAAGGGCTTCGTCAGGTAGTCGTCGGCGCCGAAGCCCAGCCCCTTCACCTTGTCCTCGATGCCGGCGAGACCGGAGAGGATCAGGATCGGCGTCTTGACCTTGGCGACGCGGAGCGTGCGCAGCACCTCGTAGCCGGACATGTCGGGCAGGTTCAGGTCGAGAAGGATGATGTCGTAGTCGTAGAGCTTGCCGAGATCGATGCCCTCCTCGCCGAGATCCGTCGTGTAGACGTTGAAGTTCTCGGACTTGAGCATCAGCTCGATGCTCTGCGCCGTCGCGCTGTCATCCTCGATCAGTAGCACGCGCATCTTTGGCCCCCAGCTTGCCCGCGTCAGTCGCCTGCGCTGCGATATCCTTGTGAGACGGACCGGACCGAACGATGCAGCCGGCGCCATCTCATGAGACGAACTTTCGTAACCTTAATGCCTAAGAGTTAACAAATTGCATCCCGGACCGGCTGTCGGGAACGGATCGTTCAAGCTTTGCGTCGCGCCCAAGTCGCGGCTCCGGGTTTCGAGGTGGGCAGGCGGGGTCGCATCACGCGCGCAGCGACGAATCACCTGGCTCGACGATACACGATCGCGGCGGCAGCTCGGCGGCAAAGTTCATTGAGGTAACAAAGCCGCAACTTTGATGCGGCAGGATCACACTGTCTCGCGGGAAGCCCAAAGCAAGCATCGACGGGTGTGTTCAAGCCTGTGTCGTGGAGTCGAGTATGAAGCGGGATTCTCAGCTGCGCTTGAAGCGCTTTCAGGTCGACGAAAAGCGGCGGCGCGTCACCCAGATCGAGGTCATGATCGCCGAGTTTCTGCGAATGGCCGGCGATCTCGATCGCGAGATCGCCAACGAGGAGCAGAAGGCCGGCATTTCGGACGTAACGCATTTCGCCTACCCGACCTATGCGCGGGCGGCCCGCACGCGGCGGGAAAACCTCGCGCGCTCGGCCGGCGAGCTGAAGGACCAGCTTGCCGACGCCAAGGAGAAGCTCGAGGACGCGCTCGCCGAGCTCACCAAGGCCCAGGGGCTCGAGGGACGGGAGAAGAGCGCCGAGCGCGGCGACTTTCCGTCGCCGGTCGCGCTGATGGACGGCATGCTCGGCATGGGCATCGCCCCCGCCTAACGAAGGGATCCCTGGCTCGGGTATCCCGATGCAGGTGACCTACGAAAGTCTGTGATGGACCGGGGCGCCGTTGCGCGCCCCGTGTCACCTTGCCGACAAGGGATCGCGCGAAACGGTCTTCTCCGCGCCAGCGCGCCCGTGCTAGGCCGCCGCCAACCGTTTGTGCCGCGACCCGTCTCTCGCCGCGGCGCGCGCGCCCGGAGACAGATGACACGTCGCCTCGACTTCCTCTGGCCCGTCGTCGGCCTCATCGCGGTCGTCGTCTCGATCTGGCTGCTGTCGCGCGATTTCCGCGGCGAGGCCGTCGCGAGCGAGGTCTGGCAGGCCCTCTGGGCGATCTCGGCCTGGGACTACCTCCTCTGCATCGTCTCGGCGCTCGTCGCCTATCTCGCGCTCGCGCTCTATGACCGCATCGCGCTGTCGCATCTCGGCATCGACGACATCCCGTTCTCCTTCGTCGCGCTCTGCTCGTTCACGACCTACGCGCTGTCGCACACGATCGGCTTCTCGGTGCTGTCGGGCGCCATGGTGCGCTACCGCGCCTACTCGACGCGCGGGCTGACGGCGGCGCAGATCGCCGTGCTCGTCGCGATCACCTCGATCACGTTCGCGCTCGGCACGCTGCTCATCGGCGGCATCGTGCTGGTGTTCGAGCCGCAGGAGCTGCGCCGCCTCGCCGGCATGCTGCCGGATTTCTTAACCAACGAGACGATGGCCCATCTCGTCGGCGCGGCGCTCCTTGCGCTCGTCATCGCCTACGGCACCGGCTCGGTGCTGCGGCTGAAGCCGTTCGAGCTGAAGGGCTTCCGCCTCGAGTATCCGCGGCCCGCGATCGCGCTCGCCCAGTTCATCGTGGCGCCGCTCGAGCTGATGGGCGCGGCGGCGATCATCTATTTCGCCCTGCCCGCGGTCGGCAATCGGGCTTTCCCGTCGTCATGGCGATCTTCGTCGGCTCGTTTGCGGCGGCGCTGGTGTCGAATGCGCCGGGCGGCCTCGGCGTCTTCGAGCTCCTGTTCATCAACGCGCTGCAGAGCCCGGATCTCCCGCGCACCAAGCTGCTCGCGGCGGTGCTGATGTTCCGCCTGTTCTACCTGCTGATCCCGCTCGCCTTCGCGATCCTCGTGGTCATCCTCTTCGAGCGCCGCCGGCTCTCCGACGCGCTGCATCCCGAGACCGCCGAGCGCGGCATCGAGCCGTCGGGCCCCGAGGCGCTGGCGGCGCCGCCGAAGTAGACGGCGCGACAAAGCCGTAAAAAAAAACGGCGCGCCGGGGGGCACGCCGTTGATCTGGTCGGGGGAATGTTTGCGCCCTATCAGGCGCGGTAGTGCTGCAGCCGTGTCGTGCGCAGGCCGGCGAGGCCGTGCTGGTCGATCGACATCTGCCAGGACAGGAACTCGTCGACGGTCAGCGTGTAGCGGTGGCAGGCCTCTTCCAGCGACAGGAGGCCACCGCGGACGGCGGCGACGACCTCCGCCTTGCGGCGGATGACCCAGCGCTTCGTGGAGCTCGGCGGCAGATCCGCTATGGTCAGCGGGCTGCCGTCCGGACCGATCACGTACTTGACCCTCGGACGAAGAGATTCACTCATGACACGGTACTCGCAAACGCGGTGTTCATGGTCTCACTTTAGGCGGCCCCGTTTAAGATTTACCTAAATCAACATGCTGAATTTGAAGTGAAACAAGGGTTTACGCGGCGGGTTTGTTGCTGTTGCGTCAACAGCCGGCAGTTGTCTGTCTCCGTTTGAAACAGAAGGGTGAATCGTCGCCCGTCGCCGCGAAGGGTTGCGCCCTGCCAAGCCCTGCCGATATCTGTCGCTCGACGGTCGCGCCCGCCGCCGTCCTCCACCACGCCGCAATACGGACACACGCGTGAACGCTCTCGACATCGACAAGCCCCCGCAGGCGACGCGCGTCGTCGTCGCGATGTCGGGCGGCGTCGATTCCTCGGTGACCGCGGCGCTCCTGAAGGCCGAGGGCTTCGACGTCGTCGGCATCACCCTGCAGCTCTACGACGACGGTGCGGTCTCCGGCGGCGCGCGCAAGGGCACCTGCTGCGCCGGCCGCGACATCGCCGATGCCCGCGCCGTCGCCGCCAGGCTCGACATCCCCCACTATGTGCTTGACTACGAGGCGCGCTTCCGCGCCGGCGTCATCGAGCCCTTCGCCGCCGCCTACGCCAGGGGCGAGACGCCGATCCCCTGCGCCTCCTGCAATGACAAGGTGAAGTTCACCGACCTGCTCGAGACCGCGCGCGACCTCGGCGCCGACGCGCTCGCCACCGGCCATTATTGCGCGACCCGCCGCCTGCCCGACGGCACGCGCGGCCTGTTCCGCGCGGCGGACGCGGCGCGGGACCAGAGCTACTTCCTCTTCGGCACCACCCGCGCCCAGCTCGAGATGGTGCGCTTCCCGCTCGGCGACCTGCCGAAGGCGCGCGTGCGGGCGCTCGCGCACGAGCATGGCCTCGTCAACGCCGACAAGCCCGACAGCCAGGACATCTGCTTCGTGCCGAGCGGCCACTACTCCGCGACCGTCGCGCGGCTGAAGCCCGAGGCCTTCGTGCCCGGCGAGATCGTCGATACGGCGGGCCGCGTGCGCGGGCGCCACGAGGGGGTCGCGCACTTCACCATCGGCCAGCGCAAGGGCCTCGGCGGCGGCGATGCCGAGCCGGTCTTCGTCACCCACATCGACGCCGCCAATGCGCGCGTCGTCGTCGGGCCGCGCACCGCGCTCGCCGTGCGCCGCCTCGTGCTTCGCGACATTAACTGGCTCGGCGACGGCGCCCTGGCCGACCTGCCGTTGGACGGCCTGCCGCTCTTCGTGCGCACACGCTCGGCGCGCCCCGCCGCGCCGGCGCTGCTGACGCCGCACGGCGAAGTGCGCTTCCCGCGCGACGAGACGGCGGTGGCGCCGGGCCAGGCCTGCGTCTTCTACGCCTCCGACGCGCCCGGCGCCCGCGTGCTCGGCGGCGGCACGGTGACCGCCGCGCCGGCGACGAGCCGACCCCGCGCGGAGCTGGCGGTGGCCGGATGACCCGCGGGGAGGCGCCGGGGCCGGCATCGCATCTCGACAACGCCGACGTCGAGGCCGCTTACGCGCGCTGGGCGCCGATCTACGACCTCGTCTTCACCTGGGTGATGCGCGCCGGCCGCCGCGCCGCCGCAGCCGCGGCCAGCCGCCCCGGCGGCCACATCCTCGACGTCGGCGTCGGCACCGGCCTCGAGCTGCCGATGATCGACCGCGCCACCCGCATCACCGGCGTCGATCTCTCGCGCCCGATGCTGTTTCTCGCCCGCGAGCGCGTGGCGCGCGAAAGGCTCGCCAACGTCGACGGCCTCCTCGTGATGGACGCGATGCGGCTCGGCTTCCCCGACGCCAGCTTCGACGCCATCGTCGCGCCCTACGTGCTCACCGTCGTGCCCGACCCCTGGGCGAGCCTCGACGAGTGGGCGCGCGTCCTGAAGCCCGGCGGCGAGATCGTCCTCGTCAACCACGTCGGCGCCGAGCGCGGCCTCATCGCCGCCATCGAGGCCTGGCTCGCGCACCGCACCGAGGCCCTGGGCTGGCACCCGCAGTTCCCCTGGTCGACGATCGCCGACTACCTCACCGCGCGCCCGCACCTGACCCTCGTCGAGCGCCGCACCCTGCCCCCGCTGGGCTTGTTCACCCTCACCCGCATCGCCAAGGCTCGGGGGTGAGACGCGCGAGGCGCGGGGAAGCGGGCAGGCTCGGTGATGAACCGTCGTAAAGTCGCGAGGGTGAACCGCGCGAGGCCCGCCAATTGCCTTGACACCCCCCTGCCCCCCGCCTAAATCCGGCCGCCTCGGGATCGGGACACCGGTTCTGGCGGAGTAGCTCAGCCGGCTAGAGCAGAGGAATCATAATCCTTGTGTCGGGGGTTCGAGTCCCTCCTCCGCTACCATTCATCCTCCTGCTGCGTTGCGGTGCCTTTCCCTCTAGAATCCTGACCGAGTCGTATCGAATCCGGTGGGTCCCGGCGATCCGGCGCACTGCGCCGGATCGCCGTCCTCTTTTGCCGGACGTGCCCGTGAGCTCGATGACCTATCTGACCCGCCGCTACAGCGGGATTTTCTACGTTCGCTTTCGCATAACCCTGTTTTCCAAACGTCAGGTCCTTTTACGATTCTCTTTGGATACGCGCGACAGGATCGCAGCCCGACGTCTCCTTCTGACTTATCTATCTTGGCTGATACCGATGCAGACCGCAGTCCAACCTGGTGATCTGTTCGACGCAATCCTCGAACACGGACGCGCGATGGTGCTTGCAGGACCTGCGCGCACGCGCGACGAGGTCAACCGTCGGGCGCGTTTCATCAAGACGGCTTGGTCTCACCGGGACGCCTGGGCAAACTCAGATCCCTGCCCCATACGCGACCATCATGCGTTCGAGCTGCAGGACGAGGTCCGTGTCTTGCTCGTGATGCTCGACACGATGAAGATCGAGGATATGCTTCGACTCGAGATGGCCGTGGCAGACCCTGACTACATAAAGGGTCGCGGCGAAACCATCTTCGACCTTGCCTTCGATGAGACAACCGGAGCAGCCCGAGCTTACAAACCAGCCTATCTCGCTGACATGTATGATGACGGGCAGGACGCCGACCTGGGCCTACGTGCCGGCGAGCGCTCCATCTACGACATCTACTACAATGCCGATGGCACCAAGCGAGCCATTCAAGCGCAAGGGGGAGTGAGGGCGACTTCCCAGCCTCGATCACCCATCCCAGCGACCCGTATGGTGTCAGCGGTGGTGCCTTCGCTTTTACCCGCGCCTCCGCTTTCAGCTACGCTCTCTCAAGCAAAGAAAGAATATCTCGACGGCCTGGCCGCTACCCATCGCGACGGCCGCGCGGAAGAAGACGCGGGCCTCGTCATTCAGTTTATGATTGATTTCCTCGGCGACCTGTCGATCGACCGCGTCGGAAGGGATGCGCTTCACCAATTCGAAATGGCAATGGCCGCAACCCCAGATCGCACAGGCCTTCCCAAGAAGGCAGCCTGTTCGCCGTTCCAGCGCTGGAAGTATGGCCAAGAGCATGGGCTGGTTGGGCTCAAAATGCTCTCAGAAACTCGGATCAAGAATATTTGGCATCGCAGCCTTCACGCATGGTTCGACTGGATGGCGACGAAAGGCCATCCTAAGATCGACTACCGTTTCTCAGTCGTGCCTGAGAACCCAACAGGCTCTATAGAACGCGACGCCTGAACCGACGAAGAAATGCTCAAGCTTTTTTTGCTACCACTCTTTGTCAGGTGCGAGTCGGCTGATCATTATTGGACAGCCGGCAACTGCTTTGTGCAGAATGAATTGTATTGGGCTTATCTCATAATATTCTTCTGCGGTCTTCGTAATTCGGAGATTGGTCGCCTTGAGATTAAAAACATTATCCTTGATGGTGGAGTATATTTTTTCGACCTTGGCACGAAACCGCGCCGAACTCAGCGAACACTCGGGCGGCATTCGACCAAAGGTAAGAGTAAAGCTGCAGCGCGGAGAGTTCCCATCTCGCCTCTCCTTATAGACCTTGGATTGATTGAACGAGCTGAAGCACTTAAAATCGCCGGTAAGCAACGTTTGTTCCCCGAATGGAAAGATTTCAAAAACAAGAAGTCTGGGCGCGACATGCCCGGCCACCATCTCTCGAAATCCTGGCAATATGTGAAAAAGAAATTCGAATTTGTCGGCGACGAATTGACAATCTATGGGGGAAGGCACACTCGCGCGCAATGGTATAAAGAAATTGACCTGGCCGAAATTATAAAACGCAAAATACTTGGCCATGCCCAGATGGATGTGCATGCCGTTTACGGCGCCAACGTCCTAACAGTTGCCGAGGCGAAATTGGCGCTAAAGACGTTACCGATCGAGCAGCAAATCGCAGGAATACTCATTCACGCCAAGCTTCGCGCCGAATATAAGGAACTTATAGCATTGCCGACTTGGTAGATATGTTTTTAGTATGCGGTGCTGACATCGGCAGCCAGCTGCCACAGCGTTCGAGATTAAACTCACTTCAGTGGTGGAGGATCTGGACGCCATCGAATTCGACGCCGCTGGCGTCTCGCGCGGGCAGCGAACATATGTGTCAATCGGCTCGCAATGTTGACCCCTGATCGGCGTCCAACTTTGACCCCTCTGTTGCCGCTTGCACGGGCGCTTCAGTAGCGCTCGCCCCGGCGTAAGCTGGTCGGGGTTGCGGAGCCGGGGCGAGCGCGGTCCCAAGCCCCCTTCAGCCTCGGTTCTTGAAGCGCCAGCTCTCGTTGCCGGTCTCGACGATGTCGCAGTGGTGGGTGAGGCGATCGAGCAGCGCTGTGGTCATTTTGGCGTCGCCGAAGACGCTGGGCCATTCGCCGAAGGCGAGGTTGGTGGTGACCATGACCGAGGTGCGCTCGTAGAGGCGGCTGATCAGGTGGAACAGCAGCTGGCCGCCGCTCTGCGCAAAGGGAAGGTAGCCGAGTTCGTCGAGGATGACGAAGTCCATGCGGGTGAGATAGTCCGCAAGGCGTCCTTGACGACCTGCGCGGGTCTCGGCCTCGAGCCTGTTGACGAGATCGAGCGTGTTGAAGAAGCGGCCGCGTTTGCCGGCACGGATGCAGCTGCGGGCGATCGCTATCGCGAGGTGGGTCTTGCCGGTACCGGTGCCGCCGACGAGCACGCAGTTGCGCTGCTCGGCGATGAAGTGGCCGCCGGCAAGATCGCGCACGAGGACCTCGTTGATCGGCGTGCCGACGAAGGCGAAGTCGGCGACGTCCTTGGCGAGCGGCAGCCGGGCAATCGTCATCTGGTACTTGATGGATCGGGCCAGCTTCTCGTCGATCTCGGCCTTGAGCAGGTCGCCGACGAGGCGCTGGGGCTCGTGCTGGCGCTTGACGGCGGTGGTGACGATCTCGTCGAAGGCCGAGCGCATGCCGAAGAGCTTGAGCGAGCCCATCATGTCGAGGATGTCGGTGCGTTCCAGTAGACGTTCCATGGGTCAGATCCTTCTGAGGCTGTCGTAGCGGGCACAATCGGCGATCGGCGCATGGCGGAGGGTCAGCGCGTCCGGCGTCATGATGGTGATCGGCGGCGCGGGGTCGCGCTGCCGCGAGACGATGTTGATGATGACGTCGGCAGACGAGACGCCCTCGATCAGCGCCTCCGCGCAGGCGCTCTCGACCGCCTGCAGGCCGTCGCTGAGCACCATGGCGAGGATCTTCGCCATCTGCCGGTCGCCGTCGTCGGAGCCGGCGAGCTTGCGGCGAATGCGATCGATCGCCTGCGGCAGCACCCAGTCCTTGAACGGGGCGCCGTTGCGCAGCGCACCGGGCTTGCGGGCGAGGACCGGCACGTAGTGCCAGGGATCGCAGATGGTCGCGCCGCGGCCGAAGACGCGGCTATGCTCGGCGACGATGCGGCCGTCCTGGCGGATCACCACGCGGTCGGCATACGCCTGGATCTCGACGGGTCGTCCGACGGCGCTGGCGCTGACCGAGTACTTGTTGTTGTCGAAGCGCACGAGGCAGGTCTTCGAGACCGATGCCGGTAGCGCATGGAAGCCGTCGAACCGGCCGGCGTGGCGCACGAGGTGCGGGCGCTCGCCTCGAACATCTCCCACACCGTTCGGTCGGTCTGCTCGGGATGGGGGTGCGCCTTGGCATAGGCAACGCACCGGTCGAGCAGCATGCCGTTCAGCTCGTCGTAGCTCTTCACGCGCAGCCGAGGCGTGAAGAAGCGCTCGCGGACAAGCCCGACCTGGTTCTCGACTTGCCCCTTCTCCCAGCCCGACGCCGGCGTGCAGGCGACGGGTTCGACGAGATGGTGCGCACACATCTGCAGGAAGCGCCGATTGTAGCCGCGGTCCTTGCCGACGAGGATCGTCTCGACCGCCGTCTTCATGTTGTCGTAGATGCCGCGCCTGCAGGCTCCCTTGAAGAAGGCGAAGGCCCGGTCGTGCGCGTCGAAGACCATCTCCTGGCTCTCGCGCGGATAGGCTCGGACGAACATCATGCGGCTGTGACAGAGCCGGACGTGCGCCACCTTCACGGTCGTCGTCGCGCCACCGATCAGCACGATGTCGTGGCTCCAGTCGAACTGGAACGCCTCTCCCGGCGCGAAGGCCAGCGGCACATAGGCTTCCGCGCTCGCCGCCGCGTGCCCCTTTGCCCAGACCCTGGCATAGCGGCGCACCGCATCGTAGCCGCCCTCGTAGCCGAGCGCCCGCAGCTCCTCGAAGACCCGGATCAGCGTGAGGCGCTCCCGCGCCGCCTTCGTCGCGTTGCGGGCGAGCATCGCCTCGAGATCGGTCTTCCAGCGCCCGAGCTTGGGCCGCGGCTGCACCTCGCGCTCGTAAGCAAACGAGGTCTCGCCCGAGCGCAGCACCTTGCGCACCGTGTTGCGCGAGATCTTCAGGTCGCGGGCGATCTCTTTGATCGACTTGCCCTTGACCAGATGCTCCCGCCGTATCCGGCCGACCGTCTCCACAACCAACATCCCCGCCGCCCGCCCGCCGTCAAAACGGACAGCGCAACAGGCCAAGATTAAGGGGTCAGTTTTGGACGCCGATCACCCCGATAAGGGGGTCAGTTTTGCAGGCCGAAACACAGCCACGTCGATGCCGAGGGCCGCGCGACCACCTACGCCTGGGGCCCGCACGGCACGCTCGACATGGTCATCGACGGCGCGGGAAAATTCCGCCGGTGGGAGAACGACCAGCACGGCAACACGCTGGCCGATACCTGTGCCGAGGGTCATCGCACGCGCTTCGTGCGCGACGAACGCGGCCGGCTGATCCGCACGATGTTCCCGGACGGTGCCGAGGAGGCTCGCGCCTATGACGCGCACGCCGCCTCGTCGCGATCACCGACGCGCGCGGCGGCGTCACGCGCTTTTCGCACGATCCTTTCGGCCGCACGGTCGCGCAGACCGACGCGCTGGGCCACGTCACGCGCTACGAATACGCCGCCGGCGCCGGCGGCTTCGCCACGCCGACGACGATGACCCGCCCTGACGGCGTGCACATCACGCGCGCTTACACCGAGGACGGCGTGCTCGCCTCCGTCACCAATGGCGAGGGCCGCACCTGGCGCTACGCCTACGGCGCCTTCGACGTGCTGCAATCGATCCAGGACCCCGGCGGCGGCAAGCTATCCTTCCCTTACGATTGTGAGGGGCGAGTCGTCGCCGTCATCAAAATTATTGCGTTGCTCATTTATGAAAACGTAGGCCCAGGCGACCGCGACGACTACGCCCCTGGCAGCCGTTGGGTCGAAAGCCTACGCATCGAATAGGACCGTCGGTCCGCAAACTGTCCAGCGATCCCAAGCGGCTACTTTTAACTGGCATCTGCCGCAGCTAGGTCGGCATCAAGCTCCAGGCTCCGGAGCGCCGACGACCGTCGAGGTGCCTTGATGCCAAGGCTCGGCCGGTGCCAAGCCCTCGCGACATTCGATCGTGATGCGGCAGCCGGGCGATGCATCGTCGATCCGCAGCGTGAATCGATGCAGGCGGGCGATCGCGGCGACGAGGCTGAGGCCGATGCCGTGGCCCTCGGTCGGTGCAGAGGCCGCACCCCGGTGGAAGCGCCGGAAGACCGATTCGCGGTCGCCGGCGGGGATGCCAGGGCCGGTGTCCGCGATGGTGATTACCGCGACGCGGTCGCCCCTGGTCGCCAGCGTGCAGCTGACACGGCCGCCGGGGGGCGTGAACTTGATCGCGTTGTCGACGAGGTTGCACACGGCCTCCATCAGGAGATCGCGGTCGGCGGTGAGGTAGGCCGGCGATCCCTCCTCGGCCAGCAGCGCGACGCCGCACTCGTCCGCCGTCGGCCTGTAGAGGTCGGCGGCATCGCGCAGCACCGCGCGCGCATCGACCGCGCAGAACTCCGAGCCGCGCTTGGCCGTCTCGATCGCGCGGATCCGCAGGATGGCGGAGACGATGGAGAGCGCGTGGTCGATGTCCCTGATGGCGCGCTCGCCGACGCCGACGAAAGCCATCCGGTCCTCGGCGTCCTCGACGCCGCGTTCCAGCCTGGCGCGGACCCGCGTCAGCGGCGTCCGCAGCTCGTGGGCGAGGTCGTCGCCCAAGGCCCTCACGTCCTCGATTGCCTCCTGCAGGCGGTCGAGCATGTCGTTGACCGCGCGCGTCAGGCTGCCGACGGGGTCGTGCGAGGAGGTGCGCGGCAGCCGCCGATCGAGGTCGCCCGCCATCACCGCGTCGATCGCGCGCCGCACCTCGCGGAAGCGTCCCTGGCCGCGCCGCACGAGGACGATGCCGAGAAGCAAAGCCACGACGATCGCCGGCACCGTCGCGACGACAAGCGCGCGCTCGATCAGGGCACGAAGGTCGTCCACCTCGTCGGTGTCGCGGGCGACGACGAGCCGCTTGCCCTGCGGCGTCGAGCAGGCGACGGCGCGGCTCGGGTTCGGCATCGGGTCGGGCGGGCTCGTCCGGATCAGCCCGACGACGACCGGCCCGTCCGCGGTGGCCAGCGCCGGCGGAAGGGCGGCGATATTGCCGGCGAGCGCCTTGCCTTGCGCATCGAAGAGGCCGACGAGGTTGACGCGATGGATGTCGCGCTCGACCTTCTCGCCGACTTCCTCGAGCATGTCGCCGGTGGAAAGGTGCGCAAGGTTGCGGCAATCGGCGACGAGGGCGGTGTCGATCTTGCTGGTCGAATAGCGCACCGTCGACCAGTAGATGAGCCCGGCGATGAGCGAGGATTGCAGGACGAGCGCCACGGCGATCCCGAGCGTCCAGCGGAACGTCGTCGTCCTGACAAGGTCAGCCAGGCTCATCGATCCGATACCCTTCGCCACGGATATTGCGGATCAGCGGCGCATCCTCGGGCCGGTCGACCTTGCGCCGCAGCTTGCTCATGTGGACGTCGACGACGTTGGAGCGCGGCTCGAACCTGTAGCCCCAGACGTCCTGCAGGAGCATGGACCGCGTGACGGTGCGACCCTTGCGCCGCACCAGGTACTCGAGGATGTCGAGCTCGCGCGACTGCAGCTCGAGGTCGCGTCCCGCGCGTGTCGCCCTGCGGACGAGCAGGTCGAGCTCCAGGGAGCCGATCCGCAGAAGTGTCTCGCGGGCCTCGACGGGACGCCGCAGCAGGGCCTCGAGGCGCGCGACGAGCTCGACGAGGGCGAACGGCTTCGGCAGGTAGTCGTCGCCGCCGGCGCGCAAGCCGCGCACGCGGTCGTCGAGGCTCCCGAGGGCGCTGACGACGAGCGCCGGCGTGCGGATCCCGTCGGCGCGCAGCGCGCGGATGACGTCGAGCCCTTCCAATCCCGGCAGCAGCCGGTCGACCACCATGACGTCGAACGGCTCGTGTGCGGTCGCGAGACCGTCGGGTCCGCTCGTGGCGTGCGTGACGGTATGGCCGCACCGGCGCAGCTCAAGCCCGACCTCCTCGGCGGTGCCCGCGTCGTCTTCGATCACGAGGATCTTCGCCATTACCTAGTCTTTCACCTCGTTGTCGCCGGGAGAGCAAGGCTCTGCCCAAGGCGGCGCCTCCCCGTCGAGTGCGGCGAGCAGCACCTCGATATGGCGCGGGAGGAAGACGATGCCGCGGCTCTCGATGCAAGGCCCCAAGCCGGCGGCCATAGAGCTCCGCGCCGCTCGTACAGCATCGGCCAGGCTTTCGAAATGGATGGCGTCCGGATGCAACGCCTGCCTCCGCATCGACGGATGCTCGTACCGCGGCAGCATGAGCGTGAACGGGGCGCGTGTGCTCGCTTCGGTGCAGCTCATGGGGCTTCGCGGGTCGCTGCGCATTCCGGCTGAGCGGGCGTCGGCGAAGCAGCGCAACACCCCTTCGCGTCGAGGTGGATCAGAAGCGCCCGCGCGAGCTTCCGATGGTCGAGAAGCCCGATGCAGGCGCTGGCGGAGCGGTCGCCGCACTGGACGACCATGACGTGCCCCCGAACCTCGTAGGTGCCATCGATCAGCCGACCGTTCGTCTGCACCTTGAGCGCGCGGGGTCCGCTCATCGTTGGGCTGCAGCCTTCTTCTGGCGCGCTCATATCTCCTCGTCTCCGAGCATTCGGCGTTCGCTACAGTGCCTTGAAGAAATCGTCGTCCGGTCTCAGAGGCTTGACGTCGGAGCGGTTCCACCAGCCGCCGCCGAGCGCCTGGAACAGCGCTGCCGTGTCGGCATATTGCGCCGCCTTCGCCTGCGCGGCCGAGACGAGCGCGTTGAGGTAGCTCTGCTGCGAGTAGAGGACCTGCAGGTTGTTGGCAGCGCCCGCGACACGCTCCCTCTGCAGGAGGTCGAAGCTCTTTGCGGTGGCCTGCTCGGCGGCCGTCGCCGCCGCGGCCGCCTTCGTGTCGAAGGAGATCGCCCGCAGCGCGTCGGCGACGTTCTGGAAGGCGGCGATCACCACCGCCTTGTACTGCGCCTGCGCCTGGACGAGCGCATCCTCGGCGGCGCGCTGGCGGTGGTAGAGCGTGCCGGCATCGAAGAGCGGCTGTGAGACCGTTCCGGCAACGCTGTAGAAATTGGCGGACGACGTTGCCAGCCGCGTCAGCGTGATCGCGCTCGATCCGACGTCGCCCGAGATGGCGAACTGCGGCAGGCGGTTGGCCACGGCGACCCCGACATCGGCGCTCGCCTGGTGCACCAGCGCATCGGCCGCGCGCACGTCCGGGCGCTGCTCGACGAGGTCGGAGGGCAGGCTGACGGGAAGGTGCCGCGGCAGCCGCAGCGAGGCGAGGGTGAAGGTCTGGCGCACCGCCTCGCTCGGGAGGCGACCGACGAGCGCGGTGAGAAGATTGCGCTGGATAGCGATCTGACGTTCGATCGGCGCGATCGCCTGGCGCGTGACGGCGATCGCCGCCTCCTGCTGCACCACGTCCGCATCGGCGACCTGCCCCAGCACGACCTCCTGTTTCAGCAGATCGCGGATCTTCTCCTGAGATTGGATGACCTTCTGCGTGGCCGCGAGCTGCTCGCGCAAGGCCGCTTCCTGGATGGCGGCGGCGACGACGTTGGTGCTCAGGGTGAGGTAGGCGGCCTCGAGCTGGAAGCGCTGGTTTTCAGCGCGCGCGGCGACCGATTCGACCTGGCGCCGGGCGCCTCCGAACACGTCGGGCGCATAGGCTACGGAGAGGCGGGGGGTGAACAGCGCGTAGGTGAAGCGCTGCTGGTTCTGCAGCGGGCTCTGCAGACCGCCGCCGGGCGCCTTCTGGTAGGAGGTCTTGTCGTCGGCGGTGACGCTCGGGAACAGCGTCCCTTCCTGCGCCAGGACGTTCTCGCGCGCCATGTCGAGGCTCGCTTGCGCCGCCTCGAGGTTGGGGTTGTGCGCCAGCGCCTCGTCGACGAGCGCGTCGAGGTCCTTCGATCCGAACGCGGTCCACCAGCGGCCGCCGACGTCGGCGCCGGGCGCGAACCGCGGATCGCGCAGCGGCTCGCGCGTATAGCCGGTGACAGCGGGCGCCGGGGGCGGGACGTAGTCGGGCCCGACCATGCAGCCGGCAAGCGGCGCGCAGATGCCCACGGCGACGGTCCTGGCGATCAAGCGCGGGAGCCGGACGCCGCGGTTCATGGCTGGTGCCTCATCGACAATTGGCCCGCATGTGCCGCGACGCGCCGCGCCCGACGACGGATGCGCAGCAAGCGCAGAGGGCTGCGCAACCGCAGGTCGGCGACCTTGGGATAGACGGCGGGCAGAACGACGAGGGTGAGCAAGGTCGCCGTCATCAGGCCGCCGATCACGACGGTCGCGAGGGGGCGTTGCACCTCCGCGCCGGCGCTCGTCGACATCGCCATCGGCAGGAAGCCGAGGGTGGCGACGAGCGCGGTCGTCATCACCGGGCGCAGGCGCATCTCGGCCGCCTCGGTCGCTGCCTCGCGCGCGTTCTTTCCTTCGGCACGCAGGTCGACGATGTAGCTCGTCAGCACGACGCCGTTGAGGATGGCGATGCCGAACGTCGCGATGAAGCCGATGGCGGCCGAGATCGAGAACGGCATGCCGCGCAGGGTCAGAGCGACGATGCCGCCGGTCGCCGCCATCGGCACGTTGAGGAAGATGAGCAACGCGAGCCGCAGGTCGCCGAACATCGCCAGGAGCAGAACGAGGATCGCGGCGAGCGCCATCGGGACGACGATCGACAGGCGCGCCGTCGCCTCCTCGAAGTCCTTGAACTGGCCGCTCCACTCGAGCGAGTAGCCGGTCGGCAGCTGCACCTCGCTGCGGACCTTCGCCTGTGCCTCCGCGACGAAGCTCTGCGCATCGCGGCCGCGGAGGTTGGCCGCGATGGAGATGCGCCGCTGCAGCCGGTCGCGACTGATCTGCGCCGGCCCCGACGCGACGTCGACCGAGGCGACCAGCGACAACGGCACCATGCGCCCGCCGGTGCGTCCGACCGGCAGGTTGCGGACGCGCTCGATGTCCTTGCGGTCCGCGGACGCGAGCCGCACGACGATCTCGGTGATGGAGTTGTCGTGGCCGTAAACCACGCCCGAGGGGCGGCCCCCGACGCTCTCGACGACATCGAGCACATCGGTGGCGTTGACGCCGTAGCGAGCGGCCGCGCCGCGGTCGACCTTGATCGTCATCGCCGGCATGCCCGCCTGCGCCTCGGGCTTCACGTCGGCGGCGCCCTTGATGCCGCCGACCACGCGGGCGATCTCCTGCGCCTTCTCCTCGAGGACCTTGAGGTCGTTGCCGTAGAGGCTGATCGCGACGTCCCCGCGCGTGCCTTGCAGCAGGTCTTCCATGCGCATCTGGATCGGCTGCGAGAAGGTGAAGGCGACGCCGGGCACGTCCGCCTCAAGCCGCTTCTCGAAGGCGGCGACGAGCCCGTCCTGCGTGGACGCGGTCTTCCAGGTCGAAGGATCGGAAAGCGTGACGAAGCTGTCCGTCGACTCGACGCCCATCGGATCGGTGGGGATCTCGGCGCTGCCCGTCAGCGAGACCACGCGCGTCACCTCGGGAAAGCTCTTCAGCGCCTTCTCGATCTGGTCGACCTTCCGCAGCGAGGCCTGAAGGTCGATGCCCGGCAGCTTCTCCGAGGTGACGACGATCGAGCCTTCCGCGAGCTGCGGCAGGAACTCGCCGCCGAGCTGCGTCGCAAGGAAGCAGCTGCCCGCGAAGAGCACGATGCCGACGATCACCGTGAGACCTGCATGCCGCGAGGCGAGCCGCAGCAGCGGCGTGTAGGCGCGACGGACGACGCCGACGACACGGGTCTCGCCGCCGGAGACGCGCTTGCCCGAGAGGAACGCCGCGGCGAGAGCCGGCATCACGGTCATCGTGACGACGAGCGAGCTCGTGAGCGCGAGAATCACCGTCAGCGCCATGGGCCTGAACATCTTGCCGGCCACGCCGCTCAGCGCGAGGATCGGAAAATACACGATGACGATGATGGCGATCGCAAACGCGATCGGCCGGGCGACCTCGGCCGCCGCAGACGCGACGATCTCGTCGGCTGGCCGCGACGGCTCGGCATGCCGCGCGCGCAGAACGTTCTCGATCATCACGACGGATCCGTCGACGATGAGACCGAAGTCGATCGCGCCCAGGCTCATCAGGTTGCCGGAGAGATCGAGCGCCCGCATGCCGGCGAACGCGATCAGCATCGACAGCGGGATGGCCGCCGCGACGATGAGGCCGGCGCGCAGGTTGCCGAGCAGGACGAGCAGCACGACGACGACGAGCGCGGCGCCCTCCACCAGGTTGTGGGCGACGGTGTCGATGGTGCGGCCGACGAGCTTGCTGCGATCGTAGTAGGGCTTGATCTCGATGCCGGGCGGCAGCTCCGCCTGCACCTTGTCGAGCGTCGCCTTCGCGGCTGCGACGACGCGATCGGCATTCTCGCCGTACTGCATCAGCGTGACGCCGACGACGGTCTCGCCCCTGCCGTCGTGCGTGACAGCGCCGAGACGCACCTTCGGCGCCTCGACCACCTTGCCGAGATCCTTCATCGTCACGGGGATGCCGCCCTGGCCCGTCGCGACGACGATGTTGGCGAGATCGTCGAGGCCGCCGACGAGGCCGAGGCCGCGGATGACCTCCTCCTGGTCGTTGTGGTCGATGTAGGCGCCGCCCTTCGCAGCGTTGTTGGCCGCGAGCGCCGCATAGACCTCATTGAGCGTGACGCCGTAGCGCCGCAGCGCGTCGGCGTCGATGGCGACCTCGTAGGTCGGCATCTCGCCGCCGTAGATGTTGACGTCGGCGACGCCCGGCGTGAGCTTGAGCCGCGGCGCGATCGTCCATTGCAGCAGCCGGCGCAGCGTCATCGGCGAGTAGCCGGGTCCGCGAACCTCGAACTGGTAGACCTCGCCGAGGCCCGTCGCCATCGGTCCCATGCGCGGGTCGCCGACGCCGGACGGCATGTTGGTCTTGGCCTCGGCGAGCCGCTGGAACACCTCCGCCCTCGCATCGACGATCGACATCGAGCTGTCGAAGGTCACGTAGACGGCCGAGACGCCGAAGCGCGACGTCGAGCGCACCTCCTTGAGGTTGCGCGCTCCCGCCATCGCGTTCTCGACCGGGAAGCTGACGAGCCGCTCGACCTCGAGCGGGCCGAGGCCCGGCGACTGCGTGAGGAGCATCACCTGCTTCGGCGAGATGTCGGGGACCGCGTCGATCGACAGGCCGGTGAGGTCGTAGACGCCTGCCGCCGCCGCCAGCAGGGCGATCGCGAGGATCAGCCACCGGCGACGCGCGAGCAAAGCGAACCAGGCTCTCATTCCCGCGCCCTCAGTCCGTCGAGCCGAGAAGGCTCCGAAGCAGCATGGCCTTCAGGCCGAAGCTGCCGTCGGTCACGACGGTGTCGCCGTCGGCTATGCCCTTCTTGACCTCGACCCAATCCTTTTGCTGCAGCCCGAGAGTGAGCGCGCGCTTCTGAAACGTGTCGTCGGACGTCTGCACGAAGGCGATCGGACCCTGCTCGGTGATCTGCACCGCAGCGGCGGGGATCGTCACGCCGCGGCGACCGAGATCGGCCTCGATGGCGACGGTGACGAACATGTTGGCCTTGAGGGTGCCGCGCGGATTCTCGACCTCGAGGCGCGCCGCGACCGCGTTGGTGAGCGGGTCGAGCGCGGCGCTGATGGAGACGACATGCGCGTCGAAGCGCGCATCGCGGCCGATGGCGGCGCTGATCACGGCCCTATCACCGGTCTTGACCGCATCGACGTCGAACCCGAACAGGCTGGCGAGCACCAGCATCTTCGAGGGATCGGCGACCGTGAACGCATCCTGCGAGGTGTCGATCACCTCGCCCAGCGTGATCGATTGGCTGACGACCACCCCTCTGATCGGCGTGACGATCTCGCTGGTGCCGGGCGTGAGCTCGTGGGCGGGCGCAAGCCGACCATATTGCGCCGCGTAGAGGTCGACCTGAGCCTGCGCGGACTCGACGGCGGCCTGCGCCTTTGCCGCCTCGACCTGGCGCCGCTCGAGCTCGGCTCGGGCGACGCCGCCGATCTTCAACAGCGCCGCCGCGCGCGTGACCGCGATCGCCGCGGCGTCGCGCGAGGCCTTCGCTTCGCCAAGGCTGGCGCGCGCCGCCTGCAGCCCGTTGTAGGCATCGAGCACGCCGGCGGCATCGAGCACCGCAAGCACGGCGCCGCGCTCGACGACATCGCCCGGCCGGACGGCGAGACTGAGGACGCGACCCTTCGTCCGCGGCTTGATGTGCGCGACCTTGCGATCGTCGAAGGCGACGGTGCCAGGGACCTCGATCGACTTGACGATCTCCTTCGTCGCCGCTCGACCTTCCCGCAGCCCGAGCTGGGCGCGAGCGTGGGCATCGACGTGGAGCACGTCGGGGTCCGTCGCAGGCTTCTCCGAGCCGGATTTTTCGGTCTGCGCGGCCGCATGGCCCGGAGCCGTCGCGACGGAGGTCCACAGAGCCCAGCCGCCCAGCGCCAAACCGACCGCCAACGCGCTAGCTACGAGGGCCGTCTTGGACTTTGGCACACGCTGAACCTGTCGCAGCCTACTGTCGAGATCTGCCCGCCGGGTCGTCCGCCGAGCGCCGAACTCCTAGAAGTTAAGGGCGAGAACCACAATATGAATCGAAGTTCATAAAGTGACGCCCGCTTAAAACTACTGCCGTTCGATTAGCTTTGGGCGACCGCCGCGAGCGCGCGTGTGCCCAACCACAGGCTGCCCCGGCGCGTTCGGCCGGTACTGCCCCGAGCCGTGCGGCCGCATCTCGGGCTCGTAGAACGACGGCTTGCCCGAGGTTTCGGGCTTGATCTGCGCGTTTACCGCAGTCGGGAGCACAACGGCCGCCGACAAGGCGCACGCCGCGAGGCGGAAGTTCAGATGATGCTTTGATTGAGACATGGCCTCAGAAATAGTTTTTCGATTTATATTTCAAGATGTAAAGTATAAAGAGCGCGTCAGATCATGAAGCCGATTTCATTTTGTCACATGCTTAGCTGCTGCACGCGACACTGCTTGCGTTCCGGTGTGACAATACACCGCTGGAGTGCACGCCGTCGTGGATGCTGGCCCCTATTGCGGCGGTTGCGACTTCACGCGGTCCGGCGCCTGCACGTCAGCCGAGCTCTTCCCGTCCGCCGTTCGATCCCGTCATTCGCAGAAGGAGACCGTCGCGCCAGACGTAGTGGTGAACCAGGGCCGCGGACGCATGGACCGCGGCGACGATCATCACCGCGTTGGCCGCAAGCTCGTGCCACTGCGTGACCGGCTTCTTCCAATCCTTGTCGCCCAGCTGCGGAAGCGCGAAGAGGCCGTACATGTCGTGGCCGCGGACGAGCGCATTCGCGATGCCGAGCGAAAGCGTCACGAGCAGCAATGCGTAGAGGAGGTAGTGCGTGGACTTGGCGACGAGGTGCAGCATGCCGCTGTCCGCCGCGGGCAGCCTCCGCCCCGACGTCGCCCGCCAGACGAGACGAAACGCTATGATCGCAGCCAGAGCAAAGCCGAACGCGACATGGCTTGACCAAACGAAGGTCTGGATCCGCGAGTGCTCCGGCAGATAGTCGGCGGTCTGTCCCACGACCCAAAGGGCCGCCACTAGAGCCGCCGTCAGCCAATGCAAGGTGACGGTGACTGGATCGTAGCTCCGCACAAGCTGCTCCGACGCTGAGGTTGTTGGTTCCGATGAGCCAACGATCCGCGTCGCTACCAGTAGAAAAGCGGCGAAACAAATGAAGCTTGCCTCACATTATGAGATATACTTCATCGTCTCGCCGCTCGGAGCGTCTCGATCCACCGACCCTACTTCATCGTCAGCGCAAGCTTCTGCACGCTTTTCGCCCTCGTCGCCGCGCCACCAGGCGCACGAATTTGCCGGTCGCCGTCAGGCCATCATGCCCCAGCACTTGAACATCCATGAGTATCAAACCGTATCCTCGGCTTTGGCGCTCGCCTCGGCTTCGTTGCACGCGACATCCACGCGATAGACGCCGGAGGTAAGAACTGCCTGCGTTAAAAGGCGCGGTTCAGCATGATGTTATCGACGACGAAATCCGCCAGCTCACAGACTGCTGCGGCCTGCGCCGGAATAAGCCAGACGGGCCACAGGCACAGCTGGCACGAGCCTCCCCCGCTGCCACTTCGTCGCCTACGCTTTGGAAGCTGCGCGCCACCCGGTAGCCGCATCATCATGGACCATTAATGATGTTCAAAGATCGCCTGTCTCGCGGCAAGCAAGCCTCATGCTTGTAGCCTCATCAGGCCAACTAACGTCGCATAGCTCGTCGCCGCAAAAGCTATAATACCGTTCAATATGTTTGTTTCGAAGTTGAGCTGGCTTTGATGGTGAGGGAGCATGAGATCAGCAACGGAGGTCAGCAGGTTTCCGCGGTAAACCGTCGCTTTACGGGTGATCGAACTCTTGCAGAACATGTGTTCGAGCACTCGCCCGACCTGATCAAAGTTCTCGACGCAGAGGGACGCGTCCTCTTCACGAACGATGCGGATGTCCGACATCCATCCGATAGCCACGGGATCCGAAAAGGGATGCTGTGGGCCGAATGCTGGCCGGATGAAAGCGCTGCGATCGTTTCGGGCGCGGTCGACGCAGCCGTGCGCGGCCAGAGGACGCGTTGGCCACAGGTGCCCCATCATGACGCGGGTCCTACCTCGAGCCCGGCGGCAGCCTGCTCCTCGGGCCCGTAGAGGGTGTGGCCGTGCGCGAGGGCGGCCTCGACGAGGCGTTCCATCTGCTCCCGCGACGGCGGCCCGGGTGGATGGGCGCCGGGCGGGCCGCCTGCAGCGCGAAAGAAGCTCGCAAGGGAAGCGGAGGTCGCGCAGATCGCGATCGTCGGAGCGCTCCTGGAATTGCGGACGGCGTGGCGAGCCCCGCTCGGGATGAAGACGTGCGCGCCGGGATCGCAGCCATGCCACACGCCATCGACATGGACCTCGAGCCTGCCTTCGAGCACGACGAAACACTCGGGCTCCCGGTGCGAATGAAGTGGGATCATCGCGCTTGGCGGTAGCTCGGCGCGCAACAAGATCGGATCGCTTTCGCCGGGGCCGGCTTGCGCGAGCACCTCGATGCAAATGCCGATCACGTCTACGATCTCGGCTGCCTGCGTTTCGCTTGCGGCGCTCGCGCCCAGGAGCGCCGCATCGTCGAGGATCTCGATGCCGTAAGAGGGTGCAACCTCCAGGATACGCTGCAGGACGTCATCCGTGAGAGGCTTGGCAGGCTCGTCATCGCGCACCGCGCGTTCACCGACCTCGAGCGTGAAGCGCTCGAACCCTGCCGGTGCGCTGAGCAGCAGGTAACGCGCTTCCCCCGCGCTTCTATTCGAGAGGCGATGCGGCTGGTTCTCCGGAAGCACGGCAACCTCGCCGAGGGCCAAGATACGTGTGCTGCCGCCTGCCTCGACCGTCAGCTCGCCGGACAAAACGTAAAGTAATTCAGTGTCTTGGCGATGCAGGTGAACCGGTGTCGCGCTGCCGGCCGGCTTTTCATTGCTGAGCAAAGCCCAGCACTGGTCCGTCTGCTCGCCTGTGACGAGAATTCGCGATCGTGCGCCTGCAAACAAGATCGTGTCGGACATGTCGTCGTCTCCGGTTCGTGCGTGTTTGCTGCGAAGAGATCATCCGGTCTTGGACGATCTTGCGGAGGTCGTCAGCGAGGTTGTGCAGTCCAGGCTGGCGCGCAGGCGGACCAGCGGGCGCGTTGACAAATCCATGTGACGTGATGTTATTTGAATAACCGAAGGTAGCGGAAAATGCTCGCAGCCGAAACCCTGCCCACACGACGGCGGTACGAAAAGCGGGCTCGCGCCGACGCCACCTCGGCGCTGCGCGCGCGCATCCTGGACGCCTTGCTCGCAGCGCTGCAGGTCGACGATTACGACCTCATCACCTTGAATGCGCTCGCCGAGAGCGCCGGCACGACGCGACAGACGATCATCCGACTGTTCGGGGGCAAGGACGGCGTTCTCGCCGCCTTGTTCGAACGCTTCGATACGCAGGTCGCCGCGCGGCGGTTTACCGCGGGCGATGGTGATCTGGCCGTTCTCGCGCACTGCGTCATCGACGACTTGGAGAAAAGCGGCGGTCTCGTGCTGCGGCTCCTGCGTCAGGAAAGCCGCGTGCCGATCATCGCACAACGGTTCGCGGAGGCGCGGAAGCAACATCTCGCGATCCTCGCGCGCGAGCTGGCACCGCTCCTCGAGCGGCTCGATCCAAGCGAAGCCGAGACCGCGCTCCTACAGGCGCGCGCCGTGACCGACACCCTGTTCTGGAACGTGCTCCGCAAGGACATGAAGCTCGACGCAGCTGCCGCCGAGGCGACGCTGCTCGATCTGCTGCGCAAGATTTTCGCCGCGGCGAAGCCTCAGCCGTTTTGACCGCAACCGACCTTTGGAGCCAATGTTCATGAAGATCCTCTTCGCTTCGACGCCGGCGCCAGGCCATCTCAACCCGCTTCTCGCCATCGCGCGCATGGCCAAGGCGCGTGGCGACGAGGTCGTGGTTACCACGGGAAGCGCGCTCGCGCCGATGGTCGAGGCCGCCGGGCTGCGCTTCGCGCCGATCGCGCCAGAGGCGGATCTCGACTTTCGTCATCTCGACGTGACGGACCCCGAGCGCGCCAAGCTGCCGCCGGGGCCTGCGCAGCTCAGGTATGACTTCGAACGTCTCTTCCTCGATCCGATGCCGAGCCAGGCGGCGACGCTTCGCGCCCTGATCGTTGAGGAGGCACCCGACCTCATCCTCGCCGACAATCTGTTCTGCGGTACGACGCCCATCTTTCTCGATCCCGCACCGCATCCGCCGATCGTCATCTGCAGCATCACGATCTTGATGCTGAATCGGCCGGATGGAGCGCCGCTCGGTCCGGGGCTACCGCCCGCTCGCACCGATGAAGACCTCGCGCGCAACGCGGCGATCGCCGCCGAGGTGAATCGCGGTTTCATCAATCCGGTCAAGGACTACGCCGACGCCAAGCTCGCGGGCCTGGGCCTGCCGCCGCTCGATGGGGCTCTTATGCACGCGCGTATCTTCCATTGCGACGCGTTCCTGGTGCCGACGGTGCCGAGCTTCGAATACGATTTCGGCGCGTTGCCGGATCACATCAGGTTCGTCGGCGCGTTGCCCGCGCCGCCTTCGACGGCGCCGCTGCCTAGCTGGTGGCCGGAGCTCGATGACGGCCGCAAGGTGGTGCTCGTCACGCAAGGCACCGTCGCCAACATCGATCTCGGTCAGCTGATCGAGCCGACACTCGCGGCCCTTGCGGAGCGCGAAGATCTCCTCGTCCTCGTCACGACGGGAGGTCGGCCCGTCGAGGACCTTGCGCTGAAGCTTCCAGCCAATGCGCGGGCCGCCCCGTTTCTGCCGTTCGCAACCTTGCTCCCGAAAGTCGACGTGCTCGTGACAAACGGCGGCTACGGCACGGTGAACTTGGCCCTCAAGGCCGGCGTGCCGATCCTTGTGGCCGGCCTCACCGAGGACAAGGCCGAGGTCGCCGCGCGCGTCGCCTGGTCGGGTGCGGGGGTCAACCTCGCCACGAACGACCCGACGAGCGAGGCGATCCGCGCCGGCGTCGATGAGGTCCTGACACATCAAGACTATAGACGCCGCGCGCAGGCGCTCGCGGCCGCGTTTGCGGCCGTCGACACGCCGCGGGAGATCTTGTCGATCCTGGATCGCGTCGCTTCTCGCGCCGACAGCGTCGCTGCATGACAGGTTCCACGTTACCTACCCTCCCGACCCGACCGCCGATCGTCTCGAGACGCCAGAGCTTCGCGCCCGGCTTCATCGCGGTGACACCGCGCACGTCTCACCTCGTCGTCATCAAGCTCTCGCGGTCATGGATCGATTGTCGGATCGCTGACCGACACCTGCAGCATGAGACCTGCTTCGGCAGCGTCGCCATCCTTCCCAGTGGCGCGGATTGCAGCGCCCTGGTCGACCGCGGGACAGCGCAAACCGTGACGTTGTCGATCGACGATACAGCCTTCGCGAGCTTCGTCGACAGGGACAGCGGCCAGTGCGAGCCGCGCGACGTCCTGCGCGGTCACGACATGCATTTGGCAGAGCTCGCCCTGTCGCTCGCCCGCGTCGCCCCTCGCGACTTCATCTCTCGAGACAAGCTCGCCCACGACGCGATGACGCACATCACGACACGTTACACGAGGCCTGTTACGGGACATTCTCGCGGCCTGCTCGCACCTTCCGCTCTTCAAGCGGTGCGCGATTTCATCTTCGCCAACGTCGCCGGCGAGCTTTCGATCGCGCAGCTGGCGGCTATCGCGCAACTCAGCCCCTATCATTTCTCGCGCGCGTTCACTCGAACGACGGGCGTGTCCCCGCATCGCTACATCATGCAAGCCCGCGCGGATCAGGCCGCGGCCTCGATCCGCGTCGGACAACAATCGCTGGCGGAGGTTGCCTACGCCCACGGCTTCACCGACCAGAGCCACATGTGCCGCTGGATCCAGCGGCGCTACAACGCAACACCGACGAGCCTGCGCGGTGCCACGGCAATCGGTTGACGCCCAACGGATCGACCATAGATTCTGCAGTGTCTGCTTTCCAATGGGTCGGCTTCCTCAGCCCGGCCATGGCTCACGACGTTTTTCGCAAAGGGAGAGACCCGATGAAGGCACTCTTCGCTACACCGATTGCGCTCGCTCCAGGGCGGTCGCAGCCGGTTAGGGGCGAACTTACGCTCCGAAGAAGTCATTCCCGCTACCCGGCTAACGCGCGGAGCGAAGCGCGCCGAGAAAAGCGCGTCATCGGCATGGCACGCTTCAGCATCCGCGGCGGGATCTTCTAGACGCCTGATGACCAAGTCGAGAGCCGCCGGATGCCTTCGATCAACGGGGAGAGACAGGGCCATGCCACGTAGCATCTTTCGCAGCTTCGTAACCTTGATCTTGGTTTGGTTGTCGCTGGCTGCGGCGCTACCGACGGCGAAGGCGATGACCTTCACCTGCATCGAGTCGTCTCGGTACGCGCCGCTCTCGCTGCTCTTCGGAGGAGACACTGGCAAGTTGAAGGAGGCGCTCGGTCAGGCGCAGCTACCGCCGGCGAACGCGTGTCGAGCGATCTTTGCGTCGGGCACTACAGAGCGCGGCGATCCCGAGCGCCTTGCTGCGGTTCTCATCGCAAACCGCGGATGGATCGACACTGTCTACCTCAACTCGGGAGGCGGTGAGGTCGGTCCAGCCAACGAGTCCGGTTTTCTGATCCGTGATTTTTGGCTGAACACCGTCGTGATGCCTGCAGGGAAATTCATCTATCCTGCATCCTCTCTAGGCCTTTCTCGCGGAGGCGTGGACGATGGTGCCATCCAGACCTACGAACGCGCCGTCGGCGGCTATGCGATCGCGCTCAAATCGCCGTGGTGCGCTTCTGCGTGCACATTCCTGCTGGCCGCCGGCGCCAGTCGTACCGGCGTGGCTGACGTCCACCGTTGCCGCGCGCCGGGCAAAACGATCCAGGAGGAAGGCGCAAACGCCGACCGCTGTTTGGATAGCAGCATGCGTCGCTACTACGAGACGATGGGAACCGGACAGGCCATCATCGACGCCGCGCTCTCCACCGCCAAGGCGACAACAACCCCGATGACGATGCCGCGCTTTGCACCGACCGTCGAGGACGCACTGCTCCAACGATGTGGCAGCGATCTCGCGCAACTCGACGATCTGACCACGCTGATCGGCTATGACGACAAGGGAGCATGGACGATGCAGAGCCTGGATATCAACGACCATCTGCCTGCCCTGTTGAAACGCATTGAGGAACGGCGCCGCACGACTGACGCCTGCGTACGCCGAATCCACGAGCGTGATAGGCTTTCGGCCTTCGCCAGGTATTGCGGATACGGCTGCAGCGTGCGCTCCTTAATGGACGCTCTCTCACTGCAGCTCGCGGAACTGCGCAAGTGAGCGCGCGTGCATCGATGGACACGAAGAGATGCAGGGCCCTCGAAGCTGCCATCTTCGCAGTCGTGCTTCTCGTCTCCACGGCGGCGCATGCGCGCGTCGAATGCATCGCCTCGTCAAGCTATAGGGCGCTGAGCGCGATCACGGCCGGCAATACGGCCGCCTTGGCACGGGGGCTGGGTGAGCCGAGGCGGCTACCCCCTGCGGATGGTTGCCGCGCGGCGCTGCTGACCGGCCCTGTCGATGCGAGGATGGTGACGGATCTGCTTCAGGCTATCCGCGCTGGAGGCGGCTGGCTCGCCGTCCTTTATGTCGCCTTCTCCGACGGCGATCCGGCGGCGGAGGTGAGGCTGGCCGAGGCCACTCGGATGTTCGGCCTCGATGTCATCGTGATGCGGACGGACATCGTCTACACTCCCGACTTTCTTGCGAACATCGAGCCACTGCCTGCGTCGGTATCATATGCGTGGACCGAAGCCGAACGGCAAAGCTCGCGGCCGTTGGCTGAGCACCTCGCTCATTACCTCGAAGCCAACGATCGACGCATCACGCGCGGCGGATCGGCCTGTGGCCCTGGGTGCTTCACCGTCCTGGCCGCGGGTGCGACACGCACGATTTTCCAAAACAACAGAGCGATCAAAGACGAGCACATCGCGCCTCCCGTAAACATCGGTCCTGCCGAAGACGGCATGCGGCGTGCGGTTCGTGAACAGTTTGGCATGGCGAACGCGCCAACTTGGCATGCAGACGGCTGGAGCGTTTCGCACTTGGAACGATTCGCGCCTTTCGTACGGCCCGCGGTCGATAAGCAGTGTCGCGGGCGCCTCGATTATCTCGCGTCTCGCCGGGACGAAATCTCTCGTACGATCGAAGGCTATTCCGCACGCGACTTCCCAAACATGGCCTTAGGCAAATTCGTCCCTCAGGTGCGGGCCGTTCGGGAGGCCGAAGAGTCTGCACAAACCTGCGTCGCCGAGACGCTCGACAGGATACGAGCACGTGTGTTCGGCGAACTGTTCCGACCGGGGCGCTCCGATGCCCAGGTTCTCGCGCTGATCGACAGTCGCCTTGCTGCATTGCGCAGCGGCCGGTCGCAGATCCCGCACGCCAATTGACCGAGACGGAGCTTCTTAAGGGAGCAGCTATGTGCTGCTTGTGGAGCGAAACCGCCAATGTGTTTCGGCCTGCAAAACTGACCCCCTTATCGGGGTGATCGGCGTCCAAAACTGACCCCTTAATCTTGGCCTGTTGCGCTGTCCGTTTTGACGGCGGGCGGGCGGCGGGGATGTTGGTTGTGGAGACGGTCGGCCGGATACGGCGGGAGCATCTGGTCAAGGGCAAGTCGATCAAAGAGATCGCCCGCGACCTGAAGATCTCGCGCAACACGGTGCGCAAGGTGCTGCGCTCGGGCGAGACCTCGTTTGCTTACGAGCGCGAGGTGCAGCCGCGGCCCAAGCTCGGGCGCTGGAAGACCGATCTCGAGGCGATGCTCGCCCGCAACGCGACGAAGGCGGCGCGGGAGCGCCTCACGCTGATCCGGGTCTTCGAGGAGCTGCGGGCGCTCGGCTACGAGGGCGGCTACGATGCGGTGCGCCGCTATGCCAGGGTCTGGGCAAAGGGGCACGCGGCGGCGAGCGCGGAAGCCTATGTGCCGCTGGCCTTCGCGCCGGGAGAGGCGTTCCAGTTCGACTGGAGCCACGACATCGTGCTGATCGGTGGCGCGACGACGACCGTGAAGGTGGCGCACGTCCGGCTCTGTCACAGCCGCATGATGTTCGTCCGAGCCTATCCGCGCGAGAGCCAGGAGATGGTCTTCGACGCGCACGACCGGGCCTTCGCCTTCTTCAAGGGAGCCTGCAGGCGCGGCATCTACGACAACATGAAGACGGCGGTCGAGACGATCCTCGTCGGCAAGGACCGCGGCTACAATCGGCGCTTCCTGCAGATGTGTGCGCACCATCTCGTCGAACCCGTCGCCTGCACGCCGGCGTCGGGCTGGGAGAAGGGGCAAGTCGAGAACCAGGTCGGGCTTGTCCGCGAGCGCTTCTTCACGCCTCGGCTGCGCGTGAAGAGCTACGACGAGCTGAACGGCATGCTGCTCGACCGGTGCGTTGCCTATGCCAAGGCGCACCCCCATCCCGAGCAGACCGACCGAACGGTGTGGGAGATGTTCGAGGCCGAGCGCCCGCACCTCGTGCGCCACGCCGGCCGGTTCGACGGCTTCCATGCGCTACCGGCATCGGTCTCGAAGACCTGCCTCGTGCGCTTCGACAACAACAAGTACTCGGTCAGCGCCAGCGCCGTCGGACGACCCGTCGAGATCCAGGCGTATGCCGACCGCGTGGTGATCCGCCAGGACGGCCGCATCGTCGCCGAGCATAGCCGCGTCTTCGGCCGCGGCGCGACCATCTGCGATCCCTGGCACTACGTGCCGGTCCTCGCCCGCAAGCCCGGTGCGCTGCGCAACGGCGCCCCGTTCAAGGACTGGGTGCTGCCGCAGGCGATCGATCGCATTCGCCGCAAGCTCGCCGGCTCCGACGACGGCGACCGGCAGATGGCGAAGATCCTCGCCATGGTGCTCAGCGACGGCCTGCAGGCGGTCGAGAGCGCCTGCGCGGAGGCGCTGATCGAGGGCGTCTCGTCTGCCGACGTCATCATCAACATCGTCTCGCGGCAGCGCGACCCCGCGCCGCCGATCACCATCATGACGCCGGACGCGCTGACCCTCCGCCATGCGCCGATCGCCGATTGTGCCCGCTACGACAGCCTCAGAAGGATCTGACCCATGGAACGTCTACTGGAACGCACCGACATCCTCGACATGATGGGCTCGCTCAAGCTCTTCGGCATGCGCTCGGCCTTCGACGAGATCGTCACCACCGCCGTCAAGCGCCAGCACGAGCCCCAGCGCCTCGTCGGCGACCTGCTCAAGGCCGAGATCGACGAGAAGCTGGCCCGATCCATCAAGTACCAGATGACGATTGCCCGGCTGCCGCTCGCCAAGGACGTCGCCGACTTCGCCTTCGTCGGCACGCCGATCAACGAGGTCCTCGTGCGCGATCTTGCCGGCGGCCACTTCATCGCCGAGCAGCGCAACTGCGTGCTCGTCGGCGGCACCGGTACCGGCAAGACCCACCTCGCGATAGCGATCGCCCGCAGCTGCATCCGTGCCGGCAAACGCGGCCGCTTCTTCAACACGCTCGATCTCGTCAACAGGCTCGAGGCCGAGACCCGCGCAGGTCGTCAAGGACGCCTTGCGGACTATCTCACCCGCATGGACTTCGTCATCCTCGACGAACTCGGCTACCTTCCCTTTGCGCAGAGCGGCGGCCAGCTGCTGTTCCACCTGATCAGCCGCCTCTACGAGCGCACCTCGGTCATGGTCACCACCAACCTCGCCTTCGGCGAATGGCCCAGCGTCTTCGGCGACGCCAAAATGACCACAGCGCTGCTCGATCGCCTCACCCACCACTGCGACATCGTCGAGACCGGCAACGAGAGCTGGCGCTTCAAGAACCGAGGCTGAAGGGGGCTTGGGACCGCGCTCGCCCCGGCTCCGCAACCCCGACCAGCTTACGCCGGGGCGAGCGCTACTGAAGCGCCCGTGCAAGCGGCAACAGAGGGGTCAAAGTTGGACGCCGATCAGGGGTCAACATTGCGAGCCGATTGACAACGTCGAGCATCGCGCACGACCGCCGCAGATGGAGGCATGAGGGATACCGGCCCATCGGCTTGCTTCCAGAACCGAGAAACCGCGCATGACCGACACGATCCGGTTGCCCGGGTACGTCAATCGTATGCGCAGGTGTCGAGAGACTGCTTCGCGGGCCAGCCGCGCAATAAGAACGAGAACGATCAATCCGACGTATACGAGCTGAAAGGTTTGCCAGATCCATTCAAGCATCGGGCCCGCGTGGGTCGCCGCATGCGGCCCGTTGCGATCGACGAAACCGGGTTCTAGGACGCTCTTCATCGCGGCGTCCCAACCGGCGTTGATCAGGCCGAGGACGGCTGTGAACGGCACCAGGATGGCAAGTGCAAGAAGGGCTTCTCGTCTGCGGCGATACCATGTCTGATACCGCATAAGAAAATGCAGTCCGGTACAGCCGTGACACCATACGAAAAAGAGCAGCAGAAACTGACGCGAAAGACCGATGGCTGGAGCGCTCAGCCAATAGTAGAAGAGGATGCGATAATACGTATCGGCCAGACCAAACGCGGCGTGACCCAATCTGACGTCGACCGCATGCGGGATCAAGAGCAGCGGGATGCTAAGACCGATCCCAGACAGTTGCGCTGCCTCCGCGACTGGGATCCGTAGATGGCGTCGCCGATAGAGGGCACGCAGGCCCAGCGCGCCGTGCACGAAGAGTGAGGCAAATATGGTTGTGTGGCCTACGGTATTCTGCCACGGAGCAAGGATCACTCTGCGACCGACCGCGTCAAGGACAGCGAGGCCGAAAACGCCGGTCGCATGGCTCAGGAAGTGGCAAGTCGCATAAGCGAATAGGATGAGGCCGCTCGCGAGCCGTGCTCGGCGCTCGAGAAGCGTGCTCCAATCGGAGTAGACCGACTGTTGAGTGCTGGACTTCAAGGTAGTCGTCCGTCCAAATTGGTTTGGGTCGCATCGCGAGAGATCACATGAGCCGCGTTGAAAGCCTTGCAACGATCCCGATATTTCGCAGTCTTCCCGACCAGGCCGTTGCAGAACTCGATCGCGCATGCATATGGCGAAGTGTCGATCCCGGCGCTTGGGTGCTCGATTACAAGGCAGCCGGGCAGGAGCTGTATTTCGTGCCTCGCGGTCATCTACGTGTCGTCGTTCCTGCCGCTGGGCGCGACATCATCCTTCGCGACCTGCGTGACGGCGATTTTTTCGGCGAGCTCGCCGCAATAGATGGTCGCGAAGGTTCGGCCGGAATCATGGCGGTGACGTCATCCATTGTCGCGAGGCTCGCCGCCCCGCGCTTCACGGACCTTCTTCATCAGCATGCCGAGGTCTGCGACTACCTTTTGCGTCATCTCGCCGGCCAAGTCCGCCTCCTCGCTAACAAGATCAACGAACAGAGCACGATGAACGTACGCGAGCGCCTGCTTGCGGAGCTCCTGAGACTGTCAACGGGCGGTGTGTCGTCGATGCCGGTCGTCTCTCCGCCGCCGACACATGCCGAGCTCGGTGCCCGGATCGGCAGCAACCGAGAGGCAGTGACCCGTGAGTTGAACATCATGACTCGCCAGGGCCTCATCGAGCGACGAAGGGGTGCGATCGTTCTTGTAAAAAGCGATTACATTCGCGCCTTGCTCGACGCGTGCGCTGAGCTTTGAGGCCGACGGAAGCCTGGACATACCCGAGTCCATGCTCCTAAATCGGATTGCCACGCGGCCGGATGAGTTGATCCCCAAACGACGCAAACTGGCGCGTAGTGGACAGATGGACCTGGACGCCACCGCCGTGGACGGGTTGCGGTCCACGAGCGGGCTCCAATGTCTTCGAATGGGCCGTTACCTCGACCCAGGCTTATCGCCTTGCGTTCGCCGCCAAGCGCGGCTTGGCGGCGAAAAACCGGTGAGGCGACATTGTTGGCGGCTTATCCGCCACAGCTCAGGTGACCGTCCTGATTGCTGATTCCTGCGCCGCCGCAACGGTCCACGAAGATGTGGCTGTAGCGCCAGCTCCCATCGACACGCTGGCAAACAGCCTCGAGGTAGGGGCCCGACGCGTGGATGTGTCGGCAGGTCGCGACGTAAGAGCCACCTGGAACGTAGTAGGCGGATGCAGGCTGCGCAGTCGCGATAGCAACCGTGCCGAGAACAAGAGAACCGGCTATAGTGCGAAGAGGGAGGCGAGCAATCATCGTGTTTTCCTTCTATCGGCTCGATCGGTTGATCGAGCACGGTCTTTTTAAGAGGCTGACAGCGAGCACGATGTGCGCCCGCGCACAGTGCTCAAAGGCGGCGGTGGGTCGATCGAGTAATCAAGCCGACGCGTCCCTTCATTCTCCCTGAAACGGTTCGCGTCGGAGGTGAATCCTCTTGGTTCAGACCCGTTGCGACTTTCTATGTGAGCGCGGCAGTCGGTCTTGGACCATCTTGCTGCAAACGGCGACACATCCCAGCAATTCACCACGCAAGACCATCGGCAGGCGGCGGCGAAAGCGGTTGCGCAGACTACGCTATTCCGTTGGCGTTCGCTTGGAGACGGCTAGACGTACGGCTACGCCGCTTGGAGCTGGCTCGGACTTCAGGGCCGCAGCAATGAAAATGAAAACCAGAGTTAGAAAAGCGCCGCCCCCATCACCCAGATCGTCATTTGGGTGATGGGGGCGTTGATCGAGCAATCAGCCGCCGCAGCTCAGGTGGCCGTTCTGGTTGCTGACGTGAATACCGTAGCAACGCGGGGCGAAGATACGGGTATGGTGGAGGCTGCCGTCAACACGCTGGCAAAGCGCTTCGATATGGCCACCGTAGACCTGGATATTCGTGCAGGTCTTTGCGAACGAGCCGTAAGCAGAAGCAGGCTGGCGAGCGGCGACGATGCCGATCGTTCCCAGCAAGAGAGCGGTGACGAAGCGAAAGGTCATGCGCGTGGTCATTTGTGTCCTCTCAGTTTGCCGTCGATCGATTGGTTGATCGAACGAGCACGACTTTAAGAACAAAGCGGCCGGCACGATGTGCGCAGCCGCACATTGCGATCACGTGTCCGCACGGGCCTTGATCAGAGCCTAAGGATTGGGGTGCCGATAAGGATGGATCCGTTCGATTCAATCGTGTCGCACCAAGGCGTCCCTGTTCTTCGCGATTATGCACCGCCAGGCTCAGAGATCGCAGAGGCGCTCACGCCCGCAATCGCGTACCGCCATCGTTCGAATTTGCCAAAAAGGATAATCACTAGCCGACCGCAGAGGTTCGCGCTTGTTCGAGCGAGCACGCGAATGGGTCGATGACAGTCAGCCAGTGGTAGAAGCGGCGACCACGAAGATGCTCACTGACCGGGGCGCTGTTGATCAAGACGAGTGCCCACGCGATGGTCGTTCGGCATCGAGGCATCGTTCGCACGAAGGAGGCTCAAGTCTCCTCTCGAGTTCTGTGTCGGTCTTTCCGCCAGCCTCGTCGCCGTCGTTGCTTCTGCGATGTCTGCGTGCAGCAATGGTGCGGTCGTGACCGGGATGACCCGGCCACGATCCGTAAGTTCAGTAACGATAGCCGTAGCGATACGAGCCATAGTAGTGACGCCAGCCGCCGTAGCCGCGGAATGCGAAGCCGCGCGATCCGCAACCGTAGTACCCACAACCATGGTATCCGCCATGATACCCGTAGCCGTGCCAACCCCAGGCATTTGCAGCCGGGGCTGTTCCCGCCATGCTTCCAGCGATGACGAGTGCGGATAATGCCGCGTAAGCGATGGTCTTTTTCATAGTGCCTTCTTTCCTTTCGACGTCGTCCAAGAGCAGACGAGGCATCATCGCAGGATCCCGTGTGCCATGATGTGCGCTAAGACACGTGTCGGTGCGCGATCTGCGTTTGCTAAGAGGGCAAGCAGCGGGCTTGCAAATGTTTCTGCACGCGGGCTCGGCACCGAGCGCGCCAAAGGTGATGCGCAGGTCGCGGACTATCCGCCACAGCTCAGATGGCCGTCCTGATTGCTGATCCCTGCGCCGCCGCAACGGTCCACGAAGATGTGGCTGTAACGCCAGCTCCCATCGACACGCTGGCAAACGGCCTCGAGGTAGGGGCCCGACGCGTGGATATGTCGGCAGGTCGCGACGTAAGAGCCACCTGGAACGTAGTCGGCGAATGCAGGCTGCGCCGACGCGAGAGCGACAGTGCCGAGAACAAGTGAAGCGAAGAAGGTCTGGAGTCGAACGGTCATCATACTTTCCTTCTGTCAGCTCGATCGAATGATCGGGCATGCTCTTGCTAGGGGGCTGACCGCGAGCAGGATGTGCGCTCGCGCACAGTGCTGAAGTGCGGTTGCCGAAGGCGAGCAAGAGGCAGCCAAGTCCAAGCGTCTCTTCGGCGGAGGCAATATGAGACCGTGCTCCTGAATCAGTTCACGGCGGGATGAACATCCTTCGTGCGGATACGGGATGATCATCCGGGTGAACGCGGTATCGGTCTTGGACCACCTTGCTGCGTGCGGCGGTTAGCTACGCTTGCGAGCAGAAGGCGGACGAGAGAACCGCGTTCGAGACCTTGGCCAACTTGCCCTTGACCTTCCACATCAAGGACACCGTCTCTCACTTTCCGCCCTTGGACGCGGGATTACGGAAGGTGTCACTGGTCAACATCGTCGAGCGTTTCCAGCCTTCACGGGCGGGGGAGGATGCGGGCAGCGATCTGACGCTCGACCGCGGCGACGAGTGCGTCGGCGGGATCGAGCGTCCCGGCGAAGCCGGCCATGTGGATCTTGGTGGTATCCGAGACCACATCGAAGGCCGAGCCGAACACGAAGTCGCCGAACTCCCAGCCGATCGCCTTCGCATAGTCGGGCTGAACGAGATCGCCCGCGATCCGGCGCCAGACCGGTTCGAGCCTCGGCATGTGCGCGGCGAGCGAGAACGGGATGGGCTCGCCCAAAGTCAGCCCGAAATGCATCGCCACTTTTTCCCAAACGCGCCGCCAGCGGAACGGCGCGTGGACGTAATTGAACGCCTGCCCCCGCGCCGCGTCCGCCGTCGGGGGGAGACGCCATAGTGCGCCCGGAAGCTGCGGCTGAGGTGAGCGGTGGATTTGAACTCGTGGTCCGCGGCAAGACGAGCAAGGGTGCGCGGCTCCATGGGCTGATCGAGAGCCGCTCTGACGGCTTCCAGTCGCATCGTCCACACATGGTGCATCACCCCACCGCGTTCGGCGAAAAGGCGGTGAAGCGGAGATAATACTTCGTATCCGGCGTCGCACCGGAAAGACTGGCGTCATCCGCCGGGGCCTGCTCCGGAAAACCATCAACGGTGGAATTGGTCGCCGCGGCACTTCTTACCGGCGAGCCAGACAGAGCGATCGCCTTCGTGACCGGCGACACGACATCCGCGGTATTCGTGATCTGGTTCCAGCCGGCGGTCGTTGGCTGGCTGGCTCCGGGCGCATAGTGCCTTGAACGTTCGTCATCGAACTTGATCGAGTAGGATTGATCTCCGTTTGCATCGGCGGAGATCGCGGAAACGATGCTGGCAAGCGAGAAATCGTAGCTGTCGGTGAGGGTGCCGGAGGCGCCGTATACGGCCACCTTGACCGAGATTCCGGTGCCGTTGGTCAGATCCTGGAACAGCAGCGGCTCCAGCGAGCCGGCGCTGACCTTCAGGTCGAGGTCGCCGAACGAGACCTTGCCGGCGCCGCTCGGAGCGGAAGGACCAAGCAACTGGGATTGATCGAACGAAGCCGAAGCGACATCGACCCAGCCCTGTGCACCATTGCTCTGCCCGATCACCAAGCCGTTGGCCGTGAACTGCGCAACGACCCTGTCGGCGGCCGAGCTGACGTCGGTATTGGCGACGTCGGACAGGCTCGTGCCGCCGGCGGTCGCATCCAGCTTGGTGGCAGCATAGCTTGCCGAAGGCTTGGACACGGCAAAGACCTTCGTCGTGTCGGTCGGCAAGTTGGTGATCTGGTTCCACGAGGCACTCGTGCTGGTGCCGGAGCTTCCCGGCGCGATCACCTGTTCTTTCAAGGCACTATAGGCCAGCGAGACGTTGTGGACGGCCGATTGCTGCAAGCCGTCAATGGACAAGCTGTCGCTTTGGCCGATAGCCTGCCTGAAGGTGTCATCGACCGCGAGTGACGAGCCATCGAAACCCAAAAGCTCGACATTGCTCCATGACGTACCGCTTTCCAGCATCTGATCGAGCTTTGTCGTCAGGCTGCTGGACCCCAGCGTGAAGCTCAGATTAGAGAGTGTCACCCCGCCGGCGCTTGCGCTACTGGTCGAAGGCGGGCCGCCGGAATTAGAGGCGCCGAACCGCACGTTCGTTACTGCAAATAACGAACCCCCATCAGTGCTATAAACCTGGCCGGAGGCGTCGGTGAAGCGAAGATAATACTTAGTATCCGGCGTCGCACCGATCGCATTGCTCATTTTCACACCTATTTATTTAGCTGCTTGACTATATTTCTATTGCATCACATTCGATTTGTTTTGGGCTAACACTTTACTTTATCGAATTATATTAACAGTAAAACGAACGCTCGTCCTAAGCATTCTGGACTAAGATGCACAACCATACGATAGTATAAGGTGGAACATGCCCGCGTCGACGATTTGATCTAATGCGGAGGTTGCTAACTGAAAAAAGCAAGCTTCGCCAGTCCGCGCCCGCTCGAAATAATTGACTGGGCGTCTCAGCTGAGGTGGTTCAGGGAACTAGACTGATGCGGTTTCGACGAAAGAAGGCGAGTAACTACGGCCGCTCGCGCGGCAGCCTCGCTTCCGTCCCGCGCCGGCCGGTCGAGCATCCAGGTCTCGAGCAGGCTACCGAAAGATCGTTGCCGCAACGGGTGGCTATGGGAAAGAATGCCCGGATGCGGCGGGCTTCGTGCGTCCGACATTGAGACCGCATCCCGGAAAGTACATGCGCCAGCCCGCTCGATCGATATCCCTTTGGTCAAAAACGAGACCTGTTGCGACAGAGCGGCAGCGCCAGAACCGTTCTCGACGACCTCTTAGCTCACCCTGGCCTCGACGCTGATCGTCTTCTTGATAGTCGGCGGGACGCTCGTCATTCTGCTGAGCTTGCGCGCGCCTGATGGAGCGGACCTGCTCGCATGCAGGGACGACCTGAGCCATTGCGCCCACAGCCCGCGGCGGGTCATGATCGTGCCTCCGACCCCCACAAAAGAGCGGCCATGAAACAGCTATTCGGTCTCGTCGGCCTCGGCTACGCGGCGGCGTGGACGACGGCGCTGTGCGCCGACCCGCTCGTCCTGAACCGCCTCGAGGCCAGCGGCTCGCCGGCGACGGGCTACACGATCACGATCCCCGGCGCGACGAAAGGCACGGCGGCCGACGCCTTCCATATCGATCCGGGCTACCTCCCGGCGCTCTTCGGCGACATCTCCTGCCCGGCGGGCTCCGGCAGGTGCTCCGTCCTCTCCATCGACCTCCGCGATGTCGGCGCTGGCCCCCAGCGCGGCGTCGGACAGCTCGGCCGCATCACCGCCACCTACCCCGCGGCGATGCTGAGCACCAAGCGCGACGCCTTCCGCGTCCAGCTCGGCGACTGTCCGCCGTCGCTCGAGTTCGACCACGAGCCGACCGGCACGCCGAATGCCGCGTCGGCCGCCATCACCGGCTGCATCAGCACCCCGCCCGGCCGCTACAGCGGCAACTCCACGTGGCCCGACATCGGCATCGCCGGCATCGCCAATGCCGGCAACGCCAGCAAGTCGACCGTCGCGATGATGGGCTATGCCGGCGTGTCGGTGAAGGGCGGCTTCGCCGAGGCTTGGAACGGCGTCCTCGCCAACGCGCCGCCGGGTACACGAGAGATCGACGGCGCCGGTTTCGACTTCGCGCACCTCTACGGGGTCGAAAACGATATCAACATCCGGTTCGGCTCCGCGATCGCCGCGACGAAGACCACGGCAGCGAGCAAAGGCGCCGCGGTCGCAGTCGCCTCGACCGCCGGCATTGCCGTCGGCCAGGCCGTGGACGACGGCAAGCCGAGGGGCAGGAGCGGCGTGCCGGGATCGCCCGTCACGACCGTCAAGAGGATCGACGGCAGGATGCTGACCCTCTCCCAGCCGGTCGACGTCCCACGAGGTGCGACGCTGACCTTCCGCGCCGCTCTCACCGGCGATGTCGCCGGTTTTTCCTCCTACTATTCCGGCGAGACGAACACGCTCGGAAACTCCATCTCGTTCTGGACGCGCGGCTCGGCGACGGCGCATTGGAACTTCGTCAATGTCTCGGACAACGGCGCGGCCGACGTCTTCGCCCTCGTCGGCGCGCAGGGCATGGCCGGGCCGGCCAACAGCCAGCAGATCCTGTTGAAGTGCGTGGGCGGCACGGGCGCGATCGGGGCCGGCGGCAGCGACCAGGTCTGCGGCACCATCCGCGGCATCGCCGACGGTACGCTGCATCTCGCGGCGCCCGGCGGCGTGGTGATCGATGCCTCGATCAAGAGCGACGCTCCGCCTTCGCAATTCTGGACGCACGATGCGTCGCCGAGCGCGGTGACGGTCGCGGCCGGCGGGACGCTGGCGCTGCCGCCGGGATCGGGAATGGTCGTGCTGCGCGAGGACAACAGGGGGAACGAGTGCATCTTCCTGGCCGGCGTCGGCGCCACGATGCTCGTCAGCCAGCTGCAATCGTCCTGCGCCAACGCCCCGGCTGCCGGCAAGCTCTCTCTCGCCTACAGCTCGAGCGTCAACAACGGCGCCGGCGGTTATGTGATCGCCAACAATCTCGGCGCGGCGGACCTCATTGCCGTGAGCAGCACGCGGCTGTCGGCCAAGAACTGAGAGGCTCGCCGCTCGGCGATCGCGCTAGGCGCGCGCCGCGCAGGCTTTGCGGCGTCCGCCGGCGCGGTCCGCGTGGCTTGGGGTGTCTCGAACAGACAGCGTGTCCTTCGCGAGCGCGATGAAGCGGCGCAGGCCCTGGAACATGAAAGCGTCGCGGCGGACGACGAACACGGTCGCCGCGGCGCGCTCCCGCGCGTCGAGCGCGTGCAGCGCGACGCGCCCGAGCGTGGCGGCGGAGGCGACCACGCCGCGCGGCAGCAGCGCCACCCCGACGCCGCCGGCGATGCAGCCGATGATGCCGTCGAGCGTGCCCATCTCCATCAGGCGCATGTCGACGCAGCCGCGTCGCGACAGCACCTCGCTCGTCCGCTGGCGATAGGAGCAGCCGGCGCGGAAGACCAGCGCCCTGACGCTGCCAGCGGCGAGAAGCGCCAGCAGCTGCTTGCGCGTCGCGATATGCGGCGGCGCGACGAGGACCAGCTCTTCGTCGACCATCGGGGTCGCGACGAGCGCCGCGTGCCGGATGGGCCCGGTGACGAAGGCGCCGTCGAGCCTGCGCGCCAGGACACGGTCGACGAGGTCCTGCGTCGGCCCGGTCTCGATGCCGAGATCGACCTTCGGGCAGGCGGCGGCGAAGGCGCCGACGAGGGCGGGCAGACGAAGCGCCGCCGTCGTCTCGAGGCAGCCGACGCGAAGCTCGCCGGCCGGCTCCGCCTGGTCCTGCACGACATGCTGCGCCTCGGCGAGCAGCTCGGCGATGCGCGTGGCATAGGGCGCGAGCTGGCGCCCGGCCGCGGTCAGCGTCACGCCCTTCTTCGATCGATCGAAGAGTTTGGCACCCAACTGAGCTTCGAGAGCCTGGATCCGCTGGGTGACGTTGGACTGAACCGTGTTGAGCTCGAGCGCCGCACGGCCGATCCCGCCGGAGCCGGCGACGGCGGAGAAGAAGCTGAGGTCGGTGCTGTTCATGCCGGCGATCTCAAATGCAGATGGATATGATCTAAAATCATCGCTTCTAGCGAACACGATGCTGGTGTATCCGTGACTGTGAGACGAAGCAAGGAGCACGACATGGCCATCGCGACACGCCTCACGCGCCGCTTCGGCATAGAGCACCCGATCGTGCTGGCCCCGATGGTGCCGGCGGCGGGCGGCGCCCTCGCCTCCGCCGTGGCCGAGGCCGGCGGCCTCGGCTTGCTCGGCGGCGGCTATGCCGATCGCGCGTGGTTCGAGGCGCAGTCGGCGAAGGTCACGCGCGACGATGTCGGCATGGGGTTCATCACCTGGTCGATCCCCGACGTGCCGGGCTTACTCGAGGAGGCGCTCGCAAGGCACCCGCGGGCGATGATGCTGTCCTTCGCCGATCCCGCCCCCTACGCGCCGACGATCAAGGCGGCGGGCGTCCCGCTGATCTGCCAGGTCCACACGCTCGAGCAGGCGTTGCGCGCCGTCGACGTCGGAGCGGACGTCGTCGTCGCGCAGGGCACGGAGGCGGGCGGCCACGGGCTCGCGGCGCGCTCCACCCTGCCCTTCGTGCCCGCCGTGGTCGATGCGCTGGCGACGCGCGCGCCCGACGTGCTCGTGCTCGCCGCCGGCGGTATCGGCGATGGCCGCGGGCTCGCCGCCGCCCTCATGCTCGGCGCCGACGGCGTCCTCATGGGCACGCGCTTCTGGGCGACGCGCGAGGCCGTCATCCCGGAGGCGGCGAAGCACAAGGTGCTCGCGGCGACCGGCGACGAGACGATCCGCACCTCGGTCTACGACATCGTGAAGGACAAGCCTTGGCCTGCGGGCTACACCGGGCGCCAGATGCGCAACGCCTTCATCGAATCCTGGCACGGCCGCGAGGCCGAGCTCGCCGCCGTCCGCGCCGAGGAGCTGGCGCGCGTCACCGGCGCCTGGGACGGCGGCGACTTCGACACCGCGAACGTCACGGTCGGCGAGACGATCGGGCTCGTGCGCGACCTGCCGTCGGCCGGCGAGATCGTCCGCCGCACCGTCGCGGAAGCCGAAGCGGCGCTGCGCGCGGGCAGCGCGAAAATTGCCGCCTGACGAAGGTCGCCATCGTCACCGGCCTATCGCAGGGCGATGGTAGGCCGCACGCCGACGCACAACTCCAGCCGAAAGGACATCATCATGCCCCTGCTTCGCTTCGACCTCGTGCAAGGTCGCTCGAGCGACGAGATCAAGACGCTCCTCGACACCGCCCACGAGGCGATGGTGGAGGCGTTCAAGGTGCCGGTCCGCGATCGCTACCAGGTCGTGCACGAGCACCCGGCCGCGCATCTCGTCGTCGAGGACACCGGCCTCGACATCCCCCGCACCGACAAGCGGGTGTTGATCCAGGTCACCAGCCGGCCGCGCAGCCGCGAGATGAAGGAGACGTTCTATCGCCTGCTCGCCGAGCGCCTCGAGGCGCGGTGCGGCATCGCACCGACGGACCTCGTCGTCTCGATCGTCGTGAACGGCGACGAGGACTGGTCGTTCGGACACGGCCGCGCGCAGTTCCTCACCGGAGAGCTCTGACCCGACTAGCGTCTGGTCAGAGGACCGCGAGCTTGTCGGCGGTTGCAGAGGCGCCGGCCTTGCGGAAGAGGAAGCGCTGACCCGGCACGGGTGCCAGCGTGTCGCTCAGGCCGCCGACGCTTTCCGCCGCGCCGAGCGCCAGGCAGCCGTCCGCGGCGAGGCTCCCGGCGAGGTTCGCCAGCACGCGCCGCTTCGTCGCGACATCGAAATAGATGAGCACGTTGCGGCAGAAGACGACGTCGAAGGCGCCGAGGTCGCGGAAGCCGGTGACGAGGTTCTGCGGCCGGAACGTCACCTTGGCGCGCAGATGGTCGGCGATGTGCCAAAAGTCGCCCTCGCGCCGGAAGTAGCGCAGCAGCAACGCGATCGGCACGCCGCGCTGGACCTCGAACTGGCTGTAGATGCCGCGTCGCGCCGTGTC
Source organism: Beijerinckiaceae bacterium RH AL1 (assembly GCA_901457705.2). NCBI lineage: Bacteria > Pseudomonadati > Pseudomonadota > Alphaproteobacteria > Hyphomicrobiales > Beijerinckiaceae > Beijerinckiaceae bacterium RH AL1. Next base: position 2,470,350 of record LR590083.2, read on the forward strand.
GATCATCGCATGCGAGAGATCCGTCGCCAGGATCTCGACCTGCCAGCCGGCGAGCCGCCGCGCCTGCTCGTCGAGCAGCATGGCGATCGAGTACGGCTCCTGCCCGCTGGAGCAGCCGGCGCACCAGAAGCGCAGCCTGCGGCGCTCGGCGCGGGCCGCGAGCAGCGCCGGCAGGATGGATTGCGCGAAGCCCTCGAAGAACGCCTTGTCGCGGAAGAACGACGTCTCGTTGATGGTGAGCGCCTCGGCCGTCGCGCGGGCGAGATCGGAGCACGGTTCGCGGGTGATGGCCTCGGCCAGGGCATCCAGCGTCGCGACGCGCTCGCGACGCAGGACCGGGGCGAGCCGGTCCTCGACGAGGTAGCGCTTGTCCTCGTCGAGCGACAAGCCGGCCGTCTCCTGCGCGAAGCGGCGGATGAGCGCGAAGGCCTGGCTCATGACAGTCTCCGCGTGCGGCCGAGCGAGCCGACGATGTCGCGCGCCATGGCTGCGGGCTCGAGGATGGCGGAGGCGAGATCGGCCTTGGCGACCGCGCCCGGCATGCCCCACACCGCAGATGTCGCCTTGTCCTGCACGAGCACGCTGCCGCCGGCCTCGACGATCGCGCGCGCGCCTTCGAGGCCGTCCTTGCCCATGCCGGACAGCACGACGCCGAGCGTGCGCGCGCCATGCGACTGCGCGCCGGACTTGAACATGATGTCGATCGCCGGCCGATAGAGGTCGTTGCGCGTGCCGAGCGCCAGCAGGATGCCGACCTCGCTGCCGGCGCGCGAGAAGCACATGTGGCGGTCGCCGGGCGCGAAATAGACGGTCCCGACGTCGAGCCGGCGATCGCTGGTGACGACCTCGGCCTCGACGCCGCATGTGCGCGCGACATGCGTGGCGATGAGCGGCATCAGGTCGGAGGGCAGATGCAGCGTGACGCAGACCGGAAGCCGATCGATGACCGGGGCAAGCCCCTGCACCAGCGTGACGAGCGCCTGCGGGCCTCCCGTCGAGGCGCCGACGAGGATGATGCCCGGCGGCAGCAGCGCGCGGCGCCTCAGCATCCGCGGCGCCGTTCGTGGCCTCGTGAGCGCGACCGTCTCGGCCATGGCAAGGCTCCGGCCTCCCGCGTCAGGCGGCGAGCAGGCCGACCTCCTCGAACTTTGAGGCGAGGATGTCCTTGTCGAAGGGCTTCATGATGTACTCGTCGGCGCCCAGGCGCATGGCGTGGGCGATCTGCGGCACCTCGTTCTCCGTCGTGCAGAAGACGACCTTCGGCTTCAGGCCTTCCTCGCTGGCGCGCAGCGTCTCAAGGAAGGTGATGCCGTCCATCACCGGCATGTTCCAGTCGAGCAGGATCGCGTCGGGCATCATCGCGCGGCAGGCGTTGAGCGCCTCGAGGCCGTTTTCCGCCTCGCGGGTGACGAAGCCGAGCGACTGCAAAATGCGCTGCGCAACCTTACGGATGACCTTCGAATCGTCGACGATCAGGACTTGCTTCATGGCGATCAATCCAAGCTGTGCGCGGACAGGCTCACGACCTGCCGAAGGTGAGGACCCAATCCAAGTCAAGGACGGGGAGGATCATGTCGTCGAGCCGATGCACCGAGGAGATGCGCGCGGCGTCGGGGCCGAGGTGCGGCGGGATCTCGATCTGGCTGCCGCGATCGAGCGTCAGCACGTCGCCGACCTCGTCGACGACGAGCGCGAAGCTCTCGCCGCCGTGCTCGACGCCGACGGCGAGCTTCGAGGTCTCGACCGCATGGGGATCGTTGCGCAGCCGGCGGCGCAGGCTGATCGCGGTGACGATCTTGCCGCGCAGGTTGACGAGGCCGAGGATCTGGTATGGCGCCAGGGGCACCGGCGTCACGGCGACGATCTCGAACACGGTGTGGATCGCCTCGACGGTGATCCCGTAGACGCGCTTGTCGATCGTGACCGTGAAGCAGCGCAGGTCCGCGGTGAGGACCGGCGTGGCGCCGACGGCGGCGGCGACGGCAGGAGCAAGGTTCACGCGGCGTGCTCCCTGATGATGCGCTCCTCGAGCGCGTGGGTGCCGAGCGCGCGCCCGTCGAGCCGCGCCTTGAGGGCGGCGAGCAGCGCGACGCGATCGAACTTGCCGACGACGCCGCTCATGCCGCTGGCGCGCGCCGCCTCCTCGATGATCGGCGCGGAATGCGCGGCGAGCGCGATGATCGGCAGGTCGGCGTGGCGGCCGTCGCGGCGGACCTCGCGCGCGAACGTGTAGCCGTCCATCTCCGGCATGTCGGTGTCGGTGACGATCGCGTGGAACGTCGCGCCCTTCGAAAGAAGGAACAGCGCGTCGCGCGCCGAGGAGGCGGTCGTGACGTGGTAGCCGGCCGCGGTGAGCAGCGGCGCCAGCATGTCGCGGAAGAACAGGCGGTCGTCGATGAGCAGCACCGAGAAGCGGCTGGTGACGCCGCGCTCGAGCGCATCGGGGCGCGCGATGCGGACGTAGTGCGAGATGTCGATGATCTCGACCACCGTGTCACGGATGCGCGCCGAGCCGATGGTGCCGGGCGTCGTCGAGCCGATCTCGATGTCGAGGTAGTGCTCGACGATGTCCATGATCTCGTCGACGACGAGCCCGACGCTGTCGCCGCCGATGCCGAGGACGAGCACCGGCTTGTCGCACGAGCTCGCCTCGTCCGGCGTGCCGTCGACGCGTAGCAGCGGCATCAGGTAGCCGCGGTGCTGCATGACGAGCTTGCCGTCGCTGATCGTGATTGCCGCCGCGGCGGCGGACTCGATCCGCGAGATGAGGGACAGCGGCACCACCTTGAGCGCGCCGGCGCCCGAGCGGAACAGGATGAGGCGCGTCTTCTCGCGCGGCGGCACGAAGCGCTCGGGGATGTGCTCGACGCCGAGCTCGAGGGCCTGCGTGAGGCCGATCGTCTTGGCGATGCCGACGGGATCGAGGATCAGCACGACCGAGCCGTCGCCGAGGATCGTGTGGCCCGAGAACACGACGAGATGCGACAGCGAGGCGCCGAGCGGCTTGACGACGATCTCCTGCACGTCGGCGACGCTGTCGACGATGATGCCGAAGGCGCCGGAGCCGAAGCGCATGATGACGGCGAGCTTGACGTCGTCGACCTTGATGTCGGCTTGCGCCACGCGCTCGAGCCCGAACATGTCGCGAAGGTCGACGAGCGGCACGACCTGGTCGCGCACGCGCAGCACGAGCTTGCCCTCGACGCTCTCGACCTTGTGGCTCGAGCCTTCGCCGAAGCCGATCGCCTCGATGACCGATTGCTGCGGCAACGCGAAGCGGTGCGACGCGGTCTCGACGATGAGCGCCGGCGCGATCGCCAGCGTCAGCGGGATCTTGAGGTTGAAGCTCGTGCCCTTGCCGAAGGTCGAGGTGACGGTGATCGAGCCGCCGATCGTCTCGATGTTCTCGCGCACGACGTCGAGGCCGACGCCGCGCCCCGAGATGCTGGTCACGGTGGCGGCGGTCGAGAACTCCGGTACGAAGATGAAGCGATAGACTGTCTCCGGCGCCATCTGCTCGAGATCGGCCAGCGAGACGAGGCGCGCGCCACCGCCTTCGTCTTGATGCGCTCGAGGTCGAGCCCGCGCCCGTCGTCGGAGATCGAGACGGTGATGTAGCCGGCCTCGTGGCTTGCCGCGAGGCGCACGCAGCCGGTCTCCGGCTTGCCGAGCGCGAGGCGCTCCTGCGGCATCTCGATGCCGTGGTCGGCGGCATTGCGCAGGATATGCGTCAGCGGATCGCGGATGACCTCGATGAGCTGGCGGTCGAGCTCGGTGTCGCCGCCCTCCATCACGAGCGACAGCTTCTTGCCGGTCTCGACGGCAAGCTCGCGGATCAGCCGCGGCAGCCGCGCGAAGAGACGCGACAGCGGCTGCATGCGCGCCCGCATCACCGAGTCCTGCAGGTCGCTGGTGAGGCCGGAGAGGCGCTGCATCGGCGCCTTCACGGCCTCGTCGTCCTGCTTGCGCGTCAGCTCCAGCAGCTGGTTGCGGGTCAGCACCAGCTCGGAGACGAGCACCATGATGCGCTCGAGCGCCATGACGTCGACGCGGATCGTCTCGGAGCGCTTCTGCCGGTCGCCCTGCGTGGCGGACGCGGGCGCGCCGGAGGTGACGATCGGCGCGATCGCCGGCCGCGCGGCGACGGGCTCGAGCACCTCTTCCTCGTGCGGCGCGAGGTGGCTCTCGAGCGCGGCGATGAGGTCTTCGTCGTCGCCGGGCGGCTCGGCGTTGGTGCGCTCCAGCTCGCCGAGGATCAGCTTGACGCGGTCGACGGCGGCGAGGACGAGCGTCACCAGCTCCGGCGTCGCCGACTTGCCGTCGCGCAGCAGGCCGACGACTGCCTCGGCGGCATGCGTTAGCGCCTCGAGCCGGCTGAGGCCGAGGAAGCCGCAGGTGCCCTTGATGGTGTGGACGAGCCGAAAGATCGAGGCGACGATCGCCGAGTTCGACGGATCGATCTCGAATTGCACGAGCTTCGAGCTCGCGGCCTCGAGGTGCTCGGACGTCTCGGTCAGAAAGTCGTTGAGAAGATCGTCCATAGACGCCCACGCCATCCCGCCGGAGAGCGGGCTAGGCGCGAGTATCGGAGGTTTAGGTTAAGGACCGCTGAAACGACGGCCTGAACGCCGGGATCAGCGCTTGCGGAACACCGAGTTCACGTCGACGTCGTCGTCCTCGTGATGGTCGCTGCGGCGCGACGCGGTCTCGGCGAACACCGGCATCTCGGGCTGCGGCTGCTCGCGCGGGCCGGTGGTGATCTCGGCCGGCATCAGGGTCGGGCCGCGATCCGGCACGTCGGCAGGGCGGTCCTTGGCGGCGCGGTTGACCTCGAAGTCGAGATCGATCTGCGAGCAGAGCCCGAGCGTCACCGGGTCGAGCGGCTGCAGCTGCGCCGAGTTCCAATGCGTGCGGTTGCGGATCGCCTCGAGCGTCGTCTTGGTCGTGCCGGCGAGGCGCATGATCTGCGCGTCCTTCAGCTCCGGGTGGTTGCGGATCAGCCAGAGGATGGCATTCGGCCGGTCCTGCCGGCGCGACAGCGGCGTGTAGCGGGCGCCGCGCCGCGGCTTGATCTCGGGCAGGCGCACCTTCGAGACCGCGAGGTGCAGGCGCGCGTCCGGGTTCTTCTCGGCCTTGGCGATCTCCTCGCGGGTCAGCTGGTTCGAGGTGATCGGATCGTGGCCCTTGATGCCCGCGGCGACCTCGCCGTCGGCGATGCCCTTCACCTCGAGCGGGTGCAGCTTGCAGAACTCGGCGATCTGGTCGAACGTCAGCGACGTGTTCTCGACGAGCCAGACGGCCGTCGCCTTCGGCATCAGCGGTGCGTTGCTCATGGGATCTCCTGAAGGCCTCCCAACGCATCGTGATCCAGCCGGACGGCGCGGCTGAGCAGAGCGGCGACCTTCGATGCGTGGCTAAACGGGGAAGCCGGGAGCTATAAGGGCGCGCCGGGGCGAACGCAACAAAGATGAGCACATTTGTCCCGCCCTACTCGCTTTGGGAGAGACTCCGATGCCCGCCGAGGACGACGCCCCGCGCCGCAAGACGACCCACGAGATCGGCCAGAAGCTGGACGAGCTGTCGCTGCACGACTTCGACGAGCGGATCGCCCTGCTCCGCGCCGAGATCGAGCGCTTGGAGACGGCGAAAGCGATGAAGAAGCAGGCGCTCGACGCGGCCGGCTCGGTCTTCCGCCGCGCAGCCGAAACGTGACAGGCGTCGCGAAATGAGACAGCCGGCGGCAGGCGTCGGCGCGCCGCCGGACGCGCTCTTCGCCTACAAAGACGGGTTGCAGAGGTCGTAAAGTACACCCCTCTACCTCTGGCGCCCTTGACAAAACCGTGGTTCGCGCAAGAAATCGTTAAGGTTAACAGAAGGTTAAACTGTGCGCGGCGCGACTGGCGCCGTGCTTGCTGATCGTTTTGCGTTAATGCGTAGGCGTAAGTGCGTGGGGCGGTGATGGCGACGGACCTTCTCTTTCAGACACCGGCGATCAGCTTCGGCGATCGGTTGGCTGCCTCGCGCAGCTTCAAGTCGCTATTTCGCGACGGCATGGCCCTCGTCGAGGAGACGGCCGCCTACCTCGACGGCGACGGCCGCGAGGAGGCCAAGCGCCTGCCGCGCGCCGCGGCGCTCTCCTATGCATCCGAAAGCATGCGCCTCACGACGCGCCTGATGCAGATCGCCTCGTGGCTGCTGCTCCAGCGCGCCGTCAACGAGGGCGAGATGACGCCGGAGCAGGCCGCCTCCGACAAGCGCCGCACGCGCATCGCCTGGCAGCAGCTCCCGGACGCCGCGCCGTCGAAGATCGACCTGCTGCCGGAGGCGCTGCAGGCCCTGGTCGACAGCTCGATGCGGCTGCAGGACCGCATCGTGCGGCTCGACACGATGATGATCGCGCCGGACGGGACGCCGAGCTTCAGCGTCGAGCAGCGGCCGCTTGAGGCGCAGATGTCGCGCCTGCGCGAGGCCTTCGAGCCCTAAAGGAACGTGGGCGCCTCAGGCGCCCGCGCGGGCCTTCATGGCGTGCGTCGCCAGGGTCTTGCCGAGCGTCCACACCGAGCCTGGCACCTTGTGGGCATCGGCGATCACGTCCTCGAAGGCGCTCTCGATCCAGTCGCAGTCGGCATCGGTGATGGTGAGCGGCGGCAGGAGCTTGACCACATTGAGCCCGTGGCCGGCGACCTGCACGACGATCTTGTGGTTCTTGAAGATCGGGATCGTGATGATCTGCGAGAAGAGGCCGGCATTGGCGGTCTCCAGCAGGGACCACGCCGCCTTGAGCTTCAGCGACTTCGGCGAGCCGAACTCGAGCCCGATCATCAGGCCCTTGCCGCGCACGGTCTTCACGAACTCCCAGCGCTCGGCCATCTCGCGGAAGGCGGCCATCAGCCGGTCGCCCTTGGCGGCGGCATTGGCGACGAGGCCCTCGCGCTCGATCACCTCGAGCGTCGCGAGGCCGGCCGCCATCGCCATGTCGTTCTTGGCGAAGGTCGAGCCGTGCACCACGGCCTTGTCCATGCGCGAGAACACCTTGTCGAAGACCCGCTTCGTCGTGAGCACCGCCCCGACCGGGACATGGCCGCCCGATAGCGCCTTGGCGACCAGCACCATGTCGGGCTCGACGCCCCAATGCTCGAGCGCGAAGAACTTGCCCGTGCGGCCAAGGCCGGTCTGGATCTCGTCGCAGACGAACAGCGTGCCGTACTTCCGGCAGAGCGCCTGGGCGCCGGCGAGGTAGTCGTCGTCGGGGATGTTGACGCCCTTGCCCTGGATCGGCTCGACGATGAAGGCGGCGACCTGCTTGCCGGCGAGCTTGCGCTCCAAAGCCGCGAGATCGTTGAACGGCACCTCGACGCAGCCCGGCAGCAGCGTGCCGAAGCCGTCGCGGAACATCCTGTCGCCGGTGAGCGACAGCGCGCCGTAGGAGAGGCCGTGGAAGGCATGGTCGGCATAGGCGATGTCGGGTCGCCCGGTGGCGCAGCGCGCGAACTTGATCGCCGCCTCGACGGCCTCGGCGCCGGAATTGGAGAAGAACACCTTGTCGAGCCAGGGCGTGTAGGCGAGCAGCCGCTCGGCCAGAACGCCGGACAGCACGGAGACGTCCATCTGGATGAGGTTCGGCAGGTCGGAGCCGAGCACCGCCTTCAGCGCGTCGCGCACCGTCGGGTGGTTGCGTCCGATGGCAAAGACGCCCCAGCCGGACAGCAGGTCGAGATAGCGGTCGCCCTTGCGGTCGAACAGGTACTGCCCCTGCCCGGCGCGGAAGCCGACGTCGTAGCCGATGGTCTGCAGCACGCGCACCATCTGCTCGTTCATGTGGGCGGTGTGCAGCGCGTAGCGCTCCGGCTCGCGCTCGGCGAGGATCGTCCCGATGTCGAAGCCGCCGGGGGCGTCGACGAATCCCTTGGTCATCAAATGCTCCGCTCAGCGGTAAGCCGCTCGTGTCGGGCCAAGTGCTAGCTCAGCGCTCAGGCCCAAACAAGGCGAGGCGGCCGGCTCACGCCCCTCAGCCCGGCGACGAGACGCCGCGCAGCTGCAGGACGAGCGCGACCAGCGTCGCCTGCCGCCGCGTGCCGGTCTTGGCAAAGATCGTCTTCAGATGCGAGCGGACGGTCTCGAGGCTGACCGCGCGGTCGCGCGCAATCGCACTTGCCGTGGCGCCGCAGGCCAGCGCCAGCGCGACCTCCGCCTCGGTCACGGTGAGGCCCAGCACGCGGCGCAGGAAGCTAGCCGCCGGCAGGCTGTCGAGCCCGAGGCCGGCGATCTCGAGCAACACGCGCGGCTCCTCGAAGAGGCTCGGCGCGACGAGGCGCACGTTGGTCGCGCGCACGATCACCCGGCCCGCGCCCGGCAGGTCGATGACGGCTGCGGCATCCTCGGCGGCGTAGGCCGGCCGCAACGCCATGTCGACGAGATCGCGGATGCGATGACCCGATGCAGCGCTGCAGATCGAGGGCCGCGAGGGACAGGTGCGCGACAGCGCGTCGACGAAGGGCTGCGCGAGCGGGTTCATGCCGACGATCTCGCCCTGCTCGTCGACCACGACGGCCGCCCGGCCGACGCACTGGAGACCGATCAAGAGCCCGGCCAGCGCCTGCTTCTTCTCGGGGCGATCGCGCGGCAGCGGCAGGGGGACGGCCGCCACCTCGCGGCGGGCAGCACCGTGGCCTTGGCTTAGTGCGGCCGAGCGTCCCATGGCAGGAGTCCGTCCTCGATATCGATTGATTGCTTGGCTGATTTGATCTTTTTGGATTTATTTTGGTACGATACCACGACATCGAGCGAAGGCAAGGCCTTTTGCCGCTGGCACGATCGGGCTTGTTTGCTTGGACGTCGCGTCGTCGGACGGCTACCGTCGCCTGAGGCAATCCCCGTGACCGATTCTCGTCCCCACACCCCGGCGTCCGAAGGCGGCGATCGCGCGCGGTCAGGGCGCTGCGAGGTGGTCGATCTCCGCAGACGTCGGCATCGATCCGAAGACGCCGGCCCGCGCCGCGACGATGGCGCCGGCGGCCGCGGCACGCCGCATGATGTCGCCCAGGGCGTAGTCGCGCGCGAGGGCAACGGCGAAGGCCGCGACGAACGCATCGCCCGCGCCGAGCGTGTCGACCGCCGCCACCTTGAACGCCGGCTGTCGCACGATCTCGTCGGCATCTTGCCGGCAGGCGATCGCGCCCTGCGCGCCGAGCGTCACCACGAGCAACTCCGGTCCGCGCGCGAACAGCGCCTCGCGAAGACCGGTGATCGCCGTCTCGCTCAGGAAGCCGCCCTCGACCTCGAGCGCGGCGGCGAGGTCCCAGGCCTCGCGCTCGTTGACGATCACCACGTTCGTCGCGGCGAGCAGCGCATCGGACGGCGCATGGAACGGCGAGGGGTTGAGCACGGTCCGGCGCCCTGCCCGACGTGCGATCTCGAACGCCGCGGCGATCGGCGCCTCGTCGATCTCGAACTGCGCCGTCACGACGTCGGCGGCGGCGATCTCGGCTTCGGCTGCGCGCACGTCGGCGACGGAGAGGCTGAGGTTGGCGCCCGGCGCCACGGCAACCAGCGTCTCGCCGTCCGGCCCGATCAAGCCGACCCCGGCGCCCGTTGGCACGGGGTAGCGGCGGATCAGCCGCGTCGTCAGCCCCGCGACATCGAAGGCGGCCTCCGCCAAGGCGCCGAAGGCATCCTCGCCGATGGCGACGAGGCAGTCGACCGTCGCGCCCTGCCGGCGCGCGCCGACCGCGACGTTGAAGCCCTTGCCGCCGGGCTCCGCGGTGAAGCGCGTCGCGCGCAGGGATTCGCCGGGCTGCGGAAGCCGCGCGACGTCGGCACAGCACGCCTGCACGAAGCTGCCGAGAACGAACAGGCGGGCGGCGTCGGTGGACATGAAAGGCGAAGCCGTCTCGATGCAGCCGCGCGAGCTTACGCGAAAACGAGCGGCTGTAACGATCGTTGGGCGGCCGCATGACCAACGGCGCCCCGCTGACGTCGCTGATCAGCTTTCGTGACGACACGGCCGAGCCGCTCTACAGCCAGCTCGAGCGGCAGTTGCGGGCGTTCATCGACGAAGGCCGCCTGGCGCGCGGCGGCACGCTGCCGGCGGAGCGCATCCTGGCGGAAACGCTCGGCATCAGCCGCACGACGGTGAAGCGCGCCTACGCGATTCTGAGCGAGTCCCGTCTGATCCGCGCCCGCGGGCGCCTCGGCTACGTCGTCGAGGGCCGGCCGACCACCCGCCTCGACCCTGGCATGGACCGGCTCAAGGGCTTCAGCGAGGAGATGCGCGAGCTCGGCCGCACCCCCAGCTCGAACGTGCTGGAGTGCGCCGCCGTCGAGGACCGCGCGATCGCCTCGATCTTCGGGCTGCCGTCGACCTCGCCGCTGCTCAAGCTCGAGCGCGTCCGCTGCGGCGACGGCGCGCCGCTGTCGCACGAGCTCGCCTGGTACAATCTCGAGGCGGTGCCGCAGCTCGCCGACATCGACCCGTCGGGCTCGATCTACGAGCAGCTGCGCGAGCACGGCGCCAAGCTCGCGACCTGCGAGCAGTGGATCGAGGCGGCGACGCCGACCCCGCAGGAATGCGAGATCTTCGGCTTTGCGCAGCCGCTGCCGTGCCTCTTGATCAAGCGCAAGTCGTATGACGGCAGGGGCCGGATGATCGAGTACGTCGAGGGCCTCTTCCGCGGCGACAGCTATGCCTACCGCCTCAAGCTCACGGTGTGAGCCGAGCGCAGCCTACAGCGCGATCTCGCCGAGATCGCCGATCTGGTTCAGGCCGGGCAGCAAGCCCCGCGCTCGTGCGACGACCCTGACGTCGGCGCCCTCGCCCTCTATCGAGAAGAGGTGGTAGCCGGCGCGGTTGCGCAGCGATCCCTTGACGGCCGATGCCGATGGGACGCCGACGATCGGCACGCGCTTGCCGAGCCCCGGCACGTGGTCGACCGAGACCTTGTGGTTGTGGCCGTGGATGATGAGGTCGGCGCCGACGCGGCCGATCATCGCGCGGAAGGCGTGGTGGTCGGAAAGGCCGCGCGCGAGATGGCCGGTCGGCTCGGAGAGCTTGGGCGGATGGTGCAGCATGACGACGCGCGCGAGCTTGCGGCGCCCGGCGTCGGCCAGCAGGTCCTCGCAGACCTCGCGCTGCATGTGGCCGAGCCGGCCCGACGCGATGAACGGCGCCCGCGGCACGCCGGAGCAGAGGCCGATCAGCGCGACGCCGTCGCGGACTTTGAGGAACGGATAGCCCGGCAGGCCGGTGCTGTCGCTCTGCGTCCAGGGCGCGAAGGTGCGGGCGAGCGTCGGCAGCGCGCCGCGCGTGTAGGCATCGTGGTTGCCGGCGGTGAAGGACACCTCGCTGCCCGGCGCTCCGAGCGTCTCGAGCCAGGCGGCGGCGAGCGGATACTCGCCGGGCAGCCCGATATTCAGGATGTCGCCGGTCATCGCGACATGGCTCGGCGCCTGCAGGCGCATGTCGGTGACGACGGCGGCGAGCACGTCCATGTCGTGCGCCGTCGCGCGCCCCCGCTTCCAGTTGATGTAGCCGGTGATCCGCTTGCCGATCAGGTCGCGCCGCCGCGCGTGCGGCAGCGGTCCGATGTGGGCGTCGGAAAGATGGGCGAGGGTGAAGGGCAAGCGGCACTCGCTGTGGCGACGGCGCGGCGACTTAAATAGAAGAGCGCTCGCGCTGTCCAACGCCGTCGGCGCGACCGGCACCACGCGACCGCTATGGGGCCGCGACATTTATGTAGATACAATTCCGAATGGCGATAACCTTCGATCCAGCAAAGCGCGTTGGACGCTCGAAGAGCGCGGCATCGAGGAAGGCGAATGAGCGCGAGCAAGCGAGGTTTTGGCAGCGACTTTCAGAGGATTGACGCCTCCGAGAACACCGAGGCGGACTATGCCGAGCTTCCGGAGGCGACGGACGCCGACTTCGCCCGCGCCATGGTGCACCACGGCGACAAGCCGGCGCGCGGACGGCCGCCGGTCGGCAGCGCGACGAAGCAGCTCGTCAGCCTGCGGCTCGACCCCGAGATCCAGGCGCGCTTCCGCTCGAGCGGCCCGGGCTGGCAGTCGCGGATGGACACCTTCCTCCTGCACAACGAGGTGGTGCTGAAGATGATCGTCGAGTTCGACGACGCGATCGGCGACATGGAGAGGCTGATCGAGCAGCTGCGCGCAGGCGGTCTGGGCCCGGTCACCGAGTCGGTGGAGACCACGATCCGGAGGGTCGAGCGCAGCATTGCCCTCAACGGGGAGACGACGCGCGCCTTGCGCAAGACCTTGGTTTGGGAGCCGACCGAGCCCGTCGCCTGATCGGGCCGGCGCGCCCCGCTTTGGCGTGCGAGGCGCGCCCCTTAGCTACGACGCTCCGATCAAGATCCCCGTTGCCAGAACGATCGCGCCGCCGAGCACGATCTGGAAGATCGCCTTCAGCAGCGGCGTGTCCATGAAGTGCGCGCGGACCCAGGCGATCGCCCACAGCTCGATGAAGACCACGACGCCCGACAGGGTCGTCGCCGTCCAGAAGGCGTTCGGCCACGAGTTCGGCACGAGGTAGGGCAGCGTGTGCCCGAGCCCGCCGACGGCCGTCATCACGCCGCTGGCGATGCCGCGCAGCAGCGGCGACCCGCGCCCGCTGATCGTGCCGTCGTCGGACAGCGCCTCGGCGAAGCCCATCGAGATGCCGGCGCCGATCGAGGCGGCGAGACCGACCAGGAAGGTCTGCCAGTTGGAGTGCGTGGCGAAGGCGGCGGCAAACAGCGGCGCCAGCGTCGAGACCGACCCGTCCATGAGGCCGGCGAGACCCGGCTGGACGTACTGCAGCACGAACTGCCGGCGCGCCGTGTTGGTCTCGTTGTCCTTCGCCTCGGGAGACAGATGCTCCTCCTCGAGCTCCTCCACCGTGCCGCCGTGGCCGCGCTCGACGACGGCGAGATCGTAGAGGAGGTCGCGCGTTGCGATGTCGTGCGTCTGCGCGACCGCACGCTCGTAGAAGTCGGCCGAGGCCGCCTCCCGCGCGGAGAGCTCCTTGCGGATCGTGTCGAGCGGAAGGTTCTTGGTCAGCCACAGGGGCTTGCGGCGCAGCGTGCCCTGGATGTCGTCGCGGCAGATCGGCACCAGCACCGGCCCGAACCGCTTCTCGTAGAGCTGCAGCAGGTCCTGGCGGTGGCCGTTCTCGACCTCGGCCATCTCGCGAAACATCTTGGCGGTCGCGGGATAGCGGCCGTCGAGGTCCTCGGCAAAGCAGTGGTAGACGCGCGTGTCCTCCTCCTCGCTGGCGATCGCCACGGCGAGGATCTCGCGCTCATCGAGTTCGGCAAAGCGTTTCATCGCACTTTCCTTGGAATGGTTCTAAGGCACCTTAGAATTAATCTAAACAAGCTGCAAGGCAGGACTGGCGGCAGATGGTCCGAAATCCGCTATGCTCGGCCGCATGGATCGCACCGACGCCCGCACGTGGCTGCTTCGTCAGGGGTTTCGTGCCCACCAGGCGATCTGGTGGACGCGGGCCGTCACCCTCGGGGTCCGCGCGCTGGTGCTCGACGGGCGCAGCGTGCTCCTGGTGCGCCACACCTACCGCCCCGGCTGGTTCCTGCCCGGCGGCGGCGTCGATCGCGGCGAATCGGCGGAGGCGGCGGCCGTCCGCGAGCTGCGCGAGGAGGCGGGCATCCTCTGCGGCGAGCGCCCCGCCCTCTTCGGCTTCTACCGCAACGGCCGGCACGACCATGTCGCCTGCTACGTCGTGCGCAAGTTCGAGCGCGGCCTGCCCGTCCAGGATCTGGAGATCGCCGAGAGCGGCTTCTTCCCCGTCGACGCGCTGCCGCCCGACGCCACGCCGTCGACGCAGGCGCGGCTCGCCGAGGTGCTGCGCGGCGCGCCGCTCAGCGACACCTGGTGATGACCGGTGGCGCGCTTGGTGCTACGGCAGCGCCGCCATGGCCGACCTCCCCTTGACTCTCAAGCCGCTCGCTGCGGTCGACCTCGAGGCGATCGAGCGGCTCAACGCGCGCACCTTCGGGCCGGGCCGCTTCGCCCGCTCGGCCTACCGGCTGCGCGAGGGCGTCGCGCCGGACCTTACGCTCTCATTTGCGGCCTGGGTCGGCACGCTGCTCGTCGGCGCCAACATCATGACGCCGATCCGCTGCGGCGACGTCCCCGCTTTGCTGCTCGGGCCGCTCACCGTCGATCCGCCGTTCCGCTCCGGCCGCGTCGGCGAGGCGCTGGTGCGCCGCTCGCTGGAGGCGGCGACGGAGGCCGGGCATGCGCTCGTGCTGCTCGTCGGCGACCTGCCCTACTATGCGCGCTTCGGCTTCGCGACGGTGCCGCTGGGCCAGCTCGACTTCGGCGGCCCGGTCGATCCCGCGCGGCTGCTCTATCGCGAGCTCATCGAGGGCGCCTTCGCTACGGCAGCGGGGACCGTGCGGCGCGCGATCCCGGTCGGTTGAGCGGCCGGCGCCGTCGGGCGCGGATCGTCTCCAGCGTCACCGGTGTGAAGTCGAACGCATCGACGCCGACGTCGTATTGCCGGGTCAGCGGCTTCAGCATGGCGTGCGAATGGCCGTGCAGGTCGATCGCGCCCTTGCCGATCTTGTTCCAGGTCCGCAGCGGATAGTGGAAGAGGATGCAGAGCACACCATCGAAGGTCAGCTCGGCATAGTCCTGCACGCTGGCCCAGCCCGGATGGTTGCGCGTCGCCGCATCGTCGTTGTTGCCCGTGACGAGGTGCTTGCGGCCGGGGAGCTTTTCCAGAAGCGCGTCGAGCGCCTCCGCCGTGTAGCCCGGTGCGACGTCGCCGAGATGCCAGATCTCGTCGTCCTCGCTCACCGTGGCCTGCCAGCGCGCGATGATCTCGGCGTCATGCGCGGCGATCGTCGCGAAGGGACGCCGTGCCGATTTCAAAATGCGGGTGTCGCCGAAATGCGTGTCGCTCGTGAAGTAGATCGCCATGGCGCAGGATAGCGCCGCCCGCGGCCGGCGTCATTCGGCGCGGCGTCGCGCCCCTAGACGAACAGCCCCGCCACCGCCCCGCTCATCAGCGACGCCAGCGTGCCCGAGACGAGCGAGCGCCAGCCGAGCGCGACGATGTCGGCGCGACGCTCCGGCGCCATCGCGGTCATGCCGCCGAGCATGATGCCGAGGCTGCCGAAGTTGGCAAAGCCGCAGAGCGCGAAGGTCATCACGAGCTTGGCATGCGCATCCAGCGCCGCGGCCGGCAGGTGCGCGAGATCGAGGTAGGCGACGAACTCGTTGAGCACGGTCTTGGTGCCCATCAGGAGCGCCGCCGCGCCGCTCTGCTCCCATGGGATGCCGATCAGCCAGGTGAGCGGGCGGAAGCCGAACGCGAAGAGCCGCTGCAGCGACAGCGGCTTGCCGCCGAGCGGGATGAGCCCCACCACGTCGTTGACGAGCGTCACGATCGCAACGAGCACGATCAGCATGGCGATGATCGCGGCGACGAGCGAGATGCCCTCCAGCGCGCCGCGCACGATCGCCTCCATCGCGCTGCCGTCGGCACTTGGCTCGATCGCCGCCTCGGCGTCGGCATCGATGGGATAGGGGATCATCAGGGCGGAGATCGCGAGCGCGCCCGGCGTCGACAGCACGGCGGCGATCAGGATGTAGGAAAACGAATCGGGGATGGCGTGGCCGAGGATCGCGCCGTAGATCACCATCATCGTGCCGGCGATGCCGGCCATGCCGCAGCTCATCACGGCGAACAGCTCGCCCCGGCTCATGCCTTTGAGGTAAGGCTTGATGAGCAGCGGCGCCTCGATCATGCCGACGAAGATGTGCGCCGCCGCCGCGAGGCCGACTGCGCCGCCGATGCCGAGCGTTCGCCGCAGCACCCAGGCGAGCGCGCCGACGATCCGCTGCAGCAGGCCCCAGTGCGAGAGCAGCGCGGCGAGCGCGCTGATGACGAGCACGAGCGGCAGCGCCCGGAAGGCCAGGATGAAGCTGCCGCCCGGCACCGTCTCGGCGAACGGCAGCGGGCCGCCGCCGAGATAGCCGAAGACGAGGCCGGTGCCGGCCTCGGTCGCCGTCTGCAGCGTGCCGACCGCGCGATCGAGCACGACGAGCAGCGCCACCGCCGGCGGGACCTTGAGGAACAGGGCGGCGATCGCCGCCTGTAGCAGCACGCCGCCAAGAACGACGCGCCATCTGATGGCGCCGCGTGCCTCGCTCAGCGCCAACGCGATGGCGAGCACCACGACGATCCCGAGCAGCCCCCGCATGATCCCCCGACGATGTCCCGAGGCGAAACCTCGAGCCCCGACGGAGGATCGCCGATGGCGGGCGGGAGCACAATCGGTGCCAGCATCAGCCGCGCCGCACCGCGGCTACGGCTGACGCGTCATCGCTAGCCCGGGCCGCCGACGACCTGGACGCGGACGGTCGCGGTGCCGGAATGCAGCATGCCGAGCGTGCCGGCCGCGCCGACCGAGACATCGACGATGCGGCCGGCCACGAACGGGCCGCGATCGTTGACGGTCAGCACCGCCTGGCGCTGGTTGGCGAGGTTGGTGACGAGCACGCGCGTGCCGAACGGCAGGGAGCGGTGCGCGCAGGTCGCAGCGCCGACACGGCCGCCGTTCGCGGTGCGGCTCTGCAGGCCGTAGAACGAGGCGCGCCCGACCTGGCCGCCGCCAGCGGCAGGAGCGGATGCCGCCACGGCGACGTGGCGCCGGAAGTCGGGACGTGCCCAGGCGTAGCCGTGGCGGCCGAGCGGGCGACGCCAGGCATGCCGGACGCGGCCGTAGCTACCGATGCGGGGGCGATAGGCCGCAAAACGCGGCCGGGAGGTGTGAAAGCCTGCATGAGCGGTGTGAAAATACGCGTGGTGGCGTGACGATGCGGAGGCGGTACCCGGTATCGCGAGCGACGCGGCCAACAGGGTGCCGACAACAACCATAGTCTTCTTGAACAACAGCCTCAGTCCTAGATCGTTAAGGGTGCCGGCCGTCTAAATGAAGATTTTCTAGTATGAAAGTCTTGACACTAGTAAATTGCCATGCAGAGGCGCTGCAATACTCAAAATAATCTCCATGCCACGGACGCTATCGTGACACATTCTGGCTCGATTTGCGAACGAACGGCCCATTCTAGTGGGCAATTCTTACACGCCCCAAGGGGAGACTGGCGGTGGTGCCCGCTTTCGGTCGCATGCGTGAAGCCGCGCCACCTCGGCTCCATGATGTTGTGACCGGAAATTTTTTTCTCGCGAGCCGCTTTTCCGTCGGCGATAGAGGCCTGATGGCGCTCGACCTTCCCTCCGCGGACCTCGAAACCACGCGCGTCGGCGTCATTCTCGCCGGCGGAGCGGCGTCGCGGATGGGCGGCGGCCACAAGGGCCTGCTGCGCGTCGGCGGCCGCACGATCTTCGAGCGCGTCGCCTCCGTCCTGCGCGCGGGATGCGGGACGGTCGTGCTCAATGCCAACGGCGACGCCGGGGAGCTGGCGGTCCTCGGGCTGCCCGTCGTGCCCGACAGCCTGCCGGACCGTCCCGGCCCGCTCGCCGGCGTGCTCGCCGCGATGGACTGGGCGGCCGCCGCGCAGCCTGCGGCAACGCACGTCGTCACCGCGCCCGGCGACACGCCGTTCCTGCCGGGCGATCTGGTGGCGAAGCTCGCGGCGGCGCAAGACGAGGCCGACGCCGCGATCGCCTGCGCGCGCTCCGGCGGCGGGACCCATCCCGTGGCCGCGCTCTGGCCCGTCGCGCTCCGCGACGAGCTGCGGCGCGCGATCGTCGACGAGGACACGCGCAAGGTCGGGCTGTTCCAGGCGCGCCGCGCCGTCACCTACGCCGACTGGGCCGCCGCGCCGGTCGACCCGTTCTTCAACGTCAACACGCCGGACGACCTCGCCGCGGCCGTGGCCCTCGCGGCGCAGCACGGCCTCTGAGCCGTCGCCCATGAATAACGGGGATGACGCCGGGGATGGAGCCGTTTGGCTTCGTTCCTGTATTGTTCTATGCTAGCGTCGCGGGCATGGAATCGCCCGGCTTCGTCCACCTCCACGTCCACTCGTCCTATTCGCTGCGCGAAGGCGCGATGCCGATCGCCAAGCTCATCACCTTCGCCACCGCGGACGCGATGCCGGCGCTGGCGATCACCGACACCAACAACCTCTTCGGCGCGCTCGAATTCTCGGAAAAGGCGTCGAAGGCCGGCCTGCAGCCGATCATCGGCATCCGCCTCGACGTCGGCTTCGGCGACGGCTCGATGCTGGCCGCGCGCGGCGGCGAGGAAGGTGCGGGCCGCGCGCCCCTCGTCCTGCTCGCCAAGGACGAGCGGGGCTACATGAACCTCATGCACCTCGCCTCGCGCGCCTTCCTCGACCCGACGCCGGGCGAGGCGGCGCACGTGGGCCTCGCCAGGCTCGAGGGCCGCACCGACGGTCTCATCGCGTTGACCGGCGGCCCAAGCGGCCCGCTCGACCGCTGCTATGCGCTCGAGCGCCCCGATGTCGCCGTCGAGCGGCTCGGCAAGCTCGAGGCGCTGTTCGGCGGCCGCCTCTATGTCGAGCTGCAGCGCCACGGACTCGCCCCGGAGCGCGAGATCGAGGGCGCCCTGATCGACCTCGCCTACGACCGCGGGCTGCCGCTCGTCGCGACCAACGAGCCCTACTTCGCCGCCCTCTCCGACTACGACGCGCACGATGCGCTGATCTGCATCGCCGAGGGCGCCGTCGTCGGCCAGCCCGGGCGCCGGCAGCTCTCGCCGGAGCATCGCTTCAAGACGCGCGCGGAGATGCTGGCGCTGTTCTCCGACCTGCCGGAGGCCACCGACTCGACGATCGAGATCGCGCGGCGCTGCGCCTATCGCCCGCGCACCCGCAAGCCGATCCTGCCGGCCTTCACCACAGGCGCGGCCGAAGACGAGGCGGCGGAGCTGGTGCGCCAGGCCGAGGCCGGCCTCGCGATGCGGCTCGAGACGCGCGGGATGGCGCCGGGCGTCGAGCGCGAGGTCTACGAGAAGCGGCTCGCCTTCGAGCTCGACGTCATCCGCAACATGAAGTTCCCGGGCTACTTCCTGATCGTCTCGGATTTCATCAAGTGGGCGAAGGACCACGGCATTCCCGTCGGCCCCGGCCGCGGGTCGGGCGCCGGCTCGCTCGTCGCCTACGCGCTGACGATCACCGATCTCGATCCCTTGCGCTTCGGCCTGCTCTTCGAGCGCTTCCTCAATCCCGAGCGTATCTCGATGCCGGACTTCGACATCGACTTCTGCCAGGACCGACGCGACGAGGTGATCCGCTACGTGCGCGATCGCTACGGCGCCGACAAGGTCGCCCAGATCATCACCTTCGGCTCGTTCCTGGCGCGCGGCGTGGTGCGCAACGTCGGCCGCGTGCTCGAGATGCCGCTCGGCCAGGTCGACAAGCTCGCCAAGCTCGTGCCGCAGAACCCGGCGAAGCCGGTGACCTTGAAGCAGGCGATCGAGAGCGAGGCGCGCCTACAGGAGGCCGCCGCCGCCGAGCCGAAGGTGGCGCGGCTTCTCGAGATCTCGCAGACGCTCGAAGGTTTGTATT
Source organism: Beijerinckiaceae bacterium RH AL1 (assembly GCA_901457705.2). Classification (NCBI taxonomy): domain Bacteria; kingdom Pseudomonadati; phylum Pseudomonadota; class Alphaproteobacteria; order Hyphomicrobiales; family Beijerinckiaceae; species Beijerinckiaceae bacterium RH AL1. Next base: position 2,489,868 of record LR590083.2, read on the forward strand.
CCAACGCCTCGACGCATGCCGCCGGCATCGTGATCGGCGATCGGCCGCTCGACGAGCTGGTGCCGCTCTACCGCGACCCGAAGTCCGACATGCCGGCGACCCAGTTCAACATGAAATGGGTCGAGCCCGCAGGCCTCGTGAAGTTCGACTTCCTCGGCCTGAAGACGCTGACGACGCTCGCGACGGCGGTCAATCTCCTGAAGGCGCGCGGCATCGACGTCGAGCTGGAGAAGATCCCGCTCGACGACGAGGCGACCTTCAAGATGCTCGGGCGCGGCGAGACGGTCGGCGTGTTCCAGCTGGAATCGGGCGGCATGCGCAAGGCGCTGGTCGAGATGCGCGCCGACCGTTTTGAAGACATCATCGCGCTCGTCGCGCTCTACCGCCCCGGCCCGATGGCCAACATTCCCACCTATTGCGCGGTGAAGCTCGGCGAGCAGGAGGCCGACTACATCCATCCGAAGATCGAGACGGTGCTGAAGGAGACGTTCGGCGTCATCATCTACCAGGAGCAGGTGATGCAGATCGCTCAGATCCTGTCCGGCTACTCGCTGGGCGAGGCCGACATGCTGCGCCGCGCGATGGGCAAGAAGATCAAGGCCGAGATGGATGCGCAGCGCGAGCGCTTCGTCTCCGGCGCGGTGAAGGGCGGCCTGAAGGAGAAGCAGGCGAAGGACATCTTCGAGCTGCTCGCCAAGTTCGCCGACTACGGCTTCAACAAGAGCCACGCCGCCGCCTACGCGCTGATCGCCTACCAGACGGCCTGGTTCAAGGCGAACCACCCCGTCGAGTTCCTCGCCGCCTCGATGACGCTCGACAAGCCGAACACCGACAAGCTCGCCGAGTTCGCCAACGAGGCGCGCCGGCTCGGCATTCCCGTGCTGCCGCCGTCGGTCAAGGCGAGCGGGCCCGACTTCGAGGTGCACACGGTCGGCCAGGGCGCAGACGGCAAGGGCAAGCTCGCGATCCGCTACGCGCTCTCCGCCATCAAGGGGGTCGGCGACGGCCAGGCGCAGGGCGTGGTCACGGCGCGCGGCGACCGGCCCTTCGTCGACCTTGCGGACTTCGCCAATCGTTTGAACCCCAAGGATGCCAACAAGCGCGTGCTGGAGAGCCTCACCGCCGCCGGTGCCTTCGACGATCTCGACGACGACCGCGCAAAAGTCTTCGCCGGCATCGAGACGCTGCTGGCGGTCGCCAACCGCCGCTCGGCCGAGAAGGCCGCAGGCCAGAGCGCGCTCTTCGGTGCCGACACGACGGAGACGCTCGCTCTGCCGAAGGTGCCGGGGTGGCCGCTTGCCGACCGGCTGCGGCGCGAGTTCGACGCGGTGGGGTTCTTCCTGTCGGGGCATCCTCTGGACGGCTACGCCAGCGTGCTCGGCCGCATGCGGGTGCAGCGGTGGGCGGAGTTCGTCCGCGCGGTGAAGGGCGGCGCCTGCGCCGGGAGGCTCGCCGCCACCGTGCTCGACCGCGCCGAGCGGCGCACGCGCTCAGGCTCGAAGATGGGCATCGTCCAGCTCTCCGATCAGTCCGGCCAGTACGAGGCGATCCTGTTCCAGGAAGGGCTCGACCAGTTCCGCGACCAGCTCGTCAAGGGCGCCTCGCTGCTGCTCGGCATCCAGGCGCAGCTCGAGGGCGAGGACGTGCGCGCCCGCATCGTCTCGGTCGAGTCGCTCGACCAGGCGGCGGCGCGCATGCAGAAGGGCCTGCAGATCTTCGTGCGCTCGGCCGAGCCGCTCGCCTCGATCGGCGCCATGCTGAAGGAGAGGGGCGACGGCCGCGTGTCGATCGTCGCCATGACGCCGGATCGCGCCGAGACCGAGATCGAGGTGCCCGGCCGCTTCAAGATCACGCCGCAGATCGCCGGCGCCATCAAGGCGATCCCGGGGATCGTCTCCGTCGAGCACGTGTGAGGCCGAACGATCCGGGCTCGCACGCCTTGCGCGACCGGGTCAGCCGGATGGCTGCAGTAAGTGTCCACAGTCCTTAGAACCGGCAAGCGTGAAGCACGGAGGCAACAAGCGTCCGGATGGGCTCCTCGAGATCGACCGTCACGTCTCTTTCCAGGCTGGGGCCCGAGATGCGGATCGCTCGGTCCAGCAGCTCTATCTTGTCGACGGGCTCATGCGCGTTGGGCGAAGCACCCACGAGACAGGGGACGTCGCCGACGACGCTGACGAATGCTCGATCATGGGCGTGGCCAGTCACTCTGAAATTCTGCAAGGCACCATCCCTGGTGTTGGCGAAGACGTAGACGTCGCCGGTGCCGTTGAAATCGAATGTCCGTTGCGAGGTGATGCCGGCAATGAACTCGCAACAAAACAGGGCGACCTCGTCGAGCGCGTCGATCGTTACGCGGGCTTGAGCCCCCTCGTAGACGGTCGAGAACACAAGCTGTCGCCGAGGCCGCGACACCTCGAAGGAATGGACGGCCTCGCAAGGCGTATCGCTCTCGAGCTCACCGTAGGGATCGAGGTTCATCACGAACGTTTTCTCTGCTGCGGAAAACTCGAAGGCGAAGTCTTCCACGCACGACATGGCCAGCCGCTTGGCGGCTCGGTTGTATTCCAGGGATGAGAAGTCCGACGTGAAACGGAGGTCACGCACGCCGCAGGCTCCGCGATCGATGGCTTTGGTCTGGCGGCGCCATGCTAGAGGAGAAGGGCGACGGCCGCGTGTCGATCGTCGCCATGACGCCGGACCGCGCCGAGACCGAGATCGAGGTGCCCGGCCGCTTCAAGATCACGCCGCAGATCGCCGGCGCCATCAGGGCGATCCCGGGGATCGTCTCGTTCGAGCACGTGTGAGGCCGAACGATCCGGCCTCACACGCTCGCGACCGGCTCAGCCGACGTGATGCGCGCGGTGGTGGCGCAGCGCCAGATGGCGATGATGGTGCCGGTGATGGACCGGCGCCGCCTCGGGCGCAGCCGCCACTGCGGGCCCCGGCACCAGGATCGGCTGCAGGATCGGCGAGGTGACGCCGTTGAACACGGCGACGGCCTCGGGCAGGCCGGGGATCAGGTTCTCGCCCGGCAGGTTGGTCGGCGCGGCCGGGCTCAGCGGCGTCGCCGGAAAGTCCTCGGCGAACGCCGGGGCCGCGGCGGCCACCATCGCGACGATGCCAAGCGCGGCAAGATAGGTCTTCATCAGTCGAAACTCCCGATCGTTTTGTGTCCCTCGACACGGCAGCCGTCGCCGCGCGTGTGCGCAAAGAGTTGCACGAAGCCGAGGGGATGCGTTTCTTTTGTTGCCGGCGCTCGACCAAGCGGGCGGTCGCGCGGGCGCAGCGGCGTAGGAGAAAAGCCTCTGCGCGGGCTCCGCCGTTCCCGGCGACGACGGCGAGTCCGCCCTACTCCCGCGCGTCCCCCATCGGGTGCAGGTCGCGCACCATCGCCTTCATGCGCTCGTCGAGCACGTGCGTGTAGATCTGCGTCGTCGCGATGTCGGCGTGGCCGAGCAGCTCCTGCACGATGCGCAGATCCGCGCCGTTCTGCAGGAGGTGCGAGGCGAAGGCGTGGCGCAGAACGTGCGGGCTGACGCGCGCGGTGGCGATGCCGGCGGCGGCCGCCACCATCTTCAGGTCGCGCGCGAAGGCCTGGCGCGTCAGGTGCCCGGCTTCCGAATCGGCGGGAAACAGCCACGGCCCGTCGGCGGCGCCGGGCAGCCGCTGCTTCAGGAGCGCGAGGTAGAGCGACACCGCGGCGCGCGCGGGCTCGGAGACGACGACGAGCCGCTCGCGGCCGCCCTTGCCCTTGATGGCGATCAGCGGATCGCGCCCGCGCAGCGCGTGGCGGGGCAGCGAGACCAGCTCGGAGACGCGCAGGCCCGTCGCGTAGAGGAGCTCGAGCAGCGCGTTCATCCGCGCCGCGCGCAGTCGCTCGCCGAGCGGCCGACTCTCGAGGTCCAGTCCCTCCTTGGCGACGGCGAGCAGGCGATCGACCTCCTTCAGCGACAGGATCTTGGGTAGCCTTCGCCCCTGGCGCGGCCCCTCCAGGATCTGCGCGGGGTCGTCGGCACGCTTGCCCTCGGCGACGAGGAAGCGATGGAACTGGCGGATCGCCGACAGCTTCCGCGCCGCGGACGTCGACTTGAAGCCCTGCGCCTCGAGCGTCGCGAGATAGGCGCGCACGTCGTCGGTCGCCGCATCGAGCGGCGAGCGCCCGCGCGCCACGAGCCCGGCGGAGTAGGCCGTGAGGTCGCGGCGGTAGGCCTCGAGCGTGTTGGCCGCCGCGCCGCGTTCGGCAGCGATCATGTCGAGGAACAGCTCGACGAGGCGGTGCGCGGGAAGGTCCATCAAGGGGCTCGGGGGCGGCGTCCGCCGATCATCGCGCATCGGCCTTGCGTGGGCCTGCGCGCCTTTACGTGATCATAAGCGCCTGCGGCCTATGCTCAAGGCGTTGCGAGTTCGCGTGAGGTGCCGCGTTGAAGCCTGTCCCCTACTCCGAGCGGCTCGAGCCCGCGCCCCTCATCGCGCCCCGCGAGCGGCTGAGCGATATCCTCGCCGCGCTCACCTCGCGGATGAGCGAGGCCCAGCGCCACGCCTTCCTTGCGAAGATGGCGGAGCTCGACCGCCAGCGCTTCGAGCTGTCCCCCTTCTCGGCGACGCTGGGCTCGGCCTGAGCGATCGTTGCTGTGGTTTGAGGCGCGCGCGCCTCGCCGAATCCCTCATTCGCGCCTAAAGCTTCGCTCTCGTCTCTGAAGATGCGCGGAGCGACCCCACCATGAACGTCACCTCGCCCGCCCGGCCGGCCACATCGGGCGCGGACATGCAGGACTTCTTCGACGCGCTCTCGCGCGGCGAGGTCGACCACGCCGGCAAGGTGTTCGCCGACAACGTGCTGCTGCTCCTGCCCGGCCTGCAGCCCGTGCACGGACGCCGGCGCGCCGTGCGGCTCTTGCGGCTGATCCGCCGTCGCTTCGCCGAGATCGGCTGGACGCGGGCGAGTGCCGTCGATGCCGAGCCCGGCTGGTCCATCGCGACCTGGACGGTCGCCGGCACGCTCTCCGACGGGACGCGCTTCCGCCAGGAGGTCGCCTCGGTGGCCCGTTTCGACGTCGAGGGCAAGGTCGCTTACCTCTCGGACTACCTGAAGTCGACGGATCGCCTCGGCCAGCGCGCCGAGCCGGCGCAGCTTTTTCTGGGTCGCGGGTAGCGCCACCCGCGGGACGGCCGGCTTGCCCGGCGCCCGCGCCCGATCTACCTCGAACGCACCATGCAGCCTGCCCTTGTCCTGCCGTTCGCCGGCGCCCTTCCCGATTTCGGCGGCCCGATCGCCTTCGCGGGGCCGCGCTCCGCCGTGCTCGGGCGCGCGACGATCGGAGCCGGCGCCTGGCTCGGCGAGGACAGCGTGGTGCGCGCCGACGGCGAGCGCGTGACGATCGGCGCCAACGTGCACCTCGGTCATCGCACGACGGTGCACATCGTGCACGACACGACGCCCTGCCTCATCGGCGACAACGTGACCGTTGGCGCCAACGCCTGCGTCCACGCCTGCACCGTGGGCGACAACTGCGTCATCGAGGACGACGTCGTGCTCCTCGACGAGGCGACCGTCGGATCAAACGTGGTGATCGAGAAGGGCTCGACCGTCTTCCCGCGCAAGCGGCTCGATGCCGGCTGGCTCTATCGCGGCAGCCCGGCCAAGCCGGCGCGCGAGCTGTGGGCCGGCGAGCTCGCACGGCGCGCCGCGAGCGTGCGCGCGCAGCAGGGCAGCGAGCGGGCGCTGACGCCGACCGCGCAGGACTTCGGCCCCGCCGTCTTCCTCGCGCACACGGCGCAGCGCGCCGGGCGGCTGATCTGCGCGCCGGGCTCGAGCCTGTTCTTCGGCTGCGTCGCCGACGCCGGCCTCGGCTCGATCTACATCGGCGAGAACACCAACGTGCAGGACAACACGGTGATGCGCGCCGGCACGGGCGAGATCGTCATCGGTCGCGACACGACGGTCGGCCACAACGTGCGCATGGGACCGGCGCGGGTCGGCGATCTGTCGCTCATCGGCATCGGCGCCGTGCTGGCAGAGGACACGTGGGTCAAGGACGACGTGCTGCTCGCCGCCGGCGCGCACACGACGCCGGGCCAGATGCTCGAGTCGGGCTGGCTCTACGGCGGTCGCCCAGCGGCGCAGATGTCGCGCCTCGATGAGGCGCGACGCGAGATGATGCGCGTCAACATCACGCACTATCTCGGCTATTCGCAGAAGTTCCGGGCCATCCAGGCCGAGCGGCTCGGAAGCTAACCGGCCGGGGCTGATCGGCCGGCGGCGCCGCTACATCTGCTCGACGGCCTCGACCTCGGGCACAAAGTGCGACAGCAGGTTCTGGATGCCGTGCTGCAGCGTCGCGGTGGACGACGGACAGCCCTGGCAGGAGCCCTTCATCGCGAGATAGACGGTCCCCTCGCGGAAGCCGCGGAAGCGGATGTCGCCGCCGTCGCCGGCCACGGCCGGACGGACGCGCGTCTCGATCAGGTCCTTGATCGTGTCGACGATCTCGGCGTCGTCGGGGTCGAAGAACTCCTCGAACTCGGACCGGTCGACCGCGCTGTCGTCCTCGAGCAGCGGCGCGCCCGAGGTGAAATGCTCCATGATCGTGCCGAGCACCGCGGGCTTGAGCGCCTGCCAGTCCGCCGCATCCGACTTCGTGACGGAGATGAAGTCGGCGCCGTAGAAGACGCCGTCGACGCCGTCGATCTCGAAGAGCGCGCGGGCCAGCGGCGAGGGCGCCGCATCGGCCTTGCTGCGCATGTCGAGCGTGCCGCCCGGCAGCACGTCCTTGCCGCCTGGCAGGAACTTGAGCGTCGCCGGATTCGGCGTCGTCTCGGTATGGATGAACATCGCGACCTCTCTCGCGCCGGCGCTTCACTCGGCAAGCGCCGCACGCCACGGGATATGGGCGGTTTTTCCGGACGGCACAAGCCGCGCGCCCCGGCGCCTAATGTAGGCGGGCGTGGCGTCAAACGCACAACAGCTTGGGCCTGGCTATGCTAGTCAGCCGGAATCCGTCGCACTCCAGAAGAGGTCAACCACATGCCCCGATTCTCGGCGGCTCTCCTGCTGGCGCTCGCGCTTGCGCCCGTGCCCGCGCTCGCCCAGAGCGGCACCGAGGCCGAGCAGGAAGCCTGCACGCCCGACGTCTTCAAGCTCTGCTCCGAGTTCATCCCCAACGAGGACCCGATCGTCGCCTGCCTCAAGGCCAAGCATACGCAGCTCTCGGCGGCGTGCGAGCCGGTGATGTTCCCGCGCGCCAGCACGGCGCCCGCCTCGGCCGAGGCCGCGCCGCGCAAGCACCGCAAGCGTCACAAGGTGGCCCGGGACTGATTCGCCGTCAGGCGGCGCTGGCGGCGACGCCGATCATTCCGGTGTCGATGGCGGGCGCCGCCGTCCCGTCCGGGACCGCCGACAGCGTCACCTTGCCGTCCTCGGCGACGGCGGTGACGTTGAGATGCGCCTCGCGCGCCACGAGGCCCGCGTAATAGGGCTGGATGCCGTGCGCATCGACGGTCCCCTCGGGCTCGCCGGCGAGCAGATGCGGCCAGTGGCTCTGCAGCTTGGCGTTGAGCCCGCTCGCCTCGACCTTGATCGTCAGCTCGTTGTCCATGCCCTCGAGGTTCACCGTGATGGTGCCGCCGCGCGGGATGGTCTGCCCGGCCATCAGGACGAGGTTCAGAATCAGCTTCACCTTGTTCTTCGGCAGGAGGGCGCGGGTCGCGTTCCAGACGAGCTTGGTCTTCTCGTCGGCGATGAGGCCGCGCGCGACGCCTTCGGCATCGCCGGTGTCGATCGAGGCGCCGGCCGAGCCCGCCGCCCCGAAGGCGAGGCGGCAGAACTGCAGGCGGGCCGAGGCCACCGCGGTCGACTTCTTGATCAGGTCCATCGCGAAGCCGCGCATGTCCGGATCCTTCTCGGATTCCAGCACCTCGAGGCCATTGGCGATCGCCCCGACGGGGCTGATCACGTCGTGACAGACGCGCGAGCAGAGCAGCGCCGCAAGATCGAGGGGGTCGAGGGAATATGCCGTCATCGTCTCAATCCAGTCTGGCTGTGCCTCGGGGCAGACGTCGCCGCGCCATCAAGCGCCGGAATGGTTAACGGCGGCTTACCCGACGAGAACGAATCAGTCCGGCACACCTCATGTTTCGAGGGATAACGCGAGAGGGCGGGAGGCGCAAAGCGCTCCTCTCATCTGCCCCCAACAGGAACGGCTTTCCCCAACGTCGTTCGTGACAATCGTAGTCAAAGGCGCAACGAACCCTACGGAAGTCGCTTGTATAGTCGTACCCCGCAGCAACCGGACTGGGGAGCCCAAGATGGACGCCGAGCGGGTCATGACGATTGCCGAGGTCGCCACGGCCTTCGGCGTCACGCATCGCTCTCTGCGATTTTACGAGCAGCGCGGGTTATTGCACCCGCAGCGGCGAGGCACGACGCGCTACTACCGCCCCGCCGACACCGTGCGCCTGCAGGTTCTCCTGAAAGGCAAGAAGCTCGGCTTTTCGCTTGAAGAGATCGCCCGGCTGATCCTCAGCCACGAGACCCCGCGCGCCGGCGCCGCGGATGCGACAGTCTATCTCTCGCAGGCGCAGATCGCGACGAAGCTCGCCGCGCTCGAGGCCGAGCGTCGGCGGATCGACCTTGCGATCGCCGAGCTCAGCCAGGCGATGGAGCGAATGTCGGCGCGTTGCGAAAGCGAGCCGACGGCCTGAGATGCGTGGGCGTCCGTTGAGGACGCTCAGAACATCGTGATGAGCGCCACGCCGGCGATCAGGACGAGGACGCCGACCGCGCGCAGCGGGCTCGTCGAATGCTGCGCGACGCCGAGCAGCCCAAACTGGTCGATGATGACCGACATCACGAGGTTGGCGGAGACGGTGAGCGCGGCAAAGAGCCCGGCGCCGACCTTGTCGACGAAGAGCAGCCCGGCGACGACCGCGAAGGCGCCGATGATGCCGCCGAGCGGGGCCCACCAGGGCATGTTCGCGAGGCCCTCGGCCGTCGGCAGCGGACGCGGAAACACCGCGGCGACGATGACGAACAGCGCCATAATGAGGCCGAACGACACGAGCGTCGCAACCCAGGGGTTGACCAGCGAGATGCGCAGCTGGCCGTTCATCGGCGGACCCATCGCCTGCAGCGCGCCGCAGAGCAGGATGATAGGGATGAGGAAGGCACCGGTGGCGGACGAATTCATGCGCGTCTCTCCTTGATGTCTGTCACGGCAAAAGAAGCAGTCCTGCGAGCGCGGCCAGGAGCGCCGGCGGCATCGCCAGCAGTCCCAGCTTCAGAAACGTCCATGCGCTGACGTCCTCGCCCTCGCGGCGGATCGCGGTGAGCCACAGGATGGTCGCGAGCGAGCCCGTGACCGACAGGTTCGGCCCGAGGTCGACGCCGACGAGGATCGCTCCGGCGACCTTGTCGGAGACATGCGCCGCGTGGACCGCCGCGCCCGCCAGGAGGCCCGCCGGCAGGTTGTTCACGAGGTTGCAGGCGACGGCGACGACCGCGCCGCTGATCCAGCCGGCCTCGAGATCGGAGCGCTGCGCCAGGTTCTTGAGCGCGTCGCCGAGCAGCGCGAGCACGCCGCTCGTCTCGAGCGCCTGCACGAGAACGAACAGCCCGGCGACGAGCGGGATCACCGACCACGAGATGCCCTTCATCGTCTCCCACGGGCCCTCGCGCTTGACGGCGAGCACGATGGCGACGGTGAGCAGGCCCGCGACGAAGGTCGGCAGGCCGAGCTGGATGTCGAAGGCAGAAGCGGCGATGAGCGCGATGCCGGTCGCGATGATGCCGAGGCCGGCGATGCGGCCGCTCAGAGACAGGCGCTTCGCCTCGACGTCGGTCGCGATCGCCTCCTGCAACTGTTTGCGCTGCGACCATCGCAGCACCAGGAAGGTGACGACGATCGAGGCGATCGAGGCGACGCCGAAGCGCAGCAGCCATTGCGCGAGCGGCGGCATGTGATCGCGGAAGACGACGAGGTTGGCCGGGTTCGAGATCGGCAGGACGAAGCTCGCCGCGTTGGCGATCAGCGCGCAGATGAAGAGGTAGGGCAACGGCTCCGCCTTGGCCGCCTTCGCCGCCGCATAGACCGCCGGCGTCAGCACGACGGCCGTGGCGTCGTTGGAGAGGAACACCGTCACGACGGTGCCGACCGCATAAACGAGGGCGAAGAGCCGGGAGGCCGAGCCCTTCGACTGGCGCACGGCGAGCGTCGCCAGCCAGTCGAACAGCCCTTCGCGGCGCGCGACCTCCGCCAGCGCCATCATGCCGATGAGGAAGAGGTAGACGTCGAGCCCTTTCAGCACGCCGTCCCAGGCGGCGGCCGGCGGCAGCAGCCGCAGCGCGACGAGAAGGATGGCGCCGGTCGCGGCCCAGATAAACTCGGGCCATCGGAACGGCCGCAGGATCACGCCGAGCACGGAGAGTGCGATGATCGTCCAGGTGACGACGTGCGGCGTCAGCCAGGGGGCAAGCGAGGCTGGCATCACCATTTGCGACCGTTGCGGTTCGGGCCCAGCTGCGTGCCGAGGACATGGCGCGCCTCCCAGGCGGCGACGGCATCGGCGTCGCTGCCGTCGGCGCGGCGCTCGACGGCAAGGTCGGCGGCGGAAGCAAGCTCGATCGTCTCGCGCCCGGTGGCGCCGCGATCGTCCGTCGCCTCGACGACGATCGTGGCGGCCCCGTCGAGATCGAGCTTTGCCGTCCAGCGGCCCGGCGATGTCTCGCGCAGCGGCTGCGGCGCGCCCTCGTCGACGACGCAGGAGCAGCTCGCGATCGGCCGCGGCCACAGCACGCTGACGCGCAGCTCGCAGCGAGGACCGGGGAGATGATCGGGATCGTCGGGGTCGAACGCGAGGCGGCGATCGACCGGCGCGGTGATCACCACGAGCGGCCCTTCGTCCGTCAGCGTGCGGAAGCGCCATGAGACCGCGCGGCGATCGATCGAGACGATCGAGAAGCCGACCGGCCCCTCCTCGATCTGGCCCGTCGAGCGCGTGGCGGAAAAGATCGTGCGGCCGTCGTTGGCGAGCTCGTTGTAGTGGGTGTGGCCCATGTCGACGAGCAGCACCTCGCGGGCCGCCAGCGCCGCGTTGATCGCGGCGGTCTCACCGCCGCCGCGCAGGTCGGCGGGATAAGTGTGCATGAAGATCGCGCAGCGTGTGCCCTGCGCCGCCGCCGTCGCCAGCTCCGCCTCGAGCCAGGCCGTCTGCTCGGCCCCGAGGCGGAAGTCCGGGCCGCCGGTGCCCGGCCCGCTGATGTCTAGGAAGAGGCAGCGCACGCCCTTGACGTCGACCGCCTTCGGCAGCCGGGACGCGCCAAGCTCGCCGTGGAAGGCCTCGAGCGAGCCCTGCTCCATGTCGTGGTCGCCCGTGATGACGTGGACGGGCAGCTGCAGGCGCTCGATCGCGCGGCGCACCAGCGCGTATTGCGCGCGCGTGCCGTTGTCGGCGTTGTCGCCGGGCAGGTAGACGAAGTCGAGCGAGCCCGCGAAGTCCCGGGCGATCACGTCGACGATCGCTAGCAGGTCGCGATAGTTCTCCTCGGTTTCCGTCGTGAGGTGCAGGTCGCCGAGATGTGCGTAGACGAGAGGATCCGTCATGGGGGAGTTCCGTAGGTCATGAAGTCAGGCTGCGGCCCGCATAGGTGACGCCGAGGAGCGCGGCTCGAAGCCTCGCGTCTCCGGCATCGCGACGAGGTAGATGACGAAGCCGGCGGCCGCGATGATCGCCAGCGCGATGAAGGCCGCGGAAAAGCTCGCCGCGACGATGATCGTGCCGGCGAGCGTCGCCGAGAGCGCCGCGCCGAGGCCCTGCGCCGTGGCGACGGCGCCCTGGGCGACGTTGAAGCGCCCGGTGCCCCGCATGAGGTCGGCGACGACGATCGGAAACAGCGCGCCGTAGATGCCGGCGCCGATGCCGTCGAGAAGCTGCACGCCGACGAGCCAGAACGGATCGTTCGAGAAGGTGTAGAGCACGCCGCGCACCGCGAGCACGCCGAAGGCGGCGAGGAAGATCGGCTTGCGGCCGATCGCATCCGCCTTGGCCCCGACGAAGACGGCGACGGGCACCATCACGAACTGCGCGGCGACGATGCAGACCGCGATGAGCGAGGTCGCGTGATCCTTGCCCGAGAGCTTGGTCAAGAGCTGCCCGACCGAGGTGAGCATGGCGGCGTTGGCGAGATGGAAGATCGCCGCGAGCAGCGCGAAGAGCGCCAGCAGCTTGTTCTGGAACAGGGTCTCGAGCACCGACGGCTGCTCGGCCTCGTCCTTGCCGGCGCCGTCGAGGCCGCGGGCGAGATCGTCGTCGATCGCGTCTGCCGGCACCATCAGCATCGCGCCGATGCTCGCGACGGCGAGTGCCGCGAGCAGCCAGAAGACGACGATCGGCCCGAACTTGAGCGCCGTGACGCCGGCGATCGCCGCCGCGATGGCGTTGCCGGCATGGTTGAACCCCTCGTTGCGGCCGACCCGCTTCGAGAACGCCTTCGGCCCGACGACGCCGAGCGTGATGGCGGCGATCGCCGGCGGGAAGATCGCGCCGGCGATATGGGCGATCGACTGCGTGATGGTCACCAGCGCGAAGCCGGAGACGAACGGCAGCACGAGGCAGGAGAAGGTGACGGCCAGCGCGCCGGCGATGACGATGGCCCGCTTGTGCCGCGTCCGATCGACGAGGGCGCCGACCGGCGTCTGGGCGACGAGGCCGGCGATGCCGGCGATCGTCATGACGAGCCCGACCGTCGCCTCGTTCCAGCCCTGGGTGGGGCCGCGCTCGGCGATGAGGTAGATGGCGAGATACGGCCCCAGGCCGTCGCGCACGTCGGCAAGGCAGAAGTTGAGCGCGTCGAGCCCGCGCAGGCTACGCCGCGAAGGGGATCTCTCGATCCCTTTGCGCTCGTCGTCCGTCGTCACTCGGTCGTCCCCCCGTCGCGCGGCGGCTTCTAGGCCGCCGTCAGCTCGTCCGCCCACTTGTGATCGTCGTGGGGCACCGGCTTCTCCTTGCGGATATGGCCGTCGAGCTCGACGTGGCATTCGACGAAGTGCCGGCCGTGCCGCGCCAGCACCTCGAAGTGCTTCGGCTTGCGCCGCGGCGTGCCGATCGGCTGCATGCCGGCGGCGGTGACGGCGCGGAGCGCGACCTGGGGATCGGCCGGCTCGTGATGGTGAGGTCCGCGATGGCCGGGCCCGTGCTCGTGCGGCTTCTTGTGGGCGATCGCGACGGGCGCCTGGCCCTCCTGCGCGATGCTGTCGACCTTGAGCTCGGACGGCTTCATCTCGCCGGCGGCGACGACGCGCAGGCCAGGCTTGAGACGGAAGGCTTCCGCGCCCTTCGGGCCGAGGTCGGCGAGCACCCGGCCATGCCCGGTGTCGATAGTGAAACGATGCGCGAAGACGTCGACGATCTCGCCGACGACCTCGCGGCGCTCGTGATGGGGCATACTAAAATTCTCCGAAGCTGGACAGTAATGGCCAAGGCCAAGTTTCGTTGCGCCGTGCGCGATTTATTTGGCTGCCGGCGCGGGGCTCGTCTGGGCGAGAAGCTTGGTCGCGATCTCGGCGCAGGCTGTCGTCGTGTCCTGCTGCGCGCAATGGACGTCGACGTGGACGACGCCGTCGGCCTGGCGGTCGATGACGACATGCGCGCCGGGCGGCGGGGGCGGCGGGAACATGCCGGCCTGCGGGCGCGGCGGCGGGCCCTCGCCGGGCGGCGGGGGCGGTGCGTCCCGCCCGGCAGGAGGAGGCGGCGCATCCTGGCCGGGCGGCGGCGGCGGGGCGGCATGGGCCAGCAGCGGGGCGGCCATGAGGCCCGCGAGCAAGGTGGCGGTGAAGGAGAGACGATGCACAGGGAAACCTCTCGTCTGCGGATGGCGGCACGCTAAACGGTCTCGCGAAATCCAGCCTGAACCGAGCCGTTCAGATTGAGTTCAGCAGCCGAGCGTAAGGCGCCGGATCGAGTCTCCTGCCCGCCCATGAAAATCCTGCTCATCGAAGACGACGGTCCGCTCGCCACCGAGATCGCGCGCGGCCTGCGCCAGGAAAGCTTCGTCGTCGATCACGCCGGCAACGGCGAGGACGGCCAGCACCTCGGCGCGACGGGACTCTATGATGCCTGCGTGCTTGACCTCGGCCTGCCCAAGGTGCCGGGCCTCGCCGTGCTCGCCGCCTGGCGCGCGGCGGGCGTCAAGGTCCCGGTGCTCATCCTCACGGCGCGCGATGCGTGGAGCGACAAGGTCGAGGGCTTCAAGGCCGGCGCCGACGACTTCCTGACGAAGCCGTTCCGCATCGAGGAGCTGGTGATGCGCCTGCGCGCGCTGATCCGCCGGGCGGCCGGCTATGCCGACACCAAGGTGCAGTGCGGGCCGCTCACCTTCAACGCGCATATCGGCGTCTTCGAGCTCGACGGGCTGCCGCTGCGGCTCACCGCGCTCGAATGGCGGGTGCTCTCGTGCCTCGCGCTGCGCAAGGGCGTCGTCGTCTCGCGCGACGAGCTCACCGAGCGCGTCTACCAGAGCGACGCCGACACGGATTCGAACTCGCTCGAGGTCATCATCGCGCGGCTCCGGCGCAAGATCGGCCGCGACCTCATCGAGACCGTGCGCGGCCGCGGCTATCTGCTCACGGACGCCGGCGGTTGAGCGGCCTGCGCGGGCTCGCGGGCCGGCTGATGCCGACCTCGCTCGGCGGCCGCCTGCTGGCCGGCTCGGCGCTGTTCACGCTGATCGCCCTGCTCTTCACGCTCGGCCTCATGTGGCAGGTGCTGTCGCGCTTCGTGACCGGCCAGATCGACCAGCGGCTCGACAATAAGATCGTCGCCTTGTCGTCGCAGCTCCGCGTGGCGCCGGACCGCCGCATCACGCTCGAGGGCGACGCCGACGGGCCGCCGTTCGACAAGCGGCACCATCACGCCTTCTGGTTCATCCGCGGCCCGGCGAACGACCTGCATAGCCGCTGGCTGCAGCCGTCCGACTTCGTGCCGCCGGCCGACGCGGAGATCGCCACCCTGCCCACGCCGCCACCGCCGATCGGGGCGGACGACGAGCTGTCGGCCCTCGAGCGCGACGGCCGGCCGCAGACCCTCGTGACTTCGGGCCCCGGCGGCCTCGCGATGCACATGCGCGTCGCGCGACGATCGATCGGCGGCGTGCCGGTGACGATCTTCGTCGCCGCGCCGGTCGAGTCGATCACCCATCCCATGCGCGAGGCGCTGACGACGATCTCCATCGCCGTCGCCGGTCTCGGCCTCGCGCTAATCGCCGCGGCGCTCGTGCAGGTGCGGCTCGGCCTGCGCCCGCTCGGGCGCCTGCGCCGCGAGGTGGCGGCCGTGCGCGACGGCCGCGCCGCGCTCCTGCCGGTCGCGCAGCCCGCTGAGATCGAGCCGCTCGTCACCGAGCTCAACGCGCTGCTCGCGCAGAACGCCGCCAATCTCGAGCGCGCCCGCCGCCATGTCGCCAACCTCGCGCACGGGCTGAAGACGCCGCTCGCGACGCTCGCCCTGTCGCTCGAGCGCATGCCGGGCGACGACGGCGCCGCCGCGCGCAAGCTCGCGACCCTCGTCGAGCGCCGCATCCGCCACCACCTCGCCCGTGCCCGCGCCGCGGCGCTCGAGGGGCCGGCGCGCAGCCGGACGCCGCTCGCCGTGCGGCTCGGCGATCTCGGCGACGCGCTGGCCCGGATCCACGCCGGACGACAGGTGGTCTTCGCTCTCGAGTGTCCGCCGGAGGCGGCCATCGCCTGCGAGCCGCAGGATGTGGACGAGATCTTCGGCAACCTGCTCGACAACGCCTTCAAGTACACGCGCGAGCGCGTCGCCTGCGAGGTAAGAGAAGTTGGGCGCCAAACCATCGTCGAGATCGCCGACGACGGGCCGGGGCTGAGTGCCCAGGAAATCGCGCGCGTGCTGCGGCCGGGCCAGCGGCTCGACGAGGACATCCCCGGCTACGGCTTCGGTCTGCCGATCGCGCGCGAGCTGGTCGAGCTGTACGGGGGCACGCTGGCGCTGGCCGGGCGAGAGCGCGGGCTGGTCGTCACGGTGCGGCTTCCGGCGGCGCGCTAGGGCGAGAATCTGCCCTCCGCATCCAGGATCCAGGTCCGATCGCAGAACGCGACGTAGATGCGCTCCTGGCCGAGCGCGACGCCGAGCTCGATCGCCAGCTCGTTCAGCATCGCTTCGATCTCGCCATCGGCGAGGTGGCCAAGGTAGGCGTGCACCGCCTCGCCGGTGAAGAGCGCGACGGGCTCGCGGTCGGAGCCCACGGTGCCGTCGGGCCGCTTCCAGGCATAGGTCACCTCGGCGCGGCCGAACATGCCGGAGAGCGCGGGCTGACCGGCCGCCACGCGCCGGCGCATCCACGCACGGGCGGTACGTACGGCTTCGGAGATGTCGTAGACGCGGCCTTCCTCGTCCCAGCCCTCGCGCAGGCCGACGGTGATGCGGAAGTCGCGGCGCGGGCTCTCAGAGCCCGCTACGAGCTTGAAGTCGGCCGCGGTCGGCGGGCGGCGCGCATCGGTCATCCAGGTCTCCGGCTCAGTTGCCGAAGACCACGTGGTGCATGATGCGGCCCGGCACCAGGGTGAACAGCCCGGCGACGACCAGCGCGCCGAGGAACAGCGAGATCATCGTCCAGCGGTGCGCCTCGACCCGCCCGGCGCGGGCGTGCGCGACGCCGGTCACCAGGAAGACGAGCGTGGTGATCGACAGGAGATGGATCCAGCTGAACGGGCCGAGCTGGCGGAGCGTGTTGACGAAGAACGAGCCGCCGGCGACGACGGCCATCAGCGCGATCCAGAGCCATCCGAGCGCGCGATGCCCGGGCGTGCCCTTCCGCCGCGCGAGCTGCGCGATGCCGAGCACCAGCGCCGTCACGGCCGCCGCCGCGTGCAGCGTGATGACGGGTCCGGCGCGGAAGAGCGGCTCGAGGCTCGGCATGCGTCTCCATAGGCCGCGGCGCCGATGCGACGCGACAGCCGGCGCGCCGCGCTTGCCCGCTCGCCCTTGGCCGGAAAAGTCGCGGCCGCGGCGCCGAGCCCGAAATGCGGCATGTTGACGTACACCGATTCCGAGTTGCCAGCCGGAATCGCATAGGTCTCGTGCCAGATGCCGACGTCGCCGCTCGTGCCGACGAGCGCGTTGAAGCGCTTCCAGGCCGGCTGGTGCTTCAGCGCATGCGAATGCGCGTAGGCCTGCAGCTTCTCGACGCTCTCCCAGTACTGCGTGACGCCGATCACCCGGCCGCCGAAGTACGGGAAGGCTGCGATCAGCCCCAGCTCCGGGCTCGCCTCGAGCTCGCGCAGCATGCGCGGCATCTCGCGCATCACCGGCACCCACTTCCAGAATTTCCACAGCTTGTTGATGCGCATGCCGATGAGGAAGACGACGATCTCCTTCTCCGGCTCGGCACAGATCCGCTCGGCTACGATCTCGGTCATGTCATACCTCCCGCAGGCGGCATTTGCCTCGCCCGGCGGCGCCGCGTACGATGTAAACATACGCTCTAAGCTTACGGTGTCAACATTGGTCGCGACAAAGCCCAGCTATCACCACGGAGACCTGCGGTCCGCCCTCGTGGACGCCGGCCTCGCCATCCTGGCGGAAGGCGGAGACCCGGCCGGGCTGAGCCTGCGCGAAGCCGCCCGGCGCGCGGGCGTCTCGGCGATGGCGCCCTACCGGCATTTCGCCGACAAGGACGCGCTGCTCGCCGCCATCGCGGCCATCGGCTTCGTGCGTCTGGCCGAGGCGCAACGCGTCGCCGACGCCGCACCCTCCCCCGCCGCCGCGATGAAGGCGCAGGGCGTGGCCTACGTCGCATTCGCTTTGGACAACCCTGCCCTGTTCCGGCTGATGTTCGGATCGGCGCGCCCGTCGATGGGGCACGAGGTGCTGGCGGCCGCCGCGCAAAGCTCGTTCGATCTCCTGGTGACCCGCGTGCTCTCGCTCTCGCCGCCGGCGGGGGTGAAAGGCTGCGACATGGACCGCGTGCTGGCCCACTGGTCGCTGGTGCACGGCCTCGCCATGCTGGCGGTCGACGGGCAGCTGGAAAAGTTCGGCGCACCGCCCATCGATCTGGCCAACCGCGTGGCCTCGCTGACGCTCTGCGACCTGGACGTTTGACGGACGTGGCCGAAACGTAACGTTAGCGTCGATTGAATATGTCCAAAACGTGCCCACCTTGCGCTTACCGCCGGATGAGAGCAGGACTCCCTGGCTGGTTATCTTCGGGACAAGTCACATGACGTCCAATGCCGCGGCCCTCAACGGCGCCGCGATGAAGACCCTGGCCGAGATGGACTGCGACGAGGTCGCGGAAATCTTCGCCGAGCTGACGATCGAAGCCGCCGTCGCCGTGATGCACGTGTACGCGGGCGACGCCAACGCGCGGCAGAAGGCAGACAAAAGCCTCGTCTGCGATGCCGACGAGCGCGGCGAGGCGATCATCCTGGCCGGCCTGCGCAAGCGCCTGCCGCACATCCCGGTCATCGCCGAGGAGGCCGCCTCGCGCGGCGAGAAGCCGTGCTGCGGGCGCGCCTTCATCCTCGTCGACCCCGTCGACGGCACCCGCGAGTTCCTGAGCCGCAACGGCGAGTTCACCATCAACATCGGGCTGATTCTCGACGGCGTGCCGCGCGCCGGCGCCGTCTATGCGCCGGCGGTGGGCCGCATGTGGATGGCCGGCAAGCACGCCTGGACCTGCACCGTGCTGCCCGGCGAGCCGCTGCCGCCCGTCTCCGAGCGCACGCCGATCAAGGTTCGCGCCTATCCCGCCGCCGGGCTCACGGCCCTGGCGAGCCGATCCCATGCCGACGAGAAGACAGAGGCCTTCCTCTCGCAGCTTCCGATCGCCGAGCGCCGCTGCGCGGGCTCTTCGCTAAAATTCTGCGTCGTCGCCGAGGGCGCGGCGGACGTCTATCCCCGCTTCGGGCCCACGATGGAGTGGGACACGGCGGCGGGCGACGCGGTGCTGCGCGCCGCCGGCGGCGCCGTGCTCGACGAGACGGGCGCCGCCATGCGCTACGGCAAGGCCGAGACGCAGTACAAGAACGGCGCCTTCGTCGCCTGGGGCGACCAGCCCTCGCGCGACGGCGACGCCCCGACTTAGGGCCGCATCGGGTCGCTCGACGGCACGCCGAGCCAGTCCCGCAGGTCGAGGCCCGTCAGCCGGGCCGTCTCGACGATATCTTCCGCGAAAAGATCGGCGAGGTAGGCGGCGTCCGCCGGATCGAGCGTGGCGCTTCTGTCGTCCTCTCCGCTCACTCGCGGCGCGACGTAACGCTGCTCCGCCTCGCCTGTGCCGGGCACGCCCAGAAACGCATGCACCTTTGCCAGCGTCGCCGCAGGCTCGTTCCACAATGCATCGGTGCGCAGGAACAGCAGCTGCTCGGCCGGAAAGAGATCGAGCAGGCGCGCGACCTGGCCGGCATAGAACCCCCGCTCGACATAGGAATGGACGCGGTGCGCGCCGCGCGGCGCGGTGCTGACGCGCTCCCGCGCCGCCGGGCGGATGGCCTCGGCGAACGGCAGCGTCTCCCAGCCGCGCGCCGTCTCCATCCGCCAGTGCGACCAGGCGCGCAGCACGGGATGGCGCAGCATCAAGATCAGCTTGGCCTCGGGATTGTATCGCTGCAAGCGTTCGAGCGCGCGAGGCCAGTAGCTGTAGATCGGCGTGGCCTCGCCGCGCAGCGGCCGCGGGCGCCGCGGCTCGAAGAAGCCGTGCAGCCGCGCATAGTCCGGGTTGGCCCAGCGCATCTTCTCGTTGTCGAAGAAATGCGTCTCCTTCGGCCGCGCCATCTGGATGTCGGGATGCGCGCGAAGAAAGCTGTCGAGCGCGGTCGTGCCGCCCTTCTGCACGCCGCAGATGAAGAAGTCGACGCGCATCAGTAGCCGCGCCAGCGCCACGGCGACGCCAGCGCGCCGCTGCCGTCGAGCAGCGAGAAGAGCTTCTTCACGTCGAGCGTCGTGTCGGAATGGTAGGCATCGACGATCGCCGCACGATCGATGATCGGCCGCTCCGCGCTCTCCGCGTCGGGGTTGTAGAGATAGGTCGCCCGGTTACCGATCAGCTCGTCGATCATGAAGAAGTTCTCGTTCACGTCGTGGTCGCGGTTGACGTAGATCGCGGTCTTCGCGTCGTCGCAGAACAGCATGGTGTGGAACGCCGAGCCGGCGATGCCGGCGATCGTGCCGTAGCGTCGCATCACCAGGATCTGCTGCTCGAACGGCAGCTCTTCCATGTGGAAGACGTCGAAATCGTTGCGGGCGAACGCCTTCTCCATCCGCTGCTCGCCGTGCGACTGGCGATAGCCGTAGCGCGTCCGCGAGAGGTAGGCGCCCGCCGCCTCGTGCGAGACGAGATCGCTCACCGCGCGCGCGTAACGCTCGGCCACAGCGCCGGCGGCGCGGAACGGCGCCCGAAAGTTCTCGTGCACCATCTTGCGGATCGTGAAGGCGCTGTGCGGGACGATCACCCGATCGAAGCTCACCGCGTGATCGACGATCATGATGCGGTCGCGCCAGCCCAGAAGATCGAAGAAGGTCTGCGCCCAGCGCGGCACGCGCTCGCGCCCGATCGTGTTCTGGAAAACGATCGGACCCTCGAACCGCTCGAGCACCGGCCACCATAGGCGGTTCGTCGATTCGAGCAGGAAATGCCCGAAATGCTTGAAGGCGAGGCCGGCGTAGACCGCTTCGCCCGGGATGTGCTCGACCGGGCCGATCTCGCCGGGGGCGAAGGAGGTCGAGACGCGGGTGAAGTCGCGCTCGTGCAGCGAGGCCGGGCAGACCTCGCCGTGGCGATCGTAGACGCCGCCCTTCCAGCCCGTGAACTTCCACTCGCTCGCCGTGTCGAAGATCGGGATCTCGCAGTCCACGGTCCTGGGGATCACGCCGTTCTCGACGACATCCACGCCAAGCGGGTCGCGGCGCAGACGCGAGGCCTGCGACGCGGCGACGATGCGCTGCGGCGCTCCGAGCACCCGAATGTCGGCGTTCTCCGGCGGCGTCATCCTTCTCCCCTGCACGACGTCCGAGCGACGGCGCAAATTCGATGATAGGGAGTCTCGCGAGAGCGCGACAGGCGGCCTGTCGCGAGGGAGGCTCGGCGTGGCGACGACGGCAGTCTGCGTGCTCGGCATGCACCGCAGCGGCACGAGCTGCGTCGCTGGCACCCTGCAGGCGGCGGGGCTGCATCTCGGCGACGTCTCGACGGCGGAGAAGCACAACCAGAAGGGCAACCGCGAGCACGGCGCGATCAACGCCCTGCACGACGACCTGCTCGCCGACAACGGCGGCAGCTGGCGCGACCCACCCGACGCCGTGCGCTGGTCGCGCGATCACCGCATCCGCCGCGACGCCATCATCGCCGAGATGGCGGCGGCCGCGCCGCGCTGGGGTTTCAAGGACCCCTGCACGCTGTTCACGCTGGACGGCTGGCTCGAGGTGCTGCCGACGCCGGCCTTCGTCGGCATCGTCCGCCATCCCCGCGCGGTGATCCGCTCGCTCGAGGCGCGCCGCGGCGCCACCTTCCGCGGGGCGCTCACGCTGTGGACGACGTACAACCGGCGGCTGGCCGCCCTAAGAGACCGCCACGACATCCCCATGATCTGCTTCGACCTTCCGGCACCGGACCTGATCGCGGCGCTGAAGATGGCCTGCGCGCGGCTCGACCTCGATCCCGCCGGAGCGGACGCCTTCTTCGAGGCCACGCTGCGCCACCACGACGGCCGCGAGGAGAGCTGGGACGGCATCCCCGCGGAGGCGCGCTCGCTCTACGAGCAGCTCGCCGGCCATCCCACCTGATCCATCGCGGCGCACGCCATGCGATTGCCGTTCGGTCCGGTAAGCCTCCTTTAACCCTGCCCTGCAACGATCCGGACAGGTGCTCGCCGCGCCACACATCCGCGCGGCCTGCGAGCTTCGCGTGCAGTGGGGACTGACGATGCGACACGAGGGACGGAGAGACTTTCTGCGCGGCCTCGCCGCCTGCGCGGCGACGACGGCGATGCCGGCGGCGGCCCTGGCCTATGCCGAGGAGCGGCCGATCGTCTACACCAACAACGACATCGTCTTGAGCGGCCACCGCTTCTTCGGCTCGGTGTCGCGTGGCCTCGCCGACATCGTCGAGACGGCGACGCGGCGCTGGGGCCAGCCCAACGGCTACATCCTCGGCGAGGAGGCCTCCGGCGCCTTCGTCGGCGGCCTGCGCTACGGCGAGGGCAAGCTCTACACCCGCAATGCCGGCGACATGCGCGTCTTCTGGCAGGGCCCGTCGATCGGCTTCGACTCCGGCGTCGACGGCGACCGCACCATGATGCTCGTCTACAACCTGCCGGCGCGCGGCGCGATGTTCCGCCGCTTCGGCGGCGTCGACGGCTCCGCCTACTTCGTCGGCGGCCTCGGCATGACCGCGCTGGTCGCCGACCAGGTGACCGTCGTCCCGATCCGCACCGGCCTCGGCGTCCGCCTCGGCGCCAACATCGGCTACCTGAAGTTCACCCGCGGCCAGACCTGGAACCCTTTCTGAGGGTTTTTCACCGGGACCGACAGAAGACTTAGCGGCTTTGTGATCGGCGCAGCGCCCTGTATCAATCGGGGCGTGAGCCAGCCCGAAGTCGCCCGCATTCTCGTCGTCGAGGACGATCCTCATATCCGCACGCTGATCCTGCGCGTGCTGAAGGAAAACGGCTTCGAGGCGACGAGTGCCCGCGACCCCCGCGAGGCGACCGCGGCCCTGAAGGAGGCGGTCTTCGACCTGCTTCTCCTCGACGTGATGCTGCCCGGCGGCAGCGGCCTCGATCTCTGTCGCGACATCCGCAGGACGAGCCAGGTGCCGATCATCATGGTCTCGGCGCGTGGCGACGAGATCGACCGCGTCGTCGGCCTCGAGGTCGGCGCCGACGACTACGTGCCGAAGCCGTTCGGCGCCAAGGAGCTGCTCGCGCGCATCCGCGCCCTGCTCCGCCGCACGCAGGCCGTCGGCACCGGCGGCGGGACGGCCGGGCGCGTGCCGCAGGACATCATGAGCTTTGCGGGCTGGCGGCTCGACCGTCGCCGCCGCGAGCTGACCGACCCCGAAGGCGCCGCCGTCGACCTCTCCGGCGCCGAGCACGATCTCCTCGTCTCCTTCCTCGAGAACCCGCAGCGGGTGATCGGCCGCGAGCGGCTGCTCGAGCTGTCGCGCACGCGGCTCGCCGATTCCTCCGACCGCTCGATCGACGTGCTGGTCAGCCGCCTGCGCCGTAAGCTCGGGCAGGACGATCTCATCCGCACCGTGCGCGGGGTCGGCTACCTCTTCACCGCCGACGTCGCGACGTCCTAGCCATGGCGACGCAGCTCTGGCCGACCGGACTGATCGGCCGCGTCGGTCTCGTGCTCGGCATGGCGATCGCGCTGGAGCTTGCCGCCTCGACCTTCGTCTTCGAGCGCGCGGAGCTCGTCTCGACGGACGACGCGCTGGCCCGGCGCATCGCCGTCCAGCTCGATTCGGCCGCGCGCGTGCTCGAGGTGACCGACCGCGACCAGCGCCACGCGGTGGCGAAGGGCCTGACGGAGCCTGAGCTCTCCTTCGACTGGCATGAAGCCAAGGCTGGCCCGGCGCCCACCGCGACCGACGACCACGTGCGGATTCTGAAGGCGAAGCTGATTGCCGACGAGCCGAGCCTGGCGAAACGCGATCTCGCGCTCGGGAGCGCCGGCGGGACGAGCGACGTCGTCGACGGGCAGATGGCGCTCGCGGACGGATCGCTCGTCACCTTCCGCGCGCATGCGCCGGAGAGCGGTCTGCCGAGCCTCTTCGGGCAGATCGCCTCGGTGGTCCTCCTGTCCAGCTGCGTGCTGCTGGCGGCGCTGCTCGTCGTCCGCACGCTGGCGGCGCCGCTGCGCATGCTCGTCGAGGCGACGGATGCGATCGGGCGCGGGCCGGCCGTGCATCTCGACGACGCCAAGGGACCGCGCGAGATCCGCCGCGTGGCGCGGGCCTTCAACGCCATGCAGGACCGCATCGCCGGACTGCTCAAGGACCGCATCGCGGCGCTCGCCGCCGTCTCGCACGACCTGCGCACGCCGATCGCCCGCATGCGGCTGCGCGCCGACATGATCGGCGGCGAGGAGGCGCGCGCCATCGACCGCGACCTCGCCGAGATGGAAGCGATGCTCGACGCGCTCAACGCGCATCTGCGCGGCGACACCGACCCCGAGAAGCCCCGGCGCTTCAACATCGCCGCGACCCTGCAGACGCTCGTCGACGATGCCGCCGACGCCGGCAAGGCCGCGACCTACGTCGGCCCCGACCAGCTCGCTCTTTCGGCGCGGCCGTTGGCCCTCAAACGAGCCTTTTCCAACATCGTCAACAACGCCATCGCCTACGGCGACCGCGCCGGCGTCGCGCTGGCCGACGGCGGTGACGAGGTGCTGGTGACGGTCGACGACGACGGCCCCGGCATCGCCGAGGCCGAGCGCGACGCCGTCTTCGAGGCGTTCTACCGCGGCGACCACTCGCGCAACCGCGCCAAGGGCGGCATGGGGCTCGGCCTCGCGATCGCGCGCGCCGCCGTCACCCGCGACGGCGGCACGATCGCCCTCGCCAACCGGCCGGAGGGCGGCCTGCGCGTCACCATCACCCTGCCCAAGACCTAGCGCATCGCCTACGCATTCATGCGTTCGCAAGCCCGCCGCGCTAGAGCTGCTGCGACAGGACCGCGGAGACCGAGACGTGTCTGACCTCCAAGCCGACGCCATCGCCCCCAAGCCCTATGGCTTGCTCGGCCTTGTCGTCTCGATCGTGCTGATCCTCCTCGGCACGGTGCTCCTGAGCCTCCTCGCCATCGCGGCGGCGGTGCTCGCGACGATCGCGGTGGTCGGCTACCACCACCTGATGGATCACGTCGCCGTGCTCGATCCGGCGAACGGCGACCTGCTCGCGCGCGAAAAGTTCGGCATCGTGGTCTCGCTCATCGGATACGGCGCGCTCGCGCTCGCCGTGCTCGCGGCAGCCCGCGTCCGCGGCGGCGCGCGCGGCTGGCGGCCGCTCGTCGGCTGGAACGCCTGGACGAGCTGGCGCGCCTGGTGGATCTGGGGATTGGCCCTCGTGATGGTCGGCTACAGCCTCGGCGCGACCGTCGCGCTCGCGCATTTCTTCCCGAGCTTCGACGCCACGATCCGTCTGCCCGAGGGCAAGACCTGGGGCCTCCTGTTCCTGCTGCTCGCCTCCGTGCTGGCGCCGATCGGCGAGGAGATGCTGTTCCGCGGCTGGATGTACACGAGCCTGCGCGCGTCGTTCGGCGTCGCGGCGGCGATGCTCGTCGTCTCCGTGCTCTTCGCGCTGGCGCATTGGGAGCAGACGCATCTCTACGCGCTGGCCGTTTTCCCGGTCGGCCTCGGCCTCGCTTGGATCCGCGAGCGCACCGACACGATCAAGGCCTCGATCGTCGTGCACGGGCTCTACAACGGGATTGCCGCCCTGCTCCTGTTCTTCCAGAAGTAACCGCGTCAATAGACGTCGCGCAGATAGCGCTTGTCGGCCGCGAGCGCCTTGACGTAGGCGGCGGCGCGCTCCTCGTCGAGGCGCCCGTGGTCGCGGGCGACCGTGACCAGCGCGCGCTCGACGTCCTTGGCCATGCGCTCGGCATCGCCGCAGACGTAGAAGTAGGCGCCCGCCTCGAGCCACGCCCAGAGATCGGCGCCGCGCTCGATCATCTTGTCCTGCACGTAGACCTTGTGCGCCTGGTCGCGCGAGAAGGCGAGGCTCAGCTCGGTGAGGTGGCCGTCGTCGCGCATCGCGACGAGCTCGTCGCGATAGTAGAAGTCGCTCGCCTCGTGCTGCTCGCCGAAGAACAGCCAGTTGCGCCCCGTGGCGCCGGTGACGCGACGCTCGTGCAGGAAGCCGCGGAACGGCGCGACGCCGGTGCCCGGCCCGATCATGATGACGGCGGCGTCGGGGTCGGCCGGCAGGTGGAAGTGCGACGAAGGCTGGATGAAGATCGGCACGTCGCCGTCGCCGGCGCGGTCGGCGAGGAAGGTCGAGCACGTGCCCGTGCGCCTGCGCGCGCCGTAGCGCACGGCCGAGACGGTGAGGTGCACCTCGTCCGCGTGCGCCTTGGGGCTCGAGGAGATCGAGTAGAGCCGCGGCTGCATCTTCGGCAGGCGCGCGACGAGCTCGTCGGCCTCCGTACGGATCGGAAAGGCCTCGAGCACGTCGACGAGCTGACGGCCCCACAGGAAATCTTTCAGCTCGCGCTTGCGGTCGTCGCCGATGAGGCTGGTCAGCTCGGAGCTGCCGCTGCGCTCGGCGATGAAGCGCAGCATGTCGCGCGACGGCTTGGTCAGCTCGACCTCGTGCGTTAGCGCCTGGCCGAGTGGCATCTCGCCCTTGCCCTTGATCGTGACGGGGGCCGCTGCGTCGAGACCCACAAGCTCGATCGTCTCGGCGACCGTCGCCTCGCAGTTGCGCGGCCAGACGCCGAGCGCATCGCCCGGCTGGTACGATAGGCCGGAGCCGGCGAGCGAGAAGCGGAAGAAGCGCGTGTCCTTGCCCGCGCCCTCGCCGTTGAGCCTGACGTTGCCGACGAGCTTGGCGCGGAACGGATTGGTCTTGCTCCAACCGGTCGGCGCGGCCGCCATGCCGGCTTTGGCTTGGACCGCCGGCTGCGCCACGGCGTTCGGCTTGCTGGCGCCGCCGGCCTTGGCGAACAGCGGCGCCAGCGCCTCGATCCAGGCGGCCGACTGGGTCTCGTAGTCCGGATCGCAATCGATGCGATGCTGCAGGCGCCGCGCGCCCAGCTCTGTCAGCCGGGCGTCGAGGTTCTTGCCGTGGTTGCAGAACTGATCGTAGGAGGGGTCGCCGAGCGCGCAGATGGCGTAGCTCAGATGCTCGAGGCGCGGCGCCGCATCCGAGCGCAAGAAGTCCCAGAAGGCCTTGCCGTTGTCGGGCGGATCGCCGTCGCCGTAGGTCGACGAGACGAAGACCAGCTGCGCCTCGCCGCCGAGCCGGCCTGTGTCGTAGTCGTCCATGGCGAGCGCCTGCGCTGGCCGCCCCGCGCCATTGAGTGTGGTCGCAATCCCCTCGGCGAGGGTCTCGGCGTTGCCGGTCTGCGAGGCGTAGAGCACCGTGATCGGTTTTGCGGCGGTCTCCGGCCGCGGCGCGGCCGCACCGTCGCTGCCGGGGGCGCCCGTGCGGCTGTACATGCCGGCGAGAACGCCATCGAGCCAGAGCCGCGTGTTCGGCGCCACCGGCGCGTCGGGCGGCAGCACCGGCGTCGAGCCGAGCGCCTCGGTCGAGCGCAGCCCCGACATGAAGCCGGAGAGATAGACGGTCTCCGCCTCCGTGAACGAGGGCGGCTCGATCGGCCTCAGGTTGATCGCCGAGGCGAAGATGCTCGCCATCGCGTCGACCTTTGGCCGCGTCGCAGTCTTGACGCCGCCGGCCTCGACGGTTTGGGGTGCAACGGCCTGCGACGCCCGCGCCTCGCTGCCCGGCGCCGTGACGTGAGCCGCGCTCGACGCCGGCCCGACGCGCTCCAGCGCTACCGCACAATACTTGAACGCCGCCTGCTTCGAGATCGGGTCGCAGGCGTCGGTCGTCACCGCGTTGATCGCGAGATTGTCGCCGTAGCTGTCGTTCCAGTGGAACGGCGCGAAGCAGGCGCCGCGCTGCACGCGCGCCGTGAGGCGCGCCGGCAGGATCGCCTTGCCCCGCCGCGAGCGCACCTCGACCTCGTCCTTCTCCTTGATCCCGGCCGCCCTCGCATCGTCCGGGTGGATCTCGATGAAGGGGCCAGGGTTCAGCTTGTTCAGCTGCGGCACCTTCCCGGTCTTGGTCAGCGTGTGCCACTGGTGCGGCAGCCGCCCCGTGTTCAGGATGAACGGATAGGCCTCGT
This sequence comes from Beijerinckiaceae bacterium RH AL1, assembly GCA_901457705.2. NCBI lineage: Bacteria > Pseudomonadati > Pseudomonadota > Alphaproteobacteria > Hyphomicrobiales > Beijerinckiaceae > Beijerinckiaceae bacterium RH AL1. Next base: position 2,517,734 of record LR590083.2, read on the forward strand.
CCGGATACTCCGCCTGCTCGACGACGGGCCGCGCGAAGAACTGCGCCTTGCCGCTCGGCGTCGGGAACGCCAGCCGCGGCCGCGCGCCATCCCGTTCCTCGCGCAGCTTCTGGCTGACGCCATCGTTGAGATAGCGCGTCGGGTTGCGATCTTCGGCCGTCTCCGGCGGGCAAGGCCATTGCAGCGGCGTCCTGCGCAGCCGCGCATGCGAGGCGCCGCGGATGTCGTAGCCGGTCTTCGGGTTCCAGAACCGCTTGATCTCGTCGAAGACGTCGCTCGACGACGCATAGGCGAACGCGTCCTCGTAGCCCATGGCGCAGGCCACCTTGGCGATGATCTGCCAGTCCGGCATCGCCTCGCCCGGCGGCTCCACCGCCTTCTCCATCAGCGTGAGGTTGCGCTCGGAATTGACCATCACGCCCGTCGCCTCGGCCCACAGCGCGCCGGGCAGCAGGATGTCGGCGTAGATGTTCGTCTCGTTGTCCTGGTAGGCGTCCTGCGTGATGACGAGCTCGGCCGCCTTCAGCCCGGCGATGGCGTTCGCGCGGTTGGGCGTCGTCGCGACCGGATTGGTGCAGATCACCCACACGGCCTTGATGTCGCCGGCCTGCATCGCCTTGTACATGCCGGCCGCGTCGACGCCTGGCTCCGGCCGGATGGTGCCCGGCGCCAGGCCCCACACCTCCTCGGTAAAGCGCCGCTCGTCGTCACAGGCGACGGAGCGCTGGCCCGGCAGGCCGTAGCCGAGATAGCCCATCTCGCGGCCGCCCATCGCGTTCGGCTGGCCGGTGAGCGAGAACGGGCCGCTGCCCGGGCGACAGATCGCGCCGGTCGCGAGATGCAGGTTGCAGAGCGCGTTGGTGTTCCAGGTGCCGCTGATCGACTGGCTGAGCCCCATCGTCCAGCAGCTCATCCAGTCCTTCGCCTCGCCGATCCAGGTTGCGGCCTTGCGCAGGTCCGCCTCGGCGATGCCGCAGGTCTCGGCGACCGCCTCCGGCGTGTAGGCGGCGAGGAAGGCCGGCATCTGCGCCCAGCCCTCGGTGAACTCGTCCATGAAGTCGCGGTCGATGCGGCCTGCCGCGACGAGCAGGTGCAGGATGCCGTTGAAGAGCGCGATGTCGGTGCCGGGCGTCACCTGCAGGAAGAGGTCGGCCGCCTCCGCCGTCGCGGTGCGACGCGGATCGACGACGATCAGCCTGGCGCCGGCGCTCTTCATCCGGTCCTTCATCCGCAGGAAGAGGATCGGATGGCAGTCCGCCATGTTCGAGCCGGCGATGAAGAACAGGTCGGCCTTGTCGAAGTCCTGGTAGGACCCGGGCGGTCCGTCGGCGCCGAGCGACAGCTTGTAGCCGGAGGCCGCCGAGGCCATGCAGTATCGCGAGTTCGACTCGATATTGTTGGTGCCGATGAAGCCCTTGGCGAGCTTGTTCGCGAGATACTGCGCCTCCATCGACATCTGCCCGGAGACGTAGAGCGCCACCGCATCCGGCCCGTGCGTGTCGATGATCGCGCGCAGCCGCCGCGCGGCCTCGGCAATGGCGACGTCCATCCCCACCGGCACCTGGTCGGCCTTGCGGTCGGCGCGCACGGAGGCGCGCTCCATGCGTCCGGTGCCGGCGATGATCTTCGCCGCCGTCGAGCCCTTGGTGCAGAGCCGCCCGAAGTTGGTCGGATGGTCCTTGTCGCCCGAGAGCTTGGTGACCTTGCCGCCCTCGACCTGCAGCACCATCCCGCAGCCCACCCCACAGTAGGGGCAGGCCGTCTTCACCGTGCGGACGTCGGTGGTTTGGGCACCCACGGCCGGCCTCAGTACACGTCGGCCTGGTAGCGCCCGTTCTTCTTCAGCGCGGCGATGAAGCTCTTCGCCGACGCCTCGTCCTGTCCGCTCTCCCTGGCGACGATCTCGGTCAGCGCCTTCTCGACGTCGGACGCCATCCGCTTGGCATCGCCGCAGATGTAGAAATGCGCGCCGCGCTCGAGCCAGGACCACACCTCCTTGCCGTCCTCGCGCATCTTGTCCTGGACATAGGTCTTCTTCTCGCCGTCGCGCGACCAGGCCAGGGACAGCTTCGAGAGCGTGCCGTCCTGCATGAAGCCGTCGATCTCGTCCTCGTAGAAGAAGTCGGCCGCGCGCCGCTGGTGGCCGTAGAACAGCCAGGCGCCGCCCTTCGCCGCAGCGCTCTTGCGATCGTGCAAAAAGGCGCGGAACGGCGCGACGCCGGTGCCGGGGCCGACCATGATGATCGGCACGTCGGTCGACTTCGGGAGGCCGAAGTTGTGCGCCTTCTGCACGTAGGCCTTGATCTTCGAGCCGACCGGCAGCCGCTCGGCGAGCCACGACGAGGCGACGCCGCGGCGCGTGCGCTCGCCGACGATGTAGCGCACGTGATCGACGGTGAGCGAGACGCGGCCCGGCGTCGCGTTATGCGACGAAGAGATCGAGTAGAGTCGCGGCTGCAACGGGTCGAGCGCCTCGATGAACGCCTCCGGATCGGGTCGCAGGCCCGGGAACTTCTCGAGCACCGCGAGCACGTCGAGGGTGTGGACGTCGCCGTCCGGGTCCTCGCCCTTGGCGAGCAGCTTCGCCTTGGCACGGCGCTCGCCGCCGGTGATGTAGGAGATCAGCTCGAAGAGCGCGTCCGGCGCCAGGCCGAGCGAGACCTCGGTTCTCAGGTAGTCGGCGAAGCTCTTGTCGCCGATCGGGAAGTCGCGCGGCGCGCCGATCGCCGCGATCACACGGTCGACGAGCTCCGGGTCGTTCTCGGGAAACAGGCCGAAGGCGTCGCCGACCGTATACTCGATGCCGGCGGCCGTGAGATCGATGTCGATGTGGAAGGTCGACTTTTCCGAGTCCGCCTTGTTGAGCCGCCGACGGCCCTCGAACACCACGTCGACCGGCAGGGCGCGCGAGTAGCCCGGCGCCTCCGCGCTCGCGGCGGGCGCCGCCTTGGCCTCGACCTTCGCGTCACCCGCCCCGGCGGGCGCCTCGCCGCCGAGCTCGGCCGCGAGCTCCTTCACCTTGCGCGCGGTCTCCTTGCCGCCCGGCACGCAGAGATTGAGCCGCGCCTCCTCACCGTCGGCGATGGCCTTCGAGTACTTGTCGCAATCGTAGCCGCACTGGCCGCAATCCTGCTGCGCCATCGCGGCCATGAGCCGGCGCTGGATCGGCTTGCCCTCGGCGAGGCTCATGCGCTCGTCGATCGGCATCGCCGGGTCGTGCCACGGCGCGTCGTCGTCCTCGACGCCGGCCTCGGCGCCCGAGATCGGCTGCGCGTCGCCGGGCTGCGGCGCGAGGAAGCCGGCGAAGAAGCCGTTGAGCCAGGCGCGCTGCTCCTCGGAGAACGGCGCGTTCTCCGGGATGAACGGCGCGATCGTGGGCGTCGGAGCCTGGAACGTCATGCTTTCACCTCGGCCGCCATGGCCTTCAAGGTTTCGATCTCCTTGCCTTGCGCGAAAGCCAGGAAAGACTCGTTGGGGTCGGAACGATTGGCGAGATAGGCCTTGAGCAGCCGCTCGACATGCGCGGGGCAGTCCTCGGCCTTCACGGCGGGGTAGATTTCGCGGCCGATCGACGGCGTCGTCGAGAAGCCGCCGCCGACGTGGATGTCGTAGCCGTCGACCGTGTCGCCGTCGTCGTTGACCGGCACGCGGGCGCCGATCAGCCCGATGTCGCCGATGTAGTGCTGGGCGCAGGAGTTGTGGCAGCCGGTGAGATGGATGTTGATCGGCTGGTCGAGCTTGACGCGCGGCTCGCACCAGGCGGCGATCGCCTGGGCGTTGAGCTTCGTCGGCGCGGCGGCGAACTTGCAGCCCTGCGAGCCCGTGCAGGCGACGAGGCCGGCGCGGATCGGCGTCGCCTGCCAGGCGAGCCCCGTCGACTCGATGCGCGCCTTCGCCTTGTCGAGCTTGTCGTCCGGGATGCCGGAGATCAGAAGGTTCTGCCAGACGGTGAGGCGGATGTCGCCGTCGCCGAGCTCGCGCGCGATGGCGGCGAGCTCGTGCATCTGCTCGCAATCCATCTTGCCCACCGGCAGCACCACGCCGATGTAGTTGAGCCCCGCCTGCTTCTGCGCGTGCACGCCGACATGCGCGTGGCGGTCCTGCGCCGGGCGCGGCGCGACGTGCTCGGCCGCGACCCGCGGCAGCTTCCAGCCGAGCTTGTCCTCCACCGCGACGAGGAATGTGTCGAAGCCCCAGTCGTCGAGCACGTACTTGAGCCGCGCCTTGTTGCGGTCGGTGCGGTTTCCCGAATCGATGAAGACGCGGACGATCGCATCCGCCACCTTGGTCGCGTCGCGGGGCTTCACCACCACGCCGGTGTCGCGCGCGAGGTCCTTGTGGCCGGTGATGCCGCCGAGCACGAGGCGGAACCAGATCCCCGGCTCGACGCCCGCGCCCTCCTTCACCTCCACGGCCTGGAAGCCGATGTCGTTGGTGTCCTCCAGCGTCGGGATCGGGCCGCCGCCGTCGAAGGCGACGTTGAACTTGCGCGGCAGCCCGTACATCACCCGGTTGTTGAGGATGTGGAAGTGCCACGCCTTGGCATAGGGCCGCGTGTCGAGGAGCTCGCCCCGCGCGATGCCGGCGGTTGCGTCGCCCGTCACGTTGCGGATGTTGTCGGAGCCCGAGCCGCGCGAGCAGAGCCCGAGGTCGATCACCTGCTCGATGACGTCGATCGCGTGCCGCGCGGGGATCTCGCGCAGCTGCAGGTTGGCGCGCGTCGTCACGTGCGAATAGCCGCCGGCGCAGCGCGCCGCGAGGTCGGCCATTGCCGCGAACTGCCAGTGGTTGAGGATGCCGTTATGGATTCTCATGCGCAGCATGTAGGCGTCCTGCGCCGGCGCGACGTAGAACAGCCCGTAGTAGCGCCAGCGGAAGTTGTCCGGCGGCTTGGGGAACTCGTCGTTCTCCGCCTGCGCCTTCAGGCGATGGTAGGCGTCGAAGGGGTGCTCCTCGCGCTTCCACTTCTCCTGGTCGGCGAGCTTCTTGCCCGCCGCCTCGGCCTTGGTCATCGCAGCGAGATGCGGCGCGTCGGGGCCGCTCGGCGCCGACGGTCCGCCGCCGGCCGCCGGCTTGAGGCGGCCGACCTGGATGCCCGAGGTAAATCCCTCGAGGTAACGCTTCTGCTCGGCCGTAAATTCACCGCCCATGGCAGCCCTTCGTTGCGAGGGCATGAGGACAAAAGCTCGGGATCGCCATGCCCGCGCCAGTCCCGGAGGCCGGGGAGATCTGGCGAGGCGTCGTCGACAAGGTCCCGAGCAACCCCACACCTGGATTGATCGAAGCGCCGGCCGTGCGCCGTTGCACGGTCATGCGCCCGGACGTGCGCAGCATTGCGCGAGCGAGCAGTTACGGTTGGCAAAAGGCGTGCCGCAGTGCGGGAGCGCTCGGCGGAGCCGGGCCGGGGATCGGCGGTGATCGCCCGATGCCCGCGCGGGCGGCGCGAGGTGCCGCTTTGCTCGCCACTCTGCGCGCTACGGGGCGCCCGCGACGATCCTGTCGAGCGAGCCAAATTGTCGTTTGCATCGCGCCGCCATTTGCGCCATATGACGCCTCCACGGCGCTGCCGTGAACGGATGCGGGTGTAGCTCAGGGGTAGAGCACAACCTTGCCAAGGTTGGGGTCGAGGGTTCGAATCCCTTCGCCCGCTCCAAAAATGGCATTTTATTTTCGTGTCAGGGATTTAGGCTGCGGCTTTGCGGGCCACGGAAGCACGCGCGTGGACCCCGCCGAGATGACCCGAGCGCCAAACTACGATGACTGGCACCAAAGCTTCAGGCGACGCCGCCGAGCGGCCTTCCGCCCACCGTTGGCCGCGGCTTTAGCTGCCGCGACCCCTACTCAATAGCGTCGCCGACAAAACCGCCGATCAGTGGCTGATCATCCACGGCCGGGCGCCGGGGAAGGACTTGGCGGCGCTCCGGCCGGAGACGGGCGTCGCGGAGAAGCCGCGGGACGTGCTGCAGCAGCCGCAGCCCGAAGGGTGCGCCTTGCCAGACTTGCGCGGCTCGTGGCGCGAGCGCTCGTTGACGGCCATGCCGCGGCGTGCGCCCGCATCCATGGTCGCGAGCGCGGGGGCGCGCAGGATGGCGCGCGGGGCCGGCGCCCCGCAGCCCTCGCAAGCCAGCGGCTGGTCGTACTCCGACATCGGCCGGTGGGCGGTGAACGGCCCACAGGCCGCACACACATAGTCGTACATCGGCATGGCCTAGAAGTCCGGCGCGGTCGGCAGCTTGATGCTGCCGTCGAGGAACTTGGTCGGGCCGGCAGCGCCGGGGTTGATGTCGAAGTCGAAGATCTCGGTCGGGATCCACAGCGTCGCGCAGGCATTCGGCACGTCGACGACGCCCGAGATGTGGCCCTGCACCGGCGCGGTGCCGAGGATCGAGTAGGCCTGCTCGCCCGAGTAGCCGAACTTCTTCAGGTACTCGATCGCCGCGAGGCAGGCCTGGCGGTAGGCGACGCCGACGTCGAGGTAATATTGCTTGCCGGCCTCGTCGACGGAGATGCCGTCGAAGATGAGGAAGTCGGTGTAGTTCGGCTTGATCGGCGACGGCTTGAAGATCGGGCTCTTCACGCCGTACTTCGACATGCCGTCCTTGATGAGCTCGACCTTGAGGTGCAGCCAGCCCGCCATCTCGATCGCGCCGCAGAAGGTGATCTCGCCGTCGCCCTGGCTGAAGTGCAGGTCGCCCATCGAGAGGCCCGCGCCCGGCACGTAGACGGGGAAGTAGATCTTCGAGCCGCGCGACAGATCCTTGATGTCCATGTTGCCGCCGTGCTCGCGCGGCGGCACCGTGCGGGCGCCGGTGGCGGCGGCCTTGTCGTAGGCCTCGCCCTTCAGCCGGCCCATGTGCGCGGTCTTGGCGAACGGGGGGTTGGCGACGCCGGTCGGATGATCGGGGTTGGCGGCGATGAAGGCCGTCTCTCGCTCGTTCCACAGCTCGAGCAGCTTGGGATCGGGCAGGCAGCCGATGAGGCCGGGGTGCACGAGGCCGGCGAAGCTCACTCCCGGCACGTGGCGCGAGCTCGTGTACATGCCCTTGATGTCCCAGATCGACTTCTGCGCTGTCGGGAAGTGGTCGGTGAGGAAGCCGCCGCCGTTCTTGCGCGAGAAGGCGCCGTTGAAGCCCCAGTCGCCGCCGGGCAGCGTGCCGATGTCGAGGATGTCGACGACGAGCAGGTCGCCGGGCTCGGCGCCCTTGACGCCGATCGGGCCGGACAGGAAGTGGACGATCGACAGGTCGATGTCGCGCACGTCGGAGGCGTCGTCGTCGTTCTTGATGAAGCCGCCGGTCCAATCGTAGGTCTCGATGATGAAGTCGTCGCCGGGGTTGACCGTCGCCACCATGGGAATGTCGGGGTGCCAACGATTGTGCACCATGTCGTTGTCGTAGGCGGACTGCGTGACATCGACCTTGATGATCGTCTCGGTCATGTGGCTCTCTCCCTTTGCGTGCGTCGTTGATGGTCGTTGTTGCAGGTCCCGTCAGGCGGCGAGCAGCTCTTTCAGCGCCTTGTCGAGGATCTCGATGTCGTCGGGGCTTGTGCCCGGGCCGCCGGCGAAATGGCCCCAGTAGGTGTCGATCGTGCGAAGCTCGGCGTTCGGCATCGACTCCGCCTCGATGGCGTTGTCCTCGGGCGGGAAGTAGAGATCGGTCGAGGCCGGCATCAGGATCGCCTTGGCCTTGATCGAGGCCAGCGCGGCCTTGAAGTCGCCCTTGAACGTCTCGTTGGCGCTGATGTCGCCGTGCTGCCAGGTCCACAGCATGGCGAGCAGGTTGTTGGCGTCGCGCTCGTAGAAGAGACCTTCCCAGAAGCCGATCAGGAAGTCCTCGAGCGAGGCGTAGCCCATGTGCTTGATGTCGGCCTCGACGCGATAGAACGTCTGCGAGAAGCCCCAGCCGGCGTAGACGCGGCCGAAGGCGCGCAGCCCCTTGTAGGGCGGGGATTGATACCAGCCGTCGTTGAAGGCGGCGTCGGCCTGCAGCGCCGCCTTGGCGCCCTCGAGGAAGACGTAGTTGTGCCGCGAACATTTCGCCGAGCCCTGGAACGGCAGGATCTTCGGCACCATGTGCGGGAACATCACCGCCCAGTGGTAGGTCTGCAGCGCGCCCATCGACCAGCCGGTGACGAGCACCAGCTTCTCGATCCCGAAATGCTCGGTGACGAGCCGGTGCTGCGCCTTCACGTTGTCGTAGGCGGTGACGTTTGGAAAGCGCGGGCCGTTCCAAGGCGCCGGCGTGTTGCTCGGCGAGGACGAGAGCCCGTTGCCGAACATGTTCGGGATGATGATGAAGTATTTTTCTGGATCGAGCGCCTTGCCGGGCCCGATCAGCCATCCGTTCTCGTAATGCTGGCCGGAGTACCAGGTCGGATAGACGATCGCGTTGTCCTTGGCGGCATTCAGCGTGCCGAAGGTCTTGAAGGCGAGCTTGGCGGAGCGCAGCGTCTTGCCGCACTGGAGGACGAAGTCGCCCAGCTCGAAGATCTCGTAGTCCTTCATGCCTTCGCTCCCTAGACGGACAGGTACTTTGCGACCTTTGCCTCGTCGATGTCCGCACGCGCGTCGTTGTGCACGATCTCGCCGTTCTCGATCACCGCGACGCGGTCGGCGACGTCGAGCGCGAAGCTCAGCACCTGCTCCGAGACGAGGATCGACAGCCCGCGCTCGTCGCGGATGCGGCGCAGCGTGCGCCCCATCTCGCGGATGATCGAGGGCTGGATGCCCTCCGTCGGCTCGTCGAGAAGCAGGACCTTCGGCGCGCTCGCCAGCGCACGGGCGATGGCGAGCTGCTGCTGCTGGCCGCCCGAGAGGTTGCCGCCGCGGCGCTTGCGCATCTCCTTGAGCACCGGGAACAGCGTGTAGATGTCTTCAAGGATCGAGCTCTTGCCGGCCTTGCCGAGGCCGGTCTCGATGTTCTCCTCGACCGTCATGGACGAGAAGACCATGCGACCCTGCGGCACGTAGGCGACGCCGCGCGCGACGCGCTCGTAGCTCTTCAGGCCGCCGATCTCGGCGTCGGCGACGCGCACGCCGCCCTGCTTCGTCGGGATCAGGCCCATCAGCGCCTTCAGGAGCGTCGTCTTGCCCATGCCGTTGCGGCCCATCAGCGCGACGATCTCGTTCTTGGCGACCGAGAGGCTCAGCCCGTGCAGGACCTCGCTCTGGCCGTAGGCGACGTGCAGGCCGTCGATCGAAAGAATTGCCTCGGACATCACCCGCTCCTCAATGACCGAGATAGACTTCGACGACCTTGGGGTCGCTCTTCACCTGCGCCATCGTCCCCTCGGAGAGGATCTTGCCCTGGTGCAGCACCGTCACCTTGCGCGCGATGTCCTCGACGAACTTCATGTCGTGCTCGATGACGATGACCGAGCGGTCCGCGATGATTCGGTTCAAGAGCTCGGCGGTCTTGACGCGCTCGCTGACGCTCATGCCGGCGACCGGCTCGTCGAGCATCAGAAGCTCGGGGTCCTGGATCAGCAGCATGCCGATCTCGAGCCACTGCTTCTGCCCGTGGCTCAGGTACTCGGCGTTCTGCTTCAGCTGGTCCTTGAGGAAGATGATCTCGGCGACCTCCTCGACGCGCTCGATGACGGCGGCGTCGCGGCGGAAGGTGAGCGCACCGAAGACGCTGCGACCCTTGGGGTAGGAGATCTCGAGATTCTCGAAGACCGTGAGCTCGTCGTAGATCGACGGCGTCTGGAACTTGCGCCCGATGCCAGCGAGGACGATCTCGTTCTCGTTGAGCTTGGTGATCTCCTTGTTGCGGAACTTGATCGAGCCTTCGCTGGCTTTCGTCTTGCCGCAGATGAGGTCGAGCACCGTCGTCTTGCCGGCGCCGTTCGGGCCGATGATGACGCGAATGTCGTTCTTGTCGACGTAGAAGGTGAGGTCGTTCACCGCCTTGAAGCCGTCGAAGGAGACGGTCAGGTTCTCGACGGCGAGGAGGAAGTCTGTCTCGCTCATGTCCTCACTCCGCCGGGATCTGCAGGGCTTCGCTCGGGTCCTTCGACGTGCGGGCGCCGAGCTTCTTCTGCACCCACGGCGCGACGTGGCTGCGGTAGATGCCGGCGAGGCCGTTCGGGAAGAACAGCACCACGATCATGAACAGCGCGCCGAGGCCGAGCTGCCAGAGCTGCGGGAAGGCCTCGGAGAAGCTCGACTTCGCGTAGTTGACGATGAGCGTGCCGTAGATCGCGCCGAACAGCGACAGGCGGCCGCCGACGGCGGTGTAGATCACCATCTCGATCGACGGGACGATGCCGACGAAGGACGGCGACATGAAGCCGACCTGGAGCGTGAACATCGCGCCGCCGATCGCCGCGAAGGCCGCCGCGACGCAGAAGGCGAAGACCTGGAAGCCGGCGACCGAGTAGCCGGAGAAGCGCACGCGGTCGACCTTGGTGCGCATCGCGATGAGGATGCGGCCGAGCTTCGAGCGCGTGATGTACTGGGCGGCGAGCAGGCAGGCGAGCAGCAGGATGGCGTTCACGAAGTAGAGGATCGTGTGAGCGTGATCGGTGCGGATGTCCCAGCCGTGCAGCGTGCGAAGGTCGGTGATGCCGTTGACGCCGCCGGTGTAGCCCTGCTGGCCGATGATCAGGATCGTCAGGATCGAGGCGACGGCCTGGGTGATGATCGCGAAGTAGACGCCGCCGACGCGCCGCTTGAACATCGCGTAGCTGAGGATCGCGGCAAGCAGCGTCGGCACGACGACGACGGCGATGAGCGCCAGCGGCAGGCTCTTGAACGGCACCCAGAAGGTCGGCAGCTCGGTGATCTGGTTCCAGTCCATGAAGTCGGGGATGCCCGGCGTCGACTGGATCTTCGTGTTGGCGACGCTCGAGGCCTCGAGCTTCAGGTACATCGCCATGCAGTAGCCGCCGAGGCCGAAGAACACGCCCTGGCCCAGGCTCAGGATGCCGCCGTAGCCCCAGCAGATGACGAGGCCGACCGCGACGAAGGCGTAGGTGAGGTACTTGCCGACGAGGTTCAGCCGGAAGGGATCGAGCACCGCCGGGAAGACGACGAGCAGCAGGACCGCGAGGATCGCCAGGTTGAGCCAGCCGGCGCGTCCGAAGAAGGGGGTTCCATTCGGCATCGGGCGATCCTCAGCGGCGCACTTTGAGAACGAACAGACCCTGCGGCCGAAGCAGGAGAATGCCGACGATCAGCAGGAGGGTGATGACGGATGCCATCGAGCCGGAGAGGAAGAACTCGAGCGTCGACTGCGTCTGCGAGATCGAGAACGCCGAGGCGATGGTGCCGATCAGGCTCTGCGCGCCGCCGAAGACGACGATGAGAAAGGCGTTGACGATGTAGAGCTGGCCGGAGGTCGGGCCGGTCGAGCCGATCATCGTGAAGGCCGCGCCCGCGATGCCGGCGATGCCGCAGCCGATCGCGAACGTGTAGCGATCGATGCGGTCGGTGTTGATGCCGACGGCGCCGGCGATCGGCCGGTTCTGCACCACCGCGCGCACCGACAGGCCCCAGCGAGACTTGTACATCAGCACGCCGACGGCGATCGTGATGAGGATCGTCAGCGCCATGATGATCATGCCGTTGATCGGGATCTGGATCGAATCCGTGACCTGCCAGGAGCCGAGCATCCACTGTGGCAGGTCGACGCCGACCTCGCGCGCGCCGAAGGCCGAGCGGTAGATCTGCTGCAGGATCAGGCTCAGGCCCCAGGTCGCGAGCATCGTGTCGAGCGGGCGATGGTAGAGCCGCTTGATCAGCGCCCATTCTATGAACATGCCGAGCGCGCCGGAGGCGAGAAACGCGATGAAGATCGCGACGAAGAAATAGCCGCCGAACAGCGACGGCAGGTAGGCCTGGAACGCCTTCGACGTAAAGTACGTCATGTAGGCGCCGAGGATCATGAACTCCCCGTGCGCCATGTTGATCACGCCCATCTGGCCGAAGATGATCGCGAGGCCGAGCGCCATCAGCACGAAGACCGAGAACAGGATCAGCCCGGCGAAGCCCTGCATCACGAAGATCGAGCCGAGATCGCCGAAGGAGTAGCCGCCGAGCATGGCAAGTCTCACTGTTGGAAGGCAGAGAGGCCGTGGCGACGCGGGTCCGCCACGGCGTTGAGGGGGCCCTGCACGTCGCGTGCCGGGCCGACCGGTGCGCTTACTGGTAGCCCTTGGGGAAGGGGTTCGGCTCGATCAGCTCAGGCGTCGTGTAGACGACGTCGAACTGTCCGTCGGCGCGGGCCCGCCCGACCAGGGTTTTCGACCACAGGTGATGGTTGGGGTGGATGCGGACGTAGCCTTCCGGCGCGTCCTTGAACTCGATGCCGGGCGAGGCGGCAGCGATCTTGTCGACGTCGAAGGAGCCGGCCTTCTCGCAGGTGAACTTCCACAGCCAGGGCCCGAGATAGGCGGCCTGCGTCACGTCGCCGATGACCGTCTTCTCGCCCCACATCTTCTTGAAGGCGGCGACGAAGGCCTTGTTCTGCGGCGTGTCGAGCGACTGGAAGTACTTCATGCAGGCGTAGGCGCCGGCGATGTTCTCGCCGCCGATGCCGTCGATCTCGTCCTCGGTGACCGAGATCGTCATCAGCATCTGCTTGTTGAGGTCGATGCCCGCCGCCTTCAGCTGCTTGTAGAATGCGACGTTCGAGCCTCCGACGACCGCGATATAGATCACGTCGGGCTTCTTCAGCTTGATCTTGTTGATCACCGAGTTGAACTGGGTGCTGCCGAGCGGGAAGTAATCCTCGCCGACGACCTTCTGGTGCAGCACGTTCTCGATGTGCTTGCGGGCGATCTTCATCGAGGTGCGCGGCCAGATGTAGTCGGACCCGAGCAGGTAGAATGTCTTGGCCTTGCGCTCCTTCTCGACCCAGTTGAGGCCGGCGAGGATCTGCTGCGTGGCCTCCTGGCCGGTGTAGATGACGTTCTTCGACTGCTCGAGGCCCTCGTAGAAGGTGGGATAGTAGAGCATGCCGTTGTACTGCTCGAAGACCGGCAGCACGGCCTTGCGCGAGGCCGAGGTCCAGCAGCCGAAGACCGCCGCGCAGTGGTCGCTGACGAGCAGCTTCTTCGCCTTCTCCGCAAAGGTCGGCCAGTCGGAGGCGCCGTCCTCCTGGATGACCTTGATCTGCCGGCCGAGCACGCCGCCGGCCTCGTTGATCTGCGAGATCGCGAGCTTCTCGGCCTCGACCGAGCCGGTCTCCGAGATCGCCATCGTGCCGGTGATCGAGTGCAGGATGCCGACGGTCACGCTGTCGTCGGTGACGGCGAGGCCCGTCGTGTCGACCGCCGAGGTGGCGGGCGCCGCGAAAGCCCGGCGTCCGAACAAGCTCACCGCCGGCAGCGCCGCGATGCCCTTGAGGATCTGCCGCCGCAGCGGAGACGCCAGCGCGTCGTGATCGTCGTCGTGTGACATACCCACCCCTCGAACCGAGCCAGGCCCTCACGGCTTGGACGGTCTCAGGGTGACGTGGCGTGCGGCGCTGCAGCAATACGTAGGACCACGTATGCGGCTGCGGCAATTCGCTGATAATGGAGCGCCGAGCGGGCGCCGAGCGAAGGGGGCTTGCCGATTGCCGTCGGTGGCCGCTTTGTTGCAATGCCGAATGATGGGCTGAACGATGAGCCAAACGATCGGCCGGGCGATGGTCGATTAACCGGCCGGGATGTAGACGATCACCATGGCAGGGCGTCAGCGGATCGATCGCGTCAGGCGCGAGTACAACCAGTGGGCCGCCAACGAAACGTTGGAGGACTTCGCGCTCCGCTTCACCGCGAAGCGGGCACGACGCTGGTCGTCGGCACGAGTCGGCCAGACCGCGCTCGGCGCCGCCTCCTTCCTGGCGCTGGAGGCGATCGGCGGCTCGATCACGCTGAGCTACGGCTTCTCCAACGCCGCCGCGGCGATCGCGGTGGTCAGCGTGGCGATCTTCGCGACCGCGCTGCCGATCTGCTTCTATGCCGCGAAATACGGCGTCGACATCGATCTGCTGACCCGCGGCGCCGGCTTCGGCTACATCGGCTCGACGATCACCTCGCTGATCTACGCCTCGTTCACGTTCATCTTCTTTGCGATCGAGTCGGTCATCATGGCGATGGCGCTCGAGCTCTGCCTCGGCATCCCGCGGCCGCTCGGCTACCTCGCCAGCGCGCTCGTCGTCATTCCCCTCGTCGTCTACGGCATCTCGGCGATCAGCCGCCTGCAGGTCTGGTCGCAGCCGATTTGGATCGCGCTCAATCTATTGCCGATCGCCGCCGTCGTGATGCGCGATCCGCAGGGTCTCGACGAGTGGACGCATTACGTCGGCGCCTCCGGCGGCGGCTTCGATCTCCTGTCCTTCGGCGCGGCGGCGTCCGTCGCCTTCGCACTGATCGTGCAGGTCGGCGAGCAGGTCGACTTCCTCCGCTTCCTGCCGGACAGCCGGCAGCAGAAGCGCGCCTGGTGGCTCGCCCTCCTCTCCTCCGGCCCGGGCTGGATCGTCGTCGGCGCGCTCAAGTTCCTCGTCGGCTCGTATCTCGCCGTCTACCTCGTCCGCCACGGCATGGCGCGCCATGAGGCCGGCGATCCGCCGCGCATGTATGCGGTCGGCTTCGCGGCGCTCGTCGGCCCCGGTCCGCTGTCGCTCGGGCTGACCTGCGCCTTCGTCGTTTTGTGCCAGATCAAGATCAACGTGACGAACGCCTATGCCGGCTCGATCGCCTGGTCGAACTTCTTCTCGCGCCTGACGCATTCGCATCCCGGTCGCGTCGTGTGGCTCGTCTTCAACGTCGCCGTCGCCTTGCTCGTGATGGAGCTCGGCGTCTACGAAGCGCTCGAGCGCACGCTGGCCTTCTACTCGAGCCTCGCCGTCGCCTGGGTCGGCGCGCTCGTCGCCGACCTCGTGATCAACAAGCCGCTCGGCCTCTCGCCGCCCGGCATCGAGTTCAAGCGCGCGCACCTCTACGACATCAACCCGGTCGGCGTCGGCGCCATGGCGGCGGCGACGCTCCTCTCGACGCTGGCGCAGATCGGCGCCTTCGGCGCGATCGCGAGAGCCTTCTCGCCGTTCCTGGCGCTCGTCACCGCGCTCGTCGTCGCCCCCCTCATCGCGCTCGCGACCCGCGGCCGCTTCTACCTCGCGCGACAGCCCGAGCCCGTCGCCGACGGCCGTACGAGCGTGCGCTGCTGCATCTGCGAGAACACCTTCGAGACCGAGGACACCGCGTCCTGCCCCGCCTATGCCGGGCCGATCTGCTCGCTCTGCTGCTCGCTCGACGCGCGCTGCCACGACCTGTGCAAGCCGCACGCCCGCATGCACCGGCAGCTCGCCGACGGCCTCGCCGGCGTCGTGCCCTCGCGCTGGCGGCAGCTCATCCGCCCGCATGTCGTCGAGTTCGCGCTGGCCTTCGGCCTCTCGACGCTGCTCGTCGCCTTCCTGCTCGCGCTCATCGGCCTGCAGATCGGCACCGACCGCAGCGTCGACCACGCCGCGCTCGTCGCCACGATGTGGAAGGTCTTCGTCCTGCTGTTGATCGTCATCGGTGTCGGCAGCTGGCTGTTCGTGCTGGTGCAGGTGAGCCGCCGCGCCGCCCAGGACGAGATGCTGCGCCAGACGCAGCTCCTCATGGAGGAGATCGAGGCGCACGAGCGCACCGACGCGGCCCTCAAGCGCGCCAAGGAGGCCGCCGAGTCGGCCAACTACGCGAAGAGCCGCTACGTCGTCGGCCTCAGCCACGAGCTGCGCACGCCGCTCAACACGATCATGGGCTACGCCCAGCTGCTGGAGCGCGACCAGAAGCTGGGCGGCAAGCAGCGCGGCCAGATCGCCGTCATGCGCCGCAGCGCCGGCCATCTCTCCGGGCTGATCGACGGCCTCCTCGACATCTCCAAGGTCGAGGCCGGCAAGCTCGACCTGTCGCGCGACGAGATCGCGATCAAGCCGTTCCTGAAGCAGATCGTCGACATGTTCGCGGTGCAGGCGGCCGCCAAGGGCATCGCCTTCGAGGTCGAGATCGCCGGCGACCTGCCGGAGACGGTGGCGAGCGACGAGAAGCGGCTGCGCCAGATCGTCATCAACCTCTTGTCGAACGCGATGAAGTTCACCTTCGCCGGCCGCGTCGACTTCAGGGTGCGCTACCGCAACGAGGTCGCGGAGTTCGCCGTCATCGACACCGGGCCCGGCATCCCGCCGGAGGATCTGGAGCGAATCTTCGAGCCGTTCGAGCGGCTGCAATCCGGCATGACCGCCCCCGGCACCGGGCTCGGCCTCACCATCTGCCGCCTGCTCGCCCGCGTGATGGGCGGCGACATCCTGGTGGAGAGCACGCCGGGGCGCGGCAGCACGTTCCGGCTGCGCCTCTTCCTGCCGCGGGTCAACGACACCAAGCTGCCGGCGATCGAGGAGCGCCTGCTCGGCGCCGACGTCGGCGCGGGGCGCGCCATCCTGGTCGTCGACGACGACGCCACCCACCGCGACGTGATCGCCGAGGCGATGACGCCGCTCGGCTTCACGATGTTCGCCGCCGAGACGGCCGGCGAAGGCCTGCGCGTCGCCGACCTGACGCGACCCGATCTGTTCCTGCTCGACGTCGGCCTGCCCGACATGCACGGCTGGCAGCTCGCCGAGCAGCTGCGCGCCGCCGGCCACACCGAGGCGCGCATCGTGATGGTGTCGGCGAGCGCGATCGAGGAGCACCGCACGTCGATCGCCCAGCCCTTCCACGACGCCTACGTCATGAAGCCCGTCGACATCGCGCGGCTGACCGAGACGATCCT
Organism: Beijerinckiaceae bacterium RH AL1; assembly: GCA_901457705.2. NCBI lineage: Bacteria > Pseudomonadati > Pseudomonadota > Alphaproteobacteria > Hyphomicrobiales > Beijerinckiaceae > Beijerinckiaceae bacterium RH AL1. Next base: position 2,534,478 of record LR590083.2, read on the forward strand.
CGCGCTGCTCGGGCTCGACGTGCAGGACGCCCCGCTCGCCGTGCCGGCCACCGAGGCCGCCGTACCGTTGGAGAGCCTGCCGCGGCCCGATGGCGACCGCCTCGCCGCGCTGATCGATCTCTGCGAGATCGGCTTCGTGCGCGGCCTGCGCGAGGCGCTCGCCGACCTCGCCACGGACGCGCGCTACCGGCCGCTCGCCAACCGCCTCCTCGTCTTCGTCGATGCCGTCGACATGCGCGGCCTCGCCGCGGCGCTCGAGACCCTGCGCGAGCCCATCGCATGACTCCGCAGCCTGCCGACATCGTGCTCGTCGTCGACGATTCGCCGGAGACGCTGCGCATGCTCACCGACGTGCTCGACGCCACCGGCATGACGGTGACGGTGGCGCTCGACGGTGCCGCCGCGCTGAAGGTCGCCGCGCGCCTCAAGCCCGACGTGGTGCTGATGGACGCCGTCATGCCGACGATGGACGGCTTCGAGACCTGCCGCGAGCTGAAGAAGCTGCCGGGCTTCGAGCACGTGCCGGTGATCTTCATGACCGGCCTGGCCGAGCCGGAGCACAGCGTCCGCGCCTTCCAGGTCGGCGGCGCCGACTACGTCACCAAGCCGCTCGATATCGATTCGATGCTCGCGCGCATCGGCACGCATCTCGCCAACGCGCGCAAGCTGAAGAGCGCCTTCACGGCGCTCGATGCCGCAGAGCAATTCCTCATCGCCGTCGACCGGACCGGCGACATCCTGTGGTTCACGCCGCAGGCCTACCGGCTCGTCGAGGAGCGCTTTCGCGCCCCCGGCGAGGATCGTCTGCGGCTGCCGCCCGCCGTCATCGAGTGGCTGCGCGGCCGGGTGAGCGGCGCCCCGCTCCCGGGTGGCGACGAGATCGCCGTCGAGACGGCCGGCGCGCAGTTGCGCATCGGCTTTGCTGGCGCCACCGACCGCGGCGAGCTGATCCTGCGCATCTCGGCTGTCGCGACGTCGGATCGCACGGCGGCGCTGCGGGCCCGCTTCGCGCTGACGCGCCGCGAGGCGGAGGTCGCCTCCTGGATCGCGCAGGGCAAGTCCAACCGCGACGTCGCCGCCATCCTGTCGTTGAGCCCGCGCACCGTCGACAAGCACCTCGAGGTGATCTTCTCCAAGATGGGCGTCGAGAACCGGACCGCGCTCGCGGCGACGCTCTTCAGCTCGCAATTCGTCTGAGCACAAACTTGTGGAGGCCGCCCGCGATGGCTGCTAGGGAGGCGACATGATCCTGATCGAGACCGTGATCGGCGACATGCGCGAGCCCGAGCTGGCTGCGCAGCTCCATCGCCTCGAGCATGCGGACGCCGTGGACACGGTCACGCTCGGCTCGGCCGATCTCGCGCGCCGCCGTCTGCGCGTGACGAGCGAACGCGGCGCCGACGTCGCCATCGCGCTCCCGCGCGACGTGGTGCTCTTCAACGGCGCCGTGCTGCAGCTCGACGACAGCCACGCGCTGATCGTGCGCGCGGCACCGACGGACTGGCTGCGGATCATCCCGCACGGCGCAGCGGCCGCTCTCGAGCTCGGCTATCACGCCGGCAACCTGCATTGGCGCGTCCGGTTTGCGGGGAGCGAGCTGCTGGTGGCGATGGACGGTCCGAGAGCGGCCTATCGGGCCCGCATCGCCCGCCTCGTCGATGACGGCCTCGTCACGATCGCCGAGACGGCGTCGGCATGATCGCCACGCTGCTCGCCATGCAGCAGGCGGACGCCGCCTTTCCCAGCGGCAGCTTCGCCTTCTCGAACGGCATCGAGGGCGTCGCCGCCCTCCCCTATCCCTTCGATCGCGACGCGCTGCGTCGCCAGGCCGAGATCGCGCTCCGTCACCGCTGGGCCGGGCTCGATCGCATCGCGCTGGTGCGCGCCTGGCGCACCGGCGACGACCTCGGCGGGCTTGCCGGCATAGACGAGGACGTCGAGGCGGCGAACGTGGTCGCAAGCTTCCGCGAGGGATCGCGCCGGGCCGGCCGCGCGCTTCTGACGAGCCACGCCCGCCTCGGCACATCGGGCGCCGACGCGCTCAAAGCCGCAATCGCGCGAGGAAACCTGCTCGGCCATCTGCCGACGATGCAGGGCGCCCTCTTCCGAGCGCTCGGCATGCCGGAGCGCGAAGCCATCGCAGTATCCGGCTACCAGGCGATCGCCAGCCTCACATCCGCCGCGGTGCGTCTCGGTCGCGTCGGCGCGCTCGAGGCGCAGACGGTGATCCGCGACCTGCTTCCCGAGATCGCCGCCCTGACGGCGCCCGAGGCCATCGACCCGGGCGCGCCGCTCGAGAGCTTCACCCCCTTCCTGGACATCGCGGCGATGCGCAGTGCCGATGCCGCGGTCCGGCTGTTCTCGAGCTAGGAGGCCGCATGCTTTTGACACCAACGGAAATGGAGCGGCTGACGATCTTCACCGCTGCGGAGCTCGCCCGCAAGCGCCGCGCGAAGGGCCTCAAGCTGAACTACCCGGAAGCGGTCGCCATCATCACCGACGAGATCCTGGAAGGCGCGCGCGAAGGCCGCGGCGTGGCCGATCTCATCTCCTTCGGCTCGACGATCCTGTCGACCGATGACGTCATGGACGGCATCGCCGCCATGATGCCCATCCTGCAGGTCGAGGGCGTCTTTCCCGACGGCACCAAGCTCGTCACCGTGCACGAGCCGATCCGCCCGCGCGAGGGTGCGCCGGCCGATCCGCTCGAGCCCGGCGCGATCGTCGCCGGTGCCGGCGAGATCGAGCTCTCCGCCGGGCGCCCGCGCGTGACGATCGAGGTCGTCAACACCGGCGACCGGCCCGTGCAGGTCGGCTCGCACTACCACTTCTTCGAGACCAATCGCGCGCTGGCGTTCGACCGTGCCGCGGCCCGCGGCCACCACCTCGACATCCCCGCCGGCACCGCGGTCCGCTTCGAGCCCGGGCAGCGCAAGACGGTGACGCTCGTCACCTTCGGCGGCAGCCGCGACCTCTCAGGCCTCAACGACCTGACGCGCGGCGCCAAGGACGATGCGGGCTGGGACGAAGCGCTCGCGCGCGCCAAGGCCGGCGGCTTCAAGGGAGCCTGACGATGGTGAGCATTCCGCGCGCGCAATATGCCGCAATGTACGGGCCGACGACGGGCGACGGCGTGCGCCTCGGCGACACCTCGCTCGTCGCCGTCGTCGAGAAGGACCACGCCGTCTACGGCGACGAATGCCTGCACGGCGGCGGCAAGACGCTGCGCGACGGCCTCGGCCTCGCGGCGGGCGTCACCAACGCCGCCGGCGCGCTCGACTTCCTGCTCGTCAATGCGATGGTGATCGATCCCGTGCTCGGCATCGTCAAGGGCGATCTCGGCATGAAGGACGGGCGCATCGTCGGCCTCGGCAAGGCCGGCAATCCCGCGGTGATGGACGGCGTCGACCCGCGCCTCGTCGTCGGCGCGGGCACCACGGTGCGCGACTGCGAGGGGCTGATCGTCACGCCGGGCGGCATTGACGTGCACGTGCATTTCGACTCCGCCGCCCTCCCGGATCACGCAATCGCGTCGGGCGTCACGACGATGCTCGGCGGCTCACTCGGGCCGATCACCGTCGGCATCGATTCGGGCGGCCCGTTCAACACCGCGCGCATGCTGCAGGCGGCGGAGGCGTGGCCGGTGAACTTCGGCTTCCTCGGCCGCGGCAACTCGCACAAGACGGCGCCGCTGATCGAGCAGCTTAAGACCGGCTGCCTCGGCCTCAAGATCCACGAGGACTGGGGCGCGATGCCGGCGACGATCGATGCCTGCCTCGCCATCGCCGACGAGCACGACTTCCAGGTGCAGCTGCACACCGACACGCTGAACGAGTCGGGCTTCGTGGAGGACACGCTGCGGGCGATCGGCGGCCGCACGATCCACATGTACCACACCGAGGGCGCGGGCGGCGGCCATGCGCCTGACATCATCCGCGTGGCGGGCGAGGCCTACTGCCTGCCCTCGTCGACGAACCCGACCAATCCCTACACGGTCAACACGTTCGACGAGCACCTCGACATGACGATGGTGTGCCATCACCTCAATCCGTCGATCCCGGAGGACGTGGCGTTTGCGGAAAGCCGCATCCGCGCGCAGACGATCGCAGCTGAGGACGTGCTGCACGACATCGGCGCCATCTCGATGCTGGGCTCCGACAGCCAGGGCATGGGCCGCATCCACGAGGTCATCTGCCGCACCTGGCAGCTCGCCTCCAAAATGAAGGACCAGCGCGGCACCCTGCCGGAGGACAGGCCCGGCTTCGGCGACAACGCGCGCATCAAGCGCTATATCGCAAAGTACACGATCAACGCGGCGCGCACGTTCGGCATCGCCGATCATGTTGGGTCGCTCGAGGACGGCAAGCTCGCCGACATCGTCGTGTGGCGGCCGGCCTTCTTCGGGGTGAAGCCGGAGCTGGTGATCAAGGGCGGCTTCATCGCCTGGGGCGCGATGGGCGACAGCGCGGCATCGCTGATGACCTGCGAGCCGATGCTGCTGCGGCCGCAGTGGGGCGCCTTCGGCAGCGCGCCGCAGGCGCTCTCCGCCTGCTTCGTGCATCCGCTGGCGATCGAGGCGAAGCTCGGCGAAAGCCTCGGCCTGCGCAAGATGCTGTTGCCGGCGCGCGGCACCCGCAAGCTCACGAAGCGCGATATGCTGTGGAACGACGCCTGCCCCAAGGTGACGGTCGATCCGCAAACCTTCGACGTCTTCGTCGATGGCGTGCTGGCGACCTGCGAGCCGGCGCATCAGCTCCCCCTGGCCCAACGCTACATGCTGCGATGACGAGATCGATGACGAAGCCAGCCACCGCAGCCCGCATCGGGATCGGCGGCCCCGTCGGCTCCGGCAAGACGGCTCTGATCGAGGCGCTGATCCCGGTTCTCGTGCGCGACGGTGTCGACCTCGCCGTCGTCACCAACGACCTCGTGACGAAGGAGGACGCGGAGCGCCTGCGCCGCTCGGGGCTCATCGATCCGGCGCGCGTCGCCGCCGTCGAGGCCGGCGCCTGCCCGCACACGGTGATCCGCGAGGATCCGACGCTCAACATCCTCGCCGGCGACGAGCTCGAAGCCCGTTACGAAAACCTCGATCTCATCGTCTTCGAATCGGGTGGCGACAACCTCGCGTCGACCTTCTCGCTCGACCTCGTCGACTGGTGGCTCTTCGTCATCGACGTCGCCGGCGGCGGCGACATCCCGCGCAAGCGCGGCCCCGGCGTCGTGCGCGCGGACCTCCTCGTCGTCAACAAGGTGGACCTCGCACCTTACGTCGGCGTCGACCTGCCGCTGATGCTCGACGAGGCGCGCGGCGTGCGCGAGGGACGCCCGGTGATCGCCACCGACGCCCGGCATGGATCGGGCGTCGAGGACGTCGCCGCGGCGATCCGCGCCGCGGTGCTGTTCCAGCAGTGACGCGCGGGCTCGTCGACGTCGGCCGGCATGTCGCGGCGCACCTCGCCTTTGCGGTCGGCGGCAACCGCACCGTCCTCGCGCGCCAGCTTGTGCCCTACCCCTTCCACATCACCAAGCCGTTCCGGCTCGACGCCGCGCGCCCGGACCTCGCGACGCTCTATCTGCAGTCGGCGTCCGGCGGCCTCTATCGCGGCGACGACCTGACCCTCCGCATCGCCGCCGGGGCCGGTGCGGCCGCGCATCTGGTGACGCAGGCGGCAACCGTCGTCCACGACACCGGCGCCTCTCCGGCGCGCCAGCGCGTCGAGATCGAGATCGGCCCGGAGGCGTTCCTCGCCTACACGCCGGATCCGCTCGTGATGTTCTCGGGCGCGGCAATCGACACGATGACGCGTGTCACGCTGGCGGATGGCGCCCGCGCCATCGTCTCGGACGCCTTCGCAATGCACGATCCCAAGGCCGACGAGCGGCCGTTCGCTGCGCTGTCGCAACGGTTCGAGGTGGTCGATGCCTCGGGGCGGACGGCCGTCCGCGATATCGGCCGCATCGCCGGCGCGGCGATCGTGTCGGACGCCTCGCCGCTCGGTCCCTTCCGGGCCTTCGGCACGCTTGCTGTGCTGGCGCCGGCGGAAGCTCTTCCCGCGCCGGCGGTCCTGCGCGCAGCCGGCGAGACCTGCGGAGGGCTCGCCGGAGTCACGTCCTTGCCCGGCTCGGCCGGCTTGATGGTGAGATGCCTCGCCGACGACGGAGGCGGAGTCCGTCGCGGGCTCGAGGCAGCCTTCGAGGTCGCCTTCGCGAGTCTCGTGGGTACACGGCCGGCGCCGCGGCGGCGCTGAGGCCGCCGCAGTTGTTCAGCCTGTCGCGATCAGCTCGGGTTGCCCTTCTGCAAGCCGAGGATGATGCCGACGGGGACCACCAGCGTCGCGCCGAGGTAGACGCCGTCCTTCGCCTTCACCGCCGAGGTCGGCGCGTAGTAGCTGTTCGGGTTGATCTCGTACTGGAAGACCGGCTCGAAGGCGCAGCCGAGCGGCAGGGCGATATGGCCGCTCGCCTCGAAGACGAAGGCGTCGCGCTTGTAGGGGTTGTTGATCCCGCTGGCGAAGAAGTTCGCGGCCGAGATGTACTGCGTGTAGCTCGGGTTCATCCGCTGCCAGTTGAACTTCAGGTTGAAGTTGTCGTTCGGCCGGCCGGCGAAGGGCGCGAAGAGCGTCGTGCCGACCCAGATGTCCTGCGAGATCGGGATCGTCGAGTCGATCGCCTCGCCGACGCTGGCGAAGACGCCGAGCGAGGTCGGTGCGCTGGACTTCGTGGTGCCGCCGTCCTGGCGCCACACGATCTTCTGCCCCTGCAGCACCACGCCCGACGTGCCCTTCTGGGTCTGCGGCGTCGCGCCGAACGCCGTCGCCGCGTTGAAGTCGACATGGTTGGCGGTGTTGAAGAAGCCCGTCAGCGACACTTTGTAGGGATACGGATCGATGTCGTAGGTCGTCTTCTTGCCGATCTCGCCCATGCCGATCACGCCGTCGTAGCGCTCGTCGGGGAAGTCGTAGCCGACGTGCACGTTGGCGTTGGGCTGCACCGCGAAGGCGCCGGCCTGGACGTAGATGGTGTTCGTGGCCTGGTAGGCGATGTTGGCGCCGGGCACCGCGAAGAGCGGCGAGGTCCAGCCGGCGTTGAGGTAGAAGAGATCCTGGAAGCAGCTGTTGATCGAGTTGCAGTTCGGCACGCCGTAGAAGTAGCCGGGGTGCGTGATGCCGGCGGTGATGTCGAGCTTGCCGTCGACGAGCTTCTGCTCGATCGTCGCGTTGGAGAGGCGCGCGACGCGCGGCGTGAAGGGCGGCTGGTAGCCGACCTGGCTGTCACCGATCTGCCCGGCGAGGCTCAGGTTCTTGACGCCCGAGAAGAACACGTTCTCGAAGTGCAGCGACGTGCCCTGCAGGCCCGCAAGCAGCCCGAGGTCGGCGTCGATGCCGACGATCGTGTAGTTCGAGTTCGAACCATGGCCCGGCGCGATGCCGAGGCTCGGGTTCGTCTGCGCGAAGTCGAGGTCGATGACGTGGAAGGTGATGCCCTTCGCCGCGAGCGGCGCCGCGAAGGTCGCCAGCGGGCCGCTGTAGCCGGGGGCCACGGGCGCCGGCGCGACGACCGGCGGTGAATCGAGGTCCGCCGCCATCGCCTGGCCCGCCGGTGCGAGCATCAGGATCGCCGCGGCGGCCGTCGCCCTCCGCCGTATGGCCCGTGGCGCCTTCGCGCCGGTCCGGTACCGTCCCGTCATGTGTCGTCCCCCTGATACGCCGAAGTCTGCCGGCCCCGGCGCGCATCCCCCGATGCGTGCCGATAATCAAAATGATTATCATCGCCGTATTTCGGACGTCCAGGGTCGAAAGCCCTGTGCTAAATACATCGAGCCATGTTTCAGGCGCTGCTTCATAAATGCAACAATTACAGGGACTAAGCTAATCTTGGACGAGGCGGGCATTCGAAGGCGGAAGAATAGTCAGATAGACTATTTACTGCGCAGGGTGTGGTGAGAATTTGTGCGCACAGGGTCCTAGGCCGAGGGATGAGCTGCCCGTGAAAGTGGTCATCGGAGATCCCTCGTGGCTTTGCCGGATCGGGCTGGCGCAGGCGATCGCCGCGCTGGTCGGGGCGAGCGACGTGCACGAGGCAGGCACCAGCGCCGAGCTCCATCGCGTGCTGGCCGAGCACGGCGACGCGAGCTTCGTCTTCATCGATGATTCCATCGTCGCCGAGGGCGAGGAGACGCTGCTCGGGCAGGTTCGGCAGCTCGCGCCCGATGCGGCGATCGGCGTGCTCGTCGGCGAGACCGACCGCGAGCGCGTGCTGAAGGCCATCTACTTCGGCGCCGCCGGCATCATACAGAAGGCGGCGGACGAAGAGACGGTGACCGGCACGCTGAAGGCCCTGCTCAGCGGACAGGCCGCCTTCCCGCGCAGCCTGCTGACCGAGCGGCCCGTGCCGGCGCCAGTGCGGGCTCCAACGATCGAGCCGGGTCCGGACGAGCACGAGTTGCTGACCCCGCGCGAGCGCGAGGTCATCGCGCTTATCGGCACCGGCAAGACCGTGGCGCGCATCGCCGCCGAGCTGGAGCTGAGCCCGCACACCGTGCGTGTCCATGTCACGCGCATCATGAAGAAGCTCGATCTGCGCGACCGCTCGTCGCTGATCCACTATGCCGTGAAGCGGGGCGAAGCCCGCGGCGAGGCGGACGCGCCGCGCCCGCTGCCCTCGCTCAGCTGAGTCTCAAAGCTTCGGCGGCTTGCGGTGGCGCGTCGCGCCCTCGTAAGCATGGCCCAGCGCGATGATGTCGGCTTCGCTCCACATCCGCCCGACGAAGGCGAGGCCGAAGGGCGACCCCGACGCGTAGGCGCCGGCCGGCACCGTGAGCACCGGCAGGCCGGCGATGTTGATCTCGCAGACCGTCGTCTCGTGGATGCCTTCGCTGCCGTGCAGCGGCGGCAGCTCGTTGCGCATCTGCGGAAACACGAGCGCGTCGAGCCGATGCTGCGCCATCACCGCCTCGAAGATCTCGAGGTACTTTTCACGCAGCGCCAGGAAGTCGCTGAGGTCCGGCGGCACGGTCGGGTCGGCGAAACAGGCGCGGAACGGCTCGAGCGCCGACATGTAGAACAGCACGCCGCCCTTGGCGAAGCAGTCCTCGCCCTTGGTCGCCGCCGCGAACTCCGCGAAGGATTTCAGCGCGGCATCCGGCCCCATCCGCTTGAGGTAGAGCTCCATGTCGTAGGGCACGCTCTCCATGCCGCGGGCATCGAAATGGTCGAGACCCGGCGCCGGCTGGCCGAGCGCGGCGAAGCCCGAGCCCGCGAACGGATCCTCGACGAGGATGGCGCCCGCCGCCTCGAGCTCGCCCTTCGCCCGCGCGTAGAGCGCCTCGCAGTCGTCGGAGAGCGGACGATCGCGCCAGCCCGGCCCGTAGAGGCCGAGGCGCTTTCCCTTCAAGGTCGCCGTCGCAAGCCCCGCCGTGTAGCCACCCTTGGGACGCTTGCCGATGCCGGCGACGGTCTTGGGGTCATGCGACGTGTAGCCGGCCAGCACGTCGAGGGTCAGGGCGGCGTCGCGAACGCAGCGGGCGATCGGCCCGACGACGTCGCGGGTCGAGCCGGCGAGCGGCATGACGCCGACGTTCGGCACGAGCCCGAAGGTCGGCTTGAGGCCGACGCAGTCCTGCGCGGACGCGGGGTTCTGGATCGAGCCGCCGGTCTCCTCGGCGAGCGCCACGACGCAGAGGCTCGCCGCCACGGCCGCCGCGGAGCCCGCGCTGCTGCCGCCGGGCATGCGGTCGTGGATCGCGACGTTGATGGTCGGTCCCGCCCAGCTGTCGGAGGCGTGGGTGCCGGTCGCCGAGAGGACGGGGATGTTCGTCTTGCCGAGGATGACGCACCCAGCCGCGCGCATCCGCGCCACGACGGGCGAGTCGGTCGCCGGGATGAGGTCGACGCCGCCGGCGCGGCTCGACAGGAAATGCCAGCCGCCGGTCGTCGGCGCGCCCGCCATGTCCATCGCGTCCTTGACCGCGACCGGCACGCCGGCGAGCGGGCCAAGCTTCTCGCCGGCGGCGCGGCGCTTGTCGATCGCCCGCGCGTCGTCGAGCGCGGCGGCGTTCATCGTGATGTAGGCGTTGTAGGTCGGATTGTAGCGCTCGATGCGCTGGAGAAACGCCGTTGTCAGCGCCTCCGACGTCACGCCGGCGGCGAACGCGGCCTGGCAGTCCGCCAGCGTCATCTCGACGGCAAAGTCGTCATCGCCGGGCTTGGTGTTCGACATGAGCTTGGTCCTCGACTTCTTGAATCAGGCGCAGTGGCGCGCCGGCACGGCGCACTTTAGGATTTGAAGCGCCTCACGGTGCAGCTGCCGCGTCGCCGCGGCCACGACGCGACCGTCGGAATGAAGCCCAAGCGGGGCGCCGGTCCAGTCGGTGACGATCCCGCCCGCGCCCTCCACGACGCACGCCGGCGCCATGTAGTCCTTGGGCTGCAAACCTTCCTCGACGACGAGGTCGCAGTGGCCGGACGCGAGAAGGCCGTAGGCACAGCAGCCGCCGCCGAAGCAGCGCAAGGTGCAGACGCGCGCCAGCTGCTCGACCGCCGCGCGTCCCTCGGGGGAGAAGGCGCCGCGCGACGTGGTGTAGAGGCGTGCGCCCGACAGCCGCTTCTGCGCGCTCGTCCAGACAGGCCGTCCGTTGAAATGGGTTGCCCCTGCCGTGCCCGTCCAGCGTTCGCGCAGAACCGGGAGGTCCACGACGGCCAGGACGGGCCGCAGGCCGTCGACGAGCGCGATCGACGTCGCCAGCAGCTCGGATCCGGCGGGGAAGCCCCTCGTGCGGGCGATCGGGTCGAAAACCCAGGTCGGGGTCCGCGCCGCCTCGTCGACCGAGCCGAGATGGATGGCATGACCCGGATAGCGCTCCGCGGTCAGCTCGCCCAGAACGTGCGCGATGTCGCCGTCGACGATGGTGACCGGGCTGCCGTCGTACTTGGCCACGATCTGAAGCGGGCTGCACGCCCGCCGCATGGCCATGAGGCGTGCCGCGTCGGCCAGCTCTTCGGCAAACGCCAGCGCCTCATGCAAGGCGCCTTGATCGCGCAAGCCGGGATCCGACGCGGATGCCATCTGCCCGCTCCTGGCTCCCGCTACTGGTAGCCCTTGGGGAAGGGGTTCGGCTCGAGGACGTCCGACGTGTAGACGATGTCGAACTGGCCGTCGGCCCGGGCCCGCGCGACGCGCGAGCGCGACCAGAGGTGGTGGTTCGGGTGGATCTTGATCTCGCCCTCGGGCGCATCCATCGTGATGCCGGGCGAGGCGGCAACGACCTTGTCGACGTCGAAGGAGCCGGCCTTCTCGACCGCCTTCTTCCACAGGAACGGCGCCTCGTAGGCCGCCTGCTGCGGATCGCCGATGACGGCGTTGGCGCCCCACATCTTCTGGTAGGCCGCGACGAACTTCTTGTTCGCGGGCGTGTCGATCGACTGAAAATACTTCATGCAGCTATAGGCATTCTCGTAGTTCTCGCCGCCGATGCCGTGGATCTCGTCCTCCGTCACCGCCAGGCCGATGACGAGCTGCTTCGACATGTCGATGCCGGCCGCCTTCATCTGCTTGTAGAGCGACACGTTCGAGCCGCCGACGACGGTCGAGAAGATGACGTCGGGCTTCTTCAGCTTGATCTTGTTGATCACCGTGTTGAAGGCGGTGGCGCCGAGCGGGAAGTAGTCCTCGCCGACGACCTTGCCCTTGATCACGCTCTCGATGTGCTTGCGCGCGATCTTGTTCGAGGTGCGCGGCCAGATGTAGTCGGAGCCGATGAAGTAGAAGCTCTTGGCGTGCTTCTCCTTGGCGAGCCAGTTGAGCACGGCAAGCGTCTGCTGCGTCGCCTCCTGGCCGGTGTAGATGACGTTCTTCGACTGCTCGAGCCCCTCGTAGAAGGTCGGATAGTAGAGCAGCCCGTTCTTCTCCTCGAAGACCGGCAGCACGGCCTTGCGCGACGCCGACGTGAAGCAGCCGTAGACCGACGCGCACTTGTCGCTGATCAGGAGCTTGCGCGCCTTTTCGGCGAAGGTCGGCCAGTCGGAGGCGCCGTCCTCCTGGATGATCTTGATCTGCCGCCCGAGGATGCCGCCGGACGCATTGATCTGCGAGATGGCGAGCTTCTCCGCCTCGACGGCGCCGATCTCAGAGATCGCCATCGTGCCGGTGATCGAATGCAGGATGCCGACGGTCACGCTGTCGTCGGTGACGGCGAAGCCCGTCGTGTTGACCGCGGCGGTCGAGGGCGTCGCGGCGCGCGCCAGCGGTGCGGCGAGACCCAGCAGCGGAAGCGCGGCCATGCCCTTGAGCAGGTCGCGGCGAAGAACGGACGAAGGGCGGTTGCGATCGTCGGACAAGATGCGATCCTTTGGTCTAGAGCCGTCGGCCGACGCGCGGCCCGACGGTATGCACAGCGGTACAGACGGCTTCAGGCCCTGTGCGCGCTAAGTGCCGCCCGATGCCTCACCGCAGCAATACGTGGGATCACGTAGGAAATCAGTCCGAGCCGGTGGTTTGGGCGCCAATCGTCCGTGTCGGCGCCGCGGCGGGTGGTCCGCGGCGCCAGTGGTCGTCAGCGATGCGCTGCGGCGAGCTTGTTCGGCAGGCCCTCGATCGGCGATTCGTCCGTGCCGACCGTGTCGCGGGTGAAGGATTCCACCATCTCGCGCGTGCCCTCGGGGTCGGCGATCCACTTCGCGTAGAAGTCGTAGGGGCAGGCCGCGGTGCCCTTGTCGCCGTCGCCGGAGTTGATCATGCCGGTGTAGCCGCGGTGCAGCAGCTTGAAGAGGTGGTTCTCCGACTGCATGTTCTTGCGCGCGTCGCGGATGAGGAACTTCGACAGCGCAGCATATTGCACGCCCATGGCCTCCTCGCCGCACTCGCCCAACGTGCGGCCGTCGAAGCCGACGATCGCCGAGTGGCCGAAGTAGGTGTAGACGCCGTCGAAGCCAGCCGCGTTGGCGACCGCGACGTAGCAGTTGTTTGCCCACGCCATGGCCTTGGCCATCGTGATCTGCTGCTCCTTCGCCGGATACATGTAGCCCTGGCAGCGGACGATCAGCTCGGCGCCGCGCATCGCGCAGTCGCGCCAGATCTCGGGATAGTTGCCGTCGTCGCAGATGATCAGCGAGATCTTCAGGCCTTTCGGGCCTTCGGAGACGTAGGTGCAGTCGCCCGGATACCAGCCTTCGATCGGCACCCACGGCATGATCTTGCGGTACTTCTGGACGATCTCGCCCTTGTCGTTCATCAGGATCAGCGTGTTGTAGGGCGCTTTCTTGGGGTGCTCCTCGTGCTGCTCGCCGGTGAGCGAGAACACGCCCCAGACCTTCGCCTTGCGGCACGCTTCCGCGAAGATTTCCGTCTCGTCGCCGGGGATGGTCGAGGCCGTCTCGTACATCTCCTTGGCGTCGTACATGATGCCGTGCGTCGAGTACTCGGGGAAGATGACGAGGTCCATGCCGGGCAGGCCGCTCTTCATGCCGACCACCATCTCGCCGATCTTGCGCGCGTTGGCGAGCACCTCGGCCTTCGTGTGCAGTCGCGGCATCGTGTAGTTCACGACGGCCACGCCGACCGTGTCGTTGCTCGAGGAAATGTCGCCGTGCAGCATGGTTTGCTCCTTTGGGGTCGTTTCGTGAGGTTTCGAGCGGACCGTCTGTCGGGTCCGTCGCCGAGGCCCGCAGCACACGCCATGCTGCGGATCGACGCCGATCTCAGCGTCGCGCCAACCGGAAGAATAGAGCGGAGAGCTTGGTTGGCAGATCCGTGATTCTACGTACTGGCATGTGGCGTGCCGGCCCGAAGATCGCGGCACCGGCGCCCTGCCCGCCGGGATCGAGCGTGAGGCCGAACGCCTCGATGCCGTCCGCACGCAGGCCGAGCACGGCGTGGCGGGCATCCTCGACGAGGTCGAGGGGATCGGCGACGTCGATGTCGGAGGGCGCCCCGTCGCCGAGGACGATGACGATCTTGCGCGTCGCCGCGACGGCGGCAAGCTCGGCGCCCGCGTGGCGCAGCGCCGCGCCGAGCCGCGTGGAGTAGCCGGGCTCGAGGCCGGCGAGCCGCGACATCGCCGTCGCGTCGAAGCGCTCGCCGAAATCCTTGACGCGCGACCAGCGCACCTTGTCGCGGCTGTCGGACGCGAAGGCGCGGAGGGCAAAGTGGTCCTGCGCCTTGTCCAGGGCCTCGGCGAGCATTGCGACCGCGGCCTTCTCGACGTCGATCACACGTGTGCCGAGCGCCGGCACGCGGTCGCGCGTCGACTCCGACACATCGATGAGGACCAGCGTCGCAAGGTCCCGCGCGCGCACCACACGGCGCAGATAGACCCGCGCGTCCGGCGTCTCGCAGCTGCGCAGCGCCCGCGCGGTGTCGATCGCCGCGTCGAGATCGAGATCGAGGCCATCGGGCTGGCGCTTCAGCCGCGTCGGCACGCCGATGCGCGCGGCGCGCACGAGGCGCTCGACGCGCCGGCGCAGCCCGGCATCGGCGGCGAGCGCAGCCTGGAGCCCGCGGACATCGCCGCGCGCCGGATCGATCTCGCGGATCGTCGTCCACTCCGGCCGCTCCAGGGCGGCCGCACGATCCCACTCGGGATAGTGCGCGACCACGTGGCCGCCATCGTCCGGCGCGACGGAACGCCCGCGGCCGGCCTCCGGCTTGGCATCGCCCTGCTCCCGCTCGCCGTCGTCCGCAGGCCGGCGCTCGACGCGCGCGGCCTCGACCGGCAGGTCGAGCGCCTGCACATCTCCGTCCGGCAACGGCGGCAGCAGCCAGAGCCCAAGATTGTCGTCGCGGTAGGCCTGCTCGATCACATGCCCTTTGGCATCGAACTGGATGCGCATCTGCCCGATGTCGTTGCCGAGGATCGAGCCGATGCGCCGCGACAGGCCGGGGTCTGCGAGATCGGGCTCGGCGTAGAACAGCGCGCGGGCTTTTCCGACGATCGCATCGTCGTCGGGGTGCTCGAGGTCGAACAGGCCGCGCGCAAGGCGCGCGAGGAGGATCGGCGCGGTCTTCAGATGCGACGGCTCGATCGTGTGGAAGGGCGCCCACAGGCGCCGCAGGCCGGGAAAGCGCCGCATCGCCAACGCCTCGATGCGGGCATCCTCGATGAGGCCTGTCAGGACGATCTGCAGCGGCTTCAGCGTGCCCGGCTCGCGTCTCGGGCTGCCCAGCGCAAGGTGGGCGCTGGCGTGGGCGACGATGGCGCGATAGAGCGCCGGCGCCGCATCGCGAGACACGCCGGGCAGCGTGTCGGGCACGTGCACCACGCCGGGCGTCGTGGTGGCGCGGCGCGGGCGGTCGGCGCGCGGCGGCGCGGCCTCCTGCAAAGCGATGTCGGCGCCCCAGAGGGCCGTGACGTAGGCGCGCAGCTGCGTCGACATCGTCGCGAAGGTCGTCTCGCCGGAGAGCCGATCGAGCACGCGCACGGCCGCCGGATCGCGCAGGCCGAAGAACGCGAGCCGCGCGTCCATTCTCGTTGAAGCGCGCAGGCCGGCGCCGACGAAGGCGTCGAAACCGGCAACGCCGCAGGCCGCGATGACGCGGCCGCTCGTGCGTGCGGCAACGGCGGCGGCCGCGGGCTCCTCGCCCGCGAGAGCGACGAGCGTGCGCCACCAAACGGCTTCGTCCGGGAGAGACCCGAGGCGGCTGTCGAGATCGAGACGCGTTACGAGCACCGCGCGCACCGCGCCGGCCCCGGCCCAGCGGCAGATGTCGGCGGCGGCGGAGACGCCGGCGGCGGCACGGGTCAGGCCACCGCCGTCGCCGGGCGGAAGGGCGGCGGCAAGCCTGAAGGCGACAAGCAGTGCGCCCGGCCCGGCATTGACGTTGGCGAGCGCGAGGATCGCCGCGGCCCAGGCGTCGAGCGCTGTCGCCGGCGCGCCCGCATGGCGCTTCAGCGCGCCATCGAGGCCACCGGCGAGGACAGGCCGCTGCCGTGCCATCGCCCGCAACCGGGCGAGCGCCGGCTCCGCCGCCTCGCGCCGCGCCAGCGCCAACATCACAGACAGGCCGAGATCGCCGCGGTCAGCGCCTCGCGCACGTCGGGATCGTCGGTGATCGGCAGCACGATGCCGGACTGCACGGCGCGCTCGATCGGGATGCCGCCGGCGACGAGCCGCGCCGTGTGGATCAGCATGCGCGTCGAGGCGCCCTCGTCGAGCCCGTGCGTGCGCAGGTTGCGCGAGCGCGCGCCGATGTCCACCAGAAGCGCCGCGAGCGCGGACTCGCTCTTGGCCTCGCGCGCGATGATCTCGGCCTCGACGGCGGGATCGGGATAGCCGAAGTCGATGGCGACGAAGCGCTGCTTCGTCGATTCCTTCAGGTCCTTCACGGCGCTCTGGTAGCCGGGGTTGTAGGAGATCGTGAGCTGGAAGTCGTCGTGCGCCGCGACGAGCTCGTTGCGCTTGTCGAGCGGCAGCACGCGGCGCGCATCGGTGAGCGGGTGGATCACCACGGTCGTGTCCTGGCGCGCCTCGACGATCTCGTCGAGGTAGCAGATCGCGCCGTGGCGCACCGCCTGGGTCAGCGGCCCGTCGTGCCACACCGTCCCCTCGGGCGAGAGCAGGAAGCGCCCGGCGAGATCGGCGGCCGTCAGGTCCTCGTGCGCGGCGACGGTGATCAGCGGGCGTCCGAGCTTCCACGCCATGTGCTCGACGAAGCGCGTCTTGCCGCAGCCGGTCGGGCCCTTCAGCATCACCGGCAGTCGCGCGGCATAGGCGGCGGCGAAGAGATCGATCTCGCCGCTCGTGGCGCGGTAGAACGGTTCGGATACGATCCTGTAGGCGTCCATCTCGTCTCCCCGGCGCGATGCTGCACCGAAGGCCGCGGGCCTGCAAGGACGAGGCCGCGTCGGCCCGGGCGACGGCGCCCTCGGCCGCGGCACGAGTCGTGCACGTCAATCGGCTCCTAGACCCCGACGCAATCGACCACGGAGTTGGCGATGAATGGCTTGGTGATGATCCTGGTCGCGGTGGCGCTGATGCTGTTGCCGATCTTCGCGCGCACCCCAGCGTCCGACCTGCGCGACGATGCCAACGGCGGCTAGGCGGCGTCGAGCGCAAGCACCGCGTTGAGCACGACCTGCGTGCCGAGCGCGCAGTGCTCCTTCGAGGCGAACTCGGCGACGTTGTGGCTGATGCCCTCGCGGCACGGCACGAAGATCATCGTCGTCGGCACCACCCGCGCGACGTAGACGGCATCGTGCGCGGCGCCCGACACGATGTGCCGCCAGCGCGCGCCGGCCCGCTCGGCGCCCGCTTCGACGCAGGCGATCATCTTTTGATCGAAGCGGACTGCCGGGAATGTGAGCACGCGCTCCATGTCATGATCGAGACGGAGCGCGGCGGCGGTCTCCGCGAAGAGCGTCTCGAAGCGGCTCGCCATTGCATCGAGCACGCCGTCGTCGGGATGGCGCAGGTCGACGGAAAAGCGCACCTCGCCGGGAATGACGTTTCGCGAGTTGGGGCTGACCTCGAGCCGCCCGACCGAGGCGACCGCGTCGGGTCCGGCGATGGCGTCCATGGCGACCACCAGCTTCGCCGCGCCGACGAGCGCGTTGCGGCGCAACCGCATCGGCGTCGCGCCGGTGTGGCCGGTGCCGCCGCGAAACGTGCAATCGTACCAGCGCGCGCCCTGCCCGCCCGTCACCACGCCGATCGCCGTACCCTCGGCCTCCAGCACGGGACCCTGCTCGATGTGCAGCTCGAAGAGCGCGCCGAGCTTGCGCGCGCCGGCCGGCTCCGGCCCGCGATAGCCGATCGCCTCCAGCGCCTCGCCGAAGCTGACGCCCGCCGCATCGCGGCGTCCCCGCGCATAGTCTGGCGTGTAGACGCCGGCGAACACCCCCGAGGCCAGCATCGCCGGCGCGAACCGCGCGCCCTCCTCGTTGGTCCAGTTGACGATCTCGAGCGGCGCCTCGGTGACGTAGTCGGCCTCGGCGAGCACGTGCAGGATCTCGACGCCCGCCAGCACGCCGAGCACCCCGTCGAAGCGGCCGCCGGTCGGCTGCGTGTCGAGATGGCTGCCCACCGCGATCGGCGGCAGGTCGTCGCGGCGGCCGGCGCGTCGCGCGAACATGTTGCCCATCTCGTCGACGGCGACGCTGCAGCCCAGCGCCTCGCACGCAGCACGGAACCAGTCGCGCACCGCGCGGTCCGGCGCGGTCAGCGCCTGGCGGTCGAGCCCGCCGCCGGGGATGGCGCCGAAGGCGGCCGTCTCCTCGATCATGCCCCACAGGCGCTCGGCATCGACCTTGAGGTTTGGCGGCGACATGCGGGCGATCCTTAAGGTCAGGCGATGGGCTCGACGCCGCACCATTCGGCGACGAACAGCGCGATCGCCGTGGTGATGCGCTGCAGCGAGGCGAGGCTGACGCGCTCGTCGAAGCCGTGGATGCCCTCGCTGGTCGGGCCGTAGCAGAGGGCCGGCACCTTGTCGTAGAGCGCGTAGACGCGGGTATCGAGGTAGGCGAGCGAGATCGCGCTGCGCAGCGGCGCACCCGTGGCCGTCTCATGCGCCCGCGCGAGGACCGCCTCGGCGTCCGACCCCGGCTCCAGAACGTAGCCTTCGGCGAAGAAGCCGTTGAAGGTGACGCGCGGCGGGTTGTTAGAGAGGAGCGCGTCGTCGCGGGCGAAGGCGGCGACGGCCTGCTCGATCTCGCGCGCCGCCTCGGCCGCCGAGACGCCGGGGTAGTTCGAGATGCGACACTCGAGCCTGCACCACGCCGGCACCGACGACGCCCAGTCGCCGCCCTCGATCTTGCCGATGTTGAGGTTGATCGGCTTTGCCTCCTCGGCGAACACGGGATGGTCGGGCTTGCGCGCGTTCCACCGCGCCTCGAGCTCGCGCAGCGCGCCGACCACGCGGTAGGCGGCGTCGATGGCATTCGCGCCCTCGCCCATCTCGCGCACATGCGTCGGCCGCCCGCGCACCTCGACCTCGAACCACAGCACCCCGACGTTGGCGCGGGTGAGGGTCTCGGCCTGGGGCTCGGGGATCAGCACGGCATCGGCGCGATAGCCGCGCAGATGCGTCATCAGCGCCCCGTTGCCGGTCGATTCCTCCTCGACCACGGACTGCATCGTCACCGTCGCGGCGGGCTGCAGGCCGATGGCGCGCAGCGCGTCGAGCGCGAAGAGGTTGGCGGCATGCCCGGCCTTCATGTCGGCGCCGCCGCGGCCGTACATCCAATCGCCCTCGATCACCGGATCGAAGGGCGGATGCGTCCACATGTCGGCGGGACCCGGCGGCACGACGTCGACATGCGCCTGCAGGATCAGCGAGCGTCCCGTCTCCTCGCGCGGGCGATGGATGCCGACGACGATCGGCGCCGCCGAGTGCGTGCCGCTGAACTTGGAGCCGCCGGGATGCGCGGCGATCGCCGCGGGGTCCATCTCGAACCGCTCCATGGCGAGCCCGCGCGCGCGATAGGTGCGGAAGACGTGGTCCTGCACCGCGTGCTCGTTGCCGCGCGTCGAGGCGAAGCGGACCAACTCCTGCGTATGCGCGACCTGCGCGGGGAAGCCGTCGGCGACGGCTTGCGTGAGGCGCCGGACGAGCGCGGCATCGAGCGGCATGGAGGCTCCGATCAATCGAAGAAGGCTGCGTCGCTGGCGCGCTGCAGGCGGCGGAACGGCGCCATGGCGGTGACGCAGACGAAGGACAGGGCGGCCATGGCGGTGGCGAAGGCGGCGATCGGCCACCAGTGGCCGGGAAAGGCGTGGACCAGCAACGTGCCGACGAGCGGCGTGAGGCCGCCCGCGATGGCACCGCAGAACTGGTAGGCGATCGAGATCGAGGTGTAGCGCACCCGCGTCGGGAAGCAGCCGGCGAGATAGCCGGCGACGACGGCATAGAAGGTTGCCGAGCCGACGACATTGAGGCCGAGGCCGAGCGCGATCATCCAGAAATGGCCGGTGTCGACGAGGTGGAAGAGCGCATACGGCGCGAGCATCGCCCAGACCAGGGCGAGCTGCAGGAACAGGAGCTCGTTGCCGATCGCCTCGGCAAGCCGCGCGCCGATCGGCTGCACGATGAATTGCACGACGGCGGCAACGAAGAGCGCATCGAGGATGGTGGCGCGCGGCAGGCCGAGGTCCTTCGTCGCGTAGGCGATCATGAACGTGTTGAAGAGATAGACCGAGGCGATCCCGATGGTGTTGGCGCCGGTCGCCAGAACGATCGGCGTGAGCGACGTGCGCAGCGCCTCGCCGATGGGCGCACGCGCCGCCCGCTCCTCGGCGGCGATGCGCTCGAACTCCGGCGTCTCGGCGACGCGCAAGCGGATGACGAAGCCGATGACCAGCATGACGACGCTGGCGAGGAACGGAAGCCGCCAGCCCCAGGCGAGGAAAGTCTTCGGGTCGAGCAGGCCGGCGGCGCGGAAGGCGAGCAGGGAGAGGATCAGGCCCGCGGGGCTGCCGAGCTGCGCGAAGGACGCGAAGAACATGCTGCGCCCCTTCGGCGCGTGCTCCGCCGCCAGCAGGACCGCGCCGCCCCACTCCCCGCCGACCGCGACGCCCTGCAGGAGGCGCAGCGCGACGAGCGCGACCGGCGCCCATGCGCCCACCACCGCGTAGGTCGGCAGGAGGCCGATCGCGATCGTCGCGACGCCCATCATGAGGAGGGTGACGACGAGCGCCTTCTTGCGGCCGAAGCGATCGCCGAAGCGGCCGAACACCAGGCCGCCGATCGGTCGCGCAAAAAATCCGGCCGCGAAGGTCCCGAACGACGCGAGCGTGCCGACGAAGGCCGACTGGTTGGAGAAGAACAGCGGACCGAAGACGAGGGCCGACGCGGTCGCGTAGACGTAGAAATCGTACCATTCGATCGAGGTGCCGACGAGCGCGGCGAGCGCCGCGCGCACCGGCTGGGCCGCGCTTGTTTCAATCCGCCCGCTCGTCACGCCGTCCGCCTCACGTCAGTTCGGGCTCACGTCTTGCCGCAGAAGATGTTTTGCGTCGAGCGGTTTCGGCGGCGTGACGGCCGATCGCGGAAGGTTTGATCTCTCACTGCGAGGCGGCGCCTGCGTCGCTGCCGCAACATTCCGCAACGGCTGGCGCAAAGCTAGGCAAGCTGCGGGTGGGGCGTTCGACGGGCTTGAAGCTCGTGTCCGACGACGACGCAGCGTCGCGGCGAGGACGCGCGAACCTCCCCGCTTGGGGCTTGCCTTAATAGGGGGCCACAATTAGCCCCAAGGCTATCCCAGGTGCGTGCTAGCATGCGGTGGACATGCCATTTCACAATTCAATACAGTATCAGCTGCCTCTACTACCTCTATACTAGCTGCGACCAGAAAAAGAGGGGTCATTCGGCTTCAAGCTGCCGCAGCCGATCTCTCCTGAAACCGCCCGGCTGCCCCTTGCCGCCCCCTCCTCATCCCCCTGTGATCTTCCTCCGCGCTTCAGCTTTATGTGATAGAAGCGCCGAGAGGGGGATCAGGTGGTCCGGACGGGCCGCCACACAACGCTGGAATAGGCGGAAGGTCCTGCGGGCGCGGTGAAGAAGGGCAAGGGATAGCGATGCACGCCGACCGACGCGGCATCCTGCTGTACGAGGACGACGTCGCCCTCGCCGAACAGATCGTCGCCGCCTTCAAGGACGAGGGACTTGCCATCGCGCCGGCTGCCACACGTCACGACGTCACGACCGCCGTCGAGAGCGAGGCCGTCTCGGCGCTCATCATGGATCGCATGGTCGGCGACGTCGACAGCCTCACCTTGCTCGAGGAGCTGCGCGGTGCAGGACACCGGGTGCCCGTCGTGGTGATTTCCTCCCTCGCCACGGTCGACGAGCGGATCCGCGGGCTGAAGGCCGGCGGCGACGACTACCTGACGAAGCCCTTCGCGATGGGCGAGTTGATCGCCCGGGTCGAGGCGGTGCGGCGCCGCGCCGACGACGACCGCCGCATCAGTCTCAAGGTCGGCCCGCTCGCCATGGACCTCATCGCGAAGACCGTCCACCGCGGGGCTCGCGAGCTCGACCTGCTGCCGCGCGAGTTCAGCCTGCTCGAGTACCTGATGCGCAACGCCAACCAGGTGGTGACGCGCGCGATGCTGCTCGAGAACGTGTGGCACTACAATGCCGCCGCCCAGACAAATGTCGTCGACGTCCATGTCGGCAACCTTCGCCGCAAGGTCGATGGCGAGGGCGAGGTGAAGCTCATCAACAGCGTGCGTGGTCTTGGCTTCCGGCTCGACGCCTAGGGCGATAGCCTCGATCGTCCGATCGGGCCCCTTCAAGGTCGCCCTCGTCTTCGCTGGCGCGGTGACGATCACGACCTACGTCCTGCTCGCGCTCATCTACCTCAACTTCGCCTCCTCGAACGAGCGGCTGGTGAGCGGCATCTTCGAGAACGAGATCCTCACCACCGAGAACACGCCGATCGACCAGCTGAAGCGGCAGCTTTCGCTGCGGCTGACGCAGGACATCCGGATGCTCGACTACGTCGGGCTCTATGATGCCGACGGACGCATGACCTTCGGCAACGTCGCGCCGGAGATCCACGTCCCCCTGGACGGCAAGGCCCACCTCATCTACGCGCGGCCGCTGAACCCCGACGAGACCGGGCCGGAAAAGGCCTTGTTCGTCGCCGTCCGTCGGCGCGACGGCGGCGTCCTCGTGCTGGGTCGCAGCCTGGTCTATGCGGACGAGCTGCAGGCCTCGATGCTCAGAGGCGCGGCCTGGGCGCTCGCGCCTGTGGTCCTGCTGGCGCTGCTCACCGGCGCGATCGTCAGCCTGCGTGCCTCGAAGCGGCTGGCCGAGCTCCGCGACGCCATCAACCGCGTGATGCAGGGCGACCTCCACGCCAGGCTTCCGGCCCGCGGCACCACCGACGACATCGACGCGCTGGTCCGCTCGGTGAACCAAATGCTCGACGAGATCGTCCGCCTCCTGCAGCAGATCAAGAGCGTCGGCGACAACATCGCCCACGACCTGCGCGCCCCACTCGCGGTGATGCGGGCGCGCCTCGAGCGCGGGCTCGCCGGCTCGTCGGAAGAACAGCTGCGCGAGCTGACGAGCGAGGCGCTCGGCGATCTCCAGCGCGCCATGACGACGGTGACCGCCCTCCTCCGCATCTCCGAGCTGGAGGGCGGCCTGCGGCGCAGCGCCTTCGACGCGGTCGACCTCGCCCTCGTGTGTCGCGATGCCCACGAGCTCTACGAGCCGCTCGCCGAGGCGAAGGGCGTCAGCCTCACCCTCGAGGCGCCGCACCCCGTGCCCGTGACAGGGGACGGCGATCTCCTGCGCGAGGCTTTGGCCAACCTCGTCGACAATGCCGTGAAGTTCACGCCGGCCGGCGGCCGCGTCGCGATCGTCTGCGGCGGCCCGGAGGCGCTGGTCAGGGTCGCGGACACCGGGCCCGGCATCGCGCCTGGCGAGCGCGACAAGATCCACAAGCGCTTCTACCGCGCGCAGGGGACGCGCCACGTGCCCGGCGTCGGGCTCGGGCTCAGCATGGCGACGACGATCGTCGAGATGCACGGCTTCGGATTGCGGATCGGCGACAATGATCCCGGCAGCATCTTCGATATAACGGCCGCACCGACCCCGACACCGTCAAGTTCTGTCACATTACCGACAAGAAAGGCGCCAGTGACGGCCTGACCGGCACGCGCCGCTTTCTAAATTAGAACTTAATGGCAGCCCGCACCGACGCTTGTTAGCTGCACTCGGCGCTGCCGAACGGTCATCGACCCCGCCTTGGCCCGTGCCAGCCCACACCGGTGCTTCCTGGGAGCGGCCGGCCCTGGATCGCCGCTCGCAAGGAAGACGTGAAGCCGACCCATGCTGGCGATCGTTCGTATAGCGCTGTCGCGCCCCTACACGTTCGTCGTCATGGCGATGCTGATCCTGATCTTCGGGGTCATGGCGTGGAAGAAGACGCCGACCGACATCTTCCCGAACATCGGCATCCCGGTCGTCAGCGCGGTGTGGACCTACAACGGCCTGCCGCCCGACGAGATGTCCGGCCGCATCATCTACTACTACGAGCGGACGCTCAGCTCGCAGGTCAACGACATCCAGCACATCGAGTCGCAGTCGCTGTCCGGCTACGGCGTCGTGAAGGTGTTCTTCCAGCCGACCGTCGACATCAACACCGCGATCGCCCAGATCACCGCCGCCTCGCAGACCGTGCTGAAGCTGCTGCCGCCGGGCGTCACGCCGCCTTACGTGCTGGTCTTCAACGCCTCGAGCGTGCCGATCCTCCAGCTCGCGCTCTCCAGCACGACCGTATCGCAGACGGCGCTCGCCGACGTGGCGCAGAACTTCATCCGGCCGCAGCTCGCGACCGTCGCCGGCGCGGCGGTGCCGTCGCCCTACGGCGGCAAGGTCCGCCAGGTCCAGGTCGATCTCGATCCGAAGAAGCTCGAGGCCTACCGGGTGTCGGCGACCGCCGTGACGAACGCGCTCGCCCAGGAGAATCTCATCACGCCGGTCGGCACGCAGAAGATCGGCGAGTTCGAGTATGTCGTCGCCCTCAACGATGCGCCGAAGGCCATCGCCGAGCTTAACGACCTGCCGATCAAGAGCGTCGACCACACCGTCGTCTACATCCGCGACGTCGCGTTCGTGCACGACGGCAGCCCGCCGCAGACCAACATCGTCCACGTCGACGGCAAGAACGCCGTGCTGATGACGATCCAGAAGGCAGGCTCCGCCTCGACGCTCGACGTCATCAACGGCGTCAAGGCGCTCCTGCCGAAGATCGAGGCCGGGCTTCCGCCGGGCATCGTGCTGACCGCCGTCGGCGACCAGTCCGCCTTCGTCAACGAGGCGGTGTCGGGCGTGCTGCGCGAGGGCATCATCGCCGCCGCGCTCACCGGCCTGATGATCCTCGTCTTCCTCGGCAGCTGGCGCTCGACGCTCATCATCACGATCTCGATTCCGCTCGCCATCCTGTTCTCGGTCGCCGTGCTCTCGGTGCTCGGCGAGACGATCAACGTGATGACGCTGGGCGGCCTGGCGCTCGCGGTCGGCATCCTCGTCGACGACGCGACGGTGACGATCGAGAACATCAACTGGCATCTCGAGCAGGGCAAGGCGACGCGCGACGCGATCATGGACGGCGCGCGCCAGATCGTGCTGCCGGCGACGGTGTCGCTTCTATGCATCTGCATCGTCTTCGTGCCGATGTTCAGCCTCGGCGGCGTCGCCGGCTTCCTGTTCAAGCCGATGGCCGAGGCGGTGATCTTCGCCCTTATCGGCTCCTACATCCTGTCGCGGACGCTCGTTCCGACCATCGCCAACTACCTGCTGAAGGCGCACGATCCGCACGAGGCGCACGGCGCGAAGCCGTCGCGCAATCCCCTTGTCCGCTTCCAGCGCGGCTTCGAGCGCCGCTTCGAGGCGCTGCGGTCGATCTATCGCTCGCTCCTGATCATGGCGATGGGCGCGAGCTGGCGCTTCGTTGCGGGGTTCCTCGTCGTGGTCGCGGTGTCGTTCGCGCTGGCCCCCTACCTCGGCCAGAACTTCTTCCCGCCGGTCCAGTCGCCGCAGATCAAGCTGCACGTGCGGGCGCCGACCGGGACGCGTATCGAGCAGACGGCAAAGCTCGTCCACCAGGTCGAGGATGTCCTGCGCGACCTGGTGCCGCCGCACGGCATCGAGTCCATCGTCGACAATATCGGGATGCCGATTTCCGGCATCAACGTCGCCTACGGCAACTCCGGCACGATCGGCGTCGAGGACACCGACATCCTCGTCACCCTCGCCAACGACCTCGCGCCGCGGACGCGCGAGCTCGTCAACGAGATGCGCGCCAAGCTGCCGGCGGCGTTTCCGGGCACGTCCTTCGCCTTCCTGCCGGCCGACATCGTCAGCCAGATCCTGAACTTCGGCCTGCCGGCGCCGATCGACGTGCAGGTGATCGGCAACAAGGCGAAGGAGAACCGCGCCTACGCCGATCGCATCTACCGCAAGATCGCGCGGGTGCCGGGCATCGCCGACGCCCGCATCCAGCAGGTCTTCAACAATCCGACGATGGCGGTGAACGTCGACCGATCGTTCGCGAGCCAGATCGGGCTGACAGAGCAGGAGGTCACGCGCAACCTGCAGGTCTCGCTCGCCGGCAGCATGCAGACCCAGCCGACCTTCTGGTTGAACCCCAAGACGGGCGTGTCGTACCCCATCTCCGTGCAGACGCCGCAATACTGGATCAAGTCCATGAGCGATCTCGGGAACGTGCAGGTCGACGGCGCGAACGGCGTGATGCCGCTGGCCGCGGCCGCCTCGTTCGAGCGCGGCGCGACGCCGGCGATCGTCTCGCACTACAACGTGCAGCCGACGATCGACATCTACGCAACGACCCACGGGCGCGATCTCGGCGCGGTCGCCGCCGACATCCAGAAGGTGCTCGACGAGACCGCCAGGGACGTGCCGCCCGGCTCGACCGTCGTGCTGCGCGGCCAGGTCACCACGATGACGGCGGCCTACACGCAGCTGATCGAGGGCCTCGCGCTCGCCGTCGTGCTCATCTACCTGCTCATCGTCGTCAACTTCCAGTCCTGGCTCGACCCCTTCGTCATCGTCAGCGCACTGCCGGCGGCGCTCGCCGGGATCGTGTGGATGCTGTTCCTCTCGCACACGACGCTGTCCGTGCCGGCGCTGACGGGCGCGATCATGTGCATGGGCGTGGCGACGGCGAACTCCATCCTGGTCGTCAGCTTCGCGCGCGAGCAGCTGGCGAGCGGCCTCTCGCCGCTCGATGCCGCCATCGAGGCCGGCTTCACGCGCTTCCGCCCGGTGCTGATGACGGCGCTCGCAATGATCATCGGCATGCTGCCGATGTCCCTCAGCGTCGACCAGAACGCGCCGCTCGGCCGCGCGGTCATCGGCGGCCTGATCTGCTCGACGATCGCCACCCTGCTCTTCGTGCCCGTCGTCTTCAAGATGGTGCATGCGCGCTCGGGCACGACCGAAAAGGACGCCGAGCCAACCCATGGAGCCCTCGCCGCGCATGCCTGAGCCCGCGACGTCGCATCACGACACCCCCGAGCCGTCCGCGCGCCACGACGCGCCGCCGCGCCGGCTGAAGGTCGGCCGCTACCTCGTGCTGGCCGCCCTCGTGCTCGGCGCCGCCGCGGCCTACGGCATCCTCGAGCGCGATCGCTCGGAGGCCGAGCTGGTGCAATGGACGAACGAGCGCGCGATCGCCAACGTCGATCTCGTGACGCCGCAGCACGCGACGCTGGACCGGCACTTGGCGCTGCCGGCCGACGTTGCCGCCTTCTACACCGCGCCCATTCACGCGCGGGTGAACGGCTACGTAAAGATGTGGTATTTCGACATCGGCGCGAAGGTTAAGGCCGGCGACGTACTTGCGAGAGTCGACACGCCCGAGCTCGATCAGCAGTATGAGCAGGCGAAGGGCGAGCTCGCTAAAGCCAAGGCCGACTACGACCTGGCCCTCCTCACGGCCAATCGATGGGAGGCGTTGCGGGCCTCGCAGGCGGTTTCGCGGCAGACGGCGGATGAGAAGGCTGGAGATGCTCAGGCGCGAAAGGCAGAAGTCTTTGCCGCGCAGGCTCACGTCGACCGCGTCAAGGCCATGGAGGACTTCAAGGTCATCGTCGCACCCTTCGCCGGCATCATCACCGCGCGCCGGATCGATGTCGGCGCGCTCGTGTCCGCGACGAACGCCGACGCCAAGGGCCTCTTCGAGCTCGCCGCGACGGACCGCATGCGCGTCTACGTCCGCGTGCCGCAGATCGACTCCGCCGACATGCGCAAGGGCCTCAAGGTGACGCTGACCTTGCCGCAATATCCCGGTCGCAAGTTCGAAGGCGTGATCGACACCACGTCGAGCGCGATCTCGGACACCTCGCGCGCGCTCCTTGTCGAGGCGATCTTCCCCAATCCCGACGGGGTGCTTGCGCCCGGCGCCTATGCGCAGGCGCGCTTCGATCTGCCGCTCGACCCGCACAAGCTGGTCATCCCGGCGAGCGCCCTGATCTTCCGCAACGAGGCGCCCGAGGTGGCGGTCGTGAAGGACGGCGAGGTCAAGCTCACGCCGGTCACCGTTCTCGTCGACCTCGGCAACCAGATCGAGATCTCGACCGGCCTCAGCGAGAACGACAAGATCGTCAAGAGCCCCGAGGACGCGATCGAGACCGGCGACAAGGTCCGTGTGCAAACGATCGACGGAAAGAAGGCCGGCGCCGCACCCGGCGCCGTGTCCGACAAGGACGCCGCGCCGGGCTCGACGCACGAGGCCCGGAAATGACGTCCGGCGGCCGCCTGGGTCTCGTCGCCGTCGCGGCGCTGCTGACGGCGGGCTGCGAGCTGGCGCCGGCCTACACGCCGCCTCAGCTGGCGCTTCCCGCCACCTTCAAGGAAGGCGACAGGCTGCGTGCCGCGCAACCCAGCGATCAGATGCCGCGCGGCCTGTGGTGGACCGCCTTCAAGGACCGCACGCTCGACACGCTCGAGCCGCAGGTCGACGACGCCAACCAGACGCTCGGCGTCGCCTTCGCGAACTACCAGCTCGCCCAGACGCAGGTGGCGCACGCGCAGGCCGGCCTCTATCCGACGCTCGACCAGGTCTCGCAATTCACGACCAACCGGCAGTCGGACCACCGCACCTACCGCGGCCCGCTGCCGGACAACGAACCCGACCACTACGGCGACAATCGCCTCGCGGTGCAGTCGAGCTACGAGGTAGATCTGTGGGGCCGCGTCCGCGACACCATCAAGGCCAACCAATTCGACGCGGAATCGCAGAAGGCCCTACTCGAGAACGTGCGGCTCAGCCTGCATGCGCAGCTCGCGCACTACTACGTCTCGCTGCGCGGGCTCGATCGCGATCTCCGGCTGCTGCAGGACACCACCAAGACCTACCGCGACGCGCTGACGCTGACGGAGAACCGGTACGAGGGCAAGATCGCCTCGCCGATGGACGTCGAGCGGGCGAAGGCCGAGCTGCAGACCGCGCAGGCGCTGACCGACGAGGACCTCGCGCGACGCGCGATCCTCGAACATGCGATCGCCACGCTCGTCGGCAAGCCGGCTTCGTCGTTCTCGATCCCGCAGGCGCCGACGGCGCTGACGCCGCCGCGCGGCCCGACGGTCGCGCCGTCGTCGCTGCTCGAGCGGCGCCCCGACATCGCAGCGGCCGAGCGCCAGGTGGCGGCCGCCAACGAGGGCATCGGCATCGCGAAGACCGCCTACTATCCGCGCTTCTTCCTCAATCTCTACTTCGGCACGGAAGACCGCGGCGTCCATCTGCTCGATCTCGCCAACGAGCTCTATACGATCGGGCCGTCGATCACGATCCCGATCTTCGACGGCGGCGCCAGAGACGCGGATCTGCGAGCCGCCTATGCCAGGCGCGACCAGACGATCGCGCAGTATCGGCAGACCATCCTCCAGGCCGTGCAGGAGGTCGAGGATTCGCTCGCCGTGCAGTACCATCTGTCGCGCGAGGGAAAGAAGATCGATGCCGCCGTGACGGCGGAAAAGAAGGTGCTCGACCTGTCGCTGACGCTCTACCGCGACGGCGCCACGGCCTACCTCGACGTCGTCACCGCGCAGCAGGCGCTGCTCGCGCAGCAGCGCACGACGCTCGCCCTGCTGACGCGGCGCCTCGATGCCGCGGTGTCGCTGTTCGTCGCGCTCGGCGGCGACTGGACCGTCGCGGAGAAAGCGGCCGCCAACAAGCCGTCGTGAGCGTCGCTCGAAGCCCGTCGGCTGAACTCTAAAGCCGGCTTTATATAATCTATGTTTTAGACATCACTGCTTGCAGTTGGACCGTCTGTATTGGATTCCTGCCCTCACGTCTTGGGACAGAGATCGATGACAAGCGTTCGGCTCCTTTCGCCCCATTTGGTCGCATCAATTGGTGCGGCAGCGATGGTCCTCGGCTTTTGCGTGCAGCCGGCCTCGGCGCAGGACGCGCAGATGTACCGCCCCGAGCTGCCGCAGGCTCTCGAGGCGTCGGCAGATCGGCAGCGGCCAGTCTTCCGCGACACCTGCGATCGCGCCTATCCGAGGGACGAGTGGCAGGCGTGCGGCACGCAGACCGGCGGCCCCGTCGGCGGACGCAATTGATCGTCGCAACCGAAGTCGGTGCGGTAGGTGCCGCGCTCCCGCGACTGAAGACCCACCTGGCGTCAGGCGTAAAGCTGGCTCTTGTACAGCGCCATGAGCTCCGCCCACGCCCGCTCGGCCGCCGCCTCGTTGTAGACGGCGCTGCCCTTGACGCACCAGCCGTGGTTTGCGCCCTCATAGACCTCGACGCGCCCCGGCACGTGCGCGTCGGCGAAAGCCTGCTTCAGCGTGTCCTTCACAGCCGGATCGCGCTTGTCGTCGTTGTCGGCCACGGCGCAATAGACCGCGGCCTTCATCTGCGGGATCAGCAGGTGCGGGCTGTCGGGCTTGGCGGTCGCGAGGTTGCCGCCGTGGAACGTCGCGGCCGCGGCGATGCGTGACGGCAGCGCCGCCGCTGTGCGGAACGTGAGCGGCCCGCCCATGCAGTAGCCCTGCACGCCGGCCTTCGCCTTGGTGTCGGCCTCTGGCTGCGCGTCGAGAAAGGCCTGGAAGGCGACGGCATCGCGCTGCGTGCCATCGGGTGTGAGCGCAGCGGCGAGCGGCATGACCTTGGCGCGATCCTCGGGCTTCGTGAAGTCGAACGAGCCGTCGACGACCGGCGCGTGCTTCTGGCGATAGAAGGGGTTCGGCACAAGGACGAGATAGCCCTGCGCCGCCAGCCGCCGGCCCATCTGCCGGAACACCGGCCGCAGCCCGAGGATGTCGGTCCAGATCAGCACGGTCGGCCAGGGCCCCTTGCCGGTCGGATGGAACAGCGCGGAGTCGGCCGTGCCGTCCGGCGTCTTCACGTCGACGTCCTTCTCGACGACGTCGGCGTCGGCCAGCGCTGGGGTGCCCGCGAGCGCCGCGGTCGCCATCGCCGCGGCGCCAAAGGTCCGGCGCGAGACGCCGGGATCGTGCGTCATGCCCTGGTGGATGTCGTCGTCACACATGTCCCGCCTCCCACGCGCCGCGCGGGCGCTCGGCAGGCAGATGGGGCCCTCCAGCCCACAAGGCGAGAGGGCGCCGACACAGTCCGTCGTCAGGCAGAGACGATCGCCATCACGATCGCGACACCCACCACCGCGCAGGCGATGCCGCTGACGAGCTGCTGCGGCGCGAGGCCGAGCGGGCGCGGCGTGACGGCGGCGAACTCCGGATCGCACCACGCGACGCCCGGGAAGAGCTGCGCGACGAGCATCGCCACGAAGTAGTTCGCCGCCGTGACGGCCGCGATGAGGAACAGCGGCAGGGTCAATGGTTTGGCGAGAAACAGGATCGCCAGCGACAGCGCGCCGGAGAGGAGGCCGATCACCATCGTCTGCGCATTGTGGAACTTCGCGTGCGGCGGCCAGGCGGGGTTTCTCAGATGCTGCCTGGCGCCGAACGGCCAGATGGCATCGGCGACGAGGCCGCCGAAGTTGAGGACCGCCACGAGGGCGACGAGGAGCTTTGCAAAGAACATCGGACACACCTTTCCCATCGAGTGGAAAGACGTGCCGGAGGGTGAGCGGCGGACCTGCCGGGCACCTCGTACGAGCGCAAAGGCCACCCGGACTACCGACCGGGCTGTGACTTTTGCACGTCCGCGCGTGCTTTACGCCCGCCCGCGGTCGCCCGTCAACGCGAGCTAGCACTCAGATGCTAGCCCCTGACATGATTGAGCGCGGTGCCGGCGGCGACGCCGAGCCAGGCGCCGATGAGGCAGAACAGCACCGAGGCAACGATGTTTGCGCCCGCCCGCAGCATGTCGCCGTCGCGCGCCAGCGTCAGCGTCTGCAGGCTGAACGAGGAGAAGGTGGTGAAGCCGCCGCAGATGCCGACCATGACGAAGGCACGGGCGTCGGGCGTCGCGGGGACCCTGCCGCCCGGCCCCGTCAGCGTCGCGAAGAACCCGATGGTGAAGCAGCCGATGATGTTCACGATCAGCGTGCCCCAAGGGAACACCTCGTTGGCGGCGCGCGCGATGCTGCCCGAGAGGGCGAAGCGCGCGACCGAGCCTATGGCACCGCCGAGTGCGACGTAGAGATACGTGAGCACGCCGCCGCCCTACGACGCTGCGCGAAGGCGCGCCAGCACCTCGTCGTGCAGCCGGCGGTCGCCGCAGGCGATGACGTCGCCGCCCTTCGACGCATCGCCGCCCTTCCAGTCGGTGAAGACGCCCCCGGCACCCTCGACGATCGGGATCAGCGCGACGACATCGTAGGCCTGGACGCCGGACTCCAGCACGCAATCGACCTGGCCGGCCGCGAGCATAGCGAAGGCGTAGCAGTCGCACCCGTAGCGCACGAGCTTCGAGACGCTTTCGACGCGGCGCAGCGCGTCGAGCTTCTCGTCGGCGTAGAGCAGCGGCGACGTCGTCATCACCGTCGCCGACTTGAGGCCGGTGCAGGCGCGGGTGCCGAGGCGGCGGCGGCCGCGCGACGCGCCGAGCCCTTCGCCGACCCAGCTCGCCTTGGTGCCGTCGCCGACGAACCGCTCGCGCGTGAAGGGCTGCACCATCATGCCGTAGCAAGGCTTGCCGTGATGCAGGAGGCCGATGAGGACGCCCCAGGTCGGCAGGCCGGAGATGAAGGCCTTGGTGCCGTCGATCGGGTCGAGCACCCAGACGTATTCGGCATCGGCGTTCTTGGCGCCGAACTCCTCGCCGATGATGCCGTGGCTCGGGAACTGCGCCTCGATCATCCGGCGCATCGCGACCTCGGCGGCGCGGTCGGCCTCGGTCACGGGATCGAAGGATCCGCCCTTGCCCTTGTCCTCGGTGCCGAAGGAGCTTCGGAAGAACGGCAGGATCGCCTCGCTCGCCGCGTCGCCCAGCTTCTCGACGAAAGCGGCGAAATCAACGGCTGGCATCCGCGCATCTCCCAAGGCGATGGGTCAAGGTGACGCTCTCGCACTGCCACGCCGGCCGCCCCTGCGGCAACAGGCGCGCCGCGAAACATCTGCATTTCGTACATGCCAACCGTGCGCAAATGTCACAGCTGAACCAGAAGTGGAAACGGGGTCTTGCTTTTTGTGCGACGCACGTCCAAGTTATTGCGGTGCGGCAACAGGACGTTGTCGCCGTGCCCTCCTTGGGCGTTTCCTCCCTAGACTTGGGCCGCTTGCAGGTATTGCGAGCGGCCTCTTTATTTCCGGCCGCAGCCAAGCCTACTCGGCAGCCGCCTTCAGCCCGTAACCTGCTGTAAAGGCTGCAAGATCGCCGATGATCGCGGTGATATCGGCGGCCATCTGCGGAAACCGCGGCGCGCGCTCGAGCTTGCTCTCGTCCATGTAGATCGCGCGGTTCACCTCGATCTGGATGGCATGGTAGCCGGCCGCCGGCGTGCCGTAGTGCTCGGTGATGTAGCCGCCGGCGTACGGCTTGTTGCGCTGCACAACAAACCCGCGCTCGCGCATCGCGCGCTCCAGCACCTCGACGAGCTGCACCGCCGCGCTGGTCCCGTAGCGGTCGCCCACGACGAAGTCGGTAAGGACGCGCTTGTCGGCGCCGAGCGCCCCCGAGGGCATCGACGGCATGGAGTGGCAGTCGACGAGGATCGCCACGCCGAACCTCGCCTGCGCGCGCTCCATGAGCTGGCTGAGGCGGGCGTGGTAGGGCTTGTAAAGCCGCTCAATGCGCGTCAGCGCCTCGGTCACGCTGAGGCGGGAGGCGTAGATCTCCTGCGATTCCCCGACGACCCGGGCGATGGTGCCGAGCCCGCCGGCGACCCGCACGGAGCGCGTGTTGGCAAAAGCCGGCAGCCGGCCCTCGAACATGCGCGGGTCCAGCTCGTAGGCTTCGCGGTTGAGGTCGAGATAGGCCCGCGGAAACCGCGCGCGCAGCAGCGGGGCGCCGAGCGTCGTCACCCCGGCGAACAGCTCGTCGACGAAGGCGTCCTCCGAGCGGCGCAGCGCATTCGCATCGAGCCGCGACACCTCGAGAAACCGACGCGGGTACACCGACCCCGAATGCGGCGAGGAGAACACGAGGGGGCAGGTCAACGCCGCCGGCTCGACCACCTCGAACGGCGGATCGAACTCCGGCTCGTGGAGAGTGTCGTCCTGCAGAGACCCGTCTGGCCCCCGTCTGCTCATCTGACCTCCAAGAATTGCCGCCGCGCGCCCATGCCACCCCCGGTGCCACCCTATGTAGGCGGCGCGGCTGTGGCGCAAATGGCGCCGCGCGAGCGCATCACTCTGCCAAGCAGACGGGCCTCTGTCCAACGCCGCGACTTCGTGGCATCAAACACTGCCCGCCGAGCGGTGATGAATCGCGCCGGCGCCAACCTCATTCAGCCCGTTCGACAGCCGGACCCGGACATGACCAACCCCGAAACCATCGTGGCCGGTAAGATCCTGCTGGCCGAAGACGACAACGACATGCGTCGCTTCCTCGCCAAGGCTCTGCAGAACGCCGGCTTCGACGTGTCCGCCTACGATAACGGCCTGTCCGCCTATAACCGTTTGCGCGAGGAGCCGTTCGAGCTGCTCCTCACCGATATCGTCATGCCCGAGATGGACGGCATCGAGCTGGCGCGGCGGGCCACCGAGCTCGACCCCGACATCAAGGTCATGTTCATCACCGGCTTCGCCGCCGTCGCGCTCAACCCCGACAACAACGCGCCGAAGCAGGCGAAGGTGCTGTCGAAGCCGTTTCATCTCAAGGACTTGGTCAACGAAGTTCAACGTCTGCTGGCGGCTTAGGCGGGTCTTCGAGGCTCGCGCCTTCCGGCTCGAGCTTCGGCGTCGGCCCAGGCGCGGCCCTGTCCTTTTCCTTCTTGCGTGCCGCTTCCACACGCTTGTTCATGTCCTTGACGCGCAACGACATTTTGATCGCGCGCCGTTCCTCGGCGGCGCCCGCCACGGGCTGTAGCAGCTTGCGGAAGTCGTCGCGCTTCTCGTGGATCGACGCGATGACGAGGCCCATCGGCATGCCCATGTCGCTCAGAACCGCCTCGGTCAGCTGCAGGCTCGCCTCGATGGTTTCGGGCACCGCGTCGGTAACGCCGAGCTCGTAGAGCCGGGCCGCGTGCTCGGCATCGCGGGCGCGGGCGACGATGGTGACGTCGGCGCGCCTGGCCCGCACCAGCCGGACGATCTCCTCGGCGACGTCGGCGCGGTCGAGCGTGATGATCACCGTGTCGACCCCCATCAGCCCGCAGCGCTCGAGCAGCTCGATGCGGCTCGCGTTGCCGTAGGTGATCGGCACGCCTTTACGCCGATGCTCCCGCACCGTCGCGATGCTCTCGTCGAGCGCGAGGAAGGTGATCTCGTGCTTGCGCAGCATCTCGGCGATGAGCTGGCCGACGCGGCCGTAGCCGATGATCAGCGCCCGCGGCGTCGCCCCGCCCTCTTCCACCTTGGGCACGGCGGTGAGGTGGCGATCGCCGCTCGGCAGCCGGCGGGTCAGCCGGCGCGCCGCCCAGCCCAGCGACGGCACCGCGAAGAGCGACAGCGTGACCGCGATCTCGACGTTGGCGCCGACGGCGTGGCCGATGATGCGGCCGTCGATCGCCGCGCCGACGAGCACAAAGGCGAACTCGCCGCCCGGTGCCAGCATGAAGGCCGATTCGGTCGCCACCCGCCACGAGAGCTTCATGGCGCGCGCCGACAGGAAGGTGACGACGATCTTGATCGCGATGAAGCCAGCGGCGAGGCCGACGGTCAGCGCGGGATGATGCGCGATCTCCGAGAAATCGAGGCCCGCGCCGATCGCCACGAAGAACAGGCCGAGCAGCAGGCCCTTGAACGGCTCGATCGTGACCTCGATCTCGCGGCGGTACTCGGTCTCGGCGAGCAGCAGGCCGGCGATGAAGGCGCCGAGGCTCATCGACATGCCGCTGATCGCCGTGATCACGCCGGTGCCGATGACGACGAGCAGGCACGCCGCCATGAAGAACTCGGTCGAGCCCGCCGCGGCGACGTGATGGAAGAGCGGACGCAGCAGGAGGCGGCCGCCGCCGACCAGCAGCAGCAGGCCTGCGATAGCCGGCAGCAGCGTGTAAGCGAGCGTGACGCCGAGGCTGTCGCCGGTGCGGATCGTCAGCATCGTGACGAGGAAGATCAGCGGCGCGACCATCAGGTCCTGGAAGAGCAGCACCGAGAAGACGGTGCGCCCTGCCGCGGTGCCGAGGCGCCTTCGCTCGGCCATGACGGGGATGATCACCGCCGTCGACGACAGCGCGAGGCCGGCGCCGAGCACGATTGCTGCCGCCGGCGGCTGCCCGAGCCACAGCGCAATGCCGGCCAGCACGACGCCGGACAGGCCGAGCTGCAGCGCGCCTAGGCCGAACACGAGCTTGCGCAGGCGCGACAGGCGCTCGAACGACAGCTCGAGCCCGATCATGAAGAGCAGGAAGACGACGCCGAACTCGGCGATCGCCTCGATATTGTGGACCTGGTCGAGCGCGAAGAAGGAGAGCACCGCCGAGTGGTGCGCGACCCGCCCGAGCCCATAGGGCCCGAGCGCCGCGCCCGCCGACAGGAAGCCGATGACCGGGCTCATCCGCAGCCGCCGGAACAGCGGCACGACGAGCCCCGCCGTCGTGAGGAACAGCAGCGTGTCCTTGTACTGTTCCGGCGCGAGGGGCGTCATGAAAGTCCTGGCGGTGAGCTCCCCTTCTCTCGATCGCGAGAGAAAGCGTCACGCGTGAAGCCGTGACGGAAGCGGGCACTCTCCACCAGCACTTTGCTCCGAGCGAGGCGAGGACGCCTCACTCGTTTGCTGTCGGCCGAGCTTACATCCCCGCCTGGGTCACCAGCTTCGGGTTGAGATAGGCCTCGATCGCCTCGGAGCCGCCCTCCGAGCCGTAGCCCGAATCCTTGACGCCGCCGAAGGGGATCTCGGGCAGTGCGAGGCCGAGGTGGTTGATCGTCATCATGCCGG
The DNA here is from genome assembly GCA_901457705.2 of Beijerinckiaceae bacterium RH AL1. NCBI lineage: Bacteria > Pseudomonadati > Pseudomonadota > Alphaproteobacteria > Hyphomicrobiales > Beijerinckiaceae > Beijerinckiaceae bacterium RH AL1. Next base: position 2,571,361 of record LR590083.2, read on the forward strand.
TCTCGACGCGCGTCGCGATCGCATTCGCGACTTTGGCCGAGCGCGTGTAGGCGTAGGCGGCAAGCCCGTAGGGCAGCCGGTTCGCCTCCTCGACCGCCTCGTCGAGGTCGGTGAAGGGCAGCATCATGGCGAGCGGGCCGAACGGCTCCTCGTTCATCATCCGCATGTCGCGGTTCACGCCGGTGACGACGGTCGGCTCGAAGAAATAGCCCTTGTTGCCGATGCGGCTGCCGCCGGTGCGCACCTCGGCGCCGTGCTGCACGGCGTCCTGGATCAGCGACTCGATCGCCGGGATGCGGCGCTCGTTGGCGAGCGGGCCCATGGTCGTGCCCTCGGCCAGCCCGTCACCGACCTTCACGCCCTTGGCGACGCCGACGAACCGGTCGACGAACTCCGAGTAGACCTTCTCCTGCACCAGGAACCGCGTCGGCGAGACGCAGACCTGGCCGGCGTTGCGGAACTTGGCGGTGGCGATCTGCTTGGCGGCGACCTCGATGTCTGCATCGTCCATGACGATGACCGGTGCATGGCCGCCGAGCTCCATGGTGACGCGCTTCATGTGCTGGCCGGCGAGCGCGGCGAGGTGCTTGCCGACCGGCGTCGAGCCCGTGAACGTCACCTTCCGGATCACCGGATGCGGCACGAGGTACTCGGAAATCTCGGCGGGCACGCCGTAGACGAGGCCGATCACGCCCTTCGGCACGCCGGCATCGGCGAAGCACCGGATCAGCTCGGCGGGCGAGGCGGGCGTCTCCTCCGGCGCCTTGACGATGATCGAGCACCCCGCGGCGAGCGCGCCGGAGAGCTTGCGCACCACCTGGTTCAGCGGGAAGTTCCAGGGCGTGAAGGCCGCGACGGGGCCGACCGGCTCCTTGATGACGAGCTGGTAGACGCCCGGCGAACGTGCCGGCACGACCCGGCCATAGGCGCGGCGCGCCTCCTCGGCGAACCAGTCGATGGTGTCGGCCGCCGCCATCGTCTCCATCTTGGCTTCGGCCAGCGGCTTGCCCTGCTCCATCGTCATGATTCGGGCGATCGTGTCGGCGCGCTCGCGCACGAGGTCGGCCGCCTTGCGCATCAGCTTGGACCGCTCGAACGCGGACACGTTCCGCCACACGTGGAAGCCGCGCTCGGTCGCGGCCAGCGCATCGTCGAGGTCGGCGCGCGAGGCATGCGCGACGGTTCCGATCTTCTCCTCGGTCGCCGGGTTGATCACGGGATCGGCGCGGTTGCCCTCGGCCGGGCGCCATTCGCCGTCGATATGGAGAAGCGTGTTCGGATACATCGTCGGGTTCCTTCGATCATCGGCGGAGGCCGGACCGCCGTCCGCCCGGCTGGACGCCGTGCTGCAGGCCGTCTAACGCGGGCGCCCCGAGGCAAAGACATCCAGAGGCACGAACGATGAAGGCCCTGCTCAGCAAGACCCCCGGCGGACCCGACACCCTCGCCCTCCAAGATGTGCCCGATCCGGCACCGGGCAAGGGCGAGATCCGTATCGCGGTGAAAGCCTGCGGGGTGAATTTTCCCGATTCGCTGATCATCGAGGACAAGTATCAGATCAAACCGCCGCGCCCGTTCGCGCCGGGCGGCGAGGTCGCGGGCGTGGTCGACGCGGTGGGCGAAGGCGTCGACGCGGCCCTCGTCGGGAAGAAGATGATCGGCTTCATCGGCCACGGCGGCATGGCGGAGAAGGTCGTGCTCGACGCGCGCCGCGCCGCGCCGATGCCGGAGTCGATGCCGTTCGAGACGGCGGCCGCCTTCGTCATGACCTACGCGACGACCATCCATGCCTTGAAGGACCGGGCGGCGCTGAAGGCCGGCGAGACCCTGCTCGTGCTGGGAGCCGCAGGCGGCGTCGGACTGGCGGCGATCGAGCTCGGCAAGGCCTACGGCGCGCGGGTCGTCGCGGCCGTCTCCTCGCAGGCCAAGCTCGACCTCGCGCTGGCGCACGGCGCCGATTCGGGCCTCGTCTACCCGACCGGGCCGTTCAGCACGGACGGGCGCAAGGCGCTCTCGAAGCTGTTCAAGGACGCGGTCGGCGAGGCCGGTGCCGACGTGATCTACGACCCCGTCGGCGGCGACTACACCGAGGCGGCGCTCCGCGCGATCGCCTGGGAGGGCCGTCTCCTCGTCGTCGGCTTCCCCGCCGGAATCGCCAAGCTGCCGCTCAACCTCACGCTACTGAAGAGCTGCCAGGTCGTCGGCGTCTTCTGGGGCGCCTTCGTGCAGCGCGATCCGAAAGGCAGCGCCGCCAACAATGCCGAGCTGATGAAGCTCTACGCCGAAGGCAAGCTGAAGCCGGAGATCTCGGCGACCTACCCGCTCGCCGAAGGCGGCAAGGCGATCGCCGCCTTGGCGGCACGCCAGGCCGCCGGCAAGCTCGTCGTCACCATGGGCTGACCGAGCGGCGGCGCCGCGCCGCCGTCCAAAAGCCCGAACAGGTCGCGCGGCTCGGCGAGGTCCGGGACCAGGTCGAGCACCGTCACGCCGATCGCCGCGACCTGCGCCTCGATAAAGCGCAGCGCGGCGAAATCTTCCACCGCGAAGCCGACGGAGTCGAAGAGCGTGATCTCGCGGTCGTCGCGCCGGCCGGGCGCAGCGCCGGCCACGACGCGCCACAGCTCCGTCACGGGGTGGTCGGGCGCCAGAAGCTGGATGTCGCCCTCGATCCGGGTCTGCGGCTCGAACTCGACGAAGATCGAGGCGGCCCGCAGCACGTCGGGGTGCAGCTCGGTCTTGCCCGGGCAGTCGCCGCCGATGGCGTTGATGTGCATCCCGGGACGAAGCGCCTCCGGCGGAAGCACGGAGGCATGTCGCTTGTCGGCGGTCGCCGTCGTGACGATGTCGGCGCCCGCCACCGCCTCCTGCGCCGTCGCGGCCTCGACGATCGTTAAGCCCCGGCCGCGCAGGTTGCGCACGAACTTGCGCGTCGCGGCGGGATCGACGTCGTAGACGCGCAGATGCTCGATGCCGAGCAAGGCGCGGAAGGCCAGGGCCTGGAACTCCGACTGCGCGCCGAGGCCGATCAGCGCCATCACGCGCGCGTCGCGGCGCGCGAGGTGGCGCGCGGCCAGGGCCGAGGTCGCGGCGGTCCGTAGCGCGGTGAGCAGCGTCATCTCGCTGATAAGCAGCGGATAGCCGGTGGCGACATCCGCCAGCACGCCGAGCCCCGTGACGGTGAGCTTGCCGAGCGCGGCGTTGGCGGGATGGCCGTTGACGTACTTGAAGGCGTAGTGGGTGCCGTCGGTCGTCGGCATCAGCTCGATCACGCCATGCGGCGAGTGGCTCGCGGGGCGCGGCGCCTTCTCGAACGCCTCCCAGCGCGCGAAGTCGGCCTCGATCGCCGCGGTCAGCCCGACGAGCAGCGGCTCGACGCCGACCGCGGCGACCAGCTGCTTCATCGTCTCGAGCCCGACGTAGCGGACCATCGTGCGCTCTCCTTGCCCTGAACCGGAGTACGCTCCACGGCGGTGGTTTTGAACCCCCAGCCCAGCGCACCGCACATTTGCTTGCAAGCCTCCGGCCGCTTCCGACCAACGCGCGCGATGACAGCGCCGTCCCCGATCGGCTAGAGCGGAGGCCGACAGGCCTTGCGTGCGGGGGATCGCCGACATGGAATGGGATAACTTCCGCCGCTCCGACAACATCGAGGACCGCCGCGGCGACGACAGCGGCGGCTTCGACGGCGGTGGCGGCGGGATGATTCCCGGCGGCGGCCTCGGGCTCGGCACGATCGTCGTGCTCGGGCTCATCGGTTGGGCGCTCGGCATCAATCCGCTGCTCCTGATCCAGGGCGCGCAGCAGATCAACAACGCCCGCAACGGCTACCAGACCCAGCAGCCCTACGAGCCCTCGCGCCCGCCGCGGCAGCAGGCGCAGACCGGCACGCCGAAGGACCAGATGGGCCAGTTCGCCGCCGCGATCCTCGGCGAGACCGAGGACACCTGGGCACGCGTCCTGCCCGACCAGAAGGGCATCAAGTACGAGCCGGTGAACCTCGTCCTCTACACCGGCGCGACCCGCTCGGGCTGCGGCGGCGCCCGCTCCGCGATGGGGCCGTTCTACTGCCCGCTCGACAAGAAGGTTTACCTCGACCTCTCCTTCTTCAACGAGATGAAGCAGAGGCTCGGCGGCGGCGGCGACTTCGCCTACGCCTACGTGATCGCCCACGAGATCGGCCACCACATCCAGGATCAGCTCGGCATCCTCGGCAAGGTGCAGGCCGCCGAGCAACGCTCCGACGCGACGACCCGCAATGCGCTCTCGGTGCGCATCGAGCTGATGGCCGACTGCCTCGCCGGCGTCTGGGCGGCAAACGCCAACAAGAAGGACAACTTCATCCAGCCCGGCGACGTCGAGAAGGCGGTGGCGACCGCACAGGCGATCGGCGACGACCGGCTGCAGCAGGCCTCGCGCGGCTACGCCGTGCCGGATTCCTTCACGCACGGCTCCTCGGCACAACGCACCCACTGGCTGCAGGTCGGCCTGCAGTCCGGCCAGGTCGACAGCTGCAACACCTTCGCGAAGGGTCAGCAGCAGTAGTCAGATGATCCGCTCGGCGCGGATCTTCAGGCGCGTGGCGCCGCGCATCTCGCGCACCAGCCGCGCGAAGCTGCGGGGCGCGAGCGCCGCGCAGGCCGCCTTCGAGGCCAGGACCCCGACCACAGGCGCCCGCCCCGGCAGGAGGCGCTGCGCCGCCGTCTGCGGCTCCGACAGGATGACAGCGGGCGTCTCCTCCGGCCGGCGCCGGATGAAGGCGTCGAGCTCGTCGCAGATGCGCGCGTCGAGGTTGTAGCCGGCGCGAAGGATCAGAAGCCGCGGGCCGCGGGCGGCGGCGATGGCGGCGGCGAGGCGGCCGCTCTCCTCCTCGGCCTGGACCAGCGCACATCCCGCCTGGTCCGCGACTTCGGAGAGGCCGAAGCCCGGTGGGGTCGCGAGCATTACGTCGCGGACGGTGCTCGAGACGACGGCCGAGACCAGCCAGACGAGGGAGCGGACCACCACCTCGTGGGCATGTTCCAAGTCGTCGGTACTCTGGCGGTCGGACACCAGGACGATCGCCGAAATCATAGGGAAAACAAGAGTGTCGACCAACCCGCTCGAAGGGGAGACTCAGCTGCGACGCGAACGCCTGCCGATGCCGGGACCCCGATACAAGACCCGCACCAAGTTTTCCACAGCCCGTCTTTACCTTTCGCCGTTTGTTCTATAAATGTTCCTTCCTGGATGGAGGAAAGAGCAATGTCAGCCCAGACTAGTCTCCGCCGAACCCCATTCGTTCCGCCTCACCATGACGCAGCGTTCTCCCGTCCGGACGCTCGCTCCGACGTCCGATTGGAAGCCCGCAAGGGCCGCGGCAGCCTCAGCAACGAGAGCGGCCGCCACGAGCGCGAGAGCCGCGTCGCCGAGGACGACGGCTGGGGCGTGCTCGACATGGTGCCGGCGCTGCGCACCGAGGTGACCTACGAGCGGGCGCGCACGATCATCACGCGCAACACGTCCCCCGACATCTCGTTCGATCGCTCGATCAACCCGTATCGCGGGTGCGAGCACGGCTGCGTCTACTGCTACGCGCGCCCGACGCATGCCAACATGGGCTTGTCGCCCGGGCTCGACTTCGAGACGAGGCTTTTCGCCAAGCCGAACGCGGCCGAGCTGCTCGAGAAGGAGCTGGCAGCGCCGCGCTACGAGCCGAAGGTGATTGCCATCGGCACCAACACCGACCCCTACCAGCCGATCGAGCGGACCGAGCGGATCACGCGCCGCGTGCTCGAGGTGCTCGCCGCGGCGAACCACCCCGTCGGGATCGTCACCAAGTCGGCGCTCGTGCTGCGCGACCTCGACATCCTCGCGCCGATGGCCGCGAAGGGTCTCGTGAAGGTGTCGCTGTCGATCACCACGCTCGATCCCGAGCTGGCGCGGAAGATGGAGCCACGGGCCAGCGCGCCGGAACGGCGGCTGGCGGCGATCGAGCAGCTCGCGGCCGCCGGCGTGCCCGCCGGCGTTATGGTCGCGCCGATCGTGCCGGCGATCAACGATTCGGAGATCGAGACCATCCTCACCCGCGCCGCGGCGCGCGGGGCGAAGGAGGCCGGCTACGTGATGCTGCGGCTGCCCCTGGAGCTCACCGATCTCTTCGAGGAATGGCTGCGCGCCCATTACCCCGACCGGCATCGCCACGTGATGACGCTCGTCTCCTCGATGCGGAAGGGCAAGGCCTACGATTCGGCCTGGGGCGAGCGGATGAGCGGCACCGGGCCCTTCGCTTGGATGATCGGTCGCCGCTTCGAGATCGCGCTGGCCAAGAACGGCTACCACAAGGAGCGGCTCAAGCTGCGGACGGACCTGTTCCGGCGTCCGGCGCTCGCCGGCGAGCAGCTCGCGCTGCTGTAGCGCGTCAGCGGCGTGATTCGCGCCAGGCCTCGAGATAGGCGCGCGTCGTGGCGAGCAGCGTCTCGTGGCTGGTGCGCAGGCCCATCGCGGTGACGCAGAGCTCGCCGCGGCGGCGGTCGGCATCGCAGCGCAGCCTCGCCCACCACGTCCGGGTGAGCCGCCGCTCGAGGCCGGGATCGACCCACAGCACCATCTCCTTGTGGCGGCTGTCCTCGCGGGTCGAAATGTCGGCCACCGCGCTCCACGGCACCATCTCGCCGGCGATTCGGCGGTCGCGGATGCCCTGCGGCGCGATGGTGACGATCGGCCCGCGCAGCGTCGCGAGCCGCCAGGCGGCGACGAGCGACCAGAGCAGCGCCGCGGCGGTGCCGACGCCGCCGATCATCAGGTCGAGCACGTCGTCGGTCGGCGGGATGACATGGCAGGCGACCGCGACGAACAGCGCGGTCGCGGCGAGGCCGCCGGCGAGGCGCAGGGCCGCCGCCATATGCGATGCCTCGATCTCGATCGTCGGCGCAGTCTTCATCGCGAAGCCTCGCCTACAAGGCTATACCTCCCGGCGCCCGCTTCAAGCGGCGCTCAGGCGTACGGCCCCCATTCTCCACTGCCGTAGATCCGCCATGCCTTGACGCCGGCCTTGGCCAGCACCGTGCGGCCCGTCTTGGCGACCGACACGAGATGGTTGAAGACGAGCGGCGTGCGCCAGGCCAGCGGCCGCGTCGGGTCGCAGACGGCGAGGTAATCCTCGCTGTCGGCGTCCTCCATGAGCAGCGTGCCGACCTTGTCGGGGCGCAGCAGCGGCGAGAGCCCGCGGTCGCCCTTCCACAGGCATTCAAAGTCGCGGCACACCTGCGGGCGAGTCATATAGGCGGCGCAGCCGCCGCCGGCGCTGCAATGCTCGCACCACGGGCCCGGCGGCTTCTTCAGCTCGTCGATCTCGAGCACCTTGCAACAGAGGCTGCACGGCCCGCATGCCTTCCCCGGAATCTCCAAGGCCTCGAAGCTCCACCCCTATCATCCGTTCGACAGTGTTCGCGGCAAAGCGCGACGCGCGCAATGGCCGCCGCGGCGTGCTCCCCTGCTATTCGAGCGGCGCGGCCTCGGGTTGACTCGGCGGGGAGGCGATGCGAGGGGCACCGCCCATGAACGCGACGATCATCACCGCGCCGATGAGCGACGCCCGCGCATGAAGGCCTTCGTCTTCCCGGGCCAGGGCTCCCAGGCCGTCGGCATGGGCTCCGCGCTGGCCAAGGCTTTCCCGGCCGCGCGGCGCGTGCTCGACGAGGTCGACGACGCTCTCGGCCAGAAGCTCTCGACCCTGATGTTCGAGGGTCCCGAGGCCGAGCTCACGCTTACCGCGAACGCGCAGCCCGCGCTGATGGCCGTCAGCCTCGCCGTCGTCGAGGTTTTACGCGTCGAGGCCGGCCTCGATCTCGCCCGCGATGCCGCGTTCGTCGCCGGCCACTCGCTCGGAGAATATTCGGCGCTCACGGCCGCCGGCGCCATTCCGCTTGCCGCCGCCGCACGCCTGCTCCGCCTGCGCGGCGCGGCGATGCAGAAGGCCGTGAAGGTCGGCGACGGCGCGATGGCCGCCCTGCTCGGCGCCGATTCGGAGCAGGCCGCGTCGATCGCCGCGGAAGCAGCAAGCGACGGCGGCCTCTGCGAGGTTGCCAACGACAACGGCGGCGGCCAGGTCGTCGTCTCCGGCACGAAGGCGGCGGTCGACCGCGCGGTCGAGATTGCCAGGGGGCGCGGTATCAAGCGCGCCATCATCCTGCCCGTCTCTGCGCCCTTCCATTGCAGCCTGATGCAGCCGGCCGCCGAGGCGATGGCCGCGGCGCTCGCCGAGACCGACCTGTCCGCGCCCTGCGTGCCGCTCGTCGCCAACGTAACGGCGGAGCCGGTGACCGACCCCGCGGCGATCCGCGAGCTTCTGGTTCGCCAGGTGACCGGCACCGTTCGTTGGCGCGAGTGCGTGGCCGCCATGGCGAAGCAGGGCGTCACGCTGTTCGTCGAGTGCGGCGCCGGCAAGGTGCTGTCCGGCCTCGTCAAGCGGATCGCCGACGGCGCGACCGGCCTCGCCGTCGGCGCTCCCGCCGATGTCGAGGCCTACCGGGCGCGGGTCGGGGCGGAGGCTTGAGCATGTTCGAACTCACCGGCAAGTGCGCGCTCGTCACGGGCGCCAGCGGCGGTATCGGCCGCGCGATCGCCGAGGCGCTGCATGCGCAAGGCGCCACCCTGGTTCTCTCCGGCACGCGGCGCGAGGCGCTGGACGCGCTTGCGGCGCAGCTCGGCGAGCGTGCGCGTGTCGTCACCACCGATCTGTCCGACACCGCGTCGGTCGAGGCTCTGATCCCCGCCGCCGAGGCCGCGGCGGCGCCGATCGACATCCTCGTCAACAATGCCGGCGTGACGCGGGACAATCTCTTCATGCGCATGCGCGACGAGGAGTGGGACCAGGTCATCGCCGTGAACCTCACCGCCGGCTTCCGCCTGGCGCGCGCGTGCCTCAAAGGCATGATGCGCCGCCGCTACGGCCGCATCATCGCCGTCACCTCGGTCGTCGGCACGATGGGCAATGCCGGCCAGGCGAACTACGCCGCCTCGAAGGCCGGCATGGTCGGCCTCACGAAGAGCCTTGCCGCCGAGGCGGCGACGCGCAACGTCACCGCGAACTGCATCGCGCCCGGCTTCATCGAGACGCCGATGACCGACGTCCTCAACGAGAAGCAGAAGGCCGCGATCCTCGGCGCCGTGCCGATGCAGCGGCTCGGCACGCCGGCCGACGTCGCCGCTTGCGCGGTCTTTCTGGCGAGTACGGAAGCTTCCTACGTCACCGGGCAGACGCTGCACGTGAACGGGGGAATGGCGATGATCTGAGGCCGGAGGCGCCGTCAAGCAGCCGTCGGCCGGCTGTCTCGCCACGCACGCGCAAACGTGATAACAGCGCCACTGACTTGCCGGGAAATGACCAAATTGCGTGCAGCGCAGTAACGGCAGGCTCGACGGAAGCGCAGGCTGTCTCTAGTGAAGTCTCGACTGCCATCCGCGGGGTAACGCCCGCCACAAACACCATCCGAAGAACAGGGAAAGACAACGATGAGCGATGTTGCCGAGCGCGTGAAGAAGATCGTGATCGAGCATCTCGGCGTCGACGCCGACAAGGTGACCGACAACGCGAACTTTATCGAGGATCTCGGCGCGGACTCGCTCGACACGGTCGAGCTCGTCATGGCGTTCGAAGAAGAGTTCGGGGTCGAGATCCCCGACGACGCGGCCGAGACCATCGTGACGGTCGGCGACGCGATCCGCTTCCTCGACAAGGCCACCGCCGCCTCGTCCTGAGGCCGGGCTCGCGGCGGCCGCGCCCGTCGCCTCCACTAGTCACGATCGGCCGATTGCCCTTGCCGTGCGAACGGCCGCGCTCCTAACTAGAGGATCGAGCATCCTCTCTCACGCAGGACTTTGATGCGAAGGGTCGTCGTCACAGGATTGGGTATCGTCTCGCCGCTCGCCAACGGTGTCGATGCGTCATGGGCGCGTCTGCTCGAGGGCGAGTGCGGCGCCAACCCCATCACCACCTTCAAGGCGGACGATCTGGCCTGCCGGATCGCCATGAACGTGCCTCGTGGCGACGGCTCGAACGGCACCTTCAATGCCGACGAGTGGATGGAGCCGAAGGAGCAGCGCAAGGTCGACGACTTCATCATCTTCGCGATGGGAGCCGCGACGCAGGCGCTGGCCGACGCCGGCTGGGATCCGAAGACCGAGCAGGACCAATGCGAGACCGGCGTCATGTTCGGCGCCGGCATCGGCGGTCTCGGCGGCATCTACGAGCAGTCGGTGACCCTCTACGAGAAGGGGCCGCGACGCGTCTCGCCGTTCTTCATCACCGGCCGCATCATCAATCTCGCCAGCGGCTACGTGTCGATCAAGCACCGGCTCAAGGGCCCGAACCACGCCTGCGTCACCGCCTGCTCGACGGGCACGCATGCGATCGGCGACGCGGCGCGCCTCATCGCGCTCGGCGACGCCGAGGTGATGGTGGCGGGCGGCGCCGAATCGGCGATCAACCGGATCGGCATCGCTGGCTTCTGCGCCTGCAAGGCGCTCGCGACGAGCTTCAACGACGATCCGAAGAAGGGCTCGCGCCCGTTCGACCGCGACCGCGACGGGTTCGTGATGGGCGAAGGCGCCGGCGCGCTCGTGCTCGAATCGCTCGACCACGCGAAGGCGCGCGGCGCCAAGATCTACGCCGAGGTCGTCGGCTACGGCCTGTCGGGCGATGCCTTCCACATCACCGCGCCGGTCGAGACCGGCGACGGAGCCTTCCGCGCCATGCAGGCGGCGCTGAAGCGCGCCGGGCTGAAGCCATCCGACATCGACTACATCAACGCGCACGGCACCTCGACGCCGCTTGGCGACGAGATCGAGCTCGCGACCGTCCAGCGGCTGATGGGCGACACCAACCCCAACCTGTCGATGTCCTCGACCAAGGGCGCGGTCGGCCACCTGCTCGGCGCCGCCGGTGCCGTCGAGGCGGTGTTCAGCGTGCTCGCGATTCGCGACCAGGTCGTGCCGCCCACGATCAACCTCGAGAACCCGCCTGAGATCACCCGCATCGACCTCGTCCCAAACGAGGCGCGCAAGCGCGACGTGCAGTACGTCATGTCGAATTCGTTCGGGTTCGGCGGCACGAACGCCTGCCTCATCTTCAAGAAGGCCAGCTGAATCAGGGCCCGTTCCCTGTTTCGCCATATTGCCAGCTAGGGTGCGCTGCGGCGATCTGCGCGTGTTGCCATCAAGAGGGGCGCGATGCGTGACGGCGTGGTGAACGACCCGCACGGGACGATGGAAGCTGGGCCGGCGCGGGTCGGCATCCTGGACATGACGATCCGACAGGCCTGGGACGAGGCCGTCGACACGCTGCGCTCCTTCATCGGGCGCGTCGGGTCCGGACGCCGCGCGCTGCAGAGCCCGAACGAGGCGTTGCAGCCTGAAGCCCCCCCGCCACCGCCGCCGAAGCCGCCAAGCCGCCGCCGCCCGACGCTCTCGGCGGTCAGCGGCTTTCTGTCTTTCCTCGTGCTCATCGCGGTCGGCGTCATGCTGGCGCTCGGCTATTTCGAGACTCGCCTCGATGCGCCCGGCCCTCTCGTGGCCGACAAGGACATCTTCATCGCGCCGCATACCGACATCGCGGACATCATCGACAAGCTCGAATCGGAAGGCGTCATCGACAGCCCGCTCGCCTTCAACGTCGCGCTCACCGTGCAGCAGAAGCGCAAGAAGATCCGCGCCGGCGAGTATCTCATCAAGGCCCACGCCAGCCTGCGCAACGTCATCGACACGCTGGTGTCCGGCAAGCAGATCCAGCAGTCGATCACGATTCCGGAAGGCCTGACGAGCCAGCAGGTTGTGCAGCGCCTGCGCGACGACCCGATGCTGGTCGGCGAGATCCGCGACATCCCGAAGGAAGGCAGCCTGCTGCCGGACACCTACAAGTTCGTGCGCGGCTCCTCGCGCAGCGAGATCCTCGACAAGATGGAGCAGCTCGACCGCAAGGTCGTCGAGCAGATCTGGGCGCGCCGCTCGCCCGACCTGACGCTGCGCTCGCCCTACGAGATGGTTACGCTCGCCTCGATCGTGGAGAAGGAGACGGGCAAGGCCGACGAGCGGCCGATGGTCGCCGGCATCTTCATGAACCGGCTGCAGCACCGGATGCGGCTGCAATCCGACCCGACGATCGTCTACGGGCTGGTCGGCGGCCAGGGCACGCTCGGCCATTCCATCACGCGATCCGAGCTCGACAAGCGCACGCCCTACAACACCTACCAGGTCGACGGCCTGCCGCCGGGCCCGATCGACAATCCCGGCCGCGCCGCGCTCGAGGCGGTCGCCAACCCGTCGCGGACGCCGAACCTCTACTTCGTCGCCGACGGCACAGGCGGCCACGCGTTCGCCGCCTCGATCGACGAGCACAACCGCAACGTGGCGCGCTGGCGCGAGATCGAGCGCGAAGCGAAGGGCAAGGTCGACGTCGACAAGCTCTCGCCGAGCGCGGTGACGCCGGCGCCCACGTCGAATCGGCGCAGCGACGCGCTCGATCCCGCCTTCGGCGGCCTGCCGAAGACCGGCATCGCGACGACGAGCGTCGGCGTGCAGCCGTCGTTCGTCGACCCCGCGTTGAGCCACGACATCACGGCCATCGCCGCCGCCGAGAAGAACGCGCCGCCGCGCGGCAGCGCCTCCAAGGCGCAGATTCGCAAGCTCGACAGCTCGGCGGTGACGGCGAGCCTCGACGCGCTCGGCTTCTCGATGGAAGGCATCAAGCCGAACGCCTCCGAGCTGCTCGACGGTCCCGTGCCGGACCAGGACATAGCGGCCGCTGCCGTCGCCAGCGCGCCCGCCGTCGCGGGCCGGGCCGGTCCTGCCGCGCTCGCCTATGCGCCCTCGCCCGCGCCCGCTGCGACCGCACCGGCGCCGCGCGGGAAGGCGGCACTCGACGCGATGCCGAATGACAAGCAGGTCGACCTCTTCAGCGATCCGAAACCCGGCGCGCAGGTTGCCGCCGCGCCGATGAAGGTGCCGCCGGCGCATCCCAAGATCTACGATGCCTCCGAAGGCACCCCGCTCGACCCGCTGAAGGACAAGTCCTACGACTTGAACAGCGGCAAGACGATTCCCGCCGACTTCCAGCACTGACGTGAGCGCGGGGCCCGGCAGGATCGCGAGCATGACCGGCTTCGCGCAGGCGCGCGGGCTCGCCGGCGAGGCGCGCTGGACCTGGGATATCAAGACGGTCAACGCCAAGGGCCTCGACCTGCGCCTTCGCGCGCCGACCGGCCTCGACGCGCTGGAGATCGAGGCGCGCAAGGTGATCGGCGCGCGGCTGACGCGTGGCACCTGCCACGCGACGCTGACCGTCGCTCGCGAGTCGGACGCGCCGGCGGTGCGCCTCAATCTCGAGCTTCTGACCTCGCTCGCCCGCACTCTCGACGGGCTGGACCGTCCGCCCGACGTGGGCCCGGCGACGCTCGACGGGCTGCTCGGCGTCCGCGGCGTTGTCGAGCTCGACGAGCGCGCCCCGGACGCCGCTGCCACCGAAGCGCTGAGCAAGGCCGCCCTGGCCGGGCTCGACGAAGCCCTCGCAAGCCTGGTCGCGGTGCGTGAGGCGGAGGGCGCGGCGCTCGAGCAGGTGCTGCGGCAACGGCTCGATCGCATCGCCGCTCTCACGGCGCAGGCCGACGCGGCTCCGCAGCGTCGCCCCGAGGCGGTGCGCGAAAAGCTCGCGCGGACGATCGCCGAGCTTGCGGAGCGTCACGCCCTCGATCCGGACCGGCTGCACCAGGAGGCGCTGATCCTCGCCGCCAAGGCGGATGTCCGCGAGGAGCTGGATCGGCTCGCGACCCACGTCGTCGCGGCGCGCGCCCTGCTCGACGGCGGCGGCGCGGTCGGGCGGCGGCTCGACTTCCTCGCGCAGGAGCTCGGCCGCGAGGCCTCGACCTACTGTGCCAAGGCCAACGATGCGGCGCTGACCGCGATCGGCCTTGAACTGCGCGTCGAGATCGAGCAATTCCGCGAGCAAGTCCAGAACATCGAGTAGCCGGCATGACCGAGACAGGCACGGGCGCCACGCATCCCTCCGAGGAGGCGCAAGCCGTGCCGCGGCGAGGCTTCATCCTGATTCTCTCCTCGCCGTCCGGCGCCGGCAAGACGACGCTGACGCGGATGCTGCTGACGCGCGCCGACCTCGACCTCACCCTGTCGATCTCGGTGACCACGCGCGAGCGCCGCTCGAGCGAGGCCGACGGCGTGCACTACCATTTCATCCGCAAGAAGCAGTTCCTCGCCATGCGCGACGGCGAAGAGCTGCTCGAGTGGGCGGAGGTGCACGGCAACTTCTACGGCACCCCGCGCGAGCCTGTGGAGAAGGTGCTGACGCAGGGCCGCGACGTGCTCTTCGACATCGACTGGCAGGGGACCCAGCAGGTGAAGGCAAAGGCCGGGATGGACGCGGTCACGATCTTCATCCTGCCGCCCTCCATGGCCGAGCTGCGCGCCCGCCTGGAGCGCCGCGCCGAGGACCCGCCGGAGACGATCGCCAAGCGCCTCGCCAACGCCCGCAACGAGATCCGCCGCTGGACGCAATACGACTACGTTCTGATCAACGACGACATCCAGGTCACCTTCGACGACCTGCTGGCGATCATCGAGGCGGAGCGGCGCCGCACCGCGCGCTGCAGCGAGACGGTCGGCCGCTTCGTCGAGGGTCTGCTCTCCGAGCCGTGAGGGACGTGGCGAAGCGGCGTTGACCTGATTTCAGGACCGCTCAAAAGCGCGATACGTGTGGGTCGAATCGTCGAACGTCGCCGATGCGAAACCCGCATGAGGTCGGAAGACGTCGGATCTCATGAAGGGGATCGGATCGGCGACGCGATCGACGTTCCAGCCGAGGATCAATATGCCACCCGGTTTCAGGACGTGGGCCAGCCCGACAAAGGCTCGATCGATCTCGTCGCCGCTATCGATTCCGAATCCGAAGACGCCGTTGAAGATCACGACGTCGAACGTGCTCGGCGGGAAATGGGCGTCGAGACACGTCGCGTCCCCGACGACATGCGTTTCGGCGCCCCAGCGCGCCGCGTCCGGATCGATGTCGATCGTCGAGACCGACTTGCCCGCCGCCTTCAGCCGCGAGTTGATGTCCACGGAATAGCGACGGCACCCGACGTTGAGGATGTTCGTGCCGGGGTGCGCGGCGAGGATCGGCAGGATGACGTCGCGCATGTGGACCCTGTCCGGATAGGACGGGATCTCCCGGTCCAGCAGCCGATCGTAGATCGCGTGCCGAAGTGTGGCGGGCGCCAGCTGCTTCAATACCGGCACGACCGAGATCACCGCAGACAGCCTCCTCAGGAATGTCGTCACGATTTCAACCTGTTACTCAAATCGGATGGCGCGCTTTACGTAGATGCTCTCAGTGTAGCAGATCCCTCGGATTTGAGTTCGTGTGATAAGATGCAGGAGACGGAGATCGGCGTTCGTGTCTTTTAACGCCGACTGTTGGCGGCGCACGAGCAGTTCGGGTGCCTGTGCTTAATTTGCGAATTTGCGAGGGACCCTGCCCCTTCGTCTTTCTTGCGGGTAAATAGCCACGGGACAACTTTCGGCGGCCAAACTAGAATATCGCCGCAACGTGCAAGAATGCGTCCGCGACGGAGTAAGAGTCTAGCTGTATCTTTTAAGCAAGACGGGCGCGGCATTGAGAAAATACACAAACGGCCCCAATCGAGGTCTTAGTCCACAGTATTTCTCTAATAAAAGGCTCGAACCTTCCTTACATTAAGGCAAGGGCATGCTATGCTTCCCGCGCAACGATGTGCCGGGTAGATTCTGATAAACTTAGACTTCTAGAACGAATGGTGCCCAGGGGAGGAATTGAACCACCGACACTGCGATTTTCAGTCGCATGCTCTACCAACTGAGCTACCTGGGCGCCGGTCGCCGGAGTGCGGCGAGGCGTCCTTATAAGGGAGCCGTTTCGCCCTTGTCCAGCCTCGTGCGCTGCCTTGGCCGCAGCGCGATCTCGGGCGGCGTTCAGCAGTCGAGCGTGTTGGCGCGCTCCCACTCGGTCAGGTGCTTCGAGTAGTCGTTCCACTCGTCGGTCTTCAGCTTCAGGTAGGCCGGGACGAAGCTGCCGAAGGCGCTCGCCAGCACCTCGGACTTGCCGAGGGCGCGGATGGCGTCGAGCATGTTGAGCGGCAGCTTCTTCACGTCGCCGGCGAGATGGCCGTCGGTGTACATGTTGATGTCGAGGCGCTTGCCCGGGTCGCGCTTGTTGCGGATGCCGTCGAGGCCGGCGGCGAGGATCGCGGCCTGCAGGAGGTACGGGTTGGCGGCGCCGTCGGCGAGGCGAAACTCAAGGCGGCCGCCATCCGGGATGCGGATCATGTGGGTGCGGTTGTTGCCGGTGTAGGTCACCGAGCTCGGCGACCAGGTCGCGCCGGAGAGCGTGCGTGGCGCATTGATCCGCTTGTAGGAGTTCACCGTCGGGTTGGTGATGGCAGCCAACGCCTCGGCGGAGTGGATCAGGCCGCCGATGAAGCTGTAGCCGGCCTGCGACATGCCGAGCTCATCGCCCTTGTCGGCGAAGACGTTCTTGCCGTCCTGCCACAGCGAGACGTGGGCGTGGCAGCCGGAGCCGGTGAGGTTCGCGAAGGGCTTCGGCATGAAGGTCGCGCGGAAGCCGTGCTTCTCGGCGATCGAGCGGGTCATGTACTTGAAGAAGGCGTGGCGGTCGGCGGTGATGAGCGCGTCGTCGTAGTTCCAGTTCATCTCGAACTGGCCGTTCGCGTCCTCGTGGTCGTTCTGGTAGGGCTTCCAACCAAGCGCCAGCATCGAATCGCAGATCTCGGTGATGACCTCGTAGCGGCGCATCAGCGCCGACTGGTCGTAGCAGGGCTTGGCCTGCTGGTCCGCCTCGTCCGCGGGCTTCGTGCCGCACGGGCTGATCAGGAAGAACTCGCACTCGACGCCGCTCTTCATCTGGAGGCCGTCCCTGGCGGCATCCGCGATGAGGCGGCGCAGGATGTTGCGCGGCGCCTGCTCGACCTCCTTACCGTTCATCCAAAGGTCGGCGGCGAGCCAGCCGACCTCCGGCTTCCACGGCAGCTGGATCAGGCTTTTGGGATCGGGCCGCGCGAAGAGGTCGGGATCGGCCGGCGTCATGTCGAGCCAGGTCGCGAAGCCGGCGAACCCCGCCCCGTCCTCGACCATCGCCTTGATCGCGCTCGCCGGCACGAGCTTGGCGCGCTGCACACCGAACAGGTCGGTGTAGGAGATCAGAAAGTACTTGATGCCGCGCTCCTTGGCGGCCGCCTCGAGATCCGTCATTCTTCCCTCACGCGCTTCGAGCGGCCGCTTTTAATGCGGGCCTGTTGATTGTGGTCAGAACCCTGCCTGCCCGGGGATCCAGCTCGTGCCTGCAATCGGCACGCCGGCCATGGCCGCCGCCTCGATCGTGAGCGCCACGAGATCCTCCGGCTCGAGATTGTGGAGGTGCGACTTGCCGCAGGCGCGGGCGATGGTCTGCGCCTCGAGCGTCATCACGGCGAGGTAGTTTGCGAGCCGACGACCGCCCAGCACAGGGTCGAGCCGCGCCGCGAGCTCGGGGTCCTGCGTGGTGATGCCGGCGGGATCGCGTCCCTCGTGCCAGTCGTCGTAGGCGCCGGCGGTCGTGCCGAGCTTCTCGTACTCGGCCTCGAGCGAGGGGTCGTTGTCGCCGAGCGCGATCAGCGCGGCCGTGCCGATCGCCACCGCGTCGGCGCCGAGCGCCAGCGCCTTGGCGACGTCGGCGCCGGAGCGGATGCCGCCGGAGATGATCAGCTGCACCTTGCGGTGCAGCCCGAGGTCCTGAAGCGCCTTCACCGCGGGCCTGATGGCGGCAAGCGTCGGGATGCCGACGTTCTCGATGAACACGTCCTGCGTCGCCGCCGTGCCGCCCTGCATGCCGTCGATGACGACGACGTCGGCGCCGGACTTCACCGCCAGCGCGGTGTCGTAGTAGGGGCGGCTCGCGCCGACCTTCACGTAGATCGGCTTCTCCCAGTCGGTGATCTCGCGCAGCTCCTCGATCTTGATCTCGAGGTCGTCCGGGCCGGTCCAGTCGGGATGGCGGCAGGCCGAGCGCTGGTCGATGCCGGGCGGCAGGCAGCGCATGCCGGCGACGCGCTCGGTGATCTTCTGGCCGAGCAGCATGCCGCCGCCGCCGGGCTTGGCGCCCTGGCCGACGACGATCTCGATCGCGTCGGCCTTGCGCAGGTCGTCGGGGTTCATGCCGTAGCGCGACGGCAGGTACTGGTAGACGAGCGTCTTCGAGTGGCCGCGCTCCTCCTGCGTCATGCCGCCGTCGCCCGTCGTCGTCGACGTGCCGGCAATGGTCGCGCCGCGGCCCAGCGCCTCCTTGGCGTTGCCGGAGAGCGCGCCGAAGCTCATGCCGGCGATCGTCACCGGCGTCTTCAGCTCGATCGGCGTCTTGGCATGGCGGGTGCCGAGCACGACGTTGGTGCCGCACTTCTCGCGATAGCCCTCGAGGGGGTAGCGCGAGATCGAGGCGCCGAGGAACAGCAGGTCGTCGAAATGCGGCAGCTTGCGCTTCGCGCCGGCGCCGCGGATGTCGTAGATGCCGGTCGCCGCCGCGCGGCGGATCTCCGACATCGTCGCCTGGTCGAAGGTCGAAGAGTAACGCGGCAGCGTGCGCACGACGCGCGAGTGCTCGTTCATCAGTAGGCCCCGGCGTTGTCGACGTGGAAATGATAGAGTTTGCGCGCCGAGCCGTAGCGGCGGAACTCGGATATATCGATCTCGCCGTTGAGGCCGGCGGCCTTGAGCTTTTCGTGCAGGAGCTCGCGATGCTCGTCGCGCATCTCCTTCTCGACGCAGTCGGCGCCGAGGCTCTTCACCGAGCCGCGCACGAAGAGCTTCGCCTCGTAGAGCGAATCGCCCAGCGCCTCGCCGGCGTCGCCGAGCACGGTGAGCGTGCCCGCCTGCGCCATGAAGGCCGACATGTGGCCGATCGAGCCCTTCACGATGATGTCGATGCCCTTCATCGAGATGCCGCAGCGCGCCCCGGCATTGCCGTCGACGATGAGCAGGCCGCCGTGCGCGGTGGCGCCGGCCGACTGGCTCACGTCGCCCTGCACGTGCACCGTGCCGGAGATCATGTTCTCCGCGACGCCGACGCCGGCGTTGCCGCGGATCGTGACATGCGCCTGCTTGTTCATGCCGGCACAATAGTAGCCGACGTTGCCGTCGATCTCGACGCTGATCGGCATGTCGAGCCCTGCGGCGATCGCGTGGCGCCCCTCGGGACGCGCGACGAGCCAGTGTGTCTCGTTGGTGTCGGGCCGCAGGCCGTGCAGCGCCTGGTTCAGCTCGCGGACCGAGGTCTGGTGAAGGTCGACGCTCGGCATCAATGGCGCTCCCAGGAATAGACGCGGGCCGGCTCCGGCTCGAAGACATGTGCGTCCTCGATGCCCGGCAGCGGCACGAGCGCGCGGTACTCGGAGCCGAACGCGACGTAGTCCTCGGTCTCGGCCATGACGGCCGGCTTGCAGGCGATCGGGTCGCGGACGACGGCGAAGCCGTTCTCGGTGCCGACGACGAAGGTGAAGAAGCCGTCGAGATCGTCGAGGCTCTGCTCGAGCGCGCCCTTCAGGCTGTCGCCCTTGGCCATGCGCCAGCTGAGATAGCCGGCCGCGACCTCGGTGTCGTTCTCCGTCTTGAACTGCAGGCCGTCGCGCTGCAGCTCGCGGCGCAGGCCGTTATGGTTCGAGAGCGAACCATTGTGGACGAGGCACTGGTCGGCGCCCGTCGTGAAGGGATGCGCGCCGTTCGTGGTCACGCGGCTCTCCGTCGCCATGCGGGTATGGCCGATCGCATGGGTGCCCTTCATCGCCGCGAGGCCGAAGCGCTCGGCGACATCCTTCGGCAGCCCGACCTCCTTGTACATCTCGATCCGCCGGCCGGCGCTCACGATGTCGATGTCGGGATGGTTGGCCTGGAGCCAGGCGCGGACCTCGGCCTCGCGCTCCTGCGGGACGAGGATGACGCTGTGCGTATCGCGCGCCGTCGCGTTGAGCTTGCGGTGATAGGTCTCCTCGAGACCTGCCACGGCCTTGGCGACGTCGGCGGCGCTGGGGCCGCGGAGCGTGAGCTTCACGCCCTCCGCCTCGGCGCCGTAGACGGCGAAGCCGGCGCTGTCGGGCCCACGCTCCGACATGGTGGCGAGCATGGCGGCGGTGAGCTCGCCGAGCCGATCTTCGTACCTCCTGGTTTTGAGGAACAAGCCGACGATGCCGCACATGTTCAGTTCCCTCCGATCTCTTCGCAAGCAAGGTAGATACCGGCGCCGATGTCGTCAACTCTGAATAATATGTTTTTCGTCATAGGAAAGTCTCCGGCACCACGTGCGAGCGGAGCCCAACCCTCTTAAAGCCATAGAGCCACGCGCTCGAAGCCGTTGCGAGCGGCTTCCGTTCGAGAAGATCAGGGCCCCGAATGGCGAGCCCCACTTTCGGCAGATTGACTGCCTGAGTGAAATGAATTTCCTGAAAAGAAAAGACTACAAACAACGGGAGGACGTGGAATGACCAAGCCGGACGATCCCCGGATTGGGCGGATGTACGCCAGCGACTGCTTCTGGGCGCTCATCGCTCTCGTCACCTTATGGTGCACGATCGCCTTCGTCTTCCTCGAGGTCTGCCGCGTCTGCCAGGATCAGGGGATCCGCATCGCGCTCGCCGGCGGCGCCGGCGGCCTCCTGATCCTCAACACGGCCTCGATCGTCGCGCTCGTCCGCCACTACACCCGCGACAAGTATCACCTCTACGGGCTCGACCTCTTCTACCTCGACGCGATGCGTCTCGCGAAGAAGGAGGGCAAGCTGTGACGTCCTCCCGCAAGCCGAGATACGAGCCGCCGCAGCAGAGCATCGCGGGGCAGATCGCCGATTCGATGCTCATCCTGATCCTCGTGGTCGCGAGCCTGTTCGCGCCCGTCTACTTCAAGCTCGCCGCCGACAAGCACGTCAGCCTCACCTTCCCCGGCAAGGACTGGGCCGCGATGGGCCAGAACGCCGTCGCGCAGCAGCAGTGGGCGAAGCTCGGGCTGACGCCCGATACCGCCCACGACATGATCGCCTCGCGCTTCGACTACACGTTCAGCTGGTCGATGTTCGCGATCACCGCGGCGGTCATCATCGCCTACTTCGTCTTCGTCATCATCGTCTCGGACAAGGAATACCGCGACGTGATCGGCGAGCGCTTCGACTCGGGCTCGTGAGGGGTCGCCATGTCTAGTGTGTTCAGATCCCTCGAGCTCGCCTCCTGGCTGGCCTCCGTCGTGCTCGGCCTGTGGCTGCTCTACGACCTCTACCGCACCAACACGCGCTACGGCGAGGACGTGCTGATGTCCTCGCGCGAAGGCGAGATCGAGGACGAGATGGTGATCGAAGAGCCGGCAGCGCTGGGGGGCACGCCATGACGACGTCGACGATCAACGAAGCGGCGGTCGACGCCGTCGCCAGCGCGACGAAGATCTCGCTGAAGCGCGTGCTCGGCCCCGCGCATGTCTGGGCGCTCGGCGTCGGCATCGTGCTCGTCGGCGAGTTCATGGGCTGGAACTTCGCCGTCGGCAAGGGCGGCGCGCTCGCCGCGCTCATCGCCTGCTGGGTCGCCGGCGTGCTCTACACCTGCGTTGCGATGATCGACTCCGAGGTGACGTCGACCGTCGCCGCGGCCGGCGGCCAGTACGCGCAGGCCAAGCACATCATCGGCCCGCTCATGGCCTTCAACGTCGGCCTGTTCCTCGTCATGGCCTACACCATGCTCGAGGCGAGCAACGCGATCACCGTCGGCGCGCTGATCCAGCAGGTCGGCGGGCTCTACAACGTCAGCGACGTCGATCCGAAACCCTTCGTCGTCGTGTCGATCCTGGCGCTCGCCTGGCTCAACTATCGCGGCGTCTACGCGACGCTGACCTTCAACCTCGTCATCACCGCGATCGCCTTCGTCGCGATCCTCGTCCTCTTCGTCGGCGTGACGCCGTGGAACGACAACACGCTGAAGCTCGACCAGCTCCTCAACGGCCTGCCCTACGGCTGGTTCGGCGTCATCGCGGCGCTGCACTTCGGCCTGTGGTTCTACCTCGGCATCGAGGGCACGACGCAGGCCGCCGAGGAGGTGCGCTCGCCGGCCCGCTCGCTGCCGCTCGGCACGATGGCCGGCATGATCACGCTGCTGATCGCCGCCGCCATGACCTGGTATGTCTGCGTCGGCCTGATGCCGTGGGAGTACCTCGGCCAGGCCTCGACGCCGCTGTTCGACGCGGGGCGCCTCTCCGGCTCCAACGCGCTGATGGTGTTCCTCTTCATCGGCACCATGTTCGCGACGCTGGCGTCGGCCAACGGCTGCATCAACGACGCCTCGCGCGCCTGGTTCTCGATGGGGCGCGACCGCTACATGCCGCAGTGGTTCGGCGCCGTGCATCCCGTCTACCGGACGCCCTTCCGCTCCATCATCTTCCTCGTGCCGATCGCGCTGATCTTCGCGCTCGGCGCCCCGCTCGACCAGACGGTGACGTTCTCGATCCTGTCGGGCCTGCTCGGCTACACCTTCATGTCGATCAACATGATCGTGTTCCGCCGCAAGTGGCCGCTCGGCGCGATCAAGCGGGGCTACATCCACCCCTTCCACCCGCTGCCGGCGATCGTGCTGTTTCTGCTCTGCAGCATCACCTACTTCGCGATCTTCCTCGGCTACGGCACGCAGCTGCTCGCGATGATGGTGTTCTACATCCTCGCCTCGGCGTGGTTCTCGTTCCACCGCTACAAGTACGTGCGGCGCGGCGAGCAGTTCACGATGAACTGGCCGCGACCGGCGGGCTACTGATGCTCGCCCCGCTGCTTCTCGCCGCGGCCGGCACGGCGTTCACCCTCCGCGGCGTGCGCCACGCGCGGCGGCAGGCGGCCGAGAAGCGGACGATCTTCGCGCCATGCCTCGGGTCGTTCGCCGACCCGAGGCTTTCATTCGCGCCGGACGGCTATCCGCGACTCGCTGGACGGCTTGGTGGCCACGAGTGCCGGCTCGGCATCATCCCCGACACGCTGGCGCTGCGCCGCCTGCCGCAGCTCTGGCTGACCATCGCGCTGCCGTCGCCCTGCCCGCTCCCGAGCCTCGTGGTGACGGCGCGCCCGCGCGGCGACGACTACGTCTCGCAGGCCTTCGACTATCCGCGCCAGGTCGACGTGCCGTCCTGGCTGTCGCGCGACACGATGGTCCGCACCGGCCCCGCGCCGGTCGACCTCGAGCGTCTGCGCGCGCCCCTCGTCGCTCTGTTCGACGATCCGCTGGCGAAAGAGATTTCGCTGGGGCGGAAGGGCTGCCGCCTCGTCTACCGACTCGCCGAAGGCGAGCGGGCGAGCCACCTCCTGCTCCGCCAGTGCCGCTTCTCGGCGCAGACCGACCCGGCGCTGGTGGAGGGTCTCGTGGCTCGCCTCGCGGCGATTGAAGCGGCGCTGGCCGCGCCTCAGGCCGTCGCAGCCTGAACTCGTTGGAGAGCCACCCATGCATCCGAAGCTCGTGCTGCTCCTCGCCTGCCTCGCGCCGGGCCTCGGCCATGCGGCGCTGGGGCGTTGGAGCCGGGCCGTGGGCTTTGCGGCCTTCACCCTGTTCTTCGCGGCGCTGACCTGGAAGCTCGCGCCGCACGACCGCAGCCTCGTCGGCCGCACCGCCGCCGGCCTTTTCGTCTGGGCCTTGAGCATCCCCGACGCCTACCGCTCGGCGGTGCTGCGCGAGCGCCTCTCTAAGCGCCCCCGCCCGCTTACAGCGAGCGGCGCAGCCTGATCTCGCAGCCGAACTCGGCGGCGGAGTCGACAAGCCATTCCCACACGTGGCCGGCCACCGTGCCCGGCGCCGACAGCACGTAGGTCGGCGCATCGTCGGTCTGCCAGAGCTGCACGCTGAGATGCGAGAGCGCCGTCACGGCCGTGCAGCCCGGCGTGAAGACCGACGGATGCAGGTCGATCGCGATACCCTTGGCCAGCACGTCGCGCGCCGCACGGCCGGCGATTTCGACCAGCGCGCGGCCGTCGCCCTGCTCCGAAGCCGCCGCGACGCCCTCGAACGCCGCGACGAGCGCTGCGAAGTCGTAGGCCTTGGGGATGGCGAGCCACTGCCCCGGCCCGGACCACACAAGCGTCCCGGCCGCATTCGTGCTGGTCCGGCCGGCTGCGGGAAGCTCGAGGCCCCACAGCTCGCCGACGACCGCCGCCATGCGCGTCGTGTCGCGGCCGACGGCGATCAGCGTCGCCATGTCGACGTGATCGATCATCGTGACCGTGACGCCGGCCGCGCCGTCGGCTCGGCCCTGCCGCCCGGTCCCCGTCCAAAGCCCCTCCCAGGCGCTGACCGGGCGCCACGCCATAGACACGTCAGACACGCAGCTTCTCCTCCTTCGGATCGACGAAGCACGGCGGGCACACCTCGCAGAGCACGTCGCCCTTGCGCACCGGATCGTAGGCTCGCACACGCTCGCCGATCCGCGACGTCCCGTTCTTCAGGAAGCCGAGCCCGATCCAGGTGCCGAGCGTCGGCGAGTAGGCGACCGAGGACAGGTAGCCCTCGTCCGTCGCGATGGTCGGGCTGACATGCGGGCTGACAAAATGGCTGCCGGCGCGAATGCGCTCGCCCGCCGTCACCGGCTTCACGCCGACGAAGACCGGCCGGTCTGGCGCCTCAAGCGCCGGGCGGTGGCGCATGAGGCGGCCGATGAAGTCCTTCTTCTTGGCCAGCATCTTGTCGAGGCCGAGGTCGCGCGCCGTGGTCATGCCGTTCAGCTCGGCAGTTGCGGCATGGCCCTTCTCGATGCGCATGACGCTGAGCGCCTCGGTGCCGTAAGGCGTGATGCCGTAGGGCTCGCCGGCATGCAGGATCGCCCGCCACGCCGCGTCGCCGTAGCGCGCCGGCACGGCGATCTCGTAGGCCAGCTCGCCCGAGAAGGAGATGCGGAAGAGCCGCGCCTTGATGCCGCCTGCCACGGTGATCTCCGCCGCCGCCAGGAACGGGAACGCCTCGTTCTCGATGTTGAACGGCGCGTCGACGATGTGACGCAGCGTGTCGCGGGCGTGCGGGCCGGCGACGGCGAACTGCGCCCACTGCTCGCTCACCGAGGTCATCTGGACCTCAAGCTCGGGGCAGAGCCACTGGTGCACGTATTCGAGGTGCTGCATCGCGCGCGCCGCGTTGGCGGTGGACGCCGTCGCGACATAGTGATTTTCGCCGAGCCGCGTGATCGTGCCGTCGTCAAGCACGAAGCCGTCCTCGCGCAGCATCAGCGCATAGCGTGCCTTGCCGACGGGCAGCGAGCCGAACGGGTTGCCGTAGACCATCTCGATGAGCTTCAGCGCATCCCTGCCCTGGAAGTCGATCTTGCCGAACGTCGAGACGTCACAGATGCCGACGCGGCTGCGGACGGTGGACACCTCGCGGATCACCGTTTGCAGCCAATCGGTCTCGCCCTCGCGCGGAAAATAGGCCGCGCGCATCCAGGCGCCCGAGGTGACGAACACCGCGCCGTTCTCCTCGCCCCAGCGGTGCGAGGGCGTCAACCGCGCAGCGCGGAAGCTCTTGCCGCGGTGGTGGCCGGCGAGCGCGCCGATCGCCACCGGCGAGAACGGCGGTCGGAAGACGGTGGTGCCGACCTGCGGGATCGACTGCGTCGTCAGCTCGGCCATGATGCCGAGGCCGGACATGTTCGAGGTCTTGCCCTGGTCCGTCGCCATGCCGAGCGTCGTGTAGCGCTTCAGGTGCTCGACGGCACGGAAGCCCTCGCGATGCGCCAGCTCGACGTCGGAGGCGCCGACGTCGTTCTGGAAGTCGACGAAGGATTTGTCCTTGCAGCCCGGCACGCGCCACAGCGGTGTATGCGCCGCCGTCTCCGGATCGACGGCGAAACGCTCCGACGCCTTGGTCTGGAAGCCGCAGGCCTCCGCCACTTCGGCGCCGGCGCGGATGCCGTCGTCGAGCGCGTCCGACAGCAGGAAGCGGCCGGCGGCCGTGCCGACGGGCACCAGCAGGCCGTTCTGCCCGTCGGGTACGAAGGCGCTGATGGCCTCGTTCCACACCGGCTTGCGGCCGAGATGCGAGTCGAGGTGAACGATGGGGTTCCACCCATTCGCCATCGCCAGGCAATCGCAGGCAATCGTCTGCGTCGCGCCGTCGTCGCCGCGGACCGTGACGGAAGTGAGCTCGGGCCGGCCCTTCGTGGCGATGACCTGCGCGCCGAGGAAGAGGCGGGCGTCGCCGCGCTTCGCGAGCGCGAGCAGCCCGTCGTCGACGCTGGCGCGCGTGTCGACGATCGCGGCGACATGGCCGCCGACGGCCTCTATGTCGGCGGCGGTGCGCCAGCCGTCGTCGCTCGACGTGAAGACCACGGTCTCGAGGCCCGGCAGCACGCCGTAGCGGTTGACGTAGGCGCGCACGGCGCCGGCCAGCATCACGCCGGGGCGGTCGTTGCCGCCGAAGACATGCGGCCGCTCGATCGCGCCCGCGGCGACGATGGCCCGCTTGGCGAGGATGCGCCAGCTGCGCTGCCGCGGCAGGTAGGAGGGCGCGCTCGCCAGATGGTCGGTGACCCGCTCGATCGCGCCGAACTGGCCGTGATCGTAGACGCCGAACAGCGTGGTGCGGGTGAGGATCTGGACGTTCGGCAAGGCCTCCAGCTCGGCGATCGTCGCGCCGACCCAGTCGAGGCCGGAGGCGCCGTTGATCTCGCGGCGCTCGGCGAGCAGGCGACCGCCGAGGCGATCCGACTCGTCCACCAGCAGCACCCGCGCGCCGGAGCGGCCGGCCATCAGCGCCGCCGCAAGGCCCGACGGGCCGCCGCCGACGACGAGCACGTCGCAATGGGCGTGCGCCTTCTCGTAGTGGTCGGGGTCCGGAGCTTCCGCAGCGCGGCCGAGGCCCGCGGCACGACGGATCATCGGCTCGTACAGCTTCTCCCAGAAGGCCGCCGGCCACATGAAGGTCTTGTAGTAGAAGCCCGCGGCGAAGACCGGCGCCAGCGCCGCGTTGACCGAGAGCAGGTCGTGCTTGAGCGACGGCCAGCGGTTCTGGCTCGTCGCGGCGAGGCCGTCGTAGAGCTCGACCATCGTCGCCCGCGTGTTGGGCTCGCGGTGCGCGCCGGTGCGCAGCTCGACGAGCGCGTTCGGCTCTTCCGAGCCGGCGCTGAGGATGCCGCGCGGACGATGGTACTTGAACGAGCGGCCGACGAGCCGCACGCCGTTGGCGAGCAGCGCGGACGCCAGCGTGTCGCCGGCGACGCCATGCAGCGGCCTGCCGTCGAAGCTGAAGACCAGCGGCTTGCGCCGGTCGATCAGCCCGGAAGTCTTCGTGCGGTTCGGCTGGGTCGTCGCGTCGCGCGACGGCGCGAGGTGCGATCCCGCGCGATCGAGGGTCATGGTGCTCATGCCGAAGCCCTTTCCGCCAGCGCGACCTCGCGGGCGAGCGACACCTTGTCGATGCGATGGGTCCTGGTGTCGCGCTCGACGACCAGCCAGGCGCGACAGCCCATGCCGTGGTACCAGAGCTCCTTGTGCAGCCCGGCGACGTTGTCGCGCAGGTAGACATAGTCGGTCATCGTCTCGAGCGGCACGTCCATGCCGCGCGGGCGCTTCAGCGTCGCATCCCCGAGGTAGGTGAACTCGCCGTTGTCGCGGAGCCCGCAGCACGGGCAATCGATGCGCATGATCGTCTCCTCAGTGCAGGTTCGGCTGGGCGCCCATGCCCTTCTCGTCGATGATCGCGCCGGTGGCGAAGCGATCGAGCCGGAAGGAGGCGTTGAGCGGGTGCGGCTCGTCGCGGGCAATGTTGTGGGCAAAGCAGAAGCCCGAGGCCGGCGTCGCCTTGAAGCCGCCGTAGCACCAGCCGGCGTTGAGGTAGAGGCCCTCGATCGGCGTCTTGTCGATGATCGGCGAGCCGTCCATCGACATGTCCATGACGCCGCCCCAGTGGCGCAGCAGGCGCAGGCGGCCGATGCCCGGCCACATCGCCATGCCGCCTTCCATCACGTCCTCGATCGTCGCGAGATTGCCGCGCTGGGCGTAGGAATTGTAGCCGTCGATATCGCCGCCGAAGACGAGGCCGCCCTTGTCGGACTGGCTGACGTAGAAGTGCCCGGCCCCGAACGTGACGACGGTGTCGATGAGCGGCTTCAGCCCTTCGCTGACGAAGGCCTGCAGGACGTGGCTCTCGATCGGCAGGCGAAGGCCGGCCATCGCGGCCACCTGCGAGCTGGCGCCGGCGACGGCGAGGCCGACCTTCTTCGCCCCGATGTAGCCGCGCGTCGTCTCGACCCCGACGACGCGGCCGTTCTCCCGGCGGAAGCCGGTGACGGCGCAGTTCTGGATGATGTCGACGCCGCGGTCGCTCGCCGCGCGGGCGTAGCCCCACGCGACCGCGTCGTGCCGCACCGTGCCGCCACGCCGCTGCAGCAGGCCGCCCATGATGGGAAAGCGCGCGTTGTCGTAGTCGAAGAACGGCACCATGGCGCGCACCTGCTCGCGATCGAGCAGCTCGGCGTCGACGCCGGCGATGCGCATCGCGTTGCCGCGCCTTGCATAGGCATCGCGCTGCGCGTCGGAATGGTAGAGGTTGAGCACGCCGCGCTGGCTGACCATGGCGTTGTAGTTGATGTCCTGCTCCAGGCCCTCCCAGAGCTGCATGGACTTTTCGTAGAACGGCGTGTTGCCGGGCAGCATGTAGTTCGAGCGGATGATCGTCGTGTTGCGGCCGATGTTGCCGGAGCCGATGTGCGAGCGCTCGAGCACCGCGACGTTGCGGATGCCGTGCTGCTCGGCGAGGTAGTAGGCCGTCGCAAGGCCGTGGCCGCCGCCGCCGACGATGATGACGTCGTAGGCGTCCTTCGGTGCGGCGTCGCACCATTGCGGGCGCCAGTCCTTCTGGCCGCGCATCGCCTGGTACAGCACGGAGAAGATCGAGTAGTTCATGGCTCTCCGCCTCGATTTGACGAGTGGATCGTACGCCACGGCGCGGCTTGCCCCATGACAAATCACGACGTATCCATGACGAAATGCGACAGGCGCTGCCGAAGAGCGAAGCGGACGACACGGCGGCGCTCGGCGTCGGGTTCCTGCTGCTGCCGGGCTTCCCGCTGATGTCGTACGCCGGCGCCGTCGAGCCGCTGCGTGCCGCGAACCTGCTCGCCGGGCGGTCGATCTATCGCTGGTGGCACGTCTCGCCGGACGATGCGCCAGTCCACGCGTCGAGCGGCGTGGCGTTCCTCCCCGACGGGCGCATCGGCGACGACACGCTCGACGCGCGACGCGTCTTCATCTGCGCCGGCGGCAATCCTAGCACGTTCGAGGATCGCCGCGTCTTCACCTGGCTGCGCCGCCTTGCCCGTCGCGGCGTCGCGCTCGGCGGCATCTCGGGCGGCCCATTCGTGCTGGCGCGCACGGGGCTGCTCGACGACCGCACCTGTACGCTGCACTGGGAGCATATCCCCGCCTTCCAGGAAACGTTTCCGCGCGCCCGCGTCGAGCGCTCGCTGTTCGAGATCGACGGCGACCGCATCACCTGCTCGGGCGGCATCGCCGCGCTCGACATGTCGTTGCAGCTCATCTCGAACGACTTCGGCGAGGCGCTGGCGCTCGAGGTCGGCGACTGGTTCCTGCACAACCAGATCCGCGAGGGTCACTCGCCGCAGCGCATGACCTTCGCGCGCCGCTTCAACATCCGCGACGAGCGGCTCGCCCGCGTCCTTGCTGCCATCGACGACAATCTCGAAACGCCGCTCGCGCGGAGCGAGCTGGCGCGCCTCGCCAACGTGTCGAGCCGGCATCTCGAGCGGCTGTTTCGCGACGCGCTCGGCGTCACGCTGCACGACTATTACCTGCGCCAGCGGCTCGCTCAGGCGAACCGCCTGCGCCGCGAGACGACGATGAAGCCGGACGAGATCGCGCTCGCCACCGGCTTCAAGTCGGCCGCGGCGCTGCGGCGCGTCGAGCGCCGGCAGGCCGCGGCCGCGACGTGAGCGGGCCTCAGAGGACCTTGGCGCCGGCCGGGATCTCGGCGATCTCGAGATCGTGCTCGATCTGCAAGAGGCTCATCGGCTTGACGTTGCGCAGCCAGAAGAACCAGAGCGCGCCGACGAGCATGTAGGCGACGAAGATCGGCGGCAGCAGGTTCGCAGGCCACGCCGGCAGCGGATAGAGGCTGCCGAGCAGCGACAGGGCCATCAGCACGGCGCCGAGCGCGCCCATCACGACGGTGCCCGCCGTCAGCTCGCCCCGCTTCTTCAGGAGCAGCGGCGCGGCGACCGAGCACATGAAGTAGACGATGATGAAGCCGTAGGACGCGAGCGTGCCGTACCAGCCGAAGGCGTCGGTCTCGGCGCCGAAGCGCATGAAGGCGACGCAGAGCACGAAGTTGAGCACGGCGCCGATCGCCAGGGCGACGAAGGGCGTCTGGTGCTTCGAGTGCACGCGCCCGAACGAGGCGTGCAGGAAGTTGTAGCGGCCGAGCGAGTACATCATGCGGCCAAAGGCGTTGAGCGAGGCCAGCGCGCAGGCGAAGCTCGAGACCGCGGCGCCGATGTAGACGAGCGCGATCAGAAGCGAGCTCTGGCCGGCGAGGATGTCGGCGAGCGGCGCGCCGCTGGCGCCGAGCTTCGTCGCATCATCCGCAAAGCCCTGCGTGATGACGTAGGTCGTGAAGACGAAGAACACGCCAGCGAGCAGCGCGGTCCACTGGATGGCGCGCGGGATGACGCGGTCGGGATCGCGCGCCTCCTTGCCGAGCGTCGCCGCGCTCTCGAAGCCGACGTAGGAGAAGATCGCGAAAACGATCGCCTGCGCCGCCTTGCCGTAGTCGATGCCGGCGAGGTTCACCTGCTTGGCGTCGACATGGAAGCCGGAATGGCCGATGGCGACGATGCATACGCCGAGGATGATGACGACCGAGATCGCCTCGAGGGTGAGCCCGATCCGCGACGAGAAGCGGATGTCGCGCGCCGCGCAGACGAAGGCGAGGACCGAGACCAGCGCATAGAGCACGATCGAGTTGGGCACGAAGCCGGTGTTCAGGGCGGAGAACAGCGTTTTCACGAAGATCGAGGTGGCGACGGTGAGCGCCATCGCGGTGGTCAGATAGGCGGCAAGCATCGCCCATCCGGAGAGCAGGCCCCAGGACGGCCCGAGCGAGCGCGAGACGTAGATGAAGAACGAGCCTGCGCAGGGAATGCGCTTGGCGAGCTTGCCGACGTTGAAGCCGACGATCAGGAGCGCGATCGTGGCGGCGACGTAGACGAGCCACGAGGCGGTGCCGGCCATGCCGCCGACGACGGCGACGGCCAGCGCCGGCGTGAGCGTCGGAGAGACGTTGGCGATCGACTGGCCGATCGTCTCGATGAAGGAGAGACTGTCTTTTCTGAGTTCAACCACGAGCGACCCCCGCGTTTTGGCTGCCAGCAGCCTGGGCGCGGCTGCTTTCTTGGTAGGCAAGAAATTTTGCTCGCAAGAAGAATGCCGGACGCGGGGTCGCGCGCCGGCCGAGCGGCCGACGGCGCAGTTTTCGGGCCAGGATAGCGCGTCAGTCCGTGATCGGGCCGTCCGGACCCCAGGGGCTCGGCGGGGCGTCGCCGCCGGGTCCGAGCGCGCGCTGCACCATCACGGTCTCGGACCAATGGTCGAACCGGTAGGCGACGGCCGGCAGGCGCCCGACGACGGCGAAGTCGAAGGCCTCGTGCAGCTTCAAGGAGGCTGCGTTGCCGCCGTCGATGTAGCCGATCAGCTGGCGGTAGCCGGCGGCCGCGCAGGCCTCGATCAGCGCCGCCAGCAGCGCGCGGCCGACCCCGCAGCCGAGGCGCTCGGGGTGCACGTAGATCGAATGCTTGACGGTGTAGCGATAGGCGGGCCGCTTGCGGAACGGCACGACGTAGGCGTAGCCCGCCACCTGCCCGTCGATGATCGCGACGAGATGCGGCAGGCGGTGCTTGCGCATGTTCTTGCGCCGCGCCTTCAGGTCCTCGGCATCGAAGCGCGCCGGCTCGTAGCCGCCGGTGTCGCCGACGCCGTGGCAGGCATGGTGCCTGTAGATCCACAGCATGTCGGCGACGTCGGCATCGATCGACGGCCGCACGAGGATCGTGTCGGGCTCCCTGCCCTGCGTCATGCGCGCCTCCGCTCGGCCATCTCGCGCGCCGCCGCCTCCTTGACCACGTAGGTGTGGAAGACGACGGCGCCGTCCTCCGCGACCTCGCGGAACAGGCCCTGGATCTCGGCCTCGAAGCCGGGGAACAGGTTGGCGCCGCGCTCGAAGGTCTTGAGGTAGTCGAGCATCGGGCGGGCGCGCGGCCCGAGGCGCTCGCCGGGCACGATGGTCGCGATTCCCGGCGGGTAGACCACGAACAGCGTGGTGGCGACGCGATCGTCGACCTGCGAGATCGGCAGGTAGTCGACCTTGTTGCGCACCAAGAGCTGATCGGCCTCGTGCGGGCTCATCACGATCTCGGGCATATGTTGCGGCTTGAACTGCGCCTGCTGCAGCGCGCTGGTGCCGGCGGCGCGATAGAAGGCGTGCATCTCGGCGCAGAGGTCGCGTAAGCGCAGGCCGCGGTAGCGGGCCGGCCGGCGCCGCACGAAGTCGATCAGCACCTCGTCGAGCGGCGCGTTGTCGTCGTGCAGCTTCTTGAAGGCGGCGAGCGCGCTCATCAGCGTACCGGCCTTCGACGATTCGACGCCGGGCGTCAGCAGGAAGAGCAGCGAGTTGAGGTCGTTCTTCTCCGGCACCACCTGATTCTCGCGCAGGTACTCGGCGACGACCGGCGCGGGGATGCCGAGATCGGTGTAGGCGCCGGTCGCGCGATCGAAGCCCGGCGTCAGCAGGGTGAGCTTGGCGGGATCGGTGATCGCGAAATCGGCGGCGAGGTGGTCGAAGCCGTGCCAGGCGCGGCCGGGCTGGAGCGCCCAGAAGCGCGAGTCGGCGGCAAGCTCGTCCGTCGAGACCGATTCCCATGGCACCTCGATCGTCGCGCCGGGCGTGGCGGGGTCGGCGACGCTCACCACGTCGGGCACGAAGGGCTCGAAGAACCAGCGCCGGTCGGGCACCTTCTCGCGCTCCTCGATCTCGCGGCGCATCGCGCGCACCTTCTTGCGCACCTCGATGCCGAGCCGCACCGTGTCGTCCCACAGCACGACGCCGGAGCGGCCCTTCATCATCTGCGCGCCGACGTCGAGCGAGGCGAACAGCGGATAGAACGGCGACGTCGAGGCGTAGCGCATGAAGCTCTCGTTGAAGCGGCGATGCTCGACGCGCCGCGCCTGGCCCTTGATGTGGCGGTCCTTGATGTGGATCTGCGAGGCCTGCGAGAAGCTCGCGAGCTGCTTGTGCGTCGACTGCGTGGCGATGATGCCGGGCGAGTCCGGCCCGAGATTCGAGAGCCCCATCGCGAAGCGCCCGGCGTAGAGCGGGTGGAACTTCATGAAGCTCGCCCACGCCTCGTCGAACAGGATGTAGTCGCAGAGGTGGCCGATCTTGGCGACCACCGCCTCGGCCGAGTAGATCGTGCCGTCGTAGGTGCACTGCTCGATCACCGCGACGCGGAACGGCCGCGGCCGCCGCCAGGCGTCGGGGTCGCTCACCAGCGGATTGGTGCGGATCTGCTCGCGGATCGCCTCCTCGTCCAGCGCGTCGGCGTAGATCGGGCCGATCAGCCCGTAGGCGTTGCGGTCGGTCGGCAGGTAGACCGGCACACCGCCGGCGATCAGCAGCGCGCCGTGATGCGCCGCCTTGTGGTTGTTGCGGTCGAACAGCACGAGGTCGCCCTCGGCGATCAGCGCGGCGAGCACCACCTTGTTCGACGTCGAGGTGCCGTTGAGGACAAAGTACGTCTTCTCCGCCCCGAAGATCTTCGCGGCCTCCTTCTGCGCGCGCAGCGCGGGGCCTTCGTGGGTCAGGAGATCGCCCAGCTCGAGCACGGAATTGTCGAGGTCGTCGCGGAACACCGCCTCGCCGAGATGCTCGACGAAGATGCGGCCGATCGGGCTGCGGTTGTAGAAGATGCCGCCGTTGTGGCCGGGGCAGGTCCAGAGCTGGTTGCCCTCCTCCGCGTAATCGACCAGCGCGCCGAAGAACGGCGTCTTCAGCGTCTCGGCATATTGCTTGAGGCGCGAGACGAGGTTGCGGGCGATGAACTCCGGCGTCTCCTCGGCGAGGAAGACGTAGCCGTCGATGTAGTCCATCACCTCGACGGGGATGTCGGCGAAGCGCTTGCGGCGCACCAGCACGACGATCGGCATGTCGAGGCCGCGCCGGCGCATCAGGTCGATCAGCGCCGCCGCCTTGCCCTCGAGACCCTTCTTGCCCCAGTCGACGACCATGCAGCCGATGGCGGCATCGGTCTGCACGGCGATCTCGGCATCCTCGACGCGCCGCGCCTTGACGACCTGGAACCCCATGCGCTCGACCGCGCCGACGATCTCGGTGAGGCGCTGCCCTTCGAGGTCGTCGGACTGGAAGCCCGGCGTGCAGACGAGGAACGTGAAGCGGCGGAAGAAATCCATGAGCATCTCCGGTGACGCTCGTGCTTAGCGAACATCTCTGTGACAGAGCGATGAACGCTGCCCTCAAGCGCGTCGTGCAAGCCGAGGGGGTGTTTACTTCCGCCCGAACAGGAACTGCTGCGGGTTGGCCTCGACCGAGCGGATCAGCTTGGTCATCTCGCCGACCGCGGTGCGCCCGTCCGCGGCGAGGCCCGAGTACTCCTTCAGGCCGTCGCGCGAGAAGCGGGTGAGGTTGGCGAAGAGCTCTCGGGTGCGGGCATCCGTGTTGTCGGAGAGCCGCTTGAACGACTTCGCCGCGTCCGACACCTCCTGGAACACGCCCTTCGAATCGGTCGTCGAGAGGAAGCCGTTGAGGTTCGTCAGCGTCGTGTCGACCTTGCCGGCGGCGGTGTTCAGCTTGGCGGCGGTGCCGGAAAAGTCGGCGATCATCTGATGCACCTGGGTCGGGTCGACGGCCTTGACGACGTTGTCGGTGTCGGTGGTCAGCGTCTCGAGCTTCACCGTGAGCGGCTTGATGGTGCGCCCGACATCGGCCATCGCGGCCATGAAGTCCTTCACCCCGGCCGAGTTGGCGGCGAGCGCGTCCGAGAACTTCTGGACGTTGCCGACCGAGGCGCGGATCGCCGGCTCGTTGTCCTGCAGGATGCGGTCGCCGCGATCGAGGATGTCGGAAGCGCGCGCGGCGATCTTCTGCGCCGTCTGGATCAGGTCCTGGAAGTCCGAGCGGTCGGCGAAGAGCACGGCAGGATCGCCGTCCGAGGTCTTCATGATCGGCGCATTCGAGCTGGCGCCGTTGAGCGCCACGGAGGCGCTGCCGGTCAAGCCTGTGTACTCGAGCTTCACCTTGGTGTCGGTGCGCACCGGCACGCGCCCGTCGACGCGCACGATCGCGTAGGCCCTGGAGGGATCGTCCGGCATCAGGTCGATCTTCGAGACGTCGCCGACGCGCACGCCGTTGAAGAGCACGGGATTGCCGGCGGCGAGGCCGGAGATCGAGCCGTTGAAGACGACCTTGTACTGGTTGAGGCCGAGCGGCTTCTCGGCGCCCGAGAACCAGAACACGAAGCCGAACGCGCCGATGACGACGGCGAGGGTGAAAGCGCCGATGAGGGCGTAGTTCGCGCGGGTTTCCATCGTGGGGCCTCGGATGCTCGTAGCGCTAGCGGCTCGCCGCGAACCGCCGCGCGCGCTTGCCGTGGAAGTAGGCGCGCAGCCATGGGTGATCGGAGCGCTCGAGCGTCTCGATCGGCCCGGCGGCGATGACGCGCTTGTCGGCGAGCGCGGCGACGCGGTCGCAGATGGCGTAGAGCGAATCGAGATCGTGCGTGACCATGAAGACGGTGAGGCCGAGCGTCTTCTGCAGCGTCGCGATGAGATCGTCGAAATCGGCGGCGCCGATCGGGTCGAGGCCCGAGGTCGGCTCGTCGAGGAACAGAAGCTCGGGATCGAGCGCGAGCGCGCGTGCAAGCGCGGCGCGCTTGATCATGCCGCCGGACAGCTCGGAGGGGAACTTGTTGGCGGCATCCGCCGGCAGCCCGACCAGCGAGATCTTGAGCATCGCCAGCTCGTCGGCGAGCGACTTCGAGAGCTTCAGGTGCTCGCGCATCGGGATCTGCACGTTCTGCTTCACGGTGAGGCCGGAGAGCAGCGCGCCCTGCTGGAACATGACGCCGAAGCGCTGCTGCAGGCGCACGCGCTCCGGCGGCGTCAGGCCGTCGATGTCCTCGCCGAAGACCGAGATCGCGCCGGCCCGCTTCGGCACCAGGCCGAGGATGGTGCGGGTCAGCACCGACTTGCCCATGCCGGAGCCGCCGACGAAGCCCAAGACCTCGCCGCGGTACACGTCGAGGTCGAGGTCCTGCATGATGACCTTCTCGCCGAAGCCGACGGTGAGCCCGCGCACCCCGATCGCGACGTCGGCGAGCGCGGGATCGCGCGCGGCGAACCCGACCGGCGCGAAGTTCAGGACGGCGGCTGTGGCGGCTTCTGACGTCAGGTCGGGCTCCCCTAGAACCGGATGCTCGCGAAGAACATCGCGAAGACGCCATCGACGACGATGACCATGAAGATCGACTTCACCACCGCGGCGGTGACCTGGCGGCCGAGCGACTCCGCGGACCCCTCGACCTTGAGACCCTCGACCGCGGCGATCAGGCCGATCACCAGCGCCATGAAAGGGGCCTTGATGAGGCCGACCGCGAAGGTGGACGGGTAGATGACGGCCTGGAGCCGCGCCAGGAAGGCGACCGGTGCGATGCCGCCGTACATCCAGCCGGTGACCATGCCGCCGAAGATCGCCGACATGTCGGCAACGAAGGTCAGGAGCGGCAGGCTGACGATGAGGGCGAGCAGCCGCGGCACGACGAGCACGTCCATCGCCGAGAGGCCCATGACCCGGAGCGCGTCGATCTCCTCGCGCATGCGCATCGAGCCGATCTCGGCGGTGATCGCCGAGCCGGAGCGGCCGGCCATCATGATCGCGGTGAGCAGCACGCCGAGCTCGCGCAGGACGAGCACGCCGATGAGATCGGCGGCAAACGTGACAGCACCGAAGCGGCGCAGCTGGAAGATGCCCTGCTGGGCGACGATGCCGCCGACGAGGAAGTTGATCAGCGCGATGATCGGCACGCTGCGGAAGGCGATCGCCTCCATGTGGAAGACGAGCGAGGTGAGGCGGAATTTTAGCGGCGAGCGGACGATCCGGCCGAACGACGTGGTCAGCTCGCCGAGGAAGGCGACGCCGTCGTAGACGTCGTGGCCGAAGTGGACCACGCCCTCGCCGATGTCGGCGAGCAGCCCGACGAGCGAGATGCCGTGCTTGACCGGCGGCGCTTCGGCATCGCGCACCTGCACCTCGTCGAGGAGGATGCGGTGCTCGGGCTTCAGCCGCTCGACGCGGGTCTCGATCCCCTTGGCCTTGAGCAGGCGGCGCGAGCGGTCGACGAGCCAGGCGCCGGCCGTGTCGAGCCGCTCGACGTGGCCGAGGTCGAAGACCGCCGCCTGCGCCTGTTCGGCGGCCTCGACCATGGCCGAGGCCCCGCCCTCTAGCGCGGCGGACGCGTCGATGGTCCAGCTGCCGCTCAGCGTAAAGCGGACGGTGCGGTCGAGAAGCTCGCTGGAGAAGGCTGGCGGCAGCGACATGTAGCCTATGGGTGCACGGCGCGCGGGCGCACCTATGGTTAAGGTGCGTTAACGGCCCGGGGTTACGACCGCACCGGGGCAAAGTCGAGGCGAGCCGGTTGGGTTGGTTAACGAGCACCTCGGGGCCTCCCAGAGCCGACGGTGCAGCTTCCGCCCCGCCGCGGGAGGCGCTACGGGGATGATTCCGTCCGCCGACTCAGGACTTGAACGATATGGCCACGCTCCGAGCCGAGATCGAGAGCTTCCCGATCGCGGGACGCTTCGTGATCTCGCGCGGCGCCAAGACGGAGGCGCGCGTCGTCGTCGCGACGACCGAGGCCGGCGCATTCCGAGGGCGCGGCGAATGCGTGCCCTATCCGCGCTACGGCGAAAGCGTCGAGAGCGTCGTCGCGGCCATCGAGGGCGTGCGAGCGCAGATCGAGGCCGGCGCCGACCGCGCGCAGCTCCAGGCGCTGCTGCCCCCCGGCGCCGCCCGCAACGCGCTGGACTGCGCGCTCTGGGACCTCGAGGCAAAGACGACGGGCGTGCCGGCCCATGTCCGCGCCGGCATCGCCGCGCCCGGCCCTGTCGTGACGGCCTACACGATCTCGGTGGACACGCCCGAGGCCATGGCTGCGGCCGCCGCCCGGGCGTCGTCGCGGCCGCTCCTGAAGGTCAAGCTCGGCGGCGCCGGGGACCGCGAGCGCATCGCGGCCGTCCGCGCCGCGGCCCCGCAGGCGACCCTTATCGTCGACGCCAACGAGGCCTGGGCGCCGGCCGACCTCGCGCCGCTGCTCGCCGCCTGCGCGGAGGCCGGCGTCGCGCTCGTCGAGCAGCCGCTGCCCGCCGCCGACGATGCCGCGCTCGCGCGCATCGCCCATCCCGTCCCGATCTGCGCCGACGAGAGCGTCCACGGGCTCGCCGGCCTCGCCGCCCTGCGCGACCGCTACGACGCCGTTAACATCAAGCTCGACAAGACCGGCGGCCTGACCGAGGCGCTCGCCGTGGCCGCCGAGGCCGAGCGGCTGGGCTTTTCGATCATGGTCGGCTGCATGGTCGGCACCTCGCTCGCCATGGCCCCTGCCCTGCTGCTCGCCGGGCGCGCCGCCTTCGTCGACCTCGACGGGCCCCTGCTGCTGGCCCGGGACCGGCCGGAAGGGCTGGCCTCCGAAGGCTCGACGCTGATGCCCGCGACGCCGACGCTCTGGGGCTAGCTGCCCCTCGAGCCTGAAGCAACGTCTCAGATGCATGGCCGAATAGACGCGCCAACGCACGACTAAAGGCGTTAGACCTAAGCATATCTGTATAGCAGCAGGCATCCGCCTATTCTTTCGCGGCCACGTGCCGAGGATAACTCCATGGTGTCTGTCGTGTATCGCGTCCTGGCCGGTCTCGTTATTTCGAGTGCTGTTGCAACGACCGCTTCCGCGCAGATCACCGCGTATCAGGGCGGCTCGACCTTGGGCTTCTGCTCGGCCAGCGACACGGCGCAGGTGCCCGTGGGCGAAGGCCCATGGATCTCGGCGTCCCAGTCGGGCACGACCGTCAACGTGAGCTGGGGCGGCGACGGGTGGAACAAGTGGCATTTCCGCTGGGGCCATCCCGGCGGCTCCGAAGCGGCCTTCGAATACGGCGGCGACCAGAAGAGCGCTACGATCAACGAGAAGGGCTTCTGCCAGCGTCTCGTGCTGAAGATCCAGGGTTGCGTGAACCACATCGTCGGGCACGACCGGTGCAGCGCTTTCCAGGAGACAGACTTCACGACCGATCCACAGCGCCCCTCCGGCGGCGACACCTGCGCGGAGGGTTTCGTTTGGCGCGAGGCCTATCCGAACGACCACGTGTGCGTTTCGCCCGCCGTTCGATCGCAGGCCGCGGCTGACAACGCACGCCACCAAACGGCCCCCTGCCCGGCACCGCTGGTGCCCCGCATGGCGCGAAGGAACGACACGGTCTGCGTCTCGGCGGCCGTCGCGACGGCGACCAAGCAGGACAACACCCAAATCTGCCGGCGGCTCGTCAAATGCCCCTGAGGCCGGTCGGCCGCGGGGCGCAGCCCCGATCCTGCGCCTAGGCTCCGGCTCCGCTCTCCCGTCCACAGCCCTCGCCGACGGCTGCCGGCGCATGTCATCGCACCGCAATACGACTCTGCTCTAGAGCGACAAACGTCCTCTAACTCCCAAGGGTCGAGCGTGAACGACGATCCGGACGCCAAGCACTACCGCACCCTCTTCATCTCCGACGTCCATCTCGGCAAGCGCGGCTGCCAGGCCGAGCTCCTCGTGGACTTCCTGCGCTTCCACGACGCCGACACGATCTATCTCGTCGGCGACATCGTCGACGGCTGGGCGCTGAAGGGCGGCTGGCACTGGCCGCAATCGCACAACGACGTCGTGCAGAAGCTGCTCCGCAAGGTGCGCAAGGGCGCGAAGATGATCCTGGTGCCGGGCAATCACGACGAGTTCGCCCGCTCCTACCTCGGGATGAACTTCGGCGGCGTGGATGTCGAGGATACGGCGATCCACGAGATGGCCGACGGGCGCCGCTTCCTCATCATCCACGGCGACCAGTTCGACATCGTCGTCTCAAACGCCAAGTGGCTCGCGCTGCTCGGCGACTGGGCCTACGAGGCGGCGCTGTTCATCAACGGCTTCTACAACCGCATCCGCCGCGCCTTCGGGCAGCCCTACTGGTCGTTCTCGGCCTGGGCGAAGCTCAAGGTGAAGGAGGCGGTCTCGTTCATCG
This sequence comes from Beijerinckiaceae bacterium RH AL1, assembly GCA_901457705.2. NCBI lineage: Bacteria > Pseudomonadati > Pseudomonadota > Alphaproteobacteria > Hyphomicrobiales > Beijerinckiaceae > Beijerinckiaceae bacterium RH AL1. Next base: position 2,611,757 of record LR590083.2, read on the forward strand.
GCAAGTTCGAGACGACGCTCGCCGAGGAGGCGAAGAAGCGCGACTGCCAGGGCGTCGTCTGCGGCCACATCCACCACGCCGCGATCCGCCAGATCGACGGCATCACCTACGTCAATTGCGGCGACTTCATCGAGTCGTGCACGGCGATCGCCGAGCACATGGACGGCGATCTCGAGATCATCCGGTGGCAGGTGCCCGGCGGCATCGCGACGCCCGTGCCCGCCAAGGTCGAGCGGCCCGCTCCCGCGCGGCCGGCGCCGGCCGCGGCCTGATGCGCATCCTCGTCGCGACCGACGCGGCGCGGCCACAGGTCAACGGCGTCGTCCGCTCCTACGAGCAGCTGACGGAGGCGGCCGCCGCCATCGGCGTCGAGATCGTGACGCTCGGCCCCGCCGGCTTCGCCACCGTGCCGCTGCCGACCTACGCCGAGATCCGGCTCGCGCTCACCGGGGTGCGCGGCTTCGCGGCACGGCTGGCGCGGATCGAGCGCGAGGGCGGCCCGATCAGCCACATCCACGTCGCGACCGAGGGCCCGATCGGCCACGCCGCGCGCCGCTTCTGCCTGCGCCGCGACCTGCCGTTCACGACGAGCTACCACACGCGTTTTCCCGAATATATCTCGGCGCGGTCGCCGGTGCCGGCGGCGCTGACCTACGCCTACCTCCGACGCTTCCACAACGCCGGCGACGGGATCATGGTGGCGACCCCGACGCTGGCGCAGGAGCTGGTCGACCGCGGCTTCCGGCGGCCGCTGCGCTGGTCGCGCGGGGTCGACACCGAGCGCTTCACGCCCGCCAAGCGGGCGCCGTGGGACCTGCCGCGCCCGATCTACCTCTACGCCGGCCGCCTCGCGCCGGAAAAGCAGCTCGAGGCGTTCCTGTCGCTCGACCTGCCGGGATCCAAGGTCCTCGCAGGCGACGGGCCGTCCGCCGATCATCTCAAGCGCACGTTCCCCGACGCGCACTTCCTCGGCCTGCAGGTCGGCGACGCGCTCGCCCGCACCTACGCCTCAGCCGACGTCTTCGTGTTCCCGAGCCGCACCGACACGTTCGGCATGGTGCTGCTCGAGGCGATGGCGAGCGGGCTCCCGGTTGCCGCCCTGCCGGTGCCGGGGCCGCTCGATGTCGTCGGCGACAGCGGGGCCGGCGTTCTCGACGAGGACCTCGGCGCCGCCTGTCGCGCGGCGCTCGACATCCCGCGCGAGCGCGCCCGAGCGCATGCCGAGACCTACACCTGGGGCCAGGCGACGGAGCAGTTCCTCGCCAATGTCGCGGCGGCGCGGGTCTCGCACACCGAGGCCCAGGCCGCGCGCGCCAAGGCGCTCCTCGGCGTGACCGGCCAGCGCGCTTAAGCTCAGCCCGGGCGGCTCGCGCACTTGTCGGCGATGTCGGTGTTGATGAGCTCTCCATTGACGAGAACGTAGTCGACGTTGCCGCCGGCGCCGATGAAGGTATCGGCCGGCACCTCGTTTGGGCCGAAGGCGATGGCCGTCTTGGTGCGCCACTGGCCGTCCGGCAGCCGCTCGACGGCGCTGCAGGGGGCCGTGAAGGGGATCCGAAGGCGCGGCTGCACCTGCGCGTAGCTCGACGGCGTGCCGAGAAGCGTGGCGATGATCAGGGCGATCAAGCTGGGCTCTCCTTTGCGTTGGGCCCCGGCAGATGGGGCGCCGGCGCAGGATCGCCACCTCTCCGCCGACGAGCGGCCTAGCGGAAAAGGGACAGCTTCTCCTCGATCGGCAGCCGATCGAGGCTCGCGAAGGCGGCGAGCCTCGGGTCGCGGCCCACGGCGCCGTCCGGCCGCGGCGCCAGCGTTGCCGGCAGGTCGGCGCGCGGCAGACGGACCTCCTGCTTCGGCACAGCGGGCGGCGCCGGCGGCTCGACGCGCGGCGAATCCACCCGCGCCTCGACGCTCGGACGGCTCGCGCTGGCGGTCTGCGCGACGCCGGTGCGCATCATGCCGGCGACGGCGCGCGCCTGCGTCTCGACCTGGGTGACGAAATGCTCCTCGACCCCCGCCCCGCGCATCTCGTGGGCCGTGTCGCCGAGCGCGGTGGCGATTTCCTTGATCCGCTGCACGAGGAGGCGGATCGACGGGTCGGCCGACGGCGCCGAAGGCGACCCCGAGGCCACGGCCGCCTCGAGCCGCGCCATGGCCTCGAGCAGCTGGCGCGTCTCGGCGAGCCGGTTGCGGCGCGCGAACTCGGCCAGAAACCAGCGCCCGCGCACCGTCTCGGTCACGGCGGCCTCGATCGTCTCGTAATCGATCTCGCTCATGCCGCGCGGCGGAGGGATGGACATGGCGCTCAATCTCGAATCGTTGAGCCGCGACGTTAGCGAAGACTTCGGCGGTTTGGCAGAGGGGGCGAGGCCGCGCTCCCGCACGCCCACAGAGCGGAATACGCTGACCGAACGGCAGCCCGACACCCGCGACTCAACTTTTTTGCTCAAGGCCGGACAATAATTCGGCAATACGCGGAAGCACTTGTGCCGCTTTCCCGCGTTCGTCGCCTTGCCCTCCGCATTGCAAGCGTGGCAAGGGCGACGATCAAGATAACAAACACGCCGCCAGGAGGATGCCCATGCCGACCGACATCGAGATCGCCCGCGCCAAGACGCCGGAGCCGATGGCCAAGGTCGCCGCCCGCATCGACATCCCCGAGGACGCGCTGCTGCCCTACGGCAAGACGATCGCCAAGATCGACCCGGGCTTCGTCGCGAAGACGGCCCAGGCCGGCAAGAAGGGCAAGCTGATCCTCGTCACCGCGATCAGCCCGACCCCGGCCGGCGAGGGCAAGACGACGACGACGGTCGGCCTCGCCGACGCGCTGCGCCAGATCGGCAAGAAGTCGGCGACCGCGCTGCGCGAGCCGGCGCTCGGCCCCTGCTTCGGCGTGAAAGGCGGCGCGGCCGGCGGCGGCCACGCGCAGGTCATCCCGATGGAGCAGATCAACCTGCACTTCACCGGCGACTTCCACGCCATCTCGTCGGCCAACAACCTGCTCGCGGCGCTGATCGACAACCACATCTACCACGGCAACCCGCTCGACATCGACGCGCGCCGCGTGACCTGGGCGCGCTCGGTCGACATGAACGATCGCGCGCTGCGCAACATCGTCTGCAGCCTCGGCGGCGTCGCCAACGGCTTCCCGCGCGAGGCGCGCTTCGACATCCTCGTCGCATCGGAAATCATGGCCGTCTTCTGCCTGTCGAAGGACTTCACCGACCTGCAGGAGCGGCTGAAGAAGATGGTGATCGGCCAGACGCGCGGCAAAGAGTTCGTGACGGCCGAGCAGCTGCAGGCCGTCGGCTCGATGACCGTGCTGCTCCAGGACGCCTTCTCGCCGAACCTCGTGCAGACGCTCGAAGGCACGCCGGCCTTCATCCACGGCGGCCCGTTCGCCAACATCGCGCACGGCTGCAACTCGGTGGTGGCCACCAATCTCGCGCTTGGCCTCGCCGACTACGTCGTGACCGAGGCCGGCTTCGGCGCCGACCTCGGCGCGGAAAAATTCTTCGACATCAAGGCGCGCCAGGCGGGCCTGAACCCTGAGGCGGTGGTGATCGTCGCGACTGTCCGCGCGCTGAAGATGCACGGCGGCGTCGCCAAGGACCAGCTCGGCACCGAGAACCTCGAGGCGCTGAAGAAGGGCATGGCCAACCTCGGCCGCCACATCGAGAACGTGAAGAAGTTCGGCGTCAAACCCGTCGTCGGCATCAACGCCTTCGTCTCCGACACCGAGGCCGAGTTCGAGCTGATCCGCAAGACCTGCCGCGAGGAGTTCGACACCGACGCCGTGCTCTGCCGCCACTGGGCGGAGGGCGGCAAGGGCGCAACCGAGCTTGCCGAGAAGGTCGTCGCGATCATCGAGTCCGGCGAATCCAAGTACAAGCCGCTCTACGAGCTGGAGCAGCCGATCGCCGACAAGATGCGCATCGTGGCGAAGGAGATCTATCGCGCCAAGGACATCGCGATCGAGTCGAAGGCCAAGACCGCGATCAAGTCGTTCGAGGACCAGGGCTACGGCAACCTGCCGATCTGCGTGGCGAAGACGCAGTACTCGTTCTCCGCCGACCCGAAGGCCTTGAACGCGCCGACCGACCACACCGTGCCGGTCGTCGATGCGCGCCTCTCGGCCGGCGCCGGGTTCGTCGTGCTGCTCTGCGGCGACATCATGACCCTGCCCGGCCTCTCGGCGAACCCCTCCGCCCACAAGATCGGCCTCGACGAGAAGGGCGAGATCGTCGGGCTGTTCTAGGAGCGACCCAAACCATCCGCACCTAGCGGATGCCGAGCCAGATGATGTGGCGGGCGCCGCGCCCGGCATTGGCCCGGGCGCGCTTCTCCTCGAGCGCGAAGCCGGCCCGCTTCATGCGGCCGGCGAAGGCGGCATCAGGCGCCTCGGACCAGACGGCGAGCACGCCGCCCGGCCGCAGCGCGCGATGCGCAGCGGCAAGGCCGCGGGCGCTGTACAAGCCGTCGTTGGCGCCGCTCGTCTGTCCGGCCGGCCCGTTGTCGACGTCGAGCAGGATCGCGTCGTAGGCGGCAGTCCCGGCGCGGATGATCGCGCCGACGTCGCCCTCGATGATGGCGACGCGCGGATCGTCCATGAGGCCGGCGAAGACTTCCGACAACGGCCCGCGCGCCCAGGCGACGACGGCAGGCACCAGCTCCGCCACGACGACCTCCGCCTCCGGCCCGAGCGCTTCGAGCGCAGCGCGCAGCGTGAAGCCCATGCCGAGGCCGCCGATCAGCACTTTTGCGCGCGCCACGTGGCCGAGGCGCTGGCAGGCCTCGCGGGCCAGCGCCGCCTCGGAGCCGCCGGCGCGCGAGCCCATCAGCTCGACGGCGCCGAGGCGGATCGAGAACTCGCCGCCCCGCCGCATCAGCTTCAGCGGCTCGCGGCCGCCGGGGATCGTCGCGGTGTCGACGTGCTCCCAGGGGATCATGCGGCGCTCCTTGGCGGGCTTGCGTGGTGTTTGAAGACGGCGGCATGTGCACGCCGCACCGCACCGGGAGCAAGCCGCATGATCATCCGCAGCGACGAAACGATCGACGTGCCGGTCGCCGGGCTCGGCGCGATGCGGATGCACCTCTTCCGCCCCGCGCTCGAGGGCACCTATCCCGGCGTGCTGTTCTTCTCCGAGATCTACCAGGTGACGGCGCCGATCCGCCGCCTTGCCGCGATGGTCGCGGGGCACGGCTATGTCGTGGCGGTGCCGGAGGTCTACCACGAGCACGAGCCGCCGGGCACGGTGCTCGCCTACGACCAGCCCGGCACCGACCGCGGCAACGCGCTGAAGTTCACGAAGCCTGTCGCCGCCTACGATGCCGACGCGCGCGCGGGCCTCGATGCCCTCGCCGCGCATCCCGCCTGCAACGGCCGCCTTGCGACGCTCGGCGTCTGCCTCGGCGGCCACCTCGCCTACCGCGCCGCGCTGAACCCGCAGGTGCGTGCGGCGGCCTGCTTCTATCCCACCGACATCCACTCCGGCACGCTCGGCGAAGGCAAGCACGACGACTCGCTCGCCCGAATGGGCGAGCTGAAGGCGGAGACGCTGTTCGTCTTCGGCCGCAAGGACCCGCACGTGCCCTTTGCAGGCCGCGAGATCATCCGCGTGCGGCTCGAGGACGTCGGCGCGCGCTACGAGTGGCACGAGGTCGACGCCGCGCACGCCTTCCTGCGCGACGAGGGGCCGCGCTACGATCCCGCGCTGTTCGTGCAGGCGCTGGGTTGGATGCTGGCGCTGTACCGACGCGCGTTGTGAGCGCGCCGGCCTTCAGTGGCCCGCGAGAGCCGCGTGCATGGTGGTGACCGGCGGCAGCTCGCGCAGCTGGCGGTCGAGCTCGCGGTAGACGTATTCCGTCGCCCGGCTCGGCTCCGTCACCCGCCGATCCAGCCCGTCGTTGAAGGACACGTGCACGCCGTCGCGGCCGGCCATCTGATGGCACTGGGCGCAGGTGACGCGGTTGAAGGCCAAGGCCTGCGGGTCGTGGCGGCGCGGGTCGCGGTAGAAGCGCGGCGTGAGATCGTCGAGCACCTGCGAAAGCGCCGCCTTGCGCGGGCCCTGTGACGCAGCGATGGTTTGGCGGAACACGACATTGTCGTAGGCGCTGGAATAGTAGCCGAGGTCGATGCCGTTGCGGACGATCCGAGCCGGCCTCATCTCGCGCGCCGCATTGTAGGAGCGGCTGAGGTTGCCGAACACCCAGATGCCGGTGAGCGAAGAGCTCCAGCTCAACGTCTGCAGCCGCGCGGGTGTCGCCGTCGCCGCGACGAAGTCCGCCGTCGCCTGCTCCGCCTCCGGGCGCTTCGCCTTGCGCAGCGCGACGACATGGTCGGCCGCGCGCAAGAAGGCGTCGGCCGCCTGCCGCCGCATGGCCGGCGGCGCCAGGCGATCGACGGCGTCGAAGTCGAGGTGCAGGAACAGCTGCTCGTAGGCGCGGCCGGGCACGCGCGGGCTCATCAGCTGGTAGACCATCCGCACCTGCGGGATGTCCTGCGGCGCCGCGAAATGCACGTCCGCCTCCGGCTCCGCCGGGCGCAGGATGATCGAGACGAGCTTGTAGTGCGCGGGATCCGACACGTCGGAGACGACGTCGCGGATCGGCTCGGTCGTCGTGCCCGAGGTGTAGAAGTTCTTCGGCGTCACCTGGGTCGCGATGTCGAGCGTGTCGCCGCCGGGCTCCTGCGCGGCGTCGTAGCCCGGCACCGGCCGGCCCTCCAGCATGTCGAGGACTTTGGCGAAGTCCTCGCGCGGCACCGTGTGGTTGAGGTCGAAACGACTTTGCAGCGCCGGCGTCCCGGCGACGATCAGATCCGCCGGCGTCGTCATCGCGGTCAGACCGCTCTGGGTGCGCGGCGTGTTCACGCCGTAGTCCGGCTTGAAGCCGCCGGGATAGAACCACATCGAGTTGTCGCGCAGGCTGTAGCTCTGCGCATACGTCTTCCAGTTGTCGGTGCTCGTCTCGAAGTCCTGCGTCACCAGCTTCAGGACGCCGACCTTCGCCTCGTATCGGGCGAGCAGCTCGGGCGGGATGTCCTTCAGCGACGTGAACGTGCTCGCATAGGGGTAGATCGCGGCGAAAGGATCGAAGTGCGCGTCCGCCTCGTGCGCCTTGTGCTTGCCGCACTGCGCGTCCGGCCGCAGCTTCGAATAGTAGTCGAACGAGATGTCGACGAGCGTGTACCCCTGCGCGCGCAGGTCCTTGTACTGGCTTGGGAACTCGTCGATGTGGCGCACCCAGTAGGCCGACTGGATGCGACAGCCCTCCGGCGTGTCGCCGGTCGAGAAATGGTCGATGTGCCGGTTCTTGTCCGACAGGCCCGCCTCGATGAGCTGCGGCCAGCTCTCCTGCCAGCCCGTCTGGAAGACCGGGTAGATCGGGTCGGCCGCGCCGAGCCCGGTGTCGAAGAAGAGGTAGTTGAAGCGCGGCTGCGGCAGGCCGGAGTTCTGCTCGAAATGGGTGAGGATGTCGTAGACCGAGCCCGGCCGGAGCGCCGCGTGGTTGCTGTCGGTGATGACCTCCTGCCAGCGGTGGCGCACCACGGCGAGGGGGTAGTCGTTTCCGTATTCCGCCAGGCCCGCGCCGAGACACACCGCGACGGCCGCCGTCGCGCCAAGGACAAGCTTCATGAACGACCTTTTCGCCTAGGGGTGTGAACCTCTGGCGTGAGGCCCTTCTAAGTCGCCGGCGCGCGGCCGGGCGCGGTAGAGGTAGACGGGGTAGAAGCCGCGAGTGCAGGCGCGGAGCTAAAGGCTCCGCTCAAGCCGATGGGTCGAGGTGGGGTCGGACGACTCGTCGTAGAGGTCCCGTGCGGCCGACGTTCGGCACGAATATGGCGCGAATGCACGGCGGCGGAGTGTCGCACATCGCGACACCAGACACTATCTCTCCTGATGACGGTCTTGACGCGCGGCGGGCGTGCGCCGAGCGTTTCTGCCTACACCGAGACGACGACTGGTGACCAGGTCACTCTCCACATCCCACGCCGAAAAAGTTTTTTCGCACGTCGAAAACGAGGCCGATCCGTCGGCGCTGGTCTCGTCGTGGCGGCGTTGCCTCACCCTGCACGGCCTGGACCCCACGAGCGGCAGCCAACCCGGACGCGTCGAGCAGACGCGCATCCTGGAGACGCAGCAGCGCAACGAGGCGATGACGCGCGCCGCCGACGACGTGATCGACCAGCTCATCAGGTCGCTCGCCGGCTCCGACTACATGGTCTTCCTCGCCGACGCGCAGGGCATCGTGCTCGACACGCGCAGCAAGCGCACCGGCGATTTCTGGGAGCGGCCGCGAAACGACTGGCTCGGCACCGACTTCAGCGAGGAGGGAGAGGGCACCAACGGCGTCGGCACCGTGCTGCGCGACGGCCGCCCGCTCACCGTCGCCGGCGACCAGCATTTTCATATCCGCGACGTGCCGGTGGCCTGCAGCGGCGCGCCGATCTGGGGGCTCGACGGCGCGATTGCGGCTGCATCGACATCTCCTGCAGCGCCGTCCACACCGACGCGCTCGGCAGCGCGCTGATGCTCGGCGCCGTCATCGACGCGGCGCGCCGCATCGAGCTGCGCATGCTCTCCAACGCGCATCCGACGACCAAGTTGGTCCTGGCCTCGCGCGCCGGCGAGAACCCCGGCGCCGTGCTCGCCGTCGACGTCTACGGCGGGGTCGTCGGCGCCACGCGCGCCGCGCGCGTGATGCTGAAGCTGAAGCCCGAGCACCTCACCGGCAATTTCTCCGTCGAGCAGCTGTGGGACGGCGAGGCGCGGGAGCCCGACTGGGGCACGACCGAGCGCCGCCTGATCGAAGCCGCCCTCGCCCGCCACCGCGGCAACGCCTCCGCCGCCGCCCGCGCGCTCGGCATGAGCCGCAGCACGCTCTACCGCAAGCTGAAGCACTACGCCGCCGGCAAGGGCGCCTGGATGGCGTAGGTCGCACGCGAGCGGATTGTGCTCGACCGGGTTTTTGTTGAAACCGACCGACATTTTGGCGTCATGACGCGTCATGCGTCACCCCGCCTGCAGGGCGCGTCGGAAAAGCTTTTTTATTTCATTTGGTTGATTGGCGTCGCCACTAGCGCCTCCCAAGACATATGCGTCAGCCACGCGTCATGTCGCGTCACTCCGCGCAAGAATGACCTATAAGGTATTATTACCTAAAGAGGCCTTCATCAAGCGGGAACGGCGAGCGCGCCGGAACTGGAGTAAATCTCGAGCCGCCGACGGCGGCTACTCCGCCGCCGCCCGCACCGCATCGCCCTGCCCCCGCTTCACGTCCGGCGGCGTTGCCTCGTCGGCGAGCAGCGCCAGCGCTTCGTCGAGCGCGAGCCCCGTCTGCGCCTGCGAGCCAAGCCGCCGCATCGAGACGCGGCGCTCCTCGGCCTCGCGCTTGCCGATGACCAGCAGGACGGGGACCTTGGCAAGGGAGTGCTCGCGCACCTTGTAGTTGATCTTCTCGTTGCGCAGGTCTCCCTCGACGCGCAGGCCGCGGCGGCGAGCGGCGGCCATCACCTCGAGCGCGTAGTCGTCGGCCTCCTGGGTGATCGTCGCGACGACGATCTGCAGCGGCGAGAGCCATAGCGGCAGGTGGCCGGCAAAGTTCTCGATCAAGATGCCGGTGAAGCGCTCGAGCGAGCCGAACATGGCGCGGTGGATCATCACCGGCGTCACCTTGTCGGAGTGCTCGTCGATGTAGAAGGCGCCGAAGCGGCCGGGCAGGTTGAAGTCGACCTGCGTGGTGCCGCATTGCCATTCGCGGCCGATCGCGTCGCGCAGCGTGTACTCGAGCTTGGGGCCGTAGAAGGCGCCCTCGCCGGGGTTGACGTCGGTCGCCAAACCTTGCGCCTTGATGACCTCGAGCACCTTGAAGAGCGCGGCCTCGGCCTTGTCCCAGGCCTCGTCGGTGCCGACGCGCTTCTCCGGCCGCGTCGCCAGCTTCACGACGATGTCCTCGAACCCAAAGTCCTTGTAGATCGACAGGATCATCTCGTTGATCTTCAGCGATTCCGCCTGGATCTGGTCCTCGGTGCAGAAGATGTGCGCGTCGTCCTGCGTGAAGGCGCGCACGCGCATGATGCCATGGATCGCGCCCGACGGCTCGTAGCGGTGGACGATGCCGAACTCGGCAATCTTCACCGGCAGGTCGCGGTAGGACTTCAAACCGTTCTTGAAGATCTGCACGTGGCCGGGGCAGTTCATCGGCTTCAACGCGAAGACGCGCTCGTCCTCGGTCTTGGTGATGAACATGTTCTCGCGATAGGTCTGCCAGTGGCCGGAGGTCTCCCACAGCGCGCGGTCGAGCACCTGCGGCGTGTTGACCTCGATGTAGCCGGCTTCCTCCTGCCGGCGGCGCATGTAGGCGATGAGGGTCTGGAACAGCGTCCAGCCCTTCGGGTGCCAGAAGACGGTGCCCGGCCCCTCCTCCTGGAAGTGGAACAGGTCCATCTCGCGGCCGAGGCGGCGGTGGTCGCGGCGCTCCGCCTCCTCGAGCTGGTGAAGGTAGGCGTCCAAACCCTCCTGCGAGGCGAAGGCGGTGGCGTAGATGCGCTGGAGCATCGGGTTGTTGCTGTCGCCACGCCAGTAGGCGCCGGCAACCTTCATGAGCTTGAACGCACCGCCGATCTTGCCGGTCGAGGTCATATGCGGGCCGCGGCAGAGGTCGAGCCAGTCGCCTTGGCGGTAGATCTTCAGGTCCTCGCCGGCCTTGATGGCATCGACGAGCTCGATCTTGAAGGTCTCGCCCTTCTCCTTGAAGAACGCCTTCGCCTCGTCGCGCGACCACAGCTCTTTGGTGAAGGGCCGGTCCTTGGCGATGATCTCGCGCATCTTCTTGTCGATCGCCGCGAAGTCCTCCGGCGTGAACGGCTCGTCGCGCGCGAAGTCGTAATAGAAGCCGTTCTCGATCACCGGGCCGATGGTGACCTGCGTGCCGGGAAACAGCGCCTGCACGGCCTCGGCCATGACGTGCGCGGCGTCGTGGCGGATCAGCTCGAGGCAGCGCGGGTCGTCGCGGGTCAGGAACTCGAGCTTGGCGTCGCTGTCGATTGCGTCGGAGAGGTCGCAGAGCACGCCGTCGCGCATCATGGCGACGGTGCGCTTCAGAAGCGAGGGCGAGATCGACTTGGCGATGTCGGCGCCGGAGAGGCCGGCCTCGAACGGGCGCTGGCCGCCGTCCGGAAAGGTGACGGTGATCATCGTTTGCAGAGCTCCTCGGGCTCAGTCGCCGAAACCAATCGGCGTAAGCGGGAGCGGCGGGATAGCACGGGTTTTTCGGGCTGGCGAGGTGCCCCCGTCATTGCGAGCCGCCGCCGTCATTGCGAGCCGCAGGCGAAGCAACCCAGGGGTGACAGGGCGGCGGCCCCTGGGTTGCTTCGCTGCGCTCGCAATGACGGCGAGGTGACCGACGATGCGCGAGCCTGCGGTGTACATCATGGCCAGCCGCCGCAACGGGACGCTCTACACCGGGGTCACGTCCGACCTGTCGCGGCGCGCGTGGGGGCATCGCGAGGGACGCGTGCGCGGCTTCACCCAGCGGTACGGCTGCAGGCTGCTGGTCTGGTACGAGCGCTACGAGATGATGACGGACGCCATCGCCCGGGAGAAGCAGCTCAAGGGCGGGCCGCGACGGCAGAAGCTCGCGCTGATCGAGGCGATGAACCCGCAGTGGCGGGACTTGTACGAGGAGCTGGCCCAGTAGCCGCCGTCATTGCGAGCGGAGCGAAGCAACCCAGGGGTGGCAGGGCGAGAGTTGGCCGAAGGCCGAGCGGCGGCTCCTGGTTTGCTTCGCTACGCTCGCAATGACGGCGAGGTGACCGACATAGCCTCGTCATTGCGAGCCGCAGGCGAAGCAACCCAGGGGTGGCAGGGCGCAACCCCACCCGAGGACGAAGCGGCGGCCCCTGGGTTGCTTCGCTGCGCTCGCAATGACGGGCGGCTTGTGCGGGCGGGGGTGCGGCGCGATATGAGCGGCATGACAGACGCTCCTGAGACCCGGACCCTCGAGCTCGGCCTTGACACGTTCGGCGACGTCACTGCCGGCCCCGACGGGGCGGCGCTGCCGCCGGCACAAGTGATCCGCGACGTCGTCGAGGAGGCGGTGCTGGCCGACGAAATGGGGCTTTCCGCCTTCGGCGTCGGCGAGCGTCATCGCGAGGACTTTGCGGTCTCGGCGCCGGAGATCGTGCTCGCCGCCATCGCCGCGCGCACCAGGCGGATCAAGCTGGCCTCGGCCGTCACGGTGCTCAGCTCCGACGATCCGATCCGCGTGTTCCAGCGTTTTTCGACCCTCGATGCGGTGTCGAACGGGCGCGCCGAGGTGATCCTCGGGCGCGGCTCGTTCACCGAGTCCTTCCCGCTGTTCGGCCACCAGCTCGATGAGTACGAGACGCTGGCGACTGAGAAGCTCGACCTCTTCGCGGCGGTGCGCTCCGGCGCGCCGGTCACCTGGCGCGGCAGCCATCGCGCGCCGCTGCGCGACCAGCGCGTCTCCCCGCCGGTCGAGCACGGCACGCTGAAGACTTGGCTCGGCGTCGGCGGCAGCCCGGAGTCGATCGTGCGCGCGGCGCGCTACGAGCTGCCGCTGATGCTCGCGATCATCGGCGGCGCGCCGTCGCGCTTCAAGCCGTATGTCGAGCTCTACGGGCGCGCCTGCGCCGAGCTCGGCCATGCGGCGCGCGAGATCGGCGTGCACTCGCCCGGCCATGTCGGCAAGACGGACGCGGAGGCGCGCGAGATTTTTTGGCCGGCCTACCGGGCGATGCACGATCGCATTGGCGCCGGGCGCGGCTGGCCGCCGCTGACGCGCGATGCCTTCGAGCGCGAGATCGCGCACGGCTCGCTCTACGTCGGCGCGCCGGAGACGGTGGCGCGCAAGATCGCCGGAAGCGCGGCGGCGCTGGGGCTCACGCGCTTTGCGCTGAAGTACAGCGCCGGGCCGCTGGCGCACGACGCCATGATGCGCTGCATCGGGCTCTACGCCAGCGAGGTGGCGCCGCGCGTGCAGGAGCTGCTGGCGGCGCGGCAAGCCGAGGGCGACGCTCGGGAGCCGGCGCGCCGCGCGAGCTGATTACTTTCCCGCCGCGGTGACCCGCCAGACCTTGTCGCCGAGATCGTCGGCGACGAGCAGCGCGCCGGTCTTGTCGATCGCCACGCCGACGGGGCGCCCGCGCGCGTGGTCGTCCGACGTGAGGAAGCCGGTCACCACGTCCTGCGCCGGGCCGCTCGGCTTGCCGTCCGCGAAGGGCACGAACACAACCTTGTAGCCGTTGAGCGGCGCGCGGTCCCAGCTGCCGTGCTCGCCGACGAAGGCGCCGCCCTGGTAGGCCGGCAGGCCCGGCGTCGTGTCGAAGACAAGCCCGAGCGGCGCGACATGCGAGGAGAGCGCGTAGTCCGGCGGGATCGCGGTTGCGACGAGGTCCGGCCGCTGCGGCATCACGCGCGGGTCGAGGTGCTGGCCGTAGTAGCTGTAGGGCCAGCCGTAGAAGCCGCCGTCGCGCACCGAGGTGAGATAGTCCGGCACCAGATCGGGCCCCAGCTCGTCGCGCTCGTTGGCGATCGCCCAGAGCTTGCCCGACGTCGGCTCGAACTCGAGACCGGTGGGGTTGCGGACGCCCGTCGCATATTCCCGCTTGGCGCCCGTCGCCGGATCGATCTCCCAGATCGCGGCGCGGTCCAGCTCAGCACCGAGGCCGTTCTCGGCGATGTTCGAGTTCGAGCCGACGCCGACATAGAGCTTCTTGCCGTCGGGGCTCGCGACGAGGCTCTTCGTCCAGTGGTGGTCGATCGGGCCGCCCGGCAGGTCGGTCACCTTGGTGCCCGGCTCGGTGATGCTCGTCGCGCCCTCCTTGTAGGGGAAGCGCAGCAGCGCGTCGGTGTCGGCGACGTAGAGGTCGTTGCCGACGAGCGCGACGCCGAACGGCGAGACGAGATGGTCGAGGAACACGGTCCTCGTCTTGGCGACGCCGTCGGGGCCGATGTCGCGCAGCAGCTCGATGCGGTTCGCCGGCGCCGCGCCGCCCTTCACGAAGCTCATCACGAGCCCCATGATGATGTCCTTCGGCCGGTTGATCGGCGGCTTAGGCGCGCCGCCCTCGACGACGAGGATGTCGCCGTTCGGCAGGACGTAGAGCTGGCGCGGATGCTTCAGATCGCTGGCCACCGCCCTGACCTGCAGGCCCGCGGGCACCGTCGGGACGGTGTCGCCCCAGTCGACGCGCGGCGCGAGGTGCATGGGCGGAAACAGGTACTCGTTCGGCTCGGGCAGGTAGGGGTTGGCGCCGATCTGGCGGCTCGGATCGCCGGCCGCCTCGTCGCAGGCGGCGAGCGCGAGGGCGGCGACGGCGACGAGCGCCAAGCGTGAAACGGTACGAAAAGCCGACATCAGGCGATCCCTCCCGCCAGCAGGCGCTGCGTGTCCGCGCGGCGCGCGGCGATGGATGTGGCAAGCAGCACGAGCACGGTTGCCGCGGAGAGGATCAGCCCCTGCGGCACCACCGCCGTGTAGCCGTCGCGGCTGTGGACCAGCACGTTGACGAAGGCGAGCGCGAAGGCGACGAGATGGCCGAGCACGCGCACGACCGGCTGGCCGAGGCCGCGCACGCGAAAGCCGCGTATCAGGTCGACGATGCCGCCGAGCACGGCAAGCGCCGCGCCGAACAGGCCGAAGGTGAGGAGCCACACCGAGATCGTCTCCCACAGGTAGGAGTCGGTCTTCAGGTAGGCGAGGTCGGTGAGGAGCGCGAGGACGAAGCAGGCGACCGGAAAGGTGGCGAGCGGCGCATACGGTTCGATAGGGACGCTGCGGGTCTCGCTGGATCATCTCGGGCTCCGGTCGCGACGGGCGCATCGCGTCGCCGTAATCCAGGGCGAGCGCCGCGGTTCCGCCGAGGTCGCAGCCTGCGGCGAGGTGGCCTCGGCCGGCCGTCAGCCCGCGCAGACCGCGGCGTTGCGGGGCGCCTGCGCCTGGCGCGGCGGGCTGAGATCGGGGCGCGGCGCCGGGGTGCCGACGAAAGCGACCATCCGCTCGAGCATCCAGGCGGAGGCCTGGCGCGTCGTGAGGTTGTGGTCGGAGTCGGGAACGATCTCGACGCTGACGTTCGGATAGGTGAGATCGCGCGCCGCCGGGCCGTAGTAGTGCGCGAGCTCGGCGAGCCCCGGATCGCTGCTCGAGAACAGCAGCGCGACGCGGGTGCCGTTGGCCGCGAAGGTGTCGAAGCGGGTCGCGACCCGCGCCGCCATCGAGCCCGCGGCGAGGCGCTTGCGCACGGCGATCGGCACCTTGGCGAGCGCGTTGCGCGCCGCGCGCTTGGCGAGGAAGCGAAGCGCCGGCACGATGCGGCGGCGGCTCCGGACGAGCTTGCGCAAGGCGCCGCGGCTCCTGATGTCGCCGACATAGTCGTTCATCGAGCGCAGGCCGTAGCGAATGACGTCCTCGACGCTCTCGCGCGGGTTCCACACGATGCGCTGCGCGTTGACCGCGATGACGTCCGTGACGCGCTTGTCGACCTCGGCGGCGGCGAGCCCCATGAAGGCGCCGCTGCAGACGCCGGCGAGCGCGATGCGGGCATGGCCGCGCGATGCCATCAGGTCGACGGCCGCGCTGATGTCGGGCAGCAGCAGGTCGGAATAAATGAGATCGACCGGGCGCTCCGCCTCGTCGCGGCTTTCCCCGAGCCCGGCGACATCGAAGCGCAGGCTCGTCAGCCCGGCCTCGGCGAGACCGCGCGCCTGCTCGACCGAGACGCGGCGCCAGCCGATGTGCGCGTTGAGCCCGCGGTTGAGCAGGATGCAGGCGGCCGCGCCGGGACGCGGATGCGTCGGGCGGCACAGGATGCCGAACAGCGAGTTGTTTGGCCCAAAACGAACCGGCTCCTCACGATAGCAGGGGCCGACGAGCGCGGTCGGAAAAGCCGGCGGCGGCGGCACCAGCGCCGAGACGACGGTCGGATGCAGCGTGCGCAGCGACGCGGTGACGGCCTCCGGCGAGGCGGGCAGCGGCTGGATCATGGTCGCGTCCGACACCATGAGGTGGTAGGGCGCCACCGTCTCCAACGACACCTTGGCGCCGAGCCGTCCGAGGTGACCGACGAGATCGGCGGCCGCCTTGCGGTCGCTCTGATCGTAGACGACGGCGGCCTGCACCGGCATGTCGGTGACGCGCGTGAGATCGAGCGCGACGATCTCCTCGACGAGCCGTCGCGACAGCGAGAAGCCGATGACGCTGAGGCCCTCCTCCGGCGTGCGGTCCGGCTTGATGCCGATGCGCTCGGCGACCATCGTCGCGGTGGCCGTCAGCTCACGGACGTAGGCGCGGCCCTTGACGACGGGCGTGATGAGCTGCAGGCCGACGACGTCGGTACGGGCGCGCGCGGCCGTCGCGGCGATGGTAGCGCCGAGCGACTGGCCGAGGAACACGAAGCGGCGCACGCCGCTGTGCTTGCGCAGCATCTCGGCGGCATCGTTGACGGCGCCGACCCAGTCGGCGAGCGCGACGTCGGCACCGGCGTCGCCGAGCGAATCCCCGGTGCCGGGATAATCGAAGCGGATGCAGGGAAATCCGGCCTTGGCGATCGACTCGGCGAGCAGGCGCCAGCTCTTGCGCATCGCCAGGTCTTCAAAGCCCCAGGGCGAGCAGAGCACGACCCCGATCGTGCCGCCGGCGGGATGGTAGAAGCCGCTGCAGCGCTTGAAGACGCACGGCACGCCGTAGTGCAGGCCCTCCGGCGCCGCGACGGGCGCGGGATCGTCCTGGGCGGCGGAAACGACATGCATCTTCGAACCGGTCCCCACGCAACAGGCAGCCGCCCGAACAAAGGCCGCCGACCTCTATCGCACGAGCTTCGTTGAGAAAGGCTTGCCGCGACCGCCGAAATCGTTGGGTCAGCCGGCGAGCGCCATCTCGTCGGCGCTCGTCTCGACGCGGTTGAGGACGATGCCGGCGAAGTTCGGCTGGTCGGCGACGGCGTCGACGACGGCGATGAAGTCCTCGCGCAGAAGCTGATCCCAGGAGGCGACGACGGCGAGCCCGTCGGCCGCAGGCGCCAGGGCGAGCGGGCCCATGTCGCTTCCCGAGAAGGCCGGCCCGTTGACGAGCACGAGGTCGAAGCGCGTGCAGGCCTCGGCGAGGAAGCCGCGCAGCCGCTTGGCAGTCGCCTTGGTCGCGAGCTTTCGCGCCCCGACGGGCAGCATCGCGAAGCGCGGCAGCGCCGCGACGACCTTGTTGGCGGCGATCTCGCCGTGCAGCACCTCGGCAAGCCCCGCGCGCCCGTCGAAGCCGAGCTGCCGCGTCAGCGCGCGCCGCCCCTGGTCGGCGTCGACGACGAGCACGCGGCGCCCCTCGGCGCCGGCCGCGGCGGCGAGGCAGGCCGCGAGGCTCGCGGCGCCGGCGTCGGCGCCGAGGCCCGCGAGCAGGAGGGTCCGGCCGCCCTCGGTGCCGGCCGCAGGCGCGATGCGATCCGTGAGCGAGGCGACGGCCCGCGCGAACGGCGAGCCGGGATGCGCCTCCAGGTGACGCAGCGCCTCGGCGACGCCGTCTGCCGGGCCGCCGCGGGCCCCGTCGATCATCGGGACGCGCCCGAGAATGAAGGCATCGGCCCGCGCGGTGCTCGACCTCACGGGCGCCGTGCGGCGCAGCCTGTCGAGCAGCATCGCGAGGCCGAGCCCGAGGATGAGCCCGACGACGAAGGCGACGGCGACGATGATCTTGGTCTTCGGGAACGACGGGCTCGTCGGTTCCAGCGCCGGCGAGATCACGCGGGCATCCGTCTCCTCGAAGCTCGACTGCTCCTGCGTGAGCTTGGCGCGGTTCAAGAAGTTCTCGAACAGCGCCCGGTTGGCGAGGTTGATCCGCTCGAGCTCGCGCAGCCTGACGCCGACGTCGTCGTCGCCGCCCGACGTCTCGCTCAGGCCGGCGATCGACTTCCGCAGCGAGTCCTCGCGAGCCTTGGCGACCTCGTAGTCGTTCTTCGTCGTCGAGACGAGCCGCGTCATCTCGGCCGCGATCGCCCGGTCGAGGCCGGCGCGCTGCGCCTTGATCTGCGCCATCGCCGGAAAGGCCGGTCCGTACATCGCGGCGAGATCGGCGGCGCGGCGCGTCAGCTCGGCCTGCTGCGTGCGCAGCTGGTTGATGACTGGCGAGCGGATGATCTCGGGCAGCGAGTCGAGGCTGCTGCCGCGCGCCTTGAAATCCTTCGCCTGCTGGTAGGCGGCGAGCCGCGCGGCGGTGTCGGCCGAGACCTGCGCCAGCTTCTCGTTGAGGTTCTGCAGCTGCTGCTGGCCGACCGTCGTGGTGCGGTCGTCGGTGACGGGCGTCAGCCCGTGCGCCTTGCGGTAGTCGGCGACCGCCTGCTCTGACTCGTGCACCTGCTGGCGCAGGCTGCCGAGGCGATCCTGGAAGAAGTCCGCCGCCTGCTGCAGGGCGTGCGAGTGGACCTCGACCTGGTCCTCGACATAGATCCTGGCGATGGAATCAGCGAGGCGCGTGGCCTTGGCCGCGGTCTTGGCGGAGACGGAGATCGACAGCACGTAGCTCTTCTGCACGCGCTGCACGTCGATCTTGTCGAAGAGGTGCGAGATGACCGGCACGAGCTTCGGATCGATGCCGTCGAAGCTCGGCCCATCGATGTTGACGGGCTTGGCCGGCCGGAACAGCGAGGCGATGCGGTCGAGCAGGCCCTGCTTCGTCGAGGCGAACTCGGGATCCTCCGCCAGGTGCTCCTTGTCGATGACCTTGGCGAGCAGG
The DNA here is from genome assembly GCA_901457705.2 of Beijerinckiaceae bacterium RH AL1. Taxonomy (NCBI): domain Bacteria; kingdom Pseudomonadati; phylum Pseudomonadota; class Alphaproteobacteria; order Hyphomicrobiales; family Beijerinckiaceae; species Beijerinckiaceae bacterium RH AL1. The sequence continues at coordinate 2,630,495 of LR590083.2, forward strand.
CGCGTCGACAGGATGATCGGGATCTGGCTGTCGACGACGGACGAGTCGAGCGAGGAGTCGTTGCCGGCCTGGTCGCTGCCGAAGACGTGCTGGCGGCGCGGATCGAGCAGCACCTGCGCGGTCGCCTTGTAGGTCGGCGTCAGCGAGAGGCAGATGACGGCTGCGAGGACGGCGCAGAGGACGGCCGTCGCGACGATGAGCTTCCAGCGACGCTTGAGGAAGCGCTTGATCTCGTCGAGATCGAGGCGGTCGAGCTCTTCCCTCTGGTCGACTGGGTGCGACATCACGCGACGCGTCTCACTCGGCGGACCGATCGGCCGAGCGGCCGCTGTCCTCGGCGTCCCGACAAGGGGCCGTCCGGCCGCGAGTCTAGAAAAGCAACCTTAATTATTTCTCTGCGGCGGCCTGCAGCGCGCCCTGCCGCGGGGGCAGGCGGAGGTGGGACAGCCAACGACGAACCGGCTTGTCGTAGCCGACGTGCGCGACCCAGCAGAGCGCCGCGAGGCCGACGGCGAAAGCCACGGAACGCGCCGGCGACATGGTCGTGATGTCGAAGTGCAGCCGCTCCTCGAAGCGCAGGAAGAGGCCGATGAAGCCGACATGCAAGGAATAGAGAACGTAGGAGTAGAGACCTGCGAGCGCGCAGACGCCGCACGCCGCAGGCGGCGGCTCGCTCTCGATGGCGGCCGCGACGATCGCCGGCACGACCAGCAGCACGAAGGCGAGATCGAAGATCGGCTGTGCCAGCGCGAAGCCGAGCCTGGTCGGATCGAGGAAGAGCAGCGCCGGCACGAGGAGGACGAGCATCCACCAGGGCACGCGCGGCCCCGCGAGGCGCGTGCCGCGGAGCTTGTAGAGCAGCACGCCGGCCGCAAAGCCGAAGATGGCGCGCGGCAGGCCGCCCGGCGCGTGGGTCCACAGGAAGCCGACATCGAGCGAGCCGTAGGTAGCGACGGTGGCGACGAGCGCGAGCGCGCTCACGACGAGAAGGCCAACGAGGTTCCGCACGCTCCAGACCCGATAGGACGCCGCCCAGGCGACGTTGACGACAAGCTCGAGCGCCAGCGACCAGGAGACGAAGTTGAGGGGATAAAGGTCCAGTCGCGCGAAGGCGACGGCATGCGACGGCAGCATCAGGAGCGCCGGCAGCACCGCGGCGAAGGTCGCCCGATGCAGGTTGTCGAGGTGGCCGCTCGCGAGCTCGATGAGCGACGGCATCAGCCCGAGCAGGCTGCCTAGCAGAAACAGCGGATAGAGCCGGCGCATACGCACGGCGACGAAGCCGCCGAGGCCGAGGCCGGCTGCGAGGTCCGCCTCGTAGCGGTGGGCGATCACGAAGCCGCTCATCGCGAAGAACAGGTCGACCGCGAGGTAGCCCTCGGCCGGCGGCGCTATGCCGAAGAAGAAGCCGCCGTGGAAGGCCAGCACGATCAGCGCGGCGACGCCGCGCAGCGCATCGAGCGTGTGGAAGGTGCGGCCGCGCGCGGCGACAGCCGGCACATCGGGCGCGAACGCATCGGCGCCGTGGGTCATCGGCGAGGCGACGGCGCTCACGAGCGGCCCTCGTAGGCGGCGATCGACTTCACGTACATGACCGACGGGTTCGGCACCTTGTCGATCGGCCAGCCGGCGCCGAGCGCGAGATTGGCCAGGATGTACATCGGCTGGCGGTACTCCGGCCGCGTCGGCGTGCGCCACACCTGCTTGCGGTTGAAGTAGAACGTCACCCAGTCGTGGTCGATGAGCACGCCGTAGCGGTTGAAGCGCGTCGTCGCCGCGTCCTTCGGGATGTCGACGATCTTGCCGTCGCCAAACTTGCGGTCGTCGTCGGCCCAGACGTGGACGTTGGCGTGGTAGGAGGCGGGCGCGTTGCCGTAGTACTCGAACGCATCGATCTCGGCGCGCGGCTTCGGCGTGACGCCGACGAGCCAGAAGGCCGGCCAGGTGCCGGCGCCGGGCGGCAGCTTGGTCTCGATCTCGAAGTAGCCGTACTTCTGCGCGAACCCGCCGCCGCCCACGCCGTCGTGGTCGCGCGACGAGATGAGGCCCGATTGCCAGCGCCCGTCCGGCAGCTTGCGCGCCTCGATCCGCAGCATCCCGTGCGACGTCGCGAAGGGGAAGCCGGGCGTCGGATCGACGAAGGTCGCGTCGCCGAAGTCGCCGTGCCACGGCGTGTGGGCGATCCAGCGCGAGTCCGGCCCCCACGCCGAGACATCGAGATGATCGAAGCCCTCGAAGAAGGTCTGCCGGTAGCCCGAGATGTCGAGCATCGTCGGATCGGCCGCCGGCGCCTCGGCGACGGCCGGGGGCACGCCGTCGTCGCCGAGCGCCGCCCAGGCGAGCACGGCGACGCCGAGGCCGGCGCAGGCGAGCAGTGCGAGGACGGGACGCTTGTGACCCATATCACGACCTTTCAGCATATTCTTTCGGACGGCAGCATCTGGCGTGCCGGCCGGCGCGCCGACGGTCGAACGGGCACGCCACCTGGTTTGATGATTAACGATTGGTAAATAGCCGCCGCCAGTCTGTCGGCTTGGAAGGTGATGGGCGCGCGCAGCGCTGCCACGCAGCCCGGTAGACCCCGGCTTGTCCCGAAACGACACGACCGAGCTTTCGCAACGGCAACGAAAAATCCGCGTCGCCATTAAGGACTGCTTACGACTGCGAACGGCTTTTGATTGCCGCGAACCTCTTTGCTGATGTCTCCTCGATTGCAAGGAGGCTCGCGCACCACACGGTAACTCTTGCGTGGTTAGCTGCGGGCGGAGGTGGAGACGATGCGAGTTGCGATCGTTCACTATTGGCTTGTCGGCATGCGTGGCGGCGAGAAGGTGCTCGAGGAGATGTGCCGGCTCTACCCCGATGCCGACATCTTCACGCATGTGCACGACCCCGCGAAGACGAGCGCGCTGATCAACAGCCACCGCATCCAGACGACCTTCATCGCGCGGCTGCCCTTCGCGCGGAAGCTCTACCAGAAGTACCTGCCGCTCATGCCGGCCGCGCTCGAGGAGCTCGACCTCAGCGGCTACGACCTGATCCTCTCCTCCGAATCCGGCCCCGCCAAGGGCGTCATCACGCATCCGAACGCCGTGCACGTCTGCTACTGCCACTCGCCGATGCGCTACCTGTGGGATCAGTACCACGTCTACCGCGGCAACACCTCGTGGTTCACGCGCCTCTTCATGTCGGTGATGATGCCGCCGCTGCGGCTGTGGGACGTCGCTTCCGCCGCCCGCGTCGACCACTTCATCGCCAACTCGAGCTTCATCGCGCGCCGCATCGCCAAGGCCTACCGGCGCGAGGCGGAGGTCGTGTTCCCGCCGGTGAGCCTCGATGCCTTCGAGATCGCGGCGGAGCCGACGCGCGACTTCTACTTCTACATCGGCCAGCTCGTTCCCTATAAGCGCGTCGATCTCGCGGTGGCCGCCTGCACCAAGCTCGGCCGCAAGCTCGTCGTCGTCGGCGCGGGCTCGGAGGACGCGCGGCTGAAGGCGATGGCCGGCCCGACGATCGAGTTCCGCGGCTGGGCCTCGCACGAGGAGCTTGCGGGCTACTACAAGAACTGCCGCGCCCTGCTCTTCCCCGGCGAGGAGGACTTCGGCATCGTCCCGCTCGAGGCGATGGCCTCGGGACGCCCGGTCATCGCCTTCGGCTCGGGCGGCGCGCTCGACACCGTGGTCGAGGGCGTCACCGGCACCTTCTTCCGCCGCCAGAGCGAGGACGCGCTCGTCGCGGCGATCGAGCGCTTCGAGTCGATCGAGGGCAATTTCGAGCCGCAGGAGATCCGCCGGCACGCGCGCGGCTTCGGGCGCGACGTGTTCCGCCGGCGCCTGAAGGCGGCGATCGACGGCGCGGTGGAGCGGGCCCTCCGCCGCCGCCCGGCGCCGGCCCCGTTCGTCGAGGCCGCCGAATGAAGGCGGCCGCCACCTGGTCGATCAACGGCCGCTTCTTGAGCCAGCCGCAGACCGGCGTGCAGCGCTATGCCGGCGAGATGACGCGAGAGATCGACACTTGGCTCGGCCAGGACGACGAGCTGGCGCGCAAGCTCGCGATCGAGATCTGCGTGCCGGCGGATTGCGCCAGGGTGCCGGACTTTGCAAACATCGCCGTGCGGCGCAGCGCGCGCGGACGCGGCCACGGCTGGGAGCAGCTCGTGCTGCCGTCGATGGCACGCGACGGGCTGATCAGCTTCGCCAACCTCGGGCCGCTCGCGCACGGGCGCCAGATCCTCTGCCTGCACGACGCCAACGTCTTCCTCGCGCCGGAGAGCTATACGCGCGGCTTCCGCATCGCCTATCGCGCGGCCTTCCCGCTGCTGGCGCGCCGCGCGCGGGCGGTCACCACGGTCTCCGCCTTCTCCGCCGAAATGCTCAAGAAAGCCGGCGTCACCGGCGCCAAGGCCGCCCGCGTCATCCACAACGGCCACGAGCACGCGCTGCGCTGGGATCGCACGGCGTCGCGCTTCGATGCGCCGGCGCATTTCAAGCGCCCGTTCGTCTTCGCGCTCGGCAGCCGCGCCAAGCACAAGCAGCTCGACCTGCTGCTCGGCCTCGCGCCGGCGCTCGATGCGCTCGGCCTCGATCTCATCGTCTCCGGCGGCACCGCCTCCATCTTCGCCGAGGCGGCGCTGACGCAGACGGTCAACGTCTTCCCCGTCGGCTTCGTCTCCGACGACGATCTCGCCTCGCTATTCGCGCAAGCGATTTGCTTCGCCTTCCCGTCGCGGACCGAGGGCTTCGGCATTCCGCTCGTCGAGGCGATGGTGCACGGCGCGCCGATCGTCTCGTCGGATGCCGCGAGCATGCCGGAGGTCTGCGGCGATGCCGCGCTCTACGCCTCGCCCGACGACCCCGCCGCCTGGCTCGCGCAGATCACGCGGCTCGCGAAGGACGCAGGCCTGCGCGAGACGCTGCGGGCCAAGGGCAAGGCGCGCTATCCGCGCTTCTCGTGGCGCGAAGGCGCGCGCGCCTATCTCGAGCTGGCGCTCGCGCTGTCGCCGCAACCCGCCGGCGAGTCGCGCGGCGCTGCGGCGCCGCTCGTCGGCCGACGCGCCTCGTAGCCGGCGCGGATACGCGCGCGTGATCCCCACAGTCTCCGGCGCGATCGTGCTTGCCATCGGCATCTGGTGCCAGCTCGGCGGCTACAGGCGCACCGTGCTCGCGATGTTCGGGCTCATCGTGCTGGCCTCCGCCTCGGCCGTCGACCTGCCGGCGCTCGGCGGCGCCTCGATAACGCCGGCCAACTTCTTCCTGCTCTTCTACCTGCTGCGCCTCGTCTCCATGCGCGACGGCTTCGGCCAGCTCGCCGCCGAGATCGAGCCGCGGCGTCCGCTGTTCCTGTTCTTTCTCCTGATCCTCTGGATCGTCGGCTCGGCGCTCCTGCTGCCGCGCCTGTTCGAAGGCCAGGTCAGCGTGTTCTCGCTGTCGCGCTCGCTCGACAACGACGGCGGCACGATGCGGCTCGCGCCGACGAGCGGCAACATCTCGCAGGCGGTCTACGCGATCGGCGGCTTCCTCGCGGCCTGCGCGACCGCGGCCTTCGCGCGCCGGCCCGGCGGCTACCAGGTCATGCTGTCGGCGATCGTCCTCGTCACCTCGCTCGACATCTTCTTCGCAATCGTCGATCTCGTCACCGGCGTGACGCACACGGGCTTCGTGCTCGATGCGATCCATACGGCGAGCTACGCCTTCCTCACCGACGACGAGCTCGGCGGCTTGAAGCGCATCTCCGGCAGCTTCAGCGAGGCCTCGGGCTTCGCGACCTTCTCGCTCACGCTGCTCGGCACCAACCTCGCGCTGTTCGTCGCCAACGTGCGCCCGCGATTCACCGGCACGGCCAGCGCGCTGCTGTTCCTGCTCATCGTCCTCGCGACGTCGAGCGCCGGCTATGCCGGCATCGGCGTGCTGCTCGCCGGCTTCCTCGCCTATGCCGCCGTGGCGGCGCTCCGCGGCAAGCGCCGCGCGCCGCTGCTGGCGCTCTTCGTCGTCGGCGCCGGCATCGTCGTCGTCGGGCTCGTCTTCCTGCTGCTGCCGCCGGTCGCCGACGTCGCGCAGAAGGTCATCGAAGAAAGCCTTCTCGCCAAGGGCCAGACCGAGTCGGCGCTGGAGCGCGGCTCGTGGAACACGCAGGCTTGGCAGGTCTTCCTCGACACGCACGGGCTCGGCGCCGGCATCGGCACGACGCGCGGCTCGAACTACATCCTGGTGCTGCTGTCGAACCTCGGCGCGATCGGCTTCGGCCTCTTCGCGCTGCTGATGCTGAAGACGACGCTGGCGCGGCTGGCGCCGCACCTGCAGCGGGAGGACCGCGCGATCGTCTGGGCGGCCCGCGTCGGCACGCTGGTCACGCTGGTGCCGTCGATCCTCGTCGGCACGGTCTACGATCTCGGCACGCTGTTCTACGCGCTGCTCGGCATCGCCGCCTCCGGCGCGGCCGTCGCCGCGCCGAAGCGTGCGCCCGCACCGGAGCGGAGACCCCTCGCCGCCGCAGGTGCTAGGAACGCTTGAGCCTGACGCGCAGGCGTCGCAGCGGCGCTCACGCCACGCCGAGCTTCTTCTGCAGGCTGGTCGAGGACGTCGTGTACTGGAAGGTGAGCCGCTTCTCCGGGTAGACGTAGCGGTGGATGCGCTGGGCGGCGAGCGCGCCTTCGTGGAAGCCGGAAAGGATCAGCTTCAGCTTGCCGGGGTAGGAGTTGATGTCGCCGATGGCGAAGATGCCCGGCGTCGACGTCTCGAACTTCTCCGTGTCGACCGTCACCAGATTCTCGTTGAGCCCCAGGCCCCAGTCGGCGATCGGCCCGAGCTTCATGGTGAGCCCGAAGAACGGGATCAGCCGCTCGCAGGCGACCTGTGTCTCGCCGGACGCCGTCTTGACGTCGATCGCCTCGAGCACGCCGTCGGCGCCGTGCAGCCGCGAGACCTGCCCGATGACGAGGTCCATGGCGCCCTGCTCAACCAGCGCGCGCATCGCATTCACCGAATGCGGCGCGCCGCGGAAGTCGTCGCGGCGATGGATGAGGGTCAGGCGACGCGCGATGGGCTGGAGATTCAAGGTCCAGTCGAGCGCGGAATCGCCACCGCCGACGATGACGATGTTCCGGTCGCGGAAATCCTCCATCCGGCGCACGGCGTAGTGCACGCTCGTGCCCTCAAAAGCCTCGATGCCGGCGATCGGCGGCTTCTTCGGCTGGAACGAGCCGCCGCCCGCCGCGACGACGATCGCCTTGCAGACGATCTCCTTGCCGAGGTCGGTGCGGATGCGGAAGGACGGCGCCTCGGGCTCGCCCAGCGAGGTGATCGCCTCGACCATCTCGCCGAGATGGAAGGTCGGCCGGAACGGCTCGATCTGCTCCATCAGCTTGTCGACGAGCTCCTGGCCCGTGACGCTAGGGTAGCCCGGGATGTCGTAGATCGGCTTCTCGGGATAGAGCTCGGCGCACTGGCCGCCGGCCTTCGGCAGGATGTCGATGAGGTGGCAGCGGATGTCGAGCAGGCCCAGCTCGAAGACCGCGAACATGCCGACAGGGCCGGCGCCGACGATGACGACGTCGGTCTCGATCGCGCTGCCCTGCCCCGCCTCATGCGTCATGATGCGTCCTCAGCCCTGGCGGCTCGGCGTCGTGACGTGCAGCCCGTCGAGCGCCGGCGTGATCTTGATCTGGCAGGAGAGGCGAGAGTTCGGCTTCACCTCGAAGGCGAAGTCGAGCATGTCCTCCTCCATGCCGGAGGGCTTGCCCACCTTCGCCATGAACGGCTCGTCGATGTAGACGTGGCAGGTCGCGCAGGCGCAGGCGCCGCCGCACTCGGCGACGATCTCCGGGACGCCGTTCTGGATCGCCGTCTCCATCAGCGTCGCGCCGTCCTTGCCCTCGACGGTGCGCGCCGTGCCCTTGGAGTCGGTGAAGGTGATGGAGGCCATGTGATCCCGTTCCTCGCGTGCCCTGCCGCCCAGGCGCGTACGGCCGCAAGGGCATGCATTTAGCGAAGGGTCGCCTCGATGAACAGGGGGCCGGCGCGGCGGCGCGTTGCCGCCGGGATCGGCGGCGGCTTTCTCTCGAACGGTGGCGTCGGACGATGCTGCGGCGAGGCGCCGCTGCGCCTCAAGCCAGCTCGCGCGCGATCGCCGCCTGCGTCGCGGCGAAAGTGGCTACGAGGTCCCCGTTAATGGTCGACCTTGCCTCCGGCGCCGCCGTTTCGTAGGCCTCGGCGATCGCCGCCGCGGCCCAGGCGCCGATGCCGCGCGCCGAGCCTTTCAGGAGGTGCGCCGCCTCGCGCTGGGCCTCCGGCGCCAAGCCGGGAAGGGTGGGCACCACCCGACGCGCCTGGTCGGCGAACAGAATCAACACCTCGCGGGCGAGTTCGGCATCGTCGAACGTCTGCTGGGCAAGGAACGGGAGATCGAGGGTGGCGAGGGCCGGCTCAGCTTCCGCATCGGCGTTAACGACGTTTCGCAAAGCGCTGATCCGATTGGTTTCATTCCCCCGCACCAACCTGTAGGGTGGATTTGGTTAATAGTCTGTGTTTTGCGATCGGGCGGCAGAGCGGCGCTGCCAGGGTCGGTTTCGAGCGAGGCGCGTGATGGCCAATCCTAACAAGGCGCAGGATCCTGCGGCAGCAGCCTTGTCGGCGATCGAGGAGGCGTTGAACCTCACCGATCTGATGCCGAGCGAGACGGCGCCCGGACAGGACGGCGACGGCAAGCCCCAGGACGCCGCGGAGCGGAAGACGCCGGAGCTGAGGGCGGGCGACACGCGCCACCCGATGCTCGCCCCCGAGGTCACCGGCCGCCGCGACACGCTTCCGCGCCTGCCGTCCGCCGATGCCTCGAAGCTGTTCGGCGACACGCTGCGCGACGTCGAGCTGGCGAACGAGCCGCTGCTCGACGTGCCCGCCAACCCGCCGGTCGTGCAGGGCGATCGCGCCGGCCGCGACCGCCTCGAAGCGCCCGCCGCCGACGAGCGCCTGACCCGCGCCCGCCCCGCCGCCGCCGCCAACGACGACAAGGAGAGCGTCGGCGCCATCCTGCGCACCATGCAGGTGAAGCCGAGCCGCGCGCCGATGATCATCGCCGGGCTGGCCTCCGTCGCATGGATCGCCGTCTGCGCCCTCTATCTCTACGCCGACCGCGCCGAGCTCGCCGGCGCCGCCGTGCTGCAGCCGAAGACCGCGCTTGTCGCGCTGGCGATCGTCGGCCCGCTGTTGTTCTTCTTCATGACCGCCGCGCTGACGCGCCGCACCCAGGAAGTGCGCCAGACCGCGCGCAGCATGATGCAGGTCGCGGTCCGCCTCGCGGAGCCGGAGGCGATCGCCACCGAGCAGATGGTCACCCTCTCGCAGGCGATCCGTCGCGAGATCGCCTCGATGGGCGACGGCATCGAGCGGGCGCTCGCCCGCGCCGGCGAGCTCGAGACGCTGGTGCGCTCCGAGGTCTCGAACATCGAGCGCACCTTCGGCGAGAACGAGCGCCGCGTTCGCTCGCTGATCGAGGAGCTGTCCTCTGAGCGCGAGGCGATCGTCACCAATGCCGAGAAGGTGCGGGGCGCGATCTCCGGCGCCCACGAGAACCTGTCGCGCGACCTCGAGGGCGTCTCCGAGCGCCTCTCCACCAGCCTCGCCGAGGCGGGCGAGCGCCTCACCGGCTCGCTCGGCTCGAAGGGCGACGAGATCCGCACCGCGCTCGTCGCCGCCGGCGAGAACTGCACGCAGAGCATCGGCTCGTCCGGACAGGAGATGATCGAGCGCCTGCGCGAGGCGACCGACAGCGTCACCGCCGCGATCGGCAGCCAGACCGGCGGCATCGAGGCGAAGATCGCCTCGGCCGGCGAGGCGCTGCTCGCCGACCTCGGCCTGCGCGCCGACGACATCGTGCATCGCCTCGACACGACGGGCACCCGCATCTCGGACGAGATCGTCTCGCGCGCGACAATCTCGCCGTGCGCCTCGCCGAGACCGGGGAGCGCCTGCACGAGATCGTCGGCGTCCACGGCGAGACCCTGCACCAGAACATCGCCCACGCCGGCGAGCACACCGCGGCGCTCATCGCCGAGCAGACCGCGGCGGCAAGCTCCGCCTTCGACGCCTCGCACGCCAACCTCGCCGCCCTGCTCGACGAGACCCAGGGCCGCATCGTCGCGCGCCTCGACGACCACGGCGCCCTGATGCATCGGCGCATGTCGGACACCGCCGAGGAGATCGCCGGCACGCTCGGCGCCCACCACGACGCCATGCACGAGCGCCTTGCCGAGGGCGCCGCGGCGACGATGGCGCTGATGGCCGCGCACACCGACCAGCTGCACGAGCGCCTCTCGGAGACGCACGACCAGCTCGCCGCCCACCACGCCGACTTCCACGAGCGGCTCGGCGCCACGGCCGCCGAGGCCACCGCCGCGCTCGCCACGCAGACCAACGACCTCGAGCAGCGGCTCGCCGCCGCCAACGACCGGCTCAACGCCCATCACGCGGACCTCAGCGACCGGCTCGCCTCGGTCGCCGCCGACACGATGGGCGCCATGGCCGCGCACACCGACAGCTTCCAGGAGCGTCTCGCCGCGGCGAACGACGACCTCGCCGCGCACCACGCGACCATCCACGAGCGCCTGGCGGCCAGCGCCGACGAGGCCTCGCACATGCTCGCCGGCCACCACGAGGCGCTGCAGGAGCGCGTCGCCGAGGCGACCGCCGCCACGATGGCCCTGATGGCCTCGCACACCGACCAGCTCAACGAGCGCCTCGCCCAGGCGCACGACGCGATGGGCACCCACAGCTCGGACATCCACGAGCGCGTCGCGGAGGGCGCCGCCGCCACCATGGCCCTGATGGCCGCCCACACCGACCAGCTGAACGAGCGTCTCGCTCAGGCGCACGAGGCGATGGGCGCGCACAGCGCCGAGATGCACGACCGCCTCGCCGACACGACGCAGAAGACGATCGCCGCCATCGAGCAGCATTCGGGCGAGATCGACCGCCGCGCCACGGCGCTGACCGACCGGCTCGACGGCACCACCGGCCAGACGCTCGCCGCCCTCGAGGCGCATCGCGACGAGATGCACGAGCGCCTGCAGGCGGCCTCGTCCGAGATCGCCGACGCGATCGTCGGCCACGTCGATTCGCTGCACAGCCGCCTCGCCGAGACGACGAGCCAGACGCTCGCCGCCCTCGACGAGCACGCGCATGCCATGCACGAGCGGCTCGACACGACGGCGCAGGACGCCGTCGGCAACCTCGCCGGACATCTCGACGGCATGCACGAGCAGCTCTCGAGCAACGCCGAGGCGACCGCCGAAGCCCTCGGCCAGCACGCGCAGGCGCTGCAGGAAGGCTTCGTCGCCAACACGCGCGACGCCATCGCCAGCCTCGCCGAGCAGGTGGACGCGCTCAACGCGCGCTTCGCCGAGATCGCGGGCGAGTCGATCGCCGCCATCGCCATGCACGGCGACCGCGTCAACGAGAGCCTGGCCGGCAAGGTCGCGGCGTTCCAGGACGTGTTCCTGACGAAGGGCAACGAAGCCTCCGACAAGCTCGGCGCGCATGCCGAGCGCTTCAACGCCACATTCGCCGACCGCATCAACGCGATCGAGAACACGTTCGCGATCCACGGCACCGGCATCAACGACCGCATCGGCGAGCATCTCGTCGAGGCCGGCGCGCTGCTCGAGGGCCACATCGGCGCCCTGGAGGAGCGCGCGCTGGCGCGGGCCGAAGGCATCGCCAGCTCGCTCGATGCGCTCGTCTCCCGCATCGAGAACGGTCTTGCGGCGCGCGCCGCCTCGATCAACGAGGCGCTTGCCGCCCGCACGCTCGAGATCGCCCGCACGCTCTCCGACGGCGGCCGCCAGGCGGCCGACCACATCGACGGCAAGGCCGCCGACATCGCCGGCGTGCTCTCCGAGCGCTCCGCGGCGATCGGCGAGCAGCTCGACGGCCACATCACCCGCCTCAACGAGCGCGTGGTCGGTCCGCTGACGATGGTCTCGGCCGCCCTCGACGAGAAGGGCCGCAGCCTGACCGCCGGCCTGATCGACCGCGCCTCGGCGATCGACACGCTGCTCGGCGACCACGCGCAACGGCTCAACGCGACGCTGGACCGCGAGACGACGGAGCTGCGCCAGATCGTGGCGCGCGCGGTCGACGAGCTCGAGTCGGTCCTGGCAAGCCGGGCCGGCGATGCCGGCGCGGTCCTCACGCAGCGCGTCGCCGAGATCGCGACGACGCTCGACGGCCGCCTCGCGGCGATCGAGTCGCTGCTCGGCGAGCGCGGCCAGGCGCTCAACGCCAGCCTCGCGAGCACCGGCGAAGCGCTCGCGCAGACCATCGACGCCAGCGTCGCGCACTCGCTGCAGGCGTTGAACGACCGCCAGGGCGAGCTTGCCGGCGCGATCGATGCCTCGGCGAAGGCGCTGAAGGCCTCGATCGAAGGCGGCGTCGCGACCTCCGTGCTGTCGCTCGCGGCGGCCAACGACAAGGTGCGCGGCGACCTCACCAGCGTCATCGAGCGGCTGACTACGCAGAGCGCGATGCTGCAGGAGATGCTGGGCAGCGCGCACGGTAACCTCTCGGGCTTCGGCGACGCCATGGAGCGCCAGCTCGCCGCCTTCGAGGGCTCGCTCGGCCAGGTCTCCGGCCACATCGACCGGATCAACGAGAACGCCGGCCGCACGCTCGCCGATGCCGGCGGCATGGCCGAGACGCTTGCGGGTCACCACCGCACGATCGCCGACACGTCGACCCAGCTCGCCCAGACGCAGGGCGACCTCGACCAGCGGCTCGGTGCGCGCCAGGAGGCGCTGGCCGGCCTGCTCGCGGCGATCACCGCCAAGCACGAGGACCTCGAGAGCGTGATGAGCTCGTTCTCCGGTCTCATCGACGACAGCTTCAAGAAGGCCGAGGCGCGGGCGCGCGAGATCGGCACCTTCCTGGCCGAGAACTCGCAGGCCTCGACCGGCCTCATCGACCAGCAGTTCGCGGCGATCCGCGAGAATGCCGGCAAGGAGCGCGAGCGCACCGCCGCCGCCCTGCGCGCCGCCTACGACCAGGCGACGCGCGAGATCGAGCACGTGTTCGGCCAGTCGACGCAGCGCTTCGAGGAGGCGGCGGCAACGATGCGCGGGCTCTCGCAGTCGATCGAGGCCGAGCTTTCGGCGACGCGCGAGGAGGTCCGCCGCAACGCGATGGAGCTGCCGCGCGAGACGAGCCAGCAGGCCGACGCCATGCGTCGCGTCGTCGGCGAGCAGATCAGGGCCCTGAACGAGCTGACCGACATCATCACCCGCTCGGGCCGCTCGTTCGACGCCTCGCTGCCGAACCAGCAGCCGGCGCAGCGCCCCCCGCAGGTCGAGGCCGAGGCCCCGGGCCGGCAGGAGGCGGCCCGCCAGGAGCAGGCTAGACAAGAGCAGGCACGGCAGGAGCAGGCGCGCCAGGATCAGGCGCGGCAGGAAGAGGCTCGCCTCGCCCAGGCCCGCGACGAGGCCCGCCGCCAGGAGCAGCAGCGCCGCGAGGAGCTGCGCCAGCAGCAGGCCCGGCTCGAGGTCGCCCGCGAGGAGCAGGCCAAGCTCGAGCGCGCCCGCAACCAGGCCCAGCGCCAGGGACCGCCGGCGCCGAACCAGCGCGGCCCCGCGGGGGCCCAGGGCGGCTGGATGTCCGACCTGCTCGCCCGCGCCTCGCTCGACGACGAGACGCAGTCGAACGGCCACGCCCCGGCGCGCAGCAACGGCGCGGCGCCCTTGGACGCGATCTCGACGGACATTGCGCGCATGGTCGACCCCGATGCGGCCGCGAACGCCTGGGAGCGCTATCGCCGCGGCGAGGACGACGCCTTCAACGCCTCGATCTACAAGGGGCGCGGCGGCCAGACGTTCGAGGAGATCCGCCGCCGCTACAAGGACGATGCAGGCTTCCGCGCGACGGTCGACCGCTACGTGCAGGAGTTCGAGCGCCTGCTGTCGCAGATCCAGAACGACGACCCGGACGACCGCGTGCTGCGCGGCTATCTCGGCTCGGACTCGGGCAAGGTCTACACGATGCTCGCGCACGCGGCGGGACGGATCGCGTAGCCACGGGGTGGCGGCGCCTTGCCGCCACGCTCACGTCGTCGCCTGCGGGGCGAAGGGTGATGGACATGGACCAATCGGATCACGATCCAATTCTGGCCGCGCCCCTTCGTGCCGAAATCGAGGCGGTCGCGGCACGCGAGAACCGGTCGGCCCGCGATGTCTTGCAGGAAGCTGTGGAGCGATATCTGCGAGATCGCCGGTCCAGCGATGTCGTCACGTCCAAAGCTCGGGACGCCGCGGCTCGAATGCTCGAGCGTCGTCATCGGCATCGGCTTCCCGACGGGGAAAGCATACGCAGCCTGATGGTCCACGGACGGATGTAGCTTGTGTTCGTCCTCGATGCTTCCGTCACGATGCGGTGGTACTTCGAGGCCGGCTCTCATCCGCGGGCGGATGCGATCCTCGACAGGCTCGCCTCCTTCGCGGACACCGCGGTGGTGCCAACGATCTGGCGATACGAGGTCAGCGCCGTCCTCGCGCGTGCGCAATCGAAAGACGGCGCCTCTGCGGAAGACGCGTCCGAGTTTCTGGATGATCTCGGATATCTGCCGATCCAGATCGACAGCGACGCGCTGATCTTCGAGCACGTGCACGGCATCGCGACGAAGTTTCGTCTCACGACCTACGATGCCGCCTATCTCGAGCTGGCTCGGAGGAAGCAGCTGCCCCTGGCATCGCTGGATACGAAGCTTGTCGCAGCTTGCCGGCTCGCCGGGGTGCCGCTGTTATGATCGGAAGAAGGTAGAAGGTGCCAGTCGGCCTATAAGCCGGGTTCTGTACGGCCCGACGCCTTGCGGCCTCGGACGTGACGGCCATTCCTCTGGGACGGCCGTTGCCGGCCGCCTCGAGCAACCAACCCGGGCGACGGTCGTCAGACGGACCTGAAGCTTGCGCTTCGTGTCGCCCCTATTCGGTCTTGCTCCCGGTGGGGCTTGCCGTGCCGTCCCTGTTGCCAGGCCCGCGGTGCGCTCTTACCGCACCCTTTCACCCTTACCGGTCTCGCGACCGGCGGTTTGCTTTCTGTGGCGCTATCCCTGGGGTCGCCCCCGCCGGACGTTATCCGGCACCGTGTCTCACTGGAGCCCGGACTTTCCTCCGCTCCGCCGATTTTGAATCGTCGGAGCGGCGGCCGTCCGGCCGACTGGCCGCGCGGGATTAGGGGCTGGCGCCGACGCGGTCAATTCGCTTCATGAATTTGCCCGAGGCGGCGGGCATCAAGGCCGCCACCTCGATCCCGGGACTCGAATGCGTCGCCTCCTCAACGGCCTCGTGCTGGCTGCCTCTCTCGTCCTCTGCGGCTGCGCGATCCGGCAGCCGCCGCCACCGGGTGTGGTCGCGGCCCCGGCTGGCATGACGTCGGGGCCCGCCTGTCGCGTCTTCGACGAGGACATGTTCGGCCGCCGCTACTGCCGCGTCCGCTATGTCTACGGCAGCGGCTCGTGACCGCCCTGCTCCAGCCCGACAGCGCGCTCGTCGCCGAGCTAGCGCCCTCGCCCAACTTCGGCGACCGCCGCGGCAAGCCGATCGACGCGCTGATCCTGCACTATACCGGGATGGCGACCGGCGCCGGCGCGCTGGCGCGGCTCACCGACGCCAGCTCCGGAGTCTCCTGCCACTATCTCGTCTGGGAGGACGGCCGCATCGTCCAGCTCGTCGCCGAGGCGGCGCGCGCCTGGCACGCCGGCCGCTCGTTCTGGGCGGGCGAGGACGACATGAACTCGGTGTCGATCGGCATCGAGATGGTGAACGGCGGCAGCATCGGCGGCTCTCCGCCCTACCCCGCCGCGCAGGTCGAGGCCGTCGCGGCCTTGGCGAAGGACATCTGCCGACGCCGCGGGATCGCGCCGCATCGCGTGCTGGGCCATTCCGACATCGCGCCGGATCGCAAGGACGATCCCGGCGCGTGGTTCCCGTGGCCGGTCCTCGCCGCCCAGGATGTCGGCCTATGGTTCGACCCGCCGCCGCCCGACGCCACGGCCCATCTGGCACCGGGTGCGACGGGCGACGCGGTGCGCCGGCTCCAGGCCATGCTGGCCGACATCGGCTACGGTTGCCCCGTAACCGGTCACTTCGACGTGACCACAGAGGCTGCGGTCACCGCTTTCCAGCGTCATTGGCGTCCCGCCCGCGTCGACGGGCGGCTCGATTCCTCTACGCAAACGGCTATGGCGGCTGCGTGGGATATAATACCACGACGTTGATCGTCCGATGCAACGGATGGCAGGCAAGCGGGTTTTTGAAGCACCTCCCGCAGCGTGCAAAGCGGAGAGAATGGAGGGAAATGTGAAGCTCAAGATGCTGGGGCTCCTTGGAGCCCTTATTTTCGCGGCGCCCGTCGCCGCTGTCGCCGCCCCCGCGGGCGGCCTCACCGCCGAGTCGGCCGCTCCGGCGATCGTCGCTCCGGCTGTCGACACCAACGCTGCTGCCACGCCCGGCACCTCCGCCAAGATCGAGAAGGTCTGGTGGCGTCGCGGCTGGGGCTGGCGCGGTTACGGCTGGCGTGGCTACGGCTGGCGCGGCTACGGCTGGGGCTGGCGCGGCTACGGCTGGCGTCGTCCGTACTGGGGCTGGCGCCGCCGCTACTGGTGGTAAGCCGTCCCGCATTTGCGTGACGTTTCGAGCCGGGGCGAAAGCCCCGGCTTTTTCGTAGGCCTATTCCGCCGCGACGGCCTGCTCGGCGACGGGGTCGTAGTTGAGGATCGGCGCCAGCCAGCGCTCCATCTCGGCGACGTCCATGCCCTTGCGCCGGGCGTAGTCCTCGACCTGGTCGCGCTCGATCTTGGCGACCCCGAAGTAGGCTGCCTCGGGATGCGCGAGGTAGAGCCCGGAGACCGACGAGCCCGGCCACATGGCGTAGCTCTCGGTGAGCTTCACGCCGACGCGGCGCTCCGCCTTGAGGAGGTCGAACAGCGTGACCTTCTCGGTATGGTCGGGCTGCGAGGGATAGCCCGGCGCCGGACGGATGCCGCGGTAGGTCTCCTCGAGCAGCTCCTCGGCGGAGAGCGCGGGGCCCGTCTCGTAGGCCCAGAACTCGCGCCGCACGCGCTCGTGCATCCACTCCGCGAAGGCTTCCGCGATCCGGTCGGCGAGCGCCTTGACCATGATCGACGAGTAGTCGTCGTTGGCGCGCGAGAAGCGCTCGGAGATGCGCTCCTCGTTGGCGCCGGCGGTGACGACGAAGCCGCCGATATAGTCCGCCTTCCCACTGTCCTTCGGGGCGAGATAGTCGGAGAGCGCGACGTTCGCCCGCCCGTCGCGCTTGATGAGCTGCTGGCGCAGCGTGTGCAGCGTCGCCAGCCGCTCGCCGCGCGACTCGCCCGTGTAGAGCTCGATGTCGTCGCCGACCGCGTTGGCCGGCCAGAAGCCGATGACGCCCTTGGGATCGAACCAGCGCTCCTCGACGATCTTCTTCACCATCGCCTGCGCATCGTCGAACAGCGCGCGCGCGGCCTCGCCCCTCTCGGGATCGTCGAGCAGCGCGGGATAGCGGCCCTTCATCTCCCAGGTGTGGAAGAACGGCGTCCAGTCGATGTACCTCGCAAGATCGGCGATGTCGGGCGCGGACATCACGCGCGTGCCGGTGAAGACCGGCTTCGGCGGATCGTAGGAGGCCCAATCGATCTTCGGCGCATTCGCGCGGGCCTTGGCCAGCGGCAGGCGCGCCTTGTCGCGCTCGCCCTTGGCATGCGCCTCGGCGACCTTCTGGTACTCGGCGCGGATCGTCTCGACATACTTGTCGCGCTGGCTCTCGGTCAGCAGCGACTGAACGACGCCGACGGCGCGGCTCGCATCGGTGACGTAGACGGCCTGCCCGCGCTTGTAGTTCGGGTGGATCTTCACCGCCGTGTGCACGCGGCTCGTCGTCGCGCCGCCGATCAGCAGCGGGATGTCGAAGCCTTCGCGCTCCATCTCGGCCGCGACGAAGCTCATCTCCTCGAGCGACGGCGTGATGAGGCCCGAAAGCCCGATCGCGTCGACGTCATGCTCGCGCGCGGTGTCGAGGATCTTCTTCGCCGGCACCATCACGCCGAGATCGATGATGTCGTAGTTGTTGCAGGCGAGCACGACGCCGACGATGTTCTTGCCGATGTCGTGCACGTCGCCCTTGACGGTCGCCATCAGGATCTTGCCCTTGCCGCGCTTGTCGATCTTGCCCTCGGCCTCGGCGCGCTTCTTCTCCTCCTCCATGTACGGCAGGAGATAGGCGACGGCCTTCTTCATCACGCGCGCGGACTTCACCACCTGCGGCAGGAACATCTTTCCCGAGCCGAAGAGGTCGCCGACGACGTTCATGCCGTCCATCAGCGGGCCCTCGATCACGTCGAGCGTGCGGCTCGACATGCCGCGCGCCTCCTCGGTGTCCTCCTCGACGAACTCGGTGATGCCGTTGACGAGCGCATGCTGCAGGCGCTTCGCCACCGGCGCCTCGCGCCAGGCGAGATCCTTGCCCTGCTTCTCGGCGCCCTTGCCCTTGAAGCTCTCGGCCAGCTCGAGCAGCCGCTCGGTCGCGTCCTCGCGACGGTTCAGCACGACGTCCTCGCACGCCTCGCGCAGCGTCGGCTCGATGTCCTCGTAGACGCCGAGCTGGCCGGCATTGACGATGCCCATGTCCATGCCCGCGGCGATCGCGTGGTAGAGGAACACGGAGTGCATCGCCTCGCGCACGCGCTCGTTGCCGCGGAACGAGAAGGAGAGGTTCGAGACGCCGCCCGAGATGTGGACGAGCGGATGCCGCTTGCGGATCTCGCGCGCCGCCTCGATGAAGTCGACGCCGTAGTTGTTGTGCTCCTCGATGCCCGTCGCCACCGCGAAGATGTTGGGATCGAAGATGATGTCCTGCGGCGGGAAGCCGACCACCTCGGTCAGGATCTTGTAGGCCCGCGAGCAGATCTCGACCTTGCGGTCCTTGGTGTCGGCTTGGCCCTTCTCGTCGAAGGCCATCACGACGACCGCGGCGCCGTAGCGACGCACCGTCCTCGCATCGGCGATGAACTTCTCCTCGCCCTCCTTCATCGAGATCGAGTTGACGACGGCCTTGCCCTGCACGCACTTCAGGCCGGCCTCGATGATCGCGAACTTCGAGGAGTCGATCATGATCGGCACGCGCGCGATGTCGGGCTCGGCGGCGACGAGGTTCAGGTAGTCGACCATCGCCTTCTCGGAGTCGAGCAGGCCCTCGTCCATGTTGATGTCAATGACCTGCGCGCCGTTGGCGACCTGGTCGCGCGCGACGTCGAGCGCCTCGGCGAGCTGGCCTTCCTTGATCAGCTTGCGGAACTTGGCCGAGCCGGTGACGTTCGTGCGCTCGCCGACGTTGACGAAGCGGATGTCCGACGTCAGCGTGAACGGTTCGAGACCCGACAGTCTGAGGCGCGGCTCGATCGTCGGCACCTCGCGCGGCTTGATGCCCTCGATCGCCTTGGCGATCGCCGCGATGTGCTCCGGCGTCGTGCCGCAGCAGCCGCCCAAAATGTTGACGAGGCCGCTCTCTGCGAACTCCTTGACGAGGCCGGCCATGTACTCCGGGCTCTCGTCGTAGAGGCCGAACTCGTTGGGCAGGCCGGCATTCGGATAGGCGCAGATCAGCGTGTCGGCGACGCGCGACAGCTCGGCCAGATGCGCGCGCATCTCGCGCGCGCCGAGCGCGCAGTTCAAGCCCACGGAGAGCGGCTTCACGTGCTCCATCGAGGTCCAGAACGCCGTCGGCGTCTGGCCCGAAAGCGTGCGGCCGGAGAGGTCGGTGATCGTGCCCGAGACCATGATCGGCAGGTCGCAGCCGAGCTCCGCGTAGGCGGCCTCGATGCCGGCGAACGCGGCCTTGGCGTTCAGCGTGTCGAAGATCGTCTCGATCACCAGGATGTCGGCGCCGCCCTCGATCAGCCCCTTGGCGGCCTCGGCGTAGGCGTCGCGCAACGCATCGAAGGTGACGGCGCGAAAGCCGGGATTGTTGACGTCGGGCGAGATCGAGGCCGTGCGGTTCGTCGGCCCGAGCGAGCCGACGACGAAGCGGCGCTTGCCGTCCTCCTTCGTCGCGCGGTCGCAGGCGTTGCGCGACAGCCGCGCGCCCTCGCGGTTGAGCTCGGGCACCAGCTCTTCCATGCCGTAGTCGGCCTGGGCGATGGTCGTCGAGGAGAAGGTGTTGGTCGCAACGAGATCGGCGCCCGCCTTGGCGTAGGCGTAGTGGATGTCCTCGATCGCCTGCGGCTGGGTCAGGATTAGAAGATCGTTATTGCCGCGGACGTCCTGCTTCCAGTCCTTGAAGCGCTCGCCGCGGAACTGCTCCTCGGTGAACCTGTGCTGCTGGATCATCGTGCCCATGGCACCGTCGAGCACCAGGATGCGCTCGCGCGCGGCGTCTAGAAGAGCTTGCCGAATCTCGCTGGTCTTATCGCTCACACGAAGCTCCAAATGAAAGGGGAACGGATCATCATCTTCCCGCAGGGAAGAAAGTCTCAGGTGTTTGGAGCGCGATACCAATCAAGATGAGACTTACAGAAGCAATGCCGCCCGGGCGCCCGGCAAGCCATTTTGCCATTGGATACCATCGCGTCCCAGGATCTGGCTTCGCCGAAGTTGTCGTTATTCCAAGCTCGTTGTCGAAGAGATCTTTCAAGTTCTCAGTTCTCGTTAGCAAAATACCGACGGCGATTATGAGAACGCCGAGAGCATTTGCGATAAAGCCAATCTCGTAAAGTCTGTGCTCGAGCAGACAGGTCATGCCGACTCGCTCATTCAGGCTGCTTTCTGTTCGCGATAGACCGGCCGCATGCCGAGGAGATGGCAGATCGCATAGACGAGATCGGCCCGGTTCATCGTGTAGAAGTGGAAATTGTAGATGCCGCGGTCGACGAGATCGAGCACCTGCTCGGCGGCGACGGTCGCCGCCACGAGGCGACGCGTTGCCGGGTCGTCGTCGAGCCCCTCGAAACGCTCGGCGAGCCAGGCCGGCACCGAGGCGCCGGCGCGCTTGGCGAAGCCCGCCGTCTGCTTGAAATTCTGCACCGGCACGATGCCGGGCACGATCGGAATGTTGATGCCCTTCGCCCGCACCTTGTCGAGGAAGCGCGCATAGACGTCGTTGTCGAAGAAGAACTGGGTGATCGCCCGCGTCGCGCCGGCGTCGACCTTCGCCTTCAGCACGTCGATGTCTGCGTCGATCGAGGCGGACTCGGGGTGGCCTTCGGGATAGGCCGAGACCGAGATCTCGAAATCGCCGATGCGCCTCAGGCCGGTCACGAGCTCGGTCGAGCTGCGGTAGCCGTCGGCATGCGGCACGTAGGCCGTGCCCGGCCCCGTCTGCGGGTCGCCGCGCAGCGCCACGATATGGCGCACGCCGCACTCCCAGTAGTCGCGCGCCACGGCATCGACCTCGTCCTTCGTGGCGGCGACGCAGGTGATGTGGGCGGCCGGGCGCACATGCGTCTCGCTGATGATGCGATCGACGGTGGCGTGGGTGCGCTCGCGCGTCTTGCCGCCGGCGCCGTAGGTGACGGAGACGAAGCTCGGGTTCAGCGGCGCGAGCCGGCGGATCGACTCCCACAGCGTCGCTTCCATCTCGGGCGTCGCCGGCGGGAAGAACTCGAACGAGACGTTGAAGCGCGGACGATGGCCGCGGCTGAGACGGGTCATGGCGGCCGACTGCATCTTAGGCGATTTCCAGCATGGTGAGGGAAGCGCGTCGGACTGGATGCGGCGATCGCGCCCCAGCCACAGCGAAACGGTGAGCGTGCCGGCGCCTTCCGGCGCGAGGTCGCGGGTGAGGGTCACGTCGAGCCCGGCGTCCGCCATCACGGCGGCGATCTCGTCGTGCGAGAAGCCGAGCCGGCGATGCGCATGCGCGGCGCGCAGGCTCTCCTCCTGGTGCGGCGCGAAGTCGACGACGAGCAGGCGCCCGCCGGGGTGCAGCGTGCGTGCCGCCTCGCGCAGCGCCCGCGAGGGATCGTCGAGGTAGTGCAGCACCTGATGCACGATGACGAGGTCGAACGCGTCGCGCTCGACCGGCAGCGCGAAGATGTCGCCCTGGCGAAGCTGCGCGTTGCGCAGCCCGGCGCGGCCGAGGCGATCGCGGGCGATGCCGAGCATCTGCGGCGACTGGTCGATCCCGAGCGCGCGATCGGCTTGCGGCGCCAGCAGCTCCAGCATGCGGCCGGTGCCGGTGCCGACGTCGAGAAGGCTGCCGATCGGCGCGTCGCCGACCGCCGCGCGGATCGCCGCCTCGACCTTGTCCTCGGCGACATGCATGGCGCGCAGCTCGTCCCAGTTCGCGGCATGGGTGGCGAAATAGCCGGCGGCCTGCGCGGCGCGGGCGCGGCGCACCTCGCCGAGCCGCGCGCGATCGGCGGCGAGCACCGGGTCGGCCGGGTCGGCCGCGGCGACGATCTCGCGCGCGAGATGTGCCGCGGTGCCGGACTGCGCGACGAGGAGGAAAACCCAGGCGCCCTCGCGGTGGCGCTCGACGAGGCCGGCCTCGACGAGCAGCTTGAGGTGGCGCGAGATGCGCGGCTGCGACTGGCGCAGGATGGCGACAAGCTCGCTCACCGTCAGCTCCGCGTCGCAGAGCAGCGCCAGCAGGCGCAGACGCGTCGGCTCGCCCGCCGCGGTGAGCGCGGCGAGGACGCTGTCGAAGGATGTGTGCCGGATGCTCGCCCCGCTCATGAGACGAGATATAAACATATCTTTATATCTGTAAAGCGGTGCGTGACCCGCCGGCACGTTTTCCGGCTCAGCAGCCCTTGCAGATGCTCTTGTCGATGGCGTTGTCCTGGTTCTGGATGCCGCGATCGAGCGGTGTCGTCCCGCCGGACTGCGACCGGCCGGGGTTCGGCACCGTGGCGCCGGTCCCGGTGATGTACTTGTCGTGGGCGTAGGGGTCGGCGTGGCCGGGCGCGGTGTCGGACGGCGGCGTCTGGGCAAGGGCGGCGAAGGCCATGCAGACCATCGCTGTCGAGACGAGGATGGGTCGTGCGATCGCCATGAGTTCGCTCCTCTTTGGCCGGACGTGCCCGGCGCGCCAACGAGAGGCCGGATCGTATCGTCGGTTGAAGCGATGCGATAGACTTTTTGGCGGTGTGAAGAAGCCGGCCCACGCATGCCGACTACGATCATGTCGAGGTTGCGAAGGTGACGTATGAGCCGTGACCTGAAGCCCATCCGAACTGCTGCCGAGCATGAAGCGGCACTCGCCGAAGTCGAGCGATTGTGGGGCGCGCCGGCCGGCACGCCGGAGGGCGACCGGCTCGACGTCCTCGCGACTTTGATCGACGCCTACGAAACGGCGAATGTCCCGATGGACGCGCCCGACCCGATCGAAGCCATCCGCTTTCGGATGGAACAGCTTCCGCGGATATCTTGAGCCAGCCGAGCCGCGGCGCCGCTGCCTGAAGAGCGGCGCAGGAGCCGCGTCAAGAACCGACGCGGCCGTTCTGCGCTGGCGCGCGCGCGTCGCCGAACACCCGCGCGAAAATCGCGTCGACGTTCTTCAAATGGTAGCCGAGGTCGAAGAGCGCCTCGAGCTCCTCCGCCGACAGCGCCTTGCGCACGTCGGGGTCGGCGAGGAGCAGCGGCAGGAACTCGCCCTCCCCGCGCCACACCGGCATGGCGTTGCGCTGGACCAGCGCGTAGGCGTCCTCGCGCGACACGCCCTTCTGCGTCAGCGCGAGCAGCACGCGCTGCGAATGGATCAAGCCGCCGAGCCGGTCGAGGTTCTTCTGCATGTTGGCGGGGTAGACGACGAGCTTCTCGATGACGCCCGTCATCCGCGCCAGCGCGAAGTCGAGCGTCACCGTGGCGTCGGGGCCGATCATCCGCTCGACGGACGAGTGCGAGATGTCGCGCTCGTGCCAGAGCGCGACGTTCTCCATCGCCGGGACCGCCATGCCGCGCACGAGGCGCGCGAGGCCGGTGACGTTCTCGGTGAGCACGGGGTTCCGCTTGTGCGGCATCGCCGACGAGCCCTTCTGGCCCTCGGAGAAGAACTCCTCCGCCTCCAGCACCTCGGTGCGCTGCAGGTGGCGGATCTCGATCGCCAGCCGCTCGAGGCTCGAGGCGACGACGCCGAGCGTGGCGAAGAACATCGCGTGGCGGTCGCGCGGGATCACCTGCGTCGAGATCGGCTCGACCGCGAGGCCCATCTTGGCGGCGACATGCGCCTCGACGCGCGGATCGATGTTGGCGTAGGTGCCCACCGCCCCGGAGATCGCGCAGGTCGCGACCTCCTTGCGCGCCGCGACCAGCCGCTCGCGGCAGCGCGCGAACTCGGCATAGGCCTGCGCGAGCTTCAGCCCGAAGGTGACGGGCTCGGCGTGGATGCCGTGCGAGCGGCCGATCGTCGGCGTCATCTTGTGCTCGAGCGCCCGCGCCTTCAGCGCCGCCAGCAGCGCATCGACATCGGCGATGAGGATGTCGGCCGCGCGCGTGAGCTGCACGGCGAGGCAGGTGTCGAGCACGTCGGACGAGGTCATGCCCTGGTGCACGAAGCGCGAGTCGGGCCCGATGAACTCGGCGAGATGGGTGAGAAAGGCGATGACGTCGTGCTTCGTCACGCGCTCGATCTCGTCGATGCGCGCGACGTCGAAGGTGACGTGGCCGGCCTTTTCCCAGATCGCCGCGGCGCTCTCCTTCGGGATCACCCCGATCTCGGCCAGCGCGTCGCAGGCGTGCGCCTCGATCTCGAACCAGATGCGGAACCGCGTCTGCGGCTCCCAGACCTGAACCATCTCGGGGCGGGAATAGCGGGGGATCATGGGCCAAGTTCTCGAAAAGCTCTTCTCCCGCCTGCAGGAGAAGGTGGCGCCGCGAAGCGGGGTCGGATGAGGGGTCCAGTCGCTCGGCTCGATGCGTTTCGGAGACGCGGCCAAGCCCCTCATCCGACCCGACTGCGTCGGGCCACCTTCTCCTGCAGGCGGGAGAAGTAGGGCGCGCTGGCCTTACGCCAATTCGTTCTCCTCAACTAGTGTGCTAGCTGCTCCCGCCC
Organism: Beijerinckiaceae bacterium RH AL1; assembly: GCA_901457705.2. NCBI lineage: Bacteria > Pseudomonadati > Pseudomonadota > Alphaproteobacteria > Hyphomicrobiales > Beijerinckiaceae > Beijerinckiaceae bacterium RH AL1. Next base: position 2,655,517 of record LR590083.2, read on the forward strand.
CGAGGAGCCCACATGACCGATCTCGCCGCGGCCTACGCGCACTGCGAGGCCGAGGTTCGCCGCGACGATCCCGACCGCTGGATCGCCAGCCTGTACTGGCCGGCCGCGGCGCGGCCGCACGCGCACGCTCTGCTCGCTTTCTCGCTCGAGATCGCCCGCGTGCGGGAGACCGTGTCCGAGCCGATGCCGGGCGAGATCCGCTACCAGTGGTGGCGCGATGCGATCGAGGCCCGCCAGAGCGGCGGCAACCCCATTGCCGAGGCGCTGATCGATACGATCGCCCGCTTCAACCTCGACGCGGAGCGGCTGCTGGCGCTGATCGAGGCGCGCAGCTTCGATCTCTACGACGACCCGATGCCGTCGGAGGACGCGCTGGAAGGCTACCTGCGCGACACCTCGAGCGTGCTGTTCGAGGCGATCGCGCGCGTGCTGGCGCGCGGCCGCCTCGCGCCGCCCTGCGTCGACGAGGCCGGCCGCGCCTACGCCCTCACCGGGCTGCTGCGCGCCCTGCCCTGGCAGGTGATGCGCGGCCAGCTCTTCCTGCCGCTCGACCTGCTCGCCCGCATCCAGCTGCCGCCGGAGGAGGTGCTGGCGCACCGCAACTCGCCGGCCCTCGGCCTGGTGCTCAACGCGCTGCGCGCGCGGGTGCGCAACCACCTCGACGCGATGACGGCCGGCTTGCCGGCCGCCGGGCCGGCCGCCGCCGCCTGCCTGCCGGCGTTCCTGTGCGAGCCGTACCTGCGCCGTATGGAGGCGCCGGGGCTCAACCCCTTCGAGACACCGATCGAGCTGCCGCGCTGGCGGCGGCAGTGGGTGCTGTGGCGGGCGGCGCGGGGGCTTTGACGGGATCCCCTTCTCCCCTTGCGGGAGAAGGTGGCGCGAAGCGCCGGATGAGGGGTCGCTCGATCTCGCCGTCAAGTCTCGCCGGCGAGATCGTGCCAGATCGTATCGCCGACCTCGCGCGGCCGCGCCAGAATGTCTGCATTCCAGAAGCGGCGCACGCGGAAGCCTTGCGACTTGAGCCAGCGATCCCTCACCTCGTCGCGCTCGCTCTCGTCATGCTGCGACCCGTCCGCCTCGACGACGAGCCGACGCTCGAAGCAGACGAAGTCGAGGATGTAGGGGCCAAGCGGCACCTGGCGGCGGAACTTGAAGCCGCTGAACCGGCGGTCCCGCAGCACGAGCCAGAGCTTGCGTTCCGCCTCCGTTGGCGCCGAGCGCATGCGCTTGGCGAAGCCGCGGAGGTGCTGTGACACTCTCGGCGGGTCATTCGGCATCGACCCCTCATCCGCCCTTCGGGCACCTTCTCCCGCAAGGGGAGAAGGGGCTCACGTCCGGTCCCCTCAATGCCGCGCCATCCGGTTCCAGGCGTCGAGCCCGGCGATCTTGTAGGCCTCGGCGAGCGTCGGATAGTTGAACGTGTTCTCGATGAAGAACTCGATCGTCCCCTTCAAGTTGAGCACCGCCTGGCCGATGTGGATCAGCTCGGTCGCGCCCTCGCCGATGATGTGCGCGCCGAGGAGGCGCCGCGTCTCCATCGAGAAGATCAGCTTCATCATGCCCTGGCGCAGGCCCATGATCTGGCCGCGCGAGGTCTCGCGGAAGCGGGCGATGCCGCACTCGTAGGAGATGCCGGCCTTGCGCACGTCCTCCTCCGACATGCCGACGGTCGAGATCTCCGGCACCGAGTAGATGCCGTAGGGAAAGCCCTCCGGCGTGTGCGAGACCGGCAGGCCGAAGGCGTGGCAGGCGGCGAGGCGTCCCTGCTCCATCGAGGTCGAGGCGAGGCTCGGGAAGCCGATCACGTCGCCGGCGGCATAGATGTGCGGCACGGAGGTCTGCAGCGATTTCGGGTCGACCGTAAGGCGCCCGCGCTTGTCGGCGACGAGCCCGGTCGCCTCGATGTTGAGCTCGTCCGTCGCGCCGACGCGGCCGGCCGCATAGAGCAGCATCTCGGTCTGCACGACCTGGCCGTTGGCGAGCGTCACCATCGGGTTGCCGCGCTCGCTGATCGCGATCTGCGCGACGGCGGAGCCGAGCCGAATCTGCAGCTTGCGGTCGCGCATCTCGTGGATCAGCTCGTCGATCAGCTCCTTGTCGATGAAGTCGAGAAAGCTGTTGCGCGGCTCGATCAGCGTGACGGCGACGTCGAGCGCCGAAAAGATCGTCGCGTACTCGACGCCGATAACGCCGGCGCCGACGACGGCGAGGCTGCGCGGCAGGCGCTTCAGGTCGACGATCTCGTCGGAATCCAGGACGTTCGTGCCGTTGAACGGCACGGTGTCGGGGCGGAACGGCCGCGTGCCGACGGCGATGAGGATGAACTGCCCGCTGACGACGCGCACCTCGTCGCGGTCGCCGGTGATCTCGATGCGGTGCGGATCGAGGAAACGGGCGTGGCCGCGCGCGATGCGCACGCCGTTGCGGCTGAACTGGTGCTCCAGCACCTCGACCTCGTGGTCGAGCGTCTTGGCCATGCGCATCATCAGGTCTTCGGCCGCGATCTCCTGCTTGACGCGATAGTTGCGGCCGTAGAAGCCGCGCTCGCGCCAGCCGGAGAGATTGAGCACCGTCTCGCGCAGCGTCTTCGAGGGGATGGTGCCGGTGTGGACCGAGACGCCGCCGACGCGCCGGCCCTTCTCGACGACGAGCACCGTCTTGCCGACCTTGGCCGCCTGGATCGCCGCGCGCCGGCCGGAGGGCCCGCTGCCGATGACGATCATGTCGAAGTCGTGCACGGCGCGAGCCTCCATGCGCTCGGACGGGTGGGGCACGGCGCCTGTGGTCACGTTCAAGCATCCCGGTCTGACGCGCGCATGAAGCTGCGCGGCGCCTCGCCGAGCGTGCAAGTTCGACGCCAGCGGGCGGCACAGAGGGCCCCGGAGCCCATTAGCTGCCCAGCCCCGCCAGCCCCGCGACCAGGGCGTCGAAGACGGCGCGGCAGCGCGGGCTGGCGCGCAGATCCTCGTGCATGACTATCCACAGGCCGAGGTCGAGCGCGAACTCGTCCGTGAGCACGCGCACGAGATCGGGGTCGCGCCGCGCGAGCGGGACTTGGCAGGCGCCGATGCCGAAGCCGGCGCGGATCGCCTGGAGCTGCACCATGTTGCTGTCGGCGCGCAGCGCGAAGCGGACGCGGCTGAATTCCGGCAGGCGCGCGGCATAGGCGCGGAGCGACGGCGTCTCATGGTCGAAGCCGATGAGGTCGTGGTCGGCGAGATCGGCGAAAGATCGCGGCGTGCCGCGGCGCGCGAGATAGTCGCGATGCGCGAAGAGGCCGAGCGGGATCGGCGCGAGCTTCCTGGCGACGAGCGCGCCCTGCGTCGGCGGGAACATGCGGACGGCGACGTCGGCGTCGCGGCGCATGAGGTCGTCGGCCGCGTCGCTGGCCACGATCTCGAGGACGAGCTTGGGATGCGCGCTGCGCAGCGCGACGAGGAGCGGCGGCAGGTGCTCGATCGCGACGACCTCGCTGGCGCTTATGCGCACCGTGCCCTCGACCGCGCCGGAGCCCGCGCCGGCGGCGCGCAGCAGCGCGGCGGCGCTAGCCTCCAGCGCCTCGGCATGCGGCGCGAGGCTCGTCGCCAGCTCGGTCGCGACAAGGCCGCGCTGCGAGCGCACGAAGAGCGGTGCGCCGAGGTCGGCCTCGAGCGCGTCGAGCTGCCGCCCGACCGTCGGCTGCGCCAGGCCGAGGCGACGCGCGGCGCCCGACAGCGAGCCGTCGCGCAGCACGGCGAGGAAGGTGCGATAGAGGCTCCAGTCCGGCTCCGCCATACGTTTTCGTAGAGCAACTCTCCTCATCCCGCCAATTTCTAATATCGTCGTCGGCGTCCACATTGCCGTCGTGGCAGCGATGGAGTGGCGCGATGAACGAGACACTGGTGATGGGCCTCGGCCCGGTCGGTCGGGCTGTGATGGAGGCGCTGGTGGCGCGAGGCGATCGCTTGCGCGTCGCGCAGCGCAGCCAGCCGAAGGAGCTACCGACCGGCGTCGGCTTCACGCCCTGCGACGTGCTCGACTGCGAGGCCGTGCGCCGCGCGATTGAGGGCGCGAGCCAGCTCGTGCTGGCGATCGGCTTTCCCTACGACGGCAAGCTGTGGCGCACGGCCTGGCCGGCGGCGATGCGCAACGTCGTGGCGGCGGCTGAGGCCGCGGGGACGCGCGTGGTGTTCGTCGACGACATGTACATGCTGGGGCCGCAGGACGCGCCGCTCACCGAGGACATGCCGCTGACGGACCAGGGCGTGAAGCCGGCGGTCCGCGCCGAGGTCACGCGCATCTGGCAGGCCGCAGCGGCCGCGGGCCGGCTCAAGCTCGCCGCGCTGCGCTGCCCGGATTTCTACGGCCCCGGCGTCGGCCTCTCGCACATCGGCGACGCCGGCTTCGGCCGCCTCGCGCAGGGCAAGCCGGCCTTTCTCATCGCGCCGCCCGACATGCCGCACGACTTCGCCTACGTGCCCGACATCGCCCGCGCGGTGCTGTCCCTGCTCGATGCGCCCGACGACGTCTACGGCCAGGCCTGGAACATGCCCTGCGCGCCGACGCGGACGCCGCGCGAGATCCTCGCGCTCGGCGCCGCGGCGCTCGGCGTCGCGCCGAAGGTGCGGGCCTTGCCGCTCGCGGTGCTTCCGCTGCTTGGCCTGGCCGTGCCGATGCTGCGCGAGATCGCCGAGATGCGCTTTCTGTTCGACCGGCCCTACCGCGTCGACGCGCGCAAGTTCGCCGCGCGCTTCTGGTCGGACGTCACGCCGTTTGAGGTCGGCGCGCCCGCGGCGGCGCGGTCGTTTCGCTAGGATGGCCGAGCCGAAAGCGAGTCCCGCAGGACGACTACGTCCTCGAACTTTGTTGCTGAAGTGCTCCAAGCACCAGGCACAATCTTGTCGTACGGCTTTGGAAACGATTTGTGTGAGTCGAAGAAGGAACCGAAGACTTCTTCGACGCCATCTTTCAGGAACGTGATTCTATAACTTGGATATTGTCCCGTTCCTTGCAAGCTGGCACCAAGCCTGAGGAAGGCATTGCCGTACGCAAGCCGACAACTACGCATGTGGACTATCACGCCATCCAAATATGCGTCTGGCTTTTTGATACCACCGACGGCTTCGGCGATCGTAACGTCCGGCTTCATCTCATTGCCTCAGACTTCGTCAGACCGCCTTCCCCAGCCGCCCCGCAAGGTCCTGGATGAACTGCCACGCGGTGCGCCCGGAGCGGCTGGCGCGCGTCGCCGCCCATTCCAGCGCCTCGGCCTGCAGCTTGTCCTTCGGCACGTCGAGCCCGAAATGCTCAGCGTAGCCGAAGACCATCGCCAGGAACTCGTCCTGCGAGGACTTGTGGAACCCGAGCCAGAGGCCGAAGCGGTCGGAGAGCGACACCTTCTCCTCGACCGCCTCGCCGGGGTTGATGGCGGTGGCGCGCTCGTTGTCGACCATGTCGCGGGCCATCAGGTGGCGGCGGTTCGAGGTCGCATAGAAGAGCACGTTGGCCGGGCGCCCCTCGAGGCCGCCCTCGAGCACCGCCTTCAAGGACTTGTAGCTCGTGTCCTCGGCATCGAAGGAGAGATCGTCGCAGAAGACGAGGAAGCGGTACGCCGTCTCGCGGATGAGCGCCATCAGCGCCGGCAGCGTGTCGATGTCCTCACGATGGATCTCGATCAGCTTCAGCGGCGGCCCCCCGGCATTATCAGCGTTCACCTGCGCGTGCGCGGCCTTGACGAGCGACGACTTGCCCATGCCGCGGGCGCCCCAGAGCAGCACGTTGTTGGCGGCGTGGCCCCTGGCGAAGCGCTCGGTGTTGCCGACGAGGATGTCGCGGACATGGTCGATGCCGCGCAGCAGCGCGAGGTCGACGCGGCTGACCTTCGGCACCGGCACGAGCGCGCTGGTCTCGGGACGCCAGACGAAGGCGTCGGCGGCGTCGAGATCGGGCGCCGGCGCCGGCTTCGGCACGAGCGCCTCGAGCGCGTCGGCGATGCGGCGGAGGGCGTCCTCCGACGCGTTGAAGGGAAGAGGCTGGCTGGTCACGCCGGCTCTTTACGCCAACGCGCAAGCCCTTGCCTAGGCCGCAGCCTCGGGGCTGCCGCGCGAGGCGCGCAGCGCCCCCGCCCGCCTTACCAAAGCGTCATTTCCCGCGCGGGCTCCCGCCATTGCTTTCGCCCGGCTCGCCGCTATAACGCCCCATCCCGCCGCGAGGCGGGCTTTCGCAGTTGGGAGCACGGTCATTTTCATCACGCCTGCCTTCGCCCAGGCCGCGGGCGCGCCCGCGGCGACGGACCAGATCTTCCAGCTGCTCATGCCGATCGTCCTGATCGGCGCGATCATGTACTTCCTCGTGCTGCGGCCGCAGCAGAAGGCCGCGCGCGAGCGCGCCGACGTGCTGAAGAACATCCGCCGCGGCGACACGGTGGTGACGAGCGGCGGCATCATCGGCAAGGTCACCAAGGTCGTCGACGACAGCGAGCTCGAGGTCGAGATCGCGGCGAACGTGCGCGTCCGCGTCGCCCGCGCCATGGTGTCCGAGGTGCGCGCCAAGGGCGAGCCGGTGAAGGACGTCGCCAAGCCCGCCGCCTGAGAGACCGTCCGGCGCCAGCTCGCGTGGGTGCCGAAGTGACTGACCGACAGCCCGGAAACGATTGAACCAAGATGCTCCGCTTCTCGACCTGGAAGATCGTTTCCATCCTCGGCATGATCGTCGTGGCGCTTCTCCTCGTCGTGCCAAGCATGCTGAGCCCGACGACGCGCGACGCGCTCGACGCGCACATGCCCTCCTGGGCCAAGCCGCGCACGCTGACCCTCGGCCTCGACCTGCAGGGCGGCTCGCACGTGCTGCTCCAGGTCGACGGCACCGACGTCGTGAAGACCATGGTCGGCACCTTGCGCGACGACGTCCGCCGCATCCTACGCGAGGAGAAGGTCGCGACGACCGGCGGCATCGGCACCAAGCCGCGCGGCGTCGAGTTCCGCGTCTCCGACGCCGCCGACCGCGCCAAGGTGCTGCCGAAGCTTCAGGCGCTGGCCAATCCCACCGCCTCGGTGTTCGGCTCGACCGGCCAGGCCGCCTACGCCGTCGCGAGCAACGGCGACACGATCGACGTCGACATCACCGACGCCGGCGTCGCCGACAAGACGCGCCGCGCCGTCGAGCAGTCGATCGAGGTCATCCGCCGCCGCGTCGACGCGCTGGGCACCACCGAGCCGCTGATCGAGCGCGAGGGCAACGACCGCGTGCTCGTCGAGGTGCCGGGCCTGCAGGACCCCGAGAAGCTGAAGCAGATCCTCGGCACCACCGCCAAGCTGACCTTCCAGCTCGTCGCCGAGCCCGGCGCCAACCCCGGCGATGTCGAGATGCTGGACGACGCCGAGCATCCCGGCCAGAAGGTGGCCGTCGAGAAGCGCATCATGGTCGAGGGCGGCGACCTCACCGACGCGCAGCCCGGCTTCGACCAGCAGACGCAGCAGCCGATCGTCAACTTCAAGTTCAACATCCGCGGCGGCCAGCGCTTCGGCCAGGTGACGAGCGAGAACGTCGGACGCCCCTTCGCCATCGTGCTCGACGGCAAGGTGATCTCGGCGCCGCGCATCCTCGGCCCGATCATGGGCGGCTCCGGCCAGATCTCGGGCAACTTCACCGTCGAGCAGGCCAACAACCTGTCGATCCTGCTGCGCGCCGGCGCCTTGCCGGCCAAGCTCGTCATCGTCGAGGAGCGCACCGTCGGCCCCGGCCTCGGCCAGGATTCGATCAATGCCGGCGAGCGCGCGGCCTACGTCGGCGCGGCGCTGGTATTCGCCTACATGCTCGTCACCTACGGCACGTTCGGCATCTTCGCCAACATCGCGCTGGCGGTGCACATCTCGTTCATCTTCGCGGGCCTGGTGCTGCTCGGCGCGACGCTCACCCTGCCCGGCATCGCCGGCATCGTCTTGACGATCGGCATGGCGGTCGATTCCAACGTGCTGATCTACGAGCGCATCCGCGAGGAGAACCACGCCGGGCGCTCGATCATCCAGTCGCTCGACGCCGGCTTCAAGCGCGCCTTCGCGACCATCGTCGACTCCAACGTCACGATGTTCGTCGCCGCCGCGATCCTCTATTTCCTGGGTGCCGGACCGGTGCGCGGCTTCGCCGTGTCGATGGGCCTCGGCATTCTCACGTCCATCGTCACCGCCGTGACGATGACCCGCATGATGATCGCGCTGTGGTACCGCTACCGCCGCCCGACCAAGCTGCCGATCTGAAGGGCGCGCCGATGAAGCTCCTCCGCCTCGCGCCGGAAAACACCAAGTTCGGCTTCATGCGCTTCCGGCGCATCAGCTATCCATTCTCCGCCGTCATGTCGATCGTGTCGGTGGTTTTGTTCCTGACCATCGGCATGAACTACGGCATCGACTTTGCCGGCGGCACGCTGATCGAGGTGCAGGCGACGTCGGGCCACGCCGACCTCTCGCAGCTGCGCAAGGCGACGGAATCGATGAACGTCGGCCCCGTTGGGGTCCAGGGCCTCGGCACGCCGGCCGACGTCGCGATCCGCTTCGGCCTGCAGCCCGGCGGCGACGCGGCGCAAGAAGGCGCCGTCGAGCGCGTCACCAAGGCGATCGGCCCCGGCTACAAGATCCGCCAGACCGCCGTCGTCGGCCCGACCATCTCCGGCGAGCTCGTGCAGTCCGGCACGCTCGGCGTCGTCATCTCAATCATCGCCGTGCTCTGCTACCTGTGGTTCCGCTTCGAGTGGCAGTTCGCCGTCGGCGCCATCATCGCGACGATGCACGACCTTCTGCTCACCGTCGGCTTCTTCTCGATCACCCAGCTCGAGTTCAATACGACCTCGATCGCGGCGATCCTCACCATCGTCGGCTACTCGCTCAACGAGACGGTTGTGGTGCTCGACCGCATCCGCGAGATGATGAAGAAGTACCGCAAGATCTCGACCAACGAGCTGATCGACATCTCGGTCAACGCGGTGCTGCCGCGCACGATCATGACGGCGACGACCGTGTTCCTCGCCTTGCTCTCGCTTGTCCTCTTCGGCGGCGACGTGATCCGCTCGTTCTCGCTCGCCATGATGTTCGGCATCTTCGTGGCGACCTATTCGTCGATCTTCATCTGCTCGCCGATGCTGATCTACCTCGGCCTGCGCCACGAGGCGATGGGCGAGCCGGTGATCGCGCCCTCAGAGCCCGCGCCCGGCGCCCGCAGGCCGGCGAAGGCCTCGGTCTGAAGGTGGCCGATCGCGGCGACGGCGGCTTCCTGCCGGGCCGCCACGCGATCGACGGCTACGGCGCCGGCGGCTTCCAGTTCGCCGACATGTCGCATCGCGGCTCGATCCTCGCGCTGCCGTCCGGCATCTACGCCTGGGACGCCGCGACGCCGGACGACCTCACGCTCGAGGCCTTTTCGAAGGTGCTGGCGGAGAAGGCCGAGATCGAGCACCTGCTGATCGGCACCGGCGCCGCGATGCTGCCGCTCTTCGACCTGCGCGCGGCGCTGCGGGCAAAGGGCCTGCCCGCCGAGCCGATGGCGACGGGCGCTGCGGCGCGCACGTACTCGATCCTGTTGGGCGAGAAGCGCAAGGTCGCCGCAGCGCTGCTGGCGACAGCGTAGATTGGACGATTTCTTCCCGGGCGCGGGCACATTCGGCTAGCTTGTGGCAACCGACCCACCTGGTCGAACCCGAGCAGGGGCAATCCATGAGACAAGTCGATTGGATCAGGTCCTACGGCGGCCCGCTTATCTGCATGGACAAAGGTCTAAAACGCGCTTGGGGCGGAATTGAACGCCTGACGGTCGAAACGAATACCGGCGCCGGAAACGATTACGAACGCGCATGTCGATGCAATCTGCTGCTGGGATCGATCTCTCTCGAAACGGGCGATGCTCTCGTCCTGGGCGACCATCCCCTTCAGACCTCATTCTGGCGAGCAGCCGACGACAGGCTGCATATCGTACGTATCCGGTGGGCTGAACCATGGACGGATATCGATAGTCTTTTGTCCGCGGCGAACATCTCCGCGCTTCCATCCGTCCAGGCCGACATTTTATTTACACTCAGCGGACCGGACATCGTCCTCTTCGATGCGGCGGAGGATGGTAGAGACGACCATATCGCTCAGCGCCCAACCTCCGCCGGAGGGAGGTATGCGATCTCGACAAAGCTTTTCGAGCCGGACAATTCTACATCTCTTTATATCAACGAGTTTAGAGCGATCTAGACGTCGCTTGGCGGGATCAAGGTCCGTCTCACCAAACTAGACCGTTTGCAGCAAACTTCGATGCGAAACAGCCTCGGGCTCGGCAGACAAGAGGTCATTTATGCAATGCATTTGATGTTGATTGCGCAGGAGATTGGACGATGGACAAATTGAAGTGGGTCGCTTCATACGGCGGCCCTTTGATCGCCATGGACTTCAATTTGCAAGCCCAATGGGGCGGGATATTTCGTTTGACTGTAGAATTTCCCGGGGCGAAAAACGACTATGACCGGCCTCCAGAGCGATTGAAATACTCACAAACCATCGAGCTCGAGACAGGCCGAGCATTGATTTTCGGCGAGGGCCCACTGCACACCGCCTTCTGGCAATCTGCTGCAGGTACAATCTTCATTGTCCGAGCAATCTACTCCGAAGCGGACTGCGATACCGACGCGCTTCTTACAAAAATCGATCAGAGAATATTTGACGATCCCTGCGAGACTTTGAACTTCGATATTTTCACTGACACGTTGGTCGTCTTTGACTCGTCTGACGATGGCAGGCATGTCGACAAAGAAATGATCTCAACCAATATGAGGCCGGGCCACTACAGGATTAATACTGCCACATACGAACCGGATGAGTCTACTTTATTTTTGCTGCACAGATTCGACGAGATGAAATAAAGGGCGACGCTTCCGATAGGGCGCGACAGGCGACGGCCGGTCACACCATCTCCCTCGGGCGCTCAGCGCCGCCGTGCGGATCGCCTCGATGTTCTTCGCATACCCGGCAGGCCCGTCGCGGAACACCGCGTTGCCGGCGACGAGCCGCGTCGCGCCGGCGGCCACGACCTCGGGCGCGGTGTTCGCGTCGATGCCGCCGTCGACCTCGATGGCGATGTCGCGGCCGGCGATCAGCGCCTTCACGGCGCGCACCTTCTCGGTGCAGGCGGGGATGTAGCTCTGGCCGCCGAAGCCGGGGTTCACGGTCATCACGAGCACGATGTCGACGAGGTCGAGCACGTGCGCGACGGCCTCGACGGGCGTCGCCGGGTTGATGACGACGCCAGGCCCCTTGCCGAGCTTGCGGATCGTCTGCAGCGAGCGGTGCAGGTGCGGGCCGGCCTCGGCGTGGACGAGGATCGTGTCGGCGCCGGCCTCGGCGAAAGCCTCGAGGTAGGCGTCGACGGGGGCGATCATCAGATGGACGTCGAACGGCTTCTTGGTGTGCGCGCGCATCGCCTTCACGACGGGCGGCCCGAAGGTGATGTTCGGCACGAAGTGCCCGTCCATCACGTCGAGATGCATGACGTCGGCGCCGGCCTTGTCGATGGCCTCGAGCTCGTCGGCAAGTCGCGCGAAATCGGCCGACAGGATCGAGGGCAGGATTTCGATGTTACCCGGCATTGGTCGCCTCCACGGCGAGCGGGCTAGCATGCGGCGCCGCCGCGGTCGACAGGGTCGCGCCGGCTCAGGCCGGGCGCGGCATCACCAGAAGGCTCGACGTCGCGGAGGCCAGGAGGCGGCCCCGGCCGTCGAGCAGCTTCGCCTCCGCGAACGCGGCGCGGCGGCCGATGGAGGCGATGCGCCCCTCGGCGCGGACGCGGCCGGTCTCCTTGGTCATCGCCCTGTGGTAGGCGACCTTCAGCTCGAGCGTGGTGTAGGCCTGGTCGGCGGCAAGCCGCGAGTGGCAGGCGCAACCGCAGGCGGAATCGAGCAGCGTCGCGGCATAGCCGCCGTGCACCGTGCCGATCGGGTTGTAGGCGTGCGTGCCGGGCGTCGCCTCGAAGACGACGAAGCCTTCCTCGACATGCACGAGATCGAAGTCGAGCGTGATGCCGATGCCGGGCCGCTTGCCGGAGGCCATCCACGCCTTGAGCTGCTCGAGCCCGGTGAGGCCCTCGCCCAGCTCGGCGATCAGGTTGTCGCTCACGCGGCGCTCAGAGCCCGACGGGCTTGCCGGCGACTGCGATGAGCAGGCTGCCGTCGCCGAGCAGGCGCTTGGCGGCCCGCGCGGCATCCTCGACGGTGACGGCGGCGATGCGCTCGTTGCGCGTGTCGAGACGCTCGACGCCGTAGCCGTCGAGCTGCAGCGAGACGAGATGGCCGGCGATCTTGCGCGAGGTGTCGAAGCGCAGCGCGTAAGAGCCGACGAGGTACATCTTCGCCTTCTCGAGCTCCTCCTCGCCGGTGCCGTCCTTGGCCATCAGGTCGATCTCGGCGCGGATCGTGTCGATCGCCTCGAGCGCGCGCTCGTTCTTGGTCGAGGTCGCGCCGACGAACATCGCGGCGTGCTCGAGGTCGGAGTTTTGCGAGTAGACGGAGTAGCAAAGGCCGCGCTTCTCGCGGACCTCCTTGTAGAGGCGCGAGGTGAAGCTGCCGGCGCCGAGGCAATGATTGACGACCGTGCCCGCGTCGAAATCCGCATCGCCGCGCATAAAACCCTGGCGGCCGAAGCGGATCGTCGATTGCGGAACGTCGATCGTCGTCACGTGGCGCTCGCCGACGCCGGAGATCGTCACCGTCGGCACGGGCAGCAGCTCGGCCTTTGCCGGCAGCGGGCCGAACACGCGGTCGAGCTCGCGGCCCAGCGTCTCGGCGTCGATGGCGCCGACGACGGCCACGACGAGATTGTCGCGCGCCATGGTCTTCGTGCGCATCGCGACGAGGTCGTCGCGGGTGATCGTCGGCAGCACGGCGAGGTCGCCGCGCACCGGGCGACCGTAGGGATGCTCGGGGTAGGAGTGGAGGCGGAAGAGCCGCGCCGCCGCCTGGTCGGGATCGTTCTGCTCGCGCCGCAGCGAGGCGGCGACCTGGCCGCGCACGCGCTCGACGGCCTCGGGCTCGAGCCGCGCCTCGGCGACGCTGTAGCCCAGAAGCTCGAAGGCGCGGGACGCGTTGCGCGACAGCGTCTTCATGCGCCCGTGCAGGGCGTCGCGGTCGGCCGAGAACGACAGGTCGATCGCCTCGTCCTCGAGCGCCTGGTGGAAGGCGGCGCTATCGTAGGGGCCGGCGCCTTCGTCGAGCAGGCCGGCGAGCATCGTGCCGACGCCGGGCTTGTGCGCGGGGTCCTGCGCGGCGCCGCCGTGGAAGGCGAAGTTCACCGCGATCAGCGGGATCGCGTAGTCCTCGACGAGCCATGCCTCGATGCCGCCCGGCGAGCGCACCTTCTGCACGCGCGCGGCGCGGCTCTCGATGGCCACGGGAGAGATGAGCGTCTGCGTGCGTCCGGTCATGTCGGGCTTTCGATCTGGAGATCAGGCGGCGGCCGGCTCTGCCGGGAGCAGGTAGCCGGAGACGCCGCGCTTGCGGTCGAGGTAGGCGGCGGCCTTGCGGACGTCCTCGGCGGTCACGGCCTCGATCCGGTCCGGCCACGCCGCGATGTCCTCGAGCGTCAGGCCCGTCGTCAGCGAGCTGCCGTACCAGTTGGCAAGCGTCATCTGGCTGTCGCGCGCGTAGATCGCCTCGGCGACGAGGCGCGTCTTGGCGCGGGTGAGCGCGGCCTCGTCGAAGCCGGTCTCGGCGACGCGCTTCACGACGGCCTCGATCGCGGCGTCGAGCCGCTCGAGCGACACGCCCTCGGCCGGCACGGCGTAGAGATAGAAGCGCGTCTCGTCGAGCGCGGTGCCCATGTAGTGGGCGCCGGCGGCGACCGCGATCTTGTCCTGCATGACGAGCGTCTTGAACAGCAGGCTCGTCTGGCCGCCGCCGAGCAGGAAGGACAGGACCTCGAGCGCCTCGGCCTCGCCCGGCTTGGCGGTGCGATAGGACGGCACGAGGTGCAGGCGCTGGAAGCGCGGCTGCTCGACCTTCTCGTCGGCGAGCGAGACCTGGCGATGCGTCGTCGGGCGCGGCTCCTGCGGGCGGGCGCGCTGCGGCGGCGCGCCGAACGGCGGCACCGGGCCGTACACCTGCTTCGCCAGCTCGATCGTCGCCTGCGGCTCGACGTCGCCCGCCACGATGAGGATCGCGTTCTCCGGCGTGTAGAAGCGCTCGTAGTACTTGAACGCGTCGGTGCGATCGAGGCCTTCGATCTCGTGCGCCCAGCCGATCACCGGCTTGCCGTAGGGGTGCGTCGTGTAGAGTGCAGCCTGCACCGCCTCGTCGAGGATCTCGCCGGGGTCGGAATCGGTGCGCATGCGGCGCTCCTCCTCGACGACGTTGCGCTCGGGCGAGACCACGTCGTCGGTAAGGACGAGGTTCTTCATCCGGTCCGCCTCGTATTCCATGCAGGTCGCGAGGTGCTCCTTCGGGATGCGCTGGAAGTAGGCGGTGAAGTCGTTCGACGTGAACGCGTTCTCCTGGCCGCCGAGATCGGACACCAGCTCGGAGAACTTGCCGGCCGGGTGCTTCTCGGTGCCCTTGAACATCAGGTGCTCGAGGAAATGCGCGATGCCGGACTTGCCGACCGGATCGTCGGCCGAGCCGTTGCGATACCACACCATGTGCGTGCAGATCGGCGCGCGGTGATCCGGGATCACCACGACCTCCATGCCGTTGTCGAGCTTGCCCTGGACGATCGCGGTGTCGGCGTCGCTCCCGCGGCTGGCGCCGTCATGGCCGGGGGTGAGGCCTGGAGCGCCGCGCAGCGCGGCCGAACCGTCGTGCATGAATGCCACCTTCGCGTGGCCGGGCGCACCGCCATCCGGCGCGCCGTACCGGCCCGATCGCCTGATATAAGACCTGGGGCGCGGACACGCACCCTCAAAAAGGTCGCGGACGATCGTCGGCCCCGGTGGCGGGGCGCTAAGCCTACTGCGAGGCGAGGTCCGGCGTGCGCCGCTTGGCGACGTGGCGGTGACGGCCCGGCTTGTCGGCGACGTCCCGCGCCTTGCGCGGCAGATCGGACGTCGGATCGGGGCCAAGCTGGCTCGGGTCGCGCATGCCGGCAGGCGGATCGACGAGATAGGTGCGCCCGGCAAGCCCGGAGACGTTGGCGCCGGGATCGTACGGTGGAACGGGGCGGCGCGAGTCGGTCAGCGCCTTGCGGCGGTTGGCCGTGTCCGTGTCGACGACGGGCAGCCCCGGGCCGGAGCCGGGCGGCGGCAGCGTGTCGTTCGGCGGCACGACGAGCGGAGGCCGCTCGGTGAAATCCATCGGCGCACGCGACGGGCCCATGCCCAGCGAGTTGCGCATGTCCTGGAACTGATCGACGACACCGCCGAACTGCGCCGCGGCGGGGAGCGCGGAGGCGGTCAGGAGGAGGGTCGCCAGAACGGGCGAGAGGATGGCGCGCGGCATGCTGTGCTTCCCAAGAGACGCGCACCCGAAGACGCGCGGTGTCCATGACGCCTTGCCGGACGACAACGGCAATTTAGAGGCTGGGCTCGGCCGTGGCCGGCCGCGCGAGGACGAACGAGTCGACGAGCAGCAGCGCGACGCCGACCACGATCGCCACATCGGCCAGGTTGAAGACGTACCAGTGGAAGCCGCCGACGTGGAAATAGTAGAAATCGGCCACCCAGCCGTAGGCGAACCGGTCGATCGCGTTGCCGAGCGCGCCGCCGAGCACGAGGCCGAGGCCGAGCGCCGGCAGCCGCGTCGGCGTGCGCCACAGCCACACGCCGATCCCGAGCGTCGCCGCCAGCGTGAACGCGACGAGCGCCCAGCGCGCGCCGGGGCTGTGCGCCGGCAGCAGCGAATACGAGATGCCCGGGTTCTTCGCGAAGACGACGTCGAGCACCGGCGCGAGCCGCACCGGGGCGTGCGCCGCGATGTCGTAGACGTTCATGAGCCAGAGCTTGTTGGCCTGGTCGACGACGAGCGTCAGCGCGCCGACGAGGAAGCCCAGGAGGCGCGGGCTCACGTCCTCACGCCAGCCGCCCGGCCGCCTTCAGCTCGCGCAGCGCCTCGGCGTCGCGCGGCGTCACCTCCGGGAACTCGGCGTCGGTGCCGACGAGCGGCGAGAAGCGCCAGGAGCGCGCGCATTTGGTGCCCGGCGCGCGGCGCACCACGACCGCGACGTCGGGCAAACCCGGCAGGCGGAACGCGTCCGCCGGCCCGGCCCCGACCTCGATCACGATGTCGGACGTGATGCAGACGTCGGCGAAGTCGACGCTGGCGAGCAGGTCGCGCAGCTCCGGCTTCGCGACATAGACCACGGGCGCCGCCTCGAGCGAGGCGCCGATCGTCTTCTCGGCGCGGGCGATCTCCAGCGCCCCGGTCACCACGGCACGCGCGGCGCGGATGCTGATCCAGCGATCGATCGTTTCCGGTGCCTGCCAATCGGCGGGGATTTTTGGGAACGGCTCCAGATGCACCGAGGTCGCGTCGGGGTAGCGCGCAAGCCACGCCTCCTCCGCCGTGAAGCAGAGGATCGGCGCCAGCCACAGCGTCACGCAGCGAAAGATCTGCTCGATCGTCTCGAGCGCATCGCGACGGCGCCGGCTGGAGATCGGATCGCAGTAGAGCGCGTCCTTGCGGATGTCGAAGTAGAACGCCGACAGGTCCGTGTTGAGGAACAGGCTGAGACGCGAGACGACGCGCTTGTAGTCGAACGCGGCATAGGCCTCGCGCACCTCGCGGTCGAGCTCGTAGAGCCGGTGGCGCATGTAGCGCTCCAGCTCGTCGCTCTCGCCGGCCGGCGGCGGCCCCTCGTAGTGGCCGAGCGCGCCGAGCATCCAGCGGATCGTGTTGCGCAGCTTCTTGTACGTCTCGACGAAGGTTTTGAGGATTTCCGGCCCGATGCGCAGGTCGTCGGAATAGTCCGACGCCGCCACCCACAGGCGCAGGATGTCGGCACCGGAATCCTTGATCACCGACTGCGGCGCCGTGACGTTGCCGGCGCTCTTCGACATCTTGCGCCCCTGCTCGTCGAGCACGAAGCCGTGGGTGAGCACCACATCGAACGGTGCGCGGCCCCGCGTGCCGCACGCTTCCAGCAACGACGAGTGGAACCAGCCGCGATGCTGGTCGGAGCCTTCGAGATACATGACCTCGTCGTGCCCCTCCGGCGCGCGCCTGATGCCGGCGAGGCCGGGGAATTGTTTGGCATCCCCCATCGTGAAGGCGTGCGTCGACCCGGAGTCGAACCAGACGTCGAGGACGTCGTCGACCTTCGTCCAGTCCTCGCTGGCCCGCTCGCCCAGGAAGCGCTCGCGCGCCCCCTCCGCGTACCAGGCGTCGGCGCCCTCCTCCGCGAAGGCGGCGAGGATGCGGGCGTTCACCTCGGGGTCGACGAGCGGCTTCGAGTTCTTGTCGACGAAGATGGCGATCGGCACGCCCCAGGCGCGCTGGCGCGACACCACCCAGTCCGGCCGGTTGGCGATCATCCCCTTGATGCGGTTCTCGCCCGCCTCCGGCACCCAGCGGGTGCGCGCGATCTCCTCCAGCGCGATGCCGCGCAGGGTGGGCTGGTTACTCCCTTCTCCCGCCTGCGGGAGAAAGAAGGGCGCGTCCAGCGCGATGAACCACTGCGGCGTGTTGCGGAAGATCAGCGGCTTCTTCGAGCGCCAGGAATGCGGATACTGGTGTTTCAGCCGCCCGCGCGCGACGAGGTTGCCGCTCTCGATCAGCGCCTTGATGATCGCCTCGTTGGCGTCGCCCTTGTTGCCCTTGTCGTCGATGACGCGGCGCCCGCCGAAGCCCGGCGCCTCCGCGGTGAGGAAGCCGTCGGCATCGACGGTGTAGGGAATGCGCGGGTCTATGCCGCGCTCGCGCAGCATGCGGTTCGACGCCATCCAGATGTCGAAGTCGTCGCGCCCGTGCGAGGGCGCGGTGTGCACGAAGCCCGTGCCGGCCTCGTCGGTGACGTGGTCGCCGTCGAGCAGCGGCACCTTGAAGCCGTAGCCGGCGGCAGCCAGCGGATGCGCCGCCGTCAAACCGTCGAGCTCGGCGGCGGTGATCGCGCGCACCTTCTCGA
Organism: Beijerinckiaceae bacterium RH AL1; assembly: GCA_901457705.2. NCBI lineage: Bacteria > Pseudomonadati > Pseudomonadota > Alphaproteobacteria > Hyphomicrobiales > Beijerinckiaceae > Beijerinckiaceae bacterium RH AL1. The sequence goes on from LR590083.2 coordinate 2,673,564, forward strand.
AGCCCTCGACCTTCGCCGACTTGAACACGCTCTCCGCGAGCGCATCGGCCAGCAGGTAGGTCGCGCCCACCTTCGCCCAATTGCCGTCCGGCGCCGCCGTGACGCGATAGAGGCCATACGGAATGCGCGACGAGAAGCAGACGGCGCGGTTGGCCGGGATCGTCCAGGGCGTCGTCGTCCAGATCACCACGCTCGCGTCGGCCAGATCGCCCTTGCCGTCGAGCGGGAACGCCACAAACACCGTGTCGCTCACGTGGTCCTCGTACTCGACCTCGGCCTCGGCCAGCGCGGTCTTCTCCACCACGCTCCACATCACCGGCTTCGAGCCGCGGTAGAGTAGCCCGTTCTCGGCGAACTTCAGGATCTCGGCGGCGATCGTCGCCTCGGCGGGATAGGCCATCGTCTCGTAGGGGTGCGCCCAGTCGCCGGTGACGCCGAGGCGCTTGAACTCCTCGCGCTGGATGTCGACCCAGCGCGCCGCGAACGCGCGGCACTGGCGGCGGAACTCGACGATCGGCACCGCATCCTTGTTCTGGCCCTTGGCGCGATACTCCTCCTCGATCTTCCACTCGATCGGCAGGCCGTGGCAGTCCCAGCCCGGCACGTAGTTCGAGTCCTTGCCGCTCATCTGCTGCGAGCGGGTGACGAGGTCCTTCAGGATCTTGTTGAGCGCGTGCCCGATGTGGATGTTGCCGTTGGCGTAGGGCGGCCCGTCGTGCAGCACGAACTTTTCGCGCCGCTGCCCCGCCGCGCGCAGGCGGCCGTAGAGGTCGATCTCGGCCCAGCGCGCGAGAATCTCCGGCTCCTTCTTCGGCAGGCCGGCGCGCATGGGAAAGTCGGTCTTCGGCAGGAAGAGGGTCGTCGAGTAGTCGAGCGTGCCCGCGGGCACGGCTGTCTCAGGGCGGTTCATGTCTTTGGTCTTCGGCGGGAAGGTGGCCTTGTAGCAAGGCTTTTTCGCGTAAGAAAGTTTGCGGGCGAGCCGCACGGCCTTAGCCGGGCCGAGATCGAGGTGCTCTCATGGGCAGAGAAGTCCCAAAGCTGAAGACCGACGCGGACGCCGAACGCTTCCTCGCGCAGGACCTGTCCGATCTCGACTTTTCCCACTTCAAGCCGGTGACGTTCGAGCTCGAGCCGAAAAACGAGCGCATCGCCATGCGGCTGCCTGCGGCCGTTCTGCGCGCCCTACGTCAGACCCTCGAGCGCGCGCTGACGAAGCGGGCATCGTAGCAGCGGACCGCCTGCGCCCTGCACGCGAAACCTTGATCCCGCCCACCCTGGACGCCGCCCACAATTCGCGCTTTGCCTCGCCGCATGCGTGCGCTCGCCCTGCTTCCGCTCCTCGCCACGGCTCTTGCAGCGGGGGCGCGCGCCGAGGCACCCGCCACCCCGGCCACGCCCAAGCCGCCGGCGAGCGCGCCGGCGCGCACGCTCTGCCAGGCGATCGAGGCGGCGGCGAAGCGCAACGGCCTGCCCTACCCCTTCTTCACCCGCCTCATCTGGCAGGAAAGTCGGTTCGATCCCGCCGCGGTGAGCCCGGCGGGCGCGCAGGGCGTCGCGCAGTTCATGCCCGGCACGGCGGCCGAGCGCGGCCTCGCCGACCCGTTCGAGGCGACGCGGGCGCTCGACGAATCCGCCGCCTACCTCAAGGAGCTACGCGAAAGGTTTGGCAACCTCGGGCTCGCCGCGGCGGCCTACAACGCCGGCCCCGGCCGCGTCGGCCGCTGGCTCGCCGGCAGCGCCGGCCTGCCCGCCGAGACCGTCGGCTATGTCGAGATCGTCACCGGCCACGCCGCCTTCGAGTGGCGCGGGCCGTTTCTCGGGGCGGCCAAGCCGCCGGAGCTCGCGCCGGAGCCCGGCTTCTCCTGCCTCGCCTTCGCCGGCGACGCCGGCCGCCGCCGCGCGCCGCCGGTGCCGGACGAGCCCGGCGCGCCGCCGCCGAAGCGCTGGTCGGTGATCCTCGTCGCCAGCTACAACAAGGCGGCCGTGCTCGCCGAATGGCAGCTGCAGCGGGCCCGCCACGCCGAGACGCTCGCCGCCCAGATGCCGGTGCTGCGCCGCCGTCACCTCGGCGGCCTGCCGGCGAAGAAGTTCGTGATGCAGATCGAGGCGGATGATCGTTCGGCCTCCAACAAGCTGTGCACGAGCCTGCTCGCCCAGGGCGGCAACTGCGTGGTGCTGCGCAACATGCTGCGGTGAGTGGCGCGGTTGGGGGTATGCGAGCGCCCCGGCCGGCCGCGAGCGTGACGGCGTGCTCGCCGCCCTCAAGGACGGCCTCGACGGCCGGAGCGACGGCTCGATTGCGCGACGGCCGCCCTTGACCGCGGCTGCGCGCGCCGTCCCTTGGACCTCAGGTCGGGACGAAGACACGGTCGTCTCGGTCGAACAAAGACACGAGGCGAAGGTGTCCGATGAGCGCTCGCTTCTGCCCTCGCGATCCGATGTTTTAAGGGCGAACAGCGCCCGCATGAGCGCTTGCCATCCAATGTTTCTTTGTTCGGCGAGGCGGCCCGTTTCTCCGTCCCGGCCTGCCCTCCACTCCGCGCCGCGCGGAGCGACGGTCGAGGCTGGGCGCAGCCCACCGCCGGAGGCGGCGCGAAGCGGCCTCGAGGGTCGCGAGCCCGGCGCGACGCTGGTAGCTAGCCGGGGCCGATCCCCCGCACCGAAGCTCCCAACGCGCCCCCCTTACCGAGCCCCCGCCGCCTGCACGATCTCGGCCGTCACCCGGTCCGAGCCGCGCTTGCGGGCGAGCGCGCTGGCATCGAGACGGCGCTGGCCGCGCGAGAAGAACGGCACCAGCAGGATCGCGGCCTCGGCCTCCGCGTCCCAGGTCAGAGGCCCGGTGTAGGCGGGCGGCCCCGGCGGCTCGGGCGCCGGGCGCCCCGGCCGGACGGGCGCCGCCGCCCGCACCGGCCGATCGGCCAGGCCGGCCAGCTCGACGGTGAACTCATGCAGCGCGCTGGGCTCGACGCCGCGCAGCTCGATCGCGACGATCCGCCCGGCCGGGTCATAGACCACGGCGACGCCCTCCGCCGCCTCGACGCGCCGCGCCTCCGCCGCCGCGGAAAGCTCGATGCGCAAAGCCTCGGCGCTGCGATCGACCGTCACGCGCATGGGTGTCCTCCTGGTGTATCCTCCGCTCATGGTAGCGCGGCCAACCAACGGCGGCGACCCGCCGAAGGAGGCTTATGACGCCGCACCCGACGCATGGTAAGACGACGCCTTCCCTACTCTTCCAGCCGCGAAGGACGCCCCGTTGACCAAGCTCGTGCTCCACACCTCGCCGGCCGTATTCCCCAATCCGCAGCGCGTGCGCCTGATGATGCACGAGAAGGGCATCGCCGATGCGGTCGAGGAGCGCATCCTGAAGATGGCGCCGGTCGGCGAGCAGCGCGGCTGGCGTCACCTCAAGCGCAACCCGTGGGGCGAGACGCCGACGCTCGAGCTGCCCGACGGCGGCTACCTCGCCGAGAGCGCAGCGATCGCCCGCTATCTCGACGCCAGCTTCCCCGGCCGCAAGATCATGGGCGAGACGCCGCTCGAGGTCGCGCAGGACACGATGTGGGACGACCGCATCTGGGTGCAGATCCTCTACCGCATCACCACCATGTTCCACGTGCTGCACCAGGGCCTCGGCCCCAAGCTCGAGCTGACCTCCAATCCGCAATGGGGCGAGCACTGCCGCAAGGAGGCGCTGGCCCACGCCGCGTTGGTGGACCGCCACCTCGCCGACGGCCGCGACTGGCTGCTCGGCGGCCCCGAGCCGACCTTCGCCGACATCACGCTCTGCACCGCCATCGCGTTCTCGAAATACGAAGTCTGCGCCACCCCGCTCGACGAGCGCTTCGAGCAGCTCGACCGCTACTGGCAAGCCTGGAAGGCCCGGCCGGCGTTTAAGAGCGCGTATGCGGACGGCGGTGGGCTGGCGGAGCTGAAGGCGGGGTGAGGGGCGCTCGCCTCCCTCCCTTCTCCCGCTTGCGGGAGAAGGTGGCCCGACGAAGTCGGGTCGGATGAGGGGCGCCTCAGGCACTGCACGAGCGTCGACAACCTTCGCCCGACTCCCCTCATCCGACCCCGCTTCGCGAGCCACCTTCTCCCGCAAGCGGGAGAAGGACGGGCTGCAGCGGTCCGTGGCGGCAGGGCATTTCCCGGCGTCGTTGCGAGCCGCAGGCGAAGCAATCCAGGGCCGCCGCTTCATTCTGTGTGAGCGAGCATGGCCGCCCCTAGGTTGCTTCGCTTCGCTCGCAATGACGGGTGGCGAGATCGTGGATCAGCTCGCGGGCTGATCCACGTAAGGAGCGGAAGGGGGTGTGAGGGGGGCTCGCGTCCCTTCCTTCTCCCGCTTGCGAGAGTAAGGTGGCCCGACGAAGTCGGGTCGGCTGAGGGGCGCCTCAGGCATAGCGCCGGCGTCGACAACCTTCGCCCAACTTCCCTCATCCGACCCCGCTTCGCGGGGCCACCTTCTCCCGCAAGCGGGAGAAGGACGGGCTGCGGCGCGCCTTCGCGGCAAGGCGTTTCCCGACGTCATTGCGAGCCGCAGGCGAAGCAATCCAGGGCCGCCGCTTCATTCTGTGCGAGCGAGCATGGCCGCCCCTAGGTTGCTTCGCTTCGCTCGCAATGACGGGTGGCGGGATCGCGGATCAGCTCCGCGGGCTGATCCACGTAAGGATGGGGGTGGGTTGAAGGAGCGGAAGGGGTGTGAGGGGGGCGCCGGCGTCCATCCTTCTCCCGCTTGCGGGAGAAGGTGGCCCGACGAAGTCGGGTCGGATGAGGGGCGCCTCAGGCACTGCACGAGCGTCGACAACCTTCGCCCGACTTCCCTCATCCGACCCCGCTGCGCGGGGCCACCTTCTCCCGCAAGCGGGAGAAGGGCGGGCTGCGGCGCGCCTTCGCGGCAGAGCGTTTCCCGACGTCCTTGCGAGCCGCAAGCGAAGCAACCCAGGGCCGCCGCTTCATTCCGTGTAAGCGAGCATGGCCGCCCCTGGGTTGCTTCGCTTCGCTCGCAATGACGGGTGGCGGGATCGCGGATCAGCTCGCGGGCTGATCCACGTAGAGCTTCCCACCGCCCTCCAAGAACTCCGCGCTCTTCTCGGCCATGCCGGCCTCGGCCTCCATCTTGGCGACCTCGTCGCGGATGTCCTGGGTGATCTTCATCGAGCAGAACTGCGGGCCGCACATCGAGCAGAAGTGGGCGACCTTGTGGGCTTCCTTCGGCAGGGTCTCGTCGTGGTACTTGCGCGCCGTGTCGGGGTCGAGGCCGAGGTTGAACTGGTCCTCCCAGCGGAAGTCGAAGCGCGCGCGGGAGAGTGCGTCGTCGCGCAGCTGCGCGGCGGGGTGGCCCTTCGCGAGGTCGCCGGCGTGGGCGGCGATGCGGTAGGTGATGACGCCGGTCTTCACGTCGTCGCGGTCGGGCAGGCCGAGGTGCTCCTTCGGCGTCACGTAGCAGAGCATGGCGCAGCCGAACCAGCCGATCATCGCCGCGCCGATGCCCGACGTGATGTGGTCGTAGCCCGGCGCGATGTCGGTGGTCAGCGGCCCCAGCGTGTAGAAGGGCGCCTCGTGGCACTCCTTCAGCTGCTTTTCCATGTTGATCTTGATCTTGTGCAGCGGCACGTGGCCGGGGCCCTCGATCATCACCTGGCAGCCCTTGTCCCAGGCGATCTTGGTCAGCTCGCCGAGTGTCTCGAGCTCGGCGAACTGGGCGCGGTCGTTGGCATCCGCGATCGAGCCCGGGCGCAGGCCGTCGCCCAGCGAGAACGAGACGTCGTAGGCGCGCATGATGTCGCAGATCTCGTCGAACCGTTCGTAGAGGAACGATTCCTTGTGGTGCGCCAGGCACCAGCGCGCCATGATCGAGCCGCCGCGCGAGACGATGCCGGTGGTGCGCTTGGCGGTGAGCGGCACCCACGGCAGGCGCACGCCGGCGTGGATGGTGAAGTAGTCGACCCCCTGCTCGGCCTGCTCGATCAGCGTGTCGCGGAACACCTCCCAGGTGAGCTTCACCGGGTCGCCGTCGACCTTCTCCAGCGCCTGGTAGATCGGCACGGTGCCGATCGGCACCGGGGAATTGCGCAGGATCCAGTCGCGGATGTTGTGGATGTTGCGGCCGGTCGACAGGTCCATCACCGTGTCGGCGCCCCAGCGCGTCGCCCACACCAGCTTCTCGACCTCCTCGGCCACCGAGGAGGTGACGGCGGAATTGCCGATGTTGGCGTTGACCTTCACGAGGAAGTTGCGGCCGATGATCATCGGCTCGAGCTCGGGATGGTTGATGTTGGCGGGGATGATGGCGCGGCCCCGCGCGATCTCGTCGCGCACGAACTCCGGCGTCACGAAGGCGGGGATCGACGCGCCGAACGACTCGCCGTCGGCGAGCGCGGCCTCGGCGCCGTCGACCGCTTTTTCGCGCGCGAGATTCTCGCGGGCGGCGACGTAGATCATCTCTTCCGTGATGATCCCGGCGCGGGCGTACTCGTACTGGGTGGCGCGCTGGCCGGGCGCGGCGCGCAAGGGCGACGTGTTGGCGGGGCACGGGGGCACCAGCTTGTCGGCGCCGACGTTGCCGTTGTCCTCGGGCTTCACGGCGCGGCCCTGGTAGACCTCGAAGCCGCGCGCCGCGAGCCAGTCCGCTCGGGGGCGCGGCAGGCCGGCGGACAGGTCGGGCACGAAACCATCCGCCGTGTAGGGGCCGGAGGCATCGTAGACGCGCACCGGCGGCTCCTTGGCGGAGGGATGCAGCGCGATCTCGCGGAACGGCACGGCGATGTCCGGCCGGCCGGGCGCGGGCGCCAAAACCTTGCGCGAGCCGGCGAGCGAGCCGGTGGTCACGCTCTCGGGTACGAGGCTCTTCGGATTGGGCTGGTAGTTCATGCGTCCTCCATAGGGACGCAGAGGCTGGCGGCGCGACCGCGGATGCGCGGCTGTTCGCTGAGGCCGGTCCCTGCGCTGGCATTACCCAGGTTCAGGTTCGAAGGGTATGATCTCAGCCGACCCGCAAGCGCGAGGCAGCACCCCCTTGGCGTGACGCGGAAGCTAGCGCGATGTCGGGGGCGGGCGCAAGGGCGCGCGGAGGTGGGCGTGTCTGGTCAGCTGGGGTTACTGGGCCGGCCTGGCCACGCTCGAATTGCCTGCCGCAAGATCACAGAGAACTCGGATGATGGAGGTCGTCGCAAAGAAAAGACCGGGCCGCTGGCGCGTGCCCGGTCTCAGGGATGTCGTGTGCCCCTCGTGCGGAGCGGGTGGCCTACCACTCGCCGTAGGTCGGGCGGTGCGTGGGCTTCCACGGCTCGTCGAACTGCGCGCGATGCAGCGCAGCAAGACCGACGTTGACCTCCTGCACGAAACGGCCGAGGCGCGCCCAGGCGCCAGTGACTTGATCGAAAAACTTCGATGTATTGCGGATCATCTGTGAGCCTCCTTTGGTTCGGGTTGTCCCTGCCCGCACCCGCAATATGGCCCTCGCCCCTCGGCGGTGCCAATCGAAAGGTGCGCCTGATCGATAAGGCCAGCTTGTTGTTTGCCGGCGGATGCGCGGAGATGCCCGCGTTTTGTGCAGTGCAGCGATCGGCGTTCGCGATAGCTGGAGGGGGTGGGCCGTCGCCGCACCGCCCGTCGGCGCCGCGCACACCAAGCCGGGCTAGTCGGAAAAGGTCCCGATCAGCGCGGCGCCGGCTTCGCGACGAACCCTGAAGAGACACGGCGCTCCGGCTTCGGTGCGCGCGGCCGCGGCGCGATGTAGGCCTGCCATTCCTCGTAGGTCGGGCGCCGGTTGCGGGTCCACGGCTCGTCGAACTGCACGCGATGCAGCGCGTCGAGACCGGCCCTGATATCGGCGCCGAGGCGGCGAAGCCGCCGGCCCACATCCCCGAGGTGATCGAAAAATCGCGTGATCCGGCTGTTGCTCATGGTCGCCTCCGCTGGCTGACACATCGTTGCCTGCCCTCGCGTTATCGGGCCGAGCCGGAGAGCGCGCCAACAAAAAGCCGCTCGCTCTTGATAACGCCTCCTTATCATGCGCCACCTGCCCCCGCTCTCCGCGGTCCGTGTCTTCGAGTGCGCCGCGCGCCACGAGAACTTTACGACCGCGGCCGCCGAGCTCGGCATGAGCCAAGCGGCGGTGAGCTACCAGATCCGCCAGCTCGAGGACCGGCTCGGCGTGCCGCTGTTTCGCCGCGAGCGGCGCCGCGTGCTGCTGACGGAGGCCGGGCGGCGCGCCGCGCTGGCCGCCTCGCGCGCCTTCGATGCGCTCGACGCGGCCTTCGCGGAGCTGCGCAGCGAGGACGAGAGCCTGCTGACGATCTCGGCGCCGCAGACCTTCGCCAACGAGTGGCTGGCGTGGCGGCTCGGCGGCTTCCAGATGGCGCATCCCGGCACCGCGGTGCGCCTGCTGGTCGAGGATTCCCTGGTCGATTTCTCGTCGCGCCAGGTCGACGTCGCGATCCGCGGCGGCTTCGGCCGCTGGCCGGGGCTCTCGAGCGACCATCTCATCACGATCGACGTGACGCCGATGGCGAGCCCCGCCCTGCTGCGCAAGCACGGGCGCCCGACCATCGACAGGCTGCTCGAGCTACCGCTGCTGAGCCCGGACAATGCGGAATGGCCGCTGTGGCTTGCCAAGGCCGGCATCCCGCTGCCGCCGGGCCCCCTGCGGCGCGGCGTCAGCATGGCCTCGCAGGCCAACGACGGCACGGCGGCGATGGCCGGCCAAGGCGTCGCGGTACTGACCCCGTTCTTCTGGCGCATCGCGCTCGCCGAGCGGCGGCTGGTGCGGCTCTTCGACATGGTGGCGAGCGACGGCCGCGGCTACTGGCTGGTGACGCCGGAGCAGCGGCGCAACGTGCCCAAGATCAAGCGCTTCCGCGAATGGCTGACGGCCGAGGTCGCGCGCCAGGTGGAGCGCGACGCCGGCCGTTAGGGAGCGCGGCGGAGGCCGCTAGTACTTGATGTTCTCGAAGCCCGGCACGTCGGTGAACAGCAGCGGGATGCCGCCCATCGGCTTCGTCGTGTCGAGGACGAAGTTGAAGGCGATCTGCGGCTGGATGACCTGCGAGGTGTTGTGGCCCTCGACGGTGAACGACGAGCCCGCGATGATGCCGAAGTAGTCGTTGAAGCTGTACTCGACGGCCGGCGCGATCTGGAAATTGTCCGACGTGCTGCCGCGCAGGTAGGTCGGCAGGTTGCCGAGGAAGCCGTAGGCCGAGCTGGCGCGGCTCGCCGAGAACTGGAAGTCGCTCGCGAAGACCAGCTTCTGGGTGATCGAGTACTCGACGCTCATGCCGCCGCCGCCGCTGAGGCCGGAATAGCCCGTGCCGCGGAAGCCTTGCGTCGTGCCGAACACCGAGATGTTGTTGATGTTGACGCCGCCGAGCGGGACCGAGCCGACGACCCAGCCGCGCACGCGGATGGGGTGCTGGCTCTGGCCGAAGAACAGCGACTGCGCGACGAGGCCGAGGCGGGCGCGGTAGGTGCCGGAGCCCTGGCCGTCGTTGCTGGTGTAGAGGTTCTGGTAGCGCCCCGTCGGGATGTTGACGCCGGCCGAGAAGGTCAGCGACGGCTTGCCGGTCTTCTTGTCCTGGTCGACGAAGCGATACTCGAGCTCGGCCGGCAGGTCGCCGATCTGGCTGCCGGAATTGAACCCTGAGCGATCCTCGTTGATCTGCGTCTGCGGGTTGATGGCGATCGACAGATGATCGGTGAGGCCGAACTTGTTCAGCGTGAACGTGCCGGTCGACGACGTCTCGTTCGTCACCGGTGAGAGGCCGCCGCGCGGGCCATACTTGCCGGGGTTGAACGTCTGGATGACATAGGGCTCGAAAGCGTAGAGGCCGGCCTTCGGCACCGCCGGCGACGGCGACAGCAGCGAGCCGGTATAGTAGGGGTCGATACCAGAGTTGACCGGCACGATCGCCTGGATGGTCGACTCGGCGTGCGCTGCACCGCAACCCACAACAAATAAACCCGCAAAAAGCGCGTGCCGGACGACGCGTCCGTGCGTGCGCGCCGCCGAAACGGCGGCGTCCTTATTGTCTAAGCCCATGAAAGCCCCCGCTTCCCGAACTCGCCAACTCTGAGTCGACGAACCACGGTGAGTGTATGGCAATGCACGCACCGGTAGACGACCAAACTTTAGGCCGTGTCGACATTCTTGCAGAGATGTGACCGAAATGCTGCGTGGCACGTCCGGTGCATATTTCCCGGTCACGCCAGGTTTTGGATACGAAAGCGAGAGTTCGATGAACACGGCAGCTCTGACGGTCCGAAAATCTGTTGCCGACATCGTCGCCAGTGGCGAGGGCGAAGGGTCGATGTCGAAGTCGCTCGGGCTGGCGAGCATTACGGCCATGGGCATCGGCGCGATCATCGGCGCCGGCATCTTCGTTTTGACCGGAACCGCCGCCGCCAACTACGCCGGGCCGGCGATCATGCTGTCCTTCGTGCTCGGCGGCGTCGCCTGCGCCTTCGTCGGCCTCTGCTATTCCGAGCTCGCCGCGATGCTGCCGGTCGCCGGCTCCTCCTACACCTATACCTCCGCGACGCTCGGCGAGATCTTCGCCTGGATCATCGGCTGGGATCTCATCCTCGAATATGCGATGGGCGCCGCGACCGTCGCCGTCGGCTGGGGCAAGTACGCGCTCAGCCTGCTCGAGAACGTCGGCATCACCATTCCGGCGACCCTCACCGCGCCGCCCGGCACCGAGGTGAAGCTCGCCGACGGCACGACGGCGCATGCGCTCTTCAACCTGCCCGCGGTGTTCATCGTTGCGGTGCTCACGATCATGCTGATCATGGGCACCAAGGAATCGGCGCGCCTCAACAACATCATGGTGGCGGTGAAGCTTCGTCGTCGTCGCCTTCATCGCGCTCGGCATCGCCTACATCAAGCCGGCCAACTGGCACCCCTTCATCCCGCAAAGCACCGGCGAGTTCGGCCATTACGGCTGGAGCGGCATCCTTCGCGGCTCGTCGGTCGTGTTCTTCGCCTTCATCGGCTTCGACGCCGTCTCGACGGCGGCGCAGGAGGCGCGCGACCCGCAGAAGGACATGCCGCGCGGCATCCTCGGCGCGCTCTTCATCTGCACGCTGCTCTACATCGCGGTCGCGGCCGTGCTGACCGGCCTCGTGCCCTACAAGGACCTCAACGTCGCCGCGCCGATCGCCAAGGGCGTCGACGTGATCGGCCTCACCTGGTTCTCGGTCGTCATCAAGATCGGCGCGCTGACGGGCCTTACGACCGTCATCCTCGTGCTGCTCTACGGCCAGAGCCGCATCTTCTACACGATGTCGCACGACGGGCTGCTGCCCGGCCTGTTCTCGAGGATCCATCCGAAGCTGCAGACGCCGTACTTGAGCCAGGCGCTGATCGGCACGCTCGTCGCGCTCGTCGCGGCGGTGGTGCCGATCGACATCCTCGGCGAGATGGTGTCGATCGGCACGCTGCTCGCCTTCGTGCTTGTGTGCGGCGCGGTGATCTACCTGCGGAAGAGCGACGCCGAGGTGCATCGCCCGTTCCGCGTGCCGGGCGTGCCGGTCGTCCCGCTGCTCGGCATCGCCTTCTGCCTGCTGCTGATGGCCGGCCTGCCGCTCGCGACCTGGGCCCGCCTCGTGATCTGGCTGGCGATCGGCCTCGCCATCTACTTCGGCTACAGCCGCTCGCACTCCGCGATGCGCGGCAAGGAAGGCGCCGCACGGATCGGCGCGTAACGCCGCACACGCAACGCGGCGTCATCGCGAGGCGCGAAGCGACAAAGCAACCCAGGAGCAGCGCGGCGCGGCGCGGCCCTGGGTTGCTCAGCTTCGATCGCAACCGCGGCGCTGGTCGACGGCTGATGCACTCGCCATCCGAACGCGAGCAGGCTTGGATCGGCGCCCAGGTCGTGGCGATCTTCGCGCTGCTCCTGACGCCATCGATCGTGTTTGCCTGGCGCTGCCGCGACAGGCTCGCCCTCGTGACAACGCTCCGGCCATTTTTTGATCGGGGCGGCGTTCGCGTGGATCGTACGATACGCCTTCCTGTAGCATCGGAGGCCGTGGTGCCGGTGCTATCACCACGGCTGCGTGTCGGCGAGCAAGCTTCGCTCGATCTGGCGCGGTGGGCTACGAGACCGCCGGGTAGAGCTTGTTGACGATCGCGAGCACCACGAGCAGCGCGACGCCGAGCCCGAGGCTCCAGGCCACCAGCTTGACCTCGATCGGCAGCAGCGGCTCGTAGGGCGCGTGCTCCATCTCGTGCTTCAGGTCGTTTGCCATCTTACGTTTCCTCTTGCGTGCGATTTACGCCAGCGGCGGCTTGACGCCGGCGAAGAACAGCCAGGAGATCAGAAGCCCCACCCAGATCACGAAGCCGAACAGGCTGACGACGTAGACCGCCGCGAGCTTGCCGATGCCGGCCGACCACAGGCGCTTGAAGTCCGACAGCAGGCCGATCGAGAAGAAGGTGAGGATGAAGAAGATCACCCGGAAATTGTTGGCGACCTTCACCGATGCGGCGATCGCCGCCTGCGTCGGCTTGGAGCCCGAGAGCGCCACCGCGAGCACGACGCCGAAGGCGAGCGCGAAGCCGATGATGAACTTCGGGAAGCGCTGCCAGATCTCGATCGGCCGCGCCTTCTCCTGGTCGGTGTTGATGTAGCGCGTCCAGATGAAGGCGAGGATGAAGGCCCACACGCCGATGAACACGTCGATGAAGATCTTGATCGCCGTCGTCACTGCGAGCAGCGAGTCCTTCTGGTAAGCGACGCCGTTCGCCGCGTTCTTGGCGAGCACCAAGGCATCCGTGATGCCGCCGGCGGCGACCGCGGCGCCGTCCGTCTTCACCGCGAGGCCCATCCAGGCGGCGGCGACCAGCGGCTCGTGCCACAGGAAGGTCTGCGCCAGGAACGGCAGGATCAGGACCTCGACCACGGCGAAGACCACGACCAGCGAGGAGACGAGGATCGGCACGTCGGGCCGCGCGCGGATCGCGCTGCCGGTGGCGATCGCCGCGGCGACGCCGCAGATCGAGATGCCGGAGGCCAGCGGCACCGCGAACTCGCGGTTGAAGCGGAAGTAGCGGCGCGCGACGTAGTACACGACCGCCCAATAGATGAGGTAGGCCTCGACGATGGCGGCGATGCCGCGCAGCACGACGGTCGACGCGAAGTTGAGCTTGCCGGCAAACGTCGTGGCGAGGAAGGCGCCGAGCACCACCACCGCGACCTTGATGTAGAGCTCCGGCAGCGCCGCCTCGCGGAGCCAGTCGGCAAAGCGCGGGAAGGCGTTGGCGATGACGATGCCGACGATGAGCGCGACGATGAAGCCGCCCTCGTTGGTGAGGCGCAGCGACCAGTCGATGCCGAACTTCTTGAAGTCGCCCGGCGTGACGGCGGCGAAATGCGCGTAGGAGCCGACGAGCCAGCTCGCGTAGGCGAGCGCGAAAACGGCAGCGACCCGCGGCAGGAAGCGGCGCGCCTCGAGGCCGAGCAGAGTGGCGGCCCCGGTGAGCACGCCGACGAGGACGACAAAGGTGACCGCAAGGCTGCCGAGGCCGCCGAGCCCGGCGAAGACCTTGGAGGCCGGCGCCAGCGACTTCGTGACGTCGGTGTAGACCGCGGACGAGACGACCCAGCCCATGAGGTCGGTGCCGCTGAGTGCCGCGACGATCGCCAGGCCGACGACGAGCAGGCCGAGGATGAGGGCGACGAGATCCTCGTTGAGCGGGGCGGCGGCCTTCGTAAGGGGGAGCGCGGTGTCGGACACGGGGGACGGCCTGCTTCGAGTGGAGTAAACGTGGGGACGTTTATTGTCGAAGCGAGCTGGATTTTCTTGGCTTTGTTGACCGGTGCCGCAGCACGGGGTTTTCCGCGCCGGGGCGCAGGAAGAATATTGTTCTACGCGCCTCGCTGGCGCGATCATGGCCGCGCCACAGAACGCTGACAGGCACAACGCCTATCAAGTGGAGGGTCGCATGCGTCGCCTCATCTCGTCTGGCTCGAGCTTCGAGGCCGACGTCGGCTATTCCCGCGCCGTGGTCGACGGCGGCTTCGTCTTCGTCGCCGGCACCACGGGCTTCGACTATGCGGCCATGACGATCGTCGAGGATGTCGCCCTGCAGGCGGAGCAGGCCTTGCGCAACATCGCCGCCGCGCTCGCCGAGGCCGGCGCCTCGATGAACGACGTCGTGCGCGTGCGCTACATCCTCCCGGACCTCGCCGACTTCGAGCCGTGCTGGCCGGTGCTGCGCCGCTACTTCGGCGAGGTGCGCCCGGCCAGCACCGTCTTCGGGGCGAAGCTGCTCGATCCTCGCATGAAGATCGAGATCGAGGTTACCGCGCGCCTGCCGGACTAGGGCCGGGTTGGCGCTCGGCGCGAACGCGGCGGCGCGGCAGGAGCGCTCCGCAACTCACTGCCGGCTCCGTTAACCAAGACCGCGCTGCATGCCGTGTGCGTCATGCAGCCGGGAGGCTCGCGTCCATCGTGGCGCAACCAGCAGTATCGCGCTGGACGAGCTGCTGAACGCAGAATGAACGATCGCATGGCGCAATCGACGACAATCTCGTTACGTTTTATAACAAACTGTTTCTCGCGAAAGTTTGGGGTCGTAAGACTTATTGCCGACGCGCTTTCCTGAAGCGAAAGCGGGGCTGCGTTGTTTAGCGTTCCCAGAGAACAACCATTCGGGAGAACGCGACGTGAGTGACATGATGAACACGGGACGCCTCAGGCGGAACATCCTGGCTGGCGCGGCGGTCGCCGTCCTCGCCCTCGGCGGCGCGTCTATCCCCTCCGCCGCCTTCGCCGGGCATGGCGGCGGCCACGGCGGTGGTCACGGCGGTGGTCACGGTGGCGGACACGGTGGCGGACACGGCGGCGGACACGGCGGCGGGCACGGCGGTGGCCATGGTGGCGGGCATGGCGGTGGCCACGGCGGCTACCATGGTGGCCATGGCGGCTATCACGGTGGGTTCCGCGGCGGCTACCGTGGCGGCTACGGCTTCCACGGTGGCTACGGCTGGCACGGCGGCTATCGCCACGCCTGGCGCGGCGGCTGGGCCGGCGGCGGCTACGGCTTCCGTCACTGCCCCTGGCACTTCCATTGGGCGCCGGCGATCGGTCGCTGCGTGCGCAACTGGTAGCAGGCCCGAAGCTAGAATACGGAGGGGACGCCCGGCGCGTCCCCTTTTTCCGTCTGCCGCGCCGCCCCACGGCGGGCCTTTCCGCGGCGGCCGCGAGCGACTAGATTGGCGCCTCCGCCACCTCGGCCGCCTGGACCCTTCATGACCTTCGTCGATGCCCTAGAGGCGCCACAGCGCAAGACCGGGCAGATCAAGCTGCACGGCGAAGCCGCCTTCGCCGGCATGCGCAAGGCCGGCCGGCTGACCGCTGAGGCGCTCGACATGCTGACCGCGCACGTGCAGCCGGGCGTCACCACCGAGGCGCTCGACGACCTCGTCTTCGAGTTCGCGATGGCGCACGGCGCCTATCCCGCGCCGCTCGACTATCGCGGCTACCGCAAGTCGATCTGCACCTCGCTCAACCATGTCGTCTGCCACGGCCTGCCCGAGAAGAAGCCGCTGCGCGACGGCGACATCGTCAACATCGACGTGACCTTGATCGTCGACGGCTGGCACGGCGATTCCTCGCGCATGTACCTCGTCGGCGAGGTGCCGCGCCGGGCCGCGCGCCTCGTCGAGGTGACGCACGAGGCGATGATGCGCGGGATCGCGGCGGTGAAGGACGGCGCGACGACCGGCGACATCGGCGCGGCGATCCAGCAGTACGCCGAGGCCGAGCGCTGCTCGGTGGTGCGCGACTTCTGCGGCCACGGGCTCGGCCGGCTGTTCCACGACGAGCCGAACATCCTGCACTACGGCCGCCGAGGCGAGGGCATCCCGCTGAAGGCCGGCATGCTCTTCACCATCGAGCCGATGATCAACCTCGGCCGCCCGCACGTGAAGGTGCTGTCGGACGGTTGGACCGCGGTGACGCGCGACCGCTCTCTCTCGGCGCAGTTCGAGCACACGCTCGGCGTCACCAAGGACGGCTGCGAAGTGTTCACCTACTCGCCCGCCGGCCTGCACCAGCCGCCCTATGCCGCGTCCGCGTGAGGCTCGGCCCGCCCTTCTCCCGCTGGCGGGAGAAGGTGGCCCCGCGAAGCGGGGTCGGATGAGGGGTCTTGCCGCCCGACCGGCGATAGGGGCAGATGCGGCACGTCCCCTCATCCGACCCGACTTAGTCGGGCCACCTTCTCCCGCAAGCGGGAGAAGGACGAGCCTCGCATGATGGAGGAGGTCGAAGCCCCTTCCTCCCTCCAGCCGCACTTCACCGGCCACCGCGAGAGGCTGCGCGAGCGCTTCCGCAAGGGCGGCGCCGCGTCGCTCGCCGACTACGAGCTCATCGAGCTGATCCTGTTTCGCGCCATGCCGCGGCGCGACGTGAAACCGATCGCCAAGGCGCTGATCGCCCGCTTCGGCTCCTACGGCGAGGCGCTGGCGGCGCGCCCCGAGCGGCTCGCCGAGGTTCCGGGGCTCGGCGAGGCGGCGATCACAGAGCTGAAGATCGTGGAGGCGGCGGCGCGGCGGCTCGCGCAATCCTCGATCGAGAAGCGCAAGAACCTCGGCTCGACGACCGCCGTCATCGACTACTGCCGCACGGCGATGGCCTTCATCGACCACGAGGAGTTCCGCATCCTCTTCCTCGACAAGAAGAACCAGCTCATCGCCGACGAGGTGCAGGGGGTCGGCACGATCGACCACGCTCCGGTCTATCCGCGCGAGATCATGCGGCGGACGCTCGAGCTCGGCGCCAGCGCGCTGATCCTGGTGCACAACCATCCTTCTGGCGACCCGACGCCGTCGACCGCCGACATCGCCATGACCATGCAGATCGCGAACCTCGGCAAGGCGCTCGGCGTCGTCGTGCACGATCACCTGATCATCGGCCGCCAGGGCCATGCCAGCTTCAGGGGCCTGAAGCTGATCTAAATGCGCCGTTGGACAGTCCGGCCAAACTGCCGTTGGACAGTCCGGCCAAACTAAAGTGCGTGTGCACGGAACTTTAAGCCCGTTACGTCAAGATGCCGGAATGGAAGCGAAAGCTGCTGCAGCCACGCCGGACGGCGCGTTGCGCGGGGTTGCCGACCGGCTGGCCCGCGTCGCGGCGCCGGCGCGTTGATGGTCGGCGCGCTGCTGCCGGCGGCCTCGCTCGTCCTGTTCAAGCTCGCGCCGCAGGGGTTTGCCGGCAACCCGGCCTCTGCCTTCCTCGTGGTCGCCCTGCCGCTCTCCTCGTTCCTGCTCGCCGTCTTCCTATGGCGGGCGCGCTTCCGTATCCATCATCTCGAGGCCAAGCAGGCCGAGGCGATCCAGAGCGCCGGGCTCGACCCGCTCTCCGGCCTGCCGAACCGGCTGTTCTTCGACAAGATCCTCAAGAGCGCGATCGCCAAGGCGACGCCGGACGCCCCGATCGCGCTGATTGCCATCGACATCGACCGCTTCAAGAGCGTCAACGATTCGCACGGTCATCTCGCCGGCGACCGGCTGATCGTCGGGATCGCCGAGCGCATCAAGCGCGTCATCCGCGAGGGCGACTGCCTCGCCCGCGTCGGCGGCGACGAGTTCGCGCTTCTGCTCTCGGACGTGCCCGCCGCCAAGTGCGCGGCGACGGCGCACCGCCTGCACGACGCGATGCTCGCGCCCTTCGACCTCGGCCGCGCCCAGGTCAACGCCACCCTGTCGGTCGGCGTCGCGCTCTGCCCGCAGGACGGCGACAGCCGCGCCACCCTGACCCAGGCGGCCGATCTCGCGCTCTACCGGGCCAAGCACGAGGGCCGCAACCGCTTCGCCTTCTTCGACAAGACGATGGAGCAGAAGCTCCACCTCGGCATGACGATCGAGGACGACCTGCGCAAGGCGATCGCCAACGACGAGCTGACGATCCTCTACCAGCCGCTGATGGCCTCGTGCGGCACCCGCATCCAGGGCCTGGAGGCGCTGGTGCGCTGGACCCACCACGAGCTCGGGCTGATGAAGCCGGAGGAGTTCATCCCCGTTGCCGAGAGCCGCGGGCTCATCGTGCCGCTCGGCGAGTGGGTGCTGCGTCGCGCCTGCGCCGACGCGCGCCGCTGGCCGGGCCTGCGCATGGCGGTCAACGTCTCGCCGGTGCAGTTCCGCCAGCGCGGCTTCGTCGAGACGGTGCGCAAGATCATCGCGTCGAGCGGCATCGATCCCTCGCGCCTCGACCTCGAGCTGACCGAGGGCGTGCTGATCCAGGACGCCGAGCAGGCCGAGAACGTGATCATGGAGCTGCGCGCGCTCGGCGTGCGCATGGGGCTCGACGACTTCGGCTCGGGCTATTCGAGCATGATCTACCTGCGCCGCTTCGCTTTCGACAAGATCAAGATCGACCGCGCGTTCCTCGAGACGATGGAAATGTCGGGCGAAGGCGCGATCATCCTCGAGTCGATCGTCTCGCTCGGCCATGCGCTCGGCCTCACGGTGACCGCCGAGGGCGTCGAGCACAAGGAGCAGGTCGAGTTCCTGCAGAGCCTCGGCACCGACGAGATGCAGGGCTACTACTTCGACCCGCCGTTGCCTGCCGAGGTCATCGACGAGCGCATGTCGCTGCAGCGCTGGCGCGACCTCGACGGCGACGTGAAGGTCGTGAGGGCGCGCTCGGTCGCTTAAGCAGCGGTGGTCCGTCCTGCGGTGCGGGGACGGACCCTTGCGTCAGGGCTTCGGCGCAGCCGGGGCCGGTGCGGGCGCGGGCGTCGGGGCCGGCGCAGCCCCCTGCCCCGTCGCAGGCGTAGGCGCCTTCGGGCCGGCGGCCTGCGCGGCCGTTGCGGCGGCATTCAGCTTGATCGGCTTCTTCGGCGTGTCCATCGCGTTGACGTCCATGCCCGGCTTGATGATGCGGTAGAGCTGGAAGTTCTCGCCGTCGTACATCGACTTGAGCTTGTCCGGCATCGGATTGTCGGAATCCTCGTCCGTGAACAGCAGGTAGACGTAGTCGTACTTCTTCAGCCAGTCGTGCCAGAAGGTCGTGTCGTCGGTGGAGCGCCCGACGGCGTCGATGACGAGCTGGTCGATGGTCGGCGGCACGCCGTCCTCGGTATCCACCATCTTCCGGTAGTCCGGGCGCACGTGCATGATCTGCTTGCCCTTCGTCGTGAAGGCGGTCGTGATCAGCGCCTGGCGCTCGATGATCGCTAGCGACACGGCGTGCACGAGGCCGAGGTGCTCGACCTCGTTCGGCATGTTGTTGTCCATGTAGGCAACGAGGATCTTCGAGCCGCGCTGCACCTTGCGCAGCGATTCCCGCATCTCGAGCGTCGAGGGCTCGGCATTGGCCCAGGCGATGTCGACCTCGGCGACGCGGGCGCCGAGAAGCCCCAGCGTGCCGACCAGGAACAGGCGACGCACAAACTCCTGCCGCATCTCGACGCGGAAGCAGGCGACGACCATGAAGGCGATGGCGATCGGCAGGCGCTGGTCGGCGAGATAGCTCGCAAACAGCATGCGCGGCATCGCCATGTAGACGATCGCCCCGGAGAGCGCGAGCGGCATCAGCACGGGATGGACGCGCAGCATGCGGTGGCGCGCCGCCCAGACGCCGGCGACGACGACGACCGCCGTCAGAACGAAGGCGACGATGTCGGAATAGGTCTCGACCACGAAGACGAGGCCGTCGAGCTTGCCGAGCGATTCCCAGTCCCACTCCTTGGCGTGGCCCCAGGTCGAGCTCGTCAAAAGGAACGGCACCAGCGGCAGGAAGGGTATGCCGGCGGCGCAGAAGCGCAGCGCGCGCTGCGGCCACGGCGACCGGTCGACGGAGAGCGCGAACCAGATCTCGAAGGCCATGAGCCCGAGCCCGTACACGCCGACCGCGAAGAGGTGGCAGAGGTAGAGCAGGAAGGCGATCGCCGCCGAGAGGAGGTAGCGATAGGGCCACGGCCGGTTGCGCAGGTGGATCCACCCGGCGAGGCCCCACAGCGCGACGCCGATGCCGAAGAAGTAGTTCATCACGCCGATGAGGAAGATGTAGTTGTAGAGCAGCGGGAAGGCGACGAGCGGCAGCATCGACCAGCGCTTGAACAGGGCGCGGTTCAGCGCGAACGTCCCCGACATCATCAACGAGAAGATCGCGACGGTGAAGATCTGGCCCGCCAGGTAGACATTCACGTAGCGCGCGATCCACGGCACCACGAGATCCATCATCAGGTTGGGCAGGATCTCCCAGTCGATCTCGTAATACTTGGCGAGGTTCGGGTTCTGGCCATGGTCGGCCATCACCAGCATGCGCGAAACGTGGTTGGCGTAATCCTCGAGCGGCGGCAGCGGATGCGTCAGCAGCGGGATGATCGAGATCAGCAGGAAGACGAGGAAGATCATCACGGCCTGCACGGTCGACCACTCGCGCGTGGCGGTGGTCGGGCGGGACGCGCTCGTCGGGCTCGCAGGTGCGTAGATCGCGTCGATGCTCATCAATCAATCCCGTTGCGGAGCAGAGCTGAACGCCTGCCTCCGCGGTCCCCTGCTGCGTCGCGGCGGCCGTAACATCTTACGCCCGCTCCCGCTGTGGGAGCCGGACCACACCGACACGGCATTTTCGTGCGTCCCCCATCCCGCGGGCTGCACGCGGCGGGGCTTCTCCCACACCGCGGGTGAACGGAAGCTGAGCGGCGGGCATCGCGGCGATACGTGAGGCGGGTGGCGCGCGGCGGAACTCGCGTTCGGCTCGTCTGTTCGGTCGCCGGACTACACGAACGACACGCGAGCCTAACGACGATGCGCCTCTTCAACTGTCAGCACTGCGGGCAGATGCTGTATTTCGAGAACACCCGCTGCGAGCGCTGCAGCCACGCCCTCGGGTTCGTGGCCGACGACGGCCAGTCCCTGCATGCAATCGAGCCGGCCGAGGTCGAGGGGACGTGGCGGGCGCTCGGCATCGAGGGGCGCACCTTCAAGCTTTGCGCGAATGCCGTCCACGACGTCTGCAACTGGCTCGTCGACACGCGCTCCGGCGAGGACATGTGCGCCGCCTGCCGTCACAATCGGGTCATCCCGGAGCTGTCGGATGCCGGCAACCGGCTCGCCTGGCGCAAGATCGAGGCGGCCAAGCACCGCCTGTTCTACACCTTGTTCCGGCTCGGCCTCGCCCAGGCGATCGACCTGAAAACGCCCGAGGAGCCGCTCGTCTTCCAGTTCCTCGCCGACTACCCCAACGTCAACGGCCAGAAGGTGATGACCGGCCACGACGACGGCGTCGTCACCATCGCGCTCGCCGAGGCCGACGACGCGGAACGCGAGCAGCGGCGCAAGCTGATGGGCGAGCCTTATCGCACCCTGCTCGGCCACTTCCGCCACGAGGTCGGGCACTATTTCTGGGATCGGCTGGTCCGCGACCGCGACCAGCTTGCGGCGTGCCGCGCCGTGTTCGGCGACGACGAGGAAGACTACCAGGAGGCGTTGCAGCGCCACTACCAGAACGGCGCGCCGACGGACTGGCAGGACCACTACGTCTCGACTTATGCGACCTCGCATGCCTGGGAGGACTTCGCCGAGACGTGGGCGCATTATCTCCACATCATCGACACGCTGGAGATGGCGCAGGCCTTCGACCTGCGACTCGCGCCGAGCGTCGATCGCGAGGGCGAGTTCGCCGTCGCCTACGGGCTTGATCCGTACACGACGGCCGACATTCACGAGATCATCAGGGTCTGGCTGCCGGTCTCGACGGCGCTCAATTCGCTGAACCGCACGATGGGCAAGGACGAGCTCTACCCGTTCATCCTCTCGCCGCCGGTCATCGAGAAGATCGGCTATATGCACAAGCTGGTGCGCGAGTCCGTCGCGGAAGCGGGGCGCGCGCAGGCGGCGTAAGGCGGGGTGTCCCGGGCATCCCCCAAACGGCATAGGAATTATAAGAAACACCTCAGTGGCGGAATTCCCAGGTTCCCGTAGATCAACAGCGTCGTTTCACCGCCAACAAAGGGGCATCCCCATGAGCTGGACCACGCCTGTCGTCGAAGAGATCTGCGTCGGAATGGAAGTCACGAGCTACGAGTCGGCCGACCTCGACGTTCTCTTCTGAGACGTCTTCGGGCTCTCGTCTGAAGTCTCGAAAAGCGCCCGCGAGGGCGCTTTTTTCGTGCGCGGAGCTTAGACTTAGGGCTGAGACAGCCCAGCCCCGCAACCGCGAGGTAGCGCGTTTTCTACCTTGCCTTGCACAACGCAAAGACTTTGCGATTGTCGGCGCGTAGCCAATCTCCCGGCGCGATCTATTGTCGTCGCGATGGATCACGGCACTGTCATCCTGCTCGTAGCGCTTGCGATCGGCTTGATCGGCGCGATCATCGCGTATTTCTGGCGCTTCTACTGAGTTTTACGCTGTGCCGCGTAAATGCTCGGCCAGTCTTCCGGCAGCGCCCCGGGGCAGGCATCGAGCAGCGAAGCCTGCAGCAACTCGAAGCCGAGACCGTCCCAGAGCCACGAGGCCGACGTCCCGCAGTCCCCGAGCCCGCGTCCCTTGCCGAACGAGCTCAGCGTCATCGTCTTCGGGTCGAAGCCGACGTTCTCCGCGACATTGTCGGCGGAATCGCCCTTGAGCGCCGCGGGCCGCGGCAGGTTCACCGGCTTCGGCGCCTTGTCGCCGGCGACGAGATAGAGCGCGCTTACCGTGTTGTAGGCCCCCTGGCTGCAGGAGAGCGCATAGAGCGTGACGTCCGGCCCGAGATGCCAGGCCTGCGCCTCCGACTGGTCGGCGACCGCTTCCGGATCGCAGACCGGCGTCGCCATGTCGGCGACGGCCTTCGGGACGGCGGGCTTGTCGATTGCGCTGACGCCGTCGCTCGAGGCCGCGGCGACGACCGGCGCGGCGGGGGGCGCCGGAACCTGGCCGATCGGCGTCATGCCGCGCGCGACCAGCGCGCTCGGCGTGCCCTGCCGACCCTGCTGCGCATCGATGAAGCGGAGCGCCGCCGCGAGCCCCTTGAGATCGAGGCTGCCGCGCGTCGCCAGCACGGCGTAGTCGAGCGTCGCGGCGTTGCGGATCGCGTCGATAACCGCAAGGCTCGGCGCACCCTCCGGCAGCGTCGCTTCGAGGATGCTCGAATCCTGGTCCGGCGCGCTGGCGGGGAACGGCCCGAGCGCGTCCTTGCGCCCATCGCTGTTGGCGACGAGCCGGAAGGCCGGCTGCGGTCCCTTCAGCGGCTCCTGCGCCGCGAGCACGAGCTTGACCGTCGGCGCCGCCGTCGCCCCCGCGTCGCGGGCGATGCGGACGTAGAAGAGGTCGTCGGAGGCCGTCGCCAGCACGACGCAGCTCAGGAGGTTGTTGCAGGTAGCCGTCCACCCGTCGAAGGTCTTCGTCACCGCGTCGGCGGCGCCGGCCGGGGCCGCGAGACCCGCGACGAGCAGCGCGAAGAGAGGCGCCAACAAAAGCTTCGCAGGGAGCCGACGGATCATCGTCAGGAGCCTCAGTAGAGCGGGTACACCGCCTCGGCGACATAGGGGCCGCCGCCGACGGAATCGCGCGAGGAGAAGAGCGTGAAGCGGTCGACCTCGAAGGTCAGCGCGGCGAGCCAGCCGCGCACGGAGAGGTAGTTGGCGACCGCCATGGGCGTGGCCTGGCGCAGCCGCGCCAGCGTCACGTGCGGCGCGAACTTGCGCGTCTCCGCCGGCAGGCCGACGCGGCGGATCAAGCGCTCCTGCTCGGCCTGCAGCTCGACGAGCGGCGAGGAGGGCCGCACCGCCGCGACGATGGCGCGGGGCCGGTCGCCGCCGAAGGCGTCGAGCCTATCCAGCGTCACGGTGAAGGCCTCGCGACGGATGCCGCCCAGCACCGCATCGACGTCGCGGGCGGCGCGCTCGTCGACGTCGCCGATGAAGCGCAGCGTGATGTGGTAGTTCTCGACGTCGATCCAGCGCGCACCCGACACGCCGCCGCGCATCAGCGACAGCTCGGTCGCGACGCTCTTCGGCAGCTCGAGGCCCGTGAACAAGCGGGGCATGACGCAACCATCATCGTCGGCGGGGACGGCGGCGTCGGCCGTCGCGACGCCGCGCTTCTCACGCCGAATCTGCCGCGAAGCAAGACGAGGCTTCTACTTATCCCCGCCCGACCCCGGCATCGGCTGCGCCGGCACCTCGGCCGGCGCCGCGGCGGTGCGCTCGATCTTGGCGCCCTTGCGCAGGCTCAAGATCAGCTCGCTCTGCGCCTTCTGGATCGCGAAGCGCTGGATCTGGTCCTTGACCTGGTCGAAGGCCGGGAACGGCTTCTGGCGGCGATCCTCGAGCTTGATGACGTGCCAGCCGAACTGCGTCTTCACCGGATCGGAGATCTGGCCCTTCTGCAGCTTGAACGCCGCATCCGAGAAGGCCGGCACCATCTGCTCCCGCGTGAACCAGGGAAGCTCGCCGCCCTCGGCGCTCGGGTCCTTCGAGACTTCCTTGGCGACCTTTGCGAAGTCCTCGCCGGCCTTGAGGCGCTTCTCGACCGCCTGCGCGTCCGCCTCGCTGGCGACGAGGATGTGGCGGGCGTGCAGCTCTTCCTGCGGCTTCTGCTGCGCCTTGGCGTCGTCGTAGATCTTGTGCATCTGCGCGTCGGAGGTCGAGGTCGCGGCGATCTTGGTGAGGATCGCCTCCATCAGCACCTTGTCCTCGGCGTAGGCCATCTTCTGCGAGAAGTCGGGCGTCTTATCGAGCTGGTCGGCCTTGGCCTTCTGCGCCACCAGCGTGCCGTCGATGAGATAGTCGAGCAGGTAGGTGGTGCGCGCCTTGCCCTTGAGCTGCTGCGGCAGGTTGGCGCCGATGTCCTCGGCCGCCATGTTGACGTCGAGCTGGGTGATCTTCTGGCCGTTGACGGTGGCAAGCAGCGTGTCGGGCGGCAGCGGCTTCTCGTCGGGGGCCGAGGCGGCGTCGTTGCCGGGCGCCGGCATCTGCGCGAGCGCCGGCACGGCGAGCGGGTACGCGAGCGCCGCAGCGAGGGCGAGGCGGCTCAGCGTGGCGCGAGCGATGGTCATGGCGTTCTCCCTGGACAGATACGTTCTGAGCGTGCGGTTCTGCTTTTGCGCGGCAGCCGTGCAACACTGAGCCTGCCGGAGCAAGTGAAATCGGGGTCATGGGCCGCAGCGGCGGCGCTGTGCCGCCGAGGATCTCGAGAGCGAGCCCTCAGAGATACGGCATCGCCAGCCGCACGGCGGCGTCGCGCAGCCGCACCGGGAGCGTCCGCGCCTTGATGTCCTTGTCGCTCAGGGGCTCGCTCGCCTGGCGCGCGACGAAGCGCTTGAGGCCGAGCGCCAGCGATTCGTCGTAGACCTCCATGCACAGCTCGAAGTTGAGCCGGAACGAGCGCAGGTCCCAGTTGGCCGAGCCGATCAAGCACCATTCCGAATCGACGACCATCAGCTTCGAATGCCGGAACGGCGGCGCCCCGAGCCTCACCCGCACGCCGTCCTTCAGCATCGAGCCGATGTTGGCGCGCGTCGCCCAATCGACGATGCGCTTGTTGCTCCGCTTCGGGATGAGGACGTTGACCTTCACCCCGCGCATGGCGGCGAGCGACAGCGCCGTGAGCAGCCGGTCGTCGGGCAGGAAATAGGGCGTCATCACATCGATCGTCTCGCGCGCGCAGGCGATCGCCTGCATCACGCAGAACTCGATCTTCTCGACGTCCTGGTCGGGCCCCGAGGTCAGCACGCGGGCCTTGGCGGCGCCGGTCTTGGCCAAGTCCGGGAACCAGTCGTCGCCCTCGAGATCCTCGCCGGTGACGAAGGCCCAGTCGTCGGCGAAGGCGTCGACGAGCTGCGAGACGACGGGCCCCGTCACCTTGAAATGCGTGTCGGCGACGGGGTGCTTCGGGTGCGTCGCCATCACGTTCTCGTCGCGGATGTTCATGCCGCCGGTGAAGCCGACCTTGCCGTCGACGACGAGGATCTTCTTGTGCGAGCGCAGGTTCACGAGCGGCATCCGCCACGGCAGCGGCGAGTGCAGGAAGCGCCCGGCCGGGACGCCGCGCCGCTTCAGCGCGTGATAGGCCTGCGACAGGATCCAGTTGCCGCCGATGCCGTCGATGATGACGCGCACCTCGACGCCCCGTTTCGTCGCCGCCTCCAGCGCCTCGATGAAGCGCATGCCGATCTCGTCGGTGCCGAAGATGTAGCTCGAAAGCCCGATCGAGCGCGTCGCCTCGTTGATCGCCGACAGCATCGGCGGGTAGGCCTCGTCGCCGTTCTGGTAGACCTCGAAGGCGTTGCCGATCTCGAGCGGGCGCCGCGAGATGCGGGTGACGCCGCGCTGCAGCGGCTCGAGGTCGTCGTTGGGATCCTCGTCGATCTCCTGGGCTTGGCGGCGGGTGCGGGTCTTGCGCCGGAGCCGCTGCGCCCTTCGTCTGACGCGATTGATGCCGGCCACGAAATAGAGGAAGCCGCCGACGAACGGCGCCAGCCACGAAAGCCCGATCCAGCCGAGCGCGGAGCCCACCTCGCGCTTGTAGAGCAGCGCGTGCACCGTCACCGCGATCGCCACCGCGAGGTGGAACGGCAGCAGCACGTTGATCTGGGGGTGGTGGTAGAAGGCGATAATCGGCGACACGCGGGCGGACTCAGGCGCCGGGCGCGTCCGGCGAAGCTTCATCGCGGAATTTTTCCGCCCGCGCCAGCGGCTTTCGGAGCGGCCGGAGCGGCGGCGCCTTGCCTTCGTCTCCTACGGCGCGGCGCCGATCTTCCGCAGGCCTGCGACATAAGTCTCGACGAAGGCGACGAGCTCGGCGTCGATCGCTTCCGCCGGCAGGGCGACGAGCTTGCCCTCGATGCCGAGCGCGACGATGCCGTGCACCGCGGCGAAGAGCGCGCGGGCGCGCGCCCGCAGCTGCGCGGCGTCGAGAGCCGGCACCAGCGGCGCAAGCGTCGCCTCGAGCCGTTCGAAGACCCGCGTCTGCGCCGCCGCGAACCACTCGGGAAAGTCGCGCGGCCGCGCCATGCGGAACTCGAACAGCGCGCGCCACAGCTCGTGGTGCTCGGCCGCGAAGCCCGCGTAGGCGCGCGCCCAGGCGATGAGCTGCGCTCCGACGTCGCCCGACCCGCCGCGCCCCTCGACACGCCCCAGCGCCGCATCGAGCCTCGCCATCGTGCGCTGCCCGACGAGCAGTGTCAGCTCGTCGAGGTCCTCGACGAGATTGTAGATCGCCCCGAGCGAGACCCCGGCGCAGGCGGCCAGGTCGCGCGCCCGCAGCGCCGGCAGGCCGCCGGCGGCAATTGCCGCCTCGGCGCAGGCAACGAGCCGTTCACGATGTTCCTCGCGAAGGCCCCGACGCGGACCCGACCTCGATTTTTTCTCTTGAACGTTGTTCATAGACGAGATACATACCTTTGAACGGCGTTCATACCACTGTCGCCGGGGTTCGCAAGGTCGGCGCCGCCGACTACAAGCGACTGAAGATCGAGCCGAGGTGTCCCATGAGCCGCACGCTTTTGAAGAGCCGCAAGTTCGCGCCGCTCTTCTGGTGCCAGTTCTTTTCGGCCTTCAACGATTCCTATCTGAAGACGGCGATCGTCTTCCTGATCCTCTATCCGACCGAGCTCGCGCATTCCGGCCCGCTGATCCAGCTCGCCGGGGCGCTGTTCATCGCGCCTTCGTTCTTCCTCTCGGCGCTCGGCGGCGAGCTCGCGGACCGCTTCGACAAGGCGATCATCGCGCGGCGTCTGAAGCTCGCCGAGTTCGGCGCGGTGGCGATCGCCTGCGGCGGCTTCTTCTTCCATTCGATGCCGGTGCTCTTCGTCGCGCTGACGCTGTTCGGCATCTTGTCGGCGACGTTCGGGCCGGTGAAGTACGGCATCCTGCCCGACCATCTCTCCGTGCACGACCTGCCGGCCGGCAACGCGCTCGTCGAGGGCGCGACCTTCATCGCGATCATCGCCGGCACCTTCGTCGCGGCGCTCGCCGAGAAGTACGGCGGCAGCCCCGCGACCTTCGCCGGGCTGACGCTCGGCTTCGCGCTTTTGAGCTGGCTCTTCGCGGCGGCGATCCCGCGCAGCGGCGAGGGCGCGCCGAACCTCCACATCGACCGCAACGTGCTGCGCTCGACGCTGCACCTCATCGGCGACCTGCGCGCCGACAAGCGGCTCTGGCACGGCGGAATCTTCGTGAGCCTGTTCTGGCTCGTCGGCGCCATCGTCTTCGGCCTGCTGCCACCCATCGTGAAAGTGACGCTCGGCGGCGGCGAGCTCGTCGTCTCGGTCTATCTCGCCCTCTTCGCGATCGGCATCGCGGTCGGCTCGGGCCTCGCCTCCTGGCTCGTCGACGGCCGCACGCTGACCCTGCCGACGCCGATCGCCGGCGTGCTCATCGGCATTTTCTCGCTCGACCTCGCCTGGACGCTGCACGGCGTGCCGCCGCACCAGGGCATGCTCGACGTGGCGGAGTTCTTCAAGGACCCGCGCGCCTGGCACGTCGGCGCCGATCTCGCCCTGCTCGCGATGGGCGGCGGCCTGTTCGTCGTCCCGTCCTTCGCCGCCGTGCAGGCCTGGGCGCCGGCCGACCACCGCGCCCGCATCGTCGCCGCCGTCAACGTGCTGTCGGCGCTGCTCATGGTCGCCGGCTCGCTGTCGGTCGCCGGCCTGCAGGCGATGGGCTGGACCATGCCAATGGTCTTCGTCGCGCTCGGCCTCGGCGCGCTGGCCGTCTCGGTCTGGATTTTCTGCGTGCTGCCGACGAACCCGCTGCGCGACTTCGCGGCGCTCGTGTTCCGCGTCGTCTACCGCCTCGAGGTCGAGGGGATCGACAACGTCGCCAAGGCCGGCCCCAACGCGATCATCGCGCTGAACCACGTGAGCCTTCTCGACGCCGAGATCGCCTTCTCGATCCTCGACAACAACCCGGTCTTCGCGATCGACCATCAGTTCGCGCAGAAATGGTGGATGAAGCCGGTCGTCAAGTTCATGCACGCGCTGCCGCTCGACCCGACGCGGCCGCTCGCCACGCGCCAGCTCATCAACGAGGTGAAGGCCGGCTCGACGCTGGTGATCTTCCCCGAAGGTCGCCTGACGCGGACCGGCAGCCTGATGAAGGTGTACGATGGCCCAGGCCTCATCGCCGACAAGGCCGGCGTGCCGGTCGTGCCCGTGCGCATCGAGGGGGCCGAGAAGTCGCGCTTCTCCTATCTCACGGGCGCCCAGGTGAACCGCGGCCTGTTCCCGCGCATCAAGGTCACCGTGCTCGAGCCGCAGCGCGTCGTCGTGCCCGATCACCTCAAGGGCCGGGGGCGCCGCCAGGCCGCCGGTGCCGCGCTCTACGACATCATGTCGGACATGGTGTTCCGCACCACCTCGACCGACCGCACGATCTGGCAGGCGACGGTGGATGCGGCCCTCGAGCACGGGCCGAAGCATGTCGCGCTGGAAGACCCGGTCGCCGGCCCGATGACCTACAAGCGCGCGCTGATCGGCGCCCGCGTGCTCGGCGCCAAGCTGATGCCGCTGGCCCCCGCTGGGGGCAAGATCGGCGTCATGCTGCCGACGTCGGTCGGCTGCGTGGTCACGCTGCTGGGCCTGATGTCCGCCGGGCGCATCGTCGCGATGGTCAACTTCTCGGCCGGCGCGGCGGCGATCAAGTCGGCCGGCAAGGCGGCGCAGTTCGACACCATCGTCACGTCGCGCGCCTTCGTCGAGAAGGGCAAGCTCGACAAGCTCGTCGCCGACATCGGCCAGGTCTTCAAGCTCGTCTATCTCGAGGACGTCCGCGCCACGGTCACGACGCCGGAGAAGCTCCTCGGCGCGCTGAAGTGGAAGACGCCGCTGGTCCGCCCGAAGGGGCCGTTCGGCGGCGCCGACGAGCCGGCTGCGGTGCTGTTCACCTCGGGCTCGGAGGGCAAGCCGAAGGGCGTCGTCCTCTCCCACCGCAACATGCTGTCGAACGCCGCGCAGGCGCGCTCGATGATCGACTTCGGCCGCGAGGACATCGTCTTCAACGCGCTGCCGATGTTCCACGCGCTGGGGCTGACCGACGGCATGATCGTGCCGCTCGTCTTCGGCGTGAAGGGCTATCTCTACCCCTCGCCGCTGCACTACCGGATCATCCCGGAGCTCATCTACGGCTCCAACGCGACGATCCTGTTCGGCACCGACACGTTCCTCGCCGGCTACGCCCGGGCGGCGAACCCCTACGACTTCCGCTCGCTGCGCTACATCGTGGCCGGCGCCGAGCCGATCAAGGATTCGACGCGCCAAGTCTACCAGGAGAAGTTCGGCGTCCGAATACTCGAGGGCTACGGCATCACCGAGATGGCGCCCGTGCTCTCGTGCAACACGCCGATGTTCAACAAGAACGGCACGGTCGGCCGCCTGTGGCCCGGCATGAAAATGCGCCTCGAGCCGGTCGAGGGCATCGAGGACGGCGGCAAGCTCGTCGTCTCCGGCCCCAACACGATGCTCGGCTACCTGAAGGACGACCAGCCGGGCGTCCTGCAGCCGCCGCCGGACGGCTGGCACGACACCGGCGACATCGTCTCGGTCGACGACAAGGGCTTCATCACGATCAAGGGCCGCGCCAAGCGCTTCGCCAAGATTGCCGGCGAGATGGTCTCGCTGGCGGCGATCGAGAACCTCGCCGCGCACCTCTGGCCCGACGAGATCTCGGCGGCCGCCGCAGTGCCCGACCAGCGCAAGGGCGAGCGGGTGATCCTGCTGACCCGCCACAAGGGCGCGACCCGCGCCGACTTCGCCACCTTCGCCAAGCTGCGCGGCGCCGCCGACGTCATGGTGCCGGCCGACGTCCGCGTCGTCGACGAGATTCCCCTGCTCGGCTCCGGCAAGCTCGACTTCGCCGCCGTGAAGCGGCTGGTCGAGGAGCAGGAGGAGGAGCGGGCCTCGGCGGCATAGGGCCGCTGGCGGCGGCCGGAGTCGGCCTCGGCCCACTTATCCGCAACGAAATGCGGCCTCGCGGATTCAGAGGCTTCCGAATCAGGCAGACTCGTCGGCCTGAAACCTTTGGGAGCATGACCCGTGCGGATCGTCGGGATCGAAGCGAGCGAGCCGGAAGCCGGCACCATCCACACGATCGACGTGTGGTACTCGCAGCGCAGCGGCAGGTGGATCGTCGAGCGGCTCGACGCCGACGGCGACCGGATCGGCACGGCCCACGTCTGCGCCGACCGCGCCGAGGCCGAGGACTGCCTCGCCGACTGGATGCGCACGCACAGCGAGACGCACCTCGTGGCGCCGTTCGAGACGCTCAAGCACGCGCGCGCCAAGGTGAGAGGCGCGCGGCGTAGCCTAAGCCTTCTCCCGCTGGCGGGAGAAGGACTGAGCCCTACTCCAGCGTGAAGATCATCGTCGACAGCGGCGGCAGCGTCAGGACGACCGACTGCTCCTCGCCATGCGAGGGCACGGCTTCCGTCGCGACGCCGCCCATGTTGCCCATGTTCGTGCCCGAATAGATCTCGGCGTCGGTGTTGACGAGCTCCTTGTAGTGACCCGCGCGCGGGACGCCGATGCGGTAGTTCAGGCGCGGCACCGGCGTGAAGTTCGAGACCGCGACCGCGATGGCGCCATGCTCGCCGAAGCGGGCGAAGGCGAAGACCGAGTTCTCGATGTCGCCGCCGACCAGCCACTTGAAGCCCGAGGCATCGCAGTCGCGCTCGTGCAGCGCCGGCGTCGCGCGGTAGGCGTGGTTGAGGTCGCGCACCAGGCTCTGCACGCCCTTGTGCTCGGGATAGTCGAGCAGGTGCCAGTCGAGCGAGGAATCATGGTTCCACTCGCGCGACTGGGCAATCTCGCAGCCCATGAACAACAGCTTCTTGCCGGGATGGGCGAACATGAAGCCGAGGTAGGCGCGCAGGTTCGCGAAGCGCTGCCACTGGTCGCCCGGCATGCGGCCGAGCAGCGATCCCTTCCCGTGCACGACCTCGTCGTGGCTGATCGGCAGGATGAAGTTTTCGGAGAACGCGTAGAGCAGCCCGAACGTCATGTCGGAGTGATGGTGGCGGCGATGCACAGGGTCGTTCTGGATGTAGCGCAGCGTGTCGTGCATCCAGCCCATGTTCCACTTGAAGCCGAAGCCGAGGCCGCCGTTGAAGGTCGGCTGCGAGACGCCCGGCCACGCCGTCGATTCCTCGGCGACCGTCATCACGCCGGGGGCGGCCTGGTAGGCGACCTCGTTCATCTTGCGCAGGAAAGCGATCGCCTCGAGGTTCTCGTTGCCGCCGTACTGGTTTGGCACCCACTCATTTGCCTTGCGCGAATAGTCGAGGTAGAGCATCGACGCGACCGCATCCACGCGCAGGCCGTCGAGGTGGTACTGGTCGAGCCAGAAGCGCGCGTTGGCGATGAGGTAGGCCTGCACCTCCTTGCGCCCGAAGTTGTAGATGTAGGTGCCCCAGTCCTGGTGGAAGCCCTGGCGCGGGTCGGCGTGCTCGTAGAGATGCGTGCCATCGAAGCTCGCGAGCCCGTGCGCGTCGTTGGGGAAATGCGCCGGCACCCAATCGAGGATCAGCGCGATGCCGGCCTTGTGCGCGGCATCGACGAAGTACGCGAAGTCCTCGGGCGTGCCGAAGCGGCTCGTCGGCGCGAACAGCGACACCGGCTGGTAGCCCCACGAGCCGTCGAACGGGAACTCGGTGATCGGCAACAGCTCGATATGCGTGAAGCCCATGTCCTTGACGTAGGGGATCAAACGATCCGCAAGCTCGCGGTAGGTGAGCTTGCGGTTGCCCTCCTCCGGGATGCGCGCCCAGGAGCCTAGGTGCACCTCGTAGATCGAGATCGGCTTCTGGCGCTGGTCGCCGCGGGCGCGCTCCTCCAGCCAGCTCGAGTCGCTCCACTCGTACTTCGGCAGGCCGTGCGCCACCGAGGCCGTCGCCGGCGGATGCTCGGCGGCGAAGGCGACGGGATCGGCCTTCAGCGGCACATGCTGGCCACCCGGCCCTTTGATCTCGAACTTGTAGTGCGCGTCGAGCGCAAGATGCGGGATGAAGATCTCCCATACGCCGACGTCGTAGTGGCAGCGCATGGGATGGCGGCGGCCGTCCCAATCGTTGAAGGCGCCGACGACGCTCACCGCCTGCGCGTTCGGCGCCCAGACCACGAAGCGCACGCCCGGGAGCTTGGCGTGCGTGATCGGATGCGCGCCGAAGATGTAGTAGAAGACGGTGTCGTTCGAGTGGACGATCGCCGCGATGTCGTAGTCGGCGAGCGCCGAGCCGAGCGTGTAGGGATCATAGACCACATGGCCGAAATTGTCGGCGGTGATCCTGATGCGATAGCCCGGGCGCCCCTCCGACTTGACGCGCGCGACGCGGAACCCGGCGGGGTCGATCGTCTCGAACGTCGCGAGCACGGCTTCGTCGTGGAAGCCGATCGCCTCGATCTTGTCGCCCCACGGGATGAAGGCGCGGATGTCCCAGATACCCGGCGCCACCTCGTGCGGGCCGAGGATCGCGAAGGGGTCGCCGTGCTGGCCCGCGCAGATCGCCGCGACGGCGCCGCGATCGACGCACTCGGCAGGCGAGCGGTCGAACGCCCCGTGTGGCAGTTCCGTGCTCGATGTCATGCAGCCTCCGCGACGTAGTCAAGGATTGTGAGGACGCCTTCGATCGGGATGTCGATCCAATCGGGACGATTGCCCGCTTCGTAGTCGATCTCGTAGAACGCCTTCGACAACGTGTAGAGAATGAGGAGGCGACGCTGCGTCGCCTCGTCGTCGATCCAGATCGGGCTGTCCTTCGCCGATTCCATGTAAGCGTCGACGAAAATCTCCGAGAACTCGATCAGTTCCTCGTTCAGCTTCGACGAGATCTCGGGCAGGCGCTCGGCGATGCGGCGCCGCGCGGTGGCCACCGCATAGGCGAAGCTTCGCAGCATGCCGGCCACATCGCGCAGCGGTGAGGCCTTCATGCGGCGCTCCTCGAGCGTGCGCGCCGGCTCGCCCTCGAAGTCGATGATGACGACGTCGTCCTTCACGACGAGCACCTGGCCGAGGTGGTAGTCGCCATGGATGCGGGTCTTGATCGCGCCGACAGGCTCGACGGCGCAATGGTCGATGAGATCGTAGGCGTCGCGCTTGCGCACGATCAGCCGCTCGGCCAAGGCCCGCGCATTGTCGCTGGCACCGTCGCTCAGCCGCTCGAGCCGCGCGAAGGCCTTGTCGGCGAGCGCGCGGGCGTCGCGCGCCGCCTCCTCGACGTCCGCGAGCGTCAGCGGCTCGGCGGCGAAGGCCTGGTCGTCGGTCTGCGTGGCCAGCGCCTTGTGCATCTCCGCTGTGCGATGGCCGAGCCGGCGCATGTGTGGCGTGTAGGCCTCGAAGCCCTCCTGCGCCGCGGCGAAGTTGTGTGCGCCGGAGAAGGCCATCGCGTCCATGATTCGCGTCAGCACGTTCAGCGTCCACGTCCAGGCGTCGCCCTGGTTGCGCACGAAGCGCTGCAGCACGGCGATCGCGGTGACCGTGCCGTCGGCCGCGACATGCTCGACGACGCCGAGCGTCGGCGGCGCGTTCTTGAAGTGCGCGACATCGGTGAGGAAGCGCCCGATCTCAACCTCCGGGTTCGCGCCCGGCTGCAGGCGGCGGTAGATCTTCAGCGCCATGCGGTCGTCGATGTTGATCGACGAGTTCGATTGCTCGGCACCCATGCGGCGGATGCCGGCGACGTCGACGGGCTCCTCCTCGTCGAGGAGCGGCGACTTGGTGAAGCGAATCTCGCCGCCCTTCGTCGTCTTCAGCGTGCCCTCGATGCGCAGCACGTTGATCATCGCAGCGGCGAAGTCCGGCGAAGCGTCGGCATCGTAGAGCAGGCCCATGCGCGCGGCACGGCGCAGCCGCGCCACCGCGAACGGCGTCAGGCTGTCGTCCTCGTCGGAGAAGAGGTCGGCGGCGAGCGGCATGAAGTAGATCTGCTCCTCGCCGCGCCCGACGGGCACCGAGACGAGCGGCATCATGTAACGCCCGTGCGGCGGCTCGCGCAGCACGGCGTAGTCGCGCACCGAGACCTTGCCGATGCGCGCGCCCTTGGCGGCGAACCAGCGCCGCGTCGCCAGATAGCTCGGCGCCGCGGTCGTCTCGAACATCTTCAGCTCGCGGCCGGCGAAGATGTTCTCGAGCGGGCCGGCCGCGACGAGCGTGAACAGCTCGGGCAGGAAGGCCGACGAGATCTTGCCGTCCTCCGAGACCTTCTCGAGGCGGAACCAGTAGAAGCCGTAGGCCGGCAGGGTGAGCAGGTACGGCAGCTCGCCGATGCGCGGGAACGAGGTGCCGGCGGTCAGCTCGGTCAGGCCGGTGCCGTTGTACTCGCTCATGTCGAGCTCGACCGCCTGCGGCGCGTTGGAGACGTTGACGACGCACAAAATCGTCTCGTCGTCCAGCTCGCGAAGGTAGGCGAGCACCTTGCGGTTCTGCGGATACAGGAACTTCAGCGAGCCGCGGCCCATCGCCTTGTGCGAGCGGCGCACCGCGATCATGCGGCGCAGCCAGTTGATCATCGAGGTCGGGCTGGCAAGCTGCGCCTCGACGTTGACGGCCTGGAAGCCGTAGGTCGAATCCTGGATGGTTGGCAGGAAAAGCTTCTGCGGATCGGCGCGGGAGAAGCCGCCGTTGCGATCGACCGACCATTGCATCGGCGTGCGCACGCCGTCTCGGTCGCCGAGGTAGATGTTGTCGCCCATGCCGATCTCGTCGCCGTAGTAGAGGCACGGCGTGCCCGGCATCGAGAGCAGCAGCGAGTTCAAGAGCTCGATCTTGCGGCGATCGTTGTCGAGCAGCGGCGCGAGGCGCCGGCGAATGCCGAGGTTTATGCGCGCGCGCTTGTCGGCGGCGTAGAACTTCCAGAGGTAGTCGCGCTCCTTGTCGGTGACCATCTCGAGGGTCATCTCGTCGTGGTTGCGCAGGAAGATCGACCACTGGCAGCCCTCCGGGATCTCCGGCGTCTGGCGCATGATGTCGGTGATCGGGTGCCGATCCTCCTGCGCCAGCGCCATGTAGATGCGCGGCATAAGCGGGAAGTGGAATGCCATGTGGCATTCGTCGCCGTCGCCGAAGTATTGCGCGGTCTCCTCGGGCCACTGGTTGGCCTCGGCGAGCAGCATGCGGTCGGGATAGTCCTTGTCGACCTCGGCGCGGATGATCTTGAGGACCTTGTGCGTCTCCTCGAGGTTCTCGCAGTTCGTCCCCTCGCGCTCGCAGAGGTAGGGAATCGCGTCGAGGCGTAGCCCGTCGACGCCGAGGTCGAGCCAGTAGCGCATCACGTCGAGCACCGCCTCGATCACCCGCGGGTTGTCGAAGTTGAGGTCGGGCTGGTGGGAATAGAAACGATGCCAGTAGAACGCCTGCGCCTTCTCGTCCCAGGTCCAGTTGGACTTCTCGGTATCGAGGAAGATGATGCGCGTGTCCTTGTACTTCTCCTCGGTGTCAGACCAGACGTAGAACTCGCGCGCCGCGGAGCCCTTCTTGGCGGCGCGGGCGCGCTGGAACCAGGGGTGCTGGTCGGAGGTGTGATTGATGACGAGCTCGGTGATGACGCGGATGCCGCGCTCGTGCGCCGCCTTCACAAAAAGCTTGAAGTCCCGCGGCGTGCCGTAGGACGGATTGATGCCGCGATAATCCGAAATATCGTAGCCGTCGTCGCGCAGCGGCGAGGGATAGAACGGCATGACCCAGATCGCGGTGGCGCCGAGCTCCTTGATGTAGTCGAGCTTCTGCGTGACGCCGATGAAGTCGCCCACGCCGTCGTTGTTCGCGTCGAAGAAGCTCTTCACGTGCAGCTGATAGATGATCGCGTCGCGATACCACTGCGTGTCCGTGCGATCGATCATTTGCCGCCTTTCCAACCCGCCGGCGGTGCCAGGCGCCACACGATGGCGGAGCGCTCGAAGGGATCGAGCGCGATCTGGTTGACCTTGCCGTAGAGGGTGAACTTGTAGCCGCCGAGAAGGTCCTCGACATCGACCGAGCCGGAATCGGGCAGCCCCCATTCCCACAGCGGGATCTCGTAAGCGCATTCCTGCCGGTTGAAGGGATCGAGATTGACCATCACGAAGATGCAGTTGGTCTTGTCGGGGGTGAATTTCGCGTACGCGATGATGTTGTCGTTGTAGGCGTTGAGCCGCACGGCGTTGCGGAAGTCGTGCAGCGCCGGGTTCTCGTGGCGGATCATGTTCAGCGCGCGGATGTGGTCCTTGATGTTGCCGGGGCGATCGTAGTCCCACACGCGGATCTGGTACTTCTCCGAGTCGAGATATTCCTCGCGGCCCGGCAGCGGGCGCGCTTCGCACAGCTCGAAGCCGCAGTAGACACCCCAGTTGCCGGAGAGCGTCGCGGCGAGCGTGGCGCGCACGATGTGCGCCGGTCGGCCGCCGGTCTGCAGGTAGACCGGGTTGATGTCCGGCGTGTTGACGAAGAAGTTCGGGCGGTAGTAGTCGCCCATCTTGCCGGCCAGCTCGGCCATGTATTGTTCGATCTCCCACTTCTCGTTGCGCCACGTGAAGTAGGTGTAGGATTGCTGGAAGCCGACCTTGGCGAGCTGGCGCATCATCGGCGGCCGCGTGAAGGCCTCGGCGAGGAAGATGACGTCGGGGTACTGACGGTTGATCTCGGCGATC
Source organism: Beijerinckiaceae bacterium RH AL1 (assembly GCA_901457705.2). Classification (NCBI taxonomy): domain Bacteria; kingdom Pseudomonadati; phylum Pseudomonadota; class Alphaproteobacteria; order Hyphomicrobiales; family Beijerinckiaceae; species Beijerinckiaceae bacterium RH AL1. The sequence goes on from LR590083.2 coordinate 2,711,107, forward strand.
ACCCACTTCCAGAACGGGATCGGCTTGGTGTGCGGGTTGTCGACGCGGATGATGCGCACGCCCTCGCGCACCCAGAACAGCATGTTGTCGCGCAGCTCGCGCCACAGCGACGGCAGCGAGGCGCCGTAGAACTGGACGTTGACGATGTCCTCGTACTTCTTCGGCGGGTTCTCGGCGTACTGGATCGTGCCGTCCGGCCGCCACTGGAACCACTCGGGATGCTCCTTGATCCACGGGTGATCCGGCGAGCACTGGATCGCGAAGTCGATCGCGATCTCGAGGCCATGGTCCTTCGCCGCCGCGACGAGCGCGCGAAAGTCCTCGATGGTGCCGAGCTCGGGATGGATCGCATCGTGGCCGCCGTCGGGCGAGCCGATGCCGTAGACCGAGCCGACGTCGCTCTCGGTCGGCGTCAGCGTGTTGTTCTTGCCCTTGCGATTCTTCTTGCCGATCGGCGAGATCGGCGGGAAGTAGAGCACGTCGAAGCCGAGGTCGCGCACATACGGCAGGTGATTGATGACATCACGGAACGTGCCGTGGCGGTCGACGGAATCGGTAATCGAGCGCGGGAACAGCTCGTACCAGGACGAGTAGATCGCCGCCTTGCGGTCGACGATGAGCTCAAGCGTGCGGTCGTAGCGCGACACCTGGTGGCGCGGGCCGCAGCGCTTCATCAGCTCCTGCGTGTCGGCCGAGGAGATGAGGTCGAGCTGCGCATCGGAGCCGTTCTCTGCCCGCTCGAGACGCGACAGCAGCATCTTGTGGGCGCGCTTGTCGAGCCCGCGCGGATCGGCCTCGGCGATGAGCGCAACGGCCTCGCCGCCCTCGACCGCGAGCGGCTGTCCCGCCTTGCGCTTCTTCTCGATGCCGTCGAGCAGCGAGGCGAAGGGGTCGCGCCACGCCTCGATCGTGTAGAGGTGGCGCATGTTGCGATTAGGCGAGAAGGTCGCCGTCCAACGATCGTTGGCGATGAACGTCATCGGCACGCGCGACCATTCCTTCTGGTCCACCGCGCGCCAGAGCACGTCGCAACCGATCTTCTCGTGGCCGTCGGTGAAGATGTCGGCGCTGACGACGACGTCTGCGCCGACCACCACCTTGATCGGGTGCCGGCCGCCGTCGAGCTCCGGCACGACCTCCTCGATGACGACGCGCCCCGCGCCGATGTCCTCGCGACCGTCGTTGCCGGCCGCCTTCCAGGATCTCGTTTCAACGTTCATGCCGTTTTTCGAGGCTCCCTTTTTCTCGGCGCCTACTGACGCCTTCTCCTTACCCTTGCCTGCCTTGACGCTCATGCGGTCATCCTCATCACCGCGAAGGGGAGGCTCTCGAGAAGCGTGCCGGCCGGCACCGAGCCGCTCGATTCGATCGTCCGGCCCTCGAACACGTCGCGCCAGCGGCCTGCCGGCAAGTCGATCGTCGTGGCGCCCCAGAAGGCCTGGCCGACGGGCATGACGGACACGCCGCTGCCGCTGCCAGATAGACGCGGCACGACGACGACGAGGCGTTCCGAGCCGAAGCGACGCACGAACGCGACGAGCTTCGACCACTTTCCACCCGTGACGGTCAAGGGTGCGTAGTCCGACCGCGCGTAGAAAAGCGCATTCTCGCGGCGATCCCGCAGGAGATCGGCGGCAAGGCGGAGCTTGATCGCTCCATCCTGCCAGGTTCGCAAAAGTGTCGCGAGCGGTGCGTCGTCGGCGAGGATCTCGGCGCGCTCGGCGTAGTCGACGGGCCTGCGGTTGTCGGGGTCGACGAGCGAGAAATCCCACAGCCCGGTGCCCTGGTAGAAGTCGGGGACGCCGGGCAGCGTGCACTTCAACACGGTGCGGGCGAGCGAGATGAGCATGCCGCGCCGCGACAGGTCGGCGAGGATCGGGCGCAGCCGCTGCACGAAGACCGAGTCGTCGGCGAACAAACGGTCGAGCAGCTCGATCGTCGCCGTCTCGTAGGCCTCGTTGGGCTCGATCCATTTCGACTTGCGCTTGGCCTCGCGCAGCGCCTTCGGCACGAAGGCGGCGAGGCGCTCGCGCAGCTCCTGCATCTTGGCCGGATCGTCGGCCTCGATCAGCTCGATCGGCCACGCGCCGATCGCCGCCTGCAGAAACAGGTACTGGTCGTTGGTGTCGGGCTTGGCGACGCCGCGGGCCTCGGCGCGCCAGGCGGCGAGCGCCTGCGCCCACAGGTCCGGCGCCTCGGAGAGCGCGATGAGCCGCGCGCGGGCATCCTCGCCGCGCTTTGTGTCGTGCGTTGCCGTCGCGGTGAGCGCCAGCGGCCAGGTCTTCGCGCGCACGACGTTCTCGGCGTGGAAGTCGCCGACCGGGATGCCGAAGCGCGACGGCTCGCCACCGACCTCGTTCAACGCCAGGAAGCGGACGTAGCGATAGAAGAGCGTGTCCTCGAGGCTCTTCGCCATCACCGGGCCGGTGAGCTGCTGGAAGCGGCGGCGGAAGCGCTCGACGATCTGGATCGCCGCGCGGCCGGGCCGGCCAGTCGGGATCGTGCCGAGCAGCACGGAGCCGACGAAGTCGTGCACGCTGCGATCGGGCAGCACGGTGATCTGCTTGGCCTCCGCGATCACCTCGGTGACGAGCTTGCGATCCTCGCTCGTGATGCCGCGCGCGGTGATGTAGGTGCGGTAGACCGGGAAGGCGCAGACGAGATCGCCCAGCGCGACGCGGATCGCGTTGACGCTGTAGTCGCGCGTCAAACGATTGGCGTCGGCGATGCGCTTCATGTCGGAGACGAGGCTCTCGAGCTCGGACGAGAAGCTCTCGAGCAGCACCTGCCGCTTCGCCGCGAGCAAGGCGGCGTGGTAGCTCTGCCCGAAGCCGGTGGTCTCGTGGTAGATGCGCTCGAAGGTGCGCTGGTTCTCCGCATCGACGAAGATGCCGTCGATGAGGTTCAGCATCTCGTAGCCGGTGGTGCCGGCGAGCGGCCACGGCCGCAACGCCTCGCCCGGCTCGAGAATCTTCTCCGCGACGACGTAGAAGTTCGGCCCGATCGCCCGCTGCAGCGCGGCGGCGTAGGCGCGGGGGTCGGCAAGCCCGTCGATGTGGTCGACGCGCAGGCCGTGGATCAGCCCGCGACGCACGAGATCGAAGACGAGCGCGTGCGTGCGCTCGAACACCGCCTTCTCCTCGATGCGGACGCCGGCGAGGCCGTCGATGTCGAAGAAGCGGCGGTAGTTCACGTCGCTCGCCGCCACTCGCCAGTAGGAGAGCCGATAGGCCTGGCGCTCGAGCAGGCGGTGCAGGCTGCCGAAGCTCTCGGGCAAGCCCGGCGTGCCGTTGAAGACGGCGATCGCCTGCTCGATCGTCTGCGCGACGCTCGCGCGCTTCGCAAGCGCGGCGAGGCGGCGCTTGAGCCGCTCGCAGGTCTCGACGATGTCGTGGCGGCGGTGCGCCGGCTCCTGCGCCAGGGCCCGCAGGTCCTCGGCGACGCGCAGCAGCCCGTCGATCCCTTCGCCGGCCTCCGACGTGTCCACCGCCACGGCGCGATCGAGGATCTCGGGATAGGTGAGCGGGCAGATCGGGAACTTGTGCTCGTAGTGCCAGACGGAAAAGGCGCCCTTCTCCGCGTCGAAGGCGAGCTTCAGGTCGCCCTTCTCCAGGATCTCGCCGTACTGGCCGCCGAGGAACGGCGCGACGAGCTTGTCGTGGGCGCCCAAACGCTCCCAGTCGACGTCGTAGGTATCGGCGACGGGCGACATCTCGCCCCATTCGAGCAGCGACAGCCACCACTCGTTCTCCGAGCCGCCGACGCCCATGTGGTTCGGCACGATGTCGAGCAGGATCTTCATCCCGTGCTCGGCCACCGCGGCGGCGAAGCGCTCGAAGCCCTCCTGGCCGCCGAGCTCGGGGTTGATCTGCGTCGAGTCGACGGTGTCGTAGCCGTGCGTCGAGCCCGGGCGTGCTTTGAGGATCGGCGACGCGTAGATGTGGCTGACGCCGAGCTTCGAAAGATAGGTCAGGATCTCCGTCGCATGCGCGAAGGTAAAATCCTTGTGGAACTGCAGGCGGTAGGTGGCCGACGGCGGCGCCAGCGCGTGCGGCGGCGGCCCGCCGCCGAGCTCGCGGCCCTCCTCGAGGGTGATCGCCGAGGCGCGCGCCAGCGGGCCTTCGGGCGCCAGCAGGCCGTCGACGGTGCGCGCGAGCTTGCGCCGCCAGTTGGGATGCCCGACGTCGGGCCCCGGCAGGTTCGCCTGGTCCTTCTCCTCCAGCACGTCCTCGAGCTGGATCGCCGACAGCATCGAGTTGGTCTTGGAGACGAAGCGGAACGCCGCCTCGTAGGGCGGCTCGACGGGCACGGCTTCGGAGGCCTGCGCGCCGGACTGCCCGAGCGCGCGCGAGAAGGCGATGAGATCGCCGACGCGCTCGTCGCGCTCGCGGTCCGCCTGCTCGGCCGTGTAGAACTTGAAGGTTTGACGCAAATCGGTGTCGAGGCCCTTCCACCAGCCGGCGAAGGTCGGCAGGTCGTGCGTCGCGACGGCGGCCAGCGCCTTGCGCGGATAGTGCGACGGCGGCTTGAAGGCGCCGTCCTGCTCGCGCTCGAAATTGACGATGCGATACGAGAGGATGTCCGAGCCCATGATGGCGTCGGCGAAGCCCTCGGGCGCCGTGCCGAGGTCCTCCGCGATGACAAGCGCGCGGGCGCGATGGCTCTCGATGCGCAGCACGGCGAGCATCGCGGCGAAGGGGTAGTTGACGTAGACGCCCTGCGTTGCCGGCATCCCGTCCGGCACGACGTAGAGGCGCTGCAGCTGGAAGGCATGGTCGATGCGGATCGCGCCGGCATGGCGCATGTTCGCGGCGACGAGCGTGCGGAACGCCTGCAGCCCCTGCTCTTCCAGCGTGCGCGGGTTGAACGGCGGCAGGCCCCAGTTCTGCCCGGTCGGCCCGAGCAGGTCCGGCGGCGCGCCGACGGCGATGCCCTTCAAGAACCAGTCCGGCCGCGCCCACAGCTCGGCGCCGGCGGTGTCGACGCCGACCGCGAGGTCGCGATAGAGACCGATGGCCATCCCACCTTCGAGCGCGCGGCGCTGCGCGGCGGCGAGCTGCCGGTCGGCCAGCCACTGCAGCCAGGCGTGGAACGCGATCCTCTGCGGGTTCTCGGCGCGGAAGGTCTTCACCGCGTCGCTGCCGGCGTCGCGGTAGGGCTCGGGCCACTCGTTGACCCAGCTCTTGCCCTCGGCGGCGAAAAGCTCGGATAGCGCCTCGAAGGTCGCATGCAGCTCGAGCGGCTCGCCCAGCTCGGCGCGATAGGCCAGAAACTCCGGGTCCATCGCATTGCCGAAGCGCGGCCAGTAGCGCGACAGGATGTCGTGCTTCACGGCCCAGGACGCGGCATGGTCGACGAGGTGCGCCGCCCGCAACCGGTCGAGCTCGGCGGCCGCCTCGGGCGCATTCAGAAAGCGCGCCGCGGTGCTCGACGCGAAGTCGGGCAGCACCGTCGGATCGACGAAGATCGGATCGATGAAGAGGCGCGAGGACGGCGAGTACGGCGAGATCTTCGAGCGGTCGGTCGGGAACAGCGTGTGCAAGGGCGAGAGGCCGAGGAACGACGCGCCGAAGCGCCCTGCCCCTTCGGCGAGATCGCCGACGTCCGAAAAATCGCCGATCCCGAAATTGGTCGGCGAGCGCAGGCCGTAGACCTGCGCGGTGACCCCGAAGCCGCGACCGCCGGCCGAGAGCGCCTCGGGAAGGAAGGCCCGCGGCGGCGCGGCGAGCACCCAGCCTTCCGCCGGCGGCGAGCCGCCGAGCGTCAGCCTGTGATAGCCGGCCGGCAGCGGATCGAGCTTGAGGCCGCCGGCGTTGCGCCGCTCGTCGGCGTGCGAGAGGCCCTCGCGCACCGTGCCGTCCTCGAGCAGCAGGCGCCACTCGACGTCGCCGTCGCTGCCGATCTCGATCGGCTCAGGGTTCTCGGGCAGCACCACGCTGGTCGTCGGCAGAACGCGGCGGTGGGCGGCGCGCAGGTTTTCGAGCGTCTGCGCGCGCGCGCTATCTGACGACACGTCGTAGCCCAGCGCCTGCACCACCGCAGCGATCGCTTCCGGCGACGAGTCGGTGTGCGTGCCGTGCGCGTTGCGGTAGCCTCGCTCGGCGCCGACACGCGAAGCGATTTCGTAGAGAAGGTCGTCGTTCATTGCGTGGGGCCGATAAGGATGGCGCCGGTCCAGGCCGGCAGCTTGGGTTGGCTCGCGAGGTCGAGCCCGTCGCTTTGCCACAGAACCTTCGTGCCTGACGGCACGTCGGGTGCGAAGGCCGGATCGGCGAAGTTGCCGACGAAGACGAGGCTGCCTGCCTGGAAGCGCCAGACGACCTCGAGGCCGCCGGCGCCGTGGCGCGCGTGACGCGCGTCGATGAAGCCGGACGCCATCAGCGGCACGACATGCTCGGCGCGCAGCGCCAGCAGCGCGCGCGTCTCGGCGAGGATCGCCGCATGCGGCTCACGCTCCGCCTCATCCCAGTCGATCTTCGAGCGCTCGAAGGTCTCCGGAATCGTCGGGTCCGGAACCGACTCGCCGGCAAACGACGCGAACTTCTCGAACTCCTTCGTCCGGCCCTTGCGGACGGCCTCTGCGAGATCCGGCTCGCGCTCGAAGTCGACGAAGAACTGGAACGGCGTCGTCGCGCCCCACTCGTCGCCCTGGAAGATCATCGGGATCTGCGGCGCGAGGTAGAGCACGGCACGCGAGAGCTTCATGTGCGTCGCATCGGCCAGGCTCGTCAGCCTGTCGCCCTGCGCGCGGTTGCCGATCTGGTCGTGGTTCTGCAGGAAGGCGACGAAGGCCTGCGGCGGCAGGCCGCTCGTCTTCTCGCCGCGATGGTGGCCGAGGTTCGGCGACATCTCGCCCTGGTAGGCGAAGCCTTCGGCGAGGCAGCGGCCGAGGCGCGCGACCGTGTCGCCGGCGAAGTCGGCGTAGTAGCCTTCGTTCTCGCCGGTCAGCAGAACGTGCCAGCAATGGTGGATGTCGTCGTCCCACTGCGCATCGTAGGAGATCGAACGACCCTCGCCGTCGCGCGTCAGCCGGTGCGCCTCGTTGGCCTCGTTCTCGAGCACGAGATGCACGTGGCGCCCGACGAACTTCTCGCGGATGCGCTCGGCCAGCTCGTCGAGGAAATGCTTGTCGCCGTCGTCGAGGATGGCGTGGACGGCATCGAAGCGCAGCCCGTCGAAGCGGTATTCCTCGAGCCAGTAGAGCGCGTTGGCGATGAAGAACTCGCGTACGACGTCGGATGCCTCGCTCTTGCCGTCGAAGTTGATGCCCGCCCCCCACGGCGTCTCGTGCCGCTCGGTGAAGAAGCTCTTGGCATAGGAATGCAGAAAGTTTCCCGTCGGACCGAAGTGGTTGTAGACGACGTCGAGGAAGACCATCAGGCCGTGGCCGTGCGCGGCATCGACGAGCTTCTTCAAGTCGTCCGGCGTGCCGTAGGCATTGTTGGGCGCAAACGGCAGCACGCCGTCGTAGCCCCAGTTGCGCTTGCCGGTGATCTCGGCGATCGGCATCAGCTCGATTGCGGTGATGCCGGTGTCCTTCAGCGTCGCGAGCTTCTCGATGAGCCCGTCGTAGGTGCCGGCCGGCGTCGCGGTGCCGACATGCATCTCGTTCAGCACGACCTCGTCCCACGGACGGCCGGCCCAGCCGTCGTTCGTCCATGCGTAGGCGCGCGGATCGACGATGGTCGAGCGGCGGTCGCGATCGTCCGCCTGGAAGCGCGAGGCGGGGTCCGGCACGAGATCGTCGGTGCCGTCGATCGCGAAGCCGTAGCGCTGGCCGGCCTTGGCCTCGGGATCGACGAGCTTGTACCAGCCCTGGCCGATCGCCGGCATGGCGACGCGGCGCTCCTCGCAGACGAGGTCGACGCGCTTGGCGGTCGGCGCCCAGAGCGCGAAGCGGACCCCGTCAGGGACGATCTCGGCGCCAAACGGCATCGAATGGTTGCTGTGCATTCGCCCCCAGCTTCTTCAGGTCTCGTGTTGCAGAAGTACGAATGAACGCGACATCAGCCGAAAGGCTTCCCCCGGCAAAACAGAATTTGCCGCCGGGTCACTCAAGCCTTTGGCGCGTGTCGATTCGAAGACGGGCTTGAACGAGCCGCAGGGAAAACCCGGCGGCAGCACGAAGTCGACGTCGACGCCCGCAGCATTAAAGAGCAGCAGGATGCGCTCGTGCGGCGCACCGTAGTTGCCGATCTGCATGCCGAGCGTGCGGCGCTCGGCGTCGCCCCAGGTGTCGCCGACCAGCTCGCGGCCGTCGGCGGCGAGCCAGTAGACGTCCTTTAGCCCGGTCTCCTCGATGACCTGGCCGGTGAAGAACTCGAGCCTGCGGAAGACCTCGTGGCTCTTGCGCAGCGCGACGAGGTTGCGGACGTAGTCGAGCAGATCGGGGTCGGTGCGGTCGGTCCAGTCGAGCCAGCTCGTCTCGTTGTCCTGGCAATAGGCGTTGTTGTTGCCGCCCTGGCTGCGCGAGAGCTCGTCGCCCATCAAGAGCATCGGCGTGCCGATCGCCAGGATCGACGTGGCGAGCAGGTTGCGCTTCTGCCGATTGCGCCGCGCGATGATGACGGGATCGCTCGTTGCGCCCTCGACGCCCTGATTCCACGAGTAGTTCGGCTCGTGGCCGTCCTTGTTGTCCTCGCCGTTCTTCTGGTTGTGGCGCGAGTTGTAGGAGACGACGTCCTGCAGCGTGAAGCCGTCGTGCGAGGCGACATATTGCACGCTGGCCCACGGCTTGCGGCCGGAATGGTTGAAGATGTCGGACGAGCCGGAGAGCCGGCTCGCCATGCCCGGCATCTGGCCCTGGTCGCCGCGCCAGAACGCGCGGATCGTGTCGCGGAAGCGGTCGTTCCAGTCGCCCCAGCCGGTCGGGAAGCCGCCGACGCGGTAGCCGCCGGCGCCGAGATCCCAGGCCTCGGCGATCAGCTTGACGCGCGAGAGCACGGGGTCCTGCTGGATCGCCTGCAGGAAGCCGGAGCGATGCGAGACGTCGAACGGCTCGCGGATCAGCGCCGGCGCTAGATCGAAGCGGAAGCCGTCGACATGGTAGGCCTCGACCCAGTGGCGAAGGCTGTCCAGAACGAGCTGCAGCACGCGCGGATGCGAGACGTCGAGCGTGTTGCCGCAGCCCGTGCAGTCCCAGTAGTGGCGGGGATTGTCGGGCACGAGCTTGTAGTAGGACTTGTTGTCGACGCCGCGGAAGGACAGCGTCGGCCCGAGGTTGTGGCCCTCGCAGGTGTGATTGTAGACGACGTCGAGCAGCACCTCGATGCCGGCCGAATGCAGCGCCGCGATCGCCGCGCGCAGGCCCGTCGCGCCGTCGGGGCCGAAGTAGCGCGGCTCGGGCGCGAAATAGCCCAGCGTCGAGTAGCCCCAGTAGTTGACGAGCCCCTTGTCGAACAGGAAGCGGTCGTCGGCGAAGGACTGGATCGGCAAGAGCTCGACGGCGGTGATGCCGAGCTTGACGAGATGCTCGATCACCACGGGATGCCCGAGCGCCGTATAGGTCCCGCGCACCGGCCCCTCGATCTCGGGATGCAGCTCGGTGAAGCCCTTGACGTGCGCCTCGTAGATCAGCGTGTCGCGCCAGGGCACGCTCGGCTTTTCGTCATGGCCCCAGGTGATCGCCGGGTCCTCGACGACGGCCTTCGGCACGTAAGGTGCGGAATCGCGACGATCGATCGTGAGGTCGCCGCGCGGCGCGCCGACACGGAAGCCGTAGACCGCGTCGTGCCAGCGGATGCGCCCGGCGATCTGCCGGGCATAGGGGTCGAGCACCAGCTTCTGCGGGTTGAAGCGATGGCCAGAGCCCGGCTCGTAGGGCCCATGCACGCGGTAGCCGTAGAGCTGGCCCGGGCGCAGGCCCTTCACGTAACCGTGCCACACCTGGTTGGTGCAGCAGGGCAGCAGATACTTTTGCGTCTCGACGCGGCCCTTGTCGTCGAAGAGGCACAGCTCGACCGCGGTGGCGTGCGCGGAGAACAGGGCGAAGTTGACGCCCTGGCCGTCCCACGTCGCGCCGAGGGGGAGATGCTCCCCTTCGCTCAGCTCGTGCATACGGATCGGATCAGCTTCTGGCCGTGGAAGGCGCCCAATGGCTGCCGCGCCGGCGCAGGTCGATCGGCGACTCGATCGCCGCGTCCGGCGCCTTGATCTCGGGCGCCCCGCCGATCTTCAGCTCGTCGAGGAAGGTCTTGCACCAGTTGTCGACGTCGTTGGTCTCGATCGTCGCCATCATCGCCTCCCAGCGCTCGATGCGCTCGCGACGCGGCATCTCGAAGGCCCGCTGGATGGCCGAGGCGGTCTCCTCGAGATTGTAGGGATTGACGATCAGCGCCTGGTCGAGCTCGTGCACGGCGCCGGCGAAGCGCGACAGCACGATCACGCCGGGATCCTCGGGATCCTGCGCGGCGACATATTCCTTGGCGACGAGGTTCATGCCGTCGCGCAGCGGCGTGACGAGGCCGACCTTAGCGAGCCGGTAGAGCCCGGCGAGCACGGTGCGCGGCAGCGCCTTGTTGACGTAGCGCACGGGCGTCCAGTCGACGTCGCCGAGGCGGCCGTTGACGTGCCCGACATGCTCGGCGACCTCGCGCTGCATCTCGGCGTATTCCGGCACCTCCGAGCGCGACTTCGGCGTCACCTGCAGCAGCGTGACGCGCGCCTTCATCGCGGCATGCGACTTCTCGACGAAGGTCGCGAAGGAATCGATGCGCTCGCGGATGCCCTTCGAGTAATCGAGCCGGTCGACGCCGATGACGAGCGGATGGCCCTCGAGGCTCTGCACCATGCGCTTGACGAGCGGGTTGCGCTCGGCGGTGCGCGCCTCGTCGGCGAACGCTGCGGTCTCGATCGAGATCGGGAAGGCGGTCGCGCGGAACTTGCGGCCGAAGGCGTGCAGCCAGTCGCCAGCCGCCGCGACGCCGGCCTTGGCGCGGGTGATGCAGTTGCGGAAATTTTCGGCATCGACCGGCGTCTGGAAGCCGATCAGATCGTAGGCCGCGAAGCACTTGAGGATGCGGTCGTACGCCGGGATCGCGGCGGCGATGTCCGAGGGCGGCCAGGGGATGTGGTAGAAGAAGCCGATCTTGTTCGAGAACCCGAGGTCGCGCAGGAACTGCGCCATCGGGATGAAATGATAGTCCTGGATCCAGATGACGTCGGTCGGCTTCAGGAGCCGGGCGAGGCGGCGGGCGAACTGCTCGTTGACGCGAAAGTAGGCGTTGACGTCGCGCCGCGAGAGGTCGGCGAGGTCGAGCCGATAGTGGCAGACCGGCCAAAGCACCCGGTTGGCGAAGCCGTGATAATATTCGTCGATGTCGCGGCGCGTGAGATCGGCGACGGCGTAGTCGACGTTGCCATGTGTCTGCTCGTGCAGCTGCGGCTCGGGCTCGGTCGCCGTCTTGCCGGACCAGCCGAACCACAGGCCGCCGGTCCGCTCCAGCGCGGCGCCCAGCGCGACCGCCAAACCGCCTGCCGTCGAAGCGCCTGGCGTCGGGACCGGAACACGGTTGGAGACCACCACCAAACGGCCGGACCGCTTCGATTCTTCGAGCGCGGCGGCCTCCTTCATGATCCCGAAATCCGTCATCGTCCCCCGTGCCGCGCTTTCGACGAAACCGTGCGGTCAACGCGGCAGCTTGCCTGTTCGTTGCAGCGCTTCCGCTGAGCCTTAGCGGTGAAGCAAGGCTCTGGCCACCCCGGGGCATTCCAAACTGTCTGAAGCCGGCGTGTCAGGCCTCCGCTTCGTCGGCGAGCTCCGCATCGGTCTCGTAGACGACGAAGCTGCCGGCGAGTGCGACGGCGCAGCCGAGCGCGGTGTTCGACAGCCGCGCAAGGAACAGCGGGCCGATCGGCTCGCCGGGCGGGAGCGCCGTATCGATAAGCACGAGCACCCAGGCCGAGAGGATCGCCACGCCGAGCCCGTAGTTGCGATCGAAGCCGAGCGGCCAGACGAACGGCAGCGCGACGGCGAGCAGCAGCAGCGTGTGGCTGCGCGCCGACGTCGGCACGACGAGGACGAGCAGAAAGGCCGCGAGAACGCCGGCCAGCGTGCCGAGGAAACGCTGCATGACCCGGATCGTGTTGGCGCGGCGGTCGGGCTGCATCACCAGCACCGTGGTGAGCGCGATCCAGTAGGGCCGCGTGGTGATCCACGCGAGGCCGAGGGCGAGACCGGCCGCCGTCGCCAGGCCGAAGACGAGGCTGAAGCGTGGGCCGGGATAGGTGACGGCCGCCTGCATCCGCGCGATGCGGATGCCGCGACGGCCGTGCCGGATGTGGTCGTCGAGGAGGACGGCTGCGAGCGACAGCGCCGTGCCGACGACGACCGCAAGGACGATGGCAGCGTTGCCGACCGGCAGGAAGGCGCTGACGAGGAGGCTGACCAGGGCATAGCGCGGGATCGCCTCGACGCCGGGCGTGCTGCCGTGCACGAAGCCGGCGAAGAGCGCGACCACGAAGGTGGTCAGCATGATCATCGGCGGGTTGCCGGCGACGAGCACGCCGAGCGCGCCGGCGCCGGCGCACAGCAGCGCGCCGATCAGCTGCACCCAAATCCGGGTCGGCAGGTCGGACGCCTTGTCGGCGAAGCAGAGGAAGTTGGTGAAGAAGGCGCAGACGACCGCCTGCTCCGGCGACCCGAGCGCCAGGAAGGCGACGAAGCCGATGCCGATGGCCCCGCCGCTGCGCAGCATCGCGGCGCGCGGCGGCGCGGCAGCACGCAGGGCCACCACCGCCTTGGCGAAGGCCGCAAGCCGCTCGCTTGCCGGCCGCGCATCCGCCGGGCGTCCGTCTGCCGGCCTCCCGTCGCTCACAACTCCCCCAAGCCGATCCTCGCCGGCATCCGCTGCCGCCCCCTCGTCAAGGATTGTATTGTAACGGATTGTAATGCGAATTGAATAATCGGTTAACCCTCTGTTTCAGCGTCGAAATCCAGAGTTACGCCGGAACGGGACGCAGGCGTTTCGCCGGGCGTGTCTTTCGTGCGCTTGTCCGGGCACTTCGAGATGGTATCGATCGCCCACCTGAACGAAATGTCATGATCCCTCCGCCCAGCGGCGGGGCGATCGCCAAGAACAGAGACGGGAAACGTGCAAAAGCAGAAGAGCCTCGCCGATTTCGCCGAGAAGCGCTATCGCCTCGCTGGTGGAAGTTATCTGACGCAGCACAATCCCTTCTTCGTTCCGATCGACAAGGCGCGGCAGGAGGCGGCCGCCCACGGCCAGCGCTTCGTGTCCTTCGCAAACTACGACTACCTCGGCCTGAGCGACCACCCGGCGGTGAAGGCCTCGGCCGCCGACGCGCTCGACATGACCGGCGTCGGCGCGCTGGCCTCGCGCCTCGTCGGCGGCGAGCGGGCCCGCCACAAGGATCTCGAGAAGGCGCTGGCCGATTACGTCGGCACCGAGGCCGTGATGACCCTGGTCTCCGGCTATCTCACCAACGTCACCGTCATCCAGCACATCACCGGCTCGCGCGACGTCATCTTCCTCGACGAGCTGTCGCACAACTCGATCATCTCGGGCTGCAAGGCCTCGCCCGCCGAGGTGATCTTCTTCCGCCACAACGACCTCGACCACCTCGACACGCTGCTGACCGAGCGGCGCGGCAAGTACAAGTCGGCGCTGATCGTCGCCGAGAGCCTGTTCTCGATGGACGGCGACATCGTCGACCTGCCCCGGCTCGTCGAGCTGAAGAAGCAGCACGGCACCTGGCTCCTGCTCGACGAGGCGCACTCGATCGGCGTTCTCGGCGAGGAAGGCCGCGGGCTCTGCGAGTACACCGGCGTCGACCCCAACGATGTCGACATCATCATCGGCACGCTCTCGAAGACCTTCGCGTCCTGCGGCGGCTTCGTCTGCGCCAAGGCGGCCGTCATCAACTGGTTCAAGCACACGCTGCCGGGCTTCGTGTATTCCGTCGGCCTGTCGCCGGTCATCTCCGCGGCGGCGCTAGCGGCGGTCGAGCTGGCGCAGGCGGAGACCTGGCGCCTCCGCCGCCTCGTCCACAACAGCGAGCTCTTCGTCGAGCTCGCCCGCGAGGCCGGCCTCGACACCGGCCCGGCGATCGGCCGCGGCGTCGTGCCGATCATCTTCAAGGGCGACAGCTTCGCCACGCTGGCGGCGTCGCAGTTCCTGCTGCAGCGCGGCTTCTACGTGCCGCCGATCATCCAGGTCGGCGTCCCGCGCGACCAGCCCCGCCTGCGCTTCTTCATGTCGGCCTCGCACAGCGAGTCGGACATCCGCGGCGTCATCGCCGCACTCGCCGAGTTCCAGGCGCTGCAGGCGCAGAGCCTCGGCACCGAGGCCGAGCTCAACACCATGTCCGGCGATCTGCTTGGCGACACGCGGATGCAGAGCGCGATCCTCGCCAAGGACGCGATGATGCAGGACGGCTCGGACCTGGTGGGCGCGGCGTCCTGAGGGACGTCGCGACGGAGAGCCGAAAGCCGTGAGCGTCGAGATCATCCCGGTCGAGGGGCTGGGCAAGTTCCTCGCGTTCTGCCGGCTGCCGCGCCAGCTCTACAAGGGCATGCAGGGCTTCTCGGCGCCGCTCGACGCCGAGCGGTGGACGAACTTCGCCAAGAAGCTCAACCCGCACTTCAAGCGCGTCGATTCGCAGGCCTTCCTCGCCCGCAAGGACGGCCGCTGGGTTGGGCGCATCATGGCGCAGATCTACATCGACGGCACCCGACCGGTCGAAGCCTCGCCGGCGCAGTTCGGCGCCTTCGATGCGATCGACGACGCGGAGGTGGTGACCGCTCTCACCGGCGCGGCCGAGGCGTGGCTCCGGGCCCGCGGCGCGACCGCGATCTGCGGCCCCTTCTCGCCGTCGGTGAACCAGGAGGCCGGCATGCTCGTCCAGGGCTTCACCGCCCTGCCGATGATCTTCATGCCGTGGTCGCCGTCCTATCTGCCGCGGCTGATCGAGGCTTGCGGCTATGCCAAGGCGCGCGACCTCATCTCCTACCGCTACGCGGTCACCGCCACGGACCTCGACCCGCGCGGCTCGATCATGACGCGTCCGGAGTGGAAGCAGCGGCTCAGGATCCGCACGCTCGACCTCAAGAACCTCGACAAGGAAGCGGCGATCGTCGTCGACATCTTCAACGAGGCGTGGGCGGCGAACTGGGGCTTCGTGCCGTTCACGCAAGAGGAGTTCATGTCGACCGCCAACGCGCTGAAATACATCATGCCGTCCGAAGGCGGCTTCATGGTCGAGCTCGACGGCGAAACGCAGGCCTTCGGCATCGTATTGCCCAACTTGCACGAGATCATCTCTGATCGCGGCGGCACGCTGTTCCCGTTCGGGCTGCCGAAGATCGTCGCGCGGGTCCGCAAGCACGAGTTCAAGTCGGGGCGTCTCGTCCTCTTCGGCGTCCGCAAGGCGCTCCAGCGCAAGGCGGTCGGCGGCGTGGTGATGCTGGGCTTCATCGAGGAGATGCGCCGCCGCGGGCGCGGATTCTCGATCGACCATGTCGAGTTCGGCTGGGTGCTCGAGGACAATGCGGGGATGCGGCGGCCGATCGAGATGTCGGGCGCCGAGGTCGACAAGGTTCATCGCGTGTACGAGAAGAAGCTCGCCGCCTGACGCTTCTCGCTCACGACCGGGTTTGGGATTGGACGACAAATGACCGATGTGATCGATCTCGGCCGCACGCGCCGCGTCAAGGAAGACACCTTCCGCCGCGGCTTCTTCCCGGCCGAGCTGAAGCGTCCGCACCCGATTCGCCGCATGGCGATCCTGAAGGCGCATCCGGATGTCCGCGCGCTGATGGGCCACGACCTGTGGACCTTCGCCATCACCGTTGGCGTGGTGGTCGGCCAGACGGCGATGGCCTGGTGGCTCGGCCATCTCGGCATGGGCTACTGGTGGCTCTCGCTCATCCTCGCCTGGTGCATCGGCGCCTTCCCGAACCACGCGATGTTCGTCGCCATCCACGACTACACGCACAACCTCGTCTTCAAGAACGTGGTGCTGAACAAGCTCGGCCTCATCCTCGCCGACCTGCCGAACACCGTGCCGACCGCCATGGGGTTCCGCTGCTACCACGTGAAGCACCACAGCCACCTCGGCGACTACGACTTCGACGCCGACCTGCCGTCGCGCTGGGAGGCCGATCTCGTCGGCAACAAGTGGTACATGAAGGCCGGCTGGATGTTCTTCTTCGCGGTCTTCCAGCTGACCCGGCTCGATCGCCTCAAGGGCACCGTGCCGATGCGCAACCGCTGGACGATCTACAACGGGGCCGCCGTCTTCGCCTTCGATGCGGCGATCTGGTACTTCTGCGGCCTCAACGGCCTGCTCTATCTCTTCGCCTCGTTCTGGTTCTCGGTCGGGCTGCATCCGCTCGGCGCGCGCTGGGTGCAGGAGCACTTCACGCTCGATCCCGAGCAGGAGACGTTCGACTACTACGGCCCTCTGAACCTCGTGGCGCTCAACATCGGCTACCACAACGAGCACCACGACTTCCCGGACATCCCGTGGCGCCGGCTGCCGATGCTGCGGAAGGCGGCGCCGGAGTTCTACGACACGCTGAAGCACCACAAGTCGTGGACGGGGCTCTGGCTCACCTTCCTCTTCGACTCGCGCTACACGCTCTACTCGCGCGTCGACCGCAGCCCCTCGACCATCGGCAGCGCGCCCGCCCGCGCCTGAGCGGGACGCCCGCCTGGCCGCGCCGAGGGGATCTCGCGGCGCGGAGCAGCTATGCGCCGGCCGACGCTGCACCGCAGCGGCAACCGGCCCACATATTGTGCACGACGCCGCGCCGCGGGGGCGGCTGCCAGCGTCGACCCAGAGGACATCATCATGTGGGGTTTCGTCGCCGATACGACCGCGGCCCATCTGTGCCGCGGCTATGACGCTGCGCTCGGCCACTTCCCGGCGGCCTGCCAGAGCAACAGCGGCCTGCCGGCGCTGGCGATCACCGGGATCGTCCTGCTCGCGGCGTTCGTGTGCGGCCGGATGGCGCTGAGCCGGTGGAACCGGGCGCACTAAGCGTCTCAGGCAAGCTTTGAAACGCGAAAGGCCGAAGGCTGGTGCCCTCGGCCTTTTCGTATCCGAACTCTGATTTTCGAGACTAGGCCGCGTTCGCGAGGCGAACGGCGATGCCCGTAGCGCACACGCGCTCCAGCTCGATGCCCCCTTCGTCGCGACCCTCGACCGGCTCGACCGAGTAGTCGACCCCGATGATCGCATCGGCGTCGATGTCCTCGGCGCGGCGGATCAGCTCCTGCAGCACGCGCTCGCGCCAGTTGTTCGATACGGGATTGTAGCCTGCAGCGTGCCAGGCGGTCGCGGCCTGAATCTTACCGAGCTTCATGAGAACGCGGGCGCCATCGATGGCGTCTTTTTCGCTCACCAGCATTGTTGTCCAACTCCTTGGCGCTTTCGGTTTGTCGTCGTCTGCGCCTGGGACTCAATGTAGGCATCGAAACCGAACAGAAGATGACCAGCAACAGGCATCTTCCGGAAATCTGCCTGTGGTTAACGAGTTCGTGCGAATTGGCGCGATCAGTGTCGGAAATGTCGCGTGCCGGTCAGCACCATCGCCAGCCCGGCCTCGTCGGCCGCCTGGATGACCAGGTCGTCGCGCATCGAACCACCGGGCTGGATGACCGCCGTGGCGCCGGCCTTTGCGGCGGCGAGCAGGCCGTCGGCGAACGGAAAGAAGGCGTCGGACGCGACGACCGAGCCCTCGGCGAGCGATTGCGGCAGGCCGGCCGCCTGCGCCGCCTCGGCCGCCTTCATCGCCGCCATGCGGGACGAGTCGATTCGGCTCATTTGCCCTGCCCCGATGCCGACCGTCGCCCCGTCCTTGGCGTAGACGATGGCGTTCGACTTGACGTGTTTCGCAACCGAAAAGGCAAAGCGCAGGTCGGCCATTTCCGCCGCCGTGGGTGCCCGCTGCGTCACCACCCGCAGGTCCAGGTCGGCGACCACCGCGTCGTCGCGACCCTGCACCAGGAAGCCGCCGGCGACCGGGCGGATCGTCAGGCCGGGCGCGCGCGGGTCCGGCAGCGCGCCGGTCAGCAGGAGCCGCAGGTTCGGCTTGGCCGCAACGAGCGCGATGGCCTCGTCGTCGGCCTCGGGCGCGACGATCACCTCGGTGAAGATCTTGACGATCTCGCGCGCCGCCGCCGCGTCGAGCCTGCCGTTCAGCGCCACGATGCCGCCGAAGGCCGAGACGGGGTCGCAGCGCAGCGCCAGCTCGTAGGCCGCGACCAGGCTCGTCCCGCGCGCCACGCCGCAGGGGTTGGCGTGCTTGATGATCGCCACCGCCGGCCCGTCGGCGGCCGGAAACTCGGCGACGAGCTCGAGCGCCGCGTCGGTGTCGTTGACGTTGTTGTAGGAGAGCGCCTTCCCCTGCACCTGACGTGCGGTGGCAACGCCCGGCCGCGCCTCGGCGCCGGCGTAGAAGGCGGCCTGCTGGTGCGGGTTCTCGCCGTAGCGCAGCGCCTCGATCAGCGTGCCGCCGAAGGCGCGATACTTCGGCGCCGTCTCGCCGAGCACGCCGGCCATCCAGTTCGAGATCGCCGCGTCGTAGACCGCGGTGCGAGCATAGGCTTTTTGCGCGAGGCGCTTGCGCAGCGCGAGGTCGGTGCCGCCCTCATCCAGCGCGGCCAGCACCGACGCGTAGTCCTCGGGGTCGACCACGACGGCGACGTCGGCGTGGTTCTTGGCGGCGCCGCGGATCATCGCGGGGCCGCCGATGTCGATGTTCTCGACGCAGGTCTCGTAATCGGCGCCGCGCGCCACCGTCGCCTCGAAGGGGTAGAGGTTGACCACGAGCAGGTCGATCGCCCGGATGTCGTGCGCGAGCATCGCCGCCTCGTGCTCCGGGTTGCCGCGGATCGCCAAGAGACCGCCGTGCACCTTGGGGTGCAGCGTCTTCACGCGGCCGTCCATCATCTCGGGAAAGCCCGTGAGGTCGGCGACCTCCGAGACCGCGAGACCGGCCTCGACGAGCGCCTTGTGCGTGCCGCCGGTCGACACCAGCGCGACGTCGTGCGCCGCGAGGGCGCGGGCGAACTCGACGATGCCGGTCTTGTCGGAGACCGAGAGCAGCGCGCGGGCGATGGGGCGACGATCTTCAGACATGGTGGGCCGTGCCGATGAGGCGGCGACCGTCGTCGCCGGTGATGGTCATGGGGACGACGCGGCCGGGCGGAAGCGCGCCGGTCGCGACGGGCGAGAAGTCGGGGGCGTGGCCGCGGCCGCCGCGCTCGACGAGCACAGGCAGGACCTGCCCCGGCGCGCGGCAAGGTGGCGGCGCAGCGCCGCGTCGCCGGCCTCGCGCAGCCGCGCCGCGCGCTCGCGCACCAGCGCCGGTGCGACCTGCGGCATGCGCGCCGCCGGCGTGCCTGGGCGCGGCGAGAAGGGGAAGACGTGGAGGTAGGCGAGGCCGCAATCCTCGACGAGCGCGCGCGTCGAGGCCGCCATCGCCTCGGTCTCGGTCGGGAAGCCGGCGATGAGATCCGCGCCGAACGCCATGTCCGGGCGCAGCCGCCGGAGCGTCGCGCAGACCGCGACCGCCTCGGCGCGCGAATGGCGCCGCTTCATGCGCTTGAGGACGAGGTCGTCGCCGCTCTGCAG
Organism: Beijerinckiaceae bacterium RH AL1; assembly: GCA_901457705.2. Classification (NCBI taxonomy): domain Bacteria; kingdom Pseudomonadati; phylum Pseudomonadota; class Alphaproteobacteria; order Hyphomicrobiales; family Beijerinckiaceae; species Beijerinckiaceae bacterium RH AL1. The sequence goes on from LR590083.2 coordinate 2,730,706, forward strand.
CGAGAGGTGCAGGTAGGGCATCAGCCGCGGCTCTTCCGCGAAGGCGGCAAGAAGATCCGCGTCGGTCTCGATGCAGTCGATCGAGGAGAGGCGCAGGCGCCGCAGCGCCGGGACCTCGCGCAGGATCGCCCGCACGAGGGCGCCGAGGCGCGGGCGCTCCGGGAGATCGCCGCCCCACGAGGTGAGGTCGACGCCCGTGAGCACGATCTCGGCGAAGCCGCGCGCGACGAGGCTTTCCGCCCGGGCGACGACATCGGCCGTCGGCGCCGAGCGGGCCGCGCCGCGCCCGCGCGGGATCGCGCAGAAGGTGCAGGCATGGTCGCAGCCGTTCTGGATCGCCAGGAACGCGCGGGTCGAGGCCGTGCTTTCTTCCAGCGGGCTCGGCTTTTCGTCCGCGCTTTGGCGGGGAGTGGGAGAAGGAAGAGCCCAGGCTCCCGGCTGAGTCTTCAGCCCGTTCGGCACCAGCCCGTCGATCTCGGGCATGCCGGCAAAGGTCTCGCGCTCCATCTCTGCGGCGCAGCCGGTGACGAAGATGGCGCGCGACGGCCGCTCGCGACGCAGGCGCCGAATGGCCTGGCGCGCTTGGCGCACCGCCTCGTTGGTCACGCCGCAGGTGTTGACGACGGCGACGTCGCGCCCGGCCAGCAGGCGGCCGATCGCCTCGCCCTCGACGAGGTTCAGCCGGCAGCCGAAGCTCGCGACCTCGGGCTCGGCGACGCTCACGCCGCCCGCTCTCGCAGCGCAGCCGCCAGCGTCGTCTCGCCCTCGAGCTCGACCGGGCCCGTCATGATCACGTGATCGTCGGCGCGCCACTCGACCGTGAGCGTGCCGCCGGGCAGCGTCACCTCGGCCTTGCGCCGCGTGCGCCCCGTCGCCGCGGCGGCAACGAGGGTGGCGCAGGCCCCGGTGCCGCAGGCCAGCGTCGCGCCGGCGCCGCGCTCCCACACGCGCAGGCGGATCGTCGCGTCGTCCACCACCTGCGCGAAGGAGACGTTGGCGCGCTCTGGAAAGGCCGGCGCGTGCTCGACCGGCGGCCCGAGGCGGCCGATGTCGATGCCCGCTGCGTCCTCGACGAAGAAGACGGCGTGCGGGTTGCCCATGCTCAAGGCGTAGGGCCGGCCGAGCGCGGCCACGGCCGGATCGTCGATATGGAGGTCGAGCGCCTTGAAGTCGTCGGCGCCGGAGCGCAGCGGGATCCGCGCCCAGTCGAACACTGGCGAGCCCATGTCGACCGAAAAGTCCCAAGTGCCGACGCGGCGGCACTCGAGCTGGCCCGCCTGAGTCTCCAGCCTCAGCGTCTCGCGCGGCGAGCTCTGCAGCATGACCCAGGCGACGCAGCGCGTGCCGTTGCCGCAGGCGCCGGCCAGCGAGCCGTCTACATTGTAGATGCGCAAAAAAGCATCGGTGCCGGCGGTGACGGGATCGTGGATCGTCATCAGCTGGTCGAACGCCAAGCCGGGCGCGGCGGCGATAGCGCGCGCCTCGTCGGCCGTCGGCACGAGGTCGGTGCCGCGCAGGTCGGCGACGACGATGGCGTTGCCGGCGCCGTTCATGCGAACGAGGTTGCGGATGGCGAGGGCGTCGCGCATGCGCCGTTCCGACACCAGTTCGGCGCAGGGGTCAAGCGAAGCCGAAGCGGGTCCGGCGATCGGCCTGCGCATACGCCTGCCGACGTCTGGCGGAAGGTTGCCGCGACGTATATGCGGGCGCGGTGGCAGCGCAGCCCGAGGGTGAGATGCAAGGCAAGCCGGTTTCAAGTCGTTGGCTCGCGCTCTGTGTCGCCGCCGTGCTCGGAGCGGCGCCGTTGACGGCCACAGCGCAGACCGCCCCGGCGCCGGCCCCCGCGACGACCACGCCCGCTCCCGCCCAGCCAACGGCGCCGAGCACCACCCCGCCCGCAAAGGCCGCGCCGGCGACCCCCGACAAGGTCGGCACGCCGCCGGCCGCTGCCCCCGCGACGCCCGAGCCCAAGACGCAGGCGCCCGCACCCGCGTCACCGACGACGCCCAGCGCAACGCCCGATGGCGCGGCGCCGAAGCCCCCCTCCGCCGCGCCGAACGGCACCCCGGCGGCGCCGCTCGCGCCCGGCGGCGCGCCGCAGACGCACGAGGTCGAGCCCAACGCCGCCCCGCAGACACCCGGCACCGCGACGATGGAGACGATCCAGGTGCCGACGCAGCCGATCGTCTTCGTCGAGGGCCACTCGAGCTACGACGACGCCTTCAAGTCGATCAAGGAGTCGCAGGCGAAGGTGACGGCGGCGATGGACAAGGCCGGCCTGAAGCCGGTCGGGCACCCGATCACGATCTTCACCGACACCGACGACAAGGGCTTCAAGTACCAGGCCGCGATCCCGATCGCCGCCAAGCCCGAGGGCAAGGCCGATCTGGGCGACGGCGTGAAGGTCGGCGACTCGCCCGCCGGCAACGGGCTCAAGTTCCGCCATCGCGGGCCGTTCGACGAGATCGATTCGACCTACGATCTCATCGTCGCCTATCTCGACGAGAAGGGCCTCTCGATCGACCCGCCCTACATCGAGGAATATCTCACCCCGCTGACGACCCCGGACGACCCCAAGACCGAGGTCGACATCTACACGTTCATCAGGAAGTAGCGGGCGCTCTCTGCGGAGAGGTCGGCGACGGATTCATGGTAACCGACCGTCGGTGTTTCTCCCGACGGCGCCGCGTGCGAGGGTCGCGACAACCGCGGACCCAGCGATGCAGAACGCCGCCTTCAAGAGCCACGACACTACGAGCCTGTTCCGCCTGGTCTCGAACCGCGCCGGGCCGATCTTCGCACTGTCCGGGCCGGAGGCGAGCGGCACGCCGCTCTTCTGCATCCATTCCGTGGCCGGCGACATCGAGGGTTTCGACAGGCTGGCGGCGGCGATCGGCCCCGAGCAGCGCTTCTACGGCCTCCATGTCACCAAGACGCGGATGCGGCCGGACTGCGCAGCCTCGATCGAGGCCCTGGCGGCGACCTATGTTGCGGCGATCGACGCCTTCGCGCCGACGGGCCCGCTCGTCATCGCCGGCTTTTCCTGCGGCGCCATCGTGGCGCTCGAGGTCGCACAGCGCCTGCGCGCGCTCGGCCGCGACGTGCCGCTGCTCGTCGCGCTCGACGGCGCGCCCGACAACTCAGGCGCCGCCCTGCGGCGCCGCGACCCGCGCTACCTGCTCGCGCTCGCCCGCAACGTGCCGCGCTGGCTCGCTGCGCAGGACGCCGCCGACTGGTCGGTCCGCGGCCTGTCGCAGCGTGTCGTCAACCGCTTCGTCTTCGCGCCCGGTCGCGCGATCACGACGAAGGACGCCGGCACCGCGCATCTCGACTCCGTCTCGCGACTCGTCGACCGGCCGGAATGGCAGGCCGGCCAGCGCGCCTTCATCCGCGCGATGTTCAACGCGATGCAGGCCTATGTCCCGGCCCCCTACGACGGGCGCGCGATCCTCTACGAGACGCAGGCGCAGCCGCTGACCCACCTGCTCCAGCTCGCCCGCGTGTGGAAGGCCCTGGCGCGCGATCTCGAGATCGTGCCGCTGCCGGGCAAGCACCCCAGCTTCTTCCGCGGCGCGTGCACCGTCGGCGCCGTGGCGGCGCATCTCACGCCGGTCCTGACAGAGCTGCGGCACCCAGCTCCGCTCTTACGCCAGGTCAGCTGAGCGCGCACACGGCTTGACCGTTGCATCTGCCGCCCGTCATGAACGCGGGGTAGACACGGAGGCCTTGCCATGACCAGCCGGATCATTGCCGTCGATCCCTTCGACCTGATCGTCTTCGGCGGCACCGGCGATCTCGCCTACCGCAAGCTGTTCCCGTCGCTCTACATGCGCGACCTCGACGGGCAGATCTCCAACCCGACCCGCATCTTCGGCCTGTCGCGGCAGGACCTCAACGACGCGACCTTTCGCACCACGGTCGAGGAGAAGCTGCACAAGTTCGTGCGCGCCGACGACCTGACGCCGGCCGCGCTCGACCGCTTCCTCGGCCGGCTGCACTACGTGCGCGTCGATGCCCTGGCGAACGCCGGCTGGGACGAGCTCAAGCAGAAGATCGCCGACGGCCTCGATCGGGTGCGGGCCTTCTACCTCGCCACGGCGCCGGAGCTGTTCGACCCGATCACCCACAAGCTCGCCGCGCACGGCCTGCTGACGCCGAAGACCCGAGTCGTCCTGGAAAAGCCGCTCGGCAAGGACCTGCGCTCGGCGCAGGCGATCAACTCGGCCGTCGGCGAGGTGCTCGACGAGCAGCAGATCTACCGGATCGATCACTACCTCGGGAAGGAGACGGTGCAGAACCTGATGGCGCTGCGCTTCGCCAACCTCTTGTTCGAGCCGGTCTGGAACAAGGCGCATGTCGACCACGTGCAGATCACGGTGGCCGAGACCGTCGGGCTCGAGGGCCGCGGCGGCTACTACGACACGGCGGGCGCGCTGCGCGACATGCTTCAGAACCACATGCTGCAGCTGCTCTGCCTCGTCGCGATGGAGCCGCCTTCGGCGATGGAAGCCAACGCGCTGCGCGACGAGAAGCTGAAGGTCCTGCGCGCGCTGGCGCCGATCGACGATTCCAACGTGCGCGCGCTTACCGTGCGCGGCCAGTACAAGGCCGGCGTCGTCGACGGCAAGGCGGTGCCGGGCTACCTCGAGGAGCTACCCGACAAGAACGAGAGCGCGACCGAGACGTTCGTGGCGCTGAAGGCCCATGTGCAGACGTGGCGCTGGGCGGGCGTGCCCTTCTACCTACGCACCGGCAAGCGGCTGCCCTCGCGGCTCTCGGAAATCGTCATCCAGTTCCGCGAGGTGCCGCTGTCGGTCTTCGGGCCGGCCTCGGGGCAGCTCTCGGCCAACCAGCTCGTCATCCGCCTGCAGCCGGACGAGGGCGTGAAGCTCTACCTGATGATCAAGGACCCGGGCCCGGGCGGAATGCGCTTCCGCGAGGAGAGCCTCAACCTCTCGTTCGCCGAGACCTTCAAGGGCCGCAACCCCGACGCCTACGAGCGCCTGCTCATGGACGTGATCCGCGGCTCGCAGCAGCTCTTCATGCGCCGCGACGAGGTCGAGGCGGCGTGGACCTGGGCCGACCCGATCCTCGATGCCTGGTCGCGCTCGAGCCAGCCGATGGCGACGTACTCGGCCGGCGTCTGGGGGCCGTCGGCGGCGGTCGCGCTGATCGAGCGCGACGGGCGGACGTGGCACGAGTCGCCGTCGCTGTAGAGACCCTCGCCGCCGAAGGAATCCGGCCCAAAGGCGGCTAGGCGACGCGCGCTCAACGCCTATGCTTGCGGTCCCAAGCGAGCGGCATGGAGCGGAGCATGACGAAGGACCTGGACGGCAAGGTCGCCGCCGTCACCGGCGCGGCGTCGGGAATCGGCCTCGCCAGCACCGAGGCGATGCTGGCGGCCGGCGCCCGCGTGGTGATGGTCGACCGCGACGAGGCCGCGCTCAAGCGACATTGCGACAGGCTCGGCAGCGCCGCCGTCCCGCTCGTCATCGACCTGCTCGATCCCGCCGCCTGCGCCACGCTGCTTCCAAGGATCCTGGACGCTGCGGGCCAGCTCGACATCTTCCACGCCAACGCCGGCATCTATGTCGGCGGCGATCTCGTCGATGCCGACACCGCCGCCATCGACCGGATGCTGAACCTCAACGTCAACGTGGTGATGAAGAACGTGCACGACGTGCTGCCGCACATGATCGCGCGCGGCACCGGCGATATCATCGTCACGAGCTCGCTGGCCGCGCATTTCCCGACCCCGTGGGAGCCGGTCTATGCCTCCTCGAAATGGGCGATCAACTGCTTCGTGCAGACGGTGCGCCGCCAGGTGTTCAAGCACGGCATCCGCGTCGGCTCGATCTCGCCGGGGCCGGTCATCAGCGCGTTGCTCGCGGACTGGCCGGCCGAGAAGCTCGCCGAGGCGAAAGCATCCGGCAGCCTGCTCGAGGCGAGCGAGGTGGCGAACGCCGTGCTCTTCATGCTGACGCGACCGCGCGGCATGACGATCCGCGACATCGTCATGCTCCCAACCAATTTCGATCTCTGAAGCGAGCGTCTAGGCCGCCTGCAGCCGCTCCTGCAGCACGCTCTCGTCGACCTCGTCCGTCCACACCTTGAACACGTTCAAGAAATGCGGCCCGAACGAGGTGGCGAGCGGGATGTCGGTGGCATCGCGCCCTCGGGACACGGTGATGCGCCCGATGCGCGGCATGTTGTGGCGCGCATCGAAGATGTACCACTTGTGGTCGAGGTAGACCTCGAACCAGGCGTTGTAGTCCATCGGCGCGGGGTCCGGCGGGATGCCGATGTCGCCGAGGAAACCGTTGGCGTAGCGCGTCGGGATGTTCATGCAGCGGCAGAACGTCACCGCGAGATGCGCGAAGTCGCGGCAGACGCCGAGCCGCTCCTCGTAGGCTTCGTAGGCAGTGCGGTCGGCCCGCGCGTGCTCGTAGCCGAAGGTCAGGTGCTGGTGCACGAAATCGCAGATCGCCTGCACGCGCCGCCAGCCCGGCGGCACGTTGCCGAACAGGTTCCAGGCGATGTTCGAGAGCTTGTCCGTCTCGCAGTAACGGCTGCCGAGAAGGTACATGAGGTATTCCGACGGCACCTCGTGCAGCGGCACCTCTCGTGCGTCCTCGACGACCGGGTCGGGCAGCCCGTCGCATTCGAAGACCTGGTCGCGCGAGATCCTGAACTTGCCGGCCGGAGCCGTGAAGCGGCGCACGTCGTTGCCGTAGACGTCGCGGAACAGCTCGGTGCGGATCGCGGGGTCCGAAACGAAGTGGCCCTGCCAGCGCACCTGCCTGGCGTGATCGGAATGCGTGTCGAGAAGGCAGAGCATCTGGACCGGCTGCGGGCAGAAGAACTCAAGCTCGTAACCGTACCGGATCAGCATCGGCCTGAGGCTCCCTGCGCGCGCTTCACATCTTGCGCACGGCCCGATGCAACGCGCAGGCCACGCTAACCCGCGACCGCGGGAAGCGTTGCACTTCGGAGCGTAGTCACTTGATTTTGCTAAGCTTGACTACTCGGCGGCGAGCCCGGTGCGCATCTCGCCGACGAGAGCGCGACCCAGATCCTCGATGAGGTCGTCGGGATCCTCGAGGCCGACCGACAGGCGCAGCAGCCCGTCCGAGATGCCCATGCGCTGGCGCGCCTCGGGCGTCAGGCGCTGGTGCGTCGTCGTCGCCGGTGGGTGATGATGCTCTTGGCGTCGCCGAGATTGTTGGAGATCTCGACGATCTCCAACGCGTTGGCGAGCCGGAACGCCCCGGCCTTGCCGCCCTCGACCTCGAAGCTCACCAGCGTCGAGCCGCCCGTCATCTGCCGCTTCGCGAGCGCCGCCTGCGGATGGTCGGCGCGGCCGGGATAGAGCACGCGGCGGATGCCCGGCTGCTCGGCCAGCAAGTCGGCGATCTTACCGGCCGACGCCGTCTGGTGGGCGACGCGCACCGGCAGCGATTCAAGCGACTTCAGCATGACCCAGGCGTTGAACGGCGAGAGCGCCGGCCCGGTGTGGCGCAGGAAGTTGTGCAGGTGTTCGTCGACGAAGGCCTGGCTCGCCAGGATGATGCCGCCGAGGCAGCGGCCGCCGCCGTCGACGTGCTTCGTCGCCGAATAGACCACGCAGTCCGCGCCGAGCGCGAGCGGGCGCTGCAGCAGCGGCGTCGCGAAGACGTTGTCGACGACGAGCTTGGCGCCGCCGCCATGCGCGATCTCGGCGATCGCCGCGATGTCGTAGATCTCGAGCGTCGGATTGGTCGGCGTCTCGAGGAAGGCGACCTTCGTCTGCGGCCGCATCGCGGCGCGCCACTGGTCGAGGTCGCAGCCGTCGACGAGCGTCGTCTCGACGCCGAAGCGCGGCAGCACGTCCTCGATGATGTAGAGGCACGAGCCGAATAGCGCGCGCGCCGCGACGACGTGGTCGCCGGCTTTGACCTGCCCCATCACCGACGCCGTGACGGCGGCCATGCCGCTCGCCGTCGCGCGGGCGGCCTCGGCGCCCTCGAGCAGCGCCATGCGCTCCTCGAACATCGCCACCGTCGGGTTCGAGTAGCGCGAGTAGATGAAGCCCGGCTCGAGGTTCTTGAAGCGGGCCTCGGCCTGCTCCATCGAGTCGTAGGAATAGCCCTGGGTGAGGAAGAGGCCCTCGGACATCTCGCCGAACGCCGAGCGCATGGTGCCGCCATGCACGAGCGTCGTTGCGGGTCGCAGGGGCGTCCTCGACTTGTCCATCACCTTGCTCTCAAGCCATCGATCAAGCGCCGACATGTGCCACAGGTCGGACGGGATTGGCAGGGTTTTTTCCGCCGCGCGGGCCAGGATTGCCACCCGCCCACGGCCAAGCTAGCTTTTTGCGACTCCACCAAACGAGCGGGTGCCCTATCCCCGTCACGGCGCTGACCGCCTCGGCCTGCCTCTTTGCCACCTGCGGCGTGGCGCTGCTCGACGATGCGCTGTTTATGGTGGTGGTGCTCACGACCTCGGCCACCGGGCTGGTGGCGTTCGGCGTCGCGAGGCTGCTCGCCGCCGCGCCGGGCCGGCGCTGACGCCTGGACGCGGGCGGGCGTTACCCCAGCGCCGCGCCGCTCGCCGGCACGTCGATCGACCAGACCACGCCTGTCGGCTCGAAGGTGACGGCCGACTTGCCGCCCATGCCGGTGCCGGTGGTGCGGTCCATCACGATCGTCCCAAAACCCTTGCGGGTCGGCGCGGCGACGGGCGGGCCGCCGGTCTCGCGCCAGCTCATCTGGAACCGGCGCGGCGTGGTCTCCGAGAAGCCCCAGGTGATCGTCACCGTGCCGGTGTCGTTGGAGAGCGCACCGTATTTCGAGGCATTGGTCGACAGCTCGTGCAGGGCGATCCCGATGTTCTGCGCCGCCTCCGGCCGCAGCAGCACGTCGACGCCCTTGAGCAGGATGCGGCTGCCGAACAGGTCCTCGTAATGGTTGAGCTGCGAGCGGATCAGCTCCATCAGCGAGGCGCCCTTGTAGTCGACGCTGGAGAGCAGGTCGTGCGAGCCGGCGAGCGCGGCGAGCCGCTCGCCGAAGCGGCGCACGAACTCTTCCGGCGGCAACCCGCTGGTGAGCGACTGGCGCGCCATCGCCTGGATCACCGCGAGCAGGTTCTTCGAGCGGTGGGTCAGCTCGCGCATGAGGAAGCGGACGTGATCCTCGCGCTGCTTCTGGGGCGTCACGTCGCGCAGGATGAACGAGGAGCCGATGACGCGGCCGTCCGCCTCCCGCATCGGCGAGGACGTGACCCAAAGATCGCGCGTCTCGCCGTCGCGCAGCTTCTGGCGGATGTCGAACTCGTGCGAGCCGCCGTCGGCGAGCTGGGCGCGGTACCTGTCGTCCTCGGCCGGCGTCACCTCGGGGAAGGCCATGCGGAACGGCTTGCCGATGATCTCCTCCGCCCGCATCGCGAAGAGGCGCTCGGCGCCGGCGTTCCAGGAGGTCGCGTTGCCGGCGAGGTCGACGGAGACGATCGCGTCGATCGACGTAGCGACGATCGACGCCAGCTCGGCGTTGCCGCGCTCGGCCGCCTTGCGATCGGTGACGTCGGAGGACAGCGACAGCATCCGCTGCGGCGTCCCGTCGGCGGCGAGGAAGAAGCGGCCGCGCGAGGCGATCCAGCGCACGCCGCCGTCGCCGCGCACGATGCGGAACTCGGTCTCGAAGGTCTCCGAGCGCTCGGCGGTCTTGGTGAACTGCTCGATGAGGCGCGCGATGTCCTCGGGGTGGATGCGGTCGATGAGCTGCGTCGGCTCGAGCGCCGCGCCGGGGTCCATCTCGATGTCGAAGAGCTCGAGCAGGTTGTCCGAGTGCACGAAGGTGTTGGTGTCGACGACCCAGTCGAGGATCGCAAGGCCGGCCGCATCCTGCGCCAGGAGCAGCCGCTCCTCGCTGTCGCGCAGGTCGGCCTCGACCTTCTGCAGGCGCAGCAGCGAGCGGACCATGGCGATCAGCTCGCGCGGGTCGATCGGGTCGACGAGATAGGCGTCGTGGTGGCCGTCCTCGCCGACTGCCGCCGGATCGTCCGCGAAGGTCGAGGAGATCTGCAGGATGAAGGTCTCGGGGCTGGCCTGCCGGATGCGGTGGCAGAGGTCGGCGCCGGCGAGATCGTCGCTCCCGCTGTCGACGATGACGAGTGGCGGCTGGTTGGCGGCGACGATGGCGAGCGCCTCGTCCGGGCTCGCCGCCTCGACGGTCTCGTGACCGGCGTGGGAAAGCAACGCGGCGTGGCTCGCGCGACGCACGTCGGATGCACCGACGACAAGGATCGTCCTGACGCTGGCCAAAGGCGGTAGCCCCCGAAAGGCCTGCCGCTTTCTGCCCGCGCCGATCCCCCCGGACCGGCCGCGATCAACGATCTGCGACACGCCTCCCCCAGGTCACTTCACGGAAGCGCGAGCGCCCTGTCAATTGTCATTGCAGCTAAGGCGCGAAGAATCGTGCGATTTAACCTTACGTCAGCTCGGCTTAGTCCGTCATCATCAGCGCCCAGTAGGTCTTGAACCGCGTCCCGGGCGCGTCCGCCGCGGCAATGCCGAGGCGGCGCATCTTCTTGTCGAGCAGGTTGATGTTGTGGCCCGGCGAGTGCTCCCAGCCGACCAGCGCCGCATCGGCGGTGGCATAGCCGGCCGAGACGTTCTCGACGGCGTAGCCCTTGGCGTGGTGGGCGGCGTTGAGGCGCTGGTCGAGCGAGCCGGCGATCTCGTGGCTGAGGTGGTTGTTGCTCGCCATCACGTTGGCCTGCGACTGCGCGAGCGCCATCAGGCCGGGGTCGAGCACGACCGGCGAAAGGCCGTGCGCCTCGCGGTAGGCCGAGACCGCGTGCTGGAAGGCGGCGGGGTCGAGGCGCACGACGACGCTCGGGTGCGTCTCGGCGACGTCGGGCGCGCTGTCGTTGGCGCCGACGCAGCCGGCGAGAGCCAGGCCGGCGAGCAGCCCGAGCCAGGTGGCGGGTTTGCCCTCCCCAAGCAAGGGAAAGCGGAACCGCGCTGCACGACGCAGCAACCCCGGTGTCACCTCAGCTCGCCTTCCGCGCCGCGGCGCGCGGCGCCCGCTCGGCTTCCGGAGGCCGCTGCGCGCGGCTCTCTCTGAGGATCGCCTCGAGCCGGTCGAGGCCGACGATGTCGATGCCAGTCGGCGGCGGGGCCGGGCCGTCGAAGAACTTCGCCGCGCTGAAGCGCTTGTAGAGCTCGAAATAGAGGTCGCTCTTGGTGCGGGCGATGTTGTCGACGTCGGGCACGAAGCAATACAGCTCGAAGGTCATCGAGCCGGCCTTGAGGTCGGTGAACCGCACCTGCGGCGCCGGAAACTTGGAGACGGAGTCGTTGTCGCGGGCAAGCTCGATCAGCGTCTCGCGCACCTTCTCGGGATCGGCCGAGGAATGCACGGTGATCTCGATCGCCAGCCGCCCGACCTTGTCGGCGCGCATCAGGTTCTTCACGACGCCCGACACGAGGTTCGAGTTCGGCACGATGACGGCGGCGCGGTCGAAGGTCTCGATCTCGGTCGAGCGCACGTTGATCTTGCGCACGTAGCCCTGGTCGGCGCCGACGACGACCCAGTCGCCGACGCGCACCGCGCGTTCCCAGAGCAGGATCAGGCCGGAGACGAAGTTGTTGACGATCGACTGCAGGCCGAAGCCGATGCCGACCGACAGCGCGCCGGCGACGATCGCCAGCTTCTGGAAGTCGACGCCGAGATTGGCCGCGGCGACCGACACCGCCAGGATGACGCCGACATAGCCGAGGCTTGTCTTGATCGAGTTGCGCAGGCCGGAATCGAGCTTGGTCTGCGGCAGATACCGGTCCTCGAGCCAGTTCTGCACGCCGCGCGTCATCGCCAGGACGACGAGGAAGCTCACGATGGCGACGACGATGCCCTCGACCGAGATCGTGACGTCGCCGACCTTGAAGCCGAAGAAGATCGCCGACAGGTTGCCCGAGATGTCGGTCGACTGCATGCCCCAGGGCGCGGCGACGACAAGGAGCGCGAGGCCGATGAGCGCGACACGCGCGACGCCGGAGATCAGGACCGACAGCTGGCTCAGCGTCTCGCGCCGCAGGCCGACAGTGTGGATCAGGTTGCGGCCGATGGGCGAGCCGGGCTTGAGGCCGATCTCGGCCGCCTTGTCGATCAGCCGGACGAGCAGGAAGAGCACCGCCACCGTGGCGAAGACGAGCACGATCTGGTCGACAAGGAAGTCGGCGAACGGGCTGTAGCCGGCGACCACGGCGCCGACGAGGACGACGACGAGCGCCCAGATGCTGCCGCGGATGAGCCCGTACCAGTCGCGCCGGTCGGTGGCGGGCACCGTGCGGCTGCCGTGCTCGGGGTTCTCGGCCTCGGGATCGTTGCCGAGGTCGATCATCGCCGCCGCGAGCGCCGCGGCGACGAGGGCGGCGCCGACGCCGCGCGCCGCCACCGAGAAATCGTAGGAAGCGTAGATCGCGCCGTTCACCGCCTCGATGACCTTGATGCCGGAGACGATGATCGCGACGGCGACGGAAATGCGCACGAGCTTGTCGCAGGTCTTGTCGTCGAGGTTGGGCAGGCGCCAGCGCGAGCGCCCCGGGGCCAGCACGCCGCGCGCGATGCCGGCGGCAACCGCGATCCGGATGATCCCGAACTGCATCGCCTCGAACACCGGCATGATGCGCGTGTCCGTCGTGGCGAAGAAGGAGAACACGTAGACGACGCCGTACATGACGGCGATCATCGCGCCCGACACCGAGATCGTGGTCCAGCAGGCGACAAGGATCTTGTGCCAGGTGTCCGGCTTCTCGTCCTTGAGCTCGCGCTTCAGCACGCGCTTGCCGAAGCGGGTCAGCGGCCAGTAGAGCACGATGACACCGAAGACGAGCAGCCAGAAGGTGACGAGCTTGCCGCCGGTCAAGCCGGCGTTGAAGTCGGCCAGCCACTGGTCGGCGAGCCGCGTGATGTCGGAGATGTTGCTCGGCGTCTCCTCCGCGACATGGCGCCAGAGGCGGGGGCTGAGCAGGCTCGACGAGCGCTTGAATAGCGATCCCGTGAACAGCGCGCGCTGGCGCTTGGTGATGATGGCCGCGTCCTGCTGCGCCTTGACGTCGAGGAGCTTCGCGCGACGCAGCAGCGCGTCGGCGGTGTCGTAGGATTTCTGGAGCGTGTCGCGCTCCTTGGCGACGTCGGCGGGCTCCTTGTCGGCCTTGGGACCGAGCTGGTCGACGCGCAGCTTCAGGCCGGCGACGCGCGGCGTCAGGCGCTCGATCAGCCCCTGCGCGTCGAGCGACATCGGCGCGACGTCGGTGGCGAGCTTGGCGAGCGAGGCCTCGGTTTGGTCGCTCGAGAAGAGATCCTTCTCGAGGTTCGTCATCTTCGCCGTCAGCGCGTCGACATGCGCCGTGAGCTGCTCCTCCGTCTCGGTCGTCGCCGGGTTGGCGGCCGCCGCCGTCTGCGCGAGGCCGGCCGAGGGCGCGGCGCCCAGCGTCAGCGCGAGAAACAGCAGGATGGATCGAAGCAGACGAATCATGGGGCTCGCAGGGGCAGACCTCGGTCCGGGGCGAGCGTCGGTAAAGGGGGTCAAAATCCGGTTTTGTTTTGGCGCGGGGGGTAAGCATGCGCCGCGCCGCGGAAGTCGGTGACGGTCGCGTCGCCGTTTTCGCCGACCACGACGTCGGCCGGCCCGAGCGCGACCTTGCCGTGGCCGCCCGGCACGTCGAGCACGTAGGTCGGCTGGCACAGCCCCGAAATGTGCCCGCGCAGCGCGCCGACGAGCGCCCTGCCCTCCTCGATCGTGAGCCGAAAATGCGACGTGCCCGGTGCGAGGTCGGGATGATGCAGGTAGTACGGCTTGATCCGCGCCTCGACGAACGCGCGCATCAGCGCGGCCAGCGTCGCGACGTCGTCGTTGACGCCGCGCAGCAGCACGCTCTGGCTGACCAGCACGCAGCCCGCATCGGCGAGCCGCGCGCAGGCGGCGACGGCGTCTGGCGTCAGCTCGCGCGGATGGTTGACATGGATCGCGACATAGACGGTCTTGCCCGCGGGGCGCAGCGCATCCGTCAGCGCCGCATCGATCCGCTCGGGCGCAACGACGGGGATCCGCGTGTGGACGCGGAGGATTTTGACGTGCGGGATGGCGGCAAGCCGCGCCGCGACCTCGGCGAGGCGGCGCGGCGTCGCGACGAGCGGATCGCCGCCGGTGAGGATCACCTCCCAGATCTCGGGATGGCCGGCAACATAGGCCAGCGCCGCCTCGAGCGCCCCCGGCGACAACCCAGTGGCGCGGCCCGGGCCGACCATCTCGCGGCGGAAGCAGAAGCGGCAGTAGACGGCGCAGACGCTGACGAGCTTCAGCAGCACGCGGTCGGGATAGCGGTGCACGAGGCCCTCGCACGGGCTGTGCGCCGCATCGCCGATCGGGTCGGCCCGCTCCTCAGGCGTGGTGTCGAGCTCGCGGGCGTCGGGCAGGAACTGCCGCGCGATCGGGTCGGCAGGGTCTGCGGGATCGATGAGTGCGGCGAGATCGGGCGTCAGGGCGATGGCGTATTTTTGGGCGACGGCCTCTGCGTGGTCATGGCGGTCTGGCGCGATGAGACCAGCCGCGACGAGATCCGTTGCGGAACGCAAGGTCATGGGCATGTCCGCGACGCGTTCTCCTTCTCCCGCCTGCGGGAGAAGGTGGCCCCGCGAAGCGGGGTCGGATGAGGGGACTCTCCGTCTGGGGCACCATCGGACGAGAGACGGAAACGCCCCTCATCCGACCCGACTGCGTCGGGCCACCTTCTCCCGCAAGCGGGAGAAGGAATGCGTTGCAGCCTCGCCCTCATGCCACCGGCGCCCACAGGACGTCCTCAATGTGCTCGGCACCCGTGGCGAGCATCACGAGGCGGTCGAAGCCGAGCGCGATGCCGCAGGCCTCGGGCATGATCTCGAGCGCGGCGAGGAAATCCTCGTCGATCGGATAGGTCTCGCCGTAGATGCGCGCCCGCTCCGCCTCGGCCTGCATGAAGCGCCGCCGCTGCTCGGCCGGGTCGGCCAGCTCGTGGAAGGCGTTCGCCAGCTCGACGCCGCAGACGTATAGCTCGAAGCGATCGGCGAAGCGCGGGTCGTCCGGGCAGAGCCGCGCCAACGCGGCCTCGCTGGCGGGATAGCGCGTGAGGAACGTCGCGCGGCCGTGGCCGAGCTTCGGCTCGACCAGTGCCGTCACGAGCTTCGAGAACAGGTCCGACCAGGTATCGTCGGCCGCGACGCGCAGGCCGCGGGCGCGGGTCGCGTCGGCGAGCCGGGTGACGGCGTCGGGCTGGTCGGGCAGCAGGGACTCTAGGTCGAGCGCCGCATGACGTCGAAAGGCCTCGACGACGGTGAGGATTTCGGGCTCCGCGGCGGCCTCGACGACGGCGTCGCGGTGGCGCAGCAGGCCGTCCTGCGCGATCTCGCCGGCCAGGCCCAGGATGCCCGCGGCATCCCGCATGAGGAGGTCGAGGCTCCCGCCGACCCGGTACCACTCCAGCATCGTGAACTCGGGATGGTGCAGCCGCCCACGTTCGCGGTTGCGGAAGGCGTGCGCGAAGGTGAAGAGGTCGCCGGCGCCGGCCGCCAGCAGCTTCTTGCAGGCGAACTCGGGGGACGAGTGCAGGTACATCGGCCGCGGCGTGTCGCCGAGCATTGCTGTCGCGAAGGCGGAAATGTGCGTCTCGTTGCCCGGCGACACCTGCAGCGCGGGCGTGTCGACCTCGACAAGGCCGGCCGCGGCGAAGTCGGCGCGGATCGCGGCGGCGAGACGGCCGCGCGCCGCCAGCGCGGGCCGACGGGCGGCGAAGACGTCCGGTCGCCACCAGGGCGAAGGTCGCATCATCGGTGATTTCGCTTGAAAAGGGACGGGGAACACGGCTAGCGAGGGCGCGCCCGCTTCGCCGCCGTGCCGAGGGCCAGCGCGCGGACGCCCCCTCCTCCCGTTTCTATAAGGGCTTGCCCGTGAAAGTCATCGCCAGTTCCATCCGCAAGGGCAACATCATCGAGCGCGACGATGGCCAGCTCTATGTCGTGCTCACGGCGGAGAGCTTTCACCCCGGCAAGGGCACGCCGACGACGCAGATCGACATGCGCCGCCTCTCCGACGGGGTGAAGACGACCGACCGCTACAAGACGACCGAGCAGGTCGAGCGCGCCTTCGTCGAGGATTCGAACTTCTCGTATCTCTACAAGGATTCGGACGGCTACACGTTCATGAACCAGGAGAGCTACGACCAGGTCATCGTCCCGGACGAGGTGCTCGGCGACCAGGCCGTCTACCTGCAGGAGGGCATGGTCTGCGTGCTCTCGATGTTCAACGGCACGCCCGTCGGCATCCAGCTCCCGGCTCGCGTGACGCTCGAGATCGTCGAGACGGAGCCGGCGATGAAGGGCCAGACGGCCTCCTCCTCCTACAAGCCGGCGAAGCTCTCGAACGGCGCCCGCGTGATGGTGCCGCCGCACATCCAGACCGGGACGCGCGTCGTCGTGCAGACCGAGGACGGCTCCTACGTCGAGCGCGCCAAGGACTGATCGGGCGCTTCGGTGATCTGCTGAAACGAAAAAAGCCCCACGGCAAACGCCCGGGGCCTTTGAAATCGGCTGAGCAACATGTTCAGCCGAGCTTGCCGTCGATCTTCTGCAGCGCCGTCTCGATCTCGCGCTTGCGATCGTTCGGGACGCCGTACAGCGAACCGAGCTTGCGGCCGATCATCTTGGGAGAGGACATGCCGGGACGGTACCCCGTCATCGACGGGGTCTCCAGCCTCCCATTGTCCTGTCGCTCCGCCATCCTTCGTTCTTTCAACCTGCTCATATGCGTCAACGCCAAGCTGGCGTACCTTCGATCTGTTGGCCCGTGGGCCTACGTTTCGAGTAAGAACCATAAAATGACATATTTCGTTCCGTGCCTCGCAAACCAATCTTTTGCATTTGATATCGTTGCGTTTTCGACCTGTGCCGGTTGACGAATCGCGTCATCCCAGCAGCTCCTCCAACGAAGGGATAAGCGGCGCGTCGGCCGGCGGCATGGCGAGGCCGCGCAGATCGCGGGCCTTGACCCAGCGTAGCGGCTGCCCCTCGCGCGGCTGCACGAGTCCGCTCCAGCGCCGGCACACGAACAGCGGCATCAGAAGATGCATATCGGGGTAGGCGTGGCTGGCGAAGGTCAGCGGCGCCAGGCACGCCGCCTCGACGGCGATGCCGAGTTCCTCGCCCAGCTCGCGGATCAGCGCCGTCTCCGGCGACTCGCCCGGCTCGACCTTGCCGCCGGGGAACTCCCACAGGCCGGCGAGCGACTTGCCCTCCGGCCGCTGGCTGACCAGCACGCGGTCGTCGGCATCGAGCAGCGCCGCGGCGACGACGAGGAGGAGCTTCACGCGGGGCTCACGAGCGGTAGTCGCCATTGATCGCGACGTATTCCTTGGTCAGGTCGCAGGTCCACACCGTCGCCTTGCCCTTGCCGAGGCCGATGTCGACCTTGATCGGCACGTGCGGCTTGCGCATCAGCTCCGAGACATGGCCCTCGTCGTAGGAGGGATCGCGCAGGCCCTTGTGGGCGACGCGCGTGCCGGCGAACCAGATCGCCAGGCGATCGCGGTCGGCCGCCTCGCCCGCCTTGCCGACGGCCATGACGACGCGGCCCCAGTTGGCGTCCTCGCCGGCCACCGCCGTCTTGACGAGCGGCGAGTTGGCGATCGACAGCGCGATGCGCTTGGCCGCCTTGTCGCTCTCGGCGCCCTCGACCGCGACCTCGATGAACTTGCGCGCGCCCTCGCCGTCCTTGACGACCTGGTGCGCGAGATCGAGCAGCACCGCGTCGAGCGCCGCCTTGAAGCCCTTGAGCCGCCGGTCGTTACCCGTCGCGATGGCAGGCGCGCCGCGCGCCGCGGCGGCGCCGGTCGCAAACAGCAGCAGCGTGTCCGACGTCGACGTGTCGCTGTCGACGGTGATCGCGTTGAAGCTCGTCTTCACGCCCTTCGACAGCATCGACTGCAGCGCGCCAGCGGCGATCGGCGCGTCGGTGAAGATGAAGGACAACATCGTCGCCATGTCGGGTGCGATCATGCCGGCGCCCTTGGCGATGCCGTTGATCGTGACGCGGACTCCGGCGATCTCGGCCGTGGCGGTCGCGAGCTTCGGGAAGGTGTCGGTCGTCATGATCGCCTTGGCCGCCTCGCCGATGCCGTCGGGCGAAGCGGCCGTAGCCAATCCTTCGAGCACGCCGTCGAACTTTTGCGCGTCGAGCGGCTCGCCGATGACGCCCGTCGAGGCGAGGAAGACCTGCTTTTCCGGCACGCCGGTCGCCTTCGCCGCCAGCTTGGCGGAGAAGGCCGCGGCCTGGGCGCCGGTCTTGCCGGTGAAGGCGTTGGCGTTGCCCGAATTGACGAGCAGCGCCCGCGCCTTGCCCTGCGCGAGGCGGGCCCGGCACCAGTCGACCGGCGCCGACGGGCACTTCGAGGTGGTGAAGACTCCGGCGACCTGCGTGCCCTTGTCGAAGAGCGCGAGCAGGACGTCGGTGCGGTCCTTGTAGCGGATGCCGGCGGCGCCGGTCGCGAAGCGGACGCCGTCGATCGGCGGCATCTCGGGGACGAAGGCGGGAGCGAGGGGCGAGACCATGGCCGCAGCGTCTACGCGAGCCGGCGCCGCCGCGGCAAGCCAAGAACCGCTGGGACTCGCCGCAGGGCGCGAGATCGCCACGAGGCGAGGCACGAACGTTGCGTGCCATAACAGCGGAGCCTAAGTCTGCGCTCCGGTTCCCTCAGAACGCGAGAAGACGGCCCTTGCCCATCTCCGCCGGCGTCACGCATCTGACGCACTACACCTATGACAAGCCCATCTCGCTCGGGCCGCAGACGATCCGGCTGAGGCCGGCGCCGCATTGCCGGACGGTGGTGCCGAGCTACGCGATGAAGGTGACGCCGGCCAACCATTTCATCAACTGGCAGCAGGACCCGTTCGGCAACTGGCTGGCGCGTCTCGTCTTCCCGGAGAAGACCACCGAGCTGAAGATCGAGGTCGACTTCATCGCCGAGCTCGCCGTCTTCAATCCCTTCGACTTCTTCACCGAGCCCTACGCGGAAAGCTGTCCGTTCGACTATCCGGGCGAGCTGAAGACCGAGCTCGCGCCCTACCTCATGGTCGAGCCGCAGGGCACCGCCTTCGACGTCTATCTCGCGACGCTGCCCAAGGGCCCGATGCGCACCGTCGAGTTCCTGATCGCGCTCAACGGCGGTCTGGCGCAGACGATCAAGTACGAGGTGCGCATGGAGGCCGGCGTGCAGACGCCGCAGGAGACGCTGACGCGGCGCGCCGGCTCCTGCCGCGACTCGGCCTGGCTGCTCGTTCATCTGCTGCGCCACTGCGGCCTCGCGGCGCGCTTCGTCTCCGGCTACCTGATCCAGCTCGTGCCAGACATCGACCCCGTCGAAGGCCCGAAGGGCACGCGGACCGACTTCACCGACCTGCATGCCTGGGCCGAGGTCTACATCCCAGGCGCCGGCTGGCTCGGGCTCGACGCGACCTCCGGCCTGTTCTGCGGCGAGGGCCACCTGCCGGTGAGCGCGACGCCGCACTACAGCTCGTCGGCGCCGATCGCCGGCCTCGTCGAGCCGACGGGCGGCTCGTTCGCCTACGACATGAAGGTCACGCGGATCGCCGAGGCGCCGCGCGTCAGCGCGCCGTTCTCCGACGACGCGTGGCGCCGGCTCGATGCGCTCGGCGAGGCGATCGACGCCGATCTGCAGAAGCAGGACGTGCGCCTGACGATGGGCGGCGAGCCGACCTTCGTGTCCATCGACGACTTCGAGGCGCTGGAATGGCGCATCGACGCGGTCGGCGAGACCAAGCGCACCTTCGCCGACAAGCTCATCCGCCGACTGCGCACGCGTTTCGCGCCCGGCGGCATGCTGCACTACGGCCAGGGCAAGTGGTACCCGGGCGAGACGCTGCCGCGCTGGGCCTTCTCGCTCTACTGGCGCAAGGACGGCAAGCCGATCTGGCGCGACCCGTCGCTGATCGCGGTCGTCGACATGACGAAGACCGCCGAGGAGCGCGCCAAGGAGCCGACGGCACCCGAGGAGATCGCCAACGCGCGCAGGAAGGCCGCGGCGATCGCCGAAGGCATCGCGCGCAACCTCGGCCTGCCGACGCGCAACGTGCTGCCGGCGTACGAGGACACGGTGAGCTGGGTCGGCAAGGAGGCCGCGCTGCCGACCAACGTCTCGGTGCTCGACCCGAAGATCAACGATGCGGAGGCGCGCAACCGCATGGTCCGCACCTTCTCGCAGGGTCTCTCGGAGCCGACCGGCTTCGTGCTGCCGGTGCAGAGCTGGAACGCCAAGCCGGTGGTGCAGCCGCGCTGGGCGAGCGAGCTGTGGCAGTTCCGGCGCGGCGAGCTGTTCCTCACGCCGGGCGATTCGCCTGTCGGCTACCGGCTGCCGCTCGATTCGCTGCCGCACGTGCCGCCGTCCGCCTATCCCTTCGTCAACGATCCCGACCCGATCGCCGAGCGCGATCCGCTGCCCGACCACGGGCCGACGGGCATGCCGGAGTCCGGCGTGCCGGAAGTCGACGCGATCGACACCGCCGCCGCCGAAGGCGCCCGCGAGCGCGCCGAGCACGGGCTCGAGCCGCTCGACCAGAACCCCGATCGCGCCGACGACCTCGTGCACGGCGCCGTGCGCACCGCGATCTCCGTCGAGCCGCGCGACGGCGTCGTCTGCGTGTTCATGCCGCCGACGAAGAAGCTCGAGGACTACCTCGACCTGCTCGACGCGGTCGAGCGCACCGCGGCCGAGAACGAGACGCCGGTGCACATCGAAGGCTACCCGCCGCCGATCGACCCGCGGCTCGACTTCATCAAGGTGACGCCGGACCCCGGCGTGATCGAGATCAACGTGCATCCCGCCAAGAGCTGGCGCGAGGCGGTGGCGATCACGACGGGCGTCTACGAGGACGCGCGCCATTGCCGGCTCGGCGCCGACAAGTTCATGACCGACGGCCGCCACACCGGCACCGGCGGCGGCAACCACGTCGTGCTCGGCGGCACGACGCCGGCCGACTCGCCGTTCCTGCGCCGGCCGGACCTGCTGAAGAGCTTCGTGCTCTACTGGCAGCGGCATCCCTCGCTGTCGTACCTGTTCTCGGGCCTGTTCATCGGCCCGACCAGCCAGGCGCCGCGCATCGACGAGGCGCGCCACGACTGCCTCTACGAGCTGGAGATCGCGCTCGGCCACGTGCCGAAGCCCGGCGAGAGCTGCCCGCTGTGGCTGATCGATCGTTTGTTCCGCAACATCCTGACCGACGTCACCGGCAACACGCATCGCGCCGAGATCTGCATCGACAAGCTCTATTCGCCCGACAGCCCGACGGGGCGCCTGGGGCTGATCGAGTTCCGCTCGTTCGAGATGCCGCCGGACGCGCGCATGAGCCTCGCCCAGCAGCTCCTCCTGCGCGCCTTCGTCACCTGGTTCTGGCGCGAGCCGCAGGAAGGCGGCTTCACCCGCTGGGGCACGGCGCTGCACGACCGCTTCATGCTGCCGCACTACCTGTGGGAGGATTTCGAGGGCGTCCTCGCCGACCTCCGGCGCGCCGGCTACGCGTTCGATCCGACGTGGTTCACCGCGCAGCTCGAGTTCCGCTTCCCGCTGATCGGCACCGTGACGGCCGGCGGCGCGCACATGGAGCTGCGCCAGGCGCTCGAGCCGTGGCACGTGCTCGGCGAGAGCGGCTCGGCCGGCGGCACGGTGCGCTACGTCGATTCCTCGATGGAGCGGCTGCAGGTCAAGGTCGACGGCTTCGTGCCGGGGCGCCATCTCGTCACCTGCAACGGCCGCCGCCTGCCCATGACGCCGACCAACGTCGCCGGCCAAGCCGTCGCCGGGGTCCGCTTCAAGGCCTGGAAGCCGCCGGAAGGGCTGCACCCAACCCTCGAGGTCGACGCGCCGCTGACCTTCGATCTCTACGACACCTGGTCGAAGCGTTCGCTCGGCGGCTGCGTCCACCATGTCGTGCATCCGGGGGGCCGCAGCTACGACACCTTCCCGATCAACGCCTTCGAGGCGGAGGCGCGCCGGCTGGCCCGGTTCGACACGTTCGGACACACCCCGGGGGAATATGATATTCCCCACGAGCAACCGAGCCTGGAGTTCCCCTTGACGCTCGACCTGCGCAGGAAGGTGCTTTAGCAAAATGTCCGCATGACGGGGGCTCAGGCGATCAGATCGGAATTGCCGGGCTTCTCCGAGCTCGACGAGACGGTTGCGCGCTATCGCCCCCTGCCGGGCGTCCCCGACGAGTTCATCGGGCCCGACGGGCGCCCGCGCGAGGCGTGGCTCACCTTCATCCGCCGCCTGCTGGAACTCGGCCGCGAGGAGACCGAGCGGCGCTTCGCCACGGCCGACCGCAACATCCGCGACAGCGGCGTCTCCTACCGCGCCTACGGCGACAAGAGCGAGAAGCCCTGGCCAATCGCCCACCTGCCGCTGCTGCTCGATGCGGAGGACTGGAAGGCGATCGCCGCCGGCGTCATCCAGCGTGCCGACATCCTCGAGACCGTGCTGCAGGACGTCTACGGGCCGGGCCGCCTCGTCGAGGACGGCCTGCTGCCCGCCGTGGCGATCGCGGGCGCCAGCGACTACCTGCAGCCGCTGGCCGGCGTGCTCGGCAAGGATCAGCATTTCCTGCATCTCTATGCCGTCGACCTCGGTCGCGGGCCGGATGGGCGCTGGTGGGTGCTCTCCGACCGCGCGCAGGCGCCGTCTGGCGCCGGCTACGCGCTCGCCAACCGGCTCGTGCTGTCGCGCACCTTCCCGCAGCTCTATCGCGACATGAACGTCGAGCGCCTCGCGCCGTTCTTCGACGCCTTCCGCCAGGGCCTCGCCTCCAACGCCGAGCGCTCCGACCCGCGCATCTGTCTGCTGACGCCGGGCCCCTACAACGAGACCTATTTCGAGCAGGCCTATCTCGCCCGTTACCTCGGCCTGCAGCTCGTCGAGGGCGCCGACCTCACCGTGCGCGACGGCGACCTGCACGTGCGCACCATCGCCGGCCTGAAGCGCGCCGACGTCGTGCTCCGCCGCATCGATTCCGATTTCGCCGACCCGCTGGAGCTCAACGCGCGCTCCCGGCTCGGCGTCCCCGGGCTGCTCGATGTGCTGCGCGGCGGCCGCGTCGTGATCGCCAACGCGCTCGGCTCCGGCGTCGTCGAATCGCCCGTCATGATGAGCTTCATGCCGAGCCTCTGCCGCTACCTCACCGGCGAGAGCCTGAAGCTGCCGAACATCGCGACCTGGTGGTGCGGCCATGCGCAGGAGCGCGAGACCGTGCTGTCGCGCCTCGATGGCCTGACGCTGCGCGGCGCCTACGGCAACTCGGTGCCGGGCGGCGACCTCGGGCAATCGGTGATCGGCGCTACGATGTCGGCGAGCGACCAGGACGCGCTTCGCGCCGCGATCGCCGCGCGCGGCGTCGACTGGGTCGGCCAGGAGATCGTCAAGCTCTCGACGACGCCGGTCTGGATGGACGGGCAGCTGCAGCCGCGCCCCTTCACGCTGCGCGTCTTCGCGGCGCGCACGCCGCAGGGCTGGGTCGTGATGCCCGGCGGCTTCTGCCGCGTCTCGCGCCGGCTCGACGCGCGCGCCGTGACGATGGGCGCCGAGACGCAGTCCGCGGACGTGTGGGTGCTCGGCGACGCCCCGGTGCTGCCGACCTCGCTGCTGCCGAGCGAAGGCGGCGTAAGAATCCGCCGCATCCTCGGCAACCTGCCCTCGCGCGCCGCCGACAACCTGTTCTGGTTCGGCCGCTACCTCGAGCGCGCCGAGACCGTGCTGCGCGTCACCCGCGCCTTCGTCGGCCGGATGATCGAGTCCGCGACGCCGAACTCCGACGCGAAATGGACGATGGGACGGCTCGAGGTGCTGCTCGACCGCATCGGTGCCCTGCCGGAAGAGCGCTCGCCGGACCTCGGCGGCACCGCGCTCGCCGCCGTCGCGCTATTCGCCAAGGAGGAGTTCGGCTCGGCCTTCGCGCTCGTCGAGGACGCGCGGCGGGCCGCCTCGTTCATCCGCGAGCGGCTCTCGACCGACACCTGGCGCAACATCGAGGATGCCTACGAAGGTTTGAAGCGCGACCATGAGGCGCCGCTGGCCGAGGCCGACGTCGGCGAGGTCGTCGACACGTCGCTGCGCCGCCTCGTGGCCATCGCGGGTCTCGCGCAGGAGAACATGAACCGCGGCGCCGGCTGGCACCTGCTCGACATGGGCCGGCGCGTCGAGCGGGCGATCAACACCTGCCGCTTCGCGCGCCGCCTCGCCTGCCCCGAGGGCTACGCCGACGGGCTCTCCACCCTGCTCGAGCTCATCGACTCGCAGATCACCTACCGCTCGCGCTACCTCGTCGGCGTCTCGCTCGAGCTGGTGCGCGACATGGCGATCCTCGATACCTACAACCCGCGCTCCGTCGCCTTCCAGGTGGAGCGGCTGTCCGAGCATCTCGCCAACCTGCCGCAGCTCAACAACGACGGCATGCTCGAGGAGCCGCGCCGCATCGTCCTGCAGCTCCACGCGGACCTGACGACAGCGGTCGCCGCCGACCTCGACAACGAGGCGATCCTCGGCTTCGAGCAGCGCCTGCTGTCGCTCGGCGAGGCGATCGGCGTCCGCTACTTCCTGCACGGGCCCAATGCCGTGAAGGCCGACAAGGCGATGGGGATCGCTTGAGCGGCAGCGCATGATCTACGACATCCGCCATATCACCACCTACGAGTACGGCTCCTTCGTCACCTACTCGAATTGTGCGCTGCGGCTGCTGCCGCGCGAGGAGCCGGGCCAGATCGTCTACGCGAGCCGCATCGACATCGATCCAGAGCCCGACATGACGAGCGAGCGCGTCTGCTTCTTCGGCAACCGCGTGACGCAGATGCAGATCGAGACCGCGCACAAGACGCTCGTCGTGGCGACGCGCACCACGGTCGAGATCGAGCGCGAGCCGCCGCCGCCCGAAGAGACGACGCCCGCGTGGGAGACCGTGCGCGATGCCGCCTTCGCCTCGCGCTCGCTCGATCCAGAGGCACCCGCGCACTACCTGCATCCCAGTCGTTTCGTCCCCCACTACCTGCCGGCGACCGATTATGCGCGCGCGAGCTTCCCGCCGGGCCGCCCGGTGCTTGCCGGCGCGCGCGAGCTGATGCACCGCATCAGGACCGAGTTCCGCTACGACCCGAAGGCGACGATCGTCTCGACGCCGCTCTCCGAGGCCTTCCAGAAGCGCCATGGCGTCTGCCAGGACTTCGCGCACATCATGATCTCGGGCCTGCGCGGGCTCGGCCTGCCGACGGCCTACGTCTCCGGCTACATCCGCACCATCCCGCCCGAAGGCAAGCCGCGGCTCGAGGGCGCCGACGCCACCCACGCCTGGGTCGCGGTCTGGTGCGGCGAGACGCTCGGCTGGATCGGCCTCGACCCGACCAACGACATCATGATCGGCAACGACCACATCATCCTGGCGAAAGGCCGCGACTACGCCGACATCTCGCCCGTCGCCGGCATCATCCTGGGCTCACGCGAGCAGGACGTCGACGTCCAGGTGGACGTGATCCCGCGGGTGTGATGACAAGCGCCGACGCAACTCGGCAGCGGTGAATGCCGTTCTTCTGCGCCACCGGAGCCGACCATGCGCCTCGTTTCGACCTTCCTCGTCGCTCTCTTCATCGCCGTGCCGGCCCTCGCGCAGGCGGCCGATGTCGATGCGGACGGGGCGATCCACGCGCTGACCGGCCCGCACCGCCACCATCACCATCATCGCCACTACGTGCGCATCGCCCGCTTCGTGCATCACCGCCGTCACCTCGGCATCGCGCTGCCGCCGGGCACGGACAGGCCCGGGCGCACCCGCACCTTCCTGCCGGCGTTTTGAGATCGTCGCACGACGTGCCGCACGGGTTCTTCGATCTGACCGGCCAGGGCCTGCTGCAGCTCGAGGAGCTCGGCCTCGCCCTCGTCCTCTCGGCCCTGATCGGGCTCGAGCGCGAGATCCGGCAGAAGGCCGCTGGCTTGCGCACCTACACGCTCGTCGGCGTCTCGGCGTGCCTGTTCATGCTGATCTCCAAGTACGGGTTCGACAACGTGCTGGCCGAAGGCCGCGTGGTGCTCGATCCCTCGCGCGTCGCGGCGCAGATCGTCTCCGGCATCGGCTTCATCGGCGGCGGCGTCATCTTCATGCGCCGTGATGCGGTGCGCGGCCTCACCACGGCCGCCTCCGTCTGGCTCACCGCGGCGATCGGCATGGCCTGCGGCGCCGGCCTGCCGCTGCTGGCGATCGCGACGATGCTGCTGCACGTCGTGATCATGTTCGTCTTCCCGAAGATCACCGAGCGCCTGCCGCGCCAGGGGCGCACGACCTCGACCTTGCGCATCGCCTATGCCGATGGACGCGGCCTCCTGCGATCCGTGCTCGTGACCGCGACGCGTCTGCGCTTCGCGATCGAGCACGTCGACATCGAGCACGAGGACGGCGAGCGCGGGCGCGTCGTGCTCGGTCTCCAGGTGAAGGGCAAGCGCCCGGTGTCGCATCTCATCGCGGCGCTGAGCGATATCGACGGCATCGCCAGCGTCGGCCTCGCCGACGACGGCGAGGAGATCGAGTGATCGGTCGCCGGTCGATCTAAAGCAGCGTCATCCCCCGATGCGCGAAAAATCTGCGACCGCGTGCACGGCGCCGCGGAAGCCGTCGAGCAGGCGAAGGCGGTTGAGGCGCAGCGCGGGATCGTCGGCATTCACGGTGACGTCGTCGAAAAAGGCGTCGAGCGGCGCGCGCAGCGTCGAGAGCACGCGCATCGCGTCCTCGAAATCCTCGCGCTGGACCGCCGCCGCGGCCTCGGGCGTCGCATCGGCGAGGCGCGCGGCCAGCGCTTTCTCGGCGGGCTCGGCGAGACGCGCGACCTCGTAGGGCTCGGCATAGCGCGCGGCCTCGCTTGGCGCCTTCTTGGCCTCGGCCTTCACGATGTTGGCGGCGCGGCGGTAGCCGGCGAGGAGGTTGGCGCCTTCGTCCGTCCCGAGGAAGGCGCCGAGCGCGCGCACACGGCGCACGACGAGCACGAAGTCGTCGGAGCCCGGGCCGCCGAACACCGCGTCGATGAGGTCGTGCCGCGCCTTGGTGTCGCGCAGGTAGACCTTGAGTCGCTCGGCGAAGAAGCCGAGCAGCGAGACGAGCAGCGACCGCTTCTCCTCCTCCGGCCACTCGGCGAGCTTCGGGTTGCGCAGCAGGGCCTCGGCGCCGATCGTCAGGATCGGCAGCCGCAGCTCGTTCTCCAGGATCAGCCGGATGACGCCGAGCGCGGCGCGGCGCAGCGCGTAGGGGTCCTTCGAGCCCGTCGGCTTCTCGTCGATGGCCCAGAAACCGACGAGCGTGTCGAGCTTGTCGGCGAGCGCGACGGCGATCGACACCGGCGCCGACGGCACCCGGTCCGACGGGCCCTGCGGCTTGTAGTGCTCCTCGCAGGCCGCGGCGACGGCCTCGGGCTCGCCCTGGCGCGCGGCGTAGTAGCGGCCCATGAGACCCTGCAGCTCGGGAAACTCGCCGACCATCTCGGAGACGAGATCGGCCTTGCAGAGATGCGCCGCGCGCGCCGCCAGCTTGGGATCGGCCTTGATGAGCGCGGCGAGGTCGGCGGCGAGATGCTCGAGCCGCGCGACGCGCTCGCCCTGCGTGCCGAGCTTGGCATGGAAGACGATCGCGTCGAGCTTCTTCACCCGCTCGTCGAGCTTCACCGCGAGATCGCTCTCCCAGAAGAAGCGCGCGTCCGAGAGGCGCGCGCGCACGACCTTGGCGTTGCCACGGGCGATCTCGGCGCCGCCGTCCGACGCCTCGATGTTGGAGACCAGCACGAAGCGGTTGGCGAGCCTGTCGGATCCCACCTCGCGCAGCACGAAGCACTTCTGGTTGGCGCGGATGGTCGCGCGGATGACCTCCGGCGGGATGTCCAGATACTCCTTTTCGAACTCGCCCATCAGCACCACCGGCCATTCGACCAGCCCGGCGACCTCGTGCAGGAGGCCGTCGTCCTCGATGAGCTCGAGGCCCTGCGCCATGGCCAGCGTCTTGGCGTCGTGCAGGATGATGTCGCGCCGCCGGGCCGCATCGAGCACCACCTTGGCGCGCTCCAGCGCCGGCACGTAGTCGTGGAAGCGGCGCACGGTGAAGGGCTCGGGCGCCATGAAGCGGTGGCCGCGCGTCGTGTTGCCGGCCTTGATCCCGCCGACCGCGAACGGCACGACCTCGGGGTCCTCGGTCTCCGGCCCGAAGGTCGCGACGATCGAATGCAGCGGGCGCACCCAGCGCAGGCTCGCGCCGGCGGCCGAGGCCGCGCCCCAGCGCATCGACTTCGGCCACGGGAAGCTCTCGACGATCTGCGGCAGGATCTCCGCCAGGACCTCGATCGTCGGGCGCCCGGCCCGCTCGATGACGGCGACGTAGAAATCGCCCTTCTTCGGATCGGCCTGCACCTTGGCCTCGTCGAGCGAGGCGAGGCCGGCGCTCTTGAGGAAGCCGGCGATCGCCGCCTCGGGCGCACCGACCTTCGGCCCCTTGCGCTCCTCGCGGGTGTCGGGCTGCGCCGCCGGCAGCTCGGAGAGATGCAGGGCGAGCCGCCGCGGCGTCGCGAAGGCGGCGCCGCCGGCCGAGAACAGCCCCCTGGCGGCGAGCGCGTCGGTGACGAGCCGCTTCAGGTCGTCGGCGGCCTGGGCCTGCATGCGGGCGGGAATCTCTTCCGAGAAGAGCTCGAGGAGGAGGTCTGGCATCGGTCCTTCGGGGCGAAACGAGCGCCGCCTTTAGCGCGATCGTCCGGGCTTGTCGCCCTCGCTCGAGCATCCGGCCGGGCATCCGACCCACGTCGCATGGCAGACGGCAGGCCCATGCGACGCAGTCGACAAAGCGGCATCAATTTGTCACGTTCGCCGCCAAGACGGCCTGCGAGCCCAAACCGTGGACAATGACGTCGAGCTCATGCGCGAGCTCCTGCTCCAGCTCGAGGACTACCAGACCTCGCCACGCTCGGTCGTCGTGATCTCCGCGGAACTCGAGGCGGAGTCGCTCGAGCGCGACAGCGACGAGGTCGAGGCCTGCCTCGCCGTCCTGCACGACTTCGCCTACATCGACGGCCCCGGCCCCGACGCGCCGGGGTTCTTCCTGTTCCGCAAGCTGACCCAGAAGGGGGCGAGGTTCGTGCGGGAGTCCCGCGATCCCCGCGCCTGGGAAAAGATGAAGCGTCACTACGCGCAGCTGCGGCGCGAAGCCGAGCCGGATTAAGCATGCCGGCCAGGGGGTTGCCGCGTACGACGCCTCGCGTCTTGACAGGCCGGTCGTCGTCGCCGATCGATCGCGGGTGATAACGCCGTCGTGATGTCTGATCGGAGCCGGGGCTTGCGGAAGTTCGTCGCGACCGCCCTGGTCGGCCTCGCTCTTCAGCTCCCGTCGTCCCTGCCCGCTGCCGCCGATCGCGATGCCGCCGCGGCTCAAGCGGGGGGCACCCTGGAAGCGGTGAAGGCGCGGGGCAAGCTGCGCTGCGGCGCCAGCGCCGGCCTGCAGGGTTTCGGCCAGATCGACATCAACGGACGATGGTCGGGGCTCGAGGTCGACTTCTGCCGCGCGGTCGCGGCCGCCGTCTTCGGCGATCCCGACAAGGTCGATTTCATCAACGTGTCGACGCGCCAGCGCTTCGACGCGCTCGAGAGCGGGTCGATCGATATTCTCCAGCGCACCACCACGTGGACGCTGTCGCGCGAGGCGACGCACCACCTGCTCTTTGCCGGCATCGCCTACTACGACGGCCAGGGCTTCATGGTCCGCCGCGACCTGCGGGTCACCGCCGCGACCGCTCTGGCGAGCGACCAGATCTGCGTCGCGCAGGACACGACGACAGAGCTCAACCTCGCGGACTATTTTCGCCAGCGCGGGCTCCCCTACGCGCCGAAGGTGCTGCCGCCGGACGCCGCGGAAACCGCCTACGCCGACGGCAAGTGCGGCGCGGTGACGACGGACGCCTCGGCCCTGTTCGCACTCCGCGCCCGCCTGCCGCACCCCGACGACAACGTCATCCTCCCGGAGATCATCTCCAAGGAGCCGCTCGGCCCCGCGGTGCGCCAGGGCGACGACCGCTGGTTCGAGATCGTGCGCTGGACGCTCTACGCGATGATCGAGGCCGAGGAGATGGGCGTCTCCCAGTCCAATGTCGACACGGTGATCAAGGGCGACAATCCCCGCATTCGCCGCCTGCTCGGGGTCGAGGGCAACTTCGCGCAGCCGCTCGGGCTCACCGCCGACTGGGCGTATCGGATCATCAAGTTCGTCGGCAACTACGGCGACGTCTTCGAGCGCAACCTCGGCGGCCGCTCGCCGCTGAAGATCAAGCGCGGGCTGAACGACCTTTGGACCCGCGGCGGCCTGCTCTACGCGCCGCCGGTGCTCTGAGCCGCTGCGGCCGGGCCGATATTAGCTGAAAGTCTCGGACGCCTAGACTTTGGTCTTTCTTCGAAACGTCACGCATGCCGGCTATCTCTACCTCGCGGCGCCGCTGAGCTTTTAAGTAATTTCGGCTTCCTTCACGAGGAGAACACGATGAAGACTGTATTTGCAGGGATTTCTGCTGCCGCCGTCGCTGCGATGGTCGTGGCCTCGCCGGCGCTCGCCATGCCGCGGCTGGCGACGCCGGCCGTCACCCAGGCGGCGACGCCGTCCATCGAGAAGGCCCGCGTGGTCTGCAATTGGCGCCGCTGCTACCACGTCGGCTACTATCGCTATTACCGCCGCCCCTACTACGGCTACTACCACCCCTACTACTATGCGCCGCACATCGGCGTCGGCATCGGGCCGTTCGGCGTCCGCGTCCTCTGATCTCCGTCTTCTGGTTCCCGGCAGACCACGAACGAAAAACGCCCGTCCAAAACGGGGCGTTTTGCTTTAAGCTTCCGGTGCCGTCGCTGTTATTCGGCCGCGACGAGCTCGGGCGCAGCCGTCGTCTCCGGCGTACGGACCACCTGCAGCTTCGGCTGGCGCGGGCCGGACTGGCTCAGCAGCTTCTCGTAGGCGGCGACATAATTTTGCGCCATGTGGCGCGAGGTGAACCGCGACTCGAAGTAGTGACGGACCTCAGCGCGATCGAGCGTCTTGACGCGTCCGACGGCGGCGACCGCCTCCTCGATCGACTCGACGATGTAGCCACCGCCGCCGCCCATCACCTCGGGCACCGAGCCGTTGCGCCAGGCGATCACCGGCGTGCCGGCCGACATGGACTCGATCATCACGAGGCCGAAGGGCTCCTCCCAGTCGATTGGGAACAGCAGCGCCAGCGCGTTGCCGAGGAAGTCGCACTTCTGGCTTTCGTCGATCTCGCCGATGAACTCGATCAGCGGATGGTCGAGCAGCGGCTCGATCTCGCGCTCGAAATACTTCTTGTCGGCGTTGTCGACCTTGGCGGCGATCTTGAGCTTCACGCCGGCGCGCTTGGCGATCTCGATCGCGCGATCGGGCCGCTTCTCCGGCGCGATGCGGCCGAGGAACGCGAGGTAGTCGCCGCCCATCGGCTTGAAGGGACAGACCTGCGCGGGCAGGCCGTGGTAGACCGTCGAGAGCCAGTTGACCGGCGCCGTCATCGGCTTGCGCTGGTTGTCGGAAATCGAGATCAGCGGCATGTGCGGATAGGCGTCATAGACGGGCATGAAGTCGGGCACATCGAGCCGGCCGTGCATCGTCGAGATGGTCTTGTGGGCGTAGTCCTGGAACAGCGACATCGGCAGGAGATCGATGTGCGCGTGGATGATGTCGAACTCGTCGGCGCGGCGCCGCACGTTGTCGAGCATCACGAGGTTGCTCGCGGTGTGATCCTTCACCTGCTTCAGACGCAGGCCGACGTCGCAGCCAGGTACGAGCTTGGCGGACGTCCGCGAATCGCCGGTGGCGAAGAGCGTGACGTCGTGGCCCAATGCGACAAGCTCTTCGGTCAACCAGGAGACCACGCGCTCCGTCCCGCCGTAAAGCTTTGGCGGCACGGCCTCGGCGAGGGGCGCAATCTGGGCGATACGCATTGCGTTCTTCTCCTTCTGTCGTCGCTCGTTGCGAATCGTCTAGTCGGGCGAACCTGAATGGGCGCTGCACACGGCGGGTGTCCGGTCGCGAAACCGCATGGCAGCGTTGGATTTAGGGATGAGTTGGAGGGCAATGGATGCAGGACCAACTGGGACGCTTCCTAAGCGATACACCTGCTGCGCATGCATTCCCCCGCTCAGATGCCAGCCGTCCACGCAGCCATCCTTCCCCGCTCGAAGGGCTGTGGCGGCACACGGCCGCGACATCATGTCCAGAACGCCGAACTACGGCTCAGGTTTCCCGGTGTGACGACTAATCAACAGGCCGTGGCCGATACGTCACAGCAGGAGGGGCGCGCCTAGGGCGGGAGGGGCGCTTCGGGGCAAATCGCTCAAAGAAAAGGCCCCGACGATTTCGTCGAGGCCCGAAAAGTCAGCACTTAGTTGAAGCTTAGGCAGCGTGCAGGTTCGACGCCGCCGACTTGCCCGTACGCCGGTCGGGCACGACCTCGTACGAGATCTTCTGGCCTTCCTGCAGGTAGCGCATGCCGGCCTGCTCGACCGCGCTCACATGCACGAAGACATCCTTACCGCCTTCGTCGGGCTGGATGAAGCCGTAGCCCTTCTCGGCGTTAAACCATTTCACAGTTCCAGTCGCCATCTCGGCAAGTCCTCAAGTCGTGAAGATTAAGCTGCGCCATCCGTGCAGCTCGAGCTGGGCAGAAAGTGCGATGTGGGCTCACAGCAAAAAATGATGTGACGCCAAACCTTTCAGCCGCGTTCGATTTATCCGAAGTAAGCGACAATCGCGGTCAAGACAAGGCAGGGACGAAGCTTGGCCGCGAAGAAAAGGTCGTGCATGAACTATCTTTTATGTGTTCACGCAATCTTGAGCCGACGCACCGATGTGACGTCGTTGCCGCTATCAGCGCGTATTCGCTCACGCGCGGCCTCCAGCGGCTCGCTTGCAACCAGCATGTGATGCGCATTGGCGTGCAGCAGCATCTTCGCGTCGCGCATGATACCAGTATGACCAGTCCAATATACTAGATCGCCGCGTTGAAGACCCTGACAATCATTGTCAAAAGACACAGAATCACCTTCGCGTGCCTGGAGGTCCGCGTCGCGCGGCATGCTGAGGCCGGCCGCCATGGTTGCGATCTGTACTAATCCAGAGCAATCGATCCCAAGTGACGATTTGCCGCCCCACAGATAAGGCGTTCCGATGAAGCACTCGGCGACCTCGACGAAATCGGGCGCGACGACCTCGCGTGGTGCGAGATGGGCGCTGAACACAAAGCCGTGGTCGAGCCGGCTGAATGCGCCGCTCGTCCCCTTCACCGCGACCTCCCCGCCGAGAGGAATGGCGCCGATGATCGGGCGCTTCATGTCGGCTGCGGGATAGATCAGGGTGCGCTCGACGACGACACGATGCGTTGGCGCATCCACCCCGCGCGCTAGCGCCGCTGCCGCAACGTAGCCGACATAGCCGTCGCGCGAAGCCTGGACCCAGGCCCAGCCGTCATCCTCGTCGTAGACCGTGACGACCTCGCCGAAGAGCAGCTGCGTGTCGAGCGGCGCGTCCGGACGTGGCGCGCGCTTCAAGTCGACGAGCTCGTGAACGACCGTGAACGCTTCGCCGTCCACGTAGCGCTCGGCGTCGACGAGGCCGCGCAGCGACGAGGCGGCGAGGTCGCCGCGCGCCGGCGTCAGGCGCGGATCGAAAGCGCTCACGCCCCACCTCTGCCGTAGCGCGCTTCGAGCAGCGAGAAGAGGCAGTGCGCCATGAGGATTTCGCCGCCCTCGGGACGTCCGGGCTTCGCCGACGGCGTCCAGCCGTAGACGTCGAAATGCGCCCAGACGGCGGCCCGCTCGACGAAGCGGCGCAGGAACAACGCCGCGGTCAGCGAGCCGGCGAAGGAGCCGCCGGAGATGTTGTTGAGATCGGCGACCTTGCTCTTCAGGAGCTTGTCGTAGGGGTCCCACAGCGGCATGCGCCAGCCCGGATCGTTGCTCGCGTGCGCATGCGTCTCGATGTCGGCGGCAAACGCGTCGCTTGTCGTGTAGTACGGCGGCAGATCGGGGCCGAGCGCCACGCGGGCGGCGCCGGTCAACGTCGCGAAGTCGAGCAGCAGCTCGGGTGCCTCCTCGTCGGCGAGCGCGAGCGCGTCGGCAAGGATGAGCCGACCTTCCGCATCGGTGTTGCCGATCTCGACCGAGAGACCTTTCCGGCTCGCCAGGACGTCACCGGGCCGGAAAGCGTTAGCCGAGATCGAGTTCTCGACGATCGGCAGCAGCACGCGCAGCCGCACCGGCAGGTTCGCGTCCATGATCATCGCCGCGAGCGAGAGCGCGGTGGCCGCGCCGCCCATGTCCTTCTTCATCAGGAGCATGCCGGAGCTCGGCTTGATGTCGAGGCCGCCGGTATCGAAGCACACGCCCTTGCCGACAAGCGTGACCTTCGGGGCGGCGACGTCGCCCCACGCGATATCAACGAGGCGCGGCGCCTCGGCGGCGGCGCGGCCGACGGCGTGGATCATCGGGAAATTGTCCCGGATGAGGTCGTCGCCCCGGATCGCGGCGACGTGCGCGCCGTGCGCCTCGGCAAGCTCGCGTGCCGCGGCCTCGAGCGCCTCCGGCCCGAGGTCGTTGGTCGGCCGGTTGATGAGGTCGCGGCCCATCGCGATCGCGCCAGCGATCGAGACGACGCGACGCCCATCGACGCCGTCCGGCACCCGCAGCCGCGCCGATGCCGGCTCGCCGCTCTTGCGAAACCGCGTGAACCTGTAGGCGCCGAGCTCGAAGGCAAGCGTCGCGAGCACAGGATCATCGAACCCGTCGGCCAGCCAGTAGTCGCCCGGCGGCACCGCTCCCGCCAGGCAGCCGGTAGCGAACGGCTCGTAGGTTCGCCGCTCGCCGGTGCCGACGAGCACCGCGGCCAGCGCCCCGGCCTCGCCTGGCGCCAGGAAGACCTCGCCGGCTTCGCCCTTGTAGCGGCAGGCGGCGGCGTAGCCGGCAGCGACCGCGGGCAGCTTCGCCAGCGTCGCCGAAAGCGTCTTGGGAGTCACGCCAAAGACCGGCACCAGCGCCTCGTCCGCCGCATCCTCGTCGTCGATCAGCATCCGTGTCTCCTGCGGGCGCTCCAAAACGAGACGCCCGTTAAGCCTTCGTTAGCGTTAACCTTTTATTGCTTCAGCCTGGCCGTTCAATGCGGCCCGACCGAGGCGCACCGCATGTCCCGTTCCGCTTACTCCCCGCTTCGCGGCACCTTGGCGCCGGCGCTGCTCGTCGCCCTGGCGCTCGGCGGCTGCAACAATCCCCTGCCCTCGGTCAGCGACCCGATCGCGTCCCGCCCGCCGCCGCCGCAGAGCGACCAGGTCGCCCTGCGCGCCTATGCCGAGCAGCTCGAGCCGAAATACGCGCAGAATGCGGATGACCGCGTGACCGCGCTGCACTACGCGCAGGCGCTGCGCGGCCTCGGCCAGCACGCGCAAGCCGTCGCCGTGCTGCAGGGTCTCGCCGTGAAGAACCCCCACGACATGCCCGTGCTCGCCGCCTACGGCAAGGCGCTTGCCGATGCCGGCCGCCTGCAGGAAGCGCAAAGCGTGCTGGAGCGCGCCCACACGCCGGACCGACCGAGCTGGAGCGTGCTCTCCGCGCAGGGCTCGGTGGCCGACCAGATGGGCGATCACGCGGGGGCGCAGCACTATTACTCGGCGGCCCTCAAGATCGTGCCGAACCAGCCGGACGTGCTGTCGAACCTCGGCCTCTCCTACGCGCTGGAGCGCAAGATGCCGCAGGCCGAGCAGGCCCTGCGCCTCGCCGCCGACCAGCCTTCGGCGGACTCGCGCGTGCGCCAGAACCTCGCGCTCGTGCTGTCGCTCGAAGGCAAGTATGCCGACGCCGAGCAGGTCTCGCGACGCGACATGACGCCGATCGATGCGGCCGAGAACGTCGCTCAGCTGAAGCAGACGATCGCCGGCTCGCCGACCTGGTCGCAGGCCGAGGCCGCCAGGCCCGGCCCGCGCCGCATCGCGCGCCAAACGGCCGACGCGCCGGTCCGCACGGCCTCGAGCGACACCGACCAGTAGTCGCGCGCCGTTGCGCTTTCAGCTAGCCGGTATCGGCGCCGCAGACTTCCTATTCGTCACTTGCCGCCGACGACGCCGGAAATCTGGATGATCGCCGGCGTCAGAATGACGGCGAACAGAACCGGCAGAAAGAAGACGATCATCGGCACGGTCAGCTTCGGCGGAAGCGCGGCCGCCTTCTGCTCGGCGAGCATCAGGCGCGCGTCGCGGCTTTCCTGGCCGAGCACGCGCAGCGCATGCCCCAGCGGCGTGCCGTACTTCTCGGCCTGGGTCAGCACGGTGACGATCTGCTTCGTCGAGTCGATGCCCGTGCGCTTGGCAAAATTCTCGTACGCCGTGCGCCGCTCCGGCAGGTAGGACAGCTCGGCTGTGGTCAGCGTCAGCTCCTCGGCAAGCGGGACGGATTGAAGACCGATCTCCTGGCTCACCCTGCGGAACGCCTGCTCGATCGACATGCCGGACTCGACGCAGATCAAAAGCAGGTCCAGCGCATCGGGGAAGGCGCGCGCCACCGACAGCTGGCGCTTCTTGATCTTGTTGGCGATGAATAGCTCGGGCGCCTTTATGCCGAGATAAGCGCAAGCGATGACTGCGCCGATCTTGATCGTAATCGGCCAGCTGAAGTTGGCGATGAAGAAGATGTAGAGGAGCCCGAAGCTAAAAAAGACCGCGGGCGTTACGAGGCGGAAGAATAGGAAGGCGACCTCGGCCTGCGCACCGCGATAGCCGGCCATCAGCATCTGGTCCTTGGACTTTTCCGTGCCCAGCCAGCTCTTCAAGTTGAAGCGATCGACGATGCGCTTCATGTAGGCCTTCGGCTCGTAGCGAATGCTCTTCGTGCTCGCAGTAAGCTTCTCGCGCTCGCGCGCGCGGATGCGCTCGCGCTCTGTCGCGACGGAGCGCATGCGCTTATCGAGCTGGTCGGTCGACAGCAGCGGCATCGCGATCGTGACAATCGTCGCAAACGTCGCAATTGCGACGAGCGCAGCGCCGATCGTGTGTGGGTCCTCGAGCTGCTCAAAAGTCATCAGTTTTGACTCACACTACATGTCGAAGTTGATCATCTTCTTCATGATGAAGATGCCGCATGACATCCACACCGCGCAACCGGCGAGCACCATATGGCCGGTGCTCGTGTAGAAGAGGAGCGACATGTAAGCGGGGCTCGTCATATAAATCAGCGTGGCAACGATCGGTGGCAGCGCGCCTATGATGCCGGCAGACGCTTTCGCTTCGGCCGACATGGCCTTGATCTTCGCCTTCATCTTCTTGCGGTCGCGCAGAACGACCGACAGGTTGCCGAGCGCCTCGGCGAGATTGCCGCCCGCCTTCGCTTGGATGTTGATGACGATCGAGAAGAAGTTTGACTCAGCAAGCGGCACACGTTCGATGATGCGATCGACAGCCTCGGGGATCGAGAGACCCATTTGTTGCGCCTCGATGATCATGCGAAACTCGGTCTTGACCGGCTCGGCCGCCTCGGACGCGATGTTGCGCAGGCAATCGCCGAGCGGGATACCAGCCTTGATGCCGCGTACGATGATATCGACCGCGCTCGGAAACTCGTCGAGGAACTTCCTGAGCCGGCGCTTGCGCCGGAAGGAGACGACCCAGGACGGCAGGCCGAAGCCGCCGACGAAGAGCGCGCCGCCGGCCACGAACAGGTTCTGGCTCAAGATCAAAGCCACCGATGCCGCCAACAGCGCCGCCACCGCCGAGGCGATGTAATACTTCTGCCTGGACCAGGCGATGCCGCCCTGCAGGAGCTTCGTCTCGAGCGAGAGCTTCTTGCTCCGCGTGCGCGCATCGAGCTCCCTCAAGCTCTCCGCGACCGCCTTGCGCCGCTTGGCCGCATCGTTGACGCGACCCGCAAGCTGCGCGGGCATGCGGGATTGCAACGCCGCCTTCCGCTTCTCCGCCTGCGAGTCGCCGACAAGCAGGGGATAGGCGATCGCATAGATGCCGCCCCCGACGGCAAGGAGCGCAAGCAGCGGAAGCAGGAGCTGGTGAACGTCCAAGCGAGCTTTCCTTCAGGGCGATGCGGCTCAGGCCGCGTCCTTGACCTCGGATGCGTCGAGCGCGGCGGCGAGGCGGGTCTCCTCGCCGAAGTAGCGGGCGCGCTCCCAGAAGCGCGGGCGACCGACGCCGGTCGAGCGGTGGCGGCCCTTGAGACGGCCGGCCGCATCCTCGCCGGTCAGCTCGTAGAGCAGGAGATCCTGCGTGATGATGACGTCGCCTTCGAGCCCCATCACCTCGGTGACGTGCGTGATGCGACGCGAGCCGTCGCGAAGGCGCGCCGCCTGGATGATGACGTCGACCGACGAGCAGATCATCTCGCGGATGGTCTTCGAGGGCAGAGAGAAGCCGCCCATCGTGATCATCGATTCGAGACGCGACAGCGCTTCGCGCGGCGAGTTGGCGTGCAGCGTCCCCATCGAGCCGTCGTGGCCGGTGTTCATGGCCTGCAGGAGATCGAAGGCCTCGGGTCCGCGCACCTCGCCGACCACGATGCGTTCGGGTCGCATACGCAGGCAGTTCTTCACGAGGTCGCGCATGGTGACGGCGCCGGAGCCTTCGAGGTTCGGCGGCCGCGTCTCGAGACGCACCACGTGCGGCTGCTGCAGCTGCAGCTCGGCGGCGTCCTCGCAGGTGATCACGCGCTCGTCGTGCTCGATGTAGTTGGTCAGGCAGTTGAGCAGCGTCGTCTTGCCGGAGCCGGTACCGCCGGAGATGACGACGTTGCAGCGAACCTTGCCGATGATCTTCAAGATCTCGCCGCCCTCCGGCGAGATGGCGCCGAACCTGATGAGCTGGTCGAGCGTGAGCTTGTCCTTGCGAAACTTTCGGATGGTGAGTGCCGGCCCGTCGATCGCCAGCGGCGGCGCGATCACGTTGACGCGGGAGCCGTCCATGAGGCGCGCGTCGCAGATCGGCGAGGCTTCGTCGACGCGGCGGCCGACCTGGCTGACGATGCGCTGGCAGATGTTCATGAGCTGCGCGTTGTCGCGGAAGCGGATGTTTGTGAGCTGGATCTTGCCGCCGACCTCGATGAAGGTACGCATTGCGCCGTTGACCATGATGTCGGCGATGTCGTCGCGCGCCAGCAGCGGCTCGAGCGGACCGTAGCCAAGGATGTCGTTGCAGATGTCGTTGAGCAGGTCGTCCTGCTCGGCGATCGACATCACGACGTTCTTGATCGAGATGATTTCCTGGACGATGTCGCGGATTTCGTCGCGCGCCGAGTCGGGATCGAGTCGCGAGAGCTGCGACAGGTCGATCGCCTCGATCAAGGCGCCGAAGATCATGCTCTTCGTGACGTAGTATTCTTCCGAGCGCACCGGCTCCGCCGGCACGGGCGCGGACACCTTCGAATGATCCACGACCTTCGCGGCGACCGCGGGAACCTTGGGGATCACCGCGGCCGGCATCGTCCGCGGCTTCTCGTCCGCGCCGGGGCCCGCTATGGCACGCTTACCGAACATGCTCGTCTCCGATCGGCCGAACGGCGTCGGACGAGCTCGCCCTTGCCGCTACGACGCCTTTTTTCGCGCGAGCTTAGTCATCAAAGGCTTAAGTATGTTTCTAGACGGCCGCCGGATTTCGCTTTTCCCGCTCACTGCGCGGGCTAGATCGGCGAAAAGCTCAGTCACCTTATGGGAGGCCTCGACCTCGACGATCATCTGGCCGTTGTTGGCAGCGGTCCCAAACAGCTTCGGCTCGAAGGGAATGACGACGTCGGCCGACATCTCGACGGCCTTGGCGAAGTCTGCGAGCCCGATCTCCGGGCGCTTCGGCATGCCGACGCCGTTCATCACCAGGCGCGGCGCGGCGTCGTGCGGACGCGCGGCGCGCAGCGAGTCGACGATGCTCTTGGCGTTGCGCAGGTTGGCGAGATCGGGGGCTGCGACGAGCACGATCTCGTCGGCGCCGACGAGGGCGCGGCGCGCCCACGCCGTCCAGACGTGGGGCACGTCGAGCACGATGCACGGCGTCGAGCTGCGCAGGAGATCGATCAGGTTGTCGAAGTCGGTCTCGGCGAAATCGTAGAGACGATCGAGCGTCGCCGGCGCGGCGAGCAGGCTGAGCCGATCCGAGCAACGCGACATCAGTCGGTCGAGCAGATTGGCATCGAGGCGCTCCGGCGCGAACACCGCCTCGGCGATGCCCTGCGGCGGATCCTGGTTGAAGTCGAGCCCTGCCGTGCCGAACGCGAGGTCCATGTCGACGACGACGGTCTGAACATGCAGGTCGCGAGCGATCGTGAAGGCGAGGTTGTGCGCGACGACGGACGCGCCGACGCCGCCCTTGACGCCGGTGACGGCGACGATCTTACCGAGCGGCTCCGACGTCGCGCTGTAGTAGATGCGCGAGACGACGCGAACGAACTCGATCGCCGTGAACGGCCAGACGAGGTAGTCGCTGACGCCGCGTGCCATCAGATCGCGGTAGAGCATGATGTCGTTGACGCGACCGGCAACGATCACCTTGGTGCCGGAGTCGCAGTACTCGGCGAGCATGTCGAGCGCTTGGATGAGGTCGGCGCGCTCGGCGGTGCTTTCGATCACGATGACGTTCGGCGTCGGGGCATGTCGGAACGCCTCCACCGCGGCGGTGGCGCCGCCCATGCTCTGCTTCGCGTGGGCGCGCTCCATGCGACGGTCGGCGAAGGCGGCCTGCATGACCTGTGCGACGTCCTGCGTCTCACAGAACGCCTGCACCGAAATGCGCGGGACCGGCGCGATGAGCTCTATGTCCATATCGGTCGCCGCAGACATCAGCCTCCCCCTCCGACCGTACCGATATTGGAATTTTTAACCGACCAGCCGGTGTTCGGGTCCGAGCCGCTGCGCACCTGCGTTATCGCGCGATCGCGGATCTCGGTGTCGGGTCGCTCCTCGCCGCGCGGCGACACGAGGTCACGCGGATCGGAGGTTTGAGCGGCGATCATCTGTTGCGTGGAGCAGCCAAGGTTCCAGTAGGGCTCGTTTTCCCAGCCATCTATGCTCGAGCCCGAGCCGAGGTCGCGCGGCCACTGGCCGCACTGATTGACTTCCTTGGCCTTGACCCCGACGAACGACAGCCGCACCGGCGAGGCGAGCGCGGGTCGGCAATCGGGTAGGTCGAGACCTGCGCGCCGCTCTTGGCACCTCCGGAGGCAAGCACGCGGCGGATGTCGGCGACAATGGCCTGACGCGACGCGACGCCGGGCCCGCGAGGCACAAGAATGAGAACGGGGCCCTGCCCCGTATCGCGATATTGCTCGGCGAAGGCGAAAACCTGCTTGGCCGAGTGGCTATCGAGCCGGCCCTGTCCAATCGACGGGAAGATGTCGATCGACGTGCGCGCCTGCGCGATGACGATGGGGTGGCGCGCACGATAGTCATCGAGGGCGACGTTCGACGGCACGACGCGATCCGTGGTGCAGCCGGCGAGCGGTACCATCAGCAGAAGGAGTGTCGCCAGGCTCGGCCGTGATTTGAAGGAGCAGGCCATGGGTCAGTCCTGGATGAAGCCGATGCGGGGACCGCGGTAGTCTTGGACGGCTTGCGGATTGGTCGGCTGAGCGTTGCGGCGGTTCATGCGCCCAAGCAGCCAGGCCTGCGGATCGCTGGCGTCCGTGAAGCCGTCGTCGGGCCGCGCCAGCGCGGTTTGCGCCACCGGCTTCACGATGATCGGCGTGACGATGACGATAAGCTCGGTCTCGTTGCGCTGGTAATCGCGCGAGCGAAACAGCGTGCCGAGGATCGGGATGTTGAGAAGCCCCGGCAGCCCGTTGATGACCTGCTGCGACTGCTGGCGGATCAAGCCTGCTGTGGCGATCGAGCCGCCGGAG
Source organism: Beijerinckiaceae bacterium RH AL1 (assembly GCA_901457705.2). NCBI lineage: Bacteria > Pseudomonadati > Pseudomonadota > Alphaproteobacteria > Hyphomicrobiales > Beijerinckiaceae > Beijerinckiaceae bacterium RH AL1. The sequence goes on from LR590083.2 coordinate 2,772,707, forward strand.
GGGAGCTCGATCGTCGTGTCGTTCTTGCGCACGATGAGACCCGGCGTCGGGGCGCCCCCGATGATGACGGCCTTCGTGAAGTCGAGATCCGTGACCTCGGTCGCCAGATGCAGGAGGATGCGGCCCTCCGACAGCACAACCGGCTCGAAGTTGAGGGTGATGCCGTAGTCCTTGAAGCCCGCGCCGGCGGTGCAGGTCGAGGTCGACGAGCTTGCGGTGCCGCTGGTGCCTGACGCTGCAGACGAGCAGAGAAGGCCGGTCGAATAGGGAAACTGTCCGCCGACGGTGAAGTGCGCGGCCTCGCCGGACACCGCCGTGACCGTCGGCTCGGCGAGCGTGCGGGTCACCCCGTAGCGTTCGAACGCCTGCAGCGTCGCGAGAAGGCCGTTGCCGCTGTTGATATTGAGCGCGCTCGTCGTCGGCTGGGCGACCGTGCTCCCAGGGAAGAACTGGCCAGACGTGTTGGCCGAGAGTGCGCCGTTGATGCCGAAGGGGTTGTACTGTGTCAGCGCACCCCAGCTCGACGACGAGATGCCGAGCTGCTTGGCGATATCGCGCCGCATCTCGGAAATCGTGACCTTGAGCATGACCTGGTCGCGACCGCGGATCGTCAGCGAGTTGATGACGAGGCCACCGCCGTCACCCGCGGCGCCCCCAGTCGAGTTCGCCTGCTTGGCGAAGCCCTTGGCAATGTCGACCGCGCGCTGCGAATCCTCGGCGGAGTCGACGCTACCCGAGAGGATAATCGTGTCGTTGATCGTCCGCGTCTGGATTGCGGCGTTCGGAATCGCGGCGCGAAGGATCTGCGACAGCTCGCCGATGTCGCGACCGATGCTGATCTCGAACGAGGCGATCTCGTTACCCTTCTTGTCGAGGGCGAAGAGCGATGTCTGCCCATTGCCGGTGCCGATGAGATAAATCTTGCGCGCCGTACGCACAACCGCGTTGGCGACGGTCGGATTGGCGACGAAGATTTCGGCCGCGTCCTCCGGCAGGTCGATGATCGTCGACTTACCGACACCCATGCTGATGCGGCGCGCGCCGTCGCTTGCGCCGGTCTGGATCATGGCCCGCGGTCGCGCGAACCCAGGCGCTGCCGTGCCGAAGCCGACCAGGCCGGCGAGCAGCAGGCGCAACGCCGTCGCCGCAGGCAGGAGGGGACGCAGAGCGCGACGCGGCGTCGTCATGGCAGGTCTCTCGTCGATCTGGTCGGCGGACATCAGTGCACCCGCGACTGGCTGGAGTTGCCGAAGCGTATGATCGTCATGGTCTGCGGCGCATCGGCCGTCTTGTCGATCTTCGCCGCGTCGGCGACGCTGCGCAGCGTGAGTGTCAGTTGCCCCGTACGCTGCGCGAGCACGACCTTCTCGGCCTGATCAGGCGTCAGCTCGAGCGTCGCGGTGCCGCCGATGACCGTGCGCTCCCCCGCCTTGTCCTGCACCGCTTGGCCGACCGCGAGAACGCGGACATTGGTGAGGATCGTCTCGCTGGCAAAGGCTCCCGGAGCGTCGTCGGGATGGAAGATGCGGATCACGTCGACGCGATCGTTGGGGAGGATGAATCCGCCGGCGGCGGACTTGCCCTGATCGGCGAGGTCGATCGCCACGGCGCGCGAGCCGCTCGGCAGCACTGCCGACATGAAGCCCGCGTCCTTGGCGAGGCGCTCGTTGCGCACCGGATCGCCGCTCAGCATCTCGGAGCGGACGACGAGGCCCTTAAGCTCCTGCACGGCGTTCGGCTGCACGCTTTGCTGGATCGAACCGGGCGGCACCTGCCCCTTCGGCCAAGGCTGCCAACGCAGGTCGCCATTCGCGAGGACGGTGCCGGGGCTGAGGTCGCGGGTCGCAACCAGCACGTTGTCGTTGATGACCGGCGGAGGCGCGACGACCTGCACTGGAGGCGGCGGCTCCTTGGTACCCATCATCATGTAGGCGGCGCCAAGTCCCGCGGCGACCGCGACGACGAGGACCAGCAGACGGGCAGATTTCATGGCTTCGGACCGTGCGCGCCCCGTTCGGACGCAGCGGCAAGTTGACCAGCGAAAGGTCAACTTATGGTTAACGAAGCCTCTCGAACCGTATCATTTTGGGTTGCTGCGCGTCTCGTCTTACGCAAGCGACGCCGCACTCCAAAGCCCGGTGTCCGGATAGATCAGGAGCCCGGCGATCGCCAGCGCGATGCCATAGGGAACGCCAGCCTTGTGGTCGTGCAGCCTAGCAACCCAAGCGTATCGCAAGGCGTAGTCGGGCATCGGCAGCTTGCGGAGCGCCAGGATGAGCAGCGTGAGCACGCCGCCGAGCAAGGTCGCGTATAGACCGTAGTCGCCGAGATGCTGCCATCCGACCCAGACTGCGGTGGCTGCCGCAAGCTTGGCGTCGCCGCCGCCGATCCAGCCGAATGCGAACATGCCGAAGGTGAGAACAAGCACCCCGAAGCCGCATGCGAGATGGATCATGATGTCCTGTCCGGACAGTCCGACCAGCCACGCGAAGGGCACGAATACCGCAACGAGCGCGATCGAGATGCGGTTCGAGATGGTCATCGTGAAGAGGTCCGACAGCGCCGCAAAGGCCATCAGCATCGGAAAGAACAGGAGGGTTGTGGCCTGCAGCATGGGGAAGGACTCGCTCGCTCGTCGGCCGGAAGGGTAGACCGACAAAATTTACGCGATCGTTACCGTGTCGAGCCGGAAACAAAAAGAACGGCCCCGCCTGGCGGGGCCGCTCTGAGGTTGACGATCGCTTGATGCGATTACGTCAGAACGTTGCCGATGGCGATAAACTTCGTGTTCAGCCTGGTGCCGACGATAGTGACTGCGCTGACGATGACAACGGCGATGAGGCCGGCAATCAAGCCGTACTCTATGGCGGTCGCGCCGGACTGGTCGGCGGCAAAGCGGGAGAAGAGCTTCTTCATAGTTTGGCTTCCTGCATTCGACTTCGAGGACCCCAGCCAGTTCCGTCGTGGAAGCCGCGCTGGAATGATCCGGAAGCTACCCGTCATGTCTTGAAATGTGGTTAAGTCCGCCTGCCGCATTGGCGTTACCTTACGTAATAAAGGCGGTAGTTAACGAGTTTCTTCGGTCTCCAACCACGGGCTGCATCGCCCGCTTCTGCACACAAAAACGGCGGCGCGCGCTTTTCAGCAATCCTTTACCATTCCGGCTCTTTAGTGCGCGCATGCGTTCTGAGTGGTAGGTGTGCGATGACGAGTCCGAAACTGGCATTCAAGAAAGCGATCGGCGCCGTCGCCGCTCTGCTCGGCCTTGCCGCCGCGCTTGCTTGCACGGCTCCTGCGTCCGCCCGGGCGGAGGACGCGGCCATCGTCGGCGTCGTCGACCAGGCCCGCCTCGTGAAGATCCCCGTCGGCACGGACACGCTGATCATCGGCAACTCGACCATCGCCGATGTTACCCTGCTCAAGCAGAAGGGTCTGATGGTGCTGACCCCGAAAGCCTTCGGCGAGACCAACTTCATCGCGCTCGACGCCGCGGGCAATCCGCTGGCCGCGTCGATGATCCAGGTGGTCAACTCGACCGACGCGCTCGTCGTGCAGCGCGGGATGGATCGCCAGTCCTACAGCTGCGCGCCGAAGTGCCAGCCCGTCGAGCGCCTCGGCGACGACGACAAGTACCTCAGCGCCGTCGCCGCGGCGGCGCAGGCGCACAATCAACGCCTCGCCGGCGCAACCGCTCCGACGCAGCCCGGCCTGATGTCGCCGCACTGAGGGCGAAACGCCCTCAGATCGTCTGGTTGTAGGCGCCGACCTCGGGGTTCTCGCGCAGGATCCCGTCGACCGCGGCGAACATCGCGCGCATGTTGGCTTCAGAGACCGGGCTCTCGACGACGACGACGAGCTCCGGCTTGTTCGACGAGGCGCGCACCAGCCCCCAGGTGCCGTCCTCGGCGGTGACGCGCACGCCGTTGACCGTCGTAACGTCGCGGATCTTCTGGCCGATGATCGGCTCGCCCGTCTCGCGCATGGCCGCGATGCGCTTCGTCACGTTGTCGATGACGCCGTACTTCACCTCGTCGCCGCAGTGGGGCGACATCGTCGGCGAGCCCCAGGTCTTCGGCAGCTCGGCATAGAGGTCGGCCATGCTCTTCGTCGGGTTGCGATCGAGCATGTCGAGCACCGCGATCGCCGTGACGAGCCCGTCGTCGTAGCCGCGGCCCACCGGCGCGTTGAAGAAGAAGTGGCCCGACTTCTCGAAGCCGGCGAGCGCATTGAGGTCGCTGACCCGGCGCTTGATGTAGGAATGGCCCGTCTTCCAATAGTCGGCCTTCACACCGTTGCGCTGGAGCACGGGATCGGTCGCGAAGAGGCCCGTCGACTTCACGTCGACGACGAAGGTCGCGCCCGGATGCAGCGTCGAAAGGTCGCGCGCGAGCATGACGCCGATCTTGTCGGCGAAGATCTCCTCGCCGTGATTGTCGACGACGCCGCAGCGGTCGCCGTCCCCGTCGAAGCCGAGACCGACGTCGGCGCCACTCTCGCGGACCGCCGCCGCCATGGCGTGCAGCATCTCGAGATCCTCGGGATTCGGATTGTAGCGCGGGAAGGTGAAGTCGAGCTCGGTGTCGAGCGGCACGACCTCGCAGCCCAGCGCCTCGAGAAGCTTCGGCGCGAAGGCGCCAGCCGTGCCGTTGCCGCAGGCGGCGACCACCTTGAGCTTGCGCTTGAGCTTCGGCCGGTTCCAAAGGTCGCTCAGATACACGGCCGGGAAGTCGTTCTCGAAGACGTACGAGCCGCCGTCGCGATAGGCGTAGTCGCCGGCGAGCACGATGTCGCGCAGGCGGCCCATCTCCTGCGGGCCGAAGGTGACGGGCCGCTGCACGCCCATCTTGACGCCGGTCCAGCCGTTGTCGTTGTGCGAGGCGGTCACCATCGCCACCGCTGGCACGTCGAGCGCGAACTGCGCGAAATACGCCATCGGCGACAGCGCGAGGCCGATGTCGTGGACGCGCACGCCCGCGGCCATCAGTCCCAGCATCAGCGCGTTCTTGATCGACGACGAGTAGGACCGGAAATCGTGGCCGGTGACGAGCTCGGGCTTCACGCCCATCTCGTGGATCAGCGTGCCGAGACCGAGCCCCAGCGCCTGCACGCCCATGAGGTTGATCTCTTTCTCGAAGAGCCAGCGCGCGTCGTATTCGCGAAAGCCCGTCGCCTTGACCATCGGCGAGGATTCATAGGCATAGGTGTTCGGGCGAAGCGCCTGGACCGGCTTGGGAAACATCGCGGGCCTCTCTGCGAGCTGCGTCCCGTGCTTAGGGGCGTTCGCCGCGTCGAACAAGGCGCAGGGCTCCGTTCCCCGGCGGCAGAGGCGCGGTCTTTTGCGCATATCCTTTGCAAAAGACTGCCAAGCCTGCTTCTTCTCTCGGCCGGGTGCCATGTGGACACCCTCCCTTTCGTCATCCCATCGTCACTTGGCTCGCCTATCGGCGACCGCTACGTCTTTTTCCTGGCCAGAGATTCGCGCGAATGACCCTGACCACGCAGGCGGTGCGCCGAGCCACGATTGATGGGCTCGATACCGCCGTCCATCAGAGCCGCGCGCTGTCCAAGGCCGGTCTGCTCGAGCGCCTGTTCACCTTCGCCTTCCGCGGCCTCGTCTATCCGCAGATCTGGGAAGACCCGGTCATCGACATGGAGGCGCTGGCGATCCAGCCGGACGATCACATCGTCACCATCGCGTCGGGCGGCTGCAACGCGCTTTCCTATCTCACCGGCAACCCGGGCCGGATCAGCGCGATCGACCTCAACGGCGCGCACGTCGCGCTCGGGCGCCTCAAGCTCGCGGCGCTGAAGCACCTGCCCGACCATGCGAGCTTCCTGTCCTTCTTCGGCAACGCGGCGAACGCGGACAACATCGCCGCCTATCGCCGCTACGTCCTGCCGCATCTCGACGCGACCACCGCCGCCTACTGGAACGGGCGCCGTCCGCACGGGCGCCGGCGCATCGAGGCCTTCGCGCGCAACTTCTATCGGTACGGCCTGCTCGGCAACTTCATCGGCTCTGGCCACCTGCTGGGGCGGCTCTACGGCTGCGATCCGTCGGCCCTGCTGACCGCCCGCTCGCTCGCCGAGCAGCGCCGCATCTTCGACCAGAAGATCGCGCCGATCTTCGACAAGGGCTTCGCCCTGTGGCTCTCGCAGCAGCCGGCCTCGCTGTTCGGCCTCGGCATCCCGCCGGCGCAGTATCATAAGCTCGCAGCCGACCGGCCCGGCGGCATCATCGCGGTGTTGCGCCATCGCCTCGAGCGCCTCGCCTGCGACTTCGACGTCAACGACAACTACTTCGCCTGGCAGGCCTTCGGCCGCACCTACGCGACGGGCTCGACCAGCGACGGCGCACTGCCGCCCTACTTGCAGGCGCGCCACTTCGACGCCATCCGCGATCGCGCCGACCGCCTCACCTTCAGCCAGACGGCGATGACCGCCTTCCTGCGCGCGCAGCCGGCGGCGAGCGTCGACTGCGTCGTGCTGCTCGACGCGCAGGACTGGATGACGGATGCCGATCTCACCGAGCTATGGACCGAGATCACCCGCGCGGCGCGGCCCGGCGCCCGCGTGATCTTCCGCACCGCCGCCGACGAGCGCCTGCTGCCCGGTCGCATCCCGGACGACCTGCTCGCCGCCTGGAGCTACGACGAGGCCGAGTGCCGCGAGTGGAACCGGCGCGACCGCTCGTCGATCTACGGCGGCTTTCACCTCTACCGGCTCGCGGCCGCGTGAGCGACGATGCCGGCGCGATCGGCCACGATCGGCTCATGGATCGCGTCTATGCGCGCCAGCGCCACATCTACGATGCGACGCGCAAGTACTACCTTCTCGGCCGCGACGAGCTGATTGCCGATCTCGATCCGCCCGCAGACGCGCATGTGCTGGAGATCGGCTGCGGCACCGGCCGCAACCTCATCAAGATCGCCAGGCGCTACCCGCAGGTCCGGCTCTACGGTGTCGACATCTCGCAGGAGATGCTGACCACCGCCGCCGCGTCCGTCGCGCGCGCCGGCCTCGCCTCGCGCATCACGCTCGCGCAGGGCGACGCGACCTCGTGCGATCCCAAAGCGCTTTTCGGCGTCGGAAAGTTCGAACGGGTCGTGATCTCTTACGCGCTGTCGATGATCCCGCCGTGGCGCGAGGTGCTGCGCCATGCCGCCGGCCTGCTCGCGCCCGGCGGCGAGCTGCACATCGTCGATTTCGGCGACCAGGCGCGGCTGCCCGCGGCGTTCAAGCGCCTGCTTGCGGGCTGGCTCGCGCGCTTCCACGTGACGCCGCGCGAGACGCTGCCGGCGGAGATCGATGCCGTCGGCGCGGCGCTGGGGCGGCAGGTGGTTTGTCGCCCCATCTTCCGCGGCTACGCGATACTGGCGCGGCTATCGGCGTAGATTACCGCAGCTTGTAGGCCATGCGCACGCAACCCCAATGGCGCCCGCGCAGGAACAGCGGCGCGTCGAACTCCATGCGCAGCTCGATCGCATCGCCCATGTCGCGAGCGTAGCTCTGCACCAGGAACGGCTTCAGGTTGCGCGCGGCGGCGAGCCCCGTCTTGTCGTCGAAGATGCGGCGCATGCGCGAGTAACGCAGGTTCCACACAGTGTCGCCGAGGCGCGGCGGTCGCGAGAAGCGCAGGTTGTGCACGGGGTTGAAGCCGTTGCGGTCCTGCAGCAGGCAGAAGTCGGGCAGCGGCGCGACTTCGAGCTCGCGTTCCACGATGTGGCGGACGTGCGGCTCCAGCGCGGCCACGGACTCGCACAGGTACTGCGCCGGCTCGGTGGCGCCGTCGCGGACGTAGGCCGTGGAGAAGACGTGGTCCTCCCTGATCACGCCGGCCGCCAGCGCCCGTTCGAGCGTCGCCATCACCTCGGCGGCGACCGCCTGGACGCGATCGATGTAGGGCTGGTAGGTCACGCGGACGCGGCGCAGCTCGTCCTCGATCCGCGTCAGCAGGAGAGCCGACGGCGCGACGAGCATCGCCTCGAAGCCCGCCATGGTCGGCGTCAGCAGCCTGATCGTGAAGGCGCCGAGCGGCGCGAACTCCACCTCTGCGTCCTCGCCGAGACGCACCGAGGCCGCATCCATCTCGATCTGCAGCGCCTCGGGCGAGAGCTCGATGAGCCGCACCGCGTGGCGCTCGCCTTGGCGCCGCAGCGTGCCGGCGAGGTCGACGGGCCAGCGCTCGGAGCGATCGTCCCCGTCGACCTCGGCTTGGCGCAGCACGATCGACGCGCGCTCGCTCAGCCGCTGGAACGCCGCGCGCGCGGCCTCGGACGCCGATTCGGCGGACGCGGTCATGCTGTGCACCGCGCCGCCGATCTCGCGCATGCGAGCGGCATTCGCGCGCACCTTCTGGGCGAGCTTGGCGATCTCGTCAGAGCCGACGCCGATCTCGCGCGTCTGCTCGCCTTGCGCGATGACGGCATCGCTGACAGCCTTGAAGACCTCGTCGAGGCCGCTCATGACGGCATCGGCCGCCTGCACCTCGGTCATGTTGATCTGCGCGCGGCCGCGCACCCGCTGCACCGAGGCGGCGATCTCGCGCGTGGCGCGCTCGGTCTGCTGCGACAGCTCCTTCACCTCGCCGGCGACGACCCGGAAGCCGGCACCGGCTTCCCCGGCGCGTGCCGCCTCGATCGTCGCGTTGAGCGCCAGAAGGTTGGTCTGCGCCGCGATGCCCGAGATCATCTTGATGACGCGCTCGATGTCGCCGATCGCCTCGATCAGCTCCTCGACGCTGCCGAGCGCGCGCGCGAGCGGCCGTGCGCCTGCGCAACGCTGTCGGCCGCGCCGGCGAGGCGCTCCTCGATGACGTCGGCATGGCTCTGCAGCCGGTCGACCGAGGCCGCGAACTGATCGGCGCGCGTGCGGGTCAGCTCGGCCGTGCCGTCGAACTCGGCGGAGAAGGCCGTCATCTCGTCGACGACGTCGACGGCATCGCGCAATACGCGGCCGAGCGCGATGTTGCTCTCGGTGGCCGTGCCGATGCCGGCGAGCAGGTCGGTCTGCGCGGCACGACGCGTCGCGCTGGCGTCGAGCGTCGGCGACGGCGCAGGATGCGGCGGCGCGGGCGTCGGCACGGCCGCGGGCACCATCTCAGAAGCTTTTGATGCGTCGCGCCAACCGAACATGCGTCAGTTTCTTGTGTCGTGCAAAACGATCAAGCACACGCAAAGTTTAAGCTCGGATTAACCTTGATCGGCTTCCGCTATTTCTTCAGCCGATCGGCACCGTGAAAGACGGTGAGTGTGTCGCGGCGGGCGATCGCGACGAGGGTCACGTCGAGGGCGCGGGCGCGCTCGATCGCCAGCGACGTCGGCGCCGAGATCGCGACGAGGGTGCGGGCGCCGAAGCTCGCCGTCTTCTCGACCATCTCGAACGAGCAGCGGCTCGTGATCACGACGACCCCCGACGTGGGATCGACCTCGGCGCGCAGCGCGGCGCCGATCAGCTTGTCGAGCGCGTTGTGGCGGCCCACGTCCTCGCGCACCATCGCGATCTCGCCGTCTAGAGCGGCCCAGGCCGCGCCGTGCACGGCGCGCGTCGCGATGTTGAGCGTCTGGCGCGTGTCGAGCGCCTTCAGCGCGCGCTCGATCGCCTGGACCGAGACGTGTGGCGCCGGACCATCGGCGGCGCGGGCCCGGCGCAGCGCCTCGATGTCGTCGATGCCGCAGACGCCGCAGCCGGTGCGCCCGGTCATCGCGCGCTGGCGCGCGAGATGGGCGTGCAGGCGGTCGCCGGCGAGCGCGATGCGCAGCCGCACGCCGTCGTCCTGCGGGCTGACCTCGACGCCGCGGATCTGCGCGGCGCGCTCGATCACCCCCTCGGTCAGGCTGAAGCCGTAGGCGAAGTCGACGAGATCGGCCGGCGTCAGCATCATCACCGCAAACGGCACGTCCGCGAAGGCGACCTGCACCGGCGTCTCGACCGCGACTTCGCGCGTGTCGTCGCGGACGCTGCCGTCGCCGAAGGCGATGATGCGGGAGGGAACGCTCGTGGTGGGGTCGCTCATGTCAGCTCGCTGAGCGAGCCGATCACCCGGTCCGGCGGCAGGTCGACGTACTCGTCCGGCTTGCCGGTGCGGTTGACCCAATTGACGTCGAAGCCGAAGGCCTTGGCGCCGGCGACGTCCCAGCGGTTCGAGCTTTGGAAGGCGACATCGCCCGGCGCCACACCGAGCGTCGCCTCGACGAGCGCATAGACGCGTGGGCTCGTCTTGTAGATGCGCACCTCGTCGACCGAGATCACGGCATCCAGAAGGTCCGTCAGCCCCGCCGCGCGCGTGGCGTTGGCCAGCATCTCGCGCGAGCCGTTCGACAGGATCGCGGTCTTCGCCCCCGCCGCGCGCAGCGCCCGAAGGGCCGGCGCGACATCGGGATAGGCGTCCAGCTCCTCGTAGGCGGCGACCAGCTTGTCGCGCAGGCCCTCCGGCAAGCCGCCATGCAACGCCGCCGCCGTGTCGAGCGCGGCCGCCGTGAGGTCGCGGAAGTCGCGCCAGCGGCCCATCAGCGACGTGTTCCAGGTGTACTCGATCTGCTTGGTCCGCCACGTCTCCGACATCGCCTCGGCTTTCGGGCCGATCGTCGCCTTCTGGCGGGCGATCGCCGAATGCACGTCGAAGAGCGTGCCGTAGGCGTCAAAGACGTAGGCCTTGTGCATCTCGTCCCTCAGATCAGTGCGCGCATCGCCTCGAGATCGGCGGCCTTCCGCTCGGGCGTGGCGTGCGCCTCGCCGTTAAGGAAGATGCGGTAGGCCGGGTTCTCGCTCTCGTCCGCCCAGGGATACCCGAGCTCGTCGAGCGCCGCCGTGAATTCCGCGACCTCGCGATCCGGCACCGAGAAGGCCGCGAGCACGCGGCCGTAGTCGGCGCCGTGGTTGCGGTAGTGGAACAGCGTGATGTTCCAGCCCTGGGCAAGGCCGTCGAGGAACTTCATCAGCGCGCCGGGCCGCTCCGGAAACTGGAAGCGGAACAGCCGCTCGTCGGGCAGGCCATCGGCGCGCCCGCCCACCATGTAGCGGATGTGCACCTTGGCGGTCTCGTCGTCGGAGAGGTCGACCACGCCGTAGCCGGCGTCGCGCAGGCCCTTGAGCAGCGCCGCCTTCTCGCGCAGGCCGTCGGTGAGCTGGAGGCCGACGAAGACATGCGCGTCGCGGCCCTGCGCATAGCGGTAGTTGAACTCGGTGACCGGCTTCGGCCCGAGCGCCGCGATGAACGCGCGGTAGGAGCCCGGCTCTTCCGGGATCGTCACTGCAAACAGCGCCTCGCGCTGCTCGCCGAGCTCGGAGCGCTCGGCGATGTGGCGCAGGCGGTCGAAGTTGAGGTTGGCGCCGGAGTTGATCGTGAGGAGCGCGCCCGTCGACGGGGCGCCCGTCTCGGCTCGAGCCTGCGCCCATTTCTTGAGGCCGGCGAGCCCCACGGCGCCGGCGGGCTCGGTCGAGGCGCGGGTGTCGTCGAACGTGTCCTTCACGGCAGCGCAGATCTCGTCGGTCGACACGGTGACGATCTCGTCGAGAAGCTCGCGGCAGACGCGGAAGTTCTCCGCGCCGACCTGGCGCACGGCAACGCCGTCGGCGAACAGGCCGACCTGCGGCAGCGTCACGCGGCTGCCCGCCTCGATCGCCGCCTTCATCGAGGCGGCATCGTCGGGCTCGACGCCCACGATGCGGATCTCGGGACGCAGATACTTCGTGAACGCGGCGATACCGGCCGCGAGGCCCCCGCCGCCGATGGGGATGAAGATCGCCTCGATCGGATCGGGATGCTGGCGCAGGATCTCCATGCCGATCGTGCCCTGCCCGGCGATGACGTCGGGGTCGTCGTAGGGCGGCACGAAGGTGAGGCCGCGCTCCTCCACGAGGGCGAGCGCATGCGCCAGCGCGTCGTCGAAGCCGTCGCCAAAGAGCACGGCGTCGCCGCCTCTCGCGCGCACCGCCTCGACCTTGATGGAGGGCGTGGTGCGCGGCATGACGATCGTCGCCGTCAGCCCGAGCTTGCTCGCCGCCAGCGCCACGCCCTGCGCGTGGTTGCCGGCCGACGCCGTGATGATGCCCCGCGCGCGCACCTCCGGCGGCAGGCTGACGATCTTGTTGTAGGCGCCGCGCAGCTTGAACGAGAAGACCGGCTGCAGATCCTCGCGCTTGATGAGCACGGGCACGCCGAGCCGCTTCGACATCCGCGGCATCGGGTCGAGCGGGCTCTCGATCGCCACGTCGTAGACGCGGGCGGCGAGGATCTTCTTCGGGTAGTCGTGGGTCGGGGCGGACATGGGCGCGGCTCTAAGCCATCGCGGCCCGAGGGTCCAGTTTTGCCGCCGTCATTGCGAGCCGCCATCATTGCGAGCCGCCGTCATTGCGAGCCGCCGTCATTGCGAGCCGCCGTCATTGCGAGCCGCCGTCATTGCGAGCCGGAGGCGAAGCAACCCAGGGGCCGACGCGGCAATCTCCTCGCATGCGACACCTGGGTTGCTTCGCTTCGCTCGCAATGACGGCCCGATTTTGCCGCCGTCATTGCGAGCCACAGGCGAGGCAACCCAGGGGCCAACGCGGCAATCTCTTCGTATGCGGACGCTGGGTTGCTTCGCTTCGCTCGCAATGACGGGCCGATGCTACCGGCTCGCGAAATCCATCAGCCGCCCGATCCCCGCCTGCGGGCGCGGCTCGATCAGCCGCCCGTCGTCGTCGGCGAGGCCGATGCGGGCGAGCCAGGCCTCGAACTCCGGCGCCGGCTTCAGGCCGAACGTCGCGCGCAGCGCCACCGCGTCGTGGTTCGACAGCGACTGGTAGTTCAGCATCACGTCGTCGGCGCCCGGCACGCAGATCAGGAACGTCACGCCCGCCACGGTGAGCAGCGCGGCGAGGTTGTCCATGTCGTCCTGGTCGGCCTCGGCGTGGTTCGTGTAGCAGACGTCGCAGCCCATCGGCACGCCGAGCAGTTTCCCGCAAAAGTGATCCTCGAGACCGGCGCGGATGATCTGCTTGCCATCGTAGAGGTATTCCGGCCCGATGAAGCCGACTACCGTGTTGACGATCAACGGCTCGTAGTGGCGCGCCACCGCGTAGGCGCGCGCCTCCACCGTCTGCTGGTCGAGGCCGTTATGCGCGCCGGCCGACAGCGCGGCGCCTTGCCCGGTCTCGAAATACATGACGTTTTGCCCGACGGTGCCGCGGTTCAGCGCCAGGGCCGCCTCGCGCGCCTCCTGCAAGATCGCGAGCGTGACGCCGAAGCCCTCGTTCGCCGCCTGCGTGCCGGCGATCGACTGGAACACGAGATCCGTCGGCGCACCCTTGGCCATCGCCTCGATCGCGTTGGTGACGTGGGTGAGCACGCAGGTCTGGATCGGGATGTCGTAGTCCTGCCGAAACGTGTCGAGCATGTGCAGCAGCGTCGAGGCATTGGCGACGCTGTCGGTCGCCGGGTTGATGCCGACAACGGCGTCGCCGATGCCGTACATCAGCCCGTCGAGGATCGAGATCGCGATGCCGCGCGGGTCGTCGGTCGGGTGGTTCGGCTGCAAACGGGTGCCGATATGGCCCGGCAGCCCGAGCGTCGTGCGGAACGCGGTGACGACGCGAGCCTTCCTGGCGACCGCGATGAGGTCCTGGTTGCGCATCAGCTTGGAGACGGCGGCGACCATCTCGGGCGTCAGGCCCGGCGCGGCTCGCGTCAGCGCCGCGGCGTCGGTCTCGCGCGCGAGCAGCCAGTCGCGCAGGTCGCCGACCGTCATCGCGGCCAGCGGGGCGAAGGCGCGGGCATCGTGCGTGTCGACGATGAGGCGCGTCACCTCGTCGCTCTCGTAAGGCACGAGCGCCTCGGTGAGGAAGGTCTTCAGCGGCAGGTCGGCCAGCGCATACCGCGCCGCGACGCGCTCGGCGACGGAGGCGGCGGCGACGCCGGCGAGCTCGTCGCCGGAGCGCTGCGGCGACGCGGCTGCGAGCATCGCGCGAAGATCGGCGAAGATGTAGCGCGTGCCCGCGAGGTCTTGCGTGTAGGCCATGACACTCCCCCTGCACGGGCAAGATAGGCGCCAACTTGGCAACGAGGCAATCCGAGGGTTGCCGCGAGACGATGCCCTTCCATCTTCAGGCTCGGTCGAAGCGACCCTTTCGCGCCCTAATTAATCGCTGTCGGCATACTTCGTCCTTCTGGACGGCCGTGCCTGCGACCCGAACCATGGAGCCACCTTTGCCGGACAAGCATCTCGTTCTCATCCCCGCGCTCTTCTGCGACGAGGCGCTGTACGCGCCTGTCAAGGCGGAGCTCGCCAAGCATGCGACCGTCCACGTCATCGCCGCGCCGCGCGACACGATGGAGGAGAGCGTCGCGGCGATCCTCGAGCAGGCGCCGGAAAGCTTCATCGTCGCGGGAACATCGTACGGCGCAAGCCTAGCGATCGAGGTCGCTCTGGCGGCGCAGGACCGCGTCAAGGGGCTCTGGATCATGGGCTCGAACGCCGGCGCGCCCGACCCGGACCAGAGTGCAGGTCTCGTGCAAGGCATCGAGTCGAACACCGAGGGCGTTATCGGGATGCTGGCCGGCGTCGTCGCGCACCCCTCGAACCCGGACGCGATCCAGACCTTCAAGGACATGGCGGCGCGCGTCGGGCCCGAGCACGCCGGCAAGCAGGCGAAGTCGCTCGCCGCGAAGCGCTCCGTCGAGGCGCACGCGAGCACGCTCGGCATGCCGGTCCTGGCGATCTGGGGGGCCGAGGACAAGATCTCGCCGCCCGGGTCGGCCCGCGGGTTCGTCGCCGACGTCCCGAACGCCGAATGGCACGAGATCGCCGGCTGCGGCCACCTTCCCACCCTGGAGAAGCCCGCCGAGGTGGCGACGATCGCGGGCGCCTGGCTCGACAAGATCGTCGCCTAGGCCAGCGAAAGCCGGGCGGCTGCTCGCGCTCAGTGCGCCGGCAGCCGCTCGTCCTGCGCGAGGTTCGAGAAGCGCGTGTACTCGCCCTCGAAGGCCAGCTCGACGGTGCCGGTCGGCCCATGGCGCTGCTTGCCGATGATTACCTCGGCCTTACCGTAGGCACGCTCCATGTCCTGCTGCCAGGCCAGGAACTCCTCTGTGCCCTCGCGCGGCTGCTTGTTCTTGAGGTAATACTCCTCGCGATAGACGAAGATCACCACATCCGCGTCCTGCTCGATCGAGCCGGACTCGCGAAGGTCGGAAAGCTGCGGACGCTTGTCGTCGCGGCTCTCGACCTGGCGCGAGAGCTGGGACAGCGCCACCACCGGCACGTTCAGCTCCTTGGCCAGCGCCTTCAGGCCGGTCGTGATCTCGGTCAGCTCCTGCACGCGATTGTCGCCGCGCGACTTCGAGCCGGAGAGCAGCTGCAGGTAGTCGACGACCAGAAGGTCGAGCCCGCGCTGGCGCTTGAGGCGGCGGGCGCGCGCGGTCAGCTGGGCGATCGAGATGCCGCCGGTCTGGTCGATGTAGAACGGCGTCTGCTGCATCTCGCGCGCGGCTTCGGCAATGCGGTGGAAGTCGTGCTCGGTGATGTCGCCGCGGCGGATCTTGTAGCCCGGCACCTGCGCCTGCTCGGCGATGATGCGGGTGGCGAGCTGCTCGGACGACATCTCGAGCGAGAAGAAGCCGACGATGCCGCCGTTGACCGTCTCGTGCGCGCCGTCGGGCTTGGTGCGGAATTCGTACGCCTTTGCGATGTTGAAGGCGATGTTGGTGGCGAGCGCCGTCTTGCCCATGCCGGGCGCCCCGCGACGATCACGAGGTCGGACGCCTGCAGGCCGCCCATCATCTTGTCGAGGTCGCTCATGCCGGTGGCGACGCCCGACAGGCCGCCGTCGCGCTCGAAGGCTTTGGCCGCCATGTCGACGGCGGTGGTCAGCGCGTCCGAGAAGCGCTGGAAGCCGCCGTCATAGCGGCCGGACTCGGCGATCGAGTAAAGCTTGCGCTCCGCCTCCTCGATCTGCTCCCGCGGCGAGACGTCGACCGGCGCGTCGTAGGCGCCGTTGACGATATCCTCGCCGATCAGGATCAGGTCGCGCCGCGTCGCGAGGTCGTAGACCGTGCGGCCATAGTCCTCGGTGTTGATGATCGCCGTCGCCTCGGCCGCGAGCCGCGCGAGGTACTGCGGGATGGTGATGCCGCCGAGGTCGGCGTCGCCGAGGAACGTCTTCAGCGTGATCGGCGTCGCGACCTTGCCGGCGCGGATGAGCTGCGAGGCGACATCGAAGATGCGCCGGTGCACCTCCTCGGAAAAATGCTCGGGCTTCAGGAAGTCGGAGACGCGGTCGAAGGCGTCGTTGTTGATGAGGATCGCACCCAGGAGCGCCTGCTCCGCCTCGATGTTGTGGGGCGCGACGCGGAAGGCGGCGTCGGGCTCGCGGGAGGGCCGTGCGGGCACGCGGGCGCGCGCCTGATCCGTCAAGGTCATGCCGAATTTCTTTGAGTGTACAGTGGCTTGCGACCCGTTACGCCGCGCGGTCGCTGACCTTTTGTGGCACGAACCCGCGCCACATGGCTAACGAAAAATTAAGCGCCGAGCTTCGTTTGAAGGCGGTGTGGATTACGGGGTTTCGCGCCAGCCATGGCGAACGCGGAGCAACAATGCAACCTTGAGTTGCGCCGTAAGTTAGGCTTCACCGTAACAGGAAAGCTGGAGCTTTGAGTTGTCCTACAAGCCCGGGGACACCGTTCCCCAGTCAGGCATCTATCGCGTCACGCATGACCCGACACATCGTCAACCGCATGAAGTGACTTGCATTGAGGGGAAGCGTTTTCCCCCTTGCCGTGGGTGCAACCACCCACGTTTCGAGCTGGTCCGCGGCGCCAAGCACATCGATAGCGACAGCGGCTTCGCTTAGCCCGCCGTTGCGGTCGCCGGCCGCAGCTCGCGCGGCAGCGGGAAGAAGACGCTCTCGTCGGCCGTCGAGACGGTCTCGATCTCGAGCTCGAAGCGCTCGGCGAAGGCGTCCATGATCTCCTCGACCAGGACCTCGGGCGCCGAGGCGCCGGCGGTGATGCCGAGCGTGCGCACCTTCGAGAGCTGGTCCCACTCGAGGTCCTGCGCGCGCAGGACGAGGCGCGCGTAGGGGCAGCCCGAGCGCTCGCCGACTTCCTTGAGGCGCTGGGAGTTCGACGAGTTCGAGGAGCCGACGACGATCAGCGCGTCGACGATCGGCGCGATCCGCTTTACCGCCTCCTGGCGGTTGGTCGTCGCATAGCAGATGTCTTCTTTCTGCGGGCCGACGATCATCGGGAAGCGCTCGTGCAGCTTGTCGACCATCTGCTTGGTGTCGTCGAGCGACAGCGTGGTCTGCGTGACGTAGGCGAGGTTGGCCTCGTCGCGGACCTGCACAGTGTCGATGTCCTCCGGGTGCTGGACGAGGATGATCGAGCCCTCGGGCAGCTGGCCCAGCGTGCCGACGACCTCGGGGTGGCCGGCATGGCCGACGAGCAGGATCTGGCGGCCGCGCTTGAAGTGGATCTGCGCCTCGCGATGCACCTTGGTGACCAGCGGGCACGTCGCGTCGATCGCGTGAAAATTGCGCCGCCCCGCCTCGGCGGGAATCGACTTCGGCACGCCGTGCGCGGAAAAGATCACCGGCTGCTGCGTGTCCGGCACCTCGGAGAGCTCCTCGACGAAGATCGCGCCTTTCGCCTTCAGCCCCTCGACGACGTACTTGTTGTGGACGATCTCGTGGCGCACGTAGACCGGCGCGCCGTAGAGCCGCAGCGCCTGCTCCACCGCGTCGATCGCTCGCACCACGCCGGCGCAGAAGCCGCGCGGCGCGCACAGGAAGATGCGCAGCTTGGGCTTCGCAGAAGCCTCGCCCGGCTTCGCGTCGAGGACAGTTGCGTCGGTCATGATCGCTCCGCGGGGCCTGAACGTTTGTCCGGGTATTGAGGTTGGGGCCCCGGGTGTCAAGGTTGCGCACCCTGCCCCACCGGGCGTGCCACGTGAGCGACAGACCCGAACATGCCCGACCTCGCCGACCTCTTCCCCGGCTTCGCCTCGCACTGGATCGACACCGCAGCCGGCCGCTTCTTCGCCCGCGCGGGCGGCAGCGGGCCGCCGCTGCTGCTGCTCCACGGCTATCCGCAAACGCATGTCGAGTGGCACAAGATCGCGCCGCGCCTTGCCGAGCGCTTCACCGTCGTCGCCATGGACCTGCGCGGCTACGGCTGGTCGTCGCTGCCGGTGGGCGCCAACGGCGAGGGCATGGCCAAGCGGGCCCTCGCGCAGGACGCGATCGACGTCATGGAAAAGCTCGGCCACGTGCGCTTCAGCGTCGTCGGCCATGACCGCGGCGGCCGCGTCGCCTATCGCCTCGCCTACGATCATCCCGGGCGGCTCGAGAAGGTTGCCGTCATCGACATCGTGCCGACCTTCGCGATGTTCGACGACATGGGGCAGACCGAGGCGGCGCTGAAGAAGTACCACTGGCTGTTCCTCGCCCAGCCCGCGCCGTTCCCGGAAACGCTGATCGGCGTCAACGCCCGCTACTTCCTCGAGCATGCGCTGGCGAACTGGTCCGCCGCGAAGGATCTCTCCGCCTACGCGCCCGAGGCGCTGGCGCACTACCGCGCCGCCTTCGAAGACCCCACGCGCATCGCGGCGAGCTGCGAGGACTATCGCGCCGGCGCGCTGATCGACCGGCTGATCGACAAGGCCGACCTCGACGCCGGCCGCAAGATCGAGGTGCCGCTGCTGGCGCTCTGGGGCGACGCGGGCCTGCCGGCCGCCGGCGCCTCGCCGCTCGACGTGTGGCGCCAATACGCGCACGATGTGCAGGGCCACGCGATCAAGTCCGGCCATTTCGTGCCGGAAGAGAATCCCGACGCCTGCGTCGAGGCACTGCTCGCATTCCTCGCCTGAGCTTCGTTCGCCTCTCTACGCGTCGCGCGAGAGAAGAAAGAAGGCGCTGAAGCACCGCCGCGTGGAATATCCTTCAAGACGTTGACGCGACAGGTTTTCCGACCCCAGATACCGGCCGATCGCGGGGCCGGAAGGGACGGGCGTGGATTTCATCAGCCACATCAACTGGGCGTATTCGGTTTCCGGCTTCCTCGTCGGCGTGCTGGTCGGCTTGACCGGCGTCGGCGGCGGCTCGCTGATGACGCCCCTCCTCGTCCTGCTCTTCGGCATCGCGCCGGCCACCGCCGTCGGCACCGACCTGCTCTATGCCGCGGTGACAAAGAGCGGCGGCATCGTCGTGCACGGGCTGAACCGCACGATCGACTGGGCGATCGTGCGCCGCCTAGCGCTCGGCAGCGTGCCGGCGACGGCGCTCACCCTGCTCTATCTCGATCACATCGGCATCAACGGCCATGCCCAGCACAGCCTGATCTCGACCGTGCTCGGCATCGCGCTCGTCCTCACGGCGATCTCGCTGATCTTCCGCCGCGTGCTGCTCGATCGCTTCGCGCCCGTCATGGAGCGGCTGAGCGAGCGCCGGCGCATCTTGCTGACCGTGCTGCTCGGCCTGTTCCTCGGTGTGTTCGTGTCGATCTCGTCGGTTGGCGCCGGCGCCATCGGCGTCACCGCGCTCCTGATCCTCTATCCGCGTGCGCAGCTGGTGCGCATCGTCGGCGCCGATATCGCGCATGCGGTGCCGCTGACGCTGATCGCCGGCCTCGGCCACTGGTATCTCGGCTCGGTCAACTGGGCGGTGCTCGGCTCGCTGCTCGTCGGCTCGCTGCCGGGCATCGCCATCGCCAGCCAGCTCGCGAGCCGCGCGCCGGACAAGGTTCTGCGGCCGATCATGGCGGCGATCCTCGCGGTCGTCGGGTTGCGCCTCGCCTTTTGAAGGAGCTAGCGGCGCGCCGCGAAGAAGTCCTTCAGGAGCTTGCCGGCCTCTAGCGCCCCGATGCCGCCGAACACCTCGGGCGCATGATGGCAGGTCGCCTGGCCGAAGAAGCGCGGGCCGTTCTCGACCGCGCCGCCCTTTAGATCGTCGCAGCCGAAATAGAGCCGGCGGATCCGCGCAAACGAGATCGCCGCCGCACACATCGCACAGGGCTCCAGCGTGACGTAGAGATCGCAGCCGACGAGCCGCTCGCTGGCGAGCGCGGTGCAGGCGGCGCGGATCGCCAGCATCTCGGCATGCGCGGTCGGATCGCGATCGGCGAGCGTGCGGTTGCCGGCGACGGCGAGCACGCGGCCGTCGCGCACGATGGTCGCGCCGACCGGCACCTCGCCCCTCGCCGCGGCGTCGCGCGCGGCCTCGAACGCCAGCACCATCGGATCTTTCGCGGTTTCGATCATCTCGCACGCGTTTGCTTTTCGAGGCCGCCTCTGTATCAGGGGCCATGACCCGGAACGAGACCGAAAACCCGGCGCCGGCGCGCCAGCGCATCGCCAAGCTGATGGCGCGCGTCGGCCTCTGCTCGCGCCGCGACGCCGAGGCCTGGATCGTCGACGGCCGCGTCAGCGTCAACGGCGAGGTGCTGACGAGCCCGGCCCTCGACGTCAGCCCCGACGACACGATCCTCGTCGACGGCGCGCCGCTGCCGCAGGCGGAGAAGACGCGGCTCTTCCTGTTCCACAAGCCGCGCGGGCTCGTCACCTCGGACCATGATCCCGAGGGTCGCGCCACCGTCGCCGATCACCTGCGCGAGCATTGGCCGGACGGCCCGCGCGTCGTCACCATCGGACGGCTCGACATCAACACCGAGGGCCTGCTGCTGCTGACCAACGACGGCGGCCTGGCGCGGCTGCTCGAGCTGCCGAAGACCGGCTGGGTCCGCCGCTACCGCGTCCGCGCCAAGGGCGAGACGGACCAGAGCGTGCTCGACGGCCTCGCCGACGGCATCACCATCGACGGGATCGACTATGCGGGCATCGAGGCCAAGCTCGATCGCCAGCAGGGCGCCAACGTCTGGCTGACGATGGGTCTGCGCGAGGGCAAGAATCGCGAGGTGAAGCGCGTGCTCGAGGCGATCGGCCTCGAGGTGAACCGGCTGATCCGGCTGTCGTTCGGGCCGTTCCAGCTCGGCGACCTTCCGGAAGGCGCGGTCGAGGAGGTGCGCACGCGCGTGCTGCGCGATCAGCTCGGCCCGACCCTCGCCGAGGCCGCAGGTGCGCGCTTCGAGGAGGCGCCGGCGCCCGTAGAGCGCAAGCCGGCGCGCCCCGATCGTGCGCCGGCGCGTTCGGCCGGCGGCGAGCGGGTCGAGAGGAGCACGCGGCCGTCGCCAGGCGGCCGTCGCGACGAGCGCCCGCGCGGCGGCGACCGGCCGCTTGCCCGGCCCCTGCGCGGCGAGCGCGAGAGCGAGGCTCCGGCCCCGATCCGCGAGCGGCCGAAGGCAGGCACGCGCAAGCACGTCTCGACGCTTCGCGCCGAGGAGACAGAGGCGACGCGGCGCGGGCCGCGCAAGCGCATCGAGCGCGGCGACCTCACCGATCGCCGCGATCGCAAGGTCACCGTCGAGCGGCTCGTCGGCACGCACCCGATCGAGCCGACGCGGGCCCGCGACGGCAGCCGCCCGGCGCGCCGCGACGATCCTCGGGCCGCACCGGGCAAGCCGGCGCGTCGAGGGGCCAGCCCCTCCGCACTCGCCAAGCGCGCCCGCGCGGCACGCAGCGGCGGCGCGCCCGGCGAGGATCGCAGGCCTCGCGACGACGCGGCGCCGCCGCGCCGGCGCGAGCGGCCGGATGAGGCGACGCGGCCGGATGGGGCGACGCGGCGCCCGGCGCCAGCCGGAGGGCGCGAAGAGCGGCGCGACAGGTTCGACGCGAAGCCGCGTCCCGCTGGGGGGCGCGGTCGCGAGGATGACGGGCGCCGCGCTGGCTCGAGCGGCCCGGGTGCCTCGCGGTCCGACGCAAGGCCGTCGCGTCGAGGCGACAAGCGACCCCGCGCGCGACTCGAGAGAGGCGAACGTCCCGATGGCCGAGAGGGCAGCGCGCGCGGCGAAGCGCGACGGGACGGCTCGAGGTTCGAAGGCAAACGAACGGAGCGCTCGGCGGCGCCACGCGGGGATGGCGCGCCGCCGCCGGACAAGCGGCGCAGCACGCGCGGACTGGAGCAAGGCGAGCGCCGCAGCGCGGCGGGAGAGCGCCCTAGCGGCAGGTCGCCGTCACGTTCCGGTGGCAAGCCCGCAGGCGGCAGGCCGGCGGGTGGTAAGCCGACAGGTGGCCGGCCAGGTGGCGCCAGGCCCGCAGGCGGAAGGCCCACTAGCGGTAGGCCCGCAGGTGGCAGGCCCGCAGGCGGAAAACCTCGCGGGCCGGCGGGCGGTGGCCGCGGCAAGCCGCGCCCGAAGAGCTGAGCCTTGCGCATCGTCGGCGGCCGCCTCGGCGGGCGCACCCTGAAAGGTCCGAGCTCCAACCACATCCGCCCGACCTCGGACCGGCTGCGCGAATCTCTCTTCAACATCCTGGAGCACGGCTACGGCGGCGTCGCGGGCCTGCGCGTGATCGACCTCTTCGCGGGCACCGGTGCGCTGGCGCTCGAAGCCCTCTCGCGGGTGCGCGCTTCGCCCTGCTCGTCGACGACGGGGCCGAGGCGCGGGCGCTGATCCGCGCTAATGTCGAGGCGCTGGGCCTCGGCGGCGAAACGCGCGTCTTCCGTCGCGATGCGCGCAAGCTCGGCCTTGCGCCGCCCGGCGACCCCTACGACGTCGCGTTCCTCGACCCGCCCTACGGTCGCAGCCTCGCCGAGCCGGCACTCGCCGCCCTGTCGGACGGCGGCTGGCTGCGGCCCGGCGCGCTCGTCATCGTCGAGGAAGCGGCCGAGGCGACCGTCACGCCGCCCGATGGATTCTCGCCGCTCGACGCCCGCAGCTTCGGCGACACGCAGGTCGTGCTGCTGCGTGCGGGCTGAGCCTTAAACGACGAAGGCCCGGCACAAGGCCGGGCCCAAGCACTCACGCGCGAGCGTAAGCTTACGGAAGCATCACGGCGTTGATCACGTGGATCACGCCGTTCGACTGAATGACGTTCGGGATCGTCACCGACGCGGCATCACCCTTCGAATCGGTGATGATGATGCTCTTGCCCTTCTGGGTGGCCGTCAGCGGCTCGCCCTGAACGGTCTTCAGCTCGGCCTTGCCGCCACCGGCCTTGATCTGCTCCTCGAGGTCCCGAGCGGTGAGCTTGCCGGGGACGACGTGGTAGGTCAGCACGGCGGTGAGCTGGTCCTTGTTCTCGGGCTTCAGCAGGTTGTCGACGGTGCCGGCGGGCAGCTTCTTGAAGGCGGCATTGGTCGGCGCGAAGACCGTGAATGGGCCGGGGCCCTCGAGCGTGTCGACGAGGCCGGCGGCCTTGACGGCGGCGACGAGCGTCGTGTGGTCCTTCGAGTGGACGGCGTTCTCGACGATGTTCTTCGAAGCATACATCGGGGCGCCGCCGACCATCGGATCCTTGGCGAAGGCCGGCCCGGCAACGCCGATCAGGGCGGTGATGGAGGCTGCGGCGACAGTCGAGCGAACGAATTTCATGCATTTGTCTCCTTTGAAAGCGGACCGCGGCCCGCTCGCAGCCAGATACGGGCCGCCGCGTCAAAGGTTTCAGCCGCACACGACATCGCACCAAAACCAAGATTACAGTACGTTCATGTTCTCAAGCAGCAGGGAGACATTGCATCTTTCGCAGGTGCGATATGGAAACTCGATCTCTTCGCAAGCAAGTCGTCATCAATAGTTCACAGGCGTCAGCGCCCTGGCGCCGATGTCGCGACGACAAAAACCGTCCGCCCAGTCGATCCTGTCGACGGCCGCGTAGGCTACGGCCCGCGCCGCCGCGACGTCGCGGCCGAGCGCGGTTATGCCGAGGACGCGCCCCCCGTCGGCGACGAGCCTGTCGCCCTCCCGTCGCGTGCCCGCTTGCGTGACGACGACGCCGTCGAGGTCCGCGAGCCCGGTGATGACACCGCCCTTGGCCGGCGTCCCCGGATAGCCGCGCGCCGCGAGCACCACGCAGAGCCCGACGTCCGGCGAGAAGCGCAGCGGACGCGTCGGCATGCGGCCCTCGGCGCAGGCGAGCAGCAGCTCGAGCAGGTCGTCCTCGAGCCGCGGCAGCATCGCCTGCGTCTCGGGATCGCCGAAGCGAACGTTGAACTCGATGAGCTGCGGCCCAGCTCGCCCGATCATCAGGCCGACGAACAGCACGCCCTTGAACGGCGCCCCCTCGGCCGCCATGCCGGCCAGCGTCGGCTCGACGATCTCGCGCATGATGCGCGCCTGCATGGCCGTATCCACGATCGGCGCCGGCGAGTAGGCCCCCATGCCGCCGGTGTTCGGCCCCGTGTCGCCGTCGCCGACGCGCTTGTGATCCTGCGCAGAGGCGAAGGGCAGCGCGCGCGTCCCGTCGCAGAGCGCGAAGAAGGACGCCTCCTCGCCTTCGAGCACGGCCTCGAGCACGACGCTGGCGCCGGCCGCGCCGAATGCGCCGCCGAAGATCGCCGCGAGCGCCGCCTCGGCCTCCGCCGTGGTCGAGGCGACGGCGACGCCCTTGCCGGCAGCGAGCCCGTCGGCCTTGACGACAATCGGCGCGCCCACCTCGGCGAGATAGGCTCGCGCCGCATCGAGCGACTCGCAGCGCCGGTAGGCCGCCGTCGGGATGTTGTGGCGGGCGCAGAAATCCTTGGTGAAGCCCTTCGACCCCTCGAGCCGGGCGGCCGCCTTGCTGGGACCGAAGGCGGGGATGCCGGCGGCCTCCAGATCATCGACGAGGCCGTCGACGAGCGGCGCCTCCGGCCCGACGACGACGAGGCCGACACCCTTCTCGCTGCAGAAGGCGACGACGGCGTCGTGATCCTGCGGATCGAGCGCGACGCAGGTCGCGACCTCGGCGATGCCCGGATTGCCCGGCGCCGCGTAGAGCCGGCCGAGCCGCGGGCTGCGCGACAGGCTCGACGCGATCGCATGCTCGCGGCCGCCGGAGCCCAGCAGCAGGACATCGAGAGGTTGGTTCGCCATGCGCGCCTTCTACGGCACGCCGACGCGGCGACCAAGCATCGGCGTCAGGAGGCTGTGGAGCGCACGAGACGCAGCCGGCGCGGGCGTCGCTGGCTCAGCAGCGCCTTGACCCGCGCGACAACGGCGATGCCGGTGTAGGGCTTGTTGATGAGCTCGACGCCCTCGTCGAGCCGACCGTCGTGGACGATGGCGTTGCGCGAGTAGCCGGTCGTGAACAGCACCGGCAGGCCCGGACGCTCGGCCAGCACGACATCGGCGAGCTGCCGTCCGTCCATCGGCCCGGTGAGAACGATGTCGGAGAAGAGCAGCGCGATGTCGGCGTTGGCGCGCAGCAGCGCGAGCGCCTGGGTGGCGTCGCAGGCCGCGAGCACGCGATAGCCGGCCTCCTCAAGCGCCGCGACGCCGAGCTGGCGCACCATCTCCTCGTCCTCGACGACGAGGATGGTCTCGCCAGCGCGCGACATCGGCAGCGCCGCCGCGTCGTCGATCCACGGCTCCTCGCTCTGCGCCGCCTCCATCGCCGCGGCGCGCGGCAGGTAGAGCTTGAAGGTGCTGCCGCGGCCGAGCGCCGAGGTGACGGCGACGTTGCCGCCGGACTGCTTGATGAAGCCGTAGACCTGCGAGAGGCCGAGGCCCGTGCCCTTGCCGACGGGCTTCGTCGTGAAGAACGGCTCGAAGATCTGCGCCACGACCTCGGGCGGCATGCCGGTGCCCGTGTCGGAGACGGCCACCAGCACCCAGGCGCCAGGGCCGACTTCCGGGTCTCCGTCGGCGATCTCGACGTTCGCCGTCTCGATCCTGATGAGGCCGCCCTCGGGCATCGCATCGCGCGCGTTGACGGCGAGATTGACGATCGCGCTCTCGAGCTGGTTCGGATCGACCAGCGTCGGCCGGAGGTCGGCGGCGAGCTGCGTCTCGATGCGCACCCGCTCGCCCAGGGTGCTGCCGAGCAGCGTCAGCATCGACTCGATCAGCGCGTTCGCATCCGTCGCCACCGGCTCAAGGGCCTGCTGGCGCGAGAAGGCGAGCAGGCGGCTCGTCAGCGCCGCGGCACGGTTGGCGCCCTCGAGCGCGTTGCCGATAAACTGGAGGTTGCGCGCCTCCATGCCGCCGGGGCGCCGCCGCACGAGATCGAGGCTGCCGATCACCGCCGTCAGCAGGTTGTTGAAGTCGTGCGCGAGGCCACCGGTGAGACGCCCCACCGCCTCCATTTTCTGGGATTGGCGCAGCTGTCCCTCGATGCGCTCGCGCTCGGCGGCCTCGGCCTGCAGCGCCGCCGCCGTCTCCTCCCACTTGCGCCGCGCCATGCGCTCGCGCTGCGTCTGTCGCACCGCGAACGAGGAGGCAAGCAGCAGCGCCAAGGACGCCAGCAACGCCGCGATGCCGTAGATGACGAGCATCGAGTACCACGACGCGAGCGCCGCGCTGCGGGCGATGCCGAAGCGCACGACGACCGGATAGGCGCCGATGCGGCGGAACGAGAAGATGCGATCGACGCCGTCGAGCTGCGAATGCAGCGAGTAGCTGCCCGAGGTCTGCGTCTGGATGTCCCTGAGGAGCTTCGAGGTCGGCGGCAGGTGCTCGAACGGCAGCTTCGGCTCTGAGACGAGGATCGCGCCGTCCGTGCGCACCAGGAGCACGCGATGATCGGTGTCGGGATCGACCGACTTGTAGAAGTCCTGGAAGTAGCTGACGTCGGCCGAGACGGCGATGACGCCCTTGAACTCGCCGCCGGAGCCGATGCGGCCGGCGACATTGAAGACCGGGATCTTGGTCTGACGGCCGAGATAGGCGTTCGAGATCGTCGGCAGCGCCGACGCGCCCTTTTGCAGCGTCTGGAAGTAGTCGCGATCGGCGAAGCTGATCGTCGGGTTGGCGGGATAGGTGCGCCCGCTGGCAAGCATCCGGCCCTGGGCGTCGGCGACGGTGATGGTCGACACCTGGTCGAGGTCGTCCTGCAACTTGACGAGGATTTTGTAGAGGTCGACGCGATCCGCCTCTTTCGACCAATCCATGAAGCGCAGGCGCAGGTTGACCTGCTCGATCACCAGCCGCTGCGATTCGAAGACCTTGAGCGCGTGCTCTTCCAGGATGCGCGTCGTGCGCTCGACGCGCTGTTCCGCCCGCCGGATCGTCTCGTCGTAGCTGTACCAGGCCGCAAGCGCGTAGAGAACGATCGGAAGCAGCACCGAAGCTGCGATCAACGCGAGCCCGGGACGGCCCCAGTGGGCGGCCCGGCGACGACCTTCAGCGCTCCCCGTCACGCCCCCGTCCGTCTCGTTCGGCGCCCCACGGCGCACCAGCTGCGTTTGTTGACGCGCAGCCGGAGCCGAGCGTGGCACGTTTCTCAAGATTCGACCAGCGAGGCGCTCGGCGCTCGCGGCGCGCATGTCAGCGGCGGCCGAACAGCTTCTCGATGTCGGCGAGCTTCAGCTCGACATAGGTCGGGCGGCCATGATTGCACTGCCCGGAGCCGGGCGTGCGCTCCATGTCGCGGAGCAGCGCGTTCATTTCCTCGCCCGTCAGGCGGCGGCCGGCGCGCACCGAATGATGGCAGGCGAAGGTCGCGAGATAATGGTCGAGCCGGCGCTCGAGCGGCAGCGTCGCCGCGTCATCCTCCGCCAGCGCGTCGGCGAGGTCGCGCGCGAGATGCCCGCAATCGACCGCGCCGAGCGCCGCCGGCGTCTCGCGCACCAGCACCGCGCCGTTGCCGAAGGGTTCGAGGACGAGCCCGCAGCCCTCGAGCAGCGCCGCGGCATCGGCGAGTCGCTCGACGTCGGCCGGCGGCATGTCGACGACGGCGGGGATGAGCAGCGGCTGCCGCGCGATCCCGGCCCGCGCGCGCTCGGCTTTCAGCTGCTCGTAGACGAGGCGCTCGTGCGCCGCGTGCTGGTCGACGAGGACGATGCCGTCGCGGGTCTGCGCGACGATGTAGGTGTCGTGGAGCTGGGCGCGGGCGGCGCCAAGCGGCGCATCCGACGGCTCCGACGCTTCGGCGGCCGGGGCGCGCGCGCTCGGAACGAAGCCGTTCGGCCCCTCGTGCACGAAGGTGCTCTGCGCCGGCGCGGCGAAGCCCGGCGGCGCAGACGGTGAGCCCTCTGGCGACCAGGCCGCAGCCGATGCCGCGTGGCCGTTCATGCCCGGTGCCCGCGCGAGATCGTGCAGCGTGGCGGCAGCGCTCGGCGTGGCGCGATGGCCGGCCCGCGCCAGGGTCTGCTTCAGCGCGCCGACGACGAGGCCGCGCACGAGGCCCGGATCTAGGAAGCGCACCTCGGCCTTGGCCGGGTGCACGTTGACGTCGACCTCGGCCGGATCGCAGGCCAGGTAGAGCGCGACGACGGGCGAGCGGCCGGACGGCACGACGTCGGCATAGGCCACGCGCACCGCGCCGAGCAGCAGCTTGTCCTTCACCGCGCGACCGTTGACGAAGAGGTGCAGCGCGCCTGTGTCGCCGCGATGCCAGGTCGGCAGCCCGGCGTAGCCTGCCAGCGCGACGCCCTCCCGTTCGGCCTCGACCTGAAGCGCGTTGGGGCGGAAGTCGCGACCAAGCACCTGGGTCAGCCGCTCCAGCAAGCCCTCGGCCCCCGGCCCGCAGGCGGCAAGGTCGAAGCCGGCCGTGTCCGTGCCGGACAGGACGAAGCGGACGCGCGGATGCGCCATGGCGAGGCGCTGGATGACCTCGGAGACCGCGCGCGCCTCGGCGCGGTCACTCTTCAGGAACTTCAGGCGCGCCGGCGTCGCCGCGAAGAGGTCGTGCACCTCGACCCGGGTGCCGCGCGGCTGCGCGCCGGGCCGCACCTCGCCCTTGTAGCCGGCATCGACCGAAAGCGCGTGGCCCTGCGCGCCGTCCGCGGTGCGCGTCGCAATCGTCAGCAGCGCCACCGAGGCGATCGACGGCAGCGCCTCGCCGCGAAAGCCCAGCGTGCGGATCGCCGCGAGGTCGCCCTCCGGCAGCTTGGAGGTGGCGTGGCGCTCGACGGCGAGCGCGAGGTCGGCGGCATCCATGCCGCGGCCGTCGTCGACGACGCGGATCAGCTTCCGCCCGCCCGCCTCGATCGCCACCTCGACGCGCGTCGCGCCGGCATCGAGCGCGTTCTCGACCAGCTCCTTCACGGCGGAGGCGGGCCGCTCGATCACCTCGCCGGCGGCGATGCGATCGATCAGCACGCGATCGAGCAGTTGGATAAACATCAGGCCCCGGGCGTAGGTCTCACGCCGGCAACCATAAGCCTTCAGCGGGGCTGCCGAAACGGCGGCGGCGGCCTCGTCCCCGCCTCAGTGTCCGCTGAAGCCCGGAACGCCGCCGCTCGGGCCGCCGGTCGCGGTCTCCAGCGCGTCGGCGGCCAGCTCCTCGGTAAGTCCGGGAGCGGCGCGCTGGCGGGCGGTCGCCCGCGCGATCGCCTCGGCCTGCCAGCCGCCCCAGTAGGTCGGCGGCGCGGCGGCTTCCGGCGGCAGCACCGGCAGGCGATGGTGGCGGTGGCGCGCGAGCGCCGGGCTGACGGCCAGCGTCAGCGCGGCCACGGCGACGGTGAAGCGCAGCGGTGTCATTTGAGCCTCGACGACATGGATGAACATGGTTGATGCGCGTGCAACCGCGGCGTCGCGAGCCCGGTTCCTGCGACCGATGCGCGTCAGTGATGCCAGAAGACGATCTGGCCGATGGTGAGGAGGATCTCGGCGAGGATGAGCAGGACGACGACGACCTCGAGCCGCGTCGAGCGGTCGGCGTCGATGATGTCGGTCAAGGCCCGCGCCGTCTCGGCGATCACGTCGAGCTTGCGCTTCAGCGTGCCGGCGCGCTCCTTGAGCTCGTACTCGTCCTCGAGCCGGGCGTAGAGGCGCTCGAGGTCCGGGCGATCCCAGAGCACGTCGGGCTTCTCCTCGACTGCGACGCGGCCGGAGACGCGGTGCTGCACGAGCAGGGTCTGGCCGATCAGCTTGAGCATCGAGCGTCTGTTGCGAGGCGTTCGCCCCCGCTCGAAGAGCCGACCGGCGAACGGCTCGATGACGTCGAAGACGGCATTGACCTCGCGCTCGTCGCGCCCGAGCGACACGGTCTTGGCGAGCGCATCGGCGACGACGAGCAGGCGGGCCGGCGACAGGTCGCGCAGAAGGATCGCGCCGCCCGGCGGGATGCGATCCTCCTCCTGGGCGACCTCGAGCGTCGCGGTCTCGTCGTCGACGTGGGTGTGCGGTCCGGAGAGCCGCGCCTTGACCTGCGTGAGGACGACATCCTCCTCCAGCGGCGACAGGCCGATCATCACGGCGACGCCGAAGCGGTAGAGCACGACAAACCCGGCCGCGCCGGCCTGGAAGGCGAGCGGGTTCGAGGAGATCATGTCGGCCCGCTCGAGCCCCGACGCGTCGATGCGGTCGCCGAGCAGCAGCGCGCGGGCGGTGACGCGGCGCTTGGCGGCGAGAGCCGCGGCGGGCTGGGCCTCGCCGGCGGGGTCGGAGATCGTCATGGCGATGAGGTAGTGTCTCGCAGCGGCGGAGTCACGCAAAGCCCGCAGGTTCGGTTATCCGAACCTGCCCTTCCAGCTAGGTAGCGCCCCGGGGAACGGCAGCGGCTCCGCCTCGTACACGCCGCGCGCGATCGCCCGCGCGACGCAGTCGGCGGCGAGTGCGCCGATCTCCAGCCTGTCGAAATCCGTCGCCGCCCGAGCCGCGCCGCCGGTCGCGGCGGCGAAGACGATGTCGCCGTCCATGGCGGCATGGCTCGGTCGCAGAGCGCGCGCGAAGCCGTCCTGCGCCATCAGGGCGACGCGCTTGGCCTCGGGCTTGGTGAGCGCGGCATCCGTCGCGACGATGGCAAGCGTCGTGTTGCGCGGGCCGCCGCCCTTGATCGACGGAACGAGCGCCGCGGCCGGCACGCTGGCGGGAAAGCCGCGGCCGCCGAACTCGTTGTCGCGCTCATAGGGTGCGGCCCAGAAATGCGGACCGTCCCCGACAGTCGCCGTGCCGATGGCATTCACCGCCACGAGCGCCCCCACCACGAAGCCGCCCGACGTCACGACACTGGCCGTCCCGAGCCCGCCCTTGAGGTTTGCCGTCGTGGCGCCGAGGCCGGCGCCGACGCTGCCCTGCGCGACGTCGAGCCCGGCGAGCCAGGCCGCGCGATGGCCGAGGTGCCAGTAGACGGGGGCCTGGCCCCACGCCTTGTCGCCGCCGTTAAGGAGATCGAACAGGATCGCGCCCGGCACGATGGGCACGCGCGCGGCGCCGACCTCGAGCCCCCTGCCCTGTCCGCGCAGCAAGGCCATGGCGCCGCCCATGGCATCGAGCCCGAACGCCGAGCCGCCCGACAGCACGATCGCATCGACGCGCTCGACCGTGCGCTCGGGCTCCAAGAGCGCCGTGTCGCGCTCGCCCGGCGCGCCGCCGCCGATCGCAACGGAGGCGATGCACGGCCGATCGAACACGACGGCCGTCACGCCGGACGCGATCCGCTTGTCCTCGGCGTGGCCGACCTTGAGGCCCGGAACGTCGGTGATGGCATTGCGCGTCATGCAAGCCCGAGATTAGTCGCGGAACTCCTCGCGTGCAAAACCCTGCAGGTAGAGCAGCGCGGTCAGATCGCCGTGATCGATCCGCGCCCGCGCCACCGCCGCGACGGCCGGCTTGGCGCGGAAGGCGACGCCGAGCCCCGCCTCCTCCAGCATCGCGAGATCGTTGGCGCCGTCGCCGACGGCCAGCGTCTGCTCGGGCGCGAGGCCGACCTCGTCGCGCAGCGCGATCAGCGTCGTGCGCTTCGAGGCGCGCCCGAAGATCGGCTCGTGCACGAGGCCGGAGAGCCGCCCGCCTTCGATGCCCAGCACGTTGGCATAGTGTCGCTCGAAGCCGGCGAGCTGCGCGACATGCGCGGTGAAGATCGTGAAGCCGCCGGACGCGATGACGGTCAGCGCCCCGTGCGCGCGCATCGTCCGCGCGAGCGTGCGCGCCCCTGGCGTCAACGAGATGCGCTCGGTGACGGTGCGCGTCGCCGTCGCGACGTCGAGGCCGCGCAGAAGCGCGACGCGTTCGCGCAAGGCGGGCTCGAAGGCGATCTCGCCGCGCATCGAGCGCTCGGTGATAGCCGCGACCTCCGCCTTGATGCCGAGGCCGTCGGCGAGCTCGTCGATGCACTCCTGCTCGATGATCGTCGAGTCCATGTCCGCGATGAACAGGCGCTTGCGGCGGCCGGCGGCGCGCTGCACCACGACATCGACAGGGGCGCCGCCGAGCGCCTCGCGCAGCTCGGCGGTCAGGCGGGCGTTGTCGCTGCCGGCGGGCGGTGCGAAAGGGAGATCGACGGCGCCGGCATCGAGGCGGCGCGGCCCGGTGCACCGGAGCACCGCGGCGGCGCGCCCGGCGAAGGCATCGTCGAGCAGGACGCCCGGGGCGGCGACGAGGGTGGCGACGTGGCTCATGCGCTCCGAGGGTCGGCGAGGTGACGGTCGAGGCGATCCTCATCGCAGGGCCGACCGCGAGCGGCAAGTCGGCGCTGGCGCTCGCCCTGGCGCGCCGCCTCGACGGCGTGGTGATCAACGCCGACTCGATGCAGGTCTATTCCGACCTGCGGGTGATCACCGCGCGTCCCAGCGACGAGGACGAGCGGCAGGCGCCGCACGCGCTCTACGGCGTCGTCGACGGGGCCGAGAATTTTTCGGTGAGCCGGTGGCTCGCGGCCGTGGCCGACGCCCTCGCCGCGGCGAAGGCGGCGGGACAGATGCCGATCCTGGTGGGCGGCACGGGGCTCTACTTCAAGGCGCTGACGCAGGGCCTCTCCGACATCCCTGCGGTGCCGGCGGAAGTGCGCGCCGAGGTGCGTGGCTGGGCGGCGGGGCTGGCGCCGGCCGCGCTCCACGCGGCGCTGGCCGAGCGCGATCCCGCGACCGCCGCGCGACTGCGCCCGACCGATCCGCAACGCCTGCTGCGCGCGCTGGAGGTGCATGCGGCGACGGGCGGCAGCCTCGCGTCGTGGCAAGCTAACCGGCGTCCGCCGCTGCTCGACGCCGCGCGCTGCGTGGCGGTGTTTCTCGCGCCGGAGCGCGAGGCGCTGCGCGCCCAGATCGATGTGCGGTTCGATGCGATGATGGCGCAGGGCGCGCTCGACGAGGTCTTTGCGCTGTCCCGGCGCGGGCTCGATCCCGCGCTGCCGGTCATGCGCGCACACGGCGTGCCGCCGCTGCTGCAGTATCTCGCCGGCACCAGCGACCTCGCCACCGCGGTCGCGACGGGGAAAGCTGACACGCGCCGCTACATCAAGCGACAGGCGACGTTCGCGCGGCACCAGCTGCCGAGCTTCGCGTGGGTGCTGCCGGACGAGGCCGAGGCGAACGTGCTCGCGGCGCTCGACCGGGCGCCGCCTCAGTCGTCGTAGGCGTGGCCGAACGGGCCGTAGTCGGTGCCGTCGGCGGGACCGTACCAGCCGGCGAAGTACGGCGAGCCGTAGCCGTCGGCGCCGTTGAAGACGCCGTAGGCGGCGCGGCGGCCGGCGCCGTAGACGCTGTCGCCTGGGAACCCGTAGTAGCCGCCCGACGTCGCCGCATCGATGTGGACCGCCTCGTGCGTCGCCTCGGCCTGTCGCATGCGGTGGTTCCAGGCTCCGATGCGGTAGGGCAGCGGCGAATGATTGAAGCCGAAGCCGGTGCCCGGGCCGTCGCTCACCAGCCGCTGGCTGCCGGAATGGCGCACGGCTTGGTGGGTGTACGGCGCGTAGCTGACGCCGGCCGCGACGTGACGATGGGACTGCTTCGAGGCCGCCATGGCCGGCGCCGCCATGAGCCCGACGGCGGCAGCGGCCAGCACGACCTGGCGGAGGGGTGTCACGGACATGGCGGGCTCCAAAGCTTTGCTTTTGGTCGGAACGGTCGAGCCGGCATCGCGGTTCCGGACCGCCCGCCGGCAGGCGGGGTGGCGTGCCGCCGCCCGCACCTGTACGCTCGCGGGGCGCAGCACGAGGCTTTGATGAGCGACCCCTTCGACGCCATTCTCGGCGAGTCCGGCGACGACAAGGTCGGGCTCCTCGAGCTTTCGAACGACACGCTGAAGGTCGGCCTCACCAACTACGGCGCGCGCATGCTCTCGATCGAGGCGCCCGACAGGCAGGGCCGACGCGACCACGTGCTGCTCGGCTTCGACCAGGCCGACATGATCCTGCGGGCCGGCTCGTTCGGCGCGACGCTCGGGCGCTACGCCAACCGCATCGCCAAGGGGCGCTTCACGCTCGACGGCGAGACGTACGAGCTGTCCGTCAACGACGGCGAGAACACGCTGCACGGCGGCAAGAAGGCGTTCGCCAAGCGCTTCTGGACCGTCGCCGACCGCACGCCCAACCAGGCGACCTTCACCCTCGAGAGCGCCGACGGGGACCAGGGCTTTCCGGGCGCAGTGTCGGCGGTCGCCACTTACACGCTGGAAGCCGATGCGCTGCGTCTCGAGCTGACGGCGCGGACGACCAAGCCGACCCCGATCAACATGTCGGCGCACCCCTACTTCAATCTTGCCGGCGCCGCGGCGCTCGACGTCGCCGACCACGAGCTCGAGGTCTTCGCCGGCCACTTCCTTCCGACCGACAAGCAGCAGATCCCGCTCGGCGAGATCAGGCCGGTCGAGGGCACCGTGTTCGACTTCCGCACGCCGGTGGCGATCGGCTCGCGGGTGCGCAAGCCCGATCCCCAGCTCCTCGTCGCACGCGGCTTCGACCACTGCTTCGTGCTCGACGGCGCCGCCGGCACCATGCGGAAGGCCGCGCGGCTCACGCATCGCGCTACCGGCCGCGTGCTGGAGCTCGAGACGGATGCGGCTGGGCTGCAGGTCTACACCGGCAACAGCCTCGACGGCTCGCTGGTCGGCCACGGCGGCACTTATCGCCAGACCGCCGGCCTGGCGCTGGAGGCGCAGGCATTCCCCGACGCGCCGAACCAGCCGAGCTTCCCCTCGACGATCCTGCGCCCCGGCGAGACGTTCTCGCTCCTCATCCTCTACAGGTTTTCCGTTTCATGACAGCGCCTGGCGACCCGCCCCCGCCGGCACCGCGCGACCCGCTGCGCTGGTGCTTCGAGAGCCGCAAAACCGGCCGCATCACCATCGCGCAATGGCCGAACCTGCCGCTGTGGATCTTCATCGTCGCCTTCGCGGCGCAGCTGATCCTGAAGCCGACGGGCACGCTCGGCACGGCGCTGGCTGTGATCGGCGCATTGGGCCTCGTGTGGTGGGCGCTGGACGAGGTGATCCGCGGCTGCAACCCGTGGCGCCGGGTGCTCGGCGCGGCGGTGCTGCTGTTCCTTGCCTACCGGTTCCTGCCGCTCCTCGTTCACTGACCGCCGAACATCCGCAGCAGCGGCGGCACGACGAGCGGCATCACGATCGCCGTCACGGCGCCGTTGAGCCCGAGCGCGATGCCGGCGAAGGCGCCGGCCAGCGCGTCGACCTGGAAGGCCCGCGCCGTGCCGATGCCGTGCGCGGCGAGCCCCGCCGCAAAGCCCCGCGCCGCAAAGTCGCGGATGCGCATGGTGTTCATCAGCGGCGTCACCATCACGGCGCCGATGATGCCGGTGAGGATGACGAACACCGCGGCGAGCGCGGGAATGCCGCCGTTGGCCTTGGCGAGGCTCATGGCGATCGGCGTCGTCACCGACTTCGGCGCCAGCGAGGCCAGAAGCGATACCGGCAGGCCGGCGAGGCCGCCGACCACGACGGCGGTGACGATCGCCGTCAGCGAGCCGGCGATGAGCGCGCAGCCCATCGGCACGAGCGTCGCGCCGATGCGCCCGAGGTTGCGGTAGAGCGGGACGGCGAGCGCCACTGTCGCGGGGCCGAGCAGGAAATGCACGAACTGCGCGCCGTCGAAGAAGGTCTGGTAGCTCGTATGCGTTGCGGCCAGCAGCACGCCGATGAGGGTCGTGGCGATGGCGACCACGTTGGCGAGCGGGTGCCTGCGGCAGCGCGCCGAGATCCAGTCGGCGACGAGGTAGGCAACGAGCACGGTCGTTAGCCAGAGCAGCGGGTTCTCGGCGAGGTAGACCCAGAGCTCGCCGGCGCGGGCGGGGAGCGTCACGGGTGGTGCTCCGGATCGAGCGCCGCCTCGACGTCGCCTGCAAGGCCCTTGCGGCGGAAGGCGTGCAGGCGCGCGACCAGCCGGAAGGTGAGGACCGTGACGATCATCGCGGCGAGCGTCGACACGACGATCGCCAGCGCGAGCGGCGCGGCGTAGGCGCGGAGCAGCCCGAGATACTGCACGACGCCGACGGCGGCCGGGATGAACAGCAGCGAGAGGTTGCGCAGCAGCGCGTCGGCGACCTCGCCGATCGCCGGCGGGACGGCATCGGCCGCGTCCCTGGTGCGGCCGCGCCACGCGAGCGCGAGGAACAGGATGCCCATGCCGGCGACGGGTCCCGGCACCGGCAGGCCCAGCGCGCGCACGAGCACCTCGCCGGCGAGCTGGCAGCCGAGAAGAGCGGCAATTGCGGCGATCATGGGTGTGCGCTCGCGTGGCGAAGCGGGGATCGGGTCGGCGACGTCAAGAAAGGCGGGCTCCGGTGGCGTGACGAGCCTAAGCAACTCCCGCGGCCGGCGGTGTGCAACCTTCGCAACGCCGGGTCGCGGAAGCGGCGCGGCTTACGCCGGACAAGAGAAAAGGCCGCCCGCGGAAGCGGACGGCCTTTTTGCAGGATGCGTGGAGCGCGGGACGCGCTCCAAGCCGCGTCCTAGTGGACGTGGGCTTCGAGCGCCCCGATGCCCGTCTCGGCGCGCACGAACTGCGCGTCGTAGGCCTCGCGCTCGCGCTTGGCGCGGGCGCTGCGGTCGAGCGTCGAGAACAGCCAGATGCCGATGAAGGCGATCGGCAACGAGAAGATCGTCGGCGACGACAGCGGGAAGATCGCCTCCTTGTGGTGCAGCGAGGTGACCCAGAACGCCTTCGACAGCACGACCATCACCACCGAGGAGATCAAGCCCAGCGAGCCGCCGATCACCGCGCCGGTCGTCGTCGTGCCCTTCCACAGCAGGGACATGATGAGGACCGGGAAGTTGCACGATGCCGCCACCGCGAAGGCGAGACCCACCATGAAGGCGACGTTCTGGTCCTCGAAGACGATGCCGAGGTAGATCGCGATGAGGCCGATGACCACCGCCGCGCCCTTCGACACGTTGACCTCGTGCTTCTCCGAGTTCCCCTTGGCGATGACGTTGGCGTAGATGTCGTGGCTGATGGCGGAGGCCGCCGCCAGCGTCAGGCCGGCGACCACCGCGAGGATCGTCGCGAAGGCGACCGCCGCGATGAAGCCGAAGAGGTAGGACCCGCCGAGCACGTCGGCGAGACGCACCGCCGCCATGTTCTTCACGGTGTTCGGCGGATCGAAGACGATGGCGCCGAAGCCGATGACGAAGGTGAGGATGTAGAAGTAGCCGATGAGGCCGCTGGTCACGAGCACGGACTTACGCGCGGTCGCTGCATCCTTCACGGTGAAGAAGCGCATCAGGATGTGCGGCAGGCCGGCGGTGCCGAACATCAGCGCCATGCCGAGCGAGATGCCCGACCACGGATCCGGCACGAAGCCGCCGGGCGACATCGGATCCTGCACGGGGTGCGGGGTCTTCATGCCCTTGGCCTTCCACGCGTCCATCGCGGCGGCGTAGCCGTCATGCTTCAGCTTGTCGGCGGCGGCAAACATCTGGTCCGGCGAGAAGTTGAACTTCGCCAGCACCAGGATCGCGATGATCGTCGCGCCGAAGAGCAGCAGGCCGGCCTTGATGATCTGCACCCAGGTCGTCGCCTTCATGCCGCCGAAGGCGACGTAGGTGATCATCAGGACGCCGACGATGATCTCCGCCGTGAAGTACGGCAGGTGCTTGGCCGAGAGGACGACGATGAGCTCGCCGGCGCCGACCATCTGCGCGATCAGGTAGAGCGCGACGACGAACAGCGTGCCGAAGGCCGACAGCACGCGGATCGGCGTCTGCTGCAGCCGGAACGAGGCGACGTCGGCGAACGTGTACTTGCCGAGGTTGCGCAGGCGCTCGGCGATGAGGAACAGCAGGATCGGCCAGCCGACCATGAAGCCGACGGAATAGAGCAGCCCGTCGAAGCCCGACTGGTAGACGAGGTCCGAGATGCCGAGGAACGAGGCCGCCGACATGTAGTCGCCGGCGATCGCCATGCCGTTCTGCGTCGCGGTGATGCCGCCGCCGGCGGCGTAGAAGTCGTTGGCGGTGCGCGTCGCGCGCGCCGCGCGATAGGTGATGTAGAGCGTCAGCGCGACAAACAGGAAGAACATCGCGATGGCGCTGTAGCTCATGCCTTCGACGTGCGGCGCAGGGGCCGTGGGGACGGCGACGTTCGCGGCGGGCGCAGCGGCAGGGTTGGCGGCCGGCGTGTTTTGCGCCAGCGCGGCGAGCACCGAGCCTGTCAGGAAGACCGGGGCGAGCGCGGCGGCGCGTGCAAGACGTGTGAAGCTCATCGCCCGACCTCCTGGCGCAGCTCGGCGGTCATCCGGTCGAACTTCGAGTTCGCGATGAGGATGTAGAGGCCGTTGAGAAGGAAGGTGAAGATGAGGATGCCGATGCCGGCGAGGATGGCGATCGACGTGGTGCCGCCGCCGACCCGCTGCGAGATGATCCCGCCGTCGGTCTTGTTGAAGGCGACGAGGAGGATGAAGCCGAAGTAGACGAGGAACATGATGATCGTCAGCGACCAGCTCAGGCGACGCCGCTCGGCTACGAGCGCCTGAAACCTCGGATTGGCCATGATCGCCCTGACGGCGTCGACGGGTTCGTCCAACTCATCCTCCCCAGATAACCGATTGGATCATGCGACCTTTTTGGTCGCACGACCACATCCGCCATAAGACCGGCATCCAACGGCCCGTGTCTTGCGCCGAGGCTCGTAGAATGTCCGATGCGATCGCTAACGGGACAGGCTGTGCCGAAGAGGAACGGCCGCGCGCGATCGTTGAGGCGAAGTGGTAATCGTGGGCCGCGCCCGCGTCGATGGAGTCACCATGTATCTTTCGTCGAGAGTCACAGCCTGTGTCTGTCTTGCCGCTGTCTTCTTCAGTCAAGCGGCTGAGGCGGAGCTCGCCGCACGCCCGACCTTCGCCGGCATTCGCCCGACGATCGTGACCCGCGGCGCCCGCATTCCCTATTCCGGCATCGGGCCGACCATCGTCGGGCGCCGCGACGGCTATCCCGGCGCCGGCATCCGCCCGACGATCGTGACGCGCGACCGTCGCGCCCGGGGCTACGGCTACGGTGGCGGCGGCCTCGGCTACGACGGCACCGCCAATGCCGACTTCGACGGCCCGAGCATCTATCCGCAGGCCCCCGGGGCGCTCGGCGCCCCGCCGCCCCTCGCGTTTCCGGCCGCGCCGGCGCCCTGCCCGCAGATCATCGAGATCGGCGGCGGCCTCGCGCACAAGGCCAAGACGCACGTCGTCTTCGGCTCGCCCTGCCGGCGCTGATCAGCCCGCCGCTGCCAGCCGCTGGCGCGCCAGCGTCAGCGCGACCGCGCAGGCGTTCGAGACGTTGAGGCTCTTGATCGCGCCCGGCATGTCGAGCCGGGCCAGCGCGTCGCAGCGCTCGCGGGTGAGCCGGCGCAGGCCCTTGTCCTCGGCCCCGAGTACCAGCGCCAGCGGCCGCGACACCGGCGCCGCCTCGAAGGGCGTCGGGCCCTCCGAGTCGAGCCCGACCCGCCAGTAGCCGAGCTCGGCCAGCTCCTCGAGCGCGCGGGCGAGGTTCACCACCTCGACGATCGGCACGAGATCGGCGGCGCCCGACGCCGCCTTGGCGAGGATCCCGGACATCTCGGGGGCGTGGCGCGTCGTCGTCACCAAGGCATCGACCGCGAAGGCGGCGGCGGTGCGCAGGATCGCCCCGACGTTGTGGGGATCGGTGATCTGGTCCAGCACCAGCACGAGGCCCGAGCGGCTCTCGATCTCGGAGAGGTCGAGCGTCGGCATCGGGCCCGCCTCGAGCAGCACGCCCTGGTGCACGGCCTGCGCGCCGAGCCGGCGCGACAGGTCCTCGCCCGTCACGAGGTGCGGCCGCAGCCGCACCGCGGCGATGACGTCGGCGAGTCGCTCCGCCGCCGCCTCGGTGGCATGCAGCGCCAGGAACGGCCGGCGACGGGCCTCGAGCGCCGCGCGCACCGCGTGGAAGCCGTAGACGAGGTGTGCCCCGCGCGACCCCGGGGCCGCCGCGTCCGGTGCGCGCCGCGACCGTTCTTGTCTCGGGCTGGGACGCGGCTCGCGCTGGGGCTTGGGGGGACGATGGCGGGACATGCGCGTCCCGCTTGCCATGGGGGCGCGCGCACGGCAACGCCCGCGACACTTCGGGTTGACACGCCGCGCCGCGCTCCCGATAAGCCTCGGCTTCGCGGCGCAAGCTTGCGGGGGAGAGTGTCCCGAGCGGCAAAGGGGGCGGACTGTAAATCCGCTGGCTATGCCTTCGAAGGTTCGAGTCCTTCCTCTCCCACCAACGCTTTCTGACGCCACCCGACGACACGTGGCGAGAGACGTCAGCGGATGGGGATCGCACAGCTCGCCGTCGGCATCGTGCTCTACCGCAACACGCCCGATCAGGTCGCCAAGATCACCGGCTCGGCCCGAGTGGCGCTCGATCGCTGCGGCCTGCCGGGGCCGCACGCGATCCTCCTCTACGACAACGGCGGCGACGCGCCCGTGCCGCGGCCTCCAGGCGTCAAGGTGCTGGCCTCAGTGAAGAACCGCGGCTTCGGGGCCGGGCACAACGCGCTGATGGCAGCGGCCTTCGCCGACG
Source organism: Beijerinckiaceae bacterium RH AL1 (assembly GCA_901457705.2). Taxonomy (NCBI): domain Bacteria; kingdom Pseudomonadati; phylum Pseudomonadota; class Alphaproteobacteria; order Hyphomicrobiales; family Beijerinckiaceae; species Beijerinckiaceae bacterium RH AL1. The sequence goes on from LR590083.2 coordinate 2,813,340, forward strand.
GCGCGGAGGCCTACATCGGCGCCAATCCCGACGGCGCGTTCCACCCCGACGCGATCGCGCATCTTGCGGCTCAGCATCGGGCCTGCGGCGGCCGCGCGCTGATCGAGGCCCACGAGTTCCCGGACGAGCATCTGAAAGTCTACGACCCCGAGACGCTCGCGACGTCCTGGATCTCCGGTGCCTGCTTCCTCGTGCCCGAAAGGCTTTTCGTCGAGACCGGCGGCTTCGACGAGCACATCTTCCTCTACTGCGAGGACGTCGACTTCTCCTGGACGGCCCTGCGGCAGGGCTATCGGCTTATGCATTGCCCGACCGCCTACTTCTACCACGAGACATCGGAGCGCAACGCGGACGACGCCGGCGAGGCCTGGCGGCTCGACTTCATGCTGAGGAGCGGCCGCTACCTCGGCCACAAGTGGTCGTGCGACTCGTTTCGCGACTGGTGCGAGACCGAGCTTCGTTCGCGCGGCAGCACAGACGCCCTGCCCGACCTCGCCGCGCTCCCGCGGCTGACCGATGCCGACCACAGCGCCGAGTTCGCGCATCGGTTCGCCTTCAGCGACACGCGCTAGAGGCCGGAGTGTCGGAACCCACACCTCTGCGCCGCGGCGACCCGGCCGCGACGGCGTCCGACGCGATCGATGTGCTCTGCTCGGCGCCAGCGGAGCTATCGCCGGTGCAGCTCGACCGCTTCCTCTTCTCGCTCGTCCTGCAGTCCCACCCCCTGCTCTACGTCACGATCGTCCTCGAGGCAGCCGCGCTGCGCGAGGCGGAGCGCGCCGCCGAGACGTTCGACTGGAGCGGCCTGCCGCGGCCGCCGGCCTTCGTCGCGCAGCCCGGCGGCCCGCACGACGCGCGCGCGCGCCGGACGTTCGCACTCGCGCAGGCGACGCGGCGCTTCGCCGGCGTCGTCGACATGCGCGGCACGCTCTACACGCGCGCCTTCGAGCTATTGGCGAAAGGCCTGCGCGGGAGCAAGGCCGCGGTCGCCTTCGGCGATTCGATCATCAAGGACATGCGCGCGTTCCCCTCGTTCACCTACGAGGCGAAGCGGCATTATCTCGGCGCCTGGTCGTCGGGTGTCCTGCAGCTCCAGGCCGGGTGGCTGCCGCCGCTGGCCGCGTGCCTCCTCGACCTCGACCGGATCGCCCATCGCGATCTGCTTGGCCGGGACGGCGACGGCAGCGACGAGGCGGTCGTCTTCCGGCTCCTCTCGCGCTACCCCGCTCAGCCCATCGAGGAACGGGTCCCGGTCTACGCGCGCGATCGGCCGCTGCCGCTCGCGGACGAGGCACGGCTACGGCTGCGGCGAGGCATGACCGACCCGATCGTCCTCGCCGCCCGGGAATTGCGTCGCAGGACGGCGGGATAGTCTTACGCTCGCGCAGGGGATATCGACGCCGGATGCGAAGGCTGCCCAGACCGATCGAGCGCGAGCTCGCGAAATTCCTCGGCACGATCGGCTTCAAGGACTACGGGCGGCTGCTTTGGGATCTTCCGGAGGACACGCGTCCGGCCAGGCCCGCCGCGCCGCTCGCCGCCGACCTGTGCCGGCAGATCCTCGACCAGGCCCGCCACGATCCGTCGGTCGTCGCCTTCGGCGCCGCTGCCCTGCCGAAGCTGCAGCGGCATGTCCGCGATCTCGTCAGCGCGCGCGGTTTCTCCGCCGCCGACCTGCTCGATGGGGTCGAGGCGCCGGTCGAGGTCGCGCTGATCGTGCCGCGGCTCGACACGCCGGCCGCCGACAGGCTCGCAACGCTTCTCGCGATGCTCCGGCAAGCGGGCGCGACGTCGTTCGTGGTGATCGTGACCGACGAACGAGGCGCGCAGAGTCGCGCCGGCGCGATCGGTGCCGACGTGAGCGTGCTGTCGTGGCGGGAGCGCTACGGCGGCCCGGCCCAGATCGCCGCGCGCAATCTGGCCCTCTTCGTCGATGCGATCGGCTCGCCAGCGATCATCAGTCTGAACGACCGGCTCGGCCTCGAGATGATCGGGCAGTACGGCCGAGCGCTGAAGACCGTGCACCGTCTCTACGTCGCGCTCGATGTCGCGACGGACGCGCCGCTCACCAACATCTATCATCTGCGGCAGACAGCGCCGCATGCGACCCTTCTCGCGTTGTCCGAGACCGAGGCCGACGCCTTGCGCGCTCACAGCGCCGGCCTCGATGGCCCCGGGGTAGCGGTGCTCACCGACGACGCTGCAAAGGTCTTCGGCTTGTCGTTTGAAGACCAACGGAGCGATGCGGCCCGCAAGATGACCGCACGTCTCCTGGAACGCGACGCGCGTCCCATCGAGGTCGCGTCCCCGGCACCGGCGCCGGCGGACACCATCGACATCACCGTAACCATCACCTTCCACAACGAGCGCGAGCTCGCGGTCCCGGCGCTGGCGAGCCTGCGCGAGATGGTCGAGGCGGCGCGCCGCGAGGGCATCAAGGTCGAGGCGCGTGCCGTGCTCGACAACGGCGACGATGCGATGCGCCGGATCATCCGCCAGCACGGCACTTTCCTTGACGACATCCGCGAGGTCGCCTTCGGCGATGCAGCCGCTGCACGCAATGCCGGAACGCAGGCCGCATCCGGCCGCTACCTCGCGTTCCTCGACGGGGACGATTTGTGGGGGACGGATTGGCTCGTGCGCGCCTACCGCGCCGCGGAGCAGTCAGACGATCCCGCCCGCACGATCTGGCATCCGGCGGCGTACCTTACCTTCTGGGCGTCGGACTGCGACCGCGCCTCGACGACGGCGGAGCCGAACGACAGCGCGCTGACCGCGCTCTTCCTCCAGCAGTCCGACGATGCGCCCGGCTTCGAGCCGCGCGACCTTTTGTTCGAGAGCGCGTGGACGCCGAGCTGCCTCGCGCCACGCGCGCTGCACCTGCGCTTTCCCTATCGCCTCAACGACTACGACAGGCAGATCGGGATCGAGGATTGGCGCTTCAATCTCGAGACGTTGGGGCACGCCGTACGGCATCGCGTCGTGCCCGACACGGTGCACCTGTTCCGCATGAAGGAAGGCGGCTCCTTCGGCCAAATGCATCAGGCGCGCGCCCTGCTGCCGCTGCTCGACTGAGCGGCGGCGTCGCCCGGTCCCTCAGCGCGCCGCGACTGCGATGATCTCGAGCTCCTGGTCGCCCATCGTCGCGACGTCGCCGACATAGCGGCCGAGCAGCGCGCGAGCCAGCGGCGAGACGTGGGAGACCGAACCTTTCTTGGCATCCGCCTCGTCCTCGCCGACGATGCGGAAGGTCTGGCGGCGGCCGTCGTCGCGCTCGAAGGTCACGCTGCCGCCGAACTGCACCGCGTCGACGTCGGGCTTGATCTCGACCACCTGGGCGCTGGCGCGTCGCGCCGCGTAGTAGCGCAGGTCGCGCGTGGCGATCGCCATCGCGGCCCGGTCGGTGCGGATGTCGCCGCCCGCCTGCGCCGCCTGGTAGGCCGCGCGCGCCGCCGCCACCGCCTCGTCGAGCGCTGCGAGGCCCGCGGGCGTGACGAGGTTCGGGTGCGGCGAGATCGGCCGGTCCGGCAGATGCGCGGCGGCGGCCTCGACGTCCTCCTCGCGGGTGAAGGCGACGCTCATCTCGTGGTCAGCTCCAGGCTGGTCGATGGCGCGAGCATCGCCGCGCCGAGCCGACTATTATGGGGTCGCGCTACGCCTCGTCCAAGCGCCGCGCCCTACCCCAGAAGGTCGAGCTGCGCCGGGACGGTCGGCGGCGCGGGCTCCGGCGCGCCGTCGGCTTTCTCGCCGGTCGCCACGATCCGCAGCCGGTCGTCGGGCAGCGGGCGCTGCAGCGCGTTGGCCTCAGACCAGGGCGCGCGCAGCCAGACGTCGTACTCCTCGGCGCTGGTCAGGATCACCGGCATCGCCTTGGGATGCACCGGGCCGACCACCCCGTTGGCGGTCGTTGTGAGGAAGCCGAAGAGCGCGTGCGCGCCCTCGACCGGCGCCGACTTCGGCCCCCGCACGCCATGCCAGGTCGTCCACAGGCCGGCGAAGGCGCAGAGCGGCCGATCCTCCGCGAGCGCGAACCAGGTCGGCGTCTTGCGCGGCTTGGTGTCGGCCCATTCGCAGAACGAGGTCAGCGGCACGAGCACGCGGTTCTCGGGGCCGAGCCAGCGCCGCCAGTGCGGGCTCGCCGGATTGCGGATGTTGGTCACCGGCGCGCCGCCGAACTGCGGCGGCCCCGGCATGCCCCAGCGCATCATCTCGAGCCGGCGGGCGCCCTCGGCGACGCGCACGACCGGCGCCATCTGATCGGGGAAGATGTCGGGCAGCGGCGGCAGGTTGCCGGTGAGGTCCTCGTCGATCGCGAAGAGCTGGCGCATCGCGTCCTGCGATCGCGTAAGCGAGTAGAGGTTGCACATAGCAGAGGCTTAACACGTCGTGGCACGATCCGTTCTCCCGCCGCCGCGACCGCTTTTTGACGCCGCCCCCGCGGATCGTGCTATCGCCTCCGCCTCGCCTCGAAAGCCGTGATGTCCATAGACCCCTTCTTCCTGCCCGCCCTCGCCGCGCTCCTCTTCGCCCTGCCGATCTCGCGCGCCGCGCGCCAGGAGGGGCTGTGACGCCCGGCGGACGGCTCGCGGCGGCGATCGAGATTCTCGCCGACATCGAGGCGCGCCACCGGCCGGCGCCGGACGCGCTGAAGGACTGGGGCCTCTCGCATCGTTTCGCCGGCTCCAAGGACCGCGCGGCGATCGCCGCGCTCGTCTTCGACACGCTGCGCCGGCGCGCCTCGGCCACCTGGATCATGGGCGCCGACACGCCGCGCGCGCGGGCGCTCGGGGCCCTCAGGGTGGCCCGCGGGATGGACGCCGAGGCCATCGCGGCGCTCTGCACCGGCGAGGGTCACGCCCCGGCCGTGCTCGATGATGCCGAGCGGCAGGCGCTCGAGGCCGGCTCGCTGGCGGACGCGCCGGCGCACGTGCAGGGCGATTTCCCCGAATGGCTCGCAGGGCCGCTCGCCGCGGTGTTCGGCGACGCGCTGGTCGCCGAGATGCAGGCGATGGCCGAGCGCGCGCCGCTCGACCTGCGCGTCAACACGCTGAAGGCCTCGCGCGACAAGGCGCTGTCGGCGCTCGCCCATCTCGATGCCGCACCGGCCGCGCTGGCCGCGGACGGGCTGCGGCTGCCGCTCGGCGCCGACGGGCGCGGCCCGGCTCTCGCCGGCGAGCCTGCCTTCGCGAAGGGGCTCGTCGAGGTGCAAGACGAGGGCTCGCAGCTCGCCTGCATGCTCGCGGCGCCGAAGCCGGGCGAGCAGGTGCTCGACCTCTGCGCCGGCGGCGGCGGCAAGACGCTGGCGTTGGCAGCGCTGATGGAGAACCGCGGCCAGGTCTACGCCGCCGACGCTGACGGCAAGCGCCTCGCCGGGCTGTTCCCGCGGCTGGAAAAATCCGGCGCGCGCAACGTGCAGGTCCGCGCGCCGAAGCGCGGTGTGCTGCCGCTTGAGGACCTGCGCGAGCGCTGCGACCTCGTGCTCGTCGACGCGCCGTGCACGGGCACCGGGACCTGGCGCCGCAATCCCGACGCCAAATGGCGGATCCGGCCCGGCGCACTCGACGTGCGGATCGCCGAGCAGGACGAGGTGCTGGCGCAGGCGGCGGACTACGTGAAGCCGGGCGGCCGGCTCGTCTACATCACCTGCTCGCTGCTGGCCGAGGAGAACGAGGCGCGGATCGCGGCTTTCCTGGAACGCTATGCCGGTTTCGCCGTGCGCCCCGCGGTGGAGGTCGCCGAAGCGGCCGGGCTCGGCGCGCTGGCGCCCTTCGCCGATCCGGCGGGCATCGGCCTGCGGCTTTCGCCGCGCCGCACAGGCACGGACGGGTTCTTCGTCGCGACGCTCGTCAGATCTGCGTGACGGCGCTGCCGTGCGGGGCGGCGACCGGCGGCGCGTAGGCCGCCGCGTCGGGACGCGCAACGAGGACGATGTCGCCGACCGCGATCAGCAGGATCAGCAGGAGCGCCATCACCCGGGCGACGATGCGGCCGTCCCCGCGCGAGGCGGCAGGCTCCTCTATCTCGGCAAACAGCGAGGCGATGTTGGCGAAGTCGACGCGCCGCTGGGTTCCTGCGCCTGCGGCGGCTCGCAGAAAGAGGAAGGCGGACATGGCTACAACTCCTGTGATTTCAGCGGAGTATAGCCGGGCGCCGTTGCCGCCTCCTTCAGCGGAAGGACCGCATTCGGGGCAATGACGCAAGGTCGCGGTAACGTTGGGTGCGGCGTGTCAGGCGCTTGGTGTGGCAGGGCGCTGCGGCCCTTCGGCCTCTTCACCCTCGGAGGCGACGTCGCCGTGGCGGAAATCGCCGAGCGTCAGATGGCGGCCCCAAGGCGTGCGGTCCGGGCGCTTGATCTGCACGGGCTCGTCGTCCGGCAGCGCATGGAGGGCGGGACGCTCGGCAATGAGTGCCGCAACCTTGCGGGCCGCGTCGCGCACCTCGCTCGCGGCGATCTTCTCCTCGGGAAGCTGGTCGATCTTGACGATGTAAAGGTCGCTCATGCCGCGCTAGCGCGGAGAGCGGCCGGAGGTTCCCGTCACTCCGCCGGCGCTGGGATGCGCAGGTCGTCGTAGTCCTCCGCTCGCGTCTCGTCGCTCGCGGTGTTCGGCAGCAGCGCCGAAAGCACGGCGGCGACCGCGAAGTTGGCGATGAGCGCGGTGACCCCGTTGTAGGCCGAGATGCCGCCGAAGACCAGGTGCACCGGCACCCAAGCCGCGGCGCCAGCCGACAGCGCCGTGCCGACGACGATGCCGACGGCCCAGCCGGCGAGCAGCGCCCAGGCCGAGAACCAGCGCGTGAAGAGCCCGAGCACCACGGCAGGGAAGATCTGCACCATCCACACGCCGCCGAGCAGCTGCAGGTCGATCGCGAACTTCGTCGGCATGGCGAGGATGACGACAAGCGCCCCGACCTTGACGACGAGGCTCATCAGCTTGGCGAGCTGCGCCTCGCGCGCCGGCGCGATGGCGGGGTCGACGAACGGCTTCCAGATGTTGCGGGTGAACGTGTTGGCGGCGCCGATCGACATGACGGCGGCGGGCACCAGCGCGCCGATCGCGATGCCGGCATAGGCGAATCCCGCAAACCACGACGGGAACATCGCGTGGAACAGCAGCGGCACGGCGGACTGCGCGTCCTTGGTCTGGATGCCGGCGGCAAGCGCCATGTAGCCCATCAGCGCGATCAGCCCGAGCACCAGCGAATAGGCCGGCAGCATGAAGGCGTTGCGGCGGATCGCGTTGCCCGACGACGCCGACAGGATGCCGGTCATCGAGTGCGGATACATGAAGAGCGCCATGGCCGAGCCGAGCGCCAGCGTCGCGAAGGGCACGATCTGCGCGTCCTTGAGGAGGATGCCGGCCGGCTTGGCCGAGGCCGCGGCCTTGGCGGCGAGCGCGGCGGCCGCCTTGTCGAAGATCACGCCGTAGCCGCCGAGCTTGAGGGGCACGATCACCACCGCCGCCACGACGAAGATGTAGATCATGATGTCCTTGACGAAGGCGATCATCGCCGGCGCGCGCAGCCCCGACGAGTAGGTGTAGAGCGCGAGAATGAGGAAGGCGATGGTGATCGCCACGTTGAAGTTCGAGAAGCCGAGCGCCTGGATCACCTTCTCCATGCCGACGAGCTGCAGCGCGATGTAGGGCATGGTCGCAACGATGCCGGTGACGGCGACGGCCAGCGCCAGCCAGCGCGAGCCGTAGCGCCCGCAGACGTAGTCGGCGGCGGTGATGTAGCCGTGCTTGTGCGTTACCGCCCAGAGCCGCGGGAAGGTGAGGTAGAGCAGCGGGTAGATCAGGATCGTGTAAGGCACCGCGAAGAGGCCCATCGCGCCGGACGCGTAGACGAGCGCCGGCACCGCGATGACGGTGTATGCGGTGTAGAGATCGCCGCCGATCAGGAACCACGACACCCAGGCACCGAAGCGGCGGCCGCCGAGGCCCCACTCGTTCAGGTCGGCGAGATCGCCGCGGCGCCAGCGGCCGGCGAGGAAGCCGATCACCGTGACGAGCGCGAAGAAGAAGACGAACACGGCGGTCGCCACGACGTCGAGCCGCGGCGGCTGCAGCTCCGGGCTCACGCCTTGCCCCGCGCGCGATCGAGCCGGAAGGCCGCGTAAATGAACAGCGCCGACAGCGGAACCTGCGCGAACAGGCCCAATAGAAGAGCGGGAAGCCGAGGAGCCGCGGCGCGTCGAGATTGTAGAACGGAACGGCAAGCGCCAGCAGGCAGGGGATGATCAGCAGGAGGTTTCGCATGGGACCTGTGCGGGAACGGCCACCGTCTATCGGCGAGGATGCGAACGGGCGTCAAGCCAGAGGGTGCGGCGAACCTAAAGGCGGCACCGGCGGCGGTTCAGCCCGCGGTCGCCTCTGCCAGCGCATCGACCACGGCCCGTAGCGACTCCCGTTCATCGGCGCCCGAACGCTGAGCAGCACGGAAGGCCGCGCGCTGCAGATCGGCACCCGCGCCCTCCAGGACGATGGCGCGCGCCGGAGCGAGCGCCGCGGCACAGCCGAGCGCCTCCGCATCCTCGGCGACGAGCGCCAGCGCCGCCTCCAGCGCCTCGCCGACGGAGGTCGTGCCGGCCGCCGCGACGAGGCGCGCGCGGACGCCGTGGCGCTGGACCTGCCAGATGTTCTCGGCCGTGACCGCGCGCTCGACGACGTCGGCCATCGGCATCGCATCCGGCGCGCGAACGGCGGCGCGGACGAGACAGCGATATAGCGCGGCGATGGCCACGACGTCGTCGACGCGGGTGCAGGAATCGCAGATGCGCATCTCGAGCGTCGGGTACTTGATGCTCGGGCGCAGGTACCACCAAAGGTAGCTCGCGTCCTTGATCATGCCGGCGGCGACGAGGCGCGCGACGAGCCGCTCGAACTCGGCCATGTCGGCGACGGGCTCCGGCAGGCCCATGCGCGGCCATTCCGAGAAGGCGGCGAGGCGGAAGCCGTCGAGCCTGGTGTCCTGCCCCTGCCAGAAGGGCGAGCCGACGGACAGCGCGAGAAAAAGCGGCAGGTAGGGCACGAGGCGCTGCATCAGCGCGACGCGCGTCGCCGGGTCCGGCACCTCGACGTGGACGTGGGTCGCGCAGACCATCATGCGATGCGCCAGCGCGCCGAACTCGCCCTCGAGCTCCTGGTAGCGCGTCTTCTCGGTCGTCGCCTGCGCGTCGGAGACGGCGAGGGGGTGCGTGCCGGCGGCGAAGAGCACGAGGCCTTGCGCATCGGCGAGGCCGGCGAGCGAGCGCCGCAGGCCCCGCAGCGCGTGGGCCGCCGCGGCGAGGTCGCCGCCGGGCTCGGTCGCGACCTCGACCTGGCCTTTCAGGAGCTCGGGCGAGGCCGGCAGACCGCTTTCGGCAGCGGCAGCGTGGAAGGCGTCGGCCGCAGCCGTGCCCGGGCTCGCGCCGGTGGCGCGGTCGGCGAGGAAATATTCCTCCTCGATCCCGAAGCGATACGCGTCGCCCATGCGTCCTCCGCCCCCGTCGCGCACGGGCAAGCAACCACTATAGCGCGCGCCGCCCGCGCCGCGACAGCCTAGGGAGCCGGCATAAAGGCGGAGCCTGCGCCCCGAGACCGGCGCCGCACGAGATGAAACGGTCACATCGCCGCGCAAAGCTCGCGTCGTCTTCGCTCGCCATCGCCGGTCATCGCCTATGCTTCGCCAGCTCCGCTTCGTGGTTTTCCGGCTGGCGTGCGGCTTGGCCGTCCTGCTTGGGACGGCGCCGCTCCATGCCGAGCCGCAAGGCGTCCCGCTCCGCATCGCCGTCTACGACGTGCCGCCCTACGGTTACAGCGACCGCGACGGATCGATCGTCGGCGCCAGCGTCGATCTGTGGCGCCGGGTCGCCGAGAAGATCGGGCAGCGCTACGAGCTCAGCCTCGTCAAGGACATGGATTCCCTGCTCCGCGGTCTCGAGCAGCAGAAATTCGACGCGGCGATCGGTGCGATCACCATCACGCCGGAGCGGGAGGAACGCGTCGACTTCACCTATCCCGCGCACCGCTCCGGCGTCGCGGTCGCGCTGCGCAAGGAGACGGGCTTCCTCGCCGCCGCGCTCTCTTACCTCTCGGCGGTCACCGATCTCTCCGGCCTGATCGTGCTGATCCTCGCGCTGCTGATCACCACCGGCATCGCGATGTGGGTGATCGAGCGGCCGAGCCACCGCGCCGGGCACGGCGAGTCCGCCGTCGGCACCTTGCGCGACGGGCTCTACTGGGCGGTCGTGACGATGACCACCGTCGGCTACGGCGACAAGACGCCGAAGACCCACTCCGGCCGCTTCATCGCGACCCTGTGGATGTTCGGCAGCCTCGTCCTCGTCTCGCTGCTCTCGACGAGCCTCGTCGCGCATCTCACCGCCGATCGCGTCGCCCGCGACGACGCCGTCGCGACCGTCGACCTCGCCGGGAAGCGTCTCGGCGCGGTCACGCTGTCGTCGGGCGCCGAATATCTCGACGCGCTGCATCTCACCTACACGCACTACGCCGACATCCCGCAGGCGCTGGCGGCGCTCGACGCGGGGCAGCTCGACGCCGTCGTCAACAGCGTCGGCGCGCTGCGCTGGTTCGTCGCCAAACGGTTCTCGCGCACGCTCGACGTCTCGCCCGGCTTGCTGGCGCCGGCCTATATGGCGATCGCCTTGCCGAAGGGCAGCGCGCTCCGCCACGAGCTGGACCGCGCCCTGGTCGGCGTGACGTCGAGCCCCGACTGGACCGCGGCGGAGGCTCGCTACTTCGGGCCGTGACGCCATTCGACGCCGCCGTCGGACGACGTGGTTGGACTCGGCGGCGCGCCTCGACTAGCCAGCTCGCATGAACGCACGTATCATGGCCTGGCTCGAAAATCTCGGGGACCAGTTCTGGCTCCGACCGGCCCTCGTCGTGCTCGGCTGCCTCGTCGCGGCCCATCTCGCCGTCCTCGCCGACCATGCGCATCTCCTCGGCTCGGAGATGATGGGCGCGTCCCTGCTCTACACGGGCGGCGGCGAGGGCGCCCGCTCGCTGCTGTCCGCCGTCGCCTCCTCGTCGATCAGCGTCGCCTCGACGATCTTCTCGATCACCATCGCGGCGCTGTCGCTCGCCTCGGGCCAGATGGGACCGCGCCTGCTGCGGAACTTCATCCGCGACTCGCGCAACCAGGTCGCACTCGGCATCTTCCTCGGCACCTTCGCCTACGCTCTGATCGTGCTGCGCACCGTGCGGACCGCGCAAGAAGATCCCTTCGTGCCGAACATCGCGGTGACGGGCGCGCTGGTGCTCGCGCTCGTCTGCATCGGCACGCTGACCTGGTTCGTGCACCACATCGCAACCTCGATCAACGTCGAGCGCGTCGTCGACACGGTGCACCGCGATCTCGTGCGCTCGATCGCCCTTCACACGCGCGAGACCGCAAGTCCCGCCGCGCCGGCCGTGAGGCTTGTTGGGCGCCCGATCGTCGCCGACGGCAGCGACTATGTTCAGGCGGTCGACGCCGAAGGGCTTGCCGATTGGGCCCAATCCAACGATCTCGCCGTCGCGCTGCGCGTGCGTCCGGGCGATTACGTGCCATGTGGCGCGCCCGTCGCCGCGGCGTCGCGCGAGGCCGATGGCGTCGACGCTGCCGTGTCGCGGGCGCTCACCTTCGGCCGCAAGCCGGCCGCGCTCCAGGATCTCGAATATTCGGTGCGTCAGCTGAACGAGATCGCGGTGCGTGCGCTCTCGCCCGGCATCAACGATCCCTTCACCGCGGGAAGCGTGCTCGAGCGCTTCGGCGATGCCCTGTGCCGGCTGGCGCCGCGGCACCTGCCGACCGGCACGATACTGCGCGACGGGCGCGTCGCCCTCACCATGCCGGCCACCGACTACGACGGGCTCTGCGACGCGATGTTCCACACCATCCGGCAGAATGCAGCGGGCTCGCCCTACGTGCTGATCCGGCTGCTCGAGGTGCTGGCCCGCGTCGCCGAGGTGGAGCGGCAGGCCGTGCGCCGCGCCGCCTTGCGCCGCCACGGCGACCTCGTGATGGCCCTCGCCGGCGACGTGCAGGAGGCTGCGTCGCGTACCGATCTGCGCCACCGCCACGAGGTGCTGGTCAGCGTCCTCGACCAGGGCGGCCGCGGCGCCGGATTACGCGAGCCGGATCCGGCGACGGGCTGAAGCCCCGCTGCGGTTCTGCGCCAAACCAACGCATTGCGAGCTGCAAAAAAATGGTGGGGCGTCGACCTTCGTCCGGAACTGGACGCGAGCCTCCGCATTCTGGTCGCCATGTGCTGCAGCGCACGCTGCGCTGCGGCACGCAACACAAGAGGATCATCCCCACATGACATTCGCAGCGAACAAGACAGCCCTCGCCGCAGCTCTGGCTTTGACGGCTTCGGTCGGCTTGACGCTCCCCGCCTCGGCGGACGCCTACTCCGGCTACCACATGTCGCACCATCACCAGGCGCGCGCGATGAACAAGGCGTACCGCATGGGCTATCGACGCGGGTTCCTCGACGGGCACCTCGCAGCCGTCGAGGGCCCGGTGGTGACCGGCCGCTCCGCGTACGTCGCGCCGGCACCCGTCGCGACCACGGACGGCGGCGTCTTCGGCAACGGCGGCCTTCTCGGCCTCGGCGTCTTCGGCGGCAACGGCGTGCTCGGCACGGGCGTCCTGAACGGCCAGGGCGCGCTCGGCGTCGGCGTTCTCGGCTTCTAAGGCCCGTTACAAAGTCTAGATCGAGATTAGCATCAGGCCCGGCGAGTTCACCTCGCCGGGCCTTTCGCAGGAGCGATTGTTCTCAGCCGGCCAGCTTGCCGATCAGCAAGAAAGCCGCCGCGATGATCCCGCACAGGCTGAAGCCGAACACGAAGCGCGCCGAGAACACCCGCGCGTGCTGGATGCCCGGACGCACGTAAAGGTCCATGAGGGTCGGCATCGGGACGGTGTCGACGAAGTTCCGAAAGATGTCGCCGTCCGCAACGTCGATGAACTTCTGCCAATCGGGGATCGAGCCGTCTTCCTGCGGCACATGCTTCGCGGGCCACAGAAGCTGCGACGTCGCGACGATCCCGTTGCTCCAGATCGTCAGCTTCGGCGGCGCGTTCGGCCCCGTCGTGCGCGGATGCCACAGGTCGATGCGGGCAAACCCGCTGTCGTCGCCCTTGACGCCGAGACAAGCGCGATAGCCGCGTCGCGCCAACGCATGGATCCGATCGAAGGTGATCGTATCCGGCCAGTCCTTCGTCACCGCATAATCAGTCATCAGAGCCCCCGCAGCTCTCTTTCTCGCTTGAGTTCAGGCTAGCGCCGAAAAATATCATAGGGTTAATACAATTAAATTGTTCTCGACATTGTTAAGGAACAATAAAGAGCGAGCAACCGCGGAGACGGAACCCGTCGCGCCTCAGCGCAAGATCAGGCGACGGTCACGTGCGACCGCGCCGTCTCTTGCGTCGGGTGCGACATCCCCGACACACTCAACGTCCGAACAGGCGGCCTGCCGTTTGCCTGGTCGCTGCCCTGGGCCTGCAGCGGCCGCCGGAGGGCGCGCCGAGAGGTTGTCCCCGCTCTTCCCATACTTACCACGAGCCACCATATCTAGCGCTCCACAGAAACCTACAAACAAGCCTTAGCGTTTTGCGTCGAATCGAGTCATAGTTCGGTCCGGGGCAGATACTACCACCTTGGGGCTCAAGCCGATGCGTTTCGACCGCCGATTCACCACCGCCGGGCAGTCGCCGTACGACGCCATCGCCTTCCGCGCGGCGAAGAGCGAGATCAGGAACCCCGACGGATCCGTGGTCTTCTCGCTCGACGGCATCGAGATCCCCGCCGCGTGGAGCCAGGTGGCGGCCGATGTCATCGCCCAAAAATACTTTCGCAAGGCCGGGGTCCCGGCGCGGCTGAAGGCGGTCGAGGAGAACACGGTCCCCTCGTTCCTGTGGCGCCACGTCGCCGACGAGGCGGCGCTCGCCGAGCTGCCGGAGGCCGAGCGCTTCGGGCCGGAGAAGAGCTCGAAGCAGGTGTTCGACCGGCTCGCCGGCACCTGGACCTACTGGGGCTGGAAGGGCGGCTACTTCGATAGCGAGGACGACGCGCGCGCCTTCATGGACGAGCTGCGCTTCATGCTCGCCAAGCAGATGGCGGCGCCGAACTCGCCGCAGTGGTTCAACACCGGCCTGCACTGGGCCTACGGCATCGACGGCCCCTCGCAGGGCCACTACTACGTCGACTTCGAGACCGGCCGGCTCACCGCCTCGGCCTCGTCCTACGAGCATCCGCAGCCGCACGCCTGCTTCATCCAGTCCGTGCAGGACGACCTCGTCAACGAGGGCGGGATCATGGACCTGTGGGTGCGCGAGGCGCGCCTCTTCAAGTACGGGTCCGGCACCGGCTCCAACTTCTCGCGACTGCGCGGCGAGAACGAGCGCCTCTCCGGCGGCGGCAAGTCGTCCGGCCTCATGAGCTTCCTCAAGATTGGCGATCGCGCGGCCGGCGCCATCAAGTCGGGCGGCACGACGCGCCGCGCCGCCAAGATGGTCGTCGTCGACGCCGATCACCCCGACATCGAGGCCTACATCGACTGGAAGGTGCGCGAGGAAGACAAGGTCGCAGCTCTCGTCGCGGGCTCGAAGGCGCTGCAGAAGCACCTCAAGGCGATCTTCAAGGCCTGCCTCAACTGCGAGGGCCCGGGCGACGACTGCTTCAACCCGGAGAAGAACCCGAACCTCAAGAAGGAGATCAAGCTCGCACGCCGCGCCTTCGTGCCGGACGCGTCGATCCGCAAGATCATCCAGTTCGCCAAGCAGGGCATCGCCGACATCAAGTTCGAGACCTACACGCTCGACTGGGATTCCGAGGCCTATCTCACCGTCGCCGGCCAGAACTCGAACAACTCGGTGCGCATCACCGACGACTTTCTCCACGCGGTGGAGGAGGACGGCGACTGGCACCTGACGAAGCGCATCACGGGCAAGGTCCACAAGACGCTGAAGGCGCGCGATCTGTGGGAGAAGATCGGCTACGCCGCCTGGCACTCCGCCGACCCCGGCCTGCAGTACCACACGACGATCAACGACTGGCACACCTGCCCGGCGGGCGGCCCGATCGTCGCGTCGAACCCGTGCTCGGAGTACATGTTCCTCGACGACACGGCGTGCAATCTCGCCTCGCTGAACCTCATGCAGTTCCGCCGCGAGGACCGCTCGTTCGACATCGAGGCCTACACGCACGCCGTGCGCCTCTGGACCGTGGTGCTCGAGATCTCGGTGCTCATGGCGCAGTTCCCGAGCCGCGAGATCGCGCAGCTCTCCTACGACTACCGCACGCTCGGCCTCGGCTTCGCGAACATCGGCGGCTACCTGATGTCGGGCGGCCTCGCCTACGACTCGGACGAAGGCCGCGCCTTCTGCGGCGCCATCTCGGCGATCATGACCGGCGTCTGCTACGCGACGTCGGCCGAGATGGCGCGCGAGCGCGGTCCTTTCGCGCGCTTCCACGACAACCGCAATGCGATGCTTCGTGTGATGCGCAACCATCGCCGCGCCGCGCACGGCGAGGCGACGGGCTACGAGGCGCTGTCGATCGCCCCCGTGCCGCTCGACCGCGACGCGCTCACCGACCGCCGCCTCGCCGATGCCGCCGCGGCGGCCTGGGACCTGGCGGTGGCGATGGGCGAGCAGCACGGCTATCGCAACGCGCAGACCACCGTCGTCGCCCCGACCGGCACGATCGGCCTTGTGATGGATTGCGACACGACCGGCATCGAGCCCGACTTCGCGCTCGTGAAGTTCAAGAAGCTCGCCGGCGGCGGCTACTTCAAGATCATCAACCGCGCCGTGCCGGACGCGCTGCGCACGCTCGGCTACCGCGAGAGCGACATCGCCGAGATCGAGGTCTACGCCGTCGGCCACGGCTCGCTGCGCCAGGCGCCGGGGATCAACCACGCGACGCTGAAGGCCAGGGGCTTCACCGAGGCCAAGCTCGAGGACGTCGAGAAGGCGCTGGCCTCGGCCTTCGACATCAAGTTCGTCTTCAACAAGTGGACGCTCGGCGCCGACTTCCTGACCGGCACGCTGAACGTGCCGGCCGAGAAGCTCGACGACCCGAGCTTCGACCTGCTCGCCTGGCTCGGCTTCACCAAGGCCGAGATCGAGGCCGCCAACATCCACGTCTGCGGCGCGATGACGGTGGAGGGCGCGCCGCACCTCAAGCTCGAGCACTATCCGGTGTTCGACTGCGCCAACCCCTGCGGGCGCACCGGCAAGCGCTTCCTCTCGGTGACGAGCCACATCCGCATGATGGCGGCGGCGCAGCCCTTCATCTCGGGCGCGATCTCGAAGACCATCAACATGCCGAACGACGCCACGGTCGAGGATTGCAAGGAGGCCTACATGCTCTCCTGGCGCCTGGCGCTGAAGGCAAACGCGCTCTACCGCGACGGCTCGAAGCTGTCGCAGCCGCTCAACGCCCAGCTCATTGCCGACGAGGAGGACGAGCTCGACGACGCGCTGGACGCGATCCAGGCCGCGCCGCTGCCGGCCCGCGCGGCCGCCGTGGCCGAGCGCATCGTCGAGCGCGTGGTGGAGCGGGTCGAGCGCCTGCGCGAGCGCGAGCGGCTGCCCGATCGCCGCAAGGGCTACACCCAGAAAGCCGTCGTGGGCGGCCACAAGGTGTACCTGCGCACCGGCGAGTACCAGGACGGGCGCATCGGCGAGATCTTCATCGACATGCACAAGGAGGGCGCCGCCTTCCGCTCGCTGATGAACAACTTCGCCATCGCGATCTCGGTCGGCCTGCAGTACGGCGTGCCGCTCGACGAGTACGTCGACGCCTTCACCTTCACCCGCTTCGAGCCCGCCGGCTTCGTGCAGGGCAACGATGCGATCAAGAACGCGACGAGCGTGCTCGACTACGTCTTCCGCGAGCTGGCGATCTCGTACCTCGGCCGCAACGACCTCGCGCATGTCGACCAGAGCGAGATCGGCCCGGACGTGATCGGCGCCGGCGAGATGCAGGGCAAGGGCCCGGCGCCCGAGGTGCCGCCTGCCACCGCCAAGTACGTGTCGAAAGGTTTCGTCCGCAACAAGGCCGACAAGCTGATGCTGGTGCAGGGAAGCCACCACGGCGCCTTCGCCGGCCCGCAGACGCCGACCGCGCTCGCCTCGCCGATGCTGGCGAGCCACGGCGCCACCGCGCTGAAGCCCGACGCCACCGCCGAGACGGCGCTGCGCGACGTCGCCGCCGCCCTGCACGACCTCGGCGCCGCCGAGCCCGAGCCGTCGACGGCGGAAAAGCGCACGGTCGCGCGGATGAAGGGCTACACCGGCGAAGCCTGCGGCGAGTGCGGCAACTTCACCCTCGTGCGCAACGGCACCTGCCTGAAGTGCGACACCTGCGGCGGGACGAGCGGGTGTAGCTGAGGCGGGAGAAGATAAGAAGTATGCCGGCAACCAAAGATTGGCCGTAGGAGCCCATAGTCTGACAGCAAACGAAGCATTATCTGTCAGCGGAATTCCGGAGCCAGTTAAGACTAGCGGTGGCGACCTCGTTTTCGGTCGCCACCATCGCTTAGGGAACGAAACAGGAATCAATTCTGGATTGCTGACTCTCCAATCGATCGCAACTCGAGGGCACATCCGCAGGAGACCACCATGAACATGATCCCGACCAACATCACGCTCACCAAGGAGGCCGAGGACTACCTCAAGGACCTCGTCGCTGAGTTGGAAGTGCCTGAAGGTCGCTATGAGGCCGCGCGTGCTCGATACGCATCCCTTGGCAAGTGGCTGCACCGCGACGAGTCCACCGTCGCGAAACATGCCCCGCAGATTTACGCGCAGGGTTCATTCCGTCTGGGAACAGCGATCAAGCCCTCGTCCGAAAGCGAGGAATACGACGTCGACTCGATTTGCCTCTGTAAGGCCCTCGGCAAAGAGACGATCACCCAGCACGCCCTGAAAATCCTCGTCGGGCAAGAGATCGACGCGTACCGGAAGGCCAACCGCATGGAGAAGCCCCTCGTCAACGGGCGCAGGTGCTGGGTCCTCAGCTACGCCGACTCGGCTCAGTTCCACATGGACATTGTCCCTGCGGTGCCGAATGGGACCCAGCAGCAGATACTTTTAGAGACCGCCGGGAAGAGCAACGAGTGGGCCTCGTTGTCGGTAGGCATCACCGACAACGAAACGGCAGGCTATTACGCCATCACCGACGACTGGCAGCGCTCCAACCCCAAGGGTTACTCCCGATGGTTCAAGCAGCGAGCGACGGTGCTGTATGAGCGAATGCAAAAGGCCGCGGCCGACAGCGTACGCGCCTCAGTCGAGAATATTCCAACCTTCAAGCTGAAGCTGCCGCTGCAGGCCGCGATCATGATCCTGAAGGGCCATCGAAACCACATGTTTGCGGACCGCTCGGACTGCGCGCCGATCTCGATCATCATCACGATGTGTTTCGGCCTGCAAAACTGACCCCCTTATCGGGGTGATCGGCGTCCAAAACTGACCCCTTAATCTTGGCCTGTTGCGCTGTCCGTTTTGACGGCGGGCGGGCGGCGGGGATGTTGGTTGTGGAGACGGTCGGCCGGATACGGCGGGAGCATCTGGTCAAGGGCAAGTCGATCAAAGAGATCGCCCGCGACCTGAAGATCTCGCGCAACACGGTGCGCAAGGTGCTGCGCTCGGGCGAGACCTCGTTTGCTTACGAGCGCGAGGTGCAGCCGCGGCCCAAGCTCGGGCGCTGGAAGACCGATCTCGAGGCGATGCTCGCCCGCAACGCGACGAAGGCGGCGCGGGAGCGCCTCACGCTGATCCGGGTCTTCGAGGAGCTGCGGGCGCTCGGCTACGAGGGCGGCTACGATGCGGTGCGCCGCTATGCCAGGGTCTGGGCAAAGGGGCACGCGGCGGCGAGCGCGGAAGCCTATGTGCCGCTGGCCTTCGCGCCGGGAGAGGCGTTCCAGTTCGACTGGAGCCACGACATCGTGCTGATCGGTGGCGCGACGACGACCGTGAAGGTGGCGCACGTCCGGCTCTGTCACAGCCGCATGATGTTCGTCCGAGCCTATCCGCGCGAGAGCCAGGAGATGGTCTTCGACGCGCACGACCGGGCCTTCGCCTTCTTCAAGGGAGCCTGCAGGCGCGGCATCTACGACAACATGAAGACGGCGGTCGAGACGATCCTCGTCGGCAAGGACCGCGGCTACAATCGGCGCTTCCTGCAGATGTGTGCGCACCATCTCGTCGAACCCGTCGCCTGCACGCCGGCGTCGGGCTGGGAGAAGGGCAAGTCGAGAACCAGGTCGGGCTTGTCCGCGAGCGCTTCTTCACGCCTCGGCTGCGCGTGAAGAGCTACGACGAGCTGAACGGCATGCTGCTCGACCGGTGCGTTGCCTATGCCAAGGCGCACCCCCATCCCGAGCAGACCGACCGAACGGTGTGGGAGATGTTCGAGGCCGAGCGCCCGCACCTCGTGCGCCACGCCGGCCGGTTCGACGGCTTCCATGCGCTACCGGCATCGGTCTCGAAGACCTGCCTCGTGCGCTTCGACAACAACAAGTACTCGGTCAGCGCCAGCGCCGTCGGACGACCCGTCGAGATCCAGGCGTATGCCGACCGCGTGGTGATCCGCCAGGACGGCCGCATCGTCGCCGAGCATAGCCGCGTCTTCGGCCGCGGCGCGACCATCTGCGATCCCTGGCACTACGTGCCGGTCCTCGCCCGCAAGCCCGGTGCGCTGCGCAACGGCGCCCCGTTCAAGGACTGGGTGCTGCCGCAGGCGATCGATCGCATTCGCCGCAAGCTCGCCGGCTCCGACGACGGCGACCGGCAGATGGCGAAGATCCTCGCCATGGTGCTCAGCGACGGCCTGCAGGCGGTCGAGAGCGCCTGCGCGGAGGCGCTGATCGAGGGCGTCTCGTCTGCCGACGTCATCATCAACATCGTCTCGCGGCAGCGCGACCCCGCGCCGCCGATCACCATCATGACGCCGGACGCGCTGACCCTCCGCCATGCGCCGATCGCCGATTGTGCCCGCTACGACAGCCTCAGAAGGATCTGACCCATGGAACGTCTACTGGAACGCACCGACATCCTCGACATGATGGGCTCGCTCAAGCTCTTCGGCATGCGCTCGGCCTTCGACGAGATCGTCACCACCGCCGTCAAGCGCCAGCACGAGCCCCAGCGCCTCGTCGGCGACCTGCTCAAGGCCGAGATCGACGAGAAGCTGGCCCGATCCATCAAGTACCAGATGACGATTGCCCGGCTGCCGCTCGCCAAGGACGTCGCCGACTTCGCCTTCGTCGGCACGCCGATCAACGAGGTCCTCGTGCGCGATCTTGCCGGCGGCCACTTCATCGCCGAGCAGCGCAACTGCGTGCTCGTCGGCGGCACCGGTACCGGCAAGACCCACCTCGCGATAGCGATCGCCCGCAGCTGCATCCGTGCCGGCAAACGCGGCCGCTTCTTCAACACGCTCGATCTCGTCAACAGGCTCGAGGCCGAGACCCGCGCAGGTCGTCAAGGACGCCTTGCGGACTATCTCACCCGCATGGACTTCGTCATCCTCGACGAACTCGGCTACCTTCCCTTTGCGCAGAGCGGCGGCCAGCTGCTGTTCCACCTGATCAGCCGCCTCTACGAGCGCACCTCGGTCATGGTCACCACCAACCTCGCCTTCGGCGAATGGCCCAGCGTCTTCGGCGACGCCAAAATGACCACAGCGCTGCTCGATCGCCTCACCCACCACTGCGACATCGTCGAGACCGGCAACGAGAGCTGGCGCTTCAAGAACCGAGGCTGAAGGGGGCTTGGGACCGCGCTCGCCCCGGCTCCGCAACCCCGACCAGCTTACGCCGGGGCGAGCGCTACTGAAGCGCCCGTGCAAGCGGCAACAGAGGGGTCAAAGTTGGACGCCGATCAGGGGTCAACATTGCGAGCCGATTGACAGCCGGCGTCTGGACGCAGCTCTCGCTCCGGAGCCTCGCCCTTGTCGCCGCGCTCGACGCCGCGACGCTCGCGCTGGTGCTTGCGGCGACTGCGCTGACGTCGCGCTGGCTCAAGCTCACGAACGAGGACGAGATCGCGATCGTCTTCTGCGGCTCGAAGAAGAGCATGGCCGGCGGCATTCCGATGGCGACGATCCTGTTTCCCGGCCACGCCGTCGGGCTGATCGTGCTGCCGCTGATGATCTTCCACCAAGTGCAGCTATTCGTGTGCGCGGTGCTGGCCCGCCGCTACGCGGCGCGGGCGGTCACAGGCGTTGTCGCGGCGCCGACATCCGGCCGGACGAACTGTGTTGCGCCGGACTACGGAAAGGCCGGCGCCGTCGCCTCTTGAGGCGAGACGCCGCCCCGCGCCTGTTATCCGTGCGGCTTGCTCGGGTCGTCCGCCGGGTTGATGTAGTCGACGCCGAACGGCCCCGTGCCGGTCACCTGCAGCACTGCCGGCTCCGTCGTGGTCCATAGGTAGTGCGCGTGCATCGCCGGCAGGTAGACGAAGCCGCCGGTGTGCACCTCGGTGCCCTGGCTCTTGTCCACCTTGTCGCCGTGCGCGTGATAGAAGTCGCCGGAGATCACGGTGAGGTTCTCGGCCGTCTTGTGGGTGTGCGGGGCGATCACCGTGTTCGGCGGCATCAGCACGCGCAGCACGAACGGGCCGGGTTTCGACGGGTCGCCCGCGAGCACGACGAGGCTCATGGTGTGCGGCAAGGTCGGCGGAGCCGGCTGCCAGTCGAGCTTCGAGTTGTCCGGGACGGTCAGCACGCCCATCGCGTCGTCGGCGGTCGCCGCGCCCGGTCCGATCAGCAGCAGCGCGCCGGCCAGCGCCAAACCCGTCGTTGCAGTTCTCGACATGACGATCCCCCTCGGTTGCGGCGCATTGAATTGCGCACACACCAGCTAGGCCGCGGCACCCGCGGGTCCAGGCGACGAAGGAAAGATGTCGCCGCTACTGCTTCTGCCAGTAGGCCGCGGCCTCGGCGAAGTCGCGCTGGCCGGCGGCGCCTTTCTCGAAGGTGAGCTTGGCGATCTTGCCGCTGGTCAGCAGGATCGGAATGTCGACCCATGGCATGTCGGTGAGCAGGCGGAGGTTCGCCGTCTCGGCGTTGCCGGGGCTCAGGCCGACGAGGAAGGAGTTCTGCACGACGGGCACGGTCACGCCGGCGAGCGGCTCGCCGTCTGTGTTTCCCTCGCGCCGCATCTGCGGGACGTTGATCTGCTTCACGTCGCCCGAGTAGCTGCCCGGGCCGACCGTGAAGCGCACCTTGATCGTGTGCGAGGCCGGCAGCGAGGAATCCGAGTTCTTCTCGAAGATGACGGCCACCTTCGTCTTGTCGTCCGGCAGGTCGATGTCGGCCTCTACCGACAGGCCGACCGCGTCCCCGGGGCCGTTGTTTACGTTGTTGAGCTTCCACACCACCGTGCCGGCGAAGGTCTGCACCTTGCTCGGCAGATCGGGCGCCTCGACGAGCAGCGCCGAGCGATAGGCGACAGGCACCTCGGGATTGCTGGCCGGGGGCGGAGCGGCCTTCGAAGCTTCGGAGGATGGCTGCGTCGCCTGGTCCGGCTGCGCGGCCTGCTCCTGCGGCGTGGGCTGGGCCGGCTGATCCTGCGGCGCCGGCTGCGTGGCGGGCGGCTCGGTCGTCGGCTGTTCGGTCGTGGGCTGCGCGGTCGTCTGCGCGCTGTCGTCGGGCTTCGCGCCGCCGACGCGGTCGGAAATCTTGCCGTTGTCCTGCGCGGGCTGCGTCTGCGCCGGCGTGTTGCGGGCGACCGTCTCGGGCTTGACGCGGATCTTCCACGCCAGGATGGCGATCATCGCGACGACGACGGCGATGCCGGCGGGGATGATCCAGATCCGCCGCTTCGGGCCCTTGGCGACTGCGGGCTGCGGCGCGAACGGCCGCTGCGGCTCGAGACGCGGCCGCGGCGGAACTGGATCGGCGCTGCCGGGCCCGGACGGCGGGGTCGGCGGCGGCGCGGCCGTCACCTCGGGCTTCGCCGTGGGCAACTTCAGCCCGATGGCCGGGGCTTTCGGCTCCGATGCGGGCTTCGTGTCGGCGTCGACCGCGTCAGTCGCCGGCGGCTTCGGCACGGACGAAAGCTCGCCGGTCTCGACGAGCGGGGCCGGCGCCTTGCTCGACGGCTGCGCATTTTCGGCCGCGGGCGCCTTCTCGTCGGACGTTGCCGGCTTCGGCATCCGCGGGCGCAGCGGCGGCACCGGCTTGCGCGGCACCGCCGGGCCGAGGGCGCCGGTCGGTGCGGGCGCCGGCTTCGGCCGTAAGAGCTTGGCCTTCGCCGGATCGGCAGGCTTCGGCGCCGCGTCCGAAGGCGCCGGCGGCGGCGCGGCAGGTGCGGGCGCCGGCGGCGGCGCGGCAGGTGCGGGCGCCGGCGGCGGCGCGGCAGGTGCGGGCGCCGGCGGCGGCGCGGCAGGTGCGGGCGCCGGCGGCGCCGCGGCGATCTCCGTCTCGATCCGCTCGATTGCGCGGTCGAGCTCGAGCGACTCCCGCTCGATATCTTCGTCCGGCACCGGCGGATGATAGGTCCTGAGCTGGCCGATCAGCGCCTTGCGCGCGCGCTCGTAGACGATCCGCCGCGTGTCCGGCGTCGAATTCGGGAGGCTTCCGACGGCCTTGGCTAGCAGCGGATAATACTCGGCCATGTGGGTCTCACTGCACTCACGCGGCCTATTTCGTCAATCCGCCGCCGCGTCGGGTCACACGGCACACCGCTGGTTTGCGTTCGCCCTTGTTGCAAAGACACAAAATCAGTCGCGGAAGGGGTCGTGCACCAGGATCGTGTCCTCGCGTTCGGGGCTCGTCGAGAGCAGCGCGACGGGCGCCTCGATCAGCTCCTCGATGCGGCGGACGTACTTGATGGCCTGCGCCGGCAGCTCGGCCCAGGAGCGCGCGCCCGCCGTCGTGCCGGACCAGCCCTCGATCGTCTCATACATCGGCTTCACCCTGGCCTGCGCCGCCTGGCTCGCCGGCAGCCGGTCGATCCGCTGCCCGTCGAGCTCGTAGTGGGTGCAGACCTGCACCGTCTCGAAGCCGTCGAGGATGTCGAGCTTGGTCAGCGCGATGCCGTCGATCCCCGACGTCTTCACGGTCTGGCGCACCATCACCGCGTCGAACCAGCCGCAGCGCCGCCGCCGCCCGGTGTTGACGCCGTACTCGTGACCGCGATCGCCGATGCGCTGGCCGATCTCGTTGTGCAGCTCGGTCGGGAACGGGCCGCCGCCGACCCGGGTGCAGTAGGCCTTGGCGATGCCGAGCACGTAGCCGATCGCCTTCGGACCGAGGCCGGAGCCGGTCGCGGCGTTCGAGGCCACCGTGTTCGACGAGGTCACGAAGGGATAGGTGCCGTGGTCGACGTCGAGCAGCGCGCCCTGCGCGCCCTCGAAGAGGATGCGCTTGCCGGCGCGTCGCAGCGTCTCGAGCTGCTCGAAGGTCGGCGCCATAAAGGGCAGGATCTTCGGCGCGACGCACATCAGCTCGTCGCGGATCTCCTTGGCGGTGACCGGCTCGAGGCCGAGGCCGCGGCGCAGCGGCTCGTGGTGCGACAGCAGGCGGCCGATCTTCTCGTCGAGCGTATCGGGCTCGGCGAGGTCGGAGAGGCGGATCGCGCGGCGACCGACCTTGTCCTCGTAAGCCGGCCCAATTCCGCGCTTGGTCGTGCCGATCTGCGTGCCGGCCGACGACGCCGCTTCGCGATGCGCGTCGAGCTCGCGATGCAGCTTCAAGATCAGCGTGACGTTCTCGGCGATGGCCAGCGTCTTCGGCGTCACCTCGACGCCCTGCCCCTCGAGCTTGGCGATCTCCTCGATGAGGTGATGCGGGTCGACGACGACGCCGTTGCCGATGATCGACACCTTGCCGGGGCGCACGATGCCCGACGGCAGCAGCGCGAGCTTGAAGACCTTGTCGCCGATGACGAGCGTGTGGCCGGCGTTGTGGCCGCCCTGGAAGCGCACGACGACGTCCGCCTCGCGCGACAGCCAGTCGACGATCTTGCCCTTGCCCTCGTCGCCCCACTGGGCGCCAACCACCACGACGTTCGCCATGTCCTCGACCTTAAGTCCTCGATCCCCAAACGGAAAAACCCCGGCGCAGAGCACCGGGGTTCTTTGCAGTCGAGGCCTAGATGATCGCGCCGCGCGAGTAAAGCGCGGGCTCATCGGCTCCTTGAGTTCTCGCGCCAGGTCACGCACAAATCGCCGCGACGTTCGCGGATGCGACCCATGACGATCCTGATCCTCGGTCTCGTGCTCTTCATCGGCACGCATGCCTTCACCATGGCCCGCGGCCGCCGCGCGGCGCTCATCGCCCGCCTCGGCGAGGGACCCTACAAGGGCGGCTACAGCATCCTGACGGCGATCGGCTTCGTGCTGCTCGTCTACGGCTATCACGTCTATCGCGCGGACGGGATGATCCCGGTCTGGAGCCCGCCCACCTGGACGCGCCACCTCGCGGTCCTTTTGAACCTTTTCGCGTTCATCAGCCTGGCGGCGATGGGCCCGCGCCCTAGCCACTTGCAGGCCGCGCTGAAGCACCCGATGCTCGTCGCCATCAAGATCTGGGCGACGGCGCACCTCATCGCCAACGGCGACCTCGGCTCCATCCTCCTCTTCGGCAGCTTCCTCGCCTGGGCGGTCGTCGATCGCATCAGCCTCAAGCGCCGGACCGACGAGCCCGTGCGCAAGCTGCCGAAGCCAGCGCCGCCCGGATGGACACGCGACATCGTCGCCGTGGTGGTCGGGACGGCCGTGTGGTTCGTCTTCGGCCGCTTCCTGCATCCGCTGCTGATCGGCGTGGCGGTCTGGCCCGGGCAGGCGTGACGCCAGCGCGGGCTATGGCCTGAGTAGAGCGCGCTGCGACGAAAGTCGTGCGCCCGCGGCTGGCGCAATGTCATTGACAGACCTCGGGTTATCCCGTGTGCTGACGGCTCGTCGGAGTGCTGCGTCATGGCCATGTCGTCGCCGTCGAAGCTGAGATTGCCGCACGCCTCGGCGGGGCCCTTCTGGAGCCCGCCTGCTCCGCTCGAGCCGCGCAACGAGTGGCGCGAGATCGAGGATATCCTCTCCGCACCCTACGATGACGGGCGGCCGCAGCCGAGACGCGGCCTCCCCAGCTTCGTGTTCGTCGCCGCGGCGCTGGTGCTCGGCAGCGGCATGCTCGCCTCGACGCTGATAGGATCGCGCAACGAGTGCGGCGCCGACTGCCACGTCGTCACCGCCGCCGGCCCGACGGGCGAGGCGCCGCATCCCGTCGCGACGGCCGGTCTCGCGCCGCGGCCCGACACGCCGGTTGCCGAGGGCCGCTCCGTGGCAGAGCCCGCTCCGGCGGCCGGCCCGGCGGAGGCGGCGCCGGCCGTGCCGCCGGTGAAGCATCACCACCATCGCCGGCACCACAGCGCCGTCGAGTTCTGAGCCGGCGCATCAAGTTCTGGAGACGCAAAAAAGCCCCGGTGCATCGCACCGGGGCTTTTGTTTCTAGGGCTCCGGGCCGCTTACTCGGCGGCGTGGGAGAACTGATGCATCGTGTTGTCCTCACCGGCCGCCTTCAGCGCGGCCTCGCCGGCGAAGTACTCCTTGTGGTCGTCGCCGATGTCGGAGCCGGCCATGTTCTGGTGCTTCACGCAGGCGATGCCGCGGCGGATCTCCTGGCGCTGCACGTCGCGGACGTAGCCGAGCATGCCCTCGGGGCTGAAGTAGTCCTTGGCCAGCGAGTCGGTCGACAGCGCCGCCGTGTGGTAGGTCGGCAGCGTGATCAGGTGGTGGAAGATGCCGGCATGCGCCGAGCCGTCCGCCTGGAAGCGGGCGATCCACTTGTCGGCCTCCTGGCCGAGCTCAGTCTCGTCGTAGTCGACGCTCATCAGCTTGGCGCGGTCGTACTTCGAGACGTCCTTGCCCTCGTCCTTCCACTTGTCGAAGACCTGCTGGCGGAAGTTCAGCGTCCAGTTGAAGGAGGGCGAGTTGTTGTAGACGAGCTTGGCGTTCGGGATGACCTCGCGGATGCGGTCGACCATGCCCTTGATCTGCTGGACGTGCGGCTTCTCGGTCTCGATCCACAGGAGGTCGGCGCCGTTCTGCAGCGAGGTGATCGAGTCGAGCACGCAGCGGTCCTCGCCGGTCCCCTTGCGGAATTGGAAGAGGTTCGAGGCCAAACGCTTCGGACGCAGCAGCTTGCCGTTGCGGGTGATCACGACGTCGCCGTTGCCGACCTGGTCGGGGTTGATCTCGTCGCAATCGAGGAACGAGTTGTACTGGTCGCCGATGTCGCCGGGCTCGCGCGAGTAGGCGAT
This sequence comes from Beijerinckiaceae bacterium RH AL1, assembly GCA_901457705.2. Taxonomy (NCBI): domain Bacteria; kingdom Pseudomonadati; phylum Pseudomonadota; class Alphaproteobacteria; order Hyphomicrobiales; family Beijerinckiaceae; species Beijerinckiaceae bacterium RH AL1. The sequence goes on from LR590083.2 coordinate 2,840,602, forward strand.
CTGCTTCGTCAGGCCGGCGCCGAGCGAGTCGGTGCGCGTGACGATGATGCCGTCCTCGACGCCGAGCTCGAGGAACGCGTAGCGGCAGGCCTGGACCTTGGCGATGAAGTCGACGTGGGGCACCGTGACCTTGCCGTCCTGGTGGCCGCACTGCTTCTCGTCCGAAACCTGGTTCTCGATCTGCAGCGCGCAGGCGCCGGCTTCGATCATCTTCTTGGCGAGCAGGTAGGTCGCCTCGGCGTTGCCGAAGCCCGCGTCGATGTCGGCGATGATCGGCACGACGTGCGTCTCGTGGTTGTCGATCTCGGCGAGGATCTTGTCGGCCTTGGCCTTGTCGCCGGCCTTGCGGGCCGCGTCGACCTCACGGAACATGTTGCCGAGCTCGCGCGCATCGGCCTGGCGGAGGAAGGTGTAGATCTCCTCGATCAGCGCCGGCACCGAGGTCTTCTCGTGCATCGACTGGTCCGGCAGCGGGCCGAACTCGGAGCGCAGCGCCGCGACCATCCAGCCCGAGAGATAGATGTACCGGCCCTTCGTCGAGCCGAAGTGCTTCTTGATCGAGATCATCTTCTGCTGGGCGATGAAGCCGTGCCAGCAGCCGAGCGACTGCGTGTACTTCGACGGATCGGCGTCGTAGGCGGCCATGTCCTCGCGCATGATCTTCGCGGTGTAGCGCGCGATGTCGAGGCCGGTCTTGAAGCGGTTCTGCAGCCGCATGCGGATCACCGACTCGGGATCGATGCCGGCCCAGGTGCCGTTGTGCGTCTTGATGAGTTGCTCGACCTTCGAAATCTCGTCTTGGTATGGCACGTTGGCTCTCCTCGGTGCCCGGTCGGCGGCGCAGCGCTCGGAGCGGCGACCGGACATTTCTTAACAGGTGTTGACAGCGGCCTCGTGAGGCCCGCGACTAGAGCCCATAGTTCGATCATCGGGCTGCAAAAGGCAAGAAAGCGGTGGTCGCAATCGCGTCATGTTGTGTAAGATTTACGCAACTCTTGTGTAAAGATGTGAACTAATTTACAAGTTCGGCCGTGAGCGATGTCGCAGACCTTTCCGGCCGCAAGATCCTTGCCGGCCCCCGCCTGAAGCGGCTGCGCCGCGAGCGCGGCCTCACCCAGGCGCGCATGGCGGAGGAGCTTGCCGTCTCGGCCTCCTACCTGAACCTGATGGAGCGCAACCAGCGCCCCATCACGCTGCCCGTGCTGGCGCGCCTCACCGACGTGTACGGCGTCGACCCCCGCGACTTCATGGAGGATCGCGCCGGTCCCGCGGTCCAGAGCCTCGAGCAGGTGCTGGCCGATCCACTGTTCCGCGACACGCCGGTCGCCCGCACGGAGCTGATCGACGCCGCCGAGTACGCGCCCTCCGTCATCGCCGCGATGCAGCGGCTCTACCGCGCCTACACAGCGGCGCGCGAGGCGGGAGAAGCGCGCGTGCTCGTCGACGCCGACCCCGACCGCACCGAAAGCGTCGCCGGCGACTCGCCGATCGAGCGCGTCCGCGCGATCCTGCAGGAGCAGCGCAACCATTTTCGCGAGATCGACGACCTCGCCGAGACCTTCGCGTCGGACCTTGCGCTCGAAGGCCCCGAGCCGTTCCACACCATGGCGGAGCGGCTGCGCGCCCGCCACGGCATTCGCGTCCGCGTCCTGCCGGTCGACGTGATGGGCCAGCGGCTGCGCTGGTACGACCTGCACCGGCGACAGCTGCTCATCTCCGAGACCATGGATGCGCCGGGCCGCACGTTCCAGGTCGCCTACCAGCTCGGCATCTCCGAGCACGGCCAGCTCATCAACGCCGTCTGCGCCAGGCTCGAGCCGAAGGATGTCGTTGCGCGCCGGCTGCTGCGCGTCACGCTGCTCAACTACTTCGCCGGCGCGGTGATGATGCCCTACGCCCGCTTCCACGCCGCGGCGGAGGCAACGGGCCACGACCTCGAGGTGCTGGCCGCGCGCTTCGGCGCCTCGTTCGAGCAGGTCGCGCACCGGCTGACGACGCTGGGGCGGCCGACGGCGCGCGGCGTGCCGTTCTTCCTGATGCGCGTCGACATCGCCGGCAACGTGTCGAAGCGCTTCTCGGCCGGCCGCTTCCCCTTCGCGCAGGCCGGCGGCACCTGCGGCCTGTGGAACGTCCACGCGACCTTCGCCGAGCCCGGCCGCATCCTCACCCAGGTCGTCGAGCTGCCGGACGGCGCACAATGGTTCTCGATCGCCCGCACGGTGCGCCGCGCCACCAATCCGCACGGCGCCATCGCGCCCCGCTTCGCGCTGGCGCTCGGCTGCGAGATCAAGTACGCGCCGCGCCTCGTCTACGCGCGGCGGCTCGATCTCGCCTCGCCCGACGTGACGCCCATCGGCGTCGCCTGCCGGCTTTGCGAGAGGCCGGCCTGCCCGCAGCGCGCGGCGCCGCCTGCCCTGCGGCCGCTCGACGTTGACGACGCCATGCGCGGCATCTCGCCCTTCGCGTTCAAGGACATCTAGCCCGGCCCGCTATGAGCTGCCGTCTGGCGGCGACCGGTGTCTCTTAGACCACGACCGATCGGCACCGCCCTTCCTCCCCCGGCTTCGCGCGCCTACCTAGGGGGTCGGAGGGCATTCATGTCGCGATCGATCACCATGAGCTTCCCGCACGAGCTCGGCATCGCCGAGGCGAAGCGGCGCATCGGCGAGCGCTTCGATCTTCTGAAGCGCGAGTACGTCGACAAGGTCGGCAAGGCCGACATCGCCTGGGTCGGCGATACCGCGCATCTCGACGTCAGCGCGCTCGGCCAGCGGGCGACGGCGGAGATCGAGGTCAAGGCCGCCGATATCCGCGTCGAGGTGCACCTGCCCTGGCTGCTCGCGGCCATGGCGAGCAAGGTCGAGGGGCTTCTCAAGTCGAATGCGCAGGACACGCTGCGCATCGGGACGACCAAGAAGGTCTAGAGCAGGTCTAGACGTAGATCACGCTGATCATCTCGGCGACGAGCGCCGGGCGCGTCTCGCCCTCGATCTCGACCGTCACCTCGGTGATGCGGTCCCAGCGCCCCGGCTGGACCTCGCGGATGTCGACGATCTTGAAGTGCGACCTGATCCGCTTGCCGGCGCGCACGGGCGCGGTGAAGCGGATGCGGTTGTAGCCGTAGTTGACCGCCATGCGCACTGGCTGCGGGCTCGGCAGCGCCTCGTAGGCCATCGCCGGCACGAGCGAGAGCGTAAGCAGGCCGTGCGCGATCGTCCCGCCGTAGGGGTCGTTGCGGCGCGCTCGGGATCGACATGGATGAACTGGTCGTCGCCTGTCGTCGCGGCGAAGGCATCGATGCGGGCCTGATCCACGTCCACCCAGCTCGAGACCCCGGCCTCGCGGCCGATCATCGCCCTTATTTCCTCGATAGTGGCTGCAACCAATCCCACCTCCCGTGCGTCGATGGGACTTACCTCAGACGATTGGCCAAAGGAACGATCCCAGACGATCGTCAGTTGCCAAGCTCTGCGTCAAATGACATCTGGCGCGTCCCGCGGGCCGTCCGAGGGTTAGATCGATCGGGTGAAGGCATGTCGCATCTCGAAATTCTTCTCGTCGACGACGATCCGCTGATCCGGCACGTCATCGCCGACGAGCTGGAGGAAGCCGGTCACTTCGTGACGCCCGCCGTCGGTCCCGAAGCGGCGATCGAGCTTTTGCACGACAACGATGCCTTCGACCTCATCCTGATCGACTACACGATGCCCGGCATGACCGGCGGCGACCTCGCCCGGCACATTCTCGGGATCATGCCGAACGCGCGCGTGGCGATTCTCACGGGCATGACCGACCTGCCGGACCCGCCGCCCTGCCCGGTGCTGACCAAGGGCATGCGCATGTCCGAGCTCATCAAGGCGATCGAGGCCGTGGCGGCCGGCGATCGCGTCTCCGTCGCCCACGACGCCTCGGCCAGCCGCGTCGACCTCATGGTGGACCAGATGGCGACAAAGCCGGCGGTCGGCGGCGTGCGCAGCGGCATCGCCTCGACCTACGAGGCGCCGGAGCCCGCCGAGGGCCTGCCGGACGCCTTCGCATCGGTGCTCGGCCGCCTCGACGACAAGTGAGCCCCGCGGCGATCGAGGCCGCGCCGGGGCTTCGCTATCTCCCCGGCTTCCTCGATCGCGACGGGCAGGCCGCGTTGCTCGCCGAGATACGCCAGGTGCTGGCGGACGCGCCGCTCTTCACCCCGACGATGCCGCGCAGCGGCACGCCGTTCTCGGTGCGGATGAGCAACTGCGGGCCCCTCGGCTGGGTCTCGGATCGCACCGGCTATCGCTACGACCCGATCCATCCCGCGACGGGCCGCGCCTGGCCGCCGCTGCCGAAGCTCGTGCTCGACGCCTGGGCAAAGCTCGCCGACTACCCGGAGCCGCCCGAAGCCTGCCTGATCAACTACTACGACGGCAGCGCCAAGATGGGCCTGCATCAGGACCGCGACGAGGAGAGCTTCGTCGCGCCCGTCGTGTCGCTGTCGCTCGGCGACACCTGCGTGTTCCGCTACGGCGGCACCGAGCGGCGCGGCCCGACGAAAAGCCTCAAGCTGCAATCCGGCGATGCGCTCGTGCTCGGCGGCGCCGCGCGCCTCGCCTTCCACGGCGTCGACCGCATCCTCGCCGGATCCTCGACTCTCCTGGACGAAGGCGGCCGCTTCAACCTCACGCTACGCCGGGTGACGGGCGAGCGGCTTTTAGCACCGCAAGACGATGTTTGAGGTTCGTGCCGACGATCTCGCGGCCGAGCAGGTCAAGGCGCTGCTCGAGTTCCACCTCATCGGGATGCACGGCGCGTCGCCGCCCGGCAGCGTGTTCGCACTCGACCTTGCGGGTCTCACGTCTCCTCAGGTCACGGTCTGGACGGCATGGCGCGGCGAGCGCGTCGCCGCCGTCGGAGCCCTCAAGATGCTCGGCGACGGGGATGCGGAGGTGAAGTCGATGCGCACCCATCCGAGCTTCATCCGGATGGGAGCCGGCTCGGCCATTCTCGACACGATCATCGCGGCGGCGCGATCGCGCGACGTGCGCCGGCTCAGCCTCGAGACCGGGAGCGGACCCGTCTTCGAGCCGGCGCTTGCGCTCTATCGCAAGCGCGGCTTCGTCAACGGGGCCGCGTTCGCGCAGTACCGGCCGAGCGACTTCAACCAGTTCCTGCACCTCGACCTGTGAGCGGGCCTCAGGCCTTCGGGCCGCCGCGCGCGACGCCGACCTTGGCGGCGCGCAGCGTGCGCTCGCCGATGGTGTAGCCCGGCTCGACGACCTGCTTCACCGTGCCCGTCGCCACGCTCTCGTCCGGGATCTCGAACAGCACCTCGTGCTGGTTCGGGTCGAACTTCTTGCCGAGCGGCTCCATCTGCTTCACGCCGAACCGCGCGAGACGCGCGAGAAAGTCGCGCTCGGTCAGCGTGATGCCCTCGACGAAGCCCTTCACCGCCGGGTCGGCGGCGGCCAGCGCCTCCGCCGGGAGCGCCTCGATGGCGCGGCGCAGGTTGTCGGCAAAGCCCAGCATCTCGCGGGCGAACGAGGTGACGCCGTAGGCCTTGGCGTCGGTCACCTCGCGCTCGGTGCGCCGGCGCAGGTTCTCCATCTCGGCAAGCGTGCGCAGCGAGCGATCCTTGAGCTCGACGTTCTCCGCCTGCAGCGCCTCGAGCACCTTGAACGGATCGGGCTCGGCGCCGGCGGTCGCCTCGGCGCCGGCGCTCGCCGCGGCCGACGCAGCGGCGCTCGCCTGCGTGCCCTCGGCATTCGCCGTGGCCTCGGCCGAGCCGTTCGAGTTCGCCGGCTTCGGCTGCTCTGGCTTGAAGTCGTTCATGAAACCCTATTGGACCTAGCGTGAAAACCGGCCTCCATATCAGTTTTGCGGGCCTGAATATCAAGGCGAACGAAGGGTTCCGGTGTTCTCATGGACCATGTCGAATGCGTCGTGGCCGGCGCCGGGGTCGTCGGGCTGGCGATCGCCCGCGCGCTCGCTATGGCCGGGCGCCCGGTGCTGGTGCTCGAGGCCGCCGAGGGGCTTTGCGCCGGCACGTCGGGCCGCGGCAGCGGCGTCATCCACGCCGGGCTCTACTATCCGCCGGGCAGCCTGAAGGCGCGTCTCTGCGCCGAGGGCCGCCGGCGCCTCTACGACTATGCCGAGACCCACCACATCCCGCATCGCCGCCTGGGCAAGATCGTCGTCGCGACCTCGACACAGGAGGACGCCTCGCTCGCCGACATCGCTGCCACCGCGCGCGAGAACGGCGTCGACGATCTTGCGCCGCTCTCCGCTGCGGACGCGCGGGCTCTCGAGCCGGCGCTCGCCTGCACCAGTGCATTGCTCTCCCCCTCGACAGGGGTCGTCGACGCCCCGGCGCTGATACGCGCGCTCTTGGACGACGCGGAAGAGTTCGGCGCCGTCACCGCCTTCCGCGCGCCGCTGGAGCGCGCCTTCCGCACCAAGCAAGGCTTCGTGCTCGACGTCGGCGGCGCCGCGCCGATGCGGCTCGGCTGCAGCGTGCTCGTCAATGCCGCCGGCCATGGCGCGCCGGCCCTGGCAGCGGCGGTCGAGGGCATGCCGCCGAAGCGCGTGCCGAAGGCCGCCTTCGCCAAAGGCAGCTACTTCGCCCTGCGCGGGCCCAGCCCCTTCACGCGGCTGATCTATCCCCTGCCGGGGCAAGGCGGCCTCGGCATCCACCTTACCGCCATGCTCGACGGTCGCGTCCTGTTCGGTCCCGACGTCGAATGGATCGCAGAGCTCGATTACTCCGTCGATGCCGCACGCGCGGACGCCTTCGCGGCCGACATCCGCCGCTACTGGCCGGCGCTGCCCGACGACGCTCTCGTGCCGGCTGGCGCCGGCATCCGGCCGAAGATCACGGCGAAGGGCGAGCCGTCGCGCGACTTCGTCATCGAGGGCGAGGCGGACCATGGCGTCGCGGGCCTGGTGAATCTCTTCGGCATCGAGTCTCCCGGCCTGACCGCCGCGCTCGCCATCGCCGAGCATGTCCGCGACCTCGCGCTGCGGTTTTGAGCGAAGCGCCGATCTGCTAAAGCCGACCCGGCTGCAAAGGGCGGCTCTACGAGAGGCAATTTTCCATGAAGATCTCGGCTCGCAACCAGCTCGCCGGCACGATTGTCGAGGTGCACAAGGGCGCGACCACCTCGCATGTCGTCATCGACGTCGGCGGCACGCATATCTTCGCCTCGATCACCAACGAGGCCGTTGCCGATCTCGGCCTCGAGCCCGGGAAAAAGGCCACGGCGCTCATCAAGGCGTCCGACGTGATGGTCGCAACCGACTGACGACACCATCTTAAGACACGGCACGCAGGCTTATGCCACTCAGGCTTGGGCGTTGTGTGGAGGACGGAGGACGCACCCGTGAACGAGATGCCGCGAAAGGTGGAGGGGTGGCAGATCCGCGCCGAGGTCGAGGCGCGGCGCAACGATCCCTTCCTGCAACGCCTCGCCCGGCGCTTCGCGCACGGCGCGCGCGAGCACAGGAACACCGAGGCGACGCCGCGCGCCTCGGCGCTGCCCGAGTCGATGATCGAGACGGCGGTCATTCCAGGCTACGAGCGCGCCCGGGCCTGGGGCGACATCTACACGCCGACGTTCGAGGAGCTGCTGATCAAGAAGAACCAGCAGGTTCTCGCGGCGGCCGAGGCCGGCGTCGCCCCGCGCGGCCGCGTGGAGGCGAATTTTCTCGCCATCTCGGGCGGCGGCGACAAGGGCGCCTTCGCGGCCGGCGTGCTGACGGGCTGGGGCGAGCGTGGCGACAGGCCCTGCTTCGAGACCGTGACGGGCGTCAGCGCCGGCGCGCTCGCGGCGCCGTTCGCCTTCATCAATCGCGACATGTGCCTCGAGCAGATCTACACCGAGTACGGCGCCGGCCATCTCTACAAGAGCCGCGGCGTGCGCGGCTTCTTCTCCGATGCGCTCAACGACACGACGCGCCTCGACAAGCTGATCCGCCACTACGTCACCGACGTCTTCCTCGACCAGATCGCCGAGGAGCATCTGAAGGGACGCCGCCTGCTGGTGCTGACGACGAACCTCGATGCGCAGCGCCAGGTGATCTGGTCGATGTCGCAGATCGCCGCCTCCAACCGGCCGGACCGCCGCGACCTCTTCGTGAAGGTGCTGCGCGCCTCGTCGGCGCTGCCGGGCCTGTTCCCGCCGGTCCACATCGACGTCGTCGGGCCCGACGGCAGGCACTACGACGAGATGCACGTCGACGGCGGCGTCACCGCGGAACTCGTGTTCATCCCGCCCGAGACCGAAGTCCTGAAGATCGAGGACATGGTCTTCAAGACGCGGCGCCAGCGCACGCTCTACGTCATCCAGAACGGCAAGCTCGGGCCCGAGTACAACGCGATCGACGCGAAGCTCCTGCCGATCGCCACGCGCGCCGTGCAGACGCTGGTGAAGTACCAGGTCATCGACAACCTGCTGACGCTTGCGATGACGGCGAAGCGCAACCACAGCCGCTTCCTCTTCAACGCCATCCCGCCGAGCTTCACCGCGCGGCCGCGCCGGCTCTTCGACCGTGCGCATGCGCGCGAGCTGTTCGAGGTTGGGCGCGAGGTCGGCCGCTCCGGCTGCTGGTACTCGTCGCCGCCGCAATCGCCGACGCTGCTGCCGATGGGCAAGTTCGATCTCGCGAACGACATCGCCGTCCCCATCGGCGGGGACGACGCGGGCATCCGCTCGCCCGTCGCCACCGGCCTCGCCGACGCCACGGGCTGAGACATCAGCTGGATGTTCGAAACCGTCACGTTTCGCCTGGCCGGCGTTTTGCTCGTCGCGCTTCTGACCTCGCCGGCGTCGGCGAACCCGTCAGCCGTCGCGTCGCGCGGCATCGTTCCGTCTGTGGCGGCGCCAACCCGCGCCGATGCCCGCGCGACGCCATATCGCAAGCTCGTGCTCGACGAGGCGGCCAAGGCCGGGCTCCCTGACGCCCTGGTCGATGCGGTGATGAGCATCGAGAGCGGCTACGATCCCAGCGCGCTCGGCGGCGTCGGCGAGATCGGCCTCATGCAGGTCCGCCCGGAGACGGCGGCGATGCTTGGCTTCAAGGGCCTGCCCGGCCAGCTCGCGGAGCCCGCGACCAACATCCACTACGGCGCGACCTACCTCGGCCAGGCCTGGCATCTGACGAAGGGCGACGTCTGCCGCACGCTCATGAAGTATCGGGCCGGCACCGGCGAGGAGATGATGAGCGCGCTCTCCGTCTCCTATTGCGCCCGGGCCCGCGCGCATCTCGTCGCGGTCGGCTCGCCGCTCGCCGCGCAGATCACGCCGGCCGACCTGGTCGCGGCAAAGCTCGACCCTGCCGAAACAGGAAGGGCCACCGCCGTCGTGCCGGGCCGCGGCAAGGCGCGATCCGGCAAGGCCTTCTGGGCCGCCATGCAGGCCAAGGTCAGCCGGATCAGCGCCCGGATCGAGGCGCGCTGGAAGCGTCTCGCCGCGCGCTAGGCGGTGCGGTGGGTGATGACCCAGTCCTCGCTGACGATGCCGGGGATCTCAACCCCGGACGTGCGCGGCACGAGCGCCCAGACGGAGCCTTCGAACGACAGGGTCGCCGCCTCGCAGCTCGCCTGCGTGATCCGGCCCTCCCGGATCAGCGGGCAGCAGTGGCCGAAGCGCAACGTCACGTGATCGCCGGCCGCGATCTTCGCCGGGGTCTCGCCCTCCTCCTGCGGCACGGCCATGAAATTGAGCGTCACGCCTTCGCGTAACGTGGGCGCGTCGGTAAGGGCTTGGAAGAACATCAGAAAGTTTCGTCCTTGGTTCTCGGAGAGGAAGCCGCGACCGTAACGCGCCTGAAATCAAGGGTGAAGAGAAGATCGTAGGCGACGCTTCAAAGCTGCGTTAAGACCCCGACCCGACGTGGGGAGGTCCAATGCACGGTTTCGCGGTTGTCGCTCGTGCCGCGCTCGTCGCTCTCTGCTGTGCCGCCGCTCCGGCTGCGCGCGCGCAGTCGTGCCCAACCGCGGCGACCACGTCGGCAACGCTGGCCTCAGTCGGCCCAAGGCTCGAGCTGAGGCTCGCCGACGGACGGCTTCTCCGCCTCGCGGGGATCGAGGCCGCTGCCACCACGCCCACGACGCCCGATCGCGAGGCACGAAGCATCGCGGCACTCGCCGCGCTCCTCGATCGCCGCCCGCTCGCCGTGACCGTGTTGTCGCCGAAGCCCGACCGCTGGGGTCGACTTGCGGCCTTCGCCAGCCTCTCGGACGGCCCCGTCGGCGGCCTTGCCGGGGTGGCGCTCGCCGCGGGCCTCGCGCGCTACCGGCCGGAGCCGGCCGCTAGCGCCTGTCGCGCCGCCCTCCTCGCGGCCGAGGACAAGGCGCGGCAAGCCCGGCTCGGCCTGTGGTCCGACCCTGCCTACGCCGTTCTGGCCGCCGACGACGCCAAGGCCTTTGCGGCGCGCGCCGGCAGCGATGTCGTCGTCGAGGCGAAGCTGCGGGATGTCGAGCCGGGAACCTACCGCACGACTCTGCGCCTCGAAGGCGCCGGCGCCTCGACGGACGGACGTCTCCTCGATGCGACGATCGCGCCGCGTGTGATGAAGGTGTTCGTCGCGCAGGGGGTCGATGTGAAGGCCATGGTCGGCAGGACGCTGCGGCTGCGCGGTCTGCTCGATCGCCGCTTCGGCCCGCGCATCGAGCTGGCCGGCCCCGACGAGATCGAGATCCTGCCGGAGACCACTGCTCCGGTTCCGGCGAACTGACCTGCGCATGGCTCGCGGTCAAACCCTCGGGCGCTTCCGAAGCGCCGCATCGCTCGCCGCTCTGGTGCCGGCCCTGCTGCTGGCCGCCTGTGCGACGATGGACAACCAGGGCGTCGTGCCCGTCGCGCCGATCGAGGCGCCGGCGGCCCCCAAGGTCATCACCGAGTCGACGTCCTCGGCCGAGCACAAGCGGATGGTCGCCCTGTTCGGCGGCGAGTACAAGGACCCCGCGGTCGAGAAGTACCTCGACGGCGTCGTGCAGAAGTTCGCGGCGACCGGCAACCTCGCCGGCAAGACCTACCACGTCACGATCCTCAACTCGCCGATCGTCAACGCCTTCGCGCTGCCGTCGGGCGATCTCTTCGTGACGCGCGGACTGCTCGCCCTCGCCAACGACGGCTCGGAGGTCGCCGCCGTCATGGCCCACGAGATCGCCCACGTCACCGCCCGTCACGCGATCCGTCGCGAGGAAGAGGAAAAGCGCGCCGCCGTGATCTCCAAGGTCGCCGAGCTGGTGCAGACCAAGCAGCGCGGCGCCGAGGTCGCGGCCTCGGCGAAGCTGTCGATCGCCGGCTTCTCGCGCCAGCAGGAGCTCGAAGCCGACCAGATCGGCATCAAGACCATCGCGGCCGCCGGCTACGACGCCTACGGCGCCAGCCGCTTCCTGCAGGCGCTCTCCCGCTCGACCGCGCTGCGCGCCTCGCTGATCGGCCAGAACTCGTCGGCCGCCAAGCCCGACATCCTGGCCACGCATCCCTCGACGCCCGACCGCATCGCCGCGGCGATCAAGGTGGCGCGCGAGATCGGCGCCCCCGACCTCGGGACGCGCGACCGCGAGGCCTACCTGCAGGCGATCGACGGCATCATGTTCGGCGACGACCCCGCCGAAGGCACGATCCGAGGCCGCACCTTCACGCAGCCGAAGCTCGGCTTCACGATCACCGCGCCCGAAGGCTTCGTGCTCGAGAACTCGTCGCAGGCGGTGCTCGGCGTGAAGGCCGGCGGCATCGAGGCGATGCGGCTCGACAGCGTCGCGGTGCCGGAGACGACCGCGCTCGACGCCTACGTGCGCTCGGGCTGGATCGACGGCCTGCTCGAAAGCTCGATAGAGAAGATCACGGTGAACGGCATGCCGGCGGTCACCGCGACGGCCCGCGCCGGGGAATGGAACTTCCGGCTGGCCGTCGTCCGCTTCAACGACGACGAGGTGTATCGCCTGATCTTCGCTACCCACGGTCTCGATACCGCGCATGAGACCGCCTACCGCGCCGCCATCGACACGTTCCGCAAGATCAACGCGGACGAGGCCGGCAAGGTGAAGCCGCTGCGTATCGCGCTCGCGATCGCCAAGGCGGGCGACGATGCCGGCACGCTCTCGCAGAAGATGGTGGTCCCGGACAAGCCGCTCGAGACCTTCGAGCTTTTGAACGGCCTCGAGGCCGACGGCATGCTGAAGCCCGGCGAGCGTTACAAGCTTGTGACCGAATAGCCTTACGCTTGGACGCGGGAACCGACCTGCCCCGAGGTTGGTTCTCGTGTGGTCGCGGGCGCGTCACGGTGGATCCGCTCGCGAGGGGGAGGCGGGAGACTTCATGGGCCAGCTGATCGGCGTCGGGCAACAACTCGTGAAGACCGCAATGGCCGCTCCTTTCCTGGAGCGCGACAACGAGCACGAGCTTGCCGTTCGCTGGCGCGACAATCAGGACGAGGATGCGCTGCACGAGCTTGCCGAAGCGCACATGCGCCTCGTCATCGCGATCGCCGTTCGTTTCCGTCACTACGGGCTTCCGGTCGCCGACCTGATCCAGGAAGGGCACGTCGGCCTCCTTGAGGCCGCAGCCCGCTTCGATCCCGAGAGGTCCGCTTCTCGACCTATGCGACGTGGTGGATCCGCGCGTCGATCCAGGACTACATCCTGCGTAACTGGTCGATCGTGCGCGGCGGCACCAGCTCGGCACAGAAGGCGCTGTTTTTCAACCTGCGGCGGTTGCGCGCCAAGCTCTCGATGGGCGGCGGCGAGCCGCGCGGCAACGTCGTGCTGTATGGCGAAATCGCAAAGGCGCTCGGCGTCAACTCGGCCGATGTCGAGATGATGGACACACGGCTGTCAGGCCCGGACGTCTCGCTCAACGCGCCGGTGGCCGATGCCGACAACACGAGCGCACCCTCCGAGCGAATCGAGTTTCTCGTCGACAAGCAGCCGCTCCCGGACGAGACGGTGGGCAGCGCGATCGACACCGATCGCCGCCTCGGTTGGCTCAAGGACGCGCTGACACGCCTCTCCGAGCGCGAGTACAACATTCTTCGTGAGCGCCGTCTGTCCGAAGAGGCGATGACGCTCGAGGAGCTTGGCGTTCGCCTCGGCATCTCCAAGGAGCGCGTGCGCCAGATCGAGAGCCGCGCCATGGAGAAGTTGCGCATGGCGCTGGTCGAAAAGCATCCGCAGGCCGCGCTTACGGCCTGACAGAGCCCGGGCACATCGGTAGCGCCGACGGCATCTCGTCTCGTGCAGATTGTATCCTCGTCATAAGCCCGTTACCGGCGCGCGATAGTCTCGCCGTAATCGACGTCGACTGCGGACGAGGCAGCCTTGAACATCCACGTGCCGTACACGCAGGCCGGCCGGATGATGGCCATCTCCAGCGTGCTCGGCGAAGACGCGCTGCTTCTCGAGCAGCTGACGGTCGACGAGGCCATCAACGACCTCTTCACGATCACGGCCGAGGTCAAGTCGCAGCGCGACGACCTTCGCGCCGGCGACCTCATTGGTTCCTCGGTCGACTTTTCGCTCAAGCTGAAGGACGGCGGCACGCGCTGGTGGAATGGTTTTGTCACCGACCTTCACCAGGGCTCGCTGACGACGCGCGGCACGCGCTCCTACCTGCTCACCGTGCGGCCGACCGTCTGGCGGCTGTTGCAGACCTCGGATTGCCGCATCTTCCGCGGCACCACCGCGCCGCAGATCGTCGAAACCCTGCTTGGCGAGCACGGCATAACCGACCTCGAGCTGCGCGTGACCCAGACGCAGACGCCGCTCGACTATTCCGTGCAGTGGAACGAGACCGACCTTGCCTACATGCTGCGGCGCATGCAGCAGATGGGCCTGTTCTACTGGTTCGAGCACGACCAGGGCCGCCACACGATGATCGTCGCCGATCACCAGTCCGGCTACCGCGACTCGAGCGAGCCGGAGGTGCGGTTCACCGAGGGCTCGGCGGCGCAGGACCACATCAACCGCTGGAATGTCCGCTACGCCTACACGCCGGGCAAGCGCGCCGGCCGCGACTGGAATTTTCTCGCGATGCAGGCGCCGCACGGCGAGCAGGCCAACCTCAACATCGTGCCCGGCTCCCACACCAACGAGCTTTACGAGTACCCCGGCCGCTTCGACGATTCGTGGAGCGCCGAGCAAGCGATGAAGTACCGGATCCAGGCGACGGAGACGGGCTTCGAGACGGTCGATGCGGCCTCGACCGTCCGCACGCTGGCGCCGGGACGGCGCTTCACGCCGCACGATGTCGCGAAGCCCTCGAATGTCTTCGCGCAACAGGTGGTGACCGCGATCCGCCACGAGGCGACGAACAGGACCTACGAGACGAACGGCGGCCAGCCGACCTACGCGAACACCTTTGCGGTGATGCCGGCGACGACGCCCGCGACGCCGCATCGCACGATCCCGCGACCCTCGGTCGTCGGCACGCAGATCGCGATGATCGCCGGCCCCGAGGGCGAGGAGATCTTCTGCGACCAGTGGGGCCGCATCAAAGTATGGTTCCCGTGGGATCGGCGCGCCGCGAAGGACGGCTCGGACACCTGCTGGATACGCGTCGGCCAGCCGTGGGCCGGCACGACCTGGGGTCACCAGGTGATCCCGCGCGTCGGCATGGAAGCTTTAGTCTCCTACCAGGACGGCGACCCCGACCGGCCGTTCGTCACCGCCCTGGTGCCCGATCCCACCAACCCGACGCCCTACCCGCTGCCCGACAACAAGACGCGGATGACGTTCCGGTCGAACTCCTACAAGTCGACCGGCTTCAACGAGATGACCTTCGAGGATGCGACCGGCGCGGAGAACATGTTCTTCCACGCGCAGAAGGATCACACGACGCGCATCGAGAACAACCAGACGATGAGCGTCGGCAACGACCATTCGAGTGTCGTCGGTCGAAACCAGGCGCTGACCGTCGGGCAGAATCTGACCTGGGAAGTGGGTAGCTCGTACAACATCGCGGTCGGTGCGACGGGCGGCGGCGTGGCAGGTCTGATGGCGCCGTTCGCGACCATGTCTCCGATAACATCGAGCCTTCTCGGGCAGGCTCTCGCGACCGCGGCGGCCGGAGCATCGGCCAATCCCGAAGACTCGGGTGCGCTCGGCTCCGCCCAGGCCGGCAGGATGGTGGCGGAGCTCGCGTCGCTCCTTTCGGGACATTCCGAGTCGATGATCCCGCCGCTGGCCGACTCGTTGATCGGGCTGCTCGGACAGACGGGACAACAGGCCCAGCAGAATGTGTGGAGCGGCTCAAGCCCCCGTCCCGATGCCGGCACCGCTTTGGCCGCCGCTGGTGGGCTTTTCGGCCAAGCCGCAGGAACGCTCTTCAACCTGCCCGGCATGCACAACCACATCACCGGAACCTTGAAGACCGAGCATCACGGCTGTGCGCGCGTCGAGCAGGTCGGCACCAGCAAGGTGACGCATGTGGGCTCGACCTACGCGATCAAGACGGGCTCGGCCTGGAATCTAAGCGTGGGCTCCGACGCCATCGTCAAGACAGGCGGCAGCTGGTCGCTCAATTCGAAGTATGACATCGTCGATGCCGCTGGCCAGAAGATCATTTTCGCCGCTGGCGACCAAATCGCCGGAAGCGCCCTGCATCTCGTCCATTTCGACGCGGGCGACAAGGTCGAGCTCGCGTCGAAGAACGCGATGAGCCTGGCGGCGAAGACGATCAACATCACGGCCGACGACACGATCGTCCTGACGGCGGGCGACGCCTCGATCACGCTCGACAAGTCCGGCAAGATCCAGATCAAGGCCGGCGACAGCACGATTACGATGGACAAGTTCTCGGTGACGATCGCCGCCGCCGCCGAGGTCGCGTTCAAGGCCGGGAAGGTCGTATCGGATCCGATGGTGGTGCCGGGCGACGGCACGCCGAAGGACACCGGCGGCTTCTTCCAGCCTGACCCGAACGACGCACATCCCATGTACTACGATCCGAATACCGGACCGCTTCGCCCGAACAAGGTCGGCGACATCTTCAGCGTCGCCGGTAAGTGGCTGACCCTTTCGTTGACCGGCGACAACAAGAAGGCGGGCGATCTCGGCGGCCTGGCCGGCAAGTGGTTCGGCGAGGGCTTCACGGGCCAGCTGAATACGGGGTACGAAACCTTCAAGCACATGTTCACGCCGGGCGCCGTACAGACCGTTCCGGAGGACACGACCGGCGAAAGCGACATGAGCGGCTTGGCCCGCGAATGAGTGACGCAAGCCACGCGTGGCCGGCAGCTATCGACTTCGAAGGTCGGGTCGCGCGCCTGCCGTTTGCTGTGATCGCACTTGGCATCGGTGCCGTGATGCCTTTGATGATCGATCTCGCGGTCCTGTGTGCACGTGATTTGGGCGCGGCCCTGCCCTCCCGCGTTATCCCCGCCTTGCTTCAGTGGGTGCCAGCCTCCCTCGCGCTCCCTCTGCTGATCGTCGACGGCATCGCCCTCGTCGCACTCGCGGTGATCCTGCTCTCGTTCGAGGTCCGGCGCCTGCACGACATGAACGTTACGGGCTGGCTAGTGCTCGCTCGACTGGCGTTTCCGGCGCTGCCCCTGCCCGACGTCGACCCGTTCCCGTCGATCGCGTTCCTAATTTGGTGGCTGTTGCTTGCGACAATCCCCGGAACAGCTGGTCCGAATGCCTATGGACCGGAGTGAACGCCGAAGCTTGATTGTCACCGGGGTCGCGGCCGGCAAGCAGGTGCCTACCAAGCGACGATCGACGGTTTTCAAGTAAGAGTCGAGCGCTCTGCCGACCTGGATAAGCCCGGAGACATGACACTGGTGGTGATGCGCAACGTGTTCTCCTTCCGAGGCCGCGCCGATCGATCCACCTTCGCCATCACCACACTCGCGCTCTTGGGCATCACCTACCTGGCCGGAGCCCTGCTTTGCGTCGGCCTTGCCAGCCTCGGCTCGCCGCTTCCCGCGAACGACGTGCCAGCCTTCCTCGCGTCGCTTCGTCTGCCCGCCCCGCTCGCCTGGATTGGTTTGGGTGTCGGCCTGGTTGGGATCGTCGTCGTCCTGATCGGCAGCCTCGCCGTCTGCGTGCGCCGCCTTCACGACGCAGGCCAATCCGGCCTGCTCGTGCTGCTTTTCTTCGTTGTCGCGCCGGCGCTCCCGAGCATGTCGTGGTCGAGCTTCCTTCCGCCGCTCCCCTATTCCGTGTGGAACGGCATCATGCTCGCGCTGCCTCATCGGCCGCGAAGCGAAGTCGACCGAAGCGGTGACGTCGCCAGCTGAGCCTGGGTGCCACGTGCTGAGCGATCCTGCGGCTACTGCACCTCAAGCTCGTAGGTGGTCGACTGGGCAATATCGTTTTGGTCATGATTGGCTGGAAGCGAGGCGCCATAGACGAGCGTATGATGCCCTGAAGGCAGCGGACCTATCGAGAGCCAGTATCCGTCAACCGCCGCCGTCAGCTTCGAGGATGGACCATCGGCAGGTAGGTTTAAGGCAACGCACGTCGCACTGCTGCCCCAGCGGGCGGGAGTCGACGTCAAGAGATCAGCCCCGTCGAGGGTCGCGACCATCTTGTCGGCCTTGTCGATACCTCCGGAGACCTGAGCCTGCGCTTTGGCGCAGGTGATATCGCCTTGCACAACGCGCATGAGCGTGACCAGCGGAAAGAACAGGCGCCGGCCGGCAGGCACGATGCAGGCGCGCCGCATGGGTCCCGGGGTGGTGCCGAAGGTCAGGAGCCCGGCGAGAAACCAGGTGCTGCCGGACTGGCCGACGTCGCAGAAGTGCCCGGCTTTATCCTTGTCGGGAAGCGCCAAGGCAGGGAGCGCGACCCGCCACCGCCACCATTGCGGGACAAGGTCGCTCAAAGCCTCTGGGGAGAGCGCAGGCATCGTTTGCGCCCTGACGGTGCTCGTGCCGAGCGTCGTGAGGATCATGGCGACAAGACAGATCAGGCGCATGCGTGGCTCTCCGGCGGCCACTTAAGCGAACGTCGGCGACGCCGACGTGACGCATTGCTTCGCTCTGCCTAGTGCAGCGTCGGCCGCCCGCCGCGCTGCGGCTGGGTGCCGGTCTCGTCGAAGAGCTCGGCGAGCTTTTCCGTCATCACGCCGCCGAGCTCTTCCGCGTCGACGATCGTCACCGCTCGGCGATAGTAGCGCGTCACGTCGTGGCCGATTCCGATGGCGATCAGCTCGACGGGCGACCGCGTCTCGATCTCCTCGATGACATGACGAAGATGGCGCTCGAGGTAGTTGCCGGGGTTGACCGACAGCGTCGAGTCGTCGACCGGCGCGCCGTCCGAGATCATCATCAGGATGCGCCGCTGCTCGGGCCGCCCGAGCAGGCGCTTGTGCGCCCAGTCGAGCGCCTCGCCGTCGATGTTCTCCTTGAGCAGGCCCTCGCGCATCATCAGCCCGAGGTTCTTTCGCGCACGGCGCCACGGGGCGTCGGCGGCCTTGTAGATGATGTGGCGCAGGTCGTTCAGGCGGCCCGGCGAGGCCGGCTTGCCGGCCTGCAGCCACGCCTCGCGGGCGAGGCCACCCTTCCACGCGCGCGTCGTGAAGCCCAAAATCTCGACCTTGACGCCGCACCGCTCGAGCGTGCGCGCCAGGATGTCGGCGCAGGTCGCCGCCACCGTGATCGGGCGACCGCGCATCGAGCCGGAATTGTCAAGCAGCAGCGTGACCACCGTGTCGCGGAAGTCGGTGTCCTTCTCGCGCTTGAACGACAGCGGCTGATTCGGATCGATGACGATGCGCGGCAGGCGCGATGGATCGAGCATGCCCTCCTCGAGGTCGAACTCCCACGATCGGTTCTGCTGCGCCATCAGGCGCCGCTGTAGCCGGTTGGCGAGGCGCGCGACGATCGACGAGAGGTTCGAGAGCTGCTTGTCGAGGAAGGCGCGCAGGCGCTCCAGCTCCTCCGGATCGCACAGGTCCTCGGCCGTGACGATCTCGTCGTTCGCGCGACTGTAGGCGCGATAGTCCGGCCCGCGCGGTTCGTTGCGGCCCTGCACGGGGGCGCGGCGCGCGTCGGAGGCTTGCTCAGCATCGGAGTCCTCGGCTTCGTCCGCCGACTCGCCGCTCGGTGCCTCGGCGGAGTCCATCGCGGAATCGTCCATCTCCTCGGAGGACGCTTGCGCCTTTTCCGTCTGCTGGCCGTCGTCGGAGCGCTCGGCGTCGCCCTCGCGCTCCTCGTCCTGCTGCTCCTCGCTGTCGGACTGGTCGTCGCGGTCGTCGTCCTCGTCCTCCTGGTCGCTGCCCGTATCCTCGCCCATGTCGAGCGCGGCGAGCAGCTTGTGAACGGACTGCGCAAAGGCCTTCTGGTCGCCGATCGTCGACGACAGCTTGTCGAGGTCGCGGCCGATGCGCTCCTCGATCCAGGGACGCCAGAGGTCGACGACCCGCTCGCCGCTCTTCGGCGGCCGCATTCCGGTGAGGCGCTCGCGCACCATCAGGGCCAGCGCTTCCTCGAGCGGCGCGTCCTCGCGGCGGGTCACCTCGGGCAGGCGGGCGCGCACGAGGCGGTCGTCGAGCATGGCGGTGAGGTTGCCGGCGACGCCTTCCATGCGCCGCGCGCCGATCGCCTCGACGCGCGCCTGCTCCACGGCATCGAAGCAGGCGCGCCCGCCCGCCGTCTGCGGCAGATGCCGGCGATGGACCGCGCTGTCATGGCAGGTCAGCCGCAGCGCCATCGCGTCGGCGTGGCCGCGCACGATTGCGGCGTCGCGGGCGTCGAGCTTGCGCGGCGGCTCGGGCAGGCGCGCCTTGATGCCTTCGGAGGCGGTGACGAGGCTCGGCCGCTCCGGCGCGTAGGTCACCTCGAGGTCGGGCGAGCGCGCGAGCGCGCGCATGCAGCCGGCGACCGCGCGCTTGAAGGGCTCCTGCGGCGCGTCGACCTTGCCCGGTGGCTTGTGGTTTGAGGCCAAATCAGCTCTCGTCTATCTCGAAGACCGCGTCCATGATGGCTTGGCGGTCGTAGGGGCATTCGTCCGCGAGGCGGTCGAGCGAGAGGTTGGTCTCCCGCGCTGCCCGCAACCTTGCGAGCTTGTAGGCGCCGCTCACCATCTCGTCCCAGTCACCGGCCAAGCTCGGATTGTCGGCGAGATTGTCGAGGACGCGACGGCGGTGCTCAGCGATCGACAGGGCCCAGGAGCGGCTCCGCCGTTGCGGTTGGTGCTCCCACTTGAGGATGTGCACCAGCACATTCTCGAGATTGCTCCTCAGCTCCCGCTTCTCGCTCTTGCCCACGTCCTCGATCTCGTCGGCGACATTGAGAAGATCGACCTGGTCGAACCGACCCGCTCGAATGTGCGCGGCCTGCTCCTGCGACCACGCATAGTAGTCGGTAACGCGGGGAGCCTCGCCCACTGCCTCGGCACGCAAGGGGTCGGCTGCGACGTGGGCCGCGGGCACTTTTCCGCTCACATCGCCCTCCCCGCGCGACTTCAGCTCATCACGACGTTGACCGCGCTCTCCGGCAGCTCCTGGCCGAAACAGCGCTGGTAGAACTCGGCGACCAGGGTGCGCTCCAGCTCGTCGCACTTGTTCAGGAACGTGAGCCGGAAGGCGAAGCCGACGTCGCCGAAGATCTCGGCGTTCTCGGCCCAGGTGATGACCGTGCGCGGGCTCATCACCGTCGAAAGATCGCCGGCGATGAAGGCGTTGCGTGTGAGGTCGGCAACGCGCACCATCTTCGAGACGGTGTCGCGGCTGCCCTTGATGAGCTTGGAGCGGCCGTCCTTGGCGGTGGCCTCCTTGCCCGCGGCGTCCTTGCCCTTGGCGTCGGCGGCCTCGCCGGCGAAGCGCGGCACCTTGGCCATCACGATGTCGACCTCGCGATCGTGCGGCAGATAGTTCAGCGTCGCGACGATCGACCAGCGGTCCATCTGCCCCTGGTTGATCTGCTGCGTGCCGTGATAGAGGCCCGACGTGTCGCCGAGGCCGATCGTGTTCGTCGTGGCGAACAGACGGAACGCGGGATGCGGGCGGATGACGCGGCTCTGATCGAGCAGGGTCAAACGGCCCGCCGTCTCAAGCACCCGTTGGATCACGAACATCACGTCGGGGCGGCCGGCATCGTACTCGTCGAAGCAGAGCGCGACGTTGTTCTGCAGCGCCCACGGCAGGATGCCGTCCTTGAACTCGGTGACCTGCTTGCCTTCCTTCAGGACGATCGCGTCCTTGCCGACGAGGTCGACGCGGGAGACGTGGCTGTCGAGGTTGATGCGCACACAGGGCCAGTTGAGGCGCGCGGCGACCTGCTCGATGTGCGTCGACTTGCCGGTGCCGTGGTAGCCGGTCACCATCACGCGCCGGTTGCGCGCGAAGCCGGCGAGGATCGCAAGCGTCGTGTCCTTGTCGAAGAGATAGTCGGGGTCGAGGTCGGGGACATGCGGGTCGGCCTTTGCGTAGGCCGGCGCCTCCATGTCGCTGTCGATGCCGAACACCTGGCGCACCGACACCTTCATGTCCGGCATGCCGCCGGACTTCGCCTCGTCGATCGTCACGCTCTCCATGAGCCTTCTTTCTTCTCTCGTCCGGGCTCCCGGGTGGGAGGCGCGCCGCTCAGGCGAGTTTGACGGACTTCAGGTAGTTGTACGCGCGGATGATCTCGCGCAGGCGGTCTTCGTTCGAGCGATCGCCGCCGTTGGCGTCCGGATGCAGCCGCTTAACCAGCTCCTTGTAGCGCGCCTTGACGGTCGGCGCGCCGGCCGTCTCGTCGAGGCCGAGCTTGTCGAGCGCCTTGGCGGCGGCGATCCCGACGCGCGGCTTCGGCGGCTCGCGCGTGCGCCCGCCGGACCGCGCCTGCATGCCAGCACGAAACATGCCGAGCGGGTCGGCCGTTCCGTCCCGGTCGCCCTCCTCGCGAAACCCTTTGGAGGTGCGGTTGGAGCCCATCGTCCAGGTGGGGCGGTGGCCGGTCAGCGCGTCGCGCTGGTAGTGCGACACGTCGTCCGCACTCATGCCGTTGAAGTAGTTGTAGGACGCATTGTACTCGCGCACGTGCTCGAGGCAGAAGCAGAAGAACTGCCCTTCGCGATCGCGCCCTTGCGGCGCGCGAAAGCTTCCGGCTTCCTTGCAGCCGGGATAGTTGCAGCGCACCTCCTCGACAGCCGGTGCAGGCCGGGTGTCGCGGGCGGTCCGTATTCGATCGAAAATTCGGGAATTCAGGTTCATGGTCGAGGCATTATGGGCGTGTTTCGACAGGCATCAAGCGGTGGGCGACAGGTTCACGCAGTCGCGAACCCGCGACCCGCGTAGCATGGACGGCGCGAGACCGCGCCGGCCGATGACAGGATATCAGGCATGAGTGAAGGTATCGTCGCAGATCGGATCAGGCACACGCTCACCGTCGCCTTGGCGCCGACGTCGCTTGAGGTGATCGATGAGTCGGCGCGACACGCCGGCCATGCCCACGTCGTGTCGCGTGCCGGCAGCGCACAGGGCACCGGCGAGACGCATTTCCGCATCAAGGTGGTCTCGGAAGGCTTCCGCGGCAAGAGCCGGCTCGAGCGCCATCGCGCGATCAACGCCCTGCTCGCCGACGAGCTGACGCCGGACGGCGTGCATGCGCTGGCGATCGAGGCCCGCGCGCCGGGCGAGTAGCGCGCCAGGCGCGCAGCTTGCGCGCCTTGAAACCGCCGCTTAGCCCGGCGATCACGCCGGCTCAGGCAAACCCAGAGCCGTCGCCGTCCCTTCCCAGCCGAAATACGCTTCGCTAGGGTCATGAGAGCGTTGGAAAAAGTTTAATGCGCCGACCTTGCGACGTCCGCCGGCTCCTCTCCCCGCTCATCGTCTGCCTCGTGGCCTTGGGCATCAGCCGGGCCGAGGCCACGCCGGCGGTCAGCATGGATGTCGCAACAGGCGACGTCCTCTACGAACAGGACGCGACGCAGCTCTGGTTTCCAGCCTCGACCACCAAGCTGATGACCGTCTACGTCGCGCTTTCCGCCGTGCGCGACCATCAGATCGCGATGAACACGCCGCTCGTCGTCTCGGCCCGCGCGCACAAGATGCCGCCCTCCAAGATGGGCTTTCCGGTCGGCACGCAGGTCACGCTCGACAATGCGCTGAAGATGCTGATGGTGCGCTCGGCCAACGACATCGCGATCACCGTCGCCGAGGGCGTCGCCGGCTCGGTCGAGGCCTTCGCCGACGACATGAACCGCGCTGCCGCGCAGCTCGGCATGCACGAGTCCCACTTCGTCAATCCGAACGGCCTGCCGGCGTCCGACCATTACTCGTCGGCGCGCGACATGGCGGTGCTGGCGCGCGCCCTTTACACCGAGTTTCCCGACCAGGCCGGCCTGTTCAACCTCGGCGAGCTGTCGCTCGGCGCCGAGCTGATCCCCAACCACAACAACCTGCTTGGCCGCTACCCCGGCGCCGACGGGATGAAGACGGGCTTCACCTGCGCCGCCGGCTTCAACGTGGTGGCAAGCGCGTTCCGTGAAGGCCGCCGCGTCGTCGTGGTGGTGTTCGGCGCCCCGTCCGTGCCGATGCGGACCCAGAAGGTCGCCGCGCTGTTCGACCGCGCCTTCGCCAACATCGATCGCCCGACCGGGCCGATCACCGCCCTGCCGGCCTCGACGGTCAGCGGGCCGCCGGACATGCACAACCTCGTCTGCCACGGCGAGCGCGTGCGGCTGATCGCGCAGTTCCAGTCCGAGGTGCAGCAGCTCGACCAGCCGCTGCAGCCCGGCGGCTCCGGCATCGGGCTTTCGGCGCTGAACCCGGCGAGCGCGATGCTGTTCGGCTCGTCGGCCCCGAACGCCCCCAACGCGGCGAGCACGGCCGGGCCGATGGCCGAGCGCATCTCGACGATGCCGACGCCGATCTTCGATCCCGTGCCGGTCCATATCGGCGCCGACCCCGGCTACACCGGTGTCGTGGCGCAAGCGCGCGAGGCGCACTCGCCGATCGGCAGCGGCACGCCGCCCGTGACCGCCGAGGCCTACGCCGCGCCGGCGACCCAGCCCGTCGTCGGCATCTCGCCGCTCAAGGTCGACCCGACCGCCCTGCCTCTGCGGGGACGTCGCGGCCGTCTCGCGCGGGTCCCGCATCGCGGCCGTGTCACGATGAAGGCTGCGGCGGAGGCGCCGAAGACCAAGGTGCTGGCCGGCAGCGAGGGCGAGGCGCCGACCGAGCCCGCGGCGGCGGCCAAGCCGCATGCCAAGGCCGCGCGACACCAGGCGGCGCCCGCCAAGGCCAAGAAGGCGGTCGCCAAGAAGGCCGAGCCGGCGCACAAGGCGGCGGTGAAGAAGCCCGAATCGAAGAAGGTCGCCAGGGCCAAGTCGAAGGCCGATGACGGCAACTGAGGGCGTGGCGAACGCCCTCGCGCGGCTGGCGCGCCGGGGCTTCGCCATCCTGCTCTGGACGCTGATCGGGGCGACGGCGGCAGGCGCGACGCCCGCGCTCACCATCGACGACGCGACCGGCGAGGTCCTTTACGCGCAGGACGCGACACAGCGCTGGTTTCCCGCCTCGACGACCAAGCTGATGACCGTCTATGTCGCGCTGTCCGCCGTGCGCGACCACAAGATTTCCTTCGACACACCGCTCGTCGTCTCGGCGCGCGCGCACAAGATGCCGCCGGCGCATATGGGCTTTCCCACCGGCACGCAGGTGACGCTCGGCAACGCGCTGAAGATGCTGATGGTGGAATCGCCCAACGACATCGCGATCACCATCGCCGAGGGCGTGTCCGGGTCCGTCGAGGCATTCGCAGGCGACATGAACCGTGCCGCGGCTCAGCTCGGGATGCGGGACTCGCACTTCGTCAACCCGAACGGCCTCGCAGCACCCGACCATTATTCCTCCGCCCGCGATCTCGCGATCCTGGCGCGGGCGCTCCTGGCGACCTTTCCCGAGGAGGCCAAGCTCTTCGACATCGGCGAGCTCGAGCTCGGCAAGAAGCGAATCCCCAACACCAACACCCTGCTCGGGCGCTATCCCGGCATGGACGGCATGAAGACCGGCTTCACCTGCGCCGCCGGCTGGAACCTGGTCGCCACGGCCTTCCGCAACGGCCGCCGGCTGATCGTCGTGGTGCTCGGCGGCCCGACGGCCGACCTGCGCAACGCGATGGTCGTCGACCTGCTCGATCGCGGCTTCGACGGCATCGACCAGCCGCATGGCTCGGTCCTGACGCTGCCGGCGTCGCAAGGCGCCCCGCCCGACCTGCACGACGAGGTCTGCGCCAAGGACCCGGTCACCGCGCCCTTCGAGGCAGACCTGGCGCGGCTCGACGCGCCGCTAATCGCCTCGACCACGGCCGCGCCGGCGACAACGATCGAGGGCGCCATCGCCGGCAGCGCGGCGGCGCCGCCGCAGCAGGGCAACAGCGTCGTCGCGCGTATCGCGGCGCTCCCGACGCCGGTCTTCACGCCCGTCGCCGTGCACATCGGGGCTGAGCCGGGGTACCAGGGCGCCGTCGCGCAGGCGCGTGCGCCGCACGCGCCGATCGGCACGACGACGAAGCCGATGACCGCCGAGGCCGCCGAAGCGTTGGACCGGAAGCATCCCGCCAAGCGCACCGCCGCTGCCGGCGCCAAGAAAGCCAAGGCGCCCTCCCACGCCGCCGCGGCGAAGGCGAAGAAGCCAGATGCCAGCTGACGCGACCTCGCCACCGGGTCACGCGCGCCGGCCGCCGCCGCCCTTCGACCTCGTCGTCGTTACCGGCTTCCTCGGCGCCGGCAAGACGACGCTGCTGAACCGCCTGCTGCGCGACTCCGCCCTCTCCGACACGCTGGTGCTGATCAACGAGTTCGGCTCGGTCGGTCTCGACCACCATCTCGTCGAGCGGGTCGACGGCGACATGCTGGTGATGACGTCGGGCTGCCTCTGCTGCTCGATCCGCGGCGATCTCGTCGCGACGCTCGAGGACGCGCTGCGCGCCCGCGACAACGGGCGCATGAGCCCCTTCACCCGCGTGCTCATCGAGACGACGGGCCTCGCCGACCCGGCGCCCGTGCTGCACACGGTGATGGCGCACCCCTACCTCAGGATGCGCTTTCGCCTGCAGGCGGTGGTCACCCTCGTCGATGCGGTGGTCGGAGATGCCACCCTCGACGCGCACCAGGAGGCCGTGAAGCAGGTTGCGATGGCCGACCGCCTTATCCTCTCCAAGGCCGACCTGGCCGGCGACACCGCCCACCTGGAAGCACGACTCCGCCGCCTCAACCCCGGCGCGCCCCTGTTCCGCGCCGATAAGGCGAGCGTCGCCGATCTCCTCCGAGGCGTCTCGTACGACCCGGTCGCGCGCGGCGCCGATGCCAAGGCCTGGCTCGCGGCGGAAGCGCTCGAGCAGGCGCCCGACCATCATCACCACGATGTGAACCGTCACGACGCCCGCATCCGCGCCTTCAGCCTGCGATGGCCGCGGCCGGTCGCGCCGGCAGCGCTGTCGCTCTTCCTCGATCTGCTGGTGTCGGCCCACGGCGCCCGGCTGCTGCGCTGCAAGGGGCTCGTGGCGTTGACCGACGACCCGGCGCGGCCGGCGGTCGTGCACGCGGTCCAGCACGTCGTCCATCCCCTGCAGCGGCTCGAGTCCTGGCCGGACTACGACCATGCCACGCGCCTGGTCTTCATCGTGCAGGATCTCGACGAAGCCTTCGTCGCTGGCCTCTGGTCGGCGGCGGCCGGCGAGCCGGGAATCGATCGCGCCGACCCGGGCGCGCCCAACCCGCTCGCGCCGGCGCCGGGCGGCCTGCTGGCGTGATCGACGTCAGACTCCGTTAACCGCCTCCGACATCCGTTGCCCCCGCGTAAAGGCGGATCAAGGTTTGGCCTGCCTCTTGTTGGCGTAACCGATGACCGGGTTAACCGCGGGTGTTCTGTGTCAAATCGGAGCGCACGGCCCGGAGAGGCGGCTCGTTTGGACGCATCAAGGCACTGGCTCGTCGACGAAGACCCTGCGCTGCCCGACGTGATCGAGCCGCTGGAGCGCGAAGCGTCGCGCGAAACCCTGCCCCTAGGCCTGTCGATCGAGCAGGCGGACCTGCGCACGCTGCTCGGCTACCAGGAGGCCTGGGCGCGGCTCGCCGCCAACGCGCTCGACCCCAACATCTTCCTCGATCCGGCCTTCGCGCTGCCGCTGATCCAGCACATCGCCCCCGTCGAGCGACCGCACTTCGTCCTCGTCTGGCAGGAGAGCGGTTCGACGTCCTTCGGCCGCCTCGTCGGGTTGCTGCCGCTCGCCCGGCGGCTCGTGCCCGGCGACCGCGTCGCGCGCGGGTTCGCGCACGAGCAGATCTGCCTCGGCCAGCCGCTGCTCGACCGCGACCTCGCCGACGCCGCCTGGGAGAGCCTCCGCGATTGGCTCGCCGCCGGCAACACGCGCCTTGCGCTGCGGCTCCGCCGCGTGCCGCGCGACGGCATATTCTATCAACGGTATGTCGCGCCGACGCTCGGCACCGCGGCCCATGTGCTTGGCGAGCACCGGCGCGCGTGCCTCCATGCCCGCGACGGCACGACCTCGCCCGGCGTCGCGAGCTTCCGCTCGGCCAAGCGTCGCAAGGAATCGCGCCGGCAGCGGCGCCGGCTGGCCGACCACGGCATCCGGACCTACCGCTCCGCCGCGAGCCCAGCCGAGATCAAGCACGCCACTGAGCGCTTCCTCGCGCTGGAGTTCAACAGCTGGAAGGGGGTGCACGGCAACGCCCTGCTTGAGGACGCCGGCCTCGCGACCTTCACGCGCAGCATGACCCGCCTGATGGCCGAGGACGGCAAGTGCCGCATCGATTCGCTCGAGCTCGACGGGCGCCCCGTAGCCATGGGCATCGTCATCACGGCGCACGGCCGCGCCCACTTCTGGAAGACCGCCTTCGACGAGCGCTTCGCCGCGCTCTCGCCCGGCGTGCAGCTGGCCCTCGAGCTCACCGAGGTCCAGCTGGCCGACCCCAGCGTGACGACGACCGATTCTTGTGCCGCCCCCGATCATCCCATGATCGACCGCCTGTGGCCGGACCGCATGGCGCTGGTCGACGTGATGATCGACCTGCACCCCGACGAACCGGCGTCCTTCCGCACCGTTTACGCCATCGAGCGGACGGCCATCGCGGCGCGCGCCCGCGCCAAGGCGTTGTGGCACGCGCTGCGCGCCCTGCGTCGCGGCCGCAAGGGAGCCGGGACGCGCTCGGAGCGAAGCGGATAGGCATCGGGCGGCATGGACCTCGACAGGCAACGGCTCGACAAGTGGATCTGGTTTGCCCGCGTCGTGAAGAGCCGGACCCTGGCCGCGCGTCTCGTCGAGGCCGGCCATGTTCGTGTCAACGGCCAGCGGGCCTCGACCGGCGCCAAGTCCGTCGTCATCGGCGACGTCCTGACACTTGCCCTCGAGCGGGAGGTCCGTGTCCTCGAGATCGTCGGGCTCGGCGAGCGCCGCGGCCCCTTCAAGGAAGCCTGTCTCCTGTTCCGCGACCTGAGCGAGCAAAAACCCAGCTGCGCTTGAGCGACCTCGCGTCCGCTTGCCTTGCGGGCACGAAGCGAATAGCAAGCCGATAACCTCAATCCATCAGACGGAAGCGGAGCCGGCCGCTACGGCCGGGAAGGAAAGCTCATGACGTACGTGGTCGTCGAGAATTGCATC
The DNA here is from genome assembly GCA_901457705.2 of Beijerinckiaceae bacterium RH AL1. Taxonomy (NCBI): domain Bacteria; kingdom Pseudomonadati; phylum Pseudomonadota; class Alphaproteobacteria; order Hyphomicrobiales; family Beijerinckiaceae; species Beijerinckiaceae bacterium RH AL1. The sequence continues at coordinate 2,869,135 of LR590083.2, forward strand.
AAGTGCAAGTACACCGACTGCGTCGAGGTGTGTCCGGTCGACTGCTTCTACGAGGGCGAGAACATGCTCGTCATCCACCCGGACGAATGCATCGACTGCGGCGTCTGCGAGCCGGAATGCCCGGCCGAGGCGATCAAGCCCGACACCTCGAAGGGTCTCGAGGACTGGCTGAAGCTCAACCTCGAGATGGCCAAGAGCTGGCCGAACCTGACGAAGAAGCGCGATCCGCTGCCGGAAGCGAAGGAAATGGACGGCAAGGAGGGCAAGCTGGAGCTGTTCTCGCCGAATCCCGGCGAAGGCGACTGACCCGCCGCGCAGCTTCAATTTCGCGTATTCCGGCCGCGTAGCATTAACTATTTGCCCGCTCGTTGGCGGGCAAATGCCGGGATTCATTGATTTTCAGCCGATTGTATGATACCAGATCGTTAATGACCTACATCCCGCAACACTCCCCCACCTGCTCGACGTGTCCGTCAAGCGGGATCGAGCCGCGCAGGTAATCGGTCGAACTTCCCTAAACGGCGCCGCCTGGACCCGGCGTGATCATCACGTGCCCTGCCCCCTCCGGCACGTCGTCGTCGATCACGCAGCTCGGCCGGTCGTCCGATCTCAGGAGTGGCGCTGATGTCGCCGAAAACCAAACCCGCCGCACGGGACCGCAAGGTGGCCAAGGCCGCTGTGGCCAAGCCGGCGACGACCAAGCCGGCGACGGCGAAAGCCGCGACGAGCAAGCGGACCGCTGCCAAGGCTGAGTCGGCGAAGACCGCCAAGGCGGCCAAATCAGCCTCGGTGACTGGGCGTACCGCCAAGCCTGCTGCCCCGTCAAGGGCCGCGGCGCGGTCGGCGACGCAGCCCGCGGCTTCGGTGAAGCACGCGAGCGCAGCGCGTCCGGCGGCCTCCACCGCCCGGTCCAAGTCGGCGGCAGCCAAGGCGACGACGGCCAGGACGGCGACAAGCCGCCCTGCGGCAAAAAGCTCGGCCTCGACCAACGCGCAGGTGACCGCGAAGCCGGCGCCGAAGCCGGTGGCCGCGAAGGCGAAACCCGCTGCCAAGGCTGCGCCGGTCGCTGCCCGCAAGGCGGTCGCCAAGCCGACGTCGAAGTCGAAGTCCGGCGCGAAGGCGTCCGAGGCCACCACCAAGCCGACGCCGAAGGCGCCCAAGGGCGCCCCGGCCGCGCAGAAGATTTCCAGCAACACGGCGGCCGCGGAGGCCGCCGCAATGTCCGAACGAAAGGCGACGATGCCCACGAAAAAGAACGCCGCAGACGCAACGGCGACCAAGAACACCACCCCTGTCGCGGCCAAGCCGGCGGCGACCGGAGCGGCGGCTTCCGCGAAGCCTGCCGCCAAGCCGAGCCCGGTGAAGTCGAGCGCGACGCGTCATGCGGCCGCCGCCTTCGTCGCGGCGCGCAAGAAGATGACGTCGGCTGCGAAGCCGGCGCCTGCTTCCGAGAGTGTCGATGCTGTGAAAGGTGTTGCCGAGGTGGCTGACAAGAACGCGAAGAAGACCGTCGACGAGCGCGCGGCGCCTGCCGCGACCCCGGCTGCCGCGCAGGCACCGGCTCCAGCGCCGGCTGCCGCGGCACCCGTGCGTCCCACCATGCCGCCGCGGCCGGCGGCCTTCGCCGCCAAGCCGAAGCCGACCGGCAAGGCGCCGACGTTCAAGACCGGCGAGTTCATCGTCTATCCGGCGCATGGCGTCGGCGAGATCATCGCCGTCGAGGAGCAGGTCGTCGCCGGCTACAAGCTCGAGCTGTTCGTCGTGTCCTTCATCAAGGACAAGATGATCCTCAAGGTGCCGCTGCCGAAGGCCGCGAGCGTCGGCATGCGCAAGCTCGCCGACAGCGCGATCATGAAGCGCGCCCTCGACACGCTGACCGGCCGCGCGCGCATTAAGCGCACGATGTGGTCGCGCCGCGCGCAGGAGTACGAGGCGAAGATCAACTCGGGCGACCTCGTCGCCATCGCCGAGGTGGTCCGCGACCTCTACCGCTCCGACGCGCAGCCCGAGCAGTCCTACTCCGAGCGCCAGCTCTACGAGGCGGCGCTCGACCGGATGGCCCGTGAGCTTGCCGCCGTGCAAAAGCTGACCGACACCGAGGCGCTCAAGGTGATCGACAGCCAGCTGCAAAAGGGCCCGCGCCGTACCAAGGCCGACGAGGCCGAGGCCAGCGAGGACGGCGACGACGACAGCGACGTCGGCGAGGCGGCGTAAGCCCCTTAAGCCTTCGCAAGACATCAGAAGGCGCCGGTCCCGAAAGGGCCGGCGCCTTTCTCCTTTGAAATCTAGGCAGGCACGACGGTCGGGATCGACATGACGACACGAGTGCCGCGGTGGCTCGCGTCGTCCTTGCGGCTGGCCTTGAGGCTGGCGACCATCGCGCGGACGATGCGCGTGCCGAGCCCCGTTCCCTTCGGCGCCTGGCCGGCGGCGATGCCGACGCCGTCGTCCTCGACGACGAGCGACAGCGCCTCCGGCTCGCGCCGCAGCACCACCCTGATCTCGCCGGGCTGGCCCGCGGGATAGGCATACTTGAAGGCGTTGGTGACGAGCTCGGTGACGATGACGCCGAGCGACACCGCGCGGTCCGTCGCCATCTGCACGGGCTCGGCCACGAGCCGGATCGGATGCTCGGTGCCCTGCGCGCGCAGCGCCGTGCCGAGTTCCTCGATCAACGCCTGCAGGTAGGCGTCCATCTCGATCACCGAGACATCGTCCGAGGTGTAGAGGCGGCGGTGGATCTGGGCGATCGCGCTGATGCGCACCTGGACGTCCGCCAGCGCCTCGCGCGCCTCGCGCTGGTCCGGCGCCAGCGCCTTCTGCTGCAGGAAGACGAAGGAGCCGACGAGCGCCAGCGAGTTGGCGACGCGGTGGTTCACCTCGCGGAGCAGCGCCTCGGCCCGCTCGCGCGCCTCGCGCATCTCACGCTCAGCGTCGAGCTTCTGGCGTCGCAGCCGCGCCTGCGCCACCGCGCCGTCGATCGCGTTCTGCAGAAGCTCGATGAAGACGCCGCCGACATCCTTGATGACGTAGTCGGCGGCTCCCGCCTTCAGCGCGGCGATGGCGATGCGCCCCTCGTCCGACCCCGAGACATAGACGACGGGAGGGCAGTCCGGCAGCGGCTGGATCTCCGCCAGCACCTCGAGGCCTTCCTTGCCCGGCATGAAATGGTCGAGCGCGACCGCATCGAAGGGCTCGCCGCGGCGCAGGATCTCGAGCCCCTCGGCCCCGCCGCCGGCCAGGACCACCTCGTAGCCACGGCGCGACAGCTGGCGCTGCACGAGACGACGCAGGCCCGCGTCGTCGTCGATGTAAAGCAGCCGCGTCGTGCCGTGGCTTTCGCTCATGGCTGCTCAGGCACCTGCATGATCGAGAGGAACAGGCCGAGCTGGCGGATCGCCGTCGCGAACGTCTCGTACTCGACCGGCTTGGTGATGTAGACGTTGCAGCCCAGCGCATAGCAGCGCTGGATCTCGCGCTGGTCGTCGGTGGTCGTCAGGATCACCACCGGCGCGTGCTTCAGCCGCTCGTCCGACTTGATCTTCTCGAGGATGTCCGTGCCGCTCATGTCGGGCAGGTTCAGGTCGAGCAGGACGAGCAGCGGCCCGTTGTTTCGGATCGACGGCTCGAAGAGATGGCGGAGCGCCGCCGTCCCGCTTTCGAAATGCACGATGGCGTTGTTGACGCCGGCGCGTCGGATGTTCTTCTCGATCAGGCGCGCGTGACCGGGATCATCCTCGATCATCACGATTTCGACGGGCATCTGCGACATCAGGCGGCTCTTGTCTTAGGGGCGGCAGGGGCTTGCTTTGCGGCGGCCGTTGGCTTTGCCGACCGCGTGTTGAATGTGGCCGGCAGCGTGACCGTGAAGGTCGAACCCTTGCCGAATTCCGAGCGGACCGCAACGTTACCGCCCAAACGGCGGGCGAGGTTGCGCACATAAGCGAGCCCGATGCCCTCTCCGGGCTTGTCCTGCTCGCCCGAGCGACGGAACAGCTCGAAGACGCGCTCGTAGTCCTTGGCCTCGATGCCGCGGCCGTTGTCCTCGATGTCGTAGTGGACATAGGCGCCCTGCGTGCGCCCGCGCACCTCGATGTGGCCGGGGCGCCCCTTCTGAAGGTACTTGACCGCGTTCTCGATGAGGTTGCCGAAGATCTGCTCCACCGCGAGCCGGTCGGAGACGAGGCCCGGCAGGTCCTCCGCGACGACGAGCTTGGCTTCGGCACCCTCGAGCTGCTGCGACAGGCTCTCGCCCTGCGCCACGACGAGCGCGCGCAGGTCGATCTCCTCGGGCGTCAGCACCCGGCGACCCTCGCGCGAGAGCTTGAGGATGGCGTTGATGAGCCGGTCCATCTTGGCCGTCGACGAGCGGATGAAGCCCAGCGCCTCGGGCAGGTCGGTCTCGATCGCCATGCGCCGATCGACCGTGACGAGGCGCGGTGCCTCCTGCTCGACCTCGGTGAGGAACGTCGCGATGTCGGCGCGCACAGCGTCGAGCTCGCTCGTGAACCCCATGACGTTGACCAGCGGTGCGCGCAGGTCATGGCTGACGATGTAGGCGAAGCGCTGGATCTCGTCGTTGGCGCTCTGCAGCTCGCTGATGCGCTCGGCGACGATGCCTTCAAGGTTCTCGTTGGTGTGGCGCAGCTCGTCCTGCGTCGCGAGAAGGCGGCGCGTTGCGCGGCTATTGGCGAGGATGGCGTAGCCGGCGAGCGCGACGACGATGACCAGCCCGGCGAGCGAGGCGGCGGCCAGAAGCTTGTTGCTCACCGAGAGCACCGTCATCTGCCTGCCCTCGTTGCGGCCCTCCTCGTCCTCGATCAGGTCGATCGAGTTGCGGATGTCCTGCATCAGGGTGTTGCCAGTGTTCTGCTTGACTCGCGCGATGGCGGCGTCGTGGTCACCCTTGCTGGCCAGGTCGACCGTCTTCGCCAGCTCGGCGAGCTTGGCGTTGAGCGCGACCTCCAGGCGCGCGACTTCCGCGAGCTGCACGGCGTTGCCGTCGACGAGCCGACGCAGATCGGCGAGGGCCTTCGGTGCCGCAAGCCGCCCCTGCTCGTAGGGATCCAGATAGACGCGGTTCCCCGTCAGCAGGAAGCCGCGCTGGCCGGTCTCCGCGTCCTGCGCCTGAACGAGGAGGCGATAGGCCGTCGAGCGAACTTCGAGCGTGTGCGCGACGCCCTCCGCGAAGTGCTGGTTCGTGATGACGAGCATCATTGCCCCCGCCGCGACAAGGAGCAGGAGCACGAACCCGCCGATCAACGGCAGCTGCTGCTTCAGATCGCGGCGCGCATCGGCAGAGCCTTGATTCGTCTGGCCTAGGCTCATGCCAAGCATCTCGCGCGCACCTCCCGGCGATCCCGGATATCGCCTCGCGCCGCGTATTGCAGACGCGCGGCGCTTTTCCAAGGCGGCGAGGGTCGAAGTCGAGCGTCAGCGCGCTGGCAATGCCCTGACGTAATCAATGAAGGCGCGCAGCGGCGCCGGGACCAGGCGGCGACCTGGGTAGTAGAGGAACGGTCCCGGGAAGGGCTGCCACCATTGCTCGAGGACGGGCTCGAGCGCCGCGCTCTCGAAAAAGGGCCTGAGCCAGTCCTCGAAGAGCGCGACAACGCCGACGCCTGCGACCGCCGCCTCCACCGCCAGGTCCGTCGCGGTGCCGAGGCTGACCAGAAGCGGGCCTTGCGGCTCGATGCGGACGATCTCCTCGCCGCGCTGAAGCTCCCAGACGACGTTGGCCCCGCTCGGGAAGCGGCCGCACAGGCAGTCGTGTCCGAGAAGGTCGCGGGGATGCGCGGGCCGCCCGCGCCGATCGAGGTAGGCGGGCGCCGCGCCCAAGGCGAAGCGCTGCACGCGCGGCCCGATCGGAATCGCCACCATGTCCTGCTCCAGCCGCTCGTCGTAGCGCACGCCGGCGTCGCAGCCCGCGGCGATCAGATCGACGAAGCTTTCCTCGGCAAGCACCTCGAGCTTGATCTCCGGGTACGAAGCGAGGAAGCCTGGCACGATTGACGGCAGCACCAGCTTCGACACGGCGGTCGGCACGTTGAGGCGCAGCGTGCCGGCCGGCCGCTCGCGATAGAGGTTCACGACGTCGAGCGCCGACTCGACCTCGGCGAGCGCCGGCGTCAGCCGCTCGATGAGTCGCGCCCCGACCTCCGTCGGCGAGACGCTGCGCGTCGTCCGGTTCAATAGGCGGACGCCGAGCTGGCGCTCGAGACGCCGAACCGCCTCGCTCAGCGCCGAGGCGCTGGCGCCGGCCTTCAGCGCGCCGCCGCGAAAGCCGCCGGCCCGCGCCACGGCGAGGAAGGCCTGCAGGTCGCGGACATCGGTTGCCATTGTGCAAGTTCCCGCACAGCTCGTATCGATCTCTCTGTCTTATCGCACGAGCGGGTAAGCGCTACCTCACCGATCTCAACAAGAGGAGACGGTCCATGCCCGCCATCGACAAGCTCGGCACGTTCACTCTCGGCGACCGCACGGTGCGGCGGCTCGGTTACGGCGCGATGCAGCTCGCCGGCCCCGGCGTCTACGGACCGCCGAAGGATCACGCCGAGGCGCTCGCGGTGCTGCGCGAAGCCGTGGCGCAGGGCGTCAACCACATCGACACCAGCGACTTCTACGGACCGCACGTCGTCAATCGGCTCATCAGGGAAGCGCTGGCGCCCTACCCGTCCGACCTCGTGCTGGTGACCAAGGTCGGCGCCCGTCGCGGCTCCGACAAATCCTGGAATCCCGCCTTCTTGCGCGAGGACCTGACGCAGGCGGTGCACGACAACCTGCGCAACCTCGGCGTCGAGGCGCTCGACATCGTCAACCTGCGCCTGATGTTCGATGTCCACGGCCCCGCCGAGGGCCCGATCGAGGAGCCGCTCGGAGTGCTCGCCGACCTGCAGCGCCAGGGCCTCATCCGCCACATCGGCCTCAGCAACGCCACCGCCAGGCAGATCGAGGACGGCCGCAGGATCGCGGACATCGTCTGCGTGCAGAACCAGTACAATCTGGCCCACCGCGAGGACGACGCGCTGGTCGACTGGCTCGCCGCCGAGGGCATCGCCTACGTGCCGTTCTTCCCGCTCGGCGGCTTCAGCCCGCTGCAGTCGAAGGCGCTCGACGACGTCGCGGCCTCGCTCGACGCGACGCCGATGCAGGTGGCGCTGGCGTGGCTCGCGCACCGATCGCCCAACATCCTGCTCATCCCCGGCACGTCCTCGCGCGCCCATCTCGCCGAAAACCTCGCGGTTGCCGGGATCGAGCTGCCGCGGGAGGCGATGGAGACGCTCGACGGGATTGCCGGCGCCGCCGGCTGAGCTCGTTTGCATCCCCGGCGAGCGGCCTTATAGAGAGCCACCGCTCGCGGGGATTTGATGTCCGACATGCGTCTCGTCGTGGTCGGTGCGGCCGGACGCATGGGTCGCACCATCATCAGGCTGATCGGGGAGACCGAGGGCGCCGTGCTCTCGGGTGCGCTCGAGCAGGCGGGCGCGCCGGCGCTGGGGCAGGACGCCGGCACGCTGGCCGGCCTGCCGCCGAGCGGCATCGAGATCACCGACGATGCCTTGTCGCTCGTCGTCGACGCGCAGGGCATCATCGACTTCTCGACCCCGGCGACGAGCGTCGCACTGTCGGCGCTGGCCGCGCAGGCGCGCATCGTCCACGTCATCGGCACCACCGGCTTCGCCGAGAAGGACCTCGCGGCGATCGAGGCGGCATCCCGCCATGCGACCATCGTCCGGTCGGGCAACATGAGCCTCGGCGTCAACCTGCTCGCCGGCCTCGTGCACCAGGCCGCGGCCGCGCTCGGCGAGGCCTTCGATATCGAGATCGTCGAGATGCACCACCGCATGAAGGTCGACGCACCCTCCGGGACGGCCCTGCTGCTGGGCGAAGCCGCCGCCACCGGCCTCAATGCGCGCCTCGCGGATCGCGCCGTCCGCGGCCGCGACGGCCTCACCGGCGCGCGCGAGAGCGGCAAGATCGGCTTCGCGGCGCTGCGCGGCGGCACCGTCGTCGGCGACCACAGCGTCATCCTCGCCGGCGCCGGCGAGCGCCTCGAGCTGACTCACCGTGCCGAGGATCGCGCGATTTTTGCACGCGGCGCGCTGAAGGCGGCGCTCTGGGCGCAGGGCAAGAAGCCCGGACAATATACGATGGCCGACGTCCTCGGCTTGACCTCGTAGGGAAGACCGAGAGATGGACCACACGCTCGTCCTGCTCCGCCACGGGCAGAGCGACTGGAACGCCAAGAACCTCTTCACGGGGTGGCGCGATCCTGGCCTGACGCCGCTCGGGTTCGAGGAGGCGGCCGCCGCCGGCCACGCGATGAAGGCGCATGGCCTGTCCTTCGACCGCGGCTACGTCTCCGACCTGAAGCGCGCGCAGGACACGATGACGACGGCGCTGAAGGCGCTAGGCCAGGACGATCTGCCGCTGACCACGAAGGGCGCGCTGCGCGAGCGCGACTACGGCGATCTCTCCGGCCTCAACAAGGACGAGGCGCGCGCCAAGTGGGGCGAGGAGCAGGTCCACATCTGGCGCCGCTCCTACGACACGCGGCCGCCGGGCGGCGAGAGCCTGCGCGACACGGTGGCTCGTGTGATCCCCTACTATTGCCAGGCGATCCTGCCCGGCGTGCTGCGCGGCGAGCGCACGCTCGTCGCGGCGCACGGCAACAGCCTGCGCGCCCTCGTCATGGTGCTCGACGGGCTCGATCCATCGGAGATCGTGCGCGTCGAGATCGCGACGGGCGTGCCGATCGTCTTCACGCTGAACGCCGATGCGACGGTGAAGTCGAAGGTCGTGCTCGACACCGACACCGAGCATCACGGCCCGGACGCTTAAGCCGCTCAGGGCTCCGAGATCGCCGCGGCGAGCGTCACGACCGAGCGCCGCGCCCATCCCTGGAAGCGCGGCCGCAGCAGGGCCGCGGCCTCCGGGACCGGCCGCGCCAGCGCGCCGCGATAGGCGCGACGCAGCGCCCCGCAGCTCGCCACCTGGCCGCCGGCAAACGCGATCGACGTCGGCTTCATGGTCTCGCGGGCATGCGGCGTGCCGACCCGCGGTCCCGTCATCGCGGCGCCGAGCAGTGCCGCGACCTTCGCGACGGAACCGTCCTTGTCGCCGTCCTGCTCGACGGCGGTGACGAGATCGCCGTTGGCGCCGATCGCCACGCAGGTCGCCTTGTCGGCAGAGTCCATCGCCGTAGAAAGAACCCGCGCGAGATCGACGAGCGTCCTGTCGTTGGCGCCGGCCGCGGCAAGCGCCACGGCGCTGTCGGACAAGGCGTGGAGACCGCCTACGACGCGCTCCTCGGACCAGTCGTGCCGATAGGCCTCGAGGTACCAGCCGGCGATGCGGTCGACGAGCGCCGGCGTCGTCGTGGCGAGGCCTGAGAGGATCGGCACGTTGCGCAGCACCGCCGCGCGCGCGCCGGCCAGCGTCGCGGCGCCGTCGAGATTTGAATCCGGCAGCCGGTCGCGGTCGACGAAGGCGGTGACGACGCCGCTTTCGGTCAAACGATCCGAATCGGGGAACCACATGTCGTCTGGCGCGGCGGCAAGCGCCTCGTCGATGAAGCTCTCGTCGAGCCCGGCGGCGCGATAGGCGGCGCGCACGGACCCGGCGTCGCCGGCGAAGGTCTGGCCGAACAGGCCTTCCTCGAACGGCCCGTGGAAGCCGAGCCGCGCTTCGCGCAGCGCGAGGCGTTCCTTGCCCGCAAGGAAGGCCAGCGTGCAGGCCGAGACGCAGAAATCCGGGACGTAGGTCGTGAGACGATGGCTCGCGATCACCGCGCCGAGCGCCTGGCCCTCGTCGGCGAGGCCGCCTTCGCTCGTGAGATGGATGCGCGTCGCCTGCGGATACGCATCGAGGAGTCGCGCAAGCCGCGCCGCGTCGCCTTCGCGGATCTCGCCGGAGTAGCGCACGTCGGTGCCGTCGGGGCCCGGCACGATCACCGCGGCGACGCTGTCCCGCGCGGTCCCGAGGCTGTGCATCTCGATCGAGACGTCGGCGAAGCTGCGCGCGACGAACATGCCGGCGACGAGGACGAGCGCGACGGGGACGGCCTGCCGCGCGAGCCCGCGGCCGGGGCGTGCGAGCCGGAAGGAGAGGCCGAGCGCGGCGAGGACGAAGAGAAGGGCGCCAGCGGTCAGCGCGAGATCTGCGGCATCGCTGAGATCGTCGGCGGCGACCCTGCGGCGCACCGCGACGGCGACGACGACGCAGAGCGGAACGAGCGCGAGGCGCAGCGCTTCGCAGGCGGAGGCCGGCCAGCGGCGGCTCAAGGATATCGCTCGGTCCTGCGGCGTGGCGCGCTCTCCCGTGGCGTGTGTAGCGGGCATGATCGGCCCCAAGCCGTTGAACCTCAAGTGGCTTTGCGGCGAATTTGTGCGGCGCGAAGGCGCCGGCGCCTGGCATACGGGCTGCTGCCGCAGGGACGGACAGCACGATCGAGCGCGCAACGGTGTCGTTTTGGGCCGCGGGCGCTTTCGAGCGGGACGCGAGCCGGACGACACGGGAGCCCTGGGGACCAGTATGAAACACCACGCCACACGGGAGCTTTTCGGCTACTGGAACGCGCTGCGCGGCGCCCGTCGCGCGCCCGAGCGCGTCGACATCGAGCCGACGGCGATCCGCTCCGTGCTCGCCGACACCTTCATGCTCGAGGTCGATGTGGCGCGCGGTTTCCCGATCCGGCTCGCCGGTACCCGCGTCAACGGCCTGCTCGACGCCGAGCAGAAGGGCCGCGACTTCCTCGCGCTGTGGCAACCGGCCGAGCGCCGCAACGTTGCGGCCGTGCTGATGACAGTGGCCGACGGCGCCTGCCCGGTCGTCGCCGGCGCCGTGGCCTCGCCCGTCGCGCGCGAGACGGCAGCGTTCGAGCTGATCTTCCTGCCGCTGCGGCACAACGGCAAGACGCACTCGCGCATCCTCGGGCTCATCAAGCCGCTCGAGGCGCCGGCGTGGCTCGGGCTGCTGCCGATCGGGCCGCTCAGCCTGCAGTCGCTGCGCATCGTCGAGGCGCGCGAGACGCCGCAGCCGCTCGCCGTCGGCGCCGAGACGGGCTTGAGCCCGATGCATTTCGCCGATCCGACGCCGACGATGCGGCCCTATCTGCGCGTCATCCAGGGCGGCCGCTAGCGCGTCTCCCGTCGGCGAGATTTGCGCGCAGGCTGACCCGCACACGCCGATGGCAGAAAAAATGCTGCATCCACGGGCATCCCGTCATGCGGGATGCACCGCCGCGCTATAACGAGCGTGAGCTTGGCCCGTCGTCCCGTGGAGGCATAAGTTGAACGTTCTGGCGCAGATCCTCTTTCGCATATGCCTCGTCGTGATCTTTCCGTTCTCGTCGCTGGACAAGATCTTCAACTGGAATGGCGCGCTGAAGCAGGCCGAGGGCGGCCTGCTGCCGGGCGGCCCGGTCCTGCTCATCCTGGCGATCATCGTCGAGATCGGCACGTCGGTGCTGATCGTCGCAGGCGTGTTCGACCGCGCGGCGGCCGCGCTCCTCGCCTTCTATTGCATCGTCACGGCGCTGCTCTACCACCAGTTCTGGGCCGCCGGCGACTTCTTCGCCAAAGGCGACAGCAAGGGCCGCGCGCACTTCTGGGACTTCTTGAAGAACTTCGGCCTTGTCGGCGGCCTCGGCTTCATCATGCTCGGCGGACCGCTCGCCTCGGTCTCGTCGGTGCTCGAGCATCCGTTCTCCTCGACGCCGCCCTACAGCGAGACTGTGCCAGTGAAGTAAGGTCAGGGGAGCGAGCCATGGACGGCTTCGAGATCGTCGACCCGGTCTTTGCGACCTACGTCCTCTCCAACGCATCGCTCGAGAAGCTCGGCGACGGCTTCCGCTGGACCGAAGGTCCGGTGTGGTTCGGCGACATGGAGATGCTGATCTTCTCCGACCTGCCGAACGATCGCGTCATGCGCTGGAGCGTGCGCGACGGCATGCAGGTCTTCCGCAAGCTCGCGGGCTTCGCCAACGGCCACGCGCGCGACCGCGAGGGACGGCTGCTCACCTGCTCGCATCGCGACCGCAACATCACGCGGCTCGAGCACGACGGCACCGTGACCGTGCTCTGCGACCGCTACGAGGGCAAGCGGCTCAACGCGCCGAACGACATCGTCGTGAAGTCGGACGGCAGCGTCTGGTTCTCCAACCCGCATTATGGTTTGCAGACGGACTACGAGGGCGGGCGCCAGACGCCCGAGATGGCGCCGACGCTGATGCGCTTCGATCCGCGCGACGGCTCGCTCAAGGTCGTCGCCGACGATTTCGACGGGCCGAACGGCCTTTGCTTCTCGCCCGACGAGAAGAAGCTCTACGTCGCCGAGACGGGCACGCTCTTCGCCGAGCCGCCGCGCCAGTCCATCCGCGTCTTCGACGTCGCCGACGACGGCTCGCTGTCCGGCGGCGAGGTCTTCTACAAGGTGAGCCCCGGCAATGCCGACGGCTTCCGCTGCGACGAGCACGGCAACATCTGGACCTCGGCGGCCGACGGCGTGCATTGCATCTCGCCGCAGGGCCGGCTTCTCGGCAAGGTGCTCGTGCCCTCGCTCGTCGCCAACGTCGCCTTCGGCGACCGCTACCGCAGCCGACTTTTCATTTGCGCGGGCCAGAGCGTCTATTCCATCTTCCTTAACGTGCGCGGCGCCACGTGGCCGTAGACGCAGGCCGCGACGCAAGGAGACGACCGTGAGCGGACCCGAGATCACCCGCATCGCGCATGTCGCGCTCGTCGTCGGGGACATCACCGAGGCCGAGCTGTTCTTCGAGGAGGCGTTCGACTTCGTCACGCTCGAGCGCCGCATCGGCGACCGCGCCCAGGCCGAGCTCTACGGCGCGCCGCACGCGCAGCTCCGCGAGACGGTGATGGAGCTCGACGCCCAGCGCCTCTCGCTCCTCGCCTTCGACGTGCCCGGCGCGCCCTACCCGCATGGCAGCACCAGCACGGACCTCTGGTTCCAGCACTTCGCCATCATCGTCTCCGACATGGATAACGCTTATGCGCGGCTGACGGCGACGCGGGGCTTCACGCCGATTAGCGAGGGCGGTCCCGTCCGCCTGCCGGAGTCGTCGGGCGGCGTCACGGCCTTCAAGTTCCGCGACGGCGACGGCCACCCGCTCGAGCTTCTTGCCTTTCCCGCCGGCAGCGGGCCCGCGTACTGGGAGCGCAAGCGCGACGACGCTCTCTTCCTCGGCATCGATCACACGGCGATCGCTGTCGGCGACACCGCCCGCAGCATCGCGTTCTTCGAGCAGGCCTTCGGCCTCGATCTCGGGACGCAGAGCGAGAACGTCGGCGTCGAGCAGGCGCGGCTCGACGCGGTGCCCGACGCCCGCGTGACCGTCTCGGGCCTGATGCCGCGTACCGCGCCGCCGCATCTCGAGCTTCTCGGCTATCACGTCGGCGCGCGTCGCCCGATCGCCCACGCCACCGCCTCGCGCGATCTCGCGGCGACGCATGTCGTGCTCGACACGCACGACCTCCCGGCAGTGGTGGATGCGCTGGAGCGCATGAACGCGCACTTCGTCTCGCCAGGCATCGTCACCCAGGCCGACGGCAAGGGCGCCATCATGGTGCTCGACCCCGACGGCCATCGCTTCGTCGTGCGCCAAACCTGACGTCGCCCGCCAGCTAGGTCTTTGCCGCACGATGGCCTAGACTGCCGAGCCACTCGGCGCGGCGAATGCGATGAACCTCTTGACCTCGACGCAGCCCCTTCGCGACCGGCCCTGGCTGGGCGTCGCGGCCGCCGCCGCGGCGGTCGGGGTCTCCTACGGCATCCGCGTCGTGCTCGGACCGGCGGCGCAGGGCTTTCCGTTCGTCATCTTCATCCCGCCCGTCGTGCTCGTGACCTTCTGCTGCGGGACGATGCCCGGCATCCTGGCGGCGGTGCTGGCCGGCATCGTCGCGGACGTCACGCTCATCGCCGAGCCCGGCAGCATCGTGCCGCCGTGGCCTGAAGGTTGGCTGGCCCTCGGCTTCTACACGCTGACCGTCGGCATCGACATCGCGCTGATCAACGCGCTGTCGTTTGCCTTCGAGCGCACCGCCCGCGCCGAGGCCGGCTTGCGCCGCGCCAACGAGCAGCTGGAGCAGCGCGTGCGCGAACGCACCGCCGCGCTCGAGCAGCAGATCGCCGACCGCGAGGCGGCGGAAGCGCAGCTTCGCCAGATCCAGAAGATGGAGACGATCGGCCAGCTCACCGGCGGCATCGCCCACGACTTCAACAACATGCTCGCCGTGGTCATCGGCTCGATCGAGATGGCGCGCCGCCGCGTCGAGCGCAACGACACGGAGCGGCTGCTCGGCTCGCTCGACAGCGCCCGCGAAGGCGCGAGGCGCGCCTCCGATCTCGTGACGCGGCTGCTCGCCTTCGCGCGGCAGCAGGCGCTGGCGCCGCAGACGATCGACGTCGGCGCCCTGCTCGACGGCATGTCGAGCCTGATGCAGCGTACCCTCGGCGAGACGATCGCCGTCGAGATCGTGCGCGCCGACGGCCTGTGGCCGTGCTGGGCCGACCCCGTGCAGCTCGAGAGCGCCATCCTCAACCTCGCCGTCAACGCCCGCGACGCGATGCCGGACGGCGGCCAGCTGAGCCTCACGACGGCGAATGTCGAGATCGATGCGGCGGAGGCCCGGCGCCGCGCCGACGCGAGCCCCGGCGCCTACGTGATGATCGCCGTCGGCGACACCGGCACCGGCATGCCGGCGGCGATCGTCGAGCGCGCGTTCGATCCGTTCTTCACCACCAAGGAGGTGGGCAAGGGCACCGGTCTCGGGCTGAGCCAGCTCTATGGTTTCATCCGACAGTCGGGCGGGCACGTGACGATCGACTCTCATGTCGGCCGGGGCACGACCGTGCGGCTGTTCCTGCCGCGGCACACGGGCGAGACGAAGACCGCCGATGTGCCGGGTGAGGCGGCGCTGGACATGCCGCAGTCGCGTGCCGAGACCGTGCTCGTCGTCGAGGACGAGCCGAACGTCCGCATCATGAGCGTCGAGGCGCTGCGCGAGCTCGGCTACGACGTGGTGCAGGCGGACGGCCCGCATGAGGCGCTGCGCCTGCTCGAGGTGCAGCCGGCGATCGACCTGATCTTCACCGACATCGTGATGCCCGACATGGACGGCCGCGAGCTGGCCGATGCCGCCCGTGCCATGCGCCCGGGCATCAAGGTCGTCTACACGACGGGCTACGCGCGTGGCTCGGCGACGGCGGACGGGCTGCCGGAGTCGGCCTACCTGCCGAAGCCGTTCACCCTGGCGGCGCTGGCCACCAAGGTGCGCGACGCGCTCGACGGCAGCCCGCCGGCGCGCGCATGAGGCGACCGTCGTGGATGCGCTGACGCTCTTCGGCCTCTGCGCCGTGAGCCTGATGCTCCTGACCTATGCGCTCGAGGCGCGCAGCCATTGGTTCACGCTCGCCTTCGCGGGATCCTGCGCGCTCGGATCGACCTACGGCTTCCTGCAGGGCGCCTGGCCGTTTGGGCTCGTCGAGGCGATCTGGGCCCTCGTCGCGCTGGACAAATGGCGCCGGCGGGCGGCGTAGGCTGTCGCGCCAGCAAGCCAAGCAAGAATGTGACGAAAGCAAGAACCAAACGGCTCAGTCCACGTTGCGGGTCTGCGACGGGACATGGGGCCTCATGAACACCTTTCTTCGACCAGCAGCGATCGTGCTCGGCCTGGTGGGCGGGATCTATGTGATCCTGCTCATCGCAGCCGCCGTCGCGCCGGCGCCGACGCCGGTCGGCAGCGAGAGGCAGATGGCCAGCAGCGCCGTCGCGGACCGGCTGAAGGCGGAGGCCGCCCTGCTGGCGCAGCACGCGCCGCGCGCGGGCCGCAGCGACGACGGGCTCGTGTCGGGCGCGCTCTGACGATCTGCGTCACCACGGGATCGGGCTGTTCTCCCAGCGCGTAAACGTCCCCGTCGGACCGTCAAGTCCGAGCAGCGCGAGGCGATGTCAAGCCACGCGGGATTTCGGCCGCGCGGAGCGCATGGTCGCTCTTCTCGTCGACGGGCTGCGCCATTCCGCAGGGACTTCAAAGTTAGCGGTGAACCAATGCAATCAGCGAATTAAGAGGCATTTGATCCGTCGAAGCTTGGCAGAAGGCCATCGTTTCTGGTCCCACGGACAGAGCCGTCGGCATCCAGTCTAGTTGGTCGCACGTCACCGTCTTGCTCTGACCTCGAGGCGGCCTTCAGGCCTTTGCGCAAGAATACCCACCCTGCCCGGTCACGCGCAGTGGAACGAAATCTCATGCGAGGAGTCATATAGGTGGTCGCAGGTAGTGAACCTCGCCTTCCGGCTGCAGATGCATTCATCGGGGGCTGCATGCGTTCCAACCTTTTCTCATCGGTCTTCGGCATGGTGATCCTGACGTCCGCCGCCCAGGCGGCGCCAGTCGATCCCTATCGCATCACGGCCAATGAGAAGGCGGCCTGCACGGGCGACGCCATCATGCTTTGCTCCGACGCCTATCCCGACGAACATCGCCTTCTTGCTTGTATGGCCTCGAACAGATCGTCGCTGAGCGCCGGCTGCGGGGCGGTCTTCGATGCGGGTCTGAGGCGGCGCCATCTGAACACGTCCGCGCAGAAGTAAGCCCAACGCCCATCTAGCCGGCCTGAGCTGATCGGGGCGTTAACCTTGTCGTCCGCCATGTTCGGATCCGACGGCTCCAGATACATCCATCGGTTTTGATTAGGCGGGCTCTTTGTGCTGGTCGCTGTCTGAGTGTCGGGCTGGTCGGTACCGGAGAGTGCCTTACGTGTAAGGAATATCGAGACGAGCCGACCAATGTGAACATGCCGATCGCAGCAGAACCGGCTCTCCGCATTTCATCAGGAGCCCCAAAGATGAAATACGACGACGCGTCGTGGCATTCGGAGGGTGATTATCCGGAAGATCTGTCCCCGGACGCGGCGGCGACCCACATCGGCATGTTCCTCGCCTGGGCCTGGCGACACGATCTGGGGTCGGCTTCATCCGAGCCCCATCGCGACGAGGTCATGCGAGAAGCTGACACGCCGGGCCAGCTTCTGTTGCGCCACTGCGACGGCATGCTGACCGACGAGGAGCTCAACCCGCTCGGCAATCGGTTTGCCGCCTACTACTACGGCGCCGACGATCTCATGTATTACAGGGATCTCGATGCGATCTTCGGCCGAGAGCTCGATTGTCTCTATCGCATGAAAGACGACTCGCGGACATATCGGAGGATCGAGCCCAAGCTGACGCAGCGTCTGCGCGAGTTTTCAGGCCTTTGATAGCCGCCTGCGGCAGGGGCGCATCAATTATCCAGAAACCGGCGCCGATAGGCGTCGAGATCGCTCCAGCCTTTCAGCCCGACGCCCGGGATGCACTTCAACGCGGGCCCCGACATGAAGAGCAGGCGCTCCGGCGCATCGAGGCCATGCGCGAGGAGGGCTTCGATCAAGCGGTCGCTGAACCCGCGATTGGCGAACAGCGCGCGTCTTCCGCGTTCCGCCGACGCCCTGCAAGGGTCGTTGAGGGTCAGCACGTCGCTGCGATCGTCATGCGACAGGGTCATGCGGCTACAGGTTGCCGAGAATTTCGTGGAGCCCAGGACGCCCAGTCACCTTCTTCTTCGGAACGGCACACCCCGTGACGAGAGCGCGAACCGTGTCTTTGACGCGGCCTGCCGACAGCGCGCGGACCAGCGCATGCAGGCGCTGAGCGCCGGGGTTGAGAGTGGGCCTCGGAGGGCTAAGCATCGACATGGGGTGCTCCTGGCTTGCTCGAGGTGACGTTCTGCTGTGTCGCGTATATCGAGGAGATCACATGCGGACTCCCGACGACCTCGTCGATGTCGACGATCCGGGCATCGATGTGTTGCGCGCGCTGGCGCAACGCCCCGACGCCAATGAGAACGTCATCCTTCCTGTCGATGCGACGTTGCGCGGCCCGGCCCTGGAACGTCTCCAGGTCACGACCCGATCGCTGCTCGGCGCGGTCGTCTACGAGACCGGCGGCCTCCTCGTCGATCATGCGCGCCTGCGCGTGTTCGGCTCCTCCGCGGCGCGATCCTTTTGGGATGCGAACGACGCTGTGTCGCAAGCCGAGCATTCCGAACACAGCGTCCTCTTCATCGGCGACGACGTCTTTGGCGGTGTGTTTGCGTTCAACGGCGGCCGCTTCGGGCAAGACGATCTCGGCCAGGTCTTTCATCTTCCCGCCGACGCCACGAGGTGGAGCTCGACGGAGGTCGGCTACGCGGATTTCATCGCGTGGTGTCTCACGGGCGATCTTGCCTTGATCGACGCGCATCTCAGAGAGGATAAGTTTGCCGGTGTCGAGAAAGGGACCGCCATCGACAAGGTCTATTCCTTCTATCCGTTTCTCTGGACCGAGGAGGGACGCTCCGGGGCCGGCACCATGAGGCTTGTGGACGCAAACGAAAACCTGCGACTTCGCATCGAGATGCTTGGATACAAAACGGTCTTATCTCTGTCGCCCGACGCGTATGACGCAGCTCGCCTGGCCGATCAGACTCTAGGTTTTCACTTGCGGGTCCGAAAACGGCTTGTTGCCGTGCGCCCAGCGGCTTGAGGGCTCGGACGTCATCTCGAAATTGAAGCCGCACGCCGCACACCGGCTTCCGTGCAAATCCATCGTTCCGCAAGACTCGCAGTAGCCCCGGAATCGTATTTCGAACTTGCTTTTCACGAGAGGACTGCCGACGTCTCCAGAAATGATATCCATGCAAATTTCCTCAAGCGAGATCAATACATGGTCCGCCGCCGTTGATTTACAATACCTGCCCACCAATATGTATTTCTCATGTCTTTCCCCGGCCTCGGGCAGTCGTTTAGCTTGTAAATCCGCGCGGCGAGGGATAGGCTCGTCCCATCGCCGGTACCATCAGAGCGCCGACGCCTGAGAGACATCGTGCGCTCCCGCTCCAACGCAGGGGACGCCGCTCATGACGCGCTACTTCTTCAACGTATTTGCCTCGTCCGACGCCTACGACGACGAGGGCTTCGTGCTGCAAGACGATCAAGGCGCGCATCTGCACATGATGGACATCGCAACGAAGCTCATCAAGGAGTCCAAGCAGAAGACGTGGACGATCGAGGTGTTGAACAACAAGGGCATCCTCGTCGGATGCCTCGAGTTCGGGATGCTGCGCGACCTCTCCGCGACCGCCCTGCGGGCGCAATCGTGAGCCGCCAGATGCGGTTCGGCAAGCGCATCGCGCTTCCGTCCACCGCCGAGATCAAGCACGAGCTGAGGCTCATGAACGCTGCCGACGCTATTTCGGCGAAGCTCGGGATCACGCTGACCTTGGCGGAGGTGGCCGTGCTGGTGCGACAGCAGCACGCGTCGAGCGAGCCGTCGCCGTCCCCGGCTACCGAAGCAGGCCTTCGCGACTAGCTGCCATTCAGTTGGTCCTCAAACGGGCGCGAGCGTGCCGTTCAAGGGCATGCGAAACGTAAACCGCGTCTGTACGGGCGAGGACGTGACCGCAATCGTCCCGCCGTGCGCCTTGGCGATCTCGGACGAGATGTGAAGGCCGAGCCCGAGACCTTGCTGGCTCGATTGCACCTCGCCGCGAAAGAACGGCTGGAACAGCCGGTCCATTGTCTGGGACGGGATCGGGCGCCGCCGTTGGCGACCCAGATGACGAGATCGCCGCTCTCCGTGTCGGCATGGATGCGCACGGGCTCCTCCACTGAGCCATGAGTCAGGGCATTGCCGAGAAGATTGGAGACGAGTTGCGAATGCGCGACGCGTCGCACCTGATCGGCACCGGCAGCTCGAATGTGGACTCGATGACGCGGCCCGGAACGCCCACGCGAAGCTCGGCAACGACGTGATCGAGCACCGGCGTCAGCTCGACCTCGTCGTCGAGGGACAACGGGATGCCGCTTCCGAGGCGACCGCGCGCGAAATCGAGCACGTTATCGATGAGCCCCGCCATCCGCTGGACGCTGCTCTGGATCATGTCGAGCAGCATCTTCCGCTTGTCCTGCGGCTGGCTCTTTCCGAGCATCCGCGCGGCGCCGGAGATCGAGGCCAGCGGATTGCGCAGATCGTGCCCGAGCACCGCGATGAACTGCTCGCGCAGCTCGGCCGTCTGGCGCTCCACCTGCAACAGGTCGCGGGTGACCCGCTCCAGCGTCTGGCTCTGCTCCTTGGCGGCAACAAGTTGGCGTTCATACAACCTGCGCTTCATCGCCTTGAACAAGGCGATCCGCGAAAACGCCGGGCGTCCAAGCTCGTCATGAACGACCCTGCCGGAGGCCGACACCGCCAACGATCCGCCGCCGCTGGTCCTAAGATCGAGCGAGACTTCGTCGAACGCGCCGACCATGACGAGGAGCGGCGCAAAGCTCGTCTCGTAGAGGATGCTGGTGCCGGTCGTCAGGAGATCGTGAAATCGCAATCCGAGCAGGCGATCGGCAGGCTGGCCGGTCCATTCGGCGAGCGTCGCGTTCGCCTTGAAGATGCATCCGTCCGGCAGCATCGACAGGTAGGCGCACGGCGCGTTCTCGTAGAGGTCGGCCAGGTTCTCGAGCGGCGCCGCGCGCTCAGACAAAGTCGCGGATCGCGGCGATGACCTCGGCGGGCGCGCTGAGGTTCGGACAATGTCCTGTGGCCGCGAGCTGGACGAGGGTGCTGCCCTTGATCTCGGCGTGCACGTAGCGGCCGACCTGGACGGGCGCGATGATGTCGTTCGTGCACTGCAGGATCAGCGTCGGGACGCTGACGCGACCGAGATCGGCGCGGTTGTCCGACCTGAAGGTGACCTGCGCAAAATTCTTGGCGATGTCCGGATCCATGCGACAGAAGCTCGTAGCAAGCTCCTCGCCGAGCTCCGGTCGCTCCGGGTTGCCCATGATCAGGGGCGCCATGGTCGACGACCACCCCATGTGGTTGCTGTCGAGGAAGTCGAGCAACTCGTCGATCTGGTCGCGCGAAAAGCCGCCGACGTAGTCGCCGTCGTCGATGTAGCGCGGCGACGGGCCGACGAGCACCAGCTGACCGAAGAGGCTCGTATCGTGGATCGAGGCGAGAACGCCGATGATCGCGCTGACCGAATGACCCACGAAAACCGCGTCGTGCAACTCGAGCTCGCGGACGATGTCGACGATGTCGTTCGCGTACCCCTGCAAATCGGCGTACTTCGCCGGATCGTAGGCTGTGAGGTCCGAGCCGCCCGCCCCGACGTGGTCGAATAGCACGGTCTGGAACTCGTCCTCGAACGCCGGGGCCACGAGCCGCCACATGCTCTGGTCGCAGCCGTACCCGTGAGCGAAAATCATCGCCCGTCGGTTTGTCCCTGCTCCTCGAACCTGGACATTGTTGCGGCTGCGAGAGGACACGCCCGGATCCAAACTCTCCGCAAAGCCTTAGCCCCTCTCCGACGGGGCCACAACTCGGCTGGAGGAGCAGTCGGAAAATAGCGGTGCGACGCGGACCGACATCAGGGCGACGAGGTCGCCGGCGTGCCGCGGTCCGGCAGCGGCGCGTACCGCTGCCCCTCATCCAGTTGGTAGGTCCAGACCCGGAACGCCGGCAGATCGTGCGGTCCGAAGCTGTGGATCAGCGGCACATCAGCGGCATCCCGGCCGTAGGCCACGACGATGCGCCCGATGCGCGGGATGTTGTTGCGCGGATCGAAGGTCCGCCACGCGCCGCCCAGATAGACCTCGATCCAGGCGGAGTAATCCATCGGATCGACGATCGGCACGCCGATGTCGCCGAGATAGCCGTTCACGTAGCGCGCCGGCATGTTCATGGCGCGACACAACGCGATCGCGAGATGCGCGAAATCGCGGCAGACGCCAATGCGAGTGTGGTAGACGTCGAACGCCGACCGCGTCGACGACGGGTCCTGGTAGTTGAACGTGATGTGCGCGTGGACGAAATCGCAGATCCTTTGCGCCCGCGCCCATCCGGATGGGGTGCCCTGGAAGAGATCCCACGCGACCTGGCTCAGCTTGTCGGTCTCGCAGTAGCGGCTGGGGAGCAGGTAGACCAGCACCTCGTCCGGCAGCGCCGCGATCGCCACCTCTTGCGCATCCGCGACGACCGGATCGTGCAGCCCCGCGTCCTCGATCGTCCCGTCGCCCCAGAGCTGAAGCGCGCCGACGGGCGCGACGAACCGGGTGCAGGCGTTGCCGAAGAGGTCGCGATAGACGGTGGTCGGGATCGCCGGGCTCGTCTGGAAGGATGAGGGGCCACGCGCATCATCCGCCCGCTCGTCGCGGACCGTCAGCATCGTGATCATCGGCGTCGGCTGCGGGCAGCGCACCGTGATGTCGTAGCCATAACGAATGAGCAATAGCGGCCTTTCACTCGACGGCGAAGGTCGCGTCGCGGTCGAAAATCCGGTTGAAGATGAGGTGCGCAGCACTTCTAACGCGGCTGCGGCGCGCGACGGCGTCGAATGTTTTCTGGGGTACGTCGGCGATACGGACCGCCGTCAGCGAAACTCACCCATCAGCAAATCTGTTCCGGTGTCGCCGAGTGCTTCATCGGCAGCACGTTGACCGTCACTAAAAGCTCGATCGGCGGCTCGACGCGCTTCATCTTCAGGCAAACGAGCTGGCGAAGGCCGAGCGTGGAAACGAGTTGGCTAAAATGGCGCTCCCTAGGGGACTCGAACCCCTGTTTTCGCCGTGAGAGGGCGACGTCCTAGACCGCTAGACGAAGGGAGCAGCGCAGGCGCGGAGCTATAGAGGCTGCGCTCGGCGGCTGCAAGAGGAAGCGACGCGCGATGGGCCGGCGCGGCGCGGAGTGGACAACGCCCGGCGTGAGCCGGGCGCGGGACAACGGATGCGGACGAGGGCGATCAGCCCTGGCGCGCCTTGAAGCGCTTCTGCACCTTGTTGATCACGTAGACGCGGCCCTTGCGGCGCACCAGCTGGTTCATGCGGTGGCGCCCGCGCAGGGATTTTAGGGAGTTGCGGACCTTCATCACATCCTCGAAACGAAAAGCACCGGCGGCGAGCCGGTGCGAAAGCTGGCGCCGGTATGAATCATCCCGTCGCCAAGATCAAGGGAAAACCCGCCCGCGTGGCACCCGCCCGCGGGCCGAACCGTGTGATCGGGGTCCGTCATCACGGGAGCGACCCTCACGATAGCATCGTTGTTGCGCGACCATCGTGTGGTCGACCATCACCGCGGTCGCTCTCTTCCTACCATCAGGCTCTACCCCAGGCTTCCGGCCACGACAGTCCGCCGGACCGCGAATGACCCGCAAGAATTTGAGCTTCTCCAACCCGCGTGCTAGGGCCGGTCGCGCCGGAACGTCCGGCAAGGAGACAGCCTTGGCAGCACGCGGCGCCATCAATCCCGTCAAGCTCTCGACGATCGTCGCGGTGTCGATCCTCGTCGGCACCGAGGTCGTCGGCGCGTCGTGGGCGGCGGGCTGGGCGATCGGCGGCATCATGCAGCTGCCGCATGTCATCAGCCGGGCGCTCGAGGTGATCTTCGGCCTCTCGGGCTTCGTGCTGCTCTTCTTCTTCATGCGCACCGCGCTGAAGCACGAGCCGATCCGGGACTAACCGCAGCCACACGCGCCGCGGGCGGCGGCCGGCCCCCCGCACGCCGGATCGCAACCTTTCAGCTTCACAATCCAAGCGGACCGGGCATCTTTTTGGCCCCTATGACCATCTGTCACTCGATAGGCCGTTTTGGAATTGCTAAAGAGAGCCGTGCGGGGCATGATCCGTGTGTCAGCCTAAGTTGACGTTCGGGTCGATTGACAACTCGAAACGCCCTCGATGAAGGTAACTGGATGACCTACCGCCGGCACTTCACCGCCGCGATCGGCAAGCTCGAAGCCGAGCGACGCTATCGCGTGTTCGCCGATCTCGAGCGCAGCGCCGAGCACTTCCCGACCGCGATCTGGCACCGCGCCGACTGCGAACCGGAAGAAGTGACGATCTGGTGCTCCAACGACTATCTCGGCATGGGGCGCCATCCCGAGGTGATCGCCGCCATGTGCGAGACGGGCGCCAAGCACGGCGTCGGCGCCGGCGGCACCCGCAACATCGCCGGCACCTCGCATCCCCTCGTCAAGCTCGAGGCCGAGCTCGCCGACCTGCACGGCAAAGACGGCGCCCTCGTCTTCACCTCGGGCTGGGTCTCGAATCTCGCGGCGATCTCGACCATCGCCGACCTGATCCCGGACTGCCTCATCCTCTCCGACGCGCTCAATCATAACTCGATGATCGAGGGCGTGCGCCGCTCCTCGGCGCAGCGGATGATCTTCCGCCATAACGACATGGCGCACCTCGAAGAGCTGCTGCGCGCCGCCGGGCCGGAGCGCAACAAGCTCATCGTCTTCGAGAGCCTCTACTCGATGGACGGCGACATCGCGCCGATCGCCGAGATCTGCGACCTCGCCGAGCGCTACAACGCCATGACCTACATGGACGAGGTCCACGCCGTCGGCCTTTACGGCGAGCACGGCGGCGGCGTCGCCGACCGCGAAGGCCTGATGCACCGCATCGACGTCATCGAGGGCACGCTCGCCAAGGGCTTCGGCACGCTCGGCGGCTATATCGCCGCCGACAAGTGCATCGTCGATGCCGTGCGCTCCTATGCCGGCTCGTTCATCTTCACGACCGCCCTGCCGCCGCCAATCGCCGCCGCAGCGACCAAGGCCGTCGCGCTGCTCAAGCAGGGCAACGAGCTGCGGGCGCGCCACCAGCGCCAGGCGATGCTCACCAAGCACGCGCTGTCCGCCGCCGGCCTGCCGGTCATGGCCAACCCCTCGCACATCGTGCCGGTCTTCGTCGGCGATGCCGAGCTGTGCAAGGCCGCGTCCGACATGCTGCTCGAGCGCCACAACGTCTACATCCAGCCAATCAACTATCCGACGGTCGCCAAGGGCACCGAGCGGCTGCGCATCACCCCGACGCCGTTCCATTCCGACGCGCATGTCGCGGCGCTGGTCGATGCGCTCGTCGATGTCTGGAAAACGCTGGGCCTGCCCTTCGAGGAGCCGAAGATCGTCACCCTGCGGCCCAAGAAGGCGGCGGACGTCGATCCCTGCTCGTTCCCCGACTTCAAGCGCGCCGCCGAGTAGCCGGCCGCTTCGATCCTTCACAAAGGGCCGGTCCACGTGACCGGCCTTTGTGCGCTCCGGGGGATCGGTCGAGCAGCCGATCCTGCTTCACATCCAGCGGCGTCGTGCCGCTCGGCGCGCGCGAGAGAGCGTGATCTCCGCGACGCGTGAAGGAGCGGCAGCTCGCGCCGCCGCGCCCATCATCATGCGCGGATGAAGTCCGCGATCACCGCCGGCGCACCGGTGTCGAAGCCGACGACGTCGAGCATGCCGGCATCGTCGGGGTCGGCGATGCTGAAGCCGTTCGACACCAGGCCGACGACCACCAGCTTCGCGGCGATCCCGGTCTTCTTCCGGTACGTCCGCAGCGCCTCGACCGGGTGCACCTTGCCCGCCCACGTCTCCGAGTCCGTGTAGACCACGAAGGCGTCGGCCGCGATGCCGCGCTCGAGCGCCCACAGCATAGGCTGCGCGCAGTCGGTCGCCCCGAACGGCAGGCCCGCCGTCGCCGCCACCGCTGCGTCGAGCCGCATCGACGGCCCGATCGTCAGCGGCATCAGGCTGCCGGTGAAGCCGACCGCCTGCCAGCGCTCCTCGGTCGCCGCGGTGACGAGCGCCATCGCGGCGGCCGCCTCGCGCGGGGTGAGCGACGAGCCGGCGACGCCGCCCATCGCCATCGAGCCCGACACGTCGAGCGCGAGGACGAGCCGCTTGCCGGTCGGCCGCACCGCCGCGAACGCCGTGTAGAACGCGGCGTTCAAGGCCTCGACGATCGCCGCGACGGGCTCCCACGAGAGCTTGCCGCGCTCGCCGTGCCCTGCGGCATAGGTCCGCAGCGCGAGGAGCAGCGCCATCGGATGCAGGCGCGCCTTGAGGATGCGCTCGCGATCCGACAGCACGGCGACCACATGCTCGGTCTCCGCCGCGAAGGGCTTCAAGGTGCCCATTGCGGTGAGGCGGCCGAGCTGGCGGACCAGCGCGCCGATCGGCATGCGCTCGACGAGGGCCGCGCCGACGGCGGGACTCGTCATCAAGCCCGTCGGCAGCGCCTCCCACGGCAAGCCGTGCGAGCGCACCATCGCCGCCGCCGTCGCGCCGTTGACGCCCTCGGCCTGCACGGCCGCGAACGCGTGGACGATGGCAGGCGTCGCCTCGCCGAGCGTGCCGCGGCAGACCCAGTCGAACAGCGCCGCCCGCGCCGGCTCGCCCGTCTCCGGGTGGGCGAGGCGCAGGAGGTCGCGGTGCGACCAGCCGGCCCGCGAGCGGTACTTCACCGCCTGGTAGGCCAGCGCGTCCAGCGGACGCTCCAGGTACCAGGCGCCGACCGCACGCCGCAGCCCGCGGCCCCAGCCGCGCATCGCCTCGACGGCAACGGCGCACTGGAACAGGTGCGTGCCCGTGCGGCAGACCCGCGGCAGCGCGGCGAGCGCGGCCCGGCGCGTGGCGAGCGCATCCTCGCCCTCCGCGGCGGCGGCGAGCGCCAACGCGAAGATGGCCGGATCCTGCTTCGGCGCGCGGCCGTCCTCGCTCACAGCGACAATGGTCGCCACCGCGCGGGCGCCGTCCTCGGCAAGGCAGCGCAGCACGGCCTGCGCGTTCTCGCGCGTCAGCTTGCGCGGCGTCGCGTAATACGAGCCGCCCTCGCTGCCGAGCACGAGAAACCGCTCGAGCCGCGCCCAGTCGCTCAGCGCGAAGGCGTGACCGCCACCCGAGTTCGGCACGGTGCCGCGAAGAGGCTCCGACTGCGGCGTGCGCCGGAGCGAGAAGTGGGATGCATAGGTCATGGTCGCTCCTTTCTCCGCGAGGGCTGCACCTTGCAGGCTCGTGGTTCCTGTCGTGGCCGTGCGGACGTGGGGCGCGCGAGGGACTGCCCGAATCTTGCGACCCGTCGGGATTCGAACCCGTGCGCAACCTGAAAACCCTCTCGCTACGGCCCGCACGGCCGCATGTCTTCGTCGTCACGCCCGAATGGGCGGTGGTCGCGCAGTCGTGGAGCGGGAGACGACAGGTGCTCTACCTGGCTGAGCTACGGGCCTCGCGACCCGGCGGGATTCGAACCCGCGACCACCCCGTTAACAGCGGTAACCGTCTCCCTTTGGCCCGCGCGGCCGAAGTCTTTCGTCTGTTTTGAAGCAAACCTTCCGTCGCAGCGGTCAGACGTGGTACGATGGCTCACGCCG
Organism: Beijerinckiaceae bacterium RH AL1; assembly: GCA_901457705.2. Taxonomy (NCBI): domain Bacteria; kingdom Pseudomonadati; phylum Pseudomonadota; class Alphaproteobacteria; order Hyphomicrobiales; family Beijerinckiaceae; species Beijerinckiaceae bacterium RH AL1. The sequence goes on from LR590083.2 coordinate 2,896,364, forward strand.
GATCGTGGTTATACGACAGCCCTGGCTCCTCGGCCCGCACGGCCGAGATGCTTGCGTCCGTCTCTCGACGCGCTCGAGGAGAGGCGGCTTCAGCCACCGTCGCGTACGGGGCGTGCGTGCTCCGCCTCAGCGGCAAGCGTCGCGCGAACGTGGGACGACGAACGTCATGGGCCTTGCGGCCCTCTGGCGCGCCGGACCGAAGCCCGCGCCTTCCAGCTCCCGAGATGAACGTTCGTCAGCGGCCCGCGCGCTCGCGGCCTCTGCTGCGATTTTGGGATCGTGCCGGCTCGGCCCATGGACGGGCGAGCGGCGCGACGAATAGATCGTGCTCTTTCATGCCGTGCTCCGTCCCAGAGAGGACCAAATGGAATGATGCGGGCGTGACGAAGAGGCTCTCGGCGTTTCAGTTTCAGTGATAACCGAGCGCCGACCGGCCCGCACCGGCGACGGACGGGTTGTTAGGCGGCGAACCAATTTCTGCCAACACCGAACTTGAAGAATCTTTCAGCTTCGCCACATCGGGTGCATGATCACCTCCGCCCAGATCCGCGCCGGCCGCGGGCTTCTCCGCTGGACGCAAGCCGTCCTCGCTGCCCGCGCCGCCATCTCGGCCGTCACGCTCAACATGACCGAGAGCGACCAGGTCGCGCCGCGCGCCAAGACCCTGCAGGCGATCCGCGAGGTGCTCGAGCGCGAGGGCGTCCGCTTCGTCGGCAGCGAGGCCGACGGGTTCGGCGTCGTCCTGCGGCCGAGCTAGACCCGCCTTCATGATCGAAGCCATCCAGGAGCACCGCGTCGCAAGGCGCGGTGATTTTTGCGAGTAGGTGTTCGACGAGGGCGCCGCGCGGCTACTGGTCGCCGGTCTCCGGCAGGCGCTTGCCCTTCGCGCCCAAGGCGCGGCACGCGAACCAGAGGATGTGGTCGGCGTAGAACGGTTTCGGCAGGAAGACGGCGCCCATCGGCAGCATCTGCGGCTTGGGCACGATCCGGCCGGACGACACGACGATCGCGATCGACGGCCAGCGCGCATCGGCGACACGGGCGAGACCGAGCCCGTCGACCTTCCCAGGCATCACCACGTCCGTGAACAGCAGGTCGATTTCCTCGCTGCGCTCCAAAAGGTCGATCGCGATGTCGCTGTCCGTTGCACGCAATACTTCAAAGCCGGCATCCGACAAGACTGTCGTGATGACCGGAAGTACCAATGGATCATCGTCCGCAACAATAGCCCGCAGCGCACGCATCGATTTAAAATCTCTCGCAGTGCAAGCAAACTAGGCGGGTGGTCTCCTAGCGGCAAGATACCTTCCGATTAATAAAAAACTAAGTGCGACAGAGAATTTTTCTGCGCAATTCAATTGTGCGCGACCATTAATACCGGAGCCGCCTCGTCGGAGGAGTCATGTGGCCCTGGCGTGCAAGCCCGCGGCTTGCACGTCGCCGTCGCCTCCCGGGCTTCACCCCGCCCTCAGGCCGGGCGCCTCGCGAGCAGGTCGCGGATTTCCTCGAGCAGGACCACGTCGTCCGGCTTCTTCGGCGCCGCCGCCTCCTCGGGATGCGACATGCGGGTCTTCAGCGTGTTCATCGCCTTCACCACGAGGAACAGCACCGCGGCGACGATGAGGAAGTTGACCGTCATCTGCAGGAAGTTGCCCCAGGCCAGCACGGCGCCCTGCTTCTTGGCGTCGGCGAGCGTGGTGGCGGTCACCTTCGAGGAGAGCGGCGTGAAATAGTTCGTGAAGTCGACGCCGCCGGTGATGGCGCCGACGATCGGCATGATGAGGTCGTTGACCATGGAGGTGACGATCGCCCCGAACGCCGCACCGATCACGACGGCGACCGCGAGGTCGACGACGTTGCCGCGCATGATGAAGTCTTTGAATTCCTTGAGCACGCGTCCGCCTCCCCTTCCGACGCCGGCACCTTAGCCGTTCCGCCTTCGCCGGCAAGATGATAGCGTGCCGGCTCTGCAACTCGACGTGCCTCCTCTTTTCGGACGCGTGACGGATGGGCGCCATGAGCCTGGGCCTCCTCGCGATCTTGGTGTGTCTCGCCTACGCCGTCGGCTTTCTCCTGATCGGCCGGCTCGGTCGCGACTCGGCCGGCTCCTGGCCGCCTGCGCTGCGCCGCGCCATCTACGCGCTCTCCGCGTGCGTCTCATTCGGCTTCTGGTCGAGCTTCGGCGTCGTCGGGCTGGCCTCGCGACGCGGCTTCGACTTTCTTCCGCTCGCTCTCGGGCCGATCGCGATCTTCGCCATCTTCCATCTCGTCGTCCTGCGGATGATCCGCATCTCGCGGGCGCAGCGGATCACCTCGATCGCCGACTTCGTGGCGGTCCGCTACGGCCGCTCGGTCGCCGTCGCGGCGATCGTCGCCCTCATCTGCCTCTTCGCGGGCATCCCGTTCATCGCCATCCAGATCCAGGCGATCGCCTACGTGGTCGTCGCGATCGCCAAGGGCAGCCTGCCGCTCGTCGCGGGCTCCGGTCCGTTGCCCGGCCCTGCCTTGACCGTCGCGCTGATCGCCACGATCCTCGCGGTCGCGACCGGCACGCTCCGGCTCGATGCGACCGAGAGCCATGGCGGCCTCATGACGGCGCTCGCGGTCGAGACCGTGATCCGCGTGACGAGCAGTCTCGCGCTCGGCGTCTTCGTCTGCTGGGGGCTGTTCAAGGGCATCGGTGACTTGACGGCCGCGGTCGCGAACGATCCGCAAGTCACGGCCGTCGTCAGGACGGAGCCGACGATGGCGCGTTGGCTGCCGCTCATCCTCGTCGCGATGGCCGCCTCCCTCGTCGCGCCGCGCCAATTCCATGTCGCGGTCGTCGAGAACCGCAACGAGGACGACGTGCGCTTCGCCGCCTGGTTCGTGCCGGCGTGCATCCTGGCCGCCTCGCTTTTCGTCCTGCCTGTCGCCGTCGCCGGATTGCTGCGGCTGCCCGGCGGCAGCTTCGACCGCAACTTCATCCTGCTCGCCCTGCCGATGACGAGCGGCAGCGGCGCGATGGCGATCGTCGCGCTGCTCCTCTGCCTTTCGGCCACCGTCGGCACGATGGTGATGGGCGTCGTCGCGCTCTCCGTCATGACGTGCAACGACCTCGTCGTCCCGCTGCTGCTCTCGTCGGCGGCGAAGCTCGGCAAGCGCGGTCGCGCCGTGGTGCCGCCGATCCTCTTGATCCGCCGCATCGCCATCGTGGCGACGTTCACGGCCGCCGCGGCGATCGCGGTGGGGCTCGACGAGAGCGCGATCTCGATCATCGGCCTCAAGCCCATCGTCCTCGTGGTGCAGATCGCCCCGGCCGCGATCGGCGCGCTCGTCTGGAGCGGCGGCACGGCGCGCGGCGCGATCGCCGGCATGGTCGCCGGCGTCGCGGTCTCGGCCTACACGCTGCTGCTGCCGATCCTCGTCCCGCACACGTCGCCGCTGCTCACGCTCGGCCCGCTCGGCATCGACGCGTTGCGGCCGACCGACCTCCTCGGCGTCGATCTCGCGCCGCTGCAGCAAGGCGTGGTCTGGAGCCTTGCGATCAACGTCTGCGTCTTCGTCGCGCTCTCGCTCACGAGGCAGCCGACCGCCGGCGAGCGTTTGCAGGCCAACGTCTTCGTCAGGGCCAAGGCGATGGCGCACGCGAGCTTCTTCCGCCTGCGCAACGCCAACGTCACGATCGGCGAGCTGACCGCGACGACCGCGCGCTTCCTCGGGCCGGAGACAGCCGAGCGCCTGTTCCTCGACTATCACACGTCGCGCGGCTCGCTCTTCGAGAAGGCGCAGGCGGCCGAGCCCGCCCTGCTCCAGCATGCCGAGCGGCTCATCGCCACGACGATCGGCGCCGCCTCGGCCCGCCCAGAACTCGCGCGACCTGCTGCAGCACGCGATCGACATCGCGCGCGACGGCATGGCGATCTTCGACGCCGACCTGCGCCTCGTCGCCTGGAATCGGGCCTACCGCGAGATGTTCCAGTTCACGGCGGCCGAGCTGCGCATCGGCGTCCCGCTCGAGTCGCTCATCCGCTCAAATGCCAGGCGCGGCATCTACGGCCGTGACGCCGAAACGGAGGAGTTCGTCGGCGCGCGGCTCGACACGCTCACGCAGCCGACGCAGGGCCTGCGCATGCTCAACGCGCCTGCCGGTCGCGTGCTCGAGCTGACGTCGGTGCGCCTGCACAACGGCGGCATCTTCTACACCTACTCAGACGCCACGGCGCAGGCGCAGTCCGAGGAGGAGCTCGAGGCCGAGAACGAGACGCTGGAGCGGCGCGTGCGCGAGCGCACCGACCAGCTCATCGGCGTCAACATGGAGCTGGCGCGCGCCAAGGCCGAGGCCGAGGACGCCAACATCACCAAGTCGCGCTTCCTCGCCGCGGCGAGCCACGACGTGCTGCAGCCGCTCAGCGCCGCGCGGCTCTATGCGTCATCGCTGCGCGAGCGGTTGCGCGGCAGCCCCGGCACAGACGCGACGATCGCGCTCGCCGACAACGTCGACCAGTCGCTCGGCGCGGTCGAGGACGTGGTGCGATCGCTGCTCGAGATCTCGCAGCTCGACGCGCGCGCGACGAAGACCGAGGTCACCGAGTTCGACCTCGGGGCCCTGCTGGAGGAGCTGCGCATCGACTTCGCGCCGACGGCGCGGGAACGCGAGCTCGATCTCACCTTCGTCGCGACGTCGCTGGCGGTGCGATCGGATCGCTCGCTGCTGCGGCGCCTCTTGCAGAACCTCATCTCGAACGCGCTGAAGTACACGCCCGAGGGCGGCGTGCTCGTCGGCGTGCGGCGGTGCGGCGACAGCGCGCGGATCGAGGTGCTCGATACGGGTGTCGGCATCCCGGAGAGCAAGCTGCAGCTCATCTTCCGCGAGTTTGAGCGGCTTCCCCGCAGCGGGCAGATGGCGGCCGGCGCCGGTCTCGGCCTCTCCATTGTCGAGCGGCTGGGGCGTGTCCTCGAGCACGAGGTCAAGGCGCGCTCGGTGGTCGGCCGCGGCTCGGCCTTCACCGTGGCGGTGCCCCGCGCCGTGGCCGCGGTGAGTCGACACGACGCCGTCGCGCCTCAGGTGGCGCGCCACGGCGGCCTCGATGGGCTCGTCGTCGCGGCCGTCGACAACGAGCCCCGGATCGTCGCCGGCATGGAGGCGCTGCTGCAGGGGTGGGGGTGCGAGGTCGTCAGCGGTCTCGGTCTGAAGTCGCTCGACGTCGCGCTCGCCGCGCGGAAGCTGGTGCCCGATGTGATCGTCGCCGACTACCACATCGACGAGGTCGACGGCCTCGGGGTCATCGCGGCGCTCCGAGCGAGGTACGGCGCGCTCCCGGCCGTCCTCGTCACCGCCGACCCCAGCGCCGGCGTGCGGGAGCTGGCGCGGCGCGCCGATGTCCGCATCCTCCACAAGCCGCTGCGACCTGCGACGCTGCGCGCGCTGCTGGGACAATGGCGACTCGTCAAGGCGGCGGCGGAGTAGCAATCGCCGCCGCGAGCACTCAGTCGACCGCGTCTCTGCTCATCCGCACGTGCGCGTCGCGCAGCTCGGCAATGGCACTGTCGAGCTCGTCGCGCTGACGCTCCAGATAGGCGATCTGCGCCTGGATCTGCTGCCGGTCGAGGCTGACGGTCAGATCGGCCGTCGGAGCCGCCGGCGCCTGCGTGGCGGCGCGCTTCTCGTTCGAGGCGATGAGCTGCTGGATCTCGGCGAGCGTAAAGCCCAGCCGCTTGCCCTTGAGGATCAGCTCGAGCCTGATGCGATCCGACGCGTTGTAGTAACGCGCGGTCCCCTGCCGTCGCGGATGCAGCAGGCCCTTGTCCTCATAGAAGCGCAACGTGCGCAGGCTGACGTCGTAGATCCGGGCAAGATCGCCGATCGTATATTCATCACGGGCCATCGGACCGTCCGTGGCAGTTCGGGAATGCTCACCCTGCATTTCAGGCTCCGCCTGTCTAACGCGTCAAGGCCCAGGCCTTACATCTGGCACTACCTATAAGAGCGCAAGCACCTCGCACAATACCGCCCCTCCATTTCGCGGGAGCCGGGGTCGCGGCGATTGTGTCAAAATCGATCAGCTTTAACCGCCTGTTTACCTTGAGCACGGCACGTTCACCCGAGACATCGTTCCTGCGCATTCCCCGACTGGGAGGCGCCAAGCGGGCCATCGGATGAGCAAGGCTCTACCCTGGAACATCAAAGGCGTCGGGTTCGACGCCCGCGAGGCGGCCCGCGACGCGGCGCGCCGTGAAGGCCTGTCGCTTGGCGAGTGGCTGCATGGCGTCATCGCCGACAGCGCCGCCCCTGCGCAGGAGCACGGTCGCTATGCCGCAGCGCCGAGCGAGCAAGACAGGATCGAATCCGTCACGTCGCGGCTCGAGCGCCTGAGCGCCGCTGCGGCGCGCCCGCGCGGCCGGATCGCCGAGCGCGATCGCCCGCGCCGGGACGACTGGGAGCGTCAGCCCGAGTCGCAAAGCGAGCGGCGTCTGCGCGTCGTCGCCGACGAGGATGAGCATCGCCGCCGCGACTACGCGGCAGAGGACGTTGCCGAAAACCCGGTCGTCGAGGCCGTCGCTGCGCTGGAAGCGCGCTCGCAGCGCAGCGAACGGCGCACCGAGGACGCGCTCGCCACTGTTGCGCGCTATCTCGAATCGGCCGAGGCGCGCCGCACGCGCGAGCAGGCCGGCGTCGACACGTTGGCAGAACGTCTCGCCGACATCGAGTCGCGGCTCGCCGCGCAGGATCCGAACCCGATCAAGGGCGCCCTGGCCCGCCTCGAGGCGCGCCTTGAGCAGATCGGCTTGCGCAACGAGGCCGAGGCGCGCGCCCCGCGAAGCGAGCCCGCGCCCGTCGAACGCCTCGAGCACAAGCTTAACGCCGTCCTCGAGGCGCTGTCGGCGCGTCCGGCGCCGCCGCAGGCTTCGGCCGCCGCCATCGCCGCGGCGCAGGAGCGCGCGCCCGTCGAGCTGCCGCTGCGTCGGCGTCGTCTCGGCGACGCCATCGCCGAGATCGCCGATCGCCAGCGCTCGCTGGAGACGTCGGCGGCGAAGCCCGCAGGCCTGTTCGGCGCGGCGCGGGTGCCGGAGCGGCGCGTCCCGCCGCCCGTCGATCTCGAGGGGCTGCGCGAGGACATCGCGACCATGGCGGGGCAGTTGCGTGGCCTGGCGCCGCGCGGCTCGGTCGCCGCGCTCGAGGGCCAGCTCGCGCGGATCGAGACCCAGCTCGGCGCCGCCGACTCGGGCGGCGCGCTCGGCGAGCTGCGCGCCGAGATGCGGGCGCTCGAAAGCCAGCTCCACGACATCCACGATCTCGTCGAGCGCCGCACTGCCGCGCCCGATGTGGCGTCGCTCGAAGGTCTGCTGCGCGACCTCACGGCGCGCATCGAGGCCGTGCAGGCGCCGAACGCCGGCCAACCGGCGCTCGACGCCCTGCAGCACCAGATCGGCACGCTGACGTCCCGGCTCGAGGCGAACGAGTCCGGGCTCGCGTCGCTCGCGACCATCGAGCGCTCGATGCGCGATCTCTTCACGCATCTCGACGAGACGCGCAGCTTCGCGGAGACCGCGGCCGCGCGCGCGGCGCACGAAGCCGTGCGCATCGCGATCGCCGACAAGGGCTTCGACCGTCCCGCGCCGCGCGCCGACGTCGCGGTGCTGAAGGCGATGCAGGAAGACGCCGACCTGCGCACCCGCTCGACGCTCGACGCGATGCAGTCGGTCCTGGAAAAGGTCGTCGACCGGCTCGCCAGCGTCGAGAACGGCCTCACCGACGTGCAGGGCGCGACCTCTGCCCGCAGCATCGACAGCGCGCTCAACGGCCTTCGCGCGGCGGACCCCGCCGCAACGCCGGCGTCTGCGCCGAGCCTGGGCGCGGCCAAGCCGATGCTCGACACGCCCCGCCAGCGGCCGGCGGCACGGCGGAGCGCCGCGATCGCGCTCCCGTCCGACGCCGTCGATGCCAGGCCCGACTATATCGCCGCCGCGCGTCGCGCCGCGCAGGCCGCGCAGACCGACCCGTCCGTCGTCGCGATGCGCGAAGGCGAGCCGAACGACCTCCGCGAAGGCCTGGCGGTCAAGTCGCGCGACTTCGTCGCCAGCCACAAGCGCCCGGTCCTGCTGTCGCTCGCCGCCGTGCTCGTCGTGGCGATCACGACCGCGCTGGTGCAGCTCGCGCCCTTCCCGTCGACGAGCTCGCAGGTCGCCGGCTATGCGGCGCCGCCCGCCCGCGTCGCGGCCGCCGAGCCGAGCCGCCAGCCGCGCCTTGCCCGCACCGCCGACGCCAACGACGCGCTGTCGCCGAGCGCCCTGCCGCGCAGCACGCCGGCGCTGCCCGCCAAGATCCCGGGATCGGACCCGATCCCCACAGCGTCGATGCCGACCGCGTCGACCCCTGCGGCATCGATCCCGAGCCTGCCGGCCTTTGCGGCCTCGCCGCGGCAATCGATTCGCCAGCCGACTTTGCCTGCCGGCCTCGTCGCGGCCGCCGACGCCGGCGATGCGGCGGCCCAGTACACGCTGGCCTGCGCCTATGCCGAGGGCCGCTTGGCGCCGCGCGATTTCGGGCAGGCGGCAAGGTACTACGCCAAGGCCGCCGACCAGGGCATCGTGCCGGCGCAGTACCGGCTTGGTGCGCTCTACGAGAAAGGTCTCGGCGTCGCGCAGGACAAAGCGCGTGCGAAGAGCCTCTACCGCCAGGCGGCCGACGCGGGAAACCCGCGTGCCATGCACAATCTCGCGGTGTTGCTCGCCGACGGCGACGGCAAGCCCGACTACGAGGGCGCCGCGACCTGGTTCCGCAAGGCCGCGCAGTACGGCATCCACGACAGCCAGTTCAACCTGGCGATCCTCCTCGTCCGCGGCCTCGGCGTCGAGCCGTCGCTGGTGCAGTCCTACCAGTGGTTTGCGATCGCTGCCGCGCAGGGCGACACCGATGCGGCCGGCAAGCGCGACGAGATCGGCGCCAAGCTCTCGCCGAGCGAGCTGTCGGTCGCCAAGGCGCTCGCCGCGGCCTTCCATGCGCGTGCGCCCGATCCGGCGGCGACGGATGTGACGCCCCCGCCCGGTGGTTGGGATAGCGCTCCGGCGCCGGTTCACCTAAACAGCGCGCGATCGAAGATCTCCTCGCTGTAAGGCTGCTCCTTGGACCAGAAGTCGTTTTTGCGGTCGCTGTTCGATGCGGCCGTCGCCGCCGCGGACCCGTTCAAGACCATCGCCGCGCACCTGCCGCCGCCGCCGAAGGGCCGCACGCTCGTCATCGGCGCCGGCAAGGCGTCCGCCGAGATGGCCCGCGCCCTGGAGCAGAACTGGCCGGCACCGCTCGAGGGGCTCGTCGTCACCCGCTACGGCCATGGCGCCGAGACCAAGGGCATCGAGATCGTCGAGGCGAGCCATCCGGTGCCCGACCAGGCCGGCGCCGACGCCGCCAAGCGCATGCTGCAGCTCGTGCAGGGCCTCACCGCCGACGACCTCGTCATCGCGCTGATCTCGGGCGGCGGCTCGTCGCTGCTGCCGATCCCGCTCGACGGCCTCACGCTGGCCGACAAGCAGGCAGTCAACAAGGCGCTGCTGAAGAGCGGCGCGACGATCGGCGAGATGAACTGCGTGCGCCGGCATCTGTCGGCGATCAAGGGCGGCCGCCTGCTGCAGGCCTGCGCGCCGGCCAAGGTCGTGACCCTGGCGATCTCCGACGTGCCGGGCGACGCGCCCGGCGACATCGCCTCCGGCCCGACCATGCCGGACCCGACGACCTGCGCCGACGCGCTGCGGCTGATCGAGAAGTACGGGATCGAGATTCCGGCGGGCGTCCGCAAGACTCTTGAGAGCGGCCTGGGCGAATCGCCGAAGCCCGACGACCCGAGCCTGCCGCCGCACGAGTTCCACCTCATCGCGGCGCCGCAGGCCTCGCTCGAGGCGGCGGCGGAGATCGCGCGCCAGGCCGGCATCACGCCCTACATCCTCGGCGACAGCCTGGAAGGCGAGTCGCGCGACATGGGCATCGTGATGGCCGGCATCGCGCGCCAGGTGGCGACGCGCGGCCAGCCCTTTGCGACGCCTTGCGTGCTGTTGTCGGGCGGCGAGACCACGGTGACCGTGCGCGGCGACGGTCGCGGCGGCCGCAACGTCGAGTTCCTGCTGTCGCTCGCCATCGCCCTGCAAGGGAACGCCAAGGTCTTCGCCATCGCCGGCGACACGGACGGCGTCGACGGCGCCGAGGAGATCGCCGGCGCCATCGTCACGCCGACGACGCTGACGCGCGCCTTCGAAGCCGGCATCACGCCGGCCGAAAGCCTGGCGCGCAACGACGGCCACGGCTTCTTCCAGGCGCTCGGCGACAGCGTTGTCACCGGCCCGACTCTCACGAACGTGAACGATTTCAGAGCAATCCTGATCGAATAAGGCGCGATCCCCCTGCATTAACCTTAATGCCAAGCGAATGTGCATGCGCGGCGCGACTCGGATAGACGCCGATGGACGCCGGGTAAGGTCGCTTTTAAAGCTTCCTTAATGCTAACCCGGAACCGGCGGTCCGGCTGGCACAGCCTTGGGGAAGCTCGTCAGGAATGAGTGACGTCTGGTGCGGGCCCGGCCTGACGCGCGACGATTACGATGCGTTCGTCGATGCGCTCGCCCTCGACCGCCGCAACGGTGCCCCCCTGCTCGCGGTCGCGACCGGCGACGCACCCCGCCTCGTCATGGCGAGCTTCGCCTTCTTCGCGCTCTTCGGCGTCTCGGGCAGCGAGGCGCTGTCGCGCCGCCTGCTCGGCAGCCGCGATCCCGGCGCGCGTCGCCTCGCCGATCTTTTCCGCTCCCTGCCGCTGCAGGGCGCGCCTAGGCTGGAGCGCCTGCGCTTCACCATCGGGCCGTCGAGCGAGATCATCACCTTCCTCTGTCGCCGGTTCACCGCGGCCTCAGGCCTGCCGGTGTTCGTCGCCGCCGCGCTCGGCGTGCGGCCGGGCCTGATGCCGGTCGCCGCGCCGCCCGTCGCGAGCGCCGATGATGCCGAAGGCGCGGCCTCGTCCTTCGACGAGCCGATGAACTTGCCGGCGATCCAGGAGACGCTCGGCAAGCGCTGGCCGTCGACGCGACGCCTCCGCTTCCTGTGGCAGAGCGATGCCGAGGGGATCTGCCGCGAGATCACCGAGCCGCTGGCGGCCGTCGTCGGCCGCGGCAACGGCGATCTCGTCGGCACGAACCTTCTCGAGCTGGCGCCGCGGCTCGATGCGAGCGGCCGGCTCGCCCAGGCGCTGGCGGAGCGCAAGACCTGGAGCGGCGTCACCATCGACTGGCCGATCACCGATGCGCCGGGGGCCGTCGGCGTCGCGCTCGGCGCCGTGCCGTCCTTCGGCGCGGAGCGCGCCTTCGAGGGGTACCGCGGCTACGGCGTGATCCATCTCGACCGCATCGTGCCGCACCAGCCGACGCGGCTCGTGCCGGCGCCCGAGGACAGCCGCAGCCTCAACAACGTCGTCGCCTTTCCGGGCGGCCGAGAGTTTTCCAGCGAGGACCACGCCGCGTTCGCCGCGCTGGCGGCCGAGCTGCGCGACCGCACCGGCCTCCTCGAAGAGACGCCCGCCCCGGCCGTGACGGAGCCGTCGGCGCCGGAGCCTCCGCCCGCGCCAGAACCCGTCGTGGACGTGCCGACCGCCGAGACACCCGAGGCTGCGTCGCCGCAACCCGAGCAGCCAGCAGTCGAGGCGCCCGAGCCCGTGGCCGCCGTCGCGCCGCCGCACGCCGGCAACCTCCTGGCCGTGCTCGATCGGCTCGCGCTCGGCGTGCTCGTCTCGCGCGACAACGTGCCGATCTTCGCCAACCGCCATTTTTTCGAGCTGACCGGCTTCCGCAACGAGGATGAGCTGCATACTGCCGGCGGCCTCGCACATCTCTTCAGCGGATCACCTCACGAAGGCGAGCGCTGCGAATCGGTCGCCGTGCGCCGCCGCGACGGCACGGTCCTGCCCGCCGCGGCACGGATGCAGCGCATCGACTGGGACGGGCTGCCGGCCACCCTGCTCACGCTGAAGCCGGCACCCGACACCGCGGCGACACGTAGCCTCGAGGCCGAGCACGACGCGGCGATCGAAGCGATGGGCCGCCAGCACGCCGACGACCGCCGCCGCGACGGCGCCGAGCTGCGCCACCTGCGCGCGATCCTCGAGACCGCGACGGATGGCGTTGCGGTGATCGATGCCGCCGGCAACGTTCTCTCCCTGAACCGCTCCGGCGAGGCGCTGCTCGGCCGCGACCGCGGCACCGTGGTCGGCAAGCCGTTCCTCGACCTTTTCGCGCAGGGCAACCAGAACCTCGCGAAGGACTACCTCGACGGCCTGACGACGAATGCCACCCGGAGCCTGCTCAACGACGGGCGCGAGCTTGAGGTGAAGGCGCCGCAGGGCGGCACGATCCCGGTCTTCATGACCCTTGGCCGGCTCGACCATGGCGCGCCCGACGAGGAGGCCGGCGCAGGCCCCGATGCGCGCTACTGCGCGCTCTTCCGCGACCTTACGCACTGGAAGAAGGTCGAGCACGAGCTGGAGACGGCGAAGCACGACGCCGAGCGCGCGAGCGCCGCCAAGACCGACTTCCTCGCCAAGGTCAGCCACGAGGTGCGCACGCCGCTCAACGCCATCATCGGCTTCGCCGAGGTGATGCAGGAGGAACGCTTCGGGCCCGTCGGCAACGAGCGCTACCGGGAATACCTGCGCGACATCCATGCGTCCGGCACGCATGTAATGAGCCTCATCAACGACCTGCTCGATCTTTCCAAGATCGAGGCCGGACGGATGGAGCTCGACCCGACGCCGATCGACGCCAACCGCATCATTTCCGATTGCGTCGGGCTGATGCAGACGCAGGCGAGCCGCGGCCGGGTGATCATGCGCCTGTCGCTCGCCCCCGCCCTGCCGATGATCAGGGCCGACGAGCGCTCGATGCGCCAGATCGTCCTGAACCTCCTGTCGAACGCGGTGAAGTACAACGAGCCGGGCGGCCAGGTGATCGTCGCCACCGCCGCTCCCGAGGACGGCAAGGTCCTGATTCGCGTGCGCGACACCGGCGCCGGCATGTCGGAGGCCGACATCGCCGCCGCGCTCGAGCCGTTCCGCCAGGTCTCGACGCGGCCGATGACCGAAGGCACCGGCCTCGGCTTGCCGCTGACCAAGGCGCTCGTGGAGGCCAACGAGGCGACCTTCGCGATCCGCTCGAAGGTCGACCAGGGCACGCTCGTCGAGATCGCCTTCCCGCCCGCGCGCGTGCTGCAGGGGCAGCGCTAGAAGGGCATCCCGGATCGGTCGACGTGCCAGTAGCCTCATGGTGAGCCGCGCGCAGCGCGAGTCGAACCACGAGGCGGTCCACGGATCGAGCCAGCTGGACCCCTCCTAATTCGAGACGCGCTACGCGCTCCTCACCATGAGGGATTGAAGAACGGCCCGATTCCAGAAGATCGGGACCGCTGCAGAGGGCTCCGGCCAAAAAAAAATCGCCGCGCGGATAGGCGTCCGCGGGCGACTGAGGTTGGTGCCGTGGGAGGACAGCCAAGGCGTCGATTTTTCCCATGGTGCGCCGGCGCTGCGCTTCACCCACTTGAGCTATCGCGCACCGCACGCCGCGGCATGCCGGACAGGAGCAAGAAAATTCCCGAGGATCGCCCTTGCGCCAAATTACTGGCATATGCATGTATCTCCCGCTGCCCGCATCCGCGAGGCAAAAAGCTCATTTGGGAGAACCCTCATGTCGACCAACACCGCCGTCGTCACCGGCGCCTCGACCGGCATCGGCGCCGTCTACGCCGATCGCCTGGCCCGTCGCGGCCATGATCTCGTCCTCGTCGCGCGCGACGTCTCGCGCCTCAAGGCGCTGGCGACGCGCCTGCACCTGGAGACAGGCCGCAGCATCGAGGTGCTCGTCGCCGACCTGACGCGCGACGCCGACATCGCCGCCGTCGAGCGTCGCGTGGCCGCTCAAGACGTCACGCTCCTCGTCAACAACGCCGGCATGTCGCTGAACGGCGGCCTCCTCGACAACGAGGTGCCGGCGCTCGAGCAGATCATCACGCTGAACGTCACCGCGCCGACCCGCCTCGCCGCCGCGGCCGGCAAGGCCTTCGTCGCGCGCGGCGCCGGCGCCATCGTCAATATCGCCTCGATCCTCGCCTTCGCGCCGGAAAGCTTCGACGGCGTCTATTCCGGCACCAAGGCCTACATCCTGAACCTGTCGCTCTCGCTGGCGGGCCAGGTTGCCGACCGCGGCGTCAAGGTGCAGGCGGTGCTGCCCGGTGCGACGCGCACCGAGATCTGGGCGCGCTCGGGCAAGGACATCGATGCGTTCCCGCCCGAGATGGTGATGGAGGTCGACGATCTCGTCGATGCCGCGCTGGTCGGCCTCGACAGGGGCGAGACCGTCACCATCCCGCCGCTCGCCGACGAGGACCTCTACAAGAGCTTCGAGGCGGCGCGGGCGGCGATGGGCCCGCATCTGTCGCAGCGCGAGGTCGCGCCGCGCTACCGGGGCGTTGAAGTCGTGGCATAAGCCACTATGTGCCCGACATGAGCGCACCAGACAGCAACGAGCCGAGGCTCTTCCCCGGGCCCGGCCCCTGCAACAACAGCGAGTTACGCAAGGCGACCCGCAACCTCGGCCTTCTCTTCGACGAGATCCTGCGGCCGTCGGGCCTGCGCGCGGCGCAGCACGGGATCCTTTATCACGTGAAGGCCATGGACCGGCCGACCATGAAGGCTCTGGCGCGGGAGCTCGTCATGGATCTGTCGGCGCTTGGCCACACGTTGAAGCCGCTGGTGCGAGACGGATTCCTCCGCCTCGATCCCGACGATCGCGACGCGCGCGCCAAGCGCGTCTCCCTGACGCCGGCCGGCGAGGCCAAGCTCGCGGAGACGACGGCGCTCTGGCGCTCCGCCCAGGGACGGGTCGAGACGGCGCTCGGCGCGGAGAAGGCGCGGGCGATGCGGGCCATGCTGGCGGAGGTTTCGTCGAACGCGTTCGGCGCGGCGTTCCGCGGCAATCGCCACCTCGGATGAGCTAGGATCGCTGCGTCGCGGCGCGCAGAAGATGCACGCGGATCGCCGAGGAGAGGTTCGCCTCGCCCCGCCCCGCGTCGATCTCGGCGACAAGGCCCGCGACCGACGCACCGCGCGACGCGGCCTCGGCCTTCAGCGCCTGCCAGAACGCGTCTTCCAAGGAAATGCTGGTGCGGTGGCCGGCGATAACCAGCGAGTGCTTGACGATCGCCGTCGGTGCGACGGCCTCAGGCGTCGTCGCCATCGCGCGACGCGAGCCGATGCCCATCGAGCAGGCGCTCGCTGCGCGCGCTCTCCAGCTCCTTCGACAGGCGCTCGACCTTGCTGCGACCGTGAAGGACGCGATTGCTCGCGGCCATGACCTCGCGCTCGGCGCGCTCGCGCGACTTGCGGGCGCGGCGGAGATTCACGACCTCGCCGGTCACGGCTTCTTCCGGAAAGCGTCGATCGACACGACCTTCGCGGCGTCGGCCGGCGCGTCGCTGTCCGCGTCGGCCTCGGCAGACGCCGGGACGGCCTTCGCCGGCACCGCCTTCGGCTTCGCCTTGCCGTCGGCCTTGTCGACGGCGCTCTTCTCCGGCGCCGCCTTCGGCATGGCGACGAGACCGCCGGACGCCGGCGCGGGCGGCACGGACGTCAGCGCGCGCGGCGCAGGCGCGCCCGGCTCGCCAACTTCCTCGGCGTCGACGTTCGGCTGCGGCTCGAACTTGAAGTTGAACGGCACCGAGGGATCGAAGAAGCCGGTCAGCGCATCGAACGGCACGACCAGCACCTCGGGAATGCTCTTGAACGACAGCCCGACCTCGAAGGCATGGTCGCTGACGCGCAGCCCCTCGTACTGGTGCTGCAGGATGATCGTCATCTCCTCCGGGTACTGCTCGCGCATGCGCGACGACAGCCGCACGCCGGGCGCGTGGGTGCGGAAGGTGATGTAGAAGTGATGGTCGCCAGGCAGCTCGCCGTTGCGGGCGACATCGCCGAGCACCTTCTTGACCACCCCGCAGAGTGCCTCCTGGACGAGAAGATCGTAGCGGATCAGGTCGTTCGGCATTCGCAACTCAGGAGCAGGAAGGGATCAGGTCAGGCGAAGCTTAGCATGAAGCGAGGCTTTGCATGAAAGTGGAGGCTTCTGTTGCCAGGTGCCTCCGAACCCCGCCTTTGAGTGCTACCCCAAAGGACTTTGAATCGGTACCGTCACCGCATTACGCGGCGAGGGCCACCGGAGCATAGTTGTCGTTGGCAACTATAAGTTTAGCCCGATAACGGCGGTACAATGCCGGGCAAAAGATCGTCCTTTACACTTCCCGTCGAACCTATTTCGCCCCCGCCGGAACGCGCCGCTCGCAGGCTCGAGCAGAGCTGCGACCAATGCGCTCGGGTGGAGGCGCCGGGTACCGCCCCCGGGTCCGAAAAGCTTATTTCGACGCCGTTTATCGCCATAGCCGCCACGAGGGCGGCAAAGGCAATATAGGCGGAACACCGTCGGTTAGGAAGAGCGGGGATACGGCCGGACCCATGGATTCGCCAGCTGTTGCAGAGGAGATGCCGTCGGTCGGCATCGACGCGCCGACCCCGATGCCGCAACCGCTCGCGCCCGCGTGGCTCGCGGCGAGCCTCGTCGCCATCGCCGCTGCGGCGGTGCTCTTCTGCTGCCTCGTCGCGGTGCTCTCGACGCTTGGCCTCTTCGCAAGCTTCGGCACCGACGGCGCCACCGATTTCCTGCAGCAGCTGAAGTTCGACCGGCAGCTGCGCACGCAGGTCGGCGCCGCCACGGTCAGCGCCGCCTATGTCGGGCTGGCGCTCGCGACGCTCGCCGCGGCATGGCTGCGCGGCGGTCGCGGCTGGCGCGACCTCGTCGCGCTGCGGCCGATGCGCTCGGGCCGCACCGCCTGGCGCGACACGCTCGGCATCGCCGCGCTGACCCTCGGCTACATCGCGGTCACCACCTACGCCGCCGAGCACGCGCGCGACCGCAGCCTGCTCGTCACTGGGCCGACGGACATGGTCCTCATCAGCCTGCTGGTCGGCAACCTCGTCGTGCTGGCCCCGATCGCCGAGGAGCTCGTCTTCCGCGGCTGGATCTACACGGCGCTGCGCCGGAGCTTCTCGTTCTGGCCGAGCTATCTCGTGACGATCGCGCTCTTCGCCGGCATCCATTGGGACGCGAGCCATATCCGCATCGTGCAGGTGCTGCCGCTCTCCGCCGCGCTCGGCCTGATGCGCGAGCGCGCCGGCTCGATCAAGCCGACGATTGCGCTGCATGCGACCTACAACCTCGTCATCGTTGCGATCCGCCTCGCCTTCACGTGACGCGTGTGTGGTAGACTTGTCGGTGCGGAAGCCGAGCAGGGAGGCCGCACGATGGAGGCTGAAGACACCGCCTGGACCGACGCGGCGCTCGCCCTCTGGGCGCGGATCGAGGCGCACCCATTCGAGCGGCCGTCGATCGCCCTCGACTTCACCCGCCGCCTGGCGCGACAGCTCGGCTGGTCGCTCGACACGGCACGGATGGCGGTCGGCGAGTACCGGCGCTTCTGCTTCCTCGCGATGGTCTCGCGCGGCCGCCCGATGACGCCGAGCGAGGAGGTCGACGAGGTCTGGCACCTCCACCTCACCTTCACCCGCGACTACTGGGAGCGCTGGTGCGGCGACGCGCTCGGGCGACCGCTGCATCACGATCCGACCGAAGGCGGCCCCGCCGAGAACGCCCGCTATCGCGCGCAATATGCCGAGACGCTGGCGCTCTACGAGCGCTACTTCGGGCCGCCGCCCGAAGCCTTCTGGCCCGGCACGGCGCAGCGCTTCGCCGGGAGGCCGCGCTACCGCCAGGTGGATGGCGCCCGCGTGTTCATCCTGCCGCGGCCGCGCCTTCCGCGCCTGCCACGCGCGTCGCTGCTTGCCGGCGTCATCGCGCTGCTATGGAGCGGCCCGGCCTCGGCGCGGGAGGTCGGGATCGGGACGACCTGGAACGTGCTCGACTGGACCGCGGGCCCCTTCCTCACGCTCTACATTCCCCTCGTGCTCATCGCGACGGCGCTGGCCTACGCGCTCAGCGAGAATTTGCGCGACACCGGACGTCGCGGCGATGCCCGGCGCCTCGATACGCTGTCCATCGCCTACCTCATCGATGGCTCGGACCACGCGGCCGACATCCTGCTCCTGCAGGCCGCCCTCGAGAACAGCGTGCGTTTCGATAAGAAGAGGACGTGGCTCGAACAGACCGCCACCACCGCACCCGATCGTTTGGAGCCCTTCGGACCGCCGCCGCCCGGCGGCTACCGCCGCAAGACCCTCCTGAAACACTTCGCGCGCTCGCGCCACGCGCAAGAAATCCGTCGCGACCTCGAGCGCCGCAATCTCCTTCTCGACGATGCGCGCGTCCGGCTCATGCGGACGGCGATCCGCTTGTCCGTCGGGCCGGTCCTCCTGCTCGGGCTCGCCAAGATCGTCGTCGGTGAACATCGCGGCAAGCCGGTCGGCTACCTCTTCATGATTGCTCTGATCGCGGCTATCGCCAACATCATCCTGATGGCGCGCAACCTCCACCGGACACACGACGGCAACGACGTCGTCCGCAACCTCCGCAAGGATCGATCGCGCGCCATGCGGGCACCCTTGCAGGCTGAGCTGCCCCTGGCCTTCGCAGTGCTCGGCGCACCGGCGCTCGCGGGCTCGGACTATTCCGCGCTCGCGGCGCAGATTTCCACGGGTTGTGGCGGCGGCAGCGATGGCGGCGGCGGCGGCGGCGGGGGTGGTGGTGGCGGCGGCTGCGGGGGCTGCGGCGGCTAGCGAGCCGCGGTGGCTGCGGCGGCTAGCGAACCGCGGAAACACTTTGTCACCGACGCGACGTCCGAAGGCAAAGCCGGCGCCGCATCTCCTGAAGCGAAGGCTCGCGCCGCGAGCCGCTTTCAGGAGAAGTCGATGGATCGTCTGGTCGAAGGTTTCGCTCGCTTCCGCGAGCACGTCTATCCGCGTCAGAGCGCGCTCTACGAGACGTTGGCGCGCGAGGGCCAGAAGCCGCAGGCGCTGGTCATCTCATGCTCCGACTCGCGCGTCATGCCCGAGGTCGTGCTGCAGACCGACCCCGGCGAAATCTTCGTCACCCGTAACGCCGGCAACATCGTGCCGCGCCACGGCAGCGAGGCGGCGGGCGCCGTCACCTCGGCGATCGAGTTTGCGGTGACGGGTCTCGGCGTGCGCCACATCGTGGTTTGCGGCCACACCGACTGCGGCGCGATGAAGGCGCTGCTGAAGCCCGAGGCGCTGAAGGCGATGCCCGCGGTCGGCCAGTGGCTGCGCCAGTGTGACTGCGTGCGCGAGGGCTTCGTCTGCGAGGACGGTGAGACCGACGACGCCGCGGCGCGACGCATCGCGATGCGCAACGTCGCCACGCAGGTAAAGAACCTTAAGACGCACCCCGCCGTCGCCGGCGGTCTCGCCGACGGCACGCTCGAGCTGCACGGCTGGCTCTTCGATATCGCCGCCGGCCAGGTGCTCGCGCTCGACGCCGACACCGGCACGTTCAGGCCGCTCCGCACGGATGGCGGCGACAGCGCCGAGGGTCTCGCCGCCGCCGCTTAAGGGTGGGTTGAACGGGGGTTGCCAGCGACGCCGGCGCGCAACGTGCCGGCGTCGCTTTTCGTTGTGGGCGTGGCTCACCTCGCGGCGAGACGCGACTGCCTCACCACAAGATCCCATCCACCGGCCGCACGGGCTCCGGCGCGGGCTCGCCGAGCATCTGCAGGAGATCGATCTCGATCGTCCGGCACATCGCGGTCATCGGCACGTCGTAGATGTCGTCGGCGAACGGGTCCATGAGATCGAGGCCGATCTGCACGGCCATCAGGAACATCAGGCCGACGAAGGCCGAGCCGAATGGCGTGTAGATGCCGAGCTTCTGCACCACCGCGAACGGCAGGATGATGCAGAAGACATGCGCGAAGATGAGCGGGAAGAACCGGTACTGCGAGGGCAGCGGCGTGTTCTTGATGCGCTCCATGCCGCCCTGCGCATTGGCGATGTCGACGAGCGTCGCCTCGATGCGCACGCGGGCATAGGGATCGAGCATCCCCGCCTTCAGCGCGCGTGCCGCCATCAGCGCCATGTCGGTGAGGATCATGTTGTGCTTGTTAGCGATGCGCGCGAGCCCTTCGACCTGATCGGCCGGCAGGTAGCGCCGCGCCTCGTCGGGCATGGGCTGGCCGCGCAGCGAGGTGCGCAGCACGTGCACGTAGGCGATCTGCCCGCGGGCGATCTCGCGGGCCAGGCCCTTGATGGCCCCGGGCACGCTCTCGTCGCAGAAGGAGATCGCCTGGCGCGCGACGTTGCGCGAGGCGTTGATCATCAGGCCCCAGAGCCCGCGCGCCTCCCACCAGCGCGCATAGGCGGCGTTGACGCAGAAGCCGATGAAGAGCGCCAGCGCCGTGCCGAAGAGGGTGAGCGGCAGCTCGATCTGCTGCACGTCGGGCGTCACGTAGTAGTAAAGCGCGGTGACGAAGATGTCCAGAGGAACAGGTAGAAGAGCGGCAGCGCGACCTTGCGGGCGGCGTAGATGAAGCGGGGGCGCCTGTCGACCATCATGGCCGTTCGTATCCTTCCTCGTTCGCGTCGACCTCGTCGTAGACGGGGATTTCAACGGATTTGCGATGCGGATCGCGGCACATGACAAGCCTCTCCTTATCGGGCAAGTGGCGTCGGGAGACGGCGGCGACTAAGCTCAGCCAGATTCTGCCTCGAAAGGTCAATCCCCGCAGGAAAGGTCTTCGCCTTGGAATTCCCGTTCCCGGTCCTCGTCGGCGACATCGGTGGCACCAACGCGCGCTTCGCTTTGATCGAGAAGCCGGGCGACGCGCCGTCCAAGTCCGAGCATCGCGCCACCCGCGACTTCCCCGGCCTCGAGGCAGCGGTCGCCGACGCGATCCCGCATTTCACGGCGCGCCCGCGCAGCCTCATCGCCTGTGCCGCCGGCCCCGTCCGCGGTCGCAAGGTGACGATGACCAACGCGCGCTGGGACATCGACGGCGCGACCGTCGCGCATGCCAACGGGCTCGAGCAGGGCCTGCTGCTGAACGACTTCGAGGCGCAGGCCCTCACCCTCCCCGTGGTGAAGGACGAGTGGGTGCGCCGCATCGGCGATGCGCCGCCGAGCGACAAGGGCGCCCAGCTCGTCCTCGGTCCGGGCACCGGGCTCGGCGCGGCCGCGCTGATCGAGGTGCAGGGCCGCCATTTCGCGCTGGCGAGCGAGGCGGGCCATGTCGACTTCGGGCCGCTCGGCGCCGAGGAGCTGGCGATCTGGCCGCACATCCCGCTTACCCACTACGGGCGCATCTCGGCGGAATCGATCATCTCCGGCCCCGGCCTGCTGCGCCTGCACAAGGCACGCTTCGCGGCCCGCGGGCTCATCCCCCCGCCACATGACGAGGCCAAGCTCGTCGAGCGCGCCAAGGCCGACCACTACGGCGAGGAGGCCGACACGATCCGCATGTTCTGGCGGCTCGCGGCGCGCTACGCCGGCGACATGACGATGGCCTTCCTGGCGACCGGCGGCGTCACCTTCTCCGGCGGCGTGCTGCCGCGTCTCGTGGAATTCCTCGACGTCGCGGGCTTCCGCGCCCGCTATGAGGACAAGGCGCCGTTCGGCGACCTGCTGCGCAAGGTCAGCACCCGCATCATCCTGGCCGACGACGCGGTGCTCTCCGGCATGGCTGCGATTGCGGCCGAGCCCGATCGCTACTCGATCGACTACCCGACGCGCGCCTGGGTCTGAAGGCTAGACCGTCTCGGCGACGTCGATCGCGGCGATCTTCTCGGCGAGCTTGCGCGCCGTGAAGGGCTTGGTCAGAAACTGGGTCGCGCCGGCGTCGCGCGCCACCTCGGCGAACTTCCGCTGGTTCTGCGTCGTCATCATGATGAAGGGCTGGCGGGCATGCCGCTCGCTCTGGCGCACCGCCTTGAGCAGGTCGAGGCCGCTCATCGGCTCCATCAGCCAGTCGGAGATGACGAGGGCGTAGCGCAGCAAGTTGAGCGCGGTGAGCGCCTGCTGGCCGTCCTCCGCCTCGTCCACGTTGGCGAAGCCGGCCTCCGAGAGCATGGCGCGAACCAGCTTGCGGACGACTTGGCTGTCGTCGACGACCAGGATGCGGGAGAAGGGCGGAATCATAGGCGTTCAAGACCCGGTGCGGACGACCTGGTGCGGACCGATGCGCTCCAGGTTGCCCCCTGCCCGCTTAAGGAAGTGTTCTTGGAGGGTCAGGCCGCGTGCGGCTTGGCCTCGTCGGCGGCCAGGAGCTGGTACAGCATGCCGACGTCGCGCGTCGCGCGCAGCTTCGCGGTGATCGAGCGCTCGCGCAGCAGCCGTGCCGCCCGGGCCAGCGCCTTCAGATGATCGGCGCCCGCGCTTTCCGGCGCGACGAGCAGGAGGATCAAGTCCACCGGCTCGCCGTCGAGCGCCTCGAAGTCGATCGGCTTCTCGACTCGCGCGAAGACGCCGAAGATGCGCTCGACCTTGGCGAGCTTGCCGTGCGGGATGGCGATGCCGCCGCCCATGCCCGTCGAGCCCAGCCGCTCGCGCTGGATGAGCGCATCGAGGATCTCGCGCGCCGGCAGCCCGCACTTCTGGGCGGCGATCTCGCTGAGCTCGTGCAACGCCTGCTTCTTGGTCGCGACCTTGAGCGAGGGGATGATCGCGTCGCGGGCGATGAGATCGTTGAGGGTCATGGGGTCAGGAAGGTTCCGATATTCGTGCGCAAACGCGAAAGCCGGGGGAAGGCTGCGCGCGGCTTGTGCAAAAGCCGAGCCGAGGAGCTGACGTCAATGCCACCAGGAAGCCGCGCGACTAAACCCGAGCGAGCTTAAGGAAATGTCTCCGCAAACGGCGGCATCCGTCTTCAGCCGGCGGCAACAGCTTTCGCCGAATGACCGTTCGCGGGGCGAAACGGGTCGATCCAGCCGATGTTGCCGTCGGCGCGCCGGTAGACGAGGTTAATGCGGCGGTTTTCGGGGTAACGGAACACCACGACGCCGCATTCCGCCGTCTCCAGCGCGTGGACCGCTGCGGCGACCGTCATTTCCTTGTAGTCGGCGACCGTCTCGGCGATCACGGTCGGGAAGCACTCCTCGCCATCGTCGTCGGAGGCCTCCGGCTCGATGAACGGCAAGGGGGCGGCATCGGCGCCAAGCGAGCCCAGATGGTCGTCGGCGCACTCGCCATGCCGCCCGGTCAGCCGCTTGCGGTGGTCACGCAGCCGCCGCTCGATGCGGTCGGCGGCCTTGTCGAAGGTCGAATAGGGCTCGTGCGCGATAGCCTCGACGTGCAGGGTGATGCCGCTCTTGAGAAACAGCGTGCAGTCGGCGCGGTAGCCCGAGCCCTCGGGCTCGATCGTCACATGGCCGACCGGCGAGCCGGCGTGGTACTTGGCGGCGACGCCGTCGATCCGCGTGTGGACATGGGTGCGAAGCGCCTCGCCGATCGCGAGATTCTTGCCCGACACGCGCAGCGTCATCTTGGTCCTCCGTGCTTTGCCGCCTTCGTCGTCACGATCGGCTAGGTTGAGAGCGTCGCCGCCCCAAGTCAATGGCGCGGTTCGGCGGTTGTCGGAAGGGAATCACCGGCCCGCGGAGCGGCACGAGTCATGATGGCGACTCACGTTTCCGGCGGCTAAGATGGGAACCATGCGGAAGGGCGAACCGAAGCCAGCGCTGCGCAGCACCGACATCGCCTTCTTCGATGTCACGCATGCCGGCGACACGCACCGTGTGCAGATCAGGCGCATCGCCAGCGCGCGACGCTTCACGCTGCGCGTGCGGGCCGCGACGCGCGACGCGCTGCTGACGATGCCGCCGCGCGGCTCGCTGGTGCGCGCCAAGGTCTTCGTCGAGCGGCACGCGGCGTGGATCGGCGCGCGGCTCGCGCGGCTGCCGGTGCCGACGCCGTTCGGGTCGGGCGCGACCTTGCCGCTGCGCGGCGTGCTGCACGAGATCGTGCATCGGCCGGGCGCCCGCGGCACCGTCTGGATCGAGGCCGGCGCCGCCGGCGGGCCGCCGCTGCTCTGCGTCACCGGCGAAGCGCCCTTCGTCGCCCGGCGCGTGCAGGACTACCTCATCAAGGAGGCCCGCGCGGATCTCGTCGAGGCGGTCGCGCGCCACTCCGCAAAGCTCGGGGTCAAGGCGCGGCGGATCACGCTGCGCGACACGACCTCGCGCTGGGGCTCGTGCTCGTCGTCGGGTGCGCTCAACTTTTCCTGGCGGCTCGTGATGGCGCCGCCGCACGTGCTCGACTACCTCGCCGCGCACGAGGTCGCCCACCTCGTGCACATGAACCATTCGGACGCCTTCTGGCGCGTGACGGCGCGGCTGATCCCGGACTACGCGCGGGCCGAAGCCTGGCTGAAGGGCAACGGCGTCGGGCTGATGCGCTTCGGCGCGGCGCCGGCCGCGCCGGCCGAAGCGGCGCTCGAGGCCGACGGCGAGATCGCCTAGCGCCGCACCGCCGTGATGTAGCAAGGGCGGCGCCCTTCGGCCTTGGCCTTCTGCTCGTAGCGGGTCTCGACCCAGCCCGGCCACGGGAAGTGCCAGTCGGCGGCCCGCTCGGCCGTCCACACGAAGTAGGGCGAGCGCAGCAGACGCGCCAGCGTCCAGCCGCACTTGTCGTCGATATCGGTCGCAAACCGCAGCTCGGCGCCCGGACGCATCACGCGCGCGAGCTTCGTCAGCATCTCGTCGGAGAGGAAGCGGCGCTTGCGCTGGCGCCGCTTCGGCCAGGGATCGGGATAGAAGACGAAGACGCGGCCGAGGCTCGCGTCCGGCAGCCGATCGATGATCTCGGCGGCATCGCCGCAGTGCAGCCGGATGTTCTCGAGATCGGCGCCGGCGAGATCGGCGAGCGCACGCGCCACGCCGTTGAGGAATGGCTCGCAGCCGATCATCCCGATGTCGGGGTTGGCGGCGGCGGTGGCGAGGAGATGCTCGCCGGCCCCGAAGCCGACCTCGAGCCAGATGTCGCGGACCGGCCGCATGAAGGCGCCGCGCGCGTCGATGGCGTGGGTCGGATCGAGCGACAGCCGCGGCAGGAGCGTGCGGACGAGCTCACGCTGGTAGTGCGCGAGCGCCTTGCCGCTGCGCCGCCCGTATAATTTCCTGGAGACGAACGCCGAACCTGCTGTGTCTGGGACTTCGTTCAAGGCGGCGTTTCTGGCTCGGCAGGCGTCGGCGACGGCTGCCCGTTCGGTTCAACTGATCAGAGCTTGCTCAAAAGCTCGTTCATGGCGTCGAAGTCTTCCTTGGTCGCGCCGAAGCCCGAGCCGATCGTGTCCATCTTGCGGCTGATCTCGCCGAGCTGGGCCGCGATATACTCGAGGGCGACGGCCACGCGCGTCGACGCATCGACCGCACCGCCGTTGTCGTCGAGGTGGCTCGGCTGGAACGGCTGACTGGCCCATTCGGTGAAAAGGTCTGTCGAACCAGACATCAGTTTCCTCCGTAGAAACACCCGGAGTAACTAGCACACGCCCCGCAAGCTTGACCAGTTGAGGCCGCGACAAACCACCGCAACCCCTCAGATTGTATTCGATTTTAAGGCAGCCCCGAGGCGCTCGACTAGAAGACCGATCTCCTCTTCCCCGATGACGAGCGCGGGAGTCAGGACGATCGAGTCCCCGGCCTGCCGGACCACGAGGTTCTGGTTCCAGAACGCGTCCTCGACGACATCGTAGGCGCACCGGCCGGGCAGATCCTTCGGCGCAAGGTCGAGCGCGGCCACGAGGCCGACGGTACGGATGTCGAGGACGCCCGGCAGCGCGCGCAGTGCATGCACCGCCTCCGCGAACGCCGGCTCGAGCGACCGCGCGCGCTCGAACAGCCCCTCCTTGCGGTAGAGGTCGAGCGTCGCGAGGCCGGCGGCGCACGCCAGGGGGTGCGCCGAGTAGGTGTAGCCGTGCGGCACCTCGATCGCGTGCTCCGGCCCGCGCATCAGCGTCTCGTAGATCTCGTGGCTCGTGACGACGCCGCCCATCGGCACGGTGCCGGACGTGACTCCCTTGGCGAAGGTGATCATGTCGGGCGTCACGCCGTAGCGCTCGGCCGCGAAGGCATGGCCGAGCCGCCCGAAGCCCGAGATCACCTCGTCGAAGATGAGCAGGGTGCCGTGCTTGTCGCAGATCGCCCGCAGCTTCTGCAGGTAGCCCTTCGGCGGCGGCAGCACGCCGGTCGAGCCGGCCATCGGCTCGACGATGACGGCGGCGATGGTCGAGGCGTCGTGCAGCGCGACAAGGCGCTCGAGGTCGTCGGCGAGATGCGCGCCCCAGTCGGGCTCGCCCTTCGTGAAGGCCTGCTCGGCGCGATTGTAGGTGTGCGGCAGGTGGTCGACCCCGGCGACGAGCGAGCCGAAGAGCTTGCGGTTGGCGACGATGCCGCCGACGGCCGTGCCGCCGAAGTTGACGCCGTGGTAGCCGCGCTCGCGGCCGATGAGGCGCTGGCGCGTCCCCTGCCCGCGCGCGACGTTGTAGGCGAGCGCGAGCTTCAGCGCCGTCTCGACGGCCTCGGAGCCGGAGTTCGTGAAGAAGACATGGTCGAGACCGGCGGGCGCCAGGTCGGCGACGCGCGTCGCCAGCTGGAACGCTTTCTGATGCGCGAACTGGAACGGCGGCGAGAAGTCGAGCTCCGCCGCCTGCGCCTGGATCGCCGTCACGATCTCCGTGCGGCCGTGGCCGGCGTTGCAGCACCACAGGCCGGCGATGCCGTCGAGGATTTTGCGGCCGTCGGTCGAGGCATAGTACATGCCTTCGGCCGAGGCGATGAGCTTCGGCCTCGCCTTGAACGCACGGTTCGAGGTGAAGGGCATGAAATAGGCGTCGAGGTCGTTCGGCGCGGCAAGGTTCGCATTCGAGGTCAAGGTCGGTCTCCGATGCGTCGAATTTAGATCAGCCGCGATCGCGCCCGGTCAAGCGAGCCAGGCGCGGCCCAGGTAGGAGGACGACGCGGAGCATGGACGCACGCACCGACAGCCCGCTCGACGTCAAGGCGGTGGCCGCCGTGGTGCTCGGCAACGCGCTCGAGTTCTACGACTTCCTCGCCTACTCCTTCTTCGCCAAGGAGATCGGCGACGCCTTCTTCCCCTCGGGCAGCGACACCGGCCGGCTGCTCTCGGCGCTCCTCGTCTTCTGGATCGGCTTCTTCTCGCGGCCGGTCGGAGCCGTCGTCCTCGGCGCCTTCGCCGACAAGGCGGGGCGCAAGCCGGCGATGATCCTGACGATCGCGCTGATGGCCGCCGGCATGCTGATCATCGCGGCGACGCCGACCTTCAAGACGATCGGCTGGGCGGCGCCGGCGCTCGTCGTCGTCGGCCGCCTGGTGCAGGGCTTCGCGCTCGGCGGCGAGGTCGGGCCGTCGACCGCCTATCTCGTCGAGGCGGCGGCGCCGAGCCAGCGCGGGCTGATGGCGAGCTGGCAGCTCGCGAGCCAGGGCGTCGCGCAGCTGCTCGCGGGCGGCGTCGGCATCGTGCTGGCCTTCGCGCTCGGCGGCGAGGCGATGCATGCCTGGGGCTGGCGCATCCCGTTCGTCCTCGGCGTCCTCATCGTTCCCGTCGGCCTCGTCATCCGCAACCACCTGCCGGAGACGGCCGAGCCCGACGACAGCCAATCGATCGGCGAGGTGCTGGGCACGCTGTCGGGCAGCCACGCGCGCCTGCTCGTCGCCGGCTTCCTGATGATCATGGCCTCGACGGTCGCGACCTATGCGGGCATCAACATGCCGACCTACGCGCAGACGACGCTCGGCCTGTCCTTGAAGATCTCGGCCGCGGTGACGGTGGCGCTGGGCGTCTCGTCGATCGTCTTCAGCCTCGCCGGCGGCTGGCTCGCCGACCGCATCGGGCGGCGGCCGCTGATGATCTATCCGCGCTTCGCGGTCGCGCTGGTCGCCGTCCCGGCCTTCGCCTGGATCGTGCACGAGCCGTCGGCGGCGAGCATCATCACCGTCACGGTGGCGATCTCGATCCTCACCAACTTCGCCAGCGCCGGCTCGATCGCCGGCATCCCCGAGGCGCTCCCGCGCAGCGTGCGCAGCGCCGGGCTCTCCGTCGCCTATGCCCTGGCGGTCACCGTGTTCGGCGGCTCGACGCAATGGGTGATCAACAAGCTGATCGCGGTCACCGGCGACAAGCTCGCGCCGGCCTACTACCTCGCGGCGACGGGCCTGATCGGCGCGCTCGCGGCCTTCGTCATGCCCGAGACGCGCGGGCGTGAGATCGACTGAACGCGCCTAGAGGCGCCCCGCCGGCGTCGCGGTGCCTCGGCGCGGGAAGCGCCCGTCGCGCAGGAAAGCGATCGTCGCGGCGACGACCTGCGGGTCGTGCATGAGGAACGTGTGCGTCACCGGCAGCAAGAGGTGGTCCGTCATCCCCTCGAGCCGCGTCGACGCGACGGAGACCTTGCCGTCGTTGGGCTTAGGCAGGACGAGCCAGCCCAAGGGATCGAGCGTGCGCGTGCCGGCAATGACGCCGATCTCGCAGCCGCACGGTGTCGCGAGCAGCGCGGCGGTGGCGGCGTCGCGCCGGGTGCCGAGCTGCGCGCCGGCCGCCCCGAAAAGGCCGCGGTAGGCCCGCGAGCGCCCGAGGAGATCGGCGATCTCGCTGCCCTGGTTGGGCGGCGCCAGCATGACGATCCGCGCGACCCCTGCCGGCGCGTGCCGCGCGATCCAGGCGCGGGCGACGAGACCGCCCATCGAATGCGTGACGACGTGCACGCCGCCCCCGGAGGCGGCAGACCAGCCGCCGGCCCGCGCCTGCACGTGGTCGGCGAGCGCCGCGAGATCGCGCGTGCGACTAGGATAGTCGAGGTTCAGCGTCCTGAAGCCGGCCCTGGCGAGCGCCCGCGCCATGTGCGCCATCGAGGCCGAGGTGCGGCCCATACCGTGCAGCAGGAGGACGCCCGCATCGCGCATGGCCGAGACTTCTTACGGGCTGCTGCAGCGCGCAAGAGAGCCTACCGTCGCATCGTGGCCGCCGTCGCGATCAGCCGTCGCCCGCCCGTCATGCCAGCAAGCTGCTCACGCGACGCGCACCTGCCCTGCAAGTTTGCCTCGTCTTGTGCAGCGCAGCACGACCCATATGGCATTTGACATGAAATTCGCTTTGAGATTGGCCGCCGCCATGCCCCTGCAGATCCCGCTCATGGCCTTCCTGATGCTGGCGCTCGCCGCCTCGACCCTGCTCGCGTCGAAGCACGCCCCCACGCCGCAGCCCGGCTACGTCATCGCGGACGAAACCCGCGTGCGACGCCGTTCGGCTCCGGCGCCGCGATCCGCAACCTGCTGTTCTGATCGCCGGCTAGAAGTAGCTCTTCAGCTCGGCCGCCGACTGCTGCGCGGGGCGGTCGAGATTGAAGGCGCTGACGAACCTGCCGTCCTTGTCCATCAGGTAGGTGATGGCGGTATGGTCCATCGTGTAGGTGCCGTCCTTGTCCGGAACGGCCTTCGAGTAGACCTTGTACTCGCGCTCGACAGCCTTGATCGCCTCCGGCGTGCCGGTCAGTGCCGTGATGCGCGGATCGAAGCTCGTCATGTAGTCCTTCAGAACCACCGGCGTGTCGCGCTGCGGGTCGACGGTGACGAATATGGCGCGCGCCTTCTCGTCGTCGCCGAGCGCCTTGAAGACCGACGAGATGTCCGCCAGCGTCGTCGGGCAGACGTCCGGGCAATGCGTGTAGCCGAAGAAGACCAGCGTCGGGTGCCCGAGCAGCGCGTCCTGCGTTACCGTCGTGCCGTCCTGCGAGGTGAGCGAGAACGGGCCGCCGACCGCGGCATTGCCGCTTGACGGCCCATGCGGCATGAGGATCGCCGCCGTCCCGAGCCCGGCGACGCCGAGGGACACGACGAGAGCTGCGATCGCGAAGAGGCGGTTGCTGGTCATGGCGCCGATATGGACCGCTCGGGCGACGAACGCCAGCGGGCTTCCGGGCGATACATTGTAGCCCTATATCGACAGCTCCCAAGCGGAGACAGAGTTGATGAGCGACGTCGAGATCCACGAGCGACGCAATGATGCGCAGGACGCGAAGATCCCCGTGACCGTGCTGACCGGCTACCTCGGCGCGGGCAAGACGACGCTGCTCAACCGCATCCTCTCCGAGCCGCACGGCAAGAAGTACGCGGTCATCGTCAACGAGTTCGGCGAGGTCGGCATCGACAACGAGCTCGTCGTCGACGCGGACGAAGAGATCTTCGAGATGAACAACGGGTGCATCTGCTGCACCGTGCGCGGCGACCTCATCCGCATCATGGAAGGGCTGATGAAGCGTCGCGGCAAGTTCGACGCCATCATCGTCGAGACGACGGGCCTCGCCGATCCCGCGCCCGTCGCCCAGACCTTCTTCGTCGACGAGGACGTGCAGAAGAAGTCGCGCCTCGATGCGGTGGTCACCGTCGCCGACGCCAAGTGGCTGTCGGCGCGGCTGAAGGATGCGCCCGAGGCCAAGAGCCAGATCGCCTTCGCCGACGTCATCGTCCTCAACAAGACGGACCTCGTCTCGGCGGACGAGCTCGCAGAGGTCGAGGCGCGCATCCGCGCGATCAACCCCTATGCCAAGCTGCACAAGACGACGCGCTGTGCTGTGCCGCTCGACGCCGTGCTCGGCCGCAACGCCTTCGATCTCGAGCGGATCCTCGAGCTGGAGCCGGCCTTCCTCGGCGACGGCGGCCACGATCATCACGATCACGACCATCACGGGCACGATCACGACCATCATGGCCACGAGCACCATGATCACCATCACGACGGGCACGATCACGCCCACCACGACCACGCCCATCACGACCACGGCCACTCGCACGGTGGTTTGAAGCACTACCACGACGAGGAAATGCACTCGCTTTCGGTGACGATCGACGGCGACGTCGACCCGGAGAAGTTCCTGCCCTGGATTCAGGAGTACGTGCAGCGCGAGGGCGGCGACATCCTGCGCTCGAAGGGCATCCTCGCCTTCACGGACGAGCCGCGACGTTTCGTCTACCAGGGCGTGCATATGATGATGGACGGCGACCTGCAGCGCGAATGGAAGCCCGGCGAGCGCCGCACCAGCCGCATCGTCTTCATCGGGCGTCACCTGAAGGAAGACGAGATCCGCAAGGGTTTCACCGCCTGCGCCGCCTGATCCGATGGCCGAGCAGACGACCTCACTGACGCAGCACGTCGTCGCCTATGCTGCGGGCGCTCCCGTGCATGCCGCCGCCTTCCTCGACGGCACGCCGGCGCTTGCCCGCGACGACGGCACCATCACGCTCGGCACGCCCGACGCGGCACGCAGCGTCGCCGCGCATGCCGACGGCGCGATCCTGGCGAGCGCGGCGACGCGCTCGACCCTGGTGACCGGCGGCGACGACGGCCTCGTCGTCGCGACGAAAGGCGACGGCACGTCGCACGTCCTGCACGACGCCGGCGGCAAGTGGATCGACGCCCTCGCCTCGCGCGACGACGGCGCCGTCGCCTTCTCGACAGGCAAGCGTGTCTTCGCGCGCGATGCGAAAGGTACGTTGAAAGACATTGCCGTCGCGACGACCGCGCGCGGCCTTGCCTTCGCGCCGAAGGGCTATCGCCTCGCCATCGCGCACTACAACGGCGCGAGCCTGTGGTTTCCCAACACCGAGACGCCGCCGGACGTGCTCGAGTGGAAGGGCTCGCATCTCGCCATCACCTTCTCGCCCGACGGCCGCTTCCTCGTTACCTCGATGCAGGAGCCGGCGCTGCACGGCTGGAAGCTTGACGATCGCGCCCACATGCGCATGTCGGGCTACCCCTCGCGGGTGAAATCGATCGCCTGGTCGGCGGACGGCTTCTGGCTCGCGACGTCGGGTGCCGACACCTGCGTCGTCTGGCCGTTCCGCGACAAGGACGGCCCGATGCGCAAGCCGCCGCGCGAGGTCGCGGGGCGCCGCGCCAAGGTCTCCTGCGTCGCCTTCAACCCGAAGGCGCTGATGCTCGCCGTCGGCTACGAGGACGGCTGGGTGCTGCTGTGCCGTCTCCTCGATTCGGGTGAGATGCTCGTGCATCGGCCCGATGCGGCGCGCGACGCGATCTCCGCGATGGCGTGGAGCGCGGACGGCACACGCCTGCTGTTCGGCACGAGCGGCGGCGAGGCGCATCTCTTGAGCGTTCCGTCCTGACCTGACGCAGCAAATGATGCTAGGCTGGTGCCGCCCTCGCCCGGAGACCGGTCCATGATCTTCCGCCGCATCGCGTTCTTCATCGCGGCGCTCTGCGGGCTCGCGATGACGCAGCTGCCGGAGTTCGTGCAGCAGTACCAGCAGCGCCTCGGCGGCGCGATCGACGAGCTAGCCGCCGTCGTCGCGCGCTTCGATTCCGACAGCGCGCAGCACGGCATGACGCAGGCCGCCGGCATCGATCGTCTGCATGAAAACAGCGACAAGTTCGTGCGCGAGCGCGGCGACGAGATCCAGGACGACATCGTGCGTCTCGCGAACCTTCGCGACGCGCAGGCCGCCTTCAAGAACGAAGGCGCGCTCCAGCAGATCGTGACCTTCGCAACGCACTACGACCAACGTATCGCGCGCGGTGCATACAATGATTTTGCGCCCGCCGTGCCGACCTCGCCGGAGGCGCTTGCGCTCGGGCTGTTTGGCTTCGTCTTCGCTGGGGGCGTGGTTCATCTCACAGGGCATCAGGTGAGGCGTCGCCGACGCGTGCCCGCGGGGACGACCGCCTGAGCGATGTTTTGCGGCCACATCGCAGGCCAAACCGCGCAACCACGCGAAATCGGCAAAAAGTCGACTCGCTTGTTGCGCGTTCTTGTCGGTAGGTTGAGCGGCATCCTTCCTTAACGCCGCGCGCCTAGACGACGGTCGCAATGCACGATCACTACGACCGACTCGAAAATCGCCCGCCGGCCGCCCGCGAGACCGCGCTCTTTCGAGACCTCCGCCACGTCCTGTCGATGGCGCGCTCCCGTGCGCCTGCGCTGCGCGCACAGCTGAAGGGCATCGACCCGGCGACCATCATGACGCGCGCCGACCTCGCGCGCGTGCCGTTGCGGCGCGTCTCCGATCTGCTCGCGCAGCAGGACGAGGCGCCGCCCTTCGGCGGCGTGGCGGCGACGCGCCTCGGCGCGCTCTGCCATGTCTTTCCGATGCCGGGACGCCCAGTCGCGCTGGCTGGCTGCGCCAAGGATTGGTGGGGCATGGGCCGGTCGCTTTACGCCGCCGGCCTGCGCAAGGGAACGACCGTCCTCAATTGTTTTGCCTATGACCTTTCGCCCTTCGGTCACATGATCGAATCCGGCGCGCGGGCGATCGGCTGCCCCGTCATTCCCGCCGGCTGCGCCGACCTCGACAGGAAGCTCGACGCCATGCGGCGGCTCGCGCCCCGCTTCTTCTGCGGGCCGGCGAAGCAGCTGAGCGACCTGCTCGACCACGCGGAGTCGCACGGCATCGGCACGACCAGCCTCGAGGCGGCGCTCGTCGCCTGCTGCACCTCGCCGGGCAAGCGCAACGAGTTCCGCCTGCGCGGCATCGCCGTGCGCGAGGCGCTGGTGACCGCCGAGCTCGGCCCCATCGCCTACGAGAGCGGAACCACGCCGGGCCTTGTCGTCAACGAGGGGCTGATCGTCGAGATCGTCGATCCCATGACGCGGCTGCCGTCGGCCGTCGGCGACGAAGGCGAGATCGTCGTGACGCGGCTCAATCCCGACTACCCGCTGCTGCGGCTCGCGACGGGGCTGCGCTCGAAGATCCTGGCGAAGCCCTCGAGCTGCGGGCGCACCAACGTCCGCATTGCCTGCCCGCGCGAGATGAACCCGGCGAGCGTCGAGATCGACGACACCAGGGTGCACATCGCCCAGGTCCGCGAGATCGCCGCGCGGCATCCCGAGGTGACGCGCATCCGCGGCTACACGCGGCGCCCGCGCGACCGCGACGAGTTCATCCTGCGCGTCGAGCACGCCGGCGACGCCGCGATGCTGGACGAGCGGCTGCGCGAGACGCTGCGCAACGTGACCCATCTCTCCGGGACCGTGGAGCTGGTAAAGCCCGGCACGCTGCCGGACGACGACGCGATGATCGTCGACGAGCGCCCGCTCAATTGAGGCCGACGGTTTGATCCCCAATGTGCTCTCTATCGCCGGCTCCGATCCGGGTGGCGGCGCGGGGATCCAGGCCGACCTGA
This sequence comes from Beijerinckiaceae bacterium RH AL1, assembly GCA_901457705.2. Taxonomy (NCBI): domain Bacteria; kingdom Pseudomonadati; phylum Pseudomonadota; class Alphaproteobacteria; order Hyphomicrobiales; family Beijerinckiaceae; species Beijerinckiaceae bacterium RH AL1. Next base: position 2,930,525 of record LR590083.2, read on the forward strand.
AGACCTTCGCCGCGCTCGGCTGCCACGGCATGGCGGCGATCACCGCCCTGACCGCCCAGAACACGCGCGGCGTCTCCGCCGTGCACCTGCCGCCCGCCACCTTCGTGCGCGAGCAGGTCGACATGGTCTTCGCCGACATCGAGGTCGCCGCCGTCAAGATCGGCATGCTCGGCTCGGCCGCGATCGTCGAGGCGGTGGCCGACGCGCTCGCCCCCCATCCCGCCGTGCCGGTCGTGCTCGACCCGGTGCTCGTCGCGACGAGCGGCGCGACTCTCGGCGACGACGGCGTCATCGCGGCGATGCGCGCGCGGCTGTTTCCGCGCGCCACGCTCGTCACGCCGAACCTCGCCGAAGCGGCCCGGCTCGCAGGCGTCGCGGAGCCGGCCTCGCGCGCCGACATGGAGGCGGTCGCGCGGGCGCTGCGCGGCGCCGGACATGCCGCCTGGCTCGTCAAGGGCGGCCACGGCTCGAGCGCGGGGGCCGACGACGCCCTCCTCGACGACGAGGGGATCGTCTGGCTCGAGGCGCCGCGCGTCGCGACGCGCAACACGCACGGCACCGGCTGCACGCTCTCCTCCGCCATCGCGGCCGGCCTCGCCAAGGGCGCGCCGCTGCGCACCGCCGTCGCGGAGGCCAAGGCCTACCTCTCGGCGGCGCTCGCGGGCGCCGACCGCCTTGCCGTCGGCCAAGGGCCGGGCCCCGTCGACCACTTCGTCCGCTGGCGCGGCTGAGGGCTGCGACCAAGCGCAACGCTCGCCGGACATGACAGGCGCCGCCGCAGCGCCTAGATGTCAAATGTTCAAAGACATCGAGGACCCGCGTGACCGCCGACGTGATCCCCCTGCACAAGCCCGACCCCACCACGGGAACCTGCCCCGTCGCGGCGCCGCTCGGCTTCCCGCGGGCCAAGACCGGCGTGCTCCTCGTCAACCTCGGCACGCCGGACGCCACCGACTACTGGTCGATGCGCCGCTACCTGAAGGAATTTCTGTCCGACCGTCGCGTCATCGAGACGCCGCGGCTCGTCTGGTGGCCGATCCTCAACCTGATCATCCTCTCGGTGCGCCCTTCGGCGAAGGGTCGCGACTACGATTCGATCTGGAACACCGAGCGCGACGAGAGCCCGCTGCGCACCATCACCCGCTCGCAGGCCGAGAAGCTCGCCGCCTGGATCGGCCAAGGGAACCTGCACGAGGGCAAGCCCGGCGCCGGCACTGGCCACGACGTCGTCGTCGAATGGGGCATGCGCTACGGCAATCCCTCGATCAAGCAGGGCATCAACTCGCTGGTCGCGCAGGGCTGCGACAAGTTCCTGCTGGTGCCGCTCTACCCGCAGTACGCGGCGGCGACGTCGGCGACCGTCTGCGACAAGGCCTTCGAGGCGCTGGCCGCCATGCGCTTCCAGCCGACGATGCGCGTCGCCCACCCCTACTTCCAGTCGCAGGCCTACATCGACGCGATGGTCCGCTCGATCCGCACCGAGCTCGGCCGGCTCGACTTCCGGCCCGAGGTGCTGCTCGCCTCGTTCCACGGCGTGCCGCAGGACTATTGCGACCTCGGCGACCCCTACCAGGGCCAGTGCATCGAGACCTGGCAGCGGCTGCGCCATGCGATGGGCCTCACCGCCGACGAGTTCCGCATGAGCTTCCAGAGCCGCTTCGGGCCGGCCGAATGGCTGCAGCCCTACACGGACGAGACGATCAAGAGCATGGCCAAGGCCGGCGTGAAGGCGATGGCCGTGGTGGCACCGGGCTTTGCCGCCGACTGCCTGGAGACGATCGAGGAGCTCGGCGTCGAGAACCGCGACTATTTCCTCGAGCACGGCGGCGAGCATTTCGCCGCCCTCCCCTGCCTCAACGACTCCGACGTCGGCATGACGGTGATCGAGGACATCGTGCGGCGCGAGCTGGCGGGGTGGGTGTAGCGCGCCGCCTGAGGGATGTGCACGGGCGCGCGCCGCCCATTTCTTCCCGCCGCCAAAGCCTCTAGAGAGCATCTTTGGAGGTGGCCTTGACGACCGACATCATCCACGACGACATCCTCGAGCGGCACGACAAGGTGCTGATCATCGACTTCGGCTCGCAGGTGACGCAGCTCATCGCCCGCCGCGTGCGCGAGGCCGGCGTCTACTGCGAGATCGCGCCGTTCCAGTCGGCGGAGGCTGCCTTCTCGACGCTGAAGCCGAAGGCCGTGATCCTCTCCGGCGGCCCGGCCTCGGTGACCGATCCAGACGCGCCGCGGGCGCCGCAGATGATCTTCGAGGCAGGCGTGCCGGTGCTCGGCATCTGCTACGGCGAGCAGCTGATGGCGGCCCAGCTCGGCGGCGTCGTCGAGGCCGGACATCACGCCGAGTACGGCCGCGCCGAGGTCGAGGCGACGGCGGATTCGCCGCTCTTCGCCGGCGTGTGGGAGCGCGGCCGCCACCAGGTGTGGATGAGCCACGGCGACCGGGTGACGAAGCTGCCGCCCGGCTTCGCCTCGATCGGCCATTCCGCCAATGCGCCGGTCTGCGTGATCGCCGACGAGGCGCGCAAGCTCTACGGCCTGCAGTTCCACCCCGAGGTGCACCATACGCCCGAGGGGCCGCAGCTCATCCGCAACTTCCTGTTCGAGATCGCCGGCTGCAGCCGCGACTGGACGATGAAGGCCTTCCGCGCCGAGGCGGTCGCCGCGATCCGCGCCAAGGTGGGAAGCGGACGCGTGCTGCTCGGCCTCTCCGGCGGTGTCGACTCGTCGGTCGCCGCGGTGCTGATCCACGAGGCGGTCGGCGACGCGCTCACCTGCGTCTACGTCGACCACGGCCTGATGCGGCAGGGCGAGAGCGAACAGATCGTCTCGCTGTTCCGCGGCCACTACAACATCCCGCTCGTCCATGTGGATGCGAGCGAGATGTTCCTCGCCTCCCTGCACGGCATCCGCGACCCGGAGGAGAAGCGCAAGATCATCGGCCGGCTCTTCGTCGCGACCTTCGAGTCGGAGGCAAAGAAGCTCGCGAGCGACGGCCGCGGCGCGCCCGAGTTCCTGGCACAGGGCACGCTCTACCCCGATGTCATCGAAAGTGTCTCCTTCTCGGGCGGCCCGTCGGTGACGATCAAGTCGCACCACAACGTCGGCGGCCTGCCCGAGCGTATGAACATGAAGCTCGTCGAGCCGCTGCGCGAATTGTTCAAGGACGAGGTGCGCGCGCTCGGCCGCGAGCTCGGCCTGCCGCAGGCCTTCGTCGGCCGCCACCCCTTCCCCGGCCCGGGCCTGGCGATCCGCTGCCCCGGCCCGGTGACGCCGGAAAAGCTTTCGATCCTGCGCCAGGCCGACGCGATCTACCTCGACGAGATCCGCAAGGCCGGCCTCTACGACACGATCTGGCAGGCCTTCGCCGTGCTGCTGCCCGTGCAGACGGTCGGCGTGATGGGCGACGGGCGCACCTACGATTTCGTCTGCGCCCTGCGCGCCGTGACGAGCGTCGACGGCATGACGGCGGATTTCTATCCCTTCGACATGAACGTGCTGGGCCGCACCGCGACGCGCATCATCAACGAGGTGAAGGGCATCAACCGCGTCGTCTACGACGTGACCTCGAAGCCGCCAGGGACGATCGAGTGGGAGTGAGGAGCTAGGGAGGGCTGCGCTCGGCTGGCGCTGCTCTCAAGGGTCGAGAGACATATCTTCGAATGCATGCGGAAACGAACACGCGCTCAATTGCACTTCAAGGCCGCCTGACCTCGATCGCCCCCGCCTTGCGCGCCGCCTTCTGGAGCCGCATATCGAAGGTCACGAAAGCTCCACATCCGTCAGCACCTGCGAGGTGCAGGCCGTCGGCGAAGTCCATGCCGGCCTCGGCGTAGGTCAGGGCACGGGCGAGCCGGTCGGGGCGTTCGACGACGACGTGCGGGAGCCCGGCGAAATCGCGAAGGGCCTTGCAGACTCGCGCGCGCGCAAAGCCGTAGGCGCTGCGCAGCACCCAGTCCGTCTCCAGCCAAACCGTGTCGCCGACCAGCACCTCGTTGTCGTCGACGAGGCGCCGTGCGGCCTTGGCCTGGACCGGATCGTCGCCGACGAGGTAGCGAACGACGACGTTCGTATCAATCGCCAGCACGGCGCCGCGCCTCCGCGACAAGCGCGGCTTCGATCTCGTCGATCGACTTGGCCTTGCCATCAAACTTCAGCGAGCCGAACACCTGCTCCGGCGTCGTCGCGGCGAAATGCGGGGCGGTGCTCAAAAGGACCCCCTCCGGGGTCTCCTCGACGACGAGCCGGGTGCCTGGGGTCCAGCGCCGCTGATCCCGGACCACCTTCGGCAAAATCACCTGGCCCTTCGTCGAGACGACCGTCGTTCCGACTTTTCCCGACGCCATGCGGCCCTCCTTGAGTAAGACGATCGTAAGATAGCATGCTCCGATCCGAGGTTTAAGCCGCGGGATTCCGTGTCGCGAGATTGACGCGCAGCCGGTCCCCCGCGACGCTTGACGCGATCGTTAAGACGCCGAGGAGCTGGGATGATCGCAATCTACGGCATCAAGAACTGCGACACGATGAAGAAGGCGCGCGCCTTTCTCGATCAGCGCGGCATCGCCTACGTCTTCCACGACTACAAGGTGGAGGGCATTGCGAAGGACAAGCTGCAGGAATGGATCGGCAAGGTCGGCTGGGAGAAGCTCCTCAACCGCGCCGGCACCACCTTCAAAAAGCTGCCGGAGGCCGAGCGGCAGGACCTGACGGAAGCGAAGGCCATAGCCCTCATGCTGGCGCAGCCGTCGATGATCAAGCGGCCCGTCCTGGAGGCCGGCGCGACCCTGCTCGTCGGCTTCGACGCGACAGCGTACGAGGGTGTTGCGGGCTCGGCGGGTCGCGGTCGAGACTAGGGGCAACGGCTCTCGTTGTATCCTCGCTCTCGGAGCAGGTATGCCGAGCTCAGGTTTTGGTCTTAGGCTTTGAGCTCCGGCTGTCCTTCCAGCCTCGACCTCGCGGCCACGCCTTCATGCCCGCGTCGACGATCGCCACCAAGTCTTCGCGAGACGCGCCGTCGCGCGCGAGCACGGACATTCCCTGCATGAGCGCCATGGCGAGACCGGCAAGCTTGGGCGCTTGCACATCGTTTGGAAGAAGACCGTCCGCAATATCCCGCGCGATCCGCGTCTCGAGCCGGGCGGCGCTGTGCTGGCGAACCTGCGCGACGGCCTCCTGAACATCGCGCGACTCGGCCGATCCGCTCGCCGTCGCGCTCGCGAGCAGGCAGCCTTTGGGCGTCACGTCCCCGGTGTAGACCGTGGCAGCCGTCATCATCAGGTCGCGGGCGGCGTCATACGCCGTCGGCGCGTCCTCGAGCGCGCGCGCGGTGTCCTCGGGATCGCCGGCGTAGAGCCGGACGGCCTCGAGGAACAAGCGCCTCTTGTCACCGAAGGCCGTGTAGAGGCTCGGCGCGGTGATCCCCATCGCGTCGGTCAGGTCGGCGATCGACGTGGTCTCGTAGCCGTGACGCCAAAACGTCAGCATCGCGGCGTGCAACGCGGCGTCCCGATCGAAGGACAGCGGTCGGCCCTTGCGACGGGGTGACGCTTCGGCAGCCTTTTTCGTAGTGGTCATTATGGAATCGATTGACCTTCGGTGGCGGACGTGTCACCGGTTTTCATAGCACTCGCTACGAAATTGGAGAACCCGCCGTGTCGCTCACCGCGTTTCGCACGCTCGGCAGGTCGGGGCTGGTGGTCAGCCCGCTCGCGCTTGGCACGATGACCTTCGGCACCAGCGGATGGGGCGCCGATGAGGCCACATCGCGCGAGATCTTATCGTCCTATCGCGCAGCGGGCGGAAACTTCATCGACACGGCCGACATCTATGCCGGGGGCGCAAGCGAAACGCTGGTGGGCCGCTTCATGAAGGAGACCGGCACACGCGACGAGGTGGTGCTTGCGACCAAGTTCGCCTTCAACAATTCGGCGAGCTCGCTCGCGGCGGGTCATACCGGCCGCGGCGATCCCAACTCGGGCGGCGCTGGCGCCAAGAACATCCATCGGGCGCTCGAGGCGTCGTTGCGACGACTCGGCACCGACTATGTCGACCTTTACTGGATGCACATCTGGGATGGCGTGACCCCGGCCGACGAGCTCGTCGAGACGTTGAGCAGCCTCGTCAGGGCGGGAAAGATCCGTTACTACGCGCTGTCCGACATGCCGGCCTGGTTCGCGATGAAAGTCGCGACGATCGCCGCCGAACGGCGCGTGCCCGCCCCCATTGCAATCCAGGTCGAATATTCGCTCGTCGCGCGGGAGGTCGAAAACGAACATGTCCCAGCCGCACGCGAGGCCGGCATGGGCGTCATGCCGTGGAGCCCGCTGGCCGGCGGCTTCCTTGCCGGCAAGTATCGGCGCGAGGATACCAGCGGCACCGGCCGGCTGAGCGGCGCCAACCCGTTCGGCAAGAGCAAGTTCACGGATCGCAACTGGAATATTCTCGAGGAGCTGACATCGGTTGCGCGCGAGCTCGCACGTCCGGTGGCGCAGGTGGCGCTCGCCTGGGTGATGGCGCGGCCGGGCGTCACCGCGACCTTGGTGGGCGCACGCACAGTGTCGCAGCTCGCCGACACCATCGCCGCAACCGAGATCCTCCTAGATCCCGATCAGATGCGCCGCCTGGATGAGGCCAGCGCGCCTGCGCCGAGCTTCGGTGCCTCACTGACAGCCCCTGCGATCCGCCGCATGGTGTTCGGCGGAAATGCCGTCACCGGTTGGGGGGAGTGACGCGCAGGCCGCGCACAAGATCGAGGGCTGCGCCGGCGATGTCGGCGTCCTACGCGATTAAGCCTATTTACCGGTTGTTAACCGCGCCGCGCCGGCCTCTGGCACAAGCACCGCTCCATGGGAGCGAGCTTCATGGCGCGTTGCGACCTCGGGGTGGCCAACACGGCGGGCGGGACGGCGGCCGTCGCGCCGAGCCTGCGTCCATGTCGGAGGCGCGGCGGATGACGCTCGCCTCGCACGATCTCGGGCATCCCGGCGGCGCGCGGCCGGCACCGGTGGTCTTCGGCATCCCGCTCGCAGCCAGCGGCATCGAGCAGATCGTCGCGACGCTGCGCACGCGGCCGGCCGCGCGCCAGGCGCTGCCGCTGTTCACGATCAACGTCGCCCACGTCACGAGCCTGCGCCGCGACGCGGCCTTCCGGCACGCCTATCGGCAAGCCTGGCTGGTGACGCTCGACGGCACGCCGGTCCACGTCTTCGCGCGGCTCAGCGGCGCGGCGGTCGAGAAGGTCGCCGGCTCCGACCTCGTCGCGCGGCTGCTCGCGACGCGGATCGAGGGCATGCGCGGCTTCTTCGTCGTCAGCTCGGAGGCCACCGCGCGAGCCCTGCGGGCGCGCCTCGTCGCACGCGGCTTCCCCGACGACGCCCTGGCCTTCGTCGTGCCGCCCTTCGGCTTCGAGCGCGACGAGGCCTATTCGCAGGCGCTCGCGGCACGCATCGCGGCGCACGGCACGACGCACCTCTTCATGGGCGTGGGGGCGCCGAAGTCCGAGATCTGGGTCGTCGCCTGGAAGGCTCAGCTCGGCGGCTGCTACGCGCTCTGCGTCGGCGCCGGGCTCGACTATGTCGCCGGCACGCGGCGGCGCGCCCCGGTCCTCCTGCAGAAGATGGGGCTCGAATGGGCCTGGCGCTTCGGCGCCGAGCCGCGGCGCTTGGCGAAGCGCTACATCTTCGATGCCTTCGGCTTCCTCTGGATCGTCGCCTTCCGCAAGCTCGACCTGCGCACGGCCGACTAGCGCTCACGCCCCACGCTCGACGACCTCGGCGCCCTTCACGCCGACCGCGGCGGCCAGCGCGACGAGCCGGTCGGCGACGACCTCGCTGTCGGGCACCCGCGCCGCCTGCCCGACGATGAGGCGAACGGCGTCGGTCTCGATCTTCAGCTCGGCCTCGGCCAGCACGGCGGGCGCGCCGGCCGAAAGGCGGTAGGCCAGCGTCATCGCCCGCCCCAGGATCGTCGCGCGGCGGCGTAGCGGCTTCGACAGCAGGTCGATCGCCGGCGACAGCACGGGGTCGTCGGCCTTGCCGCCGTAGCGAGCGTGGACGGCGGCAGCCAGCAGCACGCGCTCCTCGTGCGTGAGGCCGATGAACGGGAAGGTCAGGAGCCGCCGAAAGCTCTCGGACGCGCGCAGGTCCTGGTTGTCGTGCCAGACGATGTCGGAGAGCGCGCAGGCGGCGATGCGCAGCCGCGCCTCGGCTGCCGTCTCGCCCGGAAACAGCACCGCGGTCCATTGCACAAGGGCCGGCGCGAAATTGTGCACGCGCGCCGCCGGCAGGCCGATCATCTGCGCCGCCTCGACGAGCGGATCGCGCTGCCGCTCGGCCTCGTCGAGCTGCGCATAAAGCCAGCCCTCGCGCAGGCCGAGGGCGGAAAAGGTGACGCGCTCCGGCGCCAGGCGCTTCAGCGTGCGATCGAGCACCAGCGCGGCCGCCGGCAGCGTGCGAGCGCGGCGCGACGGCACCGTGCTCATCGCGGCCGCCGAGGCGCCGCCGCCGCGCCACAGCGACTTCGCGAAGGCGCGGATGACGCTCGTCTCGACGCTGTAGCCGTGCACCACCGGCACCGGCCAGCCGACCTCCGCCATGTGCGCCTTGGCGAGCGCGCGCCAGCCGCCGCCGACGGGATAGAACACGGGATGCGCCAGCGCCGGCGGCAGGCCGTCGGCCAGCAGCGCGTCGACCTCCTTCTTGGCGACGTCGGTCCCCTTTTCGAGCAGCGCCTCGACCGGCAGCGCGCCGAGCGGCAGGCTCACCCAGCGCTCGCCGACGTGATCGTCGAGGGCCTCGGCGACCTCCAGGCTGCCGCCGCCCATGTCGCCGATCAGCCCGACCGGCCGGAAGAAGCCCGAAACGACACCGAGCGCGGCGTGCCGTGCTTCCTCCTCGCCGGAGAGAATGCGGATGTCGATATCCGCGCCCGCCTTGATCGCGGCCTTCAGCTCGGGGCCGTTGGTGGCGCGTCGCATGGCCTCGGTCGCGGTGGCATCGAGACGCGTCACGCCCATCGCATCGGCGATGGCGCGGAAGCGTCGGACCGCGTCCACCGTCCGCTTGAAGCTCTCCGTCTTGATCGCGCCGGTCTGCGCCAGCCCCTCGCCGAGGCGGCACATGGATTTTTCGTTGAAGCGCGGCAGCGGCGCGCGGCCGAGCGCGTCGTAGACGACGAGCCGCACCGAGTTCGAGCCGATGTCGATGATGCCGTAGGGCGCGCTCTCGGCGCGCATCGCGCGCTCGGGATCGAGGCCGAGCGGTCGTGCGACGTCGTCCTTGGCCATGCCCGTCCTCCCCGCGGCGCATACATGATGCACCGCGGGGATATGGGTTCAACCCGGCGCTTTGGCGCCCGGGCGCCAAGCTTAGTGCAGGCCGCCGACGGGGCCACCGGTGTAGGTGCCGCACGAGCGGTGCGCCGTGCCGGCGGACTGGCCGATGCAGGCCTGGCGCTGGCCGTGATGCGCGCCCTCGTGCATCTTGCCGTAGTGGTGGTGATAGAGCTGATGCATCGGGATCTCCGCCACGGCCGCGGTGAACGAGCCGAGCGAGAGGGCGATTGCAGAAACGACAACAAGCTTTTTCATGGCAGTCTCCTGTGTTTGCCAGGCAGGAGATAGCGACTGTACTGTCGAGACGATTTGCTGCTTTGTAACGTAATGTGCGACGTCGCCGACGATGCGTAAAGACGAGCGCCAGCGCTGCGTGAAACCGCTGCCACGGGCGCGGCGAAATAGCGGACGAAGCGCGGGAGCCTTCCCAAGCGCGGCTCCTGCGCCCATCTTAGGCGCAACAAGAAGGAGGCAGGCAGGCATGGCCGACTATCACAAGAATCCCGATGCGGTTTCGGCGCTGACGCCGGAGCAGTACCGCGTGACGCAGGAGGACGGCACCGAGCGGCCCTTCACCGGCGCGTACTGGGACAACCACGAGCCGGGCATCTACGTCGACGTCGTCTCCGGCGAGCCGCTCTTCGCCTCGACCGACAAGTTCGAGTCGGGCTCGGGCTGGCCGAGCTTCACCAAGCCGATCGAGAAGGCGCACGTGAAGGAGTTGCGCGACGCGAGCCACGGCATGGTCCGCACGGAAGTCCGCTCGGCGAACGGCGACAGCCACCTCGGCCACGTGTTCCCGGACGGCCCGCGCGACAAGGGTGGCCTGCGCTACTGCATCAACTCGGCCTCGCTGCGCTTCGTCCACGCCAAGGACCTCGAGGAGGAAGGCTACGGCGCCTACGCGCAACTGTTCGAGACCAAACAGACGGAGAGCGCACGATGACGACGCAGAAAGCCATCCTCGCGGGCGGCTGCTTCTGGGGCATGCAGGACCTGATCCGGCGTGAGCCCGGCGTGGTGTCGACGCGGGTCGGCTACACCGGCGGCGACGTTGCGAACGCCACCTACCGCAATCACGGCACGCATGCCGAGGGCATCGAGATCGTCTTCGATCCCGCGAAGACGAGCTATCGGCGCCTGCTCGAGCTGTTCTTCCAGATCCACGACCCGACGACGAAGAACCGCCAGGGCAACGACCGCGGCCTGAGCTATCGCTCGGCGATCTACTGGCTCGACGAGGAGCAGAAGCGCATCGCCGAGGAGACGATCGCCGACGTCGAGGCCTCTGGCCTGTGGCCGGGCAAGGTGGTGACCGAGGTCGAGAAGGCCGGCCCGTTCTGGGAGGCCGAGCCGGAGCACCAGGACTACCTGGAGCGCATCCCCAACGGCTACACCTGCCACTTCCCGCGGCCGAACTGGGTGCTGCCGCGCCGCGACGAGGTCAAGAAGGCGAGCTGATAGCTAAAGCGGCCCTTGCTTGAAAGCGCACCCCGAAGCTCGCAGCTTCGGGGTGTTTTCTTTAGTTCCTGTTCGGCAAGCCGCCGACCGGGCCGCCGCTTGCGGTCCCACGGCCGTAATATCCGGTCCCGTCGAAGCGGCGGCCGTAGTAGCCGCGAAACCCGTAGGGGCCGAAGCGGCGCGGCCCGTACCAGTACGGCGCGAAGCGCGGCGGACCGCGATAGGCCCACGGCGGCACGGGCTGCGCCGCGGCCGGCATCGCGGCGCCGAGCGCCGCGGCGAGCACCGTCAGGTGCACGATCTTGATCATCACGGTGTCATCCTCTGGAGGGGCTGTCGCTCCGCGAACGCCGTCATGCGGCTTGGCGTTGCGCCGCCGCGGGATGCGAGGCGAAACGACCCAGCAGTTTCAGTCCGGCTTCGCCCACGGGTCGTAGCTGCCGAAGCTCCAGACATGCCCTTCGGGATCGCGGGCGGAGTAGCTGCGGCCGCCATAGCCCTGGTCCATCGGCGGCATGATCGTCTCGCACCCGGCGGCCTCGGCGGCGGCGGCGAGCGCGTCGACGTCGTCGACCACGACATAGATCGTCATCGTCACACCCCCGGCCGTCGCGACGTCGACGAGCCGGGCCTTGCGCTCGAAATCGTTGCCCCTAACGCTGCCGAGCATGATCATCTGCCCGTCGCGGACCAGCTCGGCATGCATGACGATCGTCTCGTCGGCGGGATCGAGGTAGACGGCGTGGCGAGTGAAGCCGAAGGCACGGCAGAGGACATCGATGGCGGCCGGCGCATCGGCATAGCGCAGGCAGGGAATGATCGCGGGCTTGACGGGCATCGGGTCGCCTCCTCGGTCGTTAGAAGCATACCCGGGAAAGCGGCGGGACGATGCCGCCTCAGCCGCCCGTGAACCGCGGCGCGCGCTTCTCAAGGAAGGCGGCGACGCCCTCCTGCGCATCGTGCGTCGGAACGATGCTGGCGAAGGCCATCTCCTCGATCGCCAGCCCGTCGTCGATCGAGGCATCGAGGCCGCGGTGGATCGCGGCGAGCGCCGCGGCGAGCGTGGCCGGCGGCTTGATCGCAAGCTCTGCCGCCAGCGTGAGCGCCGCCTCGCGCAGGTCGGCTGCGGGCACCACGCGGTTGACGAGGCCAAGGCGTGCAGCTTCGGCGGCATCGAAGGTCCGCCCCGTGAGGATCAGCTCCAGCGCCGCCTTGCGGCCGACGTTGCGCGGCAGGCGCTGCGTGCCGCCGAAGGTCGGGATGATCCCGATGTTGATCTCAGCCTTCGAGAAGGTCGCCGTGTCCGCGGCCAGCGCGATATGCGTCGACTCGACCAACTCGCAGCCGCCGCCGAAGGCGAGCCCGTTCACCGCGGCGATGATCGGCTTCGAGAAGCTTTCGACGCGCCGCGTCATGCGATGGCCGGCGCGCATGAAGTGCGCGACCGCCTCGGCCGGCCCGGCTTGCATATGCGGCTGGAACGCGGCGATGTCGGCGCCGGCGCTGAAGGCACGTCCGGCGCCGGTGACGACGACGACGCGGATCGCCGGATCGAGCTCGATGCGGTCGAGCGCCGCCACGATGGCGTCGAGCAGCTCGCGGCTCATCGCGTTGAGCTTGTCGGGCCGGTTCAGCGTCAGCACGGCCGTCGCGTGCACCACCTCGCAGTCGAGCACCTCTTTCATCGCCTGTCCCTCTCGCCAGAAGCCGGCGGCACCGCTAAAGCTCGTCGCGACGTTTGTATATTCACTGGTCGGTATACATGGCAGCTCGGCAAGCCCCGACGCGCGAGCGCATCGTCGCCGCCGCAAGCAAGCTCTTCTATGCCGAGGGGATCGGGCGCGTCAGCATGGACGCCGTCGCCGACAAGACCGGCGTCACCAAGCGCACGCTCTACTACCACTTCCGCAGCAAGGACGACCTGATCGCCGCCACGCTCGAAGGCCGCGACCAGCCGAACCTCGCAGCGTTCCAGCGCTGGTTCGAGGCGACGGAGGGCGGCGTCCCCGACAAGGTGCGCGGCATCTTCGTGCACCTCGCGGCATCGGCGCGGCATCCGCGGTGGCGCGGCTGCGGCTTCCTGCGCACGACGGCGGAGCTGGCGCACATGCCGGGGCACCCCGCGATCAAGATCGGCGCCGCGCACAAGAAGCGCTTCGAGCGCTGGATCCAGGGCGTCGTCGAGGACGCCGGCCTCGCCGACGGCCTGCCGCTCGCCCGGCAGGTCATGCTGTTGCTCGACGGCTGCTTCGCCGTCACGCTGCTGCAGCGCGACGCCTCCTACATGGAAAGCGCGGGAGAGGCGGCGTTCACGCTCGTCACGGCCGCGTTGCGAACAGCCGCCCCGGCGCCGCGCAAAACCCGCTGAGCGCAGTGCGAGCGCAGAAACTCAGCCGCCGCGCGGATCGTCGGAGCTCTGCTCCCAGCCGGCGCCGGCCTCGCAGGTCCAGTAGTTGTTGAAGATCAGCCGCAGCGTGCGGTCGTCGGGCGGCGGCAGGTCCGACGGAGGAAGCTCGCGCCGCGCCGCGGGCGTCGCGAGATGCTTGATGACCTGCTCGAAACCGGCCGGCGTGTAGCCGTTGAGGACGTGGCAGACCGGGCTTGTCACGACGAAGCTGTGCACGGTGCCGCGCGCCACCCACACGCTGTCCCCCGCCTTCGCCGGGACCTTCTGTCCGGCGACGGTGAAGTCGAGCGTGCCGTCCATGACGTAGAACCACTCGTCGCAATAGTTGTGGACGTGCGGCACGAGGGCACCGGACTTTTCCCGCATCCACTGCTCGATGACGGAGTAGCTCCCGCCCGTCTGATGTCCTTCGGCAAGCGGCACCCAGAGAATGTCATACATCCAATAGGCCGCAGCCTCGTCGCGGCTCGCGGTGAACGACTCGTTGGTGCGCATGGTGTGGGCTCCCAGTCCGCGTCCGCTTCGCGCAGAGGCTTCGACAGTCGTTGCGGCGCTGTGAGCAGTCATTCGAGCGGACGACACCAAAATAGCGGCCGGCGCCGGCAGGCGTCTTTGCGAAAAAGCGCAGCCTTTGCCTGAAAATCGCACGAAACGCGGGTCTTCCTGTCATCACGTCGACGACACGGTGCGCGAGCATGACCTGGAAGATCGAGGGCGAAGGCGTCGTCCGTCACTATGGTGCGCCGAAGCTCGCGAGCAAGTCGGCGGATTGGGGCCACGTTCGCGCGACGCTCATCCGGCGTGAGCGGATCGAGGGCGTCCGCCAGCAGTTTCTGCTGCCGTGGCCGGCCTTCAGGCTCGGGCTGTCGGGGACCTTCGCGCGTGGCTCTACGCAGAGGCTGAACGACCTGCCTGCCGTGCCGCTCGTGACGCAGAAGGACCACGTGTCGTTCTTTCCGGCGCAGACGACGATCCGCAACGACCTCGTCGGCGCCTCGCGCCTCAGCTACCTCATGGTCGAGATCGACCAAGCCATCGCCGACGATGCCGGCGCCGGCGCAGGGCCCGTCGTCGGCGCGGACGACCCGGTCTGCCTCGCCCTGCTCCGCGGGTTCAAGAGCGAGATCGAGCGCCCGGGGACGACGGACAGGCTGCTCGCCGAAACGATGGCGCTCGCCTTGATGTTGTCGATCCGGCGGCCGTCGCATGCCGATGAGCGGCGCAAGACAACGCCCGCTGGGCTCGCCCCAAGACAGCTCGCGCTGGTGACCGATTACATCACCGATTGCCTCACGCACGACGTGTCGCTTGGCGAGCTCGCGGCGCTCGTCGACCTGTCGCGGTCGCAGCTCTGTCGCGCGTTCAAGATCGCGACGGGAACGACGCCGCATCGATGGCGGACGCAGGTTCGCATCGAGCGCGCAAAAGACCTGCTCACGCAGACCAAACTCCCGCTCGCCGACATTGCCCAGGCGACCGGCTTCGCCGATCAGTCGCATTTCACGACGGTCTTCAAGAAGTCGTCCGGAACGACGCCCCGCGCCTGGCGTCTGGACCACGACGGCTGAAGCGCGATCTGAGGTCATTGCGGTGGACGGGTCGCGGCCAAGATGCCGCCGCCCTTTGACCTCTGTCCTTCGTATGATATCAGCCCCTGTCAACTTGGCCAGGGAGCGACGCGCTCCGGCCCCTCGCTTACTTGGAGTTGGCACCCCATGGCCTCCATCACTCGCCCGTCCATCGAAGAGGCGCTGACCTTCGACGACGTGCTGCTTCGCCCCGGACATTCCGAGGTGATGCCGAACATGGTCGACCTGCGCTCCAGGCTGACCTCCGAGATCGTCCTCAACATGCCGATCATCTCGTCGGCGATGGACACCGTGACGGAGTCGCGCCTCGCGATCACCATGGCGCAGGCCGGCGGCATCGGCGTCATCCATCGCAATCTCGAGCCCGACGCGCAGGCCGAGGAGGTGCGCAAGGTCAAGCGCTACGAGTCCGGCATGGTGGTCAACCCGATCACCATCTACCCCGACGAGACGCTGGCCGACGCGCAGGCGCTGATGCGCCGCCACGGCGTCTCCGGCTTCCCGGTCGTCGAGCGCGGCCAGTCGCCGGGCAAGCCGTCGCGCCTCGTCGGCATCCTCACGAACCGCGACATGCGCTTCGCCGACCATCCCGAGCAGAAGGTCGCCGAGCTCATGACCGCCAAGGTCATCACGGTGAAGGAAGGCGTGCCGCAGGACGAGGCGCGCCGCCTGCTGCACCACCACCGGCTCGAGAAGCTCGTGGTCGTCGACGACGAGGGCCGTTGCGTCGGCCTGCTCACCGTCAAGGACATCGAGAAGGCGACCCTCTACCCGCTCGCCTGCAAGGACGCCGAGGGGCGCCTGCGCGTCGCCGCCGCCTCGACGGTCGGCGACAAGGGATTCGCCCGCGCCGAGATGCTGATGGATGCTGGCGTCGACTGCCTCGTCATCGACACGGCGCACGGCCACTCGCAGCAGGTGCTCGACCAGGTCGGCCGCATCAAGCGGATCTCGAACCGCACCGCGATCATCGCCGGCAACGTGGCGACGGCGGAGGCGACGAGGGCGCTGATCGACGCCGGCGCCGACGCGATCAAGGTCGGCATCGGCCCGGGCTCGATCTGCACGACCCGCGTCGTCGCCGGCGTCGGCGTGCCGCAGCTCACGGCGATCATGGACGCGGCATCGGTCGCCGGCGACGTGCCGGTGATCGCCGACGGCGGCATCAAGTTCTCCGGCGATCTCGCTAAGGCGATCGCCGGCGGCGCCGCCGTCGCGATGATCGGCTCGCTGCTCGCCGGCACCGACGAGAGCCCCGGCGAGGTCTACCTCTACCAGGGCCGCTCGTTCAAAGCCTACCGGGGCATGGGCTCGGTCGGCGCGATGGCGCGCGGCTCCGCCGACCGCTACTTCCAGCAGGACATCAAGGACGCGCTGAAGCTCGTGCCCGAGGGCATCGAGGGCCAGGTGCCCTACCGTGGGCCGGCGGGGGCGATCCTGCACCAGCTCGCCGGCGGCCTGCGCGCCGCGATGGGCTATGTCGGCGCCGCGACGATCGCCGAGTTCCAGGCGAAGGCGCGCTTCGTGCGCATCTCCGGCGCCGGACTGCGCGAGAGCCACGTGCACGACGTCGCGATCACGCGCGAGAGCCCGAACTACCCGACCGGCATCTGACGACCCGCCGACTCACTCTCAACGCGAAAGGCCCGATCGCTCTCGCGACCGGGCCTTTGCTTTGAGCAGCTGCGCAGACGCGCCTTATTCCGCCGGCACCTGGGCGCCCGAAAATTCCGGAGTGCGTTCCGTCCGGGCGGAGGGATACGCGAGGTAGAGCGCGAGCCCCGTGAACAGGAAGCCGCCGACGAGATTGCCGAGCGTCACCGGCAGCTCGTTGAAGACGAGGTACTGGTACACGGTAGCGTTGGCGCCGAGCATCAGGCCGAGCGGGAACAGCGCCATGTTGACGACCGCGTGCTCGAAGCCCTGCGCGAAGAAGATCAGGATCGGCAGCCAGCAGCCGACGATCTTGCCGACCGAGGTGGTGGCGCAGAGCGCCATCGTGACGCCGAGGCAGACCATCCAGTTGCAGAGCATGGCGCGTACGAAGGCCGTGCCGACGCCGAGCGCGCCGAGATTGTAGAAGCCGGCCGAGCGGGCGGTGACCGCCTTCTTCACGCCCTCGACGACGGGCGTGAAGACCGGGCCGCCGCCGTCGTGGCCGAAGCTCGTCAGCGACAGGTACATGAGCCCCGCGAGAATGAGCGAGCCGGCATAGTTGCCGAGGAAGGTGACGACCCAGTTCTTCAGCATCTGCGGCACCGTCGCCTGCCCGGCCATCACGGCCATGGGCAGGAGCGCGAAGCTGCCTGTGATGAGATCGAGGCCGAGCACGACGATCATCGAGAAGCCGACGGGGAAGATGATCGCCCCGACGATCGGCAGGCCGGTCTGGCCGGCGGCGGTGAAGGCCAGGGTCGTGGCGACGCCCAGGAAAGCGCCAGCCAGTGCCGAGCGGACGAACAGCTCCATCGTCGTCAGGCGCGTCTTCGCCGCGCCGAGCGCGATCATCGCCTGGACGACCTTTGCGGGGACAACGGTATCGATCATGTCTCTCAAGCCCTCGGATCACGTTGCCGCGAGGGCTTGCAAGCATCGGGCCGACACGTATGTCTTGGGAGGCCGCTCGACGTCAGAGGCCGCGTTCGACCATCGCGACGAGCCGCTCGGCGATGGCACGACGCTCACGCGTCGGGAGACGGCGCAGCGGCCCCTCGTTGACCAACATCGCGAATCCGTGGACGGAGGACCACGCGAGGATCTCGGCGCCCGGGCGGCGCTCGCGTGGCAGCAGCCCGGCCTCGACCATCCGGTCGAGCGCCACGCCGAGATGCCTGAACGGATCCAGCCCCTGGGGGCCGCGGCTCGCATCGAGGTTCGTCGGCGTCGCGGTCACGGTGAAGGCGGCGCGGAACAGTCCGGGCTCCGCATCGGCGAAATCGAGATAGCCCATGCCGACGGCGCGCAGGTGGGCACGCGCCAGGTCGCGTGGCGAGAGCTGCGCATCGACGCGCGCGATCTCGCTCTCGATCGCTTCGGCCACCTTCGCAAGCGCCGCGTCGCGCACGGCGTCGAGGAGATCGTCGCGGCTGGCGAAGTGCCGGTAGGCGGCGTTGGGCACGACCCAGGCGCGGCGGGTCGCCTCGCGCAGCACCAGCGCCTCAGGGCCGCCCTCGCGGGCGAGCGCCAGCCCGGCCTCAAGCAGGGCGCGCCGAAGGTCGCCGTGCCTATAAGTCTCGCGCCGCGCCGAAGGGGCCTTTTCCAACTTTTTCCAGTCTCCGAACATGCTTGATGTGGACAGCGTACACTAAATCGTCTACCTCTTTGTGGACGCCATCCACATAAGGGGCGTCGCCAGGAGACGGAAGAGCCATGCACGTGTCGCCGTACCTCAACTTCAACGGCCGCTGCGAGGAAGCGGTCACCTATTACAAGACCGCGCTCGGCGCAGAGGTCGAGATGCTGATGCGCTTCTCCGACGCGCCGCAGGGCGGACCGCACGCCATACCGGAGGCGGCCAAGTCCAAGATCATGCACACGAGCTTCAAGATCGGCGACACCGCCGTCATGGCGTCGGACGGCATGTGCACCGAGGGTGGCCAAACGAAGTTCGACGGCTTCCACTTGTCGCTCAACGTGCCGGATGTCGCGACGGCCGAGCGGCTGTTCGCGGCGCTCGCCGCCGACGGCGAGGTCAGCCAGCCGCTGACGGAGACGTTCTTCGCGCCGCGCTTCGGCATGGTCGTCGACAAGCTCGGCGTCGGCTGGATGGTCGTCGCAGCCGCGTCGCCGGCCTGAGGGCGCCGGCCTTCATACAAGGAGGAGAGCGATGCCGACGGTCGCATCTCTCGATCGAGACCAGGGGTCGGAGACGTGGCGAGGCTCGCGTCCTCGCTCCGGCAAGCGCGCGTCGGCCCGCGACCTCGAGGCGCGGCTGCGCGCCTTGCGCGCGATCCTCGCACAAGCGCGCGGCCGCGTGATCCGGCCGCGTCGCGCAAGCTATTCGAAGAGGTCGGCGTAAATCTCGGAGAGCGGCATCTCGACACCGACGCCCGGCAGCGCGAGCCTCGCTTCGAGCCCGTCAGAAATGCGGAAGGCACTCCAGGCGCCGTCGAGCCGGTCGATCGTCTCGACATGCGCTCTGTCGCGGTCCACCAGCACGTAGTGCTTCAGGCTCGGCAGCGTCTGGTAGACGGCCCACTTGTCCTCGCGATCGCGGCGCGCGGTGCCCTTCGACAGGACCTCGACGATGACGGTCGCGTCCGTGAGGAAGGTGGCGCCGGCCGGCGGCCGCGTGCAGTACACGAGCAGGTCGGGCAGCAGCGACGAGGGCGATGCCTCGTCCTTCAGCCGAAAGGTCTCCGTGAGGGTGCGGCAGGGCGATCCCGCACCGCGAAAGCGGGTCAATAGCGCGACGTTCAGGTTACCGATGATGCGGTTGTGCTCCCATGGCGCGCCGACCATCATGCGGACGACGCGACCGCTGATCAGCTCCCACCGCTCGTCTTCCGGAGCGTCGGCGAGCAGGTCCTCAAAATCCTCGAGGCTCATCAGGTTGGGATCGAGGGCTGCGCGGTTCATGGCGTCGCGCCTTTCGCAATCGACGTGAAGCAGATACCAGTTTTTGCAGCCGGTCACCTCCTTTCGACGAAGATTCGGGACAGCCCTTGGCCACCTCGCCGCAACGCCTCGTCGGCGCCGACCCGCTCGACAGCGACCCCGATTCCTCGCTGCGGCCGCTCTCGCTCGCCGACTTCACCGGCCAGGCGGCGGCGCGGCAGAACTTGCGCGTGTTCATCGAGGCGGCCAAGGCGCGGCGCGAGGCGCTCGATCACGTGCTGTTCGTCGGGCCGCCGGGCCTCGGCAAGACCACGCTGGCGCAGATCGTCGCGCGCGAGCTCGGCGTCAACTTCCGCTCGACCTCCGGCCCCGTCATCGCCAAAGCCGGCGACCTCGCCGCGCAGCTCACCGGGCTCGAGGAGCGCGACGTGCTCTTCATCGACGAGATCCATCGCCTCAACCCGGCGGTCGAGGAAATCCTCTACCCGGCGATGGAGGATTTCCAGCTCGACCTGATGATCGGCGAGGGCCCCGGCGCGCGCTCGGTGAAGATCGACCTCGCCCGCTTCACGCTCGTCGGCGCCACCACCCGCGCCGGCCTGCTGACCACACCGCTGCGCGACCGCTTCGGCATCCCGATCCGGCTTGAGTTCTACACGGTTGAGGAGCTGGAAAGCATCGTGCGGCGCGGCGCCCGCGTGCTCGGCATCGGCATGAGCGCCGACGGCGCCAACGAGATCGCCCGCCGTGCCCGCGGCACGCCGCGCATCGCCGGCCGCCTGCTGCGCCGGGTGCGCGACTTCGCCATCGTCGACGGCGAGGCGGAAATCTCCCGCAGGCTGGCCGACAAGGCGCTGAGCCTCCTCGACGTCGATGCGCTCGGCCTCGACCTCATGGATCGCCGCTACCTATCCACCATCGCCACCTCGTTCGGCGGCGGCCCTGTCGGGATCGAGACGATGGCCGCCGCGCTCTCCGAGCCGCGCGACGCGATCGAGGACATCATCGAGCCCTACCTCATCCAGCGCGGCCTGCTCCAGCGCACGCCGCGCGGCCGCCTGCTGACGCCGCACGCCTTCTCGCATCTCGGCCTCGCCGCACCAAGCCAGCCGGCGCCGCAATACGGCCTGTTCCCCACGGGAGTGGACGAGACGTGAGACCGGTATCGCTTGCTGTGCTCGCCCTCGCCGAACTCATCGGAACAGCCGCCGCCCAGCCGATGATCCGGGCGCCTGCCGCGACGGACACGCTCGCCATCGTCACCCACGTCGACGTCCTGCCCGATCACATGACGGCCGCCCGCGACGCTCTCGCGGCCTACGTCCGGGCCGCGCGCGGCGAGCCCGGCGCACTGCGCGTCGAGGCGATGCAGGAAGTGCGGCAGAACCATTTCGACCTCGTCGAGACCTGGCGCGACGAGGCCGCCTGGCGCGCGCATCAGGCGAGTGCCGCGAGCCTCGAGCTGCGGCGCACCGTCGGCCCCTGGCTCGGCAGCCCGATCGACGAGCGGATCGGCACGCCGCTTGGATAAACGCCGCTTCTCGCCTACGAGGCGGAATAGCGGAGCGCCGTTGCTCTCGGAGCTGTCATGTCACTGCGGCTCGTAGCGGATCGACATGCGGCCGAGCGTCAGTTCAAGACCTTGCGGGGAGCTGTCTGTGCCGACGACGGGGACCAGCGTGATTGCTATCGGTCTGCCTGAACCTGGGTTCATGAAGCCGGCGAGATCGACCAGCGTTCCTAGGCTGTGCACTTCGCCCTGGCGGGGCATGAGCTGGATAACGCCCGCCCAATGAGGATCTGTTGCCGGTGTCCTCCGATCGGCTTCGGGCTTGTCGACGAAGACATTGATGCGGACCGGCTGCGTCGATCGCCCTTTTAGGTTCTCGATGGACAGGACAGCGGCCGTGCCGGCGCTGGCGGCCGCGATGTTGGCGAAACGCGCCGTCACGGGTCGATCCCCCAGCGGGGTGTCAACGGCTACGCTCGACACCGGCGTCTGTCCGGCGATTGCCAGCGCACCCAAGCCGAGAAGCACTGCGACGGAGACCGCGCCGCGTCGAAGCCAGCCGTGTCCCCCATCCACGCGAGTCTCCCGTGAGCTTCCAAGACCTTCCTACGCGTTATGGTCGATGACCACCTCTTGATACGTCGCGGTCGAGACGGTCGGGGCTTGGCCGGCGGCGGCGATGGGCACGAAGGTCACGGCCAGCTCCGAATTCGGCTTCACGTCCTGCAGAACGCCGGTGACGTCGAAGGTCGCATTGATAGCAGGATGCACATGGGCATGCATCTCCTTCGACTTCGCGACCACCGCGACGGTGCCGACGAAATTGGGCGACGACAGGGGCGTCGACGGACTGGCGTCCGGTAAGCCGAAGAAGACGTTGAACATTGCCTGCGCATCCGGAGGCACCTGGATACCCCGGATATGCAGATAGGACTGCGGAGCGGACGCACTGGCCATCGCCATCATACGCGCGCGCTCCTTCGGCAGCGCGACCGTCTTGGTTGATGGCGCGGTGCCGAGCGCTATCGCCTGACCCTGATTGCTCGCGACGACGAGTGGCGGCGGCGCGGTTCGTGCTGCTGTTTCCGCGGCCGCAATCGCGACAGGCACCGGCTTGAACGTCCAGATCGGCTTGGGCGTTGGGCTCTGATAGGTAGATCGAAGTGACGTGACGGTATCGAGGACTTGAGAAATGGTGATCCGAGTCCAAACCTTGTTCTCGTCGTAGAACTGCCACCCGTGATCGCGCCAGGCTTTGTCGTCGAAGTTCTTGTGGGTCGGCGAAAGTCCGAGCCAGACGCTCCACAGACGGTCGATATTGCCGTGATGCGCGAAGAACATGGGATCCTGCGCGGCCGTCGCCAGTATGCCCATGTCGCTGTTCGCGTTCTGCAGGCTTGTGTCGCCGGTCCAGATGTGGACGGGACCGTGCGGCGAGTTCTCCATAGCACCCACGCTATTTGCCGACCCCATGAACAGGCTGTTGTTCCTGGAATTCATCGTCTTGTTCATGATCGGCGCCGAGACGACCTGCGGATTGATGATCGACCCGGGCTTGGCAGAGCGCAGCATGTCGAAGAGCGGGTTGGAGACATCGTCCGGATCACCGTAGACGCTTGGAAAGGTCTGCCGCCCGCTGCTGTCCCAATCCCAGTAGGGCAGCGCGAACGTGTCGTCGCCGACTAGCTTGCAGAGGATACGCTCGTGGAAATGCAGGTAAGCGCGGTGCCAAGGAAAGAAGCGCCAGCTTCCGTGGATTTCTTCGCCCTGCGTGCCGTTCGATCCGCCCCCGCAGTACCAGCAATGGACATAGCCTTGGCGCAGCCATCCAAGCGGATCGCTGGGGTCCGTCTTGGTGAGGTTGCGGAGCGCTGAATAAGCGGCTTTCAACCGATCAACTTCCGACTTCGACAATTCGAACGCGCTCTTGCGCACACGAACAGGAAGCGTGGGGTCGGGCTTGTAGGGCACCGGAGTCTTGCCCGACACGCCGATCGGCGCGCAGTCCGACGGCATGTCGTCCGCCCTCGCCGTGGCAGGCAGCAGCAAGGATGCCGTAAAGCCCGCCAGCACATCGCGACGACGGAAGTAAATGCCCGCGCGCTCGACCATCGGTGCCTCCTCGAAATCAATTGAATCGTCATTTCTCGAACGCCAGACAACTAGTTCTTGGGTTCTCCGCGCGTCAATTGAACTTTGGCGAAAGCCGCGGCGTCGCGCGGGGATGAGCGCCTGCGCACGATCGTGCGACCGACACGAAACCGTCGCGCCTACGGCGACGTTGAAGCTTTCTGCAGACACCCTCCGGCAACGGCAATTCCCCCGCGGCTGAAAGCGGTCTAAGACGGCGCGGCGGAAAGAGGATCGACATGGCTGACGAAGGCGAGGACAAGGCCGCCGGCACGACGCCGCAGGTGAGCGCGCAGACGCCACGCACCGCCACCAATCGCGAGCAATCCGAGTGGACGGTGAGCGACACGCGCGGGCCGCTGAGCTCTGCGGATGCGGGTCTCGCGGCTGACGAGCCGACGTTCGACGAGGCGGGGCCGCACGCCACGCACGAGCCCACCCCCATTCACGAGCCCGGCCACGAACCGACCGGCCTCGAAACCGCCGGCACGCATGCCGCGGACGCGGCTGCGCCGAGCGCCGACGCGGCGCCCCTCTACGAGCAGCGCGAGGCGGCCGCGCCCGAGGAAGGCCGCCGGTCGCTGCCGGCCGTGCCGATCGCGCTTGCGGTGATCATCGGCGCGATCATCGGCGCCGGCAGCGCGGCCGCCATCAACATGATGGGCGGCACGACATCAAACGACAATAGCTCGAAGATCGCGTCGCTGAGCGCGCGCGTCACGGCGCTCGAGACGCGGCCCGAGGCGAAGGCCGACACCGGCCCCGCGGCACCCGCCTTCGACCCCGCGCCGCTGCAGCAGAAGCTCGCCGACCTGCAGAGCCAGCTCGACGGCCTGAAGCAGCAAAAGAGCGACCCCGGCACCGGCGGCCTCGACGGCAAGGTCGAGGCGCTGGACGGCAAGGTCGCGGCACTCGACGGCAAGGTTACGCCGCTCGCCGGCAGCGTCGACGAGCTCAAGGCGCAGGGCGCCGACGTCAAGGATCTCGGCGGCAAGGTCGCCGCGCTCGCCGCGACGCTCGACGGCCTGAAGAAGGAGGATGCCACGACGACGGGCGCCCTCGCCTCGCTGCAGGACGGGCAGAAGGCGCTGGAGGCGAAGATCACCAGCGCGCCGGCGCTCGCCGTCGTCGCCGACAGCCTCGTCGCGGCGATCGACCAGGGCCAGCCCTATGCCAACCAGGTCGCGGCGCTTGGCTCGCTTGGCGCCGATCCGGCCAAGATCGCGATCCTGAAGGAGAACGCCGACAAGGGCGTGCCCTCCAGCCTCGTGCTGGCGCAAAAATTCACGCCGCTCGCCGACACCATCATGGCTGCTGCCACGAAGCCGGCGCCGAACGCCGGCTTCATGGACCGGCTGAAGAGCGGCATGGCCTCGATGGTGACGGTGCGCAGCGCCGGCGGCAGCGACGGCGACGATGCGGGTTCGCGCGTCTCGCGCATCGAGGCGGACCTCGCGCACGACGACGTCGCCGGCGCCTACGCCGCCTGGGACGGCCTGCCCGCGGACGCGAAGGCCAAGACCGAGGCCTGGGGCGCGCTCGCCAAGACCCACGTCGAAGCGATGGACGCCGCCCGCGCGCTGCAGCAGCAGTCGATCGCCACCCTGGGCGGCCGGAAATCATGAGGGCTGACGTTCCTTCGAGCCGAGGCCGAGCATGATCCGCGTTGTCCTGTATCTCCTGGTTCTCGCCGGCCTCGCCTGGTGCGGGGTCTGGCTGATCCATCACCCCGGCCACGTCGAGCTCGACTGGTTCGGCGCCGTCGTGTCGACGTCGGCGGCGCTCCTCGTCCTCGGCATCGCGATCGCCGCCATCCTCGTCTGGACGATCGTGCGCTTCGTGCTCGGCTTCCCGTCGTTCGTCGCGGTCTTCGCGCGCCAGCGCCGGCGCGAGAAGGGCTACGCGGCTCTGTCGCGCGGCCTCATCGCCGCCGCCGCCGGCGACGCGCGCACGGCCGGCCGCGCCGCGACGCAGGCGCGCAAGAATCTCAAGAACGATCCGCTCGCGCTGATGCTGCGCGCCCAGGCCGCGCACATGAACGACGACGGCCCGGAGGCCCGCGCCGCCTTCGAGGCGCTGGCGCAGCGCGATGACACGCGCGTTCTCGGCCTGCGCGGGCTGCACGCCGAGGCGACGCGCCGCGGCGACGAGGAGGCGGCCCGCCATTTCGCCGCCGCCGCGCACCAGGCGGCGCCGCTCCCCTGGTCGGCGCAGGCGGTCCTCGAGCATCGCGCCTCGGCCGGCGACTGGGAGCAGGCGCTGGCGACGGTCGAGACCTCGATCGCCGCGCGGCTCGTCGACAAGGCGACCGGCGAGCGCCAGCGCGCCGTGCTGGAGACGGCGATCGCCTACGACAAGGAGCTCTCCGACCCCGAGGCGGCGCTGAAGCTCGCGCGCTCGGCCATGCGCCGCGCGCCCGATCTCGCGCCGGCGGTGGTGGTCGCCGCCAACCTGCTGAGCCGCCGCGGCGAGATCGGCAAGGCCTCGAAGCTGATCGAGAAGGCGTGGCCGCGCTGCCAGCACCCCGACATCGCCCGCGCCTACCTCGACGTGCGGCCCGGCGATTCGACGGCGGATCGGCTCGCCCGCGCGCGCACGCTGATGGGGATCGCCTCGTTCGACCCGGTGAGCCGGATGGTGGTCGCACGCGCCGCGCTGGCGACGCGCGACTTCGCCGAAGCGCGCAGGGCGATGGCGCCGCTGATCGCCGAGGGCAAGCGGCCGTCGGTGCGCGCCTGCCTGATCATGGCCGAGCTGGAGGAGGCCGAGCACGGCGACCTCGGCCAATGGCGCGAGTGGCTGGCCCGCGCCTCGCGCGCGCCGCTCGACCCTGCCTGGGTCGCCGACGGCGTCGTCTACGATCACTGGGCGCCGGCCTCGCCGACGACGGGCAAGCTCGACGCCTTCCAGTGGCAGGTGCCGGCCGAGCGCGAGGGCATGGCCATGGACGCCATGCCGCCGCCGCCCCGCCCCGCCCCGCCGGAAGCGATCGACGCGACGCCGCTCGACGCGCTGCCGCCGGCCGAGCCGCGCGCGCTCGCCGAGGGGGGCCGAGGGGCTGGAGGCGCTCCGACGTCGCCTGCGGCCGCCGCGCCCGCGTCGGAGCCGGTCCAGCCGCGCCGCCCGCTGTTCTACCGCGACAAGGCCGACGTGGTCGACGAGCGCCACAAGCCGATCCCGCCAGCCGCCAACGGCGCGACCGAACCGGCAGCGGCACCCGGCAGCGGCATCGTCGTGAGCGGCCCAAGCGAAAGCGGCGGCCAAAAGAGCGATGCCAGCGACGGCGGCCCAATTGGGAGCCTTGCCAAGCCGGTCGGCCCCGAGCCCGAGAATGCCGGCGACGCCCACCCGCCCGTGCGTTGACCTGAACAACAGCCGCGACGGCGTTGCCAAACGGCGCCGGCGCCGCTACACCCTGCCGCGATCGTGATTGCGATCGCGTCGCCGCAATAGCTCAGTTGGTAGAGCACATCATTCGTAATTAGCGGCCTCACCGCCAATTACGGTGTTTGCTCAAGGGGTTGGATGCGGTAAGGCAAGCCTAGTAGGGTCTTAGTAGGGCCTTCGGGCCGCAATAGCTCAGCTGGTAGAGCACGTCATTCGTAATGACGGGGTCGGGGGTTCGAATCCCTCTTGCGGCACCAAATCTACGGCGGTGAGCGCCACGCGGTTGCGTTCGTGTAGCGGTCGCCAGGACGAAAAGGTCAAACATCGCCCTGCGCTTTTGACGTCGTTCCGAAGCCGCTTGCTCCGTGAAGCCGACCACCCGGCACGCAAAGCGCTGCACCGATCATGAGCTCGGCTCACGGATTATTGCGGCTTGCGGATGCGCCTCTCCATGATTCATCCGCAGCCGATCCCTTGGACGCCTGCTTCACGACAGGCGACCAATCCAGCGATGCTCGAAAAGGAGCCCTCATGCCGCTGTTCACTGTGACCATGAAGGCCGGGCGGCTTCCCGAGGAGATCGAGGGTCTGTCGAATGCGATTCACGCCGCCAGCGTCGCTGCCGGCTACCCGGCGGACGATCTGTTCCAGCGCTTTGTTGAGCATCAACCCAGCCACCTGAAAGTCGACCCGCGATACCCGGGACTGCCGAAGGCGCGCACGGACCGAGTTCTCATCATCGAAGTCTTGGTGTCGTCAGGCACGGACGTCGAGAGGAAACGACTGCTCGTCGAAAGGCTCGTCGAAAAAATCGCGATCGCCGGGACCGACCCCAACGACATTATGGTTTTCTTCTTGGAAACCGACCGTGCGAGCGGGTCATTCGGGGGCGGCCAATTCGCGCCGCCAGTTGCCTTCTCGTAGAGCGCACAACATCGAACCAGTGATCCGAGCCATCAGGCAGCGACCGGCCTCGATTGGCCTCCAACATCCATCTCTGCGGTTCCCTCGTGCGGGCACCAGCAGAAATCTCATGGCGATAAGGTCTAGTTTCCCGTCCGGCCGGTATTGCACGCAACACAGATCCGCCCGCCTACGCCCCAGCCGCGACAAACGCCCGCCAGCCGCCCTTCACTTCGCGGGCGTGCTCGACCGCCCAGCGCTCGCAGAGAAAGCCGCTCGGCATCGAGCCGTCGCTCATCGCGATCCGGCCGATGCCGAGGGGCTGCGGGATGGCGGCGACGAAGCGGCCGAAGGCGGCGGGGGTGAGCGACCAGACCTCGGCGGGCACGCCGGGGCCGGCGAAGCCAGGGTCGCGCACGAGGCCGGGCTTCGGCGGCGTGGTGCCGGGCAGCGCGTAGAGCCGGTAGTCGGGCGCCGTCGTCACCGCGCGCAAAAGCCTGCCGCCGAGCGCGACGAGCTCCCCGTTGAGCGGCAGGCCGGAGAGATGCGCGCCGACGACTGCAAGCTCGATGCGATCGTCCGGCGACGCCGCCGGCGCGCGGCCCAAGGGCGCGCGGGCGCGGCCCGTGCCGCAGCCGGCGGCGCGATGCAGGGCATCGGCGAGCGGCGCCAGCGCGTCGTCGCTCGAGCCCGGGCCGACCAGCGTGACGCCGAAGGCGAGGCCGGCTGACGTGAAGCCGGCCGGCACGGCGATGGCTGCGAGACCCAAAAGGTTGGCGAAATTGGTGTAGTGGCCGAGCCGGCTGTTGAGGCTGATCGGATCGGCGCGCATCGCCTCGACCGTGTAGGTCGTCGGCGCCGTCGGCAGCAGCAGCGCGTCGCAGGCGGCCCACGTCGCCTCCGTGCGGCGGCGTAGCACCTCGAGCTTGTAGCGGCCGTTGAAGGCATCGACGGCGCTGAAGCGGCGCGCCCCCTCGATGATCGCGCGTACCGCCGGATCGAGATCGGCCGCGTGGCTGGCGGCGAACGCTTCGAGCGCGGCGAGGCGCTCGGCGACCCACGGCCCGTCGTAGAGCAGCACCGCGATCTCGCGGAACGGCGCGTAGTCGAACTCGACGACCTGCGCGTCGAGCCCCGCCAGACGCTCGACGGCGGCGGCGTAGAGCCGCTCGGCGTCGGCATCGCCATCGAACTCCCGCTCCCCGGCGCGCAAAACACCAATCCGCGGGTTCGGCGGCAGCGCGACCGGCGCGCCGATCCGCGAGAAGGCGTCGGCCGCATCGAAGCCTTCGGCGACGGCGCGGATCTCGACCGCGTCGGCGACCGACCCGGCGAAGATCGAGATCGTGTCGAGGCTGCGGCAGGCCGGCACCATGCCCGTCGCGCTGATCCGCCCCGGCGTCGGCTTGACGCCGACGATGTTGTTGAGCGCCGCCGGCACGCGGCCCGAGCCCGCCGTGTCGGTGCCGAGCGCAAAGGCGGCGAGACCGGCCGCAACCGCGACGCCGGAGCCCGAGCTGGAGCCGCCGGAGATGTAGGCGGCATCGAACACGCAGCGCGGCTCGCCGTACGGCGAGCGCGTGCCGTTGAGGCCCGTCGCGAACTGGTCGAGGTTGGTCTTGCCGACGACGAGCGCGCCCGCCGCGCGCAACCGCGCCACGGCGAAGGCGTCGCGCTCCGGCGTGTACGCGAAGGCGGGGCAGGCGGCCGTCGTCGTTAGGCCGGCGACGTCGATGTTGTCCTTCACGGCGAACGGCACGCCCCAGAGCGGCAGGCCGTTCGGCTCGGGCGCGCGCGAAAGCAGGTCCTCGGCCTGCCGCCGCAGCCCGTCGCGGTCGACGGCGGTGATGAAGATCGCCGGGTCGTTCGAGGCCGCCATGCGGGCGGCCAGCGCATCGGCGACCTCCAGCGGCGAGGTGCCGCCGGCGTAGAGCGCGCGCAGGCTCGCGAGATCGAGCATCTCCGGCAGCATGGTTCAGCCCTCCTCGAGGATCGCGACGAGGTCGCCGCCGCGCAGCGTCCGGCCCTCGGCGGTGCGCAGTTCAATGATCGTGCCGTTGGCCGGCGCCGGGATGGCGATCTCCATCTTCATCGATTCGAGGATCGCCACCGTCTCCCCCGCCGCAACGCGCTGGCCGGTGTCGACGAGCAGCTTCCAGACGTTGCCCGGCACCTGCGCGGCGATGGCGACGGCGCCCGGCGGCACCGCGCCGGGCTCGGCTGCTGCCGGCGCCTCGTCGGCATGGAAGACATCGAGGCCCTCGAGGCGCCAGCGCTCGCGCTCGGCGGCGAAGGCCGTCTGCTGGCGCGTGCGGGCGGCGGCAATCGCCCCGGCGTGCGGCGCCAGCGCCGCCTGGTGCTCGGCATACGAGAAATGCCCCTCCTCGATGCGCACGGGATAGGCGCCGTGCGGGAACGCCGCGCGCGCCTCGGCAAGCTCCTTACCGTCGACGGGGAAGAAGCGGATCTGGTCGAAGAAGCGCAAGAGCCACGGCGCCTCGGCAAACGGCCCGACCTTGCGCCAGGTGTTCCACACCTGGATGGTGCGGCCGAAGAGCTGGTAGCCGCCCGGCCCCTCCATGCCGTAGATGCACATGTAGGCGCCGCCGATGCCGACGGCGTTCTCCGGCGTCCAGGTGCGCGCCGGATTGTACTTGGTGGTGACCAAACGATGCCGCGGGTCGGTCGGCGTCGCCACCGGTGCGCCGAGATAGACGTCGCCGAGCCCCATGACGAGGTAGCTCGCATCGAAGACGATGCGGCGGACGTCGTCCTCGCTCTCGAGCCCGTTGATGCGCCGGATGAACTCGATGTTCGACGGGCACCACGGCGCATCGGGCCGCACGGTCTCCTGGTAGCGGCGCATCGCGAGCTCGGCCTGCGGATCGTTCCAGGAGAGCGGCAGGTGCACGATGCGGCTCGGCACGGTGACGGCGTCGGCCGGCGGCAGGCCGCGCTCGATCTCGCGCAGCAGATCGAGCACCTTGGCGCGGCCGACCTGCGTGCCGTCGTAATGCACCTGCAGCGAGCGGATGCCGGGCGTCAGATCGATCAGGCCGACGAGCTTCGACTCGGCGACGGCGGAGGCGAGCAGATGCACGCGCAGGCGCAGCGCGATGTCGAGCGCCATCGGGCCGTACTCGACGAGGATGTTGTCGTCGCCCTGCCGGCGGTAGACGGCGGGGATCGCGCCGTGCTCGACGGCGAGGATCGGGCTGCCAAGGCCGTCGGCGGGACGCTGATAGTGCGGCAGGCCGAGCGCGGCATCCTCCGGCCGCGGCGCGGCGACGAAGCGCACGCTGTCGCCGGGCTTCAGCTGGCCGAGCTTCCATAGATCGTCGCGCGCGACGACGGCGGGGCACACGAAGCCGCCGAGGCTCGGGCCGTCCGGCCCCAGCAGGATCGGCATGTCGCCGGTGAAGTCGATCGCGCCGATGGCGTAAGCGTTGTCGTGCAGGTTGGAGGGATGCAGGCCGGCCTCGCCGCCGTCCGGCCGCGCCCAGCGCGGCGTCGGGCCGACGAGGCGCACGCCGGTGCGCGCCGAGTTGAAGTGCACCTCGTAGGTCGCGGCGAAGAGGTCGGCGATGTCTTCCTCGCGGAAGAAGTCCGGCGCGCCGTGCGGGCCGTAGACGACGGCAAGCGTCCAGGCTTGCGTCAGCGGGGCGGGCTCGGGAGGCTCCGCGGTGACAGCCGGGCGGTCGGCGAGGTGCAGCACGTCGCCGGTCTTCAGCGTGCCGGTCGCGTGGCCGCCGAAGCCGCCGAGTGCGAAGGTGGCACGCGAGCCGAGCACGTCGGGCGCCCCGAAGCCGCCGCGCACCGCGAGATAGGCGCGCTGGCCGGGGCCCGCGATGGCGCCGATTACCAGCGTCTGGCCCGCGGCGACGCGGAAGGGCGCGTCGTGCGGCACGTCCGCGCCGTCGAGCTTCGCCGGCATGCAGGCGCCGGCGATCGCCACCTCGGCGTCGGCGTGGAAGCGAAGCGTCGGGCCGGCGACGGTCATCTCAAGCGCGACCGCGGCAGGGTCGTTGGCGACCAAAGCATTGGTGCGCGCGGAAGAGCGCGGGTCCATCGGTCCGGACGGCGGCACGCCGACGTGCCACAAGCCGAGCCGGCCGGGCATTTCCTGCAGGCTCGATTGCGCGCCAGGCGTCACGACCTCGATGCTGCGCGGCTGGTAGACGAAGTCGCGCAGGGCCGACGTCGTGACGCGGGCCTCCGCAAACATCGGCGACGCGGCGATCGCGCGAAGGTACTCGAGGTTCGTTTCCAGGCCGGAAACGCGGGTGCCGGCGAGCGCCTCGCGCAGCGCCGCGACGGCGGTCGCGCGGTCCGCACCGGCGACGATGATCTTCGCCAGCATCGGGTCGTAGTTCGCGGTGACGTCGGTGCCGCGCTCGATCCAGGTGTCGATGCGCGCGTCCGCGGGCCACGCAACCTCTGTAAGGAGGCCGGCACTTGGGCGGAAGCCGGCATGCGGCATCTCCGCGTAGAGCCGCGCCTCGATCGCGGCGCCGCGCGGCACGAGCGGGCCTTTGGCGAGCGCGTCGCCGATCGGATCCTCGCCCGCGGCCTGGCGGATCATCCACTCGACGAGATCGACGCCGAACACCGCCTCCGTCACCGGATGCTCGACCTGCAGCCGCGTGTTGACCTCGAGGAACGAGACGTCCTCGCGCGCCGCATCGTAGATGAACTCCACCGTGCCGGCCGATTCGTAGGCGACGCTCTCGCAGAGACGTACGGCGGCGGCGTGCAGGCGTGTGCGCACGGCATCCGGCAGGTCGGGGGCCGGCGTTTCCTCCAAAACCTTCTGGTTGCGCCGCTGCAGCGAGCAGTCGCGCTCGCCGAGCGCCACCACCTTGCCGCGCCCGTCGCCGAACACCTGCACCTCGACGTGGCGCGCGACGGCGACGAAGCGCTCGAGGTAGACGCGGGCGTCGCCGAAGCTCGCCTTCGCCGTGCGCTCCACGGCGGCGTATTTTTCGCGCAGCGTGGCGGCGTCGGGACACAGCACCATGCCGATGCCGCCGCCGCCGGCGGTCGACTTCAGCATGACCGAGTAGCCGACGCGGTCGGCCGCGGCGAGCGCGGCCTCGACGTCGTCGAGCAGGTCGGAGCCCGGCAGCAGCGGCACGTCGCTGGCGGCGGCGAGCGCCCGCGCGGTGTGCTTGAGGCCGAAGTCGCGCAGGTGCGCCGGCTTCGGCCCGACGAAAGCGATGCCCTCCGCCTTAAGCCGCTCGGCGAAGCCGGCGTTTTCCGACAGGAAGCCGTAGCCCGGATGCACGGCCTCGGCGCCGGTCGCCCGGCACGCCGCGACGACCGCCTCGACGTCGAGGTAGCTCTGCGCCGCGGGTGCGGGGCCGAGCCGGACCGCCTCGTCGGCATCGAGCACCGGCCGCGTGAAGCGGTCGGCATCCGAGTAGACGGCAACGGTAGCGATGCCCAGGCGCCGGCACGTGCGGATCACCCGCGCGGCGATCTCGCCGCGGTTGGCGATGAGAAGCTTCTTGAACATGCTAGCCGAGGATCGTGACGCGGATCGGCGTCGGGTCGAAGCCGTTGCAGGGATTGTTGATCTGCGGACAGTTCGAGATCGCACAGATCACGTCGATCTCGGCCAGGAGCTCGATCGTGTCGCCGGGCTTGGAGACGCCGTCGACGACGGTGATCGCGCCGGACGGCTCGATCGGCACGTTCATGAAGAAGTTCAGGTTCGGCACGATGTCGCGCTTCGTGAGCCCGTAGCGCGACATGATGAGCGCGAAGTTCTCGCGGCAGGCGTGCTGGTAGCGCGTCTCGTGGCCGAAGCGGACGGTGTTGGATTCGCACGAGCAGGCGCCGGCGCAGGTGTCGTGCAGGCCGCAGGAGTCGGCCACCACCGTGAGCATGACGTTGCCGCGGTTCGACATGATCTTCGTGCCGGTCGAGACGTAGGCCGAGCCCTGCTCGCGCAGCGTATCCTGCGCGGAATAACGCTCGCCCATGTCGGCGGCGGCGTAGAAGAGCGTGTCGACGGCCTGGCAGCCGCCCGAGTCCTCGATGCGCAGGCGCTGCCCGGCCCGGACGAGACCCGACCACGGGCGCGTCGCCGCCACGGTCTCGTCGAGGATGATGGTGTCGTTTGTCATCCCACCCTCCTTCAGAGCGCCAGCGCGGCGTTGTTGTCGAAGCCGCGGCGCGCTTCGTCTGTCGCGGTGCGGCAGAGATCGTCGGCCGCCACGGCGCCGCCGCGGAAGCGCGTCGCCTCGATGGGCGCGGGCGCATAGGCCGGTGCCGGGTCGAGCGGATGCGGGCAGTTGGAGATCGCGACGAGGAGATCGAGCTCGGCCCGCAGCTCGACGTAGTCGCCGCCGGTCCGCCGCGCCTCGTGCCACACGAAGCGGCCGTCCGCGTCGACGCGCACGGGCGCGAAGAAGCTGAGGCAGCCCGGCACGTCGCGCTCGCCGAGCCCGAGCTTCTGCGCCGCGATGAGGAAGTTCTCGCGCGTGTTGCGCAGCGTGGCATCGCCATAGCGCATCTCGTTCGACCGCGCCGTCGAGCCGCCGACGATCGCATCGTGGCAGCCACAGGAGTCCTCGACGATCGACAGCATCACGCGGCCCATCTCGGAGAAGATGACGCGGCCCTTGGCCAGCGCCGAGGTCCATTGCACCTTCACCGTGTCGGGGCAGTTGAGGCGCTCGGACGTCTCGTCGGCGCGCCAGGCGACCAGCGCCACGCAGGACGGCGCGTCGCCGGTCTGCAGCCGCAGGATCTCGCCCTTGGCGAGCTTCGTCGTCCAGTACCAGCCGCCGGGCACGGTCTCGCGATGGATGAGGGCGGCCTCGTCGATCGGCGGCGCCGGCCGCTCGCTGGGACCGGGCAGCGCCCTGGGCGCGCGGCCATTCGCCTTCAGCGCCTCGTAGCTGGCGCGGCGGGCGGCGATCACTTCATCCTTGGTCGGCATTCGAACCTCAAGCCTGCCGGGTCGTCCCGGGTCGACAATCGGTCGTCGCGGGTCGTCCCGGACGCCTGAGCGCGGATCGGAGCGGCATGCCTTCTCCAGCGGAGATGGTTCGATCTCGCTCCTTTCGCGGTCTCATTCCACCTCGTCTCCGACGCTGGTCAGCCGCGCGACGGGGCTCGGCGCGACGTCCTCCGCGGTGCCGTCCTCGGCGACCGGGTGGATCAGCGCATCGAGGCGCGCGCGGGTCGCCTGGAATTCCGGCCCGAGCATCTGCGTCGCGCTGCGCGGGCGCGGCACCGGCACCTCGATCAGCTCGACGACGCGGCCGGGGTTGGCGCCGAGCACGAGGATGCGGTCGGCGAGCAGCACCGCCTCGTCGAGGTCGTGCGTGATGAAGACGATGGTGATGTCGATCTTGCGCCAGATCTCGAGCAGGTAGGCCTGCATGCGCGCGCGCGACTGCGCGTCGAGCGCGGAGAACGGCTCGTCCATGAGCAGGATGCGCGGGCGCACGGCAAGCGCGCGCGCGATTGCGACGCGCTGCTTCATGCCGCCGGAGAGCTGGTGCGGATAGGCGTCGGCGAACTTTTCGAGGCCGATGACGCCGAGCCACTCGCGCGCCTCGACCTCCGCCGCGGCGCGACCGTGACCGCGCTCGCGCAGGCCGAACATCACGTTCTTCAGCACGCTGAGCCAGGGAAACAACGTGTAGCCCTGGAACACCATGCCGAGGTCCGGGCACGGTCCGCGCACCGGTGCGCCGTCGACGAGCACGGCGCCCGACGTCGCGTCCTCGAGCCCGGCAAGGATGCGCACGAAGGTCGACTTGCCGCAGCCCGACGGCCCGACCACGCAGAGGAACTCGCGGCGGTGCGTCACGACCTCGATGTCGCGCAGCGCCTCCGTCGTGCCGCCGTTCGGCAGCGCGAAGACCTTGCCGAGATGCTCGACGCGCATCGCGACGTCGCGCGCCTTCAGGCGGTCGAAGCGCGCGCGGACCGCGGGCGCCTGCTCGAGGTAGGAGGCTTCGGCCGCAAGGCTCATGCGTCCTCCTTCGACCAGGGGAAGAGCCTTCGTCCGAGCAGCGCGAGCACGATGTCGGTGGCGATGCCGACAAAGCCGATGACGAGGATGCCGGCATAGACGTTGTCGAAATGCTGGTAGCGCGCCTGCTGCGTGATGAAGAAGGTGATGCCCGACGACGTGCCGATGAGCTCGGCGACGATGAGGTAGGTCCAAGCCCAGCCGAGCAGGATGCGCTGGTCGCGGTAGATCTGCGGCAGCACGGCGGGCACGATGACGCGGCGGATCAGCCCGAGGTTGCGCGCGCCGAGCGTGAGCGCCGCCTCGATCAGGAGGCCGTCCGCGCGCCGCACCGTGTTGGCGATCACCAGCACCTGCTGGAAGAACGTGCCGATGACGATGATCGCGATCTTCGGCCCGTCGTAGATGCCGAGGATTGCCACCATCAGCGCGCCGAAGGCCGGGGCCGGCATGTAGCGCACGAACTCGATGAACGGCTCGAAGAGCCTCGCGATGAACGGCGACGCGCCGCACAGGATGCCGAGCGGCACGCCGATCAGCGAGGAGACGAGGAAGCCCCAGAAGATGACCTGGATAGAGTGCCACAGGCTCGAGGGCATGCGGATCGCCTCGCCCTCGGTCGGCGGATGGACGAGCCCGTTCCACAGCGCCAGCGCGACCTCGTGCGGCGCCGGCAGGTAGACGGGATTGGCCGGCGTGCCGCGCGGCGGCGCGGTGCCGTTGCGACTGGCGTTTGCCACTTCCGTGTCGAAGGTGGCGCGGTCGAGCCGCATCCCCTTGTCGAGATATTCGACGGCGCCGGGGTCCGAGATCTCGACGAGCGGATGCCAGACGAACGGCACGTAGGAGACGACGGCCCAGAGCAGGAGCGGCAGCAGGAACGAGGCGAAGGCGAGGACGATGCGCTTCTGCCGCCCGAGCGGCTTCGGCGCGCCGATCCAGACGCGGCCCGGCGCGCGCGCCGCCGCGACCGGCCTTTCGGCCGAAGCGGCGGTCGCGGGCTCGGCGATCGGCTCGGCTATCGTCCCGCTCCCCACCATCTACTTCGCGAGGGCGTCGGTGATCGCCGGGTTGATGTAGCTCTTCACGTCCTGCGGCTGCTTGTAGACGTTGAACTTGACGTTGAAAGCATCGGCGTTGGCGCTGGAGCCGTAGAGCGAGCCGAAGCCCGGCTTGTCGACCATCACCTTCTTGCCCTCGGCGAGGGTCAGGAGCTTCGTCCCCTTCAAAAACTTGCCGTAGGCCTCGGGCGTAACGCCGGTGCGCGCGGCCATGATCTTCAGCGCGTCAGGCTGGGTCTTGGGGTCCTCGATATAGGCGACGACCTTGTCCCAGACGCCGACGAGCTTCGTCCAGGCCTCCTTGTTGGCGGTGTAGCTCTCGGGCTTCACCGCGATGACGTCGTAGATGAGGCCCGGCTGCTGCGCCGAGGTGTAGAGCGGGTGGGAGCCCGGCGCGCCATGCATCGCCTCGCCGGCGACCGGCTGCCAGGCGCCGATCGCCGCCACCGAGCCGGACGACAGGACCTGCGGCGTCTCATTGGTCTTGGTGTTGACGAGGGTGACGTCGCTCTCGGGCACATGGACCTTGGCGAGGCCGTTCTGCAGCAAGAGATGCTCGACGAGCCCGACCTCGATGCCGACTTTCTGCCCCTTGAGGTCGGCGAGGCTCTTCATCCCCGGCTTGCCGACGATGATGTCGTTGCCGTTCGAATAGTCAGTCAGCATGATCATGACGCTCTTCGCGCCATTGCCGCCCATAACGAGGGCATCGCCGTTGGTCACCATGTCGGCGTCGAGCTTGCCGGCGGAGTAGGCGTCCATCGAGGCGGAATAGTCGAACCACTCGAACTTGGCATCGACGCCGGCGTCCTTCAGCCAGCCCTTGTCGATCGCGACCTGCCAGGCGACCCAGCCCGGCCAGTCGCTGTAGCCGATGTGCAGCGTTGCGGCCCTCGCCGACGTTGACGAGGCGAGCGCGGCGAGCGCGAGGAGAGCGGCCTGCGACAGGCGAGCGGCGGTACGGGACAGCGGCAAAGGCATCGTGACACCTCGTGGAATTAGTATTACGATTTCAAGTGATCGTAATACTCAGTTCCAAGAGGTAGCGATTCCCATGCCAAGGTCCCGCAGCGACGGCCCGCCTTACGAGCGCACGCAGGAGGCTCGTCCGCGCGGCGCGCGCGGGCGCCCGCTCGTCGCCCGGACCAGCCTGTCCCTGTCGGAGGAGCTGCTCGGCGAGCTCGACGTCATGGTCGAGGGGCGCGGCTTTGCCAGCCGCTCGCAGGCCATCGCGACGATCCTGCATCGCTCGCTCGTCGCCTACCGCGGCGACGTCGGCGATCGCGTCATGGTCGGCACGATCACGCTGTTCTACGACAACAAGGTCGCCGGGCTCCGCGAGCGCCTCGCCGATCTCCAGCTCGAGAACATCGCCGAGGTCATCTCCTCGCTCCACGTGCACCTCGCCGACAACCAGACGCTCGAGGTGATGCTCGTGCAGGGGCCGGCCCGCACGCTGCAGCGCATCGCCGACGAGTTCATCACGCGAAAAGGCGTGATCTCCGGCCATCTCG
This sequence comes from Beijerinckiaceae bacterium RH AL1, assembly GCA_901457705.2. Lineage (NCBI taxonomy): Bacteria > Pseudomonadati > Pseudomonadota > Alphaproteobacteria > Hyphomicrobiales > Beijerinckiaceae > Beijerinckiaceae bacterium RH AL1. The sequence continues at coordinate 2,968,371 of LR590083.2, forward strand.
AGCTCGCCGCCGCGCTGATCCCGCAGGTGCACCCTTTCAAGTGAGGCCCGACCGGCGCGGGATTGGAAACGCGGCCGGAGCGCGGTAGACGCGACGCATGCCTGATCGCCACGCCGTATGCTTGCGCACTCATGACGACGGCGGCTCGGCGCGACGATGAAGACCGTCCTCTTTCTCTGCACCGGAAACTACTACCGCAGCCGCTTCGCCGAGCAGGTCTTCGATGATCGTGCCGCGCGCCTGTCGGTTCCCTGGCGGGCGACGTCGCGCGCGCTGTCTCTCGAGCGCGGCAGCGGGAACGTCGGCCCCATCAGCCGCTTTGCGGCCGACGCCCTCCGCAGGATGGGCCTCGAGCCCTCGTCCCGGCTCCCGCAGCAGGCGACGACCGCGGACCTGCAGCGCGCCGACCTCGTCGTCGCACTGAAGGACGCGGAGCACCGTCCTCTTCTCGCGGAGCGCTTCTCCGCGTGGTCCGCCGAGCATCTGGCGGACGTCGTGTTCTGGGACGTCGACGACATCGACGTGCTCGACCCCGCGAGCGCCTTGAGCCGGATCGAAGCTAATGTCGGCGCGCTCTGCGAGACGCTGCGGATAGCGCCTCACGACCGCACGTAGCGAGTTCGCCTACGCCACGAAAAGATCGCGGTAGATCTCATGAGCGGGATAGAGCGCCGCGGGTACGCCCGACGACCAGAGAAGCTGCCCGGGTCGCGTGTCGCTCGCGTCGGCCGCTAAAGCATCGGTCGGGATCGGCGTCCGCAGCTCGCAGCAATAGAGCAGCGAGATGAAGTGGCCGCGCCCGCTTTCGAGCAGCTGGCTGACGCGGCAGGGATCCGGATCCGGCGCGACCTCCGCGTGCAGCTCGAGGCGGCCCACCGCGGCAAGCCTCGCGGCGAACGACTCGCGCCAGCGGATGATGCCGCCCGGGATGTGCCACCCTTCCCCGAACTCGTCGCTGCGCCACGCCACGAGGACGCGACCGAGGGCGTCCCGCACCAGCAAGTCGACGTTGATCATCGGCGTCGTCTTGAGCACGAACTGGAAGACCGGGTCGGGCAGTCCCTCGCGCGGATCGGCGGCCCCGCTGTCGAGATCGTCGAGATAGGCGGCAAGCTCGGTCTTCGTGGGTCTCATCGGCCGTCGGTTCGGTGTGTGGCGCGGGGACGGCTCGGCAGGGCGTCGGCCGTCGCCCGATGCTTGCGTCGCCGCGGCCGCCCTGTCCAGTCGACAGGCACCCGCAGTTGAAAGGTGCCTATGCTTGACTTCCGATAATCGCTTTGACAATTTCGGATCGGAGTTGGACAACACAGGTTAGACATCATGAATGTTGCGCAAAGCGAGCGTTTAGCGATTAATGTGCAAAATAATCTGATTCCGCCGCTGTCCAACCCTTTTTTCATAGTCAGCCCCCCGCTGGCGCGGATTTCAGCCGGCGTCACGGTACTTCATTTACTTTGCCATTACCTGAACCGCCTCGGCGAAGCCGCCTATATTGTCCATTATCCGCCTGAACCCGTGACGCTGCGGACTCTCCCCGCTATGCCTCCCTCCAAAACCTCGGAGATGTTCACCCTGGCCTGCTCGCTCCTCTACTGACTCAAGACGTTATTGATTTCTACGATGACAACAAAATTGTCCCAATTGTTATCTATCCGGAAGTTTTCGATAATCCGCTAGGTGTGGAATTTTTTGGGCGGTTTATCTTGAATTATCCCGGAAAGCTCAACACAGCCTACGTGGAGCATGAGGCTTTCGCTGTTTCTTACAGCAGAACTCTGGCTAACTATTGCGAGACAACCTATACAGACCGCGCCGCCCCCTTGCGGGTGCTCTTTCTACCGACCTGCGACCTCAACTATTGGGTGCCAGATGACACGGCAACGCGGTCGGGAACATGCTATTATGCCGGTAAGCTCCGGCACATTCACGGCGGCGCGCCGGAAGGGCTTCCCTATGAATGCCGAGAGATCAAGCGGGCCTCAGAGATGAGCAAAGCCGAGGTCCGTCGCATATTTCAGCAATCCACCGCTTTCTATTGTTACGAAGACACAGCATTGGCAATTGAAGCTATTCTCTGCGGGTGTCCTACCGTTTTTGTTCCAAATAGATACTTCGACGGCAAGCCGCTGGCGGCAGAGGAACTCGGTAATGCGGGTTGGTGCATCGCGACAGACACAGATGGTCTCGACCAGGCGACGAAATCGGTCGGCCAATTTCGCGCGCGAGTTGCGACGAGCATTGCTGCCGCTCCCCAGGCAATTTCAGCCTTTGCGCTTGAGGCCAAGCTTCGCGTCGCGCAGCAGCCGTATGCCGGAACGATAAAGTATCCTTATGAACCTAAGATGGTCTTCTTCGATAAGCAGTCGCTCTCCGGCAGCGCCGAGGAGCCCGAGCCTGCGCTCTTGAAAAATGAGCTTCTTCCTGAGCCACCGCCGCGCGACGACGATCCGCGGGTCGCTCTCCGCCCAGACGTTATCAGAGCCATAGCGACCGAAGTGTGGTTTGAGCATCAGAGGTGGAGCTTCTTCCACAGACTAAGAAGGCGTCTTAAAAATTCTGCGAAGAACGAGGCCGAGTGACATGACAACGGTCACTGTGCTCATACCGAATTACAATCGGCCTCAGGCGCTAAGTAAGGCGCTCTACAGTATTTTCCTCTCGATTGATAATGCGAAAGCTAGTGATCGCGTCAATGTTACCGTAGTGGACGATTATTCGACGGTGGACATCTCGAAGGCCATTTCTCCTTTCCGGCATAGGAAGAACTTCACCTTCGTTACGCAAAAGACGAAGTGCGGCAATGCAGAGATGGCCTTCTTATCGGCGCTCGATTATGTCGGAGGCACGTTCGTCTGGCTCGTCGGTAATGACGATCAGCTGATGCCCCATGGCGTGACCGCCCTTCTCAAACTAATTGATAACACGGACCTTGGCTTCATACTCCTTAATCCCATCATCGCAGGAGCTTCGGTGACGCGACCAAGCACCCCGATCGTGGCAAATTCCTCTGTTGTTATCTATCCGAAAACTCAAGATCTCTTCGCAGACTTCGGCTTTGTAACTTCGACCACTACATTTTCTTGCATTGTTGCGCATACCGCCACGCTGCGAGCATTTCATAAAGAGCATCGGCTGACAGATCATGCCAAGGTGTACTCCCACACCTTTAGTCTCTTTTGCGCTCATAGACAGCAGCCAGCAGCTTTCATTTCCACGCCACTAACGAGCTTCAGCCTGAACGAACCGTCCGAAGAAACCATCAAGCTCGCTCGACAAGCGCCAAATCGGATCATGTTTTATCATCAATCGATTGGCCTCGCTCTATTGATTAGGGCAGCCGCAAACGCTTCTGGGCTTCCCATTGCCCATCTCGGGAGATGCAATGAAGACGAGATTGCAAAAGACGACTTACGAGTTTGGCAGATACGACTTTCCTCTTTCTTGGTCTTTTTTTCTCTGCAACAAATGGTTGAGGAACAACGCGAGATCAAGCGATCTGATGCATATCATGGCTACATGAGCAGAGCCGACTTTGATCTTCTAAAGAGTATAGTTGCAGCATTCGAAGAAGACTTTCTTGTCCGCGCTCTCGACCAAGCGGATGACATCTACGCACTTTCGACACAGACCCCCGACTGGAAAATCAATTTTATTGCGAGTATTCAATCGGAAATAAGGAAGTATGCAAAAAACACGCTTTTGGAAACAGCTTGCCCTGTGTCTTCGTCGGCAACGCGGAAGATCGCTACGCAAAGCTTTTCGACGTTTCCCCTGCGCGGTCAAAGGGCCGACGAGCGCGGTCGGATTTACGCCGCGCCGCCCCCGATGCCGCGCATCAATACTCGCGACGCCGTCTGGGTCTGGTAAGCGGGCCGTCTCACGACGCCCCGGCGCCGCTGGCAGCGGCGAGGCCGTAGCGCGGCGACGGGCGGGCGTTGTTGAACTTCGGCCCGAGCGCGCGCCGGCCCTCCTCCCACCGCGACCATTCCGCGCCGTCCTGGAGGCCCGGGATGGTGACGAGCTCACCCTGATCGAGGCCGGCGAGCGCCGCGTCGACGAGGTCCGCTGCCGACATGGTGATCGGCGAGGTCTTCTGCGCGGCGTAGCCGGCGACGTCCCAGAACTCGGTTGCCGTCGCGCCCGGCAGCACCGTCTGCACGCGGACACCCTTGTCGGCGAGGTCCTTCTGCAGCGAGTGGCCAAAGCTGAGGACGTACGACTTCGAGGCGCTGTAGACGCCGTTCAGCACCTCGACGGCGATCCCGACGACGGAGGAGATGTTGACGATCGTGCCCGACTTGCGCGCCACGAAGCCCGGCGAGACCGCATAGGTGAGGCGGGTCAGCGCCGTGATGTTCAGGAAGATCATCGCCTCCATGGCGTCGACATCGGCCGTGTGGATCGAGGCGACGGAGCCGACGCCGGCGTTGTTGACGAGCATGGTAACGCGCGTATCCTCGCGCAGGCGCTGCTCCAGCCGGGCGAGATCGTCCTTGCGGCCGAGGTCGGCCTTGAAAGGCTCGACGGTGCGGCCCGTCTCCGCGGCCAGCCGCTCCGCAAGTGCGCGCAGCCGCTCCTCGTTGCGGGCGACCAGAACGAGGTCGTAGCCGCGCCTGGCGAGGCGGGCGGCGTAGACCGCCCCGATCCCGCTCGATGCGCCGGTGATGACGGCGATGCCCTTGTCCGATTGCGTGCTCATTGTCTGTCCTTTCGTGGGTTGTGTGTTGCTGTGTGAGGCGTTGCTGCGAGCGTCAGTTCGCGGCGGTGGGGTGAGGCGCAAGCGGCAGGGGACGCGGAACCTGGTGCGCGACCGAGCGGCCCTGCGCGATGGCGCCGCGGCCCAGCTCGGCGGGCGTCGCCATGCGGACGGCGACGATGCGCTCGAGCAGGATCGCCTCCTGCGCCGAGGCCTGGGGCACCGCGGCGGGACCCGCGAGGCCGACAAGCGCAGCGACGACGAAAGCGGGTGATCTTGTATGTCGACCGGTCATGGCCGTTCTCCATCTTCCGACGCCGGCAGCAGGTCGCCGGCGTTCGATGAAGGGACCTTACGATTGACGCGTCATGTCTCAAATGTCATAGATGCGTCGTTTCCAGCCACGCCGGTCGAGAGCCATGAGACGCGTCGGTTTCGTCCTCTACCCCGACTATTCCCTAATGGGCCTCGCGGCGGTCACCGTCTTCGAGGTCGCCAATCTCGTCGGCGATCAAACTTATTACGATCTGCACTTCGTGTCGGAGCGTGGCGGCGGCGTGCCCACCTCGGCCGGCGTCAGGCTCGAGTCCGAGCGCTTCGGAGACGCCACCTTCGACACGCTGATCGTCGGCGGCGGCACGCTCGTCGAGCCTTCGACTCCGGGGCTTATCGCGTTCGTGCGCAGCGCGAGCGCGCGCTGCCGGCGCACCGCCGCGATCTGCACCGGCGCCTTCGTGCTGGCGGAAGCGGGACTCCTCGAGGGGCGGCGCGTCACCACGCACTGGATGCATGCGCGAGACCTGCAGAAGCGCTACCCCTCCTGCCTCGTCGAGGAGGATCGCATCTTCATCAACGACGGCACGATCTGGACGTCGGCGGGCATGACGGCCGGCTTCGACCTCGCGCTGGCGCTCGTCGAGGACGATCTCGGTCGCGAGATCGCACGCGCGGTCGCACGCAAGCTCGTGCTCTACCATCGGCGGGGCGGCGGCCAGTCGCAGTTCTCCGCCCTGCTCGAGCTCGAGCCGAAGTCCGATCGCGTGCAGACCGCGCTGACCTATGCCAAGCGCAATCTCGACAAGCCGCTGACGGTCGAAATGCTTGCCGAAGCCGCGCGCCTCAGCCCGCGCCAGTTCAGCCGGGTCTTCCATGCCGAGACCGGCCAGTCGCCGGCCAAGGCGATCGAGAACCTGCGCGTCGAGGCCGCGCGCGAGATGATCGAGAGCACCTTGCATCCCATCGACACGATCGCCGACCGGACCGGCTTCGCGGACCGCAACAGGATGCGGCGGGCGTTCATGCGGGCCTTCGGCCAGCCGCCGCAGGTCATCCGCCGCAACGCCCGGTCCGACACCGCCGCATCGGACGCCGCCACATCGGACGCCTGGCACTGACGGGCGCGGCGAAACGCCGTAGCCGCCGCCATTCCAACGGCTTATTGGTCCGGCACGGCTGAAGGGCTAGCGTGCGACGCGCACTTCAGAGTGGTTCATGGGAGGCCCGGACATGGCCGTCACCTCGTCTTCCGTCGGCGTATTTCCCGATGCGCGACGCGCTACGGGCGCGGGCCGCCTGCGGGAGGTGCGCGACCTGCCCGGCCCGAAGGGCCTGCCGCTGCTCGGCAACGTCCTGCAGATCCAGCTGTCGAAGGTGCATCTCGTGCTGGAGCGCTGGGCCAGGGAGCACGGGCCGACCTTCGTGTTCTGGATGGGCCGCGACCCCATCGCGGTCTTCGCCGATCCGAAGGTCTGCGACCGGATCCTGCGCGACCGGCCGGACGGCTTCACCCGCTCGACCAAGCTGCGGCGCATCTTCGCCGAGTTCGGCGCCGACGGCGTCTTCGCGGCAGAAGGCGCGGCGTGGCGCCAGCAGCGCAAGCTCGCCGTCCATGCGCTGGCGCAGCGCCACCTGCGCACCCAGTACGACGCGCTCGCGCTCGTCGCCGGGCGCCTCAAGGCGCGCTGGGACAGGCTTGCTGCGACCGGCGAGACGATCGAGATCACCGAGGAGTTCAAGCGCTTCACCGTCGACAGCACGACGCTGATCGCCTTCGGCTACGACATCAACACGATCGAGCAGCAGGGCGACGTCATCCAGCGCAAGCTCGAGCTGATCTTCCCGATGCTCAGCCGGCGGCTGTTCGCGCTGGTGCCGTGGTGGCGGTTCGTCCGGCTGCCGATCGACCACCGCACCGACCGCGCGCTGGCCGACCTCGCGGACTGGCTGAAGCCGCTCGTCGCCGACGCCCGGGCGCGGCTCGCCGCCGATCCCGCGCGGGCCGAGACGCCCGCCAACTTCCTCGAGGCGATGGTCGCGGCGCGCGACGACGACGGCCACCCGTTCACCGAGGAGGTGCTGTTCGCCAACCTCCTCACCATGCTGGTCGCCGGCGAGGACACGACAGCCTACACGCTCGCCTGGGCCGTGCACGAGCTGTGCGACAGCCCGGCGTCGGTCGCCGCGCTCCGGGAGGAGGCGGATGCGATCGTCGGCGCCTCGCCCTACCCCGCCGACATCGACGTTGCGAACAGGCTCGAGGTCGCGGGCGCCGTCGCCAGCGAGACGATGCGCCTGCGCCCGGTCGCGCCCTTCATGTTCCTCAATGCGCTGGAGGAAACGGTCGTCGAGGACGTGCGCATCCCCGCAGGTGCGAAGCTCGCGGTGCTCTCCCGCCCCGCCGCCCTCGATGCCGCGCATTTCGCCGACCCGGCCGCGTTCAACCCGCAGCGCTGGATCGAGGAGACGACACCGCACGACATGCGCGTCTCGATCCCCTTCGGCTCCGGCCCGCGCATCTGCCCCGGCCGTGCCCTGGCGCAGCTCGAGATGAAGCTCGTGCTGGCGATGCTCTACCGCAACTTCGAGGTCGAGCGCGTCGGGCCCGCTTCGGACGTGGTGGAGGACTTCTCCTTCACGATGATGGCGAAGGGGCTGAAGGTGCGCCTGCGGCCGCGAGCGCCCGCGTCGTCGCTCTAGCGGCCGAGCCCCAGCGGCCCAAGTGGTCGCGGCACCTCCGGCCCTCCGTCGAGAAGAACGCCGTGCGGGATGGCGAAGTGCAGCCGCCGCGCGTCGCAGAACGCCACGCGGTCGCCCTCGAGCCGCACGCGATAGTCGGCGGCAAGCGCGGCGATTTCGGGCGCGAAGTCGCCGGCCGGCGTCAGGTCGAGGGTCGTCAGGTCGTACTGGCGCGCGGCACGGCGAAAGGCCGGCTCGTCGAGCGCGACATTTGGGCAGTTTGCGACGGCAAACAGCACCTCGTAGAGCGGGGCGAGCCCGATCAGCTGCACGTCCTCCCGCGGGGTCGCCGCGCGCGCCGGCATAAAAGCATCGGCAAAGCAAAGCGACGCGACGAGTGCCACGCCGAGAGTCCTGGTCAAGCTCATCTGCATCTCATCCGACATTTCGCCCGAACAGCTCAGCGAATCCGCGTCGAACAAATGTCAAGAAGTCCCACGCGCCGCAGTCGAGATCGGTAGAGCGGGAGCCGGGTCGCGTCCACACACAGACGTTTTACTTCCACCTGTGCGCCGCACCTTCTAAGGCTCTCGATGCGTCCTGTCCCGAACGACGAGCGACAGCCCGACGCAGTCGGCGTTCTTGAGGGGTGTGGTTCTCTTCACGTGAGGTGTCTCAGACTTTCTCGCCGGTCCCGCGCGGCGGTCTTGCGCCGGACGGCATCGTGGATTGTGCCGATGACGATGACGAGCACGCTCGGCGGGTGCCTGGTCGGGCCGAACTACGTCCGTCCCTCGGCGCCGACGCCCGAGCACTTCAAGGAAGCCGCGGCTCCGGCCAAGGGGTGGAAGCGCGTGAGCCCGCTCGACACCATCGACCGCGGCGCGTGGTGGGACGTCTATCGCGATCCGACCCTTTCGGCGCTCGCGTCGCAAGTCGACATCTCGAACCAGTCGGTCGCGTCGGCCGCCGCCAACTACGTCGCGGCCCGCGAGGCGATCAAGGAGGCGCAAGCGAGCCTTTTTCCGACCGTGACCGCGAGCCACACGACGACGGCCTCGGGCAGCCGCGTGAGCCGCACGACGCTCACCTTCGTGCCGTCGGCGACGGCGACCTGGGACATCGACGTCTGGGGCCGCATCCGCCGCAACGTCGAGGCGAGCGCGGCCGCCGCGCAGGCGAGCGCCGCCGACCTGCAGAACGCCAAGCTCTCCGAGCAGGGTGCGCTGCTCACCGCCTACTACGATCTGCGCGCGACGGACGCGCTGAAAGACCTCTACGACCGCACCGCCGCCGCCTACCAGAAGACGCTCGAGATCACCCGCAACGAGTTCAAGGGCGGCACCGTCTCCGAGGCCGACGTGGTGACGGCACAGACCCAGCTCTACCAGGTGCAGGCCCTGTCGATCGACACCGGCGTCCTGCGCGCGCAGTACGAGCACGCGATCGCCCTGCTGATCGGCCGCCCGCCAGCGGACCTCCGGGTGCAGCGCAACGGCCGGGCGCTGCCGCCCCCGCCCGCGACGCCGATCACCGTGCCCGCGCGCCTGCTGGAGCGCCGCCCCGATGTCGCGGCGGCCGAGCGGACCCTGCAGCAGGACAGCGCGCTGATCGGCGTCGCGGTCGCCAACTTCTATCCCGACATCAACCTGACCGCGCTGTTCAGCTACACGGCGGGGCCGCCGCCCGTCTCGATGGCCGGCGCCGCCTGGTCGATCGCCGGCTCGGCGACGCAGCCGATCTTCGACGGCGGCCTGCTCTCGGCGCAGCTCGCCGCGGCGCGCGCCAACTACGACTCGAGCGTCGCGACCTACCGGCAGACCGTGCTCACCGCCTTCCAGCAGGTGGAGGACGCGCTTGCCGCGATCCGCGTCTACGCGGCGGAGGCGGCGAAGGACCGCGAGACCGTGGCGGCGGCGAAGAAGGCGGTGGCCGTCTACCTGAACCAGTACCAGGCCGGCACGGTGGCCTTCACCACCGTCGTCACCGCGCAGGCGACGCAGCTCACCGCCGAGGAATCGCTGCTCGCCGTGCAGCAGTCGCAGCTCATCGAGAGCGTGGCCCTGATCCAGGCGCTCGGCGGCGGCTGGCACGCCGACGAGCTGTCGCCGATCGAGACGCTGACCCCGGTCTCCACCCTGACGCCGCCGCTCTGACGCCGACGCCCGAGAGGAACGCACGACGCCTTGACCCGCAACGAGATCGACCAACCGAAGCCCGGCACCGAACGGCCGGTGCGCCATGACGAGCCCGGCCGCAACGAGCAGCCGGGCTGGGACGCGCCGCCGCGCTCGCGGACGCGACGCGGCCTGTCGTTCATCGGCACGACGCTGACGGTCATCATCATCGGCGCGGCCGTGTTCTACGCCTACAAGACGCTCATCCCGCACGGCGAGAAACCGCCGCAGAAGGCCGGCGCCGGCGGACCGCCGCCGACGGTCGGCGTCGCCACGATCGGCCGCGGCGACATCGAGGTCGACGTCGAGGCGCTCGGCACCGTGACGCCGATCGCCAACATCACCGTGAAGACGCAGATCAACGGCGTGCTCACCGAGGTCGGCTTCAAGGAAGGCCAGATGGTGAAGGCGGGCGACTTCCTCGCCCAGATCGATCCGCGGCCCTACCTCGCGCTCTTGCACCAGTACGAGGGCCAGCTCGCCCACGACCAGGGCCTGCTCGACGAGGCGATCGTCGACGCCAAGCGCTACGCCACCCTGCTCGCCCAGACCTCGATCGCCAGGCAGCAGGCCGAGGACCAGAAATACGTCGTCGAGCAGGACCAGGGCCAGGTCCAGTCCGACAAGGGCCTCATCGAGGCGCAGAAGGTGAACCTCGCCTTCTGCCACATCACCGCGCCCGTCACGGGTCGCGTCGGCCTGCGCCAGGTCGACCCCGGCAACTACGTGCAGACGAGCGACACCAACGGCATCGTCGTGCTGACGCAGCTGCAGCCGATCTCGGTCATCTTCTCGATTCCCGAGAACGTCATCCCCGAGGTCGCCGACGCGCAGGCGAGGTCCAAGGAGAAGCTGCAGGCCACCGCCTTCGACCAAGCCGACCAGAAGTCGCTCGAGGTCGGCCGGCTCGAGACGCTCGACAACACGATCGACACGACGACGGGCCAGCTCAAGGCGCGCGCCGTCTTCGAGGACACCGACAATCATTTGTACCCGAACCAGTTCGTCAACATCCACCTGAAGATCGGCGAGCTGACCAACGTCATCGTCGTGCCGACGGCCGCCGTGCAGCGCGGCACGCCGGGCACCTTCGTCTATGCCGTCGGCGCCGACGACAAGATCGTGATGAAGAAGATCGTGCTGGGGCCGACGCAGGGCGCGACGGTCGCCGTCACCAGCGGCCTACAGCCGGGCGACCGTGTCGTCACCGACGGCAGCGATAGGCTGCGCGACGGGCTCAAGGTGAACGTCGCCGGCGCGCCGCACCAGCATGCCGGCCACCATGGCAAGCCCTAGCGGCGGCGGGGTGTCGCGGTGAACCCGTCACGCCTCTTCATCCTGCGGCCGGTCGCCACCACGCTCCTGATGGCGGCGATCCTCCTGTCGGGTCTCTTCGCCTACCGCTTCCTGGCGCTCTCGGCGCTGCCCGAGGTCGACTACCCGACGATCCAGGTGCAGACGTTCTACCCCGGCGCCAGCCCCGAGGTGATGACCTCGTCGGTCACGGCGCCGCTCGAGCGGCAGTTCGGCGAGATGCCGGGCCTCTCGCAGATGACCTCGGCGAGCTCTGGCGGCGCCTCCGTCATCACCATGCAGTTCAGCTTGAGCCTGAACATCGACGTCGCCGAGCAGGAGGTGCAGGCGGCGATCAACGCAGCGCAGAACTTCCTGCCGAGCGACCTGCCGACACCGCCCGTCTACGCCAAGATCAACCCGGCCGACGCGCCGATCATGACGCTGGCGATCACCTCCGACACGATGAAGCTGACCGACCTCGAGGACATCGCCGAGACGCGGCTCGGGCAGAAGATCTCGCAGGAGAACGGCGTCGGCCTCGTCAGCGTCAGCGGCGGCCATCGCCCCGCCATCCGCGTGCAGCTCGACCCGCAGAAGCTCGCCGCGCACGGCATCGCGATCGACGATATCCGCACCGTCATCGGCAACGTCAACGTCAACACGCCGAAGGGCAACTTCGACGGCCCGGCGCAGGCCTCGACGATAAACGCCAACGACCAGATCTACGACCCGAAGGAGCTCGGCCGCACGATCGTCGCCTATCGCAACGGCAATCCCGTGCGGCTCGACGACGTCGCGACGACGGTGAGCGGGCCGGAGAACGACAAGATCGCGGCGTGGGCCAACAAGACGCCCGCCATCGTGCTCAACATCCAGCGGCAGCCCGGCGCCAACGTCATCCAGGTCGTCGACCAGATCAAGGCGCTCCTGCCGAAGCTCGAGTCGGGCCTGCCGGCCGAGCTCAAGATCGACATTTTGAGCGATCGCACGGTCACGATCCGCGCCTCGATCGCCGACGTCGAGTTCGAGCTTGGCCTCGCCATCGTGCTCGTCGTGCTGGTGATCTTCGTCTTCCTGCGCAACCTGCCCGCGACGATCATCCCGAGCCTCTCCGTGCCGCTCTCGCTCGTCGGCACGCTGGTGGCGATGTACCTTCTGAACTTCAGCCTCGACAACCTGTCCCTGATGGCGCTGACCATCTCGACCGGCTTCGTCGTCGACGACGCGATCGTGATGATCGAGAACATCGCCCGTTTCGTCGAGGAGGGCGAGGACCCGCTCGCCGCCGCGCTGAAGGGCTCGGAGCAGATCGGCTTCACGATCATCTCGCTCACCGTCTCGCTGCTCGCGGTGCTGATCCCGCTTCTGTTCATGGGCGACGTGGTCGGGCGACTCTTCCACGAGTTCGCGATCACGCTGGCGGTGACGATCGTCATCTCGGCCGTCGTCTCGCTGACGCTCGTGCCGATGATGTGCGCCAAGCTCCTGCGCCATCGCCCGGAGAGCGAGCGCGGCTGGTTCGACAGGCGCGCCGAGGCGGTGATCGACGGCACCATCGCGGTCTACGCCCGCCTGCTGCGCGTCGTCTTGAACCATCAGCCGCTCACGCTCCTCGTTGCCCTGGCGACGCTGGCGCTCACCGTGTTTCTCTACATCGACATTCCAAAAGGCTTCTTCCCGACGCAGGACACCGGCGAGATCGAGGCCGTCTCCGAGGCCGCGCAGACGATCTCCTTCAAGGCGCTGAGCGACAAGCAGCGCGCGCTCGCCGACGTCATTTTGGAGAACGGCGCGGTCGAGAACGTCGAGTCCTTCGTCGGCATCGACCAGAACAACACGACGCCGAACTCCGGCCGCGTCTTCATCACCTTGAAGCCGCTCGAGGTGCGCCAGCGCAGCGTCACGACGGTCATCGCCGAGCTGCGCCGCGCCGTCGCCGCGGTGCCGGGCATCAGCCTCTACATGCAGCCGGTGCAGGACCTGACGATCGACTCCACCGTCACCCGCGCCCAGTACCATCTTGCGATCGAGAATCCCGACATCGGCGTGCTGTCGACCTGGGTCCCGCGCTTCGTCGACGCGTTGAAGGCACGGCCCGAGCTCGCCAATGTCGCGAGCGATCTCGCGGACGGCGGCAAGGCCGTCGACCTCACGATCGACCGCAAGACCGCGAGCCGCTTCGGCATCACGCCGGCCTCGATCGACAACCTGCTCTACGACGCCTTCGGCCAGCGCATCGTCTCGACGATCTACACGCAGTCGAACCAGTACCGCGTGATCATGGAGGTCGCGCCCGACCTGCAGAAGGATCTCGCAGCGCTGCGGATGTTCTACCTGCCCTCGTCGCTGTCGACGACGAACGGCCAGGTCGCGCTGAGCGACCTCGTGCACGTGCACGAGCGCACCGGGCCGCTGCAGATCTCGCACTACAGCCAGTTCCCGTCGGCCAACATCTCGTTCGACGTCGCGCCCGGCGGCTCGCTCGGCGCAGCCGTCGATGCCGTGCAGGACGTGCAGGCGCAGCTCGACCTGCCGGCAAGCTTCGTCGTCTCGATGCAGGGCAGCGCCGCGGCGTTCTCGGCCTCGCTGAGCAACCAGCTCATCCTGATCGTCGCTGCGATCGCGACGATGTATATCGTGCTGGGCGTGCTCTACGAGAGCTTCATCCACCCGATCACCATCCTCTCCACCCTGCCGTCGGCGGGCGTCGGCGCGCTGCTGGCGCTGCGCATCGTCGGCAGCGAGCTCGACGTCATCGCGATCATCGGCATCATCCTGCTCATCGGCATCGTGAAGAAGAACGCGATCATGATGGTCGACTTCGCGCTCGAGGCCGAGCACGAGCAGGGCCTGTCGCCGCGGGAAGCCATCTACCAGGCCTGCCTCCTGCGCTTCCGCCCGATCCTGATGACCACGCTCGCCGCCATGCTCGGCGCCGTGCCGCTGATGCTCGGCACCGGCGTCGGCTCGGAGCTGCGCCGGCCACTCGGCATCGCCATCGTCGGCGGCCTCACCGTCAGCCAGGTGCTGACGCTGTTCTCGACGCCGGTGATCTACCTCGCCTTCGAGCGCCTCGGCACCCGCTTCAGGCGCCGGCCACCGGAGCCGCGGCTCGCCGCGGAGCCCGGCGAATGAACATCGCCAAGCTCTTCATCCTGCGGCCGGTGGCGACGACGCTGCTCACGATCGGCATCGCGATCTCCGGCATCATCGCCTTCCCGCTGCTGCCCGTCTCGCCGCTGCCGCAGATCGACTTCCCGACGATCCTCGTCACCGCGCAGCTGCCCGGCGCCAGCCCAGACACGGTGGCGAGCAGCGTCGCCGAGCCGCTCGAGCGCCACCTCGGCCAGATCGCCGACGTCACCGAGATGACCTCGCAGTCCTCGGTCGGCCAGACGCGCATCACGCTGCAGTTCGATCTGTCGCGCGACATCAACGGCGCGGCGCGCGACGTCGAGGCGGCGATCAACGCCGCGCGCGCCGACCTGCCGACCAACCTGCCGAGCAACCCGATCTATCGGAAGCTGAACCCCGCGGATGCGCCGATCCTCGTCTTCGCGCTGACCTCGCCGACGATGACACAGGGCCAGATCTACGACGCGGCGAGCAACGTGCTGCAGCAGCGCCTGTCGCAGCTCGACGGCGTCGGCCAGGTCGAGATCGGCGGCTCGTCGCTGCCGGCGGTCCGCGTCGAGCTCAACCCGCTGAAGCTCTACAAGTACGGCATCGGGCTCGAGGACGTGCGCGCCGCGCTCGCGTCGGCCAACGCCAACAGCCCGAAGGGCGCGATCGAGTCCAATTCGACGCGCATCCAGATCTACACCAACGACCAGGCGAGCAAGGCGGCCGACTTCAAGGGCCTCGTCATCGCCTATCGCAACGGCAACCCGGTCTTTCTCTCCGATGTCGCGGATGTCGTCGACGGCGTGCAGGACATCCGCAACCGCGGGCTCGCCGGCGACAAGCGCTCGATCCTGGTGATCATCTTCCGGCAGCCCGGCGCCAACATCATCGACACGATCAACACGATCAAGAGCGAGCTCAACCACCTCAAGGCGGCGATGCCGGCCTCGATCGACGTCATCACCGCGATCGACCGCAGCACGACGATCTCGGCCTCGCTGCACGACACCGAGAAGACGCTGGTGATCGCCGTCGTCATGGTCATCGCGATCGTCGCGATCTTCCTGCTCGACTGGCGCGCCACCCTGGTGCCGAGCGTCGCGGTGCCGATCTCGATCATCGGCACGTTCGGGATCATGTACCTGCTCGGCTTCAGCCTCGACATCTTCTCTTTGATGGCGCTGACGATCTCGACCGGCTTCGTCGTCGACGACGCGATCGTCGTGCTCGAGAACATCGCCCGCCACGTCGAGGAGGGCGTGCCGCGGCTCGAGGCGTCGCTGCGCGGCGCTCGCGAGGTCGCCTTCACCGTCATCTCGATCAGCCTGTCGCTGATCGCCGTGTTCACGCCGATCCTGTTGATGAGCGGCATCCTCGGCCGCCTGTTCCGCGAGTTCGCGCTCACGCTGACGGTGGCGATCCTCGTCTCGCTCGTCGTCTCGCTGACGACGACGCCGATGCTCTGCTCGCTCCTGCTCAAGCGTCGCGACGTGCCGCGCAACAAGCGGCGCTGGACGCCCTTCGCGCTGATCCTGCGCGGCTACGAGCACAGCCTGCAGTGGTCGCTGCGCCACCCCGTCATCATGGTCTCGATCTTCCTCGCCACGATCGCGCTCACCGGCATTCTTTACGTGGCGATACCGAAGGGCTTCTTCCCGCAGGAGGACACCGGGCGCCTCGTCGGGGCGATCCAGGCCGACCAGGCGATCTCCTTCCAGGCGATGGAGAAGAAGCTCGCGGAGAGCATGAAGATCGTCGAGCGCGATCCGGCCGTGCAGACCGTCGTCGGCTTCACCGGCGTCGGCAGCGGCGGCGGCCCGAGCGCCGCGCTCAACTCGGCCACCGTCTTCGTCGCGCTGAAGGACCTGTCGCAGCGCGACGCGAGCGCCGATGAGGTGATCGCCCGCCTGCGCGGGCCGCTGACGCGGATCGCCGGCGCCAGGCTCTACCTGCAGCCGGTGCAGGACGTGCGCATGGGCGGCCGCTCGTCGAATGCGCAGTACCAGTACACGCTGCAGGGCGACTCCACGGCGGAGCTCTACGAATGGGCGCCGAAGCTGATGACGGAGATGCAGAGCCTGCCCTCGCTCACCGACGTCAGCTCCGACCAGCAGCAGAAGGGCCTCGAGACCGACCTGACGATCGATCGCGACGCGGCGGCGCGGCTCGGCCTGACGGAGAGCCAGATCGACAACACGCTCTACGACGCCTTCGGCCAGCGCGAGGTGTCGACGATCTACAGCACGGTCAACCAGTACCACGTGGTGATGGAGGCGGCGCCGCGCTTCTGGCAATATCCGGACTCGTTGAAGCAGGTCTACATCTCGACCTTTGGCGGCACGCCGAGCGGCACGGCGACGACGCAGGCGCCGTCAGGCACGGTGGCCACGACGCAGACGCCGCCGCCTGCCGCGCAGACGACGATCACGTCGGCGGTCGCGACGGGCGCCACGGCGCCGATCGCCGCGACGAGCTTCGTGTCGCCGGTCACGATCTCCACCCAGGCGGCAAGCAGCGGCACGACGAGCGCGGTGAGCACGGCGCGCAACGCCTCGACGAATGCGATCGGCAACTCGGGCAATGCGTCGGCCTCGGCGGGCTCGGCCGACAGCACCAGCGCCGAGAAGATGGTCCCGCTCGGCGCGCTCGCCCGCTACGCGGCGGGCCACACGCCGCTGCAGATCTCGCATCAGGGCCCGTTCGTCGCGGCGACGATCTCGTTCAATCTCGCCCTCGGCACCTCGCTCGGCGAGGCGGCGGACCAGATCAAGGCGGCGCAGGAGCGCATCCGCATGCCGGCGACGATCCGCGGCAGCCTGACCGGCACCGCGCAGCTCTTCGCCAAGTCGCTGCAGGACGAGCCGATCCTGGTGCTCGCCGCGCTCATCGCCGTCTACATCGTGCTCGGCGTGCTCTACGAGAGCTACGT
The DNA here is from genome assembly GCA_901457705.2 of Beijerinckiaceae bacterium RH AL1. Lineage (NCBI taxonomy): Bacteria > Pseudomonadati > Pseudomonadota > Alphaproteobacteria > Hyphomicrobiales > Beijerinckiaceae > Beijerinckiaceae bacterium RH AL1. The sequence goes on from LR590083.2 coordinate 2,985,547, forward strand.
GCACCCGATCACCATCCTCTCGACGCTGCCGTCGGCCGGCGTCGGCGCGCTGATCACGCTGATGGCGTTCAAGAGCCAGTTCACGATCATCGCGCTGATCGGCGTGATCCTGCTGATCGGCATCGTGAAGAAGAACGCCATCCTGCTCATCGACTTCGCGATCGAGGCGGAGCGCGAAGGCGATCTCACCTCGCGCGAGGCCATCGTGCAGGCCTGCCTTCTGCGCTTCCGCCCGATCCTGATGACGACGCTCGCCGCCATCGTCGGCGCCGTCCCGCTCGCCTTCAGCGCCGGCTACGGCTTCGAGATCCGCCAGCCGCTCGGCCTCGCGATCGTCGGCGGCCTCATCGTGAGCCAGCTGCTCACGCTCTACACGACGCCGGTGCTCTACCTGCTGCTGGACAAGCTCACGACGCGGCGCAAGCTGGCGCACTGACGGACCCGGGTCGGCAGCGCTTAGTCCCGACTGAGGACGTGCTGTTCTCGTTTGCTTTAAGTCCCGCCCTGCATCCTTGCCCCTCGGGGTTGATCAGCCGAGCCACCGGTGGCCCTATCAAGCTTCGTCAAAATGCTGGAACTCTGCACCGTAAAGATTCATCTCGATCATTTCGCGTCCCAAGTCATCGGAGATGAACGGATGGTGAGCATTTATAAAACTGCGGTCGACCCACATTTGTCGTTCGCCTATAGCTTCGCGATCGAATATAACGGGCGCGTTGCTCTTTGGTTGATTTGTTAAGGTTCCGCTAAAATCCCACAAGCGTGGGGCGGTACTCCCGTCGGGATTGATGACGGCGGCACGAGGTTGATGGGTATCTTCCGCACTGACAAAGTCAAAATGCTGCCCAACGACGAGCCAGTAGCTTCGCGCAACGGGTGCTTCACCAATTTCAAAAGGTCGAGGGCTAATGTAGACGTCTACTGGTAGGAATTGATGAACACCGGGCTCCGCGTGCTCCATGACATCGCGAACGCGCTCCGATATAAGCATGGTGTCGTGTGTCACACCAACGTCAACAACATGGACCGACTGCTTGCCGCACCTGCGAACCATGCGCGGAACAGTTTCAGGATCCACGGCACACCCGACGGTCATAGGGTTGCTTTTTCTAGTTGCTAACCAATCCACTTTGTTCGGATGAAGAAACTCGACGGATGGCTTTTGCACGCCGAGCACAAAAAGCCGAAGCGGCCGATTCGGGTCGATGATCTCATACCCGCCCGAGATCCTCTGACCTTTGTCTTTGAGCCTGTAAACCATGCCGCAGCGTCTCTTTCGCGAATAGATCGCGTCCGCCCTTCGGGGGTCATCAGTGTGACACGTACCGGCGCAATTCAAACTTCATCAAAATGCTGGAACTCGGCACCGTAGAGATCCATCTCGAGCAAGGCACGTCCCAAATCGTCGGAGATGAACGGATTTTGACGGTGAATGAAGTTACGGTCGACCCACATCTGCCGTCCGCCTATAGCTTCCCGATCGAATATAACCGGCGCGTCGCTCTTCGGTTGATTTGTTAGGAGTCCGTTAAAGTCCCACATTCCCGGTTCGGTACTTCCGTCGGCACGGGTAATAACAGCACGAGGCTGGTGGGTATGTTCCGCGTTGACGAAATCGAAATGCTGCCCCACGACAAGCCAGTAGCTTCGCGCAACGGGTGCTTCACCAGTTTCGAAAGGTCGAGGGCCGAGGTAGATGTCAACAGGCAGAAACTGATGGACACCGGGTTCCGCGCGCTCCATGACATCGCGGACACGCTCGGAAATGAGCATCGTGTCATGTGTCGCATCGACATCAACGACACGGACCAACTGCTTGGCGCACCAGCGCGCCATACGCGGAACGGTATTCGGATCCACGGCGCATCCGACAGTCATCGGATTGCTTTTTCTCTTCGCTCGCCAATCGACTTTATCTGGACAGAGAACTTGACGGATGGCTCTTGTACGCCGAAGAGGCCGAACCTCAGTTGTCGATCCGGATCAATGATCTCATATCCTGCCGAGATTTTCAGAGCTCTGTCTTTTAGTTTGTAGACCATGCCGCGGCCTCTCTCCAGCTTGTGATCGCCCGGATGAAGCGACGAAGTATCGCGCATTTATGCCACAAATAGACCACGCCAGTCTCCTAAATGAAGTCATCGACGAATACTTACGGGCTGAGATTACCATTTTCTTGCCGACGTCGACGCCCCTGAATCAATCAACGGCCTCATCCAGCCCATTCCCGCCGCAGCCGCTCGCGGTGGCGCGCGAACCACGACAGCACGATGACGGCGGGGGCCGATTCGATCTGCCCGGCATCGAGCCGTGCGATGGCCTCGGCGGCGTCGAAGACCTCGACGCGGATGTCCTCGTCCTCCGCGGCGGCCCCGTGCACCCCGCCGGCCGTCGCGAGATCGGCCTCGCCGACGAACGCCACCACGCGCTCCGACGAGCCGCCCGGCGTCGGCAGGAAGGATTGCGCGCGGATCACGCGGCGCATCTCGCAGGCCGCCTCCTCCATCGCCTCGCGGCGCGCCGCCGCCTCGTCGTCCTCGCCGTCGTCGACCATGCCGGCGATGACCTGCAACGGACGCGGCGCACGCCCGGCGACGAACGAGCCGATGAGGAATTGGCGGATCAGCAGCACGCGATCGCTGCGCGGATCGTAGGGCAGGATGCAGACCGCCGTGCCGCGCTCCAGAAGCTCGCGCCTCAAGGACGCCACGCTGCCATCGAAGCGCGGCACGCGCAGCTCGTAGTGATCGACCGAGAGGAAGCCCGTGTAGGCCCGCTCCGCGGCCACCACCTCGACATCGACGTCGTCCTCGGTGGGCCAACCCTGGCTCGGCTGTGTCATGTCGGCTCCCTTCTCGCGCGGCGAAACCTTGGTTGACGCCGGACGGCAACCTCAGCAAGTTCGCGGGCGCCACGGCGGCAACGCCGGCGAACACGAATCGGAACCATCGAATGTCGAAATCGCCGGGATTGGCGGGCCAGCTGGGTGCGCTCGTGCTGATCGGCGGCGTCGTGGTCGTCGCGGCCGGCGCCTTCCTCTACACCGCCGGCGCCTTCTCGCCGCACCGCCTGACCCCCGACAAGATGGTCGCCGCCTTCGCGCCGCCCGGCGGCCCGGCGCTCGGCCATCGCCGCAACCATGCGAAGGGCATCTGCTTTACCGGCACCTTCGAGGCGACCGGCGACGGCACGTCGCTGTCGCGCGCCGCGATGCTCGCCAAGGGCACCTATCCCGTCATCGGCCGGCTCAACCTCGGGACCCCGATGCCGACGGCGGCCGACGCCTCCGCCCGCGTCCGCGGCCTCGGCCTGCAGATCTCGAGCGGCGACCAGGTCTGGCGCATGGCGATGATCAATGCGCCGATCTTCGCGGTATCGACGCCGCAGGCTTTCTACGGCCTGCTCAAGGCGCAGAAGAGCAAGGACCCCGGCGCGATGAAGGCCTTCGTCGGCGCGCATCCTGAGATGGCCGGCTTCCTCGGCTGGGCCGGCACCGCGCCGTGGACCGCGAGCTACGCCGAGACGGCCTTCAATGCGCTCAACGCCTTCCTCTTCGTCGATGCGTCCGGCGCCTCGCACCCCGTCCGCTGGTCGCTGAAGCCCACCGCGACGCCGGTCGACGTGAAGCCCGACGAGCTCGCGAAGGGCGGTCCAGACGTGCTCGAGACGGAGATCACCGAGCGCATCGCCGAGGCGCCGGCGACATGGACGATGGTCGCGCAGGTCGCCGAGCCGGGCGACCCGACCGCCGACCCGACCAAGGCCTGGCCGCCGCAGCGCCGCGTCGTGGAGCTCGGCACGCTGACCGCCGCGAAGATCGAGCCCGAGGCCGACGGGCCGTGCCGCGACATCAACTTCGACCCGACCGTGCTGCCGGACGGCATCACCGTCTCTGATGATCCGTTCCCGGCCGCGCGCTCGGCCGTCTACGCCAAGTCCTACGATCTCAGGTCGGCCGAGGAGCAGGACTATCCGCGCACCGCGACGGGAGCCAAGTAATGACCGAGCAGTCCTTCGCGACCTCGCAGAAGCTCGTGCACTGGCTGATGGCGATCTGCATCATCGCGATGCTGTTCATCGGCGTCGGCATGGTCTCGACCGTGAAGCCCGACTACCTGGCGCTGACCTCGATCCACAAGTCGCTCGGCATCGCGATCCTGGCGCTGGTGGTAATCCGCATCGCGCTGCGCCTGACCCTCGGCGCACCGCCGCTGCCGGCCGATCTGCCGGGGCCGCTGAAGCTCGGCGCGCGTCTCTCGCACGTCGCGCTCTACGGGCTGATGATCGTCATGCCGCTGCTCGGCTGGGCGATGCTGTCGGCGGCGCAGTACCCGATCGTCGTCTTCGGCGGCCTGCGGCTGCCGCCGATCCTGCCGCCCAACGCCAGCCTGCATGCGGTGCTGTGGGACCTGCACGCGAGCCTGGCCTATCTCTTCTTCGCTGTGGTGCTGATGCACATCGCCGCCGCGCTGTTCCACGCGCTGATCCGACGGGACGGGGTGTTCGAGGCGATGGCCGCCTTCGGCCGGCCCAAAGTGGCGCCAGCGGAGTAGCGCTCCGCGCCGGCTAGCGGCGCAGGCCTGCGGCCGCCAAGCCCGCGATGACCAGCGAGACGATCGCATTCCACCCGGCGAGCGACAGGCCGAGGATGCGGATCGCCACGGCATCGCAGCGCACGACATGCACGCTATGCAGCTGCTGAAGGAAGTCGGCGTTCGACGTCGGGCGGTTGATGGCGCCGGTGCAGCCGGTGGGGCCCGGCCACCACTTCCACTCGACGCCGGCGTGATAGACGCCGAAGCCGGCCGAGAACAGGAACAGCACCACGAGAAGCCCGAGCCCGACGCGGGCGAGCGCGGGCGGGCCGCGCCAGGCTAGCGCCAGGGTGAGCACAGCAAGCGCGATGCCGGCATAGTACGGCAGCCGCTCCTTCAGGCACAGCTCGCAGGGGGCGTAGCCAGCGGCCTGGAAGGCGAAGGCGCCGGCGATGGTGGCGACGGCGAGCGCGAGCACCAGCGCCGCAGGGCGCACCAGCGGCCGCTCGACGACGGCGACGGGCGCATCCATCAGATCACCTTGGCGGCGATGACGAAGCCGACGACGATGGTGAGCACGAGGATCAGCATGAAGGCGCCGAAGTAGCGCTCGAGCCAGCCCTTGATCGTGTCGCCGAAGAGGTTCAGCAGCACCGCCAGCACGAAGAAGCGCGCGCCGCGCGTCAGCGTGCAGAGCGCGACGAAGAGCGGCAGCGGATAGTTGAGCAGGCCGCAGGTGATGGTGACGATCTTGAACGGGATCGGCGTCAGGCCCTTCAGCAGGATCACCGCCCAGCCCCATTGCGCGAAGAGCGCCTTCAGCTCGACGACGCGGGCGCCGTAGCCGTAGAGGTGGATGAGCCACAGCCCGACCGTGTTGTAGAGCAGCGAGCCGATGGCATAGCCGAGCAGCGCGCCCAGGACCGAGCCGATGGTGCAGATCAGGGCGTAGACCCAGGCGCGGCGCGGGCGCGCCAGCGACATCGGCACCAGGATCACGTCCGGCGGGATGGGAAAGAACGAGCTTTCCATGAAGGCGATGATGCCGAGCGCATAGGGCGCCGACGGCTTCTCGGCCTGGGCCAGCGTCCAGTGGTAGAGGCGCTTCATCGGGCCGTCGCGGCGCCCGGCCAGGGCCGGCGCGGGAGTCAGGGCTTGGCTCGTGTCGCTCATGCGGGGATCCGTGAAGCTTTGGCGTGCGCATGCCACGCGCTTGCGGCCTAAAGATGTTGCGCGGGATGAGACCCCGGCGACCGTCTCCATATAGAGCCATATAGCGGGCGCGTGGTTGCGACTTCCTTGCCACGCGGGCGCGGAAACGGGCGGCGGCCGCCCGGCCCTCTCGGGCGGACGCCTTGGCCGCAGGTTCGACGGGCTGTCGCGCCGATGCTACGGTCCCGCCGCGAAAAACTCACAAAGCCGGGAGGCTCCCCACGCATGACCGAGACCCGATGATCCTGGTCCGCTCGGCGATCTTCCAGGTCGTCTTCTACACCACCTTCATCCTCATGATGCTGCTCGGCCTGCCCTGCCTGGTGCTGCCGCGGCGCGCGACGATGCGGCTCGTGCGCACCTGGGCCTGGATCTCGGTGAAGCTGCTTGCGCTGATCTGCGGCACCAAGGTGGAGTTCCGCCACCTCGAGCATCTGCCGAAGGGCGCCGCGCTGCTCGCGGTGAAGCACCAGTCGTTCCTCGAGACCTTCGCGCTCATCACCGTGCTCGACGACTTCTCCTTCATCCTCAAGAAGGAGCTGACGGCGATCCCGTTCTTCGGCTGGTATGCCAAGCGCGCCGGGCAGATCGCGCTCGACCGCAGCAAGCGCGGCGCGACCATCGCCGGGCTGCAGCGCAGCGTGCGGGCGGCGCTCGCCGCAGGGCGCCAGGTCGTCATCTTCCCCGAAGGCACGCGCAAGCCCGTGGGCGCGCCGCCCGACTACAAGGCCGGGATCGCGGCGCTCGTCGGCGCCTCCGGCATGGCCTGCGTCCCTGTGGCGTTGAACTCCGGCGTCTTCTGGCCGCGCCGCGGCTTCCTGCGGCGCCCCGGCACCATCGTGTTCGAGTTCCTGCCGCCGATCGCGCCGATGGCGGACAAGCGCGCGTTCCTCAAGGCGCTCGAAGGCGCGATCGAGCCGGCGACCGACTCGCTCGTCGCCGAGGCGCTCGCCGCCGATGCGAGCCTCAGGACGGTCGTGCCGCAGCCCGCCGCGCCGCGCTGTGCCGACAAGGCCGGGAAGTCTCCTGCGATCGTCTGAGCTTGACTTGTCCGCCGTTTGTTCTATTCTTGTTCCCTGACTTGAGGGGGCTGGGATGGTCGTGGTAGACAGCGCGGTGATCTTTGAACTGGCGCCTGCCGTCGGCGCTCTTGCGAGCCTTCGCACGCACGCCTTGCGCGACGGCTATCACGCCTGGCACGGCGCCTCCGGCCGCCGCTACGTCGCCTCCGTCTTCCCGTTCGATTCGAGCGCCCGCGACGCCGGGCTGCCGGCCTTCGAGGCCTTCGTGCTGATCGCCGCTGTGGCCGACGGCGCGCGGCGCGTTGCCCGGCGCGTCGAGGTGATCGAGTGGGGCTCCGTGCGCCATCGCGCGGTCGCGGCGGCGATCGAAGACGGCGTGGAGGAATGGCACGTGCACCTGCTCGGCGGCAGCCGCGCCGAGCGCGAGGCGATCGCCGCCGACCTGCGTGCCGCGTCGGGTCTCGGCGCGCTCGCCCGCACGGCCTGAGGCGGCGACAGGCTTCATCGCCTCGACGCAATCGCGTGCTTCCTCCAAGGCGAGCACGGAGCGCGGCGCATGGCATCCTCGGACGGCACCGGCCACTGGTGGCAGCGCGCCATCATCTACCAGGTCTATCCCCGCTCCTTCCAGGACAGCGACGGCGACGGCATCGGCGACCTCGAGGGCATCCGCCACCGGCTCGATCATCTCGAGCGCCTCGGCATCGACACGATCTGGCTGTCGCCGATCTACCCCTCGCCGATGGCCGACTTCGGCTACGACGTCGCCGACTACGGCGACATCGACGGACGCTTCGGCACGATGGCCGACTTCGACCGGCTGATCGCCGACGTGCACCGACGCGGCATGAAGCTCGTGCTCGACTTCGTGCCGAACCATTCCTCGGATCATCATCCCTGGTTCGTGCAGAGCCGGTCGTCGCGCGAGAGCCCCAAGCGCGACTGGTACATCTGGCGCGATCCGAAGCCCGACGGTTCGCCACCCAACAACTGGATGTCGCATTTCGGCGGCTCGACCTGGACATTCGACGCGGCCACAGGCCAGTACTACCTGCACTCCTTCCTGAAGGAGCAGCCGGACCTCAACTGGCGCAACCCGCAGGTCAAGCAGGCGATCTTCGACGTGCTGCGCTTCTGGCTCGGCAAGGGCGTCGACGGCTTCCGCGTCGACGTCATCTGGTGCCTCGTGAAGGACGAGCATTTTCGCGACAACCCGGTCAATCCCGATTGGAAGCCCGGGCTGGGCGACCGCGAGCGGCTGATCTCGATATACGAATGCGACCGCCCGGAGATGATGGGCCTCGTCGCCGAGATGCGCGCGGTGCTCGACACCTACCCCGGCGACCGGCTGCTGATCGGCGAGATCTACCTGCCGCTCGACCGTTTGGTCGCCTACTACGGCGTCGACCTCAAGGGCGCGCAGCTTCCCTTCAACTTCCTGCTCATCGGCGCGACGTGGTCGGCCGACAGCATCGGCAGGATCGTCGCCGACTACAACGCCGCCCTGCCCGCCGGCGCGTGGCCGAACTGGGTGCTCTCGAACCACGACAGGTCGCGCATCGCCTCGCGCGTCGGCCCGCCCAGGCGCGGGTTGCGGCCATGCTGCTGCTGACGCTCCGCGGCACGCCGACGATCTACTACGGCGAGGAGATCGGCATGCTCGACACGCCGATCCCGCCGGAGCTCGTGCAGGACCCGTCGGAAAAGCGCCAGCCCGGCATCGGCCTCGGGCGCGACCCCGTGCGCACGCCGATGCCGTGGGACGCCTCGCCGACCGGCGGCTTTACCACGGGCCATCCCTGGCTGCCGCTCGGCGAGCACGCGACGACCAACGTCGCCGCGGAATCGCGCGACCCGCACTCGATGCTGTCGCTCTACGAGAAGCTCATCGCGCTGCGCCACGCGCAGCCCGCGCTCATCGGCGGCACCATCGAGGCCATCGCCTGGGGCGATGGTGTGGTCTCCTACGAGCGGCGGCTCGGCGCCGCGCGCTTGAAGATCGTGCTCAACCTGACGCGCGAGCCGCGCCACGCCGTGGGGGACGGCGGGCGCGTGCTGCTTTCGACGACGCTCTCGCGCGAGGGCGAGCACGTGTCCGAAAGGCTCGACCTCGGCGCGGACGAGGGGGTCGTCGTCGCGCTCGGGAGCTGATGAGAGAGGCGGCGAGAGGCCGCCGCGCCGTCAGAAGCAGCGATAGACGCCGCGGCCGACGTAGGTCGCCATGTGCCCGGTGTGGCGCAGGCACCAGGCCTGGTTCTGGCCGCCGAACACGCAGCGGCCGTAGACGTTGCGATGGCCGTTGGGGCCGCAGGCGCCGAGCGCGAAGGCCGGCGTCGCCGCCGAGGACACGAGAGTCGAGAGGACGAGGGCGCCGATCAGCGCGGCAAACAGCTTCTTCATGACGATCTCCATGGGTGTGGATGGCCATGAAACGGCTGCCGCGCGCCGACCCTACGAGCACCCGCCGCGACTTTGGCGAGTCCGCGGCTACTTCCGCTCGCGCGGCGTGACGGTGATCCGCTCGACACGGCCGTTGCGCAGCACGGCGACCTCGGTCGGCCGGCCGATTGCGTCGGCATTCAGCGCCCGGATGAGGTCGTCGGCGCCGCCGACGGGCTGGCCGGCCAGCTCGAAGATCAGGTCGCCGTCCTTCAGGCCCTGCGTCGCGGCGGGACCGCCCGGCTCGAGCGCGCCGATGCGCACGCCGCGCGGGCCGCTGCCGATCGCCACCGCGATGCGGCGCGCCACCGGCACGGTCTGCGCCTCGATGCCGAGGTGCGCGCGCCGCACGTGGCCGTGCGCGACGAACTCGCTGACGACGAACCGCGCCGTGTTCGCCGAGACCGCAAAGCAAAGCCCCTGCGCGCCGCCGATCATCGCGGTGTTGATGCCGACGACCTCGCCGGAGCCGGCGACCAGCGGACCGCCCGAGTTGCCGGGGTTCAACGCCGCATCGGTCTGGATGACGTCCTCGATCAGGCGGCCGCCGTAGCCGCGTAGCGAGCGCCCGAGCGCCGACACGACGCCCGCCGTCACCGTGGATTCGAAGCCGAGCGGATTGCCGATCGCCACCACGAGATGGCCGCGGCGCAGCAGCTTGGAGTCGCCGAGCCGCGCGACGGCGGTCCCGGCCGGCAGCGGCGCGCGCAGCAGCGCGAGGTCGGTGGCGGGATCGTCGCCGATCACCTCGGCGCCGGCCTCGCGGCCCTCCGTCAGCACGACGCGGACGCGCTTGGCACCGGCCACGACGTGCGAGTTGGTGAGCACGAGGCCGTCGTCGGCGATGACGAAGCCGGAGCCGATGCCGCCGCGTCCGCCCTTGGCGCCCGTCTCGATGCGGGCGACCGCCGGGCCGACGGCGTCGACGAGGTGCGCGACGGTGCGCGAGTAGGCGTCGAGCGCGGCCTCGTCCGCGCCCGTCTCATGGATGAGCTCTGTGATCATGTTCGGATGCCTTCAGCGGGCGCCTGGCGCCCTGTTTCCAAAGTGAGGTGGTCGGCAGGCCTCGCCGATTCAAGGCGGCGCCCCAGCGGTGGCGGCGCGTCTCCTGCGCCCCATATGTCGCGCACGATCGAGTTAGCTCTCAGGAGACTGCATGCAGACTGCACCGACCACCCAGACGCCAGGCATCCATCGCAAGAAGATCGGCGACATCGTCGTTACCGCCATCGTCGACGGCGTGCTCCACGGCAATTTCGGAATTGTGAAGGCGATCGAGGAAGGCGAGGCCAAGCAGCAGCTCGCGACGCAGTTCCGCTCGCAGGAGCCGATCATCACGATCAACTGCTTCGTCGTCCATACCGGCGGCAAGTGCGTGCTCATCGATTCCGGCGCCGGCAAAAACCCGATGTTTGCAGCCGGCGCTCTGCCCGCAGCCCTGAACGCCGCCGGCGTCTCGCCGGACAGCGTCGACACGATCCTGATGACGCACCTCCATCCCGACCACGCTGGCGGCCTCGCCGGCGAGGGCGGCCAGGCGATCTTCCCGAATGCCGAGCTGCTGCTGCACGAGGACGAGGCCAAGTTCTGGCTCGAGACCAGCAATCCGCCGGAGGAGATGAAGCCTTATTTCGAGGCTGCGCAGACGGCGGTTGCCCCCTACAAGGCGCGGATGCGCACCTTCGCCAAGGGGGAGGTCGCGCCGGGGATCGAGTCCGAGCCGCTGCCGGGCCATACGCCGGGCCACACGGGCTTCCACATCACCTCGGGCAACGAGCAGCTCTTGATGTGGACCGACATCGTCCACCTGCCGTTCCTGCAGTCGCGCCATCCGGAGATCTACCTCGCCTTCGACGTCGACCCCGAGCAGGCGAAGGCGCATCGCAAGCGGCTGTTCGACAAGGTCGCGACCGACAAGCTGCGCGTCGCCGGCTCGCACCTCGACTTCCCGGCGTTCGCGCATCTCGAGCGGCTCGGCGACGGCGGCTACGCGTTCATCCCCGAGGTCTGGCGCCCCTACATCTAACGGCGCAGACAATCGTAAAGCGCGGCGTGAACCGCCTGGTTCGCGAAGCGCTCTAGCCGTCCGACTTGTGACCCGAGCGCTGCTCCGCCGGCGCTCGGTCCTCGCGCAGGTTGAAGGCCGTGTTGATCAGCGCGATGTGCGAGAACGCCTGCGGGAAGTTGCCGATCAGCCGCTTGTTCTTGATGTCGTATTCTTCCGACAGGAAGCCGAGGTCGGTGGCTATCGTGCACAGCCGCTCGAACATTTTTCGCGCGTCGTCGCGGCGGCCGATCAGCGTGAGGCAGTCGCAGAACCAGAACGAGCAGGCGATGAAGGCGCCTTCGCTGCCCTTCAGGCCGTCGTCGCCGTCGGGGATGTAGCGCGCGACGAAGCCGTCCTTCAGAAGGTGCCTCTCCACCGCCTCGACGGTGCGGCGGATGCGCGGATCCTCCGGCGGCAGGAAGCCGGTGAGCGGCATCAGAAGGATCGAGGCGTCGAGCTTGTCGGAGCCGTAGGCCTGCACGAAGGCGCCGACCTTCTCGTTCCAGCCCTTCTCGCAGATGTCGGCATGGATCGTGTCGCGCATCTTGCGCCAGTGGTCGACCGGGCCCTGCAGGCCGAACTCGTCGACGGTCTTGATCGCGCGGTCGTAGGCGACCCAGGCCATTACCTTCGAGTAGACGAAGTGCTGGCGCCCGCCGCGCACCTCCCAGATGCCCTCGTCCTTCTCGCACCACACCTCGTCGAGATGCTTGAGCAGCTGGATCTGCACCGGCCAATCGTCCTCGTCGTCGTTCAGGCCGTGGCGGCGCGCCTGGTAGAGCGCATCGAGGATCTCGCCGTAGATGTCGATCTGAAGCTGGCCGGCGGCCGCGTTGCCGATGCGGACCGGCCGCGAGTTCTCGTAGCCGGCGAGCGGCAGCTCGGCCTCGGGCAGCCGCTGCTCGCCGCCGATGCCGTACATGATCTGGATCTGGTTTGGGTCGCCACCGATGGCGCGCAAGAGCCACTTGCGCCAGTTCGCGGCCTCGTCGACGTAGCCGCCGTTCATCAGCGCGAGCAGCGTGAAGGTCGCGTCGCGCAGCCAGCAGAAGCGGTAGTCCCAGTTGCGCTCGCCGCCGAGCTCCTCCGGCAGCGAGGCGGTCGGCGCCGCGACGATCGCGCCCGACGGCTCGTAGATCAGCGCGCGCAGCGTGATCAGCGAGTGCATCACGAGGTCGAGGTAATCGGTCTCGCGCCCGAAATGGCCGGTGAAGCCGTGCCAGCGGTCGCTCGTGATCTCGAGCAGCTTGTGCGCGTCGACGGGCGGCGGCGGCTCCTGGAAGGACAGGTGGTAGCCGAGCACGAAGTCGACGGACTGGCCGGCCTCGACCACGAACTCCGCGGAGTGGCGGCGCATGTCCGGCTGCAGATCGATGTTGGTGCGCATGATCATCGCGTCCGGCCCGACGACCGCGCGCAGGCTGCCATCCTTGTCGCGGCGGATCCACGGGATCGCGACGCCGTAGTTCGGGCGCATCCGCAGCTCGGCGTGGAATCGCATCTTGCCGCGCAGCCCCCGCACGATGCGCACGAGGTAGCAATGCGGGCGCGCATCCGGCATCAGGTCGATGACCTCGGCGCAGCCCTCCGCGCTCTCCCAGCGCGACTCGAGGATCAGCGTCTTGTCGCGGTACTTCCGCGTGACCTTCGCATCCTTGTCGGCCGCGGCGAGCAGCCAGCGGCCGTTCTCCTCATCGCCGAGGATGCGGGCGAACATCGAGGACGAGTCGAAGCGCGGCCAGCAGAGCCAATCGATCGAGCCGTCACGCCCGACGAGAGCCGCCGTCTGGCAGTCGCCGATCATCGCGTAGTCCTCGATCTTCAAGCCCATCGCGTCATCCTCGGCCTACGACCTCGCGCTCCCGCACTGCAACGGAACGGCCGAGCGGCAGCAAGCGTTGCCTTTCGGAACCCTGAATCTGGAGGCTCGGATGCGCTTTCTGACCGGACTGGCCGTCGGCATCATGCTGACGATCGGCGCTGCCTACATCACCGACGTCATGCACTCGGCGCCGGGCCCCGACGCGCGCTCCGCGCCGCAGATGGTCAACTGGACCGTCGTGAACGACAACCTGCGCGGGCTCTCCACCGACGTGCAGGACGGCTGGAACCGGCTCGTCTCGGCCACCAAGCAGGTCGACAAGAAGTCGGGCATCTAGCGGCGGCCTGTACTTGGACCGCCGCTACCTCAGCGTGTCGGTCCGCGGCAGCTCGAGCATGAAGCCACGGCCGCGGACCGTCGAGATGGACGGCCCGCCGGCCTTCACGACGTCTGACATCTTCCCGCGCAGATAGCCGATGTAGACGTCGACGACGTTGAGCGACGCGCCGCCCTGCTCGAGCCACAGGCGATCGAAGATGTCGCCGCGCGAGATCGGCTTGCCGGGGCTCTGCATGAAGAGCGCGAGCAGCTCGGCCTCGCGCTGGGTGAGCCGCGCGACGATGTTGCGGAAGCGGACCTGGCGCGTGTCGATGTCGAGCGTCATGCCGCCGGCCTCGGGCAGCCGCGGCGCATCGGACGCCTTACGGCGGATGAGCTGCGCGCTCAGGCGCGCCACCAGCTCGTCGAAGGCGAACGGCTTCACGATGTAGTCATCGCCGCCGGCCGCGAGGCCGTCGGCACGGTCCGACACCTCGTCCTTGGCGCTGAGGAAGAGGATAGGGCCGTGGAAGCCCTTCTGCCGAAACGTGCGGCACAGCTCGTAGCCCGTGCCGTCGGGCAGCATCACGTCGAGCAGGATGGCGTCTGGGGTGTGACCGGCGAAGTGCTGCAGGGCGCTGCCCGTCGTGTCGACCCAGGTGACGGCGAAGCCGGCGGCGCCGAGCCCGCGATCGAGCAGCGCGCCGATGTCGGGATCGTCCTCGACGACGAGAAGGACGGGCATCAGGTCTCGGCCAGCTGTGTCTCGACCTGATGGACCTTGGACAGTGGCAGGCATATCGCGATCTCGGCGCCATGCGCAGGTGACGCGGCATCGCGCAACGTGACGGTGCCGTGATGTTTGTCCACCACCCATCGCACCAGCGCAAGGCCGATTCCGAAGCCCGACGGGCCGTCCTTCACGTTGCGCCGCGAGAACCTTTCCAGAAGTTCCCGAGGATCGCCGGCGCCAAATCCCGGCCCGTCGTCGCGTATTTCCAAATGCGCCTCGCCGTCCCGCACGGCGCAGGAGAGCACGATCCGCGTGACGCCCTTGGCGTGGCGCAGCGCATTGTCGATCATGCCCTCGACGATCTGGCGCAGCCACTCGAAGTCGCCGTCGATCCGCACGTCCTCGGGACCCGACTCCAGCACGATCGCCACGTCGCGCTTGCGCGTCGCGCCCTCGAAGGCCTCGACGGCGCTCGCACACACCGCCTGCAGCGCGACCGGCTTGAACGTGAGATCGATCGTGCCGCTCTCGGAGCGCGCGATCCGCATCATGTCCTCGACCCGCCGCTGCAGGCGCTGCGCGCGCCGCCGGATTACCGCAAAGGCCGCGTTCGCCTGATCGAGCCGCTTCGCCAAAGCCGACGGCCCGTCCGGCTTCGGCGGGGCCAGCGCGATCTCGCACTCGCCGAGGATGACGGTGAGCGGCGTGCGCAGCTCGTGCGAAACGTCGGCGAAGAAGCGGCGCCGCGAGCTGTCGATGGCGCTGAGCGTCTCGTTGGCCGCGCGCAGGTCGCTGGTCCGGTCGGCGATGGTCTTCTCGAGCGCGGTGCGATCGCGCGCGACCCTCTCCTCGCCGCGCCGCAGCCGCGCCGTCATGCGGTTGAACACGACCGCGAGAAGCCCGAGCTCGTCGCGATTGCGCACCGGGAGCCGCAGGTTGCGCTCGCCCTGCCCGATCGCCACGGCCGCGTCGTGGATCTCCGCCACCGCCGCCAGGATCGGCCGCGACGTCACGCGATAGAGCAGGAGCGCGCCGAGAAGCGCGACGACGACGAGAACGACCGCCGCCTCGGTGATGGTGCGGGAGATCGCCCGCGCCTCCTCTCGACCGACCTCGACGCCGCGGCGGTCGGCCTGCATCAGGAAGAAGAGGTAGGGCCCCGTGAAGGTCGCGAAGCCGTTGAACGCGCCGCGGATGCGGTCCTCGCGGGCGTGCGCGTCGGGCTCGGAGAGCGCGTCCTGCACCTGCCGCACGAGGACGTGGAAGCCGGCACGCACCTGCTCCAGCGGCTTCGCGCGAGCGGCCATCGCGTTGACGTCGAGCGGCAGGTCGGCATCGGCGATCGCCCTGGCGATCTCCGGCTCGAAGCCCTTGATCGCCTCGTCGACGCCGCGCTCGGCGTCCTTGAGGCGCGTCGCGGCCAGCGCCGGCTCGTTGACGGTCGAGATGGCGAGGAGGCCGTAGAGCTGGATGCGGCCGGACAGTTCGGTGAGGCGGTCGAGCCGGCGCTGCGCGTCGAGCGCACGATCGACGGTGCGATCGGTGACATGCAGGGCGTAGATCACGCCGGCGCCGGCCGCGAAGGCGATGAACAGGCAGCCGAAGACGAGCAGCCCGAGCCGGAAGCGGATGGTGCGCACGGCGCCGGCGCCCCGCTTACGTCGTCACAGCGGCTGCTCGAGCCGGCTGCGCGGCACGCACTTCCATCGCTTGACGACGTAGGCGGGATGCTCGGTCTGCCACACGGCGACCGTGCTCTGGCCTTCGACGATGCAGGCGATCGGCGGCCGCTCCTCGTAGGTCTGCTGCACGCGTTCCTCCCTGCAGGTGCCGGGCGCAGCGATGAGGCAGACGGACATGATGATGAACATCACCTTCTCCAGGATCGGGTCGTCGGCCGCGGGCGCCTAGTTCTCGGCCTTCTCGCGGCGGCACAGCGTCTTCACGTAGTTGCCGCCCTTCAGGCTCTCCTGGAGACCACCGCGGGCGATGATCTCCTGCCAGCCCGAGGCGCAGCCGAGCTCGTTGGCGACGTGGATCGAGCGCAGCACCAGCGCATTGTTCTCGTCGCAATCCTGGCGCGGCGTCGCCGCGAGACAGACCAAGACGATCGCCGCGAACCCGTTCATCAACGTCCTTTCCGGAGGATCGATCCTCGCATCCCGCTTCGAACGCGTCACATCCCGCGTTCGGGAGAGCCGCGCAGACCGCCGCTGCCGCTACTTGGCGCAGCCCTCGAGCTGCTTCTCCTCGATGGCGACGATGTCGCCGTCCTTGATCGCGACGCCCTTCACGACGCAGGTGCGGCCGTGGTCGTCCTTCACGCGGACGTCGTAGCTGCCGTCGGCGACGCTCCCCAGCTTGATGCGCTCGTCGTGGTCGACGGACCCGTCGGGGTCGAGCTTGGCGAGATCCTGGCCGTACTTGCCGGTGCCCGCCGGCGCCAGCTCGATGCTGGTGATCGTGTAGGCGGTCAGGTTCCAGAGCTTCGTCGTCTTGGCCCATGCCGGGCCGGCGAGCGCGACGGCGAGGATGGACGCGAAGGCGAAGAGTCTGGCGGCGCGCATGGCTTGGTCTCCGGTCGGAACGTCAGATCTGCGCCTGGATGCGCTTGCCGATCTCATAGGCGCGCCGCTCGAGCAGGCTCGGCGTCTCGCAGACGTAGGACAGCGCCTGCTTGCGCTCCTTGAAGATGCGCCGGTCCCAGGCGAAGTCGGTGTTCGCCTGGTCGCGCGCAACGCCGAGGCCCGTCGCCGTCGCGTTCTCCTGCGCTTCCGAGATCTTGTCGGATTCGGCGCGCATGCGCTCGGCGAGGCGCTCCTGGCCGCGCGCGTAGCGCATGATGCCGTCGAGGATCTGGTCGCGGTTACCGTTGATGATGTCGAGCGTCGCGACGAACAGCTCGGTGAGCTTCTTGTCCTTGTCGGCGCCGGCCTTCTTGGCGAAGGCGGCGATCAGCTCGTTGGCCTCGTCGAGCGTGGTGCGGCGCGAGGCGAGCTGCTGGGCAAGCTCGGCGACCTCGTTGTCGTCCTCCCAGCCCTTGCCGGCATCGAGGCTCGGGCCGGACCAGATCGTGCCGGCGCTGATCTTGGCAACCTTCGCCTGCGCGCAGGGCCACGGCACGTCCTTCTCGGCCTGTGCCGGCGCGTAGACGGTGGTGGTGCCGGAGTCCGGGCTCGCGCCGGGCAGCACGGTGCCCTGCTCGGCCTTCGAGCCAGGCGCGCGCTGCGGCTCGCCGGCGCTGCCCTCCCCCGGCGAGAGGCTGTTCGGCTGCTGCTGCAGCGACGGGACCGCGCCGGCCGCGGGCGGCGGCCCGCCGGCACCGCCCTGCTGCGGCAGCATGCCGGGCACCGGCCCCTGCGCCAGCGCGGGGCCGGCGAGCGGCGCGACGCCGAGAAGGAACGCAGCGGCGAACGAAAAACGCATCATCAGTCTCCTGGACCGCCGCGACGCGCCAGCATGCCGCGGCCCGGGTCGTAGGCCATGGCCGAGAGGCCGAACGCGACCACCGTAACGCCGACGACCACGAGGAAGGCCGTTGGCTCGAACTGCAGGTAGAGCGCGAAGCGCACGAGCTCGACCGCGTGAGTGAAGGGGTTGATCTCGCAGACGTAGAACAGCGTCTGCGAAGCCTCCTGCATCTTCCACAGCGGGTAGAGCGCGGAAGAGGCGAAGAACATGGGGAAGATGATGAAGTTCATCACGCTCGCGAAGTTCTCGAGCTGCTTGATCTGCGAGGAGACGAGCAGCCCGATCGACCCGAGCATCAGCCCCGACAGCACCAGCGCCGGGAAGGCCGCGAGATAGCCCAGCGGATCGAGCTGGATGCCGTAGAACCACGCGATGACGAAGAAGACGTAGACCTGCACCACCGAGACGATGACACCGGCAAACAGCTTGGCGAGCAGCAGCGTCCAGCGCGGGAACGGGCTCGTCAGCAGCACGCGCATCGAGCCGACCTCGCGATCGTAGACCATCGAGAGCGAGGACTGCATGCCGGCGAAGAGCTGGATCATCACCGCGAGGCCAGGCGTCACGTACTCCTCGTAGAGGACGTAGGTCTGGTAGGGCGGGATGATCGAGACGCCGAGCGCCGAGCGGAAGCCGGCGGCGAAGATGAAGAGCCAGATGAGCGGGCGCACGAGCGCCGAGAAGAAGCGCTCCTTCTGGTTAACGAACTTCAGGAGCTCGCGCTTGGTGATGCCGGCGAGGCAGGTGAGATAGCCGGCGAGCCCGATCGAGCGATGCGGGGCGGTGGCCGCAGTGATGTCCGTCATCGCGCCATCTCCGCCCGCGTCGTGTCGACCGTCAGCGCCCGGAAGGCGTCGGCGAGCTGGCCGGACTTCGCGCCGGCGGCGATCTCCTCGGACCGGCCCTGGCTGACGATCGCGCCGTTGTTCAGGACGTAGACGCCGTCGGTCGCCTCGATCTCGTCGAAGATGTGCGTCGCCCACAGCACCGAGAGCCCGTCCTCGCGCACGAGGTCGCGCACGATGCGCACGATGTCGGCGCGCGACGCGAGATCGAGCCCGACGGTGGCCTCGTCGAGCAGCAGCAGGCGCGGCCCGTGCACCAGCGAGCGCGCGATCTCGATGCGGCGCGACTGGCCGCCCGACAGCGTGCGCACCTTGTCCTTGGCGCGATCGGCGAGGCCGACGCGGGCGAGCAGCTCCTCGATGCGCGTGCGCGCCGGCTTGCCGCTCATGCCGTGCAGGCTCGCGTGGTAGGCGAGGTTCTGGCGCACGGTGAGATCGGAATCGAGCGTCGGCTTCTGGAAGACGACGCCCATCTCGGCGAGCGCGGCGGAGGGCTCGCGCTTCAGCTCGCGGCCGAAGATGCGCACCTGGCCCTCGCGGGTGTTGTAGAGCCGCGTGATGATCGCAAACAGCGTCGTCTTGCCGGCGCCGTTGGGGCCGAGCAGCGCCGTGAAGGCGCCGCGCTCGACGCGCAGCGACACGTCCTTCAGCGCCTGGCGCTGGCCGAAGCGGTGCGAGACGTTCGCGACCTCGAGCGCGGGATTGTCGACCATCATCATGCTTTCCGCGATCCCCGCGCTCAGTTCGGCGAGATCGCCACGCCCCAGGGATACGAGCCCACGGGGATCGAGCGCGTCACCTTGAGCCGGGGCACATCGATGACCGAGACGTCGTTCGAGATGCCGTTGGTCGTCAAGAGGGTCTTGAAGTCCGGCGTGAAGGCCATCTGCCACACCCGCTGCCCGACGAGCAGGTACTTCTCGACCTGGAAGGTCTTGGCGTCGACGACCGCGACGTGGTTCGCCGGCCCCAGCGCGACGAAGGCAGTCGTGCCGTCCGGGGTCAGGCGGATGCCGACGGGCTGGATCGTGTCGGCCGTGATCGAGGGGATGGCGAAGGCGATCGTCGCGAGCACCTTGTGCGTCTTCGTGTCGATGACGGTGACCTTGCCGCCGACCTCGGACGACACCCAGACCTGCGTCCCGTCCTTGTTGAAGACGGCGATGCGCGGGCGCGACGGCACCAGCACGTTGGCGACGATCTTCTGCGTCTTCACGTCGATGAAGGTCGCCATGTTGGTCGTCTCGGAGGTGTTGACGATCGTCGAGCCGTCCGGGCTCACGCCCTCCCCCTCCGGCTCGACGCCGACCGGAATCTGCACGAGCGCCTTGTTCGACGGGATGTCGATGATCGTGACCTCGTTGTCGTCCTCGTTCGAGACGTAGAGCGTCTTGCCGTCCGGGCTGATCGCGAAGGTCTCGGGATCGGGGCCGGAGGGCAGCGTGCGGATCTGCTTCATGGTCTTCGGATCGAAGACCTGGATCGTGTCGTCGTCGGACGCGCAGACGTAGAGCTCCTTGCCGTCCGGGCTCATGATGATGCCGCGCGGGCGGCGGCCGACGTCGACGGTGCGCGTCACCTTATAGGTGTCGAGGTCGATGACGCTGACCGTGTTGTCCTTCTCGTTGGTGACGTAGGCCGTGAGGGCCTGCGCCGGCACGCTGCCGGCGACGAGAGCGAGGGCGAGAAGGGCGCCGAGCGCCGGGACACGCGTCACGATTTATCTCCGGAAGGACTTTTGCAGCCGGTCTCGGGCTTGTCGAAGCCGAGCGACTCGAGGGGGCTGACGGGATGAAGGAAGCCGGGCTCTGGGGCGACCGACACCAGCATCTTCGGCTGCACGAGCAGGATCGGCTGCGACAGCTGCCGGTCCCAGGGGCGGAAGTGCACCGGCACGCCCTTGAAGGCGGCGATGTCGAAATCGGGGCGCATCGCATAGTCGGCGATGGTGTGGGGGTCGGCGCTCTTCGAGCGGGTCGCCGCCTCGCCGATGACGCGGATCGCCACCCACGCCTGGTAGTCGAGCGGGCGCATCGGCCGCTTGTTGGTGCGCACGAAGCGGCTCTGCAGCTGTGCCGAGCCCCACGAATCCAGCACGCGCGACCAGGTCGCCGGCACCAGCCCCTGGGTGCCCGTGACCAGCAGCGGCTCGGACGTGTGGTACTGGATGTAGTCGCCGAAGTTGCCGGCCTCGTCGGCGACGACGATCACGTCGGCGCCGGTGCCGCGGGTGAAGACCAGCGCCGCCGCCTGCACCGGGCCGTCGGCGCGGGCACGCGCAAGGTCGCCGTATTCCCAGACCTTGTCGCCGACGATCCTGGCGCCGAATTTCTTGGCCGAGCGGCGCACGGCCTCGGCGTAGAGCTGGTCCTCGGGGTTCTTGCCGACGACGAGGAAGATCTTCGGCCACTTCGAGTAGATCAGGAACTGCACCAGCGCGTCGGTCAGCATCGCGCGCGAAGGCGCGACATCGTAGACGTTGGCGCGGCAGTCCGCATTGCGCAGCGTGTCGTCCTCGGACTGGATCGAGTAGAGCGCCGCCGGCGAATCCTTCAGGGCGTCCGAGACCTCGAGCAGGTCCTTCGTCGGCAGGTCGGCGACGATCAGCCCCTCGCCTTTCGCAACCAGCGCCTTCGCGGCATCGACCGCCGACTCGCCCCTGGCGAGGATGTGCTCGTCGAGCGTAAAATTCTGGCCGGTGAGGCGGCCGGTCGTCGTCATGTCGCGCATGGCGATCTTGGCGCCGGCGATCCCGACATCGGCCGGATCGTCCTCGTAATCGTAGACCGGCGGCGCCGGGCGGCGGAAGCCGAGATAGGCGATCTTGATGTCCTGCGCGGCGCCTGGCGCCGGCATGCCGGGCGCGGCGGTCGGCGGGCTGCCGGTCGGCGCCTGGGCGACGGCTGGGCTGAGGACGGGAAGGGCGAGGATCGCAGACGACAGAAGCGCAGCGCGCGCCAGCACGGGGAGGCGTGACGACAAGATCTTCCTCAGCGGTTCCTCGATGCCGCGCGGGGGCCGCGACACCCTGCGGAAAGCCTGGCCTGCCGACGGTTAAGTCCCGTCGATCTCGCGGCTTTCCTGGTTGTCCCGACGCTAACAGGCGGGACTGAGCGCAGCAAGCCAAGAGCCATAAGGCGTTTCTAAGAACAAGCCGCGGGTGGCCGGCCTCGTTGATCTTGCTTGACCTTGCTTGACCTTGGCGCCGGCGTCACGCGATACGCCAGCCTCAGGCGCCCCAGCGACGACCCGCGCGGATGATCTCGCACAAGCACAAGTTCATCTTCATCCACATCCCGAAGACCGGCGGCAATTCCGTGCAGACGGTGCTCGCCCCGTTCTCCGACGACAGGATCGAGGCGCGCCATACCCACCAGGACGGCGTCGAGCGCTTCGCCGTGCGCGGCCGGCTGACCCCCGACAAGCACGTCGATCTCGCCTATTACGCCCGCCATCTGCGGCTCGATCGCTTTCGGATCGTCGCCTGCGTCCGGCACCCGGTCGAGCGTCTGCTCTCGTACTATTTCTCGCCGAGCAAATGGTACGTCCAGCACCGCGACGGCAGCTGGCACCACAAGCCGCCTTACTGGGATCGCGAGCGGTTCCTCGCCGAGCTCGGTCCGCGCGCGGTCGACTTCCTCACCGTCGACGGCGCGTTCCGTGCGCCGGACCACCTGCTGCGCTTCGAGCGGCTGGAAGACGACTTCGCCGCCTTCCTGCGCGCGGCCGACATCCCGGCGACGGCAGCCCTGCCGAAGGTCAACGTCGGTCGCACCCCCAGCGAGGCCCTGGCGCAGGCGCAGGCCGATCCCGTCGTCGCCGAGGTTGCACGGGACCGCTATCGCGAGGACTTCGAGCGCTTCGGCTTCGCCCTGCCCTAAGCCGTCGCGGCGCCCGCTCAGGTCATGACGTCGGGCTTGTCGCGCCCGGTGCGCTCGCGGATGCCTGCGACCTCCTCGCCGATCGCGATCAGCGGGGCGAGCCTCGCCTGCGTGTCCTGGCCGTGGTCGCCGTCCGCCGGCTCGTAGCCCTCGTAATAGACGCGCAGCGTCGCGCCCTTTGTGCCGGTCCCCGAGAGCCGCATCACGACGCGCGAGCCGTTCGTGAAGACGAGCCGGATGCCCTGGTGCCGCGACACGGACTGGTCGATCGGGTCGGTGTAGGCGAAGTCGTCGGCCGTCGCGATCTCGTAGCCGCCGTCGAAGCGCCGTCCCTTCAGGTCCGCCAGGCCGCTGCGCAGGTCGGCGATCAGCGCGTTGCCGACATCAAGGTCGATCTCCTCGTAGTCGTGGCGCGTGTAGTAGTTGCGGCCGTAGGTCTTCCAGTGCGCGGCGACGATGTCGGCGACCGGCTGCTTCTTCTCGGCGAGGATGTTCAGCCACATCAGCACCGCCCAGAGGCCGTCCTTCTCGCGCACGTGGTTCGAGCCGGTGCCGAAGGATTCCTCGCCGCAGAGCGTGGCCTTGCCGGCATCGAGCAGGTTGCCGAAGAATTTCCAGCCCGTCGGCGTCTCGAAGCAGGCGATGCCGAGCTTCTCGGCGACACGGTCGGCGGCCGTCGAGGTCGGCATCGAGCGCGCGACGCCGGCGAGCCCATCCTTGTAGCCTGGGCAGAGCTGCGCATTGGCGGCAAGGATGGCGAGGCTGTCGGACGGATTGATGTAGATGCCCTTGCCGACGATCATGTTGCGGTCGCCGTCGCCGTCGGAGGCGGCGCCGAGGTCGGGCGCGTCCGGGCGCATCATCAGCTCGTAGAGATCGTGGCAGTGCACCGGGTTCGGGTCGGGATGGTGGCCGCCGAAGTCGGGCAGCGGCTCGCAGTTGACGACGCTGTCGCCCGGCAGGCCGAGCTCGCCGACGAGGATCGCCTTGGCATACGGCCCCGTCGCCGCGCTCATCGCGTCGAAGCGCAGCCGCAGCCCGGAGGCGAAGGCGGCGCGGATCTTGTCGAAGTCGAACAGGGTCGCCATCAGCGCCTTGTAGTCGGCGACAGGGTCGATCACCTCGACCTCCGTCTCGCCGAGCCGGTGCGCGCCGAGCGTCGCCAGGTCGAGATCGGCTGTCTCCAGCGTCGTGTAGCGGTCGATCGTCCCGGTGCGCGCGAAGATCGCCTCGGTGATCTTCTCCGGCGCCGGGCCGCCGTTCCCGATATTGTACTTGATCCCGAAATCGCCCTCCGGACCGCCGGGATTGTGCGAGGCGGAGAGGATGATCCCGCCGTAGGCCTTTCTCGCGCGGATGATGCAGGAGGCGGCGGGCGTCGAGAGCAGGCCGCCCTGCCCCACCAGGACGCTGCCGAAGCCGTTCGCGGCGGCCATGCGGAGGATGACCTGGATCGCCTCCTTGTTGAAGAAGCGCCCGTCGCCGCCGACCACCAGGGTCTTGCCCTCGAAACCCTCGAGCGAGTCGAAGATCGCCTGCACGAAGTTCTCGACGTAGCGCGGCTGCCGGAAGACCTCGACCTTCTTGCGCAGCCCGACGTGCCCGGCCGCTGTCCCTCGAAGGATGTCGTCTCGACGGTCTTCGCCCCGTCCCCGCTCGCCTGCATTCGCGTCCCCTGCTGTCTTCGCGGCATGAGGTGACGCGCCGCCGCCGCCTGTCAATTGGACGGGCGGCCGTGTACCGATCGTCCGTGTACCGATCGTCCGAGATCGTCCCTAGATGAGCACCATGGCACCCCGACTGCCCGTGAAGCTTTTCCTCGACGGCGACGAGCCGCAGGGACGCCTGCCCGCGCTCGCGGCGCTGTGGCACGCGCATCGCGGCGCGTGGGAGCGCGCCCACGCGCTCGTCCAGGACGCCGCCGGGTCGGACGCCGCCTGGGTGCACGGCCACCTGCATCGGCTCGAGGGCGACATCCCCAACGCGTCCTACTGGTACCGGCGCGCGGGGCGCGCGATGCCGGGCTGCGATCCGGCATCGGAACGCACGGCGATGATCGAGACGTTGCTGGGGGAGCGCTGAGGCTCAGGCAGCCATGCGCTGGAGCATGGCGGTGACGCGGGCGGCGTCGTAGGGCTTGGGGAAGAACATGCCGCGGTCGGGAAGCTCCGACTTCGCGGGCCACGCCTTGCCCGAGGTGACGATGATCTCGATCGGCGGCCAGCGGTCGCGGATCGCGGCGGCGAGCTTCAGCCCGTCCATCGAGCCCGGCATGTCGATGTCGGTGAACACGATGTCGATGTCGGCGCGCGACAGCAGCACCTCGATCGCCTTGTCGGCATTCGGCGCCGTCACCGCCTCGAAGCCGGCATCCTCGACGATATCCGCCGCCAGCATGAGCAGAAGCGGTTCGTCTTCGACGACGAGCACCGTCTTCTTGGTCGAATTCGCCGAAATCATACGCACCCTTGTACCGAAAAAGCTGAGCTACCGTTAACTTTCGACAATCGCGCGCAACGGAGCCGAGAATTCCGCGGCGAGCCCTTCCTCTCCGTAGTCCAGGCGGGCGCTTCCGGCGCCGACCAAACCCATGCCGATGAGGCGGGAGCCGAAGCCCTTCCGCGTCGGCGCCCGTGCCGGCGGCCCGTCGCGCTCGAGCCAGGACAGCACGAGGATCGGCTGGGCGTCGCTCGCTTCGATCCTCCAGTTGAGCGCGACCCGGCCCGTGTCCACGGACAATGCGCCATACTTGATTGCGTTCGTGGCCAGTTCATGAAGCAGGAGTGACAGCGAGAGCGTGGCTTTCGGAGACATGGTGATGTCGGGCCCGCCGCTCTCGAACTGACCCTCGTGCCCGTGCAGGCCGAGCACCTGCGTCACCACGCTGCCGATCGGCGCCGACACGAACTTTTGCTCGATCAGGACGTCGTGCGCCTTGGACAGCGCGATGATGCGCGCCTCCAGCGCCTTCACGATGTCGCGCTCGGCGATATTGCGCAGGGTCTGATTGGTGATCGCCTGCACCATGGCGAGCGTGTTCTTCAGCCGATGGCTCAGCTCCTGGTTCAGGACGCTCTGATGCTCCTCGGCGCGGATGCGGGCGATCGTCGCGTAGGTGCGGTCGGCGACCGCGAGCGCGAAGTCGATCTCGGCCTTGCTCCAGGTCCGCGGCTCGGCGCTGTGCACGAAGAGCGCCGCGAGCAGGCGGCCGTGGTCGAGCAGCGGCACGACGATCTGCGCCTTCGCGCCGATCGCCTCGTAGCTGGAGCGGTCCGCCGTCAGCCAGAGGTCGGCCGGGATGTTGGCATTGATGATCGTCGCGCCCGTCTTGAGGCGCTCGACCGTCGCCGAGAACATCGACAGGTGATGCGTGCCGGCGAGGCTTGCGACGCCGGGTGCGCACCAGTTGTGCTCGACGTGGAACGTGTCGCCCGCCACATCGATCAGCGTCATCGCGGCGCGCGCGGCATCGAGGGTGGTGCCGAGCGTCCGCGCCGCGAAGCCGACGATCTCGCCGACCGTCGTCGCCTCGCGCACGAGGTCGCCGAGGTCGAGCAGCGCCTTGGCCCGCAGGTCGATCAGCTTGCTTTCGGTCACGTCGCGCACGACGCCGATCAGCGCGACCACGTTGCCCGCGGCATCGAAGCGGAAGTCGGCATTGCGCGAGATCCAGCGCAGGGCGCCGTCGTTGGCCCGGTGGATGCGATAATCGACCGCGCCGGCTGCCGTCCCGTCGGCCAGGGTATCGCTCGTCATGATGCGGCCGCGATCGGGCTCGGCGACGAGCGCCTTCAGCTCCTTGACGGGATAGTCGGGCCGCACCGGAAGGCCGAAGAGCCGGCACGTCGTCGCGGAGACCGCGACGCGGTGGCTGGCGAGATCGACCTCGAACGTGCCGACGCCGCCGGCCTCCTGCGCGTCGATGAGGCGAACCTGCTCCTCGCGCGACGCCATCCCCTGCGAATGGGCGGCGACGATCGCCACCTCGCGGTCGAGCACCGCGCGGCGCATGGTCATGATCGCGATGACTTGGCGCGACAGCGCCCGCAGCGCGTCCGCCTGCGCCGGCGTGAGGCCGCCCGGGCGCGGCACACCGTCGATGACGCAGAGCGAGCCGATGGGCACGCCCTCCGGCGTCCGAAGCGGCGCGCCGGCGTAGAAGCGGATATGCGGCGCGCCGGTCACCAGGGTGTTGGCGCACGTCCGCGGATCGGCGGTGAGGTCGGGGATCACCAGCAGGTCCGGCTCGACCAGCGCATGGACGCAGACCGACTGGCTGAGCGGCGTCTCGCAGGCGCCGAAGCCGACGCGGGCCTTGAACCATTGCCGCTCCGAGCCGACGAGGCTCACGAGCGCCGTCGGCGTGTCGCAGACCAGACGGGCGATCTGCACGACGTCGTCGAACTCGGGCTCCGGCGGGGTGTCGAGAATGTCGTAGCTCGCGAGAGCCTCGAGGCGGGCGTCAAGGAGCGTCAAGGAGAGAACCGGCCGAGCGTTTCGGCGATAGAGGAACGGAGCGGCCACCCATTTCGTGGATGTGCGCCGGTGTAAAGCGCTGCAGTGCGCATTTCGCACCGTTTTGGTTGTCGACCCCGGTGTCTTACGACGTTCGGGATACCTCGGTGAAGACCAGGACATTACCGAAGGGGGTCGTGGACCGTCACCTCCAGCGCGCCCCATTCCGTCCGCTCGAGGCCGGGTCGCCCGTAGCCGTAGCGCTTGGCGGCGAGCTCGCGCTGCAGCGCCTCGACGCCGCGGGTCGTGACGCGCACACGGGCGCCGGGGCAGCCGTCGCCGTGGTGCTCGCTGAGGTGCAGGACGAGGCCGCCGCGCGAAATATGCCGGTAGAGCGGCGGCAGGCCCGGCTCGAAGCGGTGGTCCCAGTCGACCGCAAACCCGAGGAAGCCGAGGTAGAACTCGTCCGACTTGGCGACGTCGAAGATGCGCAGGATCGGCACGACGCCGCCGAAGCTGATGTCCATTTTCGCCTCCTTTCGCCGCCAGCCATGCGCGGGAGAGACATGCGTCCAAAGCAGAGATGGGCCGACAGAGGGCCTTTGCCATCCGGCGCAGGGGTTGCAAGGATGACTGGACCGACCGGAGCACGCCCATGATCGAGACCGGACCCCATCGCCTTCTGCGCTCGGCGCGCCTCGTGCCCGTGCTGACGATCGCGCGCGAAGAGCACGCCGTGCCGCTCGCCCGCGCGCTCGTCGCCGGCGGCGTCAAGACGCTCGAGATCACCCTGCGCACCGCCGCCAGCATGTCGGCGGCCAAGCTGATCCACGCTGAGGTCGAGGACGCGGTCGTCGGGCTCGGCACCGTGCTGACGCGGCGCGACCTCGAGGTCTGCGTGAACAACGGGCTGAAGTTCGCCTTCTCGCCCGGCGCCTCGCCGGCCCTGCTCGACGCGGCCGCCGCCATCGGCCTCGAGTTCGTCCCCGGCGTGCAGACGGCGTCCGAGATCATGGCCTGCCTCGAGCGCGGCTTCCATGTTATGAAGTTCTTCCCCGCCGTGCCCGCTGGCGGCATCCCGGCGCTGAAGTCCCTCGCCGGGCCGTTCCCGCAGGTGAGCTTCTGCCCGACGGGCGGCATCAGCGAAGCCGACGCGCCGACGTGGCTCGCCCTGCCCAACGTGCTCGCCGTCGGCGGCTCGTGGCTGGCGCCCGCCGAGCTCGTTGAGGCCAGCGACTGGACCGCGATCACCGCGCGCGCCAGAAAATCGATGGAGCTGCTCGGGGCCTGACCGCTGCGGCTGGTATTCAAGGACAGACCATGACCCTCCACGCCCGCATCGCCGAGGTCACCGAGCGCGTCGCCCTGCGCAGCCGCGACAACCGCTCGCGCTACCTCGACCGGCTCGAGGCCGCCGCCGCGCAGGCGAAGACGCCGCGCGCGCGGCTCGGCTGCGCCAACCAGGCGCACGCCTTCGCCGCCGCGCCGGCCAACGACAAGGCGCGGCTCGCGGTCGGCCGCACGCCGAACCTCGGCATCGTCACCGCGTACAACGACATGCTCTCGGCGCATCAGCCCTACGAGACCTACCCCGAGCTGATCCGCCGCGCCGCGCGTGCCGCCGGTGCCACGGCGCAGGTCGCGGGCGGCGTGCCGGCGATGTGCGACGGCGTCACCCAGGGCGAGGCCGGCATGGAGCTCTCCCTCTTCTCGCGCGACGTGATCGCGCTGGCGACTGCCGTGGCGCTCTCGCACCAGACCTTCGATGCCGCGGTCTACCTCGGCATCTGCGACAAGATCGTGCCGGGCCTGGTGATCGGCGCGCTCTCCTTCGGCCACCTGCCGGCCGTGTTCGTGCCGGCCGGCCCGATGACGACCGGCATCTCGAACACCGAGAAGAGCCAGATCCGCCAGCTCTATGCCGAAGGCAAGGTCGGCCGCGACGAGCTCTTGAAGTCCGAGATGGGCGCCTACCACGGGCCGGGCACCTGCACGTTTTACGGCACGGCCAACACCAACCAGATGCTGATGGAGATCATGGGCCTGCACCTGCCCGGCGCCGCCTTCATCAATCCCGGCACGCGGCTGCGCGAGGCGCTGACCGAGGAAGCCGCGCGCCGCGCGCTGTCGCTTACCGCCGCCGGCAACGGCTACACGCCGATCGGCCGCATGCTCGACGAGAAGGTGTTCGTCAACGGCATCGTCGGCCTGCACGCGACCGGTGGGTCGACCAACCACACGATCCATCTCATCGCCATGGCGAATGCCGCCGGCGTCACGCTGACCTGGGACGACTTCTCGCAGCTCGCCGAGGTGACGCCGCTGCTCGCCCGCGTCTACCCCAACGGCACGGCCGACGTGAACCATTTCCACGCCGCCGGCGGCATGGCCTTCGTCATCCGCGAGCTGCTCGACGCGGGCCTGCTGCACGACGACGTCGCGACGGTCGCCGGCGACCTGCGCTCGTATGCGACCGAACCATTCCTCGACGCCGACGGCGGCGTCGAGTGGCGCCCGATCCCGGAGGCCAGCGCCGACACCAGCGTGCTGCGCCCCGCCGCCGAGCCCTTCAACTCGACCGGCGGCCTGCGCGTGCTGCACGGCGACCTCGGGCATGCGGTGATCAAGCTCTCCGCCGTGCATCCGGAGCGTCACATCGTCGAGGCGCCGGCGATCGTCTTCCACACGCAGGAGCAGCTGCAGGACGCCTTCAAGGCCGGCGAGCTCGACCGCGACTTCGTCGCCGTCGTGCGCTTCCAGGGCCCCAAGGCCAACGGCATGCCGGAGCTGCACAAGCTGATGCCGCCGCTCGGCGTGCTGCAGGACCGCGGCTTCAAGGTGGCGCTGGTGACCGACGGCCGCCTCTCCGGCGCCTCCGGCAAGGTGCCCGCGGCGATCCACGTGACGCCGGAAGCCGTGAACGGCGGCGGCATCGGCCGGATCGTCGACGGCGACATCGTCCGCATCGACGGCGACGCCGGCACGCTCAGCGTGCTGGTGCCGCCGGAGGAATGGGCGGCACGGCCGCAGGCCGAGGCCGACCTTTCCGCCAGCACCTTCGGCTGCGGGCGCGACCTCTTCGCGATGTTCCGCGCCAACGTCGGCGGGGCGGACGCCGGCGCGGCGGTGTTCTAACGACGGGTTTTGTCTCGCCTGAAAGACATCTCCCCGTCTCTTCCTATTCGGCCATAATTACCCTACGGGCATACGAGAGTGGCCGGGAGGACTCGCATGCTGGACAAGACCCGGGTGAGCGCGCCGCTCTCCCGCTATGCGATGGCCTATGTGCTGGCGGGCGGGCGCGGCAGTCGACTCCTCGAGCTCACCGACACGCGCGCCAAGCCCGCGGTCTATTTCGGCGGCAAGTCCCGCATCATCGACTTCGCGCTGTCGAACGCGCTGAACTCGGGCATCCGCCGCATCGGGGTCGCGACGCAATACAAGGCGCACTCGCTGATCCGCCACCTGCAGCGCGGCTGGAACTTCTTCCGCCCCGAGCGCAACGAGAGCTTCGACATCCTGCCGGCCTCCCAGCAGGTGTCGGAAAACCTTTGGTATGCCGGCACGGCGGACGCCGTGACGCAGAACATCGAGATCATCCGCGGCTACGGCCCGCGCTACATGGTGATCCTGGCGGGCGACCACATCTACAAGCAGGACTACGAGCTGATGCTGCAGCAGCACGTCGACTCCGGCGCCGACGTCACCGTCGGCTGCCTCGAGGTGCCGCGCATGGAGGCCGTCGGCTTCGGCGTGATGGCCGTCGACGAGAACGACGTCATCACCTCGTTCCTCGAGAAGCCGAAGGACCCGCCGGCGATGCCCGGCAAGCCCGACATGGCGCTCGCCTCGATGGGCATCTACGTCTTCGAGTCCGAGTTCCTGTTCGAGCAGCTGCGGCGCGATGCTCTTGACCCGAACTCCAGCCACGACTTCGGCAAGGACATCGTCCCCTACATCGTCAAGCACGGCAAAGGCGTCGCGCACCCGTTCGGCCGCTCGTGCGTGCGCTCGTCCGACGAGGCCAACGCCTACTGGCGCGATGCCGGCACGCTCGACTCCTACTGGGAGGCCAACCTCGACCTCACCGACGTGGTGCCGGGCCTCGATCTCTACGATCGCGACTGGCCGATCTGGACCTACGGCGAGATCACGCCGCCGGCCAAGTTCATCCACGACGACGACGGCCGGCGCGGGCGCGCCACCAATTCCCTCGTCTCCGGCGGCTGCATCATCTCGGGCACCGACATGTCGCGCTCGCTGCTGTTCACCGGCGTGCACGTGCACTCCTACGGCCGCATCCACGGCGCGGTGATCCTGCCCTACGCCGACATCGGGCGCGGCGCGCGGCTCAGCCGCGTCATCATCGATCGCGGCGTGCGGATCCCCGAAGGCCTCGTCGTCGGCGAGGACCCCGGGCACGACGCCGCCCGCTTCCGCCGCACCGACAAGGGCGTGTGCCTGATCACCCAGCCGATGATCGACCGGCTGAAGAACTAGTTTGAGCTTACTTCCTTCTCCCGCCTGCGGGAGAAGGTGGCCCCGCGAAGCGGGGTCGGATGAGGGGCGATGCCGTCTCTCTCCGATCTCCTAGCCAAGCGGGACCGTCCCTCATCCGACCCGACTTCGTCGGGCCACCTTCTCCCGCAAGCGGGAGAAGGAAGGAGGCCGAGATGTCTATGAAGAAGGTCGCCCTCTTCTCGAAGGAATACCCGCCCTACGTCTACGGCGGCGCCGGTGTGCACGTCGAGTATCTCGCCGCCGCGCTGGCGAAGAGCATCGACGTCGAGGTGCGCTGCTTCGGCGACCAGCACGCCGACGACGGCCGCCTCGTCGTGCGCGGCTATCCGCAGTGGGAGGAGACCAAGGCCAACACCGATCCGCGCTTCGTCGGCGCGATCGATGCCTATGCCCGCTCGCTGGCGATGGCCAAGGACCGGCTCGAGGCCGACCTCGTCCACTGCCACACCTGGTACACCGACATGGGCGGCCTCATCGCCGCCAAGCTCTGGGGCGTGCCCTACGTGCTCACCATCCACTCGCTGGAGCCGCTGCGGCCGTGGAAGGTCGAGCAGCTCGGCAACGCCTACCACCTCTCCGCCTGGATGGAGCGCACGGCGATCGAGCAGGCGGATGCGATCATCGCCGTCTCGAAGGAGACCCGCGCCGACGTGCTGCGGCTGTTCGACGTGAAGCCGGAGCGCGTGCATGTCGTCCACAACGGCATCGATCTCGACGAGTACAAGGCGGTCGCGTGCACCGACGTGCTGACGCAGCGCGGCATCGATCCGTCGAAGCCGTTCCTCCTTTTCGTCGGGCGCATCACGCGCCAGAAGGGCATCATCCATCTCGTCAACGCGATCCCGAAGATCGATCCCGACCTGCAGATCGTGCTGGCCGCCGGCGCGCCCGACACGCCGGAGATCGGCGCGGAGATGGAGGCGGCCTTCGCCCGCGTCGCGGCCGACCGGCCGGGCCTCGTCTGGATCCGCGAGATGCTGCCGCGCGCCGACGTCATCCAGCTCTATACGCACGCCGCTGTGTTCTGCTGCCCGTCGGTCTACGAGCCGTTCGGCATCATCAACCTCGAGGCGATGGCCTGCGGCACGGCCGTGGTCGCCTCGAACGTCGGCGGCATCCCCGAGGTCGTGGTGCCGGAGGAAACGGGCCTGCTCGTCGACGTCGGGCTGAAGCCCGGCGGCTTCGACCCCGCCGATCCCGCCGCCTTCGCCGCGGCGCTGGCCGACGCGATCAACCGGCTGGCGCGCGACCCCGCCCTCAGGGAGCGGTTCGGCAAGGCCGGACGGGCGCGTGTCGAGGCGCATTTCAGCTGGGGCGCGATCGCCGAGCGGACGCTCGACCTCTATGCCAAGGTGATCGAGGCGCACCATGCCTGAGCCGACGACCTATGCGACCCTCCCCGACGACCTGCCGCAGCCGCAGGACGACGGCGCCTGCGCGCACCTGCCCGGCCGCCGCCTGCCCGCGCTCGCGCTGCCGGCGACGCAGGGCGACCCTGTCGACCTCTCGGCCCTGCCTGGCCGCACCGCGGTCTTCGTCTATCCGATGACCGGCCGCCCCGGCGTCGCCCTGCCCGAAGGCTGGGACGCGATCCCCGGCGCCCGCGGCTGCACGCCGCAGAACTGCGCGATCCGCGACTCGCATCGCGCCTTCGCCGACCTCGGCGTCGCGGTCTACGCGCTGAGCACGCAGACGACCGCCTACCAGGCCGAGATGGCCGAGCGGCTGCACCTGCCCTATCCTGTGCTGAGCGACGCGGAGCTGCGCTTCGCCAAGGCGCTGGACCTGCCGACGTTCGAAGCCGACGGCATGCCGCTGATCCGCCGCCTGACCCTTCTCGTGAAGGACGGCACGATCGAGCAGGTGTTCTATCCGGTGTTCCCGCCGGACCGCAGCACCGAGCCCGTGCTGGCCTGGCTCCAAGACGGCGTGACGTCGTCTAACCTTACGAATCTCTTAGCAAAAACCCGATCGGCGGAGGCGCCGACTGCTTGCCAAACTTTCCCGGCGAAGGGATAAGTCTGGCGCCCGCACCAAGACGGGCCGCCGCCCTCGCGATCCCACCCAATCCGAGCGACGGCGCATGAGGAAGCACAAGGAGCAGGCACATGAGCTGGGTCGCACCCGTCATCGAGGAAATCTGCGTCGGCATGGAAGTCACGAGCTACGACTCGGCCGACCTCGACGTCCTGTTCTGATCATCACTCACGCTCACTGAGCGAGACCTCGCGTGAAGGCTGTCATCCTCGGATCGGCGGCGGGCGGCGGCGTTCCCCAGTGGAACTGCCGCTGTGCCGTCTGCGAGCTGGCCCGCGCGGGCGATCCGCGCGTGCCCCGCGCACGCAGTCGTCGATCGCCGTCACGGCCGACGACGAGCACTGGCTGCTCGTCAACGCCTCGCCGGACATGCGCCAGCAGATCGCGGCCACGCCGGCGCTCTATCCGCGCCACGGCGCGCGCCATTCGCCGATCGCCGCGGTGCTGCTGACGAATGGCGACGTCGACCATGTCGCCGGCCTGCTGACGCTGCGAGAGAGCCAGCCGTTCAAGCTGTTCGCCACGGACGCGACGCGCGAGTCGGTCGATGCCAACCGCATCTTCTCGGTCGCCAATCCGACGTTCGTGCCCCGCATCACGGTGGCGATGGACGAGCCCTTCGAGCCGGTGCCGGGGCTCAAGGTCGAGATGTTCGCGGTGCCGGGCAAGGTCCCGCTTTGGCTCGAGGACGAGACGCTGAAGATCGGCGAGGCGACCGAGACGACGGTCGGGCTCGACATCTCGGCGGACGGCCGCCGCCTGCTCTACATCCCCGGCTGCGCCGAGGTGACGCAGGCGGTGAAGGCACGCGTCGCCGGCGCCGACGTTTTGCTCTTCGACGGCACGCTGTGGACCGACAACGAGATGATCGAGGCGGGCCTCGGCGTCAAATCAGCGCGGCGGATGGGGCACGTCCCCATGTCCGGGCCCGGCGGCTCCCTCGAAAGTCTGGCGGACGTTGGGGTCTCCCGGCGCGTATTCGTCCACATCAACAACACCAACCCGGTCCTCGTGTCGGACTCGAGCGAGCGGGACCAAGCAGAAACCTCCGGCTGGGAGGTCGGCTACGACGGGATGAGGATCGACCTATGAAGGAAGTTTTGTCGCCGGAAGAGCTCGAGAAGCAGCTGCGCGCGATCGGCGCCAGCCAGTATCACAACCTGCATCCGTTCCATAAGCTGCTGCACGGCGGCAAGCTCAACCGCGAGCAGGTGCAGGCCTGGGCGCTGAACCGCTTCTATTACCAGGCGATGATCCCCATCAAGGACGCGACCATCCTGTCGCGCATGGAGGATCCGGAGCTGCGCCGCATCTGGCGCCAGCGCATCGTCGACCATGACGGCGAGAACGCCGGCGACGGCGGTATCGAGCGCTGGCTGATGCTGACCGACGGCCTCGGCTTCGAGCGCGACTACGTCACCTCGCTGCAGGGCCTGCTGCCGGGCACGCGCTTCGCGGTCGACGCCTACGTGCATTTCGTGCGCGAGAAGCCGATGCTGGAGGCGATCGCCTCGTCGCTGACCGAGCTGTTCTCGCCCAACATCATCTCCGAGCGCGTCTCGGGCATGCTGAAGAACTACGACTTCATCTCGGAGAAGACGCTGGCCTATTTCGGCAAGCGCCTGACCCAGGCGCCGCGCGACGCGGACTTCGCGTTGGCCTACGTGAAGGAGCACGCCCGCACCGGCAAGGAGCAGGCGGCCGTGTGCAACGCGCTGCGCTTCAAGTGCAGCGTGCTGTGGACGCAGCTCGACGCGCTGCAGCACGCCTATGTCGAGGACGGCGCCATGATCCCGCCGGGCGCTTGGCGGCCCGGGCACGCGGTCTCGTGAGCTTGCCCGCATGAGCGAAGTGTCCGGCACGAGCATCCCCAAGCTGCCGCGCGGCGTGCGCCTGCATTTCGATCAGGTGCGCCAGGCGCATGTGCTGCTCGCGCCGGAGCGGGCGTTCAACGTCGACGGCAACGCCGTCGCCGTTCTCCAGCTTGTCGACGGCACGCGCTCCGTCGACGACATCGCCGGCGTGCTGGCCGAGAAATACGCGGCGGACAAATCGGTCATCGCGCGCGATATAGGGAAGATGATCGACGATCTGATCGCAAAGCGCGTGATGGAGGCGGCATGACGTCTTCCGGCCTGACGATACCCAATCCCATCGGCGTGCTGATGGAGCTGACGCACCGCTGCCCGCTGCGGTGCCCCTACTGCTCGAACCCGCTCGAGCTCGACAAGCGCTCGGCCGAGATGGACACGGCGACCGTGCTTCGCGTGCTGGAGGAGGCGGCGACGCTCGGCGTGCTGCACGTGCACCTCTCCGGCGGCGAGCCGACGGCGCGCCAGGACATCGTCGAGATCACGGCGAAATGCGCCGAGGTCGGGCTCTACTCCAACCTGATCACCTCTGGCGTCGGCCGTGCGCTGACCGTGCTGCCGGCGCTCGCCGACGCGGGGCTCGACCACGTGCAGCTCTCGCTGCAGGGCATCGACGTCGCCTCGGCCGACAAGGTCGCGGGCCTGCGCGGCTCGCACGACACCAAGATGAAGTTCGCCGCCGAGGTCGCGCGGCTCGGGCTGGCGCTGACGGTGAACGCGGTGATCCACCGCGGCAACATCGACCAGGTCGAGGGCTTCATCGAGCTGGCGCAGCAGCTCGGCGCGCGGCGGCTCGAGATCGCCCACACGCAGTACTACGGCTGGGCCTACACCAATCGCGCCGCGCTGATGCCGGCGCGTCCCGACGTCGACAAGTCGATTGGCATCGTCGAGGCGGCGCGCAAGCGGCTCTCCGGCACGCTGGTCATCGACCTCGTCGTGCCGGACTACTACGCGCTGCGCCCAAAGGCCTGCGCCGGCGGCTGGGGCCGCAAGCTGATGAACGTCGCGCCCTCCGGCAAGGTGCTCCCCTGCCACGCGGCGGAATCGATCTCGAACCTCGAGTTCTGGAACGTGAAGGACCATTCGCTCGGCGACATCTGGCGCCGCTCGCCGGCCTTCAACGCCTATCGCGGCACGGACTGGATGCCGGAGCTGTGCCGGACCTGCGAGCGCAAGGAGATCGACTGGGGCGGATGCCGCTGCCAGGCGCTCGCGCTCGTCGGCGATGCGGCCGAGACGGACCCCGCCTGCGGCAAGTCGCCGTTCCACGCCAAGATCGAAGCCTTGGCGACGCAGGAGGCGGCAACCGACGCGCCGCCCAATTACGTATATCGCGGCCCGGGCCAGTCGGCGCCGCGGCAGGTCGAGGAGATTTCGTGAGACGATCGAAGCTTGGGTTGGGCGCGGCCGCCATCGTCATGCTGGCCGCCCCCATCGTTTCCGTGTCGGCGTTAAGCGCCCCGAACACCGCGTCGGACGTCGCGGCGCTGTTGTTCGAAAAGTCGCAATGGACGAATGCGCCGGTCGGCTCGTCGCTCACCTACGCCTACTCGCAGAAGATCCCCGTGAAGATGGGGCCGTCCTTCGACGACAAGATCACGCTGAAGCTCGACAAGGGCGACGACGACAAGAGCCGCACCGCCGAGGTGCGCATGTTCACCGGCGAGCACGCGACGCCGGCCGGCCCGTTCCGCTCGGACGAGCAGAACCCGGTGATGCTGCTGGCGCTCGAGAACAACGTCGAGCAGCTCTCCAAGGCCTGGGGCGCCAACCCGCGCTACCTGAAGAATGCGGTGCGCAAGGCCTGGCGCGAGAACGCGAAGATCGAGAACGTGCCGCTGACGGTCGACGGCAAGCAGGTCCCCGGCACGCGCATCACCATCGAGCCCTACAAGAACGATTCCGAAGCGGTGAAGATGGGTGGGCTCGAAACCATGGTCTACACCGTCGAGGTCGCGGATTCTGTGCCCGGCAACCTCGTGCGCGTCGACATCCATGCGCCCGACAGCGGCACGCCGAGCTTCGTCGAGACGCTGACCTACGCGGGGGAGACGAAGTGAGGACGCTTGCGCTCGCCGGCCTGCTGACGCTCGGCCTCGCCGGCACGATCCCGCCGGTCGCCGCGGCGCCGGCCGGGCTCGTCAACGACTACCCGACGAATGCGCGCGCCGACTACGTGCTCGGCTGCATGGCGGCGAACAGCCAGACGCGGCAGGCGCTGCAAAACTGCTCGTGCTCGATCGACGTGATCGCCTCGATCCTGCCCTACGACAAGTACGAGCAGGCGGAGACCGTGCTCTCGATGCGCCAGGGCGTCGGCGCGATCACGCGCGAGTTCACCGAGATCAAGACGATGAACGACATCGTCGCCGACCTGCGCCGCGCGCAGGCGGAAGCCGAGATCCGCTGCTTCAGGTAGATGCGGCAGCGGCGGCGACTTGCTGCCGTATGTGCTGAGCGAGGGCTTCGCGCGACCTACTGGTTCGTCGGCGCCGGCCCGGGCATCTGGAAGCCCTTCGGCACCGGCTTCGACCGCTCGCCGGCCTGCGGGGCCGGCGCGTCGCCACCGGTCGCCGCCGGCTCGATCTTCGGCGCGGCCTCGCTCGTCGCGGTGGCCGGCGGGATCAGATGGCCGAGGTTGTCGATCAGCGGAACGTTGTAGTCGGCGAGCACACGGTTGATGTCGGCCTTGCGCTTGCGCAGGACGCCTTCGAGCGTGTGCTTCCATTCGTTCTCGTCGTGGCGCACGCCGAGCGCGATTCGGTAGCTGTAGCCCGGACGGTCGACATCCTTCAGAAGCGGCGTCATGACGAGCGCGCCGTCCGACGTCTTCACCGACTCGCCGATGAGCGGGCCCCAGACCACCACCGCATCCGTCACCTTGGCCTTGAGATCGGCCAGCATCGCATCGAGCGGTGAATTGAAGCGGTGATCGACGAGCAGCGGATAGAGCTTGGCCTGGCCGAGTGTGCCGTTCTTCAGCATCGCGTCCGTCGGCGGCGTCGCCTCGAACACGCCGATCTTGTGGCCCTTGAGCTTCGGATCGTCGATCGACTGCACGTCGGCGAGCGGGCTGCCCTTCGGCACGACGATGACGTAGGTCGAGCGATAATACGGGTTCGTCGCCTGCACCATCTCGGCGCCGATCGTGTAGCCCATCACCACGTCGCAGAGGTCTTCGTTCAGCGTGTTGCGCACGAAGCCGGGGCCGGACGGCGCCCAGAAGTAGCGCACCGGCCGCTTCAGCGAGTCGGCGATGATGTCGGCGATCTTGTTCTCGAAGCCGTCCTTCTTGCGCGTGCTGAAGGGCGGATTGGCCGGATCCTCGCAGACGCGGAAGGCGGTGCGCGACACGAGGTCGGGGACGTTCTGCGCCATGGCCGGGGGCGACGCGAGCGCCGAGGCAAGAACCGCAGCCGCGGTAATCGCCGTCCTCGAGATCGTCATCGCGCCTACCCGTTTCGGAAAGCTCGGCACCGGCGATCTCCTCGCGGAACGGACGTCCGTTCGGCTGCAAACCATTGTCCTACGAGATCCAACGGCAAAGGTGCTCGCGATCCGCCGCGGATCGCGAGCCGAAAGCCGTGCGCGACCCCGCGTCGTTCGACGCGGGGCAACGTTTGAGGCGCGACTACTTCTCGGTCTTCGGGAACTGCGCGCTGGCGACGCTGTCCTTGGTCAGCGGCTTGTCGCCGGCCGGGACGTTGTTCTTCTTCAAGATCCAGGCGAGGATCGGATAGAGATTGTCGTCGGTGAGCGACTTCGGCGCATTCTGAGGCATGTTCTCGTAGACGAAGTCGCGCAGGTCCTTCACCGGCTTGCCGGCGAACATGGCCTGGAACTTGGAATCGTGAAGGTTCGGGCCCAGTGCGCCGTCGAGCTTCGGCCCGTGGCACTGCGCGCAATTGTTGTTGAACTTGACGTGGCCGTCCTCGGCCTGCGCCTCGGTGTAGGGACCGCTGTCGGCCCGCGCGACACCGGCAGCGCCGGCCAAACCGAGTCCGAGTGCGATCATAAACCCGACAGCACGCATGGCAGCATTTCCTCGCTTTTGCAGCCGGCTCTCTTCGGCCGGCCTTTGTTGGCACGCCAACCCAATCGCGGCCTGACGCTGACCCGGCCTTTTATGCCGGTCTCGCCACTCGATGGCAATCGCCAGCGTGGTCGCAGGGGCGCCTTTTGTGGTGAAATTCCAATTGCTTCCGATCGAAATTCCTTTGCCGGCCGGGAGGTGGCGGCAAGGAAAAAGGGCCGACCCAATGGGCCGGCCCTTCCAGTCAGAGACTATCTCGCGACAGTCTTAGCTGTTCGGCAGGGTGAACACCGTGAGGGTGCCGCCGAGCGCGGTGTAGTTGTTGAGGGCGGCGTAGCCACCGACGGCGCCGAGGCCGGCGTTCGGGTCGGTCAGGCCAGCGGCGAGACCGATACCGGCCCAACCACCGACGCCCGAGTAGACCGCGACGTACTGCTTGCCCTTGTGCTCGTAGGTCATCACGTTGCCGATGATGCCCGACGGGGTCTTGAACTTGTAGAGCTCCTTACCCGTCTTGGCGTCGATCGCCTTCAGATAACCCTCGAGCGTGCCGTAGAAGACCACGTCGCCGGCCGTCGCAAGCGCACCGCCCCAGGCGGAGAACTGCTCGGGATCCGACCACACGATCTTACCCTTGGTGGCGTCCCACGCGATGAAGTTACCCATGTTGGTGCCACCGGGCGCCGGGTACATCGAGAGGGTCGCGCCGACGTAGGGCTGACCGGGGGTGTAGGACACCTTGAACGGCTCGTAGTCCATGCAGACGTGGTTGGTCGGCACGTAGAACAGGCCGGTCTTGGGCGAGAAGGCCGAAGGCTGCTCGTCCTTGGAGCCGAGAGCCGCCGGGCAGATGCCCTTCGAGTTGTTGTCCTCGCCGTTGTGCTCGGTCGAGTACTTGGCGACGACCTGCGGGCGGCCGTAGTTCGGCGACGACTTGTCCATGTCGACGCCCGACGTCCAGTTCACGGCCGGATCGTACTTCTGGGCAACGAGCAGCTCGCCCGTCTCGCGGTTCAGCGTGTAGCCGAGACCGTTACGGTCGAAGTGGACCAGCATCGGCGTCTCTTTGCCGTTGATCTTCTGGTTCACCAGCGGCATTTCGTTGATGCCGTCGTAGTCCCACTCGTCGTGCGGGGTCATCTGGTAGACCCACTTGGCCATGCCGGTGTCCGGGTTACGGGCCCAGATCGTCATCGACCACTTGTTGTCGCCCGGCCGCTGCTTCGGGTTCCAGGTCGAGGGGTTGCCCGAGCCGTAGTAGAACAGGTTCAGCTTCGGGTCGTACGAGTACCAGCCCCAGGTGCAGCCGCCGCCGGTCTTCCACTGATCGCCTTCCCAGGTCTTCAGCGAGGAGTCCTTGCCGACGGGCTTGCCGAGCGAGGTGGTCTTCTCCGGGTCGACCATGATCTGGTCGTCCGGGCCTTCCGAGAAGGCGCGCCACACGCGCTTGCCGGTGTTCTCGTCGTAGGCGGTCACGTGGCACTGCACGCCGAACTCGCCGCCGGAGATGCCGACGATGACCTTGCCGTTGACCGGGAGAACGGTCGCGGTGTTGGTCTCACCCTTCTTGGGATCGCCGTTCTGAACCTTCCAGAGCTCCTTGCCGGACTTGGCGTCGAGCGCGACGACGTTGGTGTCGGCCTGGTGCAGGAAGATCTTGCCGTTGTCGTAGGCGAGACCGCGGTTGACGGTGTCGCAGCACATGACCGGGATGACCGCCGGGTCCTGCTTCGGCGTGTAGCGCCACAGGATCTTGCCGTCGTTGTTGAGGTCGAGCGCGTAGACGATGTTCGGGAACGGCGTGTGGACGTACATCACGTCGCCGATCACCAGCGGGGCGCCCTCGTGGCCGCGCAGGACACCCGTCGAGAAGGTCCAGGCAACCTGGAGATTCTTGACGTTCTTGGTGTTGATCTGCTCGAGCTTCGAGTAGGCGGTGTTGGCGTAGTCACCGCGCTGGGCAGCCCAATCGTTGGGGTTCTGCATCAGCTTGGAGAGCGCGGGACCAGTGACGCTGCTCGGCGCGGCGTCATCGGCCATTACCGGGAGCGAATAAGACAGAAGACAGGCAGTGGCGACAGCCAAGCCGAAATGTTTCATGTGGGCTTCCTCCAGAACGACACTAAGGCAGCAAAACCTGCTGTCGTAGAGCCGCAAGGTTCCGTTGTTGAGTAACCAGACATCCTCCGACGACGTCGCTGATTGTTATTGTTTTGATGCGACTGCCTGGTTCCTCGATGTGGTTTCGCCATCGGAGACGCCGCGACACTACCAACATGCAGGGTGCGCGCAAGGCGTTTCTTAGGGAACGCTCATATGCCAAACCTCCCCCTTTCGGCATAGGAAAACGCCGAAGGAAAAGTCGGTGCAAAAACATTGGGCTGTTGCGTCGCAGCGAACGCAAATTTCTTTAAGCACCTCACGACAAAGATTTTTTTGGGATGCGACGAAACCTCGCGGTCGGGAAATCCGTGCCGGGAATTCCGTGGCGGCAGCCTCAGGAAGGGGTCTGACCCGTCTTCCCACGATCGTGAGGCCCCAAACCAAACAGCCGGTCGCGCTCGGCGGCGAGCCAGGCGGCGTCCCGGCTGGATCGGGGCACGGCATAATTCAAGGTCTCTATCACCCGGGTCGGACGCGGGGCCAGGACGTGGATCGTATCGCTGAAGATCAGCGCCTCGTCGGAACTATGCGTGACCATTAATACTGTCGCCCGCCGCGCGGCGACCGCATCGAAAACGGTCGTGCGCAAGGCAGTCGCACTCGATTCGTCCAGCGAGACGAAGGCCTCGTCGAGGACGAGCAGGTCGGGGTCGACGGCGAGGCCCCGCGCCAGGGCGACACGCCGCTGCATGCCGAGCGAGAGCTGGTTCGGCCGATGGTTGCGCCAGGCCAGGAGGCCGAGTTCGTCCAAAAGCGCGTCGAGCGCGGCCGGCGCGAGGCGCGGTGCGGCGAGCGTCACGTTCTCGGCCACCGTCCGCCAGGGCAGGAGCCGCGGGTCCTGGAACACGACGCCGAGATGCAGCGAGCCGGGCGCAGGCTCGATGCGCCCCTCGAACTCGGGATCGAGCCCCATGACGATGCGCAGCGCCGTCGTCTTGCCGCAGCCCGATGGCCCGAAGAGGCAGGTGACCTCCCCCCGCGCCAGCGTGAAGGCGAGGCCGTCGATGATCTCGAGAAGCCCCGAGCCGCGCCCGCGCGTCTTGCGGGCGATCGTCACATCAAGAAGCGGCGAGCCGCCAGCGTCGGGCATGATTGTCGAGCGGTTGCAGGATGAGGAGCTCGACCGCCAGCATGACGAACGAGAAGGCGACGCTGTA
The DNA here is from genome assembly GCA_901457705.2 of Beijerinckiaceae bacterium RH AL1. Taxonomy (NCBI): domain Bacteria; kingdom Pseudomonadati; phylum Pseudomonadota; class Alphaproteobacteria; order Hyphomicrobiales; family Beijerinckiaceae; species Beijerinckiaceae bacterium RH AL1. The sequence continues at coordinate 3,028,112 of LR590083.2, forward strand.
GCCGATGATCTCCTTGATGGCGAACACGCTGAAGTAGCGCGAGATCGCAAAGCCGACGCCGTTGGAGAGTCCGAAGAACTCGACCACCAGCACGATCTTCCAGACGATGCCGATGCCGGAGCGCGTCGCCGCGATGACGAAGGGCATCGCCTGCGGCAGCCAGATCTGCCGGAACCTCGTGAGCAGCGAGAAGCGGTAGATCACGCCGATGTCGTCGAGGCCGGGATCGAAGGAGCGGACGCCGTCGCGCAGGATGATGGTGTTGTTAGGGAACTTCGAGAGGAAGACGGCGAGGATCGCCGAGGCGTCGTTGAGGCCGAACCAGATGTAGCAGAGCGCGGCGATCACCAGCACCGGCGTGTTCATGAGCACGAGCACCCAGGGCATGAAAGCTTCGTCGGCGGCCTGCGAGCGGCCGAACAGGAAGCCGAGCCCGCAGCCGATCGCCATGGCGACGAAGAAGGCGACGCCGGCGCGCCACAGCGTCATGGCGATGTTGAAGAGCATGTCGCCGTGGACGAGATCGGTGCCGATGAAGCCGAGCACGGCCCACGGCGTCGGCAGGTTGCGCGGCTGCAGCAGGCCGGCGACGAGCCCCCACAGCACGACGAAGCCGGCGATCGAGAGGATGAAGCGGAAGCCGCGCCCGACGCTGCCGTTCAATTCAGGGCCGCCGCATCGACGTAGAGATCGGCCGGCAGGCTCGTCGCCTCGCCGACGAGCGCGGCTCCGCCGAGCCCGGCGACGACGGCGAAGAAGGCTTGCGCATCCGCGATCTCGGCCGCGCGCGGCTTCGTCGGGACGCCGCGGAGATAGGCGGCCTTCAGCGCCTGAAAGGTCGCCTCGTCGGGGGCCCGCATCAGCGGCCGCAGGGGATCCCACGCTTTCGGCTCGTTCGCCAGGAGGTCGTTGGCCCGGCGGACCGCCTTCGCGAAGCCGGCGCGCGTTGCCGGCGACGTCTCGGGATGCAGCAGGAAGCCGCCGATCGCCACGCGCCCCGGGGCGCCGAGCCTGGCGACGATCGATTCGGTGTCGAGCACGCGGCGGAAGCCCTTGGCCTCGAGCCGCGCGGCGTCGCTCCAGTAGAGAAGCCCGCAGTCGAGCTCGCCGGCGTCGACCTTGGCCGCGAGCAGCGGCGGCGCGCCGAAGGCCGGCCGCGCGTCCTTGGCGAGATCGAGCCTGGCGCTCTTCTGCGCATCGGCGCGCAGGATCAGCCAGTTCTTGTCGAGCGGGCCGCCGGAGACGCCGATCGACTTGCCCTTGAGATCGCCGACGTCGCGGATCGTCGAGGTGGGCTTCGCGATAAGAGCGCCCTCGGTCGAGGAGAACGGCAGGAACTGCAGCGGCCTGCCCTCGGCCTTCAGCCGCGCGGCGAAGAAGATGTCGTTGACGATCGTGTCGACCGAGCCGCCGAGGAAGGCGATGCGCGCCGCCTCGCTCGAGGCGAGCAGCGTGGGGGCGACCGCAAAGCCCTGCGCGGTGTCGAAGCCGTTGCGGCGGATCGTCTCCATCACCCAGTGGACGGTGCCGAAGGCGAGCGTGCCGACCTTGAAGGAGGTCGCCGGCGCCTCCGCGCGCGCCCGGGCAGTGGCGGCGAGCGCCGCGGCGCCAGCCATGACGGCGCGCCGGGACACGCTGGCCCGGCGACCGGGAGAATGGCTGATCAGGACGGGCAAGCTAGCTGGGCCTCGCGACGCGGCACTTCGCCGGTCGGCTTATAGGCCGGAAGGTGACGACGGCCCAGCCCCACATCCGCGTGATCAGCCGTAGACGGCGGCGTCCACATAAAGGTCGGCCGGCAGGCTCGTCGCCTCGCCGACGAGCGCCGCGCCGCCGAGCTTGGCGACGATCGCGAAGAAGGCCTGCGCATCGGCGATCTCCTCCGCCCGCGGCTTTTTCGGAATGCCGCGGAGGTAGGCGCTCTTCAAGGCTTCGAAGGTGGCGTCGTCCGGCGCCTGCATCATCGGGCGCAGCGCCTCCCAGGCCTGCGGGTCTTTCTGCAGCACGTCCTCCGCGGCGCGCACCGCCTTGCCGAAGGCGACGAGCGTCGCGGTCTCGACGCCCGGCCGCACCAGGAAGCCGACCAGCGCGACCTTGCCTTTGGCGCCGAGCGTGTCGGCGATCTGCTCGACGCCCGCCACGCGGCGGAAGCCCTTGGCCTCGAGCCGGGCGCAGGCGCTCCAGTAGAGCAGCCCGCAGTCGAGCTCGCCGCTCTCCAGCTTGGCGGCGAGCAGCGGCGGCGCGCCGAAGGCGGGGCGCGCGGCCTTCTGCAGGTCGATGCCCTGCCGCTGCGCCTCGGCGCGCAGCAGGAGCCAGCTCTTGTCGAGCGGGCCGCCGGCGACGCCGATCGACTTGCCGGCGAGATCGGCCACCGACTTGATCGGCGAGCCGGCCGCGACCATCAGCGCGCCCTCGGTCGTCGAGTAGGGCAAGTACTGCAGCCCCTTGCCCTCGGCCTTGAGGCGCGCTGCGAACAGGAGGTCCGAGATGATGGCGTCGACGGAGCCCGACAGGAAGGCGATGCGCGCGGCATCGTTGGTGGCGAGCGGCACCGCCTGCACCTTGAGACCCGCCGCCGTGTCGAGCCCATGATCGGTGATCGTCTTCATCTCCCAGTCGCCCGTCCCGAAGGCGAGCAGGCCGACACGGAACGGAGCGGCCGCGCGGGCCGCCGCCAGCGGCACGGCCGCGAGCGCGGCTGCGCCGGCCAGGACCGTGCGGCGGGACAAGCGGGATGATGGGCCGGGATGAAGGGGGGACATGTCCCGCAGAGCATACCCGAGAGCACGCGGCCGGCAAGGCCAGCTCTCTGGGGAGCCGGCCGCGCATCAAGGGCGTGACGGACGGGCTTGCGCGGCCGTCTGCCGCGCCAAATCGTTGCGTTGCGAACGGCTCAGCCGACGAAGGGGTAACCATGCCCGCAGGAACAGGTGGGACTTGCACCCATCGTCTTCTACGAAAGGCGTAGGTTAGGCTTCGAGATCGGGTTGCTCATGCGGCGAACGATGGCGGCGGTCGGCCTCGTCTCGCTGATCGCGTCGGGCTCGGCGTCGGCCGACGAGGTCGCGACAAGTATCACATCACCAATGCCGAGAAGGTGGCGTGCACGGCGGACGCGATGCGCCTGTGCAGCGGCGTCTATCCGGACGAGGATGGGCTCGTCGCCTGCATGAAGCAGAACCGCGCCGCCCTCACCACGCTCTGCCGCATCGCCTTCGATGCCGGCATAAAGCGGCGGCATCTCTAGAGCTGGCCGACTTTAACGAGACCCGGCGGCCTGCGCCGCCAGCGGCCGCCGCTGCACCCCGGCCTCATCGAAGTTCTCCGGCGCGAGCCACGCCTCGAAGGCGCCGGCGATGCGCGGCCAGTCGCGATCGATGATGGCGTACCAGGCGGTGTCGCGGTTGCGGCCTTTTGTGACGACGGCCTGCCGAAAGATGCCCTCGAAGGTGAAGCCGTAGCGCAGCGCGGCGCGGCGCGAGGGCGCGTTGAGGCTGTCGCACTTCCACTCGAAGCGGCGGTAGCCGAGCGCAAAGGCGCGGCGCATGAACAGGAAGATCGCTTCCGTGCCGGCCCGCGTCCGCTTGAGCGCGGGCGCGAAGTTGATGTGCCCGACCTCGATGACGCCGTTGCCGGGATCGATCCGCATCAGCGCCGCCATGCCGACGGCGCGGCCGCCGGCGCCGTCGACGACCGCGAAATGCAGGGGGTCGCGCGATAGCGCCTGCGCCGCGACGAGCGCGCGCAGGCCGTCGACGTCGGCGGGGCGCTCGAGCGGCAGGTAGGTCCAGTCGCGCGCGTCGGGCGCCGCGGCATAGGCCGAAAAGAGGTCGGCGCCGTGGCGGACGGCATCGAGCGGCTCGAGGCGGCAGTAGCGCCCGACGATCGCCTCGCGCGGCGGCGGCGGCGGCGGCGTCCAGCCGGCGAGCGGCTCGCCGATCTCCTGGCCGTAGGGATCGCGCGCCATCAGCCGGCGACCGCGCGCTGCACGGCCTCGGACACCGCGATGTTGTGGCGGAAGGCGGCGATCGCCTCGGCGACGATCCGGTCCGCCGTCGCGGACGCGACGGGCACCGTGTCGAGCGCCGCGCGCATCGCGAGTCTGGTCTCGGCGGGATCGGCGAGTGCCGGGAAGTCGTAGAAGCCGAGCGCCTCCGGCCCGAGGCCGAGGTTGCGCGCGAGGACGGGCTTCAGGATCTGCCCGCCGCTGAGGTCGCCGAGATATCTCGCATAGGCATGCGCCGCGAGCGCCGGGACATCGTCGCGGGCATCGGCGATGGCGGCACCGTAGGCCGCGGCCTGCGGCAACACGGCGCAGCGGGTCGCCCAGTCAGGGCCTGCGAGCGCGGCGAGGTCGCGCGTCAATGCCGGCAGGCGGGCGAGGCCGGGCGCCGCGAAGGCCGCGACGAGCGGCGAGTCGGGGGCCTGCGCCAACGCGGCCTCGAGCGCGGCATAGGCGGGGACGAGGCTGCGCAGGAACAGCACGTAGCTGTCCCGCGTCGCGCGGTTGCGGATGAGATCGGCGATGACCCCGGCCCGTTCGGCCTCGCGATGCACGGCCGCCGTCTCGTCGCGCAGGCGGCCGGCGAAGCCGCCGGCGGGCTCGGTGGAGGAAGACGTGGTGGAGGAAGACGCGTCGTCGATGTGGGTGAGGGTCATTGGGCTCCGGCCGGCGTGCAGCCGGTGACGGATACGCGGCGCGGGCGGAGCCGTAAAGCACACGCAAGAAGGGCCCCGGTCAAACGACCGAGGCCCTGCTTGCGACGTGCTTGTCCTGCTACTTGCCCGGCTCCGGCGCGGCGGGTGCCGCAGGGGCGGGCGCAGGGGCGGCAGGCGCAGGGGCCGCCGCCGGTGCCGGCGTGCCGGCGCCAGCGCTCGAGGCGTCCGCCGTGGTTTCCAGCTCCTGGAACTTCTCGGCGATCTTGGCGCCGAGCAGCGGCTTGTAGGCGCCCTGGTGGCAGGTCATGCAGTTCACCTTGGCGACGTCGCCCTCAGGCCCGAGCCGGTACTTCGGGAACGTGTCGTGCAGGCTCCCGAGGTAGTTGATGTTGATGTCGCGTGCCATCCGAATGCCGTACCAGGCGGTGACCCGCTGCGGCGAGCTCTGCGCCCACGACGCGAAGGCGCGCGAGTTGTGGCAGAAGGTGCAGTTGACGCCGAGCGCGTTCGAGAAGGCCATCATCAGCGAGTAGGTGTACTCGGCCGACTGGATGCCCTGCTTGTTCTCGCCCGTCGGCAGCGCCGCGCTGGAGTTGACGCGGATGTTGGCCGCGTTGGCGAGGAACGGCGTGTACGGGTTCTCCGGCAGCGAGCTGTCGGCGGCCGCCACCGACACCGTGCCGAAGCGCGAGTTCGGCGACGACCTGGTGTCGAACCAAACGTAGCTCGGCACCGGCTGGCCGCGATGGCAGGTGTAGCAGACGACGCCGGTCTGGCCGACGTGGTCCTTCCAGTCGACGTTGATGTGGCGCGTCATCTGCAGCATGCGGCGGGCGACGCGCTTGGTGTAGAGGTCGTCGGACGCGAAGTTGCCGTTGGCGCCGTGGCAGTAGGCGCAGCTTTGCGTCGGCGCGACCCAAGCCGCCATCGAGGCCATGATGCGGCCGAACTCGGCGACGTCGACGTCGCCCAGCACCTTGAGGTTCTTGTAGACCGTCGACGACTTGGTGCCGACCGGCGAGGACGCCGGGATGATGGCCGGCACCTTGTTGGAGGCTTCCGCCGCGGTGATCTCGGCGCGGTGGTAGACGAGATCCATGCCCGTGCCGCGATAGCCGTGCTGGATGCTCTCCGTCCGCGGCGCCTGGAAGGTGCCGAAGACGACGAAGACGAAGGCGACGGCGACGACGGTGAGACCGATGATCGTGCCGATTCCGAGCTTTTTCATCTCACTGCACTCCCGCTTTCAACGCCGGGTCGACCACCACCGGGCCGACCTGCGGGTAGTGTGGCGCCACACCGTGCTTGACCGCCCAGAGGTACCAGTTGTCGACCGCCGTGCCGGTGAGCAGGATGCCGATGCCGCCGACGAGCGGGGTGAGCACCGCGAACCACCACGCCCAGCGATGGATCGATTCCATCGTGGCGTTGAAGCCCATCGTCCAGCGCCAGAACAGCGCCGCGCGCTCCGAGGCCGTGCCGCGGTCGACGATCTGCTCGATCTCGCGCTCGCCGCCGAGGCGGGAGACCGCGAGGATCGTCGCGCCGTGCATGGCGAAGAGCAGCGTCGATCCGTAGAGGAAGGCGATCGAGAGCATGTGGAAGGGGTTGTAGAAGAGGTTGCCGTAGCGCAGCGAGAAGGCCGCGGTCCAGTCGAGATGCGGGAAGATGCCGAAGGGCACCGCCTCGCCCCAGTTGCCCATCAGCAGCGGCCGGATGAAGCCGAGCACCAGGAACAGCCAGATCGCCGAGAGAAACGCCCACGCGGCGTGCGTGCCCATGCCGAGCGCCTGCGCGCGGCGATAGATGCGCAGCCACCAGAGCAGCACGGAGGTCGTGAGGAAGAAGCCGGCGATCTGCCACCAGCCGCCCTGGTCGAGCGGGCAGATCATGCAGAGGCCTGCCGAGGCCGGCGGCGGCTCGAGCTTGAGCCAGAAGAGCTGGCGGATGAACTGGACCGGGTTCCAGTTCACCGAGGCCCACATGTTGAGGCCGATGATCTCGAAGGCGAGCACGCCGCAGATGATCGAGGCGGTGCCGAGGAAGCCGAGGTAGACCGGCCCGACCTGCGCGTCGCCGATGACGCCGGCCCAGTAGCTGAAGAACGGCTTGCCGAGGCGATCGCGGTTCTCGACGGGGCTCAGCGGGATGCCCTCGTAGAGCGGGCCGCGGACCTGAACCTGGGTGAAGATATTCTGGTACTCAGGCATGTCGCTCTCCTCAGCGCCAGATCGGCAGGTTAAGCCACCAGTTCCACCATTCCGGCCAGCCCTTCGACCAGAACGGCCCGGAGATGATGATGCAGACGGCACTCCAGAAGCCCGCCGACAGCGCCAGGAACAGGCCGAGGCGGTGGATGCCGATCGTGCCGATCGACCATCCGATGTAGTCGCGGAACACCGTGTTCTCGTGCTCCGGCGTCTTCACGCGCTGGCCCTTCTGCGGGTTGGTCGCGGAGAGGACCAGCGAGCCGTGCAGCGACAGCGCGAGCGTGGTGGCGAAGAAGAAGGTGATCGCCAGCATGTGCGCGGGATTGTAGTGGAAGTGGAGGTACTGGTAGCCGGTGTTCGACACCCAATCGAGGTGCGACAGGATCCCGTAGGGGAAGCCGAAGCCCCAGGCGCCGAGCAGGATCGGTCGTATGACCTCCAACGACACGTAGGCGAAGATCGCGACCGCGAAGGCGAACGGCACGTGCAGGCCGATGCCGAGCTTGCGGCAGATCTCGACCTCGCGGAGCGCCCAGGAGCCGAAGGCGCCGATCGCGCAGATGGTGATGAGCTGCCACAGCCCGCCTTCCTTCAGCGGCGCGAGCGCCAGGCCGTAGGAGATGTCGGGTGGCGCGATCGAGATCTGCCAGACGTTCCAGGTCGGTCCGAGCGCGGCGCCGTAGATGATGAGCGCCGTGCCGACGAAGGAAAAGAAGATCGTCGTAACCCCGAAGAAGCCGACGAAGAACGGTCCGACCCAGAAGTCGAAGAGCTCGCCGCCAATGAGCGTACCACCGGGGACACGGTATTTTCGCTCGAAAGATAGCATCGCCATGATCAGAAACCTCCCGCGCGTCACCGTCTGTCGTTATCGAGGGCGGCCCGGCCCGGAAGACCGGCGCCGCCATCGATCGTCGTGTGACCCTTCAAGTGCTCCCTTGTCCGCCTACTTGGCGGGCGAGGGCACCGGCGACATCTCGGTCGCGGCCGAGGCCGTCTTCGAATGGGCTCCTTCGAGCCAATTGAAGCGGTCGGTCGAGAGCAGGATGAAGTGGATCAGGAGCGCCAGCCCGAACAGGAACGTGAACAGAGCGATAAGCGTCCTGCGGGGATCAAAGAGCAGCCAAACACGCCACATGTCCGTTCTCCTTACGTGAGCGCGGTGAAGGCGTGATGGAGCAAGTCCATCCCGGTCTTGTAGCCTGCCGGCGTCGACGGCAGCCACGGGCGCCAGATGTAGACCAGAACATGCGCGACGACCGCCACCGCCGTGAAGGCGAGGAAACTCGTCATGAAGATCTGGTGGAATTCCCGAGCCTCTGGCTCGGTCATGCCCGATATTGAGACGTCGCGTCCCGGGACATCAGCCATGCTACCCTCCTTTCTGTTGGCCTTGCGGCCGTTACCGCACAGTTCCTGGCGGCGGGATCGTCGCGGCGGCGTACCGCAGCGACGGCTTATGCGCCCGGGGACCCGGACGAATTCGTTCGACGCCGAACTAGCCCCAGAAGGCCAGCTGCGCCGTGGTGCCGGCGCCGGCGCAGGCGTCGGCAAGGACGGACCGGTGCGGCGTCTCGCTCCGCCAGTAGGCGGGGAACAGCCGCGCCATCATCGCGATCGGCAGGTAGATCGCGAAGGAGAGCGCGTAGATCGTCTTGAACTGGACGCCGTCCCAGTCGCGGGCGGGGCCGGTTGGCGCGGCGAGGTGACGAACAGTCATTGCGATCCTCCTGGTGCGTTGCAGATCGGGGTCATGCGGGCGCTCCCGCGAAAGCCTTGGCCGAGTGCTCGATGTGATCGGTGGTGACGCGGCTCTCGCCGCGCTCCTGCGCGACACTCTCGGCCGCGTCGCGCAGACGCTTGGCGGCGGAGATGCGCACCAACACCGGCTGGGCCTCGACGAGCGTCTCGAGCGCCGCGCGGGCGTCGTCGTCCCAGTCGAGCTCGGTGCTGCGCCCGGCGAGGCGCGACGGCGTCGCGGCGACCTTGTCCATCGCGGTGGCGAGCGGCAGGATGTGGAAGAGCGCGTCGAACAGCGCGTTCGCCACCTCCTGCACGAGCCAGGTCGCGCCCGAGTAGCCCATCACCGGCGTGCCGGTGTGGCGGCGGATGATCGCGCCGGGGAAGGAGAGCGGGATGTAGGTCGCCCGCCCGCCGCACTCGGCGAGATACATGCGCTCGTTGTAGGAGCCGAACATGACCAGCGGCGGCTTCGTCCTGCACAGCTCGCGCACCGTCTCGTTGTCGGTCTTGGCGCCGGGCTTGCGGCCGATCGCGAAGGTGCACGGCAGGCCGAGCTCGTCCTCGAGGAAGTGGCGGACGCCGCGGGCATAGGTCTCGGTCGCGACGACGGCGAACGAGGCGGTGCCGAAGAAGTCCTGCGTTACCGAGCGCCACAGGTCCCAAAGCGGCTTGATGGTCGTGTGCTTCTCGCGCTCGATGAACGGCTCGGGGTCGAGCCCGGTCAGCTCGCCGAGCGTGCGCAGGAACTTGGTCGTCGAGTGCAGGCCGATCGGCGCCTGCAGGTAGGGCCGGTCGATCTGCTCGCAGAGCAGCCGCCCGAACTCGCGGTAGAGGCAGATGTTGACGTCGGCCTGCGCGAGCTTGCCCACGTCAGCGATGTGGCTGCCGAGCGGGAAGGTCATGTTGACTTCGCAGCCCACGCCTTCGACGAGGCGACGGATCTCGGCGAGGTCGGAGGCCATGTTGAAGGTGCCGTAGATCGGCCCGATGAGGTTGACGCGCGGCTTGGCGCCCTCGGCGCGCGGCTTCGCGGCGGCGACCTTCTTCGGCCCGAACTCGGTCCACAGCCAGTTGATCGCGCGATCGGCCGACTGCCACTGGTCCTCGTCGATGGTACGCGGCAGGAAGCGCTTGATGTTGGTGCCCTCGGGCGTCACGCCGCCGCCGATCATCTCGGCGATCGAGCCGGTGACGACGACCGACGGCTGCGTCGGGTCGAGCACGGCGTTGGCGCGGCGCATCGCGCCCTCGGTGCCGGTCTTGCCGAGCTCCTCCTCGGCGAGCCCAGTGACGACGATCGGCAGCTCGTGCGGCGGCAAGCCATCGGTGTAATGCAGCACCGCGGTAACCGGCAGGTTCTCGCAGCCGACCGGGCCGTCGATGACGACCTGCAGGCCCTTGATGGCCGTGAACGCGTAGACCGCGCCCCAGTAGCCCCCTGCCCTATCGTGATCGAGGACCAGCATCAGTGCGGCCCTCCCAGATCCTGGGTCTCGGCCGCGCGCTGCTTGGCCTTGATGTCGAGCGCCTTCTTGTACTTCTCGCGGAACTCCGGCCGGTCGACCGGCACGCCTTCCCATACGCCGGCGGCGTGACCGGTGCCGACGCCCTCGAAGAAGGCCTTCATCGCGTCGAAGCGCGGCTTGGAGGCGATGGCGGCGTTGACGACCTCGGCGAGCGAGCCGGCGCCCATCATGCCGAACAGCGGCCGCGCCGAGATGAGGTTGGTGAAGTAGAGCGCCGGGATGCCCCGCGCCTTGGCCTTCTGCACAACCGGCGTCGTGCCGATCGCGAGATCGGGCTCGAAGGCCTCCATCGCGGCGAGGTCCTGCTCGAGCGAGGCGCGGTAGGTGACGGGGATGCCGCGGGCGTCGAGCCACTCGCGGTCGGCTTCCGACCAGGGCGTGCGCGGGCAGGCCGTGCCGACGTAGCAGACGTCGGCGCCGCTCTCGACGAGCAGGCGCGCCACCAGCAGCTCCGAGCCCTCGTAGCCCGAGAGCGTGATGCGGCCCTTGATCGGCTTGGCGGCCAGCGCCCCGGCGATCGCCGGCAGGAAGCGGTTCTTCGCGGCGTCGATGCGCTCCTGCGCGACGCCGCAGGTGCGGCCGATCGCGTCGAGCCAGGCCGCGGTGCCGTCGACGCCGACGGGGCCGGAGCCGACGATCGGCCGGCCGGCCGCCGCGAACTCGCGCAGCGAGGCCTTGTAGAAGGGGTGGATCGCCGCGACCGCCGTGCAGTCCAGCGCCGCATAGAGCTCGCGCCACTCGCGCGTCGGCACGACCGGGCCGGCGGCGAGGCCGAGCGGCTCGAGCAGCGCGCCGATGCCGACGGGGTCGGCCGGGAACATCTCGCCGACGAGGGCGATCGACGGCCGCTCGCTGCGGCCCTTCTCTGGCGCGGCGACGGGGCCGGCCATCGCCTCTTCCCGCGCATAGGCCAGCATCGCGCCGGCGAGCACGTCCTTGGCCTCGGCATGCGTCGGGATGCCGAAGCCCGGCACGTCGATGCCGATGATGCGCACGCCGTTGATCGCCTTGGGCAGCAGCCGCAGCGGCACGCCGGAGGCCGTCGGCACGCAGAGATTGGTGACGACGATCGCATCGTAGAGCGCGGGGTCGGCGAGCTTGTGGACGGCGTCGCGGATGTCCTCGAAGAGCTTGCCCGTGACCAGCGTCTCGGAATTGAACGGGACGTAGCCGACCGAGCGCCGCGCGCCGTAGAAATGCGAGGTGAAGGTGAGGCCGTAGACGCAGCAGGCCGAGCCCGACAGCACGGTGGCGGTGCGCTTCATGCGAAGCCCGACGCGCAGCGAGCCGAAGGCCGGGCACATGCTCTGCGGCTGGTCGTGCGGGCCTTGCGGATAGTCGGCCGCATATCGCGCCAGCACCTCGGACTTGCCGGCCTTCTCGGCCGCCGCGCGCATCTCCGCCTTGCCGCCATGGCAGCCCGAGCCCGAAGCGGCAACCGGCTCGCCGGCTTCCGACATCGTCACGTCTTCGGGGAGGGGCGCGTCGTAATCCATGGACATCAAACCGTATCGTAGACGACTTCGAGCGTCGGCTTGGTGATGTCGGCGCGGCCGCACATGTCCTGCATCGTGGCCGGCACGAGGACGACGTCGCGTCCGACCGTGTCGCCGGAGAACAGTTCGAGCAGGCCGTCCTGCGTCAGCGGCTTCGGCCGCACCGGCGGCGCGTCGGCGACGTTCTGCGCCAGCTCCTCGAAGAGCGCGCCCCAGCGGTTGCCGGGCGTGCCGATGATCTCGTAGTTCGCGCTCTTCTTGCGGATGTCCTCGTCGGCGGGAATCGCCGCCAGCACGGGGATCCCGGCGTTCTCCGCAAAGGCCTGCGCCTCGCCGCTGTGGTCGTCCTTGTTGATCACCATGCCGGCGACGCCGACGTTGCCGCCGAGCTTGCGGAAGTATTCGACCGCCGAGCAGACGTTGTTGGCGACGTAGAGCGACTGCAGGTCGTTCGAGGCGACGACGATGACCTTTTGGCACATGTCGCGGGCGATCGGCAGGCCGAAGCCGCCGCACACCACGTCGCCGAGGAAGTCGAGCAGGACGAAGTCGAAGCCCCACTCGTGGAAGCCGAGCTTCTCGAGCGTCTCGAAGCCGTGGATGATGCCGCGGCCGCCGCAGCCGCGCCCGACCTCGGGTCCGCCGAGCTCCATGGCGAAGACGCCGTCGCGCTTGAAGCAGACGTCGGAGATCGAGATCTCGGCGCCGGCCGCCTTCATCTTGGCCGACGTCTCGATGATCGTTGGGCAGGCCTTGCCGCCGAACAGCAGCGAGGTCGTGTCGCTCTTCGGATCGCAGCCGATGAGCAGAACCTTCTTGCCCTGCTGCGCCATCATGTAGGAGAGGTTGGCGAGCGTGAAGCTCTTGCCGATACCGCCCTTGCCGTAGATCGCGATGATCTGCGTCTCTTTCTTCGCGGGCGCGTCCGGGTCGCCGAGATGCACGGCATCGGGCTCGATGGCGGCTTCCGCGCGGAGCGCGTCCTTCATGCTGATCGGCGTCACAGCGTTCATGCCGAAGCTCTCCAGTCGAGGACCATCTTGAGGCAGTCGCGATCGCCGAAGGCGGTCGCGTAGGCCTCGCCGGCGTCGGACGCAGCGGCCCTGTGGGTAATGAGCCCGTCGAGCGACAGGGCGCCCGATTGCGCGAGCGAGCGTACGAGGTCGAGGTCCTCGCGCTGCCATTGCGCGGCGATTCTCAGCCGCGCCTCGCGCATGAAGGCCGGTGGGAAGGCAAACGACACGGGCTCGGCGTAGAAGCCGGCGAGGCAGATCTCGCCGCCGGGCGCGAGGTGCGACACGAGCGTGTCGAGCACCGCGGGATCGCCGCTGACGTCGGTGATGGCGCGATAGTCGCGGCGGCCGTCCCGCGCGGGGTCGACGACCTCGTAGCCTTCGGCGCCGGCGTGGCGCGCGGGATCGCATTCCCACACCGTCGGCGGCGTGCCGCCGAGCGCGATGACGAGACGGGCGAGGAGACGGCCAAGCGCGCCATGCCCGACGATGAGCTCGGGGAAGCGCGGCTCGGCATTTTTGCCGAGCGTGTGGGCGGCGGTGGCGGCGAGCGCCAGCAGCACGCCGCGCTCGCCTAGCGCAGGCTCGAGCTTCGCGACGCGGGCCGCCGGCACCACGAGGTGGGAAGCGCTGGCGCCGAACAGGCCGCGCGCGCCCTTGAAGGCGGTGGAGCCCGGCACGAAGACGGTATCGCCGGCCTGGAAGGTGCCGGCCGCGTCGGCGGCGACGATGCGCCCGACGGCTTCGTAGCCGGGAACGAGCGGGTAGCCCATGCCGGGAAAGGCGGGCATGCGGCCGGTATAGAGCAAACGCTCCGTGCCGCTCGAGATCGCGCTCCAGGCGACCGCAACCGTGACGTCGTCCGGGCCGGCGTCGACCAGCGCGAGCTCGCGCGGGGCGATGCATCTGGGCTCTGTCAAGACGATGGCGTTGGTCTGCACAGTCGCGTCCCCGCCGTGGGCGAAAGCGTCTTCGTCGGTCGAAGCGTCTTTCTTAGTGTCAGTCTAAGCTGACACTTTACGTTGTCAATCGCGCCTAACTGCGCGATTGCGGATTCCAGCGCTTTTTTGAGCGACGAGCAGGCTCGTCAGCATCGGACGCGCTGTTGCGACGCAGCGCACGCGGGCGAAGCCGGCGGCGTAAAGGCGTTTGGTCAGCTCGGCTTCCGAGCGAGGGCGACCGCGCTGCATTGCGAGAAGGTACATCGAGAAGTACGCGCCGACGTGCTCGGCGCCCGGCACCTCGGCCAGCGGCTCCGCCAAAAGTAGGATGCCGCCCGGCGGCAGCGCCGCGACGATCTTGGCGAGCAGCGCATCGAGATCGGCATCGTCGAGGTCGTGCGCGACGCGAACGAGCGATATCAGGTCGGCGCCCTCGGGCAGGGGATCGCGCTTGAAGTCGCCGCCGATCGCCGTGGCGCGGCCGCTCAACCGTTCGCGCTCGAACTTCGCTTCGGCGCGCGCGGCCACCGCCGGCAGGTCGAACAGGATGACCCGCAGGTCGGGCCGCCTATTGGCCGCCGCGACGAGGAAATCGCCGCCGCCGCCGCCGATGTCGAGCAGGCAGGCGTGGTCGACGAAGGGATAGGCATCGAGCACGTCGTCGGCGAGCAGCGACAGCGAGGTCGACATCAGCTGGCTGTAGGGGCCGACCGCGTCCGCATCGAGCGAAGCGGCATCCTCCGCGACGGCGTACGGCCAGAACTTCGCGAGCTCGGTGTCCGGCTTTCCGCCCTTGAGCAGCGCAACGGGATCGGCGAGGTCGCGGTAGAGCATGGCGTGGTGCGCGATCATCGCGCCGACGGCGGGATTGCCGAGGAAGGCGGCGCCGTGCACGCCGAGGCCGTAGCCCTCGCCGTGCTTCTCGGCGAGCTGCAGCGCGACGGCGGCATCGAGCAGCCGCTTCATCGCCTCGGGCGACAGGTCGCACTGCGCGGCCAGTGTCTCGGCGGTGAGCGGGCCGTGCGCAAGCTTCTCGAGGAGCTTCAGCTCGACGCAGGCGAAGAGGATCTGCGAGTAGACGAAGCCGGCGCAGAGATCGAAGAGGCTGGAGGCGCGCCCGTGGGCGATCGGCCGCGTCAGGGGAAAGGTGGAGGCCCAACGTTGGAAGCCCGGCTGGCCGAGCATGCGGTTGCGGGCCTCGAACCAGCGGCTACGAAGGTTGGGACGTCCGCGATCGGAGCGGGAGGCTGCGTTCGACACGAGGACGCCTCACGCGTTGGTGCGGGTGGCGAGGCTTTTGGGCAGCAGCCGGCGCGCCTCGTGATGCACGAGCGCCCGCATCGCCGCCGCGCCGCGGCACGGCGGGATCGAGCCGACTGCGTGCTGCACGAGGTCGTCGAGGCGGCGCACGGCGCCGTCGAGCCCGAGCTCGGCGACGGCGTTGGGCCGGCCGAGCGCCGCGTCGCGGCCGGTCGGCTTGCCGCATTCCTCGGGATTCGAAAACGCGTCGCCGATATCGTCGGCGGCCTGGTAGGCCTCGCCCAGCGTCTCGCCGAGATCGCGCCAGGGCTCCGCCTCGACGCCCGCCGCCGCAGCGCCGGCGATGGCCGCGGCGCCGAACAGCGCGCCCGTCTTGGCGCGATGATAGTGGCGCAGGTCGATGCGCGGCTCGCATTCCCAGGCCTGGCCGGCAATGATGCCGGCCGGCGCGCCGGTGGCACGCGAGAGCGTCATCACCAGCAGCGCGAGACGCTGCGGCGCATGCGCCAAAAGGCCGATCGCCTGGAACGACAGAAGGATCAGCGCGTCGCCGGCGAGCACCGCGAGCGGCTCGCCGAACGCCTTGTGGACGGACGGCTTGCCGCGCCGCGTCTCGGCATCGTCGAAGCACGGCAGGTCGTCGTGCACGAGCGAGGCGCAATGCATCAGCTCGATCGCGCACGCGGCGGCGTCGGTGACGGAAGGGTCGTCCTCGCCGCAGGCCTGGGCGACGGCGAGCGTGAGCCGCGGCCGCACGCGGGCGCCGCCGGGAAAGACGGCGTGACGCATCGCCGCGATGAGGCGCGGCGGGCAGGAGGGCACGGCGACCGTGTCGAGGGTCGTCAGCAAGGCTTGCTCGATACGTTCTGCCGTCTGCATGGCAGCCTCCGATTGACGCGCCCCGTCCCCATTTGTCAGGCTACGTTGTCGGCAGGATGTGTCAAGTCAAATTGACGGCCGATGGCACGGCCAGAGTGTTGAGATCATGGGCGGTCGCGGATCCGCGCGGGTAAGGCATGAGGATCATCGTCGTAGGCGCCGGCATCGGCGGGCTCGCCGCCGCGCTCGACCTTGCGCGCCAGGGGCACGACGTCACCGTGCTGGAACGCGCGGCGACGCCGGGCGGCAAGATGCGCCAGCTCGCGGTCGACGGCGCGGCCATCGACGCCGGGCCGACCGTGCTCACCATGCGCTGGGTGTTCGACGAGCTGTTCGCCGACGCCGGCACATCGCTCGACGCGCATATCGCGCTGGCGCCCGCCACGATCCTCGCCCGCCATGCCTGGGGCGCCGACGAGCGGCTCGATCTCTTCGCCGACCTCGACCGCTCGTGCGCGGCGATCGCCGCCTTCGCCGGCAAGCGCGAGGCGGACGGCTACCGCGCCTTCGCGCGGCGGGCGCAGGAGATGTTCGAGACGCTGGACCAGCGCTTCATCCGCGCGCAGCGGCCGCGGCTCGACCAGCTCGTCGCCTCCTACGGGCTCACCGGGCTCGGGGGCCTGCGCAGGATCAGCCCCTTCAACATCCTGTGGCAGGCGCTCGGCGAGCACTTTTCCGACCCGCGCCTGCGCCAGCTCTTCGGCCGTTACGCGACCTATTGCGGCTCGTCGCCGTTCCTGGCGCCGGCCACGTTGATGCTGGTCGCGCATGTCGAGCGCGCCGGCGTCTGGTATCCGAAGGGCGGCATGCACGCGCTGGCGCAGGCGGTGGCCGGCCTCGCAGCCGCCAAGGGCGCGACGCTGCGCTACGGTGCCCATGTCGCCGCAATCGATGCGGCCGGCGGCGCCGTCGCCGGCGTGACGCTGGCCTCGGGCGAGCGGCTCGCCTGCGACGCCGTCGTGCTCAACGCCGACGTCGCGGCGCTGACGGCCGGGCTCTTCGGCCGTTCGCTCGCCGATGCCGCGCCGCGCATC
The DNA here is from genome assembly GCA_901457705.2 of Beijerinckiaceae bacterium RH AL1. NCBI lineage: Bacteria > Pseudomonadati > Pseudomonadota > Alphaproteobacteria > Hyphomicrobiales > Beijerinckiaceae > Beijerinckiaceae bacterium RH AL1. Next base: position 3,044,873 of record LR590083.2, read on the forward strand.
GCGCGCGGCGACCGCTCGCTCTCCGCCGTCACCTTCGCGATGCACGCGACGCCGCGAGGCTTTCCGCTGGTGCGCCACAACGTCTTCTTCTCGCGCGACTATACCGCCGAGTTCGACGCGATCCTGCGGCGCGACGCGATCCCCGACGAGCCCACCGTCTACGTCTGCGCGCAGGATCGCGACGACGCCGACTCGTCGGGGACCAAACCGGAGCGCCTGCTCTGCCTCGTCAACGCACCGGCCGCCGGCGACGCCCGGCCCTTTCCGCCACAGGAGATCTCGCGATGCGAGGACAGAATGCACGCCCTGCTCGCACGCTGCGGCCTGACGATCGAGGGCCGGGCGCAGGTGGTGACGGATCCGGCGGGGTTCGAGGCGCTGTTTCCGGCAACGGGGGGCGCGCTCTACGGCCCGGCGTCGCACGGCTGGCAGGCGTCGTTCCAGCGCGCGGGGGCGCGGACCAAGGTGCCGGGGCTCTATCTCGCGGGGGGCAGCGCGCATCCGGGACCGGGGGTGCCGATGGCCGCGATGTCGGGCCGGCTGGCGGCGGCGGCGCTTCGGGCGGATTTTTCGAGGCGCAGCCCGGCCCGCGCTTCGACATCGTGGTTCGCGAGAACGGCTACGCGTGGTGGTACGTCGACGCCCTGAGCGACGACGGCGCGCACGCGCTCACCATCATCGCCTTCATCGGCAGCGTCTTCTCGCCGTGGTACGCGCTGGCGCGTCGGCGCGGCCGCGGCGACCCCGAGAACCACGTCGCGATGAACGTCGCGCTCTACGGCAAGCCGGCGCGCTGGGCGATGACCGAGCGCGGACGCGGCGCGCTCGCTCGCGATGCCGCGTCCCTGAGGATCGGCCCGAGCGCGATGCGCTGGGACGGCGCGGCGCTGACGATCACCATCGACGAGACCACGGTGCCGATCCCCGGCAAGCTGCGCGGCGAGATCGTGGTGCGCCCGCGCGGCCTGAACCCGACCGGCTTCATGCTGGACGCGGCCGGCCGCCACCGCTGGCAGCCGCTGGCGCCGCTCAGCGACGTCGAGGTGCGCTTCGACGCGCCGGCGCTCCGTTGGCGCGGCAGCGGCTATTTCGACACCAACGAGGGCGACGAGCCGCTGGAAGCCGGCTTCCGCTCCTGGACCTGGACGCGGTTCGATGCCGGCGACGGCGCGCGCATCTTCTACGACGTCGTCGAGAAAAGCGGTGCGGAGCGCGGGCTGGCGCTGGCGATCGCCGATGGCGGCGTGACGCCGATCGCGCCGGTTCCCTACCGCGCGCTGCCGACGACGGCCTGGGGCATCGCGCGCGCCGTGCCCTGCGAGGCCGGCGGCACGCCGCAGGTCCGCAGGTCGTTGGAGAACGCACCGTTCTATTCGCGCTCGGAGATTTCCGCCCGCATCGACGGGCGCGAGATGAACGGCGTGCACGAGACCCTGTCCCTGCCGCGCCTCGTAAACCCGGCGGTGCGCTTCATGGTGCCCTTCCGCATGCCGCGGTGGGGGTGACGAGGCGCTACCGCTCGGCGTCGTCCTTGCGGTCCGCCTTCTTGCGGTCGATCCGCGTCGCCCGCAGCTCGATCACGCCCCAGCCGAGCACGGCGGCGAAGACGAGCACGATCTCGATCAGTCCACCCCGGCCGCCCATGGCGCGCCTCCCATGAGGCCTTGCTCGCCCCTGCGCCGCTCGACCTGCTGCAACAGATCGAGCGCCCAGAGCACCTGCTCTCCGTAAGGCCGCTTCGCCGGCCGCGGATGCGGCGTCACCGCCTCGATGAGAAAGCGCGCCTCCTCGATCAGCGGCCACGTCCCGTAATCGGCGGACCGGCGCGCCGGCGTCGCCGCGCGAGCCAGCAGGGCGAGCTTGCGCGCGCCGGGCACCACCGCGCGGGCGCTCACCGAATCGCAGCCGCGCCGCGCCACCTCGCGCCCGATCTCGGCGTAGAGCAGACCGGCGGCACGGATGCCGGTGCGGCAGGAGAGCGGCAGCGCGGCGATGCCCGCCACACCCGCGCGATAGAGCCGCGAGGCTACGGCGAGAAGCCGCGCCGCCACGCCGCCCAGCGCCGGCGTGAAGCTTGGATCGGCGAGGAAGGCGTCGGCATCGATGCCGGCCTCCGCCAGCCATTCCAGCGGCAGGTAGAGCCGCCCGGCCCGCGCGTCCTCGCCGATGTCGCGGGCGATGTTGGTGAGCTGCATCGCGGCGCCGAGGTCGCAGGCGCGCGCCAGCGCCGCCGGCTCGCGCACGCCCATGACGAGCGCCATCATCACGCCGACCGTGCCGGCGACGCGGGCGGCGTAGGCGTGCAGGTCGGCGAGCGTCGCGTAGCGCCGGCCTTCGGCGTCCCACGCGAGACCTTCGAGCAGCGCGGCGGGGATGGCGCGCGGGATGTCGAAGCGCGCCACCGTCTCGGCAAAGGCGCGGTCGGCCGGCAGCGGCAGCGGCGTGCCGCGATAGGCGCGATCGAGACGATCCTCGAGCCGGCGCAGCACCGCGCGGCGGCTGCGGTCCTCCCCCGCATCGAGGTCGACGGCATCGTCGGCAAGGCGACAGAAGGCGTAGAGCGCGGTGGCCGGCTCGCGCACGCGCTGCGGCAGCAGGTGCGAGGCGGCGAAGAAGGTGCGCGAGCCCGTGCGCAACAGCGCGCGGCACGCCGCGCGATCCTCGCGCGCAAGGATCATCGCCTCAGGAAAAAGTCGTGGCATGCGGGACGACCTTGTCGAGGATGCGGGCGGAGGAGAGGACGCCGGGAAGCCCGGCGCCGGGATGCGTGCCGGCACCGACCAGGAAGAGGTTGTCGGCCTCCTCGCTGACGTTGTGCGGGCGGAACCAGGCGCTCTGCGTCAAGACCGGCTCGAGGCCGAAGGCGGCGCCGTTGAGGGACGAGAGATCGTCGGCGAAATCCTGCGGCGTCATCATGCGTGACGTGACGACGTTGTCGGCGAGCCCCGGCAGCAGCGTCGCCTCAAGCTTGTCGGCGATCGCGCGGCGGTAGCGCTCGGCGACGAGCCCCCAGTCGGTGCCGCTCTGCAGGTGCGGCACGGGCGAGAGCACGTAGAACGCGTCGCAGCCGTCGGGCGCGAGGCTCGGGTCGGTCGCGGTGGGGCGATGCAGGTAGAGCGAGAAGTCGTCGGCGAGGTGCTTGTGCGTGAAGATGTCGTCGAGCAGGCCGCGATAGCGCGGCCCCAGCACGATCGTGTGATGTGCAACGTTCTCGTATCGGCGCTTGGTGCCAAAATACCAGACGAAGAGGCCCATCGAGTAGCGCGCCTTGTCGAGGCGCTTGTCGGTCCAACGCTTGCGCGCCGCGCGCGGCAGAAGCTCGCGGTAGGTCGTGGCCGAGTCGGCATTGGAGACGACGATGTCGGCGGCGATCGTCTCCCCGTCGGCGAGCCGCACGCCGGTCGCGCGGCCTTCCTCCAAAAGGATCTCGTCGACCGCGGCGCGGGTGCGCAGCGCCCCGCCCTGCCCTTCGATCAGGCCGGCGAGCCCCGTCACCAGCCGTCCGGTGCCGCCCATCGCGAAATGCACGCCCCAGCGGCGCTCGAGGAAGCAGATCAGGCAGTAGATCGAGGTGGCGGAGAACGGGTTGCCGCCGATGAGCAGCGGGTGGAACGAGAAGATCGTGCGGAGCCGCTCGTCCTTCATGAAGCTCGACACGTAGCCGTAGACGGAGCGGTGGCTCCGCAGCTTCACCATCGCCGGCACGATCGCCGCCATGTCGCGCCATGACGAGAAGGGCACGTCGCCGAGCTCCTCGAACCCGATGCGGAAGATCTGTTCGGAGGCCGCCATGAAGCGCTCGTAGCCGGCGACGTCGCCGGGCGAGAAGCGCGCGACCTCGGCGCGCATCGCCTCCGCATCGCCGGTGTAGTGGAAGACCTCGCCGGTCTCGAAGCGGATCTCGTAGAACGGCGTGACCGGCCGCAGATCGACGTCGTCGGCGAGGCGCTTGCCGGCCAGCGCCCACAGCTCCTCGAACAGGAACGGCGCGGTGACGATGGTCGGCCCGGCGTCGAAGGTGAAGCCGTCCTGCCTGTAGACCGCCGCGCGGCCGCCGAGCACGCCTCGCTTCTCCAGCACGGTGACGCGATAGCCGCGCGCCCCGAGCCGCACGGCAGCCGCCAGGCCGCCGAAGCCGCTGCCGATGACGACGGCATGCGGACGCCCGTCGCCGGCCTTCGGCGCAACAGGAGGCAGTTCGGCGTCGAGCGTCGCCAGTGTCATGACCCTATGTGTAACACGAAGTTGACACTTGGCGAGGCGTTTCTTGCGTCTGTCGAAAGGTCGCCGCGGGCGCCGCCTATCGGCCCACCCGATCACTGTTGTCGGCATTTCCGACGTTCCGTCACCGTGCGCCTGCGCTCAAACATGACGGTCAGACTGCGGCCGCAACGGTCGCGACACGTCGGGAGCGGATCGACCCTCTCGATTCGGGAGGGCCATCAGAATGGATCGACGTTCATTTCTCGGCAGCGCGGCGCTCGGGGCCGGCGGCCTTGCGGCGCTCGCCAGCACGGCGCGTGCGGAAGGCGAGGCCTACGCGGGCTCCGACAAGGGCAAGCCGGGCGAGGGCGGCGCGGCGCGGAACTCCGTCGAGCTGCCGCCGGGCGCCAAGGTCGCCTATCATAATCCGCAGGACGTCGGCGCGATGCCCGACTTCCACTACGCGATGGACGCCACCGCGCCGAAGGTGACCTCCGGCGGCTGGGCCAAGGAAGCCACCGTCCACCACTTCCCGATCGCCAAGGGCCTCGCGGCGGTGCACATGTTCCTCGATGCCGGCGCCTCGCGCGAGCTGCACTGGCACGCGATCGCCGCCGAATGGGCCTTCGTCATCGACGGCCAGTGCCAGACCGTGGTGCTGACGCCGGAGGGCACGAGCGAGATCAACAACTACAAGCCCGGCGACCTGTGGTTCTTCCCGAAGGGCCACGGCCACTCGATCCAGACGATCGGCGACAAGCCCTGCCACTTCCTGCTGTCGTTCGACAACGGCGCCTTCTCCGAGCACGGCACGTTCTCGATCACCGACTGGGTCAACGTCACGCCGAAGGAGATGCTGGCGCTCGACTTCGGCATTCCGAAGGACGCCTTCGATGCGTTCCCGAAGGGCGAGACTTACATCCAGTCCGGCCCGATCATCCCCGTCTCCGAGGCGCTCGACGCGCCGTGGCCGCGCGAGTCGACGCACAAGTTCCGCCTGACCACCGATCCGCGCGCCGTGCGCGACTTCGACGGCGGCACGTTCCAGCTCGCCTCCGTCGACGAGTGGCCGATCTCCAAGACGATGTCGGGCGCCCGCATGGTCATCAAGCCCGGCGCGATGCGCAAGCTGCACTGGAACGTCAACGCCAACGAGTTCCACTACTACCTGAAGGGCAAGGGCCAGGTGGCGCTGTTCGGCTCGGGCGGCCGCGGCAAGGTCGCCGAGTTCAACCCGGGCGACGCCGCCTACATCCCGCAGGGCTTCGGCCACGCGATCAAGAACGTCGGCAACGAGGACCTCGAGATCATCCAGACCTGGGACGCCGGCAAGTTCGAGGAGATCGACCTCAACACCTGGATCCAGAAGGCCCCGAAGTACCTGCTGTCGAACAACTTTGCCGGCGTGCCCGACGCGACGATCGACAAGCTGAAGGGGTGAGGCGACGCGGCGCCCGCCGTCGAGAGTGACGGCGGGGCACCGTCGACGGATTGCCATCAAACCTTCTCGAAAGGGAAGGTCTTCCGTCCAACCACACGTCCGCTGTCTACGCGATCACCCCGCCGGCTGATCCGCCGCCTCGGTGATCGCGCCCACGTCCCGGGCGAACTTGAGCACGATCTCGGCCACCGCCTCCGGCACCTCCTCGTGCGAGAGGTGGCCGTGGCCGCGCATGATCTCGACCTTCGCCGTCGGCGCCATGGCGCGGACCTTGAACGCGTCCTCCGACTTGATCGCCTTGTCGCCGGTGTTGGCGACGAGCAGCAGCGGCACGTCGAGCATGTGCATGTCGCGCGCCAGCGGCTGCAGGTCCCAGCTCGCCATCATGCCGAGCGCGGCGGCGACATGGTCGGGCGAGGCGACCAGCGTGCGATAGTGCTCGACGCCCTCGGCATCGATGGTCGAGCCGGTGTTGCGGATCAGCCGCTCGACCGCCGCGCGCTCGCTGGCCCGCCATGCGAAGAGCCGCGGCATCAGCGGATTGAGGAACAGGAGCTTGGCGAGCGGCGACAGGACCTTCGCCGCCTCGCCGCCGTAGGGCATCAGCGCGCCGTTGAGGCTGACGAGTCCCTTGGGATGGATGCGGCAGTCGAGCGCCATGCGGATCATCACAGCTGCGCCCGCGGAGTGGCCGGCGACGAGCACGGGATCGACACCCATCTCCTGCAGCAGCTGGCAGACGCCGGCCGCCATGCCCGGCAGCTCGAGCAGGCTCTGCGGCGGCCGCTGCGTGAAGCCGTGCCCCGGCAGGTCGAGCGCGACGAGCCGGAAGTGCGGCGCCAGCAGCGGCACCAGCCCGCGCCAGGAGTGCGTCGCGGAGCCGGTGCCGTGCAGCAGCACGAAGGCCGGCTTCGTCGCGTCGCCCATCATCTGCACGTGCCAGTCGAGGCCGGCGGCGCGCACGAAGCGGCTGGCGTCGCGGTTCGGCCAGGCCTGGCCGTCGCGCTCGAAATCGAGCGAGCGGGGAGCAAAGAACATCAGCCGGCCACCGTGTCGAGGAACGCGTCGTAGGCGGCGGTGACCGTATCGAGGGTCTCGAAATGCGGCATGGCGCCGGTCTGGAACACATCGATCGTCCAGCCCGGCCGGCCCTCGACCTCGCTCTTGCGCTTGTAGTCGACGAAGTCGCCGCGCACGCCGTGCGCCATCCACACCGGCATCGCGAGCTGCTTGTAGAGCGTCAGCGCGTCCTTCGAGAACAGGAAGCCGGCGAGGAAGGAGAACGGCGCGTGCTCGGCGTCCTGCTGGTGCGCCGACGCCCAGCCGTAGTCGAGCAGCCCCTCGTCGATCCGTTTGGAGCCGAACGTCTTCTCAAGGAAGAAGCGCATCGACACGCGGCTCGTCAGCGCATCGAACAGCGGCCGTCCCCAGGCGGGAAACGAGACGATGTCGCGCGCCGAGGCATTGCCGTAGGTCTCGCCCGCCGGCCCCTCGACCTCGCGGCGCGAGTCGAAGCCCGTCGGCGCGATCAGCCCTAGGCTGCGGACGTAGGTCGGATGGTCGTTCGCCGCCCGCGCCGCGAACTCGCAGGAAAGCGACAGCGCGACGACGTCGATCGGGAAGGTGCCGTGCTTCGCCCTGATGTGCTCGATCATGGCGATCAACGCGTCCGTCATCAGGCGCGGCGTGTAGATCCGGTCCTTGCGATCGGAGAGGCCGTAGCCCGGCAGGTCGAGCGCGTAGACCGGCCGGCTTTTGGCGTAGTGCTCGAACAGCGGCCTCATCTCGTAGGCGGAGGCCGCGGCATTGATGCTGTGCACGAGGAGCAGCGGCACGCCGTCCTCGGGACCGGCGGCGTAGGTCGCGAGCTCGCCGAACGGCACCTGCAGCGGCGCCATCTCGGCATCGAGCGGATAGTCGAGCGGCACGTCGTGCGGCACGCGCAGCGCCGCCGCGCCGAGCCAGCCGGCCGAGAGGCCGAGCGGGATCAGGCTCCAGGTCGCGGCCCGCCGGAGCGGGCTGCGGGGCTCACGAAACGTGGGGAGAGGAAAATCCATCCGGCGTCCTTGTTGGGCACCGGACAACGTCACAGCGCGCTCAAATGTTGCCCGCCCGCAGCGTAGCGGCACTTGGCGTCGCGGCCATGACGGCGCGCGACACGCCCTGGGCGTCGGCGTAGGGGAGCGGGATGTAGCGCGCGCCCATGGCGCTGGCGAGGCGGGCGGCGGCGTCGCCGGGGCGCGGCGCGGTGTCGAGCACCAGCGTCGCGCCGCCGACGAGCCGCAGGGCGCGGGCGGCGGCCATCGCCTCGGCCTCGGCCTCGGCGCGACCCGGGCGGCCGCCGCGCCCGACATTGGCCTTGCCGTCCGTCATCACCACGACGACGGGCGCCTGCCCGCGGCGGCGCCCGGCATCGGCGACGTGCGCGGCGAGCTCGAGGCCTGCGGCGAGCGGCGTGCCGCCGCCCCCCGCCTGCCCGGCCAGCGCGCGCTTGGCGCGCACCAGCGAGCGGGTCGGCGGCAGGATCAGCTCGGCGCCGTTGCCGCGGAAGGCGATCAGCGCGACCTGGTCGCGGCGGACGTAGCACTCGGCGAGGATCAGCTCGACCGCGCCCTTGACCTCGGCGAGCCGGTGCAGCGCCGACGAGCCCGAGGCGTCGACGACGAAGAGCGTGAGCGTCTCGCTCTTCTCCTTGAAGCGGGCGACGCGGAAATCCTCGCGGCGCACGAGGATGCGGTTGGGGGTGGCCGGCGCAGTGGCGCGGCGCAGCCGCTGCCAGGGCGCCGCGGCGCGCAGCGTCTCGACGACGGCGAGGCGCACGCCGTGGCCCGGCGCGCCGCGGCGCACGCCGGCCGGGCGGCCGCGCTTCAATGAGGCGTGGGTGACGCCGGCGCGGCCGGGCGCGCTCTGCCGGCCGCCCGCGGCCGCCGCGGCGCCGAGCGCGGCGAGGAGGTCGGCGGGGATGGCGGCGCGCGTCGCCTCGACGACGAGGTCGCTCAAGTCCTGGTCTCCCGTCCCAGGCTCGGCGTCCGAGGGCTGCTCGGGCGGCGTCTCCGCAGGGCTCTCCTCGGCCTGCTCGGGCTCCTGCGCCTCCGGCGGCGCCGGCACTTGCGTCGCGCGCGGCGTAATCACCAGGGCGGCGGCCAGCGCGAGGTCGTCGGCCGCGACGGCGTCGCGCCCGGCGAGCGCTGCGGCCGCCTTGGCGGCACGCAGCGCCAGCCCGGCGACGCGCAGCGAGGGCACGCCGAAGGCGAGCCCGGCCTGCGCCAGCGCCTCGATCGCCTCGTCGGCGACCGCGACCGCCGACAGGCGGCGGCGGGCGGCGGTTATATCGGAGGCGAGCGTGGCGAGATCGTCTGGCCGCAGGCCGGCGAGATCGAGCGCGAACGCGAGCCGCTCCGAGAGCGCGGCGGGCGCCCGCTCGTCGTCGATCCCTCGTCGAGCAGGACGCAGGTGAAGCGCGCGTCCGCCCTGGCCGCGATGCCGTCGCGCTCGACGACGATCTCGCCGGTGTCGAGCGCCGCCGCCACGAGGCCGGCGGCGGCGCCGCCGAGCCGCTCGGCCATCGGCACGACGAGGACGCCGCCCGCGGCCTCCGCCAGGAGGCCGCGCTCGGCGACCGGCCGCCCCGCCGCCAGCGTCGCGGCGAGGTCGAGGCCGCCGATCAGGCGGCCCTCGGCCACGCCGGGGGGCAGCCTGCGCCAGGCCAGCGACGCCGCGCCCGCAGGCGCGGCGGCGGTGAGGTGAACCCGCAGAGCCGCGAGCCACGCATCGCGGGCCGGCCCCGCCGGCGCGCGCAGCGTGGCGCCGCCGAGCCCGGGATCGACGGCGAGGAGCGCGGCGGCGAGCGGGGCCAATCCGTCTCCCGCGTGCGGGAGACGGGGCGCCTCATCCGCCATCCAGGATCTCCTGCAGCCGCTTGCGCATCACGAACTTCTGGATCTTCCCCGTCGAGGTGCGGGCGAGCGGCTCGAAGATGATCTTCTTCGGCGCCTTGTACTTGGCGAGATGTGCCTTGCAGTGGGCGATCAGCTCGTCCTCGCTCGGGCTCTCGCCGTCGCGGGTCTCGACGAAGGCCGCCGGCACCTCGCCCCACTTCTCGTCCGCCATGGCGATCACGACGGCGGCCTTCACGCCGGGATGGTTCTGCAGCACGTCCTCGACCTCGAGCGAGGAGACGTTCTCGCCGCCCGAGATGATGACGTCCTTCGAGCGGTCCTGGATCTTGAGGTAGCCGTCCGGCTGCAGCACGGCGAGGTCGCCGGAGTGGAACCAGCCGCCCTCGAAAGCCTCGGCGGTCGCGTCGGGGTTCTTGAAGTAGCCCTTCATCACGATGTTGCCGCGGAACATGATCTCGCCGACGGTGGTGCCGTCGCGGGGCACCGCCTCCATGCTCTCCGGGTTCAGCACGGTCACCGCCTCCTCCAGCGGATAGGGCACGCCCTGGCGGCCGTTCTTGGCGACGCGGTCGTCGAGCGACAGCTCTTCCCATTCCGGATGCTTGGCGCAGACGGCGGCCGGCCCGTAGGTCTCGGTGAGCCCGTAGACGTGGGTCAGGTCGAAGCCGATGCGCTCCATCGCGGCGATCATCGCCGAGGGGGGCGCCGCGCCGGCGACGAGCGCGTTGACGCGCCAGTCGACGCCCTCGCGCATCGCATCGGGCACGTCGGCGATGGTCGAATGCACGATCGGCGCGCCGCAATAATGGGTGACGCGGTGGTCGCGGATCGCCGACCAGATCGCCTTGGCCTCGACCCGGCGCAGGCAGACGTTGGTGCCCGACACGGCGGCGATCGTCCATGGGAAGCACCAGCCGTTGCAGTGGAACAGCGGCAGCGTCCAGAGGTAGGCGGCGAACTGCGGCACGCCCCAGGCCAGCACGTTCGAGACCGCATTGAGATAGGCGCCGCGATGATGGGTGACGACGCCCTTCGGGTTGCCCGTGGTGCCCGACGTGTAGCCGAGCGCGATCGCGTCCCACTCGTCCTCCGGCAGCTGCCACGCGAATGCGGGATCGCCGCCCTCGAGGAACGCCTCGTAACCCGTCGCGCCGAGCGGCTTCGCGTCGGGAAAGGCCGCGTCGGCGACGTCGATCACCTGCGGCTTCTCGCCGTCCATCTTGTCGAGCGCGGCGGCCGCGACGTCGCGAAACTCGGGATCGACCAGCAGCACGCGCGCGCCGCCGTGGCCGAGGATGAAGGCGATCTCCGCGGCGTTCAGCCGGATGTTGATCGTGTTGAGAACGGCGCCCGACATCGGGACCCCTAAATGCGCCTCGACCATCGCCGGCGTGTTGGGCAGCAGCGTCGCCACCGTGTCGCCGACGCCGATGTCGATCTTGCTTAGCGCCGAGGCGAGGCGGCGGCAGCGCGCCTCCGTCTCGGTCCAGGTCCGGCGCTCGTCGCCGTGGATGATCGCGATGCGATCGGGATAGACCTCGGCCGAGCGCCGCAGGAAGCTCGTCGGCGACAGCGGCACGTAGTTCGCCGCATTCTTGTCGAGACCCTGGCGATAGGGGTTGTGCCGTGTCATGCGCGCCTCCCGCGCCGGGATTTTTCGCGCATCCCGATCAGCGGCATCGTAACGGCAGCGCCGGCCGCTTCAAGCGGCGGCGGGCAAGGCATTAGGCCGACTTGCGCGGCGCCGCGGGCTGGCGCTTCTCCAGGAAGGCATCGATGCCCTCGGTCGTGTCCTCGTCCATCATGTTCTGCGCCATCGCTTCGCCGGCCATGGCGTAGGCCTCGGCGAGCTGCGCCTCGCGCTGGCGATAGAACAGCGCCTTGCCGGTGCGCACCGCCGCCGGGGCCTTGGCGGCGATCGTCGCGGCCTTCGCGGCGACGGCGGCGTCGAGCGCATCGTCCGCCACGACCTCGTTGACGAGGCCGTAGTCGGCCGCCGTCGCCGCATCGATGAAGCGGCCGGTCATCAGCATATCGAAGGCGCGCTTCGTTTGCACGTTGCGGGTCAGCGCGACCGACGGCGTCGCGCAGAACAGGCCGAGGTTGATGCCGGAGACGGCGAAGCGCGCGCTCGAGGCGGCGATCGCCAGGTCGCAGGCGGCGACGAGCTGGCAGCCGGCGGCCGTGGCGAGGCCGTGCACGCGGGCGATCACCGGCACGGGCACGCGCTGGATCGCCTGCATCACGGCGGAGCAGCGCTGGAAGAGGTCGCGGTAGTAGGCGATGTCGGGGCGCCCGCGCATCTCGCGCAGGTCGTGCCCGGCGCAGAAGGCAGTGCCGGCCGAGGCGAGCACCACGCAGCGCACGTCGGCGTCGGTGCGTAGCGCCTCGAAGGCCGCGCCGAGCTCGTCGAGCAAGGCTTCGGAGAGCGCGTTGAGCTGGCGCGGCCGGTTCATCGTAAGCGTGACGATACCGTCCCTGTCCTCGCGCTCGAGCATCGTGTTCGCAGGATGCATGGTCGGCCTTCCGGGGTGAGAAGCGGTGATAGCGCGGCGCGGCGCGCTGACAAAGAGCGGTCCGCTCCGCCTTGCGGCCAGGCGCACCCCATCTCGACAGGTGTCGAAGCCCTGCCGCAATCGAGGGTCACGCTGCGGGGATGTCACATCGCAAGCATCGGATCGTCGCATGATCGCAGCCACAGGCTCTCCCGCAGCCGTTCCCGCCCCAGCCGAGGCCGCGCGCAGCCCGGGCTTCGGCAAGGTGCCGGAGATCGTGCTCTCGTTCTGGATCATCAAGATTGCCGCGACGACGCTCGGCGAGACGGGCGGCGACGCGTTCTCGATGTCGCTGAACCTCGGCTACCTCGTCTCGACGGCGATCTTCGCCGTCGCGTTCATCGCGATCGCCATCGTGCAGGTGCGCGCGCAGCGCTTCCGGCCGTTCCTCTATTGGAGCGTCGTCGTCGCCTCGACGACCGTCGGCACGACGCTGGCCGATTTCGCGACGCGCTCGCTCGGCATCGGCTATCTCGGCGGCTCGCTGCTCCTCCTCGCGCTGCTGCTCGCGAGCCTCGCGACCTGGTGGCTCGCGACGGGGTCGATCTCCGCCGCGCGCATAGAGACGCCGAAGGTGGAGGCCTTCTACTGGGTGACGATCCTCTTCTCGCAGACGCTCGGCACGGCGCTCGGCGACTTCGCCGCCGACTCCGGCGGCCTCGGCTACGCCGGCGGCGCGCTGCTCTTCGGCGCCGGGCTCGTCGTCATCTGCCTGCTCTACAAGCTGACGGACCTGTCGCGCGTCGGGCTGTTCTGGGCCGCCTTCATCCTGACGCGCCCGCTCGGCGCGACGGTCGGCGACTTCCTGGACAAGCCGGTGGCACACGGCGGCCTGGCGCTGGACCGCTTCTCGGCGTCGGCCGTGCTCGCCGCCTTCATCGTCGCCTGCATCATGATCTTCCCGCAGCGGGCGGGCGACCATCCCGGCGCGAGCCGATAGAGTCGGCTCAGGCCGCCTCGGCGGCGCGGATCCACGGCGCGATGGCCTCCAGCAGCTGCACGCGGCCGAAGGGCTTCGGGAGATAGCCGTTCATGCCGGCCTCGAGAATGTCCTCGAGCCGATCGGGCCCTTTCTCGGCGGTCATCGCCAGGATCGGGGTCGCCGCGGCGGACACGCCGGCCGCGCGGATTAGTGCGGCCGCCTCGATGCCGTTCACGCGCGGCATGTTGATGTCCATCAAGATGAGGTCGTAGCGGCGCTCGGTGGCGCGGGTCACCGCCGCGCTGCCGTCGGCTGCGAGATCGACGGCGAAGCCCGCATGCTCGAGCAGCCCGCGCGCAACCTCGCGCATCGTCGGCGAGTCCTCGGCGACGAGGATGCGCGGCGCTTCGCGCGACGACTCCGAACCGGGGGTCTGCTGGGACACGATGAGCACTCGGGACACGGCTTCGCAGGACGATGCGAGGCGGAGAGCCTACCTGGAAAGGATTGCGCGGCTGTAAACGCGACACGCGCAAGTCGCGCGAAGCGCTTCGTCGGGCTTGCGCCTCGCGCGGCTTCGGGGAAGGTGGGCGGCCTCAGCTCAAGGACACGCCATGCCGCTTCTCGATCCCAAGGCCTCGACGCTCGCGCTCATCGACTTTCAGGCGAAGCTGATGCCGGCGATCGACAGGGGCGACGCGGCGATCGCCAACGCGAAGAAGCTCACCGACGCGGCGGCGCTGGTCGGCGTGCCGGTCGTCTACACCGTGCAGTATCCGCAGGGTCTCGGCCTCACCGTGCCGGAGCTCGCCGCGCCGGACGACAAGGTGCTGGAGAAGATGTGCTTCGGCGCCGTCGAGGCGGAGGGGTTCATGGGCCGCGTCGGCGCCGACCATACGATCGTGCTCGCCGGGGTCGAGGCGCACATCTGCGTGCTGCAGACGGCGCTGGGCCTGCGGGAGAAGGGGCGGCGCGTGCAGGTCGTGCGCGACGCGATCTCGTCGCGCAAGCCCGAGAGCGTCGAGGTCGCGCTGCGGCGGATGGAGCAGGACGGCGTCGAGATCGTGACGACCGAGATGGTGATCTTCGAGTGGATCGGCAGCGCCGCGCACCCGAAGTTTCGCGAGGCGGCGCGGCTGATCAGGTAGCGCGCGCAGGGCGAGCCAGGCGCTGACGGCCATGGCGAGCGCGACGAGCGGCAGCCCGTCGATCGCCTGCCGCCCGACATGCGACAGCGCGACGGCCGCGGCGATGCCGCCGGCGACGAGGCCGAGCCACGGCACGGCCTGCAGGAGCCACGCCCAGTCCCTGGCGCGGCCGCACAGGAGCTGGCCGAGCCCGATGCCGAGCTTCACCAGCGTGCCGGTGACGTAGGTGAGGCTGACCGACACCGAGCCGGCGCGGTTCATGGCGGCGTTGAGCGCGCCCATCGCGAAGGTCATGGCGGGGATCGTCGCGGCGGGCCAGGCGACAGGAAGGGCGAGAACGCCGGCGACCGCGGCCACCACGACCGGCAGATGGCGGCGCCCGGCTGCGATGGCGAGCATGGTGCCCGCCGCGGCGCCCGCGACGAAGGTCGCGATGATCGGCGCGATGAGGAGGATGCGGGAGACCTCGCCCCGGCCGATCGCCACCGCGAGCGACGTCGTGTTGCCGCTCATGAAGGAGACGAAGAGGTCCTTCAGGATCGCCAGACCGCAGGCGTCGACCGCCCCGGCGAGAGCGGAGAGGCCGAAGACGAGAACGAGGCCGCGCCGGAGATCAAGGGTGGTGTCGTCGGTGGGAAGCGTTCGCGTCACGTCGGGTGTCCTGCCTTTCGTCGTCCCGTACACCGAAGGCAGACCCGGAATCCATGCACCGGCGCCGGCCGCGTGCGACGCTCCACGGTCTTGCGAGCGATCGCGCGATGGTCCACATAGGCGCCGGGAGGTTGGCGGTGGACGTTCCACTCGCCAACCGGGTCAGGTCCGGAAGGAAGCAGCCCTAACGAGACCGGGCGGGTCTCTGTCCAACCTCCCACCTCTCCCTCCTCGACCGAGTGCAAGGCGCCATGCAGCTTTTCGCCGTCTACCTCGGCGGCCGCGCGCCGCGCTGCAATACCGAGCTGCACGATGTCGTCTTCGTCACCGGCGAGACGATCGAGGCCACCTACGAGCAGTGCTTCGACCTGTGGTTCGGCGCGGTCTCGCGCCTGCACCTCGATTCCTACATGGCGCTCGACGTGGTCGACGGGCATCGCGTGACGCTCTCGAAGGAGCCGCCGGCCGACGGCAAGGCGCTCTACTTCATCAACCTCGGCGGCTACGCCGAGGGCCAGTTCACCGAGCTGCATGCCAACATGATCGTCGTCGCGGCGAGCCCCGCCGAGGCCAAGGCCCGCGCCAAGGGCGAGCTGATGCAGGGCGGCGAGAGCGAGGTGCACACCGACGATCTCTACGACGTCGACGACTGCCTCGAGGTCTCGAGCGTCGGCCCCTGGCACGTGCATCTCGCGCCGACGGATGCGCGCACGACGCCGAAGCCGCAGAACGGCTACCACGTCATCCCGCAGCCGGTGATCGACGCCTACGTCGCGACGCATCCCGACCGGGCGTGAGCCCGTCGCTCCCGTGCCGGTCTGCGGCATCGCGACTCGGGTGCCTCTCGCCCACGAATCTGCTCTAACGCTGCGCATGAACGCCCACGTCGGACGCATCGAGAGCGGGGAAAAAGTGCTGCGGCTCGCCGGCCGCGCCTTCGTGGCCGACCCGTCCGGCGCGCTGTTCTGCCCGGAGGAGCGGCTGCTCCTCGTCGCCGACCTGCATCTGGAAAAGGGCTCGTCCTACGCGGCGCGGCGCGTGTTCCTGCCGCCCTACGACACCGCGGCGACGCTGGCGCGGCTTGCCGCCGTCATCGCGCGGCTGGCGCCGAAGCGGGTGATCGCGCTCGGCGATTCCTTTCACGACGGCAGCGCCGCCGCCCGGCTGATGCCGCACGACGTGCAGGCGCTGCGCGCGATGCAGGTCGGGCGCGAGTGGCTCTGGGTCGCCGGCAACCACGATCCCGCGCCGCCCGCCGCGCTCGACGGCGACCATGCCGTCGAGTGGGTGCTCGGCCCGCTGACGCTGCGCCACGAGCCCTCCGCAACGCCCGGCACGGCGGAGATCGCCGGGCACCTCCACCCCGTCGCCGTCGTCGGCGGCGCGGGCGCCGCGGTCCGTCGCCGCTGCTTCGTCGCCGATGCGACCCGCTGCGTCATGCCGGCCTTCGGCGCCTATGCCGGCGGGCTCAACCTGCTCGATCGCGCCTTCGCGCAGCTCTTCGGCGAGGCCGAGCCGTTCGCGCATGTGCTGGGGCGCTCGGCCGTGTTCTCGGTCGGCCGCCGGCAGTGCCTCGTCGACCGCAGCGTGGTGGAGAGCTGGCGCTGATCCTCCCCCGCGACGCGGGGTAGAAGCCCGCGGGTTGTGCACCCCGCGCCACACCTACACGCATTCCGCGCTTCAGGCTTCGTTTACCGCGCGGGCGGAAGGTCTCGGCCTTGCGGCCGCCTTGATCGCTCGATACGGCCGATGGTCTGGGGTTGCGGACGCGCGCCCCTTTTTCGAGAGTTGGCGCATGCGTTTCGTACGCCCGGTTTTTGGCCGCCCTGCCGTTCGCCGCCCCGTGGTTCTTCGCGTGGCCATGGCAACGCTGATCGCCGGCGCGGCCCTCGGCCTCGCCGCCTGCGACGAGGGCAGCCCCGTCGACGATCTCGGCGGCATGGCGGGCTCGGCCCGCGCCTCGCATCCGCTCTCGCCGCGCCTCGTCGCGCTGATGCAGGAGAAGGGGGTCTCGCCCTCCTCCGCCGTGCTCATCCGCACCTACAAGAAGGATGCGGAGTTCGAGATCTGGAAGATGAAGCCGGACGGCCGCTACGTCCTCTTCAAGACCTACCCGATGTGCCGCTGGTCGGGCCAGCTCGGCCCGAAGATGGCCGAGGGCGACCGCCAGGTGCCGGAAGGCTTCTACAAGATCACGCCGAGCCAGATGAATCCGGTCTCGCAGTATTATCTCTCGTTCAACGTCGGCTACCCCAACGCCTACGACCGCGCGCACGGCGCGTCCGGCAGCTCGATCTTCGTGCACGGCGCCTGCTCGTCCGCCGGCTGTTTCTCGATGACCGACGAGCAGATCGACCAGATCTACGCGATCGCCCGCGAGGCCTTCACCGGCGGCCAGCAGGCGATCCAAATGCAGTCCTACCCCTTCCGCATGACGGCCGAGAACATGGCCAAGTACCGCAGCGACCCGAACATCGAGTTCTGGAAGCAGCTCAAGGAAGGCGCCGACAATTTCGAGGTCGCGAAGCAGGACGTGACGGTCGGCGTCTGCGCTCGCCACTACGTCTTCAACGTGACGACGCCGGCCTCGCACATGGACCCGAACGGCCCCTGCCCCAGCCTGCAGCACGACGGCATCCAGAACGAGGTCGCGGCGCGCGAGGCCGACGACGACGCCAAGGTGGCGAAGCTCGTCGCGTCAGGCACGCCGGCGATGCGCACGATCTACGCCGACGGCGGCCAGAACGCTGTCTTCAAGGGCACCCACGCCGACGACGTCTCGCGTCCCGAGGCGCTGACCGCCGGCGCCACCGACTGGCTCGTCGAGCCGGCCAGCGGCAAGGCGACCTCGCCCGTCGTGAAGGTCGCGGCGGCGCGCCGCGCCGCGAAGGTCGCCAAGGCCACCGCGAAGGCGAAGCCGGTCGAAGCGGCGGCGGCCGACAAGGCGGATCGCACGAGCTCGATCAAGAAGCCCGAGTCGAAGTCGCAGGCGGCGCTTTAAGCTTCGCCGGCGGGCGGCGTCAGTCGAGAAGCCGTCAACCTTCGGAGAAGGACGTCGAGAGCAGCCGACGTGCGGTCCGCCTGCTGGATCATTCGATCCAAGGTCGCACCGACATTATCGAGGATCTCGTTCTCCACGCGTCGGTAGGCGTTTTCGAGATCGCCCTGCTGCCTGACTCGGCGCAAGGCGTGGATCAGGCTCCACTCCTCCGCACTCAGGTCACCGGCATCTGGCATGCGTGGGGCTTTCGCAACGATCTCAGCTTGATGTCGGGACCGGAGTGACCGCTCCCTCAGTGCGCCTCGCGCTGGAAGAGCAACCGGCGCCCGTGCAGCATGCCCACCGCCGCGGCGGTGGGCAGCGCGGTCTTCGCCACCGAGCGGGCGAAGCCCGGCTCCTCCTCGTTCGACAGTTCGGGCCGTGTCGCGTCGAACATCGCGACCTTCCGGCAGCCGCCGTCGGCGATCGCGTAGGGCGTCTCGCGGCGCACTGCCGCCGTGATGTCGTCGTCGCCGGCCGTTACGCCGTCCCGCATGAACTCGAGCAGGCGATGCGTGCCGCCCTGGTCGTCGGTGGCGTCGCAGACGGCGGCGACGAGGAGGTAGCGGCCGGTGTCGATCCAGCGGCCGGGCCGGCAGTTGTCCCACTGCTCGGTGATTGTGTTGGCCTTGCAGCGCTCGACCGCGAGGTCGATCACGTCGGCCTGGCTCGCGGCGATGAACGAGGCGCCGGGACGGCTGCCGCTCTCGAGCGGCGCGCCGTAGACGACGACCGCGCCGTAGGGCTGCTCGGCCCAGGCGCGCGAGGCAAGGACCAGGGTCGCGAGGACGACGGCGGCGAAAAACCAGACATTGCGCACGGGACGAATCCTCCATGCAGAAATCATTTGACTGGCACATTTTGGCCGCAGGCCGCGAAAAGGCAATCCCCCCGAAGTGCCGGGTGCGGCTTGGGTAAACGTCCGACGCCATCGGACTGCCCTTCTCCCGCAAGCGGGAGAAGGGTGAACCGCCCTACTTGCCGATCACCATGCTGGTGAAGGGCGCGACATAGGCCTGCAGCATCACCAGGACGCCGACGAGGCACGCCAGCGCGATCGAGTGCTTGAAGACGAAGCGCAGGATCGAGCCCTCGTGGCCGTACCAGTTGGTGGCCGTCGAGGCGACGACGATCGACTGCGCGTCGATCATCTTGCCCATCACGCCGCCGGACGAGTTCGAGGCCGCCATGAGGATCGGCGACAGGCCGAGCTTGTTGGCGGTGACCACCTGCAGGCCGCCGAAGAGCACGTTGGACGCCGTGTCCGAGCCGGTGAGCGCGACGCCGAGCCAGCCGAGCAGCGCGGCGAAGAACGGGTAGATCGCGCCCGAATGCGCAAACGCGAGGCCGAGCGTCGCGTCGAGCCCCGAGTACCGGGTCAGCGTGCCGAGGCCGAGCATGGCGGCGATGGTGATGAGCGAGGTCGCCGTCAGCCGCAGCGTGCGGGCGTAGGCGCGCGCGAGCTGGACCGGATTGTAGCCGATGACCAGCCCGGCGATGATCGCGGCGACGAGGATTCCGGTGCCCGTCATCGAGAGGATGTTGAACTTGAAGACGGCGGCCTCGAGCGTCGGCTTCGGCACCGCCGGCGGCATCTTCTGGATCAGCTTGTCGAGGCCTGGCACGTGGTATTGCGGCAGGTAGATCGCGTCGACGGCCTTCTTGAACGTCTCGGTGCCCCAGGTGAACACGACGACGCAGAGGATGACCCAGGGCAGCCACGCCTGCATCACGGTGTGCTCGCGATGCGTGTCGAACACCTCGGGCGCCCTCGACGAGTCCATCGTCTGCGCGCTGGTGTCGTTGTGGCGGGCGCCGAGCGCGGCGCTCGCGTAGACCTCGGCCGGCTGCCAGACTTTTAGGAACAGGACCAGCGCGCCCATCGAGACGAGCGAGGCGACGACGTCGACGAGCCAGGGGCCGTGGTAGTTGGAGACCGCGAACTGGGCGATTGCGAAGGCGACGCCGGCGACGAGGATGGCCGGCCAGATCTGCATCATCGACTTGCGGCCGCAGAACGCCCAGATCACCCAGAACGGCACGATGAGCGAGAAGAACGGCAGCTGCCGCCCGACCATGGCGCCGAGGATCTTCGGATCGAGCCCCGTGGTGGTGCCGAGCACGACGATCGGCGTGCCGAGCGCGCCATAGGCGACGGGCGCCGTGTTGGCGATGAGCGAGAGGCCGGAGGCGGCGAGCGGCGAGAAGCCGAGGCCGATGAGGATCGCGCCGGTGACGGCGACCGGCGTGCCGAAGCCCGCGGCGCCCTCGAAGAAGGCGCCGAAGCAGAAGGCGACGAGCAGCAGCTGCAGCCGCCGGTCGGGCGTGATGCCGGCAATCGAGCTCTGCAGCACGGCGAACGAGCCGTTCTCCACCGTCAGGCGGTAGAGGAAGATGACGTTGAGGATGATCCAGCCGATCGGGAACAGGCCGGTGGCGATGCCGAAGATCGAGGCGCGGGTCGCCATGCCGATCGGCATGCCGAAGGCGAGCGTCGCGACGAGAAAGGCGGCGATGAGCGCGGCGATGGCGGCGATGTAGGCCTGCACCTTGCCGGCCGCGATGAGGCCGAGCAGGACCACGATCGGGATAGCCGCCACGAGCGTCGACAGGACCGCGTTGCCGAACGGGTCGTAGGTTTGGCTCCAGATCGCGGTATTCACTGACGTTTCCCCGGGGCGATATTTCTTGCCCCGCCGCCTTCAAGCAGCGATGAGCCGGCTCCGCAACGCGTCGTTCGTCGGGAGGTAAACGGGTTTTTGATGCGAGTGGACTCTATGCCATGATCGAAGCTGCCGATGACCCCGATGACGCGCCGCGCGACGGCGAGATCGTCTCGCCCGGCCCGCTCACCCACGATGCCGCGCTGACCTTCATCGGCCGCATCGAGACGCCGTGGACGGCGCGCGGCGACTGCCCGCGCCGTGGCGACCCGCAGGACGGCCCGCTCTGCCGGCTGGTGCTCGACGCGCGCTGGGCGCCGGCGCTCGACGGGCTGGAGCCCGGCGCCGCGCTGCAGGTGCTCTACTGGATGCACCAGGCGCGGCGCGACCTCGTGCGCCTCTCGCCCGGCCTCGCGACGCCGCGCGGCCCCTTCGCGCTGCGCGCCCCGACGCGGCCCAACCCGATCGCCTCCTCGCGGGTGACGCTGGTGGAGCGGGAGGGCGCGACGCTCGTCGTGCGCGGGCTCGACTGCCTTAACGGCACGCCGCTGCTCGACATCAAGCCGTGGCGGGATTGAAGGCGGTCTCGCAACCGCCTTACCGCAGCGCCTGCGGCGCCGGCTCCTCCAGAAACGCCTCGACCTCGTGGATGAACTGCATCCGGTTCTTCTCCATGATTACCGTATGCGTCCCCTCGCCGAGCTGCACGAGGCGCTTGTAGGGCGCGTTCTTCAGCTGCTCGAAGTAGCCCGTCGCCTGGTAGGTCGGCAGGTCGGCGTCCCATTCGGCGTGGATGATCAGCGTCGGCACCTTGATGTCGGCGGGCTGGTAGAGCGGCTTGCCCGCCATCCAAAAAAGCCGCGAGTCCTGCATGACCCCGTTCGGCGCGCGCAGCACCGGCGGGGTCTGCGACGCGCCCTTGGGATCGGTGGCGAAGGTGGCGTCGGCCCACTGGTCGAACCAGCCCGGCGGGATCAGCGTCGCCACCTTGTCGGCCGGCACGCCCTTCAGCCAGCGCTCCTTCGTCGCCTCCCGCGTCACCGTGCGGTAGGCGCCGAGCGGCGGC
This sequence comes from Beijerinckiaceae bacterium RH AL1, assembly GCA_901457705.2. Classification (NCBI taxonomy): domain Bacteria; kingdom Pseudomonadati; phylum Pseudomonadota; class Alphaproteobacteria; order Hyphomicrobiales; family Beijerinckiaceae; species Beijerinckiaceae bacterium RH AL1. The sequence goes on from LR590083.2 coordinate 3,066,461, forward strand.
GCATTCTCGGACACCTTGACGGTGCTGAGCCATTGCGGGGCGTAGAGGACGAGGCGGTTGACCTTGTCGTTGTGGGTCGTCGTGTAGAGCCCCATCGTCGACGTGCCCCACGACCAGCCCATCAGGTCGATCTTCTCCACGCCTCGCTTTTCGCGGATGAAGTCGACCACCGCGCCGACGTCGCGCGCCGCCTCGGCCGTGGTGGCGAACGGCGTGCCCGTGCCCGGCGGCCCGTCCATGGCGGCCGGCCGCGTCGAGCGGCTGTAGCCGCGGACGTCGACGAGCCAGACGTCCCAGCCGCGCGCCGCGAGCATGTCCATCATCGAGGCGCCGCCGACCGGCAGGTCGAACGACGTTTCGGCCGGGTATGTCGCGCCGTGGACGAAGAGCAGGATGCGGTCGCCGGCGAAGCGCTCGACGCCGGCCGGGTGCTTCTCGCGGACGTAGAGCTCGATGCCGGGATCGGACGGGACCTCGTACTCGGCGACGTCGGTGGCGGCGGACGCGCCGGCCGCCGACAACGCCCAGGCACCGAGCCCGGCCAAAACCATCCTCGCGCCACGCATCGACCGCACCATGCCGTTCCTCCCATTCGCCCGCTTTGCCGGGCGCTGGTGCACAGGGTGAGACGGCTTGTCGGCGGGGACAAGCAAAGATGGCGTGAGGGCTTGACCCCGCACCCTTCAAAACCCCCGCACCTATGCTATTGCGAAGGAATGACTACCAGCGCGCCCCTCATCGAGGACGACGCCGTTCGCCTGCGCGACCGGCGGGCGGCGGGCCTCGTCGACGCGCTCGGCGGCCGGTCCATCGTGCTGGTCGGGCTGATGGGGTGCGGCAAGAGCTCGACGGGGCGCTGCCTGGCGCGGCGTCTCGGGCTCGACTTCGTCGACGCCGACTGCGAGATCGAGCTTGCCCACCGCATGTCGATCTCCGAGATCTTCGAGCGCCACGGCGAGGCCTACTTCCGCGACGGCGAGCGCCGCGTCATGGCGCGCCTGCTGGCCGGCGGCCCGAAGGTGATCGCCACCGGCGGCGGCGCCTTCCTCAACGAGCAGACCCGCGCGCAGATCGCCGAGCGCGGCCTGTCCGTCTGGCTCAAGGCCGAGCTCGACGTGCTGTGGCGCCGGGTGCGCCGCCGCTCGCACCGCCCGCTGCTCAAGACCGAGGATCCCGAGGCGACGCTGCGCGAGCTGATGGAGAAGCGCTATCCCATCTACGGCCGCGCCGACGTCACCTTGATCTCGCGCGACGGCCCGCACGAGGCGGTCGTCGAGGAGGCGCTCGCCGCCATCGAGTTCCACCTGCGCTTTTCGCCAGAGGTCCCCTTGGACGCCAAGCCCCGCGACGCCCATCCCGTCGCCGCCCCGCCCCTCGCCGCGCCCGCCGCTCCCGAGCCCGGCGCGCCGGCCCATCGCGTGCCCGTCGACCTGCCGGGGCGCGAGTACGGGATCGAGATCGGCCCCGGGCTCATCGAGACGGCCGGCACCCGCATCGCTCTGCTCGCGCCCGGCGCCGCCTGCGCCATCGTCACCGACGACAATGTCGCCGCCCACCACCTCGCGAGGCTGCAGGCGAGCCTCGATCGCGCCGGCATCCGCCACGCCAGCATCCTCGTGCGCCCCGGCGAGTCCTCGAAGTCGTACGGCGTGTTCCAGGAGGTCTGCGACGCGATCCTCGCCGCGAAGATGGAGCGCGGCGACCTGGTGATCGCGTTCGGCGGCGGCGTCGTCGGCGACCTCGCCGGCTTCGCGGCGGCGAGCGTGCGGCGCGGCATGCGCTTCGTCCAGATGCCGACCTCGCTGCTCGCGCAGGTCGATTCCTCGGTCGGCGGCAAGACCGGCATCAACTCCGCCCACGGCAAGAACCTCATCGGCGCCTTCCACCAGCCCTCGCTCGTCATCGCCGACTCCGGCGTGCTCGGCACGCTGCCGCCGCGCGAGCTCGCCGCCGGCTATGCCGAGGTCGTGAAGTGGGGGCTGATCGGCGATGCCGACTTCTTCGCCTGGCTTGAGGCCAACCATGGCGAAGTCTTCGCCGGCGGCCCCGCCCGCGACGTGGCGATCGCCAAGGCCTGCGCCGGCAAGGCCGGCGTCGTCATGCGCGACGAGCGCGAGACGGGCGAGCGCGCGCTCCTCAACCTCGGGCACACGTTCGGCCACGCCTTCGAGCGCCTGACGCACTACGACGGCACGCGGCTCGTGCACGGCGAAGGCGTCGCCATCGGGCTCGCCTGCGCCTTGCGTTTCTCGGCCTCGCTCGGGCTGTGTGCGCAGGCCGACGTCGCGCGCGTCGAGGCGCATCTGGCGGCGTGCTCGATGCCCACCCGCATCGCCGACATCCCCGGCTTCGAGGGCACCGCGGACGCGATCCTGGACGCCATGTACCAGGACAAGAAGGTCGAGCGCGGCGCGCTCACCTTCATCCTCGTGCGCGGCATCGGCCAGGCGTTCGTCGCCAAGGGCATCGCCGCCGACGACGTCCGCGCGTTCCTCGAGCAAGACCTGAAGGCATAAGACACAGCCATGCACGGCGCCGCGCAGCCCGCCCTGCCCGTCGACATCTGGGTCGCGGTCGCGATCATCGTCTTCTGCATCGCGATGAGCGCCTTCTTCGCCGCCTCCGAGACGGCGATGACCGGCGCCTCGCGCGCGCGCATGCACGCGCTGGAGCGCAACGGCGACAAGAGCGCCGCACTCGTCAACAAGCTGCTGCGCCGGCGCGAGCGGCTGATCGGCACGACGCTGCTCGGCAACACGCTGGTCAACATCGGCTCGTCCGCCTTCATGACGAGCGTGCTCGACGTGCTCGTCGGGGCGCAGGGCGCGATCTGGGCGACGGCGATCATGACGGTGCTGCTGCTCGTCTTCGCCGAGGTGCTGCCGAAGACGGTGGCGATCAACAATCCCGACCGCATCTCGCTCCTGTTCGTGCGCGTGCTGGCGCCCTTCGTCGCGATCTTCGGGCCCGTCCTGCTCGGCATCGAGCTCTTCGTGCGCGGCTTCCTCTCGCTCTTCGGCGGCGGCTCGGCGGCGCAGCAGCGCTCGATGCTGTCCGGCGCCGAGGAGCTGAAGTCGACCGTCGACCTCCTGCACAAGGAGGGCAACGTCGAGCGCTCCGATCGCGACATGTTCGGCGGCCTGCTCGACCTCGAGGACCTCACGGTGCTCGACATCATGGTGCACCGGACCTCGATGACGGCGATCTGCGCCGACCTGCCGCCGGCGGAGCTGGTGCGGGAGGTGGTCGCCTCGCCCTACTCGCGCCTGCCGCTGTGGCGCGGCGAGCCCGACAACATCGTCGCCGTGCTCTACGCGAAGGATCTCGTGCGGGCGATCTACACGTCGGGCGGCGACATCGCCGCGCTCGACGTCAACAAGGTCGCGGTCGAGCCGTGGTTCGTGCCGGCGACGACGTCGCTGAAGGACCAGCTCCAGGCCTTTCGCCGGCGCAAGACCCATTTCGCGCTCGTCGTCGACGAGTACGGCGTGGTGATGGGCCTCGTGACGCTGGAGGACATCATCGAGGAGATCGTCGGCGACATCAAGGACGAGCACGATCTCGCCATGCAGGGCGTGCGGCCGCAGCCCGACGGCTCGGTGCTGGTCGAAGGCTCGGTGTCGATCCGCGACCTCAACCGCGTGATGGCCTGGGACCTGCCCGACGAGGAGGCGACGACCATCGCCGGGCTCGTCATCCACGAGGCGCGCGCCATCCCCGAGTCCGGCCAGGTGTTCACCTTCCACCGCTTCCGCTTCGAGGTGCTGCGCAAGGTGCGCAACCGCATCGTCTCGCTGCGCATCGTGCCGGCCGACGCGCGGGACAAGGGATAAGGAACCGCCGCGTCGCCCGATCAGCTCCTGCGGAACGCCGCGGCGACGTCGGACACCATCTGCCGGATCGAGGCGCGCACCATCCTGTCCTCGATCGACCGGAAGTCGGCGAGAAGCTCCAGCCCCTCGTTCAGGAGCTGTGCATCATGGTCCGGGGAAAGAGTCTCCAGGACAAGCGCGATCCGCGCCTGAAGATCGATGATGTCGCCCATGACCCGATGCTTTCGTGTGAACCCCGGCCGCGCGCTCCTCGTAGCCGCCCGACCACTTGCGCGCAAATTGACGTTTCACAATTGGTTTCTTTTGCGAGAGCGGGATCACCGAATCTCAAGCATATCGCTCCGTCACACTCGCGCGTCGGCCGGTGATCGCGCGACGCGTCGACTTCAGCGCTCCACCTGGCTCACGTCCCGCACCGCGCCGCGCGAGGCGCTGGTGGTGAGCGCCGCATAGGCGCGCAGCGCCGGCGAGACGACGCGGTCGCGGGCCGCCGGCTTCCAGGCGTCCTTGCCCTTGGCCACCATCTTCGCGCGGCGGTCGGCGAGCTCTGCGTCGCTCAGCGCCACGCGCAGCACGCGGTTCGGGATGTCGATCTCGATCGTGTCCCCTTCCTCGACGAGCGCGATGGCGCCGCCTTCGGCCGCCTCGGGCGAGGCGTGGCCGATCGAGAGGCCGGCGGTGCCGCCGGAGAAGCGGCCGTCGGTAACGAGCGCGCAGACCTTCCCGAGGCCCTTCGATTTCAGGTAGCTCGTCGGGTAGAGCATCTCCTGCATGCCGGGGCCGCCCTTGGGGCCCTCGTAGCGGATCACCACGACGTCGCCGGGCTTCACCTCGTTGCCGAGGATGCCCTTCACCGCGTCGTCCTGGCTCTCGTAGATGCGGGCCGGCCCGCGGAACACCAGCACGCTCGGGTCGACGCCCGCCGTCTTCACGATCGCGCCCTCGAGCGCGATGTTGCCGGCGAGCACGGCGAGACCGCCGTCCTGCGAGAAGGCATGCGCGACGTCGCGCACCACGCCGGACTCGGCATCGGTGTCGAGGTCCTCGTAGCGCAGGTCCTGGCTGAACGCCTCCGTCGTGCGCACGCCGCCCGGCGCCGCGCGGTACATCGTCTCCGCCGTGTCCTCGGCCTGGCGGGTGGCGGCGCGCAAATCCCAGCGCGCCAACGCGTCGCCCATGCTTTTTGCGTGCACCGTCGGCAGGTCGCAATGGATCAGGCCGCCGCGATCCAACTCGCCCAGGATGCGCATGATGCCGCCGGCGCGGTGGACGTCCTCCATGTGCACGTTCGGCACCGACGGCGAGACCTTGCAGAGGTTCGGCACCTTGCGCGACAGGCGGTCGATGTCGGCCATGGTGAAGGGCACCTCGCCCTCCTGCGCGGCGGCGAGCAGATGCAGCACCGTGTTGGTCGAGCCGCCCATCGCGATGTCGAGCGACATGGCGTTCTCGAAGGCCTCGAAGCTCGCGATGTTGCGCGGCAGCGCCGAGGCGTCCTCGTCCTCGTACCAGCGGCGGGCGAGATCGACGATCGTCCAGCCCGCCTCGACGAACAGCTTGCGCCGATCCGCGTGCGTCGCGAGCAGCGAGCCGTTGCCGGGCAGCGCGAGGCCCAGGGCCTCGGTGAGGCAGTTCATCGAGTTGGCAGTGAACATGCCCGAGCACGAGCCGCAGGTCGGGCAGGCCGAGCGCTCCTGCACCTCGGCGTCGGCGTCGGCGACGGTCGGATCGGCGGCGGCGACCATCGCGGTGATGAGATCGGCGCGGCGCACCGCGGCGCCGTTGACGCCGGCGATCTTGCCGGCCTCCATCGGGCCGCCGGAGACGAAGATCGCCGGGATGTTGAGCCGCATCGCGGCCATCAGCATGCCGGGGGTGATCTTGTCGCAATTCGAGATGCAGACGAGCGCGTCGGCGCAATGCGCGTTGACCATGTACTCGACGGCATCCGCGATCAGCTCGCGCGAGGGCAGGCTGTAGAGCATGCCGCCGTGGCCCATCGCGATGCCGTCGTCGACGGCGATCGTGTTGAACTCCTTCGCGACGCCGCCGGCCTGCTCGACCTCCCGCGCCACGAGCTGGCCGAGGTTCTGCAGATGCACGTGGCCCGGCACGAACTGGGTGAAGGAGTTGGCGATGGCGACGATCGGCTTGCCGAAGTCGCCGTCCTTCATGCCCGTGGCGCGCCACAGCGCGCGGGCGCCGGCCATGTTGCGGCCGTGGGTCGTGGTGCGGGAGCGATAGGCGGGCATAGGTGCGCGTGTCCTGGATGGCGCGTCGGTTTTTTTGGCGCGGGGAAATGGGCGCCCAGCGGCGGGGCGACGGTGGCCGCCTTCTAGGCCTTCGCGCCGGCCCCGCCAAGCGGCCCGGCTTGCACATGTCCCAAGCCGGCGTGGCCCTGCCGCACCGCACTTGGCATCCCTTTCGCAATGCAACCGCGGTCTAGCTTGGCCGTTAGGGGCCGGAGAGGAGACTTCGCATGAGCCGAAAGGCGACGCCGGCCCCGGACGCGACGGCAGCGACACCGCGCATCGCCGACTTCAAGCTGGAGCACGTCCTCGCCCTTCCGTTCGTCGACGTCTCGGCGCTGGCGCCGAGCCTCGTGAGCGCCATCAGCGAGGCCTATCACCTGGCCGTGGCGATGATCGACGAGGCGCGCCGCGCGGCCGGCGAGCTCCGCGTCGCGCTGGCGAAGGTCGTGGCGCTGGTCGCCCAGGCCCGCCTGAGCGACCGCCAGCCCGACCGGCGCGACATCAAGGCGATCGCGGCGGAGGCGGTCGGCATCCTCTCCGGCCTGCGGCCGCTGCCGGGCGTGAAGCCCGCGCTCTAGGTCGACGCGCTCTCGACGTCCCGGCCCCAATGACCCCTGCCGAGATGCGATGACGGCGTGAGGCCGGTCAGCTGGTTCAATCTCTCGATAAGCATCCGACGTATCGAACGCGCATTGCAGCGGCGTTGACACGCGTTCGATCGTGTGACGGCCATCCATTCCGGACCGAGCGCGGGGACCGCGCCCCAACGTTTGGCGGAGTAGGGAATAGGCCTGCCACCGCGTTTCGTACACAAGCGCGACCCCTGCCTCGCTGTCGCGTCATTCTTTCAGAAGAGGACGCTTTTGATGCCACCCGCCATCGGCGACATTGTCCAGACACGACCCGGCGCCTATTCCGCACAAAGCCGCTGCGCCGCGATCGTCACCAAGGTGCATGACAACGGAACGGTCGATCTCACCGTGTTTCCCGGTGACGGCGCGACACCCTTCGCGATCCGCGCGGTGAAGCACGTCGACGCGGGGTATCGGGAGCTGTCGAACAAGGAGATCTTCTGGCACGAGGTGCCGGCCGCCGAGCCCGGCCGGCCCGCCGTCATGCAAGAGCGATAAAGGCCCGGACGGCCGCGGCGCTCACGCCGCGTCCTTCTCCTCCTCGGCCTTTTCGCCCTTCTCGCCGATCACCATGATCAGGTCCTTGGCGTCGAGCAGGTCGCCGGCCTTTGCCAAAATCTCGACGACGGTGCCGGAGGCCTGCGCCTCGAGCGCGGTCTCCATCTTCATCGCCTCCATCACGCCGAGCGTCTGGCCCTCCTTGACCTGCTCGCCCTGCTCCACCGACAGCGACACGAGACGGCCCGGCATCGGCGCGGCGACGTGCTTCGGGTTGCCGTCCTCGGCCTGGCGCTTGGCGGTCTTGGTCGGCGTGGCGTTGCGGTCCGGCACGACGACGGCGCGCGGCTGGCCGTTCAGCTCGAAGAACACCTTGACGTTGCCCTCGGCGTCGGTGTCGCCGATCGTCGCGAGATGGATCAGGATCGTCTTGCCGCGCTCGAGGTCGACGGCAATCTCGTCGCCCTGCTGCATGCCGTAGAAGGCCGTCGGCGTCGGCAGGATGGAGACCGGCCCGTAGGTCTGCGCGCGCCCGGCGAAGTCGGCGAACACTTTGGGGTACATCAGCGCGGAGGACAGGTCCTCGTCGGAGACCTTGCGGCCTAGTTTCTCTTCCAACGTCTTGCGCTCGGCCTCGAGATCGACGGGCGCGATCAGGCTCGCCGGCCGCACGTCGATCGGCTTCTCGTCCTTCAAGGCCTTCTTCTGCAGCGCCTCGGGCCAGCCGCCGGGCGGCTGCCCCAGGTCGCCGCGCAGCATCTCGATGACGGAGGCGGGGAAGTTGACCGGCGTCTCGGGATCGAGCACGTCCTTCACGCTGAGCCCGTGGCTGACCATGGTCAGCGCCATGTCGCCGACGACCTTCGAGGACGGCGTCACCTTGACGATGTCGCCGAACATCTTGTTGGCCTCGGCATAGGCGCGCGACACCTCGTGCCAGCGCGTGTCGAGGCCCATCGCGCGCGCCTGCTCCTTGAGGTTCGTGTACTGCCCGCCCGGCATCTCGTGCTGGTACACCTCGCTCGCCGGCGAGGAATGCTCGCTCTCGAAGGCTTCGTACTGGCGCCGGATGATCTCCCAGCGCACGCTCATCTCGCGGATCGCCTGCGGGTCGAGCGTCGTGTCGCGCTCGGTGCCCTCGAGCGCCATCACCACCGAGCCGAGGCAGGGCTGCGACGTCGAGCCCGATAGCGCGTCCATCGCGAGGTCGACCGCGTTGACGCCGGCCTCCGAGGCCGCGAGCACCGTCGCCGCCGCGATCCCCGACGTGTCGTGGGTGTGGAAATGGATCGGCAGCCCGACCTCGTCGCGCAGCACGCGCACCAGCCGCTTGATGGCGTTGGGCTTCATCAGCCCGGCCATGTCCTTGATGCCGAGGATGTGGCAGCCCGCCGCCTCGAGCTCCTTGGCGAGCCCGACGTAGTACTTCAGCGTGTACTTGTCGCTCGCCGGATCGAGCACGTCGCCGGTGTAGCAGAGCGCGCCCTCGGCGATCTTGCCGGCCTCGCAGACCGCGTCGATCGAGACGCGCATGTTCTCGACCCAGTTCAAGCAGTCGAACACGCGAAACAGGTCGATGCCGGCCGCCGCCGCCGTCTTGGTGAAATGCTGCACGACGTTGTCGGCGTAGTTGGTGTAGCCGACGCCGTTGGCGCCGCGCAGCAGCATCTGCAGGAGCAGGTTCGGCACGCGCTCGCGGACGATCGCCAGCCGCTCCCACGGATCCTCGCCGAGGAAGCGCATCGCGACGTCGAAGGTCGCGCCGCCCCAGCATTCGAGCGACAGAAGCTGCGGCAGCTTCGTGGCATAGGCCGGCGCCATCGAGACGATGTCGTAGGTGCGCATGCGCGTCGCGAGCAGGGACTGGTGCGCGTCGCGCATCGCCGTGTCGGTGACGAGGAGGCGCTTCTCCTTGCGCATCCAGTCGGCGAAGCCCTTCGGGCCCAGGCTGTCGAGGATCTGCTTGGTGCCGGGCGGCGCGTGGCCGCCGACGTCGGGCGTCGTCGGCGCCTTGAGCTCGATCGGCTTCGCGCGGCTCTTCGTTTCGGGATGCCCGTTGACCGAGACGTCGGCGATGTAGGTGAGAAGCCGCGTCGCACGGTCCTTGCGCGCCTTCATCGCGAAGAGCTCGGGCGTGTCGTCGATGAACTTTGTCGTGTAGGTCGAGTCCGAGAATTTTGGATGGCTGACGATCTTGTCGAGGAAGGCGAGGTTCGTCGCGACGCCGCGGATGCGGTACTCGCGCAGGGCGCGCTGCGTGCGCTTGATCGCCTCCGCCGGCGTCGGCGCCCAGCAGATCAGCTTCTCGAGCAGCGAGTCGTACCAGCGCGTGACGACGGCGCCGGAATAGGCCGTGCCGCCGTCGACGCGCACGCCGAAGCCGAAGGCGCCGCGATAGGCGGTGATGCGGCCGTAGTCCGGCACGAAGTCGTTGTCGGGATCCTCGGTCGTGATGCGGCACTGGATCGCGAAGCCGTTGTGCTTGATCTCGGCTTGCGGCGGCACGCCTGTCTCGGCGGTGTTGCCGATATGGCCGCCCTCCAGGATGCCGATCTGCGCCTTCACGATGTCGATGCCGGTGATCACCTCCGTCACCGTGTGCTCGACCTGAATGCGCGGGTTGACCTCGATGAAGTAGAAGTCGTCGGTGTCGGCGTCGAACAGGAACTCGACCGTGCCGGCGCCGACGTAGCTCGTCGCCTCGCCGATGCGGATCGCCGCATCGCAGATCGCCTTGCGCTTCTCGTCCGACAGGAAGTCGGCCGGCGCGCGCTCCACGACCTTCTGGTTCCGGCGCTGGATCGAGCAGTCGCGCTCGAAGAGGTGCACGCAGGTGCCGTGCGTGTCGCCGAGCAGCTGCACCTCGATATGCTTGGCATGGACGACGAGCTTCTCGAGATAGACCTCGTCCTTGCCGAACGCGGCCTTGGCCTCGCGCTTGGCCGACTTCACGGCATCGAGGAGCGTCGCGGGGTCGCGGATCGGGCGCATGCCGCGACCGCCGCCGCCCCACGAGGCCTTGAGCATCACCGGGAAGCCGATCTCGTCGGCGAGCTTGGTGATCTCGGCGTCGTCGTCGGGCAGCGGCGCCGTCGCCGGCATCACCGGCACGTCGATGGAGACCGCGAGGTTGCGCGCCGACACCTTGTTGCCGAGCGTGCGCATGGTCTCGGGCGAAGGACCGATGAAGACGATGCCGGCCGCCGCGCAGGCCTCGGCGAACTCGGGACTCTCGGAGAGGAAGCCGTAGCCGGGGTGGATCGCGTCGGCGCGAGCCTCGCGCGCCACGCGCATGATCTCGTCGATCGACAGATAGGCCTCGATCGGCCCCATCGGCTCGCCGCCGGGCGTCTTGCCGATGAGATAGGCCTCGTCGGCCTTGAAGCGGTGGAGGGAGAGCTTGTCCTGGTCGGCGTAGACCGCGATCGTGGTGAGCCCTAGCTCGGTCGCCGCGCGGAAGATGCGGATGGCGATCTCGGACCGGTTCGCGACCAGAAGCCTCTTCATTGTGCACCCGCCCCGCTGTCGTCAGCTTGGCTGCTAGCATGTCACACGCCAACTCCGGGCGTCGAGGGGGCCGCTAGGGGCCGGGCGTCGGATGGATGGGGGTCCGAGATGTCGCCCCCGCGTTGTTCCCGCCTGGAAATATTCGACTATTTTGGGCGGAGAAATGAAGCCGAGACCAATTGCCGTGCTTTCCCACCTGCTCTAGCCCGCGGTGGCGTGGGGAGGATCGGGTTGGAGAATCGCGTCAGCTGTGAGTGCGACGGACTACGTGGCACCGGGACGTTCGAGGTCGACGGCGATTGGCTCGTCCTGACGTCGACGCTGGGTGAGCACCGCGTCCGTCTCGGCCTAGCCAACCCGCGCAAGCTTGCTGCAAAGCTCGTGCGAAACCTCTGCAAGAAAGCGGCTGCGGCGGCCTCATCCGACCGGGCGCCGGCCGTCAGCGTCTCCGACAACGCAAACCATCTCGTCGACATCCAGCGCGACAAGATCGTTGCGATGCCGACCGACGATCCGCAGCGGGCCGCCGCCGAAAGCCTCCTCGACACGATGATCGGCAACGCGCGCGCGCTCGGCGAGGCGTGCGAGGTCCTGGCCCCGCCCGAGGCCGTGGCGATCGCGCCTGAGGCCGAGCCCGTCGCGCCGCCCGCGACCGGCGACTGACAGGCGCTGCGCAGACGCCATCCGGCCGGCGCACGCGAAGTCTTCGCCGGGCGCGGGGCAGTAAACACCGCCGCTATTGTATGTAGAAAGCTACTATGTAAAAAAACCTAGTGCTCGAATACCACTTGCGCATCATGCACAACGTGATAGCGCGGGGGGCATGGAGGATCAGCGCCCATCGCCAGACCCCTACGCCGTTGTCGTCGACGACAACCCAGTAATTCTATTGTTCGCAACCGAAATTCTCACGGCTGCCGGGTTCAGCGTCTTCGCTGCGGCTGATGCGGCTGAGGCGCAAGCCTGGTTCCAGCAGCATGGCGACGCGATCGTTTTGCTTTTCACCAATGTCGAGCTCGGCGACGGCCTGAACGGGTTCGCGCTCGCCCGGCAGGTCGCCGCGCGATGGCCGAGGACGGGCATCCTTGTCTCATCGGGCCAGCTCGTCCCGCAGGCGGGGGACATGCCGGCGGACGCCGCGTTCCTGCCGAAGCCTTTCATCGGAAGCGACGTGGTCGCGCGCGCCCGAGACGTGGTCGAGCTCAAACGGCCGGGTCTCGTCGAGGTGCACCAGCTCGCGTTCTAATCTCTCGTGCGGAACCAAAGCGTGGTCTATCCGCTTTGGGCTCCGTCACAGGGGAGACACGGCTGTGCCGCGCTTTTTCTTCGACGTCCACGATGGCCGCGACCTGATCGACGACGAGGGCGTGGAGCTGTGCGACCTCGGCGCCGCCAAGCGCGAAGCGCTGAAGTGCGCCAGCGGCATGCTCGGCGAGACCTCGGCCGACTGGCCGGGCGAGCTGTTGCGCATGGATGTGCGCGACGAGGGCGGAAACGTCGTCGCGTCGCTGCGCTTCACGGCGTCGTGATCGACAGTCTTCCCTCAAGACGACCGTGTCCAATTCAATAAACCACTCGTCGATGTCATTTAACATGCGTCGATTTAGTTAGGTTTGCTTCGTCGTTTCGAGGCGACAAGCCGCCTGTGACATGAAACGATGCCTTATCGCGGGATCGGAACGCAGGCCCCCGCGCCGAAGGCACATGCCTCCGCCTGATCGTCAGCGGAGAGTCCCATGGCTCACGACACAATCCTCGATTATCGGCAGCTGCAAGACCGCGCCGCGGCCAAGCTTGCGGCGCACCGCGAGCGCATGGCGAAGGCCCGCACGACGCCGCAGCAGCAGGCCTACGATGCCAAGCTCCTCCAGGAGCTGCGCGCCAACAAGGCTGCCGCCGATCTCAACCGCGCGCTGTTCGACTACAGCGCGGCGGCGGAGAAGGTTTGAGACGGCCCGATCGTCGGCCGATCACTCGCGGGACGTTGCTTCGCGTTGCGCGCACGGCTCAACCTGTCGCCGACCGATGTTTTCACCGTTACTTGCAAGCCAACTCTTGACCGTGGTCGCTATAGGTCTCGTATATTGTATGCGTAATTATGTCTTTGCAGACCACCGCAATCTAAGGTAGGCGCCGACTTCGATCGGGCGTAGAAGAGTTTTCTGTCAGTCGGGCATTTTTGCTCTGCTCTCAGCGAGACGGAGACGGCCAATGACGGGCTACGACACCGAGCAGCGCGAGTTCGAAACGCGCAAGCTCGAGGCGCTTTCCGCGATCTCGGTGGCGATCGCGACCTTGGGCTCGGGCCTCACCCAGATCGTCAAGGAGAACACGGAGCAGGGCCAGCTTCTGCGCTCCGTCGATCGCAAGGTCGACCGGCTCGCCGACATGGTCGGGGCTCTCGGCAAGCTCCAGTAGGCAAGGCGCGTCCCAGCCTGCGGCCGCCCATCGCGGCCCATCAGCCTCGGGCAAGCTCGGCTTGGCAAGGTCCCCGGCATGGAGCCGATCTACCTCTTGGGCCTCGCGTCGCGCAAAAGCGCTTGGCTGTCCGTGCGCCAGTCGGCGGTCGCCGAGAACGTCGCCAACATGAACACGCCGGGCTACCAGCAGAAGGACGTCAAGCCCTTCGCCGACGTGCTCGCCCAGACGCATCTGCAGATGGCCTCGACCGATGCCGGCCACCTGCCGGTCACCGACACGGCCGGCGTCGACGGCACGACCAGCGACGACGACGGCGGCTTCGAGGTGACGGAGAGCGGCAACACCGTCGGCATCGAGACGCAGATGGGCAAGGCCGGCGAGATCCAGCGCGACTACGCGCTGACCACCAACATCGTGCGCTCCTTCCACAACATGCTCATGGCGAGCCTGAAGAGCTGAGCATGATCGTCGACCCGCTCCAGGCCGCGCTCAAGATCGCCGACTCCGGGATGACCGCGAACTCGGCGCGCATGCGCGTCACCAGCGAGAACATCGCCAACGCGCAGTCGACCGGCTCGACGCCCGGCGCCGAGCCCTACCGGCGCCAGACCATCACCTTCGAGAGCGCGATGGACGACGCGACGGGCGCCGACCTCGTCAAGGTCGCCAACGTCGGCAGGGATGACGCACCCTTCGTCGTCGAGCACGACCCGGGCAACCCGGCGGCCGACGCGAAAGGGTTTGTAAAGCTTCCGAACGTTAACCTTATCATGGAGATGGCCGACATGCGCGAAGCCAACCGCGCCTACGAGGCCAACCTCCAGGTCGTGAAGGAATCACGCGACCTCATCTCGATGACCATAGACCTCCTCAAGGGCTCCTCATGATCGCTCCTCTCGCCGTCGGCGCCCTTTCGTCCGTCCTCGGGCCGGCCAAGACCGCCTCCTCCGCGGCCTCGAGCTCGGGCGCGATGTCGAGCGTCACGGGCGCCGCCGACAGCTTCACCTCGATGATGGCGTCCTTCGCGCAGGACACGTCGGACAAGCTGAAGACCGCCGAATCCGCCTCGATCTCCGGCATCCAGGGCAAGGCGACGACGCAGTCCGTCGTCGAGGCCGTGATGAACGCGCAGGAGCAGCTGCAGACCGCGCTCGCCGTCCGCGACAAGGCGGTCTCCGCCTTTCAGGACATCACCCGCATGCCGATCTGAGGCCTGACCGATGCGCGCCATGACGATTGCCGCCACCGGCATGAACGCCCAGACGACCAACGTCGAGGTGATCGCCAACAACATCGCCAACATCAACACGACCGGCTACAAGCGCTCGCGCGCCGAGTTCACCGACCTGCTCTACGAGACCCAGCGCCTGCCCGGCGTCGCCCAGCGCGGCACCCAGGGCGCGATCCCCGAGGGGGCGCAGCTCGGTCTCGGCGTCAAGACGGCGGCGATCCGCAACCTGCACATCCAGGGCGCGCTGACGCAGACCGGCAACCAGTTCGATCTCGCACTGACCGGCCGCGGCTTCTTCCAGATCCAGGACGCCAACGGCAACATCGAGTACACCCGCGCGGGTGCCTTCAACACCAACGCGCAGGGCCAGCTCGTCACGCTCGACGGCAACCTGGTCAGCCCGAACATCGTCATCCCGCAGAACACGACGGCGGTGACGGTAAGCTCGACCGGCATCGTCAACGCCACGGTGGCCGGCACGACGGCGCCGGTGCAGCTCGGCCAGCTCCAGCTCGCCAACTTCGCCAACGAGGTCGGCCTGCAGCCGATCGGCAACAACCTCTTCCAGGAGACGGTGGCGTCGGGCACGCCGGTCGTGGGCATGCCAGGCGACCCCGGCTACGGCACGATCACCCAGGGCTACCTCGAATCCTCGAACGTCGACCCGGTCGCCGAGATCACCAACCTCATCTCGGCGCAGCGCGCCTACGAGATGAACTCCAAGGTGATCCAGGCCGCCGACCAGATGGGCCAGACACTCACCCAGATGCGCTGATCGCGCCCCGGTAGACGACAGGACGAGACCGCACCATGCCGGCACGGCCACTCCTCATCCTCGCCCTGCTCTGCGGCGGCCTTGCGCCCGCGGCGGCGGCCGAGCACCGCCCGGTGCCGGCCGTCACGATCTACCCAGGCGACACGATCCGCGAGGAGATGCTCGCCGACCAGGATTTTCCCGAGTCGGTGGCGAGCTCGGCCTTCGTCACCAACCGCTCTGCGCTCGTCGGCAAGGTGGCGCGGCGCACGCTGCTGCCCGGCCAGGCGATCCCGGTCAGCGCCGTCGGCGAGCCGCGGCTCGTGCGCATCGGTGCGCTGGTGCGCGTCGTCTACAAGGACGACGGCCTGGTCATCCAGACCTATGCTGCGGCGCTGCAGAACGGCGCCGCCGGCGACGTCGTCGCCGTGCGCAACTCCGAGAGCGGCGTGACGATCTCCGGCATCGTCGAGGCCGACGGCTCCGTCCATGTCGGCGGCGGCTAGCCTCATGCACAAGCTCCCGTCATTGCGAGCGCAGCGAAGCAACCCAGGGGCCGCCAGGGGAGCGCTGGAGACACTGCGTGCGGCCCCCCCTGGGTTGCTTCGCCTGCGGCTCGCAATGACGAGCCTGGCAAGGCTCGCGCTCGCCGCCGTCGTGCTGGCGAGTTCCCTGCCCACCCCCGCCGCGGCAACGGTCCGCATCAAGGACATCGCGACGATCGAGGGCATCCGCGACAACCAGCTCGTCGGCTACGGCCTCGTCTTCGGGCTCGAGGGCACCGGCGACACGCTGCGCAACGCGCCCTTCACCGAGCAGACCATGCAGTCGATGCTCGACCGGCTCGGCATCAACGTGCGCAACCAGGCGCTGCGCAGCCGCAACGTCGCCGCCGTCATGGTGACGGCCGAGCTGCCGCCGTTCATGAACCGCGGCCAGCGCATCGACATCACCGTCTCGTCGATGGGCGATGCCTCCTCGCTGATGGGTGGCACGCTCGTGATGACCCCGCTGTCGGGCGCCGACGGCAAGGTGCATGCCGTAGCCCAAGGCGAGGTCGCGGTGTCCGGCACCGCAGCCGTCGGCCAGGCCGAGAGCGTCAACCAGGGCGTGCCGACCGTCGGGCGCATCCCCAACGGCGCGACGATCGAGCTGCCGAACAACAATCGTCCCGGCGACGTCGGCCCGATGGCGCTCGACCTGAAGAACCCGGACTTCGCGACGGCGATCCGCATCGTCGACGCGATCAACGCCTACTCGCTACGCCGCTGGGGCCTGCGCACGGCGCGCGAGCGCGACTTCCGCTCCGTCGCCCTGACGCTGCCGCCGCACATGGGCACGACGCGCTACGTCGCCGAGATCGGCGCGCTGCTCGTCGAGCCCGACACCGAGGCCCGCGTCATCATCGACGCCCGCACCGGCACCATCGTCATCGGCCAGGACGTGCAGATCTCGACCGTTGCGGTCACACACGGCACGCTGACCGTCCGCGTGACCGAGACGCCGGTCGTCTCGCAGCCCGCGCCCTTCTCGCGCGGCAAGACGGTGGTGGTTCCGCGCACCGACGTCGACATCAACGAGAACGGCGGCCAGCTCCGCGTGGTGAACGGCACCACGCTGCGCCGCCTCGTCGCCGGCCTGAACCAGATCGGCCTGAAGCCATCCGGCATCATCGCGATCCTGCAGGCGATCAAGTCGGCCGGCGCGCTGCAGGCGGACCTGGTGACGCAGTAGACCGGCCACTTTGACGCGCGCGGCCGGAGGACTATCGTCGGCGCGTGAGCAAGCACGAGCTGACATCTCCGCACGTCGACGAGCGGCCTCCGGAGCCGATTGATCCGGCGCACCGCGACGCGGTGGCGGCAGGGCTCGCGGACATGAGGGCCGGCCGCATCGCCTCCAAGGAGGAGATCGAGGCGGTGTACGCGAGGTTTTCCTCCATGCGACACCATGCACAGGATCGTCTGTTCGACGACTGACGCCTTCCCCACCGCAACCGCGCCAGCCCGACACAAGCTTTTCGGCCCATCCTGCGGGGCATGATCACGCCTCGCCTGGCTTTCGTCTGCCTTGCTCTCCTCGCCGCCACCCCGGCGCGCGCGCAGAGCACCGAGGCCGACGTCAAGCGCTACTGCACCAACATCGCCAAGGCGGCGAGCGACGCGCGCTTCGCCTGGCAGACGCAGCAGCTCAATGCGCTCGAGACGCGCATCAAGGCGCGCGTCGGCGAGCTCGACGCCAAGACCGCCGAGCTGCGCGACTGGATCGGCAAGCGCGAGGCGCTCGAGAAGAAGGCGGCGGAGAAGCTCGTCGGCATCTACGCCAAGATGCGGCCGGAGACGGCGGCGACGCAAATCTCGCAGCTCGACGACGACATGGCCGCCGCCGTGCTCGGCCAGCTCAACCCGCGCCAGGCGAGCGCCATCTTCAACGAGATCGTGCCCGAGCGCGCCGGCAAGCTCGCCGCGCTGATCGCCGGCACCCCACCCGGAAGCGAGAAGAAGCTGTGAGCGCCCGCCTGACCCTCGTCGCGCTCGCGAGCGCCGGCCTTGCGCTCTCGGGCTGCGCGGTGCGCCCGACCGAGATCGGCCGCGAGCCGACGCTGACGCCCGTCGGCGCCGGCATCGAGCCCGCCGTGGTGCCGCACCACTTCGCCGGCGACGAGGTGCGCCCGGCGTTCAACTCGCTCTACCAGGACGGCGCGAGCCTCTACCGCGACCCGCGCGCGATGAAGGCCGGCGACGTCATCACCGTCCTCATCGCGATGAACGACAAGGCCTCGCTCGGCAACAACACGCAGGCGAGCCTCGATGACGAGGTCGCAAACAAGTTCGACCTGGCGCTCGGCAAGGGCAAGATCACCGGCGACTTCAACTCGTCCTCGACCACCGGCGCCACCGGCCAGGGCCAGATCGACCGCACCGAGAAGATCAAGGTGTCCGTCGGCGCCGTCGTCAGCGAGGTGCTGCCGAACGGCAACCTCGTCGTCTCGGGCTCGCAGGAGATGCGCGTCAACTTCGAGATCCGCCAGGTCTATTTCGCCGGCATCGTGCGCCCGCAGGACATCTCGAAGGACAATACGATTCCCTACGACAAGGTCTCGGAGGCACGCATCTCGTACGGCGGCCGCGGCCGGCTCAGCGAGGTGCAGCAGCCGAGCTGGGGCCAGCAGATCTACAACGCCGTCAAGCCGTTCTGATGGCAGCGACGGCGGACACCAAGGGCGGCGGCAAGGCCAACGTCATCGTCTCGGCGGCAGCACTCACCGTGCTGGCGCTGATCGGCGGCGGCCTCGTCGGCAAGATGATCGTCGCGCGGCTGAAGGACGCGATCGCGCCGGTGACGGCGCAGGCGGCGGCAAAGCCCCTTCCCTACCCGAGCACGGTGGAAGTCCGCGAGCTGCCGCCGGTCATCACCAACCTCGCGCCGCCGACGAGCTCGCACGTGCGCATGCAGGTCGCAATCGTCTACGACAAGGGCGCGATCCAGGAGCCGGGCGTCGTCGCCGCGCAGATCAACGACGACATCATCGGCTTCCTCAACACATTGACGCTCGTGAAGCTGCAGGGCGCCAGCGGCCTGCAGAACCTGCGCGAGGATCTGGACGACCGCGCCGCCGTCCGCACGCAGGGCAAGGTGCGCGAAGTCGTCATCGAAACCCTGGTGGTGGATTGATGCGCCTGCCCGTTCGCACTCTTTTGGCCGCATCGAGCGTCCTGCTCGGCGCCGCCCTCGTCGCGCTCCTGCCCGCGCATGCCGCGCTGGCGCAGACGCCGGACCTCAACGCGCTGGTGCCCGCCTCCGGCGGCACGGCGACCGGCCGCATCGTGCAGGTCGTGGGGCTTCTCACCATCCTGTCGATCGCGCCGGGCCTGCTCGTCATGGTGACGAGCTTCACGCGCTTTGCGATCGCCTTCTCGTTCCTGCGCTCCGGCCTCGGCCTGCAGACGACGCCGGCGAACCTGATCCTCGTCTCGCTGGCGCTGTTCATGACGTTCTACGTCATGGCGCCGACCTTCGACGCCTCCTGGCAGAACGGGCTGAAGCCGCTCATCGACAACAAGATGTCGGAGAGCGACGCCTATCCGAAGATCACCGAGCCGTTCCGCAAGTTCATGCTGGCGCAGGTCCGCGACAAGGACCTCAAGATGTTCGACGACCTCGCGCAGCCGAGCATCAAGACCTCGGACAAGGGCGCGATCGACCTGCGCATCCTGATCCCGGCCTTCATGATCTCCGAGATCCGCCGCGGCTTCGAGATCGGCTTTTTGATCGTGCTGCCGTTCCTCGTCATCGACATGATCGTCGCCACCGTGACGATGTCGATGGGCATGATGATGCTCTCGCCCTCGATCATCTCGCTGCCGATGAAGCTGCTCTTCTTCGTGCTGATCGACGGGTGGAACTTGTTGGTGGGCAACCTGATCCGGTCGTATTCTTAAGCGCCGGCCGTCATTGCGCCGGCGTCATTGCAAGCCGAAGGCGAAGGAACCCAGGGGTTGCAGCGTCGGCCCCTGGGTTGCTTCGCTTCGCTCGCAATGACGGGCGGCGTAACTTACCGCAGCTCGATCGGCCCGTTTGGCCCCGACCGTCATTGCGAGCCGAAGGCGAAGCAACCCAGGGGTTGCAGCGCCGGCTCCTGGGTTGCTTCGCTTCGCTCGCAATGACGGGCGGCGGGACCTACCGCAGCTCGATCGGCCCGTTGAGCCCCGGCCAGTCGGAGTAGCCGTGCCAGTCGCCGCCGTAGTAGGTGCTCTCCGGCGCCTCGACGAGCTTGGCGCCGAGGCGCAGGCGCTCGACGAGGTCGGGGTTGCCGATGAACGGTCGTCCGAACGCAAACAGGTCGGCGTGGCCGTCGGCGAGCTCCTTCTCGGCGAGGTCGAGCGTCATGCGGTTGTTGCCCATGTAGATGCCGTGCCAGCGCTTGCGCAGCGCGTCGAAGTCGAGGGCTTCCGACTCGCGCGTCGCCCGGGTCACGCCCTCGATGACGTGAACGTAGAGCAGGTCGCGCGAGTTCAGCGCGTCGACGTAGGCGCCGTAGGTGCCGGCCGTGTCGCTGTCGAGCGGCGTCTCGCCGGGCGCGGTGGTGGTCGGCGAGAGGCGGATGCCGACGCGCTTGCTGTCGCCCCAGGCCTCGATCGCCGCGTCGACCGCGGCGAGCGGGAAGCGCAGGCGGTTCTCGACCGAGCCGCCGTATTGGTCGGTGCGCTTGTTGGTCGAGTCGCGCACGAACTGCTCGAGCAGGTAGTTGTTGGCGGAATGCACCTCGACCCCGTCGAAGCCGGCGCGCTTCGCGTTGGCGGTCGCCGTGCGGTAGTCCTCGACGATGCCGGGGATCTCGTCGGTCTCGAGCGCGCGGGGCGTGACATGCGCCTTCATGCCCTCGACCGTGAAGGCCTGGCCCTCCGGCTTCACCGCCGATGCCGAGACCGGCAGGCCGTGCCCCGGCTGCAGGTCGGGATGCGAGATGCGCCCGCAATGCCAGAGCTGCAGGAAGATGAGGCCACCGTTGGCGTGCACCTTGTCGGTGACGCGACGCCAGCTTTCGATCTGCGCCTCGCTCCAGATGCCCGGGGTCAGCGCGTAGCCGACAGCCTGCGGCGAGATGTTGGTGGCCTCCGAGATGATCAGCCCGGCCGTCGCGCGCTGCGCATAATAGTCGGCGGCATAGTCCGGTGGTACGCCCTCGGTCGAGGAACGGCTGCGCGTCAGCGGTGCCATGACGATTCGGTTCTTGAGCTCGAGATCGCCGAGGCGGACGGGCTGCAGCACTGGACTCATGGCAAAAGCTCTCCTTGGCCGCCAAAGCAGCGGCGCAGCTTGCTAGGTAGGCACGCCGGGGAATTTGCAACACCCACGCGGCACGCGAGGAGAGACGGGCGATGGGCGATCACGAGCGGAAGTATGGATTCTCGTTCTCATGGCGCCGGGCGATCGGGCTCTCCGCCCTGAAGGGCAGGATCTCGCGGGCGATCGGCATTCCGCTCACGCGCGAGGGGCGCCAGCGCAAGGTCGGCGCGATGCTCGGCTGCTGCGTGCCGCTGGCGATCCTGCTCTGCGGGCCGGTCGCGGTCGCCATCGTGGTGGCGCGGGTCGGCGCGCGCTTTCTCTAGCTACGGGCCGGGAGGGAGGAAGGGATTGATGATCGTCAGGCTCTGCCGGATCGTCATCCCGTGGTTCATGTCCTCGGAATAGAGCGTCGTGCACTTCGCCTCCAGCGCGGACGCGACGATCAGGGCGTCGTAGAAGGCGAACTTGTGCTGCTCTGCGAGAGCCGTCGCCAGCTCGTTGATCGCCACCGTGATCGGCAACGCGGGCAGCGATGCCCTGATCGCGCGCAACGCCGAACGGATGTCGGCCCAGCGCATGTTCAGCTTGCGGTGCGCGACGTTGGCGAACTCGTTGAGCACCTGCACGCTGATCGATCCGCCGCCGGCCAACAGGCGCCGCGCGACGGCATGGCGGTTATCGCTTTGGACGGCCGCGTAGACCAGAATGTTGGTGTCGAAGAACACCTTCATTCGTCGGACGACGAGCCGCGCTCATTCGCCTCGTCGCGCGAGAAACGGAATCCCGGCGGCAGTTGCAGGCCCAGCTCATCCAGACGCGCGAAGAGCTCGTCCAGGTTCCGATCGCGCTCCACCCCCAAGGTCCGCTTGCCCGCCACTTCGATTGCGATCTCGTCGCCTTCCTCGAGCTCCAGCAGCTCGACGATTGCGGCCGGCAGGCGAACCGCCAGGCTGTTGCCCCACTTGCTCACGCGCATCGCCGCTTGCTCCGATGATCTACATCAAAAGTGTATATCCAACGTGCGATCCGCGCAAACGCTGCGCTCCGCGCCCAAACCTCCGCCATTGCCCTCCCCCATCCCCGAAGGCTAAGGAGACTGCTTCCTTCCTCCGCCTGGAGTTAACCTCGATGCCGTTGCGGCTCGACAGCGAGAGCCCGGATTTCGAGAGCCGTTTCAAGGCGCTGCTCGCCACCAAGCGGGAAGTGTCCGAGGACGTCGACGCGACCGTGCGCGACATCCTGCGCGAGGTGCGCGCCGACGGCGATGCCGCGCTGGTCCGCCTGTCGCTGCGCTTCGACCGGGTCGACCTCGGCACGCTCGGCCTGCGGGTCACCCCAGCCGAGATCGAGACCGCGAAGGCCGCCTGCCGGCCCGAGGACCTCGCCGCGCTGCGGCTCGCGCACGAGCGCATCGCGAGCTTCCATGCGCGGCAGATGCCCGAGGACCTGCGCTTCACCGATCCGCTCGGCGTCGAGCTGGGCTGGCGCTGGACGCCGATCCAGGCGGTCGGCCTTTACGTGCCGGGCGGCACGGCCGCTTATCCGTCCTCGGTGCTGATGAACGCCGTGCCCGCCAAGGTGGTGGGCTGCGAGCGGCTGGTCATGGTCGTGCCGGCGCCGGACGGCAAGCTCAACCCGCTGGTTCTCGCCGCTGCCGACCTCGCCGGCGTCGACGAGGTGTACCGGGTCGGCGGCGCGCAGGCGATTGCGGCGCTGGCCTATGGCACCGAGACGATCGCGCCGGTCATGAAGATCATGGGGCCCGGCAACGCGTATGTCGCCGCCGCCAAGCGGCAGGTCTTCGGCACCGTCGGCATCGACATGATCGCCGGGCCGTCGGAGGTGCTGATCCTCGCCGACCGGACGGCCGAGCCGGCCTGGGTCGCCGCCGACCTGCTGGCCCAGGCAGAGCACGACGAGGCGGCGCAGGCGATCCTCATCACCGACGATGCGGACCTTGCCGAGGCGGTCGAGCGCGAGGTCGAGATCCAGCTCTCCACCCTGCCGCGCCAGCGGATCGCCGGGGCGAGCTGGCGCGACTACGGCGCAACGATCCTGGTGCCGAGCCTCGAGGCCGCGGTGCCGCTCTCGGACCGGATCGCGCCGGAGCATCTCGAGATCATCGCCGCCAACGAGGAGGCGCTCGTCGGCGCCATCCGCAACGCCGGCGCGATCTTCCTCGGCGGCCACACGCCAGAGGCCGTCGGCGACTATGTCGGCGGCTCGAACCACGTGCTGCCGACCGCGCGCTCGGCGCGCTTCTCGTCCGGCCTCAACGTGCTCGACTACATGAAGAAGACGTCGATCCTGAAGTGCAGCGAGGAGAGCCTGCACAAGATCGGGCCGGCGGCCGTGACGCTCGGCGAGGCGGAGGGGCTCGGCGCGCATGCCCGCTCGGTGGCGATGCGCCTCGGCCAGCGGCCCGTCGCCGCGTCCCGCGAGCGCGTCGCCTCATGACGGACGCGAAGAAGAACCGGCTCAAGTCCGTCACGCTCGATGGCGATTCGATCGGCATCGGCACGCCGGACCAGGAGCACGAGCGCCAGATCGCGGTCTACGATCTCATCGAGGAGAACGTCTTCGCCCTGCCCGGCAAGGACGACGGCCCCTACGACCTGACGATCTCGCTGCACGAGGCCAAGCTGATGCTCGACATCGCCGGCGCCGACGGCGAGCAGAAGGCCGTGCACATCCTGTCGCTGACGCCGTTCCGGCGCATCCTGCGCGACTACTTCATGATCTGCGAGAGCTACTACGATGCGATCCGCACCCAGACGGCGGCGCAGATCGAGGCGATCGACATGGGCCGGCGCGGGCTGCACAACGAGGGCGCCGACCTCCTGCTCGAGCGGCTCGCCGGCAAGATCGACTGCGACACAGATACCGCGCGACGTCTCTTCACGCTGATCACCGCGCTGCACTGGAAGGGCTGACCGACGTGGCGGGGTGCTCGACCCTCGCGTGTCTGAGCCTCGACCCATGAGCGGCCCGCTGCTCGTGCGGCCCTCCGCGATCCTGTTCTCGTGCTCGTTCAACGCCGTGCGCTCGCCGATCGCCGAGGGCCTGACCAAGCTCTACTTCGGACGCGAGCTGTATGTCGCCTCGGCCGGCGTGAAGCCCGGCGAGCCCGACGGCTTCGCCGCCGCTGTCATGGACGAGGTCGGCGTCGACATCACGCAGCACCATCCACACACCTTCGAGGATCTCGAGGACTCCTCCTTCGACCTCATCGTGACGCTGTCGCCGGAGGCCCACCACAAGGCGCTCGAGTTCACCCGCACGCTCGCCTGCGACGTGCTCTACTGGCCGACGATCGACCCGACCGCCGTGGAGGGCTCGCGCGAGCGCAAGCTCGACGCCTACCGCGAGGTGCGCGACGGGCTTTCGAAGCGGATCAAGACGCTGCTCGACTTCAAGCCGAGGGGCGAGGTCTAGGCGGCGCCATCGGCACGCCGATCTCGTAGGCGGCGAGCTTGCGGTAGAGCGTCGAGCGGCTGATGCCGACGAGCCGCGCCGCCGCCGACAGGTTGCCGCCGACCCGCGACAGCGCCCGCAGGATCGTCCGCCGCTCCGCATCCGCCAGCACGTCGACGCGCCGGCCGGCCGTCGCGTTGAACAGCTCGTCGAGATTGGGCGCCTCGGCGAGCGCGTCGTCGTCGAGCGACAGCAGGCGTCGCGCGGCCCGCGTGGCGCCGATCACGCGATCGTCGTGGTCGACCGCGAGCAGCGCCTCCGGCGAGCGCCCCTGCGGCGAGGCGAGCACGAGACGCGTCTGCGGAAACGCGCGCGCGAAAAGCTCCGCCTCGATGCGGCGCGCGAAGTTCGCGAGCGTCATCGCAAAGAACGAGTCGACCCGCTGGTCGTGCAGCGCGATGTCCTGGTTGAAGGAGATCGAGCCGACGAGCGAGCCGGACGGCCCGAAGAGCGGCGCGGCGATCCAGACGCGGTTGACGTAGCGCGTCATGAAGTGCTGGTCGCCGCGCACCACGACGACGCGCTGGTCGGCGAGGCACATGCCGATGCCGGTCGTGCCGAGCTTTTCTTCCGAGTAGGCCGCGCCTAACCAGTCCTTCGGCTCGCGCTGCCAGACGTCGCACGCCCGGCTGGTGCGCAGATCGAGCGCCATGCCGGTGCGATCGGTGAGGAAGACCGCGCAGTCGCCCGGGTTCAGCATGGCGTAGAGCTGGTCGAGCGCCGGGCACGCGACCTCGATCAGCATCGCCTCGCGCCGGCAAGCCTGGTGCCACGCCTCGCGATCGGCCGCGGGCGGCGTGGCCTGGTCGGGGTCGAGCCCGTGGACTCGCAGGCAGCGCCGCCAGGAGGCCACGATGGCGGATGTGCCGGCATAAGTTTCGACCGTCTCAATGATTTTTTCGGCATGCTCGCTGAGGCGCGACATTTCTCGTCCCCGGGTCCGTAGATCGGAGCGTGACGCGGCGCGTGCCTTTTCGTCAAGTAAGTTCGATTTGCTTATTCACGACGATGACGGCCAAAGGGCACTGCTACATGAAATGACGTAAGGTAATATTGTTCGAAGGTCCCGATTACCTATCGTCAACAGCCGTGGCGACGACTTTCTCAAGCAAAGCTTCCTGCGTCGACTTGTCGTTGGGGAAGCCGGCGGCTTGCCAGAGGGCGGAGAGGCGACGGAGCGCCTCGCCGAGCGCCCGGCCCGGCGCCAATCCGCGGGCGATCAGGTCGTCCGCGCCGAACGGGAGGACGGGCACGGCTACCGTCGCGACGTCGTCCAGGGCGCGACTCCACATCGCGCCGTCGCCGGATTGGGCGGCGGCGAGAACGGCGCCGTCCGCGACCGCCGCGCGACCGAACGTGAACAAAAGCCCGCGAATCGTGTCGCGCGGCGGCGGCTCGCGCGACACGTGCAACCGCGTCAGCACGCGGGTCGCGCCGTCGAGACGCGCGGCCTCGGCGTTCGAGAGCCGCAGCAGCTCCTGCAGGCGGGCCGCATCCTCGGGCACGATGGCGGCCAACGCGGCGAGACGGAGCATGGCATCGGCTTCGGGTACGAGCGCGACGGCGGCGGCCAGGCGCCGCGGCTGCGGCACCGAGCGCAGGAGCGGGCCGAGGAGCCCCGTCCCGGCGATCTCGGCCGTGACCTCGGCGGCGCGGCGCGCGACGAGCAGCTTCAGCAGCTCGACGCGCACCCGCTCGCGCGAGAGCCGCGCGAGGCCGTCGCGCAGCGCGATCGCGGCAGCGAGCCCGTCGGCATCGAGCGGCCCCTCGCCGTACTCGGCGGAGAAGCGGAAGAAGCGCAGGATGCGCAGATAGTCCTCGCGGATGCGGGTCGCCGGATCGCCGATGAAGCGCACGCGACGGCGCGCGAGATCGTCGAGACCGCCGGCGTAATCGTGGATCGTGCCGTCGCGCGACAGCGAGAGCGCGTTGATCGTGAAGTCGCGGCGCAGCGCGTCCTGCGCGAAGTCGCGGCCGAAGCAGACGACCGCGTGGCGCCCGTCGGTCTCGATGTCCTCACGCAGCGTCGTCACCTCGAACGGCTGGCGCCCGACGAGAACGGTGACCGTGCCGTGCGCGATGCCCGTCGGCTTGACCTTGAGGCCGGCGGCCTGCGCCCGCGCCATGACGATCTCCGGCGGCGCCGTCGTCGCGATGTCGTGGTCGGAGACCGGCCGCTGCATCAGCGCGTTGCGCACCGCGCCGCCGACGAGGCGCGCCTCCTCGCCGTCGCCGTCGAGCACGTCGAGCACGCGCGCCAGCGGCGCGTGCGCGAGGAGGCTCGCCGCCTCCGGCCTCATTCCATGTGCCCGGGCACGATGCGGCCGTTCTCCTCGTGCGCCGGCACGTAGCCGCCGGTGTGGCGCGGCGCCATCACGCCGAGGATCACGAGGCTGCCGGCGGCGAGCAGCAGGCCCGCGAGCGTGAGCGGCACGACGACGCGCCGCGTCCAATTGTCGATCAGCAGCGGATTGATGAGCTGGGCGAGCATGACGCAGGCGTAGAGCGCGAACGGCACCAGGAAGAAGGCCAGGGGCTCCGTCAGCGCGCGGATCATGGGCTCGTGCGTCTCCCGCCTGCGGGTGGCGGCGGCCCGACGGCGTGCGCGCGCCTCACAGGTAGAGCCTCTCATAGAGCCCCCGGATCATGCCGGCGGTGATGCCCCAGATCCTGCGGCCGTCGTGCTCGAAGGCGTAGAACTGCCAGGTGACGCCTTTCCAGACGCGCTCGTGCAGCTTGTGGTTCGCCTCGCTCATCAGGAAGGCGAACGGCGTCTCGAACGCGTCGACCACCTCGGCGGGGTTGAGCACGACCTCGAAGGGCGGCGTGATCCGCGCGATGACGGGCACGATGCGAAAGCCGGTGCGCGTCAGGTAGGGCTCGAGATAGCCGAGCACCTCGACGCAGTCCGCGGGAAGGCCGATCTCCTCGTTGGCCTCGCGCAGCGCCGTCACGGCGGGCGTGGCATCCTCCGGATCCATCTTGCCGCCCGGGAAGGCGACCTGGCCGGCATGGTCGCGCAGGCTCGCGGTGCGCTGGGTCAGCAGCAGGGTGAGGCCGTCCGGCCGCTCCACGAGGCCGACGAGCACGGCCGCGGTGCGCACGCTCGCCAGGAAGTCGGGCGTCACGTCCCAGGCGTTGAGGATGTGATCGCCGTAGCGCGGCGTCGCGGCGCGGTCGAGCGCGTCGGCGGCAAGCGTCGGCGAGATGCGCGCACGGATGCGGGCGAACACATCGTCCGCCTCGAAGGCGGCGGGCTGCGCGGGCCGGGGGCGGATGTTCAAGCCTGCGCCTCCGCCGGGCCGATGGCGAAGAACGAACCGCCGGACGCGATGCCGAGCGTGCCGTCGCGCTCCTCGGCGCGATCGAGCAGCTCGATCGCCAGGGTGCGGGTCAGCCGAGCCTCGAGGCCGCCGCGGATGTGGACGTAGGGCTTCACGCCGCCGTCGGGATCGACGCCGAAGCGCATGGGATGCGCGTCGCCCGCCTCGACCTCGTCGCCGAGGTTGGTGACGAAGCGCAGCACGCCGTCCTTTTCCTCCATCGCCACCGCGACGAAGGGCACGTCCTCGACCGCGATGCCGACGCACTCGACCGGCGTCACCAGGACGTAGCGCTCGGGGTCCTTGCGCATGATGCCGGCGAAGAGCTGCACCATCGCCGGCCGGGCGATCGGCGTGCCGGCGTAGAACCAGGTGCCGTCGGCGGCGATCCGCAGGTCGATCTCGCCGCAATAGGCGGGGTGCCATTTGTCGACGGGCGCCGGGCCGCGCAGCTTGACCGCGCCGACCGCCGCCGCGAGGCTGGTCAGCCTGGCGCCGGGGCTATCCGTCGCAACGTCGGGCGTCGCCTTCTCCCGCGCAGCGTTCTCGGCCATACTGTCAACCCAAAGAGCGCGAAAGTCGCTCGATCCGACCGACACGTACCCCCCAAGGAGCCCCCCGTCCATGGCCGAGACCGCGACGAACGCTACCTCGCTCGAAGCCGCGGTCGCCCGCAATGCCGAGGTGGCGCTCGATCGTGTCGCGGCGGCGCGCGCGGCGATCGGCACGGTCATCTTCGGCCAGCAGAAGGTCGTCGAGGAGACGCTGGTCACCCTGCTCGCCGGCGGCCACGGCCTGCTCGTCGGCGTGCCCGGCCTCGCCAAGACCAAGCTCGTCGAGACGCTTGGTACCGTGCTCGGCCTCGATGCCCGGCGCGTGCAGTTCACGCCGGACCTGATGCCGGCCGACATCCTCGGCTCCGAGATCCTCGAGGAGAGCGTCGACCACAAGCGCAGCTTCAAGTTCATGAAGGGGCCGATCTTCGCGCAGCTCCTGATGGCCGACGAGATCAACCGCGCCTCGCCGCGCACGCAGTCGGCGCTCCTGCAGGCGATGCAGGAGTATCATGTGTCGGTGGCCGGCGAGCGCTACGACCTGCCGGCGCCGTTCCACGTGCTGGCGACGCAGAACCCGCTGGAGCAGGAGGGCACCTATCCGCTGCCGGAAGCGCAGCTCGACCGCTTCCTGATGCAGATCGACGTCACCTATCCCGACCGTGCGGCGGAGAAGCGCATCCTCATCGAGACCACGGGCGAGCACCAGGCCGAGGCCAAGGCGGCGATGAGCGCCGAGGACCTGCAGGCGACGCAGCGCCTCGTGCGCCGGCTGCCGGTCGGCGAGAGCGTCGTCGAGGCGATCCTCGACATCGTCCGCAACGCGCGCCCCGGCGAGGGCGACGCGGTGATCACCAAGTCGATCGCCTGGGGCCCGGGCCCGCGCGCCGCGCAGGCGCTGATGCTCGCCTCCCGCGCCCGCGCGCTCGTCTCCGGCCGCCTGTCGCCGTCGCTCGACGACGTCGTCGCGCTGGCCGAGCCCGTGCTGAAGCACCGCATGGCGCTCACCTTCTCCGCCCGCGCCGACGGCGAGACCATCGAGGCCGTGGTGAAGAAGCTGACGGCGAAGTTTTGTTGAAGGGAAGGGCTCCGCACTTCCTTCTCCCGCTTGCGGGAGAAGGTGGCCGCGCGCAGCGGGGTCGGATGAGGGGCGATCCCGCTTCTCTCCTCAAGGTCGCCCGAGCGGAAAGTCCCCTCATCCGACCCGACTGCGTCGGGCCACCTTCTCCCGCAAGCGGGAGAAGGAAAGGTCGAGCCTGATGCCCGTCACCGCCCGCCTCCTCCCGCGCGACGCGCAGGCCCCGCAGCAGCAGGGCGCGCTCGATCTCGCGCGCCGCCTGCCCGCGCTGATCGTCGCCGCGAAGGAGATCGCCTCCTCGGCGCTGCACGGCGTGCACGGGCGGCGGCGCGCCGGCATCGGCGAGACCTTCTGGCAGTTCCGCCCCTTCGTCGCCGGCGAATCCGCCTCGGGCGTCGACTGGCGCCGCTCGGCCCGCGACGACCGGATCTACGTGCGCGAGCGCGAATGGGAATCCGCGCACACCGTCTGGCTGTGGATCGATCGCTCGCCGTCGATGGCCTACGCCTCGTCGCTCGCCCTGCAGCCGAAGCTCGACCGCGCCGTCGTCCTCGGCCTTGCCGCCGCCGACCTGCTGGTGCGCGGCGGCGAGCGCGTCGGGCTCTCCAGCCTCACCCGCCCGATCGCCTCGCGCAACGTCATCGAGCGCTTCGCCGAGGCGCTGGTGCACGACCGCCGCACCGGCGACGACGAGCTGCCGCCCGCCGGCCCGCTGCCGCCGCGCGTGCGCATCGTGATGATCGGCGACTTCCTCAGCCCGCCCGACGAGATCGCCGCCCGCATCGACGACATCTCCGCGAGAGGGGCGCGCGGCCACCTGCTGATGATCGCCGACCCGGTGGAGGAGACCTTCCCCTTCGCCGGCCACACCGAGTTCCTCGACGTCGACTCGACGACGCTGATGCGCATCGGCCAGGCCGAGCGCTTCCGCGACGCCTACGTCCGCCGCCTCGCCGCGCACCGCGACGCGATCGCCGGGATCGTCCGCGCCAAGGGCTGGAGCCTCGCGCTCCACCGCACCGACCGCCCGGCGTCGGAAGCGCTGCTGGCGCTCCGCATGCGCCTCGAGCAGGGCAGCGACCTTTTCGCGGCGGGAGCGCGCTAATGCTGGGCCTCCCCCTCGCCTTCACGATCCCGTTCGCGCTGGTGGCGCTCGCCGGCCTGCCCGTCCTCTACGTGCTGCTCAAGGTCACGCCGCCGCGGCCGGAGCGGGTGCCGTTTCCGCCGCTGAAGCTGATCCTCGACCTCAAGCCGAAGGACGAGACGCCGGCCAACACGCCGTGGTGGCTCCTGCTGCTGCGGCTTGCCCTGGCGACGCTGGTGATCCTCGCGATGGCAGGGCCGATCTGGAACCCGATCAGCGTCGGCACCAAGGGCAAGGGATCGCTGCTCATCGCGCTCGACACGAGCTGGGCCGCGGCGCCGACCTGGGAGCGCCGGGTGATCGCCGCGAGCCAGCGCATCGAGGCGGCGCGGCAGCAGTCGCGCACCGTCGCGGTGGCGGCCTCCTCCGACGGCGGCCGGGACATCGTCGCGACCGATCCGGCGACCGCGCTCGAGCGGCTGCATGCGCTCACGCCGGTGCCCTACGCGCCGGACCGCCTGCAGCTCGCCGGCGCCATCGAGCGCTTCGTCAAGACGCACGCCGACACGACGATCGTCTGGGCGTCCGACGGGCTCGAGCGCGGCGCCGGCCGCGCCTTCGCGCAGGCGCTCGCCGGGCTGCCGGAGAAGACCATCCTCATCTCCGACGACCGGCCCGTGCTGGCGATCACCGATCCGCGCAACGACGGCGACAAGCTGGCGGTCCGCGTGCTGCGCTCGGCGAAGGGCGACGCCGGCGCCCACGGCATCGTCCGCGCGCTCGACATGAAGGGCCTCACGATCGGCGAGGCGCCCTACGCCTTCGCCGACGGCGATGCGGCCGACGCGACGTTCGACCAGCCGATCGAGCTGCGCAACCAGATCGCCCGGCTCGAGGTGACCGGCGCGCGCTCCGCCGGCGCCGTCACCCTGCTCGACTCGCGCTGGAAGCGCCGCAGCGTCGGCATCGTCTCCGGCGACACCGCCGATACCGCGCAGCCGCTGCTGGCGCCGGCCTACTACCTGCGCAAGGCGCTCGGGCCGTTCGCCGACGTGCACGAGCCGAAGCCCGGCACCCCCGACCCGATCGGCGCCATGCTCGACGACCGTGTCAACGTGCTGATCCTCGCCGATTTCGGCACCATCACCGGGCCGATCCGCGAGCGGCTGGGCGACTGGGTCGACAACGGCGGCCTGCTCGTGCGCTTCGCCGGCACGCGGCTCTCCGGCGCCACCGACGACCTGGTGCCCGTGAAGCTGCGCCGCGGCGGCCGCGTGCTCGGCGGCACGCTCTCCTGGGAAAAGCCGAAGCATCTCGCCGCCTTCGAGCCGCCGAGCCCCTTCGTCGGCCTCAAGGTGCCGGACGAGGTGACGATCACCCGCCAGGTGCTGGCCGAGCCAGAGCCCGGCCTGCCGGCCAAGACCTGGGCGCAGCTCTCCGACGGCACGCCGCTCGTCACCGCCGCGCCGCGCGGAAAAGGCCGGGTCGTGCTGTTCCACGTGACCGCGGACACGACGTGGTCGAACCTTCCCATCGCCGGGCTGTTCGTCGACATGCTGAAGAAGATCGTGGCTCTGTCCGGCGAAAGCGCCCGCACCGTCTCCGACACCGAGGCGCGGGCGGCGCAGGCGAGCCGCGCCGTCGAGACGGTGGCGCCGACCCGCACGCTCGACGGCTTCGGCACGCTCGGCGCGCCGCCGGCCTCGGCGAAGCCGGTGCCGACCACCTTCGGCGGCATCTCGTCCGCCGACCATCCGCCGGGCTTCTACGGGCCGGCCGACTCGATGCTCGCCGTCAACGCGCTGGCGCCGGACGACAAGATCCCGGCGCTCGATCTTTCGGGCCTTTCCTTCGAGGCGGCGCCGCTGCAGGCGGCCGAGCCGATCGACCTGCGGCCCTGGCTGATCGCCGGCGCGTTCGTGCTGTTCTGCCTCGACGCGCTGGCGGCCCTGTGGCTCGGCGGCAAGCTGCGCTTCGCGCCCCGCCGCGCGGTGGCAGCGGCGCTGGCGGCGGCGGTCGTCGGAAGCGCGGCGCTCACGCAGGCTCCGCAGCCGGCTCGGGCCGAGCCCGCCGCGGTGCTTGCGGATCATGCGCGCGTCATTGCGAGCGACTCGCGCGTCATTGCGAGCGACGCGCGCGTCATTGCGAGCCAAAGGCGAAGCAACCCAGGAGTGGCAGAGCCGCAGTCCCGCAGATCGCCCGCTGCAGCCCCTGGGTTGCTTCGCTTCGCTCGCAATGACGGCAGCGTTGACGCGGCGACGCCGCAGCCGCCAGCGCCGATCAAGGTCTCGCCGAACGAGCTGTCGTCGGCGCTTTCGGTGCGGCTGGCCTATGTCATGTCGGGCGACAGCAAGGTCGACGAGGTTTCGCGCCAGGGCCTCGCCACGCTCTCGACCACGCTGGCGGCGCGCACCTCCCTGACGCCGGGCGATCCGATCGGCATCGACCCCGCCAGGGACGAGCTCGCCTTCTACCCCGTCCTCTACTGGCCGATCGTCGCCGAAAGCCCGCAGCCCTCGCAGAAGGCGATCGAAAAGATCTCCGCCTACATGCGCAACGGCGGCACCATCGTCTTCGACACCCGCGACGCGAACTCGGTGCGCCCGAACGGCGAGCCGACGCCGGCCACCGCCTGGCTGCGCCAGCTCCTGAGCGGGGTCGACGTGCCGGAGCTGGAGCCGATCCCCTCCGACCATGTCGTGACGAAGACCTTCTACCTCATCGACAACTTCATCGGCCGCTACGCGTCCGGCGAGACCTGGATCGAGGCGCTGCCGCCGCCGATCGGCGACAAGGAGGCGCGCCCCGCCCGCTCCGGCGACGGCGTCTCGCCGATCATTCTCACCTCGAACGACCTCGCCGCCGGCTGGGCCGGCGACGACTACGGCGAGCCGCTGTATCCGCTGATCCCGGGCGACCCGCGCCAGCACGAGATCGCGCTGCGCGGCGGCATCAACCTCGTGATGTACACGCTCACCGGCAACTACAAGGCCGATCAGGTGCACGTCCGCGACCTGCTCGAGCGGCTGGGGCACTAGCGTCCCCTCTCCTTTGTGGGGATGCGGAGCCCGAGGCAGAGGCCTCGCCACGATTTCGGCGCCAAGGTATAATTACCTTAAGCCGCATGACGCATGACGCGTCATGACGCGAAAATGTAGGTCCTCGCGAGGTTTTGGTGTCTCGCCCGATTGACACCGCCGGGCGCTCGCCGGCGCGACAGGAGCGGAGGGACTCATGAGCCACGACGCCATCGTCATTGGCGCAGGCCTCGCCGGCCTCGTGGCGGCGACCGAGCTGGCGGATGCCGGCCGGCGCGTGCTCGTGCTCGACCAGGAGCCGGCGCAGAGCCTCGGCGGCCAGGCGTTCTGGTCGCTCGGCGGCCTCTTCCTCGTCAACTCGCCGGAGCAGCGGCGCTTGCGCATCCGCGACTCGCACGATCTCGCCTGGCAGGACTGGTGCGGCACGGCCGGCTTCGACCGCGACGAGGATCACTGGCCGCGGCGCTGGGCGGAGGCCTACGTCGCCTTTGCCGCGGGCGAGAAGCGGGCGTGGCTGCACGCCATGGGGCTGCGCATCTTCCCGTCGTCGGCTGGGCCGAGCGCGGCGGCGGCCACGCCTCGGGGCCGGGCAACTCGGTGCCGCGCTTCCACGTCACCTGGGGCACGGGGCCCGGCGTGCTGGCGCCGTTCCTGCGCCGCGCGCGGGAGGCCGAGGCCAGGGGCCTGATCCGCTTCGCCTTCCGCCATCGCGTCGACGGCTTCATCGTGACCGACGGCTGCGTCGAGGGCGTGCACGGCGCCGTCCTCGCGCCCGACGACACGCCACGTGGTACGGCCTCAAACCGATCGGAGATAGGCGCCTTCGAGCATCGCGCGCAGGCCGTGATCCTCGCCTCCGGCGGCATCGGCGGCAACCACGATCTCGTGCGCGACAACTGGCCGGCGCGGCTCGGGCCGCCGCCGCTCGGCATGGTCGCCGGCGTGCCGGCGCATGTCGACGGCCGCATGATCGCGATCACGGAGGCGATCGGCGGCAACCTCATCAACCGCGATCGCATGTGGCACTATACCGAGGGCATCCTAAACTTCGACCCGATCTGGGCCAACCACGGCATCCGCATCATCCCGGGGCCGTCGTCGCTGTGGCTCGATGCCTTCGGCAGGCGCATGCCTGCGCCGTGCTACCCCGGCTACGATTCGCTCGCCACGCTTGAGCACATCTGCAAGTCGGGCGCCGACTACACGTGGTTTGTGACCACACAATCTATCGTGAAGAAGGAGTTCGCGCTGTCGGGCTCCGAGCAGAACCCCGACATCACCAACAAGGACTGGCGGCTCACCCTCAGCCGCGCGTTCGGCAAGAAGGCGGCGGCCCCGGTCGAGGCCTTCAAGGCGCACGGCGCCGACTTCGTCGTGCGCGACGATCTCGCCTCGCTCGTCGCCGGCATGAACGCCATCGCCGGCAACGCGCGCATCGAGCTTGCCGCGCTCGAAGCCGAGATCGTCGCGCGCGACCGCGAGATCGCCAACCCGTTCTCGAAGGATGCGCAGGTGATGGGCATCATGAACGCGCGTCGCGCGCTGTCGGAGAAGCTCGTGCGCACCGCGAAGCCGCATCGCCTCCTCGATCCCGCGCACGGTCCGCTGATCGCCGTGCGCCTGTCCATCCTCACGCGCAAGACGCTCGGCGGCTTCGCATGCGACCTCGACGGCCGCGTGCTCGGGCGCGACGGCGCGCCCATCGCCGGGCTCTATGCGGCCGGCGAGGCCGCGGGCTTCGGCGGCGGCGGCATGCACGGCTATCGCGCGCTGGAGGGCACGTTTCTCGGCGGCTGCCTGTTC
This sequence comes from Beijerinckiaceae bacterium RH AL1, assembly GCA_901457705.2. Taxonomy (NCBI): domain Bacteria; kingdom Pseudomonadati; phylum Pseudomonadota; class Alphaproteobacteria; order Hyphomicrobiales; family Beijerinckiaceae; species Beijerinckiaceae bacterium RH AL1. The sequence continues at coordinate 3,101,733 of LR590083.2, forward strand.
TCGGGCCGCGTCGCCGGGCGCGCCGCGGCCTCCGCCGTGGCGTAAGGCTCAGTCTTTTCGAGCACGACGATGATGTCGGCTTCCGTCGCCCGCGTGTAGACGAGCGCGAGCGGCAACGCGTAGCGCGCGATCGTCGCCGTCACGAAGGCAACGAAGCTCTCCGCGTCCCAGACGTGATAGTGGAAGCGGATGTCGTCCATGTCTGCGTGGTCGGCGTTGGCCTCCGCGACCGCCTGCTCCTGGCCGCCGGCCTCGATGTAGTAGCGGACGAAATGCGCGCGCTGGCGCGGCGCCGTGCCGAGCTCGTGATCGTCGACGAGATGCTCGAAGGGGGTGAGCGAGCGCGGCTTGTCCATGCAGTAGCGCTTGTCGGGCGCCGCGATCATCGCCCGCCCGCCCGGCACGAGCTTCCGCGCGATGCTTTGCAGGAAAAGGATCGGGTCCTGCAGATGCTCGATGACATGGTTGGCGATGAGGAAGTCGAACGCCGCATCGGGCAGCCCGTCGAGCGTCTCGGCCTGCCCGACGTAGTCCGGCGCCATCAGCGGGCGGCCGCAATCGGGATCGTAGACCTCGCGCAACGTCTGCGCGGGATAGCGATCGTAGAAGGCGATCTCGCGATCGGGCGGCAGGTCGTTCGGCTGCGAGAAGGCGCCGATCTCGACGCCTCGCCCTTTGAGGAACGCCGCGGCGATCGAGGCGCGGTTCAGGTAGAAGTCCGTGGTCGCGCCGAGCGGCGGCACCTCGTAGGTCGTCGTGCAGCCGATCAGGCTCTGGCCGAGGTCGTCGCGCAGCGCAACGACGTCGCCGTGCGCCAGGCGCCGCGGAAACACGAAGCAGAAGCCGAGGCCGTCGAAGCCCAGCGCGCGCTTCACGTCGGGCCGCGCGATCCACGGCGTCACCGTGCCGACCGGCGCGCCGTTCACCGCGATGGTGACGACGATCTTAGGGCCGGCGCGCCGCCCGACCCAGGCGGCGATGTAGTAGGAGGTACACGCATCGAGATCGCCGACGACACGGTAGGTGTTGAGCACGAAGCCGAGCGGCGAGCCGTCGCCGCCGAGATCGGGCACGTCGCGCGCGAGCGCCGCCGGATCGAGGTCGGGCCCCGGCGGCGGCGCGTCGCGCCCGGCGGCGAGGTAGTGGCGCATCGGATCGATCGCGGCGGCAAGCCCGGCCCGCACGCGATACCACGCCGGATCGAGCCACCTGTTGGGCCGCCGGCCACGCCGCCAGCCGCCCTCGAGATAGTCGACGAGCGCGTTGGCCTGCGGGGCTGCGGAGAGGTGTTGCGCGCGATACCACGCCGTGTCGAAGATCGGGTTCGGGAACCGGCCTTCGCGGCAGCCGGATTCGACGTAGTGCCGCAGCGGGTCGATCCCGGCAGCCGCGACATCGGGATAGCGGCGCAGGTACCAGGCCGCATCGAAGGCGCCGCTCGCCGCGATCCGCCGCCGGTCGCGCCACCGTCGCAAGCGTCCTGCCAGCGCGGCGAGCATCCCGCCTCGTCAGGTCGTGGCGGCGGCGGGCGCGCGGGCGGCGAGCGCGGCGAACAAGGCGTCGTCCTCGCCGACCTCGGCGTTCGGCGTCGTGAGCAGCGTCTCGCCGTAGAAGATTGAGTTGGCGCCGGCCGTCATGCAGAGCACCTGCGCCTCGGTCGACAGGCTCGAGCGGCCGGCCGAGAGCCGCACGCGCGCGGTCGGCATCACGATGCGCGCGGTGGCGATCATGCGCACGAGATCGAGCGGCTCGACCTTGGCTTTCTTGGCGAGCGGCGTGCCGGCGACGGGCACCAGCGCGTTGATCGGCACGCTCTCGGGATGCGGGTCGAAGCCGGCCAGCACCTGAAGCATCGCGGCGCGGTCGCGCACCGCCTCGCCCATGCCGATGATGCCGCCGCAGCACATCTCGATGCCGGCGCCGCGCACGGCGCGCAGCGTCTCGAGGCGGTCGTCGTAGGTCCGCGTCGAGATGATCTTGTCGTAGAACTCGGGCCCGGTATCGAGGTTGTGGTTGTAGGCGGTGAGGCCAGCCTCCTTGAGGCGGCCGGCCTGGGCGGCGGTCAGCATGCCCAGCGTCACGCAGGCCTCCATGCCGAGCGCGCGCACGCCCTCGACCATCTTGAGCACCGCGTCGAACTCCTTGCCGTCGCGCACGCTGCGCCACGCCGCGCCCATGCAGAAGCGGTCGGCGCCGGCCTGCCGCGCGCGGGTCGCCAGCGCCAGCACCTCGTCGGCGTCCATCAGGTCGACGCGGTCGAGCTTGACCTCGCGGTGGTGGGCCGACTGCGGGCAGTAGGCGCAATCCTCGGGGCAGCCGCCGGTCTTGATCGACAGCAGGCTCGCCTTCTGCACGTCCGAGGGATCGTGGTGCGCGCGATGCACGGCGTTCGCCTCGGCGATGAGGTCGAGCAGCGGCTGGTCGTGGATCGCGACGATCTCGTCGACGCTCCAGTCGTGGCGGACCTGGTTGGTGCTGCGGGCGTGTGGCGCCGTGTCGAGCATGCGGATTCCCGAGGCTTTCGTGTCACCCGGCGTAACGCATCGGGCAAAGGCGTTCAACAGCCGGCCGCCTGCCCTGGAATCGCCTCAGCCGCCCGGCATGGCCCGTGCGATGCAAGGGACCGGCCAGACATGAACGCGATTTCTCGATCCTCGCTGGACAGCGGCGCGACCACCCAGCTCGGCAGCGCGCCCCACGTCGTCATCATCGGCGGCGGCTTCACCGGCGCGCTGCAGGCGATCAACCTCCTGCGCCACGGCGCCGCCACCGCGACGATCGTCGAGCGGCGGGCGCATTGCGGCCGCGGCATCGCCTATTCCGCCGCGCACCGCGACCACGTCCTCAACGTGCGCGCCGGCAACATGAGCGCCTTCCCGGACGATCCCGACCATTTCGTGCGCTGGCTGTCGAGCCGCCATCCCGAGCTTGCGAGCGGCTTCGCCCCGCGCCTCGTCTACGGCGACTATCTCGCCGAGCTGCTGGCCGAGGCGGCGACGGCCTCCTGCGGCCGCCTGTCAATCGTCGAGGGCGAGGCACGCGACGTGACCCGCGGCGGCGAGCGCGCCACGGTGCATCTTGCCGACGGGCGCACGCTCGCGGCCGACGCGGTGGTGCTGGCCGTCGGCAACCTCGTGCCCTACTCGCCTGCGGGTCTCGACGAGACGCCGCTCTCGGACGACGTCTACGCGCAGTGCCCGTGGACGCAGCCGATCGCCGTCGGGCTCAGCGCGGACGACACGGTGCTCACCATCGGCACCGGCCTGACGATGATCGACGTCGCGCTGATGCTCGACGCGGAGGGGTTCCGCGGCAAGATCGTCGCGCTGTCGCGCCGCGGCCTCGCCCCGCGCGCCCATGCCGGCGCCGCCATGGCGCCCTCGAAGCTGAAGGCGGCGCCGCGCTCCGCCTGCGCGCATCTCGTGCGCTGCGTGCGCGCCCGCGCCGATGCCGTCGGCTGGCATGCCGCGGTCGATGAGCTGCGGCCGTTCACCCAGGCGATGTGGCGCGATGCCGACCTCACGCAGCGCCGCCGCTTCCTGCGCCACCTGCGCCCCTGGTGGGACGTGCACCGCCACCGCATCGCGCCGCAGGTCGCCGAGAAGATCGCCAGGATGCAGGCCGAGGGCCGGCTGGAGATCGCCGCCGGCAAGCTCGTCTCCGTCGCGCCGGACGGCGCCGGCACCCGCGTCGAGTGGCGCGCCCGCGGCGTGCAGGAGACACGCGCGCTCGCCGTGCGCCGCATCGTCAACTGCACCGGGCCGCAGGGCGACCTGCTCGCCACCGGCGAGCCGCTGCTGCAGAGCCTGCTGGGACGCGGGCTGATCCGCCCCGACCGCCTGCGCATCGGCGTCGACGTCGACGAGCTGTCGCGCGCCGTCGATCGCGACGGCGAGGCGCAGCCCTGGCTGCTGGCGCTCGGGCCGATTACCCGCGGCGCCTTCTGGGAGATCGTCGCCGTGCCGGACATCCGCCACCAGACCTGGGCGGTGGCGCGCCGGCTCGCCGATCAGCTCGCGGTCGATGCGGAGCGGCGCGGCGCGTAGCGCGCCAGGAAGATCGCGACGGCCTCGTCGACGTGGTGGCGCACCTCGTCCTCGCTCATGCGCGGCGGCGGGATCAGCACCAGACGCTCGAGATGGAGCGAGGCCATCACGAGACCGAAGAAGAACGTCGCGGCCTGGTCCGGATCGGGACAGGCGAGCTCGCCGCGCGCCGTCGCGCCGGTGAGGAACTTGGACAGGCCGAGGCGGACCCGGTGCGGGCCCTCGTCGAGGAAGATGCAGCCGAGCGCCGGGTTGCGCGGGCTCTCGGCGATCACGGTGCGGCACAGCTTGATGGCGACCGGGTCGAACAGCATCTCGATGCCGCGCAGGCCGACGCCGGTGAGGATCTGCTCGACGGTCCCGGTCCGCGAGAAGTGCTCGTCGAGGTCCTGGATGAAGTCGCGCGCCCGCGCCTCGACGATCTCGGCGAACAGCTCTTCCTTGCTGCCGAAATGGCGGTAGAGCGTTTCCTTGGAAGCGCCGGCGCGCACGGCGATCGACTGCATGGTGGCGTCGGTGAAGCCGTTCTCGAAGAAAACCTGCTCGGCGACGGCCGCGATTTCGCGACGGCGGCGCTCGCCCCGCGGGACGGGTTGCTCGACGCGGCAGGCGGAGAATCGGCCGGTTGACGCGACCATAAGTTAGCCTTTAATAAACGAACCGACGGGTTCGGTTAGATGCCCAGACAATCATTTGTCAGGCTGCGTCGCAACCACCAAACCCGGGCTCTTCGACGTAAGGCCGGATATTTCATGACGCGCAGCGAGCCAGGGGACGACACACGCCTCGCGGAGCGGCACGAGCCGCCGCCTGGCGATGCCCCCGAGAGGCACGAGGGGCCGGACGAGGCGCAAGCCGAGCACGACGAGTCCTCCGCCGACGAGCCCGATGCCGCCGACGAGCAGGAACGCGCCGACCAGGAAACCCGCAAGAAGCGCCGCCCCAAGGTGTTCTTCGTCGCGATCATCGTCGTCATCCTGCTGGCGCTCGGCGGCGTCTACTGGTGGCTCTCGGGCCTCAACACCGAGGACACCGACGACGCCTACACCGACGGCCGCGCCATCCAGATCGCGCCGCGCGTGGCGGGCCGCGTCGTCTCCCTCGACGTCACCGACAACCAGTTCGTGCGCAAGGGCCAGGCGCTGATCCACATCGATCCTCGCCCATTCGTGATCGCCCGCGACCAGGCGCAGGGCCAGCTCGACACCGCGATCGCCCAACTGAAGGGCCAGAAGCTCGGCGTCGACATCGCCAAGAAGAACTTCCCGGCCGCGCTCCAGGTCGCCAAGGCCAACCTCGACGCGGCCAAGGCGACGCTCGTGCAGCGCAAGGCCGACTTCGAGCGCCAGAAGAGCCTGCCGCGGCAGGCGACGACGCAGCAGGAGGTCGATGCCGCGACTGCCAACCTGCAGCAGGCGCAAGCCCAGGTGCTGCTCGACCAGGCCCGCGTCGTGCAGGCGGAGCCCGTGCAGGAGAGCATCGGCCAGACGGAAGAGCAGCAGAGCAACCTGCAGGGTGCCGTCGAGACGGCGCGCGCCAACCTCAACAACGCGAACCTGAACCTCGCCTTCACGGTGCTGCGCGCGCCGCAGGACGGCTGGGTGACGCGCCGCAACGTCGAGCAGGGCAACTACGTCCAGGTCGGCCAGCAGATCTTCAACATCGTGTCGCCCGAGGTGTGGGTCACCGCGAACTTCAAGGAGACGCAGCTCAACCTGATGCGCCCGGGCCAGGCGGTGAAGATCACCGTCGACGCCTATCCCGGCCTCGACCTTCGCGGCCACGTCGACTCGATCCAGCTCGGCTCGGGCTCGAAGTTCTCCGCCTTCCCGGCCGAGAACGCGACGGGCAACTTCGTGAAGATCGTGCAGCGCGTGCCGGTGAAGATCGTCATCGATTCGGGCCTCGATCCCACCCTGCCGCTGCCGCTCGGACTTTCCGTCGAGCCGACGGTCACGGTGCGATGAGCAACGGCGGCAAGCCGAAGGGCAACGGCAAGGCCGCCGGCGGCGCGGAGGCCGAGCACACCGGCTGGAAGCCGTCGTTCAATCCCTGGCTGATCGCCGTCTCCGTGACGCTCGCGGCGTTCATGGAGATCCTCGACACGACGATCGTCAACGTCGCGCTGCCGCATATCGCCGGCTCGCTCGCCGCCTCGAACGACGAGGCGACCTACGCGCTGACCTCCTACCTCACCGCCAACGGCATCGTGCTCACCGTGTCGGGCTGGATCTCCGACACGATCGGCCGCAAGCGCTACTTCCTGATCTGCCTCGGCATGTTCACGGTGTTCTCGTTCCTTTGCGGCATCGCGACGTCGCTGCCGCAGCTCATCATCTTCCGCGCCTTCCAGGGCTTCTTCGGCGGCGGCCTGCAGCCGAACCAGCAGGCGATCATCCTCGATACCTTCCCGCCGGAGAAGCGCGGCGCCGCTTTCGGCCTCACCGCGATCGCGACGATCGTCGCGCCGGTGCTCGGCCCGACGCTCGGCGGCTGGATCACCGACACCTACTCGTGGCGCTGGATCTTCTTCGTCAACGTGCCGGTCGGCATCTTCGCGGTCGTCATCAACTTCATCCTCGTCGAGGATCCGCCGTGGGAGAAGGAAAAGCAGAAGCGCAAGACCCGCGGCATCGACTACATCGGCCTGTCCCTGATCTCGCTCGGCCTCGGCTGCCTGCAGGTGATGGTCGACAAGGGCGAGGACTGGGACTGGTTCGGGTCGCCGATCATCCGCACGCTCGCCGTTCTCGCCTTCCTCGGCATCGGCGGCGCCATCGTCTGGCTGCTCACGGCCAAGAAGCCGATCGTCAATCTCGACATCTTCAAGGACAAGAACTTCGCGATCGGCTGCCTCTTCATCGGCGCGATGGGCGCGATCCTCTACGCGAGCTCGGTGATCATCCCGCAGTTCGCGCAGACCGAGCTCGGCTACACCGCGACCGTTTCCGGCCTCATCCTGTCGCCGGGCGGCCTCGTCGTCATCGTGCTGATCCCGATCGTCGGGCAACTCATGACGCGGATCGCCACGCGCTACATCGTGATGTTCGGATTCTTCCTGATGGGCTGCGCCTGCTTCTACTCGGCGGGCCTCGTATCCAACATCGACTTCAAGACGCTCGTCTACATGCGCAGCGCGCAGACGGCGGCGCTCGGCTTCCTGTTCGTGCCGATCTCACAGATCGCCTACCTGACCTTGCCGCTGCGCTACCGTAGCGACGGCGCGGCGATCTTCTCGATGTTTCGAAACGTCTTCGGCTCGATCGGCATCTCGATCTCGAGCGCGATGGTGACGGAACGCACGCAGATCGACCAGGCGAACCTGTCGAAGTTCATGACGCCGTTGCACGCCGGCTACAACGAGTACCTGCAGAAGGCCGAGGCGACGATCATGACGCTAGGTCGCGCGCCCTCGACGATCGAGAGCGTCGCGCAGGGCCAGCTCTATCAGACATATATGAAACAGGCGGCGACTTTAGCGTATTCGAACGTCTTCATGTACGCGTCGGTGATTGCTTTTTGCGTCGTGCCGTTCTGTTTTCTGATCACCAAGAAGAAGGCTTCCGGTGGCGGAGGTGGCGGTCACTAACATGAAACGATCAGGACGCGTGGCGCTGCTGACGGCATGTGCCGTCATCGCGCTGACCGGCTGCGTCGGCCCCAACTTCGCGCCGCCCGTGCCGGTGACGGCGACCGCCGCCAACTTCCTCGACACGGGCAAGGCTGCGGCCTCGCCCGTGCCGGTGCTGACCGGCGGCTCCGGCGCACCCACCGAGGTCCAGTGGTGGCACACTTTCCGCGACGCGGAGCTGTCGCGCCTCGAGGCGCGCGTCGCCGACCAGAACCTTGACGTGAAGACGGCGACGCTGCGGCTTGCCGAGAGCCGCGCGCAGCGTGCGCAGACGGCCGCGGCCGAGCTGCCGACCGTGAGCGGCAACGCCTCCGACTACCGCGAGCAGTTCTCGAAGAATGGCCTCTTCGCGCTGATCCCGCTCAACGGGATCAACACGAGCCAGATCCCGCAGCAGTACCAGGGCACGCTCGGCGGTGTGCAGCAGGGCGTGAACCACATCACGAACGGCTTCAACGTCTATTCGGTCGGCTTCGATGCGTCGTGGGAGCTCGATCTCTGGGGTCATGTCGCGCGCCAGGTCGAGGCCGCCGACGCGCAGCTCCTTGCCAACGCCGAGATGCGCCGCGACGTGCTGGTCTCGAGCCTTGCCGAGGTCGCCCGCGACTACGTGAACCTGCGCGGCACCCAGGCGCAGCTCAGGATCGCGCAGGACAACATCAAGGTCGAGCAGGAGATTCTCGACGTCACCCGCACGCGCATGGACAAGGGCCTCGTCACCGGGCTCGACGTCGAGAGCGCTGCGGCGCAGGTCGAGTCGGTCAAGGCGCAGGTGCCCACGCTGCAGACGCAGCTCGTGCAGGGCATCAACGCGATCAGCCTCTTGCTCGACGAGCCGCCGCTCGGGCTTTCGAGCGAGCTGATCACGCCGCGGGCGATCCCGCCGAGCCCGCCGCGCGTGCCGGTCGGCCTGCCATCCGAGCTGGCGCGGCGGCGCCCCGACATCCGCATGGCGGAGGCGCAGCTCCACGCCGCCACCGCCAACATCGGCGTCGCGATCGCCGAGTTCTATCCGAGCGTGCGGCTCAACGGCAGCCCGACGCTGCAGGCGATCGAGCCGCGCAACATCTTCAAGGGCTCGTCGCTGCAGTACATGAACGTCGGCCCGTCGGTGACGCTGCCCATCTTTGAGGGCGGCCGGCTCAAGGCCAACCTCGTGATGCAGGAGAAGTCGCAGCAGGAGGCCGCCGTCGCCTACCACAAGGCCGTGCTCTCGGCCTGGCACGACGTCGTCAACACGCTCACCGCCTACAAGACCGAGCAGGTGCGGCGCGAGCATCTGCGCGCGCAGGTCGAGCATGCCAAGCAGGCGCTGGTGCTGGCGCGCTCGCGCTACGAGCAGGGCGTCGCCGACATCACGACGCTGCTGTCGGATGCGCAGAGCGTGCTGTCGGCCGAGCAGCAGCTCGCGCAGAGCCAGACCAACGTCTCGATCGACCTCATCGCGTTGTTCAAGGCGCTCGGCGGTGGTTGGGAGGAAACCTATCCCGATCCGCGGGCGATCGCGCCGACCGTGCTGACCGCGTCCGCCGCGCCGGTGCCGTCGCTCGTCGCGGCGCCCGGCCTGCCCGCCGTCGCGCTGCCGGCGATCCTGCCCGACGCGCACTGATCTCAAGCGCCACTGATCTCAGGCGCAACTGACCTCAAGCGGCGGTGCCGGCTCCGGCGCCCTGCCCGACCGCGCTGACGAGGTCGACGAGCCGCCGCATGCGCGGCGACAGCTTCCGCATCGGAGCACGGCCGCTGGCGGCGATCGCGACGGCGCGCCGCAGCTCGCCGACCGAGGCGCCCGTCCGCAGAAACTCGTACATCAGAAGCGAGCCGACCGTGCCCACGAGCCGCACGATGTCAGTCTCCGTCAAACCCGCGCCCATCTCGTCCTCCAGCCCGGCCCGCGAACGCCGAAGGGGAACGCATGGTTCATGCCGCCAAATGGCGGAGAGCAAATGCCGCGGCCGGAAGGCGAAGAGGTGTGGTGCCGGCGCTACTGCGACAGGACGGTCTCGCCCGTCGCCTGAACGCGGAACGCGGCCGCAAACAGCGCCTGCGTGTACTCGTGGCGCGGCGCGGCGAACACCTCGGTCGCCGGGCCGGCCTCGACCACCTTGCCTTCGCGCATGACAACAATGTCGCTCGCCAGCGCCCGCACGACCTTGAGGTCGTGCGAGATGAAGAGGTAGGCGAGCCCGTGGCGCGCCTGCAGGGCGCGCAGCAGGTCGACGATCTGCGCCTGCACCGACATGTCGAGCGCCGAGGTCGGCTCGTCCAGCACGACGAAGCGCGGCTCGAGGACCATGGCGCGGGCGATCGCGATGCGCTGGCGCTGGCCGCCCGAAAACTCGTGCGGGTAGCGGTCCATCGTCGCCGCATCGAGCCCCGTCTCGGCGAGTGCGCCGGCGACGACCTCGCGCCGCTGCCGCGCGTTGAGGTCGCGCCGGTGGATCGCCAGGCCCTCGCCGACGATGTCGGCGATGGTCATGCGCGGCGACAGCGAGCCGTAGGGGTCCTGGAAGACCACCTGCATGTCGCGCCGGAGCGGGCGCATGGCGGCAAAACCGAGCGTGTCGATCGCCTTGCCGAGATAGGCGATGCGGCCCTGCGACGAGATGAGCCGCAGGATGGCGAGCCCCAGCGTCGTCTTGCCCGAGCCCGACTCGCCGACGACGCCGACCGTCTGGCCTTCGCGCACCGTCAGCGAGATGCCGTCGACCGCCTTCACGTGGCCGACCGGGCGGCGCAGGACGCCCTTGCGGATCGGGAAGTGCACGCGCAGGTCGTCGACCTCGACGATCGACTTCGCGGCGGGGTCGGCCGGCGGCGCGGCGCCCTTCGGCTCGGCGGCGAGCAGCATCTTCGTGTAGGCGTGCTGCGGGTCCGAAAAGATCCGCGGAACCGGCCCACGCTCGACGATCTTGCCCTTCTGCATGACCGCGACGTCGTCGGCGAGGGTGCGGACGATGCCGAGGTCGTGCGTGATGAACAGCATCGCCATGCCGTGCGCCGCCTGCACGTCCTTGAGAAGCGCGAGGATCTGCGCCTGCACGGTGACGTCGAGCGCCGTCGTCGGCTCGTCGGCGATCAGGAGGTCGGGGCGGTTGGCCAGCGCCATGGCGATCATCACGCGCTGGCGCTGGCCGCCGGAGAGCTGGTGCGGGTAGGCGCCGAGCCGGCTCTCCGGATCGCGCAGGCCGACCTCGGCGAGCAGCTCGAGGATGCGGGCGCGCCGCCTGGCCTGCCCGCGCATGCCGTGCACCTCGAGGATCTCGCCGATCTGCCGCTGGATCGAGTGCAGCGGGTTCAGCGAGGTCATCGGCTCCTGGAAGACCATGGTCACCGCGCGCCCGCGCAGGTCGCGCAGCCGCCGCTCGCTCGCCGTCGTGATATCGTCGCCGGCAAGCACGATCTTGCCGTCGATGCGCGTGCCCTGCGGCAGCAGGCGCGGGATCGACAGCGCGGTGACCGACTTGCCGGAGCCGGACTCGCCGACCAGCGCCAGCGTCCGGCCCTTCTCGAGCTGCAGCGAGATGCCGTCGACCGCCTTCGCGCCGCGGGCGACGGGGAAGGCGATCGAAAGGTCGCGGATGTCGAGGAGGGGTGCGTCGGGCATGCTCACGCCAGCGTCTTGCGGGGGTCGAAGGCGTCGCGCACGCCCTCGCCGATGAACACCAGGAGCGAGAGGATCAAGCCCGTCGAGGCGAAGCCGGCGAGCGCCAGCCAGGGCGCCTCAAGATGGTTCTTGCCCTCCGACAGGAGCTCGCCGAGCGAGGCAGAGCCTGGCGGCTGGCCGAGCCCGAGGAAGTCGAGCGCGGTCAGCGCCATCACCGAGCCCGACATGACGAAGGGCAGCAGCGTCAGCGTCGCGACCATGGCGTTCGGCAGCACGTGCCGCACGATGATCGTGGCGTTCGAGAGTCCGAGCGCGCGCGCCGCCCGCACGTACTCGAAGTTGCGGGCGCGCAGGAACTCGGCGCGGACGACGCCGACGAGGTTGACCCAGGAGAACAGCGACAGGATCACGAGGAGCGAGATCATGCTCGGCGCGATGAACGACGAGATGATGATCAGGATGTAGAGCTGCGGCAGCGACGACCACACTTCGATGAAGCGCTGGAGCGAGAGGTCCGTCCAGCCGCCGAAGTAGCCCTGCAGCGCGCCGGCCGCGACGCCGATGATCGACGAGACGATGGTGAGCGCCAGGCCGAACAGGATCGAGGCGCGCGTGCCGTAGATCACGCGGGCCAGCACGTCGCGGTCGACCTCGTCGGTGCCGAGCCAGTCCTTCTCGATTCCCGCGCAGCTCTTGGACCCCGCCCCCGCCTGCCCCTGCGCCGCGGCGGCGGCCTCGCACTGCTGCGGGCTGAGCGCCCATGTCGGCGGCGTCGGCGCCGGCGTCGCCGAGGCATAGTTCACGGTGCGGTACGAGAAGCGGATCGGCGGCCACAGCATCCAGCCGTGCGCGTTGATCTCGTCGGCCGTGTCCTTCGTCCGGTAGTCGGCGAAGGCGGTGAAGCCGCCGAACTTCTCGTCCGGGTAGTCCTTCAGGATCGGGAACAGGATCTCGCCCTTGTAGGAGGCGATGATCGGACGGTCGTTGGCAATCACCTCGGCGAAGAGCGAGATCGCGAAGACGACGAGGAACAGGCAGAGCGACCAGAACCCGCGCCTGTGGCGGCGGAAGATGGTGAGCCGCCGCCGGTTGATCGGCGTAAGCCAGCGGTGCGTCGCGACAGGCGTGCCGGGTGCGATCTGCGGGATCTCGATGCCGTCGCCGACGGCGCTTTGATCAGACATCGCGACGCTCGAAGTCGATGCGCGGATCGACCCAGGTGTAGGTGAGGTCGGAGATCAGGTTCACCACGAGGCCGAACAGCGCGAAGATGTAGATGTTGGCGAAGACGATCGGGTAGTCGCGGGCGATCACCGCGTCGTAGGAGAGCCGCCCGAGCCCGTCGAGCGAGAAGATGATCTCGATCACCAGGGCGCCGGTGAAGAACGCGCTGACGAAGGCGCCGGGGAAGCCGGCGATAACGATCATCATCGCGTTGCGGAACACGTGGCCGTAGAGCACACGGTTCGGCGTCAGACCTTTCATCCGTGCCGTCTGCACGTAGGCCTTGTTGATCTCGTCGAGGAACGAGTTCTTCGTGAGTGCCGTGATGGTCGCGAACGAGCCGAGCGTCAGCGCCGTCACCGGCATCGCGATGTGCCAGAGGTAGTCGCCGATCTTGCCCATCAGCGACAGCTGCGCAAAGTTCTCCGACGTCAGCCCGCGCAGCGGGAAGATGGGGAAGTAGGCGCCGCAGAAGAGCGTGGCGAGCAGCACGCCCCACAGGAAGGCGGGAATCGCGAAGCCGATCGACACGAAGAAGGACGTGGCGACGTCGAAGGTCGAGCCGTCGGATACCGCCTTGCGGATGCCGAGCGGGATCGAGACGAGATACGAGATCAGCGTCATCCACAGGCCGAGCGAGATCGACACCGGCATCTTCTGACGGACGAGATCGAGCACCGGCACCTTGGAGAAGAAGGACCGTCCGAAGTCGAACCGACCGTAGTCGCCGAGCAGCTTGAGGAAGCGCTCGGCCGGCGGCTTGTCGAAGCCGAACTGCTTCTCGATCTCGCGCTTGAACGCCGGATCGAGCCCCTCCGAGCCGCGGTAGCGCGAGCCCGAGGACATCGCCGCCCCGCTCTCGCCGCCGGGGCCGCCGCTGCTCGCCTCCTGGATCTTGGAGATGATCTGCTCGACCGGGCCGCCCGGCGCATACTGCATGATCAGGAACGTGAGGAAGAGGATCCCGAAGATCGTCGGGAGCATCAGGGCAAGGCGGCGGACGACATAGGCGAGCATCGCGCGAGCCTTCTCAGCGCGGCCGCATCGCGGTCTTCTGCGCCTTCGCCTCGTCATACCACCAGGTCGAGATCGCGTTGAGCCCGTATTTGGCGGGACGCGACGGCCGGCTGAACAGGTCCCAGTAGGCGATGTTGTGGCCGCCCTTGTTCCACATCGGCACCCAGTAGTGCGAGGCGCGCAGCACGCGGTCGATGCACTTGCAGGCGACGGTCAGCTTCTCGCGGGTGTCGGCGGCGACCGCCTGCTCGATCAGCGCGTCGACCGTCGGATCGACGATGCCGACGAGATTGCGCGAGCCCGGCGTCTTGGCGGCGTTGGAGCCGAAGAAGTCGCGCATCGCGGCACCGGGCGTCAGCCCGAAGCCGAAGCGCTCGACGACGACGTCGAAATCGTAGCCGTCGGTGCGGCGCTTGTACTGGGCGGGATCGACGACGCGCAGGTTCGCCTTGATGCCGAGCAGGCCGAGGTTGTGCGCGAAGGGCAAGGTGTGCGGATCGAGCGCCGGGTCCTGGTCGAGGAACTCGATCTCCAGCGGCGCGCCGTCGGGAAGCAGCAGCCTCTCGCCATCGCGCTTGCACCCCGCCGCCTTCAAAAGCTCGAAGGCCTTGCGCAGCATGGAGCGATCGGTGCCCGACCCGTCGCCTTCCGGCGGCACGTACGCGGGGCCGAACACATCCGGCGGCAGCTTCGCCCTGAAGGGCTCCAGCAGCGCGAGCTCTTCCGGCGAGGGCGTGCCGCTCGCGGCCATCGGCGAGTTCTGGAAGTACGACACCGTGCGCGTGTAGGCGCCGTACATGATGTTGGCGTTCGTCCACTTGAAATCGAAGGCATAGGCGATCGCCTGGCGGACGCGCGGGTCCTTGAACTTGTCGCGGCGCGTGTTGAAGAACCAGCCCTGCGTACCGTTCGGCGTCTCGTCCTTGATGAACTCCTTCTTCACCCGCCCGTCGGCGACGGCGGGAAAGTCGTAGCCCTTGGCCCAGACGGACGCCGTGAACTCCTCGCGGAAGGTGAAGTCGCCGGCCTTGAAGCCCTCGAAGGCGATCTTGCGATCGGCGTAGTACTCGTAGCGCAGCTTGCCGAAGTTGCCGGTGCCGATGTTGAGCGGCAAGTCCTTGGCCCAATAGTCGTCGACGCGCACCATCTCGACGAACTTGCCCTGCCGGAAGTCGCCGAGCTTGTAGCTGCCCGAGCCGAGCGGCGGCTCGAGGCTCACCTCGTCGAACGGCACCCTGGCGTAGAAGGCGGCGGAGAAGATCGGCAGGCCGGCGATGAACAGGATCGCATCGCGTGCGTGCCCGGGCTTCAGCGCGACGTCGAGCACGTCGGGCGCGGTGGCGACGGCCGTGTCGAGGTCGCGCAGCGGCAGGCGGAGGGCGGGATGGCCCTTCTCGCGCAGCACGTTCAGCGAGAAGGCCACGTCCTTGGCGGTGAGCGGCGAGCCGTCGTGAAAGCGCGCCTCCTTGCGCAGGAGGAAGCGGTAGCGGGACTTGTCGCTCGAGGCGCGCACCGCGCGGGCGACGAGCCCGTAGAGCGCATCCGGCTCGTCGGAATTGCCGCCCATCAGGTTGTCGAAGGAAGCCGGAACGCCGGCCGCGCCGTCGCCGGCGAAGTTGAAGACGTTCAGCGTGTTGAAGGTGAGGAAGCTCTGGTTACCCTGCGTGCCGTCGATCTGCAGCCGTATCTCGCCGCCGATCGGCGCCTTCGGCTCGACATAGGGCAGGTGCGGGAAGTCCGGCGGCAGCGCCAGGTCGCCGAAGATCGACAGGCCGTGCGCCTCGGGCCCGAAGTCGTCGGCGCGGGCCGGGCGCAGGCCGAGCACGGTCGGCAGGACGAGGCCGCCGACACCAAGCGCGAGCGACTCGCGGCGGCTGAGAAGCGGGCGTGTCGAGTGCGATAGTCCGTCGGTCATGGCCAGCCCTTGCCGACGGAATGTGTCGCTTTTGCCGCGGCGGTCTTGGGGCATACCGCGGCATGGGCGCGCGCGGCGCGTTAAATCTTCGTCACGCTGGAAGAGGCGCAACCAGGCTCGCGTCGCGCGAGCCTGGTTGATGTCCTGCGTTACGGCTTACTTGGCGTCGGGCAGCGGCGCCGGCGTCGCGGCGAGCGTGCGGAGATAGGCGACGATCGCGGCGCGCTTCTTCTCGTCAGGCTCGCCAGCGTAGCCCATCTTCGTGCCGGGGGCGAAGGCCTGCGGGTTGGTGAGCCAGGCGTTCAGATCGTCGTAGGTCCACTTGCCGCCCTTGCCCTTCAGCGCGGCGGAATAGTCGAAGTCCTTCACCGACGCCTTGTCGCGATTGACCACGCCGTAGAGGTCGGGGCCGATCTTGTTGCCCTCGCCTTCCTTCACGTTGTGGCAGGCGCCGCAGATCTGCGCGGCCGACTTGCCCTTCTCGGGCTTGGCCTCGGCGACGAGCTTGACGAAGCTGCCGCCGGCCGCTCCGCCTGCGGCGCCGGCATCGCTCTGCGAACCGCCCGCGGCGGGCTTGGCGGCATCGCCGGCATCCGCCTTCTTCTCCCCGCCGCTAGCCGGCAGCGGCTCGGGCGTCTTTGCCAGCGAGCGCAGGTAGGAGATGATCGCGGCGCGCTTCTTGATGTCAGCTTCGCCGGCGTAGCCCATCTTCGTGCCCGAGGCGTAGGCCTGCGGGTTGGTGAGCCACGTGTTGAGGTCCTCGTAGGTCCACTTGCCGCCCTTGGCCTTGAGCGCCGAGGAATAGTCGAAGCCCGCCACCGAAGCCTTGTCGCGGCCGACGACGCCGTAGAGATCGGGGCCGATCTTGGAGCCGGCGCCTTCCTGGAAGTTGTGGCAGGCGCCGCAGATCTTGGCGGCCTGCTCGCCCTTCGCGGGCGGCGTGTCGGCGATCAGCTTGATGAGGTCGTCGCCGCCACCGGCCGGCGCGGCGCCTGCGGCCGCCGTCTGGCCGCCGCCCTGCGCCTGCTTCTCCTCCTCGGGAGTGGGCTTCGGCAGCGGCACCGGGTCCTTGGCGAGCGTGTCGAGGTAGCGGATGATGTCGGCGCGCTTCTGCGGGTCTTCCTCGCCGGCGTAGCCCATCTTGGTGCCCGGCGCGTACTTCGACGGCGAGGTGAGCCAGGCGTCGAGGTCGGCGAAGGTCCACTTGCCGCCCTTGGCCTTCAGAGCCGACGAGTAGTCGAAGCCGGCCACCGACGCCTTGTCGCGATCGACGACGGCCCAGAGGTCGGGACCGACCTTGGCGCCGGCGCCCTCCTGGAAGTTGTGGCAGGCGCCGCAGATCTTGGCCGAGGTCTCGCCCTTCTTGGGATCGGCCTTGGCGAGGCGGACCGAGATCGGCGCCTCGACCGGCGCCTGGCCGCCGCCGGAGGCCTCTTCCTTCGGCAGGGGCAGCGCATAGCCGGGCTTCTTCGGAATCTCGGGTGCGTAGATCGCCTGCGCGACGAGGCCGAGGCCCATCCCGAACAGGCAGGTGCCGAGCACGGCGCCAGCGATCTTATTGAACGTAAACGAATCCATCGCCCCTCAGCCATCCTCGCTCGGCGCTTGACGCGCGGTATATCACCCGGCCTACGCCACGGCTTTTGTCCGTGCCTATGCCGTGTTCCGACCGTGCTGTCCATAAGCGTAGGCCGGTTCTTTTCGAGGCTTTCCAAGGTGTGGCGTCGCGCGGCAACACGCCGCGCTGCGCTAAGCCGCGATCAGGCCCTTCATCGGCCGCAGCGTCACCGTGCCGGGGAACACCGCCTGCGCGAGCACGGCGGGCGACAACCCGAGATGATCGGCAAGCACGCCCTTGAGCACGCACCGTAGGTCGGTCGTCGGCGCGAGGTCGCGCGCTTCGTAGAGCTGCCCCGGCTTCAGCCCCGGCCAGTCGGCGATGACCCGCCCGCCGGCGACAGCGCCGCCGGCGAGGAAGGCGACGGTGCCCGTGCCGTGGTCGGTGCCCGCCGTGCCGTTGATGCGCGCAGTGCGCCCGAACTCGGTGATCGCGACGACGATTGTCTGCTTCCAGGCCTCGCCGAGCCCCGTCTCGAAGGCCGCGAAGGCCTCGTCGAGCCCGCCGAGCAGCTGCATCAGCCGGCCCGTCGCCCCGCCCTCGCCGGCGTGGGTGTCCCAACCATCGAACACCAGCGCCGCGACGCGCGGCCCGTCGCTCGCGGCGAGCAGGCGCGTCGCGCCTTCGGCGGCGACGCGCATCCCGACAGGCCGCCGCGCGGCGGCCGGCTTGCCCGGCACCATCGCGATGCCGTCCGTCGACGCGTTGCCCGCGAGCGCGATCTTCTCGATCTGCAGGCCCTGGCGCATCGCGTCGGCGAGCTTCGGATCGGTGTGGGCGTAAAGGTCGAGCACGCGGCGGGCGAGCTCGTCGCTGGCGCCCGGGATCGCCTGCGGCTCCCATCCGACGACCGGCGCGGTGCCGCGCAGGATCGTCGGCGTGGTGGCGCCGACCGCCAGGGCGCCGGCGTGCCCGACCCGCTCGCCGGCCGGCAGCGCCGCCAGCGCGCGGTTGAGCCAGCCCGACTCGACGAAGCCCGGCGCCGGCATCCCGCTCTCGAGCACGTCCTGGCCGTCGAAATGCGAGCGGTCGCGGTAGCCGGTGGCGGTCGCATGCACGACGACGCCGGTCTTCTCCCGCACCATGCGCGCAAAGTTCGGCATGCCCGGATTGAGCGCGAAGAAGCCGTCGAGCGGCAGCGCCGCCGCCGGCCCGTCGAGCCGCATCGCGAGCTGGCCGTGCAGCGCGACGTAGTCGGGATCGCCGATCGGGCCGACCGCTGCGAGCCCATCGAGCGCGCCGCGCAGCACGAGCACGACAAGGCGCGGGTCGCGCGCGCCGGCCGCCGAGGCGACCTTGGGGATCATTGCCGCGCCGAAGAGCGCGCCACCGCCGGCGAGAAGCGTGCGTCGCGAGGGATGCGGGATCATCGGCTCAGCTCCGTTGCATTTCGGGCGACATGAGGAGGAGCGCGAGGCCCTGCTCGCGGCTTTCGGCACGCGCGATGGCGGTGCGCGTCTCGGGCGAGGGCGCGCCGCCGGCGAGCCGGTCGAGCAGCTCGCTCGGGTTCGGCGGCGTCTTCAGCTTGGCGGCGACGAGCGCGCAGTAGTCGAGGCGCAGCTTCATGCCTTCGGGCGTCGCCCAGGCGGCGTCGGCGGTGGGATAGCCGTTCGGGCCCGGCGGCGACCACAGCTCCATGCCCAGCGCCTTCAGCGGACCGAGCACTTGGCCCGGGTCTTCGGGCAGGTGCCCGAGCAGGCGGTTCGTCGCGATGACGACGTCCCAGGGCGAGCGCATCTTGGATGGCGCCGGATCCCAGGCTTCGGGCGCGTCGATCAGCGCCAGCGAGACCGCCCTGAGGTCGCCGTCCGTTTCCGTGAAGGTGACCGCCAGCCGATCGACGAGCGCCGGCGGCGGCGCATCGGCGACGAAGGCCCGCGCGAGCTTGCCGACGATGAAGCGTGCGGTGCGCGGATCGCGGGCGATATCGAGCAGCGCCGCCCGCCCCTGCGCCACGCCCACGTCCGGATAGGTGCGGCCGAGGAGCTGCAGCGGGCCCGGCTCGTGCGCGTTCTCGCGGAAGATGAAGGTGCCGGGCTCGCCGCCGCGCCCCTCGGCGCCGACGATGCTCCAGCCGGTGAGGATGCGCGCGAGGTTGGTGACGTCGGCCTGGGTGTAACCGCTGCCCGCGCCCAGCGTATGCAACTCCATGATCTCGCGGCCCAAGTTCTCGTTCAGGCCGCGTCGGCCGTGCTGGCCGGCGCGCGAGCCCGGCCCGACGGACTGCGCGTTGTCGAGGAAGTGGAGCATCGCCGGATGACTCTCGACGGCGACGAGCATGTCGGCGAAGCGCCCCAGCACATGCGGGCGGATCGCCTCGCGCTCGAACGCGCCCGCCGTGATGCGGCCGACCGGCCCCTTGGCCGCGGAGACGCAGAAATGATTCGACCAGAAGGCGACGAGGCGCTCCGCGAAGCCCGCGCGCACCTCGATCGCCCGGCGGATGCGCGCCAGCGCCTCGTCGCGATAGACGAGCACGCCGGGGTTCGGCGGCTTGGGCGGCGGCGCTGCGGGGGCGGCGGTCATCGGCTGGGCCGAGGGCGCCATCTGCTGGGCCGCAGGCGCCATTGGCGGCGGCATGGTGGTGGGCCGGCCGGCCTGCGGCTGGGCGGCCGCTGCCGTCACCTGGGCGAGCGCGGAGGGCGCGGATGGGGCCGCGAGCCGCGCCATCTGCTGCTCTTCCCGGTAGGCGTACTGCTGCTTGAGCGCCTCGGCGGTCGTCGGCAGCCCGGGCCCCTCGAGCAGGGTAATCCCCGGCTCGGCGAGCTCCGCCGCGAGGAAGCCGCGCGGATCGGACGCCGCGATCCTGGTGTCGCCGTCGCCGCGCGGCCCGCAGCCGAACCGCGTCAGGGCGAGAAGTCCGAGATTGGCCGCGTTGGCCATGATGCCGCGTCCTCTCCCTCGCGGCCGAGCGCCGGAGGCGTTGCGAATCGTGCGACCCAAACGCGGCCGGGCGATGGCTCCTACGCGGTGCTTGCCACATGCACGACAGCGTGATTGGTCTTCCCCTCCGAAGGGGATACGTCGTCGGCATCATGCGGCCCGCGGATGAAAACGATCTTTCCCTGAGCGCGCTCATGCGAGAGGCTCAGGAGGGCAACAAGCGCGCCTACGCGACGCTGCTGCACGCCTGCGAGCCAATCATCCGGCGCGCCGCCTCGCGCGCCGGCGTGCGCGGCGCCGCAATCGAGGACGTCGTGCAGGAGACGCTGCTGACCCTTCACAAGGCGCGCCAGACCTACGATCCGACGCGCTCGTTCACGGCCTGGCTCACCGTCATCGCGCAGCGCCGCGGCATCGATGCGCTGCGGCGCGCCGGCCGCGGCGCGGCGCGCGAGGTGCACGCACCGCTGGCCTACGAGCAGCACGTCGACCCAGACGCCGCTGCCGACCGCGGGTGGGAGGAGAGCGACCGCGGACGCGAGCTGAAGGCCGCCATCGACACGCTGACGCCGGGCCAGCGCGAGGCGGTCGAGCAGCTCGCCCTGCAGGAGCGGTCGCTGGCCGAGGCCGCGCTCGCGACGGGCAAGACGACGGGCGCGCTCAAGGTCAACCTGCACCGCGCGCTGAAGGCGCTGCGCGCGCGGCTCAGCGGGGAGGACACCTCCCATGTCTGACCTCGGCATGTCCGATTACGGCGCGCGGCCGCACGACAAGCTGATCGAAGGCCTCGTCACCGAGTTGCGGCCCGTGCGGCCGCTGCCGGCGCCGCTGCTGCGCGCCGCCTGCTGGCTCGCCGTCGTCCTGGCGATCGCGCTCGTGCTCGCCGGCATCGCCGATCTCGCAGCGATGCGTCACCGGCTGATGGCGGCGCCGGACCTCTGCATCGCGGCCGTCGCCTCGACGCTGACGTCGATCCTGGCAGCGATCGCCGCCTTCGAACTCGACCTCCCGGACCGCTCGCCGCGCTGGGCGCTGCTGCCGCTGCCGGCGCTCGCCCTGTGGATCGGCGTCAGCGGCCTCGGCTGCGCGCGCGGCTGGCTGATCCCCGACGTGCCGCCGATGACGCCGATGCATACGACGCGCTGCTTCATGTTCATTGTCGGCTTCTCGGTGCCGCTGTCGACGCTGATCCTGCTCATGCTGCGGCGCGGCTACAGCCTGGCGCCGTCGCTGACCGGCGCCTGCGCCGGGCTCGCCGTCGCGGCGGCGGCGGCGACGCTGCTCAACTTCTTCCACCCCTACGATATCACCGCGGTCGATCTCGCCGCGCATGCGGCGGCCGTCGCGCTGGTCGTCGGCGTCTGCCGCTATCTCGCGAACCGAAAGCTGCACGCGCCAACGTGATCGCGCCGACGCGGCGTGTCGCTACTGCGGGGCCTGCCGGCAGCGCAAAGCCATCGACCTCGCGAGCGCGCGCAAGGACGCCCGCACGTCTGGGTCCGTGATGGCGCGCTAGTCGGCCAGAAGGTCGAGCCCTTCGTCGAGAAGAAAACGGTCGCCTGAAAGCTCGTCGTCGCGGGCTTCATAGACGCCATGGGCGGCGTCCGTCGGAAATACGACGATCTCGGCCATAACAACTTCCTCGCGCAATTCTGTTTGCTTAAAACCTTCCGCGAGAAATGCAATCGTCCCGCCGCGCAAAGTCTTCGTCGCAGCGGACTGGCGAAGCCAGAAAGCCACAACTTTGCATGGCTATGTGAATTCACGCCTTGCGAATGAAGCCGAGGATGTCCTTGACGTGATCCATGGTCTCGCGCGCCAGCACGCGCGCGCGATCCGCGCCGTCGGCCAGGATCGCATCGATGGCGCCGGGGTCCGCCGTCAGCCGCTTCATCTCGGCGCCGATCGGCCCGAGCGTCTCGACTGCCCGATCGACGAGCGCCGCCTTGAAGGTCGAGAAGTTCGCGCCGCCATGGTCCTTCAGCACGTCGGCCTTCGTCGTGCGGCCGAGCGCTGCGTAGATGCCGACGAGGTTGTCGGCCTCCGGGCGCGCGGCAAGGCCGGCCGTCTCCGAGGGCAGCGGCTCGGGGTCGGTCTTCGCCTTGCGGATCTTCGCGGCGATCTGGTCGGCATCGTCCGTGAGGTTGATGCGCGAGTTGTCGGAGGGATCGGACTTCGACATCTTCTTCGCGCCGTCGCGAAGGCTCATCACGCGGGTCGCCGGCCCCTGGATCAGCGGCTCCGGCAGCGGGAAGAAGCCGCCGGCCTCGCCGACGCCGAGCCCGTGCGAGGCGATCGACGCGGAGAAATCGAGGTTAAACTTTTGCGCGATGTCGCGGGCAAGCTCGAGATGCTGCTTCTGGTCCTCGCCGACCGGAACATGCGTCGCGCGATAGGCGAGGATGTCGGCCGCCATCAGCGCGGGATAGGCGTAGAGCCCGATCGACGCCTGCTCGCGGTCCTTGCCCGCCTTCTCCTTGAACTGCGTCATGCGGTTGAGCCAGCCGATGCGCGCGACGCAGTTGAACACCCAGGCGAGCTCCGCGTGCTCGGACACCTGGCTCTGGTTGAAGACGATGTGCTTCCTGGCGTCGACGCCGGCGGCGATGAAGGCCGCCGTCACCTCTCGGATGCTCGCGGTCAGCGTCGCCGGGTCCTGCGGCACGGTGATCGCATGCAGGTCCACGACGCAGAAGATGCAGTCGTGCGTCGCCTGCAGGTCGACGAACTTGGTGATCGCCCCAAGATAGTTGCCGAGATGCAGGTTGCCGGTCGGCTGGACGCCGGAGAAGACCCGGTTGGGGAAGCTCGTCATTGCGCGGGAGGAACCCTTGCTGGAAGGCATCTGATGGGAAAGGCGCCGCTTATCCCGCAGGGGGCGCACGGTGACAAGCCGCGCGAGGACTCGTACGTGCAGGCCAGCCAGCGAGGAGCGAAGGCATGACCCGCGAGATCGACCTGTCGCGCTTCCCGCGCTTTCCCCTGCTCGACGCCGGGGCGACACCGATCAAGCCGCTCGACAACCTCAACCGCAGGCTCGCCGGGGAAGGCCACCGCGTGCGCATCTTCGTGAAGCGCGACGACCTGATCCCGATCGGCGGCGGCGGCAACAAGATGCGCAAGCTCGAATTCCTCATCGGCGACGCCGTCCCCCAGGGGCCGACACGATCGTCACCTTCGGCGGCCGCCAGTCCAATCACGCCCGGCAGACTGCCGCCGCCGCGGCGCGGGCGGGCCTCGCCTGCGAACTCGTCCTGTCCCGCGTGGTGCCGCGTGACGACGACCCCGACTACGATGCCAACGGCAACGTGCTGCTCGACGCGATCTTCGGCGCGCGCCTCCACGACGTGCCGCCCGGCGGCGATGCGCAGGCCGCGGCGCGCGAGCGCGTCGCTGCGCTGGAGGCCGAGGGACATCGCGTCTATGTCGCGCCCGCCGGCGGCTCGAGCGCGGTCGGCTGCCTCGGCTACGTCGGCTGCGCGTCGGAGATCGCGCTGCAGTGCGACCACCATGAGATCGACTTCGCCCAGATCGTCGTGGCCGGCGGCAGCAACGGCACGCAGGCCGGCCTCGTCTCCGGCTTCGCCGCGATGGGCAGCGACCCGAAGCTCGTGAAATCCTACACGGTGCTGGCGCCGCTCGAGGCCGCGCGCGCCGAGGTGCTGGAGAAGGCGCAGGCCACGGCGCACCTCATCGATCCCGCGCTCGCCGTCACGCCCGACATGATCGTCGTGGACGGAGCCCATCGCGGCGAGGGCTACGGCATTCCGACCGAGGGCATGCGCGACGCCGTCGAGCTGATAGCCCGCACCGAGGGGCTGCTGCTCGATCCCGTCTACAGCGGCAAGGCCTTCGCCGGCCTGCTGCACGACATCCGCGCCGGCAGCTACGCCGACGGCGCCTCCGTGCTGTTCATCATGACGGGCGGGACGCCGGGACTGTTCGCCTACCGGCGCGCCTTCACTTGAGCGACTGGATCTCGTCGGCGGGCGCCGGGGTCCGCGCTGCGGCGGCGGCCGGTGCGGCCTTAGGCGCCGCCGTCCTGGCGACCTTCGCGACGACCTTGCGGTGCTTGCGCACGCGGCGGACCGGCGTAGCCGGCTCCGGCGGCGGGGCCGCGGCGATCTGGGCCTGCGCCGCCGCTCTCTGGCGCTCGACCTCGGCGGCCTCCGCGGCGGTGTAGGGCCGCTGCATGCCGTAGGGCGTCAAGCCGCAGATCAGTCCCTGGCACGGCGGCGGCGGCGCGACCTCGGACGGGTTCCGCGCCACGCCGCCCGGCCCCGTCGTCGACGGCAGCGGGCTGCAAAGCAGGCCCGCGCAGCCGGGATCATGCGAGGAGGGCACATAGCCGCCGCTGGCGGTGCGCTGCCCGAACTGTCCCGCCGGCGCCGGCGTCTGCGCCGAGGCGGCGCCCAGGCCCGCGAGCAGGACGCCCGCCAGCGCGACTGTCATGGTGAAGCGACTCATGGAAACTCCGCGGCTCTGCCGAGCCCGACACTAGGCCATCCGCGCCGTGGCCGGAAGCGGCTCGCCCGGGGGATGGCGCGCTCAGCTGAAGCCGGTCGTCGCGTGCGGGACGTAGAGCTGCTCCAGCGCCTCGATCTCGGCGGGCTCCAGCTTCACCTCGAGCGCCGCGACCGCATCGTCGAGATGGTGCGCCTTGGTGGCGCCGACGATCGGCGCCGTCACCTCGGGCTTCGCCAGCACCCAGGCGAGCGCGACCTGCGCGCGCGGGATGCCGCGCGCCTTGGCGATCTCGCCGACCTTGTCGACGATCCTCTTGTCGGCCTCGGCGGTCTTTTCGTACAGCGTCTTGCCGAACTCATCGGTCGAGAGGCGCGCCGTCTCCTCGCTCCAGTCGCGGGTCAGGCGGCCGCGCGCCAGCGGGCTCCACGGGATCATGCCGATGCCCTCCTCGCGGCAGAGCGGGATCATCTCGCGCTCCTCCTCGCGGTAGAGCAGGTTCAGGTAATCCTGCATCGAGACGAAGCGGGCGAAGCCATTCGTGTCGGAGACGTGCAAGGCCTTGGCGAACTGCCAGGCATACATCGACGAGGCGCCGATGTAGCGAGCCTTGCCGGCGCGGACGACGTCGGTGAGCGCCTCGAGCGTCTCCTCGATCGGAACGTCGTAGTCCCAACGATGAATCTGGTAGAGGTCGACATAGTCCGTCCCGAGCCGCCGGAGCGAGTTGTCGATCTCGGCGAGGATCGCCTTGCGTGACAGGCCGGCACCGTTCGGGCCGGGGCGCATGCGTCCGTGCACCTTGGTTGCCAGCACGATCTCGTCGCGCTTGACGAAGTCCTTCAGGGCGCGGCCGACGATCTCCTCGCTGGTGCCGGCGGAATAGACGTTGGCGGTGTCGAAGAAATTGATGCCGAGATCGAGCGCCTTCTTGAGAAAAGGACGGCTCTCGGCCTCCGGCAGCGTCCACTCGTGCGTGCCCTGGTCCGGCACGCCGTAGCTCATGCAGCCGAGGCAGATGCGCGAGACCTCGAGGCCGGTGCGGCCCAGACGACGATATTGCATGCTCGATCCGATGCGTTGCGTGTGACTACGAACCAACTAGGGAACGCTCTGCCGGATTGCCAGGCACACCTGCGCGACCGCGCCCGGTCCCCCTCTGCAATTAAGCCTAAACGGCGATGTCCGGCCTCGGCCGCCCGGCGCGATGTAGGACAAGACGGCGAGCGTGCGCGCGCGCCTCCAGGGAGTAGTCCTTGACCCACGATCATCCGTTCGACGAAGCGCTCGACCATCAGTCGAAGCTTCGCGCCGCCCTGTTCAAGCCGATGGGCGCCGACGGCGTCTACGCCCGCTCCGGCGTCTACGAGGACATGATCGAGCGCCTGTCGGCGCTGATCACCAGCCACCGCGAGACCGGCACCGAGGTGTTCCGCTTCCCGCCGGTGATGAGCCGCCGCGACCTCGAGCGCCACGGCTATCTGAAGAGCTTCCCGAACCTCATCGGCTGCGCCTGCGCGCTGCATGGTTCGGAAGCCGACATTCGCGAGGCGGCCGCGCGTCCGGACGGCGGCTGGGTCGACGCCTTGCAGGCGACCGAGCTCGTCCTGTCGCCTGCCGCCTGCTACCCGATCTACCCGATCGCCGCCGCGCGCGGCCCGGTGCCCGAGGCCGGGCTCGTCTTCGACGTTGCCAGCGATTGCTTCCGCCGCGAGCCGTCGCAGGACCTCGACCGGCTGCAGTCGTTCCGCATGCGCGAGTACGTCTGCATCGGCTCGGAGCCGCAGGTCGCCGCCTTCCGTGGCCGCTGGCTCGAGCGGGCGACCGAGATGGCGCGCGTCCTCGCCCTGCCCTGCAGGATCGACCAGGCATCCGATCCCTTCTTCGGCCGCGTCGGGCAGATGATGGCGGTCGCGCAGATCCAGCAGGCCTTGAAGTTCGAGCTGCTGGTGCCGCTGCACTCGGAAGAGAAGCCGACGGCCTGCATGAGCTTCAACTATCACCGCGACCATTTCGGCCTGACCTGGGACCTGCACGATGAAGCCGGCACGCCGGCGCACACCGCCTGCGTCGCCTTCGGCATGGATCGGCTCGCCGTCGCGCTGTTCTGGACGCATGGGCTGGAGACGGCGCGCTGGCCGGCCGAGACGCGCGCCGCGCTGGGGCTCTAGGACGCCCTCGCGTCTCCCGCCTGCGGGAGACGGTGGCGCCGCCAAGCTGGATGAGGCGGGGAGAAGCGGCTAAGTCCCCGCATCTGACCCGACGTCGTCGGGCCCCCTTCTCCCGCGAGCGGGAGAAGGATTGTCGCCCAACATCATTGGGAAGAACCATGCCCGTGACCCGCACCGCCGCCGAAGTGCTCGTCGACCAGCTCGTTGCGCAGGGCGTCACCCACGTCTTCTGCGTGCCGGGCGAATCCTATCTCGCCGTGCTCGACGCGCTGCACGATCGGCCGATCGAGGTGATCGTCTGCCGCCAGGAAGCGGGCTGCGCCATCATGGCCGAGGCGGTTGGCAAGGCGACGGGGCGGCCCGGCGTCTGCTTCGTGACGCGCGCGCCCGGCGCCACCAACGCCATGCACGGCATCCACATCGCCCAGCAGGGCTCCTCGCCAATGATCATGTTCGTCGGCCAGATCGAGCGCGGCGCGCGTGGTCGCGAGGCGTTCCAGGAGATCGACTATCGCGCCGTCTTCGGCCCCGTCGCCAAGCATGCCGACGAGATCGACGAGGCCGCCCGCATTCCCGAGATCGTGTCGCGCGCTTTCCATGTCGCGATGAACGGCCGTCCCGGCCCGGTCGTGCTGGCCTTGCCGGAGGACATGCTGAGCGAGCGCGTCGCCGTCGCCGACGCCCCGCGCGTGGTGCCGATCGAGACCGCGCCTCTGCCCGCCGACATGGACCGTCTCGCCGCGCTCCTCGCCGCGGCGCAGGCGCCCGTGCTGATCCTCGGCGGCAGCCGCTGGACGCCGGAGAGCTGCGCGGCCGTCACCCGCTTCGCCGAGCGCTGGGACCTCCCTGTCGTCACCAGCTTCCGTCGCCTGCCGCTGTTCGATCCGCTGCATCCCAACAATGCGGGCGACCTCGGCATCGGCTCCAATCCCAAGCTGCTCGCCCGCATCGCCGCCTCCGACCTCGTCATCGTGCTGGGTGGTCGCCTCGGCGACATCCCGAGCCAAGGCTATTCGCTCTTCGACATCCCGACGCCGAAGACCAAGCTCGTGCACATTCATCCCGAGCCCGCCGAGCTCGGCCGCGTGTACGCGCCCACGCTCGCGATCTGCGCTACGCCGATCGGTCTCGCCGGCGCGCTCGACGCCCTCGCGCCAGCCGCGGCCCCAGCATGGGCCGGCAGCGCCGAGGCGGCGCATGCCGACTACCGCGCCTGGTCGGACGTCGCGACGCCGCAGCCCGGCGGCGTCAATCTCGGCGAGATCATGGTGTGGCTGCGCGAGAACCTGCCGGCGCAGGCGATCCTCACCAGCGGCGCCGGCAATTTCGCTGCCTGGATCGCCCGCTTCTACCGCGTCCGCCGCTTCGCCGGCCACGCCGCGCCGCTGTCGGGCTCGATGGGCTACGGCGTGCCGGCGGCGGTCGCCATGCAGCTGTTGGAGCCGCAGACCCCGGTGGTGTGCCTCACCGGCGACGGCGACTTCCTGATGAACGGCCAGGAGTTCGCGACCGCCGTGCAATACGATCTGCCGATCGTGATCCTCGTCGCCGACAACGGCCAGTACGGCACGATCCGCATGCACCAGGAGCGCGAGTACCCGACGCGAATTTCGGGGACGCAGCTCAGGAACCCGGACTTCGCCGCCTACGCCCGCGCCTTCGGCGGCTTCGGCGCGACGGTCGATAGGACCGAGGACTTCGCCGACACCTATGCGCCGTCCCGCGCTGCCGGCAAGCCGGCGATCCTGCACCTGCGCATCGACCCCGAGGCGATCCTCCCTGGCGCGACCTTGAGCGCGATCCGCGAGGCGGCGCTCGAGCGAGCGCGCCGCGCCGCCGCAACTCCCTCCGGCTAGCCGAACGAAATCGATCGAACTCGAGCGACCGGCTTCAGCACCTGTTGAGGTCGAGCGCCTACGAGCGAGCCTTCTCGATTCAGAACGGAAGGACGCGATGCCCGATCATCTGCCGCACGTTCCGATATTCCCCCGCTTCGGCAACCAGATGGCGGCGGTGAACCCCGCGCTCGTCCGCGCCGTCGAGACGCAGGCCTCCGGCGGCTGCAAGATCGTCTTCGACCGCAGTCACGAGATGGCCGTCGACGCCTCGCTCTACGAGGTGATGAACGCGCTATGGGGCCGCTCGCCCATGGCGGAGATCAAGGAGCTGGCGCCGGAGCTCGGCTGACCGTCATGGCGTTGCGCGCCGCGAACGCCCAGTAGAGCTCCCGGGCACGGCGGTAGATCGGGCCGATCGGCAGCTCGCGCGCCTCGATGCGGTTGATCGGCACCACCTTGGCGAAATTGCCGGACGCGAAGATCTCGTCGGCCGCCAGGAAGTCCGCGGCCTTCAGCGTGACCTGCCGCACCTCGACGCCGTCGGCCTCGAGCAGCGCGATGACGCGGCGCCGGGTGATGCCGTCGAGGAACGTGCCGTTCGGCACCGGCGTGTAGACGACGCCGCCCTTGGCCATGAAAATGTTGGAGTTCGCCAGCTCGGCAACGTTGCCGAGCATGTCGAGCATCAGGCAGTTGCCGAAGCCGCGCCGGAACGCCTCGATCAGCGCGCGGGCGCCGTTCGGATAGAGGCACCCCGCCTTGGCGTCGACCGGCGCCGTCTCGATCGTCGGGCGGCGGAACGGCGACAGCGTGATCGCGAAGCCCTTCGGCTCGGGCATCGGCGCGCGGTAGATGCACAGGCACCAGCGCGTCGAGGCGGGATCGAAGCGCACGCCGCCGCCGGCCGCGCCGTGCTCAGGCCAGTACATCGGGCGGATGTAGAGCTCGGCGCCCGGCTCGAAGCGGGCGATGCCTTCGTGCGCGAGTGCCATCCAGTCGGCGACCGACACCTGCGGCTCGAGCAGGAAGGCTTCCGCCGAGGTGTTGACGCGGGCGCAATGCAGGTCGAGGTCGGGCGCCGCGCCGCCGAAGGTGCGGGCGCCGTCGAACACGGTCGAGCCGAGCCAGGCGGCATGCGTGCGCGGCCCCATGATCGGCGCGTTGCCGGCTTGCCAACGGCCCTCGAAATAGGTCCAGGTGTCGGTGTTTGTCGTGTCGCTTGTTGTCGTGTCGATGGCGGCGCTCACGAGCGGGGCTCCCCGGGCTGGAGGATTCTTTGCAAGAGGCGGACCTGTCGGCGCTGGACCCGCAGGCGCGGCGCTTCCTCGCCATGGTCGCGCTCGGCGGCCGCGGGGGTAGCGTCGGCATCGAGGAGCGGCGTCGCGGCTTCGCCAAGCTGATGCAATTTTCGAAGCCCCCCGCCGCGCGCGTCGCCGCCAGCGACAGCAGCATCCCCGTCGGCGATCGCGCCATTCCGATCAGGCTCTACGGCGCGGAAGGGCCTGGCGGGCTGATCTATTTCCACGGCGGCGGCCTCGTCGCCGGCGGTTTGGAGACCCACGACGCGCTGTGCCGGACGCTCGCGCACGGGGCCGGCTGCCGCATCGTCTCCGTCGACTACCGGCTCGCGCCGGAGCATCCGTTCCCCGCGGCGATCGTCGACGCGCTCCTCGCCACCCGCTTCGTGCTGCGCAACGCGGCGGCGCTCGGCGTCGATCCCCGCCGCGTCGCCGTCGGTGGCGATTCCGGCGGCGGAACGCTGGCGGCGATCGCCGCGGATGTGTTCGGGCGACGCGGGCGCCTGCGCGCCCAGGTCCTGCTCTGCCCGGCGCTCGATTTCGCCGGCGCCAGCGCCTCGCGCGAGACGTTCGCCAACGGGTTCCTGCTCGACGCGTCGACCCTCGCCGCGGATCTCGTCCATTATGCGCCGCAGCGTCCGCTGGAAGACCGACGCATTTCCCCGCTCCGCGCGGCCGATCTCGCCGGGCTGCCGACGACGATCCTGCACACCGCGGCCTTCGACCCGCTCGTCGACGAAGGCCGCGCCTACGCCCGCCGCCTCGCCGAGGCCGGCGTCGACGTCCGCTACCGCGAGCACGCGACGCTCATGCACCATTTCTACGCGTTGAACGGCGTCGTCCCTGCCGCGCAGGTCGCGCTCGACGGCATCGCCCGCGACATCGCCGAGGTGCTGGCCTGATCTACGCGACACGGTCGAGGCTCTCCGTGCGCAGCTCGCGAAGCCAGTTGCGGAACAGGCCGACTGCAAACGCCCGCGGCCAGCGACGCGGACCGGAGTCGCGGCCCTTCAGCGGAAAGGCCGCGTCGGTCGTCGGGTCGCGCTTCGCCGCGGCCTCGAACGCGCTGAGCGCCGCCTCGGTCGCCTGCGAAAAGTAGTGGCGCGGCAGGTCCGGATAGGTCGCCGTCGTGCCGTCGAGGAACCGCATCACGTCGCGACGATACTCGCCGCGCAGCGCGCTCTCGTGGTACTCGGGATGGCCCTGCAGGTAGACGAACAGGCTGCGCCACCGCTTGACGAAGAGATCGACGCCGACCTCGTCGGAGCGCGTCACGATCTCGTAGCCCGCCGCCGTCAGCGCGACCTCGTCGAGCCCGTTCCAACGGGAATGCGCCACGCGGAGCGGATCGGGGACTCCCTGCAGAAGCGGGTGCTCGGCTGCCCGCTCGACGGAGAAATGGCCGGAGAGCTTGCGGCCGAGCGGCTGGCGCTCGATCCCGTCGAGATGCAGCACCGCCGCATGCGCGGCGAAGCAGGACCAGATCGTCGAGCGCGTGTTGTGCTCGGCCCAGTCGACCACCTCGGTCAGCGCGCCCCACACCGGCTCGTCGGCAAGCCGTGCCGCGCGGGGCTCGCAACCGGTGACGATCAGCCCGTCGACGCGCGACTGCATGAGCTCGGCGTACGGCGTGTAGCTCGCCTCGATGTGCGATCGCGCCGCCGCGCCGCGCGCGATGCCCGGCAGCGAGAACAGCCGCAGGCGCACCGGATCCGGCCCCGCCGCCTCGCGCAGGATGTCGACGAACTGGCGCTCGCCGCCCTTGAAGCCGCCGTCGCCGAGGTTGTTGAGCAGCGCGATCTCGATCGTCGCCGGCCCCGCGGCATCGGCGGAGCGAGGTGCGTTCGGCGCAGCGACGACGAGCGGCATGGGGTGCTCCTAGGCCACGGCGAGGGCGCGCGAGGCCGCGGCGGCGACGGCCAACGCCTGGTCGAAGTCGGCTATGATGTCGTCGACATGCTCGATGCCGATCGAGACGCGGATCAGGTCCGGCGTCACGCCGGCATGCGCCTGCTCCTCGGTGGTCATCTGGCGATGCGTCGTCGAGGCAGGATGGCAGGCGAGCGTCTTGGTGTCGCCGATGTTCACGAGCCGCTTCACGAGGCGGAGCGCGTCGTAGAAGGCCTTGCCGCCCTCGAGCCCGCCGACGATGCCGAAGGTGAAGAGCGAGGAGGCATTGCCGCCGAGGTAGCGCCGCGCCAGCCCGTAGTACGGGCTATCCTCGAAGCCGGCGTAGTTGACCCAGGCGACGCGCGGATCGGCGCGCAGGAATTCGGCGACCGCGCGGGCATTCGCGACGTGGCGCTCCATCCGCAGCGCCACCGTCTCGATGCCTTGCAGGATGAGGAAGGCATTGAACGGCGACAGCACCGCGCCCGTCGCGCGCTGGTACACGCTGCGGGCGCGCGCCATGTAGGCGGCCGCGCCGTAGCGCTCGTCGTACACCATGCCGTGATACGAGGCGTCCGGCTCGCAGAACATCGGATACTTCGCGGCCTGGTCGCGCCAGCGGAAGCGGCCGGAATCGACGAGCACGCCGGCGAGCGTGGT
Organism: Beijerinckiaceae bacterium RH AL1; assembly: GCA_901457705.2. Taxonomy (NCBI): domain Bacteria; kingdom Pseudomonadati; phylum Pseudomonadota; class Alphaproteobacteria; order Hyphomicrobiales; family Beijerinckiaceae; species Beijerinckiaceae bacterium RH AL1. The sequence continues at coordinate 3,133,995 of LR590083.2, forward strand.
GCCGTGCCCGCCCATGAACTTGGTCAGCGACTCGACGACGATGTCGGCGCCGTGCTCGATCGGCCGCAGCAGGACCGGCGTCGCGACCGTGTTGTCGACGACAAGCGGCACGCCGTGGCGATGCGCGCAGTCCGCCAGCGCGGCGATGTCGGTGATGTTGCCGGCCGGGTTGCCGATGCTCTCGCAGTAGATGGCCTTGGTGTCGCCATCGATCAGCGGCTCGATCGCGGCGACGTCGTCACCGGCGGCAAAGCGCGTGGTGATGCCCTGGCGCGGCAGGATGTGCGCGAGCAGCGTATGCGTCGTGCCGTAGAGCTGCGGCACGGAGACGATGTTGCCGCCGTGGTCGGCGAGCGTCGAGATCGCATAGGTGAGCGCGGCCTGGCCGGTGGAGGTCGCGAGCGCGGCGATGCCGCCGTGCATCGCGGCGACGCGGCGCTCCAGCACCTCGACGGTGGGATTGGCGATGCGGCTGTAGCGGTAGCCCGGCACCTCGAGGTTGAACAGCGCGGCGCCGTGATCGGCGGAGTCGAACTCGTAGGCCACCGTCTGGTAGATCGGCACGGCGCAGGCGTGCGTCGTCGGGTCGCCCTCGTAGCCGCCGTGCACCGCCAGCGTCTCGTTGCGCATCAAAGATTATCTCCGCTCCGGCGACGACGGCGATCTCTGTGCCATTCCGGGGCAAGCTTCGCCGCTCACTCGGCTAGGCAGCAGTGCGCGTGCCAAAGGCGAAGGATCAGGCCGTGTTTCCGGCGTCGACCGTGAGCACCGTGCCGGTGATGCCGGCGGCGGCCTCGCTCATGAGGTAGGTCGCGGCGGACGCGACATCCTCGATCGAGGTGAGCCGGCCGAGCGCCGAGCGGCGCGCGATCTTGGCGCGCTGCGCGTCGTCGAGCATCGACGTCATCTCGGTGTCGACGAAGCCCGGCGCGATCGCGTTGACCGTGATGCCGAGCGGGCCGACCTCGCGGGCGAGCGAGCGGGTGAAGCCGATCATCGAGGCCTTCGTCGCGGCGTAGACGGAGAGCGCGCTGTAGCCCGTCGAGGCGATGATCGACGACATGTTGACGATGCGACCCGTGCCCGCGGACATCATCGAGCGGACGACGTGCTTGGTCAGCACCATCGGCGCCAGCGTGTTCAGCTGCACCAGCCGCTCGATGGCCGAGGTCGGCATCGTCGCCAGCACGCCTTCAGTGCCGAGGCCGGCGTTGTTGACGAGCCCGTAGATCGGGCCATGCGCCTTGCGCACGCCGCGCACGAACTCGGACACGTGCTCGAGATGTTCGAGATCGAACGGCTCGAAGCGGAGCGACGACTCGGGCGCCGCCTTCATCGCGGCCTGCAGCTGATCGCTCTCGCGCCGCGCGAGCGCGACGACACGATAGCCCTGCCCCGCCAGCGCCGAGGCGATGCCGAGCCCGAGGCCGCGGCTGCCGCCGGTCACGATGATGGTGCGGGGCGCGCTCATCCCCTCAGCCCTGCGCGCGCAAGAGCTTGCCGCCGGGCGTCAGCGCCAGCGTCGGCACGAAGCGCACGATGGCCGGCACCTTGTGGCGCTCGAGCTCGGCGCGGCAGAGCTCGAGGATCTGCTCGCGCATCGCGCCGAAATCCGCCTCGCCCTCGCGGAGCACGACGTCGGCGGCGACGATCGCACCGGTCAACGGGCTTTTTCGCGCGTGGACGAGCGACATGCGCACGCCGTCGTGGCTGTTGATCACCGCCTCGACCTCCTCGGGGTTCACCTTGAGGCCGCCGACGTTGATGATGCCGCCGCGCCGCCCGGCGAAGACGTAGCGGTCGCCGCGACGCGTCACGAGGTCGCCGGTGTCGACGAAGCCGTCGGCATCGCGCAGCACCGGCGCCGCGGCGCCGAGATAGAACGACGCGGCGCGCGCCGAGCGGATGCGCAGCGTGCCCTCCTCGACCTTCATGGCGACAACACCTTCGCACTCGAGATAGGCGGCAGGGAAACCTTCCTGGCCGTCCGCGACGGTGAAGCCGACGCCGGCCTCGGTCGAGGCGTAGGCATGCTCGATCACCGCATCGGGGAACGCCGCGCGCAGGCCGTCGAGCACCATCTGGTCGGCGATCTCGCCAGAGAGCCGCACGTAGCGCGGCGCAAACGAGCCGCGCTCGTTGCTCATCAGCACGCGCCGCCAGTGCGAAGGCGTGCCGGAGATCGCCGTGACGCCGGCGTGACCCAGCCGATGCAGAAGGTCGCCGAGCGGCTCGGCCGCGTCGGTCAGCACGAAATCGGTGCGTCCGAGCAGCGCGCGCAGGAACATCTGCAGGCCGCCGTAACGACGAATGTCGTAGAAGGTCGACCAGACGACCGTGCCCTCGTGCGGCGCTCCACTGATCGCTCCGGTCAGCGCCGCGAGCGTGTGCGCGACCATCTTCGGCCTCCCGAGCGTGCCCGAGGTGAGCAGCACCCACTGCGTCTCCAGCTCACGGGTCACTGGCGCCGCCGGCGCGATGGCGTCGGCGATGAGCACGATCGGCAGGTCGAGCGCGGCGAAGCGCTGCGCATCGTCGGTGACGATCGCCTCGATCTCGGCGTCCTCGACGATCGCCGCGAGATGCTCGGGATTGAGGTCGGGCGGCGCGATCACCATGCGGCGCACGAGCCCGTCGAGCTCGACGAGCGCGGCGCCGCTTTCGCGCTGGGCGCGCGTCGCCACGAGCACCGAGCGGCCGGCGAGGCCGGGCGCGCCGCCCGCCAGGATGGTGCCGGCCGCCAGCGCCCCAAGGTCGAGGGTGCCGGCCGTCGCGATCAGCCGCGTCGCGGCGCGCTCGGAGAGACGCGGTGCCATGGTGTCCTCAGACGAGGGCATGCTCGTAGAATTCGACGAGATCGCCCACGGTGACGGGCAGCGCGACGTCCTCGGCGCTCGAGAACGGGTCGATGCCGAGCTCCTCCTCGAGGCGGGCGACGAGGATCGCGAAGCAGAGCGAGTCGAGCCCCGTGCTCAACAGCGGCGTCTCGTCGTCGAGCGGCGCCAGAGTCTTGTTCTGCTCGCGCGCAACGCGGCGCATCTCGCCGAGAATGGTCTCCCGCACGTCCATGATGAAATCCCTTTCGAAAGCTGCGTCAGGCTATCGCCTGGCCGGGACGCGAGCCATCGACGGGTCCGAATAGGGTGAATCCCGCGTGCGATTCACCACAAACACGCCGCCCTGCGCGCTCGGGGAGACTCGCGCGAGCCGCTTCAGTAGGTTGCGGCCCGAACTGCCGCGTCCCGACCGCACGAGACAACCACGGTACGACTGAAGTGCCCGTTCGCCCGACGCTGATCCGACACACGCTCCTCTACATGCCGGCGCAGGTCATCGGGCCGCTGGCGCAGTTCGCGGCGATCCTCGTCTTCACGCACTGGATGGCGCCCGGGCCGTACGGTGTGCTCACCTACATCATGGCGAGCCAGGACTTCGTCTTCCTGCTCTGCCTGTCGTGGTTCTCGCAATACACGATCCGCTACTTCACGAGCCACGAGGCCGCGTCCGGCGACAGCTACGGCGACAGCGAGTTTCCGATCCTCGCCGGCACCATCCTGCCGCAGATCGTCGCCTCGATCGCGGCGCTGGTGTTCATCTCGGTCGAGTGGACCGCCGCGCTCATCGGCGCGACGGTGCTCTACACGGTGACGCGCTGCCTCGCCCTGCACCTCGGCGAGCGCGCCCGCGCCCAGCGCCGCATCCTCGATTACACGATCGCCGCGTCGGTCGGGCCGGTCGTGGGGTTCGCCGTTGCCTTCGCCGCGGTGGCGGTCATCGCGCCGACGCCAGAGGTTGCCTTGACGGGCTACGGGATCGTCCAGGCCCTTGTGCTCGTCTGGCTCGTCGCGCGCCAGCGCATGCGCTTCGTCCTTCGCATGCCGGACCGTGCGCTTCTGCGCCAGGCGCTGGGGTTCGGCCTGCCGCTGATCGTCGCCGGCGTCGCGGCCTGGTTCGGCACCAACGCGATCCGCATCCTCGTCGATCATCAGCTCGGCTCGGCGGCGATGGGCCTCATCGCTGTCGGCTGGGCGCTCGGCCAGCGCATCACCGCGACGACCGCGATGTTCGTGACCGTCGCGGCCTTCCCGATCGCCGTCGAGCATTTCCGACTCGGCTCGCGCGCCGAGGCCTATCGCCAGATCACCGTCAACGGCCTCCTGATGTTCGGCATCTCGCTGCCGGCAGCAGTCGGGCTGTACCTCCTGCAGGATTCGCTGGTGCCGCTCTTCGTCGCGGCGCCGTTTCGCGCGATGACGATCGCCGTGCTGCCGGCGGGGCTCATCGCGGGCCTCTGCCGCAACATCCGCACGCATGTCGCCGACCAGGTCTTCGTGCTCATCGAGCGCACGCCGATCGTCTCCTACATGACGATCGGCGAAGCGCTAGCGGTCGTCGCCGGATGCTGGATCGGCCTCATGACGGCGGGTCCGGTCGGCGCGGCCTACGGCTCGGCCGCCGGCTACACCCTGACGATGGTCGTGAGCTTCGCCATCGCGCGACTCAGCGCCGGCCTGCGGCTGCCGCTGCAGGACGCGGGGCTCGTCGCCGTCGCGGCCGTAGTAATGGCGGTCGCCGTCAAGTGGCTGCCGCAGGGCAACGGGTCGATGCACGGCGCCGTCGCGCAGATCGCGCTCGTCACCGCCGTTGGCGCCGCCGTCTATGCCGTCGCGATCCTCGCGTTCTTTCCGGTGGTCACGCGCAGCGCCTGGACGCGCTGGCGGCGGCTCGCGACACGCTGATGAGCCCGTCGCGGTCGACCACCGCCTCGACGCCCTCGTAGCTCGGAAGCCCGGGATGGCGCGCGGCCGGCGGCCCGCCGTGGCCGCCGATGACGATCGCCTCGGCACCGGCCGCCTCCGCGGCCAGAATGCCAGCGGGAGCATCCTCGAAGACGAGGCATGCCGCCGGATCCTGGCCCAGTCGCTTCGCGCCGAGCTGGAAGCACGCCGGGTTCGGCTTGCCTTCGGCGACATCCTCGGCCGTCACGATGACCGCGGGCAGCGGCATGCCGGCGGCGGCGAGCCGGATGAGGGCGAGCTCGCGCGGCGCCGACGTGACGATCGCCCAGCGATCGGGCGGCAGCGAGGTCACGAACCGCACGGCACCGGGGATCGGGACGATGCCTTCGACGTCGACCATCTCCTGCTCGGTGATCTTGGCCGCTTCCGCCTCGGGGTCGATGCCCGGGATATTCTGGCGGCGGATCGTCTCGACCGAGCGCACGCCGTGGATCGTCGGCAGGAAGGTCGCGACGTCGATGCCGTGCCGCCGCGCCCAAGCCGACCACACGCGCTCCGCGGACGCGGTCGACGAGATCAGCGTGCCGTCCATGTCGAACAGGAACGCCGCGAAGCCGCGTCCGTCGAAGAGCAATTGCGTCATTCACCCGTTCCGTTCGTGAAAGAAGTCGTAGACGAGCTTGGCGGTGCCCGCGTTGATGCCCGGCACCTTCTCCAAGTCCGCAAGCGCCGCCCGCGACAGCGCCTTGGCGGTGCCGAAGGCGCTCAGCAGCGCCCGCTTGCGCGCCGGGCCGATGCCGGCGATCTCGTCGAGCGGGCTCTTCGTAAAATCCTTTTTGCGGCGCGCCCGATGCGTGCCGATCGCGAAGCGATGCGCCTCGTCGCGCAGCCTTTGCACGAAGTAGAGCGCGGGGTCACGCGGCGGCAGGCGGAACGGCTCGCGTCCTTCGACGAAGAACATCTCGCGGCCCGCGTCGCGATCGCGTCCCTTGGCGATCGCCGCCACGGCGACGTCGGTGACGCCGAGCTCGGCGAGGATCTCGCGCGTCGCGTTGAACTGGCCAAGACCGCCGTCGATGAGGATCAGGTCCGGGCGCTGCGGGAAGGCTTCCGAGTCCTCGCTCGGCGCCGCGGGCGCCGCGACGGGCGGCGGCGGGCCCTCGGCGATGCGCCGCTCCTTCATCGAGGTCACCGGGCCGGTGATGCCGGCATACGTGCCGGACGCCGGGGTGATGCCATCCGCGCTGTCGGGAGCCAGATCCTCGACGTCGAGCACGTCCTGGTCGTCGGACGCGACAGCGTCGCCCTGCGCCATGCTCCGCGCCGCCGCCCGTCCCTGCGGCGCGGCGGCAGACGCCGGCGCCTCTTTGGCGAGCCGCGAGAAGCGGCGACGCAGCACCTCGCGCATCATCCCGAAGTCGTCGCCCGGCGTGAGGTCCTCGCCGCGGATGTTGAAGGTGCGGTAGTGCATCTTCATGAAGCCGCCCGCGCCCGCGACGACCATGGCGCCGACGGCGTTCTGCCCCATGATGTGCGAGTTGTCGTAGACCTCGACGCGACGCAGCTTGCAATCGAGCCCAAAGGCCTCGGCCACTGCCGCGAGCAGCTTCTCTTGCGAGGCCGTCTCGGCCAGCTTCTGGCCGAGCGTCTGCTTGGCATTGTGCAGCGCCGCCTCGACGAGGTCGCGCTTCTCGCCCCGCTGCGGCGCCGCGATCTCGACGCGGCTGCCGAACGTCTGCTGGAACGCCTCCTCCAGAAGCGCGCGGTTCTCGATCGGCTCCGAGAGCAGGACCAGCCGCGCGGGCGGCCGCCCGTCGTAGAACTGGGCGAGGAAAGCCTCGAGCACCTCGGAATTGCTCAGCGAGCGATCGGCCTTCGGGTAGTACGCACGGTTGCCCCAGTTCTGGTAGGTGCGGAAGAAGAAGACCTCGATGCAGAACTGGCCGCCCTGCTCGATGATCGCGAAGACGTCCGCCTCCTCGGTGTTCCGCGGGTTGATGCCCTGCTGGCCCTGGATCGCGGAGAGCGCGGCGACGCGATCGCGCAACCTGGCGGCGCGCTCGAACTCGAGCGCCTCAGACGCCTTCGCCATCTCGGCCGCCATCATGTCGCGCACCGCGCGGCTCTTGCCGGAGAGAAAGCCGCGCGCCTCCTTCACCAGCTCGGCGTAGTCCTCGTGGCTGATCTCGCCGGTGCACGGGCCAGAGCAGCGCTTGATCTGGTAGAGCAGGCACGGCCGCGTGCGGTTCTCGTAGAAGGAGTCCGTGCACGAGCGCAGCAGGAAGGCGCGCTCGAGCGCGTTCAACGTGCGGTTGACGGCCCAGACCGAGGCGAACGGCCCGTAGTAGTCGCCTTTTCGCGTGCGCGCGCCGCGATGCTTGGTGATCTGCGGCGCCGGATGGTCGCCGGTCACGAGAATGTAGGGAAACGACTTGTCGTCGCGCATCACCACGTTGAAGCGCGGCTTCAGCTGCTTGATGAGGTTCGTCTCGAGCAGCAGCGCCTCGGTTTCCGTCTCGGTCGAGAGGAAGACCATCGAGGCGGTGAGCGCGATCATGCGGGCGATGCGGTTGGTATGCCCGGAGAGAGGCGCATGTAGCTCGCGATGCGCCGGCGCACGCTCTTCGCCTTGCCGACGTAGAGCACCTCATGGTCGGCGCCGATCATGCGGTATACGCCCGGGCCCTTGGGCGCGTGCTTCCAGTGCGCGCGAATGACCGCCGCGCCCGCCTTCACGGACGCCGGCGCCGCCTCGTCCTCGTCCGTCGCCTCGAGCGACGGCACCTCCGCCTCCAGATCGAGCTCTTGGATCTCGACCTCGGGCAGCGCCTCGTCGCCCGACCACCCGTCCTCCGGGCTCGGGGTATCCTTGGACCCGCTCGCTTGCATGACTCGAGACTTATGCGGTGAGGCTGCGGCTGAAAAGACACAAAGCCGCCCGATCTGGGTGGCAGTTCCCGCATCGTGATTGCTGCGGCGAACCGATTCAGGGCCCCTACGCATTGACGTGGCACCAGTCCGTCCGCAAAACGGCCGGATCGAACGACCCCCTTCCAGCGGGGCTGGTCCGCGTCGATCGCCTCACCGGAACGATCGAGCAAGGCTCGACTGCGGTCTCGTTCCGCGGTCCCACCATCCAAAGCGTGCGATGCGGCGCGCCAGAATAGGACGCAAGATGAGGATTTCTTCGATCGTTGGCGCCGCGGGCTTGCTGCTCCTGGTCGCTGGACCGGGTGTCGCTGCCGCGGGCACCGGCCCCTCCGGCGAGTGGCTCGTCGAGGATCACTCAGCAGTCGTCCGCATCTCGAAGTGCGGCGGCGGCTATTGCGGCTTCGTCGCCAAGGGCCAGCCCGGCAAGGACTACCGCAACCCCGATCCCTCGAAGCGCAACCGCTCGGTGATCGGCATCGAGGTGTTCTTCGGCATGCGCCCGGCGGGCCCGAATTCCTGGGCCGGCCAGACCTACAATTCCGAAGACGGCCAGATGTACAACGGCAAGATCACGCTGACCTCGGAAAACACGCTGCAGGTCGAAGGCTGCGTGCCCGGCGGCGGCCCTTGCGGCTCGCAGAGCTGGACGCGCGCACGCTGACATTCCCGAGGCCCGCAGCCTGCTGCGGGCCTCTCCTGTTGCGGAAGTGGTCTCTCCGGCGTTGTTTCCCCGTTGTGCGGCTGCTAAGAGCGGCGGCGAACGACCCTCGCGTGTCAGTGGCATGACGGTATGAAGAGCCCGGTATGAAAATCCTGGCGGGTAACTCCAATCGTGCGCTGACAGAGGCCATCGCCTCCTACCTGCGTGTCCCGCTGACGAAATGCCAGGTCCGGCGCTTCGCCGACATGGAGGTCTTCGTCGAGATCCAGGAGAACGTCCGCGGGCAGGACACCTTCATCATCCAGTCGACGTCCTTCCCGGCGAACGACCATCTGATGGAGATCCTGATCATGACGGACGCGTGCCGCCGCTCCTCGGCGCGCCGCATCACCGCCGTGATCCCCTACTTCGGCTACGCGCGGCAGGACCGGAAGGCCGGCCCGCGCACCCCGATCTCGGCCAAGCTCGTCGCCAACCTGATCACCCACGCCGGCGCCGACCGCGTGCTGACGGTCGACCTGCACGCCGGCCAGATCCAGGGCTTCTTCGACATCCCAACGGACAACCTCTTCTCGGCGCCGGTGATGGTGCGCGACATCAAGGAGCGGATGAACCTCTCCGACGTGATGGTCGTGTCGCCCGACGTCGGCGGCGTGGTGCGCGCCAGGGCGCTCGCCAAGCGCATCGACGCGCCGCTCGCCATCGTCGACAAGCGCCGCGAGCGGGCCGGCGAATCCGAGGTCATGAACATCATCGGCGACGTGCGGGGTCGCTCCTGCATCCTCGTTGACGACATCGTCGATTCGGGCGGCACGCTCTGCAACGCGGCCGACGCCCTGCTCGCCAACGGCGCCAAGGAAGTTTCGGCCTACATCACGCACGGGGTGCTCTCCGGCGGCGCTGTCGCCCGCGTCTCCTCCTCGCACCTGAAGGAGCTCGTGCTGACCGACACGATCCTGCCGACAGAGGCGGTGCGGGTGTCGCGCAACATCCGCGTCATCTCCATCGCCCCGCTGATCGGCGAGGCGATCGCCCGGACGGCCAAGGAAGAGAGCGTGTCGAGCCTCTTCGACTGAAGATCACTCGCCCTAGCCTTCGGGCACGGTCTCCCAGCCCTTGCCGGTCCAGACTCGCACCGCCACCGACGCGTGCCCCTCCCGTACGGTAATCAGGTTGTAGGCATTGGGCTCGTCGCCGCGCAGCCGCGTCGAGGTCGCCGAGCCGGCCTGGACGGCGAGCAGGCCATCGGCGCTGGCGCGCTCCCTGCCCTCGTCGTCGGCCTCGGTGAACCGCGCATAGTGGCGATGCAGGTGGCCGCCGAGGACCAGCTTGACGCCGCACTTGCGGAAGGTCGCCAGCGCCTCGTCGCCGCGGCCGACGAGCCGCGCCGCCTCGTCCCAAGGCGGCGGCATGAACGGATGGTGCGCCACGACGATCTTGAAGAGCGACGCCGGCATCGCGGAGAGGCGCGCGGCGGCGCGGGCGATCTGCCTTCGTCGGATGCGTCCCTGCGACCAGTCGCGCTCGGGCGCCCAGGTGCGCACCGTGTTGAGGCAAACGACACCGATCTCGGAGTCCTGATAGCTCGGCTCGGTCTCGTCGGCGATGAAGCGACGGTAGCGCGCGAAGGGGCGCACGAATCGCTGCATCAGGTGGTAGGGCGAGATGTCGTGGTTGCCGGGCACGCCGATCCACGGCCCCGGCAGCCGCGCCATGAAGGCCTGCGCCGCAAGGTACTCCGAGCGACGCGCGGCCATCGTGAAGTCGCCGGACGCGACGATGAGATCGGGCTTCTCGCGTTCCAGCTCTTCGACGATCCCGTTGACGACGGCGGGATCAGTGCGGCCGAAGTGCAGGTCGGAGATCTGAGCGATCCGTCTCATCTGCGCTCCTCGTCGGGCTTCGGTACGATCACGGCGAGCGCGCGCGGACGGATCGCGTAGCGAAGCGGCGTCTCGATCAGCCGGATCTCGCCGTCGTTCATCACCCGCAGCGCCTGCTTGTCGCTCTCGATCGTCAGCTCGCCGACGACACGGCGCTCGAGGCCGGGGAGCCGATGCCACCAGCCGGCGGCCATGCCGGCGGCGAGCCGCGCCATGCGCCACGAGGTCAGGCGCGGCGCGACGTAGAGCGTCAGCTCGCCGGCATCGACGGAGCCGCGCTCGATGATCTTGCCGGGCTTCTCGACGAAGTCGTTGTTGACGACGACGAGCATGTGCACGCGGCGGCGTGAAGCCTCGCCGTCGACGATCGTCGTGAGGGCGAGCCGCGGGTAGCGCCAGAGATGCCGGCCAAGCCCGACGACGAAGCGCGCGGCGCCGCGAACGCTACCCTTGCCGCGTTGCGCCTCGCGATGCTCCCCCATCGTCGCCGGCAGACCGAGCATCGAGCTGATCAGAAAGACGTGCCCGTTGACCTCGGCGACATCGATTCGCCTGGCGACCCCGTTCTTCAAGGCGGCGATCGCTTCGTCGAGGTCGATCGGCAGCCCCAGATCCTTGGCCAGGAGGTTCATGGTGCCGAGCGGCAGCAGACCGAGCGGCGTGTCGCGCCCGGCCATCACCGCAGCCGCGCAGGCCATGGAGCCGTCGCCGCCGGCGACGACCACGGCCTCGATGCCGGGATGCGCCGCGGCAGTCTCCAATCGCTGCGGGAGCGACGCTTGCCCGTCAGGCTCGGGCACCGCCTCGAAGCCGGCAGCCTGGAGCTTCTCGCGAATCGTCTCGGCGTCGAGGTCCGCCATCGACCCGGACGTTGCATTGATGACGAGAGCGATTCGCATGAGCATCCAACGCCGCAAGCCTGCTTGTAGGCATGCTCAGACGTCAGGGGGATGTCGCTTCACCGCGGCTCGTTCCCTGCGTCAGCTGCACGAGGTCGGCGACCAGCGCGGTCCAGCCCGTCTGGTGCGAGCTGCCGAGGCCTTCACCGGTATCGCCGTGGAAGAACTCGTGGAACAGCAGGTGGCCGGGCACCGTGCCGCCGGCGCGGGCGGCCCGCACGAGGGACGGCGCCACACCGTCCGCGCCGGGCAGGAACAGGCGCGCGAGCCGGCGCGACAGCTCGTCGGCGACCTCAGCGAGATTGAGCATCGTCTCCGACCCGCTCGGGCACGCGACCTTGAACTCGGGCCCGTAGTACGAGTGATATTTCCGCAGCGCGTCGATGAGCAGGTAGTTGAGCGGCATCCACACCGGACCGCGCCAGTTCGAGTTACCGCCGAAGAGCCCGCTCGTCGATTCGCCCGGCGTGTACTCGACCTCGTAGACCGCGCCGTTGCGATCGATGCGGTAGGGCGACGCCGCATGCGCCTTCGACAGCGAGCGCACGCCATACTCGGACAAAAACTCGGACTCGTCGAGCATCCGGCGCAGCAGCCGCTTCAGCCGATGCCCGCGCAGCACGGAAAGCAGATGGCGCTCGCCCATGCCGCGCTCGTTCCAGCGCGAGACGAGCGCCGCCATTTTCGGCCGGTTCTCGAGAAACCAGCGCAGGCGCTTCGTGAAATCGGGCAGCTTCTCGAAAACGCTTTCGTCCAAAACCTCCACCGCGAAAATCGGGATGAGCCCGACCATCGAGCGCAGGCGCAGCGGCACGTGCGAGCCGTCGGGCAGGCGCAGCGTGTCGTAGTAGAAGCCGTCGGCCTCATCCCACAGCGCCACGTCGTCCTCGCCGGCATGCGCCATGGCGCTGGCGATGGTGAGGAAGTGCTCGAAGAACTTGGTCGCGATGTCCTGATAGACGGGGTTCACCAGCGCCAGCTCGAGCGCGATCCGCAACAGGTTGAGGGCATACATCGCCATCCACGCCGTGCCGTCGGCCTGATCGATGATGCCGCCGTCCGGCGCCGGCTCCGAGCGATTGAAGGGCCCGATGTTGTCGAGCCCGAGAAAGCCGCCCTGAAAGATGTTGCGGCCGTCGGAATCCTTGCGGTTGACCCACCAGGTGAAGTTGATGAGCAGCTTGTGCAGGACGCGCTCGAGGAAGGCCGTGTCGGCGACGCCGGTCAGCTCGCGGTCGATCTGGTAGACGCGGAATGCCGCCCAGGCCTGCACCGGCGGATTGACGTCGGAAAACTCCCATTCGTAGGCCGGCAGCTGGCCGTTGGGATGCATGTACCAGGCGCGATTGAGCAGGATGAGCTGATCCTTCGCGAAGGCCGGGTCGACGCGGGCCATCGCGACACAATGGAAGGCGAGATCCCAGGCCGCGTACCAGGGGTACTCCCACTTGTCCGGCATCAGGATCACGTCGGCATTATTGAGGTGCGACCACTCCTTGTTGCGGCCGCGACGGCGGCCGATCGGCGGCGCCGGGTTACCGGGGTCGCCGGCGAGCCAGACCGGCACGTCGAAGATGTAGACCTGCTTGCTCCACAGGAGGCCGGCGAACGCCTGGCGCTGCACCGCGCGCGCGGCGGGGTCGACGATCCCCTCGTGGAGCACCGCGTAAAACTCGTCGGCCTCGGCGCGGCGGGCCGCCATCACCCGGTCGAAGTCGGCGAACGGCGGCGCCTCGTCCTCGGCGAGCCGCAGGCGGAGCCGCACGGTCGCCGTGCCGTGGCCCGGAAGGTCGAAGCGCTGCGGCGCCGCCGCCTTGCTGCCGTGCGGGCGACGCGACTGCGCCCCGCCCCAGCCGTGCACGACGAACGCGTCGATCCCGTCCTTGAAGGGCCCCGGCGCCTCGGTCCCAAATAGGCGCGGCGCGTTGGTGTCGTTCTCGGTGAAGAGCCAGAGCCGGTCCGGCCCACCCTCGATCGAGAGTCGTCGCGGCTTCAGCCCGCGGCGCATCAGGAGCAGGCTGCCGTCGCGGGTGCGATCGATCCAGGCGCGCTCGGCATTGGGATCGAGGCTCCACGACCAGGTGTTGCGACCCCAGACCTGCGGCACGACGTGCAGGGTCGCCGGGCTTGCCGATGCGTTGCGGACGCTGATCTGCAGGAGGACGTCGTCGGGGGCCGCCTTCGCGTACTCGATCGTGACGTCGAAGTAGGCGTCGCCCTCGAAGATGCCGGTGTCGGCCAGCTCGAACTCGGGCTCGTGGCGGCCGCGCTCGGCGTTGCGCGCAACGAGCTCCGCATAGGGAAAGGCCCGCTGCGGATAGCGGTAGACCATGCGGTTGTAGGCGTGCGACGGCAACGCGTCGGCGTAGTGGTAGACCTCCTTCACGTCCTCGCCGTGGTTGCCCTCGCCGTTGGAGAGCCCGAACAGCCGCTCCTTGAGAAACGGGTCCTTGCCGTTCCACAGCGCGAGGCCGAGGCACCAGCGCATGCCGGTGTCGCAGAAGCCGGCGAGCCCGTCCTCGCCCCAGCGGTAGGCGCGCGACAGGGCGTGCGCGTGCGGGAAGAAGGTCCAGGCGTTGCCGTCGTGGCTGTAATCCTCGCGGACGGTGCCCCACTGGCGCTCGCTCAGGTACGGCCCCCAGCGCCGCCAGGGAACGCCGCCGTCGATCTCGCGCAGGCGCGCGCCCTCCGCCGTCTGAAAAAGCCGATGCTCGCCGACCAAGGGTGTCTCCCGCTGCCCGCGGTCGCCCTTGCAAGTGTCCTGCCTGTCAGCGCTCGCGGCTCACTCCGCCGGCGCCACCCGGCGCCTGCGCCCGAACCTGCGCGGGATGCGCATGCGCCGCAGGCGATGGTGCAGCTTGTCGAGGTAGAGGTAGATCACCGGCGTCGTGTAGAGCGTGAGCATCTGCGACACGATGAGGCCGCCGGCGATGGTGATGCCGAGCGGGCGGCGCAGCGCCGAGCCGGGGCCCGTCGCCAGGATGAGCGGCAGCGCCCCGAGCAGCGCGGCGAGCGTCGTCATCAGGATCGGCCGGAAGCGCTCGACACAGGCCTCGTAGATCGCCGCCTCGGCCGGCAGGCCGCGCTCGCGCTCGGCATGCAGCGCGAAGTCGACCAGCATGATGCCGTTCTTCTTCACGATGCCGATCAGGAGCACGATGCCGATGAAGGCGATGAGGGTGAGCTGCGTGCCGGTGACGTTGAGCGCCAGGAGAGCGCCGAGCCCCGCCGAGGGCAGCGTCGAGATGATCGTGAGCGGATGGGCGAAGCTCTCGTAGAGCACGCCGAGCACGATGTAGACCGAGATCAGCGCCGCCCAGAGCAGCGGGCCCTGCCCGCCGGAGCTCTGCTGGAAGAGCTTCGCATCGCCGGTGTAGCCGAAGTGCACGGTGTCGGGCAGGTGCATCTGCTCGACGGCGGCGAGCACGGCGTCCGACACCTCCTGCTGGATGGCGCCCGGCTTCAGGTTGAAGCTGATTGTCACCTCGGGGAACTGGCCCTGGTGGTTGACGCTGAGCGGCGCTGTGCCGACCTCGACACGCGCCATGGACTGGAGGCGGATCTGCCCGGTCGGGTTGGCCGTGACCGTCGCGCCGCCGCTCGTCGTGCCCTGCACGGCGGTGATGTTGGCCGTCGCGGGCGAGGCGGCGCTCGTCGAGGACGTGCTCGTCTGCGTCGAGGGGCCCGTCGTCGCGGTCTGCGCCTGGCCGTTGTTGGGCGTGGTGTTCAGCGCCGTCTGCACGCCGGCGCCGGAGAGCGACGTGCCGTTCTGCAGGCTGACGCCCGCCGGCACGTAGGTCGCCAGGATGTCGTTGAGATCGCGCTGCTGGTCGGCAGGAGACTCGAGGATCACGCGATACTGGTTGCGCGGCGAGTAGATGGTCGAGATTTGCCGCTGCGCAAACGCATTGTTCAGCGTGTTGTCGATGTTCGCCATGGTGACGAGCAGGCGCGAGGCGGCGAGCCGATCGACTATGACGTTCGCCTGCAGCCCCGCCGCCTCGTGGTCGGTCGTGACGTCGACGAGGCCCGGCACCTGCTTGATGCGGTCCTCGACGAGCGGGTAGGTGCGCGTCAGCTCGGCATAGTCGCTGTCGGTGAGCGTGAGGCTCAGCGCCGACTTGGTGTCGCGGCCGCCGAACTTGAGATCGGTGCGCGGGATCAGGAACGTGTCGAGCCCGACGATCGTCTTCAGCTTCTTGCGCAGGCGGTCGACGATCTGCGCCGTCGTGTCGCCGTTGAGCTCGCTCGACGGCTTCAGCGAGATGAAGAGCTTGCCCTCGTTGAGCTCGGAGGCGCTCGGCCCGGTGCCCGAATTGCCGACCGAGGAGCCCACGGCGGCGACCGCGGGATCGTCCTGCACCAGCTTTGCGGCGCGGTGCTGCAGCGGCACCAGCGCCTGGAACGAGGTCGCTGCCGGCGCCTCGGTCGTGCCCATGATGAGGTCCGTCTCGTCTTCCGGGAACACGCCCTTCGGCGTCTTGGCGAAGAGGAAGACCGTCAGCCCTATCGTGCCGGCCATGACGAGAAGCGTCATGATGCGATGACGCAGCACGACGCGCAGCGTCGCTGCGTAGAGCGCGGCATTGCGCGACAGCACGCCCTCGATGATCCGGTCGATCCGGTTCGGCTTGCGCGGCGGCTTCTTGCTCGTGAAGTTCGCGCAGATCATCGGCGTGATGGTCAGCGACGCGATCGTCGAGATGATGATGGCGAAGGCGAGCGTCACCGAGAACTCGCGGAACAGCATGCCGGCGACGCCGCCGAGCAGCAGCAGCGGGATGAAAGCCGCCATGAGCGACACCGAGATCGAGATGACGGTGAAGCCGATCTGCTTCGAGCCGACGAGTGCGGCGCGCATCGGCGACATGCCGGCCTCGCGCGCCTTGTCGATATTTTCTATCATCACGATCGCGTCGTCGACGACGAAGCCGACGGACGTCGCCAGCGCCATCAGCGAAATGTTGTCGATCGAGAAGCCGACGAGATACATCAGCGCGAACGTGCCGGCGAGCGCGAGCGGCACGGTGACGCCCGCCGCCGCCGTCGGCGTGAGCCGGCGCAGGAAGACCAGCACCACCATCATGACGAGCGCGATCGTCACGGCGAGCGTCGCCAGCATGTCGTCGACGCTGGCGCGGATCGAGGTGGTGCGATCGTTGAGGATCTGCACGTCGATGCCCGCCGGCATGAAGCGCCGGATCTCCGGGATCAGCGCCTTCACGCGATCGACCGTCTCGATGACGTTGGCGGAGGCCTGCTTGCGGACGTAGATCAGGATCGCCGGCTTGCCCATGAAGGTCGCCTCGGACCGGGCGTTGCGCGTGCTGTTCTCGACGGTGGCGACGTCGGAGAGGATCACGCTGCGGCCGGCGACGTTCCTGACGACGAGGCTCTTGTAGTCGTCGAGGGTCTTCAGCTGGTCGTCGGTGGCGATGGTACGGGCGTAGGACGAGCCGTCGATCGCGCCCGTCGGCGACAGCGCGTTGGCGTTGACGATCGTGGTGCGCACGTCGTCCTGGGAGAGCCCCATCGCCGAGAGCCGCTGCGGGTCGGCGGTGACGCGAATCGCCGGCTGGTCGGCGCCGGCGACCGACACGTCGGACACGCCCGACACCTGCGAGATGCGCTGGATCAGGACCGTGTCGGCGGCATCGTAGACCGCCGACGGCGACAGGCTGTCCGACGTCACCGCCAGGATGAGCACGGGGATGTTGTTGGGATTGGCCTTGCGGAAGATCGGGACGTTGGGGAGCCCTGCCGGCAGGTCGGTCGCGGCCGCGTTCAGCGCGGCCTGGACGTCGCGCGCCGCGGCGGCGACGTTCCGCGACAGATCGAAGATCGCGATGATGACGGAGGAGCCGAGCGAGTTGATCGAGGTCAGCTCGGTGACGCCTGCGATCTCGCCGACGCGCCGCTCGATCGGCGCGGCGACCGTCGAGGCCATGTTCTCGGGGCTCGCGCCCGGGTATTGCGTGGCGATGAAGACGGCAGGGAAGTCGATGCCCGGCAGGCTCGCGACCGGCAGCAGCGTGTACGACACGGCGCCGATCAGGAACACGCCGATCGCCAGCAGCATGGTGCCGATCGGCCGGCGGATGAAGGGCGCCGAAAAATTCATTCCGCGGCCCTCCGGTGCTCGTACTCGTCGGGCACCTCGGCATCGGGATCGACGTGCTTGACCTCGCCGAAGATGCGATGGCGGAGGCGCTCGAGCGCGATGTAGATCACCGGCGTCGTGTAGAGCGTGATGAGCTGGCTCAAGAGCAGGCCGCCGACGATCGAGATGCCGAGCGGGTTGCGCAGCTCGGCGCCGGTGCCGGTCGCTAGCGCCAGCGGCAGCGCGCCGAGCAGCGCCGCCATCGTCGTCATCATGATCGGGCGGAAGCGCAGCAGCGAGGCCTGGATGATCGCCTCGTACGGGCTCAGGCCTTCCTCGCGCTCGGCATCGAGCGCGAAGTCGATGATCATGATGGCGTTCTTCTTCACGATCCCCATCAGGAGCACGATGCCGATGAGGCCGATCAGCGACAGGTCCATCCGGAAGGCCATCAGCGCCAGCAACGCGCCGACGCCGGCCGACGGCAGCGTCGAGAGGATGGTGATCGGATGGATCGCGCTCTCGTAGAGCACGCCGAGCACGATGTAGATGGTGATCGCCGCCGCGAGGATCAGCCACGGCTCGTTCTTCAGCGAGCTGGCGAACTCCGCCGCGTCGCCGGCGAAGACGCCGGTGATCGAGGCCGGCATGCCTATGGCGGCGCTGGCGTCCTTGATCGCCTGCACGGCGTTGCTGAGCGACTCGCCCTCCCGCAGGTTGAAGCTGATCGTCACCGCCGGGAACTGCTCGGTGTGCTGCACCGAGAGCGGCGCCGTGTCGTGCGTCAGCTTGGTGAAGGTCGAGAGCGGCACCTGCGCCGCGACGTCGGACGAGACGTAGAGGTTCTTCAGCGAGGCGCTGTCGGCGAGGTAGCGCGGCTGCGCCTCCAGCACGACGCGGTACTGGTTGGTCTGCGCGTAGATCGTCGACACCTGGCGCTGGCCGAAGGCGTCGTAGAGCGTGTCGTTGATGTTCTGCACCGAGATGCCGAGGCGGCCGGCGAGCTGGCGATCGATCTTGACGAACAGCCGCGGGCCGCCGTCCTGCGCCTCGGAGGCGACATCGCGAAGCACCGGCGAGGTCCGCATCGCGGCGACAAGCTTGTTCGCCCACTCGCCGACCTCGGCGGTCTTGGTGCCGTTCAGCGTGTACTGGTACTGCGCGCGCGAGGACTGCGCGGTGATCTGGATGTCCTGCACGCTCTGGAAGGCGACCGTGATCTTCGGCAGCGGCGCCAGCTCGTCTCTCAGGCGCGAGATGATCGCCTTGACGCCGTCGCGGCCGGACTCGCGCGGCTTCAGCACGATCGACAGCTTGCCGGAGTTCGGCGTCGCGTTGACGGTGCCGACGCCGACGACCGAGGTCACGCCCTCGACCGCGGGGTCGTCGCGGATGATGGCCGCCACCCGCTTCTGCAGCCGCGACATCTCCTCGAACGACACCGAGGAGTCGGCGTCCGTGACGGCGGAGATCAGCCCGGTGTCCTCCGGCGGCAGAAAGCCCTTCGGGATGTAGACGTAGAGCGCCAGCGTCGCGCCCAGCGTGACGAAGGTGACGACGAGCATCAGCGCCTGGTGGCGCAGCACCCATTCGAGGCTGCCGCGGTAGCGCCTGGCGAAACCGTCGCCGAGGCGCGATAGGCGGCCCTTCGGCTTGTCGTGGTCCTCCTCGCCGCGGCGCAGGAGCTGGCCGCACATCATCGGCGTCAGCGTCAGCGAGACGATCGCCGAGACGACGACGGCGATCGTCAGCACCAGCGCGAACTCGCGGAACATCCGCCCGACGATGCCGGTCATGAAGAGCAGCGGGATGAACACCGCGATGAGCGACACGGTGAGCGAGATCACCGTGAAGCCGATCTCGCGCGCGCCTTTGAGCGCCGCATGGATCGGCTCCTCGCCCATCTCGAGATGGCGGACGATGTTCTCGATCATCACGATCGCGTCGTCGACGACGAAGCCGGTGCCGATCGTCAGCGCCATCAGCGACAGGTTGTCGAGGCTGAAACCGAGGAAGTACATGACGCCGAAGGTGCCGATCAGCGACAGCGGCAGCGCGACGCCGGCGATGAAGGTGGCGCGGAACGAGCGCAGGAACACCAGCACCACGAGCACGACGAGGACGACCGACAGCATCAGCGTGAACTGCACGTCGGCGATCGAGGCCTTGATCGTGCCGGTGCGGTCGCTGACGACGGCGAGCTCGACGCCGGCCGGCAGCTGCGACTTCAGCTTGTCGAGCTCGGTGCGAATGCGCCCGACGGTGCGCACGACGTTGGCGCCGGGCTGGCGCTGCACGTCGATGATGACCGCCGGCTGCCCATTGTACCAGCCAGCGACATGCGCGTTCTCGAGGCCGTCGACGACGTCGGCGACATCCGAGATCAGCACCGGCGCGGAATTGCGGTAGGTGACGACGACGTTCCTGTAGGCGTCGGCGTCCTCGAGCTGGTCGTTGGCGCCGATCGCATAGGACTGCTTGGCGCCGTCGAGCGAGCCCTTGGCCCCGGCGACGTTGGCGTTGGCGATCGCGGTACGCAGATCCTCCATGCCGACGCCGTAGTCGGCGAGGCGCGAGAGATCGGCCTGGATGCGCACCGCCGGCTTGACGCCGCCGAGAATGCCGACATGGCCGACGCCCGAGACCTCGGAGAGACGTTGCCCGATCAGCGTGTCGGCGAGATCGCTCATCGCCCGCACCGGGATCGTCTTGGACGTCAGTGCGATCTCGATGACCGCGGTGTCGGCGGGGTTCACCTTCGAGTAGACGGGCGGGTACGGCAGGTTCTTCGGCAGCACGGAGCCGGCGGCGTTGATCGCCGCCTGCACGTCCTGCGCGGCGTCGTCGATGTTCCGGTTGAGATCGAATTGCAGCGTGATCTCGGACAGCGCGAAGGCCGACGACGAGGTCATCGTCGTCAGCGAGGGGATCTGCCCGAGCTGGCGCTCGAGCGGCGCGGTGACGAGCTCGGACATCGTCTCCGGGCTCGCGCCGGGCAGCTGCGTGGTGATCTGAATCGTCGGGAAGTCGACCTGCGGCAGCGCCGCGACGGCGAGATAGTTGTAGCCCAGCGCACCCCCGAGCAGCACCGCGATCGCGAGGAGCACCGTCGCGACCGGCCGCCGGATGAAGAGCGCCGAGATGCTCATTCCGTGTTCGAGCTCGACCGGCGCTTGCCGCGGTGCGGGCGGCCCGGCGTGGCGTCGCTCTCGGCCGGCGGCGTCACGCCTTGCTCGTGCAGCGCGGGGGCGCCGCCTTCGGCGGCGGCGCGCTCGGCCGCCTTGTCGGGCGAGGGCGCGATCTTGGCGCCGTCGGTCAGCTTCTGGAAGCCCGAGGTGACGATCGCGTCGCCGGCCTTCAGCCCGGTCTCGATCACCGCCTGCGTGTCGTCCTGCTGGCCCGCGGTGACGTCCGTGACCTTGGCGACAGCCGTCTCCTTGCCGGTCTTGTCGTCCTTGCCCTGGCCGACGGTGAACACGAAGGCGCCCTTCGGACCGCGCTGCAGCGCGCCGACCGGGATGACGACCGCGTTCTTCAGCGTCTCGACCCGGAGCCTGACGTTGACGAAGATGCCGGGCCACAGCTGCAGGTCGTGGTTGGGGAAGTTGGCGCGCAGCTTCACCGTGCCGGTCGTCGCGTCGATCGTGTTGTTCACCGCGGCCAGCACGCCGTGGTCGATGACGTCCTTGCCGGTCGAATCCGTCGCCTGGACGTCGAGCTGGCCGGCAAGCGTCGCCTTGTTGATGCGCGGCAGCTCCTGCTGCGGCACGTTGAAGAACACGCTGATCGGCTGGATCTGCGAGATCGTGACGATGCCCGTCGTGTCGGCGGCATGGATCACGTTGCCGACGTCGACGTTGCGGATGCCGACGCGGCCGGCGATCGGCGAGGTGATGTTGGTGTAGGAGAGCGTCGTCGCCGAGGAGTCGATCGTCGCCTGGTCGAGCGCGACCTGCGCCTCGTCCTGGGCGACGGTAGCGAGCTGCGTGTCGTACTGCTGCTGCGTGCCGGCTTTCGTCTGCGCCAGCATCTTGTAGCGGGCGAGGTCGAGCTTGGCGTTGGAGAGCACCGCCTCGTCCTGCTTCTTCTTGGCGACGTTCTGGTCGAAGGTCGCCTGATAGAGGCGCGGATCGATCTGGGCGATGAGGTCGCCCGCCTTCACGTTCTGCCCCTCGACGAAGTTCAGCTTCACGAGGATGCCGTCGACCTGCGAGCGGATCAGCACCGAGTTCAGCGCCTGCCCCGTGCCGACGCCCTCGACGTAGACCGGCACGTCGGCCTGGCGCGCCGCGGCGGTGAGCACCGGCACCGGCCCCTCGTCGCCGGCCGCGCCGCCGCCGTGCTTGCCGTGCTTGCCACGGGCGTCGGCCTGCTTCTCCGCGCCCGGCTTGTTCAGGAGGCTGGTCGTGAACAGGGGTATCGCCAGCGCGATCACCACCGCGATGCCGGTCGCCCAAGCGAGAAATCGCCAGATCCGCCTCATGCCGAACGGTCTCCTCGCTGCAGGACGGCCGACGGGAGGCTCAGGTGCCGCCCTTGGTCTCCTTCGCCCTGCCGGCGTAGGCGCCACCGAGCGCCTGATACAATGCGATCGCCTCGGTGAAGCGGAGCAGCCTCGCCTGGATCAGCGTGTCCTGGGTGGTAAATAGCGTCTGCTCCGTTTGCAATAACGTCACGACGTCGAGCACGCCCTGCTTCAATCGGTCCTGGGACAGCTGGAAAGCCCGTTGGGATGCCACAAGGGACTGCCGGGTCAATTCTTCTTGTTCCGCATAGAGCTTTACAGCGGCAAGCGCCTTGTCGACGTCGGAGAAGGCGGTGACCACTGCCTTCTTGTACTGGGCGACGAGCTGGTCCTGGATGCCCTTCTGCTGGTCGAACTGCCCCTGCAGCAGGCCGCCGTCGAAGATCGGCTGCGCCAGGCTGAAGGCTGCGGTGTAGAAGGTCGAGGCCGGCGAGAACAGCGTCTTGAGCGCGAGGCTCTCGAAACCGCCCTGCGCGGTGAGGTTGAGCTGCGGGAAGAAGGCCGCGCGCGCCGCGACGAGGTTGCCGTGCGCCGAGCTGAGGCTCGCCTCGGCGAACTCGACGTCCGGCCGCCGCGTCAGCACCTCGGAGGGGATGCCCGGCGCGATGACCGGCATCGGCGCCTTGAGGACGCTGCGCGCCGCGACCTCGACATGCTCGGGTGCATTGCCGAGCAGGACGGCGAGCGCCGCGATGTTCTGGGCCTCGGTGACCTCGAGCGGCGGAATCGACGCCTTGAGGTTGGCGACCAGCGCCGCCTGCTGCGCGACGTCGAGGTCGGTCGCCGTGCCGGCCGTCTGGCGGAGCTGGATCAGCTTGAGGATGTCGCTCGACGCCTTGATGTTCTGGCGGGCGTAGGCGATGCGCTCGCGCGTCGCGAGGATCGTGTAGTAGGTCGTAGCCGTCGAGGCGAGCGAGGTGAGCTGCACCGTCTGCCGGTTCCAGCGGTTGGCGGTCGCGTTGTCCTGCGCCGCCTTGTAGGTCGCGCGGTTCTTGCCCCAGAAGTCGAGCTGGTAGCTGGCGCTGAACGAGGAAACGAGCGTGGTGTAGGCGCTGTTCGATCGCGACGCGCCCGCCCCGACCACCGCGACGGACGAGCCCCCGCTGCTGCCGCCGCCCCCGCCGAGAAGCGCGCCAGAGGACTTCGCCCGCGTCACTTGGTCGTTGGCGGTGATCGAGGGGAGCAGGGCCGCGCCCGACTGTCGCACCAGCGCATCGGCCTGCTCGACCTGGCCGATGGCCGCGGCGATGTCGAGGTTCTGGATCTCCGTCGCTTCCATGAAGCGGGTCAGCTCGGGCGAGCGGAAGGTGCGCCACCAATCCGTCGCATGATCCTCGAGCGGCGCGCCGCCGTCCTTCGGCGCGGCGTAGCGGTAGCTGCCGGGAACATCGAGCGTCGTGTCGGGCACGACGGCGTTGGGCACGCAGCCGCCGAGCGCCGTCGCCGCCGCGAGCGCGGCCGCCACGGCGACGCGCCACGACGCGCGGCCTGAGGCCGCGCCGCGTCGGGTGGGGATCAGCGCCAGCATGAAGTTGTCGCGTCTATCTTTTCGAGGACGGACGGGCCCAAGGTCATATGGACGTTTTCAGATGCCGCATACGGCCGAAGCGTGACCGCGATGGCGAAACCGGCGCTTATGATAGCGAGCGTGGTTCCGGGGGCACAGGGCGGAACGCCGCTACGACCAAGCGCCGCATCGCGGAGCCTGCGGGTCGCAGGTATTGCCAGCAAAGCTTCATACGCGACAAACGGCACGTGCCAGGAACCCTCCGTCTCGTCCTCGGCGACCAGATCTCCGACGACCGCCTCTCCTCGCTTCGCGATCTCGACCGCAAGCACGACACCGTGCTGCTCGCCGAGGTCCGCGACGAGGCGACCTACGTCCGGCACCACAAGCAGAAGATCGCCCTCGTCTTCGCCGGCATGCGCGGGCTCGCCGAGCGGCTGCGCCGGCGCAAGGTCGCCGTGCGCTACATCGGCTATGAGGACGAGGGCAACTCGGGCTCGTTGATCGGCGAGGTGCGCCGCGCGCTGGCCGAGCGGGACTACGACGACGTGGTCGTCACCGCGCCGGGCGAGTACCGGCTGATGCAGGCGTTCGAGGCCTTCGCCGCCGAGTCGAACGTGCCGTTCAAGATCCGCGAGGACGACCGCTATCTCTGCTCCGCCCACGAGTTCGCGGCCTGGGCGCACGGCAAGAAGGAGCTCCGCATGGAGTTCTTCTACCGCGAGATGCGACGCCGCTATGGGATCCTGATGGACGGCGACGCCCCGGTTGGGGGTGCATGGAACCTCGACAAGCAGAACCGCAAGGCGATGCCGAAGCGCCTGACGCCGCCGCCGCATCGCTTCGTCTCGCCGAATGCGACGACGACGCGTGCGATCGACGACGTCGCGCGGCTGTTCCCCGACAACTTCGGATCACTCGACGGCTTCGGCTACGCGACGACGCCGGACGAGGCCGAGGCCGTCGTCTCCGACTTCATCTCCAACATCCTGCCCGGCTTCGGCGACTACCAGGACGCCATGGTCGAGGGCGAGCCTTGGATGTGGCACTCGATCATTTCGGCGGCGATGAACCTCGGGCTCATCGATCCGCTCGACATCTGCAAGCGCGCCGAGGCCGAGTATCGCGCCGGCCGCGCGCCGCTCAACGCGGTCGAAGGCTTCATCCGCCAGATCATCGGCTGGCGCGAGTACATGCGCGGCATCTACTGGCTGAAGATGCCGGAGTTCAAGGCGCTCAACGCGCTGAAGGCCGACCGCAAGCTGCCGTGGCTCTACTGGTCCGGCGAGACCGAGATGAACTGCCTGCGCGAGGCCGTGCAGACGACCGCGGCGCATGCCTACGCCCATCACATCCAGCGCCTGATGGTGACCGGCAATTTCGCGATGCTGCTCGGCGTGCACCCCGACGAGATCAACGACTGGTACATGGTCGTCTACGCCGATGCCTACGAGTGGGTCGAGCTGCCGAACACGCACGGCATGGCGACCTTCGCCGACGGCGGCATCATCGGCTCGAAGCCCTACGCCGCGTCCGGCGCCTACATCGACCGCATGAGCGACTACTGCAAGCCGTGCCGCTACGACGTGAAGGCGCGCACCGGCAAGGACGCCTGCCCCTTCAATCCGCTCTACTGGGACTTCCTGATCCGCAACAAGAGCAAGCTCGCCGGCAACAACCGCATGGCGATGGTGTATCGCAACCTCGACCGGCTGAGCGCCGCCGACCAGCGCGCGATCAAGGCCGACGCGGAGCGGATTAAGCGCGAGCTCGGTGCCGAGCCGGTTGCGGTGAAGCCTTAGATATCGCTTGGAAAATAACGACTGAGCCGATACGGTGGATGCTCCGGGACAGATCGTCTGATGGTCGCACGTCGGCCATCGCTTGCGGCGTCGGGCTCTCATCATTTGCCGACCCGACGCGCGGCTGTTGCGGCGAGGTAGTCTGCATGTCGATCACCGAAGGGAACGCCGAGCTTTTGCGCCTGGCCGAGCTTCTTGTGATCGGCGCCGACACGACGCGCCGGATCGCGGTGACGCGCACCTTGGATCGCGATGAGCTCCTCGAGATGGTCCGGCGGGCCTATGAGCTTGCGGCTCAGCTGAGAGACGTGTGCGCGCGCGCCGACGAGGCCAGCCGGCGCGCCAACTGAGCTACCGCCGCAGCGCCGTCAGCACGGACTGGCTGGCGCGCCCGTCCGACCTCATGCCGTTGCGCTGCTGGAAGTCGACGATGGCCTCGCGCGTCTTGTCGCCGATCACGCCGTCGATCTTGCCGGCGATGTCGTAGCCGCGCTCCTGCAGGCGCGTCTGCACCTCGCGACGGTCGGCGCGCGACAGGCCGGGATCGTCGGTCGGCCACGGCGTCTGGATGCCCGGCAGGCCGCGCAGCCTGTCGGACAGCAGCGCGATTGCCAGCGCGTAGCTCTCGGCGGCGTTGTAGCCGTAGATCGCGTCGAAGTTCTTGGTGACGAGGAAGGCCGGCCCATTCGGCCCCGCCGGCAGCAGCAGGCCGGCCGTGCCCTCGCCGAGCGGGCGCCCGTCGATACGGGCGATGCCGCGCGACGCCCACGCGGACATCGGCTGCTTGCGGGTGCGGCCGGAGGGGCCTGCATAGCCTTCGGGCAGGCGCACCTCGAAGCCCCAGGTCATGCCCTGATGCCAGCCCGCCTTACGCAGGTAGTTGCCGGTGGAGGCGAGCGCGTCGGCGGCGTCATGGACGATGTCGCGGCGGCCGTCGCCGTCGCCGTCGACGGCGCTGGCGAGGAAGGTCGAGGGCATGAACTGCGTGTGGCCGAAGGCGCCCGCCCACGAGCCATTGAAGTCGCGCGGGTCGATATCGCCGGACTGCACGATCTTCATCGCGTTGAGCAGCTCGCCGCGATAGTAGCCGGCGCGGCGGCTCCCCTCGCAGGTGAGCGTGGCCAGCGACTGGATCACCGGCTTGTTGCCGAAGTTACGCCCGAAGTTCGACTCGACGCCCCAGACGGCGGTCATCACCGTGGCGGGCACGCCGTAGCGGCCCTCGGCGGCGCGCAGCGCGGCGGCGTTCTCGCGCATCGCCGCGCGGCCGTCCTCGACGCGCTCCTCGTCGACGAGCCCGGCGAGATAGTCCCAGATCGCCGTCTTGAACTCCGGCTGGTAGGCCTCGGACTTGAGCACATCGGGGTTCGGCTGCAGGTCGCGCGTCAGCGCCTCGAAGGTCTGCGCCGACACGCCCTTCGCCGCCGCCGCGCCGCGCAGGCCGGCAACGCAGGCGGCGAAGTCGGCATGGGCGGGGGTGGCGAGGCAGAGCGCAAAGGCGGTGAGCGCATATGCAGCCCGACGCTCGCGCCTGCCTCGACTTACTACGCGCATCTTGGACATCCCGATCTCGCTGAAACCGAATCGACGAGGCTCATGATAGAGAAAAGCGGCTCTTTTCGCGCGACGAGCGCGAAGCGCCGTCGGCGATCACTGAAACTCGACCTGATCGAGGTCGAGGAATCCGCTAAGCACCCGCACCACTTCGATGCCGTCCGACTGCGGAAGATAAAACACGACGTAGCTCCCGCACGGGAAGCTTCTCAGCTCGCGATGAAGCTCGGGCCGCGCGCGGCCGGCCAGCGGGTGCTGGGCGAGCATAGCGAGAACGCCTTCGATCTTGCCCAGCAAGCGATCGGCGGCGGCTTCGTTTTCGTCGGCGATGTATGACCAGATGTCGACCAGATCGCTTTCTGCGCGGGGTCGGCGGGTGATCGTCCCGCTCATGCGCGCTTGGCGTTTCCGGCGGCGCGGCGCTGACGGCCCTTGGCGCGGACCTCGGCCATGTCCAGCGGCGCGGCAGGGCCGCTGTCGAGGCCTTCCTGGATCGACAGGCGAAGGGCCTGCAATTTCGCCTCTCGAAGCCCCTCCCGCTCCTCCACCAGCCGCAGGCCGTCGCGCATGACCTCGCTTGCCGAGGCATACCGGCCGCTTTCGACGAGCTTCTTGATGAAGCCCTCGAAGTGCTCGCCCAGAGAATAGCTCGATGCCACGATCGGAAGTCCTCCTACCTGAAGTATCAGTTTATGATACTTTTCGGCGTCGTAGAAGCCTTCACATCATACGGCGCAGATGCCGGTACACGATCGTCCTCGACACGATCGCGGTGAGGAACGCGATCCCCCCGACGATCAGCAGGATCGTCGCGTAGCCAGCGAGGCCCAGGCCGAAGCTGCCGAACATCGCCTCGATCTGCTCGCCGCCGGCGCTGGCCCGCCAGAACGCGAGCATGCGGCCGCCGAGGAAGAAGAACAGGATCGCGATGCCGCCCCCGATCATGCCGCCGCGCAGGCCGAGGCGGAGAAAGTGGCGCTGGAACTGGCCGGAGATGAAGGAGTCTGCGGCGCCGACGAAATGCAGCACCTCGATGATCTCCTTGGCGCCGGCCATGGCGCCGCGCGTTGCGAAGGCGACGGCGAGCAGCATCGCGACGAGCACGAGCAGGAAGACGACGATGCCGATCGCCACCGTCGCATGCGCCATCGTCGCGAGCCGTGCCAGCCAGACGCCGTGATCGTCGAGGCTCGCGCCGGGCACCTTGTCGTCGAGCGTAAGGCGCAGCGCGACGCTGTCGACCTGCGCGCCGGGAGCAAGCTTGACGACGATGAGGCGCGGCACCGGCAGGTCGGCGAGATCGAGCCCGGCGCCGAGCCAGGGCTGCAGGAGCTTCTCGCTCTCGGCCTTCGAGTAGGGATCGACCGCGGCGATGCCCGGCGTCTGGCGCGCGATGTCGGCGGCCTGGCGGACCGCGGCATCGAGGTCGCGGCCCTCGGCGGGGCGCACCTGGATCGTCATCTCGCGCGAGACGTCGCTCTGCCAGTCGCGCGCGGCGTCGGCCGTCAGCATGGCGACGCCGGCGGCCAGCGCGGCGAGAAAGGTCATGATCGCAATGACGGTGACGAGCGCGCGGCCGGCGATCGTGTCGGCCGGCACGAGCGGCATGTCGCGCTTCAACGGCCGGTCGTCGGCGAGCCGGGGCTTGGCGCGGGACGCCGTGCGGGTCAGCGAGACCACGGGGTCCCCCTCATTCGAAAATGTGCAGGCGGCTGTCGCCGAGCACCAGGCGGCGCGCGCCGTCGAACTGGTCCATCAGCCCGAGATCGTGCGTCGCGATGACCACCGACGTACCCGATTTGTGCAGCTCCATGAAGAGTCGCAGCAGACGCCGCGCCAAGGTCGGGTCGACGTTGCCGGTCGGCTCGTCGGCGAGCAGCAGCTCGGGGCGCACGATCAGCGCGCGGGCGATCGCCGCCCTCTGCTTCTCGCCGCCGGAGAGCACGGCGGGCAGCACGTGCATGCGCTCGCCGAGCCCCACCCAGCCCAGAAGCTCGACCACCTCGTTGCGGTAGGTCGCCTCCTCGCGGCCCTGGACGCGCAACGGCAGCGCGACGTTCTCGTAGGTCGTGAGGTGCGGCAGCAGCCTGAAATCCTGGAACACGACGCCGATTCGCCGGCGCAGGCTCGTCACGGCGTCCTTGTCGAGCCCGGCGACATCGCGCCCGAACAGCGAGATGAGGCCGCGCGTCGGCTTCAACGTGAACAGGATCAGCTTGAGCAGCGTCGTCTTGCCGGCGCCAGACGGGCCGGTGAGGAACTGGAACGACTGCGGCTCGATGCGGAAGCTGATGTCGCGCAGCGTCTCGGCACCCATGCCGTAGCGCAGACCCACATTCTCGAACACGACCAACGATCAACTCCGCCATTTTCGCCGCAGGTAAGGATTCGTCAGGGTTAACTCGGCTTTAAGCCACCTGTCCCAGGATGATCACCGTCGCCCACCGCCAGAAGCAACGCCCAGATGCTCATCGACTGCCCGACCTGCGCGAGATCATATCACGTCAGCCCGGCCCAGATCGAAGGCGGGCGCACCGTCATCTGCCCGCGCTGCGATGCGCGCTGGCATGTCACCGCCGAAACGACCCCGCGGCTTAGCTTCGGCGGGCTGCCGCCGCTCGGGGCGCCCGACCGGGTGTTCGGCGATCTGCCGCCCGCCTTCAATCCCGCGCCGCCCGCCGAGCGCCGCCGCCGCCGCGTGCCGCGAGGCGTCACGCTCTGCATCGCCTCGCTCGCGCTGGTGTCGCTCACCATCGGCGCGCGCGCGAAGATCGTGCAGCTCGTGCCGCGCACCGCGGCGCTCTACGGCGCGGCCGGCCTGCCGGTGAACCTGCGCGGGCTTGCCTTCCGCGACGTGCACAGCAAGCGCGTCGACCCTAGCGCGGCCGACATCGTCGTCGTGGGCGAGATCCGCAACGTCGCGCATGCCCGCGTGCGCATCCCGCGTCTTACCTTCGTCGTCCGCGATGCCGCGGGCGCAGAAGTCGCCCGCTGGAGCGAGACCGCTCCGGCGCGACTCCTCCAAGCCGGCCGCACCCTGCCCTTCGCCTCGACGCCGCATGCGGTGCCGCCGTCGAGCAGCGCCGTCATGGTCGAGTTCCAGTCCGGCGACGCCTAGCGGTCGCGAAGTGCGCGACGCGATCTCGCGGACCAGGGCGGCCTGAGCCTCTCCGCAAGGCGGAACGGCGGGCTTCCGCAAGGTGGCAGGTCGGCCCCGAGGGCTTATATCGGCCGCGGACCGCAGGAACCTCGATTTGACCGACGACCCCAAAGCCGGCACCAAGCCGCGCCCCGGCTTCTTCCGCCGCCTGTTCATCGGCGAGGACCCACCGGCAGCCGCCCCTGACACTGCGACCGAGGCGCCTCAGCCCGAAGCGGAAGCTCGAGCGCCGGAAGCCGCACCCGAGACGCCGGTCGTCCCCGAGCCGCCGGCCGCCGCACCGGCTGCGATCCTGCCGACGCCGCCGATCCCCGAGGCGCCTGCGGCTCTGGCGCCTCCTGAGCCGGAGCCGCAGCCCGAGCCGGCCGCGCCCAAGCGCTCGTGGTGGAACCGCCTGCGCGAGGGCCTGGCGCGCTCGTCGTCCTCGATCGGCACCGGCATCTCGGACATCTTCACCAAGCGCAAGCTCGACGATGCGGCGCTGGAGGAGCTGGAGGACGTGCTCATCCGCGCCGACCTCGGCGTCGCGACCGCCACGCGCATCTCGGAAGCCGTCGGCAAGGGCCGCTACGACAAGGATGTCTCGCCCGACGAGGTGAAGGCGATCCTCGCGACGGAGGTGGAGCGCGTGCTCGCGCCCTACGCCAAGCCGATCGAGATCGACGCGCGGAAGCCGTTCGTCATACTCGTCGTCGGCGTCAACGGCTCGGGCAAGACCACCACCATCGGCAAGCTCGCGGCGAAGCTCACCGGCGAGGGCAAGCGCGTGACGCTCGCCGCCGGCGACACGTTCCGAGCCGCCGCCATCGCGCAGCTGAAGATCTGGGGCGAGCGGCTCGGCTGCCCCGTCGTCGCGCGCGAGCAGGGCTCGGATGCCGCCGGCCTCGCCTACGAGGCGATCGAGGCCGCCAAGGCTTCCGGCGCCGACGTGCTCTTGATGGACACGGCGGGCCGGCTGCAGAACCGCGCCGAGCTCATGGCGGAGCTCGAAAAGATCATCCGCGTGATGAAGAAGCTCGACCCCGAGGCGCCGCACGCCTGCCTTCTGGTGCTCGAC
The DNA here is from genome assembly GCA_901457705.2 of Beijerinckiaceae bacterium RH AL1. Taxonomy (NCBI): domain Bacteria; kingdom Pseudomonadati; phylum Pseudomonadota; class Alphaproteobacteria; order Hyphomicrobiales; family Beijerinckiaceae; species Beijerinckiaceae bacterium RH AL1. The sequence goes on from LR590083.2 coordinate 3,164,813, forward strand.
GCCACCGTCGGGCAGAACGCAATGAGCCAGGTCGAGATCTTCGGCAGGGTGGCCGGGGTGACGGGGCTGGTGATGACCAAGCTCGACGGCACCGCGCGCGGCGGCATCCTGGTCGCCATCACCGAGCGCTTCAAGCTGCCGGTGCATTTCATCGGCGTCGGCGAGACGGCTGAGGATCTGGAGCCCTTCGCCGCCAAGGACTTCGCCGAGGCGATCGCAGGCGTCGCGCGCTAACTCCTTCTCCCGCTTGCGGGAGAAGGTGGCCCCGCAAAGAGGGGTCGGATGAGGGCGGTTGGGCGTGGGTCTCGACGTCGACCGTAGGCGACCGTCCGGCACATCCCTCATCCGACCCGACTTCGTCGGGCCACCTTCTCCCGCAAGCGGGAGAAGGAAGAGCTGCGTCTAGAGCACGATCGCCGAGACGAGGCGTCCGTAGTCGGCCTCGCCGCGATGCGTCTTGCGGCGGAAGGAGTAGAAGCGCGCCTCGTCGGCGTAGGTATCGAGGTCGAGCGAGACGAAGCGGCCGATCCCGGCCACCCTCAGCCGGTGGCCGATGAAGGCGGGAAGATCGAAGCGGTTGTGCCCTTCCCTACCCGATGGCTCGAAGAAGGCGGCGTAGCCGGCGTCCTTCGCGACGAAGCGCTCGTAGAACTCCGGTCCCGTCTCGTAGCTCTTCTGCGCGATCGTCGGCCCCAAAACGGCAGTCACGTCGCCGCGCCGCGCGCCAAGGCCCTCCATCACATCGAGCGTCGCCTCGAGCACGCCGCCCGACGCGCCGCCCCAGCCGGCATGCGCGGCGGCGACGACGCCGGCCTTGCGATCGGCGAAGAGGATCATGCCGCAATCGGCTCCGGTGACGCCGATGGCGAGCCCCGGCGTCGCGGTCGCCAGCGCATCGACGTGCGGCCGCTCGGCCCAGGGCTCGGACACGGCGAGACAGATCGCCGAGTGCACCTGGTAGGGCACGAGCAGGGTTTCGACGCCGAGATGCGCCGCCATGCGGCGGCGGTTCTCGGCCACCGCGTCGGGCACGTCGCGCGAGCCGGTGCCGCCGTTGAGCGTCGCGTACACGCCCTCCGACACGCCGCCCTCGCGGGTGAAGTAGGCGTGGCGGATGCCGTCGAGGTCCGGCGCGGTGATAGCGGGAAGGGTCATGCTCGCACTCCTCCCGTCTCCCGCTTGCGGGAGAAGGTGGCCCCGCGAAGCGGGGTCGGATGAGGGGTCATGCCGTCTCTCCGGCGATGATTGACCAAGCGGAGGCTCCCCTCATCCGACCCGACTGCGTCGGGCCACCTTCTCCCGCAAGCGGGAGAAGGGGAAGGCTGCGGCTTGGCGCCGATCATGTGTTTCTCTCCTCGAAGCCCGGCGGCGTCGGCGCGCCCTGCGGCACGACCGCGAGCACCTTGAAGATCGTCGCCATGCTCGACTCGGGCGATGTCAAGCGATGCAGCGCGGCGTCGATCGCCTCGACCTGCCGCGTGTCGGCGCGCCGCCGCAAGGCCTCGGCCCGCGACGCGATGCCGAGCTTCCGCAGGAACGCGCCCTGCTCGATCGGGCCATGCGCGACGGCCCCTGCCGCCGTCGCCGTGCGGGCGAGCGCGGCGAAGTCGACGTGGGTGGTGAGGTCGGCCTCGCCCGGATCGGCGAGCGGGTCGGCATAGGCGTGGCCGCGCACGGCCTGCAGGGTCTCGCCGAGGCCGCTTTCGGCATGGCCGTAGTCGCAGACGAGCAGCGCGCCGCCCTGCGTCGCGATGCGCGCGGCGAGCGTCTCCATCGCCCGCAGGCTCGCATGGCCGACCTCGAGCATTTGGCCCGGCTCGCCCGCCACGCCGCCGACGTCGACCGGCGCGCCTGCGGCGCCGAACACGAGGCGATCCTCGGCATCGAGGCCGACGACGCGTTCGTGCCAGCCCCTTGCGCCGCGCACGTAGTGGCGCACCGGCAGCGCGTCGAAGAACTCGTTGGCGAGGATCAGCGCCGGTCCCGCCGGCACCTCCTCGATCGTGCGTCGCCAAACCACATCGGGCGTCACGCCGGCGAGCGCCGCGCGCTGCGCGGCCTCGAGACGCGGGCTCGTCTCGACCATGTCGACGGCGAGCGCGGCATGGAAGCCCGGCACGATGCGGGTGGCGCGCAGCGCGTCCGCCATCAGCGTGCCGCGGCCGGGCCCCAGCTCGACGAGCCGGATCGGCGCCGGCGCGCCGGCATCGAGCCAGACCTGCGCGGCCCACAGGCCCAGAAGTTCGCCGAACATCTGGTGGATTTCCGGCGCGGTGATGAAGTCGCCGGTCCGGCCGATCGCCTCGCGCGTCGTGTAGTAGCCGTGCACGGGATGCTGCAGGCAGAGCTGCATCCAGCGCTCGATCGACAGCGGGCCTTCGTCGGCGATCATCGCGCGCAGCTCGCGCTCGAGAGCATTCAAGCCGTGGCCTCGGCGGCCCCGGCCGGCACCGCGTCTGCGCGCGCGGGCGGCGTAGCGCGCGCACCAGGAGCGCGAGCCCGGCCAGGATCAGCGGGATCGACAGGAGCTGGCCCATCGTCGCGCCGTGCCAGAGGTAGCCGAGCTGCTTGTCGGGCTCGCGGAAGAACTCGCAGATGATGCGCGCGACGCCGTAGCCGATGAGGAAGCAGGCCGTGACGAGCCCGTCCCGGCGCAGCCCAACGCGCGCGACGATCGCGAGCAAGATGCAGAACAGCACGACGCCCTCGAGGCCGCCCTCGTAGAGCTGGCTGGGATGGCGCGGCTGGCCGTCGGAACCGGGGAAGATCATCGCCCATGCGACGTCGGTGGGGCGGCCCCACAGCTCCGGCTTGATGAAGTTCGCGAGCCGCACGCAGACGATGCCGATCGGCACGGTGACCGAAACCGCGTCGGTGACGCTCAGGACCGAGACCTTGTTGCGCCAGGCGAAGGCGGTCATCGCGACGATCGCGCCGATAAGCCCGCCGTGGAACGACATGCCGCCGTTCCACACCGTGACCATCTCGAGCGGATGCTGGAGATAGTAGGGAAGGTTGTAGAACAGCACGTAGCCGATGCGGCCGCCCAGGATGATGCCGGCGGCCATGTAGACGACGAGGTCGTCCATCGCGAGCACGCTCGGGTGCTTGCGCGCGCCCCACAGGTCGGGCCGACCGTAAAGCAACCGCGTGCCGACCCAGCCCGCGACCAGCGCGGCGATGAAGGCCAGCGCATACCAGCGGATCGGCAGCGGGCCGAGGTGCACCAGCACGGGATCGATGACGGGATAGGTGACGAGCGCGAGCGGCACGGGGCCTCCATGCGGACGCGCGCGATGTGCGCCGACAGGGTGGCGGCGTCAAGGCGGCCTCGGATCTTGTCGGCGCTGACGAGACTGGGTTTACGGCCATGCCATCGCCAATGTCGGGAGCCCCGAGGCGGGGTTGACCCCCTCCCCGACCTTGCGAAAACCTTCGCGCTCGTAGAAGCGCACGGCCCGGGCGTTCGCCGCGTTCACGTCGAGCCTCAGCCCGTCGCGCGCCCCGGCCTTCGCCGCGTCGAGCAACGCCGTCGCCAGGCCGCGCCCTTTCCGCGCCTGCGCGACCACCAGCTGATGCAGGTAGGCCCCCTCCAGCGTCGCGAAGCCGGCCGGCGCGCCGCCCAGCTCGGCGACGAGGGTGACCCGCCCCGGCTCGCCGACGAACGCGACGATCCAGTCGCGCCGCGCGGCAAAGTCGATCTCCGGCATCGCGGCCTGCCAGGAGGCGACCCACAGCTCGGCCAGCGCCTCGACGTCGCCGGCCCGCAGCGGCCGCACGACCGCCTCAGATTCGTCCGAGTGACCGGCCAAAGGCTCGCTCGTGTTGTGGCATGGGCTCCCCAGGCGTGCGTTTTCGCGCCTGCATGCGCGGCGGCCAAGCGAAATTGAGTGGCAACCGCGCGCGGCCTGATGTGACGGTTTGGGGATGACGAGCGAGGATCCTCATGATCCGGACGACCTCGGCGTGGCGGATGACAATCTTGCCGCGACCGAGGAGGCGCGCTTCTTCGAGGCGCAGGGCCGGCGCCGGATCAGCCGGCGCTTCGTGTCGATCGTCGCGCTCGTCCTGCTGCTCCACGCCGGGCTGATCGCCGCCTTCCTGCTCCGCGACTGGCGCGGCCAGCTGCAGGTGGCCACCCAGGAGGAGGAGACGCCGATCGAGGTCGTCGTCGAGAAGCCCGAGCCGCCGAAGCCACCGGAACCGCCCAAGCCGCCGGAGCCGAAGCAGCCCGAGCCGCCAAAGCCGAAGGAAGACCTCTCGCCGGCCTACAGCGCGCCACGCGCGCCGACGGAAGAAAAGGTCAAGACCGAGACCAAGGAAGCCAAGACGCAGGCGCCGACCCATCTCGACACGCCGACCCAGGGCGCGCCGCAGGCAGCGCCGCCCGCCTCGGCGCCCGCCAAGGAGGCGACGCCCGAGGTCAGCAAGGAGGAGGCGGCCAAGGAAGAGGAAAAGAAGGAGAACGCCGAGGCGCTCGACAAGGCCAAGCGGAAGGCGGCGAAGAAGGCGGCCAAGACGAAGGAGATTGCCCGAAACCCGAACCAGAAGGTCAACCCGAACCTGCTGGCGGCGCTCGGCGGCGCGCCGAACTTCGGCGCCACCATGACCTTCGCCAAGCCGACGCCCAAGGCCAAGATCTACGGCGGCACCGAGGACATGCGCTGGATGAGCGAGGTCGAGGCGATGCTGGAGGCCAAGGTGCAGCAGCTGCCGAAGACCGCGCACTACCAGGCCGGCGGCAAGGTCGCGATCTGCTTCCATGTCGGCCCCGACGGCCGCGTGCTCCTGCAGGAGTTCTGCGCCAAGAGCGGCTATCCCGATGTCGATGCGCTGGCGATGCGGGCGCTGCACGCCGCCGCGCCCTTTCCTCCGCCGCCGCCGGGGCTGGAGCGCGGCCTGATCTGGGTCTCGACCTTCGACGGCCAGGTGCCGGTGCTGCACTTCAGGTAGCCGATTGCACGCGGCTCGGCGGCGTGCTGTGACGCGGCATGATCCGCCGGCTGGTGCTCGCCGACTTCCGCTCCTATGCCGCGCTCGATCTCGCGATCACCGCGAAGCTCGTCGTCGTCACCGGCGACAACGGCTCCGGCAAGACCAATCTCATCGAGGCGATCTCGATGCTCGCGCAGGGCCGCGGGCTGCGCCGCGCCGATCTCTCGGACTGCATACGGCGCGGCGGGACCGGCGGCTTCGCGGTCTCCGTGGAGCTGGATACGCCCGCCGGCGGCGTCCAGCTCGGGACCGGGCTCGAGCCCGCGTCCGACGGCGCCCCGGCGCAGCGGCGCAACCGCGTCGACCGCGAGCCGGTCGGCTCGGCGCGCGCCTTCGCCGACCACATCCGCCTCGTCTGGCTCGTGCCGGCGATGGACCAGCTGTTCGCCGGATCGCCGGGCGAGCGGCGCCGGTTTCTCGATCGCCTCGTGCTGGCCGTCGACGCCGAGCACGGCACGCGGGTCGCGGCGATGGAGCGCGCCCTGCGCCAACGCAACCGCGTGCTGGAGGACGGCGCGCGCGCCGACGGCGCCTGGCTCGACGCGATCGAGCGCGAGGTCGCGCAGATCGGCGTCGCGGTGGCCGCGGCGCGCGTCGAGACGCTGGCCAAGCTCGAGGCGCTGCTGCGCGGCCGCGACAGCTCGCCGTTTCCCTGGGCCGTGGTGGCGCTGGCCGGCGAGATCGAGGCGCTCTGCGCCGCCCACCCCGCGCTCGAGGTCGAGGACCGCTATCGCGCGATGCTGAAGGCCGCGCGCCCGCGCGATGCGGCGGCGGGGCGCACGCTGATCGGCCCGCAGGCCGCCGACCTCCTGGTGCGGCACGGCCCGAAGGACGTCGAGGCCGGCCTCTGCTCGACCGGGGAGCAGAAGGCGCTGCTGGTCGGCCTCGTGCTGGCGCATGCGCGGCTCGTCGCCGACCTCAGCGGCATCGCGCCGATCGTGCTTCTCGACGAGATCGCCGCGCACCTCGACGAGCAGCGCCGCGCGGCGTTGTTCGGCGAGCTCGAGGGGCTGCCGGGCCAGGTCTGGATGACCGGCGCCGACGCCAGCGCCTTCGCGCCGCTGGGCGAGCGGGCGCAGCGGTTGTTCGTGACGCCGGGGACAGCGAGCGTGCATCCGCCCGCCTGACGCGGGGATGCGCGGCGTCAATGCACCGTGATGCCGACGTTGATCGTATGCGGCTTGTGGTCGGGCGGCGGGGCAACCGCGCCGATCGAGCGGACGGCGGCCGTGACCGCGCCGGCGTTGGCCCCGGAGACGTGGACGCCGCCGATGCCGCCGCCGCCGCTCACCGAGAAGCTGACGACGGCGCGCCCGGGCTCGCCGCCGGCGCCGGACGCGCTCGAGGCCACGCGCGAGCGGACCTCCGACTGCCATTCCGCCATCTCGGCGCCCGAAGCCTGGCTCTGCACGTTGCGCTGCGCCTGCTGGGCGGCGCGACGCGCGGCCGCGGCGGCCTGCCGCTGGGCATCGCGAGCCGCCTTGCGCTGGGCCTCGGCGGCCTGGCGCTTGGCCTCCTGCTGCTGGCGCTTCGCTTCGATCTGCTGCTGGCGCTTGGCCTCGATCTGCTGCTGCCGCTTGGCCTCGGCCTGCTCGCGGCGCTGCTCCTCGCGCCGCTCGGCCTCCTGCTGGCGGCGGATCTCCTGGCGACGCGCCTCGGCCTTCCGCTGCGCCTCCTCCTGCTTGGCCCGCTCGATCGCCGGATCGGGCTTCGGCTGCTCGATCGGCACCTCGACCTTCGGCAGCACCGGCAGATCCGGGACCGGCGTAGGCGGCGGCGCGACCTCGGCGGGCGGCGGCGGCGGAGGCTGAACCGGCGGCGGGGGCGCGACCTCGGCCGGCGGCGGGGGCGGCGGAGGCTGGACCGGCGGCGGGGGCACGGCCGGCTCCGGCGGCGGCGGTGTCATCACGGGCGGTGCCGGCGCGGGCGGCGGGGCGGAGGTCGCGGGCGCCTGTTCCTCCCGCGGCGCCGGCGCGAGCTCGGGCGGCGCGAGGTCGATTTCCACCGCGTTCTGCGTGTCGACGTTGGGCTCGCCGGCCCGCCGATTCATCAGGAAATAAATGCCGGCCAGGTGCACGGCGAGCACGACGAGGCCGGCGACGATCCACAGCGGGATGTCGCGGCGCGGCGGCTCGCGGTAGGGCTGGAAGGCGATGTCGCTCAACGTCAGACTCGGGGTACGCGTCAGGGGTGCGATGGGCCGGCGGCGGCCGGCGCGGCGGGCTGGCTCTGCGGCGGCGCCTGGTCGTGCTTGCCGGCATCGAGCCCGACGAGCCCGATCTTGAGGTAGCCGGCGTTGCGGAGCGTGTTCATCAGGCCCATGAAATCGTCGTAGGGCACCGTCTTGTCGGCGCGCACGAAGATCGTCTTCGACCTGTCACCGCCCGTAGCGCCGTCGATCGCGCTGCCGAGGCTCGCAGCCGCTACCGGATCGTCGCCGAGCGCCAGCGTCTTGTCGGCCTTCAGGGTCACGAAGATCGGCTTGTCGGGCCGCGCCACGGGCTTCGCGGACGCGGCCGGAAGGTCGACGTCGACGTCGACCGTCGACAGCGGCGCCGCCACCATGAAGATGATGAGCAGCACGAGGATCACGTCGATGAACGGCGTGACGTTGATGTCGTGCGTCTCGACGAGATCGTCGTTGTCCGCGCCGGTCGCGAGCTTGACGGCCATGACTACTCCGCCGCCGCGCGGGGCCGCACCGTGCCGGCCTGGGCGCGATCGAGGTCGCGCGACAGCAGGCGCAGGATCTCGGCCGAGGCGTCGCCGAGCACCGAGCGGTAGCCGGTGATGCCGCGCGCGAACATATTGTAGATCACGACGGCGGGAATGGCGGCGACGAGGCCGCAGGCGGTGGCGAGCAGCGCCTCGGCGATGCCGGGCGCGACGACGGCGAGGTTCGTCGTGTTTGTCTTCGAGATGCCGATAAACGAGTTCATGATGCCCCAGACCGTGCCGAACAGGCCGACGAAGGGCGCCGTCGAGCCGATCGTCGCGAGAAGGCCGGTGCCGCGGCCCATGGCGCGGCCGGCGCGCGTCTCGATGCGGGCGAGCAGCGCCGCGGCGCGCTCCTTCACGCCGTCGCATGGCAGGCCGTAGGAGCGCTCCTCCTCGTCGAGCGCGGCCTTGACGAGCCGGGCGACCGGCGCCTTCGAATCCGCGAAGTGGGTCGCGGCATCGCGCAAGCTGGCGGCGTCCGCGAGCGCGCCCAGGGCGCCACTGGCGCGGCGGCGGGCGGCGAACAGCTCGATCGCCTTCACGAGCAGGATCGTCCAGGTGGCGAGCGAGGCGAACGCGAGGCCGATCATCACCGCCTTCACGATGACGTCGGCGTTCATGAACATGCCGAGCGGCGAGAGATCGTGCGGGATCAGCGACGAGCCGGTGCCGGGTGCCGGCTTGTCGTCGGGGCTCGACACCGGCTCGGCCGACGGGCCGGGCTGCGGCGCGACGGCTGCCGGAGCCGCGGGCGCGGCGGCCTGGCCAGGGGTTGACTGCGCGGCCGGAGGCGTGCCGGCGGTGGTCGTTGCCGGAGCGGGCGCCGCGGCGGTCGGCGCCGCAGTGTCGCGCGTGGCTTGCGCGAAAGCCGGCACTGCCGTGCAGACGAGAACAAATACAATCGGGAAGATTTTCCCGGTATTCTCAGGAAGTTTCGGCAGCCACATACGCGAAAACCTTTCGAACCGTTCCAAAGTACTGGCGACCGAGCCATGCTCAGGCCGACAAAGCCTGTTGAGGCGGCAACTGCTTTTATGGTTTGCTTGCGCCTCTAAGCAAGAGCGCAATTAGGTCTTTCGGCGGGCTCTGCTGCAACGCGAACCGTTCCAAGTCCATGGCCTCTCACGTCGCGCGACGCTATCCGAGCGCTTCGGCCAAGTAGGTCAGCATGAAGTCCGGCATGCGTGCGGGATCGAGATCGGCCGGCGAGCGCACCGGCACGAGCCGCGTCAGCTCCGGCTCGGCATGGCTGGCGTTGTGGGCCTGCAGCCGGGCCTGCAGCGCCTCGGCCGACAGCGTCGCCCGCGCGACGCGAAGGCAGGCGATCGCCGGGCGCGGCGACCGGACGACTTGCCATGTCGGCTCGAGCGCGACCTCGTTCGACGCGAGCCCCGTCTCTTCCGCGAGCTCGCGCAGGATCGAGCCTTCGAAGTCGACGCGCCCGTCGGGGCCGATGTCGGCGAGGTCGGGGGTGCCGGCGGGAAGTAGAGCTGCCCGGCGTTGGACGTGCGGGCGCTCATCTCGCCGAGCATGAAGGCGCCGTCGGCGGCGCGCAACGCAGGCATCGAGAAGATGTTGAACACGGGGGCGCCCGGGTAGCCGAAGTCGCGCCACGAGAGGAAGCTCTTGAAGCCGGTCTCGAAACAGGCGCCGGCCAGTCTCCCATCCGCTATCTCCCAGCGGTGGCAGAGCAGGACGCGGCCGTCGAACATCGCCGGCCGCGCGGCCAAGGCTTGAGCCCAATGCGCATCGATGCGCTCGGCCTCGTCGCGCGCGAACGCCCAGTCGTAATGCTCGACGGGAAAGTCGAGGGCTGCGACCTCGGCGGTCGGCCCGCTCACAGGTCGAGGTGCCCCTGCATGACGACGACCGCCGAGCCGCCGATCGTCGCCGGCCCGGCGCGGCCGCCCTCCGTCGCGAAGGCGACGCCGATGCGGCTCGGGCGGCCCATCTCGACGCCCTGCAGGAGGATGAGGTCGTGCTCGCCGTCGGGGAACGTCTCGCCGGCGGCCAACGCGCCGGGGAAGGCGGCCGCCGCCGAGCCGGTCGCGGGGTCCTCGACGATGCCGTAGCCGGCGCAGAACAGGCGCGAGCGGAACGCCGGCGTGTCGCCCTTCGCCTCGGTGCGCGCGAAGAGGTAGAGCATGGCCTTCTCGCCCCGGGCGGCGTTCAGCTCGGCGCGGCCGAGCGCCTCCAGCGAGGCGACCGGCACGAAGGTCATGGGATTGCCGGCGGAAAAGCACGACGGCAGGTGCCCGTCGAAGCCGATGTCGGCCGGCGCGAGGCCGAGCTTAGCAGCGAGGGCGGCGGGCTCCGGAGGCGCGGCCCAGGCCTCGGCGGCGCGCGGCGCCTCGAAGCGCGCGTGGGGCGCCTCGCCGCGCCTGCGGCGCACGCTGCACGAGATGGCGCCCACCTTCTCCTCCAGCACGAGGCCGACGTCCTCGCGGGCGATCAGGTCGGGCGCGTTCTCGAGCCCGAGCAGGATCGCCGTGCCGATCGTCGGGTGACCGGCAAACGGTAGCTCGGCGGCCGGCGTGAAGATGCGCAATGCCGCCGAGTTCACGGGGTCCTGCGGGGCCGAGCAGAAGACCGTCTCGGAGAGGTTGAACTCGCGCGCGATCTTCTGCATCGCGGCATCGTCGAGGCCGTCCGAGTCGAGCACCACGGCCAGCGGGTTGCCGGCGAGCTTGGTGTCGGTGAAGACATCGAGGATGAAATAGCGACGGCGCATGGGCCGCTTCGTGCGCGGGTGGGCCAACCACGTCAAGCGGCCTCTGGAAACGGCGCGCGCGACCGCCTAGCTTCGCAGCGATCCCGAGGAGTGACCATGTCCGACTTCCAGCACGAAGATGTGAGCCGCGAGGAGCTGAAGCGCGGGCTTGCCGACGGCACGATCGACCTCGTCGACGTGCGCGAGCCCAACGAATGGGCCGACGGGCACATCAAGGGCGCGACGCTGAACCCGCTGCAGAGCTTCGACGTCGAGGCCTTGCCGCCGCAGCAGCCAGGCAAGCGCATCGTGCTCCACTGTCGCTCCGGCAAGCGCTCGCTCGTCGCGATGGACCGCGCGCATGCCGCCGGTCGCACCGACATCAAGGCGCACTACGCCGGCGGCATGCTGGACTGGAACGCCGCCGGCGAGCCGATCGAGGAGTAGCGCGGCCGCTAGCTCGCTGCGGCCGTCTCGGTGCGCGCCGCAGGAGCTGCCTCGCCGGCGAGATGACCGCCGACGGCCTCGGCGATCTTGGCGAGATCCGCCTGTGTCGAGGCGACGTCGCGCTCGAGGCTGCTCGCCCTGGCGATATGCTCGGCCGCGACGCTCTCCAGGCGCTTCAACCGCTCGGCCTCGGCCTGCAGGCTCGCGGCAAGGTCGTCGCGCTGCTGAACGATCTCGCCGAGCTCGATCGTGAGCTGGCGATTGCTGGCCTCGAGCTCCTCGTTCGAGGCGGCAAAGGCTTCTGTATGTGCTTCTAGCTCGCGAGCGCGCTCCGCCAGGTCGTTCATGGACGTCGCCGTGAGCTGCACTGCCTCGAGAATGGCACTGATGTCGGCGGGAGCATGCGAAGGGGCCGCCCCTCCGGCCGCCAGCGGCGGAGGGGCATCGCCCTGCGCTGCGTCCATCCGGTGCAGCAGGCTGCGTTCGATCGCGGAAAAGTCTTCGTTCAAGGGTGCCTCCGGAACCATCGGGCGGGCATCTAAGAGCGCCGGAGACGGCAAACTGAGGGCGGCGGGACGCCGCCGGGGAGCCGATCAAGGAATAGGCACACCTCATAGAAAAGCTTTGGTTTGGCAGAAACCTCTTAGGCAGCTTGACTGTTCAGCAGGCATACAAGGAGCAAAATCGATGCATCGCCATGTCGCCGCCTTCGCCATCCTCGCCGTTGTCGCCGTGCCTACGGTGACCCAGGCGCAAGGCCTCGTCGGCGGCGCTGAACGAGGCTATCGCGCCGGCGACCGCGCCCTCGGTCCGATCGGCGGCGTCGTCGGCGGGGCAGTCGGCGCCGGCATCGGCACGGTCAACGGCGCGCTCGGCATCCACCCGCGCTACTTCTTCTATCAAGGGCGCCGCTGCTATTATTCGCGTCACCATCGCGTCTGCCGCTGAACCGTTGAAACAGCCCGCGCGAGCGGGCTTTTCTTGTCGTCGAGCGCGTCTATCCGCTTCGAGCAAGCTGCGCCGCCTCCGACGCGGCGAAAACCGCCCGTTGCCACCCCGGCACCCCCTGCGTAAGGTCGCGTGCAGCTTAGGCGTGGGCGCGAGCGATGGTTGTTCGGGTGGCGACGGTCGCGTTCGAGGGGATCGAGGCGCGACCGGTCGACGTCCAGGTCCAGATCTCCTCCGGCAACGTCTTCTTCGGCATCGTCGGGCTCGGGGACAAGGCGGTCGCGGAATCGAAGGAGCGCGTGCGCGCCGCGCTCTTCGCCTCAGGGCTCGCGCTGCCGGCCAAGCGCATCGTCGTCAACCTCGCGCCGGCCGACCTGCCGAAGGAAGGCAGCCACTACGACCTGCCGATCGCGCTCGGCATCATGGCCGCGATCGGCGCATTGCCCGCCGACATGCTGTCGTCCTACGTCGTGCTCGGCGAGCTGGCGCTCGACGGCACGCTGACCCCGGTCGTCGGCGTGCTGCCCGCCGCCATCGCCGCGAATGCCCGCGGCCTCGGGCTGATCTGCCCGAAGGAGACGGGGCCGGAGGCCGCCTGGGCCGCCGCCGACATGGACGTGCTCGCCCCCCGCTCGCTCATCCAGCTCGCCAACCATTTTTCGGGCAACCAGGTGATCGGGCGGCCGAAGGCGGCGATCCGCAAGGCGGCCGGCCCGCTGCCCGACCTCGCCGACATCAAGGGCCAGGAGAGCGCCAAGCGAGCGCTCGAGATCGCGGCCGCGGGCGGCCACGCGCTGCTCTTCAATGGGCCGCCGGGCGCCGGCAAGTCGATGCTGGCGGCGCGCCTGCCCTCGATCCTGCCGCCGCTGACGCCGGCCGAGCTGCTCGAGGTCTCGCTGATCCACTCGATCGCCGGCTCGCTCGCCAACGGCGAGCTGACCGACCGCCGGCCGTTCCGCGCGCCGCACCATTCCGCCTCGATGCCCGCGCTCGTCGGAGGCGGCGCCGGCGCGCGGCCGGGCGAGATCTCGCTCGCCCACAACGGCGTGCTGTTCCTCGACGAGCTGCCGGAGTTCCAGCCGACCGTGCTCGACTCGCTACGCCAGCCGCTGGAGACCGGCGAGGTGATGGTGGCGCGCGCCAATCATCGCGTGACCTATCCCGCGCGCTTCCAGCTCGTCGCGGCGATGAACCCGTGCCGCTGCGGCCACGCCATCGACCCCGGCTATGCCTGCCACCGCCAGCCTAACGCCCGCTGCATCGCGCAGTACACCGCGCGGCTCTCCGGCCCGCTGCTCGATCGCATCGACATGCATGTCGAGGTACCGGCCGTCTCTGCCGCCGACCTGATGCTGCCGCCGCCGGCCGAAGGCTCGGCCGAGGTCGCGGCCAGGGTGGCCGCCGCCCGCGCGACGCAGGCCCGCCGCTACACGGCGCTCGCGCACCCCGAGGTGACGTGCAATGCCGCCGCGCCGGCCAAGCTGATCGAGGCGGTCGCGCGGCCCGACGTCGCCGGCCAGAAGCTCATCCGCGAGGCTTCCGAACGGCTGCAGCTCTCCGCGCGGGGGTTTCACCGGGTGCTGAAGCTCGCCCGCACCATCGCCGACCTCGACGGCGCCGAGACGGTGGCAAGCCACCATCTCGCCGAGGCACTGTCGTACCGCGCGGATCAGGCCAATGGTTTGAGCACGAACCGCACGCGGTGAGCCGAGCCGGTTACGCGAAGATCGCTTCGAGCTCCTTCGGCGAGACGCCTTCCTTCACGTCGCGCAGTTCGACGTACATCGTTGCCTGCATCGTCACCAGGACCATCGTGCCGAGGACGCTGACGAGCGTCGAGAACGCGACAGCGAGATACGGCGAGGCATGGAATGCCGCGACCATGAAGCCGACCGGCAGATTCAGGATGAAGACGGCGATCGCGTAGACGAGAAACAGGCCGAAGATTTTCCAGCGGGCGCCCTTGGTGAGCGCGCGGGACCGGCCGAGGCTGTCGGTGATGCCGATCCGCTCCTGGACGTAGGCGGGTACCGCGACGGACCACGCGACGAAGAGCATGATGCCGGGGATGATCAGCAGGATCATCGCGAGGCCGACACCCAGGCCGGCGAGGATCGAGAGCCCGATCATCGGCAGGATCAGCGCCAGGCCGGCCTTCAGGCAGGCGCCGAAGGCGGGCTTCTCGCCGACGAGATCGGTGACGGTCGCCCGCGTGATGGCGACCTGCAGGATCGCGCCGCTGACAATGCCGAGCAGGCTTCCGGCCACAAGCGCGATGATTGCGGGAGCGCCGCCCGGGTGCGAGGGATCCTGCACCGAGACACGCCACAGAGCGGTGAGCAGGTGAGGAATTCCGGCCAGGATGAGGGCCAGCCCGAGGAATAGACCGAAGTTGCGCCCGATGGCGCCGAAGGCCCGGCTGAGCACGCGACCCATCTCGAAGGTCTCGCCCGTTCGCGCAATCGTCATCGGCCCGTGTCCTCTACGACCGGCTGAAACGCCGCGGAGGATTGGCGATCTTGCGGCGATTGTCCAGGCGATTTTCTGCACTTCCAAGTCGTGGCGCTGACCGGCTAGGATGCAGCGTGATGGCAGTGGCAACCGCGCAACCGGTCCAAACGCCGACTGACCCCGACATCGCCCTCGCCTGGCATCGGGTGCGCGCCGATTCCGCGCTGCAGTTCGACCTGCCGGCGTTCCAGCCGCCCGAGGCACCGGCGTGGCTGCGCTGGCTGATTGCGCACCTGAGCTGGCTCGGGGGCGCCGGCGCGGGTCTCTTCTGGGTCGCGGTCGCCGTCGCCGCCGTAGCTGTCATCGCGCTCCTCGTGCGCCTCGCGTTGCGCCTCCGCCGGCCCGCCTCGCGACCCGAGGACGCGCATAAAACGCCCTGGCAGCCGGAGGCGCAGGCGGCCCGCGCGCTGCTCGCCGAGGCCGACGCCATGGCGGCGACGGGCGACTACGGCGCCGCGGCGCGGCTCCTTCTCCACCGCAGCCTCGAGGACATCGAGCGGTATCGCCCTGCCCTCGTGCGCCCCGCCGCGACGACGCGCGAGATCGGCGGCGCCGGCGCTTTCCCCGCGGCGGCGCGGAGCGCCTTCCTGCCGATCGCCGCCGCCGTCGAGCGCAGCTTGTTCGGCGGCCGCGTGCTCGCCCGCGCCGACTGGGAGCAGGCGCGCGAGTGCTATCGCCGCTTTGCCCTGCCGGACATTTGGGCATGAACGACTCGCCGTTTGCCGCGCGCACGATCGGCATCATCGTCGCGGTGGCCGTCCTGGGCTTCGCCGCCTTCCTCCTCCTGAGCGCCTACGCGCCGGACCTTCGGCCCGGGCGCGACGGCGGCGGCCATGCGCTGTCGACCTCGGCGGTCGGCTTCAAGGGCGTGGTCGACCTGGCCCGCGGGACGGGCACGCGCGTGACGCTGATCCGCGACGAGCGGGAGCGCCGCTTCCTGCGCACGCTCGTCGCGACGCCAGGGCCCGACACGTCGCAGAAGGCCATGCGCGAGTTCCTCGCTGCGAGAGGCACGCGCCCGACCCTCATCGTCCTGCGCAAGTGGCGGGTGCAACGCCAACCAGCGAACCCGGCCTGGGTCGAGCAGCTCGGCCTGCTGCCGGAGGCCGAGGTGATGGCGCCGTTCAAGGGGGTCGTGACCTTCGAGCTCTGCCGGACCGGCGAAGCCCAGGCGATGTGCGGCCCCTACGTGCGCCCGATCCTCACGAACCCCGACGGACGCGCGGTCCTCGCGCGCATCGACGGGAGCGCGGTCTGGGTGCTGTCCGATCCCGACATGCTCGACAACCGCGCCCTGGCGACGCTCGAGGGCGCGCGCAAGGCGGCGTCGATCCTCCGCGTCATGGCGCCGGCCCGCGATCTCGCCTTCGATCTGACGCTGAACGGATTTGGTCGGCAGCCCAACCTTCTGAAGCTGGCCTTCGAGCCGCCGTTCCTGGCGCTCACCCTGTGCCTGCTCGCGGCGGTCGCGCTCGCCTTGATGCATGCGACGGTGCGGTTCGGCGTGCCGGAGCGCGACGCCCGCGCCCTCGCCTTCGGCAAGCGCGCGCTCGCCGAGAACATCGCAGCGCTGCTGCGCCTCGCGAGGCGCTCGCATCGCACCGGCGCGGCCTATGCCACGCTGGTCGCGGAATCGGCCGGGCGTGCGACCGGCGCGCGGCTCACCGGCCCCGCGCTCACGCGCTTTCTCGACGGCCTCGGCAGCGACGGCCGCGGCAACGGGCCGCGCTATTCCGATCTCGCGCGCGAGGCGGCCGAGGCGCGCAACGAGGCGGCGCTCCTCGCCGCCGCACGCAAGCTGCATCGCTGGAAGGAAACGATCCTTTGACGATCGACGAAGTCAAGGCGCTGGCCGACTCCATCCGCCGCGAGGTCGCCCGCGCGGTGATCGCGCAGGACGACGCTGTGGACCTGATGCTGATCGCGCTGTTCGCCTCCGCCCATATCCTGCTCGAGGGACCGCCGGGCACGGCCAAAACCTTCCTCGCGCAATGCTTCGCGCGCGCCGTCGGCATCGCGTTCGGACGCATACAGTTCACGCCGGACCTGATGCCGGGCGACATCATCGGATCGAACCTGTTCAACTTCCAGACCTCGACCTTCAGCCTCACGCGCGGGCCGATCTTCACCGAGCTGTTGCTGGCCGACGAGATCAACCGCACGCCGCCGAAGACGCAGGCGGCGCTGCTCGAGGCGATGCAGGAGCGCACGGTGACGATCGACGGCACGACCCACCCGCTCGCACGGCGCTTCATGGTGGTGGCGACGCAGAACCCGATCGAGAGCCAGGGCGTCTATCCGCTGCCCGAGGCGCAGCTCGATCGCTTCCTGTTCAAGCACCAGGTCCGCTATCCCGATGCCGGCGAGGAGCGGCGCATCGTGGCGGCGCACGGCACGCGCTTCGGGACGCCGCAGGCGGCGGACTGGGGCGTGTCGCAGGTGGCAGACGCGGCGGCGATCGATGCCGCGAGCGACGCCGTCGCCGCGATCCGCGTCGCCGACGAGGTCATCGACTATGTTGTCGCCTTGGTGCGCGCGACGCGCGAGGCCGGCGACCTGCAGACCGGCGCGTCGCCGCGCGCCGCGGCGATGCTGGCGGCCGCCGCCCGCGCCAAGGCGGCGCTTGAGGGCCGCGACTTCGTGCTGCCGGACGACGTCAAGGCGCTGGCCCCCGCCGCGCTCCGGCATCGCGTCACGCTGGCGCCCGTGGCCGAGATCGAAGGGCGCACGGCCGACGAGATCATCACCGCGCTGGTCGACCAGGTCGGGGCGCCGCGGTGATCTATCCGACGCGGCGGGCGGTCCTGGTCGCGGCGAGCGGCGCGCCGATTGCGCTGCTGCTGGCCGTAGCCTCGCCGATGGCGTGGTTCGTCGCACCGTCATGGGTGATGGCGGTGATGGCACTGATCGTCCTCGACGCCTTCGGCGCCGCCGCGGCGCCTTCGCTGCGCGTCGAGGCGGCGGGCGCGGTCGGCGTCGGCGCGTCGCTGCCGGTGCGGCTCGTGCTCGATCGCGCGGCGGCCGGCGCGGAGGTCGCGCTCGATGTCGGCCCGCGCCTGGAGGGACCGCCCGGCGACGCGGCGCGCTTCGAGAGCGGCGTCACGACCAAGGTGCTGGCCTACAGGGCCGTGCGGCGCGGCACGGAGCGGATCGCGCGCGCCTGGCTGCGCTGGCCGGGCCCGCTGGGCCTCGCCTGGCGCCAGAGGGTGACGAGGCTCGACCGCGCGGTGGCGATCACGCCGGATATCCGCGCGGTGCACGACGAGGGCGCGCTGCTGCTGCGCAGTGCGCAGGCCGGCCAGCTCGCGCGGGTCGATCGCGGCGAGGGCAGCGACTTCGAGGCGCTGACCGAGTTCCGCGCCGGCATGGACAAGCGCATGATCGACTGGAAGCGGTCGTCGCGCCACCACGAGCTGCTCGCCAAGGACATGCATGTCGAGCGCAACAACCAGGTCGTCTTCGCGGTCGACGCCGGGCGCGCCATGTCGGACCCGGTGGACGGCGTGGCGCGCGTCGATCGCGCGGTGACGGCGGCGCTGCTCTCGGCCTATGTCGCGCTGAAGCTCGGCGATCGCGTGTCTCTGTTCGGCTTCGACGCGCGGCCGCGCATCGCCTCCGGCGCCGTCACCGGCATCCGCGCCTTCGCCTCGCTGCAGCGGCTGGCGAGCGAGCTCGACTACAGCACGGCCGAGACCAACCACACGCTGGCCCTGGCGACGCTGGCCGGCGGGCTCAGCCGGCGCGCGCTCGTCGTCGTCTTCACCGAGGTGACCGACGAGACCGGCGCGGAGCTGATGCTGCGCGCCGCCCAGCATCTGCTGTCGCGCCACCTCGTCGTCTTCGTGCTGATCGACGATGCCGAGCTCGAGGCGCTCGCCGCCGCGGCGCCCGACGACATCGACGCGGTCTCGCGCGCCGTGACGGCCGCGGCCTTGCTGCGCCAGCGCCGGCTCGTCGCCGCGCGGCTCCGCAGCCTCGGCGTCCAGGTGCTGGAGACCCCGCACGATCGCATCGGCCCTGCCCTCGTCGCGAGCTATCTCGACTTCAAGCGGAGGAACTTGCTGTGAGCGCGGTCGGCAGCACCCTCACGGAGACGCGCTTCCGCGCCGCCCGCGAAGCCGACTGGGCGAAGCTCGAAAGCCTGCTCGACCGCATCGAGCGCGGCTCGCTGCGCAAGCTCTCGGACGAGGATCTGTTCTCGCTTCCCGTGATGTATCGCGCGACGCTCTCCTCGCTCTCGGTCGCCCGCGAGACGTCGCTCGATCGCGAGCTGGTGCGCTACCTGGAAGCTTTGGCGACGCGGGCCTACTTCGTCACATACTCGATCCGCGCGCCGATGGGGCCGCGCATCCTGCGCTTCTTCACGCGCGACTGGCCCGAGGCGGTGCTCGCGCTGCGGCGCGAGCTTGCCGTCACCGTGATCCTGATGGCCGCCGGCCTCGCGGCCGCCTGGCTGCTCATCGCGCAGGACGCGGCGTGGTTCTATGCGATTATCCCGCAGAGCTTGGCGCAGGGGCGCGACCCCACCGCCTCGACGGCGGACCTGAAGCGCGTGCTCGGCGCCGGCCAGCACGGCTTCCTGGAGTTCTTCGCGACCTTCCTCTTCGCCCACAACTCACAGGTCGCGTTCCTCTCCTATGCGCTCGGCGCCGCCTTCGCGCTGCCGACCCTGCTGCTGATGGTCTACAACGGCTGCATGATCGGCGCGCTGATGGCGCTCTACGCGAGCCACGGGCTCGGCCTCGAGCTGGCGGGCTGGCTCGCCATCCACGGCACGACCGAGCTGTTCGCGATCTCGATCGCCGGCGCGGCGGGCCTGCGCATCGGCATGGCGGTCGCCTTTCCCGGGCGGCTCTCCCGCCTGACGGCGGCGACACGCGCCGGGCAGCTCGGCGGCGTCGCGATGATCGGCGTGGTGCTGATGCTCTTCGTCGCCGGCGGCCTGGAGGGCATCGGGCGCCAGATCGTCACCGACACCGGCGCGCGCTTCGCGATCGGCGGCATGATGCTCGTCGGCTGGCTCCTCTACTTCTTCACGCCGCGACCGGCGCTCCGTGGCTGAGCGCGCGGCCGAGGGCCGCTTCACCCGGCCCTTCGTGACGCCGGAAGGGGTCGACCTGCGCCTGTCCCTCGCGCAGAGCGGCGAGCGGGCGAGCGCCTTCATCCTCGATGTCGTCGTCATGGGCACGGCGCTCGTCGCGCTCACCATCGCCGTCGTGATCGCGTTCGTCGGCGTCGGCCGGCTGTTCGCCCAGGTGCTCGCAATCGTCTGGCTGCTCGGCTTCTTTCTCCTGCGGGTCGGCTATTTCATAAGCTTCGAGCTGGGCGGCCGGGCGGCGACGCCGGGCAAGCGCATGCTCGGCCTTCGCGTCGTGGCCCGCGACGGCGGCCCCTTGACCGCAGCGGCGGTCGTCACGCGCAACGCGCTGCGCGAGCTCGAGGTGTTCGTGCCGCTCTCCTTCCTCGCCTATCGCGCCGCGCAGTCCGATGCCGAGCTGTGGACCGGCATCGCCGGGCTCGCCTGGGCCGGCATCTTCGCCTTCTTCCCGCTGTTCAACCGCGACCGGATGCGGATGGGCGACCTGCTGGCGGGCACCTGGGTGGTGCGCGCGCCGCGTCGCAAGCTCGTCATGCCGGTGGCCAGCCAGGCTTCGACCGATGCCGGCTTTGCCTTCACCCCGGCGCAGCTCGACGCCTACGGCGAGTTCGAGCTGCAGACGCTGGCTGACGTCCTGCGCCGCGGCGACCGAGCGGCGATGGCGACCGTCGCCGCCGGCATCCGCCGCAAGATCCGCTGGACCGCGCCGCCAGGGGACGACGCGGCCTTCCTCGGCGCCTATTACGCGGCGCTCTGCGCGAAGCTCGAGCGCGGCATCTTGTTCGGCCGCAAGCGACTAGACAAAAACGACAGGCGGCGTGCGAGCTAGCGCCACGCATCCCCACAGAGGTTCATCCGGCTTGCCCTCCAACCCCGTCTTTGACCGCGACCGCCTTGCCGCCTTCGCCCGGCGGCTCGACGCCGACGTCGCTTCCGGCGCGATCCCCGGCGCGGCGCTGCTGATCGGCGGCCGCGAGGCCGACCTCTTCGCGCACGAGGCGGGCTTTCGCGACATTGCCACGCGCGCCCCCCTGCGCGCGGATGCGATCTGGCGCATCTACTCGATGACCAAGCCGATCGTGACCATGGCCGGTCTCGTCCTGATGGAGCGCGGGCTCCTCACGCTCGACCAGCCCATCGCGGACTTCATCCCCGCCTTCGCCGAACTCGAGGTCGCGCTGCCGGACGGGCGCCGCGTGCCGGCGGAGCACGCGCCGACGATCCAGGACCTGATGCGCCATACCGCCGGCATCACCTACGGCTTCCTCGGCGACAGCCCGGCGCAGCGCGCCGCCGTCGCCGACGGCTTCCTCATGCGGGACCTCGCCAACGCGGACTACGTCGCGCGGCTCGCCAGGATACCGCTCGAGCATCAGCCCGGTCGCGTCTGGCACTACAGCCACGCCACCGACGTGCTCGGCCACGTGCTCGAGGTCGCGATGGGCTGCGACCTCGCACACGTGCTGGACGACACGCTGCTCGCGCCGCTCGGCATGCGCGAGACATGGTTTGCCGTGCCACCGTCGGAGGTCGGCCGCGTGGCCGAGCCGCTGCCGCAGGCGCCGGGCCAGCGCCCGCTGTTCTTCGATCCGCGCAAGCCGCGGCGCGGCCAGCGCGGCAACCACGGCCTGTTCTCGACCATGGCCGACCAGGCGTGCTTCCTGCGCATGATGCTGTGCGACGGCCGGCTCGGCGCGCAGCGCGTGCTGAGCGGGCCGGCGATCGCGCTCGCAACGTCGGACCACCTCGGCCGCGACATCGCCCGCGCCGCCTACTACCCGCCTGGCCCCGGCTACGGCTTCGGGCTGGGTTTCGCGGTGCGTCTCGCCGTCGGCGAGGCCGCCTACCCCGGCTCGGTCGGCGACTACTTCTGGTCCGGCGTCGGCGGCACCTATTTCTGGGTCGATCCCGCGCGCGGGTTTTTCGCAATCCTGATGATGCAGACGTCCGACGCCGCGCAGCGCGCGCACTACCGTGCGCTGGCGCGCGCGATGGTCTATGCGGCGCTGGAATGATTCGGCCGTCGGCGACCGCACCACAGCAAGGCACCTCCGATCGCGAGACCGTCCTCGTCCTCGTGGACGAGATCGGAGCCGGCGGCCTGCCCGATCGCACGCGCGCCCTGCTGCGGGCGCTTTGCGCGTTCGTCAGGCCGATTTTAGTCGCGCAGCGCTATGGCAAGCCGCCCTGGCGGATCGGCAAGGCGCCGTGGGCAGAGGAGGCCTATGCCTTCCCGGCACAGAACTACAACGCCAGCGTCAAGCGGTTCGCGGCCGATCTCGTCCGGCATCATGCCCCGGCGTGGGTGCTCGCCTACGGCTGGGAGAACACGCAACTCGTCGTCGAGCTTTCCGAGCGCGACGTGCCGATCCTCGTCTTCGCGGACTATGTCTCCTTGAACCCGAACGCGGAAGGGCAGCTCGGCTGGGCCTCATACTTCGCCGACAGGATCGTGCTGCCGGAGGCCATCCTTCTTCATGCCAAATTCGCGTTCCGCGCGGGCGCCTCGCCGCACGGTGCGCTGGCGAGCCGGTTTCGCGTGTTCGACGCGCCGGAAGCGATACCGAAGCCGCGGCGCTTCGGAGGCCTCCTCGCATCGCGGTCCGACGTAGGCGACCGGCTCGACGTGGCACGTCGCCTCATCGAGGTTGGTCGACAAACCGTCGTCGAGCGCACCCGGCTCGCGGCGCGCCTTCACCGAGATGCGGCGACGATCGAGGCCGCCGGCGTCTTCGACGCGGGACTCGCCGTGCCGCCGCGCGACGCCGCCGACACGCAGTCGGCGATCCTCGCGTATCTGCGAATGTCCCACCGGCTTGCGCCGCTCGACAGGGAGGGCGTCGGACCGATCCTGCGGCGGCCGATGGCGGGGTTTCACCCGCTCGTCTACGCGACCGATTGCGCCGGCTTCGACTACGCCGCCGACGAAGACCCGTTCGCGCACTTCCTGCGCAGCGGGCGCCCGAAGGGCCGCTGGACCCACCAGATCATCGCGCCACGGGCGGACCCCGTCCCGCGGGCCGAGCTTCGCGTCGCGCTCCACGCACACATGCATTATCCCGAGTTCCTGCCGGAGCTTCTCGAGCGCGTGGCGATCAACGCGACGCCGGTCGATCTCTTCATCACCACGACCTCCGAAGAACGCCGCGCGGAGATAGCAGATTTCCTCGACCGCGCCGGCATCGCTCCAGCGATGCTCCTCAGCGAGCCGTCGAACCGCGGGCGCGACATCTGGCCGTTCCTCGCCCTGCTTGGCGCGGGTGCTTTCGCCGGCTACGACGTCGTCGGCCACGTGCACGGCAAGCGCAGCCCCGCCCATGAGGCCGGGATGGCCTGGAAGGACTTCCTCTGGCGCCATCTCGTCGGAGGTCCGGAGGCGATGATGGACCGGATTCTCGCGGCCTTCGCGCGCGCGCCGCGAATTGGGCTCGTCATCGCCGAGGACCCGCACCTCGAAAGCTGGGCCGGCAACAAGGCGATTGCGAGCGATCTCGCGGCAAGGTTGGGTATCGCCCCTCCCCTGCCCGCCTATTTCGAGTTTCCGGTGGGGACGATGTTCTGGACGCGCCCGGAGGCCATGGCGCCGCTCGTCGACCTGCACCTCACGCCCGACATGATCCCGCCGGAGCCCCTCCCCGCCGATGGCACGCTCCTGCACGCGCTCGAGCGGCTCGTTCCCTTCGTGGCCGAAAAGGCCGGCTTCGAGGTCTCGGCCGCCTATGTGCCGGGATGCGCGCGCTAGCGAGTGTGCCAATCTTCTGGGATCAGGCCGCTCTTCGATCCCTCATGGTGAGGAGCGCATAGCGCGTCTCGAACCAGGAGGGGTCCAGGTGGCTCGATCCGTGGCTCGATCCGTGGACCGCCTCGTGGTTCGACTCGCGCTACGCGCGGCTCACCATGAGGCTACTGGGGCACGTCGACCGATCCGGGATGCACTTTAGCGGATCGTCTTGAGCCGCCCATCCATCAGAGCCGCATCTCGCCCTTGACGATCGCCGCATGCCGCGTCTCGTCCAGGCGGACGTAGGCCTCGCCGCCGTCGACGTAGAGCGGATCGTGGACGCGCCCGGGATCGAACCCCTCGGCGACGTCGGTGGCCTTCTGCACCTTGAACGTGCCGGTCACCGCCAGCCGCTCGCGCAGGCGCAGGAACACGGGGCACGCGTAGCGCGGCAGCCGTGCCGCGAGATGGGCGTGCAGCGCGTCGAGGTCGAGGTCGGGCGCGGCGACGAGCGCCGCCATGCCGGCACGGCCGTCGGCGCCCGGCACGGCGACGCCGTAGACCGAGACTTCCCGCACGCCGGGGTGTGCCGCGAGCACGTCCGCCACCTCGCTCGTCGCGACGTTCTCGCCCTTCCAGCGGAACGTGTCGCCGATGCGGTCGACGAAGTAGTAGAAGCCGCGCCCGTCGCGCCGCATCAGGTCGCCGGTGCGGAACCAGACGTCGCCCTTGGCGAAGACGTCGCGCAGCAGCTTGCGCTCGCTCGCGGCCTCGTCGGTGTAGCCCTCGAAGCGCGTCGCGAGCTTCTCGGCGTTCGCGGCGACGAGGCCGATCGCCTCGCCGACCTCGTCGGCGTCGCAGCGGCGACAGAAGCCGTCGTCGCCGCGCACCGGCGCCTCGCGCGCGACGTCGAAGGCGACGAGCGCGATGGGCGCGCGATGCGCCATGAAGCGCGGAATGCGGCCGATGGCGCCGGGCTCGCCCTCGAGATTGAAGAGCGAGAACGAGCCCTCCGTCGCCGCGTAGAACTCGATGATGCGTGGGATCGCGAAGCGCGTCTCGAAGGCGCGCCACACGTCGGCGCGCAAGCCGTTGCCGATGGCGAGCCGCAGCCGATGCGGCTGCGCGGCGGCGCCTTCGGGGGCGGCGGCGAGGTAGCGGCAGAGCTCGCCGATATACTGGAAGATCGTCGCGCCCGAGGCCGCGACGTCGGCCCAGAAGCCGCTGGCGGAAAACCCCTTGCGGACGATGACCGCTCCGCCTGCGACCAGCATGGCGCCGACGGCGACGACGCCGCCGACGCTGTGGTACATCGGCAGGCAGTCGTAGAGCCGGTCGTCGGCGCGCGCGTCCGTGACGCCGGCGAACCACTCGCTCCACATCATGATGCGGAAGTGGCTGACGTGCGCCGCCTTCGGCAGGCCCGTCGTGCCCGAGGTGTAGATGAGCAGCGCGGGATCGGCGAGCGTGATCTCGCGCTCGGCCTCCGGCGCTGTCGTCGGCAGCGCCGCGAGGACAGGGTCGAGCGCTGCGAAGCCCTCGGCCTCACCGTCCCAGACCCAACCTTTTCCCGTCGTCGTTTTTTCGAGCACCTCGGCAAGGGCCGGCGCGAGGGACGGCGACGCGATGACATGGCGCGCCGCCGCCACCTCGAGCGCATGCGCGAGGCCGGCGCCGACGAGCTGGGTGTTGAGCAGCGCGGCAACGATGCCGACGCGCGACAGGCCGATCCACAGCGCGGGATAGGCGGGCTGGTTCTCCAGCATCAGCGCGACGCGATCGCCCGGCCGCAGCCCCTCGCCGAGCGCCCAATGCGCCGCCTGGTTCGCCAGCGCGACGAGGCTTGCATAGTCGAGGCTCGCCGTGTCGCCGATCAGGGCCGGACGGCCCGCCTCCGCGGCCTCGTCGAGCGCGCGGGCGAGCGTGCGGGTCGAGCCCGGCGTGATGTCGGCGGTGCGCTGCAGGGCGCGCACCCAGTCGGCGTTGGCCGAGGGGCGCTCGGGGCGCAGCGGCGGGAGCGCGTTCATGGCGGCGCTCACGGGCCGAGGTAGACGAGCTCAGTCGCGCTGAGGTCGCCGAGCCGCGGTGCGGCGGGGCCGCGGAAATATTTCATGCGCTTGCCGACGGCGTAATGCCCGATGAGCCCGGGGATGGGGCCGGTCGCGTCGATCGCGATGGAGACGAAGCCGGTCCGCAGCAGGTGGCGCCCGACCGGCCCGGCGAAGCGCGCCATCTCGGCCAGGCTGCGGCAGTAGACGAGCTGGGCGCTCGGCAGGCGGTTGCCGGCACTGCGCGAGGGCAGGAAGACGAAGGGATAGGCCGTGCCGCGATAGACGACCTCGAGGCAGATGCAGCCGCACGCGGCGTGCTCGGCGAGAAGCGACGACGCATCCGGCGTGCTGGCGTCGACGGCGCGAACGTCCGCCCCCGGCACGCGGCGCCCGAGCGCGGCCGCCGCATGAAAAGTGCCGAGCACGTAGGGCCTGAAGCCCTGCGCCTCGATGACCTGCAACGTCCACGGCGACGCGGAAATGTTGAAGAAGGTGACGTCCTTGGCGCGGAACGCGGCGGCCAGCAGCATGTTCGAGTAGCCGCGATAGGCGTCGTCGACGCACCAGCTCGAGACGTTGGCGCGCACGCTGCCATCGTCGGCGATCGCGAAGATGAGGAGCACGATGCCGACGACGGCGCCGTCCGCCGTCAGGATGTAGCCGTAGCGCGGGAAGCTCTCCGGCACAGCACGATCGCGCAGCCGCAGGAGCCCGCGACGCCAGTAGGCGATGGAGCGCTCCGGAAAGCCGCGGGTAAGGCAGTCGGCGACCGCGTCGAGGTCCTCGTCGCGGATCTTGCGGCAAACGAGCTTCAGGCGCGGCTTTGCCGCCGCCGTCCGGGATTCGGCGGAACCGCTGGCGTCGGGCGACACGATCGGCTCGTTCGAGAGCACACGACCTCCTGCTTGCTGATCCCCTAGAGCCGCGCCACCAGGGCCGAAAGGCTCGCGATCGACTGGAAGTTCGTCGGCGTCAGCTCACGCTGCGGGATGGTCACGTCGAACGCCGCCTCGATCGCCAGCATCAAGTCGACCATCGCCATCGAGGTCATGCCGCAATCGACGAGCGAGTCGTTGGGGCCGATCTCGGTGCGCACGTCGTGCTGGGCGGCGATGCGCCGGACCACGTCGGCAACCCCGGCTTCGACCGCCGCGCCCGTCGAAGCCCCGGCCTGCTGCACTTCTGCCTGCTGCATTTCGTCACCCTCGGCCGTGTCAATCGACGGCCAACCAAAGCGAGACCGTACAAATCACGCGTCTTGCCGCACTTTGCAAGTAAAATGCCTTTGAAATGAGTGTTAATCTAATTCTTGGTATGCGCTTAACACTTTATTAACCATAAACACACGCTCTTGACTCAAAGACCGCATTTATTCGATTAAAAGTGTAGCGAGTTCCCGAGTTGCGAGCATCAGCATGGACCTGCAGGACGGACGCAGCCTCACGGCGAGCCCTGACGAGAGCGAGGCGGCGCGCGATTTCGACATCGTCACCCGCACGCAGGCGGTGGCCGACATCGCGGCCGGCCATGCCCTCGCCGTCGATCGCGACGCGGTCTTTCCAGCGGACGCCATCGCGGCGGCCAAGCGCAACGGCCTGATGGCGCTGCTCGTCCCCCGCGCGCTCGGCGGCGCGGGTGCCTCGATGCATGTCGTCGCCGACGTCTGCTACACGCTGGGCCAGGCCTGCGCCTCCACGGCGATGATCATCGCCATGCATCAGGCCGCGCTCGCCTGCGTCGTGCGTCATGCCGGCACGAGCGCCTGGCACCGCGACTTCCTCGCCCGAGTCGCGAAGGAAAACCTGCTTCTCGCGTCCTCGACCACCGAGGGCTCCGGCGGCGGCAACGTCCGCTCGTCCGTCGCGCCCCTGGTGCGCGAGGGAGGCCGCCTCGCCTTCGCCCGCGCCGCGACCGTGATGTCCTACGGGGCCGAGGCCGACGGCATCGTCACGACCGCGCGCCGCGACGCCGATGCCTCGGCCACCGACCAGGCGCTCGTCGTCTTCCTGAAGGACGACTACAAGCTGACGCCGACCGGCGGCTGGGACACGCTCGGCATGCGCGGCACGTCGAGCGCCGGCTTCGCGCTCGCGGCCGAGGCCAGCGAGGCGCAGATCCTCCCCGTCGGCTACGACAAGATCCATCCGCAGACCATGGTGCCGATCTCGCACCTCTCCTGGGCCGCGACGTGGACGGGCATCGCCGCCGCCGCGGTGTCGCGGGCGCAAGGCTTCGTGCGCACCGCTGCGCGCCGTGCCAACGGCGTGATGCCGCCCGGCGCGCAGCGCTGCACGGAGGCGGTCGCCGAGCTGCACAGCCTGCGCGGCGTCGTCGCGGCGATGATCACGCGCTACGAGGCGATCAAGGACGACACGCGGGCGCTGACCGCGCTCGAGACGCAGGCGGCACTCAACCTCTTCAAGGTCGATGTCTCCGAGCGCGCCGTCGATGTGGTGATGCTGGCGATGCGCGCCTGCGGCCTCGCCGGC